>CAWJAP010000020.1:0-306154 GCA_963840865.1 Vicinamibacterales bacterium
CCAACACTCGCCGACGCGTGCCGTCGGTCGACCGAGCGCACAGCCTGGCTCGAGGCGCTGCCAGCCACGCTCCGTGAACTCGAAGATCGGTGGTGGCTTACGCTCGGGGTTCCATTCAGGGAGGCGACCGCCGCGTGGGTGGCGCCGGTGTCGCGTCAAGACGGGACGCGGGCAGTGCTGAAGGTCGGCATGCCGCACATGGAGGCCGAGCAGGAGATCGACGGTCTCCGGGTGTGGAACGGCAACCCGACCGCTCTCCTGGTCGAGGCCGATGAGGCGCTGGGCGCGATGCTGCTCGAGCGGTGCGAGCCCGGAACAACACTGCGCGAGGAAGTGGAGAGCGAGCAAGATCGCGTCATCGCGGCCCTCCTCCGCCGCATGTGGCAGGCGCCTGTCCCGCCACATGTCTTCCGGCCTCTCTCCACGATGACGAAGTACTGGAGTGACGAGACACGCTCGCAAGTGGAGGGTTGGCCCGACGCGGGCCTCGTTCGTCACGGACTCGAACTGTTCCGCGAACTGCCGCCAACCGCACCGCGACACGTGCTGCTCGCGACCGATCTGCACGCGGGCAATGTCCTCAGCGCGCGCCGGGAGCCATGGCTCGTCATCGATCCGAAACCGTTCGTCGGCGATCCCGCTTACGACGCGACGCAGCACCTGTTCAACGGCGAGGCGCGACTGCGCCTGGACCCGCAAGGCACGATCAGCCGTGTCGCCGAACTGCTCGAGGTGGACGAGGAGCGCGTCCGGTTGTGGACGTTCGCGCGCGCGGCCGCCGAACCGCGCGACGACTGGAGCAGGGATTGGCGGCTGGATGTCGCGCGCGCGATCGCGCCATGATCGAGGAATTGCCGGGATTCACGGGACAACGGAATCGCGAGGGAGCGGGAGGCCGCTCAGTCTCTCGCTGGGCCTTCACCCCCCACCTGTACCGCCGCTGGCGCACGACGCGGTGGACGTTCCGTCATCAAGGCGTCGGCAGGCCGCTTGCCCGCCCATGCAATGCCTCGCAGCAGCATCGGCTGAATCTGTGGATGGGAGAAGTTCACGTAGTTGTGGCCCTGCATCCAGACGAACGCGCGATACGGCTGGCTGCCAGGGCCCGGGAACAACGCTCGCTCGTAGGTCCAGATCTGCGGCACGACCTCGCCTTTGTGCGTGCCCGCGCTCTTGGTGGCCGCCATCGGCGCCGACGCCAGCACCTTGATCTCGGGCGACTTCGCCCAGGTGATGAGGAAGAACGCCTCGTCCTTGATCGTGAACCCGGACATCCCGGCGGTGAGGGATGCGCGGGATCGACAATCAATACGTGACCTCCGCCTCCAGCGTGTAGTTCACCTCGCCGTGCTTCTTCGCGCCGCCGAGGATCGTCGAGAGGTACTCGGGCTCCGGCCCGCACAGCGCGTCGTGGAAGCTGACCAGCCCGCCGCCGCGGCGAAGGTAGGCATCGAGGGTGGCGCGATCCTCCATGCTCAGATATCCCGCATCCCCCTTGTAGATGATCATCACGTCCACACCCGCCAGCTCGCGCGCCGACGGGAAGTGCAGCCCGCCGTCGACGATGGCGCCGCGGTTGGTCAGGAGCTTGCTCCAGTCGGCCAGGAACTGCGGATAGTCGTGCTGCCCCTCGGCGTGGGTCTTCAACCCGGCGTGAATGTAGAGGCGAAGCGGCGGCGTCTCGGGCTGCGGCGTCTGTGCCCGCGGCGCGGGAGACGCCGCGGTCGGCGTGCCTGGCGACGGCTGCGATGCGGATAATGCAGTCACCGACAGCGCCACCGCCGCGGCCAGCCCCGAGCTACGGACCCTCATGCCATCCTCCTGACGACGGAGTGATCACTTCCGCGACGCCGTCGCCTTCTTGATGAGCGCCGCGGCCTTCTTCGCATCCTCGTCACGTTCGAAGCCGAATACCGCACGGTACTTGCGGCCGATGACGTGCGCGACCAGAAAGTCGATGTTGATGCCTGCCCCGCCGATGGCCTCGGCCATGGCCGATCCGAGCCCTGGCTTGTTGTCGCCCTGCACCAGCAGCGCCGGAATCGGCGCCGCCGCGAGGCCGGCCGCTTGCGCGGCAGCCACCACCTTTTTTCCGGTGATCGGGAACACTTCGATCGCGCCTCGGCCCGAGCGGTCGGGATACCGGTAGCCCATCACGATTTGCAGGTCGGCGCCAGCCTGCGCCGCCGGACCCAGCGTGGCCGCGAGCTCGCCCGGCTGGTGCGAGACCTCCCGTCGCCACAGGGTGATGCGCTTGACGTCTATGGCCATGGTGTTCTCCTTATGACGGTCTTCATTCTTCGGTCTTCGGTCACGGTCTGTGATCGGGCTACGGGCCGCAGGCTGCGGGCGACGTGCCTGCGGCCGTCGGTTTGGCTTGCGCCGGCGGTGAAGCCCGGCGTCCGGAGTTCCAGATGCCGTGCCCTCCCCAGGAGAGCAAGGGCTTCACGCCGTTCAGGCCCGCCGCCTGTAGTCTGTAGCCTATAGCCCGTCGCCATCGTCAGTTGTCGTAATAGAGCTGGAACTCGTACGGATGCGGCCGCAGGCGCAGCGGGTCGACCTCGTTCTCGCGCTTGTAGTCGATCCAGGTCTCGATCAAATCGTCGGTGAACACCTCGTCCTTGGTGAGGAACGCGTGATCCGCTTCGAGCGCCCGCAGCGCTTCGTCGAGTGAACCTGGGGTCTGGCGCGTGTGCGCCAGTTCCTCCTTGGACATCTCGTAGATGTCGCGATCGAGCGGTTCGCCGGGGTCGATGCGGTTCTGGATGCCGTCGATCATCGCCATCAGCATGGCCGACCACGCCAGGTAGCCATTGCAGCTCGGATCGGGACAGCGGAACTCGAGCCGCTTCGCCTTCGGGCTCTTCGAGTACATCGGAATGCGGATGCCGGCCGAGCGATTGCGCGCGGAGAGGGCGAGATTGACGGGCGCTTCGAAGCCGGGCACCAGACGCCGGTAGGAATTGCTGGTCGGGGCGGCGAACGCCAGGATGGCGGGCGCGTGCTTCAGCAGTCCGCCGGCGGCGTGGAGACCCATCTCGCTCAAGCCCGCATAGCCGTCACCGGCAAAGAGCGGCTTGCCGCCCTTCCAGAGCGAGATGTGCGTGTGCATGCCGGAGCCGTTGTCCTCGAAGATCGGCTTCGGCATGAACGTCACGCTCTTTCCATGGCGGCGCGCGATGTTCTTGCAGATGGTAATTGTACCACATGAACTGATCGGCCATCTTCAGCAGCGGCGCGTACTGCATGTCGATCTCGCTCTGGCCCGCGGTCGCCACCTCGTGATGGTGCGCCTCGACGACGATGCCGACCTTGCGCATCTCGTAGACCATCTCGCCGCGGAGGTCGTGATAGGTGTCGGTCGGGCTGACCGGAAAGTAGCCGCCCTTGAAGCTCGGTTTGTAGCCCAGGTTGGGCTCTTCGATCCGGGCCGTGTTCCACGCGCCTTCGACCGAATCGATCTCGTAGTACGCCTTGTGCTGGTTCTGCTCGTAGCGCACCTCGTCGAAGATGAAGAACTCGGGCTCGGGACCGACGTAACAGATGTCGGCGATGCCAGAGGCGCGCAGGTGCGCCTCGGCCTTGCGCGCGATGTGCCGCGGATCGCGGGTGAAATCCTGCCGCGTCACCGGATCGACGATGTTGGCAATCACGCTGAGCGTGGGCCGGGCGAAGAAGGGATCGATGACGGTCGTGTCGACATCCGGCACCGCCAGCATGTCGGACTCGTGGATGCCCTTCCAGCCGCGAATCGACGACCCATCGAACCCGAGCCCGTCTTCGAACGTCCCGTCGTCCCACGTGTCGAGCGGGAAGCTGCAGTGCTGCCACGTGCCGAGCAGGTCGACGAATTTCAGATCCACCATCTCGGCCTCGTGTTTCTTGGCGAGCGCGAAGAAGTCGCTGGGCTTCATCGGAACCCTCCTGGGTCGACAGACACGACATGGATGGGTCGATCGCCGGCGCATCGGCAGCTCGCGCGCCCGGCAGGCGCGCGGCGGCCTCATCGTCGGCGATCGGCGTGATGGGAGCGTCCATTCTACGCGAGCGCCCGCGCCGCGGAGGGCCGTTCGTGACCCGCCGCGCCGTCCGCGTTCGATGCATCGAACGGTCGCTGATGGACGACGTGCGCTCCAGCTGAGCCACCGCGCTCGGCTGCAAGCCCGGCGAGGAGAGTGACCGGGCGACGCCGGTCACCGACGTCTTGACTGAATGACGGGATGCAACCCGCCGCTACGACGGCTGGCGGCCGGGCGTCCGTTTCAGCCACACGCCCGCGTCCTGTGCCCAACGCGAGTCAGGGGCAAAGCCGCGCCAGAAGGCGTGAGCCTGTTCGAGGAGTGGCCGGGCCTGGTCGCCGCGGCCGAGGGGACGATAGGCGCGCCCCAGCGCCACCAACGCATCGGCGCGCGCGGGCGTCACGGGACCTTGCGCCTCGCCGAAGATCGCGAGCGCGTCGGTAGCGAGCGGCGCCGCCCGGGCGGCGTCCCCGAGCGCCAGGTGCGTCAGCGACAGCTCGGTGAGGGCTTGCGCGTGTTCGACACGCTCGCGAGGCATCCCGGCTGATGCGGTACGCGCCTCGTCGAGCAGTTTTGGGAGTCCACGGGCGCCATGTATAGCAGAAAGACACTTCGGATGGCGTCCGGTCAGATTTCTCAGATCTTTCCCGGCTGACGACTGCTGCGCCGCTCGCCGCCGTGGCCCGATACCTCTTGACACCCTAAATGTGACGACCTACCATCGCCTCGTTGTTCTTGGCAACCTAAAGGAGAGCGCGTGGAGAGGCTCGACGTTCCCCAGGGCACACTCGACCTGATGATCCTGACCATCCTCGCCCGCGCGCCGATGCACGGCTACGGCATCTCGCAGCGGCTCGCCGCGCTCAGCCGCGACACGTTCCAGGTGAACCCGGGGTCGCTGTTCCCCTCGCTGTACCGGCTCGAGCAGGATGGCAAGCTCAAGGCGGAGTGGCGTCCGAGCGAGCACAACCGGAACGCCAAGTACTACAAGCTGACCGCGTCGGGGCGACGGCAGCTCGAACAGCACAGGCAGCGCTGGGATCGGGTGGCGCTCGCGATCACGAGCGTCCTGGAGGGCGCGTGATGCTGGGACATCGGCTCGTCTCCGCCCTGCTCTGGCTGTTCGCTCGCAACCGGGCCGAACAGGTCCTCGACGAGGAGCTCCAGACCTTCGTCGACATGTCCGCCGCCGACAAGGTGCGCGACGGTCTGCCTCCCGTGCATGCCCGCCGCCTGGCGCTGCTCGAGCTCGGTGGCATCGAGCAGACCAAGGAACGCGTACGCACCGGCCGCCATGGCGGTTGGCTCGACGAGCTCGGACGAGACGTCCGGTACGCGTTCCGCATGCTCGCCCGCACACCCGGCTTCACCTTCATCGTCGTGCTCACGCTGACGCTGGGCATCGGCGCCAATGCGGCGATTTTCAGTTTGATCGACGCCCTGCTGCTGCGCTGGCTGCCGGTGCGGAACCCGCAGGAGCTGGTTCAGGTCGGCTGGCAGGCGCCAAATAAGAGGGATAGTCCGGGCGGGAGCTTCTCCTACGCCATCGTCCGTGCACTGGCTGAACAGCACGAGATTTTCACGGGCGTGGCCGGTTTCAGCGGCTTCGGCTTCGAGGTCGGCTCCGCCGGCTCCGTCGATCGCGTTCCCGGAGCCCTGGTCACCGGACGCTTCTACCAGACGCTCGGGGTGAATCCAGTCGCTGGACGCCTGCTCACGCCGGAAGACGATGAGCCTGGAGCGCCACTGGTGGCCGTGATCAGTTACGGCTACTGGGAGCGTCAACTGGCGCGCAGCCCCACCGCCGTCGGAGAGACCGTCCGGATCAACCGGCTTCCGGTCACGATCGTCGGCGTCAGTCCACGCGGGTTCGTGGGCGCTAACGTCGGGTCGGTCGCCGAGATCACGATGGCGGTTGTGGCCCTTCCGCACGTGAGCCCCAGCGCGGCGCCGCTGCTGGGGCCGGGCAATTTCTGGCTGCGCGTGCTCGCCCGGCCGAAGAATGACGCTGCGCAGGCGACGGCGCGTCTCAACGCCGTCTGGCCGCAGCTTGCCGAGGGCGTCATCGCTTCGCACTGGCCCGCCTCGCGGCGAAAGGCGATGGCCAACTCGACGTTCGTCCTGCGCCCGGGCGGCACCGGCTGGACGTACCTGCGTGAGATCTACCGGAAGCCGCTGTTCGTGCTGATGGCTTTCGTCGGGCTGGTGCTGCTCATCGCGTGCGCGAACGTCGCGAGCCTGCTGCTGGCGCGGGCGTCGGCGCGGCGGAAGGAAATCGCCGTTCGTCTTGCGATCGGTGCCGGGCGAGGCCGGATCGTCCGACAACTGCTGATCGAGAGCACCGTGCTGTCGCTCATCGGCGCGGCCTTGGGTATCGGGCTGGCCTGGGTCTCGGGCCAGTTCCTCGTGGACCTCATTTCGACCGGGGGCAGTCGCGTGGTGTTCGATCTGACGCCGAACTGGCGTCTGATCGGCTTCACCAGTGCGACGGCCATCGCGACCGCGGCGTTGTTCGGGGTGGCGCCGGCGTTCCACATGACCGCAACCGGAGCCGCGGCCGTCCTTCAAGAAGAATCGAGAACGGCCAGCTCGAAGTCGCGGCTGCTGCCGGCGCTGGTGAGCGCGCAGGTTGCCCTTTCGCTCGTGCTGCTCGCGGGCGCGGGCCTCTTCGTGCGCACGCTGCAAAATCTTCAGGCGCTCGACCCCGGGTTCCGAACCGATGGCGTGCTGCTCGTGGATTTGGAGGGCCGGCGGGCAGCCGTGCCCCGGGAGGTCGTCGACGACCTGCAGCGAGTCCCGGGCGTCGTCTCGGCAAGTGTGTCGACGCACACGCCGCTGAGCGGGTCGATCTGGAGCGAGCCGGCCGTTCCCGCGGGACAGCCGATCCCGGAGAACGACAACGCCCACTTCGTCGGCGCCGGACCACGATTCCTCGCCACGCTGCAGATGCGCCTGCTGGCGGGGCGCGAGTTCACCGACCAGGATTCAGCCGGCAGTCCTGGCGTGGCCCTGGTCAACGAAGCGTACGCGCAGCGGTTCTTCCAGAACCGCAATCCCATCGGCGAGCATCTCGCGGCCACCGTCAGGGGCGAACGCAGGGACCTGGAAATCGTGGGACTGGTCCAGAACGCCAACGCCGCGGGCTTGCGCGTGCAGCCGCCTCCGACCGTCTACGTGGCCTATACCCAGCTCGCCGGCGATCTCCCGACGACGATCACGGTTCGAGCGGCCGGATCGCCAGGGGCCGCAGCCGCCGCGATCGAGCGCGAGCTTCGATCGCGCCTGCCAGGCTTGCCGATCGAGGCGCGTCCGCTGTCGACCCAGGTCCAGGCCACGATGGTCCAGGAGCGCATGATGGCAGCGCTCGCCTCAGGGTTCGGTCTGCTGGCGCTGACGGTCGCCTGTATCGGCCTCTACGGCCTGCTGGCGTACACCGTCGCCCAACGCACCAGGGAGATCGGCATTCGCATGGCGCTCGGAGCGCAAAGAACCCGCGTCGTCGCACAGGTCCTCCGCGGCGGCACACGGCTGGTCGTCATCGGCATCGCGCTGGGCCTGCCAGCGGCGTGGTCGGCCTCGCAGTGGGTCGAGTCGATGTTGTTCGGCTTGACGCCGACCGATCCCGCCGTGACGGGGGCAGCAGTCGTCGTGCTCATGATGGCGGCCCTGCTTGCGGCGTACTTGCCGGCGCGCCGCGCATCGCGCGTGGAACCGTTGATCGCCCTGAGACACGAGTAGCGATGGATGGCGAACCTCGGGCGCAGGGCTTCGTTATCTGAAGGGCTGGAGGAGCCTGACGTCGCTGCGCTTCTCATCCACCTGCGTGAAGAGCACGCGTCGCTCGTCGGGCGGCACGGCAATACCACCCGCGGCCATGCTGGGACGCGCCAACAACGTGAACAGCGTCGTCAGACGGCGTGTGGTGAGATCGAGCGACTGGAGCAGGTAGCGTGCCGGCGACGATCGATCGCGACCGGGGATCGCCTCGAGAAAGATGATGCCGCGGCGCGTCGGTCTCCAGAACGCAAACTGCGCCACCGCGTGAACGGCGCCGGTGTCGTCGACGAGCACGGGCGTTTCGGGACCACCGGCGATCGGCCGCCGCCACAGCGGCGAGTTGACGCGGTCCTTGCCGTAGATCAGGAACGCGCCGTCGAGCGATTCCTGCGCGCCGAAACCGCCGGTGTCGGTGACCTTCGTTTCGGCGCCGCCGCCCGCCGGCCGGCGCCACCTCGGGCCGGCCCGTGCGCCGGGACGTGAAGTAGATCCACACGCCATCGCGTGACCACGTCGGCACCCCGTCGGGAGCGAGCTCCGAAGCCCCCGCGTGGTGCAAGCGTCCCCCAAATCGGGTCGAATCGCTGTTCGATTGCGCTCAACTGGCGTGGAGCGTGGTGAAGCGGATGTCCCAGCGAGCGGTCGGCGTGGTGGGACGGATGGGAGGACCAAATTGACACGAGCCGCACGGCGTGGTGACGACACGCGTGACGAACTGGCGGCGATGTTCAGATTCCTGAATGAGCGGGCGCGGACGATCCGGCTGGTTGGACGCGTGCCCGAGCAATGCGACGAGGTTGGCGGCATGGGGTCGGGTGCACCGCAGCCCTCCGCGCGGCCAGCCGGCGCGCCCAGCGCCGGCTGAATAGCCGCGCGGATCAAAGGGCTGCCGCGCCGGCCGCTGAGGGCGGCTGGCGCCGAATGGATTTCTCAGGCCCCCGGCACGAGAAATTGCACCCGACCCCATTTCCGACCTCAGCCATCGCGCAGCGCGATCAGCGGGTCGACGCGTGCGGCCCGCCGCGTCGGCAGATAACACGCCGCCAGGGTCACCAGGGTCACGACCAGCGTCACGCTCCCGTATGTCAACGGATCGAGCGCGCTGACGCCGTGCAACTCGGTCCTGAGCAGCCGCGTCATGAGGAACGCGGCAATCGTACCGAGACCGATACCGACCCCGGCGAACTTCGCACCCTCCTTCAACACCAGCCACGAGACATCCCGCGGCTGTGCGCCGAGCGCGAGGCGGATGCCGATGTCGCGCGTCCGCCGCGACACCAGGAACGACAGGACGCCGTAGACGCCGGTGCTTCCAAGCAGCAGCGCCACGCCGGCGAACACGGCGAAGAGCGACGCCGTGGCCGCGGGCGCCGAAACCGAATCCGACACCACCGATTGCATCGTCCGCACGTCGCTCACCACCACGTCGGCGCTCGTCCGCGAGACGAACCGGCGGACCATGGCGCCGGTCTGCGCCTCGGTGCCGTGCGTCCGGATGGTGAGGGTCATCGCCGAAGGGATCGCGCCACCCTCCTGCGTCGCTTTCGGACTGTAAGGCACGTAGACCACCCCCTTGATCCACTCGGGCGTCGTCCGCGCCAGGTCGTAACCCTTGACGTCGGCCACCACGCCCACGATGGCGCGCCAGTCGCGCTCGCCGGAGAAACGCACGTGTTTGCCAATGGCGCTTTGTCCAGGCCAGAACCGGCGCGCCGTCGCCGTGGTCACGATCGCGACCGCCGGGCTTCCCGACCGATCGGCCTCCGAGAACCCACGCCCCGCTTCGAGGCGGATGCTCATCACCCCGAAATACCCGGGCGTCACGACGTTCATCCAGAAGAGCGGCTCCCTTTCGGTCGGCGGAGCCTCATAGGCTTCGAGCGTCAGCGATCGCTTCGCGATCGCCCCCGAGAGCGGCAGCGTGTTCACGAACGCCGCCTGATTCACTCCGGGCACCGCGTGGATCTGCTCCTCGAGCGTGCGATAGAACGCGAGGCAGCGCGCCGGCTCGCCGCAAACCGGCGCACCCGGCGTGACGCGCCCGGTGACGACCTGCTCGGCCCGGAAGCCCGGGTCGACGTGCGTGAGCGTCCAGAGCGTACGCACGAGGAGACCGGCGGCGACGACGAGCAGCACCGCGAGGGCCACCTCGGCGATCGTCAGCGACGAGCGCAGCCGGTCGGACACGCCGCCGGCGCTGCCCCGCCCGCCCGTTTCCATCGCCTTCGTGAGGCTGGCGCGGCGCGCATGCAGGACGGGTGCGAGGCCGAACATGCAACCGGTGACGAGCGAGACCGCTGCCGCGAACGCGAGTACGCGCCAGTTCATCTGCACGTCGGCGAGGCGCGGCGTGTCGGCCGGGACCACGAGCTTCACCAGGGCGAGACTCTGCGCGGCGACGATCACGCCCACGGCACCGCCGAGCGCGCCGAGGACGACGCTCTCGGTGACCATCTGCCTGGCGATGCGCCGAGGCGCGGCCCCGAGCGCGGCGCGGATGCCAATCTCGCGCTCGCGGGCGACCGCGCGCGCGAGCGTCAGGTTCGCCACGTTCGCGCAGGCGACGAGGAGCACCAGCGCCACGGCCCCGAGCAGGATCAGGAGGCGCACGAACACATCGCCCGCCAGACCACGCGCGAGGGGCACGACCGACACGCCGGCGTTCCAGGTCTCGGGCATGCGCCACGGGAACAGCTTGTGGACGTCCTGCTGGAACAGCTGGACTTCGGCGCTCGCCTGCGCCGACGTCGCGCCCCGCTGGAGGCGGCCGAGGATCGGCATGAACTCGCCAGCCCAGGTCTCAATGGTGTTCGTTCGGTCACGGTGCAGCGGCACCCAGAGCGCGGTGGCCCCGGTCGGGAACTCGAAGTCGGCAGGCATCACCCCGATCACCATGCGCCGCACGTCGTCGATGGTGACCGAGCGACCGACGATCGACGGATCGCTACCGAAGCGCTCGCGCCACAGCCCGTGGCTCAAGACGACGACCTGATCCTGACCGGCGAGGTCCTCGCCCGTCCTGAACGTGCGGCCTTGCGCGGCGCGGACCCCGAGGATGTCGAACAACTCCGCGGACACCGCCGCCCCGGTGAGTCTGACCGCTTCACCATCACCGGTCAGGTTGACGGCCTGATCGGGGGCATGGGCCGCCACATCGAGCGTCCGCATCCGCTCGCGCATCGCGGTGAACGCGCCCTTCGGATAGGTCCCGGTGACGCTCACGAGCCGCTCCGGCGATGGAAAGGGCAGCGGCCGGAAGAGCACGCCGTCGACGAGACTGAAGATGGCGGTGTTCGCGCCGATGCCGATGGCGAGCGTCAGGATCGCGACTCCCGTGAAGACGGGACTGTTGGCGAGCGTGCGCAGGCTGAATCGGACGTCCTGGTGGAGGCTCTCGAAGAAGGCGACACGCCGGGCATCGCGGCACGCTTCCTTCGCGCGCTCCACGCCGTCGAACTTTCGGAGTGCCGCTTGACGCGCTTCGGATGCGGTCAGCCCCCGTGACACGAGCGCAGCCGTCTCCTGCTCGACGTGATCGCGGAGCTCCTCGTCGAGCTCGCGCTCGACGTCGTTCCGGCGGACGAGCGATCGCAGCCGCAGTGGCCAGGTATAGAGCCAGCGTTCGAATCGCATGACGCCTCCCGCGCTGTATCGGGCTCAGATGTTTTCGAGCTTCACGACCAGGGAGATGGCCGCCGACAGGCGATCCCAGTTGCGGGTCTCGCGGTCGAGGTGCTTGCGGCCGAGACGGCTGAGCGCGTAGTACTTCGCGCGCCGGTTGTTCTCGGTCGTCTTCCACGTCGACGTGATCCAGCCTTCCTGTTCGAGCTTGTGGAGCGCCGGATAGAGCGAGCCGTCGCTCACCTGCAGGACGTCGCCGGACACCTGCTTGAGGCGCTGGCCGATGGCGTGGCCGTTCATCGGCTCGAGGGCGAGGATCTTCAGGAGCAGCAGGTCGAGCGTGCCCTGGACGAGGTCGATCGGCTTGGTCACGGGCTCTCTCCTCGGTTACCGAGCTAAGCATACGCCCAGACGTACCGGAACGCAAGCCTGGCGGTCCGACTGGAGCCGGAACCAATCTCGAATTCACTAGTTTTGACACGACCGCTCCGCTGGCACCGGGCTTCAGCCCTGTCGCCCAGCGGGCACGACAGGCCTGAAGGCCTGTCCCACATGGTGTCAGCGCATCCCGAGCCACGCACTGCCGCCGTGATCGGGCTCCACCGAAGCGAGGTCGAGGTCAGGGCCGAGGGAGACGCGCGTTCCGTTTCTTCGCGGCCGGCGTGTTCGCGTCGAGCAGCTGCGCCACCGCCCACCGCGCGTGACGCGCCGCACCGGGGTTGGCGTCAATCAGCGCCGAGGCCGCGGCGCCGTCGTACAGCACGACGATCGCCGCCGCGACGGTCTCGGCGTGACGCACGCCGCTCTCGCGCACGAGCGACGCGACCAGCCCGTGCAGCCACTTGCGCTGACTGGCGGTGACCTTTCGCGCCGGATGCTCGGGATCGGCGAGCTCGCCGCTCGCGTTGAGGAACGGACACCCGCGGAACTCGGCCGATGACGTCCAAGCGATCTGCAGATCGAACAGGCGCAGCAGCTTGCCGCGCGCGTCGAGCGCCGGGTCGCGCAGCGCCGCCTCGACCATCGCGCGCCCGCGCGCCAAACGCTGCGTCAGACACGCGGCGACCAGATCGTCCTTCGACGCGTAATGCGCGTAGAGCGAGGCCTTGGCGATGCCGGCCTCGTCGATGACGCGCTGGATTCCGACGGCGCGGATGCCCTCCTTGTAGAAGAGCTCGGTGGCGGCGTTCAGGATGCGCTCGCCGACGCCTGGCAGAGATGGCTCGGAAGCGGGGCGGGCGCGTGGCCGGGGCACCCCTTGACTATACAGACTGGTCGGTCTAGTATCAACCTTGCCACTAGACCGACCGGTCGGTCTAGTGAGACGCGTTTACGAGACCGGACTTTCGGGAGAACGTGAAAATGCCGTTTCAGATTGCAGGAACCACCGCGCTCGTCACCGGCGCCAACCGCGGTATCGGCCGCGCGCTGGTCGAAGCCCTCCTCGCCCGCGGCGCCGCCAAAGTCTACGCTGCCACCCGGCGTCCCGACGCGCTCGCCGGCCTCGCCGCCAGCTCCGGCGGCCGCCTCGTCGCGCTTGCCGCTCGACGTCACCCACCCCGACGATGTCCGCGCCGCCGCGGCGGCGGCCGGTGACGTCCAGCTGCTCGTGAACAATGCCGGCATCGTCGCCAAGTTCAACGGCGAGCTGACCGACGCGGAATGGCTGGCGGCGGGACGCGACGAGTACGAGGTGAACGTGCTCGGCGTGCTCTCGATCACGCAGGCGTTCGCGCCCATCCTCGCCCGTCAGGGCGGCGGCGCCATCGTCAACGTCAGCTCGGTTGCCGGCCTCGTCGGCATCCCGTCGCTCGCGACCTACAGCCTGTCGAAGGCCGCGTTGCACTCGCTCACGCAGGTGACGCGGACGCTGCTCGCACCCCAGGGGACCTACGTCGCCGGTGTCTATCCAGGGCCGATCGACACCGACATGGCGCGCCCGATTCAACTGGAGAAAGCGTCGCCCGCCGACGCGGCCAACGCCATCCTCGACGGAATCGAGGCCGGCAGAGAGGAGATCTTCCCCGACCCGGTGGCGCAGCAGCTCGGCGAGCTCTTCCTGCGAAGCCCGAAGGCGCTCGAGCAGCAGGTCGCCGCTCCGCAGAGCGCGGCTGCGTGACAGTTGCGGACTGAGAGGATGGAGTCTCTTCTCCACGCAGAGAGACTCCCGTCCCGGCGTGGCCTGGGCCTGCGGCGGTCGAAGCGCGTTACCATCGACGCCTCGTGCGAGCCGTCTTCCGGGAGGCGTTCGGATCGCTGGTGCGCGACTGGCGCATGACGGCCGCCTGCGCGGCGCTCCTCGCGCTGACGATCGGCGCCATCACCGGCGTGTACGCCATCGTCGAAGCCGTCGTCCTGCGTCCGCTCGCGATTGCCGAACAGGATCGGGTCGTCGTCATCTGGCAGCGGGACGACCGGCGCGCGTTGCCGCTCATCGAGGTCGCGTACGGCGAGCATGTCGACTGGAAGGCGCGGAACCGGTCGCTCGATGACGTCGCGGTATTCGGTTCGGTCAACTGGGACCTCACGTTGGTCGAGCGCACCGAACCGCAGTCGGTCCCGATCGCTGCCGTCTCGGCATCGTTCTTCTCCGTGGTCGGAACACGGCCCCTGGTGGGCCGGCCGCTCGAACCGGCCGACGACGAAGGGGCGGTGCCGCGATCGATCGTGATCAGTCACGGACTGTGGCAGCGGCGGTTCGGCCGCGACGCGAACGTCCTGCGGGCTCCGATTGGCGCAAAGCTGAACGTCGATGGCCCGGTGCTGCCGATCCAGGTGGTTGGCGTGATGCCGGCAGGCTTCGACTTTCCGCGCGGCGCGGACGCGTGGGTGCCGGCCGCGCCGCTCGTCCGCGCGTTCACAGCCGCGTCCGGCGAGACGGACCAGGCGCTCGCGATTCTCCGCGTCTTCTTTGCGTTGGGCCGTCTGAACGAGGGAGTGTCGGTCGAGCGCGCGACCGAGGAGCTGACGACGGTGATGCGCACGGCCGACCGGAAAGGCGGGCCCGAGCCGCCGGCATCGCTGGTGATCACACCGATCGCCCGCCATCTCCTCGGGCCGGCGTCGCCGGTGTTGTGGACGCTGCTCGCGGGCACGGCGCTGATGCTGGCGATCGCGTGCGCGAACGTCGCGGGCCTGCTGGTATCGAGATCGGCGCGCAAGGAACGCGCGCTCGCCATCCGCCTTGCGATTGGCGCGTCACACACGCGACTGATGTCGCAGACGTTGATCGAAACCGCGATGGTCACAGCCGTCGCGCTCACCGCCTCGCCGCTGGTCGGCTTCATCGTGTCGCGCGGGCTCGTGGCGCTTGCGCCGTCGGAGGTGCCGCGTCTCGAATCGGTGACGCTGTTCGAGCCGGCCGTGGCCGCGGTGTGCGCCGCAGCGGCGTTTTTGAGCCTGCTCGTGGCTGGTGGCTTGCCGGCCGTTCTCGCCAGCCGCGTCGACGCCCCGCGCGTCCTCGCCCACGGCGCTCACGCCGGTGCCTCCTCGAGCAGTCGGCGCATCCAGCGCGGTTTCGTCATCGCGCAGATCGGCGTGGCACTCACGCTCGTCGCAGGGACCGGGCTCTTCGTGAAGACGGTGAGAGGCCTCGACCGGACGACGCTGGGATTCGAGCCCGCGGGACTCGTGGCGCTGTCGGTATCGCCGGGTACCGACGATTTGTCCAGATGGAACGCGTTCTACGAGGCATTGATCGAACGCGTGTCGGCGCTGCCCGGTGTCGAGGCGACCGCGGGCGTCAGCCTGCGCCCGCTGAGCGGCCCGGTCGGCTGGGACAGCCAGCCGATGTTCCCCGGGCAGGTGCTCGACCAACCCTCGACGTGGGCGCTCAATCCGCACACGAACCTCGAGGTCGTGACGCCGGAGTACTTCGACACGATGAAGATTGCGCTCAGACGGGGGCGGCTTTTTACCGCACGAGATTCGGCGACGGCACCTGGCGTCGCCATCGTCAGCGAGAACACCGCCAGCCGTCTCTGGCCGGGCAAGGACCCGATCGGACAGCGGCTGCGCGATCCCTCGCTTCGAGCGGCGAAGCCCGGCGATCTCACGGTCTGGCAGACCGTCGTCGGTGTCGTCGCGGACGTGCGCTACCGCGGCTTGAACGATCTCCGCCTCGACCTCTATCTGCCCCACTCGCAGGTGACGAACAAGGTGCAACAGCTCATGGTACAGAGTACGGGGAACCCTGCCGATCTGGTGGGCGCCATTGGCGGGGCCGCCAGGAGCCTCGACGCTGGAGCGTCGGTGTCCGAGGCGACGCTGATGACCGATGTCGTGGCGAGCGAAAGCGCACCCTGGCGCTTCCTGATGCGCGTGTTCGGCGGGTTCGCGGCCCTCGCCGCCGCGCTCGCGGCTGTCGGATTGGGCGCGATCGTCGCGCTCACCGTGGCCGCCCGCAAGCGCGAGCTGGCCATTCGCGCGGCGCTCGGCGCCACCCGCGGGCAACTGCGGGTCATGGTCGTCGCCGAGACCTTGAAGCTCGTCGCCGCCGGCATCGTCGCCGGCCTGGTGGGCGCCTTGCTCGTCGGTGGCGCGGTGGCGCACGTGCTGATCGACGTGCGGCCTCACAATCCGGCAGTGCTCGCCGGCACGGCCGTCTTGCTGGTCGTGGCGGGCATGGTCGCGAGCTGGCTGCCGGCGCGCACCGCGGGCGATGCAAGCCCTCTCGAGCTGCTCAAGTCGGAGTAGCGCTCCGCGTCACACAGGAGTGGCCTCTCCCACCTGCTCAACACGAGCGGAACGGCAAACGTCAACGGTAGAACGGCTGCGCCTCGAGCCAGCGCGGGCCGTAGCGCGGCGCGGGCCTTCCCGCTTCGAGCGCGCCCAGGTCCGGCGCACGGCCGGCGAATCCATCGTTGACCGTGGGAATCGCCACGCCGGCGTCCACGGCCTTGCCTGCCGGCTTCAAACGAAAGTTCAGATCCATCGCGTGATACACCGCGTGCCGTTTCGGCGGGATCGGGCGGCGACATCCGTTCGAAGATGTCGAAGTCGACTTCGATGCCGTGCGACTCCTGCCCCGTGGCCGCGCGAAGGTCGGCCAGCGTGCGCGAAGTTCTTCCACTGTTCCGGCTTCGGCTCGTACACGCGTCTGGCCCGGCTGCGGGCGCGAGCCACGCGTACTGCGCCGCGACGCCTGCGTTCGGCCGGTAGCCGTTGTAGTCCGAGCTGAAGGCGTCGGTCGCGTTGGCCCACGTCATGATGCCGCGGTCGGGCGTGTCGCGGCCCAGGAACAGGTTGTTGCGGAAGTGCACGTTGGACGAGGGATCGCGCGACGTCTGCTCGCCGATGATCGTGTTGTGATAGACGAACAGCCCCGCGGGCTTGGCGGAGAACTTGAACGCCACGCCGCTCGGCACGTGATACGAGCAGGTTGCCGATGAAATAGACCGGCCCGCCGAACGACCGGCTGGGCGCTGTAGCCGCCGTGCGCGGCGTTGACGCCGCGGTTGTTGAAGACGCGGACGTTGTGCACGCCGCCGTCGGTCTCGACGAAGTCGTCGTTCGACATGTGGATGTCGTTGCCGTAGATGTCGATCGACGAGGCCCGCCGATCGGGATCGTGCTCCGGCGTGCCGTAGGTGGAGATGCCGATGCCGTCGTGGAAGTAGGCGATCGCGTTGTGCGCGATCACGTGGCCGGGCCCGTAGACCTTGATCGCGTAGTAGCTCGTCAGCTGATGCGAGCCGTAAGGCCCGGCGCTGGCCCACAGCGGACCGGTCCAGCCGATCAGGCGGAAGCGATCGTCGCGGCCGAGGAAGAGATTGTCGGCGATGTAGAAGTCGCTCGAGCCGGCGTACTCGGTCCAGACGCCGAACCCGACGTTCTCGAAGCGGCAGTTCTTCACCGTCAGGCCGACGGCGCCCGGCACTTCCTTCTGCCCGGCGAAGATCGCGACGTCGGTGTTGCGGATCGTCAGCCCGTCGAAGATGTGATGGCTCGAGGCCATCACGTCGAACAGGATGTGGTTGCCGGCGCCATCGAAGATCACCTCGCCATCGCCGGCGGCCTTGATCGTGATCGGCTTCTCGGGCGTGCCCTTCAGCGTCAGCGACATCGACCCGTCGAACGGCGTCATCATGCGGATCGACGTAGTTCGGTCCGCTCCGGCTTGTAGAGACCGGCGTGCACCAGAATCGTGTCGCCGGGCTGCGCGCGCCGCTCCCACACGACGCTCCAATCGCCGAGTCCCGCGCCGTAATAGGCCTGCAGCAGGCTGGTGAAGCTCGGCTCCTGTCGCGGCCCTGGTAGTCGGGCGGATACACGTGCAGCGTGCGGCCGCCCTTCGCACGGCTGCGGCTCGGTGCGCGTCCTGACGCGGACCGTCTGACTCGCCTCGCCCGATACGCCGTCGGGATCGGTCAGCTCGAAGCGGCACTCGTATTCGGTTCCCGGCTCGAGGTTGAGGATGCTGCCGGCGAAGCCGTCGGGCACGGTGTAGTCGAGGTTCTCGCGCCGGCGATAGACGTTCTCGCCGCCGATCCGCACCAGCGGCAGTCCCTTCCGCCATGCGGCCTCGCCCACCGCGCGGAACTCGACGGCCACCGTCGCGTTGCGGTTGGCATCGCCGCGGATCGCCCACTCGAAGCCGAGGTTCAGCAGCGTCGGATGCTCGACGACGAAACGGCCGGCTTCGGTTGAGTTTTGCGCCAGCGCCGGCGCCGCGGTGAGGAGGATGCACCACAGATGACAAATGACCAGTGACGAACGACGCATGAGGAGCACCGGTAGGGGCACGGCATGCCGTGCCCTGACGACCAGGGCGATGAATGGAGCCTTCATGGGCGTGGGATTATAGGAGGCATGGCGACGCTCGCCGATCTGCTGGCGTCCCGCACGCGAAAGGCCGTGGTCTACGAAACGTTGGGCGACGGCCGCGTCCGCTGCCTCGCGTGCGGCCACCGCTGTCCGATCCCCGACGGCGCGATCGGCGTCTGCAAGGTACGCTTCAACCGCGGCGGCGATCTCTACGCGCCGTGGGGCTACGTCGGCGGCGTGCAGTGCGACCCGATCGAGAAGAAACCGTTCTTCCACGTCATGCCGGGCGCGCTGGCCTACAGCTTCGGGATGCTCGGCTGCGACCTGCACTGCGCCTATTGTCAGAACTGGGTTACGTCGCAGGCGCTGCGCGATCCGCGATCGATTGCGCCGCCGCTCGACGTGTCGCCGCGCCAGCTCGTGGAGGACGCGCGGCGGCTCGGCGCGCGCGTGCTCGTGAGCACCTACAACGAACCACTCATCACGGCGGAATGGGCGGCCGACGTGTTCCGCGAGGCGCCAGGCCGCGGCCTGCTTACGGCGTTGGTGTCGAACGGCAACGGCACGCCCGAGTGCTCGAGTACCTCGGCCCTGGCTCGATTACTACAAGGTCGATCTCAAGAGCTTCGACGATCGCCAGTACCGCCGGCTCGGCGGACGGCTCGAGCCGGTGCTCGAGACGATCCGCTGGCTTCACGCGGCGGGCATCTGGCTCGAGATCGTCACGCTGCTCGTCCCCGGGTTCAACGATTCGGAAGAAGAACTGACGGCGCTGACGCGGTTCATTGCGCGTGTGTCGCCGCTCATCCCCTGGCACGTCACGGCGTTCCACCAGGACTACAAGATGAACGATCGACCCGGCACGACGGCAGCGATGCTGCTCCGCGCGGCGTCGAATCGGCGTTCGCGAAGGGCTGCGGTTCGTCTATGCCGGGAACCTGCCGGGACGGGTCGCCGCGTTCGAGCACACACGGTGCCTCTCGTGCGGCGAGCCGGTCATCGAGCGGCTCGGCTATTTCATCGAGTCTTATCGGCTGACCCCGGCGGGCAGCTGCCCGACCTGCGGAGCGACGGTTCCTGGTCGCTGGGAGGGCGCGTTCCAGGGACAGATCACCGCGAGTCCGTTTCTGCCAGAACGGCCGCCCCGCTACTCGAGCACGACCAGCTCGTGATCGAGGATGGACTCGATCTCGATGACGCCCATGCCGCCCTCGACGCGGACGGCACGCGTTGCGTTCGACACGAGCAAGCGTGCAACCGGCTTGGTCATCGCCGAAGGGAGCCGGACGGCCACGGTGAACGGCCCGACGCGAATGAGCTCGTCCAGCGGGGCTCGCCAGGTGGCCTCGCTGGTCAGGTTGACGAGATGGAGGGTCCGTTCGGCCGGGCTGCTCGTAGAGATGGCAGTCGATCAGGCCGGCGCCTTCGACCGTCAACGGCAAGCGGTCGTCGGCCGCCCACCGCACGATGTTCGCGAGCAGTCGGCCATGATCGGGGAGATGCTCGCGCGCGTATCGGCGATCGACGTCCGCCGGCATGTACGCCACTCGCGAGCGCCCATGGCGCGAGAGGATCAATCCCGGAATGTCGGTGGCCGGCTCGCGCATCCACGCCGTCTCGGGCGGGTAGGTCGGGAAGGGCGGGACGAAGGTGAGCGGGACGATCGCGTTCGCCTCGACCTTCAACGGCGTCAGCGAACCGCCGAACGGCAGGAGGTCGGTCTCGTCGAACCCCCGCAGGACCGGGTGGCGCCCGCCGGTGGCCGCCGGCTCGTCGCCGCTCTTCGGACCGTCGACGCGCGCCCGCAGCTCGGGAATCAGCCTCAGGTAGGTATGGCGCGCCGCACTCGGCGCAAACGCGCCGCGGCCCTCTGCCGATCCCTCCCGGGCGCTCGAGTCGCTCAACTTCGGTGCCGGGCGGATCCGGTGCGAGGCGAACAGATCCGCAAGCACGAAGTCCGGCCGGGGATCGCCCCACTCGTCGTACGAGCCCGTGTCGCCGGTCGCGACGAGCGATCCGCCGCGTCCTGCGAACTGCCGGACGGACGCGGCCTGCGCATCCGAGAGGGCGCCGACGTTCGGGAGAACGAGCACGTCCAGACTGCTCCCGTGCCGATCGATGTCGTCGGCATGCACCGGGAGGTACGGAATCCGGGCCCGGACCAGCGCGTGCATGAAGCCCGTGTACGGCTGCATCGACGCGCTCGGGGGCATCGTCTCGTCCGAAGAAGTCGGTGTTGCGCTGCGACCACACCACTCCCACGTTCGCGATCGGCGTGCGGTCGGTCAGCACCGCTTCGTGGGCCTTCCACCAGCGCATCACGGGCTCGGCCGTCCGATACATGCGCCGGTCCTCGTGGTAGGCCGCGACGTGATGCCACCAGGGCTGGATGCCGCCCGCGATGCCGGCGATCATCCACATCCGCGCTTCGGCTGCGGGCTTGCTGGCGACCCGGTAATAGCCAGGCCCCGATTGATACATCGCCATCGATTCGGGCGCGATCTTGTCCCACCCGAGCAGGCCGTGCACGCGCTTGCCGGTGTCGCCGTTCTGCTGGAACCCGGTGTCATCGTCTCGCCGCTGGTGATCCAGCATCATGATGTCGGCACGCGTGCAGATCTCCTTGAGGTCGCGGAACGATCGCGCCTGCGCGGTCACCGACCCGCTGTTCATGCCCGACCAGATGCAGTGCGGGCCGCCCGCCTCCCGTGTCGTCCGGTTGTTCAGCTCCCACACTTCGACCCGGCGCGCATAGCTCCACAGGATCCATGCGCGGTAGGCCGGATCGTCCCAGTTGGCCCGTCGTGGAAGCGCGAGTCCGGTCTTGGCGCGGAACGTCCGTTCGCAGCTCGCACAGAAGCAAATGCTCTCGCGCCCGAGCCCCGCCCAGCTGTTGTCGGTGAAGCCATCGGGATGCGAACGCTCGACGATCTCCCGCAGCACGCCCGGCAGGTACTCGTCGTAGTACGGCGTGTTGATGCACGCAATGTACTTGTCGGCGGCACGGTAAGGCTTGCCTTCCGCGTCACGCGCGAACCAATCGGGATGGGCCTCGAAGAAGTCGGCGGCGGCGCGGTTGGAATCCATCCGCGCCATCACGAACAGCCCATCGTCGTGTGCCGCCTTGGTCAGCTCGCCGAAGAGGTCGCGATCGCCGAGGAACTGGGCGCGATGGTGCAGCGGAAACTTGCTCGGATAGTAAGCGACGATGCCGCCGGCGTTGATGATGACGGCCTGAACCCCGGTGCGCTTCCAGTGCTCGCGCCACCACGCGATGTCGTAGCGCACCGGGTCTTTCTCGGTGATGTTGGTCTGGCCCCAGAGATAGGCGCGCCGATACCAGGGCGTCGCGGGTGTCGTCGACTGCGGTGCGACCGGGACTGCGCCGGCGTTCGTCGCGCCACCGATCGCGATCGTCGTCGCGAGCGTCTCACGCAGGAAGCGGCGGCGGCTGATCCCAGGGTACGCGTGGGTCATACCTGCTCCTCGGCGCGTCAACGCCCACGTGAGCCGCTTGATTACTCTGCCGACGAGCCAACGACGACCGGCCGCCGCGCGCCATGTCGTGTGGCCTGCTCGAACGCGTGCGCGAGCTGCAGCACGCTCCAGTCGTCCCGGTGGCGTCCCACGATCTGGATGCCGACGGGCAGCCCGCTGGCGGTGAATCCGGCCGGAACGGAGATCGCGGGGTTGGCCATGAACGTCACGTACCAGCACGACCGCATCCAATCGATGTACGTCGCCATCGGTGTCCCGGCAATCTGAATCGGGTACGGCAGGTTCACGTCGAAGGGCACCACCTGCGTGACCGGCAGCACGAAGTACTCGTATTGCTCTGAAAGAATTCGAGGCTCTGGTCGTACATCCGGGACTGACGCGCCAGGGCGGCGCCGACGTCCGCGGCGGTCTGCTTTTCTGCCTCGGCGACCTCGAACTTGATGGTGTCCTTCACCCAGTCCGGCCGCTCGCGCACCATCGCCGCGTAGCGCGGGTGGTTGGCGGCGTACCTGCAATGTCGGAAATGCCCGGTCAACGCCCGTGAAATCGGGCTCGGCCTCTTCGACGATGCATCCGAGATCCTCGAAGGAGCGTCGATTCGCATCGACGACCTGCCGGACGTCGGGCTCGAAGGGAATACCGCCGAGGCCACGCCACCAGGCGACGCGCACGCCCTTGAAGCTGCGCCCGAGCGGGCCGGCGAACCGGCTCCCGTCCTCCTGAATGACCAGCGGACTCCTCGGATCGGGACCGGCAATCACGCTGAGAAAGAGCGCCACGTCCGCGACCGACCGCGCCATTGGCCCGGACACCGACAGCGGCGACCACGACTGCGCGTCTCTCGTCACCCGTCCCGGCGAGGGCCGGAAGCCGACGACGTTGCAGAACGCCGCCGGATTGCGTAGCGAACCGCCGGTGTCGCTGCCGTCGGCAATCGGCACCATGCCGCAGGCGAGCGCGACCGCCGCGCCGCCGCTGCTCCCGCCGCAGGTTCTGGCGAGATCGTAGGGGTTGCGCGTGGCGCCGAACACCGTGTTGAAGGTCTGCGATCCGGCGCCGAGCTCCGGCGTGTTGGTCTTGCCGACGGTGAGCGCGCCTGCCTCTCGAATACGGGTGATCAGCAGCGCATCGCGGGTCGGAACGTTGTCGCGAAAGAACGGCGACCCGAACGTGGTACGGATGCCGGCAGTGTTGACCAGATCTTTGTGCGCGACGGGGAGGCCGTGAAGCACCCCGAGCGGTCCGCCGCGGGCGGCGAGCTCGTCGGCCTTCGCTGCATCGACCATCGCCCGCTCGGCCACGAGCGTCACGATGGCGTTGACTTTCGGGTTGACGCGTTCGATCTGCTTCAGGTGCGCGGCCATGACGTCGCGCGCGGACAGCTTCTTGCTCCGCATCCGCGCCACGAGCTCGGACGCACCGAGGTAGGTCAGTTCCCCGACGCTTCGTGGCGATGTCGGACTCGACGACTGGACGACATCATCGGGTCGCGCAATCGCGCCCGGTGGAGAGAGCGTCTGCACGGCCCCGCCGATGGCGGCTGTCCCGATGGTGCGCCCGAAGGCACGGCGGCTGATCGATTCGCCGGTTCCGTCAATGCTGACCGAGCTCGGGCTTCGGGGGCCTTCGGTCATGGGATCCTCTTTTGTTGTGGTCGGCGCGCCTCAGCGGCCGCCGGCCGCGACGAGCAATGCCTTCAGGTCCGCTCGCCCGAAGTGACGGCCGTGGACGAAGACGGGTTGACCGCACGTCCGAGCATTCGGGCTAACATCGGCTGCGTCAGTCTATCCGACAGTCGCACGCACGCGAGCACGTGGGTCGACGGCACGGCCTGTTGCGCCAGCGTCAGTAAGGAGCTCGAATGCCCGCAGTTGTCCGCATCATCACATGCGCGGCGCTGTTCGCGTGGCTCGCCCCGGTCGCGCGAGCGCAGGACGAAGCCGTCGCGATCGACAAGCTCCCGGCAAAGGTCTCCGAGACGCTCAAAGTCAGATTTCCTGGCGCCAGGATCACGACCGCGACGAAAGCCACGGAGAACGGTCTCGTGATTTACGACATCGAGATGACGTGGCAGGGAAAGAAGCACGAGATGGACCTCCAGGAGGACGGCACCATCGTCAACTTCGAGAACGAGATCGCGGTCACGGCCCTGCCCGCAGCCGTCACGGCCGCCGTGAGGGCCAGGTACCCCGGCGGCACGATCAAGGAAGCCATGGAAGTCATGGTGATCAGGGACGGGAAGGACATCCTGGAAGAGTACGAGGTGCTCCTCGAGACGGCCGGGAAGAAGGAGGTGGAAGTGGCTGTCTCGCCGGATGGGAAGAGGATTCAGTGACGCTCGCGTAGGAGGGTCCACCTTCGGTCGCCACGCACTTCGCAAGTGCGGAAGGGGGTAGTCGCTGTGTGGTGGCACGCGCGTTCGCCAACGGCCGCGCGTGCAGCGCTCCGCGCGATCGCGGCCGTTCCGATGGCCTCGCCAAAGGCACGGCGGCTGATCAACCCGGGAACTCCCTCCTCGTTTGGCGAGCTCGGCCCTCGGTGATCGGGCATGAGCGGCTCCTCTGCTGAAAAGATGGGAAGCTAGCGTAATCTTCTTGTTCCACGGACACAACGAGCCCCTTCGATGAGCGCGACGCCGCGGTGCTGCATCCTCCCACCATCGTCAATGTCGGCTACCGCTCGACGAACTTCTACGTCGTGAGCGCCGGAACGTCGCGGCTCCTGGTCGATCTCGGGTGGCCGGGCACGTTCGGCACGCTGCGCGCCAATCTGGAGCGCAAAGGCGTGCCGCTCGCGGAGCTCCGCTACGGGCTGGCCACGCACTACCACCCGGACCACGCCGGGCTCGCACAGGAGCTCAAGCTGGCGGGCGTGCCGCTGCTCGTCATCGCCGGTCAGGAGCACGCGATTCCGCTCCTGAAGCAGTGGATGAAGCCGCAGGATCAGTACGTCGACATCACCTTCCACGGCAACGTCACCGTCGCCGCCGAGGAGAGCCGCGCGGTGCTCGCCGCGATCGGCATCGGCGGGGAGATCGTCCGCACGCCCGGCCACTCGGACGACAGCGTCTCGCTCCTCCTCGATGACGGGATGGTGTTCACGGGCGATCTGCCGCCGGTGGCGCTCGCGCCAGACGACGAGAGCGCAGCGGCGGTGGCTCGCAGCTGGCGCGACCTGAGGGAGCGCGGCGCGACGCGCGTCTACCCGGGGCATGGCCCCCCGCATCCGCTGAAGTGGCCGGCCGACGGCTGACGTCATGGCAAACGGTATGACCGAGAATCGCTCCGATCTGCTCCTCGTTTACGAGACGCACGCCACCAGCCTCGACAACGAGGCCGGCCTGGCGTCCGGGTGGTTCGACGTGGCGTTGTCGGCCGCGGGCGAGGCACAGGCGCGCGACCTCGGGGTGCGGCGCGCGCACGACGACCTCGCGGCCGTGTTCTGCTCGGATCTGGCTCGTGCCGTTCGCACGGCCGACATCGCGTTCGGGGATCGCGGGCTCCCAATCGTGCGCGACACTCGGCTTCGTGAATGCGACTACGGCCAGCTCACCAGGCGCCCCACGTCGGAGATCGAGTCGCGGCGGATCGAGCATGTGGCCAAACCGTTCCCCGGCGGTGAGAGCTATGCCCAGGTGTGCGAACGCGTCTCGTCGTGGCTGACCGAGGCCGCGCGGACCTACGCGCCCCGGAAGTTGCTCGTGATAGGACATCGTGCGACGTTTTATGCGCTCCAACATCTCGTCTTGCACGTTCCATTGGAGGCGGCAGTGCGCGGACCGTGGCAGTGGCAGCCGGGATGGGAGTTTCGGGTCACGCCGGACTTCCGATGTTGAAGAGCATGTCGAGGCTGCTGCTTCTCGGCGCGTGCCTGTGCCGCGTCGAAACCGCCGCGCCGCCGCGATGCTCGATGGCGCCCCGGTTCGAGACGCTGCGGCTTCCCGAGAAGGGCGTCAACTGGCTGGAGGGCGAAGAATTCACGGGCCCCTGCGACCAGGTCGAGGGCGGACCGGTGGGTTCGGCGTGCGGCCGGGGTCCGGTAGGCTCGAGACCCGCGGCGCGGCATTCGGCTGGCGCTATTTGCTCGGGAACTTCGGGTGCGCTTTGATCTCGCGGATCTGCAGGATGTGCCGCTGCTCGTGCGTCGAGATCAGCAGCGCCCACTGATATGCGTCGCATCCCTGCCGCGCCACGAGACGGCCGCGAAGATCGTCCGACGTGCTCTTGACGTACTGCACCAGACGGTCGTGGTGCTTGCGATAGGTCTCGAGCAGCGTCCCGAGGTCGTGGATCGCGCCGGTCGGAAGCTCCGTCCGGATCGCCCGCTCCCGGTGGGTCCGGTCGATGCCATACCAGAGCACGTCCGAATCGACCATGTCGCTCGCACGGTTGCCCACCAGCTGCTTGAGCGCGGTTTGGAGATCCTCCCAGTAGATGGGCGCCACGACCACGAGATGATCGACGACCTGCGCGATCGACCAGGCATCCGGCGATGGGCGGAATTCGACCTGCGCCGTGCTGAGCCCGGAGACCTCGTCGAGGAACCACCCCGCGGTCATCTCCAGATGTGCGAGCAGGTGTTGCCGCTCGCGGTCGGTCATCGGCTTCTCGGCAGACAGAGCGCCGGAGGCGACGACCACGAATGCGGCCGCGACAATCGCTTTGCGCATGACGAGTCCTCCCGGGCTCGTGCCTCTGCCGAGCCGACCACGGTGACGGGGCTGAAGTCCCTGTGCCACATCTGCTTCGGCCACGGCAGAGCCCTTCAGGGCTGTCGCAGCGACCGGCTGTCCTCCCATCATTGTCACATCGTGCCGGCAGGACGCACGTTTCGGCCCGCCCGCCTGGTCAGCGAGTCGCCGAGATCCGCACGTGCGCGCTCGACGTAGGTCGACAATCGCTGCACGACGTCCGGATGATTCCCGGCGACGTTGTTCGATTCAGCCGGATCGGCGTCGAGATCGAACAGCGACAGCTCGAGCTCTTTCCGGACGTACTTGCCGGGTAGCCCGTCCTGCCCCGCCCGCTCGAGCGATTGATACGGATGCGGCAGGTGCAGCTTCCAGTTGCCGCTCCGAACGGCGTGCAGCTCGGGCCCCCAATAGAAGTACAGCGCGTCGTGTGGCGCGGTGGCCGCGCCAGGATTCGAGAGGATGGGCCAGAGGTCGCGACCGTCGGGGGGGTTCTGCCGACGGCAGCGTCGCACCGGCCAGCCGCGCCAGCGTCGACAGCAGATCGATCGTCATCGCCGGCAGCGGACTCACCGAACCTGCCGCGATCCGCCCCGGCCAGCGCGCGACGAACGGCACTCGCACGCCGCCTTCGAAGGCCGTGCCCTTGCTCTCGCGGAACGGGCCCGGCGATCCGCCGTGATTGCCGTACGACATCCACGGCCCGTTGTCGGACGTGAAGACGACCAGCGTGTGCTCGTCCAGCCCGGCGCGCCGCACGGCGTCGAGGATCTGGCCGACCGACCAGTCGATCTCCGCGACGACATCCCCATACAAGCCGCCGGCCGTCTTGCCCTTGAATCTCTCCGAGGCGAACAGCGGCACGTGCGGCATCGTGTGCGGCACGTACAAGAAGAAGGGCTGCTCGCGATTCCGCTCGATGAAGCCGATGGCGCGCTCCGTGTAGCGTTTCGTGAGCTGCGACTGGTCGGGGTCGCGCTCGATCACGTTGTCGCCGTCGATGAGCGGGAGATCGGGGTAGAAATCCTTCTCTTGCGGGTGGCGCGGCCACATGTCGTTCGAATAGGGCAGCCCGAAGTACTCGTCGAAGCCGTGATGCACGGGCAGAAACGGCTTTTCGTGGCCGAGGTGCCACTTGCCGTATATCGCGGTCGCGTAGCCTCGCGTCTTCAGCACTTCGGCGATCGTCGTCTCGGCTGCGCCGAGGCCGTGCCGGGCGGTGTGGTTGAGCGCGCCCTGAATGCCGATGCGATTGGGATACATCCCCGTGAGCAGCGCCGCGCGCGACGCCGAACAGACGGCCTGGGCGACGTAGAAGCTCGTGAGGCGGATGCCTTCCGCGGCCATCCGATCGAGGTGCGGTGTCGCCGGTCGCCCGACGTCCTTACTCGTGGTGAAGCTGCCGATGTCCGCGTATCCGAGATCGTCCGTGTAGATGACGATGAAGTTGGGACGCCGGGGCGCCGGGACCGGCGGTTGGGAGGTTTCGCCGTGCCAGCCCGACGCCAGGGTCCAGGACAGGACCAGGAGGATCAGACGGAAGCCACGGGGCATGCCGAATCCTACCCGGGTTTCGGCCCCGCGCCACGAATTCGCCCAGTGTTCTCGATGAGGTGTAACGTCACTCGACGCGCACCACCTTGATCGTGGCGGGATTGGCGAACGGACCATTCTGATTCCGCTGCTGGGTCACCCACATCGTGTCGCCATCCCTCTTGAACGTGTAGGTGATGAATGCCCCGGGGACCATGGCCGCAGGATTCTTGGCGGCGATCGGCCGCATCGTGATGACGTTTTCCCCGGTCACCTCATAGGTGCCGGCCTCACCCACGAACGGACCCCATACCGCGCGCAGCTCGTCGGCGCTCGCGTTCGCCACGTCTGCAGGGATGGGACGCGGGCCTTGGGAGTGGACTTCGACGCGACTGTAGTGCTTTGCCGTGACGATAGTCAGGTTTGGTCTGGGTTCGGGGATTGTGATTGTGCGCGCGCCCGGTCCGGTGAGATTGACTTCCACCGCTTGCCAAACGCCTTCGAGGGATCCGCGCTTCGACTGGCCGGCGACCGCTGCACCGGTGAGCAGAGCGACGCCGAAGAGAACGACGAGCAGGTTCTTCACAATGCACCTCCTGAAAAAGCACCGCAGCATTGACGGGCTCGTCCAGTTTCCGGCGGGAATCACGAGCTCTCAAGCGCAACGAAATGTCACGGGGTGCGTGGCGCGTTTTGGCGCGTGTCTGCGCTATGCTGGCGCCCTGATGCGGGACGATGCGAAGACCACGCCCGCGCAAAGGGTCGGCGCGCTCGAAGACCGGCTCGACTCCTGGAAGGAAATCGCCGCATATCTCGGCCGCGGCATTCGTACCGTGCAGCGATGGGAGCGGGAGGAGGGACTGCCGGTCCATCGGCTCGCCCACGAAAAGCGCGGCTCCATCTACGCGCGGCGAGAAGAGCTGGCGGCGTGGTGGGAGAGCCGGCGACTCACGCTCGCCGGCCCATCGGCTCCTGAGCCGCGGAGGCGTCTGTTGCACCGCGTCTCCAGCGCGTGACGTGGACGACCGCCCTGACCAGCTGGCCGGCGCTCTCATCCGACGCACGCCTGATCGCCTATGTCTCGGATGCCGGACAGGACGGGACGACGCCGCAGATCTGGATGCAGCAGATTGGCGGCGCGGCGTTGCGATTGACGAACGGTGAGCGTGGGTATTCGCATCTCTCGTTTTCGCCGGAAGACACCCGAATCGTCTTCACCGCCAGCGACGATTCGGGTCCGAACGTGTACGAGGTTCCGACGCTGGGAGGCGAACCGCGGCTCCTGCAACGCGGTGCAAGCCGCGGCCGGATTTCGCCCGATGGTCTCTGGTTCGCGTGCGTCCCGCAGGACGCTGTCCGGTATCCGGATCGCGGCCCGCGGCGGTGCTGGTTTTCGAACCATCGCGTCTCGAATGGTCGACGTGGCCTGCATGACTTGGTCACCGGACAGCCGGTCGGTGCTCGTGCACGCCCGTCCGGATCCGGCGCTCGAGCCAGATTGGTGGATCGTGCCGATGGACGGCGGCTCGCCGACCAACACCGGCGTGGTCCAGCGGTTTCGGGAAGCGGGCATGTTCACGGTGCCCACGGCGGCGGCCTGGATCGATGATTCGCTCGTGTTCTCGGCGGCTGGGGCTCAGGGTGTCAATCTCTACCGGCAGCGACTCGCAGCGTCGACCTTCCAACCGGCGGGTGCGCCCGAACGGCTGACCGCGGGCAGCGAGACGGCGTGGCTTCCCACCGCCGCCGCCGGGCGCCTGGCGTATTTCAGCAGCCGCGCGGACGCGAATCTCTGGTCGGTGGCACTGGAGGCGGCGACTGGCGTCGCCCATGGTCCGCTACGCCGGATGACGCGAGGCCCGTTTCCGCTGGGCTATTTGACCCTCACGAACGATTTCCGAACGCTCGCCTATTTCTCGTTTCGGCTCGGAAATGGTGACGTATTCCTGAGAGATCTCCGAACCGGCTCGGAGACGCTGCCCGCCCACGGACATGACGCCGCGAAGGGATATCCAGCCATCTCGCCAAGCGGAAGCCTCCTGGCGTACGGCACGAGGATGCCGGGAGCGGGGCGCGCGTTACGGCCCATCTTCGTCGCGAGCTTGCCCGACGGGACCTGGCGATCGCTGGGTGACGATTGTGGCGGTCGGCCGCGCCAATGGGTGGATGAGCGCTGGCTCATCATCGAACGGTTCGCGCGCCTGAACTCGATTGCGCTCATCGATACGGAAACTGGAGCAGCAGCGTGAGCTGCTGGAGAGCGCCGAACGGTCGGTCAGCAATCCGCGGCTGTCGCCGGATCGACGATGGGTCGCATTCGATGCCTCGCGTCCGGGTGGACCGGCCAGTGTGTTCGTGTCGCCGCTCCGAGAACAGCCGATTCGCCGAGTCAGCGTGGATAGAGGTGGATCGTTCCGCGAGCCATCCCTTCTGGTCTGCGGACGGACGGTTGCTGTATTACACGCCCATTGGCACAAACCCGTTGGTTCGCAGCGCCGTTCGTGCGCGGCATTTCGCCCCAGCATCAGGGCTCATGGAAGGCGAGCCGATAGCGGTGTACGTCTCAACCGAAATGCTGATGCCCGCATATCTTCCTGGCACGGCGCCAATCGCCACGCCCGACGAGATCATTCTCGTGCTCGGCGATTTCAGGGGTGACGTCTGGCTGATGGACCTCGATTCCGATTCGACCTCAGCGCGGTAGCTGCGCCTTTCGCTGTTCGATGATCTTCCATGGGTCGTCGGGCTTCTGCCGCCAATCCACGTACTTCGCCAGGTCTCTCACCGCGATGGCCTTGAAGCCCTGCTCGTGCAGGTAGGCCATGTATTGCTCGAATCGCTCGCGCGAGGTGTGTACCCACGGGTGCTCGACGTCAGGCGCCCCGTGAAACTGCAGGATGGCGATCCGGCCGTTGGCCGCCTGGGACGCGGCCCGCTTCAGGTTCTCGAGCGTCCAGGACGGCCGGGCGTCGCCGGCCGTGGGGAGCAGCAGCGGATGATCGCGGCCCGGCTCGTAAGCCACACCGTTGCCGTCTTCGTACGGATACTCGGGGGCTCCGCCGCGCCGGGCAAACCGGAAGCCGAGCGACTCGAGGATCGGGATACCCGCGGGATTGATCGCGTTGCCGGGGTACGCAAACGAGATCGGCCTGGGAATGCCGTGCGCGGCGCACTGCGTGTTGATGGCTTCGACCTGCTCTTCGAGCTTCGGGAGGTTCGCTGACGACAGCCCCATATGGTCGCGGGTGTGGTTCCCGATCTCGAACCCATCGCGGTCGAGCTCACGAATCTGGTCCCAGGTGAGGTACTCCTCCTTGTTCGTGCGGAATGTGAACCCCTCGGTGATGAAGAAGGTCGCGCCGAACCCGTATTTCTTCAACAGCGGCCGGACCACGGTGTAATGACTGGCCTTCGCGTCGTCGAAGGTCAGCACGACGAGCCTGTCCGGGATGGGTTCGAGGACCTGCGCCTGCGGCAGCAGCCACCAGGACAGCACGAGAGGGATCCAGAGGCCCAGTGGCATCGTTCGATGGGTATCCTTCGGCCTGAGACGCCTTGGTTCTACAATAGGGCCGCGTCGCTGACAATCGGGGATTTGGGCCGGATTGGCCCCTGTGCTCGGATAGTCCATGGACGGACCGCGGGACCTGCGTTCGGTGATCGAGGCGGCGGAAAAGGCCGCTGCCGAGGGCAGCTACGCGTCGGCGGAGCAGCTGTTCCGCGAGGCGGCGCTCCTGCAGGAAGCCCAACTGGGCCGGTTGCACCCCGATCTCGCCAACACCCTGAACAACCTCGGCGTCGTCTACGAGCTGACGGGCAGGCCGGCCGAGGCCGAGGACTGCTACAGGCGGGCGTTCGCCATCGCGCGAGCGGTCCTCGAGCCGAACCATCCATTCGTGGAGACGAGCGGTCAGAACCTGCGCGAGCTCTGTGAATCGCGCGGAACGCCGGTCGAGACTCCCGTCGCACGGCCCCCCGTTCATGAGCCGTCGGCGGCCTCGGAACCTGCCAGGCCGCTCGTGGCCGCGCCAGCAGCCGTGGAGGAACCTGCCGCGCACGAGGAACCACCCACGATTGTGCTGCCGCCGCCCCCACCGCGCCCGGCGGCCGTCGCCAACCCTCGCCCGCTGGTTCCCGCGGACGTTCGGCGCGAGCCGGTGCGGCACGAGGACGCAAGTCCCGCAAAGCGATCGGGCCGATCGATGGTGATTGCCGCGATCGTTGCCGCGGTTCTCGGCATCGCCCTGCTCATGGCAGGACGCGTGTGGTTCGGACCGCAGGCCGGAGCGGGATTCACGACGAACGACGGCGCACGCCCGGTCGAGCGGAGTGCTGCACCGCCTGCAACGGCACCCGCGCCGAGTGCGGCACCCGCACCCGCTGCGCCGGCCGCCACGCCCGAGGCGCCCGCCGCCAGCAGCAGTTCAACACCCGCGCCGGCGACGGAAAAGCCGCTCGCCGCGGGCGCCACGCTTCCGATTCCCTCGCTGGTCGAGGCGCGCGTCTGCGCGAATTTCTCAGCCAGAGGGCGCAACTGGCGATGCGAGCCGGTGAGCTCCGAAACCGCTCCGGGCACGCTCTTCTACTACACCCGGATCAACGTCCCCGCCAGGACGGTGGTCCGCCATCGCTGGTATCGAGGCGATCGCCTGCATAAGGATGTCGAGCTCACGGTTCGTCCCAACCCCGGGAGCGGATTCCGCACCTACAGCCGCAATACGGTGATCGCGTCCAACGCCGGCGAGTGGCGGGTCGAGTTGCGGGGCGCGGATGGAAGTTTGCTCGACGAGCAGCGATTCACGGTGCGCTGACCCAGCGAGATAACGAAGGGGGCGGGAGGAACGTAGAACAAAACCAGCATGGTGACGGCCTCATCACAGTATTCACTCGAGTTCGGGATCTGAACATGATCTACTCCGCGCATGCCGAATCCGTATCCCATCGAGGTACGCGAGCGGTCGCAATTCCTGCCGGACGAAGACCAGCCGTCCTCGGTCGTTCCCTGCCCCTGAATTCAACGTGCAGTCGTTGATGGCGGGACGCGTGATGCTCACCACCCGAGACGCCTTTGGCACACCCGAGCAGCGAGTCGAATTCTGGCGGCGAATGACCGAGGAGGTCCGCGCGCTGCCTGGCATTGTCGGTGTGTCGACGCGAAGTGGGGTTCCGCTCCGCAGCTTCGGCCTCGATGCCGAGGCGCGGCCGATGATCTACTACTCGGGATTCGCGGCGCCGTCGTTCAACCGGACGTTCCTGGTGTGGAGAAGCGCAGGCGATCCAGCCTCGCACACCCCTGCCGTCCGCGAGGTGATTCGCCGGATCAACCAGCACGCGGCGCTCTCTGCCGTCACCTCCGCCAGCGACATGCTCGCCATGTCGTTCGGTCCGCGCCGTTTGAACACTACGTTCCGGCACGCAGAGCGATGAGAGTCGACCCGGTCGTCGCACTACGGGCAGAATAGCCCCTTCGACGCCTTCGCGTCCGTAAGACGCCTTCGGGTCCGTAGGATATAGTGCGCGGCATGCGCTACGTCGTCGCTGTCATCCTGCTTTTGTCCGCGCTCGTCTCGACGCAGGCCCCGACCTACGACATCATTCTTCGCGGTGGACGCATCATGGACGGAACCGCGAGTCCGTGGTACCGCGGCGATGTGGCGATCAGGGGCGACACGATTGCACGTATCGCGGCGTCAATCAGCGCCCCTGCCGGGCGCGTCATCGACGTCAAGGGCCTGGTGGTCGCGCCGGGATTCATCGACATTCATACGCATGCACGACGGGGCATCTTCGAACTGCCGACCGCCGACAGCTACACACGCCAGGGTGTCACGACACTGGTCGAGGGTCCGGATGGGAGTTCGCCGCTCCCATTGAAGCCATTTCTCGAGAAAGTCGCCAAGCTCGGCGTCTCGCCGAACTTCGCGAGCTTCGTCGGCCAGGGCACCGTTCGCGGCGAGGTGATCGGGGAAGCCGATCGCAAAGCCACCCCCGAGGAGATCGAGAAGATGCGGGCGCTCGTCCGCCAAGGGATGGAGGACGGCGCGTTTGGACTGAGCTCCGGGTTGTTCTACGTGCCCGGAACGTTCACCCCTACGGCGGAGGTCGTCGAGCTGGCAAAGGTGGCTGGTCAGATGGGCGGCATCTACATCTCACACATGCGTAATGAGGCCAAAGGTGTGCTCGACAGCGTGCGCGAGACCATCACGATCGGCGAGCAGGGACGACTGCCGACGCAAGTGACGCACCACAAAGTCGTGGGCAAGGCGTACTGGGGGCGCTCCGTCGACACGTTGAAACTGATCGACGAGGCGCGGGCGCGTGGCGTGGATGCGTCGATCGATCAATATCCGTATACGGCCTCGGCCACCAGCATCGGTTCGGCCCTCCTGCCTGCGTGGGCCCTGGAGGGCGGCCGCGAGGCAACGCTGAAGCGGCTGAAGGATCCGGGGACGCGCGCCAAGATCAAAGCAGAGTCGGTCGCCATCATTCGCGACGAACGCGGTGGTGGCGATCCGAAGAACGTCGCCATCTCCAGCAATGAATGGGACCCCTCGATGGCCGGCAAGAACCTCGCTGAGGTGACGGCGAGCCGCAAGCTGCCAGTGACGCTCGAAAACGCCGCCGAGACGGTGATGTGGATCGTCGAGCAAGGCGGCGCGTGGGGCATCTTCCACGCCATCGGCGAAGAGGATCTGCAGCGCATCCTGGTGCATCCAGCGACGATGATTGCGTCGGATGGCGAGGTGGCGATCTTCGGCCGCAACGTCCCGCATCCGCGGAGCTACGGCACGTTCGTGCGCGTGCTGGGTGTCTATGCGCGCGAGAAAAAGCTGCTGCCGCTGGAAACCGCGGTGCAGAAGATGACGGCCCTCCCGGCGCAACGATTGGGCCTTGCGGATCGCGGTGTGCTCCGCGAGGGACTCAAGGCCGATATCGCGGTGTTCGACGCCGCGCGCGTGCGCGATACGGCCACTTTCGAGAAGCCGCACAGCTACGCCGAGGGCGTGAACGTCGTGCTGGTCAACGGGCAGGTGATTTTCGAAAACGGCGAGATGACCACTGCGCGGCCCGGTCGCGTTCTCTTCGGTCCAGCCACTCGACATTGAGTGATTTGTGATTTGGTGATTGAGTAATTTGATTGGTGATTAGCCTTAGACGCCTTCCGTTTCAGCGCTAGCGGCGACCGCGAACGCGACAAAACGCGACGGCGACTGCGCCGGCTCATAGTCACTACTTTGGCTCCTCAATCTGTTGATTCAACCTCGACTCCGGCCAGAAGCCCATCGAGGTTGCTCCGCCGATAGAGCCGGCCGCCGGCAAGGTCGGCGCGGATCCGCCGGGTGTTGGCGATGTCCGCAAGCGGATTCGCGTCGAGGAGGACAAGAGGTCGCGGTGATGAAGCGGGTGTCCTCGGCTGCCTCGTTCACGAGCCGTACTCCCGAAAGTTGGATCGTGGCGCATTTTCTTGGACACGAGTACGCGAGAAAGTGATTTTTTCTGGGACGCTGACTCATCAACGGATCGGTAAAGCGCCGTACTCGCCCCTTCTTCCTTGACATTCAAATCACACGGCGTGACGATTTTTTTGTTCCGCCGCATCTGGAAAGTCGGCGATGCCGCGCAGGGTGAGCTCGATGCGTGTGGGTTCACAATCGGCTCCCGTACCGTTCGGTGGTGTGTCCGTCGGTACTCTCCAGCCTCGCTTCGCCGATGCGATCACGATTGCCGCTCATCGTCCACGTGATCGCTATCGCTCACGGGCACCAGCCGCGCGTCTGACGATCGAAGGCTCGCAACCGATCGTCGGCGCAGCGACGCGTGTGTGCAACCAACAACGTGCGTTCTTCAGTTCGCCGACGGTCTGGCGGCACACCGCAGTGCCTCCGGAGCGAGGGCGAACCAGCACGATGCTGACGGGTTGGATCGCTGGGAGAGCGAACGAGCGGATGGAGGCCAGACGTCGGGACACGGCCAACTGGAGGTGTAGAGTGCAAACGAGTCATCGGGCTCCTCGAGCGATAGCCATTGTGTCCTGCCTGGCCTTCGCGCTCACGATCACGGCCTTCGCCGCGCGTCCGGCCCTGGCGCAGGTGCTTTACGGATCGATCGTCGGCACCCTGACGGACGAGACCGGCGCGGTCGTGCCCAAGGCAACCGTGACGGTGACGAACACGGCGACGGGTTTGTCCCGTCAGGCGACGACGGACGAGACCGGCTACTACTCCATACCGAATCTGCAGGAGGGCACCTACGATCTGTCGGTGACCGCGAGCGGGTTCCGCCCATACACGCAGAAGAACATCGCGCTTCCCATCAACAGCGTCACTCGCGTCGACGCCAAGATCCAGGTCGGTGCGATGAACGAGGAGGTCACGGTGCAGGCGAGCGCGGCCATCCTCCAGACGGAGAAATCGGACGTGAGCGTCAGCCTGGATCGCGCGCTCCATCCAGAACCTGCCGCTCTCGAATTACCGCAACTACCAGGCGCTGTTCAATCTCGTGCCGGGCACGACGCCGGCGCGGTTTCAGAACGCCGTCACCGACACGCCGGGACGCGCCCTGACGACCAACGTCAACGGCCAGGAGCGCGGCGCGAACAACACGCAGGCTCGATGGTTCGGCCGACATCCTGGTAACGATGCCCCACCACGCGGTGTACGTGGCGCCGGTCGAGAGCATCCAGGAAGTCAACATCTCGACCAACGCCTTCGATGCCGAGCAGGGCATGACCGGCGGCGCGGCGGTCACAGTGATCACGAAGTCCGGCACCAACGAAATCAGGGGCAGCGTATTCGCCCTGCACACCAACAGCGCGCTGCGCACGTTCCTCTGGGACGAGAATCGCGCGGGAGTGACCGACAAGCCCGACGGCTCGCGAAACATCGACGGCGGCAGCGTTGGTGGACCGATCAGGAAGAACAAGCTGTTCTACTTCGCGAACTGGGAGGGCACGTTCGAACGCGTCAGCCGCTCCAGGCTCTACTCCGTCCCGACCGCTGACTTCCGCACCGGGGATTTCAGCAGAATGCTCGGGGCGCCCATCCTGAGTGCCGCTGGCAACGCCATCATGGTGCCCACGACGGAGGGCGGGTCGGTGGCGCTTCGCGAAGGGATGATCTTCGATCCCTACTCCGGCAGCCTCGACGGCACGGGCCGTTCGGTGCTCTCGAGCGGCGGCCGGCTCAACGTCATCCCTCAATCACGCTTGAACGGGCCCACGATGCAGCTGTTGGGCCTGGTCCCCCTGCCGAACCAGGCTGGGGATACGGCGAACTACTTCAACACGGGCACACAGCGCCTGAACCGGAACAACTTCGACGGCAAGGTCAACTGGAACCGGAACGAGCGGCATCAACTCTGGTTCAAGTACAGCGCCATGGATGCACTGGTGCATGGCGACTTCGGCCTGGGCCAGGCGGGCGGCGAGTGCCTGTGCGATGGCGGCATCGGCGACGGCGACACGCTCGTGCAGATCGCGGGCATCGGGCAGACGTATACCGTCTCGCCCACGTTCCTGATCGACGGAACGTTCGGCTGGACGCGATTCGGGCAGGCCGTGCTGCCGCCCGACCTCGGCGTCAACTTCGGATCGGACGTGCTGGGCATTCCCGGGACCAACGGCCCCGATCCGCGGGAGAGCGGGATGCCGCCGTTCTACATCGCCGGCTATTCAGCCCTGGGCAACCCGGAAGGCTGGAGCCCGCTTGTACCGCAACGACCAGTCCTATACCTTCAACACCAACGCGAGCTGGATGAAGGGCGCGCACGACATCCGGTTCGGCTTCGACTTCGTCCACCACCTGATGAACCACTGGCAGCCGGAACTGGGTGAAGGCCCGCGCGGCGCGTTCTATTTCGATCCCGGCGTAACGGCCCTGAACCCCGAGGCGCTCGAGGCCGCCGTGGGGTTCCGCGGTGACACGCCATCGTTCGAGAACGATTGGAATGCCCTGGCCGCGTTCATGCTCGGTGCGCCCGATATCTCGGGGAAGAGCACGCAGTACATCAAGATGAACAGCTTCGAGAACCAGTACGCGCTCTACATCCGCGACCGCTGGCGCGCGCTGCCGAAGCTGACGATCGACCTGGGACTGCGCTGGGAGCTGTACCCGAACCGGACCCGTTCGGGGGGCCTGGGCATCGAATCGTACGACCCGACCACGAACGAGGCCTTGATTGGTGGGCGGGGCGGCATTCCGCAGGACAACGGCGTGGGCTACAGCAAGAAGCTCTTCGCGCCCCGCATCGGGTTCGCCTATCAGATGACGCCGTCCACGGTCATCCGCAGCGGGTACGGCATCTCGTACCATTCGCATCCGTGGGGCGCGCAGGCGTTGCGCGGCTGGTATCCGCTGACGGTTGTCGCCGTGTTCTCGGGCGTCAATGGCTTCCAGCCGGTCACGACGTCGCCTGGGTACGTGTCGGCCGGAGTCCCGAATGCGCCACTGGGACCGAACGTCGGGATCCCATCGATCTGCTGCCCCGATATCGGTCCTGGCCGGATTCCGCTGCCGCTCGTGGCCGAGACCGGCTACCCGGTGGCCAACCAGCAGCTAATCGCGGCTACATCCAGTCGTGGAACCTCATCGTCGAGCGCAAGCTGCCGTGGGAACTGGTCGGATCGATTGGATACGTCGGGACGAATTCCATCAGAGGGTTCGCCTTCCTCGACATCAACGCGTCGCAAATCCCCGGCTCCGGCGACGACGGACGACCGCTCTTCGCCGCGTTCGGACGCACCACGCCGACCCGGGAGTGGGATGGGCGGACGCACAGCACGTACCATGCGCTGCAAACGACGATCAATCGGCGTTTCGTCGGCGGCCTGCTGCTGAAAGGGGCGTACACGTACTCGAAGGCCATCGACCAGGCCCCCTACTCCGACTGGACGGAGTTCCGCTATAACGCCGCAATCGTGTTCGACCGGAACCGCGCGCAGGCCGATCACAGCATCCCGCACAACTTCCAGATGGGGTTTGTGTACGAGCTGCCGTTCGGAAGCGGGAAAAAGTGGGCGACGACCGGCGCCAGCAGCGCGATCCTCGGAGGCTGGCAGCTCAACGGCCTCTTCAGTGCTTACCAGGGCAGGCCGTACAACCTGACCGCCTCGGGCGCCTCGCTGAACATGCCGGGAAACGCCGCAGACGCCGGATCAGATCAAGGAGACGGTCGAGCAGTTCGGCAACGTCGGTGGCGATGGCACCTTCTTCGACACGACCGCGTTCGCGCGGGTGACCGACGTCCGGTTCGGCAACGTCGGCCGCAACTCGATGCGCGGACCGAGTGTCGTCAACCTGGACGCAGGCCTCTTCCGGACGTTCGAGCTCTCGCAGGCACTCCACCTGCAGTTCCGGCTGGAGGCGTTCAACCTCACCAACACGCCGCATTTCGCCAACCCGAACGGCAACGTCAACAGCTCGAACTTCGGGAGGATCCTCGCGACGCTGGACAACGAGACCGCCGGGCGGTCTCGCGAGTTCCGATTCGGCGTGCATCTGACCTTCTAGCGACAGGTGCACGGGACAGGGCTTCGGCCCCGCCGCCGCACCGGCATCGGTCGGGCGGGCTGAAAACGCCCCGCCCGACCGCGACTCGAGGCGGTGGCCTCTAATATGCCTTGACAGGAATATTCCAGATAGGGCATATTCATGCCATGGTCGCGATGTTCGCCGCGCTCTCGGACGCGAACCGCTTCCGCATCGTCGAGTTGCTCCGCGCCGGGGCCCGGCCCGTGAACGACATCGGCGAGCGCCTCCGGCTCAATCAGCCTCAGGTGTCCAAGCATCTGCGCGTGCTGAAGGAGGCGGGTCTCGTCGAGGTGCAGCCGCGCGCCCAGCAGCGGCTGTACGAGCTGCGCCCTCAGCCGCTCCGCCAGTTCCACGAGTGGCTCCAGCGCTATCGCGAGACGTGGGACGCGCGTCTGGACGGGCTCGGCGACCTGGTCGAGGAACTGAAACAGAAGGAATCGGTCAATCGCCGCGGGCAGCGAACGTCCGCCCGCGTCAAGCAGAAGGTAGTCAGACGATGAAGAGCGCCAGGAAACCGCCCAAGAACGTCAATCAATACCTTGCGGGGTTCCCGCGCGACGTCCGAACCGTACTCGAGCGCGTGCGGACCGCGATCGGCAGGGCCCTGCCCAGAGCCGAAGAAGCCATCTCGTACGGCATACCCGCCTTCACGGTGCAGGGTCGCCGCGTGCTCTATTTCGCTGGATGGAAGCAGCACTACTCGCTCTATCCGTCCACGGCCCGTCTCGAAGCGGAGTTCAAGGACGCGCTCGCGCCGTACGAAGTCAATGGAAAGGGCACCATCCGCTTCCCGCTCTCCGAGCCGGTTCCGGTGAAGTTGATCGCGGACATCGCGAGGTTCCGTGCGAAGGAGTCGGCCCAGCGTGAACGGCCCAAGGCGGCAGCGCAGAAAAAGCGCTGAGCCACCGCCGGGCAGTTCTGCGGCTCTCGGATTTGATGGCGCCGATGACGCAGGCGGTGCGCGCTAGCGGCCGAGAATCTTGCGGCCCTGCAGGATGCACTCGGTGATCAAGAGGGGAATCGACCAGCAGAACCAGCTCATGGCTGCAATCCGTTCCTGGGGCGTGCCGACCCCGGCTGCCTCGAGCGCAATGGCGACGGCGCGAAACGTGACGAACGCGAACGTGACCACGTAGCTTCGGATCATCCACTCCTGGTGCTGAGCGATCACGCCCCGGCGGATCGCGAGCATCGCAAGGCTCGTCGTCGAGACCCAGGCCACCGCCAATCCCGACAGCCCCATCCCGAAGACCCACCCGTAGGCGGTGTGGAAGGCCAGATAGAAGGCGGCGACGGAGCTTACCGCCACGCTCGTCGCGTAGACGAGCCCGAGCGTTCGGTGGAACGCCAGCCGCCGCCGGCTCAGACCGAGCCAGAGCTGCACCGGACCCGAGAGCAGCGCCACCACCCCACCGGCGATGTGCACGACCAGCCAGCCGCGCCGGGGCCAATAGACGCCGAACCGCTGCTGGTCGAGCGTCAGATAAGGCACGGCCGCGACGAACACGAAGAAGAGCGCCATCGCCGCCACACAACCGAGCCCCGCCAGCCGCCCCCATTCACCGGGCGACACCGCCGGCCGTCGATCGACCATCTCGTTCATGACACCTGCTCTCCCGCTTCGCGCTGATCGAGTCGCCTTCCACACTAGCGGCGGGCAGCACAGGTGTCGTCAGCGAGACGTTGGCGTCCGGTGAGGATTTGGTTTCGATGGGAACCGGAGGGCCTGTGATTGAATTGACCAAAGGACGAGGTTCAACGGATGCCAATCGCGAGCAGAAGGGCGAGTTGGGTTGCCGTCGCGGTTCTCCTTGGTGGAGTCGCCGTCACCGGCCAGCAGGTCGAGACGCGGCAGGCCCTCAGGCTTCAGATCGACCGGATCTTCAAGACGAAGGAGTACAACGCCCCGCGCTTCGGCCCTGCCCGCTGGCTGCCCGACGGCAGCGCCTATGCCATCGTCGAACGTTCGGCCGGCGGTTCGGAGATCGCACGGTACGACGCGGCGACCGGCGCGCGCACGATCACCGTGCCGGCGTCCCGCATCACGCCGCCGGGCGCCACTTCGGGTCTCGACGTCGAAGACTACGCCTGGTCGAACGACGGGAAGCGGCTGCTCATCTTCACCAACACCCGCAAGGTTTGGCGCGACAACACCCGCGGCGACTACTGGGTCCTCGACGTCGCGGGCGGCGAGCTGCGCAAGGTCGGCGGCGCCGCGCCCGAAGCCTCGCTGATGTTCGCGAAGTTCTCGCCTGACGGCACCCGGGTGGCGTACGTGCGCGCCAACGACATCTATGTGGAGCGTCTGGCCGATGGCGCGATCGTCCCGCTGACCGAAGACGGCTCCGACACCACGATCAACGGGACCTCGGACTGGGTCTACGAAGAGGAGCTCGGCGTCCGCGATGCGTTTCGCTGGAGTCCCGACGGCCGGGCCATCGCCTACTGGCAGTTCGACAGCACCGGGGTGGGCGTCTTCTCACTGGTCAACGACACCGACACGCTGTATCCCACCCTCACGAAGATTCCGTATCCGAAAGCCGGGTCGACCAATTCCGCCGTGCGGATCGGCGTGGTGAGCGCCGAGGGTGGGCCGACGCGATGGATGCAGACGCCCGGCGAGCCTCGCGACACGTACCTCGCGCGCATGGAATGGATCGATTCAGGCTCGCTCGCAATCCAACAGCTCAACCGGCTGCAGAATCGCAACGACTTCCTCCGGGCCGACGCACGCACCGGCGAGACCCGGCGAATCTTCCACGACGAGTCGAAAGCGTGGGTCGACGTCGCCGACGTGCGGTGGATCGACGATGGGAAGGCGTTTCTGTGGCTGAGCGAGCGCGACGGCTGGCGGCATCTCTATCGGGTCGCGCGCGACGGCGGCGCCGCGACGCTCGTGACCCGCTTCGAAGCCGATGTGATCGACTTCGTGGGCGTGGACGAGCGCCAGGGGCTCGCATACTTCCGGGCCTCGCCCGAGAACGCGACGCAGGCGTACCTGTATCGCGCGCGCCTGAACGGAGCCGGCCCGCCCGAACGCGTCACGCCCGCCGGCTCGCCCGGCACGCACGGCTACGTGATGGCCCCGAACGCGCGGCTGGCTTTTCACACCTACTCGCGCTTCGATCGGCCGGTCGCGCAGGACGTCGTGGCGCTCCCGGAACACAAGTCGCTGCGTGCCTTGACGGATACGTCGGCGCTCGTCGCGAAGCTCGCACCCGTGCTCGAACCGCCGGTCGAGTTCCTCACCGTGGACGTGGGACACGGCGTTTCGCTCGATGGCTGGATGTTGAAGCCCTCCACGTTCGATCCGGGCAAGCGCTATCCGGTGATTGTCTTCGTTTACGGCGAACCCTTTGGCACGACGGTCAACGACCGGTGGGGCGGCGGACGCATGCTCTTCCATCGCGCGCTCGCCGAGGCCGGCTACCTGGTGGTGAGCTTCGACAACCAGGGCACGCCGGTCCCGAAGGGCGCGGCCTGGCGCAACATCGTGTACGGCGCGGTCGGTGACCTCTCGTCGAAGCAGCAGGCCGCTGCGGTTCGAACGCTGGCGGCCACGCGAGCTTACGTCGATCGCGACCGCGTCGGCGTGTGGGGCTGGAGCGGCGGCGGCTCGAACACGCTCAACTGCATGTTCCGGTTCCCCGACGTGTTCAAGGTCGGCGTTTCGGTGGCGCCCGTGCCCGACCAGCGGCTCTACGACACCATCTACCAGGAGCGCTACATGGGCCTGCCGCAGACGAATGCGGATGGCTACCGCATCGGCTCACCCATCAACTTCGCGGAGGGTCTGCAAGGCGATCTGCTGATCGTGCACGGCTCGGGCGACGACAACGTGCACTACCAGGGCACCGAGCGACTCGTGAACCGGCTCATCTCGCTCGGCAAGACCTTCGACACGATGGTCTACCCCAACCGGTCGCATTCGATCTCCGAAGGAGAAGGCACGACCGCCCACGTCTACCAGCTCATCGCACGCTACTTCCTGGACCACCTGCCGGCAGGTGCCAGATAGGCGCCGCGCCACCATGAACGATCGGCTGCGGCGCCGGCGGTGACAAACGCCACGCGCTACGCAAGAATCTGGAAAGGCCAGTTCGAACCGGGAGGCACGTGCATGTCGAGGGCAACGGCGATCGGCGGCGCATTGGTCGCGACGGCTCTGATCGGCACCATCGTCGCGCGGCCGGCGCTTCAAGGCCCGACCGTGCGCCCGGTGGACGAGACGGCGCTTCGGGAGTACGCCGGCGTCTATCAGTGGAACCCCGACGCCTTCCTGTATCTCCAGCTCTGGAGCGAGCTCACCGGAAAGAATCAACTCGCTGCGTTCGATGAATCGGGCGAGGTTCGGATTTTGTTCCCGACGGATGCGGACCGGTTCTTCGCCGGTCCTGGCGCGGCGACCCCGTCGTCGGTCGAGGCTCGAGTCGACTTCCAACGCGATGAGGCCGGGAAGATCGTCTCGCTGACCTGGCAGCGCGACAACGTTCCGGCACGCGCCGCGCGGCGTGTGGAGCTCGAGAAACGTGAAGACGTCCGATTCTCCAACGGCGAGGTTCGGCTTGCCGGAACGCTGATCAGCCCACGCGCGGGCGAAAAACATCCGGCGATGATTCTCGTCCATGCCTCGGGCGCCGAGGATCGCGAATACCTCCTGCCGCTGGTCCGCTTCCTGATCCGGCACGGCATCGCCATTCTCGGGTACGACAAGCGCGGGGTCGGCGAATCGACGGGTGACTGGAACACGGCCTCTTTCGACGATCTCGCCGGTGACGTGGTGGCCGCCTTCGAGTACTTGAAAACGCGCAGCGACATCGATCGCACGCAGATTGGACTGTTCGGATGGAGCCAGGCGGGATGGATCATGCCGCTCGCCGCCATGCGTGCGAAGGACATCGCCTTCCTGATCAGCGTCTCGGGCGCCGGCATTCCCGCGGCCGAAACCACCATCGATCAGGTGCAGAACGAAATGAGCGCCCTTGGCATGCGGCCCGAGGGAGTCGCCGCGATCGTCGGGCTCATGCAGCGTCAGTACGAGTTCGCGCGAACCGGCAAGGGATGGGAGGAGTACGCGACGGCCCGCGACCAGGCGGCCGCCCGACTGGGAGGAAAGCCACCCGACACGTTCCCCGGCACACCGGACCATCCCTACTGGCAGTTCATCCGGCGCCTGTACTTCTACGATCCCGCCCCGACGCTGCGCCAGTTGCAGGCGCCGACGCTCGCCCTGTTCGGAGAGCTGGACAACAACATCATCGCGGAGAAGAACAGGGCGGCCTGGGAGGCGGCCCTCAAGGCCGGCGGCCACCGCGACTACACGTTGCGCATCCTGCCGAAGGCGAATCACCTCCAGCTCGAGGCCAGGGTGGGCAACAACGCCGAAATGGCAGTGCTGCAACGATTCGTGCCGGCCTACTTCACGACCATCCAGGACTGGCTCGCCAAGCGAGTCCGAGGGTTTCCGTCAAACCGGTAGGCGAGCCCGCGACGGCACGACCGCGGCGGTCAGCGCTCCCGCCGCACTGTGACCTTCAACCCGCGGAGTTTCGTAGCCCGCAGCGCAACGATGACGCGCCCCGCCAGCGCTTCGGGCACTTCCACGAGCGAGAAGTTGTCGTTGATCTCGATCGCCCCGATCGATCGCGACTCGATGCCGACCTCGCCCGTGATGGCGCCGACGAGGTCGGCGGGGCGCAGGCCTGCCCGCCGGCCGGCGCCGACGAACAGCCGTGTCAAGTCGCCCTCCGCCCCGCGGCCCGATGGTTCGCGGCGCAGCCGGCCACGCGCCGGCTTCAACGGTGAGCGAGGCGGCCTCTCCCGGGACGGCGACGGCGCCGGCGCCGGGATCTCGCGATCGTCGCCGTCTCCGCCCGCAGCCGCGTGCGCCAACTGCACGGCCGCGGCCGCAATGTCCACGATATCGAACTCGTTGGCCAGCGACTCGACGACAACGCGAGTCTGATCGAGGCCACCGGCAATCAGCCGTTCGCGCAGCGAGGCGCGCGTGATCTCCAGCCGGCGCGCGCGAAGATCGGCGACCGTCGGGATCGGCGCGACGTCGATCTTCTGCCTGGTTGCCGACTCCATGGCCCGGAGCAGGCGGTGCTCGCGCGGCTCGGCCAAGGTAATCGCGGTCCCTCCGCGGCCGGCCCGTCCCGTCCGGCCGATGCGGTGCACGTAGGTTTCGGGCGAGGCCGGCACGTCGTAGTTGATGACGTGCGACAGCCGCTCGATGTCGAGGCCGCGCGCCGCGACGTCGGTCGCCACGAGGAGGTCTGCGGCGCCCTCGCGAAAGCGACCCATCACGCGGTCGCGCTGGCGCTGTTCCATGCCCCCGTGCAGCGCTTCCGCCCGGTGGCCGTGCGCGTTCAGCATCTCCACGAGCGTGTCGACTTCGAGCCGCGTGCGACAGAAAACGAGCGCGGAGTCCGGATCCTCGGTTTCGAGGACGCGTTCGAGCGCTGAAGGCTTGTGGGCCCGTGCCACCACATAGGCCACCTGACGGACTCGCGGCAGTTTGCCGTTGGACGGCTTCTCGCGAGCAACCGCGATGCGCTTCGGGTCTCTCAACTGGCGCTCGGCAATCGACAGAATCCGCGCCGGGAGCGTCGCCGAGAAGAGCGCGGTCTGCCGTTCGGGACGCATCGCGTCCAGGATCGCCTCCAGGTCCTCTGCGAAGCCCATGTCCAGCATCTCGTCGGCTTCGTCGAGGATCAGCACGTCGAGTCGATCCAGCTTCAGCGTGCCTCGCCGGATGTGGTCGAGCGCGCGCCCCGGCGTGGCCACGACGACGTTCGCACCGCGCTCGAGCGCGCGGACCTGCTGGAGCATCGACGCGCCACCGTACAGCGGCAGCACGCTCAGCCGGCCGCCGCGCGCGTACTTGTGCACCGCTTCGGAGACCTGCATGGCCAGCTCGCGCGTCGGCACGAGGACGAGCCCCGTCGTACGGCGGCGATCATCGGCACCGAGATTCGAGAGGCGATGGAGCATCGGCAGCGCGAAAGCGGCCGTCTTCCCCGTACCCGTTTCGGCTTGTACGAGGAGATCGTGTCCCTCGAGCAGCAGCGGGATCGTCTCTCGTTGAACGGGCGTCGGCTCCTCGTAGCCGAGTGCGGCAACGGCCGCTACGATTTGGTCGTCGAGCCCGAGTGTGGCGAATCCGGTCGCCGCGCTGGCCTTGGCAGGGGTGCGTGTGCGCTCGGGCATACGGCCTCGTAGTTCCGACGCGCTGAGCAGCGTGAGATCACAGCACGCGCAGTGCTGTCGCGATGAGTGGGTCGGTTTCGAGCTCGATTCTCCCACGAGCCGGGCGAGCCCGGCACGGCGTCGAGCTCGTGCACGAGGCGCGCGTTTCGATCATAGGCTGAACCTGTGCCTCTTCTTCTGGGCCTGGCGGCCGCCCTCGCCCTCGGCATCGCAGTGGTCCTCATGCTGCCGTTCTCGCTCGTCATGCGCTATCGCGCCGGCCGGGCGCGGCGGCAGGCGCGCGGCTGGGCCGCGTCGCTCAACGTGGCGGCCATTGTCTTCTCGGTGGTGCTGTTCCTCGGCGGCGCCGCCTTGACGACGTTCTGGGCGCCGGATGCGTTTCGCTACGCGCTCGCGGGGCTCGCGGGGCGGCGTGTTGCTCGGCTTGGCGGGACTCGCGCTCACGCGCTGGGAGGACGCGCCGCGGGCGCTGCACTTCACGCCGAACGCGTGGCTGGTCCTCTTCGTCACGGTGGTCGTCGCGGCGCGGCTCGCGTATGGCCTGTGGCGGACGTGGCTCGCCTGGAACGCGGGGCTCGATCACACATCCGAGGTCGTGGCCTCGGGCCTTCAGGGATCGTTCGCCGCCGGCGGTATCGTTCTCGGCTATTACCTGGCGTTCTGGATCGGTGTGCTGCGGCGTCTCCGCCGCCATCAGCGCCGTGCCGCGGCGTCCGCGACGTCGTAGGCCCACGACCGGCTTCCTCCTTCCTCCTTTCTACTTCTCCCTCCTGCCTACTTTCTATCTTTGGCATTCTCGCGCACTCTTGCCTGGACGATGCGCTTCACGAGCGCGGCGGGAAGCGGCTTCTCCGGCGAGAAGTGGATGGTGCGGCCCGAGACCGTGAAGTCGCGCAGTTCCTCGCGGAACGCATCGATCGCGGCGAGGCTCACGACCGTGAACGAGAGGTGTTTGGGCTGGACCGCGAAGTGGACGAGCGGTCCGTTCAGCCGATACGTGGGGATCTGATACGAGATGAGCTCGGTGGCTTCGGGTGCAGCCTGTTTGATCTGCGCCCGAAGTCTGGCCAGCGCCTTCCGATCAGGCTCGTCGACCTGCGCGAGATAGTCGTCGACCGTCGTGGCGCCGGTCACGCGCCCGGCTGTCTTCTTCGCCGCCATGGCGACACTGCCTTTCATACCGTTGGATGGGCCTCCCGTTCGGTAGGCCGGGGCTTCAGCCCCGGCGTCCCGGTGCCCGAAATCTGGGCCCGCCGGACCTGAAGGTCCGTATGAGTTTAGGGCGCGCCGGACCTGAAGGTCCGGCCTACCGTTCGGGGCCACCGTTCGGGGGCGTACCGTTCAGGCCTGCCGTTTCTGCTGGCGCTCCATCTCGGCTCGCAGGCGATCTTCCTGCGCTCGCAGCTCGGGCGTGAACTCCTTGCCGAAATCGTCGGCCTCGAACAGCGGGCGCAGCTCGATGACGGCGCCGCCATCGAACGGTGCACGCTTGAGCCACTCGACCGCCTCGTCCATCGACTTGACCTGCCAGAGCCAGAAGCCCGCGACCAGCTCCTTCGATTCCGCGAACGGCCCGTCGAGCACCTTCGCGCCGCCCTCGTTGAACACGACCCGCTTGCCCCTGGACGAGGGGTGCAGGCCTTCGCCAGCCACCATCACGCCCGCCTTCACCAGCTCTTCGTTGTATCGCCCCATGTCGGCGAGCAGCTTTTCGCTGGGCATCTCACCGGCTTCGGATTCCTTGCTCGCTTTCACGATCACCATCACCCGCATTGTTCACTCCTTGTCTTGAGATTCGTCCTGCCGGTCATCATCGGGCCAGCAATCCTCGTTCCTGTATTGACGTCGAATGGGCGCCGGGAAGATCGACATGCTCGAGCTGGCTTTTTCGTGTTAAACGCGCACGGGATGCTCATGGATGAGCTTGCTGTATCATCTGCCGGTCGGCTTCCGATCAAATGACCAACGAACTCGTGTCGCTCCGCGGAGCGCGAGGCGCAATCCTCTTTGCGGGCCTCGGCTACTTCGTCGACGTCTTCGACCTGCTGCTCTTCGCGGTCGTGCGCGTGGCGAGCGTTCGCGAACTCGGTGCGGTCGACCGCACCGTCGAGGTCGGGACACTCCTTCAGAACTCACAGCTCGTGGGGATGATGCTCGGCGGCCTCGTCTGGGGCGTGCTCGGCGACCGGCGCGGCCGGCGATCGGCCCTCTACGGTTCGATCCTCCTCTACAGCGTCGCGAACCTCGCCAACGCGTTCGTCACCAGCGTGCCGCAATACGCGGTTCTGCGATTCGTCGCGGGCTTCGGCCTCGCCGGTGAGCTCGGCGCGGCGCTGACGCTGGTGAGCGAGATGGTCGACCGACGCGCGCGCGGCACGGCGACGACGCTCGTCGCGACGCTCGGCGTGATGGGCGCCGTGGCCGCGGCGATCGTCGGCGAGCTGGTGCCATGGCGTATCGCCTACGCGATTGGCGGAGGCCTGGGACTGGTCCTCCTGCTGCTGCGCGTGCGGCTCCGCGATTCCGCGATGTTCGCGCGCACGCGCGAAACCGGCGCCAGGCGCGGCGACATCTGGCGGCTCCTGAGCACGTCCGATCGCGCCGCCCGCTACGTGCGCGCCATTCTCATCGGCGTGCCGATCTGGTTCACGACCGGCATCCTCATCACGTTCGCGCCGGAGTTCGCGCGGCAGTTGGGCGTGGCGGGCGAGGTCACCGCCGGGCGGGCCGTGCTGGTCTTCTACGCGATGGCCACGCTCGGCGACCTGACGAGCGGGCTCCTGAGTCAGTGGTTCCACTCGCGGCGCCGCTCCGTCGCGGTGTACTACGGCCTGTGCGCGCTCGGCATCGCGGTCTACCTGCTCGGGCTGGTCCGAACGCCGGGCGCCTTCTATGCCATCTGCGCCTGGCTCGGAATGGCGACGGGGTTCTGGGCGGTCATGGTGACCATGGCCGTGGAGCAGTTCGGCATCGATCTTCGAGCGACCGCGGCGACGAGCATCCCCACGTTCGTGCGGGCGACCGCCGTGCCCATGACGCTCGCGTTTCTGGCACTCAGGCCGCAGCTCGGCATGGCCGGCGCGGCCGGGATCGTGGCAACGTTGGTGCTCGGGCTCGGAGCGTGGGCACTCTGGCGGCAGCCCGAGACCTACGGACGGGATCTCGACTTCGTGGAAAGCGACGCGCGCGTCGCGGTCGCCGCGACCGTGGAATGAGCGGGGACGCGGCTCCGACCGAGCCACCAGTGCGACGGAGGGTTTCTTGCCTTCGAGACGAAGCATCGGTCATGTGCTCATCGCGCTCGCCGTTGCGGCCACCGTGACCGTGGCGTTCGCGGTCCCACCGATGCCGCAGCCATTGGCGTATCACCGCATGGCCGACGAGCGCTCGTGGCTCGGCACTCCGAATGCACTGAACGTCCTCTCCAATCTTCCCTTTGCCATCGTCGGCGCGCTGGGTCTCGCGGCGACGTTCGCCGCCCGCGGGAGCGGGCGCGGAGGGTGGAAGGACGCCTGGGAACGGTGGCCCTATGCGGCGCTGTTCATCGGGGTCGCGCTGACTGCCGTGGGATCGAGCTACTACCACCTGGCGCCCGACAACGGGCGCCTGGTCTGGGACCGCCTGCCGATGACCATCGGGTTCATGGGGCTGCTGACCGCCATCGTCGCCGAGCGCGTGAGCGTCGGTGCGGCGCGGCGCCTGCTCGTGCCGCTTCTGGTCCTCGGCGCCGCGAGCGTGGCCTACTGGCATTGGACCGAGCTCCAGGGTGCCGGCGATCTCCGCTTATACGGGCTGGTCCAGTTCGGCTCGCTGCTCGTCGTCGTGCTGCTGCTGGTCGGGTATCCGGCGCGCGACGCTGGCAACGGCTATCTGCACGCGGGGCTCGCGCTGTATGCGCTCGCCAAGGTGCTCGAACTCGCCGATGCGCAGATTCTCGCGCTCGGCGGAATCGTCAGCGGCCACACGCTCAAACACCTCGCCGCCGCCGCCGGGGTGGCGTGCGTCGTGGCGATGCTGCGGGCACGCGCGCGGCAGGGAGATGCGACACTGTTGGAAGCCATGCCGCCCGGCCCGAGCATCGAACGGACTCTGTCGAACTAGAGCCCAGTTCCATGAAACGGCAGCCTGCCACGCAGTCGATGCTGAGCGCGTTCGAAAGGGTGGAGCGTGTGGGACTCACTCTGCCCGGCGTCGAAGCCATCACGAGGTACGACGGATCGCGCGTTCTGAAGCTGCATCGCTGCTTCATGGCGGGACTGGCCACGCATTCCTCGGCGGAGCCTGAAACACTCGTGGTCAGGGCCGACTTCGAGAAACGCGGGTGGCTGCTCGAGGACGCGCCGGAGACCTACTACCTGACCGACTACTATCGAAGCTATCCCCTCATCCTCGTGCGCCTGTCACGCGTCGATGACGAGGCGCTCCACGATCTGCTGTCGGTCTCATGGCGGCTGACGGCCGCCAAGGCCGGCAAACGGCCCGGCTCATAGTCGGTGATCGCTGGCGGCACTCAGGTGACGGCTGCGCGCCCGACCGAAGCTCGCACCCGTTCCTGACGCGATACTTACCCGCAGCTCACGACACCACGCACGGCCACCGGTAGCGTTTCAAGCGGTCGAACGTCAACGCAGGCAGGTGGTGTCATGAATCGATTTCAATCTTGCTCGTTCTTACTGGTAGTTCTCTGCGCGCATGCTTCAGCAACAAGGAGTTTCGGACAGAGTCTCGCGCGGGGTGGCGATGCGAACCTCGCCGGCACATCGGCCGCCGCAGCCGACACGGTGCTCCCGCCGAGCGTGCCTCTCCCCGGCCCTGATGGTTGGGGTCCCGGCGACGAACGCGGCAACGGCAACACGCAGGGCCAGGCGACGCGGCTGCGCTGCGCCACACAACTGGTGAATCCCGGGGCGCGGCTGTACGAGCTGGGGCGCGTGCTGAGCAGCACGATGCCGCAGAGCCCGTTCGGTGACGGGCCGGTCGATCTGCAGTATCTGCCCACGCGTGGCATCCCGTTCACCAGCCACGCCGGCAACGGCGAGGTGTTCTCTGGCGGCATCGGTTCGCAGGGCACGCAATTCGACGCGCTCGGACACTTCGGGTTCCTCGACGCGCCGTGGCCGGGAAGCGATCCGTTCCCCGCGGAGCACGTGCGCTACTACAACGGCTTCCGGCAGGCGCAGGTGAAGCCGACGACGGACGCGCCGCTGCAGAAGCTCGGCGTCGACAAGGCCGTCCCGATCGTCACCAGCGCCGTCATGCTGGACGCGATGGCGTATCGCGGGCGGCGGCTCAATCCCGGCGAGCTGGTGACGGCAGCCGACATCAGAGGCATGCTGCGGGCTCAGGGTTTACAGACCCGTGGCATTCTTCCGGGTGACGCGGTCTTCGTGCACACCGGCTGGGGCGAGCTGTGGACCGATCCTTCACCAGACCCCTCGTTCACGGAGTACTACTCGAGTGGTCCGGGCCTGGCCGTCGACGCGCAGGAATACCTGGCTTCGCGCACCGTGGTGCTGGTGGCCCTCGACAATCCGTTCACCGATCCCTTCCCCACGCCGCCTCCGCCTCAGACGCTGCCGTCGCTCCCCTTCAGCGTGCATCACAACAACCTGACGCAGCACGGCATCCACCAGATTCAGAACCTCGTGCTCGACGAACTGGCACGCGACGGCGTCAGCCTGTCGTGCGCGATCGTCCTGCCGCTGCGCATCGCCGGCGGCGCTGGCTCGACGGTGCGACCCATTGCTGTCGGCGTCCCCCGTCGCTGAAGCTACGAGCCACGGACCACTTCGGGCCGACATCAGCCTGTTCGGGCTACGGGCTCCGGACTGCGGGCTACTGGGCTTGCGAATGAGCTCTTCAGGGCCGGTAGTCTGCAGCCGACGTCACGACACACCGGCGCTGAGAGTGTAGAAGACACGGCACACTTGATTGCGACCGGCGGCCTTCGCCCGGTACAACGCGTCGTCGGCCGCGCGAAACAGGGCTTCGCCGACGCGGCCCTCGTCTTCGCCGAAGCGGCTGAACTCTGCTCCGGCAAAGACCATCCCGATGCTCACCGTCAAGGTGCCGCGAGGGAACTGCACCCGCGCGAGCACCGGCGATGCATCCCGGACGCCCTTGCGAATCGCGTCGGCCACGTGATGGGCCTCGGCCTCCGAGCATCGCGGGAGGGCCACCACGAACTCGTCGCCGCCGTACCGGCACGCCACGGCGTTGGCCGGCATGCAATCGGCAATCATGCGGCCCACGGTGCGCACCGCTTCCGCGCCGGCCAGGTGGCCGTGCGCGTCGTTCAGCGCCTTCAGCCTGTCCAGGTCGAGCACGAGCAGCGCCAGCGCCGAGCCCTCGTCGCGCGCCGCTCGCACCAGCGCCAGGAGCCGTGCCTCGAAGGCGCGGAGATTGCTCAAGCCCGTGAGATCGTCGGTCGCGGCCAGCTGTCGCAGGCGCGTCCGATCCTCCGCCAGCTTCGCCGTCGTCACGCCCACGGCCACGAACAGCAGCACCTGGACGATGTCCCATTCGCCATACGCGAACGTCAGCAGCCGCGGATTGGCGGCGTGGTAGAGCACGATCGCGGCGACGATCGCCGGGACGCACGTTGTGAGGCCGCCGACGAGCGCGGCAGCAATGATCGGCAGGTAGTAGAGGTGCTGGACCGGCGCCGCTCCAGTCGCCCGATCGAGCGAGAAGATCAGCAGCAGCATGGTGGTTATGGCGAACGCCCGCCACGACGCAACCGGCCGCGACGCTCTCGAGCTTGGCTGCCGCGCGGCAGGCGGCGGGGTGGTCACTCGCATCACGGATGTTCAATCTGGAGGCGCCCAGCGGTCGGCGTTGCGGCGGCAGGTTCCATTCCAGACGCCCCGACCCATCAAAGGACTGTCCTCGACATGACATTCGTGTCAGGTAGCCACGGACCTATACCGGACCTGCGGACCGATCGGACCTGCACGGTCCAGATCGGACCTACCGCGAATCTGACCGGATGACAGCGATGTCATGACTGAGACAGGACTCGGACGGAAAGCCGTCCGTATCGTCTGGATAGAACGTTGCTCCGCCGCGCCGGCGTTCCCACCCCAATCAGCGCGGCACTGGACGAGGAGGTCCGCCGTGCACCGCTCACCACTGCTCGCCATTCTGGGAACCCTGGCCTTCACTGCGTCGACGCTCGCCGCACCGGCGAAGCCGCACGAGGCCTGGGCCACGGGCCAGATCAATCACGTCGATCAGCCGGCCCGCTCCATCGTCGTCAAACAGGGGTCACACGAGATGACGTTCGTCCTCGCGCCGAACGCGACGCTCGTCGAGGGCAAGAAGACGCTCCAGACCAGCGATCTCGGCGGCAGGCGTCGGGCATCACGTGAAGGTGCGCTACACGATGAACGGGACCAGCAAGATCGCCGACCGCATCGAAGTGTCGGAGGCCGCCACCGACGCACACGAAGAAGTAGCACCCAACAACCCGGACGACTGGCGACCGGCGCCGGATCCTCATGAGCGGACCGGCGTCGGTCGGGCGCCGTCTGCAGGTGGCGAGGTCGTGACCGACCCCGGCCACCCCGACGGCAGGGAAATCGAGAACGTGCTGCCCTGCCCGACTGTCGAGGAGACCGCGACGTGTCCACCATGCGCTTCGACGATGGCTTTCACGAGCGAGAGCCCCAGTCCGAGTCCTCGCGTGGAACGGCTCGCGTCGGCCCGATACAGCCGATCCCACACGAGCGGAAGATCTTCGGGTGCGATGCCGATGCCGGTATCACGCACCCGCACGTCGATGTGCTCGGGCTGTGGCGCTGCCGCCGCGTCGATGATGACGCGCCCTCCGCTCGGCGTGTACTTGACGGCGTTCTCGAGCAGGTTGGCGAGTACCTGACGAACGCGCGCCCGATCGACGTGGACGGTCAGGGTGCGATTGACCACCGAGTCGAGCGCGATGTGTCGATCCTCGGCTTCATCCGAGTGGAGCGCCACGGCCTCGTCGACAATCGGGGCCAGCGGCATGGTTTCGCGGTGGAGCGTCATGGCGCTCGCTTCCGCTTCGGAGATGTCGATCAGGGCCCTCAGCGTGGCGGCGACGCGGTCCGCTTCCTCCACCGCCCGCGCCAGGCCCTCGCGGGCTGCCGAGTCGTCGCCTTTGAGCAGCGCGGACTCCGCCACGTTGCGGAAACGTGCGAGCGGAGTCCGCAGATCGTGGGCCACGTTGTCGAGCGCGCCGCGCATGCCGGCCAGCAGGACCTCGATTCTGGCCAGCATCGCGTTGATGCGATCGCCGAGCCGGTCGAGCGGATCCATCGTCCCCTGAGTCGCCACTCGTGCGGTGAAGCGGCCCGTCTCCAGGATGGCCGACGAAGTCGCTTCCATCGCGCGAACGGGAGCGAGGGCAACGTGGGCGATGAGGAGGCCGCCCAGCGCAGCGATGAGCGCGAGCAGCGCACCGACTTCCAGCGCGCGTGCGCGGAAGTGCGAGAGCAGCTCGTCGCGGACGTGCGAGCTTCTTCCGACCTCGACGACGATGCCTCGCGGAAGCATCGCGCGGCCGACCTCGGCGACGCTGCCGTCGGCGCCATCGATCGCGGTCCATTCCGAGCGCTGCGCGATCGGATCGTCGAGGCGAGACAGATCGTAGGTCGCCCATCCCGGCGGCTGGGCGAAGTACACGACCTCGGCTTGCGGGCCGGTGACGCGCACGAGGACGCGCTCGTGCCGTCCTTCGCTCTCGTCGTCTTCGACGAGGCGGCGCAGGCCCTCGAGCCCCGACCGCTGGTACTCGGAGGCGTAGCGCGACAGCATCGACGCGAGCACGTCGTGATCCTGCGAAGCCAGCGCCCGGCCGAGCAGCAGATAGGTGATGGCGAGCAGCACCGTGGCGCTGACGACGAACAGGCCCGCGTACCAGAGGCCCAGCCGCAGCGTCAGGGCATTGCGGAAGCCGTCACTCCACCTTGAGGACATAACCCACACCACGCACGGTATGGAGAAGCTTGCGATCGAAGGCCTTGTCGATCTTGTCGCGCAGCCGGTAGATGAGCACGTCCACCGCGTTGGTGCCGGTGTCGAAGCTGTAGTCCCACACGTGGGACACGATCATCGTTTTGGACACCACCTGACCGGGATGTCGCATCAGGTACTCGAGGAGGCTGAACTCACGGGGCCGCAGCTCGATCGGCGTGCCGCCGCGCTCGACGCGGCGCGACAGGCGGTCGAGCCGCAGATCGGCGACGGAGAGCTCGGTGGGCTCGCCCGACAGGTGTCCGCGGCGCGTAATCGCCTGCAGGCGCGCCAGCAGCTCGGCGAAAGCGAACGGCTTGGTCAGGTAGTCGTCGCCGCCCGTCTGCAGGCCCTTGACCCGATCGTCCACGGTGTGGCGGGCGCTCAGGAAGAGCACCGGAGTCGTGACCGACGCTCGCCGCAGCGCGGCGACGAGGCTCAGGCCGTCGAGCCGCGGCAGCATCACGTCGATGACGGCGGCATCGTAGGGCGGCGTCCCCCGGGCGAGCTCCAGTCCGTCGACGCCGTTGTCGGCCACGTCGACGGCGTGGCCTTCCTGCCGGAGTCCCGCGGTGACGAACGTGGCGATGCTGCGATCGTCTTCCACCACCAGGACGCGCACGCCGCCATCGTTGTCCGCTCGCCGGACGGCCGTCAAGAAGGGGGCGGGACCCGACCCGATTTCCGCACGGCCCTGTTGTGGCTCGCGATCGCACTCGGTACGGCGGTCCCGGTCGCCGCACAGTCGACGGAGACGATTGCGATCCGCGGGCACGCGCAGACGGTGCGACTCTATGGCGAGCGCGGCGGGTTGCCCGTCATCGTGTCGAGCGGCGACGGCGGATGGATCCATCTGGGACCGCACGTCGCCGAGGCGCTCGCCGCGAGGGGTCAGTTCGTCATTGGCTTCGACGTGAGGGCGTACCTGAGCAGCTTCACATCCGGCCACACGACCCTGCGCCCGGAAGACGTGCCCGCCGACTATCGCGCGCTGGCGGCGTTCGCGGCGCGCGGTTCGCCGCAGAAACCCGTGCTCGTCGGCGTCTCCGAGGGCGCGGGGTTGTCGCTACTCGCGGCTAGCGACCCCGGCACGCGCGCCGCGATTGCCGGGGTCGTTGGCCTTGGACTGCCAGACATCAACGAGCTCGGCTGGCGCTGGACGGACGCGCTCATTTACGTCACACACACGACGCCGAACGAGCCGACGTTCAGCGCAGCCGCGCTGGCGCCGCGCGTCGCCCCTGCCCCGCTGGCCGCCATCCATTCCGCCCGCGACGAGTTCGTGCCGCTCGACGAGGTGCGACGGATCGTGGCGGCGGCACGGCCGCCCAAGCGGATCTGGGTCGTGAAGGCCTCGGATCACCGCTTCAGCGACAACCTCGCGGAGTTCGACCAATGCCTGTTCGAGGCGCTGGACTGGGTGAGGCAGCAGGCCCGCTGGCGTTGAGCCGCGCGAGCCTCGCCTCGCTGATGGCCCGAGCCAGGCCATGGATCGAGCAAGCGCTGCCCGCGCTGGTCAGCCTCGTCATCTTCGGCGCCGCGATCGAAGTCCTGCGGTTCGAGCTCCGTTCCCTCGACTGGCAGGTGCTCGCGCGCGACGTCGTCGGCACGCCACGGGCTCGATTGCTCGTGGTGCTGCTCCTGACCGCCTGCAACTATCTGGTGCTGACCGGCTACGACATCCTCGCGTTCCAATACGTCGGCAAGATCATCGCGCTGCGACGGATTGCGTGGGCCGCGTTTCTCGCTTACGCGATTTCGCACAGTGTGGGATTTGCGGCCCTGTCAGGGGCGTCGGTGCGATTTCGTTTCTACTCGCGCTGGGGCGTGACGGCCGCGGAGCTGACACGCATCGTGTTCAGCTACTCGGTGACGTTCTGGATCGGCTTGTTCGCGCTCGGCGGCCTCAGCTTCGTCGTGAGTCCGCTGAAGGGTCTCGAGACCCTGCCAGGGCACGAGCTGATCCACCCGATCGGGTGGCTGCTGATGGCGACGGTAGCCGCCTATCTCGCGGCAACGGCGGTGCGCCGTCAGCCCATTCGAATCGGCGCGCTCGCGGTGCCGCTGCCAGCACCGCGCGTGGCCCTGAGCCAGCTCGTTCTCTCGATCACCGACTGGCTCCTGGCGGGCGCGGTCCTCTACGTCTTGCTGCCCGCTGGCCGTCCGCCGTTCCTGACGTTCCTCGGTTCATTTCTGGTCGCCATCCTCGTCGGCATGGTGAGCCACGTCCCCGGCGGCCTCGGCGTGTTCGAGGGGCTCATGGTGCTGCTGATGGGACCGTGGCTCTCGGCGGCCGCGCTCCTGCCGGCATTCGTGGTCTATCGCGCGGTCTACTATCTGCTGCCGTTCCTCGTCGCGCTCATGGCTCTTGCCGCGGACGAAGTCCATCAGCGGCGCGCCCATGTCGCCCGCGTGAGCACATGGCTCGGGCGCCTGTCGCGACGACTGACGCCGCGCGCGCTCGCCGCATTCACGTTCTTCGCGGGCGTCGTCCTGCTGATGTCGGGCGCCACGCCGGCATCGCCAGGGCGACTGGATCTGCTCGGCCGGATTCTGCCGCTCGGCGTCATCGAGACCTCGCATTTCATCGGCAGCATTGCCGGCGCGGGTTTGCTGGTGCTGTCACAGGGGCTGGTCCGCCGGCTGGACGCCGCGTACTACCTGTCGTCGCTGCTGATCGTCGTGGGAATGGCGGCCTCGCTGCTGAAGGGGTTCGACGTCGAAGAGGCCGTCCTGCTTTTCGCAGTGCTCGTCGCACTCCGGAGCGCGCGCCCGGCGTTCGACCGCCGGGCGGCATTCTTCGAAACACGCTTTTCGCCGGCCTGGATGGCGGCCCTCGTCGGCGCGGTCGGGGCGTCGGTCTGGCTCGGCTTCTTTGCGTTCGAGCACGTCGACTACGCAGCCGATCTCTGGTGGCGCTTCGAGCTGTCCGGCGACGCGTCGCGGTTCCTGCGCGGCTCGGTCGGCGCCGCCGTGGTCGTGCTGCTCGCGGGCCTCGCGCGCTTGATCGGCCATCCCCCGCCCGAAGTGCCTCCTCCGTGCGAACGCGACCTGAACGATGCCGCCTGCGCCATCGAGAACCAGACGTCCACGTCGGCGAACCTGGTGTTCCTGCGAGACAAGGGGCTGCTCTTCAACGAGGCGCGCGACGCGTTCGTGATGTACGCCGTGCAGGGAAGCACGTGGGTCGCGATGGGCGATCCGTCGGGCTTGAGGCTGCGTCGAGCGACTTGATTCGCCGGTTCCTCGAACGGGCCGACGACTTCGGCGGCTCACCGGCGTTCTACGAAGTGGGTCCTGCGAGCCTGCACCGTTACGCCGACTTCGGCATGACATTCGTCAAGCTCGGCGAAGAAGCGCACGTCGATCTGCGGACGTTCTCGCTCGACGGGGGCGTGGATCGAAGTTCCGGCAGGCGGGGCGCCGCCTCGAGCGCGACGGGGGCACGTTCCGTGTGCTGCCGGCCGCGGAAGTTCCTCGGCATCTCGCCGCCCTTCGACACGTCTCCGATGACTGGCTGGCTCAGAAGGCCGCCGCCGAAAAGGGATTCTCACTGGGCTTCTTCGACGAGGACTACATCCGCCGCTTCCCGATCGGCGTCATCGAACGCGCCGGGACGATTCAGGCGTTCGCGAACCTGTGGCTGGGACCTAAGCGCGAGGAGCTCTCGATGGACTTGATGCGCTTCTCGAGCGACGCGCCCAAGGGCGTCATGGATGCGCTGCTCGTGCACCTGATGCTGTGGGCCCGCACCGAGGGATACCGGCAGTTCTCGCTCGGCATGGCGCCGCTCTCGGGGTTCGAGCGCTCGCCCGTCGGATCGTTCTGGCAGCGCGCGGGCGCATTTCTCTACGAGCACGGCGAGAAGGTGTACGGGTTCCAGGGTCTGCGCGCGTTCAAGGAGAAGTTCAATCCGCGTTGGGAGCCGCGATACCTCGCGTACCAGGGCGGGCTCGCGCTGCCGCGTGTCATCGCCGACGTCTCGGCTCTGATAGCGGGAGGCTACCGGAGGATTTTCATGAAGTGAGAACCTTACAGCGAGTTCATGTTCCAGTCAGCCGCCGGTGAGGCCGCCCTACGTCCTACTCATAAGAGACGGGCTCTACGAACGGAGCCCAGGAGGTGAATATGGGAACGACAAAGCGCCGATCGCTGCTGCTCGTGCTGCCGCTGCTGCTGATTTCCGGCGTGGCACGCGCGAGCACGATCGTGGAAACGACAGTGCCATTTCCGTTCAAGGTGCAGAATCACGCCATGCCTGCCGGCGAATACCGGATCGAGCGCGATGCCGACAATCCGGCGGTTCTGGTCATCCGCGGCGAAAAGGGCACGCACGCCACATGCATCGCGCTGGCGAGCCCGGCGTCCGGTCAGGATCCGGAGAAGGACAAAGCCGTGCTCGTCTTCACGAAGCACGAGCAGACGTATCAGTTGAAGGACGTCTGGGAAGGCAGCGGAGAAGGCCAGGAGATCGTGCAGCGATAGGCGCCGCCAGGCGTCGGCGATGACCGACGCAGCAGTGACCGTCTGAGCCGATGCGGCACGAACGCCTGTGGAACCGCCACCAATCGGGGTTCCACAGGCGTTCGACGTTACGCGGACCGTGCCGGCGTCACTGCTCCTCGGGCGAGAGGACGTCCCACGCAATCGCCAGATTCGTCCTGCGCGAGCCATCCGAGCAGGCATCCCAGTACCGCGCGCGCACGCGGATCGAGACCCCGGTCTGGGCGGTGGCCGTGAACTCGACGATCTCCGTATTGTCCACGTGCGAATTGTTCATGCGCGCCACCCCGTTCGCGAACACGACGAGATCGAGATCGGCCTGGAGCCGGTTGTACACCGACACCGTGTTCACCTGGCACTGATCGTAGGTGAGCACCACGCGAACCTTCTCGCCCGGCCGCGCGCCGAAGTCGTGGATGGGAATGGTCATGTTGCCGGCGGTGTCGAAGTTGTCGGCGCGCGTGACCGTCCTGGTGAAGAACTGATCCTCGTTGAGGATCTTCTTCGCGCGATCGCCGCGCGGCGCGCCAGCCCCGGCCCGATCGTCCACGCCGTCGTTGAAGATCGGCACCGGCGCGTGTCCCGTGAACCCGTGCGTGGCCGAGGCCATCAGGACGGCCCGCGTGAGCGTCGGATTGCCCACGAGATCGCCCGGGAAGTTGGCCATCAGCAGGGCCGCGGTGCCGACGACGAACGGCGTCGCGAAGCTCGTGCCGCCGAGGGTTTGGTAGCCGCGGTCGTTCGAGTAGAGCGGGAACTCGCCGCCGACGGGTCCCACGAGATCGGGTTTCTCACGGCCCGTGAGCGTCGCGTTCTTCCAGCGGTGTACCGGAAAGTCGTCACCCCAATTGTCGCGGCCGACCGTCGTCAGATTGTTGTACGCGCCGACGCAGACCGAGTTGTACGCCGGGCAGATCACGGGCAGCGTTTCGCCGTTCTCGCCGCTGCCGATGTTTGCGGCGCCATTGGCGATGAAGACGCGGTGGTTGAAGACCGCATAGTCGAAGTATGGCTCGCGGCCATCCACCCACAATCCGTCCGTGCAGCTGAAATTCATCAGATGGGGGTGCCGCGCGAGCATCGAGTCGCCCAGGCCGCAGCCGTCGGCCACGAAGATGCGGCCTCCAAACAGTCCGACCAGCCCCTGGGGCGGGCGCCGCGTCGGCGGGTTCGGGCCCGGCGCCGGCACGAACGCCGCCAGAGCCCCGGCCACGCCGGTCGAGTGACCGACGTGAGCGGCCGGCCCTTGTGAGGAGCACGGGTTCAACGGATCCTCGAACGTCACGAGCTGAAACGCTTCGTGCGTGGTCCTGACGCAGGCCTGGGGCTCGACCATGCCGATGCGCAGGTCGCGGCCGTTGCCCAGCGTGTGCACCAGCTGCAGAGGCTCCTGCACGAGATCGGTGGCGGCAGAGGTCGCCAGCACCGCAGCGGTCCCAGCCGACGTCTGGCTCACCTGCACGACGCCATCGAGCCGCGCCGCCACGTTCTCGAGCACGAAGCGAGGCGCGCGAACGTGGAGGACGGGTGGCGTCAACTCGATGCGATCGATGATGGCGCCGGCCGACTGGAGCGTCGCTGCGTGCGCGTCCAATATCGGCTGCGCCTCGGCGCGGCGCTCGGCGAAGTAGATCGCGTGCGCGGCGTCGAACGCGGCGCCTGACGCCGCGTCGGTCTCGAACGGCTGCGCGCCTGGCACCTCGACCCACACGTCGGCAGCGACGAGGTCGGTGCCCTGGACCGATCCGAGACGCGCGACGAGCTCCGGATCGAGCGCGCCGTGGGCCGCACGCCACGCCGCTTCATTCCGGCTGCGCAGCTCACTGAAGGAGGCGGGAGCGCCCGAGCCAGCGTTGACGGTCACGTCGCGCACCGATCCCGTGGCCGTGTCGATCGCCTTCGCGCGCAGCGCCCGAACACCGATCTGAGGGAAGTCGGCCGCCGGTCCGTTCACGAGCACCTCGTCGCCGGTCAGGTAGTTCTCGGGAGTGATGCCGGTGAGGGTGTCGGTTCGCACGACGGGACGAAGCGCGACGCGGCCGTCGCGTCCAATCACGATGTCGGTACCGAGCCTCAGGCTGGCCACGAGCGACAGCGTCCCGCCGGCGGCGACCGGCAGCCGATTGATCGGCAGCGTCACCACGCTGTTCTCGACAGCGGGCGGGATCACACGCGGGCTGGTCTGATCCCCTGAGGGAGCGGTCGTGATGGTGACACTCGCGATCGTGAGAAGGACCTGCTGGACGCGGCCCGGCACGATCGGACCGGAGACGACGAGGCGGGCAAGGCCCTCGGCCGTTCTCGGAATCGACACGTTCTGCGAGCCCGCGAACGCGTCCATGACGTACGGGCGTCCGTTCTCACCCTGGCCGAACACCTGCATGCGCGAGATCGTCAGCGATATCTGCTGCCAGTCGGGTGTCGTGCCCTCGATCCGCGCGAACACCTGAACCGCGGGTGCCGCCGTTTGCGCAGCCGCGGCGCCGACACCTGTCCACACGGCGATCATCAGCGCAGCGATGCGGCTGACGATGCGCGCGCGGTCGATCGATTTCGGCCTCTGACAATGGATTCCCCGCCACCGGCGAGGGCCTGATGGTCCGATCTTCATCGATTTGACTCCTCTTGTTGCATCCGGGCGGACCGGATGGCGTCTAGAGGAAGAAGATCGGAGAACGCCGTGAGAAAAGGACAGACGTGCCGGCCGCGTTCAGCAACGGGCCGATGAAAGACCCTGAGCCTGAGGTCCCTATCGTTTGTTTCCCGGGGAAGCGGCATGCGTCCGCGCGGCGATTGCGCGAAGGAGACGCTGACGCGCGTCTTCGTAGTCGTTGCCCTGCTCGGAGAAGCCGACCTCCGTGCTCACCGAGTCCGAGAACACTCGCGGCACGAGGCGGCCGACGGCGGCGGCAATCTCCTCATCGAGACCCGCCCGCCGTGCCATCGTCAGGATGGCGTGGTCCTGGAGGCCGCGGCGCAGGTTCGCCATCTGAATCGTCGAGACTGGCCCGGCGATGCCGCGATCCTGCTCCGGGTGGAGCTTCTCCTCTCCCGGATAGACCAGCACGCCGTCCCCATTGATGAAGCCGTTGTCGTCCTTCCCCTCGGATCGGTTGTCGAACGTGATCGGATTCGCCCAGACGTCCTGGTTGCGATCGCCGAGCTTTTTCTGGTTGTTGTGACGCCAGTGCACGCCGTGCCAGTAGAAGTAGCCGTCGGCGGCGTGCTTGAACGCCGCCCAGCCGACGACGCGCGAGTCGGTGGCGGGACTGTCGATGACGATGGCGCCGCCCGCGGGACGGCCGCCGTTGTAGAACCAGTACGACTTGCCGGCCGCGCGCTCGCGCTCGGCACGATCGATGTCGTAGCGCTGCGGCCCGGCGCACCAGATGTCGATCGCGGGCGCGAGCTCGGGCGTGTAGCCTCGCGTCACCAGCGTCGGCAGCAGGCGGCCCTTCCCGGGATTGCTCTTCAGCCGCTCGCCGAGTGCGACGATCTCGGGGAACCGCGGCGGACGCGGCTCGTCGGGCATGTAGAGGAACGTGCGCGCCTGCGGCAGCTCACGTTCGAGGAACTCCATCCACTCGTCCGCGTTCTTCCAGACCATTTCCGGCGACGAGAAGTCCGCTCCCGGTCCGTAGAACGTGCGCGGGACGATGCGATTGGGCACACCTTCGCCAGGCCCTTCGTAACCGTGATCGCGCGTGAAGTCGCGGCCGGTCAGGCGCCCGAGCGCGGCCCGGGCCCGCTCGGGGTTGTAGGCGTGGACGAACTCGACGCGCTGGCGCTTCGCGAAGCGGTGGTAGGCGGCATCGAGATTGCGGCCGTGATAGAGGACCGGCTGTTCGGTCTGGTAGTAAACCATGGCCGGCAGCGTGTTCTCGTCGGGCAGCACCACGTCGACCACCTCGAGCTCGATGGGTAGGCTGCGGGCTGAGCCCCCAGCAGAGATCCGGACGTCACCACGATACGAGCCCGCCGCCATCCCGCGCGGCACGTAGACGTCGAACCAGAACGCCTGGTTCTGATTTGCCTCGACGCGAAGCGGGAAGCCGCCGCGGCCGCTCGTCGCGTTCTCGGGAACGAGCTGCACCGGGCATCCATCCCAGCGCATCCCTGGGCGCCGTTGGCGAGTCGGGCCGGAACACCCAGGTCGCACGGCTCCCGCGCGTCACCGACATGTAGTGCTCGCCGAACACCTGGATCGGACGGTCGCGGTACTCGGTGGGATCGACCGCCGGGGCGCGATAGGCGATCGTGCCGCCACTGCCCTCGCGAGCCAGGCGGGCAAGACCGGCGGTCAGTCCCTCGAGTCCCGACTCGCCGGCTTCGACGATCACCTGGAACGCAATCACTTCGTTGCGGGCGGCGACCAGGCGGATGGTGCTGCCGTCCCACACGGCATTTCGCGCGCGGTCGGGATGGGCGCGGTCGTCGCGCTTCACCTTCACGCCGTCATGGACGGCCCAGACGGTGAACGGCGCACGCTCCCCCGGCGCCTGGACGAACAGCACCGCGACGGCGAGCGCCACCAAGGCAGCGGCCCAGGATCCCATCATGTGCAGCTCAGATGAGGCCGATCTTACCAGCGGCGGACAACAGGATGGGCGTGCCCAGAGCAGTGATCGCCTGCACGATCCCGTTCCGCGTCGGATGAGGCGGCCGAAGCGCCCCCGCTGCCACCGCCGGCCAGGCGCGCCGATCTTGACATCCACAAGAACCGGTGACTGTACTGATCGTCACCTTCATTCACGAGTCGGATCCAATCGGGGCCTGGGCATCCCATCCGCAGTCCGCGAACCCAAAGGAGGCGGCATGGCTCGCAGGATCTTCGCTGTCATCGCGCTGCTTGTCGCGTGCAGCACGCTCGCTCTCGAGGCTGCCGGACAGACGACCACCGGAGCTATCACCGGCGTCGTGCGCGACCCCGGCGGCGCGCTGATTGCCGGCGCGACCGTCACGGCGACCAACGAGGGCACCAACGCGAAGTCGACGGCGGCGAGCAACGACGTCGGCGTCTATGCGCTCACCGGGCTCGCGTCCGGCCGCTACACGGTCGTGGCCGAGCAGCAGGGGTTCCGGACGTTCCAGCACCCCGGCGTCCTGGTCCGCGTGAACGACGAGGTCCGCCTCGACATCGCGCTCCAGGTCGGTGCCGTCACCGAGACGCTCACCGTCTCGGGTCAGGCGCGCACCGTCGACACGGTCACCGGCACGCTCAAGACCGTCGTCGATCAGGAGCGGCTCGAGCAGCTGCCGCTCAACGGGCGCAATCCGACGCAGCTGCTTCAGCTCGTGGCCGGGGTGCTGCCCGATCGCAGCGACCTGACCTCGGGGACGACGTATCCCGGCGTGCAGCCGGTGTCGTCGAGCGGCGCACGTGGGAACACCATCAACTACGTGCTCGACGGCGGCTCGAACAACGACCACTACAACAACGCGCCCAATCCGATGCCGAACCCCGACGCGCTGCAGGAGTTCAGCGTCCAGACCAACGGCTTCAACGCCGAGTACGGCCGGAACGTCGGCGGTGTGGTCAACGCGGTGACCCGCGCCGGCTCGAACCAGTTCCGCGGCCTCGGGTTCGGCTACTTCCGGCACTACAAGTTCAACGCGACGAACTTCTTCACGCCCGGCGTCGACGATGGGCTCGAGCGGCAGCAGTACGGCGGCACGTTCGGCGGCCCGGTGGCGAAGGATCGGACCTTCTTCTTCGGCTCCTACCAGGGGACGCAGCAGGAGCAGCGGCCGACGCAGCGGACGACCCTGGTCCCGACGGCGGCCATGCGCAACGGCGATTTCTCCGCCATCGCGCGGCAGCTCCGAAACCCGTTCACCAACGAGCCGTACCCGAACGACCAGATCCCGACCTCGCAGTTCAGCGCGCCGTCGGTGCGCATCCTGAATGAGTACCTGCCGCTGCCGAACGCCGGCGCCGGCGACAATCCGATGCGGCTGACGTTCGAACAGCCGACCGAGAACGACGACCATCAGTACCTGGGCCGCGTCGATCACACGTTCGGCAACCAGCACCGCATGTACGGGCGGGTCTGGGTGTCGCGCGCGTCCACGCCGGCGTACCTCGCGGACGGGAACATCCTGACGAGCGCGTTCGGCCGGACCTGGCAGAACACGGTGATCTCGGCCAATGACACGCTGATCCTGAGCCCCAGGCTGCTGAACAACCTGGTCGTCACCTTCAACCGGACGAACAACGACAACTTCCAGATCTATCCGCCCGACTATCCGTCGATCGGCATCAACGTCCACAACGACGACGCCCCGCAGTGGTTCTTCAACGTGGCCGGATATTTCGGCATCAACAGCGGCGACACGAACACGTTCAAACGTGACGAGATCCAGATCGTCGACACCCTGCGATGGACGACCGGCCGCCACGAGCTCGCGGCCGGCGTCGACTACAGCTACGGCAAGGGCGACATCGTCAACAACTTCCGTGCGAACGGGCGCTTCACCTTTTCGAACGCCGCGCCGTTCACCGGCGATGCGCTGGCCGACTTCTTCCTCGGCAAGTTCTCGAGCTTCGAGCAGGGCATCGGCGAGTACAAGAACACGCGGATGCATTTTCTGGCGCTGTTCCTCCAGGACACGTTCCGCGTGGGACCAAGGATGACGCTGAACCTCGGATTGCGCTGGGATCCCTTCCTTCCGTATACCGACGAAACCGATCGGCTCGCCTGCTACCGGCCGGGCGTCGAGTCGCAGGTCTACGTGAACGCGCCGGAAGGCGCCGCCTACCCGGGTGATGCCCAGTGTCCGTCGGGCGGCTACGAAGCCTCGTGGGCCGACTTCGGTCCCCGTCTCGGCGTGGCCTACGACCCCTCGGGCGACGGCAAGAGCAGCGTTCGCGCCGGCTACGGCATCTTCTACGATCGGCCGAACACGATCTCGACCAACAGCGCAGCCAACCAGGGCCCGTTCGGCACGCTCGTGACGTTCCCCGGCGACGCCACCAACAGCGTGCCGGAGCCGTACGCCGGCCGCGCCAATCCGTTCCCGGCGGATCCATTCAACGTGCCGGGCGACGTGCAGTTCTTCCTGCCGCACACGATGTTCAGCTACGACCAGGGCCTGCGCAACGGCCGCTTGCAAGCCTGGAACGTGACCTACGAGCGCGAGCTGATGCCGACCTACATGGTGAGGATTGCCTACGCGGGCTCGTGGGGCGACCGACTCGCCATCCTGCGCGAGCTCAATCCGGCCATCTTCGTTCCCGGAGCGACGACGGCTACGACCAACCAGCGCCGCGCCCTCTTCCCGAACTTCAACACCATCACGAGCGTCGAGGGTACGGGCGAGTCGCAGTACAACGCGCTGCAGATCACGCTCGACAAGCGCATGAGCAAGGGGCTGACGATCCTGAGCAGCTACACGCTGTCGAAGACGCTCGATCACTCCTCCGACAACAAGCAGACCGGCGCGAACCAGACCAACCCGTTCGATCTCGACTTCGACTGGGGCTTCGCCAACTCCGATCGCCGACACCGGTGGGTGACGTCGTGGCTGTGGGAGATTCCGGGACGGTTCGGCCAGCCGGTCGTCGACGGCATCCTCACCGGCTGGTCGCTCACGGGCATCCTCGGCATGCAGACCGGCGTCGGGCTGTCCGTCACGAGTGGCGTGGACAACGCACGGAGCGGCACCGGCGGACAGCGCGCGGATCAGACCGGCGATCCGGAGCTTCCCTCCGACCGGCCCAGGTCCGAGCAGATCCAGCGGTGGTTCGACACATCGGTCTTTCAGCCCAATGCAATCGGCACGTTCGGCAACTCAGCGCGCAACTCGGTCAGGGGCCCGGGATCGACGACGCTCGATCTTGGCCTCCACAAGACGTTCTCGCTTTCAGGTGCAACGCGGCTGCAGGTGCGCGTCGAAGCCTTCAACGCGCTGAACACGGTGAATCTCGACAACCCGACTACCGCGCAGAACTCGGGAAATTTCGGCCGCATCCTCACCGCGCAACCTCCGCGCGTCATGCAGTTCGCCTTGCGCGTGTGGTTCTGATGGAAATAGGGGTCGGGTGCTTTTTCGCCAGATCCCGTCCGCGAAAAGGCACCCAACCCCGATTTCCGGCCCGGCTACCGGCTACGGGCTCCGGGCTACAGGCATCGATGAAGATCTTCGCCCGGGCCGGTGGCCTGTAGCCTGCAGCCTGTAGCCTGTAGCCCTTTCAGTTGTCCGTCTTCGGTCTTCGGTCTTCGGTCTTCGGTCGGACCTCGGACCTCGGACTGCAGGCATCGATGAGGACCTTCGCCGGGGCCTGTAGCCTGCAGCCTGTAGCCTGTAGCCCTTTCAGTTGTCCGGTCTTCAGTCTTCGGTCGGATGCCCGACGCGCCCGCGCTGCGACGCTCCATGGGACTCGTGCCCGCCACGGCGATGGTCGTGGGCACGATGATCGGCGCGTCGATCTTCGTGCAGCCGTCGGAGATCACCGGGCGAGTGCCATCGATCGGCGGCATCTTCGTCGTGTGGGCACTCTCGGGCGTGCTCACGCTGTTCGGCGCGCTCGTCTGCGCCGAGTTGGCCTCCGCGTTTCCCGAGTCGGGCGGCGTGTACGTGTTCCTCAAGCGCGCGTTCTCGCCGGCCGTCGGCTTTCTCTGGGGCTGGGCGATGTTCTGGAGCATGCACTCCGGCATCATCGCGGCGATCGCCGTCGTCTTCGCCCGCTATGTCGCCTTCTTCGTGCCGCTCGACGACACCGGGATCCGCCTGGTGGCCATCGCCGCAATCGTCGTACTGTCGGCCGTCAACTACCGCGGCGTCCAGCATGGCAGCCGCGTGCAGTCGCTCTTCACGATCGGCAAGGTCGCGGCCATCGCCCTGCTGATCTCGGCCGGCTTCCTCTTCGGGGCGGCGGTACCGCCGCACGTTGCGGAACAGCAGGGCGGCGCCTGGTGGACCATCGCACCCCGGGATTACGCCCTCGCGCTCATTGCCGGGCTGTTCACCTTCGGCGGCTGGCACATGGTGACCTACCCGGCCGAGGAGACGGTGAACCCCCGGCGCACCATCCCCGCGGCCCTGCTGATTGGCGTGATCGTCGTGACGCTCTGCTACGTCGCGCTCAATGCGGCGTATCTCTACGTCCTGCCGCTCGACCGCGTGGCGGTCTCCACGCGAATCGCTGCGGATGCCGCGGAGGTGCTGGTCGGTCGCTCCGGGGCGGCCGCGATGTCCGCGCTCGTGGTGTTCTCGACCTTCGGCGCGCTGAACGGCATCGTCCTGACCGGACCACGGGTGTACTTCGCGATGGCGCGCGACGGGCTGCTCTTCCGATGGGTCGCCGGCATCCATCCGCGCTTCGGCACGCCGCACCGCGCCATCGTGCTCCAGGCGGTCTGGTCGTCGGTGCTGGTCGCGACCGGAACCTACCGGCAGCTCTTCACCCGGGTCATCTACACCGAATGGATCTTCTTCGCGCTGATGGCCATCGGCCTCGTCGTCTTGCGCCGGCGGCCCGGCTACGCGCCCGAGTACGTGACGCCGGGCTATCCGTTGACGCCGGCCGCGTTCGCGATCGCATCCCTCGTCATCGTGGCCAACCAAATCGCCACCGATCCGATCGAAAGCGCCAGCGGATTGCTGCTCGTGGCCGCGGGAGTTCCGATCTACGGCGTCTGGCTGCGCGGGCGTCCTGCCGGAGACATCAACCGATGATCATCGACTTCCACAACCACTACTACCCCGCCGCGTACCTCGATGCCATCCGCAAGGGGCCGAGCAGCGTCCGCATGACGGAGGACGAGGAAGGGAATCCGCGGCTCCACTATCCCGGCGACTACAACGTCCTGGTGCCCGGCCACCGCGACATCGCGTATCGCGAGACGGTCCTCGACGAGCACGGCGTCGCCAAGCAGGTGTTGACGTTCACCACTCCGGGGACCCAGGTCGAGACACCCGATCGGGCGGTGCATCTGGCGCGCCTGGTCAACGACGCGCTGGCCGACATCGTCGCCACGAGAGGCCGCCGCTTCACGGCGCTCGCGACCCTTCCGCTCAACGATCCCAACGCGTCGGTCGCGGAACTGGCGCGTGCGTGCACGACGCTCGGGTTCCCCGGCGCCATGCTCTTCAGCAATTCGAACGGCGTCGCGCTGGCCGACCGCCGCTACTGGCCGCTGTACGAGAAGGCCCACGAGCTTGGCGCGGTGCTCTACATCCACCCCATTCATCCCCTCGGCGTGGAAGCGATGGAAGCGTACTGGTTGATGCCGCTCGTCGGCTTCCTGATGGACACGACGCTCGCGGCGGCACATCTGGTGTTCGCCGGCGTCATGGAGCGCTTTCCGCGAATCACGTGGGTGCTCGGACACCTCGGCGGCGCCATTCCCTATCTTGCGGAGCGGCTCGATCGCGGGTACCGCGCCTTCAAGGAGTGCCGGGTGAACATCAGCCGTCCACCGAGCGAGTACCTGAAGCGGTGCTATTACGACACGGTGAACTTCGATGTGAACTGCCTGGAGCTCGCGATCGAGTTCGCGGGAACGGACCACATCCTCGCCGGGAGCGACTATCCGCACCAGATCGGGAGCCTGCGGCTGATGATCGACGCGATCGCGGCGCTCGAGATCCCGGAGGCGGAACGGGAGGCGATCTACGGGGGGAACGCGGCGCGCATCCTGCGCCTTCAGGGTTGACGCTCCAGTGCAAATTCGCTGCGCGGAGTGGCCGTGACCGGCAGCCGCCGACCCGGGCGCGGTTCGGGCTGCTGGCGTCTACTCGGCGGTCGTCGGACGAGCTCGTGCGTGACGCAAGGACTCGACCTTCGCCAGAGCCCCCCATTCCTCGTAGCTCGTCGCCGCGAGCTGGGCGTGGCGGCGCGAGGCCGTCGCGTCGCCGGCCGCCTGATGGAACAGCGCGGCGCGCTCGTGCGCGAGGGCGAGATCGTGCACGAAGCCGCTCGCCGCCGCCGACGCGACGGCGGCATCGTAGGCGGCCGCGGCGGGATCGCGCTCGTCGCGGGCCCGGAATCGCTCGGCCCTGATCAGGTCGCGCTTGTGCGCGAAGTTGGCCGGTCCGACCTCTGCCCAGTTCTCGAAGCACGCGAGCAGCGTGTCGACCGTTTCGACGAGCGGCGCCCGCTCGGCGGCACCCACCTGCTGGGCGCGGGCCGCGCTGGCGAGCGCGCGATAAAAGGCGAACTCCCATTCCGCCACCTGGCTCTGAAACGCCGAAAGCAGGGGCAGCGCCCGCTCGGCGTAGTCCAACGCGGCCTCGTAGTCGCCGTGGTAGTAGTGCAGGCGCATCCTGGCCAAAAAGTAGTAGCCGATCTGGTTGTGGTTCGAGGTCGCGCAGATCGACGCGAGATCGCGCTCCTCGTCATGGCGATCGTCTGAGAGGCTGAGTCGATCGGCCGTCCGCCCCATGAGGGCCAGCGCCAGCTGGCGCTCGAGCACACAGTGGAACGCCGACACCCTGACCCGTTCGGCAATGCGGGCGAGCTGCCGATCGGCTTCCTGGACGACGTGAGGGAGCGGGGCGCCGTTGAAGCTCAAATAGATGACGTGAGCGGCGGCGTTGAAGCAGCCGTAGAGCGTGTCGTTCTCGCTGAAGCCGACGCGAGCGCCATCCCACGCGAGCGCCGGATTCGTCTTCATCGGGTGAATCCAGTGGTTCACGAACCAGGAGTGCAGGAACAACACGGGTGAGCTGACGCGCCCATACAGCTTGCGATCGAGCTCCATGGCGAGCGTGCTGAAGTCGAACGCGAGACGGCTGTTCTGGGTCACGCGGCGGACCACCGCGGCGTACATCGCGATGACCTTCGGGGCGTCGGCGCCGACGCCGTGCTCGAGCGTCAGCGTGAAGCACTTGAGCGTGCTGAGCGCGAACAGTTCGAGGTTCTGGCTGATGTGGGCCGCCGGCCCGATCAACATGAGAATGCCGACGACCCGCGCGACCCGGTCGTCGGTGAGCCGCGGGAGATCGGCCAGCTCGGCGGGCCCTCTCCCCGCCATCAGCGCGCCGATGGCGGCCATCTCCGCGCCGATGGCCGCGGCCTGCTGCTCGCGCGAGCCGGGCAGCTCGACGTCGAGCTGCCGGGCTGCGTCGACCGCGAGCCGCACGGCGTTCTCGGGCGAGCCGGTTGACAGCAGCTGCGCCGCCGCCAGCAGCAGGTACGACGCAGCCTTGTCGGCAACGCCCCCTTCCTTCCACAGCGCCGCCTGCGTGTGAATCCATTCGGGCGCCGTGCCGTACACCGATTCGATCGCCGCCGCGCCGCGCGCGCTCAGCCCGCGGCGCGTGTCGGGCGCCATCTCGGCGAGCAACGCTTCGCGGAGCTTGTCGTGCGTGAACCGCCACTGGTAGCCATACCCTTCGAGGATCGCCGCGTTGCCGCAGACGACGAGCAGGGCGTCGAGGTCGGCGTCGCGCGCCGCCGCCCGGAGCACGTCGAGATCGACCTGGCGACCGATGATGGCGGCCATTTCCATCGCGTCACGGGCCCAGGCCGGCAGCCGATCGAGCCGGCGCCGGACATACTCTTTCATGCCGCCCGAGAAGACGCGCGCGGGCAGCATCGCGGGCGACACGTCCGCGCCGCGTCCGCGCTCGTTGATCAGCTCGCGGACGGCCTCGACGAGGAAGAAGGCGTTGCCCTCGGTCTCGCGCTCCAGGAACGAGACGACTGCGGCATCCTGGCCCAGCTCGGGGCCGAGCATCGTGACCGCGATGTCACCAACTTCGGCCTGCCGGAACCGCGACAGCCGCATCAGCCGCATGTCGCGGCACTCGATCGGGAGCTGCGGGCGTTCGTTGTCTCGAAACGACGCGATGATCAGGAGCGGCCGCGAATCGGTCAGCCGTGTCAGCTTCTGCACGACGCGCAGGCTCTCGCCGAGGAGGTGGCAATCCTCCAGCTCGAGGAGGATCGGTCCGAGGTGCCGCGTGAACAGGTCGCAGACCACGTCGATCAAACGTTCCTGGAACAGCTGCGGATCGACGGCCACGTCCGCGACCGGCCGTGCCAGCACGCGCTCGATGTCGGGAACGACGGCCTTGAGGAGGCCGGCTTCCTCGTCGCTCACGTCGACGAGCAGCGCAAGACGTGACAGGCTCTCCCGGAACACGGCGAACGGCGCCTGATTCTCCTCGGCACTCCCGCTCAGGGCGAGCAGGCCGCGCACCTGCGCCCGGGATCGGATCTCCTCGAGCAGGCGCGACTTGCCGACGCCGCTCTCGCCGCCGACGAGCCATGCGCTGCCGCGCCCGCCGAGCGCAGCCTCGAGCGCGTCGGTGAGGAGGTCGAGCTCGGCCCGGCGCCCGATGAGCGGCGCCGCCTTGAGATAGCTGTCGCGGTGGTCGGCGCTCCGGGGTGGAACCTCCCGCCCCGCCGCCCGCGCGAGATCGTCGACGAGGCGATTGGCGTCGGTGTACCGCCGCAGGACCGGGTCGGGCGACAGCAGTGTCTTGACCAGTCCGCCAACCGGACCCACCGGATCCAGTTTCGCCAGGCGGATCCCGTCGGACCTGTGCGATCGGTTCGCCGGTGAGGATTTCGTAGGCAATGCCGCCGACGGAATAGAAGTCGCTCGCCGGCGTCGGACGCTCGCCGTGCAGGACCTCGGGCGCGATGAACCCCGGCGTCCCCACGACGCTGAACTCCGACAGCCCGGAGACGCCGAAATCGAGGACGGTGACCTGGCGATCCATCACGAGGATGTTGGACGGCTTCAGGTCGCGATGCACAATCCCGTGGCGATGCAGGTAGGAGAGCGCGTAGAGCACCTGGAACAGCAGGTCGAGCTGCACGTCGAGCGGCTGCCCCAGCGCGGCTGCCACGATCGTCACCGGATCGGTCAGCAGCTGCATCGTGAAGAACGGCGAGCCGTTCGCCTCGAACCCGTAGTCGAGCACGCTGACGATGTTGGGGTGGCGCAGCGAGGAGAGTACGCGGAACTCGGAAGCGATCGTCAGCTGCGCCTTGACGTTGATCGTCTCCGGTGTCGTCGGCGCCGGAAACCGGGTGGTCCGGTCCTCCGAGACCCTGCGGGCGTCGCGCGCGTCGGACAGCGCAGCAGTCGCCATCGACTCGCTCCGCGCCCGCTTGAGCGCGACGATGCCGTCGGTGAGCCGGTCGCGGGAGCGAAACACCTCGCCCATCCCGCCCGCGCCGAGGCGATCGAGCAACTCGTAGCGGCCGCCGACGAGCGATCCGTCACCCATTCCGGTGCAGCAGGACGGCGTTGGCGTGCATGTCCGGCGCCAGGGCGAACAGCACGAGGTTGTCCTGGGTGATCGGATCGTGCTCGACCGACCACGCCAGGGTCACCGGGATGTTGGCGACGGTCATGTTGGCGAACTCGGCGATCGTCTCGATCATCTGCGCCGGCTGCAGCCGGGCCTGCCACATGCTGGACAACACGGTCGACGCCTGATGCGCGATGAGCGTGACCGTCGAGGCTGGAAGGGCGTGCCGCGCGAGCAGCCCGGTGACTGCGTCGAGCGCGACGCCGCCGCCGAAGTCGCGGAACCCCTGCATCCCGGTTGACGTGATGTGGAAGACCGGCTCGCTCCACAACCGCTCGTGCCCGTCGCGCGGCGGCGTCTGCGGATATGGCTGTCCCTGCATGTACATCGATCCGAAATAGCGGGTCATCGTCACGGTGTGCTGATCGACGACCTGCCATCGGGCCGGGTCGGAGGACAGTCCGATGACGGCCGCCCCGGCGCCGTCCGCCGCGCTGATCGACTGCACGGTGCGATAGTCCACGTGGCGCGACCAGTTCCCGCCCACCACGATCAGGATGTTCCGGGCGCGGCCCGCCCGGACGAGCGCGTCGCCCATGATCAGCGCCGCGTTGAAGTTGGAGAACTCGCAATTCAGGGGCACGACGTACGCCCGCTCCGGCAGCCCCAGCTGGTGGTGGAGCTGGCTCAGCGCGTTGGGTGTGGTGTACGGGCTCACCGTCGCGTAGCCGAGCAGCAGGTCGACGTCCCGCGCCTCGAGGCCGGCATCCTGCAGCGCGTTCATCGCCGCCGGCATCATCATCGTCATCAGGTCCTCGCCGGGCCCGAGAACGGCGCGCGTGGTGTATCCCTGGAACGGATTGCTGTCGGCCGGAACGTGGGCGCTCAGCCAGTCGAAGATGGGATCGTCGTTCGTGCGGCGGCCTGGCGGAACGAAGTAGCCCAGGCCGAGGATTCGTGGCGACGGATCGACCATGGAGTGCCGGGCCCCTACTCTCTCTCGACCAACGACCAGCTACGAGCTACCAACGACGAGTTGGTCGTTAAGAGTTTGGACACTGTTAGTTGGTCACTGGTCACTGCACTCCTTTACCTAACTTCGCTCTGCCGGCCGTTCTGGCGGCAACCGCCGCTTTGCGCGGCGCGGTGGCCGACGCTTTTTTCGGCGTTGGCGTGATCCACGCCGGCTTCGACAGCCCGAAGTGCTTCTGCAACACGATCTCGGCGGTCTGCAGCGCGCCTTCCACCCAGGTCTGGTTGGTCGAATAGGCCTCGCCGCAGATGTAACAGGGGAAGTCGTCGACCGGCTGCGTCATCTGCTCGAGGACCTCCCAGGATTTGTAGCCGCGGTTCCAGAAGTGCACGCCGCCGCCGTACGGATCCACCGACCAGTCCATGTAGGCCGCGTCGAGAGGCGCCGGCGCGTCCTGGACGTCGTGCATCCGCGCGATCTGCCGGTGCATCTCCATGACCATTTCATACGGAGCCCGATGATCGTGCCAGTTCTGGCGGAGGCGATCGCTCGAACGATCGCCGCCGCCTTCCCGCTGGAGCGACGCGTGCGGCTGGTACATGCGCACTGTCGGCCGGATCTTCCGGAAGTGCTGCAGCGCCGCGCTCGTTTTCCTGCGGGCCTCGGCGGTCTCGATCGGCGACGCACTCGAGCCGCTGAGGCCCTCCCAGAAATCGACGCTCGTCGCATCGTTGTAGGCCATCAGGAGGGCGTGACCGGTGGTCGGCGGCGGCGCCGGCGGATCGACCGGCCAGTAATACAGCTGGCGCACGGGGGTATCGGTGAGCGATCGGCCCTGCAGGGGCCTCTTGGGCGCCGCGGCAACGGCATTCCACCAGGGATACTCGTAGGCCAGGAACAGCTTGTAGAGCGGGATGGCGCGAACCGCGTTCAGCAGATGCGGAACCTTCGGGGCCTGCGCGGGATCGAGCACCGGGCCATGGCGCAACAGCAGCTCGATCGATCGGCGTGGCATGGCGAGCACGACGGCACGCGCCGTGACCGGAGGACGGCCGCCCCTGAAGTGCAGCTCGACGCCCGTCGTTCCGTCAGGCAGCGTCTTCCGGTCGAAGCCGGCTACCCAGCTTCCGGTGACGAGCTCGCCGCCGGCCGCCTCGAACTTCTGCTGCAGCGTCCACGGAACCGTTTCGTAGCCCTCTTTCAACAGGTAGTACTTCACCTTGGGCGCGAAGTCGTAGATCTCGCAGATGAGATCGACGGCGTTCGCGTTCGACCCGAGGCAGTCGTACCCGATCAGCGTGCGGGCCACGGCGTAGGCGTCGGGCGAGAGCGCGCGCGCCAGCAGGTTCCAGAAGCCGTGCTCGTAAAGCGGCGTGCCGTCGATCTTCACGGCTCTGCAGATACTGGTGCAGTGCGTCGCCCTTGAGCTGGTTCACGTCGGGCAGGAGCTTGCCGATGGCCCAGGGGATCAGGCCCGCGGGATCGTTCTTCGTCACAAACTGCGCTTCGGCCCAATCCAGGTGATAGGGCAGCACGGCCGGATTCTGAACCTCCGAAAAGCGGAGCCGCTTGCCGCGGAGGTAGACGATCGTGTCCGGGTTGTTGACCACCTGCTCGTAGCGCCGCAGCTTCAGCTCGTTTTCCACGAGGCTGCGCACGAGCGTCTGCGACGACACATAGCGCATGCCGCCGATCTCGCACGTGGTGCTGTCGGTGAAGCCAGGCGGCCGCGCCGACAGCAGCCGCCCGCCGATGCGGTCGCTGCCTTCGAAGACGGCGACCCTCATCTTGCCCGTCGATCCGGCCGGCCGAAGATGCTTGGGCTCGCCCGCTCTGGCGGTGGCGAGGCGCCACGCCGAGTAGATGCCCGACACCCCGCCGCCGACGATGGCCACGTCGTAGTCGGGACCGGATGCTGCGGATGCGCGCGCGTCCTTGGCCATGGTCATTCGTTTGCCTGATGTCCCGGCGCGGCCGGCTTGGGCGGGAAGTACGGGTCGATGCTCTGTTGATTGATCGCGGCCACGATCACCTGTGGCCGCCCCTGCGTATTGGCTTTCTCGAGAACTTCGGGCATCACCGCCTGGAGCGTGGCGGGGCTGTCGATGGCATACGCGTCCGCACCGAGTCCTTCGGCGAATTTGATCAGGTCGGGAGTGCCCAGCCGATAGAGCTGATCCCACACGTCGCCGGGATCCGGATACAGGTACTGCATCCCCTGGCTGACCATGTGCAGGTCGTTGTCCTGGAGGACCACCCAGATCGCGCCGATGCCGTGCGCCTGGGCGGTCGACACCTCGGCGCCGTGCATCATGAAGGCCCCGTCACCGACGAGCGCGATGCACGTCTTCTCGGGCCGGCCGATCTTCGCGCCGATCACCCCGCCGACGGCAAAGCCCATCGGCCCCATCGCCAGCGAGCTGTGGATCTCACGCGGCCGATCGATCGTGAAGTAGTGGATGCCCCACCCCACGCAGTTGCCCGCATCGAGGAAGATCAGACTGTCGTCGGGCAGCGTGGCTTGCAGAATCCGCACCATGGCGGCCGGCTCGATCGGCGACGCATTGGACTCGTACTGTTGCGGACTGTAGAACGGCGAGCGCTGCTTGATGGCAGCCACCGCTGTCTGGCGAGCCTGGACGTCGGCCTGAACCGGCTGGGAACTTCATCATGAGCTCGGGGCTGCCGAGCTCGCGGATGAACGCACCCGCCTCGGCCACGATCCCGAGCGTGACCGGGAACGAGCGCCCGATGGCCTGCTGATCCAGGCCGACCTGGATGAAGGGGCCGCCTCCCGGAATCAGCATCGGGTTGAAGTTGTTGCTCGAGAGCCCGCGGAGACTGGTCGCGATCGCGAGCAGCCCGTCGTAGGGCGTCGGCTGCTGCTGCATCCACTGCGGGCCCCAGGTGTTGCTCGCGAATCCATACACCCGAAGCGACAGCGGATGCCCTTCGGGGAAGACGCCCTTGCCATCAGGTGTGGTGATCACCGGAATCGCATGCCGCTCGGCGAAGACCACGAGGCGGTCGAGCGTGTCGTCGTCGCGCAGCGCGTCGCGGCATCCGCTGCCGAGGAAGATCAGCGGGCGCTTGCAGGCGACGAGCGCGGCGGCCGTCCGGTGCACGAAATCGCGATCGGCGCCGGACGCCACCGTGCGGTAGCTGGCCGGGCTGTTCGGGATCTGGATCGTCGGCACGCTCTCGGCCGCCACGTTGTTCGGGAGACTGAGATGGGCCGTCCCCCTCGGAATGCTGAGCGCGTCGCGGAGCGCCTGCTCGAGGAGCGTCTGCACTTCGGACTGATCGCTCAGCTCGGCGCTGTACGCGGCCGACGCCTTGTAAATCGCGTGCACGTCGAGGTCGCTGTCCAATCCTTCCTGGAGATAGCCCTTGCCGAAATACTGCTCGCTGACTTCACCCGAGAGAACCAGCAAGCCGCTTCCGTCGTTCTGAGCCGTCATCGCGCCGGTGAGCGCGTTGGTGGCGCCCGGCCCGGAGGTGACCACCACCACGCCGAGAATGCCGCTCGCGCGAAAGTAGCCGTCGGCGATGTATGCCGCGCCCGTCTCGTGGCGGCACACCACGTACTTGAAGCGATCGCGCTGGTTCTTCAGCTCCACCAGCAGGTTGGCCACTCCGCCACCGGGAACGCCGAAGATCGTCGTCACTCCCTCGCGGGCCAGATAGAGCAGCAGGACCTGGGCGACCGTCGGGCTCGTGTAGGCGGTGACGTAGGGTTGGCTCGGAGACATCCCGGAACGGACCTCCTGCGCGTATTTCTTGCGCCTTCGGCAAGAGGACTATAGTTCAGTACCCACGCCGCCAGGGCACGCAGTCTTCTCACCCGCAACAAGACTCCCGTCCCCTGGTTCAATACATCGGGCCTTTCGAACGGCTCGCGCCGCTGTCACGGGCCTGCCCGAGCAGGTGCCGCGCACCGGTTTCGAGCAATCGAAGATCGGTGGCCGCCTGGAAGAACCGGAAGCCCTGATCCATGAACCGCTGCAACTGGCTGGCGTCGGCCGCGGGACGGCCGGCGGCCTTGCCATGCCGTTTGGTCGCGGCGACCACCGCGCTCGCCGCCGCCTCGATGCGCTCGTCGTCCTGCCGGCCGCGCAGACCCAGCGAGAACGAGAGATCGCCCGTGCCGAGGAACACGACGTCCACGCCCTCGGTGGCAGCAATCGCATCGACCTCGTCGAGCGCCGCCACCTCCTCGACGATGGCGACGACGACGATATTGCGGTCGGCGGAATCGTAATAGGAATCGGGCTCGGGCCAGCACGTCGTCGCGAGTCCTGCCCCCGAACCGCGCCGGCCGGTTGGCGGATACCGGCACGCATCCGCGGCCTGCCTGGCCATCGCCCCGCGTTCGCGTGAACGGGAAGATCACGCCGTAGGCGCCGGCGTCGAGCACGCGCTTGGCCATCCACGTTTCGTTGACCGGCACGCGCGCGAACGGCACGGCCGGCAGTCCGCGCGTCGCCAGCACCACGTTGCGCAGCGTTTCGAGCGTGATGGGCGAATGCTCCATCTCCACCCACAGGAAGTCGAATCCGACCGTGGCCATGCGCGCGGCCACGTCCAGGCTGGTCGTGGTCAGGGTCCCGCCGACGACCGGTTCGCCCTGCCGGAGCAGCTGCTTGACCGGGTTCTCCCAGGCTGGATTTGCGGCGGGATCCGGATCGTGAGCCATGATCGGCGACTCAATCGACGACGGCCGCCGACGCCGGCGCGCTGCGAATCAGCCAGACCTCGGCGATCTGGTTGCCGCGTCCCGCGCCGCCCGTCCCGCCAGCCTGCGTCCACGTCAGCGTGAGCTCACCGCCGCGGGTGGCCTCGACGGCGATGTCGAACTCGAGCGGCTTCACCGGGTTTTCTTTCTTGATAGGAGCGTGGACTTCGAGGCCGCCGTTCGCGACGAGGCGAAGCACGGTGGTCGGGCCACTCTCGCCCGCGTAGACGACACGCACGCGATAGCGGGCGGCTCGATCGAGACCGGTGTATCGAAGACTGACTGGCGCCTCCCAGAACGACTCCGCGTGGGTGATCCACGAATCCGCCACTCGGGCCGATAGGCGAACCCGACCGACGGCGACTGGAGCATGCCGGGATCCTTCTCGAAGCCCGGGCCGGGCACGAGATGCGGCTGCTTCGACGGGTTGCCGAGATCGTCGTAGGAGCCGCCCGGACCCGGATCGGTCCACGACACGATGCGATCGATGGCAGCCAGCCGATCCTCTTCCTTCTCCGCCGCCCGGATTTCCTTGAAGCGGGCGTTCAGCCAGCCGCGGTTGTTGAGCGGCGTGTCGACGAGGTCGAGCGTCGCCCCCCGTCCGACGGCAATGGCTTTGTAGAGACCGACGCTGAGCTGCATGCGGATGCTCTGGAAGAGCGCCTCGGCCAGCGAGAAGACCCGCTGCCGCCATTCCGGCGACGGCCGCGAGCGCTCGGCCTCCTCGAGCACCGCATTGGCCTGCTCGATGGCGGTGCGCGAACCGATCGTGCGCGCGGCACGCAGGCGCTCCATCGCCCGCTCTTCGAGCGCGGACTCGTGCAGCAGGCGGCTCCGTTGGTAGGCGTCGTAGTACGCGCGATACAGGGCCTGCTGGAACCGCCAGTTGAGGAGGTCGCGCGGGGCGGCGTCGCGCTCGAGCGCCTGGAAGTGTTCGAGCGTCTCGTAGACCGACGCGTTCTCGGCCAGCGGGCCCTTCCAGTTGCGCTCGAGCGCGAGCAGGCCCTGGGCGAACGTCTCCCGGTAGCGATCGCCGATGAAGTACTGGCTGTATTCGCGAACGATGTCCGCGACGTCGGTCTGCGGATCCCAGCCGAGCGCGCTCCACACGATCTTGTTCACATCGTCGTTGCAGCCTTCCGAGTAGGTGATGAAGTCCTGGACGTGCGGGAGGAGCCCGCGGAAGATCGTGGCCTGATCCAGGGGACGCGGATTGATCGGCTCGCGCTGCGACGTGAGCGCGTGCGTGACGTCCCACTCCGGCACGGCGTACTGGCTGCGGAGGCTGTGCGTGATGTCCGGATAGTGCCGGATCGGATAGCGGGCGGGAATCTTCTGCCGCACCACCGGAACGCTGTCACGATTCTGCGGTCCGAACACGATACCGCCCAGCCAGGCGGGCTCGGCGCGCATCAAGTCGTAGAACTCGTCCATCCAGGCCAGCGTGAAGCTCTGGGGCGACATCCACATCTGCGCCTTCGGGTGGTGCTTGCGCAGGTTGGCCGTCTGCCGTTCGAGGAGCGCGAAGAGGTGTTTCGGCTGCGTGTGGCCGGGATCGCCGCCGGGCACGAACACCGCATCGATGCGCGGCAGCCTGGCGAACACGGCACCCCATTCCTGGAGCGCGAAGTCCACCTGCTTCGGGTCGGCGTAGTCCTTGTCGAGCGCGGGATACCAGATCCACACGTGCATGCCGTACTCGTCGGCGAGCCGCGACATCTCCACCATCATGTCGAGTTGTGGTAGTGGAAAATGCGGGCTATCGGCCGCATCGTCCGACCGGGGCGGAATGAGCTCGATGGCATTCGTGCCGAACACGGCGAGATCACGGATGTATTGTTCCCACATCGCGACGTCCCAGCCGTCGTAGGAATTGGTCTTCGGACGGTAGCCGAGCTGATGGCCGCGAAGCGCCACCTTGGGCGCGGTCGAGATCTGAACGTCGGCGGCCAGCGACACGCCGGTCCGGGTCATGTGCAGCTCGCGCAGCAGCCGGCCCACGCCGAAGAGCACGCCGCGGCTGTCGCGGCCGAGCACGAGCACTGTGGGCGCCGGCCTGCTCGTGGTATCCACGTGAATCCGGTAGCCTTCGCGTCCGGGTGCGGGCGGGGCCGCAGCGCTCGCAGCCACCGGCTTCGCCCAGGCGCGGGCGGTCTCTTGCAGACCAACGGCGATGACGGGGATCGTCGCGTCGGGCCAGGTCGATGAGACCGGCAGGCGCACGAGCGATCGCTTCTCCACTTCCTCGATCAGGACTCGCACGGCCGTGCGCTCGGCCTTGGCGGTCGTGGCAGGCGTGACGATCACCGCGCGCCGCAAATCGATGGGCGCATCGGTTCGAGCGCGGCCGGCGCTTGCCGGCGCCGGCTGACTGCCGGACGCGAAAACCGCGATCGAGGCCGCAAAGGCCAGGACGAACGCGGTGGACCGCGTCGCTGAGCATCCGGTGCGCAGGTGAGACATCTGGGAGATTCTCCCGCCCGGACGCGTGCTCGGGCGGCCGGAACCTGTCGGCCCGACGGCTCACGGCGGGGACGAACCCGCTCGCACGCGTGCCGGAAGAGCTCGATTTCTTGCGCCTGGCGGCCGCGATCGTAACGCAGCCGGATCGCTCCGGCAAGCCTCGGTCAACGGCTACACGGTCGATCTCGCGTTCGACGCGGTGCTCGAGGGCCAGTCGCTTTGATCAGGTGGCGCGACGCGCGTTGGCCGACGTGCGCAGCCGGCGCAGAGGCGTCGCTCAGGCCGATCCCCTGCGGCACGCGACGTGCGGGCGTCCCTGCCAGAACCAGCAGCACCAGGGTGCCGAGCACCGACAGCGGGACCGCGAAGAACGATTGGATGGGGATGAGCGGGAGGACGAGCACCAGCGCGCAGGTCGCCGCCCCTGCGGCGCTCGCACGCGCTCGAGCGTCGCCGTCCGTGAGGGCGCCTGCCGCCCGGAGCAACCAGACGCCGCACGCAATGAGGATGGCACCGAGCAGCAGGAGCGAGTACAAGCGGAAGTCGTAGGCGATCGGCGTGCCGTCGTAGCCCTGGCCCCCGTACCAGCGGGAGAGAATGTCGACGATATGGGCGCTCATCGAGACGGTCAGCACGATGCCGTATGAGCCGGCGGCGATCGCACCCGCGAGCAGCCGGCGTCGTGCACCACGTCGCCAGACGCGCACGCCAAAGCCGATGCAGCCGAGCACGACGCAGACCAGGACGACGAGATCAATCCCGGGCATGCGTCCTCTGCGAAACGGAGGCCTGGGCTGACCATCGGGCGAGCACGCGTCTCCAGAGGGACGGCGCTCTCTTGTGGAAGCGCCGCGTCGCTGTGACGTTCGCCAGCGGAAGCGACCGGCGCATCACCGTTCGATACCGTTCGGCACGAGTCCCGCCAGGGTGGCCGCCGTTCTCGAGAAACGACCACGCATAGTCCTGAACGATCTGGCCCTGCTGCTCGAAGCGGTAGTCCGCGAGGCAATCCATCTGGTGGATGTCGTAGTCGTACACTGCGCGGCCGAAGGCGATGTGCTCGAGCAGCGCCTTGTACCAATGGTAGTTGCGCACCTTCGCTTGAAACTGCCAGACGTGACAGCACTCGTGGATCAGCCATGCGAGGTCGTGCTTGTCACCAGGCGACGAAGAAGCAGGAACGTCGGGCTCCGCGATGCTGAAGTCCGGCCGGTAGCAGCGCCTCGGAAAGAAGATGTGATTCCCGAGGCAAAACGCGGCGGAGGCGGAGAAGAGGTGCACGTGCACGCGGACCTTTCCTCCATCGAGCGCCCTGCCAAAGAAAAGGCGTACGTTACGTTTCTCTCCCGCGGTCAGGCGGCGACCAAGGAAGGCTCGACTCGTCATTCGCGATCGACACCACAGTTCACGCGGCAACGCCGGCCACCGCTCGGGTGCCAGTCTACCCCAGTGGTGGACGCGCACGCGGCGCACCGCGAGTCGACGACCGGCGATCGAAAGATCACGATCGCGGCAGCCCTGAGCGTCGCGCTGAACGCGCGCGATTGGCGCCAGCGAAGACGATCGGCGCCGGCCACCCTCACTGAACGCGTGGTTGCGTTCTCGAATCGTCAGGCTCTGGTCCCCCCTCGCGTCCTCCCACAGCTTGACGGCTTCGTTACGCGTTTATTACGACTGGCCGGGCGAGCCGCCGTACTGTCGACATAGGGTTGGCAACTTCGCTGCGGTGCGTGATCTACGGCCCGAAGATTCCCGACCTGGCCCGCTGACCACGTGAGACGACTCGGGGCGCGGCCCTCACCGGGCCCGCCAGCATGGCTGATTGCCAGTGACGCTATGACGTTCAAGCTCGCAGACACCGCGCTCCTCGCCGCACTCATCGCCTCGGCCGGCCTGAACATCGTCCAGATGCGGACCGTGAACCGGCTGCGCGCCGACAACACGCTCGCGGCCGGCGCCACGATCCCATCGCTCGTTGTCTCCGATGCCACCGGGACGCGGGGCGATCTGGCGCTCGCCGGCTCGCAGCCCACCGTCCTCTACGTATTCAGCCCGCAGTGCGGCTGGTGCGACGCGAACAAGGCCAGTATCGAAGCTCTCGCGCGTCAGGCGCGTGGACGCTACCGGGTGATCGGCCTCTCGCTGACCGACAACGGGCTCGCCGCCCATCTTTCGAACCAGCCGTTCTCGTTCCCGGTCTACAGCAACCCCACCCCCGACGCCGTTGCCGCCTATCGGCTCGACGCCACGCCACAAACGATCGTGCTGTCCCCGGACGGCCGCGTCGAGCGTGTATGGCAGGGCGCCTATGCGGGCCGCCAGCACGCGTCCATCCAGGCCTATTTCGACGTCCAGCTTCCGGAAGTCTCAGCCTCCAGCTACTGACGGCCGTTCGCGGCGACGGACGGGTGGGCGTTCAGAGCGCCGCTCTGAGGCGCGCGCACAGCGTCTGCACCACCTTGATCCGCGCATAGGACTTGTCGTTGGCTTCGACGAGCGTCCATGCGGCGCGGCGCGTGCTCGTCCGCTCGATCATGTCGTTCACCGCCCGCTCGTACCCGCCCCACTTCGCGCGGTTGCGCCAGTCTTCCTGCGTAATCTTCCACCGCTTGAACGACGCGTGCTCGCGCTCTTTGAAGCGGCGCAGCTGCTCGTCGGGCGTGATGTGCAGCCAGAACTTCACGAGGACGACGCCATGGTCCTCGAGCTCGTCTTCGAACTGGTTGATCTCCGCGTAGGCGCGCATCCATTCGGCTGGCGTCGCCAGGTTCTCCACGCGCTCCACGAGCACCCGGCCGTACCAGCTGCGATCGAAGATCGTCAGCCGGCCGGCCCGCGGCAGGTGGCGCCAGAAGCGCCAGAGGTAGTGGTGGACGCGCTCTTCGTCGGTCGGCGCCGCAATGGGAATCACTTGGTACTGGCGGGCGTCGAGCGCCGCCGTCACGCGCCGAATCGCGCCGCCCTTTCCAGCCGCGTCCCATCCTTCGAAGACGAGAATCGTCGACACACCCCGGTCTGCGGCGCGCCGCATCAGCTGGTTCAGCTCGCCCTGATACTGGAGCAGCTTGCGCGAGAACAATGGCTTGTCGAGCCTCTTCGACATGTCGAGCGACGCGAGGATCGTGCGGCTCGCGGTTTGGGCAATGCCTCGGGCGCCGCCGCCCGTGCCCGTCTTGGCGCGGGAGCGATCGGCTTCGCGCAGTTCGGATCCGGTAGCAGCCACACGCATCGGGACCACCTTGGACTCGGCGGGCCGGTCGGCCAGGCGCTGCGCGACGGCCTCGCACAGCGCTTCGCCGACCGCAAGGCTGCGGTAGTTCTCGTCTGCACCTTCGACGATTGTCCAAGGTGCCCGTCCGCTGCTGGTGCTGCGGATGGCCTGTTCGGCGGCGGCCACGAACCGGCCGTACATGTTCCAATGCTTCCATTGAAGCTTGGTGACACGCCACCGCGTCAGGGGATCGCGCTCGAGTGCCTCGAGCCGCTGGCGTTGCCTCTTCTTGTCCACGTGCATCCAGAACTTGCAGAGGAGCGCTCCATCGTCGGCCAGGGTCCGTTCGAACTGCACGATGCGCGCGAGCTCGTGCTCGAATGCGTCGGTCTTGATGCGCCGATACACCCGATCCAGGATGGGCTGCGAGTACCACGAACTGAGGAACAGGCCGATTCGGCCGCGAGGCGGGAGCTCCCGCCAGTAACGCCAGTACTCGGGGCGCTCGCGCTCCTCGTCGGACGGGACACCAAACGCTCGCGTCATGATCCAGCGCGGGTCCATCCACTCGTTGAGCAGGTTGACGGTTTCGCCCTTTCCCGCGCCGTCGACGCCGGCAAAGACCACGATGACTGGGAAAGAAGCGCCGCGGAGCTCTTGTTGCAAGTCGAGGAGCCGCGTCCGGAGCTCCGGGACTCGCCGTTTGTAGTCTTCCTTCGAGACCTGCTGTCCGAGTTCCGCTGCTTCGAACATGTCGTCTCCCGTGATCCCCGCCCGCTGACGAGGGCGTTCGCAGGGATCTCGCTATCGATCCGATTCGCCGGCGAGCCGAACCAGCATCCCGAGCAACCCGTCGACCACCAGGGTGAAGCGATCTGGACTCAATCTTCTCGGCGGTATCCGCGGCGGTGTGGTAGTGCGGATATCGATACGGCGCCGTGTCGGTCACCATGATGCCGGCATACTGCTGCTGCCAGAATGCCCAATGGTCGGACCAGCCCACGCCGGGAACGATCGATGGCAGCGCCGCCGATTCAGCAGGGACGGCTGCCCCACGCCGGTAGGCGCGCACCGCCCGCGCCAGGAATCGTGCCGATTGGAGATTCGAGACGAAGCCAACGAAGTGGCCGGTGCGTGGATACCAGGGATGGAGCGGCAACGGATACTGCTGGCTGTTCGGCCGATCGGTGCAGTACCCGATCGTCTCGAGCGCAGATCATGCCCACGACGTCGAGGGCAGCCGCTCGGCAGCGCTGCGCGTAGCGCAGGCTGCCCATGCCGGCCGTCTGAAAGAACGGCGGCTCTTCGTTGACGAACGCGACGAAACGAACGGTCGTGGCCGGATTGCGTGAGGCCAGCGCCCGCGCGAGCTCCAGCAGCGCAGCGCAGCCGGTCCCGTTGTCGTTCGCGCCCGGACACCCTGGCACGGTGTCGTAATGCGCGCCGATCACGAGGGTTCGATCCGGGCTCCGGCTGCCACGGCCGACCGCCTCCACGTTCCGGACCGCACGCCCCTGAACGTCGAAGCTCTGGGACGCCGGTTCGTACCCGGCCGACGCCAGCTGCTCTTCGATGTACGTGGCCGCTCGCTCGAGCGACGCGGATCGCGAAACGTGGCGCTCGCCAATGACGCTGGCGAGGTGTTCGACGTGGCCGGTCAGCCGCGTTCGCAGCGCGATGTGTGACGGCCCGAGCGCCGGTGGTTCGTGTCCGAAAGTCACGGCCATGTATGCTACACGCGTCATCGAGACAGACTCGTGAGCGCGAACACGCGCGAACGACAGGTTCCATCGCGGTACTCTCGCGGAGACGAGCCATGGCACGACTGCCGGTGCGATACGTGTGGCTGACTTTGGTCCCGTCGATGATGCTGGTCGGCGCTCATCCCGCGGCCGGGCAGTACCCAGACCGGCCCGCCGGCTCTGGCCTCACAGGTCGCCGAGAATCCGGTGAAGCGGGCGTTGAAGGAAGGCAAGGTGGTCTTCGGCGCCACCATCACCACCGCGAGTCCGGACGTGGCCGCCACGATGGCGGGCGTCGGCTTCGACTTCCTGTGGCTCGAGATGGAACACAGTCCACTGACCCTCGAGTCGGTGCGCGGGATTGTCCTGGCCAGCCGCGGCCTCAAGGCCGTCCCGTTCACGCGCGTGCCGGTCAACGAGCCCTGGCAGGCCAAGCGCGTGCTCGACATCGGCAGCCTCGGGGTGATCTTCCCCTTCGTCAACACGCGCGAGGCCGCCGAACGGGCGGTGAAGGCGTGTCACTATCCACCGGCCGGCATCCGCGGGTACGGACCGACGCTCGCGGCCACGCGGTGGGGGTTCACTTCAGCCGACTACACCAAGTTCGCCGACTCGCAGGTGATGGTGATCGTCATCGTCGAGCAGAAGGAAGCCCTCGACCACGTGGAGGAGATTGCCGCGGTGCCGGGCATCGACGTCCTGTTCTTCGGCGCGAACGACATGTCGTACGCGCTCGGCGTCGGCGGCCGGCTCGATCATCCGCTGGTCGAAGAGGCGGGCGCCCGCATCCTCGCGGCCGCCAGCAAGCATGGAGTGCCGGTAGGCTACCCGGCCAGCGCGCCAGCGGAGATTCAGAAGCGAATCGCCCAGGGGTACCGCTTCTTCCAGACCGCGAACGAGCTCGGCTTGATCTCTGCCGGCGCCCGCGATCTGCTGTCGAAGGTCAGGAGCGATTCGGACAAGCCGGCGCCGCGCTGATCGCGCCGTCTATCTTCGAGAAGATCATGGACTCCAGTGAGTCAACGGAGGGAACGGAGGGAACGGAGAAGACATATTTCAGAGGAACGGAGAAACGGAGGAACGGAGAACCCAATCTTGATGTTCTCTTGGAAGACTCCTCTCACCCGGCGCTCCACCGCTCGTCCGGGTCATTCCGTGCGCAACGCGTTCAGTGGCGGAATCGCCGCCGCGCGTGCGGCCGGGATGACGGCCGCCACGAACGCGCACGCGGCAAGCGCCCCCGCACCGACACCGAGCGCAAGCGGATCCCAGAACGACACGCCATACAGCTGGGCCGAGAGCAGGCGTCCGGCACCGATGGCCAACGGCAGCCCGAGCCCGAGACCGATGAGGACGCGGCGGAACGCGCCGTGCAGCACCAGCTCGATCACCTTGCGCCGGCTGGCGCCGAGCGCCATACGAATGCCGATCTCGTTCGTGCGCTGCGCGACGCTGTACGCGGTCACGCCATACAGGCCGATCGCGGCGAGCACCAGCGCGACGGTGCCGAAGAGGCCGGCGAGGCTCGCCACCGCGCGCTGCTGATCGAACGAGCGATCCACCTGCTGCTGCAGCGTCCGCACCGTCGTGACGGTGAGATTCGGATCGACCTCGGCGAGCGCCCGCTTGACCTGCGGTTCGAGGACGCCGGTCGGCGTGCGCGTCACCACGAGCAGCCCGCGCACGAAGTGCGACTGCGACTCGAGTCGCTTCATCAAGGCGTTCTCGTACTCGACGGTCTGCGCCAGCGCGACGTAGAACATCGGCCGCGCCGGCTGATCGAGGGCAAAGCCGGCGAACTTCGCGTCGCGCACGATGCCGACGATGCGGTAGGTGTCGACGTTCTCGGGCAGGTCGAGCCCGAAGTGCGCGTCGATCGGGTCTTCGCCGCTCTTGAAGAACCGGCGCACGAACGCTTCGTTCACCACCGCCACGTTCTCCGAGTTCTCGGTGTCGGCGCTGGTGAAGTAGCGTCCGCGCACGAGCCGGACGCCGAGGTTCTGGAGGTAGGTCGAGCTGACCCGATCCCACGAGGCCCCGGCCTGTTCCCCGGGCTTTGGCGGCGGATGACCGGAGACCAGCACCAGCTCACCCCAGTTGTCGGTGAGCGGGTTGTAGAGCGCGAGGCCCGCGCCCCGCACGCCCGGCAGCCGATGCAGGCGATCGTCGATCTCGCGGTAGAGCACCGCGAGCTTCTCGGGCGTGTAGGTCGCGGGCGGCCGGTTCAGCCCCACCAGGACGCGATCCTGAATCTCGAACCCGAACTGCTGGCGCTCGAGGTTGCCGAGACTGCGTGCGAGCATCGTCGAACCGGCGACGAGCACGACCGCCAGCGTCGCTTGGACGACGAGGAGCGCCTTGCGCGCGAACGACGAGTGATCGCCGGTGGTGCGGCCGGCGCCGCGCAGCGCGTCGATCGGATCGGTGCGGGTCGCAAACCACGCCGGTGCCGCGCCGAACACGAGGCCGGTGACCAGCGCGAGCGCGAACGCAAACGCGAGCACCATCGGCGCGGGCCGTGTGTCGATCGGGACGAACGTCGCGCCGGCAAACGAGAGCGCCAGCAGCAGCCGCGCCGTCCCGATCGAGACGACGAGCCCGGCGATGCCGCCGGCGACCGCGAGCAGGACGCTCTCGACCAGCGCCTGCGTGACGATCTGCCGGCGCGAGGCGCCCATCGCGAGGCGCACCGCCGTCTGCCCGCGCCGCGCGACGGCGCGGGCGAGCAGCAGGTTCGCGACGTTGGCGCACGCGATGAGGAGCACGAGCCCGCACACGCCGAGCAGAATCTGCAGGCTGCGTCCGTACTGCTCCTTCATGATGCCGACCCCGGCGCCGGCCGGCACCACCGCGATGGTCTGGTTGGGCAGCTCGCGAACGACGTCGGGCATCCAGTTCGCCGGGTATTGCGAGTCGTGCTGCAGCCACTGGTGGAGGATGCCGGTCAGCCGCGGGCCCATGCCCTCGGTCGTCGCCCCGGGCCGCAGCCGGCCGATCACCCGCAGCCACGCCGAGACCGGTTGGCGGAGAATCGACGTGTCGCCGCTGATCAGCGGTTCCTTCTGCAGCGGAATCCAGAGATCCGGCGGATCGCCGCGCAGCGTCTCGCCGAAGAAGCCCGGCGGCGTGATCCCGGCGACGGTGAACGGATGGCCCTCGACGACGAGCGTCGCGCCCACCAGTGAACGGTCGCCGCCGTAGGTGTTCTGCCAGAGGTGATGGCTGATCACGACGACGGGATGAGCGGCGGGCGTGTCGTCGGCGGGAGCGAACACGCGTCCGCCGAACGCGCCGACGCCGAGGGTGGAGAAGTAGTTGCCGGTGACGTACTCGGAACGCAGCGGGCGCGACGTCGTGTCGCCGCTCTGGCGCCTCACGCTCACGCGCGCACCGCCCGCCTGGAATGCCGTCATTTCCTCGAACTCCGGCAGCTCGGCCTTCAAGCGCTCGAACAGCGGAAACGAGAACATGCCCCAGCGATCCTGCGGGCCGCCCTGCACGCAGCACGCGTCGCCGTCGCCGATGCGGTAGAGCCGCGAGGGATCGCTGACGGGCAGCGAGCGCAGCATCACCACATGGATGAGTGTGAAGATGGCGGTCGTGCCGCCGATGCCGAGAGCCAGCGTCAGGACGGCGGTGGCAGTGAAGATGCGCGCCTCCCGGAACTGGCGGACGGCGTATCGAAGTTCACCGATGACTGGACTCACGTGTCACTCCTGGCGGGCCTGAGGGCGCGCCGCAGGTTTTAGACGATGGCCAGGTGTGATTCGTTGAACCCAGGCGATGCCGGGGGGTTCGGTGTCGAGGTTGCTGGCAGTGGCAAATCGAGGCGGGTCTGTGATTGACCGGCTAGAAGAGCGGCTTTAGGATGGAATTCCCGAATCAACCAGGCATCTCGCGCTGGGTCCGTCGCACAGCGCGGGACAGAACGAGAGGTGACCATGTCGCGCGTCGGTCGCCACCTGGGGGTCCTGACTCTCCTTGGGTTCTTCAGCGCCTGCGGCATGGATCACCGTGCCTGGCCGACGCTGCCCACGACGACCAGATCGCAGCCCGCGCCGACACCTCCGCCCCTCCCGGGTTTTCCGCCCATCTCCGGACCGGCGCGAGTCTTCGAGTCAGTCAGTGGATCTCCGCCGGGGGCGCGTGTCGTGCTCTACGACCGCGGCACGTTTCACCTGCAGTACCGAGGCGGCTTCCAGCTTGGGGGCACCTATTCGCAAGCCAACACAATCATCACCTTCACCTTCCCCGGGTACACCGGTGGTGCCGATGGGGCAACGGCTTCGCTCATGGGTGATCTGCTCGACGTCCGGTTCAACGACACCATGCAGCAGAGCGACTTCGTGAATGAGGTTTTTCGCCTCGTGCCGTGAACACCATCAGGGCCGGGCGGCAATGACAACTCCGGGGCGATTGCCGTCGGGCCGGCCGCCGGTCCACACCGGCTGCCCGTTCACGAACACGGTGTGGATCCCGCGTGCGCGCAGTCGTGGCTGCTCGAACGTCGACATGTCGAGAATCGTCGACGGATCGAAGACCACCAGGTCCGCCTTCATGCCCGCCCGGATCGGTACCGCGATCTTTCACGCCCATCCTCGCCGCCGGCAGCGAGGTCATCTTGCGAACGGCGTCGGGCAGCGTCAGCCAGCGTTCCTCGCGTACGAAGCGGCCCAGCACGCGCGGAAACGTCCCCGCGCCGCGCGGATGGCTCACGTTCACTCCGCCGTCGCTCGCGACCATCGTCCACGGCTGTCGATAGAACGTCCGCATGTCGTCCTCGGACATCGTGTGCCCGATCACGCTGGCTCCCTCGTCCTGGACCATCCGGATGTAGGCATCGACTTCGCTGATGCCTTCGGCCTTCGCCACGTCGCTCAGCCGCTTGCCCACGTACTGCGGGAACATCGGCAGTTGAGCGATCTGGATGTTCCTGCCGCCACCGACGTCGTCGAGCGCTTCTTTCACCGACGCCGGATCGGTCCACTGCTTGTTCGGGACGATGACCTTGAGATTCGAGCTCCACGCCAGATAGGGATACGCGTCCGCCGTCACGTCGAGACCACGCTTGCGAGCGGCCTCGACGAGCGCCACGACTTCGGCCGCCCTGCCCCACACGCCCACCGTTCCGAGCTTGATGTGGGTGATCTGCACCGGCAGCTTCGCCTGCGCTCCAATCGCGATCGCTTCGCGGACGGCTTCGATGGTCTTGTCGGCCTCGTCACGGATGTGCGTGATGTAGAATCCGCCGTGCTTCGCGGCCGCGTCGGCCAGCGCGACGAGCTCGTCGAGCGTGGCGTAGCTGCCGACTTCGTATTCGAGGCCGGAGGACAGCCCCACGGCGCCGTCCTCCATCTCCTGCTCCACCAGCGCCTGCATGCGGGCAGTTTCCTCCGGCGTCGCCGCACGGCGAAAGTCGTCGCCCATCACCTGCCGGCGAATGGTGGCATGCCCGACCAGCACGGCAACGTTCAACGCCACCGGCGAGCGGCGCCGCCTCTCCAGATACTCGCGAACCGGAAACGGTGAGCTGCCGTCCTGTCCGAGCAGCACCGTGGTGATGCCCTGCGACACCTGTGTGATGGCTTCGGGGTCGGCGTCGAGGCCGTCGGTCGAGTGATTGTGCGTGTCGATGAAGCCCGGTGCCAGCACCAGCCCCGTCGCATCGAGCACGCGATCGCGATCGCGCGGAACGGCTGTCCCCACCTCCCGAATGACGTCGCCCTCGATGCGGACGTCCACCCGCCGCAGCGGGCCGCCGCTGCCGTCGGCGATTTGCGCCCCGACGATCGTCCAGCTCGAGGTCTCCTTCAATGCGGGGATGTAGTGCGCCGCGATGTCGTTGACGATGCGCTCGGGTTGCGCCTGTCCCAGGTTGGTGAGGACAACGATGGTGAGATCGTCACCGAGATAGCGCGCGATGTAGGTCTTGAATCCCTGCCAGGCGCCGCCGTGTCTCGTGACCGGCTGGCCGGCCAGGCGATCGACGTCCCATCCGAAGCCGTACGGATGACGGCGCCCGCTGTTCAGTCGAACCGGTTCGAAGATCGCGTTCCAGCTCTCAGGCTTCAGGATGGCGTGCGCGCGCAGGCCTCGATCCCACGCGATGTAGTCGCGCAGCGACAGGTAGAGCGAGCCATCAGCCGTGGTGTTGAGCGAGGGCGACACCCACTCCTGGTTCTTCACCTGGCCGTCCGCGAGCCGGTAACCGGCGGCGCGATGCGGTACGACGTCGCTTTCGCTGATGATGCGCGCCGTGGTCATGCCGAGCGGCGTGAACACGCGATCGCGGAGCACATCGCCGTAGAACGTGCCCGACGCCTTGCGCACGATCGTGCCGAGCAGGACGTACGCCGTGTTGCTGTACTTCCACTCCGCGCCGGGCGTGGAGTCGAGCGGCAGCTCGTAGGCCATCCGGGCGAGCTCGTCTTCGCTGTAGTCCCGGCGGAGGTCGATCCGGCCATCCGTGTAGTCGGGAATGCCCGACGTGTGGGTCAGCAGGTGGCGAATCGTGATCGGATCCCAGGCGGCGGGCCCGTCGGGGTAGAACGTCTTCAGTCGATCGGACAGCGACAGCACGCCGTCGTCGACCAGCAGCATCACGGCCGTCGCCGTGAACTGCTTACCGATCGATCCCGACTGGAAGATGGTCTCGTCGGTGACTGCGACGTCGTGCTCGACGTTGGCGAATCCGTACCCTTTGGCTTTGAGGACCTCTCCGCGCCGCACGACCGCCACCGCCACGCCCGGGATGCGCTGCGCCGCCATCTGGGCCGCCACGATTGCGTCAACCGGATCTCCGGCTTGCGCGAGCGACATCGCAGCACATGCGAGCACGAACGGCCAGGCCAGTCGCAGGATCCTGAACACCGCTATCCTCCAACGCGATGAGACCGTCGCCGTTGTCGATGTCAGCGGCGTGGCCCGCCGGGCAGTACCCGACGTTGCAGGAACCTCCTCCGCAGCCTGCCCTTACTCGACTTGGTCGACTCGCAGGTTCATCATCCTGGCCAGAGCAGGCCAGCGGGCGCTCGATCGCAGCGCTTTCCCGTGAGCGTTCAGGAAGAAAAACACAGCCGGCTGACGTTGTTCGATCGCTATCTCGGTCCAGTCGGCGGCCGACTCGATGTCGTCGCACAAGAGATGGAAAATCGCCGGCCCGATGGGATCGCGACAGCCGTCGTCAGACCCGAGGTTCCGGGCCAGCGACTCCGCACGGTCGGTCTTTCCGGCGCGCTTCAACATCGCCGCAAGCAGTCCGACCGTGGGGTTGAACCAGGGCGCGAGGCGGTAGCCCTGTTCGGCCAGCATGAGTGCATCGTCAAGTTCTCCGTCCAGGGCATGGTTCACGCCCAACATGAAGTACGGAAAGTGAGACGTTCCATGGAGCTCCAGCAGCTGTCGCAACTCTTCGTTCCCCTCAGCGTGACGCTCGGCCGCTCGCAGGCAGACGGCCCGTTTGAGCTTGGTGGCGAGGTTGAGCGGATCTTCTCTGAGCGCGAGCGTGTGGTGCTCGACGGCTTCTCCAGCTCGCCCGATTGGCAGCAGGTAGTAATGGGCGTAGTACCCGTGCAACTGCGGCGGAACGGCTGCGCGCTGCATCGCAAGTCGGAAAAGGCGATCGGCCTCCGGCCAGTCGTAGTCGTAGACGGCCGATACCAGGCCAGCCAGCGCATACCCGTCCGCCAGCGAACCGTCAATCGCCAACGCCTGGAGGGCCCCCGTACGTGCGACCGGCATGCCTTCATGGCTCGACATCAGGCCCAGCTCCACCATCCGAACGAGAGCGTGCCCCAATTCGATGTGAGCGAGTGCAAATCCGGGATCGAGCGCGATGGCGTGCTCGAAGTGCATCCGTGCACCCGCCATGGACTTTGGCGCCCAGTCTTGAACGTAGTAGAGCCCTTTCAGGTAGCTTTCGTAAGCGGGAGGGGCCGGTATGTAACGCGGGCGCCGGGCGGATCTGCCGGAGAGCGTCAGTGCGAAGGCCCCGGCAATCGCTGCCGCGATCTCATCCTGAATCGCAAACACATCCCCCAGCTCCCGATCGTATTTCCCCGACCACTGGTGACTTCCGTCAGCCGCCGAGATGAGCTGCGCCGTCACCCGGATGCGGCTGCCAGCCCTGCGGACGCTGCCCTCCAAGACGTGGGCGACACCCAGTGTCTCGGCGATCCGCCGGATGTCCTGATGCTTGCCTTTGAAGGCAAAGGCCGATGTGCGCGCGATCACTTTCAGATCCGGGATCTGCGTCAAGGCGTTGATGATCTCTTCGGCAAGACCGTCGCTGAAGTACTCGTTCTCCTGATCGCTGCTGATATTCTCGAATGGCAGGACCGCGATCGACGGCTGAAGAGCGTCCCCGGACGCCGGCGCCCGCACGGCGAGCGCGGTCACGGTCTCGATCTGAGCAGCGTGTTCCGGTGCGGCGATTTCCTGCTCGGTATCGTTGAAGCAGGCGCGAGCAATCAATCGATACCCGTTTTTCGGGATAGTCTGGATGAAGCGCGGCTCCTTGACTTCGTCACCGAAGAGCCGTCGCAGTTCCGAGATGGCGCGCGTCAACACGTCGTCGGTGACGAACGTGTCGGGCCAGACGGTCTGCATGAAGAGTTCTTTGGCGACCACCCCACCTGCGTGGTTGGCCAGGCACACCAGCACCTGCATCACCTTGGGTTCCAGGCGAACCATGCCGGTCGGTCCGGTTACGCTGTTGAGGGAGGGCTCGACGTGATGGGACTCGCCGATGCGGAACCGATTCTGCAATACGATGCTCGGACGTTGAAGGCCACGTCATCATAGCACCGTCGCGGGCGCCAGGGCTCCTGACGCGTCAGAAGTCGGTCAACATCCAGACTTTGCTCTGCCGGATCCATCCCGCGATGGCCAGACGAGTGCCGTCTGGAGATGGGATCGCCCCACCGGAAATCCCTGATTCGCCCACAACACGTGCGAGGTGCCGTCCAGCGCCCTCGCTCAACAGGGTGACCGGACCGCCGGCACGACTCGCCCTCGGACTCGGCCCGACGTTCGCCGTGGGTAAGTCATGGACTCCACCCGAACTCGCTTCGTTCGAAATCGAACTGCACGCGTCGGCAGCCGAGGGCCAGAACGCCGAGCACGCCGTCGATGCCCGGCGGGTATGCCTCGGGAGCCCGGTCGAGCGCCCAGGCCGTCAGGCGGTCCCAGGTGTGCGCCCCAAGAACGGCGTCTCGCAGCTCGAGCCGAAGCAGGCGCGCCGGGCCGGACGCATACTGCACGATCTTGTCGCCCTTCCAGGGCGCGCGTGCGAGGGTGGCGGGCATTCGCGCTCTGAAGAGCACCAGATCGCGACTGCCGGTGTCGACCAGCAATCGAACCGGCCTTCCCGCGATAGTCATCCGTACGGTCACGAACGGCCACACGATTTCGAGCGGCGCGACTGCCTCCTCTCGCCGATCTGGCGCGAATCTCAGCACGCGGGTCCGAAAGTCGATGCTGAAGTTCGTGCGCGCCAGCACGTCGAGTCCGACGATGGCGTCGATGCGGACGCCTTGCAGGTACGAGAGATCGCCCACGCCGGCGGGCACCGGGCCCGACTGCAGGGAACCGATGCGGAATCCGTGCAATCTCGTGCTCTGGATCCCAAGCTGTTGGCCGAACGCGATGAGCACGGACGGCTCGGCTTGCAGCTGCAGCTTCCGGGCGATCCGGGGGTCGACCATGCTCGGAATCGAACCCGTATCGATCAGCAAGGTGCGGCCATCCAGCCGGCCGATGGAGCCCTTCGTGACGACGAGGTGCTGCTGATACAGCTCGAACGGCACCTCGGCGCTTGTCTCGGTAGAGCGAAGCGGCTGGCCGGAAACAACTATCGAGGCGACGACCGCCCACGTGCAGACGGTTCCAGGTGCCATGACTCCTCCTCCGCGCACGAACGCGCGGAGTCAGAGTCAATTGAGCGGATAGAGGATGTCCTGAGGAGGTCCCGAGGTTTGGCTGGAATTCAGCCGAGGTTTTGTTGAGGGACGGGAATCACGTCCGCGGCGGTGATGCCCTTACCCCAAGGTGGCCGTCTCTGACAGCTTGTCAATGCAGTGGAGCGCAGGCGTTGACCCGTATAGAGACGCTCGACCCATCCCGAGTTTTTCCGGGGTCTTTCCGACCAGATGTTCGGAGAGATGGCGCGTTTGTCCGGTGAGTGGCGTCGGTGAAGGAGAGAGCAATGCACGCGTTCATCAAAGTCATGGTTGTCTCCGGGTCGTTGATGGCAACCGCCGTGCCGGCCCTGGCTCAGACCACCACAGGAAAGAGTCGGGTCGAGGGCCTTGGCGGAGTGACGTTTGGCACCGAGACGGGAGGTTTCTACGAAGGACGGTTCACACGCGAGGTCACGTCCTCGCTTGAAGTGATCGCGGAGGGCGGCTACATGCATACGGTGCTGCCGACATCGATCGGCAACCGATTGGACGTGAGCATGGACGCGTTTGGCGTGCATTTCGATGTCACGGCGCCGGCCTTTTTTGGCGCGGGCGGCGTCCGGTATCTCCTCCCCGCGACCGCAGGCGTACGTCCCTATGCCGAGGGCGTTGTCGGCGTCGCTCGCGTCGACGTCAAGAGCTCGTTCGGTGTCGAGGACGACAACGACGGTCTGGCCGATGACACGCCGTTCGAGAACAGCTACAACGGCGCGACGAAGATGCTGGCCGGATTCGGTGGCGGCGTCATCGTTCCACGGGGGCGATGGTACGTGAGTGCCGGGTACAGCTACCGACGATTGTTCTCGCTGAATCCAGCCTCGAACATCAGCCGTTTCGCGGCGGGGATCGGGTGTCGGTTCTGATCAGTGACCCGAACCATGATGGGTCAGGTGAACCCGCTCGAGCCGTTCGTTCCGGGGATGACTGGCGTTGAATCTAGCGGACAGCGGACCGAGGTTCAACGTCCGTGCCTCGGTCGCAGCGGAGTCCACAATGATCAGCGACTCGAGATTTCGCCGCCCCGACTCTTTCGTCGCCATCATCTGCGGCGTCGCGGCGCTGGCGATGAGCGCGCTCACCCTGGGCGCCGTTACTCCGGGCGTAGCCGTGACGTCCGGCACGGTCGCCGTGTCCGTGCTGCTGGGGCTTGCACCCTATGGCTTGACCGTCGCGCTCAGCTGTCTCCCCGGCCTGCGCCGTCTCGTCGTGGCCACAACACGTGCCGTCGCCCTGATTTACGGAGCGTTCGACAACTTCATTCGATACCAGGCGCTCTACCACCCCACGGGATCGACCGACGCGCTGGTAGTCCTCTTTCTGCCCTTCTGGTGGATTGTCTGCCTCGCGGTCGTGGGCGGGCTCGTCGGCGCGGCGCTGCTCGCCTCCGACTGGTGGTCGGGCAGCCGTACGGCTCATTAGCGTTGCCGTAGTCGCCATCGATCCCCAGACCCTTCGGGACTCCTCGATTCGATTCGTCGTACGGGCGCGTCGTCGAGAGAATCAGTAATCGGGCCGGCGACCCGTGCGCGCCGGCCGGCGGAAAAGGCACGCACACACGCACTCCGTGTTCGGGTGCGGGCCCGATTTCCGTTTGAAGGCACGATGGGCGATCCGACGCCGGCGCACACCTCCGCGAGCTCGCACGGAGAGCGCCTCGACTCCTGGAAGGCGATCGCCGCGCACTTCGGCCGCGACGTGACGACGGTGCGGCGATGGGAGCGGCGTGAGGGACTGCCGGTGCATCGGCTGTTCCACGCAAAGCTCGGATCGGTCTACGCGTACACGCACGATTTGGACGAGTGGTCGCGCGCGCGGGGTGCGGAAAGGCCCGCATCGGGCTCACCGACTGAGGCGCCGGCGATCGAGCAGGATGGGATCGATGCGAGCGTGCCATCGGTTCCCCATCGCCATGGGCGCGAATGGAGGCGGGTCAGCGTCTGGGCCGGCAGCGGGCTGGCGGTCGTGTCCGTGCTCATCTTGAGTCCGCCCGCGCGCGAGCTGTCGCAGTGGCTCGGCGCGCACGACGATGCTGCCGCAGGTCGGCCCGCCGATCCGCTGCTCATTCGCGGCGTCGCGGTGCTTCCGTTGACTGATCTGGCCGCTGAGGGCGGCCGCACGGCGTGGGTCGACGGCATGACGGCTGCCCTCGTTTCCGAGCTGGCACGGTTCGACTCGCTGAAAGTCATCGGCGCGTCGTCGGTGATGCGGTACCGTGCCGCCGGCCGTCCGCCGCTCGCGCAAATCGCGCGCGAGCTCGACGTGGACGCCGTGCTCGATGGCACGCTGGTGCGGGTCGACGAACGCGTGCGGCTGAACCTGATGCTCGTGCACGTGGCGACGCGGCGCCAGATCTGGGGCGGCAGCTACGACCGATCGATTCGCGACGTCCTCGCGCTGCAGTCCGACATCGCCCGCGCGGTCGCGTCGCAGGTCGACCGCCGGATTGTTCCGCCGGCGCGGCGATATGCGGCCCGAGTCCGGCCGGATGCGTACGAGTTGTACGTCCAGGGCCGCTTCCTCGCTCGAGAGCTCACCCCTGCCAGCCTGGCTCGCGCGGTGGCGTCGCTCGAGCAGGCGATTGCGCGCGACCCCGACTTCGCGCCCGCTCATGCCGCGCTGGCGTCGGCGCTGATCGAACAGGGAATCTTCGGTGGGGAATCGATCCATCGCATTGCCGAGGTGAGGCAGGCGATGGTCAAAGCGCTCGCCCTCGATCCCGATCTGGCGGAGGCGCACACCATCGCCGGCATGGTGCGCGGCTGGTACGACTGGGACTGGAGCGGCGCCGAAGCGTCATTCCGGCGCGCGCTCGAGCTGGAACCGGGCCTCGTGTCCGCACATCTCGAGTACTCCGTGCTCCTGCAGACGCTCGGGCGGCTCGACGAAGCCGTCGCCTCGGCTGCAAGGGCGGTGCTGCTCGATCCGGCATCGCCGCTCGCGATCGCCGGCGAAGGCCGCGCGATGTACCGTGCGCGCCGGTACGCCGACGCGGAGGCACGCTACCAGCGGGCACTGGCGATCGATCCAGAGTCCGGCGTGGCGCTCGACCGTCTCGCCCAGCTCTATCTCGTGCAGCACCGCGTGGACAACGCACGCCAGACACTGGCCCGGCTCGAGCGGCTTCCGTCGTATCGCCCGCTCACCGCGTTGTACGCGCGCCTCGCGGCGATCGGCCGCGACGGCGCGTCCGCCCGCCGCCTGCTGGCACGGCTGCCCGAAGCAACGGGCCCGCAGGCGGTTGCCGCCATCCACGTCGAGCTCGGCGAGCACGACCGCGCGCTGGCCGTGCTCGATTGCGGCATCGCCGCACGGACGTTCGTGCCCGTGGCGTTGTCGAACCCCGAGCTCGACCCGCTCCGCAGCCGGCCGCAGTTCGCGCGGTTGGTCAAGAACATGGGGCTGCCTGTAGACCGCATCGTCGCGCTCGGCCGAGGGCCCGCTTCAGCCGCGCGTCCGGGGTGCGCGCCGTGATCGGGTCTTCGGTCTTCGGTCTTCGGTCTTCGGTCTTCGGTCTTCGGTCTGGACGGGCTACGGACTTCAGGCTGCGGGCCCGCTGGCTTGAGCTCTTCGCAAGCCCCGCAGTCTGCAGCCTGTAGCCCGTAGCCCCGTTCATCCTCAGATGGCGAAGCAGGCGGCAAACTCCGAGGTGCCCTTCAAGCCCCACACGGTCCACGGCGTCGAGGTCGCCGTGACGAATCCGCCGGTGATGGGGATCGAAAAGCTGAAGGTTCCATTGCCAGGTACCGTGAACGTGCGGACCACTTTGGGTCCCTCGCCGTGGCCAGACGGATCGCACGTGGTCTGGTGGAACACCTGGACGATGACGGGGATGTTGCTCCGGTTCTCGATACTGCCCCTCACCTTCGTGCCGATGGTCGGCGGATTCGCGAAGTTGACGCGCACCCACGAGATCCATTCGGGATAGTTGCGATTGCTGCCAGTCGGGTCGTTGGGCGTCACGCCAAACGCGTCCGCGTCCATCCCGAGATCGCCGTTCGCGAAGATGGAATTCGAGAGGACTTCGTAACTGTTGAACGCCGTCACGATTCCGTAGCGGCCGTTGAAGGCGATCTGGTTGCCGCAGCTCTTCGCCTCGTCCACGACCCACCCATTCGAGTCGATCCGCAGCTGGCACTTGCCATCCCACGGATTCTGCGAGGCGCCGATCGTGCCGGTCCCGTTCGAGAACCGCCCGCCGGCGATGTTGACCCCGTCGACCTGATTGCCCAGCGCCGCGCCATTCACGTTGACGCCGATCAGATTGCCCCGCACCTGATGACCGCGCCCGCCGAGGATCAGGCCGTGTCCGAAGTTGCCCGAGATGACGTTCCGTTCCTGCGCGGTCGATCCACCGATGATGTGCATGTCGGTGTCGGTCAGGATCCCCGCGTTCTGCGCGATGCCAGCCGAGTTCGGGCCCGAGCCGTTGCCGTTGGCCAGCGTCCCGGTCCGGTCGGTGCCGATGAAGCAGCCGAGGATCTTGTTGCGCGAACCGCCACGGCCTCCCGGCTCGTCGGGATCTCCGCTACCACCGGGGCCGCGCGGAACGCACGCCTCGTCGGGGCGCACGTCGCACGGGGGATCGGTGGAAATGGACGGATCGGAGATCGTCGGCGGCGTGTGATCGGGGAGATACCCGCCGCTCGTCGAGGTCATGACGATCCCGTTGCCGCGAAAGCCGCCGATCACCAGGTTGCGGATGGTGCTGTCCTGTGCGGCCAGGATCAAGCCGTCTCCATTCACTCGCCCCCTGACCACGGGGAGCAGCTGGAGCAGGGCGTTGCTGCCGTTGAGCTCGACGCGGGTGGCCCAGCCGGTGGCGCCGTTGATCTCGATTGGCTCGGTGATCGGCGGCAGCGGGCTCTGCACCCAGATCGTCGGCGTGCCGGTCCCGAGGTTGAACCTGATGATGTCCAGACCCGATTGACCGGCCGCACAGCCTCGGACTGCCTGGTTGGTATTGGCGGCGGTGATGGCATCGCGCAGCGAGCATTGCCCTGGAGGTGGCACGGTGCTGAGGAGACCGGGGTCGTTGGTCGTGTTGACCGTGATGATGGACTGCGCCGCCGACGTGGACGGCGCCAGGGCCGTCACGGCGATCGCCGCGAGGGACAGAAGGATGCTGCTCTGGGTCCGCATGGATTTCCTCCTTTGCTGGTCGGGTTCTTGGTCCCAACCTGTGAGTTGCCCTGGGTCTGAAACGAGTCGCGTGGTCTCACCTGGTCGCGTCGAATCGCGCCAGGACTCTGGTGAGCCGCTGGTAGGTGATCGCGGCTTCCTCCCTGCTCATCGCGCCCCAGGCCACGACCTGGGAAACGACCTCGAGCGCCGACGTCTGCTTCATCGCGTTCGTGACGAGCGTCACGGCGGCTTTGGACGGGGTGCGGCGTGGTAGCGAAGGCGTCTTCGACTCGCCGCGGGCAGGGCTCGCGACGATGCCCGACTCGGCCAGGCTGGCGACGAGCCGAATCAATTCCGACTTGGCCTGAATCGCGTCGATCAGCGTGACGAGCGCCGGCACATCGAGCCCGTCGTCAGGGTCCGACCCGCCGACGGCGGGGGCGGCCAGCTGAAGCCCGTTCTCGCCGCGCACGCTGACGGTGTAGTGGCCGAGATCACCGTAGCCGCCCTGATCCTTGACGGCGACGGCGTACCTGTCCGTTGCTGAGCGCCGTCGTCGTCCACTCCGCCCATAGATCGGTGGACGTGTCCTGCCGCGCACCCTGCGCTGTGATGTTCGTCCAGCCCGACGTGGGGTCCTTGAACCAGACTTCGAGGCTCGCGTCGAGATTGCCCGCAAACGTCGTGTTCGTCCGCGCGTCGAGCGTGTCGACGCTCACATACAGGCGCGGGCTCGGTCCGGTGTTGGTGATGTCGAATCGGAAGAAGTCCTTCGCGACGGCGGCGACGACGCCATCGGGATCGTTCCCGGCCGGTGGATAGCCTCCGTCCTCGGTGGGGCACCCTATCCATTGCGGGACGGGCGGGCACATGCCGGGCCAGCTCGCGGCGTTCATCTCCACGATGCCTGCCCCATCGAGACGCGTCTCGCCGGGACGAAGCGGTCCCGTGAATGGCGTCATCGCCGACCCGCTCTGGGGGGTCGTCTGGGTGATCGTCCGGACGCTGGCCCAGCGCGGCGGCCAGCGAGAGCACGTCGTCCTGCCAGGACCAGTCCCAGTCGCCTGGATTTGCGGGATCGCCGCCGAGATGGAGTGCCTTCGCGACGTTGGGATCGCGCCACCAGATGTCCCGCACGCTGGCGCGCGGGCCGCCCATGATCTGCGTCTTGCCGTGCGGCACCAGATTGTGCGTCTCCTGATGCATCGGGTTCATGTCGCTGGGCCCGGTGCGCGCCAGGTAGTGGCTGACGATCGCCAGGATCTTGAGCGTGCCGATCGACTGGAGGCGCCACGCGAGATGGCCGAAGGCATGGCCCAGCTCGTGGGACGCGGTGTTGGCGATCTCGCGGTCCGAGCGCCTGGTCGCGCCGCTGAACTCGACGACCCAGACGGTGTTGCGCGCGAACGGATCGTTCGCCCGGCCGCTCGCCATGCCGAGATCGCTCGTGGAGCCGCCGATGACCACGCGGATCGCCGGATTCTGCGGATCGAACCCGGGATCGATTCCCGGCGGCAGCGTGCCGGCCGGCCAATCGTCGGAGGTGGTGAACGTCACCTCGAACGGTGCGAGGTCTTCCTGGAGCCGGCGAACGATTTCCTGGCGCGATGCGGACCCGGCGGTGAACACCGGCAGCGTGATCGCCGAGCCGTTGTAGTTCGGGTCGGAGTGGCCATCGAGGTCGAGGTAGACGAGCATGCGCGCGGCCGCGTCCGGCGGCGACCATGCGAGAACTGGAAGGATGGTGATCAGCAGTCGGCAGACAAGGGACACAGGCGCTCCTCCTGAGCGATCGGCAGTTCGGCCGATCGCGGTCGAGCGGGGCATACGGTGCGCCCCGCGGCACGCGAACCGTCGCGTGTGTCAGGAAGAACGCCCGGCCGAGACCGAATCGGGCCGGAAACAGTGCTGGTAAAGACGGGCGAAGTGAGGCACCCGAGCGTGCGCACCGCAATGCCCGTCCCGACCAGCGCATGGAGCGCCGGCGCCGGAGGCGCCCTCAGACCGGGCAGGGATTTGTTGGCGAATTCGCGGGGTCTTCTCTGGGCTCTTGCGACGCGCTGCACGACAGGCCGGATCCTGCGACCAGCGCGGGCTATCATACGATTCGACGAAACGAGGAGCACCGGTGACCGAGCCCGATGAAGACTTCGCTGCGATGTTCGAGGCATCGCTCAAGCCCAGGCGCTTCGAACGCGGCCAGACCATCGAGGGCCGCATCGTGGGGATCGGCCAGGACGTGGCGTTCGTCGACGTTGGCGGCAAGGGCGAAGCCACGATCGATCTGGCCGAACTGAAGGATGCCGAGGGCACGCTCGAGGTGCGCGTCGGCGACCGCATCCAGGCGACAGTGGTGTCGACGACGGGAGGGTTGACGCTCTCGCGCAGACTGGTGCGAGGCGCAGCGACCGCACAGCAGGTCGAAGACGCGTTCCGCAGCGGTCTGCCGGTGGAAGGCAAGGTCGAAGCGGAAGTGAAGGGCGGATATCAGGTGCGCATCGCCGGTCAACGCGCGTTCTGTCCGTTCTCGCAGATGGATCTGCGCCGGAACGACGCGATCGTGCACGTCGGGCAGGTCTACCGCTTCCGGATCGTCGAATACAGGGACGGCGGCCGAACCATCGTCGCCTCGCGTCGCGCGCTGCTCGAAGAGGAGCAGCGGGCGAACGCCGAAGAGGTCCGGCGCGCGATCGTTCCAGGCGCCGTGATGACGGGCCGTGTGGGCTCGGTGCGCGAGTTCGGCGCGTTCGTCGACCTCGGCAGCGGCGTGCAGGGCCTGCTGCACGTGTCCGAGATGGGATGGTCGCGCGTGTCGGACCCCGCTGCGATCGTCCAGGTTGGCGACGAGATCACCGTCCGCATCCTGAAGTCGGCGAGGAGGGGCGGAAGATTTCGCTGGGATTGAAGCAGCTCACCGTCGATCCGTGGTCGACCGTCGAATCGAAGTATGAAGTCGGCCAGGTGCACGCGGGCCGGGTGACGAGGATCGCGGACTTCGGGGCGTTCGTCGAGCTCGAGCCAGGGGTCGAAGGGCTGGCCCACGCTTCGACCTTTCCTCCGACGGGCAGGCCACACGGATGGAGGACCCAGGTGAGCGCCGGCGCGACCGCCTCGTTCGAGATCCTGAGCATCGATCTCGAGAAGAAACGTCTCGGCCTGGCGATCGTCCCCGAGGGATCGACGCGCGCCGCCGGCGCGGCGACGTCGCCTGCGGAGATTGCACCCGGCGCGCGGCTGACGGGGAAAGTCGAACGGCACGAGCCGTTCGGCGTGTTCGTCTTCCTGGGGCCGGGGCGCACGGGGCTCATCCCGGCGAGTGAGACCGGCCTGGCCAGGGACGCGGACGCTTCGCGAGCCTTCCCAGTCGGCAGCGACGTGGAGGTGCTCGTCCTCGACGTCGAACCGCCGCCTGGGCGCCGCATTCGCCTCAGCGTCAAGGCGATCGACGTCGCTCGCGAAGCCGAGGAGGTACGCGCCTACGCCGAACGCGCCGATGCGGAAGCGACGAAGGGGTTCGGATCGCTGGCTGACAAACTCATGGACGCGCGCACGCCTCGGCGCGGCTGAGTCACCGGCGATCGATCCGCTGCTGTGTCGTCGACACCATCTGTCACGTCAGGGGCGCAACGTGGCGTTCGCTATGATTGGTCCAGGCGTTTGATCCAGCGACGGCGCGTGGGTTCACCAGTTCGCAGCTCTGGACAGAGGGCCCGATGATTACCATCTCCACCGGCGATCGCGCAGCCCTCCGGCTCATTGAATCGAGCGCACGTCGCGCTCGCACGCTTAGATGCCCGCCCAACCCTGGATGCGCCGCTTCGGCGGCAGGTCAGAGGCGTGAACCCGTTCGGCGGCGACTCGGTTCCGACGCGGGTCCGCCTGGTCGGCTTCGGACGGCCTTCGCTCCCGTTTCCGCATCTGTGGAACTATCGCGAGCCGATGGGATTCTCGACACGTTCTTCTGCGAGGCCGACCGGGAGACGGGATCCGGGAGCACAACCGGTATTGGACCTGCCCGGGATGGCGCCCGTGCTGGTCACGCGCGAGCCCGCGTTCATTCGAGCGGTGTTGTCCGCGACCGGCGACAAACCGGGCCAGTTCGACCGCGATACCGGGCCGACATCGGGAATCGCGAGGGCTACGGGCGAAGACTCGCTGCTCTACGCGAACGGCCCGTTGTGGCGGCACCAGAAGAAGCTCGCGGCGCCGTCGTTCAGCCACTCGAGCCTCTTTCAGCCCGAGAAGTTCCACGAATTCGAGCAGACGTTCCGCAAGACCGTGGCCGAGCGGCTTCAGGCCCTTCGCGCGCGCCAGGAGGCGACGGGTGAACGCGTCACCCGCGTCGCGCTCGAGCCCGAGATCAACGCGGTGATGCTCGAGATGCTGGTCAACAACTTCTTCGGCGGATCGGTCTCGTACGAGGAGCTTCGCGGCCGGTTCATCCCCGCGATCACGGGCCTCATCGACGAGATGGTCAGCGACACGATTGGCCGCCGGCTTCGCGCGCCGCTCCGGCGGCTCGGTGGCCGCCACGCCTGGCTCTCAGCGGCACGGGCCGACTTCGAAACCCTGACCAATCTCGCGCTCGCGGGCCGGCGCGACGGCCTGGGGTTGTGGTCGCAGTTCAAGTCCGACGCGTCCGACGAGGCGCTGCGCAGCAACATCCGCGTGTTCCTGGCCGGGGCGCTGGAGGCGACGACCTCCTTCGCGGCCTGGACGTTGTCGCACCTGTCGAGAGCCCCTCACATCCAGGACCTGATTCACGCGGAAGTGGAGCGCGTCGACGTCTACGATCCCGATAACCTCGCCGGCGCCGCCACGCTCAACCGCGCGCTGGAAGAAACGCTGCGCCTCACGCCGTCGCTCTACTTCCTGCCGCGGCGGGCGACGGTGGACACGTGGGTCGAGACCGCTGATGGCCGGCGGATGTTCATCCCCAACGGCACGCACGTCGTGCTCGATGTCTGGCACGCGAACCGGTGCGAGGACTTCTGGGGCGAAGCGGCCAGCGGCTATCCCGCGGAGGCCTTCGCTCCGGGGCGGTGGGAAGTTCTCGCGCAGCACGGACGGTCACCGAAGGAAATTCTCCACTTCGGATTCGGCTACGGACCGCGCGTCTGCCCCGGCAAGTTCCTCGGCCTCCTCGAGGTCGCGCTCGTCGTCGGCGCGTTCGTCAAGATCTTCAAGTTCACCGGGGTCGACGGCCGGCCGAAGGCCAAGGCGGGCGTGTCGACGAAGCCGGCCGATGGCGTCCTGGTGGACCTGACGCTGCGCTGACCCTCGCGCTTCGGGTAGATCGCACGAAAGGCCCGATACTGGCTACAATCGAACGTCGCGTCCGGGTCCACCGTGGAACCACTACCGCCGTTCAACGTCGCCGGTGATGTCCCGATGGGGAACACCATCGCGCCCCCCGTCCTCACGGACGCACAGCGCGAACAGCTCGCCGCCCTGGCCACGCGGCTGGAGCTGGGCCCGCGCACGACGATCTATCGCGAAGGCATGCCGGCCGAGCACCTCTTCGTCATCGGGTCGGGCATCGTCAAGACGTTCCGCGACCTGCCAAGCGGCGCACGACATATCGCGGCATTCTGGTTTGCTCGCGACTTGTTCGGGATGGCGGACGCGGGCAAGTACGCCTACAGCACGCAGACCGTCACCGCGGTCACGCTGCACCGGATTCCGGTGGACACGCTCACGGAAGCGCTCCTCGACGACGGACGGCTCCAGTTCCAGTTCCTCCTGAAGGTCGCGCAGGAGATCCGCGAGGCTCAGCGCATGCGAGTCGCGCTCACCCGGCGCGACGCCCCCGGCAAGGTGGCCGCGTTCTTCGACATGCTCGAGCGGGAGGCAGGTGCGACGGATGCGGGCACCGAAATCGCCGTGCCGATGACCCGCTCCGATATCGCCGGCTTTCTTGGTCTCTCGCCGGAAGCGGTGAGCCGCGCCACCCGCGAGCTCGAACGCCGCCGTCTCGTCGCGATTCCCAATCGGCAGACGGTCCGCATCCTGGATCGGGCCCGATTCGAGCGCCTGCTGGCGAGAATTTGACCCTCGCGCCCGCTCATCAGCCGGCTTCTGCCGGGGCTTGATCGCAATCAACACGTCTGCACGCGCCGCCTCGATAGACTCAGTGGTGGCGAGGCGCGAACGGTGTCTCCTGCCGACACTGTCCGCCGCTCGGGATTCCCGAGCCTGCCCGGCGCCAAGCGCCCCCAATCGACAGCCACGGCGGAATCATGCCCGTGGTCTGCGACTCGAGATGGTCACATCGAATCGGAAGTCCGTGCCGTATCAGCTCGCCGTCATCGACGACTGTCCTTGCGTACTGAAAGCCGTGCAGAGGATGCTCACGGCTGCGGGATACCGGGTACGCGTCTTTCAGTCCGCGGAGGACTTTCTCGCTCACATCGGCGGCGACGATGGCGTCGTGCTCGACGTGCATCTGCCCGGACTCTCCGGCATCGAGCTCGAACGCAGGCTGAAAGCGATCGCTCCAGACCTGCCAGTCGTCTTCTTCAGCGCGTGCCAGGAAGAAGTGCAGGCGCGCATCATGCAGGCGACGGGGCGTGTGTGCGTGCGGAAGCCCGACGAGGGCGCCGTGCTGCGGGAGGCGATCGCCAACGCGATTCGAGCCGGCCGATGCGGAACGCCAACCGCTGATTCCTGAGCCGCCGCCGATCGGTCCGCGGCGCAGTCAGCTCTGTCGCCAGGCCGCTCGCGCCACAGCCAGCCAGCTCAGCACGTGAGGTCGCGCGCGGCTGCGCGACGTTGTTCAGGTAGACTGATGAGGCGTCTGTTGGCACTTCATGGAAAGCGGGTTCGCGGTTTCCCTCGACCCGGTCCGGCGCGATTGGCCTGGTTCCGGCCCCATCGATCTCGATCGCCACGATCGGCCGCATCCGTCGTCGGCGCATGGAGTGGTGGTACGTCAACACGCACCTCACCGTCACTGACGGCCGCGCGTTCTCGCTGTTCGCCGCGTTCTTCCGCGTCGACAACACCCCGCACCGAGGCGTGCCGCGCGACAGGACACGCACTTCCTGACCTGGGCGCTCGTCGATGTCGACGGACGCGCGCTATCTGTCCGGAGACGCTGCTCGATCCGCAGTACGCCCGAGACGGCCTTGCGCGAGCTCGACGAAGGACGCGGTCCGCGCGATGCCGCGGCTGGTGCGCGCGCTTCGCGAGGTGCTCGAGAAGGGCACGGTGGCGCTGCCCGACGCGCTTGCTGCGCGCGCCCGGCGCAGCGTCGCCGCCGATCGCGCTCGCCCTCGACTTCGACGGCAACCGGTTCAGCAAGCGCGGCGATGGCAGCTACGAGCTCGAACTCGCCAACCGCGCGGGCAACGGCGGGTGCCGGCTGCGCTTCGCGCTCGACAAGCCGGTCGTCCGCCACGGCGACGACGGCATCGTCCGCGGCCTCGGGCGGCAGGAGATGTTCTACTACTTCTCCCCGCGCTGCCGCGTCGAGGGCAGCTGCTGGTCGACGGCGGTGGGTCGACGTGCCGACGGCGCCGCGCTGGTACGACCACGAGTTCGGCGAGCACCGCGAGGGCGGCGGCAGCCATCAGTCGAAGGTCGGCGTGGAACTGGCTGGCGGCGCAGCTCGACAACGGCTACGACATCAGCGCCTACGATCTCTTCGATCGCAAGGATCCGGCGCAAGAGCCACGGCCGCTGGGTGATCGTCGAGCGATCCCCTCGGCGAGCGGCGGCGCTTACGACCGACTTCACGTTCGAGGCGCTCGACTCGTGGACCAGCACCAAGACGTTCAACGAGTACCCGACCGCGTACCGACTCGACGGTGCCGCGAGGCGGCCTCACGCTCGATGTCACGGGCGTCGATGCCGGGCCAGGAGGTGGTCACGCATCATCTCGCCGCCCGGCGTTCTGGGAAGGGCGCGTGACGGTGCGCCGGCGTGATGCGCGGCACGCCGCGTCGCCGGGTCGGCTTCGTCGAGCGCAGCGGCTTCAGCGTCGTCGATACGACCGACGAGTTCTTCGCCTCGGTCGGCCGCGAGACGCGGCGCGCGATCGACGCGCTGCTGCCGGCGGCTGCCCACCGACGAGCAGGCGCTGCGCGCTCATCGCCAGCCCGCGCCGCCGCGCACTTCCTCGACGGCGTCGATCTCGATCAGGTACTCGCGCACCGTGCTGCAGCCGATCCGCGAGATCATCCTGCGCGGCGGCAAGGCGTGGCGCTCCTACGGGATCCTCGTCGTGCATGGATCTGGTCGGCGGCGACTCGCAGCGCTTCGCGCACTGGCTGGCGCTGCCCGAGCTGCTGCACGTCGGCTCGCTCATCATCGACGACGTGCAGGACGACTCGGACGTGCGGCGCGGCGGCCCGGCGTGCCACAAGGTGTACGGCGAGGCCGCTGGCCATCAACGCCGGGTGCGCCAGCTACTTCCTCGCGCAGATCCCGGCGGCGACCTCGGGGCTGAGCGATGCGATGCTCGTCCGCATCTACGAGGCCTACTTCGAGGCGGTGCGCGCCGCGCACGCCGGGCCAGGCGCTCGACATCGACGGGTCTGGCGCGGATGATGCCGGCGGTGGTCGAGAGCGGCGACGGCGACGCTGCTCGAACGGCGCGTGCTCGCCATGCACCGGCTGAAGTCGGCGGTGCCGCCCGGCGCGCTGGCGCGGATGTCGGCGCTCATCGGCGGCGGCACGGACGCGCAGTCGGAGGCGCTCGGCCGACTGTTCGAGGCGTACGGCCTCGCGTTTCAAATCATCGACGACGTGCTGAACCTGCGCGGCTTCGACGAGGACCGGAAGAGCCGCGGCGAGGACATCACCCAGGGCAAGGTGACGGCGCCGGTCGCCAAGGCGATGACGCGGCTGCCGCTCGAGCGGCGTCGCGAGCTCTGGTCGCGGTTGTCAGCGCAGGCCGTCCGACCGCGCCGACATCCGCGACGTCATCGCGATCGTCGACGAGCTGCGGCGCCCTCGACGCGTGCGAGCAGCAGGCGCGCGACCTGGTCGAGGCGGCGTGGCAGGCGCGTCGATCCGCTCGTGCCCGATTCGCAGTGCAAGATCCGGCTGCGCGCGTTCGGCTGGTTCGTCCTCGATCGACACTACTGAGTCCCGCTGGGGCTGAAGCCCCCGCCCTCCGGTTTGCACGCGGCAACACCCGGTCCTACCGGCCGATCGCCGACAGCCGCGTGTCCAATCCCTGCTGCAGCGCCGGACGATCTCCGGTTCGATGCCGAGCGCCCGCGCCATCGTGTCCGCATCGCCCGTCAGCGCGCGCTGCGCACCCGCCCGCCCCAGGCGCGGATATCGTCGATCGTGTTGCCCTGGCCGCTCCACAGCCTGTACTCGAATACGACCAGCGAGATGTATGCGAGAACCATCGCGAGCAGATCGACCTGCAGACGGCTCTGCTGCCGATCGAGGTCCGCTTCCGGCACGCCGCCCGATCGCAGTGACGCCAGGAATTCGTCAACAGGCGATCGAGCCAGGTCTTCCGATCGCCGATACGCAGGCCAATGATCGTGGCGTAGGTGAAGTCCCACAGCAGCGGCGCGATGTTGACCGCTTCCCAGTCGGACATGACGACGCCGGGAGGAGGCATCGCGGAATCGGGCCAGGGCGCGGCGTCGTGTTCCGTCGCGCCAGTCGCAACGATCGGCGCGTCGCCGGTGAAGAGCATGTTGCCGGGACGGCAGTCACCGTGCACCAGTGTCACCGGCCGGGTCGCGAAGTAGCGCTGCAGCGCATTCCACACCTCGCGAAAGCACGGCTCGGTCTTGCCCAGGAATCCGGTGACGAAGTTCGCGTACTCGAGGCCGGCACGGGCTGGAATCCAGGCCGTGCTTGAAGCCGCCAACCGGTGGAGGAAGTGAGCGTTGAGCCGCGCCGCGCTGGCGAGCAGCGCACGCATCGCCGGCAGCGAGCAGCCGCGCCAGTCGGCGGGCGTCGTGGCGTCGATGTGCTCGACCACGAGGCAGACACGGTTGATGGCCGTCACCGCATCGGCGAACAGCGGCCGTGCGACGCGCACCGGAACGACCGGCGCCAGCTGGCGGTAGAACTCGATCTCGCGCGAGAAGCGGTGCTCGATCACGGCGCGAATCGCCTGCATGTAGAGCGGCATGCCGCGGCCGCTCTGCAGCTTCACCACGACGCGCGTCGCGTGTTCGGTCTCGCCGTCGCGGAACAGCAGCTCCAGCACGCCGGTCGTGCGGTTCTTGTCCGGCTCGTTTTCCGGGCCACCGCGACGACGCACGCCGGCGAACGCTGTCGCTGGCGGCACGCCCAGCGGTGCGAGCAGCCCGCGTGATGGCTTCGTCAGGAGATCGAGCAGCCGCGCCGGGTCGCTCTCGAGCTCGCCGATCGAGCGCGGAAAACGCAGCGGCCACCAGAATGCCAACCGCTGTTCGGCGGCGATGGCCGCGGCGGCAAACGGCGCCAGAGCGACAATACGAGCGAGGTCGCGCATCGGGCTCGAGTGTACGCAATTCCGCTATTCTTGGGCCACCCGCGATGATGCGAACGGAAGCCCGCGCGGCGCAGCGCATGGTGGATGCGCACGGCCAGCGCGCGTGGCTCGCGTTGGTCGAGCGTTATGGCAAGACCTTCCGCCACGACGCGATGGTCTTCACCTGCGAGCCCGAGGCCGTGCGGGCGCTGTTGATGGAGCGGCCGCACACGGAGCGGCGGCCGCAGGTGCACCGCTTCTTGGGAAGATTCCCAGGCGCCGCCGGCATGCTGTTCATGGACGGCGCGAAGTGGCTGACCCGGATCAGGGCGCTGGCGCCCGTGTTCCATCGCGACAACGTCGACGCGCACGGCGACGCGCTGCACCGACTGGCGCTGGCGCACGCACGGCGGTGGCAACAGCAGGGCCGATGCGCCGATCTCTACGACGCCGTGCAGCAGCTCGGTGCCGCCGCCGTCCTGCAGGTCGGGTACGGACTGGATCCCGACGACCCGCTGGCGGCGCGTCTGGCCCAGGCGCTGGTGCGCTACAAGAACAACACGATGGTGCCGGTGCCGTCACTGCGCGTCGACACGTTCCATGTCGGCGCGCGGACGATGGCCCGGCTGCCGCACATCGCGCTGCGCATGTGGCGCGACCACGCGCGCGTCCGCCGCGTCGTCCGCAAGGTCGTGCGCGCCGCACGGACCGGCGGCGATCGGCCCAACTGGATCGGCCGGCTGCTCGAGACCGGAATGTCCGGGCGCGCGCTGGCCAGCGAGCTCAATCACCTCTACGGGGCCTACAACGCCGTCGACTACGTGGCGACGGCCGGGCTCTACGAGCTCGGGCGCCGTCCCGAGCTGCGGCGGTCGGTTCGCGCCGAGCTCAGCCAGCATCTCGGTGACCGCGAACGGCCGACATCCGCCGACCTCGACCACCTCCCGATCACGAACGGCTTCCTGCTCGAGTTGCTGCGCTGCTACCCCGTCTCGATGGGGATCGTGCGCCAGACCGGGGCGCCGCTCGATCTCGGCGGCGAGCGCCTGCCGGCGGGCAGCCAGGTCCTCATCCTCCTGCATGCGCTCCATCACCATCCGGATTACTGGGACAACGCCGACGAGTTCCGCCCGGATCGCTGGAGGACTGGAGGCGCCAAGGTGCCGTTCTCGTACGTGCCCTTCCTGTTCGGCCCGCGCCGCTGCCAGGGCCGCGACATGGCGGAGCAGCACCTCCTGACGCTGGTGTCGGCGATCGTTCGCCACTTCGACGTGCGGGTCTTCGGCGAAGCGGTCGTGCCACCCTTCATGATTCCGAGGTTCGAGCATCCGATTCCCTTTGCCGTCGACGCGGCCGAGTAGTCCCCCCGCCTGGCGTCGGCTTGACCGCCGCCGTGTGCTGGTGTTCCGCCGCTCGTTCAGCCGCGGCATGGCTTCGGGGCCGGACCAACGAATGCCGGTCGATTGGCGTCCGCGAACCGCCGATGTAGAGTGTCGCCGGGTGTGTCGACGCGGATCGACCCAAGCGAGGAGCCCACATGTGCGATCAGGATCTTTTCGAGCAGGATCGGAAGGAATACGAGGCCCTTGGATTGGTGACGCGCCGGCAGTTCGGCGTCGTCGTCGGAGCGGGTATCAGCATGATGCTGCCGCAGGTCCCCAATGCCGTCGCGGTCACTGAGGCGGACGTCACCGTGACGACGCCGGACGGGACCGCGGATTGCTACTTCGTGCACCCGGCGAAAGGCACGGCTCCAGGCGTGCTGGTCTGGCCGGACATCTTCGGCCTCCGGCCCGCGTTCCGCCAGATGGGCAAGCGGCTCGCGGAGTCCGGCTACTCGGTGCTCGTCGTGAACCAGTTCTACCGCGTGAAGAAGGCGCCGACGGCCGAGAAGGGCGCGGCCACGCCGATCCCGGAGCTGCGGCCTCTCGCGCAGACACTGAACGAGACCACGCAGATGACCGATGCGAAGGCGTTCATCGGCTGGCTGGACGGACAGGCGTCGGTGGCCAAGAACCGGAAGATTGGCACGCAGGGCTACTGCATGGGCGGACCGATCGCGTTCCGCACGGCAGCCGCCATGCCCGATCGCGTCGGCGCGGTCGCCTCGTTCCACGGCGGCGGGCTCGTGACCGACCAGCCGAACAGCCCGCACCTTCAGGCTGCGAAAACGAAGGCCCAGTTCCTGGTCGCGATCGCCGCCAACGACGACCAGCGATCCCCCAATGACAAGACCGCGCTGAAGGAGACGTTCGCCAAGGCGAATCTCGGCGCGGAGATCGAAGTGTACGAAGGCGCCGCGCACGGGTGGTGTCCGCCCGATTCCGGCGTTTACAACGAGCCACAGGCAGAGAAGGCGTGGAGCCGTCTGCTCGCGTTGTATGGGAAAGCGTTGGCCTGAGCTGTCCTCGCTAAGACGTGTTTCGTGGTGAAGAAGAAAGCGGGTGGAGCCTGGGGAAAACCCGCCTGGGGGTTTTCCAAGGGGGTGGACGGTGCTCTTGGCGTCCACGGCGCCGGCAGGATCCACGCCGCCGTGACGGTTGAGCACGCGAAGTTCGAATCCAGCGCGGCCGAGCTCATCGGGCGCTTCACGATCTCGATCAGCTCGACGTCCTTGTCCCACCTTGAAGCCCCAGGAGTCGCGGGTTGGCTCCGGCATTGCATGGACCTCGATTCGATCGACTCGGGGCGCTGTGAATGCAGGCCGGAACGACACGGATCGACGTCGTCTTGAACGACAAATCGGGGGCGGCAGCGAAGCGACCCGTCGCGCAGCGGATTGCCGAATTCTTCGCGGCCCGCGGGTGGCAGGCGCGAATCACGGTCGCGCGCACGGCGGCCGAGCTGCTGCAGGCGGCGGCGCGCGCGGCTGCTGGCGACGCCAATCTCGTGGTCGCCGGTGGCGGCGACGGGACGATTGCGGCGGTCGCCGAACGGCTCGTCTGCGCGGCCAGACCAATGGGCATACTGCCGCTCGGGACCTTCAACTACTTCGCCCGGCGATTCAACGTGCCCCTCGACCTCGACGCGGCGCTCGAGGTGGTCGCAACCGGCCGGCCGACAGCAGCTGACGTAGGAGAGGTCAACGGGCACATCTTCCTGAACAACGCGAGCATCGGCCTCTATCCGACGGTGCTCCAACAACGCGAGAAGACGTACGGTGCGCTGGGACGCAGCCAAGTGGTGGCGTATGTCTCGGTGGCCCTCGCCCTGCTTCAACCGCCAGCGCTGCTGAACTTGCAGATTGCCCTCGATGGACTGCGCGTCGCGCGGCGGACGCCGCTGCTCTTCGTCGGCACCAGTGAGCTGCAGATGGAGAGCTTCGGCGTGCCTGGATACGACTGCATTCGTGCGGGGCGCCTCGCGGCCTGCATCGTTCGCCCCCTCGCAGTCGTCGCGCTCTGGAGCCTGGCGCTCCGGGCACTCGTTCGCGGTCTCCATGGTGCGAGCGAGCTGGAAGTGGCGTGTGCGCGCGAAGTGCGAGTGGCCCTGCGACGTTCGCACGTACGCGTCGCACTCGACGGCGAGCTCCGGACGCTGTCCGCGCCTCTGCAGTTCCGCATCCGGCAGGGTGCGCTTCTCGTCGTCGCGGGACCCGAGAGTTCTGGCTAGTGCGGACGATCGCCCACATCTCCGATCTGCACTTCGGCGCGACCGACGACCACCTCGTCGCCACGCTCCGGGCGTACATCGTCGGGCTTCGTCCAACCCTGGTGGTCGTCTCCGGCGATCTCACTCAGCGCGCGCGGAAGGCGCAGTTCGCGGCGGCGAACCGCTTTCTGCAATCTCTCCCGTTTCCTCGCGTCGTCGTGCCGGGGAATCACGATATCCCGCTCTACGACCTGTTCTCCCGGTTCCACGACCCGCTCGCGGGATTCCGGCGACACATCACCGAGGATCGCCTGCCCCTGTTCGTGGACGAAGAGATTGCAGTGGTCGGCGCCGACACGACTCGATCGTTCACGCTGAAGGACGGCGGGATCAGGCCCGCCGACGTGCAGCGCCTGGTCAGACTGCTCGACGAGTTCGGCGTCGGCCTCCTGAAAGTGGTCGTGTGCCACCACCCGTTCGACCCGCTCGCCACTCGGGTGGGTCGCCTGACGGCCCCGGCTCCGGACCCGGCGGCGCTCGCGACGTTGATCGCGCATGGCGCCGACGTCTTTCTCACCGGCCACCTGCATCTGGGCTACACCGGGCACACCGCGATTCGCTATCGCGTGGACGGCCGGTCCGCCATCGTTGTCGAAGCAGGCACCGCCACGTCCACGCGTGCGCGCGGAGAGCTCAACTCGTTCAACGTGTTGCGCGTCGATGCGGGAACCATCGCGACCGAGCGGCTCGGGTGGGATCCGGACGCACGAACGTTCGCGCCGGTCGATGCCGAGTCGTTCGTCCGGACGGAGCGAGGCTGGAGACCCGTCACGCCCGATCCACGTGCGGACGCCGCGAGGACGAGATGAAGTTGATCCTCCCCTCTTCACCGTGGCCTATGCGGCCGTGGCGAGTCTCTTCGCGCTGTCCGCCCTCGTGCTGATCGGATTTGCGGCGGTGGAGTTGTGGTCTGCCGTGACCGGAGCCGAAGGTCGGACGGTCGCGACCCGCGCCGCCAACGCCATCGAAAGTATCGGGCTCATCGCCGTGGCGCTCGTCGCGCTGGAGATGGCGCAGACCGTCGCCGAGGAGGAGGTCATACGGCGTGCCCATGTGAGCGCGCCGACCCGCGTCCGCCGCTATCTGTCGCGGTTCTTGGTGGTGGTCGTCGTCGCGCTGGGAATCGAGAGCCTGGTTGCAGTGGTCCATGCCCTTCACGATCGGCCCGAGACACTGCCGAACGCCGCGGCCGTCGCGGCTGGTGCCGCCGCCCTTCTGGCCGCGTGGGGTGTGTTCATCAAGCTCAATCGCTCGGTCGAGGAGTTGGAGCCCGAGGGTATCTCGCAGGCGCAAGCCGAGGATCACAAGTGGAGTAACGGACCAGTGCGGCTCGCCTGTCGCACCAGCACGCCGATCGCAGCTGTCGACCCGGTCCGCATCAGCGAGGTCGCCGCGGTCGAACGCGTTCGGGCGTTCGTCCCACGATCAGCTGCAGTGCGAGACGGACGCGACAACCCCGTCCGCGTCGAAGTAAAACACAGCGGTGTCACCGTTCCCGACAGTGTGCCGTGCGCGCGCTGCCACTCGCCGACCGGCGTGGGCTGTCGCTTCGGAACGCGCCTTGCACGATCCCCTGGAATGGCTGACCTCATGGCCAACGAGGCATGGAGCCACATGACTACGGGGTCACCGAACAGAGGAGATAGCATGGCCATTCCCAAGGAGCAGTCAATTCGTGAAGAAGCATCGGCCCTCGGCGATCGCGCGGCAGGCGCGTTCAAGGACAAGGCCGGTGAAGCGATGGACGATCCAGCGCTCGAGCGTCGCGGCGAGGAACAGAACGCCGCCGGACGGGCGCGGCAGGAAGCCAACCGCGTGACCGACACCAGCTCGACGGGTCAGCGTTACGTCACCACGTTCTACGACGATCCTGCTGAGGCCAGCCGCGCCTACCAACGGCTGCGGTCGCGCGACTATCGTGCGGACGACATCGACGTCGTGATGTCCGACGAGACGCGGCGCAAACACTTCGCGGACTCCGAGGCCGGCTCGAAGGCGGCGGAAGGCCTGGGCATCGGTGGTGCCGTCGGGGGCGGCGTCGGTGCGGCGCTCGCGGCCCTCTTCGCGGTCGGGTCCTCGGTCGCCGTGCCGGGGCTCGGGCTCATCGTGGCGGGTCCGATCGCTGCCGCCCTTGCCGGCGCAGGTGCCGGCGCGGCCACCGGCGGTCTGATTGGCGCGATGGTTGGTGCTGGAATTCCGGAAGACCGCGCCCGTCAGTACGAGCAGGGCGTTCGAACCGGCGGCGTGGTCATCGGAACGCGCGCACGGGACGAGGTCGAGGCCACCGAGCTCGAACGCGATCTCAATACGCGCGACATGCTGGGATTGCGGTAGCGGAGCAAGGAAGTACAACGTCGATCCGCGCGCCGCTCACGGGTCCTTGGGCGACCCGGGACGTGCGGTGCGCGGAACTCGGAGCCGTTGGTACTCGCGTCGGGCGGCCCGGACGATGGGCGTGTCCGTGTCGGCGTCCTGCCACAGTTCGAGCAGCGCCTCATAGTCCAATCGGGCCACGTCCACGTCGCCGCTGCGCGTCGCGGCGCGGGCGCGTCCGAGGTAAGCGAGCGGATAGAGCGTGATGGCAGCGGGATTGAAGTCCTTGGGCGCCAGCACGCCTTTGTTGTCAAGGATCTTCTGGAACTCGAGCCTCGCTTCCGACTCGAGGCCCTGATTCAAGTAGGCCAGGCCTCGGAGATAGGCCGGCCAGAGGGCCGCATTGGTGCCCAGCTCGACGCGCCCGGCTCTTTCTAACTGCTCCAGGACCGAGGCTGGATCACCGCGGTGGAGCGACACCGCCGCGTGCACCATGGGCAGCCAAGACGCCTTGAAGAACGAATCCTCGGGAAATCGGCGGGCCATTTCGTCGGCGAGCTTCGCGGCCTGAGTCGAATCGCCGCAAATCGCAAGGCCCAGGGCGCTCCAGCTCAGGGCGAACCGGCCCTGAGACAACGCGAGGGTCCGAGCCGCTGCCTGCCTGGCCTCCCGGCAATTGCCGTACGCGGCCTCCCACAACGCATCTCCTGCCGAGTACAGGCCGGCCCCTTCCACGAGACCGCGACCCTTGGCCAGATCTATCGCCCGTTTCGTCAGCTCCCTCGCCTCACGCACCCGGCCGGCATAGGCCGCCGTCACCGACTGCATCGCCAGCATCCCGGCCTCTGCCGGCGATCCCGCGACGCGGTCGACCTGTTGTCGCATCGCCGCCGTGTCTCCCTGGAGGAACGCGATCCCGTACAGCATGTAGCCGCTGTAGGGTGGGTCGAGCTTCTTCGCCAGGGCCTGCTCGAGAGCCGCCCCCGCCTCTTTGTACCGCCCGAGACAGATCGAGGTGTGTGCGAGGCCGGCGTACGCCACACCGGCATCCGGGTTCAGGCGGACGCCCTCGCGCGCTTCCTCCAGAGCCTCCTGGTAGCGTCCGATCGCGGTGTAGCGCGCGGCCAGGTTCGTGCGGGGAGCGAAATCGCGGGGATACGTCTGCTTCCAGAGCTCCAGCACTTCGATCGCCCGGTCACCGTCGTCGAGCACGTCCATGTAGTAGCGCGCCGAGATGTAGAACTTCTCGCGCTCGCTCACCCGATCGCGGAGCTCGAACGCCCGCCGTGAGAACTGCGCGGCGAGGTCGTACTCCCTTGCGGTCCCATAGGTGATGCCCAGGCCGGCGTAGGCGATCGCGAAGTTGGGGTCGAGCTCCACCGCGCGCCGGTAGAGGGGGATCGCTTCGAAGTACTGCCCGGCGAAGTGCCGGCGCCGGCCCAGGTCGTAGGCCTTGAACGCTTCGAGCGACGGTGTGGTGGCCTGCTCGATCGGGGCCGAGAATTTCTCGATGGAGGCGAGCGACTCACCCAGCTCCTCCCGGAGCCTCGTCGCGGCTTCGCCGAGCCGGGCCAGGACCTGTTCCCGGCTCTCGGCCTCGACCTGCTCGCGTGCGACGGTCTCGCCGCTGCCCGCGCTCACGGCCTCGAGGTTGATCACGTAGTGGCGGCCGAGGCTCGCGATCGACCCAATCAGCAGCGCCTTGATCCCCTGCCGCTGGGCAATCTCGCGCGCGAGATCCCGCGTCACCCGCTCGTCCGGCGACCGTTCCATATAGCGAAGCGTCTGCCTGACGCGCTCTTCTGAAACGATGTTCAGGAACGGGCTCTGTCCGAGTTGCACGGCGACGGCTTGCCGGAGCGTGCCGTCGAACGCCTCGTCGCCGGTCGTGTTGGCGAAGTCCGCAATCAGTACGCTGTCTTTGTCCGTGATGGCGGCCACTGTCTGGCCGGATCGGGAGGGGCGGACGAGGTAGACGGAGGCCGCAACCGTGGCGAGCGCGGCCGCAAGCAGGGCGAAGGCCGTTCGCCGCCCGCGCTCCCGGAAAACAGGTGGTGTCGTGTCAGTCGGCGATGCCCGAGCTGCGTCAATGCCCTCAGGCAGCTCCGCTGCTGACGCCCCAAGCATGCCAGGCGCCAGCTCGTCAATTTCGACCGCCGCAACGAAGCGATAACCCACGCGCGGGACGGTCTCGATGTATTGCTGGCCGGTCGCCTTGTCTCCGAGCGCCTTCCGCAACACCGACACGTTGTGGTTGAGATTGTTTTCTTCGACGGCGGTGTCGGGCCAGACGGCGTCGAGCAACTCCTGCTTCGTCACGAGCCGCCCGGCATTCTCGACCAGCACGCGGAGCGTGTCGAAGACCTTCAGCCGCAACGGGATCACCTCGGACCCGCGCGAGAGACGGCGTTCCCGGACGTCGAGCTGAAACGGCCCGAACCGATACGCACGTCCGGCCTCAGGGTCGCCCACGAATGCACCTCAGAAATGTTTCAGGAATACGCCGGGGTTCTCAAAGGACGCCGGCGGCCGTCAATTCTACCCTCCGGATCGCGCGGAACTGAATCCGCGAAGGAGGAACGAGACGTGCCGAAACTGCTTCCCGATCAGAGCTTCTATCCGTCACCGACGCTGGCCATGCAGGCGCCGGCGGAGACGATCGCCTATGTCGCCTTGCTCAATCCCGACCCGGCCGGCAGCGACGCGCTCGCGGTGCTGGACGTCGATCCCGCCTCTGCGGGGTATGGCGCTCAGATCGCGCGCGTCGACATGCCCGGCGCCGGCGACGAGCTTCATCACTTCGGATGGAACGCGTGCAGTTCCTGCCTGTGCCCCACCTCGCCGCACCCGCACATGCAGCGGCGCTACCTCGTCTTGCCTGGCATGCGCTCGTCCCGCATCCACATCCTCGACACCGAGCCCGATCCGCGCCGGCCGCGTCTCGTCAAGGTAATCGAGGCCGACGAGGTGCTCAGAAAGACAGGCTACAGCCGGCCGCACACCGCCCACTGCGGACCCGACGGCATCTACATCAACGCCTTGGGCGACGGCGAGGGCAACGGTCCCGGCGGGATCTTCGTGCTCGATCCGCAGACCTTCGCGATCAAGGGCCGGTGGGAGCGCGAGCGCGGACCCCAGTATCTGGCGTACGACTTCTGGTGGCACCTCGGGCACGACACGATGATCACCAGCGAATGGGGCACGCCGAACATGGTGGAGAACGGCGTGAACCCGGAGCTCCTCCTGGCGGGCAAGTATGGCAACGCCCTCCATGTGTGGGACCTCCACAGCCGGCGGCATCTGCAGAAGCTGGAGCTCGGCGCGGAGCAGCAGATGGTGCTGGAGCTCCGCCCGGCGCACAATCCGACCGAAACCTACGGCTTCGTCGGCGTCGTCACCAGTCTGAAGGACCTGTCCGCGTCGATCTGGATGTGGCACCGCGAAGGCGCCGGCAAAGATGGCACCTGGCAAGTCCGGAAGGTGATCGAGATTCCCGCCGAGCCCGCGGCGGCCGACGATCTGCCGCCGCTCCTGAAGGGATTCGGCGCGGTGCCCCCGCTCGTGACCGACATCAACCTCTCGCTGGACGACCGGTTCCTCTATGTCTCGTGCTTTGGGACCGGCGAGCTGAAGCAGTTCGACGTGTCCGATCCCTTCAATCCGGTCGAAACCGGTTCGGTCCGGCTCGGAGGGATCGTCCGGCGCAAGGGGCATCCCGCCCGTCCGGGTCAGCCACTGAACGGCGCGCCGCAGATGGTCGAAGTCAGCCGCGATGGTAAGCGTGTCTACGTGACCAACTCGCTCTATCGCACGTGGGACGACCAGTTTTATCCGGACGGGATCAAGGGGTGGCTGGCGAAGGTCGATGCGGATCCGAATGGCGGCCTTGCGCTCGATCCTGGCGGGTTCGTGCAGTTCGACGGGATGCGGCCGCACCAGGTCCACCTGGAAGGCGGCGACGCCAGCTCAGATTCCTACTGCTTCGCGTAAGAGGTGCGTCATGACGAGCGAGATGGCGACCTCATCGTGGGTCATGTTGATAGCGCTCGGTGCCTTTCATGGCATCAATCCCGGAATGGGCTGGCTGTTTGCGGTGGCGCTCGGGATGCAGGAGCGCCGCCGCGGAGCCGTGCTCCGGGCGCTCCTCCCTCTCGGTGCCGGCCATGCGCTGGCTGTGGCAGGGGCGGTTGGCGCGGTGCTGGCAATCGGTACGGCCATTCCGATCGGTGAGCTGCGCTGGCCCATGGCAGGCGTCCTCGTCTCGCTCGGGATCTTGCGGTTCTTTCGTCATCACCATCCGCGCTGGGCGGGCATGCGCGTCGGCATGCGTGGGCTCACCGTGTGGTCGTTCCTGATGGCGACGGCACATGGCGCCGGTCTCATGGTCGTGCCGGTGTTCGTGGGGATGTCGATGACGAAGGCGGGCGGACACGGCGGACATATGCACCATGTGTCCGCTGCTGCCGGGACCAACGCAGGGACCGCGCTGCTGGCCACCAGCCTGCACGCGGTGAGCTATCTGGCGGTCACGGCGTTCATCGCCCTGCTGGTGTTCGAGAAGCTCGGTGTGGGAATCCTGCGCCGCGCCTGGTTCAATGTCGATCTCGTCTGGGCCGGCGCGCTGATCGTGACCGGCGTGATGACGCTGATGATTTAGGAAGTCGGATTCGACGCCTCAGGGTCGCGCACGTTCGACGTGTTGCCCTGTGGACGAGCGACTCGACATCGGCAGCGACTGTGCCGCCGATGTCCGTCGCCACCTGGAAGGCGAGCGCGGCTAACGCGTGAAGCGCAGCACGCCGCGATCGGAGGAGAGGACGAGCGTGTTGCCGGATACCGTTGCGGCGCTCTCACCGGCGAGGAGCCTGGTATAGGAGTTCTCGAAGGCCATGGTTTGGCACGCGGCGCGCGTGCATGCGAGCACGGGTCCCACCGTCAGCGTCCGATCGGAGAGCGTCGCGGCCCCCCTGCAGACGTTGCAGTCGGCCCTGGTCGACAGCTGGTTGTCGGCGAAAGTCAGCGTGTAGTCGGCTCCGGCGGGCTTGGCTTGAGCCGCCTGCCCGGCGGGTTGAATGGACGAAAGGCCCCACGTGCCCGAGAGCTGTTCTGCGGTGAGCGCCAGCGATCCGGTGGCAGACGAGGGTGACAACGGCGTGGAGGTCTGCTCCGAGCAGCCGATGGCGATCGCGGCGGCGAAGACGACGATGAACAAGCGAAAAGAATGGTTCACGGGATTTCACATGGAGCAATTTACATGCCGCCAGAAACCGCCTGAATCCGGCTTCGCCGTCCTCTTTTCAGGGCTCCAGGGCGCCGCCCGAACTGCCTGACACAGCAACGCGAGCTCGAAGATGTCGGTAATCCGTCCTGCGTGGCCGGTCAGTCGACACCGGGGGGCGTTTGGGCGAGGTTCACAGGTTTCGGTCTCACCGAGCGCCGACAAACCGCTTCGCCGTCTCTTTGATACGCTGCCTCGGTGGTTATCCGCGACGAGGGCGACTCGGCATGATTGTCGTCGACAGCATGGGCGCCACATCGGGAACGGTCGTCAAGCTCTGGCGCTATCCGGTGAAGTCGATGCTCGGTGAAGAGCGACCGTCTCTCGACGTGAATGCACGCGGCGTCGAGGGTGACCGGCTGTTCGCAGTGCGCGATCGCGATGGCAAGTTCGGGAGCGGCAAGACGACCCGACGATTTCGCAAGATCGATGGCCTGTTCGGCTTCAGCTCCGCCTACGACGAGGACGAGCCGACCATCGTCTTCCCGGACGGCCGTCGCATGCGCGGCAGCGATCGCGACGTCCACACCGCCCTCTCCGACGCGTTGGGCCAGCCGGTGACACTTGTCCGGGAAGCGGCCATCTCGCACTTCGATGCCGGGCCTCTTCACCTCCTGACCACCGCGTCTTTGGCGTGGCTGCGGGCCTTGCTGCCAGACGGGTGCGTGGACGAGCGCCGCTTTCGCCCGAACATCCTCCTCGACGTTCCAGGCTCCTCGCAGGTGGAACGACTCTGGCTCGGCAAGACCGTCTGCGTCGGCGACGAAGTCAGGTTGCGGATCCGAGATCTCACCGAGCGATGCGTGATGGTGGGCGCGGCGCAAGCCGATCTGCCCGATGATCCTCGCGTGTTGCGAGACATGGGGCGCCATGCCGGGCCGCACTTCGGCGTGTACGCGGAGGTCGTGATCTCCGGCAGGATCACCCGGGGTGACCGCCTGCGAGTGCAGGCTTGAAAAGCGTCAGTTCCCCGGCAGCAACCCGCTCGTGGCGCTCCGGCGGATCACGGAGCGAAGTGGTCAGTCGCTAGATCGGCGCGTCGGCGCCCCACGCGTCGAGAAGGCGTAGATTCTTCGACTCCAGCGCTCCATAGCAGTCCGGCAGGTCGAAGCTCGCGAGCACGCCGGGCACCAGCGCCGACAGCGGCCAGCGGTAGTCCCTGGCCTCCGCCACCTCGGCGTAGGACCGGAGCGCATTCTTCAACGTCACCCGGATCACGGCCGGCGAGAGCAGCGCCGCGAAGGTCGCGGGCAGCGTGCCATGGCCTTTGCCGGCCAGGTGGATCTGCCCGTGGCCCCAGGCGTCCAGCCAGTCGAGCACGCGGAGCACGTCGAAGGTCCGCTGGCCGATGTAGGGGTAGTCGAGCATGTTCGCGTGCGAGGCATAGAAGTAGTCCGTGCTGTACTCGCCGCGATTGTTCAGGTCTGCCGTCTGCGGCTCGGACTCGCCGCTGCCGCGCACGTCGCACGTGTAGAAGGCGGCGTCCGGCTCGGCGGCTATCAGCTCGCGTACGAGCGCTTCGTTGCGCAGCTCCTCGTCGGCCGATTCGTGCGCCACATACAGGATCGCCGTGGCCGTGTCCCGCGGCGGGCGTGAGAGCAGCGGATCCCTGGTGAGGCGGTACACGATTGCGTGCACGCCGGGGTCGGTCTCGACCATGTATGGCAGGGCGTGCCTGAGCGGGTACTTGCGATCGGGCAACGGCCGGAGAATGCGGAACTCGGGCACCCCGGTGCGGGGCGGCAGACGCAGCACCTCCGAGACTCGCCGGGACAGTGCGTCAGCGCCCGATGCCCGGCGCCGTGCCGCGAGCGCACGCGACTTCTCCTGCGTGAACACGTAAATGGGCGTCGACTTCAGCTCGGCGACCTGCCCGTGCGGCGTACACCACAGGGCGTCTTCCTTTTCCAGCGCCAGCGCCGGCTCGCTCGTCGCCTCGGAAACTCGCGTGCAGCGATTGAACCAGCGATACATCGCCTCGCGGTTCTCCTGCGAGTAGCCGTGGTAGGACGGGCCGACGAAGTAGGCCACCTTGTCCTCGGCGCCGAGCAGGCGATAGAGGTGCTTCAGCCGTTGATACGCCGCTTCGTTGCCGCGGGCGTCGAAGTAGTCCTTCTCCTTGGCCAGGATGATGACCGGCTTCGGCGCGAGCGCGGCGAGGAAGTCCTCGTGGTCCAGCCCGAGCGCCAGCGCCCTGGGCGGGCATTGCTCCATGTCGGCACCGAGCTCGTTCTCCATGTTCCGCCTGAACTCGGTCACGAAGCAGCTCGGCGCCGCCATCGTCCAGCGCGACTCCAGGCCGCACAGCCACGTGGTCATCGTGCCGCCACCGGAGTTCCCGGTGATGCCCAGGTGGCGGACGTCGACCTCCTTCCGCGTGACGAGGTAGTCGAGCGCGCGAATCCCGTCCCAGGCGCGCCACGTGCAGAAACGCTCGTCCACCAGCACCTGCTGGATGCCGGCGTAGTTGTGCTCGCTGGTGCCTGTCCCTCGGACCGGCTTCCAGTTCGCGTCGATGTACTGCATCCGCTCGCCCTGGCCGATGGGATCGAAGATCAGCACGACATATCCCATGCGCGCCAGTCCCTGGCAGAAGGACTGATACGTATCGATGGCCTTGCCGTTCGTCGAGTGGCCGCACGACGCGACCACGCCAGGCAGCGGAAAGTTCCTCCCCTTCGGGATGTAGAGATTCGCCGCCACGAAAAAGCCAGGCCGACTCTCGAACATCACGTTCTCGATCCGGTAGGCGTCGCGCTCGACCACCTTCGTCACACGCGGGTTGAGTGGCGTCTTCTCGGGAAGCGGACCGAACGCCTCACGCACGGCCGTCCTGACCGACGCGACGTAGGCTTCGGCGTCGGCCTTCGTCGTCAGGGCGGCGAGCCGCTTCAGGCGCTGCCGATGGATCTCGTTCTCGCGCGCCACGAAGAACTCCTGCACCATTCGGGGAAACCGGTTCAGCCGCGGCAGCGCGGGTGCGGTGACGCCCGAGACGGCCGACGATGGCTGGGCCGCCTCGACATGCGGGCCGGTGAGCCCGGCGGCGGCGGCGCCGGCCGCGAGGTTCTGGAGCAGCTCCCGGCGTGAGAGGTGCGTGAGACGACCAGGTTCGGCTGGTTCCAAGGCTGGCTCCCGTGCGACAGCGTGGATGTACGCAGGCCAATGACTGTAACAGCTGAATCGGCAGGTGCGATGGGCTGGGTTGCTGTAGGTTCTAGTGAGATCGTCGACGAGGTGTACCTCCCGCTGGTCCGCGGACGGGGCGTCGCGCCGCGCTGAACACGAGGCGCCGGGAGATGTGGGAGGCTAGACTCCGATGCTGACCGAACTCGACAACATCCGCGAGCACTGGACCCGATATCGAAGCGTCACCCTGGAACATCTCAACCTGCTGACCGAGGAGGAGCTGACGTGGCGGCCGCAGCGCGAGCTTTTCAGTTGCGGCCAGCAGCTCGTACACATCCTGCAAACGGAGAAGTACCTACTCGCGAGGCTTGTTCTACGCCGACTGGGACGCGAGTCGGTTGCACTTTCCGGCCGTCATGCCGACGATCGGCCAGCTGCGTGTCGACTTCGAGACGACCCGTGCCCAGACACTCGAACTCCTGGACGCGTTGACGGGCTCGAGGCTGGACGACATCGTGCGAGTCCCGCACGCGCCGGTCGACTTGCCGCTTCGCTGGTGGCTGTGGTTCGTGCTCGAGCACGAGTTGCACCACAAAGCGCAGCTGTCGCTCTATCTGCGGCAGCTGGGGAAAGTACCGCCCTATTACGCGATGGTCCTGCCGGATCGACCCGATATCCGGATTCGTGAGGAGTGGGGCGACATGTGATGGACCTCACCCGGTTTGCGCACGGGCGAGGTCCGATCGTTGCGGCCGATCTCTGCGACCGGCCGATCACGAATGCGGGTTGAAGTTCGAGCTCCAGTCGGCTGCGGCGGAATTCGCAACCGGCTGGTTGTACTCGAGCGATTGCATCTTCGCCGCAGAGGTCGAATGCGGCGCCACGCCGTGCACGACGGCTCGGGCCAGATCGTCGAACATCGCCTGATTGGCCGCACGCAGCCGCGGCGCCAGGAACAACCGGCCCAGCCACGGAACCAGCCCGACCTGGGTTTCATCGCTGACGACGACCGTCCCCAGGCCGTCGAGCGTGGAGCGCAGAGTGAACGTGCGCTCGGCGTGCAGGCCCCGGGCGTCCGCGACGATGGCGAACAAATGCGGTCGATCGGCGGCGACCACGGTGCTGCGCAGCACGACCGGGTGTGCCTTCCACCGGAAGGACGTCGCTCGGGCCGCATTACCAGTTGCTGCCGCGCGACCCGTTGACTCGACCCGGACCCACCGGCAGGCCCGATACCACGACGGCCAGCCCTCGACGTCGGTCAACAGATCCCACACGCGTTCGGCCGAGGCGCGAATCACGATCTCGTTACGAACCTCGATCGGCGGCCGGGAGGCTGTGCTCACCGGGCGCAGCAGCCGGGCGGCGACCCGCGCGAGCCACTCGCGCGGCATGAACCGACCGCTCGCGGCGACAACCTTGTTGCGCACGCCGGGGATGACCACGGCCCGGCCCTTGTCGAGCGCCCGCAACCCGGCTTCGATGACGGGCTCGGGGTCGGCGAGCCGGCGGTAGATCGCCGTGTGGCCGACATCGGCGCCGAGCGCGTCGACGAAACCTGTGCGGGTGGGACCCGGACACAAGGCGGTGACCGCCACGCCGGCCGCGCGGGCCTCGGCCCACAGGGCCTGGCTGAACGACAGCACGAAGGCCTTGCTCGCCCCGTACACCGCCTGGTAGGGCGCGGGCTGGAATGCGATCGCGGATGCGACGTTGAGAATCCCGCCGCTGCCTCGGGCAAGCATCCCAGGCAGGAACGCGCGAGCCAGGGAGACGACGGCGGCAACGTCGACTGCCACCTCGTTGGCCTCCCGGTCCGGGTCGGACTGGACAAACGGACCATAGCTGCCAAACCCGGCGTTGTTGACCAGCACCTCGATCGGGCGGCCGCCGACGTGATCGAGCAGCGCGGACAGACCTGACCGGGTCGAGAGGTCGGCCGCGACCGTCTCGACCTTCACCCGCGGAGCCGCGCGGCGAATATGCTGCGCCGTCTCGTCCAACCGGGCCTCGTTGCGGCCGGTCAGCACCAAGGACATGCCCCGGTCCGCGAGTCGGGCGGCGAGCCCGCGGCCCAACCCGGACGACGCTCCGGTCACGACTGCCCACCTGTCTTGATACTGGATCATGACACCTCCTGACACAGGACCATGGGATCGATCGTGCCGCGAGGGCCCATCGCTCTTGCAAAACGGGGGCGGCGGCGTACGCTCCTGATGACGCGAAGATAGCGCGCGCCTTCACCGTGCCGCATCACGCAAAGGAGGCGTTTTGCGGTAACCCGAACGTCCGAAGGCGGGACTAACCGGATCGAGTTAGAAGGGCTGGAAGCCGGGCGATCCGTAGCGTGGGTGCGAGAGCAGCACGTAGATCGGATAGGCGTAGGCCACGACCACGAGCGCGGCCGCGAGCGCCGCCCACAGAAAGTATCGATCCCAGATCGTGACGCCGGGCTCGGGACGGAGCGGCTCGGCGAACTCGAACGCAGGTGCGGCAATCCGGCGCCCGCTCACCCAGGTTGCGAGCACCACGGCGACATACGCCAGCGCGCTTGCGAACAGCACCACGCCGCCGATCGCGGCCATCACCGTGAGATCGTGCCAGGCCGCGCCCTGCTCGCCGGCGAGCGCCGCACTGTATACGCGCCGCGGCAGGCCCCGCAGCCCAGCGAGGTGATAGCTGGTGCTGAACACGGCCATTCCGGCAAACCACAGATACGGCTGCACGCGCGCCAGCAGGCCCAGCCGCAGCTCGCGCCCGAGAATCCGCGGCAACAGCCAGTAGGTCGCGCCCATGAACGTGAGCGCGACGGTCGTGCCGAGCGTCACGTGAAAGTGTCCGTGAATCCACGCGGTGTTGTGGACCATGGTGTTCATCGCGTAAGCCGCGTTGATCATCCCGCCGAAGCCGCCGAAGACGAATGCGACCATCGCGAGCGCGACCGACGCGAAGAACGGATCCGACCAAGGGAGCCGGCCGATCCAGTTGAACAGGCCTTGCGCGCCTCGCATCCGTCCCGCGACCTCGAGCGAGGCGACGACGGTAAACGCGGTGACCAGGCTCGGGTACACGACGGCGTAGGTCATGATCGTGTGGGCCAGTTTCCAGCCCGCGCTAATGCCAGGATCCGTGAACTGGTGATGGAAACCGACCGGCGTCGACAGCACGACGAACATCACGAAGACCATGCGTGCGAGCCGCTCGCTGAAGAGCCGTCCGCCGGCAATCCTGGGCAGCACGTAGTACCACAGCACGTACGCCGGCAGCAGCCAGAAATAGACCAGCGGATGCCCGAACCACCAGAAGTAAGTCCGCGCCAGCAGCGGGTCGACTGTACCGTCACGAGACCCAGCGACCATGGGATCAGCATGCCGACCACTTCGATCGCCAGCCCTGTGGTTGCGAGATACCAGACGATGATCGCGCAAACCATGCCGTGCATCGACAGGGGAAGCGGCTGGCCGCGGTGCTCACGCCGCCACGAACGCACGCTCGCGATGAGAACGCCGCCCCAGACCCACGAGGCCACGACGAGCAGCGTGGCGCCGATGTAGAAGAGCGGATGCGCCTGCATCGGCGGATAGAACGTGTAGAGCACTGTGCTTTGGCCGCGCAGAATGGTCACCGCCGCCATGACCGCACCAATCAGGGCGACCCAGAATGCGAGCCACGCGACTCTTCGCCCGATGATCCGGCCCAGGCTTTCGAGCGCGAACACATAGCCGAGTCCCATGATGAAGAAGGTCGTGAAGACCAGGGCCATCAGGACGCCGTGGGCCGTCAGCGCCAGGTAGTACAGCGACTCGCTTCGCATCGGGAACTCGAAATCAGCTATCGACAGCGTCTGCAAGACACCCATCGCCGAGGCGACGGCGAAGGCTGCGACAGCAACGGCGATGTGCGCCGCGGCGAGCGAGTGCCGTCCGTTCATCCTTCTTCCCTCATTTGACGATGAGCTTGCCGACCATCGCGTGGTGCATCAGGCCGCAATACTCGTGACACGCCACGGTGTACTCGCCGCGACGCGCGAAAGACGTCGTCACCTGGCTCACGTAGCCTGGAATCGCCATCACGTTCGCGTTGGTGCCCACGACCTGGAACCCGTGCACGACGTCGCCGCTCGTGATGCGAAACGTCACTGGCGTGTTGGCAGGTACCTCGATCGGATCGGGCCCGAAGGCAAACATCGTGGCGACGACCGAGACGACGACGCTGCCGTCGGGTCGTGCGACGGTTCTGCCCGTGGCGAATTCCTCGCTGGACGACAGCGTCGCCGGATCGATGGTCTCGAGGTGACTGGGGGGATTCACGGCCTGGGTGCCCGCGGTCAGCACGATCGCGCCGACATACAGCAGGATCAGTGCGGCCGCGGCCCACATCCAGATCCGCTCGTACAAGTCGACATGCATGGGCGTCCCCGCTAGTGCGCGTGCGGCAAGCCGCGTTCGACGAACAGCCCGAAATACATCACGAGCCAGCCGATGGCATAGGCCAGTCCCATGAGCACGACCAGCGCCAGCGTGCCGCGCGGATGTCCGGGCACGACCTCCGGCGGCATGTCGTCCGAGTTCCGATTGGAAGCGCTCATGATGTCCTGCTGGTAAGCGTCAGAGATGATGCGCCCCGCCGCGCGGAGATTCAAGCAGCGAAATACAGAAGGGTCGCCGGCGGGTGAGCGAGCCGCACAACGCGACCGACTTCCCTCCATTTCGTTGATCCCGCCCTGGCTGTTCAAATCCGCAGGTGCCATCGTTAACAAGGGCAATGCACGGCGCACGTTCGTCGGCCATGGATGACGCCATCCGTAATACTCGAGGGCAGGTGAATCATGGCGGATCCGTCTGAACCACCTCACACCGACGTGCCGGACGGCGAACACCAGGCGCAAGGCGGCGGAACGCCTTCCAAGAGCTTCAATAGCGATGCCTGGATCGGAGGCGGGGTCTGGCTGGTCGTGATCGCGGCCGTGGCTTATTTCTGGTTCTTCTCGGGGCAAGTCGACCTGCTGATGAACGTGTCCGGCACCGACGCACTGGTCGCCGAGGGTGTGATCACCAGCGACGCGGGACCGGTGTCGTCCGGAACGATTCAAGTGCTCATCGAGGATCCGCACGGCGACCGTTTACTCGCGAGCGCGGTGGGCGACGTGACCGAGAAAGCGACGTTCCGTGTCGTGGTCCAGCGCTCGCAGTTCGCCTACGACCCTGCGGACGGCCTTCGGATTCGCGGCAATTATCGGGGTCGAACCGCCGCCACCAAGGAAGGCAAGGCGCTCAAGGGGACGGCGACGGTCTATGTGAACACCACACCGCCCTGGGGAATGAGCTGGGGCTTTGGCGCACTGGTCGTCGTTCTGGTGGGACTGGTCGTGCTCTTCACCGGGCCTTTGCCGCCCCGCAAGGCGCGCCTGCTGTTCGGCGTGACTTATATCGTCACGTTTTCGGCCTGCGTGATTCCTATCGTGATGACAATTGCGGCGTCGGGAAGCCCAGCGCTGCTCGCGACGATGCGGCGTGCGCCCGTGGGCATCGTCAACGCGAAAGCGAAGGGGCTCGAAGAGGCTCAGTGGCTGGTCAACATCGGCGGGTCGGTCAACGAGATTTCGAGCGAGGAGTCAGGAGCGGGAGGCCGGCTGCTTCCCAGTGGACAGGCGACCGCGGTCGTATCCATACAAACGCCGCCGGCGAGCCAGTCGCCCGCAGGGCCCTCGCCTCCCGCCGCACCGGCTACCGCCGGACAGGCGACTTCCGACGCAGGTGCCGCACCGTCGACGGAGGCAGAGCCGAAGGAGACCGCCACCCGAACGGCCATCAACGTGCCCGTCCGGGTGGAACCTCGTGGGCTGGAGATTAAGGGTGGGTTGGCGATTCCCCTGTACGTCATCGTCCTGGCGATGCTGGGTGCCGGTATCAACATGACGCGCAAGGTGCCGCAGATTCAGACCGACTACGACTCCCCTGCAGCCGCCACTCTCGAACAGGCTCTCAGTGCACCGGTGAGAGTTTTCGGCATGGGCAAAGGCACCGACACTCACGCAGCCACGCATCCCAAGACGTCTGTGATCCGGCAGGAGTTGATCGAGACGTACATGTACTTTCTGTCCGCACCGTTTCTGGCGGTTGCGGGTGTACTACTTGTTGCAAATCGTCGCCAGCAGCGTTGCCGAGCCAGTGCTCGTTGTCATTGCTTTCGCGTCGGGCCTGATGTCCGAGTCGGCCGTCGGTGCGATCATGGCGTTCGCTGACGACTTCCTGAGGCGAGCGAAAGAAACGAAAGACCAGAGGGTCAAGTCGGCCAAGCCCGTCTCCGTCCCGTAGACGGCTGCGGATCGCACGCACGAGGCGCTGAGCGTCCAATCCCCAACCCCGCCGACGCGCGCGCCGCGCATTTTCACTGCACGCTTACGACACCGTGACCTCTCGCTCAGGACCGGTCGCCCGGTGACCGGTACCCTTGCGCGTCATGGTCGTGACACCGATCCGGATCCTGGTCATCCTGCTCGTGCCCCTGGTGGGGCTCGATCAGGCTCATGCTCCCCGGCAGAGCTCGCACATACCCGGGCAACTCGCGGACGATGAGGCGCAACTCGCCCAGGCGCTGCGGGAAATCAACGAAGCAGACGTCGAGCTGGCCCGCGTCGGACAACCGCGGTCGCAGAGCGACACGATGAGGGTTGTCCGAGGCGCGGTGAACTTCTTCCGACCGCTTCCAGGGGGGAACGGCCGCTCGTGCGCCACCTGCCACAATCCGCGCGATGGCTTCACCCTCGCCCCGGCCACCGTTGAAGCGCGCTGGCAACGTCTCCAACGAGCAAAGCGACACGATCCCGGCGTCACCGATCCGTTGTTCCGTCCCATCGACGCGGATGACGGCAAGGAGGACTTCACCCTCTTGAGGACACGCGCACTCGTCAAGGTTCGGGTTGCGCTCCCGACTCGCGTACGGCTGACGGACGATCCGGCGGCGACGCATGTGACGCTCTCCAGGGCGGTGACGCCGCTGAACATGTTGAAGCACACGGCTCCGTATCAACAGGACCGTTCGGCCGCGACACTCGAAGCGCAGGCGCTTGCTGCCGTCCAGCAGCACATGGAGCCCGCGGCACCACCCACGAAAGAGTTTCTCGAGAGTGTCGCGGAGTTCGAACGGCATCTCTTCTCGTCGGCCATGGTCAGGAAGCTCTCAGCGGCCATCGACGCGGGCCGGCCGCTTCCCAATCTCGATCCTCCGCTGACGGAGCTCGAACGAAACGGGAAGGAGAAGTTCGACAACTTCTGTGGCCGTTGTCACGGCGGTCCGGCGCAGGTGCGGAATCTCGAGAATCGCATCTTCCCGCCCTTCGACGGCTCGACCAACCCTGTCTCGCTCAATGTCGTCGTGTCGAATCCTCCGCCCATCGCGTTTCCGGCGAGCCTCATCCAGGGACCGGCATTCGACCTCCCGACTCAGCGCTTCACCGTCGATCTTCCGAATGGCACGAGCGTCATCCTCGAGTCGAGCGATCCGGGAACGGTCCTCACCGATGCGGCGGCGCTCGAGACGGTCGGCGGGAACCAGGTTTTCAATCGTTTCGACATCCCGCAACTTCGCGGCATCAACGTGACCGCGCCGTACTTTCACGACCATCGCGCAGCCACGCTCGAGCAAGTGGTGAAGCACTACCAGTCGTTCTTCTTCTTCATCAACGTCGTGCGCGGCTTCCCGCTGCCGTTGATGGAAGACGAAGACATCGCGCCGATCGTGGCCTACATGAGAAAGGCATTCTGATGGTCTGATCGGGCGCCAGGCTGGAGCGGACGCACGTCTGCCGCGACGCTCCCGATTGGCATGTTGGCTGAGGAACGAAAGACTACGCCGGGCTGCCGTTCAGCGATCGTCGCGCGCGACTGCGACGGCCTGAGCGGCTCGCACCGAATAAAGGCTGCCCGCAGGTCGAGTCGTAGCCGTGATGTCCGACCATGCATCGGCATACTGCTCGATCTGGTCGCGGTAGCGACCGACCAATTCAGCTGGATCTTTGACCCGGTCAGTCTTGTAGTCGAGGATGTGCCAGCCGTTGTCCTGTCGGTACACGAGATCGATGACGCCGCGTACGACGGTAGGCACACCCGACGAGTCGATCTGCCGGATGGCAAACGGCACTTCCACGTGACGTTCGGGCCCCTTGTTGGCTTCCTGCCAGAACGGCGCCTTCGACACGCCCTCCACCACGTCGACCGCATGGGCAATGTGGGGACGCAGATCGGGCGTTTCCACGGTCAGCCACAGGGCAAGTCGCTCCAGATCCGCGCGTGAGGTGCCCTGATGGCGCATCGCGTGCTCGAGCAGACCGTGAATGAGCAGGCCCCACGCATAGCCGGCGTCGGCGCGGTGACTCGACGTCTCGTGCAGGAGCGACGAATCGTCCGGACCGATCGACGCCGATACGGTGGGTTCGTCCTCGAGTTGCTCACGGATGCGGCCGGATGGTCCGTGGTGGTGGGCCTCGTCGGTGACTCGCGTGACGGCCCAGGACGGCTGACGCAAACGGCTGGTCCGCTCGTCACGCACCGCGGAAGCTTTCGCGCGAACCCTCGTCGAGACATCGGGCAGAGGCCGATGCGGCTTGCGCAGCGCTGGCGGGATCACGAGCTCCGGGCAGTTGGACAGGAATGACGCGAACTCGCCCCACGCCCTGTTGCCGGCTGCCTTGTCCCATTGACCGACGACAAGGAGGTCGCGCGCGCGGGTTGCCGCCACGTACAGCAGGCGTATCACCTCCGCTTCCCGATAGCGCTGCTCCACGGCTTCGTGCGCGCTCCAATCAACGGGCATGCCGATGAGCTGCCGGGCGTAGGTCTCGTCGGAGCGCCACTCGATCTTCATGAAGCCGCGCGACACTCCGCCCTCCCGAACGATCCGGACCTCGGGCGGAAACACGAAGCCGTGGCTGGGGTCGGCCAGGAACACGACCGGCGCCTCGAGTCCCTTGACGCGATGCAGGTTCATGATCCTGACCACGTCCTGCCGGCCCGGCTCGAGAGGCAGCGACTCGATGTCGGTCGAGAGTGGCGCGTCCTCCTGGAGAGCCCCGGCCGCCTCGGCCAGACTGCCTCCCAGCTCGGTGACCTGACGCACACGATCGATCGCCTGCAACAGATCGCCCGCGGCAGCTCCCGCGGCCGTGGTGGAGGCGAGTGCGAGAAGGCCCGTTTCGTCCAGGATCTGATCGACGGCCGCGCCTGGCGGCAGCGTTCTGGTCAGGCGATACAGGCGCTGCAGACTTCGAAGCGCCGCCTGCGTTCGATTGTCGTTCGCGGGGTTGCCGTCCCCGACACCCGCAATGGGCGCGGTCAACTCGAAACGACCACCCGCCTGGCGATACGCAAACAACTCGGGATCGCTGATGCCGAAGAGCGGGCCTCGAAGGACGCCCACGAGCGTCACCGAATCGAGCGGATCGGTCAGCGACGTCAGGAGCTGGCAGAGCGTGGCCACGTGCGGCGACTCGAGGAACATCCCGGCGCCGCTGACTTCGACCGGAATCTCCAGCTGCTCCAACGCAGATGCGTAGGTCCCGAGTCGGGGCCTCCCGCGAGCCAGGATGAGAAAATCGCCGAACCGGCGTCGTCGCGCGGCGACTTCTGCCCGGATGTATGCGGCAATCCGTGCCGCCTCCTCTTCGTCCACGTCCTTGCCCGGCACGCCGGCCGGAATGGTCAGTCTCACCACACCCGTCGGGCGCGCGCCCGCCTTGCGCTTGTCCGGCGATGGACGCACGGGCTCGAGCTTCTCGAACCGAGGGGCTTCGGCGGTCGGCGCCGGCGGGAACCGTCCCGGAAAGACCGTATTCGCCAGCTCGCACACCTCGGGCAGCGATCGCCAGCACGCGGTGAGGGACAACACCTCGCCACCGGACGCCTGCACCAGGGTCCTGACGGCGTTGTAGATGTCGATGTCGGCGCGGCGGAACCGGTAGATCGATTGCTTGGGATCGCCCACCACGAACAAGGCCCCTGGACGGAGGCGGACCGTGGACCAGTCGGCGGCTGCAGCACTCGCAATGGATGCCTCATCGGCTGCGAGAAGCACGAGCACTTCCGCCTGGATCGGATCGGTGTCCTGAAACTCGTCGACCAGGATCCAGCGGTACTTCTGCTGCATCGCCCGCCGCACGTCCGGGTTCGACCGCAAGAGCGCAGCGGTCGCCGAGAGCAGGTCGGTGTAGTTGACGATGTTGTCGCGCCGACGCTCGGTGCGGTAGCTGCCCCTCGCAGCCATGAGCGCGGTGATGGCGAGCCGATAGACGTAGGCATGCCAGGACTGCAGCCAGGGATCGACGACATTCCGCCGAAACTCGTCGACCAGCGCATCGACTCCGGCAGCGACGGCGTTTCGATGGCTGCGGCCGTCACCCCACCACCTCTTTGTCGTCGTGAACTCGCCGTCACAGAGCGCCAAGAGCTCGGCCAGCGCGCCCGGCCGGTTGCGCCGGGCCACGGCGAGACGAGACCTCAGTTCGACCGCGACCTGCTGGACCCGGCACTTCGTCGTCGCCTCGACCGGGTCGGGAAGGGCTTTGCTGACCGCCTTCGAGAACCGATCGAGCGCCTGCCAGGCCGGAGCAGGGTCTGGCGCCTCGGCGGTTCCGGGCGGGAATTCCACCTCGTCGTGATCGCAGACGATGGCGAAGGCTTGATCGAGGTCCGAGGGCTTGACCTTCGCAGCCTGCAGATCGGCCATGAGCGCCGACCCACTGCCCCGCTCGCGCACCACGAACTCGCGCCACGCCAGCCTTCGGCGCCGCTGATCCTCGACATCGTCCAGCTCCACGAAGCCCGGCGCCACCTTCGCTTCGACCGGACGCTCGCGGAGCAGGCGGGCGCAGAAACTGTGGATGGTGCCGGCGAAGAACCGCTCGATGGTCGAAAGGGCGAGATGGATTCGCTCCCGTTCCACGGCCGCTGGCTGCCGCTCCAAGCGGTCCTCGAGCGCGAGTTGCAGCCGCCCGCGCAATTCGGCGGCGGCCTTTCGGGTGAAAGTGACGGCGGCGACCTCGTCGATACGATAGGTGCCGCTCGCGATGCCGGCCGCGATCCGCCGCGCGAGACTGTGCGTCTTGCCCGATCCGGCTCCCGCCTCGACGAGGAAGGTGCGGTTGAGCTCGCGCTCGATGCGGTCGCGAGTCGGCTGGTCGGGCGGAGCCGTGATCTCAGTCATGCCGTCGCAACCGCCGATAGGGTTCGAGGACGTCGTTGGTCGGCGCTTCGAGCTTGGCGTGCGCCCGCGCGACGGGCGCTTGGCCGCACGCGGCGCCGAAGTCGCACCACCTGCACCCGCGTTTGTCCGGCGCGTGGACGAATGCGCCGGAGGCGATGACGTCGGCCAGATCGCCGAGCACGCCGCTGATTCCCTTCGCTCGCTCGTGCCGAATCTCCACACGGCTTCTCCACCCGCGAGCGGTCGGAAACACGTATGAGGCTCGCGTGATGCGTGCGCCCCTCACACGTGCCTGCAGCAGTCTGGCAGCCGCCGCGCTGTAGAGCGCGTGCTGCAATCGGGTTCCGCCGGCGAAGACGCCTCGCCAATCGTCACGCCAGAAGCCGCCTGTCTTGTAGTCCACGACTTCGTACGACCCGTCTTCGAGCTTGTTGATCCGGTCGATGCGCCCGCGCAACAGGATGCGCCTCCGACCTGCAACCGGAATGGCCACCGGCTCTTCGTCGGCCAGTTCCTCGACGGCCTCGTCCGACTGCGCGCCGAAGGTCACCTCGAAGCCGACTCCTTCGACGCCGCGGCGTGCGCATTCCTCCTCCATGAACAGCTCGAGGTCGTGCAGGAACTCTTCGCTCTCTCGTGCGAACACTTCCTCGGACGGCGGTGGGAGCACCGTCTTCAGCTCGGTCAGACGCGTTCGTCCCATGGCGGCGAAGCGTTTCGCGAATCCCCTGGGCGGAGGCCACCGGCCACCCGCGCGAACGTCGCGCATCACCGCCGCAAAGAGCGCGTGCAACTCGCTGCCGCGGGTGAGCGGATCGAGCCATACGTCCGCCTGACGTTCCGCCTCACCGAGCGGCTCCACGCCAAGGCCGCGGCGCAGGAAGAATCGGAAGGGACACGCCGCAGCGTCCTCGAGCGTGGTTGGCGAGATCGAACGGCCCGCCGCGGTCGGATCCAGCAGAGACCCGGCTTCCGGCACAAAGCCATCGAACTCGGTGAAATCGTCCGATCCGCGACGGTCCGCCGCCTCGGCCCCGCGCGCGAGCGAAGGAAAGGCCGCAAGCACTGCGGGCGCGAGGCGGTCGCCAGCCACTCGCACGCGATTCAGCCACCAGCCCGTCCCGGACAACGCAGCGTCGGGGTCGCCCGGCACCGAGGACACGGGTTCGCCGAGGCCGTCCTTCAGGTCGTCGAACGCCGCATCGGCACGACCGGTCTTGAGACGCCACGCGTGAAGAACGAGCCATGACGGGAACGTTTCGCGAAATTCCCGCGTGTCACGGCACGAGAAGCTGAGACAGACGCGGGAAGCCTCGAGCGTGGCGAGCCGCGACACCACGGCGGAGACGCTCTCGTCGAGGCGATCGGTGGACGTGCGCAGGGTGTCGCTGAGGCGAGCGCGTTCTGCATCCAGCAGAACGGGATCTTCGATCGCAACCGGAAAGACGCGCCCTTCCTCGAGACCCACGACGAACACGGCCGGCCGCGCCGCCAGACCGACCTCGGTCAACGTCGACAGGAAGAGATGACCAGGACGCGCGCGGTCGGTGCCGACGCGTAAACCGTCGATACGTTCGCGGACGAAACGGAGCCCGGCTCGCAGAGTGCAGCGGAATGCGTCGAAGGTGAGCAGGTCAGCGAGGGCGTCGTGGAGGCGGACGACCGCAGCCGCGTCGAGGGCGCCGGCACGGGCGGCGTTGTGTTCGAGAAACGCAGTGGCGGCCTCGACGAGATCGCGCAGGACGATCGTGCCATCGTCGGCAGCCTCGGGGACGACGGCGAGGATGGACTCGACCCATGCGAGCAGGCACTGTGCTCGCGAGGCGGAGCGCCGGTCGCTGGCACGCCGTTCATCGGTGCGATTGACATCGGCGGCATCCTCCTCGAGCTCGCGCACCAGGTGCCCGACCGCGCGCTCGTAGGTGCCCCGGCCCCAGGCGGCCTCGGCTCGAAGCAGAAGACGGGCGGCCTGGCCGGGCGAGAACGGCTCGGAATGCTCGACATCCTTGAACGCCGCGGGATTGAGATCGCCAGACTGGAGCAGGTGGCGAAGCGCCGCCGCGTCGAAGTCGCGCTCGACCCAGTTGCACCAGCCGAGCAGCGCCCGCCCCGGACGGGTCGTCGGCGCGGGCACCCCAAAGGCGGTCGTCACGGGCCATCCGTACCGGCGGGCCTGCTCCCACGCGAACGAGGCGTGCTCCTCCGCCGCACAGGCAATCTCGACCTCGTCGAGGCGCAGGCCGGATGCGAGAATCCGCCGGAACACCTCGTCGACTTCGGCGACTCGGCCCCCCGCGTGGAAAACGACCAGCGACCCATCGTCGCGAGGTGGAGGCGCGTCGGCGGGTCGAAGCAACCAGGCTAGACGGTCGACGTCGCGGCGCACGTCCTGGGACGAAACCGGGATTGGATGGATGGTCGCCACTCGACGCGGCCGGTCACTTCCCGGAATCGCCATCCCGCGCGAAAGCATCCGTTCACCGGGAAGTCGCTCCAGCAACCGGTGCTGCCTGAGGGGCCAAACGGCATCCGGCAATTCGGTCCAGCAATCCTTCGACTGAATCGGACAGAACTCGAGATGCCGTTCGGCCTCGTCGAACACCGCCGGCATGTCCGCCAGGTGATGCGTCTCGAGGTGGCGCTCGTACGCACCGAGAAGCGCGACGAGCTCGCGGCGCTTCGCCCTGGAATCCAATGCCCGGGCATCCAGATCGCGTGCCCGAAGCCCCGCCATGCGCAGCTCGCGCAGCGTGCTCCACAGCGCCTGCCCCATCGTCGGCTGCTCTGCCAGCGGCCGGAAGTAACCCTCGTCTGACGGGAGGTCGAGCAGCAGGCGGATCATCAGCGCGGGTCCGAGCGTGTCCTCCGACGGCGTGATGCCGCGCTCGACCAGAAACGGTCCCGCCATCCTCAGGGCGAGATCGAGCGGCGTGACGAAGCGCAGGTTGGCCCAGCTCGTGCCGGTCCGCGCGAGGCGGTCGCCAATGGTGAGACCAGACGCGTGCGACGGGACGATCACCCACTTCGCCCGCGTCGGCGCCCGGCGACACACGTCAACCAACTGCTGGATGAAGGGGTCGATCATTCACTCGTGCCCGGACGTCGAAGCCAGTCCCCCGGCGAACATGGAAGCATCGCCGGCCACTACGCCGCCGCTGCGCTCGAGAACGCGCTCAGATGAATGGCACGCTCGCGCGCAACCAGGGCGGCTCCGGTGATGTCACGGCCATCCAGGCGGACGTCCTCGCCCTCGCCGACCGCCGGAAACACCGCGCTTTCGCTCGACATGACGGCGTCGATCAGGAACCTGCCATCGTGCGACGCGGCTGGAGTGCTCGCGTGCTTCCGATCGATGGCATCGAGCGCATAGCTCCTCACCAGCTTGGGCGCCAGCTTGCGCCAGGTGCTGGCGGCGTCGAACAGCTCGAGCCCGGCGAGCCGGCCGTTGACCAGAAAGACAGCGCCCACCTGTCGGTCGATCGGCGTGAACGCCGCGACGAAATCCTCCAGGGAGCGATCCATCTTGTCGAACATGGCCGACATGGCCGAGGTGTCGGACTCTGCACCAAGGCGTGCGGACTTCTCTGCAATTCGGCTCCACACGGCTTGCTGATCCGATCTCCGGTGGCCGTACGCGCGCAAGGAGCTCGTGACCTGCTGCATCTTCGCCGCCCGGCCTTCGGCAAACTGCGCGCGCGGCGCCGCGACGAACTGATTCGAGGCGCGCCGCCATCGTCCGGATTCCACGCAGGAAACCGGGATGGTGCTCGTATGCCGGGGCGGCACGAGAATCGTCAGGTTCAGCACCCGATTCTGTTTCGCGCCTACGAGCTCCTCGCCGTCGAGCAGCAGGACGGCGACATCGCCACGATTGACGACCTTCAACTCCGGAACGTGCCCGGCCTCGCTCAACTCCGTGACGTCCACCCAACCGCGGGCGAGGGCTTCGTCGAGCACCACGTAGTCGGCCTCACGGTCGCGGTCAGCGACCAGCGGCAGGAGGGTGAGATTCTCGAACACCCTTGCAGGCCCGCACGCGACTTCTCGGACGGCCTCGAAGACTCTCTCTGCTGCTGTCACTGTATCTCCTTGCGAAGTGGGTTCCGCGCGTTCAGGGGAACCGCGACCATCCACCTATTCCCTGTGAAACGCAGGTTACGCGGGAGGTATGACAGGAGTGGTCCGTTTCTCGATTTGTTCGCCTCACCGCAGCGGCGAAGAATCGCAGAGGCGCCCCGAACCGTACCGTTGACGGCGGTAGAATCCGCGCGGCGCGGCCGGAGGCGCGATTCGCGACCATGCATCGAAACAAAGAGCTCATCCGACAGTGGACGCTGCTGCAACAGGTCGCGCGCGTCCGCGACAGCACCATTCCGACGCTCGCGTCAGATCTGGGTGTCAGCACCCGGACCATCCGCCGGGATCTCGCTGCGCTGCAGGAGGCGGGTTTCCCGATCTACGACGCGACGATCAACGGGACCAAGTTCTGGCGGATCGAAACGAAGTCACTCGGCGCGCTGGCGCGCAGCGGCCTGACGTTTTCAGAGCTCTGCGCGCTGTACTTCAGCCGCGCGCTGCTCGAGTGTTTCGCCGGGACGCATCTGCTGGCCGACGTCCAGAGCGCGCTCGGCAAGTTCGAGGCCGCGCTCTCGCCCCAGATGAAGAAGTTCCTCGACCGGTTGCCGGGCGTCGTCACCGCGACGCCCCGAGGGGCGAAACGGCACGACGCGACAACCTACCAGGCGATTGCCAAGCTACTCGAGGCCATTCTCCATCAGCGCGTGGTGGCCATGCGTTACCACTCCCAGGCGAGCCGCCGGGAGAAGGACTACGAGGTTCACCCGCATCGTCTGGTGCACGCGCAGGGGGGCCTCTACCTGTGGGCGTTCGTGCCGGCGTACGGGGAACTGCGAACCTTTGCCGTCGAGCGCGTCCGGCACGTGTCGCTCCAGGAGCAGACGTTCACGCCGATCGCCGAGCTCGACGCCGATCCATTCAAGCACTCGATGGGTGTGTACCGGGGCGCCGCTGCCGGAACGTGCAAGGTTCACGTTCGATTCCATCCGCGCCTCGGCCCCTATCTCAAGGAGCGTTCCTGGCACCCGTCGCAGCGGCTGAAGGAAGGGGCCGACGGGTCGGTCGTGCTGACGATGGACGTGTGCGACGACTACACGCTTCGGAGTTGGATTCTGAGCTTCGGCCGTGGAGCCCGAGTGCTGGCGCCCGCGGAGCTCGTCGAATGGATGGCGGCGGAACTGGATCACGCAGGCCGCCAATACGGGCCTGGCGGATTCCTGCCACCGTTCGACGATGAGGCGCAGCCACTGCTGCCGTTCGGGTTCGAGCGCCTCGCCACAGATATCGACCGCGTCGGCGGATCCGATCGTGGGACGGCGCACGGCTCGCGCCGCCACGAGGGCGCCTCGAGGCGCAGGTGAACGCCGTCTCGAACGTGCCGTCGCCACTCAACCCGGTGCTTGCGATAGATCTGCTCCTTGCGGTGCTCGCCTATCGAGCTTTCAGGATGCCTGGCGCGATCTCCTCTGGCTTCTACGCCAAGGGTTCAGCGGTTCGAGCGTGACGATGGGCACGTATTCGAGCTCATCGACACCGCGCGGGCGCGGTTTGGCTAGATTCACGTACAGCTGCCCGTGGGGACGCGTCGCCAGCGCGTCCGTCCCCTGAAGGTGTCGCAATCGCCCCTCCCAATCGAAGGGAGTCAGGTCCTCGAGTACCGCACGGCCCTGCGACACGCGACTCGAGGCGCCGAAGCTCCTGTTCGCCGACGATCGCCCGGATGCTCCCGACCAGCGGAGACGCTCCCCCGCCCGGGCAGCGTTCGAGCGCCGCAAGCGGCGATATCACGCCCGACAGGATTTGCATGGCCCACCACCCGTCGATCTGGGCCTGCCATCGTCTCGTCGGGCCGACCCGCTCGCCGGAGGCGGCGGCTCGCCCGGCGAGGAGGAAGAAGCTCCCGGCACGCTCGAGCAACTCGAGGACGTAGTCCGACCGCTGCAGGTCGCGGCGTTCGGTGTCGAACAGGTGAACGAAGTGGACGCTGGCCGGCGGAGTCGTCGCGCCGTCAAGCGACGGCCGGCCGGCGGGATCACTCGTCGTGACGAGCGGCGAGTCCTCGACATCGACGCCCCGCCGGCTCCAGCCGTCACCGACAGTGGTGACACCCGCCCGAATCCGACGCTTGCGGCTCCAGCCCGTCTCCGCGCTCGAGCCGGGCAATCAGCGACTCGATGGCGGGAAGGAGCGCACGCCGATCCTCCCGCCGCAGGCTTCCATCACGCTGCTGAAGACGTGCCTGGAGATCGCCCCAGACCTCGACGAACGCAGTCGTCGCCGAATCCCGGGCGGCGAACACGCCGAGGGGCATCCGACGTGTCGCCATCTGCTCGACGACGCTGGCGTAGGGGATGTGCGCGGGCAGGAAGCCCTCGGCGCCGTACTCCGCCGACCACTCGCAGATGCTTCGGTGCAGCGACTTGCGGCGGTCGACCATGCTGAAGAACGGCGCAAGCGCCGCCGGCGAGTCGGCCCGATCGGCCAGCTCGATCAGCTGTGCGACCGTTCGCAGGGACAGCACGGTCGGAATGGTGGGCACGAGCAGCGCGTCGGCCGCCCGGAGGATGCCTGAAGTGAGGAGCGAGAAGCCGGCCGGGCAGTCGAGGAACACGGTGTCGTAATCGCGGCCGAGCCTGTCGAGGAGCGCCGCCACCACACGTTCCGGCTCGTCGAAACGGGAAAGCAGCCGATCGAGCTTGCGGTAGGCGAAATCGGCCGGGAGCAGGTCGAGGCTGTCGTAGTCGGTCGCCTTGATGGCTGCGGCGAGCGCGTGACCGCTGTGCAGGCTCTTCTTGCCGAACCCCGAGACGCGGGGTCGAATGCGAAAGGCAAAAGTGGACGCTGCCTGCGGATCGACATCCCAGAGCAGGACCCGCCGGCCGCCGGCCGCCGCAAGGTACGACAGGTTCACGGCCGTCGTAGTCTTCCCGACACCGCCCTTCAGGTTGAGGACGGCAACGACGCTCATCGCGCACACTCCGCATGTCCCGCCTGGTTGAAAGCGCGCCGGCAGGCGGCTCGCGTGTCGCGAGCTGCGAATCGTGCCAGCCCGCTGGCGACCTGTGCGCGCAACTGCTCGCGGCGTTCGCGGCAATCCTCGGCCAGCCGGACGAAGGCTGCGAGCGCACCCGCCGGGCCGCCGGCGGCGGCCAGCGTGCGACGGCAGTCGACCAGCCGCACCTCCTGCACCTGCGCGTCGTTGAAGTCGCCGAGCGTGCGCTGCAGTTTCTTCAGGGCGCCCACGATGCGTTCGAGATCGGCGGCGTCGTAGAAGGCCGGTGTCACATCGACCAGGTAGCGCAGCTTCTTGGCGTCGATCCGCACCTCGTGGAGCCGCTCGGCTGGTGTGTCCTGGTCGATGGCCCCGGCGCTGCCAGCGATTCGTCGGCTCAGGCGCCATGCGCGCGGCAAGACCACCTCTTCCAGAAGACGCGCCGAGTTGCATGCTTCTGGCTCTGACCCGGCCGGCCGTTCGAGAAACTCCCCCCACTCCGAGATCAGCCGCCTGTAACGGTCGCTGTCCAGCGCGCCGACGAGCCGGCGATGCTCCTCCTGCCGCACCTCCCTCAAATACGTCGTCAGCGACTCCAGGTCGCCCGCACGGATGTCGCCGTGCCGCTCCCTGAGCGAGAGAGCGAGCACGTCCATGTCGCGCGGGGGGCCGGTGAGTCGACCAAGCCACGCGAACTCGGTGGCGAAGTGCGCAGCGAGGTCAGGCGGGAACACCGCCTTGATCTGGCCGAGCAGCGAGCGCGTGCGCCGGACGGCGACGCGGAAGTCGTGCAGGAACTCGGCGTCGAGGTTGTCGCGGAGACCGGGCTCGTTGGTCACGAGATTGCCGAGCAGTGCCAGGTGGATCTGCCGAGCCCCGACGTCCGCGCGAACCGTCGATGCGAGCTCCACGCGAGGCCACGAGACGTCTCCCCGTTCCGGCACACCTATCACGCGGAGCATCAGGCCGTGCAACCCCGCGGAGCAGGGTGCGATCCCAGGGCGGCTCTGAATCACTGGCACGAGGCGGTCGTACGCGTCCCCGTAGCCGCGCAGGCCCGTCAACGTGATCACCGTGGGGAGGGAGTGCCAGCCCTGCCCCGCCTTCGGCAACCGGGCCCGGCCCGATTCGATCCGCAGGCGCGCGATCGTCTTGCCACGATCGTCGAGAACGTGGATCGTTGCGCCGTACTCTTCAGCCTGGGCCAGTTCCATCAGCCGCCGCACGCCAACGACGGGCGTCAACGCTTCCCGGAGCGGACCATCGGGCAAGTCCCAGGCGAAGTTCACCGGCTCGACCGGTCTGACCGTCAGGTGGCTCCTTCCGCCGCGAGGTTGCCACGCGATCGTGAACGTGCCGTTGACGCCGCTCCGCGTCAGCCGGGCTCCCGCACGCTCGACGCGGCCATCGAACGTGTCGAGCACCGTGAACCTGCGCCGCACGATGGGGGAAGGCCGCGCACGCAGGAGCGCCGCAAGGCTCGCCGCGATCGCGCCCGGTGGCACATCGTCCGGGACGACGTACGTGGATTCGAGAGCGGTGGACGAATCGGTGTGCACGTGTTCCATTTCGTCACGAGTCCTGGCCGGCCACGGCTTCGACGGCCCGGAGGAACAGGCGCAATTCGCGGCGCAGGCATGCCGCGGCATCCGGGATACGCATCCACCGGCGCCGGCGGAGATTGTCCTCGAGCCAGTGCTCGAGCACGGCGGTGACGCGCATCAAGTAGACATCGACGCGGCACGGGCCGTGGCCATTGACGTGGACGTAGCTGCCGAGCGGCTTTCTGGCGAGCACACCGAGCAGTCCGGCCTCCTCTTCGGCCTCGCGGAGGGCCGCATCCCGGGGCAGCTCGTCATCGTCGACCCAGCCCTTCGGGACGATCCATCCCCGACCGCTCGATGTGGTCACCAGGGCGACTTCGATGTGCGCCTTGCGGATCCGATAGGGAATCACGGCCGCCTGTCGATGCAACTGCGCCATCCTTCCTCCTGTCTTCGTCGACGCCCGCCAAACGCCGCTCAGCGTTTTGCTCGCGGCCGCGTGCGGCCGCGAGGCTTCCTGCCATCACGAGCCTTCGTCGGGCTGGCCCGCGGCTCGCGTATGGCCGCTGCCAGCCCCGCCTGCTGGTCCGCGCGCCGGACCTCGTCGTCCCGCTGCTTGAGGAGCCGGAGCGCGTCGCGTACGACCTCGCTGGCGGTCTGGTAGAGGCCGCCGCGGATCTTCTCCTTGACCAGCGCTTCCAGCTCCGGCGTCAGCGACACGTTCATGGGGGCACGCAACGCTGAATCGGGTGGTAACAAGACTTGTCAATTTATAGCAGATTTCGTTATCAATCTCGCGTTCGTTGCAGAGTCCCGCTTTCTCGTCCACACCGCGCGGCGTCTCCTCCAGGGTCCGTACGAACACCTGCTCAATTTTGCTCATCGCTGATTTGTCGCGGCGCACCCGGACGCGGCTCGTCGTACAACCCGTCGAGGCGCTCACGGACACACCGTGCGCGCCACCTACACACCGTGGTTTGCGACATCGGCAGCCGCTTCGCCACCGCTTTGTTATCGTGGCCCTCGGCACACGCCAAAATGATCCGCGCGTGCTGTGCCAGGGGCGGGACCGTTCGAGATCGATGGGCCAGCGAGTCGAGTCGCACGCATTCGTCGGCCGTCAGAATCAGCGCAACCTTTGGGCGTCCCAGTCGCATGCTCGCCTCCTGGTAGACGAGTACAGACGGGGCCGCGCCACTGGTTTCACTTTCTTCGCGGTCACGACACCGAGCCCCAAGGGCACCTCAGGTGCCATAGGGGTGCGATCGGGGGTCCTATTTTCGGAACAGCGCGAGAAAGGTCGGCTCCCCTGGCGGCCATTTTTCGGCCGTTCTGATGTGAGTGAGGCCCGCGGCCTTGAGTTCGTCGACCACGATGCCCGGCGGGACGCCATGTCCGCCTCGATTGGCGGGCACACCCTTGGGAATCTGACCTCCGCTGCGATCCTCGAGGTCGATGATGGCCAACCGTCCGCCAGGTTTGAGCGACGCGACCAGGCTCCTGTTGAACGCGTCGACTGCCGTGAGGTGGTGATAGACGTTACGGAGGACAATCGCATCGCAGCACGCCTCGGGCAGATTCGTCGCTGCCTCTGCGCCTTCGATCACGGTCACGTTCGTCAACCCTTCCTTCTTCACGTACTCGCGCGTTTGCCGCAGCGCATGCTCGGTAATGTCGGTGGCGAACACGCGGCCCGAGCCGATCCAATGCCCGAGCACAGCCGTCATCGCGCCGAAGCCGGACCCGACATCGGCCACGGTCATGCCGGGCTTCAACTCCAGCACCTCGACGAGCTTGGGCGCATCGCGCTCGGCCTGCCTGCGCTCCTGCGCGATCTGCGCGGCATCGGGTTGCTGTGCATGCACGGCGCCGACTGCGCAGAGCACGACGAGCATCTCGAGCAAGTGCTGACGTCGCATCATGGTGAATAGACGTCCCTCGGACCTCACCGGTTGGACTGAAGGAATTCGCGGTACGCCCAGAATCAGCGCGACCTTTGGGCGTCCCAGTCGCACGCTCCTCGTAGAACGAGTACCGACGGGGCCGCGCACTTCACTTTCTTCGCGGTGAAGGCACTAGGGCCGCGCACGCTGGCCGGTGATGGTCTCGCCGGGTTCGAGTCTCAGCTCATAGGCCGCGCCGCGGGCCTCGATGCCCGGCCGGCTCCACGTCACCGGCACTCCGCCGAACGGATCCTGCAGGCGTACTCGCGCGTTGTGCGTCGCCGTGATGCGGATGCGCGCCGTCCGGCTACCGCGGCGTTCGGCCGTGACCCGCAGGCCGCCTTCTGCGCGCAGGTCGCGCATCGAGACGTCACGCCACGCGCCGGGCACGGCCGGAAACACGTGGAGGTCGACCGCCCAATGCGCCCTCCCCTTCCCGTCGGTCGCCGGTTGGTACGTGCCGGCGCTGCGCAGCAGCATCTCCTGAACCGCGTGCATGGCCAGGAAGTTGCCCTCGAGCGTGAACGGCCGGTAGGTGAAGCGCGACAGGCCGCTCTTCGTCTGATCGCCGTTGACGTGAAAGCCGTTGCGGAGGACGAACGCCCGCAGGAACGTCTTCAGGTATTCGAGCGCCTGGTCCGCGCGATCCGCGCGCGCCTGCATCGCGGCCATCCACGAGAAGCTGTAGCCCACCCACTCTCGCGTGCCCAACCTCTGGAGCTGGTCGAGCGAGGCCTCGACCATCCGGCGTTCTCCGGCGGTGCGCCGCGGATCCAGCAGGCCGAGCGGATGGAACGCCATCGTGTGCGAGAAGTGGCGATGCGAATCGTGGAGCGGCAGGCCGCGCGCGACCGTCAGCGCGCCACTGGCCGGGTCGGCATGAAGCGGATCGAGCCGATCGAGCGTCGCCCGCCACCGCGCCGCGTCTGCCTCCTGGCCCGAGGCGTGGTGCATCTCTTCCAGCGCTCCGAACAGCCAGCGGAGCAGCGCCAGGTCGAAGTTGGAGTTCGGCGTCAGCCACGCGGCGAGCGTGTTGTCGAAAACTTCGGGTGAGGAGGACAGGGGCAGCACGAGCCGGCCGCGCGCGTCCTCGCGCAGCAGCCGGTGCAAGGCTTCGCCGATTGCCGCCGCGAAGGGGAGGGCGCGCGTCGAGAGGAACCGCGGGTCGCCGGTGTGCTTCCAATGCAGGTAGAAGGAGTGCGCCACCCAGGCGCCCATGGTCGGCGACAACGAGTACCTGCGGCCAGCCGCCGAGCGGCTGCCCGTCGAGGGCCATGACGCCAGGGACGACGGCGCCGGCCGGGAGGCCGTAGAAGCGCCGCGCGAACTCGCGGTACACGGGCAGCAGCGTCCAGTTGAAGTCGAGGAAGCTCGCGCCCGAATCGATCAAGCCGGCCGCGTGGTACGGAAGGTAGGTGGTCTGCGTGTTGAGATCGTTGTGGAAGTCACCCTTCCACGGCGGCAACCGGTCCTCGTCGGCGGTCCACACTCCCTGCAGCGGCATCGGCGGCGCACCGCGGCGCGACGCCGCGCCGTGGAAGTACTTGACCAGGTCGTAGTGCGCCTGCACGGCCTCGTCGGGCACCGACAGGTCGGACGTCGCCCAGAAGGCCTGCCACCACGCGAGGTGCGCGCGCCGCTCCGGCCCGTAGCCGCGTGCGAGCGCTGCAGCCGCGTCCTTCCGGCCCATCTCGAGCGCATCTTCTCGCGCGGTCCCGCGCGCCACGGCGACTGCGATGGTCGTCTGGCCACCGATCGATCGGGCTGCCGTGACAATCGCGTAGCGGAGGCCTTGCGCGCAGTCCTGCACGAGCCAGGTCGTCGGCCCTTCCCGTCCTGCTCGTGCCGCGGGATACCCCAGCTTGTCGAGCGCGGTCGCCGGCTTCAGCGCGAGGGACGGGCTCGCCCCGCGGACCTGCAGCATCAGCACGGGTGCCGTGGGGCTCACAAAGGCGCGCACCGTGGCGGGCGACAGATCGACGCGCGCCTCGCCCCGGCGGATGTCGAGCGCGAAGCGCGTCGCCTGCTGCGTCGGGTCGAACGTCAGCTCGAGGCGTCCGGCCCGGATTTTCGTCGGCGCCGGCTCGTCGAAGGGTGCGTCGAACAGCTTGCTTATCTCATCCTGACGGCGCTCGGCGACCAGCCGCTGCAAAGTCGCGTAGGTCCAGTCGGGGCGCCGTGCCGTCGCCGTCGTCCGCAGATCCCACAGATCGCCGCGATCGAGCGACACGTTGATCCGCGAGCCGCCCCCCCATACGAGCGCACCGATCAGGCCGTTGCCGAGCGGGAGGCCTTCGTCCCACCGATCGACCGGTGCCGCGAGCGTCAGATTGCCGGGAACGACCGTCAGGCCACGGGCCTGGCACACCGAAAGTGCGACGACGATGGCAAGGGCGGCTCGGCGAGCGTGACTGTTCAGGGTGCGATCCATGATACGTGACCGCGCCACGCGAGGCCGAGCGCCAGGTGGCAGCAAACGTCGCGTCCTCGCCTGCTACCCCCATTGAGCCGGTGGTCCCTTGAAATCGTCCGTGGCGTGCCGCACCCGGCGCAGCCGCATGCTGATGACGCGATGCACTGCTGCAACTTTTTGCCATCACCATCGCAGCAGGCGGCCGCGAATCGCCCGCCATCTCAGGGACGACAGGCGAGCGGCGAGTCACTCGGCGAGTTTCGGCACGTCCAGCGGAAAGCCCGGGAACTCCTGGCCGAGCTCCGGGTTCCCGTCCTGGAACGTCAGGCTCTGCTGGTACATCAGCTCGCGTGACGGCTCGGGATAGATCGCACTCACGTCGGCGGCCGACATCGCGGCCGCCGCCACGCGCGTGCGGGGACGGTAATTGGTCTCGGCCGCGCGCGGCACGACCGCGACGGCCTGCATCATCCCGTGGTCCTCGTGCATCAGGATGTGGCAGTGGTTCACCCACATCCCGGTGTAGTCGGCGAAGCGCGAGCGGAACACGACGCGGCCGCCGCGCGGGATGGACACCGTGTCCATCCAGCAGGGCTGTTCCAGCACGTTGTGGAGACGGCCGTGCTCGTCCGGCACCTCGATGCGCGTGACCCAGAACGGGTTCACGTGCATGTGGAACGGGTGGTCGGCGCCCTTGGTGGTGATCTGGAACTCCGGATTGCGCGCGAACCGCGCCTGCCCCTCCGCCCGCGAAAGCGGATAGGCCTGGTAGTGCAGCGCGTACTGACCAGGCTGCTTGAACGTCTTCGTGTCCGTGTGACTCCAGAGCGAGATCGAGCAGTTGTAAAGCACCCATTCCTCGCTGGTGTCCACCAGAATGCGCGGGTGGTGCGGATCGTGGTGGCCGAACTTCTGCGCCACCAGGGGCACCGCGCCGGCCGCGAGATCGAACTGCCCGTTGATCGCCATGGTGCGCGAGAACGGCGCCAGCAGCACGCGCGTGCCGTCGATCTCGTCCCATAGCCGCTTTTTCAGATCCGCGTGCTCGCGAGCGAAGGCCTCGGGCACCTCGATGAGTGGGAAATCGGTGGTCCCGTAGCCGGAGTAGCTGAGCACGCGCGTCCGGAAGTGTCCGGCCGGCACGCGACGCTCGGCGGCCTCGGCGGCCGGCACACGCAGTTCGTCATCCTCGATCGGCCAGAGGTACGGCGGCACCGGCGGCAGGCGATCGCAGAGGCTCATGACGTCGAAGTCGCCGCCCGGCACCGGCTCGCCGGTTATGCGAACGTAACCGACCACCACGTCGATTGGCGACGGGTTGCCGCCCGAGAACGCGCTGCGCCCCGATGCGATTCCGATCTGGAGCCGTTGCTGGAAGTTCTCCGTGTGCAGCACGAACTCCTGCGCCAGGATCGTATAAACCTTCCCGGCTGCATCGCGCGGGGCCTTGAAGAACACGTCGGCGCGGTTCGCGTTGGTGAGCGGCACCTGGTTGGGCCGGACGTACAGGTTCCGGAGGCTCTCGCCGTCGCGGTAGCAGTCCTCGATGTTGCGCAGCATCGCCCGCGCGGCGTCGTCACCCGGCGGGATCGGACGGTCCAGCGGACTCTGCGACCCCGCGTTTTGCGCCGACAGATCCCGAATCGTGTGCCGGGCCTTGCCGTTCTCGACCGTCACCAGCGTGATGCCGTCGAACGACAACAGATGCAGCGGCCGCTTCGCTCGCTCGATGTCGCTGCGCGTCGCGGCTTCGACAACCGGCGGCGCGTCAGAGGCCGCGCCGCGCTTCACCTGCCAGAGCTGCCGATCCGCGAAGACGAATTGCCCTTCGAGCACCATGAAGCTCTTCGTCCCGCGTCCGTCCACGCTGCCGTTGAGCACGCGCCAGCGCTCGACCGCCCCCGGGCGCATGAAGATCGTCGTGGGTGAGAAGCCGCCGTTGATGGCCACGGGCGGCGCGAGCCGCGACTGCATCCGCCGCGGTCCGGCGTCGACGTCCACCGATGGAACCTCGACGCGCTGGATCAGCATCAGGCGCTCGCGATAGTCGTACGGCCCGGTCTTCTCGGTCGGGTTCGGCCGCTCCACTCCGGTCAGCGCGAGGTTGATCGCATCGTCGACGTCCCCTTCGACGATGAAGAAGCCGGCGAGGCCGCTGGCGACTTGATCGTGGGTCGCGCCATGACAGTGCGGGTGGTACCAGTGTGTGCCCGGCGGATGCGGCTGCGGCGCCGCACCGCCTCGTCTCGCGCGCATCACGTTGCCGAGGTCGAACTCGTAATCCGCCTCGCCGACGCGCTCGTCCGATTCCAGATCGCGGCGGCACCCGGGCGCGGTCGCCCGCTGGCGGATGTCCCAATCCCCGCGCGGCAGCACACGCAGGAATGTGTTGTCCCCCTCGGTACCATTCGCGTTCCGGCCGGGATTCACGTGAAGACCGTGCGTATGCAGGTTGGTCGTGTGCGATCCGTGCGGCAGGTTCGCGGGGCTGGTCAGGCAACTGGTGTCGACGAGCGGTACGGGAATGTGCGGGAAGAACTCCTCGAGATGGTCGAACACGCGCGGCGGAGGCCCTTTCGCCGAACAGTCGCGACCTTGGGCCTTCGCGACCGCACAGAACACGCGTTCGAGGTCGGCGGGGGCGATCTCGAACGGGTCGGGCGCCGGCGCCTTCGGCACCTGGCCGTGATTCCTGTCGAGCATGTTGCGCAGCTTCACGCGCAGCACGCCGTCGCCGCGTACGCGAATCGTAGGTCCCGGGCTGGCGCCGTTGAAGCTGAAGAGCGGCGTGAACCGGTTCCCCGGCGACACCGAGCGCGGCACGTGGCGGTTTCCCACCACCTGCAGGGTGAGCGGCTGCGCGGGCCAATCGTCGGGGCGCCACACCCATGGCTCCGACCAGTCTTCCACGGGCCGCGCCAACGGATTCGGGATGTTCTCGGGCCGCGGCGGCTGCGGTGGAGGCGGGCCCTTGCCCGACCCTGGCTGGACCGCCGCCGACGCGCGGCGAGCAGCCCCGAGTCCGAGCCATCCGCCGATTCCAAGTTGCAGCAGGCCGCGTCGGCCCAGATGAAGACGGGCCGCGGCCCGCCGCTTGTCGTTTGACATCCAGTCTCCGGAAGTGATCCGACTCTACCATATCAGGTTACACTAAACGCGTGCGGACGAGCTTGGCCGTCGCCATCCTGCTGATATTGCTCACCTCGACACGGGCGTTTGCGCTCACCGGCGTCGTGCTGGATGCGCGGAGCCAGGCGCCAGTTCCCAATGCCGAGGTAACGATCGCCGGTCAGCGTGGCTCCGTCCGCACGGGCGTCGATGGCGGCTTCGAATGGGCCATTCCGGTTGCCTTCCCGATTGTGGTCACAGTGATCCTGTCCGACGGACGAGTCGCGCGCCCCGTGCGTCTCGAGACCGCGGATGGCAGCGGCGAGGTGAGGGTTCTCGTGGAATCGTGGCTCGTCGAGTCGGTTCACATCGTGGGCGCCGCGCCGGCGATCGACGCGGCGGCCGGCGCGGCCGTGTCGCTCGTCAGCAGTGCCGACCTCCAGATGCGGGCCTCCGCCACGCTGGGCCAGAGCCTCGAGAACGTCCCGGGGGTCAGCCTCATCTCCGAAGGCCAGTCGGCCACGCCGGCGATCCGCGGACTCGGGCGGGGGCGGACGACGATCCTCGTCGACGGCAGCCGGGCGTCGAGCGAGCGCCGCGCCGGGCCGAACGGGGCGTTCGTCGATCCCGCAATCATGGAGCGTGTCGAGATCGCCCGCGGGCCTGCGTCGGTGGCTTACGGTTCCGACGCGATGGGCGGCATCATCGCCGTCCGGACCCGGCGTCCCGAGTACGACCGCGCGCTTCGCGTGCGATTCGCCGGTACGCTCGGGACATTCGACGAAGGCCGCGGCGATCTCGAGGCGTCGTCGGGTTATCGAACCGGCGGTGTGCTCGTGGGCGTGCGTGCGCGCAGCTTCGGAAGCTACGACTCGCCCGATGGTCCGGTGGCCAACTCGGGATGGCGCGACCGCGGTCTCAGGCTGCGGTGGGATCACGAGACCGGCTCCGCGCGCTGGTCGGCCGGCTGGACGACGGATTCTCGCACGCGCCATCGGTCGGCCTCGCAGCGACGCGGACGTCGTACGCGTCGCCACGCCCTTCGAAGACACCCACCGGCTCACGGTGTCGTACGAGCGCTCGGCGCTGCTCGGCTTCCGCCGCGTCCGCGTCGACGCGCTCGCAGGATCGACCGAGCAGCAGACCGACCAGGATCGTTTCGCGACGCCGGACCGGCCGCGCAGCCTCGAACAGTCGCGCGTGGGATCACGGGAGCTGCAGCTGCGGATCACCGGCGACCGCACCGCCGGAACGGCACGATTCCAGGTCGGCGCGGATGTCGACGCCCGATACGGCCTCGAGGCCACGGACACGGTGGTCGCGTTCACGAGAGCGGGTGCCATGGCTTCGAGTCAGGTCACGCCCTCGATTGAGAACGCGCATCGGACGAATGCGGGCCTGTTCGCGCAGGCGGACGTACGAGCCACGCCACGCGTTCGTCTCTCCGGCGGTCTCCGTGGAGACGTCGTCGGCAGCACGAACTCGGGCGGGCACTTCGGCGATCGCTCGGTCACGCACGGCGCGCTCGCCGGCTCGGGCGCCGTGACGTTCCGGCTCAAAGATCCCCTGACCGTGACGACGCAAGTGGCGCGTGGCTTCCGGGAACCCATGCTCTCCGATCGGTTCTATCGCGGACCGGTCGGACGCGGAGTCATCGAGGGGAACCCCGATCTCGCTCCCGAGACGAGCTGGCAGCTCGATGTGCTGGCGCAGTACGCGACGCCGCGCGTGACGATCGCTGGCGCCGCGTACGACTACCGCATCACGAACCTGATCGAGCGATATCAGGTGGGGACTTCCAACTTCCGTTTCCGCAATCGCGGCGAGGCTCGCCTCCGCGGCGTCGAGCTCGAACTGCAGGCCGCCCTCCCCCACGGATTTTCACTCGGTGCCAGCGCACAGGCCTCGCGCGGCCGCGACGCCGACGGCCGGACGCCACTCGACGATATCGCGCCCCGCTCGGTGACCCTGATCGCGCGGCACGGAATCCGTGCGGTCAGCTCGTACTTGCGCGTCGGTCTCCTGTCGCGGCACGCGGCTGCCGGCCCCAGCGAAGTGCCGACGCCCGGCTACACGCTCGTCGATGCCGGTGCGACCTGGCACATCGGGCGGCAGCTCCAGGTCGTGGGAACGCTGCGCAACCTCCTCGACGAGCGGTACTACGCGAGCGCCGGACCGCGGTGGGTCTACGCTCCGGGCTTGCACGCCTCGCTGGCCATCGCGGTGGTGTTCTGAGCCGAATGACCCTACATCGTCCGAGGCTGCTCTTCGCGTCCGCCGCGACCTGGCCTGTCGGGCTGGCCGCACGCCGCGCCATCGGAATCGATCCGCTGCTCGCGATTCGGGGAGCGACGCGCGTGTGTTAGCGTTTCTCACGGCCGGACGGCGTACTCGGGACGTCGGATCGAAGGAGAGTCGACATGAGAGCAGGACGATGGACGGCGTCGATCGTGTGCGCGGTGGCGCTGATCGCGCACGCAGGGCCGCGTGTGTCGGCGCAGGCGGCAGACTGCAAAGGGATGAACGCCCTGACCCCGTCGGAGAAGGCAGACGGCTGGACGCTGCTCTTCGACGGTGCGACGAAGGCCGGCTGGCACGGCTACAACAAGCAGGATCTCGCAGCGTGGACGGTAGAGGACTGCGCGCTCAAGACGGTCGGCGTCGCCGGCAACTACGGCAGCGACAAGCGCGCCGACCTCGTCACCGATCGCGAGTTCACCAGCTTCGACCTGCGCTTCGAGTGGAAGGCGTCGAAGGGCGGCAACAGCGGCGTGATGTACGGCGTCGTCGAGGATCCGAAGTACGACGCGGCCTGGAAGACCGGTCCGGAGTACCAGCTGATCGACGACGTCGGATTCCACATCAAGCTGGATCCGGATCGCACGGCCGCTTCGAACTACTCGATGCATGCGCCCGACCCGGCGCAGAAGGTGCTGAAGCCGGTCGGCGAGTGGAACACGACGCGCCTCGTCGTGCGCGGATCACACGTCGAGCACTGGTTGAACGAGAAGAAGGTGCTCGAGTTCGAGCGCTGGACTCCGGAATGGAACGCGCTGCGTGACTCCGGCAAGTGGAAGTCGGCGCCCGACTACGGCAAGGCCAGAATCGGCCGCATCGTCCTCCAGGATCACGGCAGCCTCTTCTGGTTCAGGAACGTGAAGATCAGGACACTGGCGGAGTGACTGGTTGTTGCCGGACCGCTTGCGCCCCGCCGTCTGGTGCGGCCCCGAATCGCTGGTCATGAAGCGCGGCCGCCGGCGGCAGGCAGGCGGCAGCGGCCGGCGTTATCGCGGGCGCGCCTGGCCGGGGCCTTGGGATGCCGGGGACGCGGCACTCGCACGTTGCGCCCACTTGCGCCAGGTCGGCCAGTCGCGCAGGACCTTGATGAAGACGCCACCGACCACCGAGCGTGCCTGGAATCCGCGCTGCTTGCCGTCGACCGTCCCGTACCAGTCGGTCAACGGGACACGGCTCGATGTCTCGTTCGCGAACCGGTAGACGGGCGCGACGAGCGCGTCGAAGTCCTGACGATTGTCCGCGAGCGTCGCCGTCCAGACAATCCAGTCGAGCTTCGTGTACGTCTCCCGGTTGTCGAGCGGCAGGCCGAAGGCGTTCTGCTTGGTCTTGTAGAACGCGATCTCGGTGCTCGCGATCTTCGGGTCGAACATGTCGAAATCGAGCAGCCGGTCCCACACGAGATTGTACTTCTGGCTCCACGTGCCGGGCCGGTCGAACGCCAGTCGGTAGTGGTCTTCGTCTGCAGCCATGCTCCGCCACTTGCCGGCCATCTCACGGGCGAGCGTGGCGTATCGTCCGGCTTCCTCCTGTTTCCCCAGCTTCTCGGCGAGCATCGCGTAGGCGCGCAGGGCCAGGATGGCTTTGATCGACAGATTGGTATTGTGCGCCAGATGCCCGGCGAAGTCGTCGGTGCAGAGCTGGTTCTCGGGGTCGAGTCCCTTGTCCTTCAGGTACTCCGCCCAACGTGACAGGAGCGGCCAGTACTTGGCGGCGTAGCCCGCGTCCCCCTGCACCTTCGCGAGAGCGGCCGTGAGGATGAGCATGTTGCCGCTTTCTTCGACGGGCATCTGCCGGTCCTCGGTTTTCTCGCCGCCGCCGTACACCTGGCCGTTGGCCAGTGGATACGTCCCGAGGTCGTGCGGGGCATATGGCCACGGCCAGCGTGGCAGCGAGGCGTACTCGAAGATCGGCGTCAACTGGGCCTCGAGCAGCCGTGGGTTGAACAGCAGGAAGAACGGCGCCGAGGGGTAGGTGACGTCGACCGTCGCAATGCACCCGTTGCTGAAGTTTTCCTTCGAGAAGTACAGGGGCGTGCCATCGAGGTCCGCGACGAGCTTGTGCGCGGCGAGCGTCTGCCTGTAGGCGAGCACCGCGAGCGCCGCGTACTGCGCTCCACCAGCGCTCGTCAGATCGCGTGTGATCTCGAGGTCGAACCGCTGCGAACGCTGCTGCAACTCGTCGTAGTCGCGATCGGCCGCCTGCAGCAGATCGGCGGCCGTCCAGCCGTTTCGCGCCCAGTACGGCCGAAGGTTGCGGTGGAAGTACTGGATCGAGAACAGATCGTCGTAGGCGAGCATGAGACGTCGCGACACCGGGGCCGCGCCGACACTGCCCAGATCCACTGCCGCGGCGAGGACCACCTGGTTCCGCGACGTCTGTGCCGGGGGCTCGAGGTCGTCGCTGTCCGGCAGCTTGCCTGAGGTGATGAACTGACCACGAGCACGCTGGTTGACGGCGGCCATCTCGAAGCCGGCGCCCTCCGGCGCGGCGACGTAGAGATGGCCCCAGTCGATGCGCAGGTTGTCTCCAGACTTCGCGAGCACGGGCTGCTCCGCCGTGCCAAGTCGCAGCACGGCCAGCCCCGGCATCCTGACACGCGACCAGACCACTCGCTGCTCGGGCGTGTTGACGGCGAGTTGCGCCGACGCGTCGAAGTACACCGACACGTTGTGCGGCCGCCCGTCCGTCGCCCTGGCTTCCCAGGCGAGATACGTCACCGGACGGGACAGCACGTCGAGATCGTCGGCGAGCGCGGGGGTGAAGAAGGTCACGTCCAGGCGGATGCCTGCCGCCTCGAAGCCGTAGACCGTCCGGGTCGGCGTGATCTCGCGCTGTGTCTGGTTCATCGCCGGAGTGGCCGGTGCGTATCTCGGCTGGCCACCCGCGCATCGATACGGCTGGCCGTCGATGCGGACGAGAATCGTGAGCGGCTGCTCGGTGCCCGTCCAGTGCTTCGTCGCCTCGTCGGTGAGTCGATCGCTCATCGACCAGACGCTGAAGTACGGATCGTGCGCGACCAGCGGCGTCGCCGGCGGCCGCAGGCCGACGGACTGCGCCGATGCCGCTGCACCAGTCAGTGTGATCACGATGCTGGCCGCCGCGACGTAAGCGAGTCGTGTGCCCTGCTTCATGTGTGATCTCGGCGCTGCGGGGCCTTGGCCCGGAGGTCAGTGGGAAACGCGCACCCGGACTGGACGACCCTGAAGACGACACATTATGCGGTCGAGATTCTCGGCTGTCATCTGACTCGCGCCTTTAAGGGTGAACTCGCCTGAGACCATGTGGCCATCCCGACTCCGGAGAGATCTTCGACCCTGGCTCCATGCTCTGTACAGCTTCGACATCAGGACGAATGCGAGACGGCCGCGAACCGACCGCACGCAGTTCGATCGGCGCCAGATTGCGCCGAGCGCATAGAAACGATCCCACACCGACTGCGTTCCCTCCCGGATGGTCTCCGGCGACATCCTCGGATGCGGCGTGTAGACCTTTGGACGCCGCGCCGGCGGGATCAGCCAGTAACGGGTCAGCGGGATGTCATCGACCGACGTCGTGTTCCCTTCCTGCGAGATGTACGCGCATGGAAGAGCTCAGAATGAGCCGGCGATCCGGTTGCCAACACCCTGCGCCAGCCACGTCAGAACAACGTCCACTGACGGCGCCTAGGCATGGTCGATGAGCCTTCTGAGACGCTTCAACTCCTCGGTATCGATCCGCTCGTCCTCGAGCACATTCAGCACGAGCAGGCTCGGTGAGCCGTCGAAGAGGCGTTTCACAAGGTGCCTCAGCGCCCGTCGCCGAGCCTGACGCTGATCGACGAGGGCACGGTAGACGAACGCCCGCGCCACTTTCTCGTGAGCGACATACCCTTTCGCCTCGAGAATGCGCAGGATCGTCTGGACCGTGCTGTAGCTCACCGTCCGCTTTCGCTTCAGCACGGCGACCACATCCGCCACACTCGCGGTCTGCTTCGCCCACAGCACCGACATCACCCGGGCCTCCGCGTCGGTGAGGGCCGGGGAACGACCTCGCGGCATCGTGCTCCTCTATCTCTTAAATACTTAAGAGATGGCGCACTCTACTCCTTTCAAAATGCGCCGGCAATGAAATATTTGAGACTTCGACGAAGAAGCTCACGCGTCAACGGCGGTTGATGTCAGATTCGTTCAGCGCCATTTGCGCCCTGACCGCAGCCGCAGTATCGTTGGGGGTGGGCCGCATTTCGGCGGCACCAACTTCGCTGTCGTAGCCCACGGGCGAGCCGCTGCACCTGAGTTGAGCGTCCCTGACGCCGGGGAGGTGCAGCGATGGTGCCAATTCCTCCCTCTCACACGGAAATTCGTAGGGCTGAAGACCGTTGGCGGCTCTGGGAGCCGCGTGGCCGCGACGATGCCGTTCCTGCGTCGTGCGCGGACGGTTCTCATTCCAACGACCGGGATTGGGGTGGCCGGGATCGTGTCTCGCACGACCGGCAGGTCTGCCGTCGCTGCCATTGGCGGTGGCAGATCGCCGTGGGCCCGGATGCCCTGGACGAGGCGACGCGTCCTGGCACCAAGACCAAACGGACCGATCGATACTGAAGACGGCAAACCACGACCCGCGAATGTCTCGCAGCGATCGGCGCGAGCGAAACGAGATGGGAGCACACCATGGATGGCTCGGAAGCACAGGCCAGGTTGATGATTGCTGCGGCCCTGATCGTCAGGGGAGCCGTCGAGATCCCGTCAATGCCGCGCGATGGCCAGCGTGTGCCCGATGCGGCGGGCGTAAGGCTGCGCGAGTTGACAGATTACGTGTACAGACTCATCACGACCGAGGAGCTGGACGAACAGCGATAGCCGCAGCCGACGGTCGGCGAGCGACAGGTGAGGTCCCGACTCATCGCGAGCGGCATCCCGCTGTACTGACAGCTCCTTCTTTTCTGAGCTTGGGTATCCCGGCCCTCAGCAAAGCCTTTGGTGAGGGTTCCATGTCCACACCGCTGCAACACGCCTGCGAGCTGGCAGCGACGTTCGAGTTGAACGATGAATGGGAGTTCGACGCCGAAGCGTTCCATTCGGCCGTTCGATCGATGGCTCGATGGGGGTCGACGTCTACTCAGATGACTCGATGCTGCCACCGAGCCGTGACCGAGCCCCGATCGGCCGGCCGACTGATTGCGCCAGCCGGCAACGAGGATCAGAGGCCGCGAGTCAGCGAGTTGCTGCTGGCTCGGTTGATGGCGGGCATCACCAGCTCGGCAGCCGCCGGGCGCGTCGACCTGAGCGCGCGGCTACCGGCGGCGGAGACGTGCGCGGCTGCAACGCCGAGCGAGTCGCGTCCGGCGCGGAAGGTCGATTGCTGTCGCACTTGTTCATCCAGGCGCTTCGGGTATTCGTCGTCGAATTTGTTCACCGATTGTTCACTCGAGGCTACAATGGCTCGACATTCAGAGCGGTCTGCCCGCGGCGTCGCTTCGACGCGAACACCAGGAGCAGCCGTTGCGCCTCTGGGACACCAATTCGCGAAAGAGCCTCGGCGAGCCGGGACGGCTGGCCGTTCCCGCACGCGAGCGATCTGGGCCTCGCCACACGTATAGCAGGTCATGAGAGTCGGAATATTCGGTGCTGGCATCGCGGGCCTGGCCGTTGCGTGGTTCCTCGGGCGTGACGCCGACGTTTGGGTTCACGAGGCAAGCGAGCGTGGTCGGCGGGCTTGCCCGCAGCTTCAAGTGGCACGGATTCGACTGCGACCTCGCGCCGCATCGTTTCTTCACGCTCGATGAGGAGCTTCTGCGGCAAGTGCTGGCGCTCGTGCCGATGCGGAGGCTCGAGCGCAGGAGCCGCATTCGCCTGCGAGGTCACTGGATTCGCGATCCGGTCAACCTCTTCGAGATGCTGTACAAGTTCATGCCCCTCGATTCGGCACGGATCGTGTGGCACTACGTCATTCGCCCGAGACAGCATGAGGACAGTTTCGAAGCGTTGGTCCTCAACAATTATGGAAAGGGCCTGCACGAGCTGTTCTTCAAGCCCTATTCCGAAAAGCTGTTCGGGATTCCAGCGAATGAGATCTCGCCCAGCTGGGGCCGCCGCAAGATCCGGGTCTCGGGATTTCGCGATCTCGTGCGTCGCGACCCGCGGCTGTACTTCGAGCACTTCTACTATCCGGCCGAGAACGGCTATGGCGCCATTGCCGACCGACTGTATGCAGACGTGCGCCACCGGGTGCGTCTGCGCTCGCGCCTGGTCGGGCTCACGCCGCTGAGATCGGGCGGCTACGAGTGCCGATTCGAGGCACCGACAGGCTCCGCCAGCGATCGGTTCGACGTGGTCGTGTCGACACTGCCGATGCCCGAGCTCGGCGCGTTGTTGGGATTTCACATTCCGTTGCGCTTCAGGCCGATGACGCTCCTCTATCTGCTGGTGGGTGTCGACCGCGTCAGCGACCGTCATTGGTCCTATTTCGCCGACCGCGACGTGATCGTCAACCGGGTGGCGGAATTCAGGCACTTCAGCGGCAACCCTCCGCGCGGGAAAACCGTGCTCTGCTGCGAGATCACGGATACCGACCGCTTCTCGATCGAGCGGGTCCTCGACGAGCTGTCGGGCGCCGATTTCTTACCGGCGAGCGCGCCCATTCTCGATACGAAGATCATTCGTCTCGAGCGCGCCTACCCGATCTACGACCGGTCGTACGACGAGCAGATCGGCCTGGCGCGGCAGGCGTTTGCCGCGCACCCGGACATCTTCCACATTGGCCGGCAAGCCCAGTTCGTTCACAAAGACGTGGACGAAATCCTCGAGGAAGCCAAGACGCTCGTCGCCGTGATGATGCGACGAGAGGGTGAACGCCGGCCGCATCTCGCTTCGTAGCTGAATGAGTCGGAGCCGGACTCGTGGGCGCACCAGCAGGTAGAGGCGCGAGGGCGTTCCAGGCTGCCACGTCGACCGAGGGCCTGTTGGTCCTGGCGATCGTCACGTTGGTCGTGGTTGGCCGCAGCCTCGTCTTCGTGATGTTCGAGCAAGCGCAGTTCGACGCCGATCAAGCGGTCATGGGGCTGATGGCGAAGCACATTGCCGAGCGGCGCGCCTTCCCGTTTTACGCATACGCGAGCAACTACCTGCTGGTGGTAGAGGCCTGGCTGTCGGCGCCGTTCCTGGCCCTGTTCGGTACATCGGTCGCCGCTCTGCGACTTCCGCTCGTCCTGCTCAACCTGGTGGCTGGCGGCATGCTCGTGACGATCCTCGCCCGTGAGCTGCGCCTTCGACCGCTCGTCGCGCTGATTCCTGCACTGTTCTTCGTCGCGGCGCCGCCGGTCTTGGCGGCCGAACTTCTGACGGCCGTCGGCGGCAACGTCGAGCCGTTCGTCTACGTCTTGCTGCTGTGGCTCACACGCGCGCGGCCGATCGCCTTTGGAATCATCTTCCTCGTGGGCTTCATGAACCGTGAGTTCACCGCATACGCGGTGAGCGCGCTGCTCGTGATCGAAGCCCTGCAAGGCCGGCTATGGCACGTCGACAACCTCCGCCAGAAGGGGCTGGTCCTGGTGGTGGTCGCAGCGGGATGGCTGCTCGGTCGACTGCTGCGAACGGGCGCCGACGTCATGGGACCCGGGACCGCGGGGATGGCCGACTCGCTCGCCTCGAACGTCTCCGTGGCCATCGGCTTCTTCTGCTCGAGCCTCGATCCCGCTCGCATTGGCGCCAATCTCACCTCGTTGGCGACCACCCAAATGGGAACGCTCCTCGGAGTCGCCCCGTTCAGTCTCAGGGACGTCAACATCAACAGCCCGACGAGTCAGGGGGTACCGGGTCTTTGGCCCTTGTTCTGTTTCGTCATCGCAGGAGCGGCGTGTCGTCTCGGGTGGCTCGCCTGGAGGTCGCGCCTCGCGGATGCGCAATCGGCGCCGACGCGCACGGCGCCGTGGTTTGCGCTCTACCTGGCACTGATCGGTCTGCAGTCCGGCGTGGTGTGGGCGTTGAGCCGTTGTGAGCCGCTGCATCCGATGACGCTGCGGTATGGGTTGCTCGCCGTGTTGCTGCCCGTCGCCCTCGTCGCCCTCTATCTGGCCCGCGAACGCCGCGCCGCGTGGCGCCGGCTGATGATGCTCTTCGTCCTGTGTTGGACCGCCATCTCGTTTCGCGCGCATGGCGAACTGCTGGCGCACTATCTTTCCCACTCACGCCCGGATGAATACCGTCTGCTTTCCGACGAGCTCGTTGCCCGCGGCATCCGCTACGTGCAAGCGGACTACTGGACGGCTTACATGATCGACTTCCTCACGGACGAACGCGTCATTGCGACCGCGACGGATCACCTCCGTGTGCTGGAGTACGACATCGCCGTCGCCCGCCACGCGAATCAAGCCGTGCTCCTGTCACGCGAGCCCTGCCCCGGAGGTGAGCCGATTCGCCTGATCTACATGTGCAAGTAACATGGGGACCCGATCAATGTCTTCGTGCATTCGATCGCGGGAACTGCACGCGCGTTCCAGGACGAACCGTCAGGGCACGGTCCGAGCGTTCATGTCGGACACGAGCAACGTCCACCTTCTGAAATGGACAGGCAGCGATGATCGAACGTACGCCTCGCCCGCTCGCACGGCGGGCACTCATCGTCGACGACGAGCTGGCGCAGCCGGCCAGCGCCGGCGGTCGCATCGTGCGCACTCTCGCCAACGAGCTCCGGTCCCGGGGCATCGAAGTCGTCGAAGCGCTGTCCAGCGAAGACGGCGTCGCCACGATCGTGTCCGATGCAGCCATTCACTGCGTGTTCGTCAACTGGACGCTGGGACCGAACGACCGCGCCTCGCACTCGGTGACCACGGACCTTCTGAGGACGGTGCGGGCCCGCAACGCCAGGATTCCGGTGTTTCTGATGGCCGACCGAACGGTCGCGGGCACCGTCACCGTCGAGGTGGCGACCCTGGCCGACGAGTTCGTCTGGATTCTCGAAGATACGGCGTCCTTCATCGGCGGCCGGGCGGTGGCGGCGATCGAGCGCTACATCGAGGGGCTGCTTCCACCGTTCGCCGCGGCGCTGGCCCGGTACGACCGGGATCGGGAGTACTCCTGGGCGGCTCCCGGTCACCAGGGCGGCGTCGCTTTCCTCAAGTCGCCGATCGGCCGCGCGTTCTTCGACTTCTACGGTGAAAACCTCTTCCGCACGGATATGGGCATCGAGCGCTCCGCGCTCGGTTCGCTCCTGAGCCACACCGGCCCGATCGGCAAGAGCGAGCGGTTACGCGGCTCGCGTGTTCGGCGCCCATCGCTCGTACTCGGTACTCGACCGGCACGTCAGGCGCGAACCGCGCCATCATGTCGGCCTGCGTCGGTGACAACGAGATCGCACTCTGCGATCGGAACTGTCACAAGTCCATCGAGCAGGGTCTCGTCATCACGGGTGGTATCCCCGTGTTCCTGAGCCCCACCCGTAACCGTTACGGGATCATCGGTCCGATCCTGCCGGAGCGGCTTGGCCCAAAAGCCATCGCGAAGACGATTGCCCGGAACCCGCTGGCGCAAGCGGCCTCCAGCCCGCGCCCCGTCTATTCGGTGCTCACCAATTGCACGTACGATGGTCTCTGCTACGACGCCGCCGACGCCGAGGCGCAGCTGGCGAAGAGCATCGACCGCATCCACTTCGACGAGGCGTGGTACGGCCATGCCCGCTTCAACCCCATGTATCGCGGCCGGCACGCGATGCGAGGCAATCCCGACGAGCACCCCAAAGACGGTCCCACCGTTTTCGCGACACACTCGACGCACAAGCTGCTGGCGGCGCTTTCCCAGACGTCGTACATCCACATCCGTGACGGCCGCGGAGCCATCGACCACGGCCGCTTCAACGAAGCCTACTGCTCGCAGGCGAGCACGTCGCCCCTCTACGCGCTGATCGCATCGAACGAGGTCGCGGCCGCCATGATGGACGGTGCCGCCGGTCCGACCCTGACCCAGGAGGTCATCGACGAGGCGAAGTCGCTCTTACAGAGCCTTCGCTCGATGCGACGAAGATGTAACAAGTCGGACGCCTGGCATCTCCGTTGCTGCAGATTGTCTCCACGCCGCGAGCCTTGGAACACGTCTAGCAGACGACGAACGCCTTCCTGAAGAGCCGACTTTCTGCCGACCGACGGTGAGGGCAGAAGAGGGAAAGTCATGGAGTTTCTCGCAGGGTTGCCCGCCGTCTCCGCTGGCATTCTGGCGCTCATCTTCCTCCTGATTGTGTTTCAGGAGGCCGTGAACGGATTCCACGACACAGCCAACGCGGTTGCGACGGTGATCTATTCCAACGCCATGAAGGCGGGGCCGGCCGTGGCTCTCGCCGCGTTCATGAATTTCCTCGGCGTCCTGGCGGGCGGCACCGCGGTGGCCTTCGGGCTGGTGTACCTGCTGCCTAATGAAATGATCGCGGGCATCAACACCATCGACAAGATCGCGCTCTTCCTGGCGCTCATCGTGACCGCCCTCGGGTGGAACTTCGGCACCTGGTGGCTGGGCATGCCGAACTCGACGACGCACACCTACATCGGCTCGATCATTGGAGTCGGTATGGCGCACGCGTTTGTCAGAGGACAGCCGATACTCGAGCAGATCAACTGGCACCAGGGACAAAAGATCCTCATCACGCTTGCGGTCTCGCCAGTCGTGGGTTTCATCCTCGGTTTCGTCCTGCTGAGACTGATTCCGCTCTTTGTGAAGGACCCCGAGATGTACCGCCCAGCGCACCATCACAAGCGCCACCCGGACTGGGACAAGTGGGATCAGGACCCGACATCGACGGAGGTGGCGGGAGCCCCCTCGCCGGAAATCGCCGCTGCCATCGGCGCGCTGCCTCCTGGCTCCGAGAGGATCGAACGGCGCGCCGAGCAGCCGAGCGCCGCTGCCGGGAGGCCACTTGACGACGCATCGCAGCCGGAAACGCATCCACCGGCCGCCATTCGCGCGGGGCTCATCGCGGGCTCGGCAGGGGTCGCCTTTCTGCACGGCTCGAATGACGGTCAGAAGAGCATCGGCCTCATGATGCTCGTGCTCTTCGCCTTGGCACCCCTGAGCTACGGCTTGAACTCCAATCGGTTGACCGAGGCCAGTATTCAAGAGGGAATGACCGTGCTGCAGCAGGTCGAGTCGATCGCCGCACAGTTTGCGAGCGACCCGGTGATTGGCAAGGGAACTCAGAGGGTGCTCGACGAGACGCGCGATCTGCTCGCGCTCGTAAAGACGCGCGAATGCGCCGATCCCAAGAACCAGCAGAGCGCGGCCTGCGCGAAGATGCGGGAAGGGCTCCTCGATCTCCATCAGACGATCGGCAGGGCCCTCAAGCAGGGAGAAGGCTCCGGCAAGTTCACGCCACAGCAGGTCGAGCAGTTGACCAGCGCGCGCAACGTCCTGGGCCGTTTCATCCAGTACGTCCCTTTTTGGGTGATTTTTCTGTCGGCTCTTGCCCTGGGACTCGGGACGGCCTTCGGCTACGAGAAGATCGTGACGACGCTTGGCGAGAAGATGGGCAGTGCCCACATGAATCCTGCCCAGGGGACGGCGGCTCAGGCGAGCGCGATCATCGGCATCGGCCTGGCGAACTTCGGCGGGATGCCGGTGAGCACGACGCACGTGCTGTCGGCGGCGGTGCTCGGCAGCGTCGCCGGGACCAGGGGTGAGAAGGTCAACATGCGCACCGCGGGCAAAATCGCCTTGACGTGGGTCACGACGCTGCCCGGCACCGTCATCGTCTCGTTCATCCTGTCCGTCATCTTCTACCTGGCGCTGGTCTGACACGCTGAGCGATTCAGATGCCTTGATGAAATGCCATGACTGACACTCGAGCACAGCGCTCATAGAGGCGAGGGCTGAATGACATTCGCGATTCGAACGACATGTGTTCTGCTCGCCATGGTTTTCTTTGCCTCCCAAACCGCCCGAGGCCAGGCGAACGAGACCGGCCTGCCTTCACGAGTGGATTGGACCTTCAATCTCGACGCTGGCTGGGGCACGTTCGGCTTCGGCAACTCGCTCTTCGACAACCCGAAGGAAGACGTGCCGGAAAACTTGAGCGACCAGTGGTTCGAGGGATACGCCAAGCCCGCGATATCAGGAACCTTCAGGCTGAAATCATCGAGCGAGTTCTACGGCAAAGTCAGCGTCGTCGGCGAGCGTACCTACGGATCCATTCCGGAGTTGTATGGGTCCGACGTCTCGTCGTTCGGAGCTGAAGACGCATCCATCGGATGGCGGTCGGGCAAGTCCATCGGCGCCAGCGAGAACGTGGTGGACCTCACCGTCGGACGCGCCCAATACCGGCTGGGGCACGGACTCCTTCTCTGGGACGGCGCCGCCGAAGGAGGAAGCCGCGGTGGCTATTGGACCAACGCTCGCAAAGCCTTCGAGCTCGCCGCCATCGCACGCGTGAAGCCCGGCCCGCACCTCGGTGAATTTTTCTACCTCGACAAAGACGAACTCGACGAAAGCGACAGTGGCACACGCCTGCTCGGCGGCAACTACGAGTTCTCACCCGGCGAGAACACCACGATCGGCGTGACCTACATGAAGCTCTTCGCGCACGAAGAGATCAAACCTGGGCGTGACGGTCTCAACGTCGTCAACGTGCGAGCCTACACAGCCCCGCTGACGACCCGGCCCGGCCTGTCGTTCGAATTCGAGTACGCCTCCGAGCGCAACGGCGACGCGCTCGACTCCAACGCGTGGACGGCGCTCGGCGCCTATGAGCTCGCGAACGTCGTCTGGAAGCCGAAGCTGTCTTATCGGTATGCGTCCTTCCAGGGCGACGATCCGACGACCGCGGCCAACGAAGCGTTCGACCCCCTGCTCCTTGGCTTCTACGATTGGGGCACCTGGTGGCAGGGCGAAATCGCCGGCGAGTACTTCCTCTCCAACTCCAACCTCATCTCGCATCAGGTTCGCGTCCATGTCCAACCCTCCGATGCGATCAGCGGCGGCGTGCTCTTCTTCAACTTCCGGCTCGATCAGCCGCAGGCGGTCGCGCCCACCGTGACAGACAAAGACGTCGCACTCGAAACCGACCTCTACACCGATTGGAAGTTGAACAAGAACTTCACCGTCAGCTTCCTGCTCGCATTCGCAAGTCCGGGTCGCGCGGCGGAGCAGGCCACTGGACGCACGGAGTCCTTCAGATACGGGATGGTGTACCTTGGTTACAGTTTCTGACACTCGAGCGCCCGTCGCCGCAACTCCAGCACAGTCATTCAGGTTTCCGACCCGGAGCGCAAGGACGTACCCTTCCAGGTTCGCCATCTGGATGCTCGGCTCGGGGACGACCCGAGCGGCCGTGACGTCGGACTGGGTTGTGGACGAGGCCCCGTCGACCATCGAATGCTGGTTGAGCGAGTCACGGCAGGTTGTAGCGAAGCTGCGCGAAGAACATGAACGCCTCGGCCGAGGCCGGACCCGATCCCCGATCGAACGGCTTGCGTTCCAGCCACGACAGCTGGGTGTTCAGCTGCACGGAGCCGCGGTTGGCAATCTTGAACGGCTGCCAGCCGAACGTGAAAGTCCCCTCCCGGATGGACTCGTTGTTCGAGTTCGACGATCCGGGGAAACCGAAGCCGATGAACGTGCCGGTCGTGTCGACGAACGACGCCGCATCGGTTTCGACCCCGCTGTAGTACCCGGCGACGGTGAACGTCGAGGACAGCTTCTGTTCGAGGCCGAACACATAAGAGGTCGCCTCGATCGGCTCGATCGACCCATCTGCGGTGAAGCCGGCATCCGGCACCAGCCCGCCGATGTAGCGCCCGATGCCCGAACCGGTGGCCACCTGCCCGAGCAGCTTCGTGCCGGACCCGACCTTGAAGCTGGCATTGGCGTTCACGCCGCCTGCGGCGGCGCGCTCGTCGTCGCCGCTGTCGTATGGCGCGAGCTTGTGCCGGAACACCCGGAACACGCCGCCGAAGTCCACGTGCAGCGAGCCGTAGCCGTTGAACGCCACGCGGGTGTGGAGATCGGGCATGAGATTCGGCACCTTGAGCTCGTCGGCGCCGGTGTTGTACTGCGCGTCGATGTCAGTCGCACAACATTCGGGCAACGTCACGAGGCTCTTGCCCAGTTCCTGCTCAGGGTTCTCCGCCGAGAAGGCCCAGTTGAACGCCTTGCTCGGCCGCCAGGTCAGGCGGACGCCGGGAATGCGGCCCCAGGTCATGCCGGCCAGGTAGTTCGTGTCCACCGCCTGTGACATCTCGACGTCCGAGGGCCAGGAACTCAACTGATTCTTCACAGGCGTCATCAGCGTGAAGGACTGCCCGGCTGCCAGCAGCCACTGCGAATCCTCCCCGTACTGCGCTTCGCCAAAGGCGTGGCGGAGGCGGAAGCCCGCGCTCGTGCTGGTGACGGCCACGTTGCCGGACACGCTCCCGTTGAAGTCCATTTCGAAGTACCCCCGAGCTTGCGGAATCGCGGGCCCTCCCCGGGGTTGAAGTCTGCGTCCACGCGGATCGAGATTCTCGATGGCTGCGCGGTGAACCGGGTCTCGGAGACGTTGCCCTGTAGTTTGTTATCGTACGGAGCGGAGGCGAAACTCGTACCCGTCCCGCCGCCGCCGTTGACATTCCGATAGATGCTGGTGATTCCGAGATAGCCGCCAACCCTCAACTTGGCTGGCCCCACCGGGATGGACGGGCCCTCGGCCTGCTCACCGGCGACTTCCTGTGACGGGTCGAACTGGCGCTCCGTCTCGCCGGGGGGCGGCTGGTTCGGATCCGCGGGTTTGGCTTGTTGGGCCGTGGTGACAGCGGCCACCGTTTGTTGATTCGCCGCCTGCGCGGACGCGACCTGACCGGCCGGTTCAATTCTCATCCTCTCCGAATTGCTCTCGGCACGAGGCGCGGCGGTAAGCCCTTGCTTCAGCAGCAGCGCCTTCAGCTCCTCCAAGGCTCTTCGCTGTTCGTCGAGTTGCTGCTGCTGAATTCTCAGGAGCTCGCGGAGGCGAGCTGGGTCGTCCTGGTTGGACGCCTCTTGTCCGGCGCCTATCGACGCGAACAAGAGGCAGAACGACGCGGTCGCCGCGACTTGCATGGGCCACATACTTCCTCCCGGGTTGCAGTGTGAATTGCGCTCGCAACAACCGGGCAGGCCCCGAATCGGTCACAGCCATCGATCCGAGTCACGCACTCAGATCGGACGGAATAAAGTTCGCGTTCGACCACTTCCTGATTCGGTTCGCCAGTGCGGCACCCCTGGTTTCGATGTTGAAAGCGATCTGGTCTGAGTCTTCCCGGGTTCGAGGCTGCGCTCGGTACTCGCAGTGTAGTCGCTCGCCGCGCCTTGTCATGTAGGACCAACGGCGTACGCCGATTGATCGGCCTTGTGACGCCGCTGCGACGCAGGCTTTGGCGGCAGTCCGTGTAATTCACCTCTCAAGGCGTCGGCGGCGAGATGCCGGCGCACCGCGGCGACTTTGACGCGCTCGTGGCAGTGTTGGATCCCGACGTGGTGCTGCGATCGGATGGCGGGGAACGGCGGCCTGCACTGTCGCTCGTTCGCCGTGGAGCGGCCGAAGTGGCGCGTACTGCGATCACGTCTGCGCAGCCCGCCGCAGTCGGAATTCCTGCGCTCGTCAATGGCGCCGCGGGGGTTGTCGTCATGACCAACGGGCGGCCCTTCGTGGTGATGGGATTTACGGTTGCGCGCGGCAGGATCGTCGAGATTGACTGCTTCTTCGATCCGGAACGCCTCGCGCGTCTCGATCTTGCCGTCCTGGATGATGCGTCCTGAAGCGCTAACTTGACTAGCCGTTCAGCAGTGCCGCGCCTGACGCATGGTACCGCTCACCGGCGACCGCGCCCTTCGGCGATCGGCGATCGATCTCGTCGAGCTCATCACGCGTGAGTTGTACGCCGATGGCGCCGACGTTTTCAGCCAGTCGTTCGACATTGCTCGTGCCAGGTATCGGGAGCACGTTTTCGCGCGTCAGCAACCACGCGAGCGCGAGTTGCGCGGGAGTGCAGCCTTTCGTCGCTGCCATATCGCGTACACGATCGGCGAGCGCCACGTTGCGCTCGAAGTTACCGCCCTGAAACCGCGGATTGCGACGACGCCAGTCGTCCGGCGCGAGATCCTCAAGGGTCCGGAAGCGCCCCGCGAGAAAGCCACGCCCAAGCGGACTGTAAGCGACCAGCGCGACGCCCAATTCTCTGAGTGTCGGGAGAAGTTCGTCCTCCGGATCGCGGCTGAACAGCGAGTATTCGGTTTGCACGGCAGCGATGGGATGGACGCGATGTGCACGCCGCAGTGTCTCCGGTGACACCTCCGACAGGCCGAGGTGGCGGACCTTTCCCTGCCGCACCAGTTCGGCCATTCCGCCTACCGTGTCCTCGATGGGCACCTTCGGGTCGACACGGTGAAGGTAGTACACCTCGATGTCGTCCACTTCAAGCCGGCGAAGTGAGCGTTCACATGCCTCTTGGACGTATTGTGGTCGACCATCTATGCGCTCTTCGTTGCCGATCTCGCTTTGGACGAAGCCACACTTCGTTGCCAGTACCACGTCTGCGCGACGGCCTTTGATGGCCTTGCCGACCTTCACCTCCGAATCACCATAAATATCGGCGGTATCAAGAAACGTGACGCCCAGATCCAATGCGCGCCGGAGCAGTGCCACCGCCGCGTTGTCGTCGCGGACGCTGCTCGTGTAGATGTCTGCAATGCCAAGGCTCATGCACCCGAGGCCAATGGCCGAGACGCGTGGCCCCAAGCGACCGAGCTGTCGTTGCTCCATCCCCGCACGATAGCACCGATCGCGTGAACGCTCGGGTGGGTCGTGGCCGCAAGTCCGACGTTGCTGGTGGGCTGAAAGCGCGTCCGTCCAAGGGCTGGGCGGGGTGCGTCCTACGGCGTACGATCCTCCCAGTCGATCCAGTCGACGGGACGGCTGGCGAGATAGGCACTCACGGCTTCACCGATGGTTGCAAAAAAGGTTCGTTCGCGGAAGCGCTCGAAGAGCTCGAAGCGTTTGAGCTTGTCCTTGACTGGATCCTTCATCTCGGCGAAACACAACTCGATCCCGGCGGCGAGCAGCGTGTCGTCGAGCTCGCAGATTGCATCGGCTGCGGTGACGTCGACGCTTGTGACCGGCTCTGCCGCGACGACGAGCCAGCGGACCGGCGTCGGTGAGCTCGCAACAGCGTCCAGGACGCGTTCGTTGAACAACTCGGCGTTTGCGAAGAACAGCGGTGCGTCCCAACGGAACAGCACGAGGCCGGGGATCACACGTGCTTCCGGATACCGGGTGATGTCGTGGTAGCCCCTGACGCGGTCGACGCGGCCGAGCACCGCCGAATGCGGTCGCCAACCGTCCCAGAGGAACTCGATCACGGCCATCACAATCGCGAGCGTAATGCCCGGAATGGCGCCCAGCGTGGCCACGGCAACGAAGCAGGCGATTGAAAGCCAGAACTCCCAGCGCTGGATGCGATAGATGCGGCGCAGGTCGGACACTTCGAACAGGCCGATAGCCGACGCGATGACGACGGCCGCCAGGGCCGTGTGCGGCAGATTCTGGAGCAGGTCGGGCGCGAGCATCAGCAACAATGCGATCGCGAGCGCACCCACGACCCCCGTCAGCTGGGTTCTGGCGCCCGCCGCCTCGGCCACCGGTGTGCGCGAAGAGCTGCTGCTGATGGGAAAGCCCTGGAAGAATCCTGCCGCGAGGTTGGCGACGCCGAGGCCCACCATCTCCTGGTTCGGGTCGACCGGTGTACGCAGACGCGCCGCATAGGTTCGAGAGAGCACACTGGTATCGGCGAATGAAACCAGGGCGATCGCGAGGCCGCCCATGAGGACCGGCACGAGGCTGTCGACGTCGCTGATCGGAAGTCTTGGCGTCGGCAACCCCTGTGGCAAGGGACCGAGCACGGAGATGCCGGATCGGGCTGCGAGATCGAATACCGCGACCGCAACCGTGGCAGCGGTCACGGCGATCAGGATGCCCGGGACGCGCGGCCGGCGCTTCAGGACCAGAATCAGAACCAGGCTGCTGACGCCGACCGCGAGTGCCACGAGGTTCGTGCTTCCAGCCATCACCTTCTCGACGATTCCCGCCGCCTGCCGGATCGGTCCCTCCGCGGAGACAGAAAAGCCAAAGAGCTTCGGGATCTGGCTTAGCACCACCGTCAGCGCGATGCCGTTCATGTAGCCGTAGCGTATCGGCTTCGAGAGCAACTCGGTGACGAAGCCGAGTCGAGCCAGGCCTGCCGCCACGCACACAACGCCGGAAACGATGGCCAACATTCCGGCCACGTCGACTGCGCGTTGCGGCTCGCCCGCCGAAAGCGGCAGCACGACTGCGAGGATCACGGCCGCGAGCGATGAGTCCGGGCCTAGAACGATGATGCGGCTGGGACCGAACAGGGCGTACGCGAGGAGCGGCACGATCGTCGCGTAAAGGCCATTGATGCCCGGCACCCCCGATGCCTCTGCGTACGCGATGCCGACGGGCACGAGCATGGTCGTCATGACGAGGCCGGCGACGATGTCGTGCCGCAACCAGGAGGGCTCGTAGTGACGCAGCGTCTTCAACCCGGGAAGCCAGCGGGTCCAACCGGCCCGGGCCGTCAGTCTTGCAGGGCGCTCGATGCGCCCACGCTCTGGCGTCGTGTCGGAAGACGGTGATTCAGTCATGGGATGCGAGCGGCCATGTCAACACGCCGCGAGATCAACCCGGTTTCGCGGCAGGTCATAGAAGGCCAGGCCGATGCACACCCTCGAGTCATCGGTGTAGCCCACGCCCCTCCGGGCGCCGACGTGCCACATCAGGGAGACGAGCGAAGCGGAAGTCGCAACAATTTCTTCCGAAGGAAATTGGCTCGCTGCACTGGACGATTTTCCGCAACTGGCTCATCCGTGAGGCCGCGTGAACTGGGGTTTTGGGGCCGATTCTGGAGCATCCGCCTCGCGACCAGCCCCTCGCGCTTTTCACATTCGGACACCGATCGCCAAAGCCATACAGATGACGCGATGTAGATGCCGCCGTACGCTGCGTACGCTTGGCCAGCGAAGGCCGCATCAACGCGCGTCAGCATGACCGCAAAGCCGATCAGACTGACGACGCCGAGAAGCGCGACACCGGGAGAGCGCCCCTGGCGCAACCACGTCCAGAAGGCAAAGCAGCCCGCGATCTAGAGGAACACTGCCGTCACGGCCTTCGCAGCACTGGCAATGATAATATCCCCCACAATGTGGTTTAAGAAGGAGGCGCCCGTCCTCGGCGATTTCGAACAGCTCGTCCTTCTCGGTGTGCGACGCCTCGAACTCCAGGAGTCCGCGTACGGAGCCGCTATCCGACAGGAGATCCACGCCCGCTCGGGGCGGGATGTGTCGATCAACGCCGTCTACACCACTCTCGACCGACTCGAGAGCAAGGGCTTTCTCAAATCCTGGGTCGGCGATCCGACCCCGGAGCGGGGCGGCCGTCGTCGGAAGTTTTATGCGCTACGGCCCGCGGGCGTCGCGGCATTGCGCCAGGCGTACCATGTCTTTACCGCCATGGCGGACGGCCTCCAGAACTGGCTGGAGGCGAAGTGAAAAAGACAGCCAATCCGCCTCGGCTTGCGATCTGGCTGTTGACGAGGCGTCTGTCCGCCCAATGGCGCGACTTTGTCGTCGGCGACCTCGAAGAAGAGTTCGCGAAACGCAATGACGATTCGCCGTTCGCGGCGCATGTCTGGTTCTGGTGGCAGACGATGCGGTGCGTGGCCGCACCGCCACCCGTTCGCTCCATTCCACTGCCACATGGATCGTCACAGGGAGACTCGACGATGCGTACCTTGTTTGCCGATGTTCGTTATGCGTTCCGCGCAATGTCCCGTGCACCCGCATTCGCCATTGCGGTGGTCAGCGTGCTGGCGCTTGGCATCGGCGCGAACGCCGCCATTTTCAGCATCGTCAACACCGTCTTGCTGCGTCCCCTGCCTTTCGAGGACCCGGAACACCTGGTGCGGATCTTCACTCGGACGCCGGGCGGTCGACTCTTCGAGCTCTCCCCAGGCAAGTTCTACGACTGGCAGCGGGATGCGCAGTCGTTCGAGGGCATGGCGATGTATCAATGCTGCGGCTTCAGGGAGCTCGCGCTCACTGGGACTGGCACCGCGCGAACAGTACATGCGACAGCCGTCAGTGCGGGCTTTTTCGAGATCGTCAGAGCCCGGCCGGCGCTCGGACGCGTCTTTCGGCAAGAGGAGGACACGCCAGGCGGCAAGCACGTGGTCGTCCTGAGCGACCGGTTCTGGAGAACCGAATTCGGCGGACACCCGGACGTGATCGGCCGCACGGTGAAGCTCAACGACGAACCATACACCATCGTCGGAGTCATGCCGGCCACTGCCTCGGTCGCGTCATGGACCGCGATGGCGAGCGACGTCTGGGTCCCGCTCGCACTCACCGACGAGCAGCGCGCCGCCCGTGGAAATCACAATCGGGACGGCGTCGCGCGTCTGAACAGGGATGTCGAACCAGCCCAGGCGCAAGCCGAGATGGATGCGATCTCCGCACGGCTCGCGCGTGAGTTCCCGAAATCAGACGACCGGTGGGGAGCCGTGGTCATCCCGATGCAGGAGGCAATCGTCGGCAATAGCCGCACGATGCTCCTCATACTGCTCGGCGCCGTCGGGTTGGTCCTACTCATCGCCTGTGCCAACGTCGGCAACCTGCTATTCACTCGCGCCCTGAGCCGACGCAAGGAGATCGCGATTCGCTCGGCGCTTGGCGCGGGACGCGGACGCGTGTTTCAGCAGCTGTTGACCGAAGCCTTGCTGCTCGCGGGCGCCGGTGGCGCGCTCGGGCTTCTGCTCGCGTACGGGACACTCACGTCAGCCTCGACCCTGCTCGCCGGCCAGGTGCCGAGGGCGGAGGAAATCTCGATCGATGAGCGAGTGCTGCTGTTCGCGGTGGCGGTGTCGATGCTCACGGGCATGCTCGCCGGGACGGTGCCGGCCGTGCGCGCAGGCCGGTCCGACCTCAACGACGCGCTCAAGGAAGGTGGGCGCAGCGACGGTGCGATCGGTATCGGCACGCGCCGCTTGCTGATCGTGTGCGAGGTCGCGCTGTCGCTGGTGCTGTTGATGGGCGCCGGCGTGATGGTGCAGAGCCTGCTAGCCCTCAGGCACGTCGACACCGGCTTCGATCCGAACAACGTGCTCACGATTCGCGTGCGCCTGGTAGAGGCGCGGTATCCGACGGCGGGGCAGCGGTCGGCATTCTTCGAGGCGGCATTGCAGCGCATTCGCGCACTGCCGGGGATCGTGGCTGCGGGAACGATCGACGACCTGCCGTTCGCCGACGGATCCTCACAGACGCTCGGGCTTGAGGGATACGCGCCTCAGCGCGACCCGGTGGCAGTGCAGGTCCGGCAGATCAGCCCCGGCTACCTGCGCGCCATGGGGATTCCGGTGCTGCGTGGACGCGACGTTCTTGACAGCGATGCGGACGTGCTGCTCGTCAGTCAGGACGCCGCAAAGCTGTATTGGGGAGGCGACGATGCGATTGGACGCCGCGCCACCTTACCGGCCCTGTCGAGGACGGTGCTTCGTCAGGTGGTTGGAATCGTGGGGGACGTCAAGCAGCGGAACCTCATTGAAGGCGCCACGCCCACGGTGTACTTCCACACGCGCGAGCCGTATGGCAGGGCGACGTTCGCCATACGGACATCAGTGCCGCCCGCCACGCTCGCTCAGCCTGCTGTTGCAGCGATCCGCGCGATCGATCCAGAGCAGCCGGTCGTGGACACCCAAACGATGGTGCACGTGCTAGACGAAAAACTAGCACCGCAGCACTTCAGCGCGCTGCTGCTCGGCATCTTTGCAGGAGTCGCGCTGCTGCTCGCTGCCGTCGGAATGTACAGCGTGGTCTCGTTCATCGTGCGCGGACGCAGCCGCGAGATCGGGATCAGAACAGCGCTTGGCGCCCGCCCATCCGACGTCCTTCGTCTGGTGATCGTCGAGGGCATGTCGCCCGCGCTCGTCGGCGTCGCGGCCGGAACGATCGCGGCGCTCGCGTCGGCGAAGGTCATGGAAACGCTCGTCTTCGGCGTGAGCGCATCAGATCCGCTGACACTTGGTGCCGTAGGGGCCACGCTGGCGTTTGTCGCGTTAATGGCCAGCCTGGTGCCCGCGTACCGGGCCTTACGGGTCGACCCGGTGAAAGTCTTGCGCGCAAACTAGGGATTGAGCGTGTCCGGCGGCGCGGCCGCGGCGTTCGGCGAGTTGGTCGCGGTTGACCTTCTTGCCACTCGGCTCGTCAAAAGTCGGTCAGCATCCAGACGTTGCTCTGCCGGGTCCATCCTGCGATGGCCAGATGAGTGCCGTCGGGCGATGGGATCGCCGCCACCGGAGTGCCTTGTTGTGACCACAGCACACGCGATGTGCCGTCCGGGCGAATGAACAGCAGTTCGCTGCCGCCTGGCGTTCGGTTCGTGGCGAAGAAGCCGGCTCCGGTCCCGCCCCAGTCGAGATTTGCCAGCGCTGTGGCGTTCTCCACCACGACATCCTTCTGCGGCTCTCCACGCAACGAATAAATCCGAATGCGGTTCATCGAACGAGAGTCTTCGACAACGAGCGCCACGGCCGTTCCGTCTGGGGAAAGGTCCTCTCCTCTGGTGTTGAACGGTATCGAACAGAGCCGATCCCCCTTGCCGCGCACCGGGTCGAAGGATGAAATGACCCACCGGTCCCCGTCTTTCTCGAACAGCACACAACGGCCGCGGACGGCACATCTCGGCCAGGCAACCCGGGTGGTGGCGTGCACTTCTTCCGGCCTGCCACCGGCGAGCGGGACACGCATGATCCGCGACCCCGCTGCACCGACAGGCTCCTGAAAGATCACCCATCGACCATCACTGCTCATGCGCGGCAATACCTGGTTGCCGGGACCGACGACGAGGGGCTCGGCGGACTCCGCGTCGAGCCGCTGCATGAAAATGTCTTGTGAACCGCTCTGTCCCAGATTGAAGAGGATCGTCCGACCGTCCGGCGTCCACGCGCCAGGGTAACTCCCGCGCTCGTCAGTGGTGAGCCGCCTCGGCGTTCCGAGGAGGCGGCCGAGCCGCTCATCGAACCGCGCCACCAGGATGTCGCCGTGACTCATGTCGCGTTTCATCACGACACGCTTCCCATCCGATGACGCGCTCGACAGTCGGACACCGGCGCGTGCGCCAATGGAGAACATGCCAATGTATGAGCCGCCCGGCTTCCAGTCTGTCAAGCGTTTCGGCGAACCGCGTGCGGCTCCCGGACTGCCGTCGATCGGAACCTCCCAGAGGCCGACGGTGTGGCTCTCTGCGTCGCTCAACAGCGTCAGCAGGCGTCCGTCCCGCAATAGCAGCCCGGTATCGGTAATCCGGTGTCCGGCGGGGGCTTTGAACACCACCGACGGGGAACCACCCGCGAGCGGGATGGATTCCACCGCCGACAGCGCAGGCCCCCTCGTGAAGAGCACGCGCTCGCCGTCGGCGCTCCAGGTCGCCGATCCGTTCAGGCCGAGATCGACCAGATGTCGTGGCGCCGAGCCGTCGAGGGCGTCGACAGACAGGTCGCGAGAGCTCCCTGTGATCCTCAGGAGCCGCGAACCGTCTGCCGTAGAGATCATGGGATCCATCACGGGCCAAATCCGGGCATCTGCCACGGGCCACACGGCCCCGGAGCGGCGTCGGATGCCGCCGACCAGGGAGAGATCCCACCCCGTGCACGTGGCCGTGTCGCATGCTGCGGCGCGAATCCGTGTCCCGTCGCCGCTCCAGGCGTACACATCCATCCCGCGCGTCTCTGCGATCCGGTGCGTCTCTCCTGTGTCGATGACCCGGACCTGAATGCCCGTCGGATCGGCGTAGGCAAGGTATCTACCATCTGGAGAGATTCGCGCGGACGTCACCGGAAGGCCGGGCGGGTTCGCGGTCAATTGCGTCACGGTGGGCTCACGCGGCGGCTCGCCCGATCCTCGGCGCGTCGAAGCGATCCACCACCCGCCGGCCGCAACGGCCATCAGCGACACGACGCCGACGAGTATGCGTACGAGCCTATGGCGCGTGGCTGGCGCAGCGGTGAGTACCGACTCTCCGGTGGCCTCCGGTCGTGGCTCGGCAAAGTCTTGCCGTGCATCCGAGGAGAGACCAGCAATCAACCGATAGCCGCTCTTCGGGATCGTCTGAATGTAGCGCGGCTCTTTGACGTCGTCACCGAAGACTCGACGCAGTTCCGAGATGGAGCGCGTCAACACGTCGTCTCCGACGAAGGTGTCCGGCCAGACGCTGCGCATCAGCCGTTCCTTGGACACGACCTGACCGGCATTCGCCGCAAGGCACACGAGCACCTGCATCACCTTGGGTTCCAGGCGAGTGGTGCCGGAGGGTCCAGTCACGCTGTTGAGCGAGGGCTCGACGTGATGGCGCTCGCCGATGCGGAAGCCGTTCTGCAAGGGTTGGCTCGGCGCACGAATCGCGCGTCGAGATCTTACTCCACGGAGTCGGCGCGGCGTTGTCTTCAACGGGATCATCCAGGCGTTCTTCAACCGCATCACCGCCGACACGGGACCGACCGCCTGGTTCATCGGCGAGTTCGGTGTCGCGCTGGTGCCCTTCACCGTACAGTTGCCTGGTACTGCTGGCGCCACCCGCCGACGTTGGACGCATTACGCCCTTGCAGCAGTCGTCATGCGCACCGCGATTACCCTCGACGACTGGCGTTGGCTCTGGAGACGCTGTTTGGCGTGCCTCAGGGACAATCGCGGAGACGCTGATCCGAGCGCATCAATGACTTACCCCAGGCCGCGAAATTCCCGCGCCATCGAATCGTCTTGGGATCTACAGCTTCCACACGACGGGGACGCGAGGGTCGGGAAGATAGGCGCAGTAGGTGCCAGTGCGAACGGCCCGTTCGAGGTGGGCGCCCAACGGAGGATGTTGGACACGGATACGCCCCATGGCTTGTCGGATCGCGCGTGTCACACCGGCTCTGGCGCGCTCTGCTGCGGAACCGACGCGTCGATCGCGTCCTCCGAGCCCAACCGCGCGGGACAACTCGCGCGCGAGGAAGTCGCGTTCGGCCTCTCCCTGCGCCACCCGTGATGCATCCCCCAGTGCTCGCGCTTCTTCCAGATCGTCCTCAATCTCGGTGAGCCGCCGGCGGTACGCCTCCTTCGCGCGCGCATCGAGCATCTCGCCGGCATCGCCGGCATCCCGAAATCGCAAACTCGGCGCCGTGACATGCGTCGTGTCAGCAGGGCCACCCTGCTCGACGCCAACCAGATCCACGACGTGGAGCTCTCGTCCCGGGTTGGCGAGCAGCCGCGCCAGGTACCGTACACCCCTCATATCTCGCAGGCGTACGATCTGTCCCTCGAAGACCACCGACCAGTACTCGCCTTCGCGCCGGAAGACACTCTCAGCATCTCTGTGCGCGCGGCTGGCCACAGCAGGACGCGTCTGTGACGTTGACGCTCTGATTTCATCTCTTAGGATCTCGCCAATGGCGTCCGCCGTTCGAGCCGCCTGAGACGCGGCGCCGATGCGTTCAAATGCCGCGTGAGCCGCTCGGAACTCCAGGATGGCATGCGCCTCGTTCCCCTCGGCCCGATATGCGTGCGCGAGGCCCATTCGTCCGCGCGCGGTCTCGTAGGGCGCACCAATCTCGCCCCACTGATGGGCGGCGGCTTCGAAGTCGCGCCGGGCCCCGGCGGTGTCACCTGCTGCCAATCGTACCTGTCCGAGCGCGAGGGCCGCGCCGGCCGCCAGCGCCTTGCTTTCGAAGACGGCTGCAACGCGCGCGAGCTCGTCGGCGGCCGACTGGGCCCGGTGGAGATCACCAGCGGCGATCTCGATCTCCACTTGCGCCTCGAGGAGCGGCGCCCGACGGAGGTCAGAATTGGGCGGCAACTCCTTCGATGGAACGTTAGAGGGATGCTCGAGGGCTTCTCGAATCAACGCCACCGCCAGCGGCACGTCACCCTGGGCTAGACGCACGAGGGCAAGGCCTGGTTGCGGGTCCCACCCCGCTTGGTGGGCCGCCAGAAAGGCTTGCTCCGCACCGTGGATGTCTCCTTTGCGCAGGCGAATTCGACCCAGTTCGGTCAGCGGCCACCCGAATTCCCGTCGCAGGTACGGGCGCAGCTCCTCACACGCCTGGAGCGCTTCCTGCTCGGCCTCGAGGCACGACCCGCGCAGCCGGAGGATCTCGGCGCGGTGCACGCGGCAGCGTCCGTGGATGCTCCCCACAGGCTGCCCCTGGCGCCACCGTTCCATCGCCTGCGTCCATTCCTCGGCGAGGTCGTACTGCGCGATCGCCTGCAGGGCACACACCACCTCGCAGTAGACCACCCCCGTGGAGAGCGGATCGAGCTCCCCCGACACCGTCGCGACGGCCGCTTCATTGAGCAGGTCCACCCCACGCGCGACCTCGCCCTCCAGGATCAGGCTGCGCGCCTCCGCGACCCGGCCGAGGGCCGCTGCCGCCGGATCGTGGCCCGTTCCCACGTCGATGGCTCGATGGGCCCACTGCCGAGCGCCTGCGAAGTCGCCGGACAGCAGCCGTTCGTAGCTCCGCACCACGGCGAGCCAGGCGTGAACCGGCGTGTCGTCTTGCCCTTCGAGGAGTCGCTCCGCCCTCGTCGCCCATCCGCGAATCGGGGCCATGAGGGCTGTGTCAAACAGCAGATGGAGCGCGACGCGCACCGCCGCGCCCGCCGCCATCAAACGGTCGTCCGCCCGCAACCCCTCTGCGTGCACCCGCTCCCACGCATCGATCGTCGCGTCGACATGACCCGCGGCATACGCACACTGAGCGAACAGGGCGAGATCCGGCCCGTCCAGAAGCCGGCTCGCGTCCGCCTGGAGGAACAGCTCGTAACCCTGTTGCCAGTCGCTCTGCGCGGCGGCGTCACGCGCGCGTTTCAGGAGCGTGGCTCCAGTCACCTCATGCATGGCGCGTTCGCTTGGGAGCCGTGCGCGGCGGAACTCGGCGCCGCCTGCGGTGATTGTAACGAGGGATGTTCCCACCGTAACAACCTTCGTTACGCATCAATCACTGAACGGCCTTCGAGACGGTGAGAATCCTGGAGCCGTCCGGCCATCGCGTATTCGTTGGTTTGAAGCGAAGTGTCGCTTCATGAGAGGCGCCCATGTCAAGGTCTGGTACGGTCCACGCAAACGGGCAAACGCTGTACTTCGAGATTCACGGGGAGGGACCTCCGCTCGTCCTGGTCATGGGGATCGGATACGACGCCACGCTGTGGACACTCGCGCAGGTGCCTTGGCTGTCTCAGATGTTCCAGGTCGTGATCTTCGATAACCGGGATGTCGGCCGCAGCTCGATCGCCACGGGCCCGTACACCATCGCAGACATGGCGGATGACGTAGCCGCGTTGATGGAGGCGCTCGATATCAAGCGGGCCCACCTGCTGGGCCTTTCGATGGGCGGCATGATCGCCCAAGAGTTCGCGCTGCGGCATGCGGGTCGCCTGCACCGATTGGTGCTGAGCGGTTGTGGCGCGGCGCCCGCGCGATCCCTCTTCGATCCGATTCGCACGTGGAACTGGGTCAAGGCCACTGACAAGACCGGCGAGGTGTTCGCCTGCCAGCAGTTCACGTGGCTCTTCTCCAATGCCTTCCTGCGCAACAAGGAGGCAGTGCAGCAGACCCTCAACTTGTTGACGAGCAACCCTCACCAGGTCGCCCCAGAGGCCTATGACCGTCAGGCGCAGGCGTACCTTCGGCACGACGCGCTCGACCGACTGGCAGATCTCAAGTCGCCGACCCTCGTGATTGCCGGCGAGCAGGATCTGCTCACCCCGCCATGGATCTGCCGCGAGGTCGCCGACAGAATTCCCGGTTCGCAATTCGAGATCATCAAGGGCGACGGATCGTCGCATGTGGTGCCGATTGAGCGTCCGGACGAGTTTAACCTCTTGGTGACGAGGTTTCTTGTCGCCTCAGAGCCGGCCCTCGCGTCAGCCGCGCCCGCGGACCGCGCGGCTCTTGGTGTCCAGGAGGGACGATGAGACGCGCCCAATCGAGACCGCAGCGCTGGCCTACTCAATCCGGACGTCGTAGTCGAACTTCGCGTCGATGATTCCGAACCTGGCCTTGCGGAGCGTCGTGACGCCGAGGATCGTCTTGACGACGCGCGGTTCCGAGAAGAGGGCTGCATTCTCGGTCACGCCGGCCGGCGTTTGCCACTCCCAGGTCTGGTAGTCGCCTTTGTGGCGCACCGCCAGGTTCACGATGCCGGGCACCGCACGATCTGCGTGTGGTCGAACGCACTGTCGAGTGTGCGTTACCACACGGTGCAAATTCCCTCTGCCCTACTCGAGGTGTCGCGGTACGGGGCCAGGTGGACGAGCGCGTCGCGGTGGACGACAGCCACCGACAGACCGGGGACCGCGTGCGCCCAGATCTGCGACTTCACTTGGTTGTCAGGGCCGCCAACAACGCCCGGCCGGCCGGCACGATGGCAACGGTTGGAACAGCGGTGAGTCGTTCCAACAACTTCTCCAGCGTCTTGGCCTGCAGCGGGCCCCATCCCTCGTCGTCCAATCCATGCGTGTTGTAGATCAGCCAGCCCGAAGGCCGGGCCAGCAGCTTGTCGATCTCTCCCGTCAGGTGCGAGTCGATGCCGTCAGGCCCATGGCTCGTGCAGGTCAGCTTCTTCTGTCCGCGATGCGGGAGCGGGTTGATAGCGGGGCCGCCCGTGCGAAACGCCAACACCTCGCCACTCAGCCACTGCTCGACCTCGGACGTCGACGCATTGAATGGAAAATTGAAGACGGCCTTCTGCGGCTCGAATCCCTTGAGTTCGGTGGTGAAGTACCCGAGGCACCGCTCGATGAGGTCCTTCGCCTGTCCGAGCGGCACCTTGCTCTTGTCTCTGTGCTCGAAGCCGTGGGGCATGATCTCATGACCACGGGATTGCAGCTCATTCCACAGCCCGAAATCGCCCACGGGCCAACGGTGATATTCGTTGGGCAGCACAAAGCCTGGCAGGTGGGCCGTGGCGATCACGTTGATGCACGCCTGCAAGCCGTGTTTCTCATAGATTTCCGCCGTGCGCAGGCTCGATTTCTTGAAGCCGTCGTCGAAACTCAACGTCACCACGTGCGGTTTCTTCGCATCTTCGGCGCCCGCTGATTCAAGGCGAGCCAGCGCCCATGCGACGCCAACACCCATGGCCTTGAACATATCCCGCCGCGTCGGCGCGACCGTGCCGACGCCCGGTCGTGTGTCTTCACAGGATTCGTCCGGCACGCCGTCGATCATGATCCCTCAAGTGTCCGTCGAGGAAGCTCCTCAGGGCCGTCCCTCGTGGTCAGCCGTCTCTCGTGGGTAGCATAACGCCCCAATCTGGTTCGCGCCCATCGGAGCAAGTTCAGCGGCTGGGCGGCACGTCCGCGTCGACGTACTCGAATTCGATGCGCGTGACCTCGGTCTCCACCGTCGTCAGGCGGTGCGTACGCACGAACTGCATGATGAAGTCGTCCCTCGACCAACACGGAACGCCTTCGCGAGGGAGCTCGTCCTCTGCGTAGGGTGCATCCTTGACCAGGCGTGAAAGCGGTTCGACGCGAACGTCCAGGATCCGCAGGACGGCGAGCGCGCGGACGGGCTCGCCTTTCTTGAGTCCCCGCGCCTTTTCGACGGCCAGGATCAGGTCGTTCGGCTTCAGAAACCGCCAGCCCACGCGGCGCGTCACAGTCTTCATCCTCTCGCGCACGTGGGACGCGTTGTGCGAAAACGACATGCGTCGCATGGATCTACGGCTCGTGCCTCCTCGTACGGAATGCGAACCGGAGCGCCGCTCCGCCTGGGGCGGCCTGCGAGTCTGGGTCTGAACCGCTACATTTCTCCTCGGACCTGGTCCGCTATCGCGCTCGTTTGGCAGGCGCAATCACGATGTTGCGGTAGTCCACGGGACCGTGATCGCCCTGGAGCAGCAGCGGCCCGGGGTCCGCTTCGGCGCTGTCGAGCGCGCCGCCGGTGATTCCTGGAATTTCCCGATTGCAGATGACGGTGGTCCCGTTCAGCACGTAGGTGAGCATCCGGCCCACCAGCGTGACATCGATGGATTGCCACTCCCCGGCAGCCCGGGCCACGTTCTCGCTCGGCGCAATGAAGCCGTAGAGTCCGCCGAGATGATGTGACGAAGGCTCGAGGCCGGCGGCGTCGTCGATCTGCAGCTCGTAGCGGCCCCGCAGGTACACGCCGCTGTTCTCACCTTTGGGCACCCGGAACTCCAAATGCAGCTTGAAGTCGTCGAACTTCTGAACCGTGACCAGGTTGGCGCCGCGCTTCGCGTTCCGCAGGATGCCGCCGTCGACGCTCCACTGGCTGTCTCGGCCTCCGACTGGCCGCCACCCGTCGAGTGCGTGGCCGTTGACGAGCGTGATGGGTTCTTCCCATGCTGCCGGTTCGGCTCGCCGCAGCGACGGCGCCCGCGTGCCGGACCACGTCGCCTTCTGGCCGTCACCCATCGTCATCGAGCCGGTGATGCGATCGCCCTCGAGCCGCCCCTCGAAGGTGATGTCGCGGGGATTGCTCTCCCACTGCGGCGGGATGGCGAACCGAAAGGTACCGTCGGTGAATTCGATCCTGGCGATCGGCCGGGCGCTGCCGCCGGATCCCACGAATTGTCCGACCAGCGTGGCCGTGCCGGACCGCTCCACCTCGAGCCACGATGGCGACGTTTGGGCGCCGCGCTGTACGACGAGATCCCATCGGCCCAGCAGCGCGTCGGATGCGGTGCGTGGCTGTGCGAGAGTTCCCGAGTACCCGGCGGCGGCGAGCATCACCGCCCCGCCGTATGCAACGCGAGCAATCATGATTCCTCCTCGAGTCCAATTTGCATGACAGTCCGGGTGTCGCGCGGAATGCGCGTTCTATCCGAGCACGCGCCGACGCTCGTCGCCTACGGACTTCAGAGCGTGGGACGCCGCTCGTGCCATGGCGTGGCGCGTTCGTAGGCGTGCGCCAGGGCCAGGACCTGCCCGTCGGCGCCGGCGCGTCCCACGATCTGAAGTCCGATCGGCAGGCCGTCCTTCGTGAACCCGCACGGCACGGACACGGCCGGCAGGCCGAGCGCGTTGAACCAGCGCGTATTCCGCAGCGTCACTACTTCCTTTGCGCGCAGATGATCGAGGTCGCCGAGCAGATCGTCGATAGTGAGCGGCGGCGTGGGCGTCGTCGGCGTGACGAGCACGTCCACCTGCTCGAAGATGGCGTGCGCCGAGCGACGCAGTTCGTCGAGCGTACGGCGCGCCGCGATGTAGGCGCTCGCCGTCAGGCCGGCGCCAGCGCGAATGCGCTTCAGCGTCTCGGGATGGTAGCGGTCCGGGCTGCGCGCCAGGTTCGCCTCGTGATAGGCGAAGGCTTCGGCCTGGAGCACGATCAGCGCGGCGTCGTTCCCGCTCGGGGTTGTGACGTCGCGCCGGCTCGCCGCAAGCGTCCCGAGCGCGTCAAGCGCAGCGGCGGTCGCCTGCGCGATGTCGGCATGGAGGTCGTCGAAGAAGAACGAACGGGCGACGCCGAGACGCAGCTTCGTCGGCCGATCGAGCGCCGCCGCGTAGTCGTCGACCGGCGTCGCGAGGCTGGTCGGATCCGCCGAGTCGTAACCCGCCATCGCCCGCAGCATCAGCGCCGCATCTTTCACGCGGCGCGTCATCGGTCCGACGTGATCGAGTGACCATGCCAGCGGAATCACGCCGCGCGTGCTGACGCGTCCGAACGTCGGCTTCAGGCCGACAATGCCGCACCAGGCGGCGGGTTGGCGAATCGAGCCGCCGGTGTCGGAGCCGACGGCGCCGAAGCAGAGGCCGGCGGCGACCGCCGCTGCCGATCCGCCAGACGACCCGCCCGCCGAGCGCGCCTGCGCCCACGGGTTGCGCACGGGCCCGAACGCGCTGATCACCGTGCTGCCGCCGTAGGCGAACTCGTGCATGTTCAACTTGCCGAGAAGCACGGCGCCTGCGTCCTTCAGCCGGCGCGCGATCTCGGCGTCCTGCTCCGGCACGCGCGCCCGAAACACACCGCTTGCCGCCGTGGTCGCCACCCCGGCGGTGTCGACGAGATCCTTGAGGGCGATCGGGATCCCATGGAGCGGCCCCTTCCAGCCGCCGCCGCGAATCGCGGTGTCGGCCTCCCTCGCCTGCGTGCGCGCGCGCTCGGCGGTGATGGTGATGAACGCATTCAAGGCCGGATTCAGGCGATCGATTCGCGCGAGACAGGCCTCGACGAGATCCAGCGACGACACCGTGCGCTTTCGTAGAAGGTCTGACGCCTCCGCGAGCCCGAGCACGGTGAGTTCGTCCGGCGTGCCGACCTGAGACGATGCCTCTGCGCGTGCTTCGCCGTCGGCCCCCATCATCATCGTTGCCGCCACTCCCACGGCGCCGGCTTTCGCAAAGGCGCGACGCGTCCACCGCCGCTCCCGCGCGCTCGTCTCGTTCGAAGAATCGTTCGTCACGTCGAAGAGATGCTACACCGCCGACCGAGGCGGCAAATGCTGTCATGCCCCGGCGAGTTAGTGGCCCTCGGACAGCTGCTCAGGGCTCGGGTGATAGTGCCGGCCAAGAGTCGCGAAAGTGCTGCGGGTGCAGAAGTCGGGCGACCACCCATCACCGGCGGTCGCGGACCACGCCTTGCAGACGCCAGGTATCTTGGACCCGCCTGGCGGCATCTCAGGACATCTCAAGACCTATCGCAACTGATGGCGTGCGCGAGCGCCGAAGGCGTTCGGCAGCCGACAATCGCCGGGGCCTCGTGGATGAGCTCGTCGTTCGTGAGGGCGGCCACCATGAACAGGGCAAAATCCACCCGGCGGGTGATGTTGCTCTCGAGGATGGGGTCGCCCACATGACGGCTCCACACGGGCAGGCCCTGGCTTTCACCCTCTTCGAGGCCGCTCCCCCGCACGACAGTCCACCGAGTGTCACTGGCAAACACCCGCCGGCACGCTTCCACCTGATCATCGAGTTCCACCATGCGTGTGAGTCGTCCGAGCCAGCCGACGACCTTGACGAGCCCTTTGAACCTCTGCGAGTACACGTCCTGGCCGTCTCGCGTGATGTGCCACCCGCACGAGAACACGAGTCGAGCTCCAGGGCGCGCATGGTCGATCACCGCCTGGGCAGTTCCCGACGAATACTGATGGACCCCCCACGGGACCAGCACCGTGAGCACACCGTCACACCCCGCGACGGCTCTCTTGATGACCTCGCGGTCGTTCGTCTGTCCGGGAATGACGGCGATGCGCCGCTTGAACGCGTCGAGCTTCCCCACGCTGCGGTGCCGGCACACGCCAACCACTTCGTAGCCCCGATCCAGGGCGTGCTGCACCATGTACTGCCCGAGCTTCCCGGACGCCCCGACGATGCACACCTTCATGGTTGTAAATTAGTTGCCCCTCGAAACCGCCTGAGTGGCACTTCTTTCACTTGCGGGACAGTTTGGATTCGGTCGGCCATCGCGGAACCCCCAATATGCGAATCCTCGAGAAGACAGCTCGCTTTGGTGCTATCGCCCTTGCGGTCCTGTTCATTGGCCTGAGTCTATGCGGTGTCTTCGGCGCGTGGTTCGTCAATCGCAAGGCCACCGATGTCTCGCTGAAGGGCTTTGGCGTGATCGAGATCGGCGTCGGGGTGGTCGATGCTGGAGTGGGGCGGGTCGACGACCTCATCGCGAGGAGCCGGACGGAAGTGCGCCAGGCCGCCGAGACCATCGATACTGTCGGCGCACAGGCGCGGGCGAACAGCCCCGTGCTCAACGCGTTGAACGAGCGTCTGGAGACGAGTCTGGCACCACGCGTCGCGCAGATGCAGCAGGTGCTCGCTCCTGTACGGGATGCGGTGGACACCGTGGCCAACGCAGTGAGTCTGCTGAATTCACTGCCGATGATGGCCGATCGTGCTCCGCGGCGGGCGGCGTTGGACGAAACCTTTAACCGGCTGGAAGAGCTGACCGCGGACACGACGCAACTGCGCGGGACGCTGCGGGCACTGGTGGAGCAGAAAGGCGACGTCGCCGCTGAGACCGTTGCCGCGCTCAAGGGGATCACGCAGCGCATCGACACCCGGCTGGGCGAGGTGCAGGCGAACGTTCAGGCGGTGCGGGCTGACGTCGCGGCGTTACAGGTCCGGCTGGACAAGCGCAAGTCGGAGCTTCTGTTCGTATTCAACCTGCTGGCGATGATATCCACGCTGATGCTGGCCTGGGTCGTCTACACGCAGGTCGTGGTTATCCAGCACCACCGGGGACGTATGCGACAGCCTATTGCCTGAACAAGCGTCCGGTCGGCAACCTGAGACAACGGCTGTTTTGACCCCCGTCGCTTCGGTGTGGAAACGGAGTGGTGTTCGGTTCGGCCGATTCCGGCCGGCTTGTACCCATCATGAACCGACGCCCCCTCATCGTCCTGCGTCGGGTCGCGCTCGTGCTGTCGGTCGGGGGCGGGCTCTGGAGCGCCTGGCTGGCCCTTGGCGGCTTCGTGTCCATCTCAATGGGGCCCATCCACGCGACGTCCCGCAACCCTCGCAACCCGCTGTTGATGGCCGGGATCGGTGCGGTCGCGTTCGGGTTGCTGACGTGGCGTCTCGGCGACCGCGCCGGCCTCGACGCGAAATGGTTGTGGGTGCGCCAGAGACTCGGCGCGGTCTCGTGGTCCATCGGTCTCCTGCCCGTAGTCGTCGCGCTGGCCGGCGCAACTGTGGACATGTATCAGTGGTCCCGCGGCGCGCCGGTCTGGCTCGACGAGGAGATGATCGCGATCAACCTTCGCGACCGCTCGTTCATGGATCTGGCGGGCCCGCTTTGGCTGGGCCAGAGCGCTCCCTACGGCTGGCTGGTTGCCGAGCGCGCCGTTATCCTCGGCTTTGGCACGGGCGAACTGCCATTGCGCGCCGTGCCGCTGATCTTCGGGATCGCCACGCTCGCTGCTGCCGTCTGGATTGGCCGCCGATGGCTCACGGGGTTCGGCGCCACCATGTTCGTGCTGCTCTGCTGGATCAGCTCGTCGTTCGCGCATTACCGGTTCGAGGTGAAGCACTATACCGCCGACATCTTCTTTGCGCTGCTGCTGCCGGTCCTCGTAGTCTGGGCGACAGAGGCCCCCGAACGCACGGATCGTCGCCGGCGCGCGCTCATCTGGTGGGCGATCGCCGCGGTCGCGCACTGGTTGGCGAACGGCGCGCTTCTCGTCACGCCGGCCTGCGCGATCTGCCTGCTGGTGCTCACCTGGCGTCGCGATGGCAAGCAGGGCGCGATCAGATTCGCGACGGCCGGACTGGTCTGGCTGGCGTCGTTCGGGCTGCACTATCACGTCGCGATGCGGTACACGCATCGAAGTGAGTACCTGCAGACGTATTGGCAGAACGAGCTGCCGCCCGCATCAGCGGGCCCTGTGGAGACCGCACGCTGGCTCGCTGATCGTGTCAGGCCACTTGCCGAGAATCCGGGCGGAACCCGATTGTTCGTCAGCCTGTGGGGGTTGGCGATCGGTGGTTTCGCATTCGGCCACAGGCGCCTCGGTGCCGTCCTCGCCACCATCCCGCTCTCTGCGTTCGTCTTCGCCGCCGCGGGCGTCGTTCCGCTCGTGCAGCGACTCTCGCTCTGGATTGTGCCGGCGCTCTATCTTGGGGTCGCGCTCGTGGTCGATCGCGCCGTACGGTTGATCCTCGATGCGACCGTCCGGAAGCGATATGTGCAGCTGGCACTCGGCGCAGGCGTCGCCGTCGCCGGGATCCGCCTGACCTCGGACATCGTCGAACGAGGCCGCCTCGATCATCGGATTAACCATCCGGTCCCCAGCTGGCAGGCTCTCAACGACCGCGACGCCGCTCGCTGGCTCGTGCGATACCGGCAGCCGGGCGATGCGTTCGCCGCGACTGGACTAGCCTGGCCGGCCCTCTGGTGGTACGGCAATGTTCCACTCCCGGCACCCGCTCCCGAGATTGAGCCGCGGCCGGAGGTGCCCGCAATGTTCGAATTCGTGCATCTGTCAGGCAGCGGCTGCGAGCAATCGTCTCTCAGTGCTGCCTTTCAGGGTCAGCGCCGCGTGCTCGCCTACCTGGGTTTCCCCGATTGGCCGAAGGGCTTCGATGATCTGGTGCTCCGTACGCTCGACGATCTCGGGGCCGTCGTCGCGTATGGCGAGTTCAGCGAGCTCAACCGCGCCGTGGTGATCGATTTGCAGCCGAACGCTGCCGATGCGACGGTTATCCCGCACCGGCAGAAGCGGCCCGACACCCCCGGGCCGCTGGCCGGGTGCGTCGGGGCCAGACCGATGAGGCGTTGGTAGTCGTCCCGAATCCACGACGCCCCGGTCTTTCCGCCGTGTACCGGGAGAGTGCCCGCAGATCCACGACAAATCCGTTGAGTTCCCAGACAGCCGACAGGCAACGTTCCGCTGCCGTCTACTGTCCTCGAGGTCTGGCCGCGTAGAGCGCGGTGGCCAGCAAAAAGCAGAGCACGGCAATGCTGTCCGCCAGGACGACCCTCGAGAGCGCCTGGTTGTAGCCTCCTGTCGACCATGCGAGGCCGACGATGGAAGCCAGGCTTACAGCCCCGAGCGCAATCGCGGGAACCTGCATCGCCGGGCGGAAGGCCCCGTACAAGACGAAGCCTCCCAGCAGACCGAGCATGACCGCGCGGTGACGCATCAGGATGAGGAGATTGGGATCAGTAAACGGTATGGCGTACATACTCGTGAGCCGTTCGGCTCCGATCACGCCGGTCACTGGAAGGAAGTGGATGAGACCGGCGACAATCAACAACCCCTGCATGACTCGCCGCATAGGCTATCTCCAGGCGAGGAACCGGATGATGGTGGCATTGGCCAGATCGGGCCGTTCGTATTGGGGCACGTGCCCGGCCGGGATCTCGATATATGTGGCCGAGGGCATGAGTCTACGTACCTCCTGACCGACGTGAACGGGGAGGATTGCGTCGCTCGCACCCCAGAGGACCAGCGTCCGCGTACCCTGCCGCTCGATTCGTCGAAACAACTCGCTCGAGTCGCTGATGGGAAGGCTGGCGATGGAGGATGCCAGCGCGCGCCAGAAGCCCTTGTACTTCAATTGCCCCCGGAACTGCCTTACGACATCGTCGACCAGACGAGTGTCCCTCGAGTAGTTCTGGAGCCGCGCTTCCCAGCGCTGCTGTCCTACCATGCTCAGAACGAGCCGGCCCGTGATTTCACCGGCGAGTGGGTATCGCAACATTCGGACGAAACCCACTGCTGGGTGCGTCCACGCCGTCCGGGGCGATGAGGACGAGGCTCGCGACGCGCGTCGGACGCAACTCGGCATACAGGAGCGACTGGAGTCCGCCGGAAGCCAGGCCGATCAGGTTGACCGGCCGGTCGATCCCGAGAGCCGCCAGGAGGTCGTCGATCTGCCGGTTGAAGAGCGCGGCGTCGTAGCGCACGCGTGGCCGATCCGAGAATCCGCGCCCGTAGAGGTCGAAGGCGATGACGCGGTAGCCGGCCTCGGCGAGAGGTGTGAGCGTTCGGTCGAACACGGTCCTGGGAATCGAGATCCCTGGAACGAGCAATACGACGGGGCCGTCCGCGGGACCCATGATTTCGTAGTTGGTGTAGCCCTGCGAGAGGGCGATGAACTTTCCAGGCAGCGCTCGCCGCGCGTGCTCGTCGAGCGACGTTGGCTCGCGGTCGCTGGCAAGCCACACGGCGCCCAGAAGCAAGGCCAGGCACGAGCTCACCGCCCACAAGAGCCACCGCTTCATGTATCACGCCACCCGCTTCATCATCGATCGGGTGCGCGCCACCGTCGCGCACGAGCGGCTGATCACGAGCCGTTTCGGCTGAAAAGCCGCCGTGCCATACTGGCTTCGTGCCTGCGGAAATCGCCGACGGCGCCCAGGTGTGGTGGAGTGCGGGATGCAACGCGCATCCGACGTCGCTCGCGGTCTGTCTCCGGAGCTATCCCGCAGGCCGAATCGAATCTCCGGCCTCTCCGAACCCGTGGGTGGCCATTCTGGTGGGGCCTTCAGTTCGAGTCTCTTGCTGCGGGGATGGGCTCAGCCATCGCGGCGTCGCCGTGGCGGGCGACGTGCACGTCGTGCCGGCGGGCATGCCCACGTTGTGGGAAACCCAAGGGAAAATCACCAGCCTCTTTCTCGGCGTGCCAGCGGCGCTCCTCGAGAAGGTTGCGGGCGACGCCGAGAGAGGTGCCGCGACCGCCGCGATTGCTGCGCGCTTCGTGATGCGCGATCCGCAGATCGAGCACATCGGCTGGGCCCTCAAGGCCGAGATAGAGGCTGGCTCACCGAACGGCGGTCTCTTCCTTGACAGCCTCGGTACCGCTCTCGCGTCACACCTGCTGGTGTGTCACAGCTCCCGTTCGGTCCGATTTCGCCCGGTCAAGGGGGGACTGCCTGGTCGGAAGCTCAGGCAACTCCTCACGCACATCGAAGACAACCTCGATGCCGCCCTGACGCTGGGCAACCTCGCCGACGTCGCCGGTTTGAGCGCGTCTCACTTGAAAGCGTTGTTTCGCCAGTCCATGGGCGTACCCGTCCACCAGTACGTCGTGCGGCGTCGGGTCGAAAGAGCCACTGCCCTGCTTCGCAGCGGGAATTTTTCCTCGAGCGAGGTTGCCCTCGCCACTGGCTTCGCGCACCAGAGCCATCTAGCCCGGCAGATGCGGCGCTTCCTGGGTATCACGCCGGCGGCGGTCCGCAAGGGCCGCGACTGACGCGCCTCGCAATCCAGCCCAAGACCCAGGAAAAGTGACGGGCAATTGAACGAGAGTTCAATCAGGCGACCTCTCGCTGTTGCGGACGCGAGGCGCACGGTTGTTCTCGTTGATCGTGACGTCTCAGTCCTGCCCGGGACTCAGGTCAACTTCATCAAGCCACGGCTGGAACCGTCGTTCACGAGCTTTTCGTGAAGCTCATCCCCAACGCTGACGCCCACTTTTGGTTGGAGACGCGTAATAATATTGATTTTATTAAGTTGTAACTTGCTAAAATTAATCTACCGTGCTATCCATAGAGCCCAGGAGGCGCAATGCCCAATGAGTGGAAAGAGCTGACCGAGCTGACCCGTGGCAAGGCCATCTCCGTCGAGCGGGTTCGGGTGCTGGAGTCGAACATCGCCATTGAGGGCTCGTTCGAGCTCCCGGCGCTGGCCCAGCTCCCGATGGACGACCAAGTGTTCATCGGTACGTTCGTTCGGAGCCATGGCTCCATCAAGGAGATGGAGCGGCTGTTCGGGGTCAGCTACCCGACCGTCAAGAACCGGCTCAATCGGCTCTCTCAGGCGCTCGGCTTGGGAATGGGCATCGAGGATGAGCCCGCCGCGCCCAGCCGGACTGAGATTCTCGACCGCCTCGAGCGAGGCGAAATCACCCCCCAGGAGGCGATGGAGGCACTGGAAAAATGAAGCTCCCCCCTGCACTGGCGCGGCTCGACTACGGGGCACGCAGATTTTGGCTCCCGGTCTTTCTTCTCTGGCCGCTGATGTTGCTGCTCTTCACGCTCATCTTCTTCGCTGGCGTGATCGCGCTGGCGCTGATGCAGAAGTCCACCCTCCAAGGCTTGGGCCGACTTCTCTCCGGCCTCTACGAGATGATCTGCGCTTCATGCGGCACGCAGATCGGTCTCGACGCATCCGACCGCCGCATCTCACTCACGCTGCACTGACCCGCGGAGAAGAAGAGGCACACACCATGCTCGAAGAACGACGCCGCATCCTGAACATGCTCGCCGAAGGGAAGATCTCCGCCGCCGACGCCGATGGCTTGCTCACGGCGATGGCCGACACCAAAACGCCTCCGCCGGCTCCGAAGTCGCCCAAGTACCTGCGCGTGCAGGTGGAGGACCATGACGGGCACAACTCCAAAGTGAACATCCGCGTTCCGTTCAATCTGATCCGCGCCGGCGTGCGACTGACTGCGCTCTTGCCGACCGGCTTGCACGAGCAAATCAACAAGGCGCTCAGAGAGAACGGAGTTGACGTCGACATCAGCAAGGTGAAGCCGGAGAACCTGGAAGAGCTGGTCGACCACCTCGCGGAGCTCACCGTCGACGTGGACGGCGGCAGGGGCGACAAGGTCCGTATCTACTGCGAGTAACGCCACCCGGCCCGAAGAGGCCAACGAGACCGTCCAGGTGCGCGGCCGCACCTCCTACGGCGACATCACGATCCGCCGTTCCTGATCCACTTCGAACCCTGGAGAAAGCGACCCATGAACATCAAGCAATCCGCCTGGACCGGCATGGTGCCAGTCGATGACACCGCGCTGTTCGTGAGCGACACCGGCGGGCCCGGCCGTCCCGTGGTCTACCTCAACGGCGCGTATGCCGACCAGTCGCACTGGCGGCGCGTCATCGCCGACCTCGGCAGCGACTACCGGCACATCACCTACGACGAGCGCGCCCGCGGCAAGTCGAAGCGCTCGGCGGACTATTCGTTCGAGGCGTGCACTCGGGATTTGGATGCCGTCCTCAAGGCGAGGGGTGTGGACCGGCCGCTGCTGGTGGGCTGGTCCTTCGGGGCGATTCTGGGGTGGTACTGGGCCGACCGGAGTCCGGACCGCGTCCTGGGGGTGGTGACTGTGGACGCTTTTCCGGTCGGTCTAACCGGTGAGGCAGGCCGTGAGCGGATCCGGAAGCTGTTCCGCCGGATGCGCTTGTTGCTCCCGATCGCCAGCCGGCTGGGGCTGGCTGCGCGGATGACCGCTGACGAGCACGCCGATGTCAACATCGAGCTCAACGAGATCGCCGCGGCCAGCGTGCCGGTCCTCGACCGCGTGACCTGCCCGGTGCGGTTCGTCCTGGCCACGGGTGCCAGCCTCGGGAACCAGAAAGGGGAGATGGAACAGGGGCGGGCCACACTCGATCCGATACTCGCCCGCAACGCGAACCTCAAGCTGAGCGCGAAGGTCGCAAGCAACCATTCAAAGATCTTGCGCAAGGACTTCCGGGCCGTCGCCCAGGCCGTACGCGAGACCGCGGCCCGCTACGATCAGGAGGGTCGTCGTCGGGCATGAATGGCCAGTACGCGACATGGGCACGCAGTGGAAGCGGACGTCTGATGCCGCTGACTCGTTCGAGGGATGCTGCCGTATGAAGGGCGACGTCCGTTGGACCGATAGCCGCGTCGATCTCGTCTTCGGATCGAACTCGGAGTTCCGCGCGCTCGCGGAGGTCTACGCATGCGACGACGCGAAGGACAAGTTCGTGCGCGACTTCGTCGCCGCCTGGGACACGGTGATGAGTCTCAACGGTTCGATCGCGGCTGATCATCGGTTCACGGAGCGACGCGCAACGGGCGCCGCGCGGCGCGGCCGCTACCGCCCAGGCGCGTCCGTCCCCGCAAAATCTTTTCGCACGGCCCCGCTTGAAGATCCGGACGCGGCCCGCTAGCCTGCGATGAACACGACGAAACAGAAGGAGGCTATCGTGGCGACAACGCAAGAAGTTGTGCAGATCAGCGCTATCGTTCCCACCTTGACGGTCGACGATTTGCAGAAGAGCATCAGCTTCTACGAGGCGCTGGGCTTCGCGATCGACGAGCGGTGGGAAGAGAAAGGGACGCTGCTCGGCGTGATGCTGCGAGCGGGCAGGACCCAGATCGGCTTGAACCAGGACGATTGGAAGAAGGGGCGCGACCGCAACAAGGGAATCGGCGTGCGCTTGTCCATCTCGACGACGCTGGGTAACGTCGACGAGATCGCCAAGCGGGCCAGGAACGCCGGCATCACGCTCAAGTCGGACCCTCACGACACGGAGTGGAAGAGCCGCGCGTTCGAGGTCAGCGATCCGAGCGGTTTCCTGCTGACGATCTTTTCGGAGACATCGGCGTAGGCCGGACACGCGGGCAGAGACGCTGCCGACGTGATGCTCGTAGTGATCACGCCGAACAGGTTCGTCTCGAAGGTGCGCCGATAATCGGCGGCCGCAACTGAGAACGGATCATCGTTCTCTCCGAGCGGTACGGCTGCGTTACTTACCAGGACGTCGACGCCACCGAGCCGCGCAATCAGACCCTGCTGTGCTGCGGCGATGCTCTCGATGCTCGAGACCTCCATCGGCGCGGTGATTGCGCGGCATTGGTCCGGTTCATTCAGGGAACGGCGTCCGCGTTCAAGGGCGGGTGCGTGTCGTCCGGCCAAGACAACACAGGAAGCCTCTCGCGAGCAGTTGGCGAGCCGTCTCGAATCCCAGACCTCGATTCGCACCCGTGACGAGCGCGACACGCGGTTCTGCGTTGCCCACGCGTGGATTCTAGTCCCTGGACAGAGGTGCCTTACACGAAGGCGCAGCGAGCGGCGGTTCATCGGCGGCAGCGTCGTCGTCAGCGGTGAGCGAACAGCACCCGGCCCGCCGGTCGGCGTGAGTTCCCTTCACGAGGCAGCAGCGCGTTGCGGGTTTTGGAGAGACAGCGCTGCATGCGGCGCTGTCGCGCAGCGATCCGCGAGGCATGTCTCCGTCGACGTGCCCGTCATACGGACGGTCACCACCCACTCGGGCCGCGGATTCATGGTCCAGGCTCGTTTCGCCGGAGACGGCAGCATCTACCTCCGAAGGCAATAAGGGGCTTTCGCGGCATTTCATTCGAATCTCAGCGGCCGCTCACGGTTTGGTGAGGACTCCGCGGCCGGGCCTCGGTCACACTGCGGGCATGAAAACCACTGTGATGAATCCCGTGAAGGCATTCACCCTTTTCGCCCTCGGCCTGGCCATCGCGGCCATGGGAATCTATGTGGCCGACGCCGACGACGCGCCAGGCGCCGCGGTCATCGGCATGCTGCTGATGGCGGTCGGAGTCGTGCTCGGTGTCAGGGCTGCCCGCAACCGGCTCCCGATGTGGGCTGCCCGCACGGCGCTTGCCGTCGGCGTCGTCGTGGCCGCATTCGCGGCATTTCTGACCCACGGGGTCGTTGTGACCGCGCCTCTCTTCCCGCAGTCGCAGGCGGTGCCATCGGTCGTCGACTCGGCGCCGTCGCCGCAATATACGGCGGCCGTCGAGCGCGCGCGGGAGCGCGTGCGCGCAGCCGTCTTGGAGCAAAACCTGCCCGGGGTGTCCGTGGCGGTCGGTGCCGGCGGCACCGTCGTCTGGGCCGAAGGGTTCGGATGGAGGGACGTCGTGACGCGGGCGCCCGTCACGCCGGACACGCGATTCAACATCGGCACGGCGGCGTCCGCGGTCACCGCCGCCGTCGCGCCGCTCGGGCTGACCAATACCGGCGCTGACTCGGCGGCAGAATGGAGTCCTGAGCATATCGGCGAGCCGGAAGAGGACTTCCCGCTCTTCACGATCATCCGCCACGTCATCTTCAGGCCGATCGGTCTCGCCCCTGCGCAGCCATTGCCGGGCGATCGCGCGACGTTCTATGTCCCGAGATCCGATCGACAATCCCGGCCGTGGACGACGACTGATGTACATGCGCGACCTGGCCTGTTGCACGAACGGGATGGCGTTCTATTCCACGCCGTCCGATCTCGTGCGCTTCGCGCTGGCGACGAACCCCGGCAGCGTCAACGGTGAGCTCGCCGGCGGCATGGTGATGTCGCTGATGACGGGGCGCGACAGCGGCATCGTCATCGCTGTCACCTCAAACATGGCGCACGCGAACACGTCCTCGCTGGCGCTGCGAGTCGGGGACGCGTTCGCGGAACAGACGCGATGATCGCGCAGGTCAGCGGCCGGTGGGCACCGCGCGCAGCTGCGGGTTGCGCAGGGAGAAGCGCTCCCCACACGGAGATCGCGACATCGATCAAGGCGACAAGGAGAAGTTCGTCCACGCGACGACGATGCGGCTGCAGCAACAGCAGCTACTGATCAGAGCACAGCTCGATTGCGCCTACGACGATCGCCTGGGGCGCCACCGGTTTCTCCGAAGGCGGTGAACGCTTCAGAAGAGTTCCTCGGCCAGCGCGACGATGATGCCCGCAGGGCCTCGCATGTAGCAGAGTCTGTACTTGTCCTCGGTACTGGCTCTCGACGTCGGCCACCACGACCGCCAACATCTTCTTGTGGACGTCAATTCCCGCGATCCGGTACGGCATCGGTCTCCTCCGGGAGCGGAGAGCGTGCCTCGTCGCATCAGTCAGGGTCGCGAGCTATCGCCGGGTCTCACGCAGACTCCGCGCGACGCTCAATTGTTCACTCAATCACGCACGCTCCGGACCACACAGTTGCTCGGCCTCAACAGCGCCACTGGTTAGTTCGATCTCGCCGCCCCAACCACATTCTGACTGGCGCCGATTTTCATCCCCCTTCACGGGCCGCAGGCCCACGTCAACAGTTGCGGATATCGTCCAGTGCGGGTAAGACAGTCTTAAACCACTGAGACTCAATGACGTATTTGACGGACGTGACTAGCTGCAACTGACTGATTCTATTGATATTATGGCTGTGGCTCTTCAGGCTGGATTCGCACCCGCTCTCGACGAGCAAAGCGAGTCGGAGCGTGACGGAAGACAGCCTGGGGAGCAATTCCGCCGCCGGCGGACGTGGCTCGCCGCACTGGACGATGTCCGCAACTGTTGACCTGGGCCTGCGGCCCGTGAAAGACGATGAAAATCGGCCCGAGCCACAATGCGGTCAGAGCGAAGCCCTTTAGGACTTTTCCGTCGGGCAGCTTAAGCGACAGAAGTGCCTGTCGTTTCGCTCAGACCAGCGGCTTAGCAATGGCGGCTTCGTAGGCCGACTGCAGCCTGGAGAAGACCGACCCCCTGGGCGCCGGCGCCTCCAGGTGGAGGTGCCGCAGTTCCTCCATGAACTCGGCCCACAGCTTCGGGCCTCCGTCCTCAAGGATTTTCGCGCGTACGGAGAGCTCTTTCGACGCGGGTGTGTGACGCAGGCCCCAACCGCCCATGTGGGCCAGCAAGGGCACCAGAGCGATGGATGCTTCGGTCAGGCTGTAAATGACCTTCTGCTTGTGGCTGGGATCGTCGCGACGGGATACCAATCCGGCTTTCTCCAGGCGCGTCAGCCGGTCGGCCAGAATGTTCGAGGCTATCCGCTCCTCCGACCGGGTCAGCAACTCGCGGAAGTGACGGCGGTTGCCGAACATCAGGTCGCGGATGACGATCAGGCTCCAGCGATCCCCCAGCGCCTCGAGAGTCAGATTGATCGGGCAGCCCGAGCGTGGGGCGTTCATGCGCACTCCAAAAACCAATTGCGATATGAAATCAGTCGATCTAGCTTACAACCGATTGCATAACGCAATCAGAACCGCGCGGATGTGCCGCGTAAGGAAAGGAAGTGGTATGGCTAGGCTCGTGTTCGGAATGAACCAGTCCCTGGACGGCTACGTCGACCATATGGCGTTTGCGCCAAGCCCCACGCTCTTCCGCCACTTCATCGAGGAGGCTCAGGGGCAGGCGGGCAGTGTCTACGGTCGCCAAATGTATGAGGTCATGCGTTACTGGGACGACGATCATCCTGAATGGGATGCAGAGGAACACGCCTTCGCGGCGGCGTGGCGGAACCAGCCGAAATGGGTCGTCTCGCGCTCGTTGAAGTCGGTCGGCCCCAACGCCAGGCTTGTTGAGGATGATCTTGAGGGCGCGATCCGCGAGCTGAAGGCCGAGCGCGACGGGGAGATCGAAGTTGCTGGCCCGGACTTGGCGCAAAGCCTGACCGAACTTGGCCTGATCGATGAGTATCGAATCTACCTGCACCCCGTCGTGCTTGGTCACGGCAAGCCATATTTCGCCGGGCCCCGGCCGCCGCTCCGCCTTATGGCTAATGATCGGATTGGCGAGGATGTGATCAGGTTGGCCTACGTTCCTGCCTAATCTCGCGACTCGCCGGATGGAAATCGCCGCTGAGTCTGGTCTTGGGACGACGTTGTTAGGCAACCTGATGGTTGCTAATCGGCCACTTGGCGACACCGCGCAGTCCTTGCCATTCCAATTTCGCGGCTGCTCTTACGAGGAATGCGGGGCCTTGCAGGGCGCATGCAGCGGCGGGTCCTGTGGACTCATGGTGATGACTGGGATCCGACTGGCTCCTCATGTGGGTTCCGGAAATTCTGATCGCTGTTTTCCGGAAATTCTGATTCACTGCGCTTGGTGCCCAGACGTGTCACCTGTCGGGGTTTTGATTAGAGCGGCGCGCATGAGAACGCTGTCCGATCGGTCGCAGTGTCCAGCTTCGGACCTCCGCCGATCCGCCTAAAGGCGGACATGACGGACACCGGCGAGGCCGGACTATCATCGACGACGCTATGGCCAATCCGAGGCAGCTAGCGGGACCGTCACTTGGCTTCGACCTGGCGGCCGAGGTCAGCACGTTATGGCGTGAGGCCGCCGATCACACGGCCAGCGTCGGTCGGACGCTGGTCAAGGAACCGACCTTTCGGGTAGTGCTCACGGTGATCAAGGCCGGCTATCGATGCGAGCCGCATCGAATGGCGGCGAGCGTCTCCGTGCACACGATCTCGGGCAATGTCCGCGTGCACACGGCGAGAGGCGCATTCAACCTGCCCGCCGGCCACCTGCTCGCGCTGGAGCACGACGTCGTGCACGACGTCGAGGGGCTCGAGGACAGCGCGTTTCTTCAGACGATTGCGTGGACCGCGAGAACGGGCACGTAGTCCGGCCCTTTTACGGCCGGAGTCGCGCGAGCTGCTCGCTGGTCTCCACCCTTCCCGGGTGACGACGTCGAGACATGGCGTCAGAAGATTGAGCGCTTGTCATACGGTGTGGGAATGTGGTCTGCGCGAGTCCTCGTCGTCTTCATGTCACTAGGTGTGGCGTGCTGCAGCGCCGCGACCCAACCAGTGAGCCGTCTCGCCATCTCGATCGACGACGCCCGCCTAGTTGCGGCGGTTCGGACGGCCATCCTGAACGACCGCGACTTGGGACTTCGCGAGATCGCCATTGACGCGCGCAGCGGGACCGTCACTCTCTCCGGCCAACTCAGCTCGGAGGAGGAAGCGGATCGAGCCGTCACGCTCGCGAGGACGATTGCCGGCGTTCGGAACGTGAAGTCGACGCTCAAGGTGACCGGTCACGCCGCCACTCAGCGTTGACCAGTCTGCCCACTCGCCTCACCGAACACTCTCGTGTCGACCCACGCCGCCAGGGCAATACCTGTCCAGGTGTCACCATCGGGGCTCGCCTTCGCGTCGCGCCCGGCAACGAGCACGCCGACACGGCTCTGTTTCAGTCGATAACGGGTCACGAGATAGTCACGAACCTGCTCGGCCCGGCTGCTCGCCATCCGGTGCTGCGCGTCGCGTCTCGGCTCATCGGCGTAGCCTTCGATCACGAGTGGCGTGTCGGGTGGATAACGAACGACTTCCGCCATGGCCCCGTCGAGCCGCCGCCGTCCCTCCATCGACAACACTTCCCGCGGCTCGCTCGGTGATGCCGGGCTGGTGGCGGCGGAGGGAGCTGGCGGCGCAGGTTCGAACAGCACGTCCGCACGAAGCCAGATACGGATCGCGTCGCGATGTTTGCCCAGGCCCACGGCGCGGTAGTCGGCGAGACTCAGATCGTTCAGGTCGTAGTAGCCCCGATCGCGGAAGTACCCTCGGAAGAAGAAGCTCCGCTTCAGCGCTTCCGTGTTGTCCTCCAGGTCGGAGGTCACCTCGCGCGCGCTCGCCAGCGTCCCTTGGAGGTCGGCCAGCATCTTCTGCATCGGAGCGTCACTCGTCTTCACGCTGCCGCGGAGATCCTCCATGGCGGCGCGCGCGCGCTCGGCAGCCTCACGCGCGGTCTTGACCACCGCCTCGGTCTCCTGCGCAATGGTCGTCGCTCTGACGTACAGCTCGTTGTCTTTGACCAGCTTGCCGATCGTCCCACGTCCGGCCCGAATCTCGGTCATGATCTGCTGGGTATCTTCTGAGATCCGCCGGCCGGCTTTGGCGATGGCTTCGGCGTCGGCGCCCACGTGCTGGACGACGTCATTGGCATTGGTCACGACGTCCGCCATGGCCGTGAGGATGAACTCCACCTGCTTTCGGAGCTGGGCGACGGTGAGAGCGATGGTGTCGACGGTCTGGCTGCTCCTCTCGAGGAGATCCGTGATGTCGAACGGCTCGCGGCTGGGAATCACCCCGCCGTCGGGCACGCGGGCCGCCTGCTCGGTTCCCGTTTGAATCTGGACGAACTTGTTGCCGACGAGCCCGTCGTTCTGAATCAGGGCCACGGAGTCGATGCGGATCAGTGGGTGCAGATCCTCCCGAACACGCATCCGCACACGGAACTTACCGGCTGGCGTTGTCGGGATGACGAGGGCGGTCACCTCGCCCGCGTCCATGCCGCTTACGCGCACCTTGGCGCCGGTCTGAAGCGCGGCGACGTCCTCGAAATCGGCGTGCACCACGAACTGGTCGCGGAAGAGCATCCGTCTGTCGCCGATCAGGAACAGGCCGAGCGCGAACAGGAGCAGCCCGGTCAGCACGAATAGGCCCACCGCCACGACCCGAGTGGCCGGCACCATCATCCACCTCCCCTCGAGCGCATGAATGCCTGAACCAGTGGGTGCGGGCTGCGATCGAGTTCCGCGGCGGTGCCGCGCTCGACAATACGGCCCTCGTGCAGGAGAGCCAGTTCGTCTCCCAGGGCTCTCGCGCTGGGGATGTTGTGCGTGACCACCAGGAGGGTCGTGCCGCTCTCGCGTTTGAGCGCCAGCAACAGATCGTCGATTTCTGCTGAGGTGAGAGGATCGAGCCCGGCGCTGGGCTCATCGACGAGCAACACCGCGGGATCGAGCGCCATGGCTCGTGCCAGGCCCACGCGCTTCCTCATGCCTCCCGACAGCTCCGCAGGCATTCGGTGGTACTCCCGCTCAAGCCCCACGGCCGACAGCTTGTCGCCGGCGATGCGCCGGATCGCGGAGTCGGCGAGGCGGCGGTGGCGGCGCAAGGGGAACGCCACGTTCTCGCCGACGGTCAGTGAGTCGAACAGGGCGGCCTGCTGGAACAGAAACCCTATGCGTTGGCGCACGCGCGACAGGTTCCGGCCTTCCAGCCTACTGACCTCGTCGCCCTCGACGTAGACGCGACCCGCATCGGGACGCAGTAGACCCGTCGTGTGCTTCAGCGTCACGCTCTTGCCCGTGCCGCTGCGTCCAAGGAGGCAGAACGCGCTGCTTCGCGGCACGCTGAACGACAAGGCGTCGAGCACACAGCGTCCGTCGAACGACTTGCGTCACCTCGTCAAAGGTGATGACCGCGTCCTGCCTCATGCCGCCTCGGGGTAGACGAAGAAGATCAACCTGACCAGTAGCACATTGACGAGAATGAGCAGAATCGACGATACGACGACGCTGCGTGTCGACGCCCGGCCAACGCCTTGTGTTCCTTGAACGGTCGTCATCCCGAAAAACGACGAGACGACCGCGATGATGAAGCCAAACACCATGGTCTTGAGCGTCGCCGGAATGAAATCAGTGAAGTCGATCAGGGAAAAGGCTCGATCGAGATAGAGCGTCAGCGACATGCTGGCTATGGCCGACTCCGCGAGAAAACCACCTAGGATCCCGCTGAAGTCCATGATGGCCGTGAGGAGCGGAAGTGAGATCACGGTCGCGACCATACGAGTCACGACGAGGTACTTGAACGAATCAACCGCAGTCGCCTCGAGGGCATCGATCTGTTCCGTGACCTTCATGGCGCCGAGTTCGGCGCCGATCCCCGCTCCAATCCTGCCGGCGAGGAGGAGCCCCGCGGTGAGCGGCCCGGTCTCTTTCACCAGGGCGAGAGCCAGGCCCGCTGGTATGAGCGCCTCAGCGCCAAATCGCTCTAGCGAGGCTCGTGTGTGCATCGACAACACGACCCCCACCGCGAGCCCCGACACGGCAATGAGCGGCACGGAGCGAACTCCGAGCTCGTGAATCTGGCGCAGCGTCTCCTGAAATTCCAAGGGCGGCCGTAGCGCGTTCCACGCCGCTCTCGACGCGAACAGCGAGAGGGCGCCACACCAAGCTAAGCCCGCCACGATCGGAGCAGTCGCCGGAGGCATTCATCGCACCTGTTCAATCCGCGTGCCAGGCAAGTCGATTGTTGTGCTGTCCATGCTGCGCCCCAGAGTCGGATGCTTAGCTCGGCGGCGGACCGCCCTCGGCATCGATGGGTCTCGTTCACGGCACTGCACCGAACGCCGCAAAGAGCGGGCAACCCTTTTTGGGCAGAGCCGTGGCACGCATTCTGATTGCAGGACGCAGAGTTTCGCGTGCGAATAGCTCAAGTCGCGCCACTTTATAAGGGCGTTCCCCGCTGCTCTCTGGACAACGGAGCGTAATCGTCTCGTATCTGACTGAAGAGCTGGTGCGCAAGGGTCATGAAGTCACCCTGTTGCCAGCGGCGATTCGAAACATCGGCCAAGCTCGTTTCGATGACGGGACGCTCGCTCCTCCTCGATCCCACGTGCGCCGATCAGCTGGCGGGGTAATGAGTTCGACATTCTGCACTTTCAGATGGAGTTCCTGCATTTTCCAACCTCGCGTCGGCTGAATCTCGCGCGTGACCACGCTGCACGGACGGCTGGATCTGCCGGAGCTCTTACCTCTCTATGCAATGTTTCGGGACGAACCTGGCGTCTCGATTTCCGACAGTCAGCGTATGCCGCTGCCGATGGCGAACTGGGGTGCGTACCAGTGCAGAAGAAAACGTGCGGACCCGTCCCGTCGGCCCCGAGCGTGTGACGGCCGCTTGCACGTCCGAAGCGAAGATAGTCGTCGAGCGGGCCGGTGAACGATGGCCTCGAGGACGCCGCGGCGATCGACCACGGACACGAACGCCTGGCCGTTGACATACAACGAGCGCGGCTCGCAGAAGTGGTCCGCGCAGAACCGCAGATAGTCGGCGGGCGAGGCGACGGCGGTCGCGGCGCCGCGAACCGGAAGCGGACCAGCACTTCGCCCAGGTGCGTGAGCTCGCGTGCCACGCTGGGGTCGTCGAGGATGTCCTCGAGCTCGATTCGCATGCGGATGCGCCGGCTCATTCCTCGTCGGCAGGGCCGCCGCCCGCTTTGGCCACGTCCTCCTGCTTGATTCGGTCGACGTTGAACTTCTGCGCACTGGCGACGATCTTCCCGAGCGTCTCGTCGAAGTCGAACGACGTCGCCTTCGAGAACCGCGTGAAGTTCACGCGCGCGACGACGAACGGCTTCAGGTACGGACTGGTCAGCCCCCGCGCCTTCAGCTTCTCCACCGCCGCGCTCACCGCATCGTCCAGCTTCAGGATCAGCTTGCCGCGGCGCTCGCGCTCCTTGAGGGCCTGGCGAACGGGAAGGTCGAGGAACTCGTCGACGCGCCGCAGAATGGATTGATACGCCCCGCCGCTGATGCGCGACCGCTGCTCGTAGCAGACGCCGAGCGTCAGGAAGGCCGGCTGTTCGAACTCGAACCCGAACGCCGATTCCGGCTGGTCGCTCTCCTTCGCCAGCGCGCGCGCCATGCGGATGGTCTCCAGCGATTTCTCGCGCAGGTTGTGGGCCTTCTCGGTGTTGAGCGCGAGGATCTTGAACGCCACGTCCGCGTCGGGCACCAGCAGCGCGACGATCGTCCGGATGCCGAGCCTCTTCAACGCCTGCAGACGGTGGTTGCCATTCGGCGTCCAGTAGGCGTCGTTGCGGCGGATGGCGACGATGGGATCGAGGAAGCGCCCGATCGTCTCGATCACGCCCATCAGCCGCTTGACGTGCGCGTCGGACGGATCCCGCTGGTACGGCGTCGGCTCGACCCGCGCGATCGGCAGCGCGACGATCAACAGCGGCTTGCCGCCAAACGGATCGCTGTAGCGGCCGAGCACCGCGCCGCCGTCACCCTCGACTGCCGCCGCGAGGCGATCGAGCTCGGGGCTCGCAGCGTCCTTCGTCGCTTCCGGCGTCAGGCCCTTCGAGGACGGTGCCGCTTTCTTGCGGCGGACCGGTTTCTTGCGCGGCGGCATGCGGCGATGATACAGGCAGTCGCGTCCGCTGGCCGGTCGGTTACCTTTCGCGACCGGTGACGCGCGTACTCCATCTTCTTCAACCCGAGCAGTCTCGGGTATCGGGTCGAACTCATCTCGCCGATGCCGACTGCATGAGCGATTTTCGACCCTGGCTGGTCCAACAGAAGTAGCATCCATCGAGCGGCATACGTCGAAATCACCGTGGCACGCCGCGATCTCTACTGCTGACAGTCGGCGTCGCGCTCTACGGACGCCGCCCTCCGTCGGTGGACGTTGGATCCGCTTCCCCACGTACACCGAGCGGCGTTCGAAGCGCCGGCGGACCGTAGAGGTACCTTTTCCTTCCCGCTCGTCATCGCGACCCTCTGCAACGGTTGGACCCATAAGCGGTAGCCGATTGCGGTGATGACATCGCCGGGCTTCAACGTATTCTTATCCCAGCCGTTGACCGCCGAATATTCTTGTTCGAGCCACCAAGGTTCCACTTTTCGACGGTCCCGTTGGCATGGTCCAGGCTCGTTTCGCCGGAGACGGCAGCATCTACTTCCGGGAGCAATAGGGCGCCTTCGCGGCATCTCAATCGAATCTCAGCGGCCGCTCACGGTTTGGTGAGGACTCCGCGGCCGGGCCTCGGTCACACTGCGGGCATGAAAACCACGGTGATGAACCCCGTGAAGGCATTCACCCTTGTCGCTCTCGGCCTGGCCATCGCGGCCATGGGAATCTATGTGGCCGAGGCCGACGACGCGCCAGGCGCCGCGGTCATCGGCATGCTGCTGATGGCGGTCGGAGTCGTGCTCGGTGTGAGGGCGGCGCGCAACCGGCTCCCGATGTGGGCTGCCCGCACGGCGCTTGCCGTCGGCGTCGTCGTGGCCGCATTCGCGGCATTTCTGACCCACGGGGTCGTTGTGACCGCGCCTCTCTTCCCGCAGTTGCAGGAGGTGCCATCGGTCGTCGACTCGGCGCCGTCACCGCAATATACGGCGGCCGTCGAACGCGCGCGGGAGCGCGTGCGCTCAGCCGTCTTGGAGCAAAACCTGCCCGGGGTGTCCGTGGCGGTCGGTGCCGGCGGCACCGTCGTCTGGGCCGAAGGGTTCGGATGGAGGGACGTCGTGACACGGGCGCCCGTCACGCCGGACACGCGATTCAACATCGGCACGGCGGCGTCCGCGGTCACCGCCGCCGTCGCGCCGCTCGGGCTGACCAACACCGGGGCTGATGCGGCGAAAGAATGGAGTCCTGAAGCGATCGGCGAGGAGGGAGAGGACTTCCCGCCCCTCACGCTCCTCCGCCACGTCATCTGGCAGCCGCTCGGTCTCATGCCCGCGGAGTACCCGCTGCCGGGCGAGCGCGCAACGTTCTACGTCCCGAGATCAGAGGACAACGATCCCCGCCGTGGACGACGGCTGATGTATATGCGCGACCTGGCCTGCTGCGCGAACGGGATGGCGTTCTATTCCACGCCGTCCGATCTCGTGCGCTTCGCGCTGGCGACGAACCCCGGCAGCGTCAACGGTGAGCTCGCCGGCGGCATGGTGATGTCGCTGATGACGGGGCGCGACAGCGGCATCGTCATCGCTGTCACCTCAAACATGGCGCACGCGAACACGTCCTCGCTGGCGCTGCGAGTCGGGGACGCGTTCGCGGAACAGACGCGATGATCGCGCAGGTCAGCGGCCGGTGAGCACCGCGCGCAGCTGCGGGTTGCGCAGGTAGAGCGCTCCCCACAGGAAGGTCCGCGACATACGGCGTGCAGATTCTAGAACTCGCACAAAAGGGCAAGAAAAGGGCAACGCTCGAGGAGGGTGGCAGAGGCGACGTGGCGGCTGCGCATTTACCTTCGAGGAGCTTCTCGAGTTGCGCCTCGTTGGCACGCATGAAACGTGGCACTCGAGATCCCTGCGCGGTCGTTCAATTGTTCCCGAGACGCATGCGCTGAAGCAGTTCGTTCCAGCGATGATCGGCGTGAAGCGCGTCGAAGTCGGGATCGGCCTTGATGAAGGGGAACCAATCTTCACGCCCGTCCACCGCGCGAAAGAGCAGCGTGAACGCGGTGTCGTGGTCGCCGAGCGCCGTGTGCACGGTAGCCAGGGCACCAGCAGGACCCTGAAGACCTGCAAGCAGCCGGCGGGCGTCCCGACCGCGGCCCATCCGCGCATACGTGAGAGCAATCCGCGCCTCATAGACCTTGTTCTTGGCCCCCCCACGAGCCCACGTGCCTGCTCGTAAAGTCGCAGGGCCTCGTCGTAGCGCCCCGTCAGCGCGTAGACGTCCGCCAGCCGGCCATACGCCATGCCATTCCGCGGCTCCAGCTCGATGGCCCGATTCAGGCGCTCCACCGCCGCGTCGAACTGGCGAGCCCGATAGAGAATCCGGCCGAACGTGGATTGCACTTGCGCCGACAGCGGATCCACGCGTGCGGCGTGCTCAATCTGCGCCCGCGCTTCGTCGAGACGTCCCATGGCCATCAGGAGGATCGCGAACACATAGTGGGCGTCCGCGCTGTTCGGCTCGAGCTGCACGGCCCGCTGGATGGTCGCCTCCGCGCCCACCCAGTCCCAATCGAACACGCCCTGCACGTACGCCTTCGCCGCGTACACCTCCGCGAGGCGGTCATCACGCGCCAACGCCTCACGCGCGGCGTCCCTGGCTGGCGATGCCACCTCCTTGAGAGTCAGCTGACCAAAAACGCCTCGCATCCACCACGTGTGTGCGAGGGCCGCGTACGGCGCCGCGTAGTTCGGAGCGATGCGGATGGCGCGATCGAAGTGCTCGATCGCCCGCACTCGGTCCTGTTCGACGCCCTTCCACAGTAGATAGCGCCCGAGCAGGTATTGCTCGTGTGCTCTTGGATTCACGGTTGGCACGGACGCCAGCTGGGCGCGCTCGTCCGGCCTGATCTGCACGCGAACCTCGTCGGCGACCGCCGCCGCGATATCGCTCTGCAGTTGCAGGAGATCCGACGCGTCTCGTTCGAAGTCTCGGGCCCACAGATGCGTGTCCGTGGAGGTATGAACGAGTTGAATGGAGACTCTCACGCGCCCGTCCTGGTACCGGACCGTGCCCTCGATCGCCGCATCGACCTGCAACTCGCGACCGATGGCGGGGAGTGCGACCCGACGCCCCTCAAAAGCCATAGCCGACGTCCTCGAGACCACGCGCAGCGCGCGGAGCTGTGCCAGCCTGCTGGTCAGTTCTTCGGTCAGGCCCGCCGCCAGGTAGGCCCGGGCGGGATCGCCTGAGAGGTTCTCGAGCGGGAGCACGACGAGCGAGGTGATGGCCGGCGGTGCCGAAGGCGTCACTCGGCCTCGTGCGACACCGAACGCGATGGCCGCGACGGCGAACACAATCAAGCCGACCCAGGCTGAGAACCGACCGGGCCATAGGCGCGGCCTTACCGCTGGTTGTTGAGCCGACGGCAGCGACGGCACGCTGCCGTTCTCGGGGTCCGGACCGGGTGGTTCAGCGACGCCTGCAACTGAGCGCCGTGGCTCCTCGGCGTCAACCTGCCGCTGTGCGGGTTCGCTGCCAGCGTATCGAGCTCGGACCGGAATGCGTAGACCGAACCCTGCTTGTCGTGCACGTGCCGGCGGATCGGCAGTCCCTCTCGGCGTTCCCAGCGCTGAACCGTCGTGACGTCGCGCCTCAGGTAGGCGGCCACGTCCTTCCAGGAGTCCAGCCGGTCCGAGGCATCGCCGTTGGCACCGCTGGATGCCGCCGGCGAGGGCTCTGTCGTCATCTGGCCATTCCCGTCCGAGCACTCGCCGCTCGAATCCGATTCTCGCTACCGACAATCGGCACGGTAAACGACGGCATTCCACGGCGCCTGCAAGTCGCCTGGCTTTGCTGCTTGATCGACTCGTCGCGGCGCACGACGCTGACAGCATGCACGCGGCCGGCATCGCTCGTTCCCAATCCAGGGAAACGCGAATCGACGACGGCGTCTCGTGAGAGGACCTCCCAGCATGACGCGGCTTCGCTGGAGATTCAAGGCGGTCACTTGCCCCCTCGTCGGGGAAATGGTCGTCACGGCCAACCAGGTCTTCATCGCCGATGTGTGGGCATCCAGCCCGGGCATGAGGAGATCGGGCAGGGCGGTCCGGTGACCTATTACTGCAGATTCGCTGGCACCTTCACGCTTCGTTGTCCGGATTTCTGGGCCGCGGTGTTTCTTGAAGACAGGTCCGCAAACGGCTTCGCGGTCTCGACGGGAGAACCGGGAACTCCACCTTCTGCTGAACACGACTGATTCACAAATGATGTCGAGTCAGCGCCGGATGGCTGATGAGTCGGCGCACGGCCGGCTGGAGAATTCGTATGAATTTCATCGAACAGATCTTCGGGTTCTCTCCTGATGGCGGTTCCGGGGCGTTGGAACTCGCGTTGATTCTCGTTGCGCCTGCTGCAATCGTCGTCCTGGCTTGGCGAAAGCGCATGCACGCGATGCTGCAACTCAGCCGACATGTTCTGGGCGCTGCGTTTGAATCGAGACGTCGCGACATCGCGGCGGACGCTGCCGGTCTGAAGCAATCGAGGGACTGACGTGGCGACACGCATCCGCCCGATCGCCGACGCCGCCGCCGGAGAAGCGAGTCACATCACGGTTCGAGCCTTCAACGAGAGCGAGGTGTTGACGGCCCTGAGCGACGGCTCCGGCGACCTGCTGCTCATCGGCTGGCACACACCGCCTGAGGATGCCGCGATTACGCGCGCCGCCGACAGTCTCCAGCAGGCCGGCACGGCTCGGGAGGTCGCACTCACGCTCATGGGACGACGTGCGATCACAGCCGTGCGCAGTGGGAGCGACACGCTGCTGTTGATTTCGTGGGAGGTGCCGGAAGGGCTCGGATCGATCAAGCGCCTCAAGGACAGCGGCACGGCCGCGCTCGACGCCAGCCAGATCGCGATGACTGCAATCGGCGAGAACATGCTGGTGACCGCGCTTCGCAACGGCGACGGGGATCTCCTGCTGATCTGCTGGCGTCTCGAAGAGGACGGTGTGTTCTCGCGGCTTGGCGACAGTGAGGATCAAGCCGGCAAGGTGAGCGCCGTCACCATCGCGGCGCTCGACGAGGCGAACGTCGTGACGGCCGTGCGCAACGGCAGCGGCAATCTGCAGCTGATTGGGTGGAGCGTCTCACCCGACAACGGCCAGCTGCAGCGCTGGGACGGCAACGTGGCCGAAGCTGGAGAAGTCGGCGCCTTCGCCATCCTGCCGATGGCGAGCGCCGGACCCACGACCGACGTGCTGACGGCAGTCCAGGACGGATCCGGAAACCTGTTGCTGATTGCGTGGCGCGCGTCGCCCGGCAGCCGCACCATCGAGCGTCTCGCCGACAGCAGCAGCGAGGCGGGCGCGGCCACCAACCTCGCGATGACATCGACCGTCACACCAGCCGGGACGTCGATCGTTCTCGTCTCGATGCGCCGCGGCGGCGGCAATCTCGGGGTCATCGCTTTCGAGCTCATCGCCGACGCCGCCGGCGCCATCATCATTCGCACCGGCGACTATTCGAATCAGGACGATACGGATGTCACCGAGACCGCCCTGGCGAGACTGGAGTCGGGGCGGATCCTGTCGGCGAGTCGAATTGACGACAACCTCGAACTGACCACCTACAGCGTGTCGCAGAGGGTCGCAACGCTGATCAGACCCATTGCCGACGCGCGTGCGGGCGACGCGAGCCGCATCGCGGTGCAAGCCTTCAACGAGAACGAGGCGGTGATGGCACTCCGCGACGGCTCCGGGAATCTGAAGCTCATTGGCTGGCACACGGCGCCTGACGACTTCACGGTCACGCGCGGCGCCGAGCAGCAAGCCGGCACGGCGCAGGAGGTCGCACTCTCGCTGATAGGGCGGCGCGCCATTACCGCGGTCCGCAGCGGCAGCGGAAACCTGCTGCTGATTTCGTGGGACGTGCCGGAAGGGCTCGGCTCGATCGCCCGCGTCGAAGACAGCGACACCGACGCGGGCGAAGCCAGCCAGATTGCGGTGACGGCGATCAGCGAGGACACGCTGGTCACCGCGCTTCGCGATGGCGACGGGGATCTGTTGCTGATCTCCTGGCGTCTCGAACCGGGCGGCGCGTTCACGCGACTGCACGACAGTGAAGATCAAGCCGGCGAGGTGAGCGCCGTAACCATCGCGGCGCTCGACAACGCGAACGTCGTGACGGCCGTGCGCGACGGCGGCGGCAATCTGCTGCTGATCGGGTGGAGCGTGTCACCCGATGGCGAGCTGCAGCGCTGGGGCGACAGCGGGTCCCAGGCCGGCGAGGTCGACGAGATCGCCGTCCTCCGCGTCGCCGGCGGCGTCCTCACGAGCGACGTCGTAACGGCGGTCCGCGACGGATCGGGAAACCTCTTGCTGATCGCCTGGCGGCTGGCGCCGATCAGCGGCACGATCGAGCGTCTCGCCGACACCCGCGGTCAAGCTGGAACCGCCAGCCATATTGCGTTGACGTCGACCGTGACGCCGACGGGAACGTCGACGCTTCTGGTGTCGCTGCGCCGCGGCAGCGACAATCTCGGTATCATCCCCTTCGAGCTGCTTGGAGACGCCGCTGGCGCGCCGATCATCGTCCGCACGGGCTCGTACTCGAACGAACAGAACACCGATGTTGAAAGCACCGCCCTGGCGGCACTGGGGCCGGGGCGGATATTGTCCGCCAGTCGAATGAACGGCAGCGTCCGGCTGTCGACGTGGAGCGTGACTGACGCGGCGGCAATCCCGGCGCCAGCAACAATCCTGGAGCTGCGGCACGAGAACCCCGACCTGTCGATCACCAACGACAGTAACTGGGCCTCGAGTGGCGGCAACACCTATCCCGTCGATGTCGGCAACGAATGGGTTCAGGTTCTCGCACGGTCCGAGGAATATGACGACGCCACGCTCGTTGGCGCGTCGGGGTGGGTCATCAACCCGGAGTACTCGACAACGGACGTCCCATTCGATCACCCGTTTGGCTTTGACTGGGAAATCCAAGTCGCGGTCGACGATGAGGAGGAGTTGAGGCGTCTGATCAGTCCCGCAAACGGCAGGCAACAGACAGGAACGTCGATCAAATTGGCTGCTGCGCTCGGCCTGCCGGTCACTCGTGGGCTGCTGGGAGTCGAGTGGGACAAGGGGCTTCTTCCGCAAAGCTTCCGGGCCCTCGTCAACCATGGCGATCGCGTCGCTCTCGTCGGCCGCTGGATTCTGGACACCGGTCACGTCAACGGCGGCGACCATCGAACGGAGATCCACCCGCCGCTACTGGTGGCTGCGGGGAGCGTCCATCGAAACGGGCGGGGTGAGGACTTCACCCGTGCCGTGTTCATGTCCCGCCCGTTCCTTCCGGGGCAGACCTACACGGTCGACGTGGATGATGCCTACCACGATGCCGCTGGCGACGACGGATCCTTCCAGGATCACCTGGTCAATGAGCTGGTGAAGGTCATTACCTTGCAATCGAGGAAAGTCGAAGCTCACCCCAAGATCAAGTCGCATCCATTTCGCGGGTCGCATCAACTGCACGCGATTGTCAGGCCGCCGCCGCGTCCCGACTCCGGCGAGTTCCGACTCGTCGTCTCTTTTCAATTCACCGCGCGCACCGGCTGCACCGTGCAGGTATCGCCGACGGCTCGAGACACCGTCGACGTGGCGATCGCGTTCAGCGACGCCGATCATCTTCCGCCAGGCCTCCCGGACAGACGGGACCGCGAATACGGGATACGCGAACTCGACGAACTCGAGCCAGGGGCGGGGCTCAAGATCATCAAGAGAGGGGCTCTGGCCGCGGCGGTCTTGAGCGCAACAAACCTGGCACTCGGCCCTTTCCTGGCTCGGTACATTGCCTTCATCCTGAGCAGGGGAATACGGACCGATGAGTACGATGCGCTGTCGGAGATCAACATCCTCGACTCGGGAAGTGCAGTCCGGAACGCGCCAGCGGACAACATTCCCGCGGGGGCGGGTGTGGTTGTCGACAACGAACAGCCATACCCGATCTTCGGGTGGTTGGAGGTGCGGCGGGTGCCGGTCGTCATAGACATTCTCTAAAGATCGGTGGGAGGTGGAGTGGTGCCGACTCTTGTATCGGTTCTCGGACGTTCTCGGTTGGAGCGACGTCCTGATGTCTTGCCGGTGGCTATGCGCGAGCTCATCGGACCGCCTGGTGACGCTGCGGCTCGCGGTCCGCGCTGCCGATTGGGACGCTGTGTTGGCGGCGTCACTAGACGCGCTGGGCGCAGGGCGTGCGCATTTGCTGCTACTTGCCGACCTCGAGGCCGAGGGAGCGGCGACCCTCGGATTCCAGGTCGAGCGCGCTGAGGCCTTCGCCACTGCATTCCGGGAGTTGGCCGCGCGCGATGACCGAGCCGCGATTGTGGCGAACGCCAGAGCGCAGCTCTCGGCAACGGATCCCGCCCTGGCGCAACGGTTGAGCGGCGTGCTCGATCGGATCGAGGCAGGGGATACGTCCTCTCCGAACGGCACGGGGGTAGATACGATTGCGCTGAGCCCGACCGAGATTCCGTCCGATCCAGCGATCGCCGCGATGTCGCGTGGTCTTCGCGGATTGGCGCATCACGCGTTCAACACCGTCACCGGTCCGCTCCCAGATCTCAGCACGGCGCTCGCCACTTTGGAGGAGTTCACGATTCTCCTGAACAATCGCGAGTCGCTTTTGCGAGAGGCTCAGACTCGGTTGTTCGACGTGATCAAGGCAGACCAGTCGCGAGAAGCGCGGATCGCAAAAGCCAGCAGTTGGCCGCCACTGTCGAGCAGTTCGCGGTTGGATTTGCGGCCGCCCAGGCCCGCGTAGCTCGACTCGCAGGCGCCTTGCGTGCCGCTGGCCGTGGGACGGATGCGGAGAAGGTCGGCGCACGGTTGGCAGCTGCCGGAGTTCTCGGCAGGGAAGCGTTCGCGTCACATGCGGCGGCCTTGGCGCTGGGTTTCGAGCTGTGCAAGTTCCGCCCGTCGCCGGTAGCCCGGGGGGTGCTCGACATCGAAGAAGGGGTGGAGTTCGACCGGGCATTGCCGTCCGGGACCCAAACCGAGCTGGCCGACCTGTCAAGCACGCCGGATGGCACGTTGGTGCAGATCCGTGGGTTCGCCACCGGCTTCAAGCAGCGCCGCTCGGCCGACGGGAAGTTGCTGAGCGAAGTGATACTGCTGGATCCCTCCAGCGGATCGTCAGCGACCGCGGTCGCGGTGTTCGTCCATTTTCCGCACGCCGGAGTGACCGAGGGCGCCTGCGTGGGTCGTCCACGGATTCGCTCGAACGAGCTCACCGCTCCTCGATGGCGGCTCCGGTGTCGAGATCGACGTCTTGCCCCTCGTGGAGCTCGCCAAACGCGCCTGGCGGTTGCGGCTGTTGGAGCTTGGGGCGCTGTGGGCGGAGACGTGGCGCAACGGACTGCACGTTCACTGGTCGCTGGGCCAGCATCGCGCTGCAGACGACGAGTCCCCGGCTGCGAACCGGGGGGCCGCCGAATTGGTGTTCACTCCGTTTGCTCGAAACAGGAGATAAGCGCATGGCCGGCATTTGCCAAACAGAGTTCGACAAGTGGACGGAAGAAGTTGACGAATGGAGAGAGCTCGATGACGAAGTTGACGAACTGCTTGAGAGCGCACTGCAGGCCGACGGGGCGGTGCTCTTTACGTGCGGCGCAGCTTTCGTCTTCCCCTCGGGGATCCTCGGAAAGGTCGTCCTTGGTGGATCGTGTGGCATCGCACTCTGGAAGCTGGCGGACGCGATCGACGATCTAACTGACGGGATCGATAAGCAAAACAAGCTCGCCGACAAGACAAACGCGCAGGCAAATAGGTATCAACAGTGCGTCGCCGACCACAAAAAGGATCCCTGATCGGCCGAACCGGCTGGTCTCGATGGACGTGAGGCGGCGTCTCGGCCAGTGGACGGTGGAAGCTCACGATGCGGTTCGTCGCCAACCTTCGCCCAGAAACGATCGACGCGTTTGCGGCACAGGAGATGCAGCCGGCCGCCTACCTGCTCTCTGCCCACCGCGTCAGCCCCGCGAGTCTTGCGTCTGCGGCCAGGATTCGACGGCTGAACCTGCCCCTCTTCGCCGACAACGGGACGAAGCCGTTGATTGAGGACACGATTGCGGCCTTCGAGGAGCGGGCAGGCGAGATCAGACTCGCGTTGAAATCCCTGCGCCGGCAACTCGGACGTGTGCCGCGAGGCCGCGACGTGCCAGACGAGCTTCGCGCAAAGGCCTCGAAGCTTGCCGCTGATGTGGTTCAGCACGCGACCCAACTCTCGGACGCGATCGATCCGGCGGCGCTCATTGCCACCCAGCTGACGATGCGACCGACGGATCTGGTCGCCCAAGAGGACTTCGCGACCGTGTGTCTCCTCGGCCTCGGCCTGGAACGCGAGACGACGGGCTGGTCGGTTTCGGACTTCGATCGACGTAACCGGCGGTCGCTTCGACTGTGGCGGCGGGTCGCCGGCGATCCCCGCTGCGCGGATCTACGCGTGTACGCCGTGCTGAGCGCGGTGGACTACAACACCGCTCGCTCCGCGGGTCAGCTCGCGGCGGCGGCTCGGAGTGACGCACGCGGCAATCGGGATTGCGGGGATGACCTTAGATGCGAGCGCGACGGATTTCATGGTGTTCGGGAAAACGATCGTCACGCTGGAGAGACCTGTGCCCCGGCGCTACGTCCGTTTGGCCAAGTGCTACGCGGGATGGCCGATGGCTACGTCAACGCTGGGAAAACAATGGAGAGGTTCCATTGCCTGGGGCTCGGGGCGCCGTCCATGTTCCCGATCGCGGCGGCGCGCAATGGGCGAAACGACACTGATGACTGAGGACGCGACCAGCCCCATTCATGACGCGGTGCGTGACCGGGTCCTCTACGACCCGGAGAAGGACGGCGATCGCGCGACGACGCGTCAGATTGTCAGCGCATCGTCAACGGCGGTGACTGGGCCTTCGTGAGCCCGTTTACGCGAGCCTTTCGCGACGAATTTGGGCACCACCCTGAAAAGGCGCGGACTGCATGGGAAGTGCTGGGGCGCCCGCCGATCACAGTACGGCTGCTCGAGACGCGGAGCGAGCTGACGGCAGCGGTGCCACTGTTCGCCGATGCGGATACCTCTGTCCGGGCCTCGTCGGCCGGACGCGGATCGCCCACAATCATTGGGTTCTCGGCCAGTTCAGCGAATCGTTTCCGGACGACATGGCCGTCATCGGCTGGCATTGTCCGCGATTGATAGGTTGGTCTCAGGGCCCGCGACAGTCACCACGCGAGCGTTGGCCATTGCCCGACGAGTGGTAACCCGAGAGATGCCAATGCTGCAGCAAGCCGAGCCTGTCCAAGACTAGGAGGGGCGTTCAATGACTGGTCTTGGACGTTTTCGGTTGGAGCGCCGTCCTGACAGTCTGCCGGTAGCGTTGCGGCAGCTGTCCGACCGCCTGGTGACGCTGCGGCGCGCGGTCCGCGCCGCCGAATGGGACGCCGTATTGCGGCCTCGCTGGACGCGCTGGGCGCAGGGCGTGCGCATTTGCTACTACTCGCCGATCTCGAGGCCGAGGGCGCGGCGACGCTCGGGTTCCACGTGGAGCGCGCTGAGGCCTTCACCACGGCATTCCGGGAAGTTGGCCGCGCGCGATGACCGAGCCGCGATCGTGGCGAACGCCAGAGCGCAGCTCACGGCAACGGATCCCGCCTTGGCGCAACGGTTGAGCGGCGTGCTCGATCGGATCGAGGCTGGAGAAACGTCGTTTCCAAGCGTGTCGACCGCGGGGGTCGATACGATTGCGCTGAGCCCGACCGAGGTGCCGTCCGATCTGGCGATTGCCGCGATCTCGCGTGGTCTTCGCGGGCTGGCGCATCACGCGTTCAACACCGTCACCGGCCCGCTCTCCGATCTCGGCACGGCTCTAGCCATTTCGGAGGAGTTCACTATTCTCCTCGACCATCGCGAGTCGCTGCTGCGGGAGGCTCAGACTCGGCTTTTTGACGCGGTCAAGGCCGACCGGTCGCGAGAAGTACTGGCCGGTGAAGCCCAGCAACCAGGGGCCACCGTCGAACACTTCGTGATCGGGTTCGCGGCTGCCGAGGCGCGCCTGGCCCGCGTCGCGGGCGCTTTGCGCGACGCTGGGCGTGGTACCGACGCAGAGAACGTCGGAGCGCAGATGGCTGCTGCCGGGCTGTTCGGCCGAGAAGCGTTCGCGTCACACGCGGCGGCTGTCGCGCTGGGCTTCGAGCTGCGCAAGTTCCGCCCGTCGGCGATCGGTCGGCGAGTGCTCGACCTCGACGAGGGTGTCGTGTTCGACGGAACGTTGCCGTCCGGGCCACGGACCGCGCTGGCTGACCTGTCGAGCACGCCGGACGGCACGCTGGTGCAGATCCGGGGATTCGCCACGGCGTTCAAGCAGCGCCGCTCGGCCGACGGCAAGTTGCTGAGCGAACTGACACTGCTGGACCCCTCCAGCGGGTCGTCAGCGACCGCGGTCGGGGTGTTCATCCATTTCCCGCACGCCGGGGTGACGGAGCGCCTACGTGGTCGTCCACGGGTTCGCTCGAACGAGCTCACCGCTGCTCGATGGCGCCTCGGGTGTCGAGATCGACGTCCTGCCGCTCGTGGAGCTGGCCAAGCGCTCCTGGCGGATGCGGCTGTTCGAGCTCGGGGCGCTATGGGCCGAGACGTGGCGCAATGGACTGCACGTTCACTGGTCCCTGGGCCCTCATGGCGCAGCAGACGACGAGTCCACGGCTGCGAACCGGGGGGCCGCCGAATTGGTGTTCACGCCGTTCGCGCGCGACAGGAGATAGGCGTATGGCCGACATTTGCCAAGAAGAGTTCAAAAATTGGCAGGACCATCTTGAGGAATGGAGGGCCTTCGGCGCCGATTTTGAAGAATTCATAGAGGGCGTGGTGCTGGCCGACGAAGCAATTGCGCTCACGTTGTGCCTGGAGCAATCGTCTCGTCCGTAACGATCGTCGGAGGCATCACCCTTGGTGGAGCGTGCTCCGTCGCACTGTTTAACCTGGTGGACGCACTCGATGCGCTGGGAGTGTCAGGAATTTTGTGTGTGAGGCCTTTGTCTGATTCTTCCTTCCACGACGACAACGATGCGTGTGGGCGCTGTGGGAAACCGCGTTCTGTGCGGTTTTCCAAGTCCCTGTGGGCGCGTTCTTGGCGTCCATAGGGACGGCAGCGTCCATGCGCGTTTCGATCTGAGGCATTCTACGCGTTCGGCGCGGTGAAGCGATCCTCGTACAGGATCGCGAACTGATTCATGGCCTCCTTCCAGGTGCGGAGCGCCGCGCACCCAGGTCGCGGTGATGTTGCGCAGCGCCAACCACAGGAGTTTCGTCGCCGCCTCATCGTTCGGAAAGTGGCCGCGCGTTTTAATGATTTTGCGGAGGCGCGCGTGGACGCTCTCAAGGGCATTCGTGGTGTAGATGACGCGACGCACGTCGGGCGGGAAGGCAAAGAACGGAATCACGTGCGTCCACGCGCGGCGCCAGGCCGCCACGACCGTCGGAAAGCGCACGCCCCACGGGCCGCGCTCAAACGCCTCGAGCGACGAGGAGCGCCGCGTCCGCGCTCGCCGCCGTGTAGATCGGGCGCAGCGCCGCCGCCAACGGCTTCCGCTCTTTCCAATTCGCAAAGTCCAGACTGGTGCGCAGCAGATGGACGATGCAGGTCTGCAACGTCGTCGCCGGATAGACGGCCGCGAGCGCCTCGCTCATGCCCTTGAGACCATCGGTCACGGCGATCAGGATGTCCTGACAGCCGCGCGTCCGCAGGTCCGTGAAGACCTTCATCCAGAACTTCGCGCCTTCGGTCTGCTCGATCCAGATCCCGAGGACGTCGCGCGTGCCGTCCGGCAAGACGGCCAGGGCCAGATAGACGGCCTTGCTCCGGACGACGGCTTCGTCGCGGATCTTCACGCGCAGGGCATCGAAGAACACGACCGGATACATCGGCTCGAGCGGTCGCGTCTGCCAGGCCGTCACCTCCGCGACCACCGCGTCGGTGACCGTGCTGATCAGATCCGGCGAGACCTCGACGCCGTACATCTCGCCGAGGAACGCCTGAATCTCGCGGACGGTCAGGCCACGGGCGTACAGCGCGATCACCTTGTCGTCGAATCCCGTAAAGCGGCGCTCGTGCTTGCCGATCAAGCGCGGCTCGAATGTGCCGGCGCGATCGCGCGGGACCTCGAGCGTCAACGGACCATCGTCGGTCAGCACCGTCTTCCCGCTCGTGCCGTTGCGATGATTGGTCGTGTCCTCGGGTTTGGCCCCGCCCACGGCATACCCCAAATGGTGCGTCAGCTCGCCACCCAGCGCCCGCTCGATGATCGCCTTCTTGAACCGGCGCACCACCGCGTCGAGCTCCTCGGGCGTGAGCGGCCCCTGGCCAACAAATTGATCGAGAATCTCGGAGGGAATGGGCGCCAGCGGCGCTTCAGACGGGGACGTTTTCGGTTTTCGGGGCATGAACACTCCTCATGTTATGCCCCACACACAAAATTCCTGACAGGCTCGATGCGCTCAGGGACAAGTTCGAACAGAGAGACTATCTATCCAACGAAACCAACGACAGGCGAGTGAGCTCCAGAAGTGCATCGCCGACCACAAGTTGGATCCCTGAGGACGTTGCCGACTGAGAACTCCATCGGAGCCCTTTGGATCCTCTTCGGACTCGTCAGCTCAACGGCGCTCGACATGATCGTTGTGCCGACTCTGTACGACAATCAACCACCGAGCAACTAGGCGAAGAGCCAAGAGCGGGCTAACAGGGTTTGCCGACGACGGCCGGTCGATCATCAGCCGCTGCGGCCGAAAACCTGGTCGTTACCTGACGATAAACCCTGCAGCGTTTGAGGGATGTCGTTGTGCGAGTGCGAGTGCGGAGAGCGACCCTCCAGTTGTAAATGGTCCCGCCTCAAAAGCCGCCCGATTTCAAGGCTCTTCTGAGACTTGCCCTTTTCTCGATCAAAAGGCCAACCGCGTAAGTTACTGAAACGATTGGCTCCTCAGGCTGGATTCGAACCAGCAACCCTCCGGTTAACAGCCGGAACAAACGTCGTTAGTCGCGCTTAACTGCGGTTTGACGTCACATGCCGGACCGGGCGTTGCGACCGGTTGAATAGGAGATGTCGGACCTTCGCTTTGTGCCGTGCTTTGCAGGGCATTGCCGGCGTTTGTAGCGCCCAAAAGGCAAGAAAAGGGCAACGTGAAACGCGGCCGGGTCCCGGCAGCTGCTACCGCACTCGGCTATCAACCACCGTCCGTCGCTTTCCTAGGGTCCCTCAGTGAGCAACCTTGTCAGAAGCCCCAACGAGCCCGTCCAGCAAATGGCGCCTACTCACCGCGCAGCTCTCGCGCGAGCCACGCCCTGGCGAGGCGCCAATCGCGCATCACAGTCTGCGGTGAGACCTGCAGCACCTGCGCAGTCTCCTCAACGCTCAGCCCTCCAAAAAATCGCAGCTCAATCACCTTCGTCCGTCTCGGATCGATTCGAGTCAGATCCTCAAGGGCGTCGTCGAGTGCGCAGAGCGACGAGGCACTTGAGTCGGCGGTCGGAATTTGATCGAGGTCCACTGCAAACGCGTGCTCGACCCGCGTCGCGCTTCCGCCGCGCTTCGTCGCAGCCCGTGCGCGTGCCGCGTCGACGAGGATGCGCCGCATGAGCCGCGCCGACAACGCGAAAAAGTGCACGCGGTCGTGCCAGTGGACGTCCTGGGTGTCTATCAAGCGTAGATAGACCTCGTGGACGAGTGCTGTGCTCTGCAGCGTCACGCCTGAACGCTCGTTGCGCATGTACCGCCGCGCCTGCGCTCTCAACTCGGCGTACACCAGCGGTGTCAGCTGCTCGAGGGCTGCCTGGTCCCCCTGACCCCATGCCTTCAGCAGGCCTGTGATGTCGGCCGAATCGAGTGGCGTCACGCCAACATTGTAGGACCGTCTACCGTCCTCCGCTGACCCCGGGTGAGGATACCTCACCAATCTGGACTGCTCGCGCTCGGACTCCTTTTCTTGGACTCCGATGTCCCCTGCAGCACGAGCTACCCCATCCGTATGGCTCGGTGCTCCCACTGGCCCTGTTTCTCTTTGCCGTGCCCCCGGTTCTTGCCCCGTTGCAGTTATCCGAGTACTCTCCATGCGTAACCGGGCGGAATAGACGTCCGCTATTAGCCCGCCCCCCTCCGCATTCCTTGCACTCTCGATCGCAAGGAGACAAAGGTGAAGCTGACTCCCGAGCGCTGGCAGCACGTCGCCAGAATCTACGAGTTGGCCGTCGACCAGGATGCGGCCACGCGCGACGCGTTTCTCTCGAGCGCGTGCGCGGACGACAAGGCGCTGCGGTTCGAGGTTGAGTCGTTGCTCCGCCAGGATGCCGCGAAAGTCGTCCTGGATCGATCTGTCTGGGCAACCGCGGCACCATTGTTCCACGAGCGTCCCGATCTTGCTCCGGGCACCGCCCTCGGCCCGTACCGCATTGAAGGCCCTCTCGGTGCCGGCGGCATGGGAGAAGTCTTCCGCGCGACGGATACCCGTCTCAATCGCCCGGTGGCGATCAAAGTCCTCTCTACGGGCTTCGCACTCGATCAGCAGATGCGCGCCCGGTTCGCCCGCGAAGCGAGGGCGGTTGCTGCGCTGACGCACGCGCACATCTGCACTGTCCACGACGTCGGGCGTCATGACCAGGTCGACTACCTCGTCATGGAATACCTCGAAGGTGACACGCTGGCCGCGCGACTGGCGGACGGGCGCCTTTCGTTGGACGAGGCGCTTACGTGCGCGATCGAGGTCGCCAGCGCGCTCGACCACGCGCATCGCCACGGGATTGTCCATCGCGATCTGAAGCCAGCCAATATCATGCTGACGGCGAGCGGCGCGAAGCTGCTCGATTTTGGCCTCGCGAAGTCCGGGCTGGCTGCAAAGAGGGCGGATCTACAAGAGACGGATCTGACGCCCGAGGGGACCACCACGGGTACCGCCGCGTACAGCACGCTCGAGCAGCTCGAAGGTTGCGACGCGTACCTGACGCACGACGGCGCCATCCTGGGCACCATCCGGTACATGGCGCCCGAACAGATCAAAGGCCACTAAGGTGGACGCACGGAGCGATCTGTTCTCATTCGGAGCGGTCGTCTTCGAGATGCTGACCGGGAGGCGCGCGTTCGACGGGGACAATGCGGACAGTGTCCGCGCCGCCATTCTCGAGCACGAACCGCCACCGGTATCCTCTCTTCAGCCGCTGGTGCCCCCGGCCCTGGACGACGTCGTGCGCCGCTGCCTCGCCAAGCATCCTACCGAGCGATCGCCGTCAGCGAGCGATGTCATTCGCGAGCTGAAACAGGTACTCGAATCGATCGTGCAGGTCCGTACCCAAGCGCCGCGGCTGGCCGTGGTTCCAAAAGCGGGCCAAGCGTGGAGATGGGTCGCGGGCATCCTGCTCGCGGCACTCACGGGATTTGCCGTGTGGGTCATGGCCGGCGGGTTTCAGCGTTGGTCGACGAGGCCTCCTCCCGGCCAAATTCGATCCGTCGCCGTCCTGCCGCTCGACGATCTGTCCGGCGACCAGGAACAGGAATACTTCGCCGACGGGATGACGGAGCAACTCATTGCCGACCTGGCTACGATCAGCGGACTACGCGTCATCTCGAGCACGTCGGTCATGCACTACAGAAAGGCCCCGAAGCCAGTGCCGGCCATTGCGCGAGAATTGCAAGTCGACGCGATCGTCGAAGGGTCGGTCGTCCAGGCGGGCGATCAGGTTCGAATCACTGCCAAACTGATCAGGGGAGTCACAGGAGAAATCATCTGGGCGCAGAGTTTCAAGCGTGATCTGCGTGACGTCCTGGCCCTGCAACGTGAGGTGGCGCGAACCATCACCAGCAAAGTCGGTATCACCCTGACGCTGCCGGAGCAGGCGCGCCTGGCGAGTGCACGGCCGGTCCATCCGGAGGTTCATCGGCAAGTGCTTCTAGGGCGTCATCACGCCGCCAAAGCAACAGAGGAAGGACTACGAAAAGGCATTCAGTATTTCGACGACGGTATCGCCAAGGATCCTGCCAACGCGTTGGCCCATGCCGGTCTGGCGGAAGCCTACATGGGGCTGTCCGGCTTCTACGTGGACCCGCGGGAAGCCATGCCGAAATCAAAGCGGGCCGCCGAAACCGCGGTGCGCCTGGATGAGTCACTCGCAGACGCCCACGCGACGCTCGGGTACGTCCATCTCGTGTACGACTGGGACGGGCCGGCTGCGGAGAAAGCGCTCTTGCGTGCGCTCGCCCTCAATCCAACGCTTGGGATGGCCCGCTTGAACTACGCGGCTTACTTGACCACCCAGGCACGGCATGACGAGGCCGTCCGGGAGGTCCGACGGGCAATCGATCTTGATCCGCTGTCGATACGGATCCACGCCATAGGAACCGTTCAACTACTCTTCTCGCGGCGCTACGACGAAGCGATCGAACTTGCCCGAAAAGGTTTGGAGTTCGAACCGGATTCCGCGTTCATCCTTGCCTTCCAGGGTGTGGCGTACGCGGAACAAGGTCGGTTCAAAGAGGCTGTTGACAATCTGGAAAGAGCAGCACGACTGGACAACAGCCTGACCATTCTGGCGTTGCAAGCGCACGTTCTTGCTGTCGCGGGTCGGACGGAACAAGCGAAAGCGCTAATACGGCAGGTGCAAGCCGCCGCCAGGCACCGATACTTCTGCCCGTACGAAATCGCCACTGTGTACGTAAGTCTTGGTGACCACGACACCGCCTACAACTTGTTTCGCAAGGGCACCGACGAACATGCCGACTGCATGGCGTGGCTGGGCGTTGAGCCCTGGCTTGACGCATTCCGCTCGGATCCGCGCTACGGAAGCCTGTTGCGGGACATCGGGTTGGCTCCAAACGCCCGATAGCGTCGAGCGTCAGCGCTAGACAAAACACCCGCTCCCGAATCCGCCGAAAACTCCCTCGGATCATCGTCGAAGCTCGCACGACATCACATGCCTCCCCGAAGCGGTTGTAGTTCCGTCTCCCCTTTTCCGCTTACCTAGGTGAAAACGGGTAACCGAAGCTGCGGTTCGACGGTGGCCCCCGATGTTACGACCTAGTGTCCATGCGGACGATCTGCTGGATGTGATACCGGGTAACGCGGAGGAGGACACCACAAAAGGGGGCTGTTATGAAAAAGCTACTGCTGGTACTTCTCGTCTTGGCGTGCCCAGGGCCTGCCAGGGCTGATGCCGTCATCGACTGGAACGCGACGGCCGCCAGCGCCGGCTTCGCTGGTGGTCTGGACAATGAGTTTGGGTGTGTGGACGCGCTCCATGAATCGCGGATCTTTGCCATGATGCACGTCGCAATCCATGATGCGCTGAATGCCATCGACCGGCGGTACCAACCGTACGCCTTCGACGGCCAGGCGCCAGCGGGGACCTCCCCCGAAGCGGCAGTGGCGGCGGCTGCACATGACGTGCTTGTCGCGCTCTTCCCTGAGCTCCCGAGTGAACTTGGCCTCACGCCAGCCGCCGCTGTCGACCTCGTCGAAGCGGCCTACGTCGCGGCGCTCGCGGCGATCCCAGATGGCGCGGCCAAGGCCCAGGGGATCCTGATCGGCCAGGCGGCAGCCGCAGCCATCCTCGATCTGCGAGACGCGGATGGGGCGAACACGCCCCCCTTCCTTGATTTCACCTACGTTCCAGGGCCCAATCCGGGAGATTTCCAGTTCATCCCTGGGTACCCGCCGTTCGCCGCTTTTACAGGATGGGGGAAGGTCACCCCCTTCGTGCTCAGCTCCAGCTCGCAGTACCGGCCGAAGGCGCCCTACGCCGTGACCAGCAAAAAGTACGCGGCGGATTTCAATGAGGTGAAAAGTCTGGCCGACGTGAACAGCACCACGCGCACCGCCGAACAGACCGAGATCGCTCTGTTCTGGGTGGAAGGCTCTCCCCAGGGGTGGAACCGGATCGCGCGAACGGTCTCGGGCCAGCATGGCCTTGATCTCTGGCAGACCGCGCGCCTGTTTGGCCTGCTCAACCTCGCCTCGGCGGACGCCTACATCGCGGATTTCGAGAACAAGTACTTTTACGAGTTCTGGCGGCCGGTCACCGCGATCCGTGCTGCCGGTACCGACGGCAATCCGGAGACTGTGGCAGACCCGATGTGGGAATCATTGGTGTTGACCGGACCCGTCCCGGAGTACCCCTCAGGACATAGCGGGCAGGGAGGCGCGATGTCAGAGGTGCTGGCGCGGTTCTTCGGCGACAAGGTCAGCTTCAGTACCACCGCCACGACGCAGCCGGGCGTCACGCGTTCATTCACGAGCTTCTCTCAAGCGGCCCAAGAAAATGCCAACTCCCGCATCTACGTCGGGTTCCATTTCCGCCACGCGACCATAGAGGGGCTCAAACTGGGCAGCAAGGTGGGCAACGTAGCGTTCAACCACTATCTGCGGCCGGTTCAGTAACGTTGTGTATCGCAGCGGCCCGCGCAGAAGCCTTCTGGATCATCCAAGGTAGTGGCGCGGGGTGCGACCTGCGACCTCCGATGCGTAAAACGAGTGTGAGCGAGTTCTCGGCGCCCGGCACTGCTGTCGACGGGTTCGAGTGCGATGACTGTGTGTGTATCTGAACGGACATTGCCGGGCGTCGCTTCGATGTCAGGAAGGGGCTGAACAAGGGCATTCGGAGCGTATCTCCGCCTCCGGCGCTCCGGCGAAAGCCACCGAATCGGCCGGCTGTCGCGGGCAATCGGGGTGCACCGACCCTCCGGTTGCACGCGGACCGAGTCGTCGCGAAAGGCCGGGCCGTAAGTAATTGGAACGACTGAGGATTGGCTCCTCAGGCTGGATTCGAAGCAGCAACCCTACGGTTAACAGCTCAATGCAGTTAGGTGTTCTTGTTGGTTCTTCGTGCCGCCAGCTCCCTCCTGCCACCCCGTGTTACCTGGTGTTCGGCGTCGAATTGTTCACCGATTGTTCACTCGAGGCTGGGCCCCTCAAGCCAGCCAGTTCTGAACCTGGAGAGCGAGCACCCGCTTGGACTCGGCGACATCATCGGTGACGCACACGGCGTCCGCCCGTGCATGCGCCGCCGGACAACTTTCGCAATTGGCCCGTGATAGTGTGGCTTGACTCGCCCTCAAGGTTTAATGACGCGCCCACCCTCCCTGCGAGACCTGAGCGAATCACATTGACGGCCAGCATGGACCGTTCACGAGTGGGGCTGCGGCAACGCTTGTTTACCGTCCGCAGCACTTCTTGTATTTCTTTCCGCTGCCGCAGGGGCACGGCTCGTTGCGTCCGACGCTCGCGGGGGCACGGTACGGCTCCCTCGGCCCGTCCTCATCGAAATCTCCGGGTGCAGCCAGCGCAGCCAGGTCCTCGGCTCGGCGACTGGAGGCGAGTTTGTCAAAACGTGCCCACCACGACGTGGCTTCGGCGACGTCGTCGATCGGCGGATTGCGATTCTCGCATGCGCTCGAGGAGCTCTCCGCGAGGCGACGCCTCCACATCGTCGAGCTCCGAGCGTCCAATGGTCTGCGGGTCGATGAGCCCCTCGTCGTAGGCGCGACGAAGCTCCGGAAAGACGGCGAGGGCTTCGATATCTGCGCTCTCGGTGGCAAGCGCGCTCCACACGTAACTTGGTTCGCGCTCCAGCCCTTCATGAGCCAGCCACGCGAAATATTCGACAACACGGTCGCGCGGGATTTCGGCCCACACCGAAAGCAACGCCAGTGCCGCGACGGCAATACCGCGCGAGAACTCGTCGGCGTCGCGATTCAACACAAGCTGTTTGATCGGCTCGAGATCGCCATCACAGACGGCGGCGAGAATGCGCGCGCCGTCCTGCGTCAACACATCTCCCGAGAGGCGCGTGGACGCAGCGTCGGGCAAACACAGCCATCGAATCACAAGCTCGTACGCTCGCGTCTCTCGCCACTTGGCCATCAAATACAGCGCATAGCAGAAGAGCTGTGCCTCCTCTTCGGAGGCGGTGTCGGGATCTGTCACGCAACGTTCCAGAACCTGCAACAGGCGCTGAACCAGGACGCCGCGATGTGCATCGACGGACTCGAGCGCTTCCAACGGATGCGTGCTTCGATCCTTGGCCAGCTCGATCAGGACGTCTTCTGGCGACATCTTGGCGACGGGCAGGGGGATCGGCTCGTGCGTGAAGCGGTCGATGCCGGCCCAGAAAGGACACCGGGGACACGTGCGGCCCATGGGATAGTCAATCCCCTCCTCGTGCGGGCAGCCGATGATCCGGTCGTAATTAAGCGTGTCCTTGATCCCGTGGCTGTGCAGCCAGTCCGCCACTTCGGTTGCGATCACCCGATCGTTCCGGACATCGCCCGCATCGGTGCTCCACGAACGCAGCTCACTCGGATACTTCTGTCCGGCGCGACGCAGGATGCCGACCACGAGCTTCGTCGCACGTGTATCGTCGGATCCGTAGGCAGAGATGGTCGCTAGCGGGTACCTTCCTTTCGAGCGCTTGGAAGCAAACATGCGGCGAATCATCCGACGTACGTCAGTGCTGCACCAATCAGGAGCGCCGCGGCGTGCGCGTTCTTTGAGGCCGAGCCGCAGGTAAGACATCGAACCCGACCTGGCGAAAGTGACCATCGGTGGTGATCACGGTGGTCAGCCTCAACTCGCGCATGACCGCGAAGCTCGTGCAGTCCGTGAACGACAGGTCTTTATCGCGATACTGGAAAAAGAGATTCCGCGCCCGTTCGAAACGATCGTTCTCGACACGCTCCCATCGCAATCGGGCGCTGCCATCGAGCTGCTGCCACCATGCATTGGCAGCCGCAAGCCCCAGGCGAAATCGAATCAGCGTCAGCGTCTCATTGACGACGAAGTCAGTTGTGATCAAGATGCGACCGGCCTCGAGTGTCGCGTCGCGGGCCGCAGCGCAGGCCACATGTGCCGGATCGCCCCGGTCCGCACAAGCCATCCAACCGCCAGTATCGACGAACACGGCGTTCATCGCGGATACAGGATCGCGTCGTGATCGACAGACGTACGTCCGTCACGTGACGAACCGACCGGTTGGGCACGATAGAGGGGGTCGTCCGCGAGCGAAATCGATGCGCTGCCCTGGTCGTCGACTGGCACAATTTGAAACGCCGGCCGGCTGCGGTAGATCACCGTAAAACGCGTACCCTTGCGCACACGCTCGACGACATCGGACAGCGTGGCACGCAGGCGTTTTGCATTGATGGGAATGTTCATGCTGCGTCCTAAGTGGGTTAACTCAAGTTAACCATCGGGCCTGACCAGATGTCAACGCAACGGCTGTAGTCGCGTGGAACAGTTGAGGATGGCTCCTCAGGCTGGATTCGAGCCCGCCTCCGCCAAGGCTTCAGCGTGCCAAGCCAGCAACCCTCCAGTTAACAGGCGGAACACACGGCGCTAGCCGCGCATTGCCGGACGTTGCGGCGCGTTGCCGGAAGGTACGTCAAGGCCCAGAACTTCAGCGATCTTCGGGCTTCGCCTTGTGCCGCGCTTTGCAGGCCTTTGCCGCACCTACAGCGTGTCGCAGAGGGTCGCAACGCTGATCAGACCCATTGCCGACGCGCGTGCGGGCGACGCGAGCCGCATCGCGGTGCAAGCCTTCAACGAGAACGAGGCGGTGATGGCACTCCGCGACGGCTCCGTGAAGCTGAAGCTCATTGGCTGGCACACTTCGCCTGACGACTTCACGGTCACGCGCGGCGCCGAGCAGCAGGCCGGCACGGCGCAGTTGGTGATCGGGTTCGCGGCTGCCCAGGCGCGCCTGGCCCGTGTCGCGGGTGCTTTGCGCGACGCTGGGCGTGGGACCGACGCAGAGAACGTCGGAGCGCAGATGGCTGCTGCCGGGCTGTTCGGCCGAGAAGCGTTCGCGTCACACGCGGCGGCTGTCGCGCTGGGCTTCGAGCTGCGCTAGTTCCGCCCGTCGGCGATCGGTCGGCGAGTGCTCGACCTCGACGAGGGTGTCGTGTTCGACGGAACGTTGCCGTCCGGGCCACGGACCGCGCTGGCTGACCTGTCGAGCACGCCGGACGGCACGCTGGTGTAGATCCGGGGGTTCGCCACGGCGTTCAAGCAGCGCCGCTCGGCCGACGGCAAGTTACTGAGCGAACTGACACTGCTGGACCTCCAGCGGGTCGTCAGCGACCGCGGTCGGGGTGTTCATCCATTTCCCGCACGCCGGGGTGACGGAGGGCGCCTACGTGGTCGTCCACGGGTTCGCTCGAACGGGCTCACCGCTGCTCGATGGCGGCTCGGGTGTCGAGAATCGACGTTCTGCCGCTCGTGGAGCTGGCCAAGCGCTCCTGGCGGATGCGGCTGTCGGAGCTTGGAGCGCTATGGGCCGAGACGTGGCGCAATGGACTGCACGTTCACTGGTCGCTGGGCACGCATGGCGCAGCAGACGACGAGTCTCCGGCTGCGAACCGGGGGGCCGCCGAACTGGTGTTCACGCCGTTCGCGCGCGACAGGAGATAGGCGTATGGCCGGCATTTGCCAAGAAGAGTTCAAAAATTGGCAGGACCATCTTGAGGAATGGAGGGCCTTCGGCGCCGATTTTGAAGAATTCATAGAGAGAGGTGCTGGCCGACGAAGCAATTGCGCTCACGTTGTGCGCTGGAGCAATCGTCTCGTCCGTAACGATCGTTGGAGGCATCACCCTTGGTGGAGGATGCTCCGTCGCACTGTTCAACCTGGTGGACGCACTCGATGCGCTCATAGACAAGGTCAAAGAGGGAGACAGTCTATCCAAGGAAACCAACGCACAGGCGAGTGAGCTCCAGAAGTGCATCGCCGACCACAAATTGGATCCCTGAGGACGCGTGCCAACTGAAAGCTCCATCGGAGCGCTTTGGATCCTCTTCGGACTCGTCAGCTCAACGGCGCTCGACATGATCGTTGTGCCGACTGTGTCCGACAATCAACCATCGAGCAACCAGGCGAAGAGTCAAGAGCGGGCTAACAGGGTTTGCCGACCACGGCCGGCACGCCGTTGAGAGCCCCAGGGTCGAGGCTTCTCTTCCAGGCGCGTCGATCCCACGCCTCGCGGGCTGACCGTCATCGCGAACTGCTGGTGGCGCTCCGCAAGTGGTCGCGTGTCACGATCGCCTTTTCCCCACTCACTACAAACATGCCTGTCCGCCTTGCGGTTGGCGCGTGAGCCGCTTTTCGCCGAAGTGCGCGTACACGGCTGGCGGTCGGTCCCTGACGGGGGCGACCCGGTTGCGGAGCGACGAATCAAACGGTTCACGGAACATGACGATGGGCGGCAGCCTGTGCTCGCTCTGGTGATTGGGTTGGCCCTGGTTTTCAGAACGGCCGACGGGGGCACATCGGTTCTGACCTCGGGATCGATGCTCGAGGTGCCGGCATTGTCGCCGTTCTGCCTGGCCCGAGGAGTGACGGTAACGCCGTGGCTAACTTCCTTCGCACGGGGCAATCTCAGCACACCAATCCGGCAAAGCTGACGGACCGCACCTCAGTGCGATGGATTGCCGTCTCCGGCAAAGACGATGCGCCATACCGGCCTGAAACCGTGCGGTCCAGCGAGCTTGCCGTGAGATCGACTACTCCCCGATGCCGTGGGCTCGACGCGAGCCGAAGGGCACCAACCCGAGGAGGACCCGATGGGTGACAAGATCGTGGTGAACGAGAAGATGATCGAGGAGAGCATGGTCGAGCTCAGTGCCGGGTTTGCGAGGAACGTCGGCACCGTGGCCGACCTGTTCAACGGTTGGCGAGAGCCGGAGGTCGCACGCGCCGTCCTCGACAGCATGCTGTCCCGCGACGGTCGCACCTTCCACAAGCTGCTTGGGCTCGATCCGGACCGGCGAGTGCCCGACCCTCTCCCCAATCCGGTCGACCCGCCGCCCCCCGAGATACCGGGGTTTCCGAACTTCTGCACCGTGGTGTTCGAACTGGCGAAGAAGCTCGTTCCCGAGAGGCAGGCTTGGGTCTGCCGTCTCCGGACCGATCTCTCCACGAAGGAGATGCGCCTGTACATTGCCATCGCGAAGCGGTGCAGCCTAGTGATCGACGAATTCACCGTCCTGGGCGGCCCGGGGCCGATCGTTCCCGAGGGACCGTGTCTCCAGATGCTCAAAGACGCAGGGCTCGTGACGTGCGGATGGGAGCCGGTCGAAGGGATCGCGATTCAGTTCGGACCTCCCACCCGTGTGTGCGCAAGGCCGTGAGAGGGCGATCCGGGAGTAGTGTCGTGATCAGAGATTCACTGAATAAATAGTCGACCCGATCTCAATGCCACGATGACGGCCATCGGCATGACCAACAGCAGCATCAATCACAACATCGGCTGCGGCGGCCCGATCCCGGATCGGATGACCCTTGTCGATGCCGGCATCCTCTACGAAGGCTCAGCCAATGGGACCCTCATCGCCGCCACCAACGTCGATCTCTTCCACAGTTTCTTCCCGGGCCGCGGGCAGTTCATGGTCGAGGGCTCCGACTGGACCGGTATCTGGGACACCGACATTCCCAACATGGTTGCCGCGGAGGCGCCCCCTGCCATGACCGCTTCGCAGCGGCAGGCTTATCGAAGCCAGATGGACCTGGCCTACAAAGCCGGCAACTACAAGATCTGCACCAGCGCGAACTGCGCCACCTATCTCGATCACTACTCGGTCGCGGGCTGGGCGAGCATACCGTTCTGCGCGGGACCCGTGATGGCCCCGCGCGAGTTCGTGTTCGGGATATTCCTCGCCAACTCAACGAGCGACGCGACGGTGCAAACGGCGTTCAACGCCGCCAAGGGTGAGCTACTCCGGGAGCAGATTCGCGACGGCATGGCGTCGTGCTTCGACGCAGACCTCTCTCTGACCAGTGCCGCCGCGCCGAACCCGGTCCTGTCGGGCGACAACTTCACGGTCACGCTCGACGGCGCCAACGCGGGGCCGCTCCACGCGGCGTCGGTCAGCGTCACGGGCGCGACCCCGGCCGGCACGACGTTCGTCGGCGTCGTCCCGGCTCCGGGATGGACCGCGACGACGCCGGCATCCGGCGGAACGGGTGCCCTCTCGTTCGGCCATGTGGAGATGGAGCTCGGCACGACGCCGCAGTTCAGGGTGACGCTCGCGACGAATTGCGCCGTGCCCCACGGGACGACGATCAGCTTCAACTCGGTCATCGCCTCGGCCACGACGCCCGACTTGAATCCTGGAACAACTCGAGCTCGGCGCAGGTACTGGTCTCGAATCCACCGCCCAGCATCGGCGCCATCTCGGCGAGCCCCTCGCGGCTCTTGCCACCAACCACAAGATGGTCGACGTGACGGTGGACTACACCACCGCGGACAACTGCGGAATACCGGTCTGTTCGCTGTCGGCGACCAGCAGCGAACCGGACGATGGCGGAGGTGACGGGAGTACGACGGGCGATATCGAGATCATCGACGCGCATCACCTGCGCCTGCGAACCGAACGCTCCGGTGCGGGCCTTGGCCGAAGCTACACGGTGACGGTTGCCTGCACAGACAGCGGCGGCGGTGGCTCGTCTGCCCAAACTGTGGTGATCGTCCCGCACAACCGGTAGGAACTCCGCATCTGACGCAGGGCCAGCCCGAAAGGGCCCGGCCCATGCCGGCTGACGACCTGGCTGCCGGCGCGACGTGCCACTCGGGTGGGCCCGCTGATCCTCGCGATTGGTGAATCCTTGGCCCTTCGGCTCTGGGGCGGACGATTCCGTTCGCGATCCGCCAGCAACCTTGGCTGCGCAAGGCCGTTTGAGGCATCGCAGGGCGACCGCCGAGCGAAACACGGAGTTCGCAAGTCCCGGAGGTCACGAGTCCGGACACCATCTGAACTTTGATTTCGTCCTGGAGAACCTGACCAGTGAGAGACTGCTCCCCAGTCGTATCGGGGTCTCAGCGCTTGACGAGAGTGACGGACCGGTATTTCGCTCCCGATAAGGAAGCTTCGATCCGGGAATGGCAGGAGAAGGCAGAGATCTGAAACGACCGTCGCCCCGTTCTCTACGCGACGAAGACAGAGTTGATGTCGCAAGCTCATCTGAACGCCAGCTATCACGTGGCGCGATTGCGACGGCTACGGCTTGCGGATACAGCGCTGGAGAGAGAGCGCTCCCGATCGGCCACACCCAACTCCTCAAATGAATCATCGGTGTGGAGTTCATCGAGCACCTCTTGCACATACGTTGGGATATACCTATCATGTGGTGAGCTATCACCATGTGATGCTTGCGATGACAACTTCCTCTGAACGCCTCCAAGGCACAGTCGACGTGTTGGTTCTCAAGACGCTTGCATGGAAACCCATGCACGGATATGCCATCGCGCAGTTCCTCGCCGACCGCAGTCGCGGCGAGCTTGCGGTGGCAGGCGCCGCGCTCTACCAGGGACTTCATCGTCTTGAGCGAAAAGGGCTCATCAGTTCTCGTTGGGGTACTTCCGACACCAAGCGGCGCGTTCGCATCTACGAGCTCACGCCAGAGGGCCGCGCCAAGCTTGTCGCGGAAGCCGACGGGTGGAAGCGCTACGCCGCCGCCGTGACGCGCGTGCTCGCGGTGAAGAAGGCCGATGCCTGAGCCGCCTTTTACCAGAACTCGTGAGCAGATCGAGGCCGACAACCGAGCCGAGATCGACGGGTGGATCGACGAGCGTGCCGCCGAGCTCGTCGCGAGCGGCATCGATCCCGCCGAAGCCCGTCGCTGCGCGATCAGTGAGTTCGGGGACGTCGGCGAAGCGCAGCGGTACGCGGTTCGTCAGGACGTTGCGATGGACCGCCGCATCCGCGCCGCGCTCTGGATCGAGGAGTTCGGATCCGACGTGCGCATTGCCATCCGAACACTCTCTCGCGCGCCGCTCGTAACGGGAGTCGTCCTGCTGGCGTTTGCCTTGGGCATTGGCGCGGCAACGGCGGTATTCAGCGTCGTGCAGGCGATGCTCCTTCGGCCCCTGCCCTATGGCGACGAGAACACACTCGTTCAGTTGCAGCCTGTCGAGAACGGCGTCATCAGACCCGGCGCACGATACAGCGCGGCAGCGCTCGTCGCACTGCGGGAACGTACGACGTCGTTCACGGGCATCGCCGGCATCGAGAGCGGCAACATCGTCATCACGGAAAACGGCGAACCCGAACAGTTGATGGTCTCGGCCATCACTCCCGAGGGCTTTGACGTGCTGCGGGTGCCCGTGGCGATCGGGCGCACATTCGGAGTGCACGAGGAGTCCGGACTCACCAGTCGAGTGGTAGTGCTTCTGGACGGACTCTGGCGACGGCGGTTTGGTGCTGATCCGAATATCGTGGGCCGCACAATCGACCTCGACGGCGGCCGGCGAGAGGTGATTGGCGTCATGCCGCCGGGGTTTCGCGTGCCGACCTATGAAGCGGCGGAGCTTCTGACACCACGTGACCTCTCGCGCCTCCTTCGCAACGCAAACAGTTCGCAAGTCCGGTTCCTGCGCGTGTTCGCTCGCCTGAAGCCCGGCGTGTCCGAGCAAGCCGCACAGGTCGACGTGGATCAAGCGATGCGAGCGCTGCAGCGTGAGGACCCGCGTTCGTTCACCGGCATCGACACGCATGTGGTGCCGATTCGCACGGCCGTGGCGGGCGACGCGAGGCCACGCCTGCTGATGCTCATGGGTGCGGCGGCCTTTGTTCTGCTGATCGCCTGCGCGAACGTCGCCGGCATCCTGCTCTCCCGCGCGATCGCCCGGCGTCACGAGTTGTCGGTACGCGTGGCGCTTGGCGCGGGACGCCGACGGCTCATCAGGCAGTTCCTGGCGGAAGGCGCCGTGCTCGCGACCTTCGGCGCCAGCCTCGGCCTTCTGGTCGCGGAACGCGGCATTGCGGTGCTCCAACAGATTGCGGCGACCGCGCTTCCCGCGGGCACGGTGTTCGCGCTGGAGCCACGCGTGGTGCTGTTTGCGATCGGGGCTGCGGTGTCCGCAGCGTTCGTGTCCTCGCTTATACCGGCTCTTGGGGCGACGCGCACGGTGGGCAGCGCGCTGCGCCGCGACGAGGGGCGAGCGTCGCCTTCGCGCGCAAACCGGCGGCTGCGACTCGGTCTGGTTGGCGTGCAGCTCGCGGTGTCCGTCGTGCTCCTCACCGGAGCTGGGCTCTTTTTGCGCACGTTTCATCGCCTGTCGGTGGTGGATCTCGGTTACGTCACCGAGCACGCGGTGACCTTTCGGCTGCCATTCAATCGACCTCGGTCAAATCCGGAACAGGATGCGTTCTGGGCCTCACTCTACGAACAACTGCGCGCGATTCCCGGAGTCGTTTCTGTTGGCGGCGGGAACATGCCGATGAGCGGGCAAAGCACCATAACAGGGCTCGAGATCGAGGGGCGCTCCATCGAGAATTCCCGCCTCCCCGACGTGCGCTACACGGCGGCCTCAGACGAGTACTTCGCGACGCTGGGCATTCCGACCGTGCGTGGCCGCGCGTTCAAGGCGACCGATCGGGATGGCGCACCGGCGGTTGCCGTCGTGAGTGCGGGACTCGCAAAGCAACTCTGGCCCGGTGGCGACCCCATCGGCGCGCGGGTCAAGGTCGCACCCACAAAACCGTGGGCCACCATCGTCGGTATCGTCGGGGACGTTCGGATGGGGGGGGCCGATGCTCCGCGACCATCGATTTACACGTCACAACGCCAGGATCACTGGCCGGGCGGCGGAGCCGTGATCATCCGCACCGGTGGGGACCCCGACATTCTTACCGCCGGCATTCGTCAAGCGGTGAAGAACGTTGACCCCACACTCCCAATCGTGGGCCTCCAAACACTCGAAGAGTTCCGACGCAACACGCCGGTGATCGCAGAGCGCCGCCTACAGTTGCAATTGACGCTGGTATTTGCGCTCGTGGCGCTCGCATTGTCGGCGAGCGGCGTGTACGGCGCGTGCGCCTACGCCATCGAAGCGCGGCGCCGTGAGTTCGGGATTCGCATCGCCCTCGGTGAGTCGCATCGCGGCGTGCTGTGTCTTGCCCTCCGGGACGGCGCCCAAGTTGCCCTGCTCGGCGCGCTCGCCGGCATTCCCATCGCTGTCGTGATCGCGTCGCGCTTGCGCGAAATGCTCTACGCGGTGACACCATTCGACCCGTTGACTGTTGGCGCCGTGCTCGGAACCTTGATCGTTGTCGTGTGTGCCGCTTCGGTCGTGCCTGCGCGTCGCGCCACAGCGATCGATCCCGCAAGCATGATGAGAACGGAGTGAGAGAACAATTGACAGGCCAAACGAGGAGTTGATCCTGTGTCACCGTTGAAGCGACGCATCGCCCTGATCATGTAGCTCGGCCTGTGCCTACCAGAAACATCGTAAGCAATGCGTTGATTGAAGTTGCGCTTGGCGTCGAATAGGCTCGACTTGTGGTCTCCGTCGTCGTTTCGCTGGTCTTCGCGCTTCGGTCGGCAGCTCGATCGCGCGCGGCTCTGCACCTCGAGATCCTCGCACTCCGGCATCAGTTGGCGGTCCTGAATCGCGGCCCGGTCCGGCCGTTCACCCGGCAGTTTCGGGTTCGAACACGATCCGAAGGCGTGTGCGAGTCGCTTGCGCGAACCGCTCCAACGCATCCGTCGACGGGCGCACCTTGCCGCCCTCGATACGCGCGATGTAGGACTGCGAGGTCTTCATGCGCCGAGCCAGTTGCGACTGCGACAGGCCCGCGGCAGCCCGCGCTTCGATCAGCGTCCGTGCGAGGTCGAATTCTTCACCGAGGGCGTCATAGACGTGCTTGTAGTCAACGTCCTTACTCCAGCGACGGTGGAGATCGCTAATTTTCGTCATGGCTTCACGTCCTTGACCCTTTGCAGTGCGAGCTCGATCTCGCGCCGCGGAGTCTTCTCGGTCTTCTTGATGAAGGCTCTGAGAATCACGACACGCTGCTCCTTCGCCGTGACGTAAAGCGCGCGTGCGATGCCGGCTTTCCCCTTGAGCCGAATCTCCCAGAGCTGGCTGCGGATGTGGCGCACGTGCGGCTCCTTCACGTTCTAGTAGGCCCACGGATTCGATCAACCTCGGAGATCCGGGCCAAACGCGCGCGCATGTCCGCCGGCAGTGCGGCCAGTTCCGGCGTCAACCGTCTCGTTCAGCGTCTCGACGGTCCACGCCATCGAGTTATTATACCAGATGTGGTATCGCGCGCTGAGGCTGCTGGGAAACCGGCTACTCCACCCACCTCAACCCATCAATCTGGCGCAGCCACGCGTCGAGCTGGTTCCAACTCGCGAACGTCAGGCTCACCACCCTTCGCGCTATGGCATTCAACAACTTGTCGGCACAGATTCGTCGAGCCCGGACTGGAATCGAACCGTCGGCCAATTTGTTTCGGGGCGTGGTCGACCTGGTGCCTCGGGCCAGCAGCGTCGCCGCCGACGGCGGCGAATCCTCGCGTCGCTGATCATTCGGAGCGCAGCCCATTCCACGCGTCAGTTCGCGCCGCGCGGCTCGCCGGAATGAGAGCGGCCGAGAGGGCGACGACCGTGACGATCGCGAGCACGCCCGCCAGGATGGCCGGTTGCGAGGTCGTCACGCCGTAGAAAAAGCTGGCGGCGGCGCGCAGGGAGCCCAGGGCCACCGGGAGACCGAGAGCTATTCCCCCTGCTACGAGCACACAGGCTCGGCCGAGAACCAGCGAGAGTATCTGACGGGGCGCTGCTCCGACCGCGATTCGTATTCCGATTTCGCGCGTTCGTTGAGCGACCGAAAACGCGATCAGGCCGTAGAGCCCGACGGCGGCTATGAGCATGGCCGACACGCTCAAGATGGTCGCCAACGTCGCCACCAGCCGTTCCTGACGAAGCGCATCGTCTACACGCGCCTCGATGGTCTGCACATGAAAGAGCGGCAAGGTGGAGTCCAGTGCCTGCAGCTCCTGCTCGATCACACGCAACGCCGAACGTAGATCCCCATCCGTCTTGACGTGCAGCGTCATCGGACTGCCGTCGCTGAACGGCACATACACGATCGGTAGCGGAGCTTCTCGCACGCTCAGGTACTTCGCGTTCTCCACCACACCGGCGACTTCGATGTTGGTGGGACCCTGGCGCCCCGGGCCGATCCGCTTGCCGAGGGGGTCGTCGTGGCCGAACAACAGCTGGGCGGCGGCCTCATTGAGGATGGCGACCTCGACGCCCCTTCCGCGATCGATGTCCGCGAAATCCCGGCCGCGCACGAGCGAGATGCCGGACGCTTCGAAATATCCGCGGCTGACGACGTTCTGGTAGACCGTGAGATCCCTGGATGACGGCTCGGTCGCGCTATCGGAGTGCATCTGGGTGCTCATGAAACGACTACCTGCCGGAAGCACGCCGCTCAAGGTGCCGTGGCTCGCCAGCCCTGCAGCCTTGATGGCCTCGTGGGATCGCAGGCGCTGGAGCAACGCCTCGAAAAACACCGCCGTCCGCGGTCTCGGGTAGCCACTCTTGGCCGGATCAATCGACGCCAGCAGGATGTGGTCACGGTCGAAGCCCATATCCCCATCCCGAAGGTTCTGCAGCGTTCGCGCGAACAGTCCGGCACCGGTGACCAACACGATCGTCAACGCGATCTGGATGATGGTGAGCGTCTCGCGCAAGTCGAGCCCGCGCCGGGTTGTCTGCGCGCGTCCGCGACTTCTCAACGTTGCCGCTTGATGACGGCCGAGCTGGACGACCGGTGCGAGACCAAACACAAGCCCGCTTGCGAACGCGACCATGAACGTGGACGCGAAGATTCGGCGATCTGGTGAAAACTGCCACGCCTCGGCTGTCGCCGGGAGCAACGACAGCATGACTTGCCCAAAGTACACGCAGACCGGCCAGGCGCACGCACCACCGATCACAGCGATGAGCACGCTCTCGGTCATGAGCTGACGAACGAGACGACGTCGCGTGGCGCCGATGGCGGTACGGACCGCGAACTCTCGCGCCCTCGCCGTGGCCCGTGACATGAGCAGCGTCGCGATGTTCGCGCAGGCGATCAGCAGCAGGAGCAGCACCGCCGCGGTCAGCAGTTCGAGGGGCTGGCGGTACTGGGCGCGTAGCAGTGAATGCCCCTGACCGGCCGGCATCAGGTGCAGCGCCGGCGCCTGAGTGCCTTGCAGCGATGCGAATGCGCCCTCTTTGAGCCAGTTCGTATAGACGGTCGTCGCCATGACCTCGGCTTGGCGCACGTCGACGTGAGGTTCGAGACGGACGATCATCTCCAGATAGTTTTGAGTGCGTCCCAAGGCGCTGATGCCGCCGCCGCTCACCGGTTGGACCATCATCAGCGGCGCCCAGACGTCCGGCCCGAAGCCTGGTCTGGTTCCGAAGAAGCCCTTTCTTGCCACACCTACCACAGTGAAGGAAGTGCCGTTGACGGATACCGCGCGCCCGACGGCGTCCGGCGCTCCCGCAAAGCGACGCTGCCAGAATGCGTAGCTCAAGACCAGCACGGGATGCGCCCCGGGCGTCCGATCGTCCTGCGAACTCAGGATCCGCCCGGCCGCTGCGCCAACGCCGAGGACGTCGAAGTAGTTCCCTGAGACGAGCTCGCACCGGACGCGATCCGTGACGGCCCCGTCGGACAGGTTGACGCCGGATGAAACGGTGGTCGAAGATGCCAGAAGGTTGCGGAACAGAGGACCCGAGGTCCGCAGCCGCTCATAGAACTCGTGTGAGTAGTACCAAGGATTGAGATCGACGTTTTTCCCTGGTGCAGAGATGTTGAAGAGATTTTCCGGGGAGCTGACCGGCAGAGACCGAAGCAGCAGGACGTCGACCAGCGTGAATACCGCGGACGTCAAACCTATGCTCAGCGCGAGCGTGACGAGAACGGTCGCCGTGAAGGCTCGCTCTCGCAGCAACACGCGGATGCTGAAGCGCACGTCCTGAATCAATGCCTCGACATGACGACCCATGCGCATGGCGAGCTCACAGATAGTCGGGAGCCTCTCGGTCATCTTGGACGGGTTCGTCCAGTCAGGAGTTGCCTTGTGGGTTTCATCTCGTGAACCGGACTAGACGGGAGGCCTGGACCGCCGGCAGGGTCGATTCGCCGGCGATGACTCGTGAGCGCCCGTAGGCCACTCAGTTTCGTCAACCAGCAGCTGATCGGGTTCCAACTCGCGAAAATGCGGCTCACCGGATAGATCCCCGTGACGCCGCAGCGTAGAGGGACGCGCTCGTGCCGCACATGCCTCAGTCACGATCGCGTGAACGACGACATTCTCGCAGCGACCGTAGCTCCGTGACGAGTGGTAGCCGTCCAGCAGGCAAAGGGCCACCCTCGGTGCGTCGCGGCGCCTGCACACCTCCACGCGCCGCTTCAACATGTGCCTATCGTTGCGTAGCCTCAAGCGCCATCTCGCGCCCCGCAGGACACGGCGCGGAGGTCGGTCTAGCCGGACTTCGATGCGACCAAAGGGCAAGAAAAGGGCAACTCCTCTCGCCGTCTGCCTGCTTTGTTGGGCGAAAGCGAGGAAATCAGCCGGTTTTCGGGCCGAATCTCGGCCACCGACCCTTCCGGCTGCACGCGGAGCAGCGGCCCACGAGCAGGCCGTCCGTAAGCTGTTAGGTAATAAGGAGATTTGGCTCCTCAGGCTGGATTCGAACCAGCAACCCTCCGGTTAACAGCCGGAACAAACGGCGTTAGCCGCGCATTGTCGGCGCTTGCCGCACTTTGCTGGGTCGCCGAGCGCCGTGTGCACGGCTCCTTCTGACACGTTGACGGGCAGTGCTCGAAACGATCATGCGGTGTGAACGACGACCACTGATCGGCGACTGGCGGATCGAAGAGCATGCGCCCGGTCTCGGATCGAGCATCGTGGCCCAGCAGACGCTCACACCGGAGGATCTCGAGCGCGACTACGGACTCACCGGCGGCCACATCCATCACGGCGAACATGGCCATCGATCAGCTGTTCGTGATGCGGCCGGTGTACGGCTGGGCGAACTATCGCACACCCGTGCGAGGGCTCTATCTGTGCGGCGCCGGCACGCATCCCGGCGGCGGCATCCACGGTGCGTGCGGGTTCAATGCGGCGCGGTCCATTCTGCGCGACATGGCGTCAGGAGTCGCGCCGTAGACTCTCGATTGTCTCCGTGCCCGGCGAAGCCATCACGCCGCCGCTCGCTGCGGGACCGCGGCGCCGTCCGTTCTGAGGTCGGAACCGGCGATCTCGCGGTAGGCCGTACGGTAGTTCTCCACGCGCTCTTCGATGATCTCGTTGTCGATCCAGTCGGTCACCGCCGTCATGTTGTTCACATCCAGCACTTCGATGTCCAACAGCAGGTCCCGTCCGGAGATCGCGCAGCTCTGGTGAAGCAGGAACCGGTTCGGTTTCGACCCCGAAACGTCGCCGCCTTCGATGAGCATGGAATACGCGGTCGAGATGTACTCGCTGATCTCGTCATAGGTGCTCGGAATGCCGATCTGATCCTTGAGGGTTCGCACCAGGTCCAGGGCGCCGATCGTATAGACGATGCCGTTCAGCGTGTTGAAGTTGCTGCGCCCGTACTCGAACATCTCCATGCTGCGGCGGAGCAGCACCAGCGTTTCCTTCACGGCAATCCGGGTCGCCGCCGAGGCCCCGCCGGTGCTCGTGAGCTGGATGGCAGCCGCCAGACGCTTGGCCTCATAGTAGTCGAGCGCTATGCGAATGAACTTGTGAAAGAGCTTGTCGAACCCGGTATTGATCTCGCCTTCCAGGTTGAGACTTCGGCCGGCTTCAGAGGTCCAGCCGAGGCAGCGGCGGTAGGTGCTGGCGCGGTCGCGTACCGATGACGCGAGGCCGTTCCTGATCTGTCGGACCATGGCCTCCATGATCACCGAGGACAACGTATTGTTGCTCATCGGGTACTTCCCCCGGAGCGCGTAGTCATCCAGGAGCCGGCCGAGAATCTGAAACATGCCCATCCGCTCGAAGTAGAAGAGCCAGACCAGGTCGCCGATGAACATTCCGCGTATCGAGCCGGTAGGAGAGGCAATGAACTGAGCGCTCCCGCGGATTCCGCCCGGAGCGACACAGGACGGCGGCAGGCAGCTTCCCGCCCCTCGGATGGTCAGTGCCGGCTGCCCGCTGGTCACCGGCACCGCCGTGCAGGTCATTCGCTCGAGCTCCTCATTGGTGAAAATCTGCTGAGGCCCCTTGCTGAAGTACTCCTGGAAGACGGCGCGGATCTCGGGATCGATGCGCGATTGCGACAGAATCACGTCGGCGCAGGGAACGGACGGTATCTTGCGTGCCGGCTCCGCAATCAGGGTTTCGGCGAGCGTCGCGAGCTCCTGTTCGAACTCTTCTCGTGTTTTCTCAGACATGTGTGCAGACTCCACTAGACCAGGTCGGTTGTTGCGTGCGCGAGCCGAGACGGACCAGCCACTCGCTCATGAGCCGATCCAACTGCCGATCGGACATCCGCCGCTCGTCTCGCATCACCCTGAACAGCGCGAGCTGGCCGCATGGCGGAAGGCCGTGAAGATTCAGCCGGCCGCTGGCAACCGCGTTGGCCGCGATGGCGCGCAGCCGGCTGGGGTGAAGGGCGCGCAGGTCGAACAGCGCAGGCAGCGGCTTCCCGTTCAGATTCGAGAATGGGTGCCCGAACAACACGCGGCTCACCGCGGGGATGTATCGCCGGCAACCTTCCAAGAGCCCGCGGATCCGCGCCGGCGCCGAGGCGAGCGGGTAGAGCCGCCGCCAATCGTGCTCGAGTCGAAGCCAGTAGCCCCGTCCCCATTGGACGCGGCACCACCACAACGAACACAGCACCCGCAGGTAGGGCGGGGGGTGCGGGTCGGCAGGCGTCACGGCAAAGACCATCTCCGGCGTGAGCGACAGGATCTCTTTGATGCTCGACGCCTGGGCGACACCGCAGTTGCCGAATCCCCAGAAGTCCGGGCCGAGCTCCTTCATCCAGAGGGCATACAGGTTGCGGATCGCGGGCGGCGCACCCAGACGGGACAATGCCGTCCGGACTGCCGCGGCCAGGGGCGTCGTGAGCCCCAGCCCCTCGAGGGCCTGATGGCCGGCTTCGTGGACCACCGACGTGAGCGTGTGCTTGGTGGCGAGCTTGGAATACGGAATCTGGATGAGCGGCAGCGAATTCCCGCCGCCTGCCGGCAAGGGGACGCCCTGTCTCAGGATGGAAGCGCCGAACCCCCTGTCCAGGAACACGATCGGGCGGCCGAACACCCCCAGCCGCTGATCGCGGCGGAGCGCATCGTCGGCGAGCTCGTCGCAACCCGCGAGTAGCGGGCCCAGTCGCGAGACCGAACGCTGCGTGAGCAGATCGAGCAGCAGGTCGAACGTCGTGGTGTGGCGTGAAATCGCCAGCTCGCTGCGAGCCAGCAGCGCATTCAGCGAGCGCGCGGCTTCCGGCGTCGGCGGCGCGGCCACGTGCCGTCTCACGCCTTCCTTCAACGCCGTCGAGATGCGCCCGGCAACCTGCGCGAGCTGCGATTCCAACACCGACCATTGCGCCTCCGACAAGTCCGAACCGGCGGGAAGGTCCACCAGCTTCCTGAGCGATGTCAGGAGCTCGGTCTGCTCGAGCAGCACGGCATACCGTTGAAGAAGGTCCCGCCATAAGCCGCTCCACACTGGCGCGCACCTACGCCTTCACCACGATCGTTTCGCCGGGACTCAGGCGAACGACCCGCGCGCCCGCTCTGGGATGCGCCGCACCCGGGCGCGCTCCCCGCGGCCCGAGGCGATTCTTCAGCATCGCCTTGCGAACCGCCAGCGTGGCGGCTTCGTGCGCGACATACGGGTGATCCATCTGCTCGGGGAGGTTGTCGGCGAGCTCCCGGTAGGCATCGCGTGTGATCCGCGCGACGCGCCGCATCGCGATGCGCCGCCGCCGGCGCGGGCCGAGCTCCTTGTCGGGCGCCAGCGCGTCGAGGGCGGACGTCGCCAGCGCGCCACCCGCAGGGCCGAGCACCGCCGTGCCGATCGTGCCGATCGCCGCTTTCCCGAGATTCTTCACCGCGCCTTTCAGATCGCCGCGAACGAGGCTCGTTCCGGCCTTCACCAGGCTTCCGATCGGCAGCTTGCTCGCGACCTTGCCGACGAGTTTCGCGCCGGCCTTGAGGATGTTCCCGAAGATCTTCTTGCCCTTCCCGCTCCGGCGGCGGCGCTTCACTCTCCGGACGAAGTACTCGGCTTCCATCTGATCGAGGGCGCGGTCGATCTCGCGATCCAGGTCCGGCTCGTGCTCGAACTCGCGCTGGGAGATCTCGTGCAGCGTCTGGGCGTAGTTCTCCATCGCCTCGTCGTCTTCCTCCCCGACCTCGCCCATGACCTCGAACTCTCCATCGTCGCCGGCCTCTTCGAATCTCCCGGTCGTCGTCGTCTACTTCCAGTTCGTAGTCATCGCCCGAATCTTCGAACTCCGTTTCGTCCGGCAGCTCTTCGTCGATTTCGTACATGCCGACCTCTTTTGTTTCGGTGGTGAGTGCGAGCGTCTTGACGAAGGCAATCATCTTCCGCGCGTTCTCCTCCAACACGTATGTCGTCTGGGTCGCTGCCCGAGCGAATGAGGGTCGGACTCGACGCGGGACTTGGTGCCATCGACGATGATGCTGTGAGTCACGAGCACATCAGGAAAACCTCTGACTGTCTTCTTCCCCCGAATCCAGGTCCCATCCTCACCCTTCCTGACCTCGTAGAACTGATGAAACTCAGCTTTGACTTCGGTCCTGGCCTGGGTCTTCGGGTTCACGACCGTGTAAGCAGGCACGCTGATGGTGGCGGTCTTCGCGACCTCGTCAACGCTGAACTGTGTGACCTTTGCCGCTTTGGTGTCGTCCATCCACGGCAGGTCGAACGTCTTCGTCGTCTCGTAGTCCCTGAATCCGTATTCCAGCTCGCGCTCCAGATCCGACATGCCAGCTTTGACTCTGATGTTCATGTGCGTCCTCGACCATACCTATGCGGAACGGGACAGAAACCGGCCATCACCGCGGAAATCAATTGGGTTCGGATGGACCCGGCCAGTGGCGGCGATCGAACGGCAGTCCTCTCGAGAGTTGTGGCCGAGAGCCGAAGGGCGCCGCGGCTCTTGTCCCATCTGGTTGTCGCGCCGGATCGTCCGGTGCGCGGCTCGTGCCGCGCCCTGATCATGGACGCGGCAAATCCACCGCGATCTGGACATCGGGCGACGGCGAACGCTCTCACGAGGAGGGATCGGGGGGCATAGTGTCCGAAAACATCGCCCGGACTGTTGACGTAGACTCGACGCGTGGTTCCCCGGAACACCGCCTGTTCGGCCAGTTCGAAGCGGAAGTCGAGGCCCTGTCCAGAATCAGCCCGTCCCGAACGTTACCGCCCGAGCAACGGGCGGGGATCTTTCAGCGCTTCGAAGCGTGGCGCGCACGACACGCTGCTCGGGGGATCTTCTTTCCGGACGCAACCCTCACGCTCCTCAACACCATGCGGGAGCGTGAACGCGCGGCCGGGGGCAACGCACCCTAACCTCGCCGCCGATGTCTGACTGGTCCTCGCCCGGCCACGTGCCGCCCCTCGCAGCCGTCGCAGCTCCGCGAGATCGTGCACCTTGGAGTCTCAGCCTCAACGGGCGCCGGGTCGAGGCGCGGGTTGTCGAGCACGTTCTCGGATGCGAGCTCAGGATTCTCGAGGATGGCGAGCTCCGGCGCAGCCAGGTGCACGGCACGACCGAAACCGCGTTTCGGGATGCACGCGAGACCTATGCGCGGCTCGCTGAGCGCGGAGCCGTGCCGGTGGACTGATCCCCCGTCACCGCGCAGGCTTCACCCATGACACCCTCGGACGAGCTTTCCGAACGGCAGGAAGTTATCCGCGATTGGTGGTACGCCGGCTTTCCAGTCCCGCCGCTCCAAGCCGTTGATTCTTTAGCTGAACCGCGGCTCGCGTTTTGAGACCCGAGGGTTCTCCGGAGATGGTGGGAGCTGGCGTCAGAGCATCGCAGGGCTGGAGACCCGCATGGCGCGGACTGCGTGCGGTCCTTCAACACCGCGGCGTTATCTAGAACATGGCTCATCCCCAAGAGCGTGCTGGGTCTCCGTGCCCGGGTTGCACTTGACGCGGTGGAGGATTGCTATGCGCCGCCTCGCCTGGGCTCTGTTCGTACTCGCAGGACTCTTGACCGCCTGCGGTGAGTCGGCTCCCATTGCGCCTTCCCCAGCGGTTCCAACTGCGTCTTCAAATCCACGTTTTGGAACTGTATGCGCGGGGCCTCTTGACACGACGAGCACCGTGACGGGTGTGGTGTCTGAGAGAACCTCCGAAGGGAATCAACCGATCAGCGGCGCAATTGTCGAGCTTTTCCTAGGCGAACACCGAGAATCCGACACGATGGTCGAGCCGGTCAAAGAGACGCTCACGAGAATCGACGGAGGCTATTTCATGTGCCTGCCTCTTCCCATAGGTGGCAGTGGTGCCACTGGGCCCGGCGGGCAGCCATTCGTGTTGCGCGTCCGCAAAAACGGGTACCGGACTGCCTCTCAATCGTTCCGGTTCGCTTATAGCGTTTGGGACTATGGTGGCGTCGAGATCAGTCTGGAGCTCGTTCGCGACTGACACACCGCTCAACCGTTACACGCCTGCGTTTTGCGCGGCGCCGTGCCGGCGGACTGATCCCCGTCAACGCGGCCAGCGCCGCGCGGCCACCCGCACCAGTTGCCCCGGATCAATCCCGGCCAGCTCCGACCAGAACCGGAGCTCGGGCGTCTCGCGCGACAGTCGTCCGGACACGAGTAACACACACCGGGATCGTGCCGTTCAGAGCATCGGCGAATACAGCGCTCATCAGAGTCGTCGTGAGACCCAGCCGGCGCTAGGTCAGTTCCACTCGCTGCTTCGCCGGATCCTTCAGAGTTGGACGCTCAGTGCACGCGAAGAGCAGCGATGGGATCGATCCGCGTAGCGCGCCGCGCCGGGAAAAAACCAGCCATAGCCGCGACCAGGATCAGCGCGCTGGTTGCGATCGCGATTGTGACGGGATCACGTCGACATTCGACCGTCCAGCTGATGCTTGACGACGGCGCGATTCAGGGTTGACCGCCGATTTCAAAGATCGTTTTTTCGCTGTTGTAGCTGGGCATGCGGTCTCTTTCCAACAGATCGAGGATGAGACTTTCGATGGTGTCTGACATAGCGGCTACGGTTCCTCGAACAACGGTCGGTAGTCCCGCTGATACAGGGCGGTCCCTGCCACGCGAAGCGCGAGATTGCGGAACCGGGCAGGCAGGGTCCGGATGCGATCCCTGCGGTGCGTTCGTTGCCGCACCCAACGGATGCGCGCACGCCGGCGTTCACTGAACGCTGACAACGCCTCGGCGGGCGAGCTGCGGGTCGCCAGCATATGGGTCAGTACCAGCGCATCCTCCAGCGCCATTGATGCGCCCTCGGCCATGTTGGGTGACATCGCGTGCGCCGCATCGCCAATCAACACGACACGCCCATCAACACACGTGTCGACAATGACCTCCTCGATGGGAGCGAAGTGAATCGCGTCGAAGCTCTCGAGTTCGCTGAGAATACTCGTGACCGGTTCGGCAAAGTCCGCAAAGAGCGCCCGAAACTGGACCAGGTCTCGATTTGTCGGATCCTCTTTCGCAAACGTCAGAAGATCCGCATAGCAGTAAAGGCGATTTGACCCGACAGGCATCGTCAGGAACCCTCGTCGCGCGCCGAGCATGGCCGTCCAGGTTTCTATCGCGCCGCAGTGATCGACAAGAAATCGCCAGCTCACCTGGCCAAGCGCACGGGGACGTATGCCGCCAAACACGAGTTGTCGCATGGACGAATGGATCCCATCGGCTCCGACGACGACGTCATACCTGCCGGTCGAACCATCTGTGAAGGCCACGTTCACCGCGTCATTCTCTTGACTCAGTGCCGTCACAGTGGTGCCAAGCCGCATCGGCACACCCGCGGAGCCGTCGAGAAGGATGCGATGTAGCTCACCACGAGCGATGCCCACGCAAACACCGACCGATCGCCAGTGCCTTGTCAGCTCGATTTCGGCGAGCGGTCGTCCCGTGTGATTCAGAATTCGCTGGTGCGACATGCACACAGCTCGAGCCATCAGCTTGTCCGCAAGACCAAGCACCCCAAGAGCCCGAACGCCATTGCCGGGGAGGTAAAGGCCGGTGCCGCCCGCCGGCCACGACGCCGCACGCTCTACGATCTCGGGAACGAAGCCTTGCTTTCGTAGTGCTCGGCCGAGTGCCAGACCCGCGATTCCGCCACCAACAATGAGAATGCGCGGAGACGCAGGCATCGCCTTCTACAACGTCTGTCCAGTCGTTGACGCGCTACATCCTTGTATTTCTGAATACTGCGGCTCGCGGAAGAACTCCGCTTCGAGGGCTCAGGTTGGACGGTATCGCTTGTGCTTCGGTGGCCTGGGCTTCGGCGAGAAGCGTTTGACGCAGACGCAGCTCGCGATTGCTGGCTGACCCACGTCGGGCGATCGCGAGGAACTGCGGTACCGACGCCCACCGATCCCCGGAAGGCGGCGCCGAGTGTCCACCACAGCACCTGTCGAACAGGAAAAGTCTCAAAGGGTGAGAGTCGATGCTCCATCGTGGCTTGCATCCGCGCCTGAAGAGCGGCCGTCTTGGCTACGTGCGAGAAGAGAACTTGCTGAAGCTGCAACGGAGGGCCCAGCGCGCCTTCGTCCCGTCCGAGGAAGAAATACGGCAGCGCCTCGACGTCCCGAGCCCGCCACCAACGATGGAGCGCGGCGTCGGTTCCCTGCGTGATCGCCGAGGCCAGGCTGCGTGCCTGAAGCAGCGCCTCCGTGATGCCATCTCCAATAACGAACTCTTTGTGATGACCAGCGTCTCCCACCAGCGTCCATCCGTTCCCGGCTGCTCGTCGAAAAAAGTACCGTTCCTTCAGGGTGCCACGGATGGGTCCATCTGGCGCGGAGCCCGCGATGAGCGGACCCGTCGTGGAATCGGAAGCCAGATCGGCGATCAGAGCCGCATCAGGATCCCTGCGCCAGGCCATGGCTTGCTCAACCGGAGGCAGGCTGCCAATCAGCAGCTGATCGTGATCCGTCTGAAAAATCACACGAATGTGACCATTGGTATTCGCGACGTACATTCCGAATGGATAAGCGGGATCGGTTCGCCAGAACGCGGGAGCGTTCCAATACCCCCAAAACATCGCTCGTGGGGCATCGTAGGCGAGGTACTCCTCCGCCTCGACCTGGCGGGCGACCGTGGAATGGCGGCCGTCGGCTCCGACGACGAGGCTTGCCCGGAACACATGTTCTTGACCCGCCGACCCGGCGGCCCGCACGCCGACTACGCGATCTCCATCTCGCACCAGTGAGGTCACGCGTGTTCGGTCAATGACCTCGACACCAGCCGACGCCGCGGCATCTTGTAAGAGCCCGTCGAGCCGCGCTCGGCGAGGACAGTACTCGGCTCTCGCTGCGGAAAACCCAATGTCGACGAACGCCTCGTTCTTTCGCAGGCGCACGATATGTGTCGGCGGCGCGACCGCCCGGACCGCGTCGCCGACCCCCACGTCGTCGAGAACGTCGAGACCGGGCGGATGGATGGTATGCGTCGACAGGATCTGATCGCTACGCAGTCGGTCCTTGTCCAGGAGTAAGACGGAAGCCCCCGCTCTGGCGAGGAACGTCGCGAGCGTTGCGCCGGCGCACCGAGCGCCGACGATGAGGACGTCAAGACGCGACTGGGTAGTCATGATCATGCTCCAACCGTCTGTCGCGCGTCATTCACGCCTTTTCCGCTTCGGTTCGAGGACGGATACTTCGTTTGGCGGGGAACAGGTTGTTTGGGTCCTGCTCGTCGTGGCGGCATGCCGGATGCCAACAGGTGTTGGGCCGCGTAGGCACGCCACGGTCGCCACCGCTCAGCCCGCGCGAGCAGGTCGCAGGAAGTCGGCCTCTTTCCTTCCGCATCGGTCATGGCGCGCAACAGGTCGATGTCGCCGGCTGGAAACGCATCCGGTTCGCGCAGTTCCCGCATCGCGATGTACTGCGCCGTCCACTCGCCAATGCCCGGTAGTGCACGAAGCTGCGCCACACATTCTGTGAGGCTTCGTCCGGCGCCAAGCACCTGTGGATCCGCGACAACGGCCGCCGACAGTGACGTCAGTGTCAGGGCGCGCCTCCGTGGCATCCCCAGCGCCGTGAGGTCTGCCGACGCCAGATGTTCTGGACGAGGAAAGACATGAGTCAGCCCCTCCGTCCCTCGGCCGATGGCTGCCAGGGGCTGGCCGCATTGCGCGACCAGTTTCCCTGCCAACCCAACCGCGGCAGCCACCGTGATCTGCTGACCGAGCACAGCCCGAACCGCGAGCTCGAATCCATCCCACGCACCCGGAACGCGCAGGCCCGGTCGGGCCGCGACGAGAGGACCGAGGACGAGATCCTCGGCGAGCTGCGCGTTGATCGCTTGAGGGTCGGCGGCGAGATCGAACACGCGCCGCACGCGCGCAATGATCGCCGGCAGCACTGACAGCCGTGCAAACCGGATCGCCGCGCGAAGAGCATTGCCAGAGACCGGCTCGACGGCGACGACGCCGTGCATCCCTTCGATCTCGATCGTGCGTGCGTATCGCTCGCTCGAGACCACCTCGACGCCAGGAATGGCGCGAGCCTTCAGGAACGACGCCATCGCGGGCCAGTCGTATGGCGGCCTGTAGCGGAGCAGGAGAGTCACCTCGCCGTCCGGGCCGGACGATACGTCGCCGACCGCGAGGCGGCGCAGAGCACCTGGTGGACGGCCAAAAAGACGCTGGAAGATCTCGTTGAAGCGTCGGATACTGCCAAATCCTGACGCCAAGGCCACTTCGGCCATTGGCAGCCGGGTCTCATGAATCAGTTGCTGGGCCAGCAGGACGCGCCTGGTTTGCGCGACCGAAAGCGGGGACGCACCGAGATGCTGTCGAAAAAGGCGGCGGAGCTGGCGCTCTCCGACACCCAGGCGTTCGGCCAGACGATCGATACCCGCTTCGTCGAGTGCGCCTGCATCGATCAGCGCTAACGCTCGGGATACCGTGTTCGACGTGCCGCGCCAGGCTGCGAGCTCGGGAGCCGTTTCCGGCCGACATCGCAGGCAGGGACGGAACCCCGCTTCGTGGGCCGCCGCTGCCGTCGCGTAGAACGTCATGTTCTCCCGTTTAGGCATCCGCGCCGGGCAGATCGGACGGCAATAGGTCTTGGTTGTCCTGACTCCGCCGAACAGCCGGCCGTCGAAGCGCTCGTCGCGGGTGCGGAACGCGCGATAACACACGTCAACGTCGAGATCCATGACCCATCGTGGCTCCGGTCGGGCGCGACGTCTAGCGGGTTTCGGACATCACCATCAGTTCTCCTAGACTGGAGCTATTCGCGGTTGAGGAGGCGCGAACGGCAAGCATGAGCGCCGCACTCGACGTGGCGTGCCATCCTACGGGCGCAACCACCGGCGAGCCCCCGCGCATCGGGGGGGACCCTTATTTCGCGCCGGATTTTGCGGAGGGGTTGCGGAGGGACCAAGCGACCGCTTCGGCGCGGCTACGCAACCCGAGCTTCGGTCGGTAAATCCTGCGGCGTTTGAACGAAGCCGCTGGCGCGGCGGACGCTACGCGTGAGCTCCTCCCGAGTGAGATCTCAACGTGAGCATTGCTGTCTTGATGCCCCTGAGAATCGTTCGACCTAAACCTTGGGAACAAATCCGAAGTAGCAATCTATCTTCTTGATCTTCCCACTCTCGACTTCGATGCACTCCATGCAGGGGAAGGTAAAGCTAGGATCGTCCTTCCAGTCCACGGTGTAACGCGAGAGGACCAAGGTGTCCTCCGCGGCAAGGAGTATCGTGAAGTGATAGGCCTCGATGTGCTCACTGTTCGGCCAGCACTTCCTCATATACGTGGCTTTGTCGATGTAATTATCGACAGGGCTCGTAAACCGAAACTCATCGTGGAGCAACCCTTCAAGTGCCGCTCTGTTCTTCGTTTCATAGGATGCGTAGTACTTGCGAACGGTATCCAAATTGTTGTCCGCCATGAGCCTCTCCCCTCCTACGACGGTTCGACTTAGCGCGCAATCCAGCCGAGTTCGACTGCCCGCTCGTGCATGGCTGCTTCGACGGCGGGCAGCGTAAGGTGCCACGCGCCTGAACTGTAGGCGAGGTAGTCCGGGTATCCCAGGTGGCTCAACTGGACGCGTGTCCATTCGATCTGCAGGAGGGTCCACACCGATCCAGCAATCAACTCCAAGACCACGACAAACGTCGTGGGGCGATGGCATCGGAGCCTCCTCGTACGCGCGAACATATCGGTGTGAGGGCATCAGGGCATTCCGCTTGTGTGGGACGCTCAACAACTACTTCGCTAGAGAACGCGCCGCTCAGCCGCCGCGGACCTCTTTGCCGCGAATCTCGCCACGCGAGGCGTCGATTGGGTCACGACGCGACTCGACGAACATCTTGAATCCCGTCAGGTCGCCCTTTACCCGCCGCTCGAGGAACGACGGGCCGAGGAGCTTCATCGCAACTGACTCGACCCGCCCCTTGGGATGGACTTCGGCTTTCATCGTGACGCGGGTCCTGTCCTCGCCGAGAGGCTGCAACAGGACTCTTGTCGCGAACTCGCTGCCGTTGCCGCTCGTGCTCTTCCACGCGATGCCGGCATCCGGAGTCTGGTCGGTGATCTCGGCGGTCCAGTTATAGCGCATGCCGGCGACCGTGGAAGTCATGTCGAACGTCTTGTCGTCGCGCTGGACCACGCGCTTTACGGTCGGCATGAACGACGGGTACTCCTCGAAGCGGGTCCACTGGTCGTAGGCGCCTCGGATAGGAATGTCGACGTCGATCGAGGTACTCGAAGCGGGGCATGGTTACACCTCACCAGTATGGTCAGGCGAAGTAGAGTGGATAACTGGGTCTCTATTTTCGCGTCTGCCGCAGGGCAACTGGATTGCCGTCCGGGTCCAAGGCGGTCACCAGCATGCCATACGGGTAGGGCTCCGGCTCCGTCTCAGCGAATTCGACGCCGCGCGCTTTGAGCTCGGCGAAGTCCCTTCGGAGATCGTCCGATTCGATAAAGAGCGTGCCGACCTGATGGGCTAGCATCTTCGCTTGGCCGGCCTTGCCGGGCCAAAGCAGGATCTCCAACCCGTGCTGATCTTTGAGACCCATCGTCAGAAACCGGCCCTCCGCCAACGGGCCATCGATGCGCTTCTGGAATCCGATTTTCGAGTAGAAGTCTAGTGCTTTGTCCTGATCCGACACGAATACCGCTACGTACATTATTCTGCTGAACATTTTTGTTCCTCGATCTTGGTTAACGACAGGGGTCTCTGCTGTGTTGACGATCCGGCGGCCTTGTTTGTGACGCGCTCCAGAAAAAATGCCCGCCCTTGCTTGTCCAGAGCATCGCGGCCGTCAGGCCTCCCTGTCGGAGGCTGCCGAAGCGGCTAAATGCCGCAACTTGTCCGGATTGTGCACCACGTACAGCGCCCGAATGACGTCGCCCTCAATCTCGAACGTTGCAGTGTGCACCGGTCCGTCGGGTCCGTACACCACGACACCCGGCAGCCCATTCATTGTGACAAAGCGCACCATGAAGTCCTCGCGCCACCCTTTGCGCACGGCGTCAACCAGGAACCGCGCCGCGCGATCGGCGCCGTCGAGCACGTCCAGCGCCGCCGGCACCTTGCCGCCACCATCCGTCAGGACGCGCACGTCGCTTGCGAGCAGCTGCGTCAGCGCATTGAGATCGCCCGAACGGGTTGCCGCCAAGAAAGCGGACATGAGCTGCGCATGCTTCGCCTCGATTTCGCCCGAGCGCGCGGCGTGGTGATGCCGCTTGGTCGTACTGCCCGCACGTGCGCCCGTGCGCGGGCGCCCAGCTGCCGGCAGGCCGCCTCGCTCCGCTCCAGTGCCGTGGCCACTTCGCTGAACGAGAAATCGAACACGTCGTGCAGCAGGAAGGCGGCCCGCTCGAGCGGCGACAGCCGGTCGAGCGTCAAGAGCAGCGCGATCGACAGATCCTCGGCCAGCTCCGTGCGTGTGTCGGGCGCGAGCGCTGCCGTGTCGACCACCGGCTCCGGCAACCAGGGACCGACGCACTCTTCGCGCCGCGCACGCGCCGAAGAGAGCACGCCGAGACAAATCCGCGTCGTCGTAGTCATGAGAAACGCTCTCGAGTCCGACACTTTGCCGCGGTCGACCGCATGCCAGCGCAAGTAGGTCTCCTGCACCGCGTCCTCTGCATCAGCCACCGACCCCAACATGCGGTATGCGAGTCCGAGCAAGCGGTGGCGGTACGGTTCGAAACTCGCGGCCGGATTCGACATCGGAGACTCCACGAGTAAGACGGGATAGGGTCACGGAATGTGACATGGATGGGGGCCCCGCTCGATCGTCCTCCGGACGCTGACCTATGTCACAAATCGATCGGGTAATCCGTCTTCTATTCATGACGATGCGATCGATTGCTCTCTTTGCTCACCTGGTGGGAATGTTGGCGCTTTTCGCCGGGCTCGTCATCGAGTGGCTTTGCGTCGAACGGTTGCGCGCCGATGAGCCGGGGCCGCCGATGTTCACCGTCAGGGTCCTCGAGCGACTGCCTCGCGTGACCGGAATCGCGGTAGCGTTGCTTCTTCTCTCGGGGATACCGTTGGCCGCGCGGATCGGGGTCTTCCGCACGGCATTCGTCGGCGTGTCATTCGCCGGGATGGTGCTGATTGCCGCGCTCGGCGGCGTCGCATCGCGGCCGCTGCTGCGCGCCGTGAAAGAACGTCGCCGAACTGAGGCTACCCCTGTGGCAGAGCTGCGTCAGCTTGCGTCACGTCCATTCCTTCGCGCGTCGCTTTGGATCCGCGTCGGCATCTTATTGGCCATCGTGTACCTGATGGTTGCGAAACCGAATCTCTTCGAATCCACAGTGGTTTTTGCGATCGCTCTCTTGGTCGCGGTCGTCGGAAACATGGCCCGCGGACGCTGGACGGCAACCACGTTGTCCCCGGAAGACGCCGCCAAAGACCGGGTACGCACCATTGGAAAGTCGCAAACGTCCTGACCAACAGGTGCCACCCAGCTACGTCGGACGTGTCGTGTGAGAGGTCGGCGCCATGGGTCGAAATCGCACCAATCCTCGATCTTCTTGAAGCGGCCGTTCTTCTGGCGCACTGGACCGGCAAGCTGCGCGCGAACCGCGTCTCACGGCTACTCGGCGCGGGGGTTCAAATCGAGTCCCAGAAGAGACTGCCTGTAAGCATTTTGTTTTTAGTGGTTTAGGAAGTGGGATTTGCGGGGCCCGCAACCAACATTATCTGCAGCTTTGGCGGCTGGCAGCTTGGGGGTGCCTGCTTTTCCAAGCGTGCTCCTTCAACCACTCGGTTGCGCCGCACGCACCATAAACGGGATGGCACATGGAGACCGTTCGCGCGTTTCCGACCGCTCACACCTCCGGTCGTCTCGCAGTTTCCACAAACCCATTCGCAGCCAGCTCTTCGGAGCGATATAGGCCCACCTCACCGGCAGGAGCGAGAATCTTCGCGATGTCGAGATGCGAGCTGACACGAATGCGTGTCGGCGCTTCGTTCGGACACCACGTCGGAAAAGAGGAACAGCATCAGCAGCGCCCGGCCCTTGGAGGCGACGTTGACTCGTCTTGTAGTCCGGACGTTCTCCGCGAATCAGGTCGGAGTACTTTATAGATTGTCATCTTAACGTGCCAAGGGGTTCCGATGGCGCCAGGCGAGCTCCGCCTCATCTAGGTTTCGTCGGTGTTGGCAGAGCGAATGATCCGATCTGGATGTCACCTTCGCGCTTATGTGTAACGGCCAGTACGCCGTTGGGTGAAGTGGTCGATTTCGTCACCTTAAAGGCTGCCGGAGCCGTACCGCTACCGAACAAGCGCTTTCCCTTCCCCAGTACGACGGAGAAGATCAGGAGACGAAACTCGTCGATCAAATCATTGGCCAGCAGTGTCTGGATCAGATCACTACTGCCCTGGACCAGTAGGATCGGGCCCTCCGTCTGCTTCAGCTCCCGCAGCCGCGCTACGATGTCGGGGCCAAGTGCTTCGCTGTTCTGCCAAACGGACATGTCAGGCCGAATCGTGACCCCGCCCATCGTCCTGATAGGGCGGTCGGTGGGAGCAATCGTGTGGAGTGACGAGTCTTTCCGTTCGCCGAAATACCGTTGCGAGCACAACTCCGCCATCGCGTGGCCGACTTCCCAATCGGCCATCGTATCGAGAACGTAGAGATAGATCTTCAACATGTCTCCGGATCACGCGTGACCGAGCTTTTGCCGCCAGATGCAGCCATGGTGATCGAGGGGGCGCGGATATTGGGCCACAGCAGGCCCGTCTAACGAGACGAACGTTGTCACAATGAACGTTATCGTCACACTTCACCCTAGTTGAAGGGACTCGTGTTGTCTTGAAGAAAACGACAGTTACTCAACGCGTTCACGCACGATTTGAGCTGGAGCGTGACCGATGAACCGTCGTCGCGATCTCGTCAAGTGCGGCTGGTCGGCATAGCCGAGGCGCTCGACGACATCGAGAATCGTTGCCCCGAGTCGAGCAGGCAACCGCCCGGTCGGTGCGCTCGATCTGCCTAATGACGGCGTGTGTCAGCCCGGTCGCACGCCGGATTAGACGCTGGACAGAGCGTAACGAAATATCCGTCCGCCGTCTTCCTTCGGGGGCCGCTTGGACGATCCGGTCGCGCACGACCAGCCCCTTGCGCGAGAGCCTTCTCAGGAAGACCTCCACGTTGTCGTTGTTGGAAATTCCCAGGCACTCCCGTTCAGCCAGAAAGAGCGTCTGCCGATTCTAGGCAGCGTAAGTGCGCTGTCGACGAGTTGATCGAGAGGCAGGTCCGGCATGAAGGTCCCGAGCCGGAATTGCACGCCGAAAAACTCCGCGTCCTGCGGGATTGGAGCCACCGTCGCATGGGTCTCGGGACCGCGCACAGTGAGCGACGCACGGCCATTCTGATTCGTCACCACTTTGGAGGGCTCACGGATCGAGCGCGCCGGAAATCAGGAGCGGGGACGCTCGCACGGACCGAAGAGCGAGGGCTGGGGCGGCAGCGCCGCGCGGCATCCGACTGGTGAACGCGAGCTTGTTCATTGCTTCTCGAGCAGGGTTTTCAGGGTCGTCAGATCCTTCTCCACCTGTTCGGCATCGTCGGTAAATTCTTGTTCGGAGACGCCCGATAACCGCAGCAACGCAAAGGTCACTGTGCTCCCCGTTCCATTGGGAATGACGCGAATCGGGTTGTGAACCACAGCTCCCGTTGGGAGCGTCACGTCGTGGTCGACCACGCCTAAATCGTTCGGTTTTACCAAGCGTACTTTGACCTCGCCGAGTGGGCCGTCCGCGAACCACTCATCGCCGACGCGCCGGATCGTGTGACCAAGACCCGCCGCCCAACGAGGAAGATTCTCGCCGTTGGACACGAACGCATACACATCGCTGGGTGAGCGATGGATCGATACGCTGATGTGTCTAACCTCGAATATGCCAGCCATCATTGACCTCCTGGTTTGCGGGCTTTGATCGCTTTGCTCTTGGGATTGTGTCGGCGCGCAGCTCGTACAGATGATGGCCACGATGGCGATTATCGAAAACATCTGATGCCCCTCACGGCCCGCGCGTGCGTCAAAGCTCCACGGCCCAGGCCCGGCGGCGAAGATGTAAAGCCACACGAAGGCAAACAAAGTCGCCGGCGTGCCTTCATGCAGCGCGGGCCAGAACCCCTGTGGCGCAGCAACCATGAAGTACGCGACGGCCGCCTGACAGCAGAAAGGCGACCGGTGGAGTAAAGAGACCGACCAACAGAAGCAGGCCGCCCACCACCTCGAGGACCGCAGCGAATCCGAGTAGTGAGATGGGCAACACTGTGCTGCCGTCCGGCATGATCGGTCCGGGAAAGGCGAACAGTTTTGCGGTACCGAACTGCATGAACACAAATGACGCCACAATCCTCAGCGTGCTGAAAAGGTATGGCGTCAACTTGCGCCAATGCGTTTCCACTGCAGACCTGTGGGGTGCACAACCTCGGCACCCGTCACGCCGCGCGCTCATACTCGTGCAGTAGCCCGCCGAGGCGGTCGCGGCGTGTCACAGCCATCGTTTGCGCCCCCGTCCAGTTCTCAATCGCCGGCCGGCCGTTGGGTGGTGTGAGGTCCAAGCTGCGGTGAGGTCGATGCGCGTTGTAATGGTCGATGAACACGATTAATGCGCGCTCGAGATGACGTGCGTTCAGGATCAGCAACCAGTCAAGACACTCGCCTCGGACGGTCCGAACGAAGCGTTCCGCGATCCCATTCGCCTCAGGGACCTGAATCGGCGTGCGAACGATTCGGCTGCCTTGTGCCCGAAATACCGCATCGAAGCTGTCGGTGAACTTGCGATCGTGATCGCGAATCACAACACGAACCGGGTTTGCGCGCTCAGCGACCGTCCATGCGACGTGGCGCGCCTGCTGTGTGACCCATTCACCATCGGGATGGGCCGTGCATCCGGCAAAGTGCACACGCCGGCTGGCGATCTCGATGAAGAACAGCACATACAGCCGCTGAAGCCAGACTGTGTCGACAGTAAAGAAGTCGACCGCGATCGCGCTTCTTGCTTGCGCGCGAAGGAACTCACGCCACGATGGACCCAGGCGCTTGCCGGCTGGACCGAGACCTTCCTCGCGCAGGGCCTTCCGGACGGTGGTCGCCGACACGGCAATCCCGAGGGCTTTCAGCTCGCCAACGATGCGCAGGTAGCCCACCGCGGATTTTCGCGCGCCACGCGCAGAATCAGCTCATGAACCGCTCGCCTCATCGGCGGTCGACCGGCCCGGCCCCCGTACGTCCACCGCCTTGCAACCAAGCGGCGATGCCATCGGAGCAATGTGGCCGGCGTCACGATGAACGCTGTCCAGCTTGCACGCGGGAGCACTCGACTCGCCGCCGCTAAAAAACGTCCGATCCGCCGCTCTCAGCGCCGGCCGCCGTCGCACCTGGCGCCGCAACACGGCCAGTTCATGGCGGAGCACGACGATCTCCAAGTCCTTGAAGGCGCGGGAACAAAACCGGAGAACGATCAGCTGCAGTAGCCGTTGAACGGCGACGTAGCAAACCGCGAGAAGCACGACGCCTCCGTGGAACAACGAAGAAGCGGCCGCTATTCTACGCGACTCGAATTAACGCACCCCACAGGTCGACCGCGCCACGCGGTGCCCCAGATTCTTCAACGCGCCCTGGAGGCGAGTGTAGCCAGCTCGGATTCTCGGTCGCCATGCGTACCGACCAGGCGGCGAATCTCCAGGAGCACGTTGGGGCGTCTAGGCCGGCGTTTCGGGTAGGTCCACTTCCCGGCGATGGGTTGCCGGTGCCAGCGGAGAAGCGTGTCGGGCGTGACGATGGTCGCAACCTGCGCCAGAAGCCGCCGACCGAGAGGCACAGTCCGGGCGATGTTTTCGGACACTATGGGCTCCAACGCGCGGCGTGAACCTGCGTAACGAAGGGGGCGACTTCCCGTAGGCTCGTTCCCGGATTCTCCGAAGGTCCGCAGGCCTGGAGGTGGGTCCGCCTACGCGCTTATGAACGCCGCGCGCTACGGCGGATCAGCCTTCGCGTGGATCCGTGACATCACCTCCACATACTGCCCGCGTCCCGCATCGGCTCAGGTGTCCGCGTTTGCCCACACGGCGACGACGCCGTGTGCTACTCGGGTTTGACGCCGAGGTACGATCCGCCGGCGGCAACCCAGTGCCAGAACTCGCGCGGGTTCTTCTTGAACGCCTTCTCGAAGAGCGCTTCGGCTTTCGCGCGATCGTTTTGAAGGTTGGCGAGCACGCCATATTCGATCATCCCCGAGTCATCGTTCGGACTCATCGCCAAGGCGCGATCGAACGCCTCTTGGGCCTTGTCCCACTCGTTTGCTTCGGTGTAGACACGGCCGATGCGGAACCAGTCGCTGCTCTCGACCTTCTTGCTGCTCGTGACCTGATCCAGGATGCTTTGCCCCTTGGCCTTGTCGCCGCCCAGGTACCACGCACGGCCGACCGCTATGCGCTCCCAGCTACCGGATTCGGCGAGCAGCAGCGCGCCGCCGAGCAACGTCGCCGCCGCTTCCTTCTCGCTCTTCCCCTTGATCAGATCGGGCGTGAAGGTCGGTTTCTTCGCCTGCGCCAGCCCGGCCTGCGCGAGCGCTCCGGCAATGAAACATGCGAATCCGATGGTGACCAGCCGCGAATGCTTCATGACCGCCTCCTTGCATCGAGCTACATAATCGCACGACCCCCTCTCGCAGGTTCTGCCCGTCGCCTTTGCTATCGCGAAACACTGACGATTCAAGGAGCCGGAGAGGCCATCAACATAACTGGGATTCTGCGCGTAACGACATGAGTGCCCCCGGCGCTACAATCGCAGCTTCGCGTCGGGCGTTCGCCGATCCCATCATGCTGAGTTTTGTTCAGATTGGCGACCTTGAACCTGACCACGTTGGACGTGCGCAACCGCGCGAGGACCGAGTGATTGCGGCGCTGTTCGCCGGTCCGACAACGATGTTCGACCGGATGCGACGCGGAGGTCCGAACGGCCTCTCACGCCCTGACGTTCTGTTGTTTACTGACGACTTGTCGGCGGGCGCGCCGAGGGGTCGCGGTGTGCTGTGGAAGACATACCACGAGAGGCTGTTTGATGCATGGACCGATTGGCGGCTGACGGCTGCACGATAGTTTGGAGGATAGCCTCGCACGAAGCTACTGATTACGCCAACCACCGCTGGCCATTCGATGGCACCATCCAGTCTCGTGTGAGAAGCATCGTGCTCGCGGACGCTCAGGACGGCGCCGTCGTTCACATGAGTGAATCATGGCAGTTCCTCGCGTTCGGGCGTCTCGGCGGTGGCCGTTCTCACGAGGCGTTTCGACGCTACTACAGCGGCATTGCCGCACATGAAGCTACTTTGGCCGGTTCGAAAGTCGTTGCTGTTTCGGCCGCAGATACCTACTGTTCGCGTGCTGGGTCGCTGGCTCGCTTCTGCGCCCACGTTGCGCTGGGAGGACTGCAGGGGGTAATCCAGGAAATGCTCGCCAGCCAAGGGGAAGAGGGCGTGTCGTTCACCTTCTCGGTCGCCCTCTCGACTGGGACAGGGAGCTGAATTGTATTCGGCGGTGTGATTTCGTCTGGGGCACGCTGACTGACGACGGCACGGCCAACGCACGTCGTGTTATCGCGCCCTGGCCAGCCACGAGTCGAATCACAGCTGCGCCGGCTCCGTGGTTGACGTGGCCGGTTCTTACTTGGTAAATCCCTCATGCGTTGGCGACGCTGATGTCTCAGTTCGCCCTACCCGTCTCGGGAAAGCACTCGTCTGCCAGCTTGAATACATCCCTGAGAGTGCCCTTCCATGCGACGTAGCCGAGGTGTCCGCACGGACATTTTGCACGTTGGTGCGCGAGTTGTCGTCACGCCGACGCCCCGCATCGGTCCTTGAGGAGTTGAGCGGGCGTGAGCCAACGACCGATGATATCCGTATGATGACTACGTCCTGCCCGCAACAACGCTAAGACCATCGGCTTCGGGATCTTGTCCAACGCACCGGGGACCTGACCATCGCCGCGGATCACGGTGTCCCGCGCTCGACGGCGTGGGTGGCTCGGCGCGGCGCCGACAGTCGCAGTCAGTCTGGAGGGGGCCGACCTGACGGAGCCGGAACTCCGGCAGGAGATCCTGACGCTGCAGCGACGCGTCGAGAAGCTCGCGGCGCTCCTCCGGTTGGCGCTGGCCCTGTTACACACCTCCGGGTTCAGGCTGTCAGGAGAGCGTCTGCCGGACGGGCAAGCCAAGCGGCGGATCCTGCGCGCCGTGGATCAGGCGCGCGAGTGTATCCCGTTGCGAGCGGTCCTCCGGTTCATGCGTCTGTCGCCGAGTCGGTTTCAGGCCTGGCGCCGACGGCAGCACGCGTGTGCGCTCGACGATCGGTCGTCCTGTCCTCGCACGTCACACCGCATCGACTGACGCCCTCCGAGGTCCGGGCGATCGGAGACATGGTCACCGCGCCCGAGTACCGTCACGTCCCGATCGGGGACATGGTCCCGACGGACCTGAGGTCACGCGCGGCCGCCGCGCGCCAGGCACGCGTGAAGGCCAGTCGATCGGCGTCCTGCGCGACGTGCCCGTCACTCAACGCGGCCGCATGACCAGGGCGACCACCGTTCCGACTACGGGCCTCGCGCGCTCGTGCGCTCGAGGCGAAGCGCTGGGAGAACCGGACCGCGCGGTCCCACGAGTAGAGGGGCAGCCGTGGGATCAGATGGACTGTTCAACGATCGCCCCTTGCCGCCTCGAATGGCGAGAACTCGCGCGCAAAAGTCCAGAATGTCCGTGAAGATAGCTCCCGTGGTTCGATCAGAGCTGGAAGGCGAGCGAGATCGAACTCGTGAAATGCACAGATCATGAAAACACGATTGACACTTCTCGCGATTGACGGCGGCACGGCGTTCGCGTTCATCACAACCGTCAGTTGCACGCAGCCTGCGCCGCCGGCTGCCGCCGGCGCGCAAGCTTCAGTCGGGCCAGGCGCGTCGAAGATGAAGATGACGACCGACATTCCGCCAGCCATCACGACGCCGGATTCCGTCGAGACACGGCTCGGCACGCTGAAGTTCTTCGAGGGCTTCCCCAACGACGCCACCGTCGAGAAGGTCTACGACAACCTCGATTTCCAGCGGGGCGTGCAGTCGTTCCTCCTGGGCATTCCGGCCGCATCGCTCTATGCCATGCGCGAGGGCGAGCGCACGTTCGGCCCGGATAATCAGACCGTGATCATCTTCGAGACCCTGATGGATTCCAAGTCGCTGTATCTCACGGCGAACACCGAAACCGTGTACTCCTGGGTGTGGCTGGACACGAAGGCCGGCCCGCTGGTGATCGAAGTCCCGCCCGGCCTCCTCGGAGTGATGGATGATTTCTGGTTCCGCTATGTGGCTGACATCGGCATCGTTGGTGCGGACAAGGGCAAGGGCGGGAAATATGTGTTGCTGCCGCCCGGCTACACCGGCGAGGTGCCGAAGGGTTACTTCGTCTTGCGTTCAAGGACGTTCGGCAACACACTTCTGATGCGTGGCTTCCTGGTCAACGGCGACCCCAAACCCGCGGTGGACAACTACAAGAAGGGGCTGCGCGTCTATCCGCTGGCGCAAGCCGCAAACCCGCCAACGATGACCTTCGTCAACGCCTCCGGTAAATCGTTCAACACCATCCACGCGGTTGATTTCAGCTTTTTCGAGGCACTGAACCACGTGGTGCAGGAAGAGCCTGCGGATGCGACTGACCCCGAGACCCTTGGTCTGCTGGCGTCCATCGGCATCATGAAGGGCCAACCCTTTGTGCCAGATGCACGCATGAAGCAGATCCTTGCCGAAGCGGCGTCGGTGGGCAATGCGACCGCGCGCGCCCTCGTCTTCCGGCCCCGCATGGAGGAAGCCAAGGTTTACCCAGACAGCAAGAGTTCGTGGCGCTGGCTCTTCGTCGGCGGCAGTTACGAGTTTCTCAAGCAGGAAGGGGTTCGCTATCTTGACGCTCGAAGCTTGTTCTTCTACATGGCCACCTATACCACCCCGGCGATGACAGGCAAGGCGGTCGGCGTCGGCTCGCAATATGTCATGTCCTACACGGATTCCGAGAGTAAGCCGCTGGACGGCGGGAAGACCTACAAGATCCACCTGCCACCCCACATCCCGGTGAAGACCTTCTGGTCCCTCGTGCTCTACGACAACCAGACTCGCTCGCAGATCCAGACCGACCAACAGTTCCCGAGCATAGGCAGCCAGAAAAAGGGCATTGTCATCAACACCGACGGTTCGGTGGACTCCTGGTTCGGGCCGACCGCCCCAGCAGGCCACGAGTCCAACTGGGTGCAAACCCCGCCCGGCAAAACCTATTTCGTGTGCCTGCGCCTCTTCGTCCCGCTCCGGCCGTGGTTCGACCAGACCTGGCGTCCCGGTGAGATCGAGTTGGTGAAGTGAGCAGAGAGCACCGAGACGAAGGGACCATTAGAAACGAGCGCAAGGGCGTCCGCCGACACTTCGCGCCCTGGCAGAATCCGTTCGTCGAACGGGTGATCGGCTCGATCCGGCGTGAGTGCCTCGACCACGTCATCGTGCTCAACGAGCGGCATCTCCAACGCCTCCTCCGCGACTACGTCGAGTATTACAACGACGTTTCATACTGCCCCACCTCGCTATGTGCTTGAAAGGCTCGAAAAACTGAGGGGTTGCTGGTGAGCGTCTGGTATTGCGACCTGTTGCGTGCGACGCCGGACGCGAGCGACAAAGGTGGCGGCCCCTTCCGTTTCGAGCCCATGCCGGTGAAACACCCAGGGACCATCGGCCAACGGATGCTGCGCCTCGATCTCGCCTCGCTCGACCGCCAAGCGAAGGGTTCTAGCACTGACGCCGAGCCGGTGCGCGGCTTCCGTCAGATTCATCCAGCCCTCTGACGCCCGCCGATCACCGTCGTAACAGGCGATCTCGTGGTACGTGCGAAGCGCGGTCACCCGTTCCCGTGTCCACCGATTCCCGCGTCCGGTCAGCAGACCGTTGCGATTCAGCGTGCTGGCCAGTACGTCGTCGGAACAGATACGTGCCAGCACACGAACGGCCTCAATCAGGTCCTTCGGCGTCTGGGCGCTATTCTGCCCACGACGTCGTCGGGGGATTCGCAGTTCGGTATGGACACCGCCTTGCCAATGAATGAGCAGGATGACTTCGCCGGCGTCCGCATCCACGTCGACCACGACTTCGTGGATCACGGTGCGGAGCAGGCGCTTCTTCACCCGCACATCGGCATGGGGACCATGCCAGACGGCCTCCAGGTCCGCCGCCAGCCCGGCAAACTCCTCGCGCGTGGGGGGCGCGACATCCGGTCGGCGGTGGTGCTGCTTGAGACGCTCCTCGATCTCCAGGACCCGCTGCAAGGCCTGATTCCAGCGTCGCTCCAATTCATCCGCGACTAAGCGATTCTCTGGATCTGTTGCATCGTATTGCTTCTGCGCCCGCTGCGCGGCGTACCGTGCGGCCTCCAAGTCTCGGGTCCACGCCTGCCGCACCTCGTCCTGTTGGCGCGAGGCATCGTCGCTGGCGACCACCGCCGCGTCAATAGCCGCGGGTTGCACGACGCGGAGGACTTCTGTGGCCATGGCGGTGTCGACTATTCGCCCGCCAAAGGAAATGCAGCGTGGTTCACCGTTGTCCAGCGCCCCACGATGGCAGGCATACCGAAGCACGGTGTGCGCGTGGCCAGTGTACCAGACGGTCAGCCGGCGGCCGCAGCGTCGACAGCGCAGCAGTCCGGCCAGGAGCGCCGGCCCCTTCGTCGCGGCGCCGAGGCGTCCCCATCCGCGCACGTTCGCCGCCATCGCCTGCTGGATCCGTTCAAACTCGTCCCAGCCCACATAGCCTTCATGGGCGTTGGGAATCAGCACGAGCCAGTGCTCACGGGGTTTGCGTCGAGACACGGCGCGCGGTTCACCCTGTTCGTAGTGGAGCGTCCGTTCGCTCTTCCCGTACGCGTATGCCCCGCCGTACACCGGGCTACTGAGAAAGCGATACAGCATGCCGTAGGACGGCCGTCGCCACGTCAGTTCGCCGGACGCCGGCCGAACGGGCAGTTGCAGCCCGTGCTCCAGAAACCACCACAACGTTTGGCGCACCGTGCCCAGTTCGCCAAACTTCCGAAACACCAGCGTAATGGCCTCCTGGACGCGGCGATCCGGATCTTTCTCGAGATGGGGCGCGTCGGTTTTCAGATACCCAGCCGCGGCCGCCACGAGGAGCTCCCCGCGTCGTGCCTTCGCCCGCCGCGCTTCCACCGATCGCTGCCGCAACAGGTCCAGTTCGTATTCGTTCAAACTCCCTTTCAGTCCCAACAGCAGACGATCGTTGCTGTGGCGTGGGCTGTACACGGTGTCGAGATCGATCAGCACCGTGTCCACGACCCGACAGACCTCGACCAGTTGCTGCCACTCGCGGCTATTTCGGGCGAAGCGGGAGACCTCGCGAGCGGCCACCGCACCGACCTGGCCCATACACACCTCCGCCACCATGCGCGCAAACCCGGCCCGCGTCACCAGTCCCGCGGCGGACCGGCCCAGGTCGTCATCCACCACGTCGACCTCCCGCCACCCGAGCTGCTGCAACCGCTCCTGCATCGCGTACTGCAACCGCTGGCCCTCCAGGTTATGGTGCACCTGGTGGACTGACGATTGACGGATGTACAAAATCGCTTTGCGCGCCTGATGATGTGGCTTGATCTTGTCACTCATCACGCGCCTCCTGCGCCGGGCCGGCCGCGACCACGCCGTCGACGTGCCCGCGCAGCAGCCGCGCCAGCAATCGGATCGTCTTCGCTTGGATCTCGGGAGGCAACGTCTGAAACGACGGACCCGAGGGGAGGGGACGAAACAGTGTCGGCTGCGAGAGTCGTGGGGGGATCACGGACCGGAGCATCAGCACCTCCTGCCGCAGGCAAGGAACGATGCTGGGCTTGTAACACACCACTTGAATCACACCGGGCCATGGCCCGAAGCAAAACCTGCAATGCTCTCAAGGCATCGCAGTTGACCCTTGGAACGGTCAGTACACGCAGTCCACCACACGCGGCCGGCTCAAACATCCACGTCGGTACTTCTCGCGAGAGACGATTCCGCTCCTCCTCGAGACCGCACCGACAGACGGAATGCCCCTGCTTGACGAGCACCTCGTAGACGGCGACCGCACGACCGAACCATGGATGGAATGGATAGCGGACTTCCCGTAACTCAGTATTGTGTGTGTTGGGTTGTCGACTTCTACCATCGGGCGCGTACGCACCTGGCGCTCGATAAGGACACTCCCGAGTCGCGGCGGCCGGTCGATGCCGCCGCTGAACGTCGGATCGTCGCGGTACCCCAGGTCGGTGGCCTACATCATCGGTACGAGCGCCGCGCCGCGTGAACCCCCGCCGGATCCTCGAACCACTCGGCCGTGTCCCCCGTCAGGACCAAGAGTTGTCGATCGCGGATATTACGGTCGCTGCGACTCGTCGTCGACGAGAGTGGCACCTTCAGAAAGCCCGTTAGGCTCGTCGATGCGTACGCGCGCTGCACGCGCATACGCTCGCAGAACGCAAACGAACGCCCGTCTCCGAGTTTTGGCGAGCGACAAGCGGTACGAACAAGTGGTTTCATGGCCACGCGATCACCAAGGTTCGTGGGAGTCTATCGCCTCCAAAGAGGATTCGCCGAACCGAGCGCGGCAGGGCCTACGAAACCACCCGACCGGCCGCTTTCGTTTGCCCATCGCCATTCGGCGAAGTGTAGTACGCGGGATCGACGTTACTCGTTCTTCATCGGGCTCGGAAGCGCCGCGTTTGCTGCACGAGCGATGTCGGATGCTCAGCTATAGTGTCGTTCATGCCGTTCGACCCGGCGCGCGATCTCGTGTTCGTGTGCTATAGCCCTCGCTCGCCGGCCAGACCCCGACGGCCTTTGCGGCGTCCTGCCCCCCGGCCGCTTGCGCAGCCCAGCAGCGGGACGTCAAGAGCTCCACTGCACGTGTGTGGGAGAATGTCGGCTTCGCGGCGCGGTGAGGTCGTGGCCGCGAGAATCGGCCAACGTCTAAGCCATGAGGCGGTAGGGATGATGCCCGACAATGCTGAACAGCGGATCGCCCTGCTTGAATCCAAGGTCCAGGAGTTGGACACGCTCGTCAACCTTGCACTGAGGCTCCTCGCCGTCGAGAAACCGGTTTCGGCACTGCTGGAGCGCTACGGTGCGACGCAGGCAGAAGATCACGCCGTGCACACGCTACTCGACGATGTTGCAAGACGAGCCGAACAGGGCGGGATGTACGCACCGTCCTTCGCCGGATTCCAGAACGAGATCGACGCCACATTTCCGACCGTCCGTGGCGATCGGCAGTTCGTATCGCTGCTGGTCGACACGTTGAAGCTGGACAGGCCCGCCTACCAGAAGATACACGCGTATGCGAAGGCGCACGGGTGGCCGGGGTGGAAATGAGCGAGTGAGTCGAGCTGGTGTTCGCAGAGCGATCCCCGATCTTCGCTGCTCGTGAAATGGGGGTTCCTCCGGGTGTTGACCCACCCCGGAGACCCGCTACACCGGCAAGGTGACTGGGCCGACGCTGACGACAAAAGCGTCCTGCGCGTTCCGGATCTCGGACTGGTAGTCGGGGATGCAAAGCGATCCTCCTCCCGTCACGCGGGCGAGTGCTCCGGCTGTGACTACGACCCGAGAGCAACCGCTTCCGAAGATCGAGACGGCGCCACAGTGCTGATCCCGAGCCGCCGCTCGGAAGATTTCACTGTCTCGCACGGACAGATCCGCCGGCGGCGCCGAGAGGCCTGAGCCATCGATGACGCTGAAAAAAGGAAGGCAGCCGTCGGTTGGCCATAATGTCCAACAATTCCGCCTGGCACTTTGGGCCATTGGACTACGCGTCGTTAGTAATAACTGAGCAGACCACCGTCGACACGATTTGGCTCCAACGGCTGTATGTGCTCTCCTTCATCGAACTGGGCAGTCGCCGTGTCCACCTCGCGGGCTGCACGCCGAATCCGAGCGCGCCGTGGGTGACGCAGCAGGCCCGGCACCTCACCTGGGCCCTCGCAGACCGCCAGGCGTCGTTCCGCTTCGTGATTCGTGACCGGGATCAGAAATTTTCCGACCGGTTTGACGAGGTGTTCCGCAGCGAGGGGATCGGAATCATTCGGACCCCGGTGCGCGCTCCGCAGGCGAACGGATTGGCGGAGCGCTTCGTGCGCACCGTTCGCTCGGAGTGTCTCGACTGGCTGCTGATCGTGAACGACCAGCATCTGATGCGGGTCCTCGACGTCTTCCTGGACCACTACAACAGCCACCGGCCCCACCGCGCGTTGGCCCTCGCGCCGCCCCATCCGCCCCGCACGCCCGTCGGGTCGGCGACGGCTGACGGCGCAGCGCGCGTCGAGCGTCGCGATCGACTCGGTGGTCTGATTCACGAGTACGAGCGGGCCGCGTGACCCGGTTTCTACACCTCACAGGAATTCGCCACACGGCGAACGTGGATTCGTCGGAATTTGGCCTGATCTCGCGTGTCGTTGGCACCTCGTGGAACGGTTCCCTCCGGCTCCTGTTGATTCAGCGGGCTGCGTGAGGGCGCTTGGACGGACCCACCAGCCACGCTCGCTCCCGCCAGGCTGTCCAGGGCGCGCTTTACGAAACCTACCGATAGGTTTACGCTGTGCGGGTGACCTGGGCTGAAGTGATCCGCAAGCTGAAGGCGCTGGCTTCGTCGAGGTCCGGTCCGGCGAAGGCAGCCACCTGCTGCTGAAGCATCCCGTCAGCGGCAAGGAAGTGTGGGTGGCGGTTCACACGAAGAAGGATGCCGGCCGGCTCGGCGCCCGCATCCTGCGCGAGGCAGGTGTTCAATGACCATGCTCTACCCCATCGTCCTCGAGACAGAAGAGGATGGCGCCGTCACCGCGTACGTGCCTGGGTTACCCGTCTATGCCGCGGCCGATACGTACACGAAAGCCGAACGTGCGATCCGTGGAGTGCTCAAGGCGTACCTCCACGAGCATCCGGCCAGCAAGCCAGAGGCACGCGTGCGCGTGGCACGATGCTCGGGCTCGGACTCGGGCACGGGGAGCGTGGAAATCGTCGGAGTGGCAGCCTTGGTCGGTGCCAAGCGCACTGCCGCCAAGGCACGCGCATCGAGAGCGAACGGTCGACTCGGCGGGCGCCCTCGTAAGGTCGCCGGCGCGAGCCCCGCTCGGAAGAAGGCCTGACAACTACCCGAGAGATGGCGTCGCCGGGCGCGCACCTGACGCAGCGCTTACGTGCCGTCACCGAGCATCGGTCGGAATCGCACCCGTCCAGCGCGAGCAGGGTCCGGCATCTGTCGCACGATCAGGACGTGGCCTGGCCACCTTCAGCCACACTCTCGCGCAGAGCCTAGCTGTCAAATCCCCGGATGTAAGGAATGTTCGGCGGCCGCTCCCCCTTGTTAAATTGCGGTCCCCGAGTCGAGCGGTAGGTCATGTTCATGAACGGCGTCTCGATGCGGCGTCCGATCGCAGAGTACCGGCCGTTCTCCCAGTTTGATTCCATGTTGTACGACACAATCCCGGTGGACAGAAGCAGCCGCTCCGCATTGAATGGTTCCTTTCCGGTCACCATCAACTCGGTAATCCAGTGCGGTTGGGCGTTCGAGGCGTGGTACTGCGAGAAGGGGCCGGGCCAGCCAAGCATCGAGACAATGGTCGGGTCTTTTTGCCCGTCGATCTCGCCGGCGTAGGTCCACCCCACACCCCGGCCGGAATATACCGCCGCTTTCGTCCCGTCACGATACTCCACGATACTGACGTTTGGTGCGCCGATCTCCTGAAAGTGTCCCGACTTCAGGTCAAACCTTGTCCGCACTGATTCAAGCAGCTTGCCGGCCCACGGATTGCGTTCGGTCCACTTCCATGTTTCAGGCCCTCGAATGCACTGCACCACCTTGACGCCCGTCTCACCGCCCTTGCGACGTTCTACAAAGGCCTGGAGCACGTCGACACAATGGAACAGGGCTCCCTCATCAGCAGCGCCTCCAACCACCACCGATGCGCTTATGGGCGTATCGATATCGAGCTCTATCTCAGGCTTGCGGAAGTAGATCGGTATCGAGGAACCGCCGGTCAAAGGAAAGTTCAGCTCACGAGATTTGTCGAACATCCATTTCGCTTCGTCCCAACTGTAGGAGAGGTGCTTGTCGTTAAAGACCGGCACCGAGCGCTTGCTCTGCTCGAACACCCGGATAACCTGCTGGTAGATCCACCAACGCGGCAAGAGCCATTGCCCTTTGAGATTCGTTGGATATTCCCCGTGTTCTCCGACGATGACGACACCGTCCACCGCAAGTTCCTTCTCCCCAAGCGTGACGGCTTCACCGACGGTGTTGAAGATAGGAATGCCTTTCGACTTGCATACTTTCTGACCCAATCCGCTTTCGTCACGCTGATGAATGTAAACGGACACAACGTCCACTCGCGAAGGAGTGTGGGCGCCCTGCCACCAATAACCGTCCAACAACTTGGTCACGATCCAGTCCGCATGTGATCTCGTGGCACCCCAATAACTGACGAGACAGGCGATACGAGGCCTTTTTTGCGCAGTCTGCGCAACAGCACCGGAGGCGATGCCGGTCAAAGCGGCCAGACCGGCCATGCCGGTTCTTCCCAGCATTTCACGCCGGGTGAAGACAGGGTTCGCCCCATAACTTCAGTGATTGGGAATGAATCTGTGCCCTTGGAGGCAATGTCGGTTTGTTTCTTTGCCATGATGTCTAAAGGTGATAGGAGAGACAAGAGCAGGACATCGCCCACGCCGCGTGACTATCCCGGATTGCTCGTCACCTGCCGGAACACGCGCATCAGGTTGCCGCCCAGGAACTTCCTGATGCGGTCCTTCGAGTAGCCCCGACGCAGCATCGCGTCGGTGATCATCGCCAGGTCCCGGACATCGCGCATGTGCCGCGCGGGCGTCGGGCCGCCGTCGAAGTCGCTGCCGAGCGCCACGTGGTCCTCGCCGGCCACCTGGATGGCGCGGTCCACGCCGCCCACCCAGTCATCCACCGACATCAGCACCTCGTCTGGTGCGACGGGGCCGACCATCGGAAACTGCGGTGCGAGCCGTCGATCGATATCATAAATGGACAGCCGGGCTTTTTCGCCCCAATCTCCGACGTGTCCCAGGCGAACCCGTTCGCCCAGTTGTGGGCGGGGAGCTGCACGACTCGGAGCCCGAGGCGGTGGAACGACCGCAACGTCGAGGTCGCCGTCGAGATCGAAGCCCCCCTCAAGATCGAGGACCGCGGCCATTTTCCCAGCCCGGTTGATCCGCTCGATGTCGGAAGCGTTGAGCGCGAGCTCCACGACGTCCCGGTGTTGCTCGAGTTGATCGAGCGCCATGTTCATCAGGCGGAGCGTCTGCTTCGTCTCATACCGTGCGGGGTAGTACTGCTCCATCACGAAGAGCGTCATGAAGAAGGCGTCGACGCCTCCTTCCTTCATGCGCGGCAGGTCCACCTGACCGTCGGGAAGGCGGGCCCCGATGTTCCCACCCAGGTGGAGCTGGCGGTTGACCATGTGGACGTGCCCGTCGAAGACAAGGGCTTCTTGGTGCTGCTGGCGGGCCTCCTCCGACACCCGGGGCGCCTCCTGCGCCCGCGCCGACAACAGCAGGACGAATGGAACGGCTGCGGCGACGATCTGGGATTTCATCGGAGTGTCTCCTACGCGCTGAAAGAAATCATTGAGTGCCGCCAGGTATAAGGGTGACGGCGGGCGGAGTTCGCCTATCGGAATGAGCGGTTCGGCAAGCAGAACGCAAAGATGATCGTGAGGATGTGACGCGCAGGCAAGCCGCGATTTCATGCCTTCAGGTGGAATTAGGAGCTTCCGATTGCCCGCGTGCACGCGACGGAAGGCCTGCCAACCCTGCCCCAACGTCTGGCGTCCAACCAGGAGCCGCGATGCCGACCGAGGGCTCGGCAACCTGAATAGAGATTAGAGCGATCTTGAAGGCCACCTTGCACGGCGCGGTCGGCTATGCTGCGCGGATGCTCGAGGACAACTGGATACGCGGCCTGCGCCGGGTCGAGCAGAAAAGTGCTCTTATGAAACACACCGTCGTGTTCCTCCTCGTCCTCGGCCTCGCAGTGGCCGCGGCGCAGGAGCCCGAAACCATCGCGTGGCCGAACGGCGCGTGGTTCGATGGAACCGGATTCCGGCGCGTGGCCGTCTACAGCATCGGCGACCGGCTCACGCTTAAGAACCCCTCAAAGGTCGATCGCACTGTTGATCTCACTGGCAAGTTCCTGGTGGGCGCATTCGGCGAGGCGCACAACCACAACATTCCGAGCGACAACACGGACCGGACGATCCGCACGTCCCTGGAGCAGGGCATCTTCTACGTCATGATCCAGACGAACGTGCCGGACGCTTCAGCGAAGCTGAAGGCACTGATCAATCGACCAGACTCCGTCGACGTGCTGTTCGCGAACGGAAGTTTCACCGCGCCTGGCGGCCACCCAACGGCGCTCGTCCGTCGGAATATCGCGAACGGCGCCTCGCCCGTTAGCAAGCGCACACAACCTCGTCGTGCGCCGCACAGGCGCGAGAACCGGTACGCAGGCTTTCACGTCGCGTCGCGTTCCTTGCGCAAGCAGCAGAAGCAACATGTCGGGCTGCTCGAGGTGGTATGACCGGCAACCGTTGCAGCGCGGCACGTGTGACCTCGAACTCGTGGCGATGACCGGTCTAGCTCGGCCGCAAGACTCAGACGACGCTACCGCGCACACGCTCGCGCTTAAAGCCTCGATTGTTCGCAGCCAGGGACCGATCTGGTTCCAACTCGCGAAAATGCGGCTCACTTCCCTGTCCGACGAATGAGCCAGTCTGTAATAAGGACAACTGGCAACGCTCGCGGCACTCATCGGATCTGACACGCACCAGGTATGGGCGGTTCCCCTCGTACTGCGAGGGGGGTTGACATTGTCCTCGCTATTGGCCATGCTCCCCTCATTACACGATGGGAGCCAAGGACCGCGTCCCGCCAGAACTCCTCAGCGGCAGCGTCGATCTGCTGATTCTCAAATCGCTGGCCGGTGGAGAACGCCATGGGTACGCGATCGCTCAGGTACATCCGCGCATCGTCGGGAGAGGTGCTCGCGCTCGGCGAGAGTTCTCTCTACACCGCGCTGCAGCGGCTCCTGTTGAATGGCTGGGTGACGGATGAATGGGGCGCCTCGGAGAACAACCGGCGGGCCCGCTATTACAAGCTGACCGCTGCCGGTCGAAAACATCTCGCAGCGCAGACCCGTGAATTCGATCTGGTCGTCACCGCCATCCAGCGCGTGTTGCGTACGGTGTAGAAGCGGGGGCCGAGCGCATGCACCTCTTTCGGAGAGTGAAGTATCTGCTGCATCGCGGACGCCGCGAGCGGGAGCTCGCGGAAGAACTCGAATTTCATCGCGACCTGGCGGAACAGGAACAGCGCGACGCCGGCCTTCCTCCGGAGAGCGCGCGGCGGGCGACCAACCTCCAGATGGGCAACATCACGCTTGCGCGAGAAGCGGCCCACCACGTCTGGGTTCCCGCGGACATCGAAGGCGTCGTGCAAGACCTCCACTATGCGTGGCGCGGTTTGAGGCGTAGCAAAGCGCTGCTTGGCATGGCCTGCCTGTCGCTCGGTCTCAGCACCGGTCTGGGCACCGCCTTATTCAATGTGGTGAACGCGGTCATCCTTCAGCCCGTGACTGCGACACGCCCCGGCGCGCTGGTCCGCCTGTGGATCGGCAATGGTAATCTCATCTCCTGGCCGAATCTGCACGACGTCTGTGATGAGACGCCCGGCGTGTCTTGTGCCGGCTATCGCGTCCACGAGCTGATGTGGCAACAGCGAGACGAGTCGATTCGGCTCCAAGGCCAAGTGGTGAGTCCTCACTACTTCACGATGCTCGGCATTTCGGTGGCGCAGGGCCGCGTGTTCACCAGTGATTCAGTACGGGAGAGGGCGGACACCGTGGTCGTCACGCATGCGTTCTGGACTCGGCAACTCGGAGGCGACCCACACGTCATCGGGCGCACGCTCGTGCTCACGGGCCATCCGTACACCGTCATCGGCGTCTTGCCACGCGAGTTTCGGTCGGTCTGGGGACTGGGGATTGCCCCATCCTTGTATCTCCCTGCCGGTTCCGCCGCACGGGCGGCCACCGCCAAGCGTGGCGACGCGGAGTACCAGCTCCTTGGCGTGCTTGGTCTGAGTGCTCATGAAACGACTACCGGCCGGAAGCACGCCGCTCAAGGTGCCGTGGCTCGCCAGCCCTGCAGCCTTGATGGCCTCGTGGGATCGCAGGCGCTGGAGCAACGCCTCGAAAAACACCGCCGTCCGCGGTCTCGGGTAGCCACTCTTGGCCGGATCAATCGACGCCAGCAGGATGTGGTCACGGTCGAAGCCCATCTCCCCATCCCGAAGGTTCTGCAGCGTTCGCGCGAACAGTCCGGCACCGGTGACCAACACGATCGTCAACGCGATCTGGATGATGGTGAGCGTCTCGCGCAAGTCGAGCCCGCGCCGGGTTGTCTGCGCGCGTCCGCGGCTTCTCAACGTTGCCGCTTGATAACGGCCGAGCTGGACGACCGGTGCGAGACCAAACACAAGCCCGCTTGCGAACGCGACCATGAACGTGGACGCGAAGCGATCATGGAGCTTGAAGAGCGCGGGCGAGGGAATCGGGTGGCCCAGGTGCCCTGAAGGAAATGCCGAGCCCCCCAGACGTGCAAGCTTGGCGTCCAGACATGCAGGCGGTCAATGCATGGGACCTCGAGCGACACATGCTGGCGGATAATGGCGGCGATGTTGGGCGTCATCAGACCCGCTTGGCGGGGAGGTTGATGATGGTATTCGTTGGTGATGGCACTCCTCCAGGGGCACGCCGAGCTATCCCCAGGGACATTCGGCACTCTCCCGTGTGAGTTGTCGTCACACGGTCGGTCGGGCTCAGGCCGGCGGACACCGGTATCGCCTTCGAGGAGTTGAGCGGCGTGAGGGAACGATCAACGATCATCGCTGATGACGACTACGACCCGGCCGCAGCAGCGTTATGACCACCGGCTGCGGGATCTCGTCCGCCGCAGCGGCGACGTCACGATCGCCACTGATTTCGGGGTCCCTCGCTCGACCGCGCGTGGGTGGCTCGGCGCGGCGCCGACGGTCGTGGTCAGTCTGGACGTGGCGGACCTCACCGAGCCGGAGCTCCGACAGGAGATCCTGACCCTACGGCGACGGATCCAGAAGCTCGCGGCGTTGCTCCGCCTCGTGCTGGCCCTGCTGCAGGCCTCGGGATTCAGCCTGCCGCGCGAGCGGCTGCCCGAAGGACGTGCCAAGAGGCGGATCCTCGGCGCCGTCGATCAGGCCCGCGCGTTCATCCCGTTGCGCGCGCTTCTTCAGTTCCTCGACCTGTCGCCGAGCCGGTTCCATGCCTGGCGTCGGCGGCAGACGGCGGCGCAGCCAGGCTACGATCTGGTTCCAACTGGCGAACGTTTGGGTCACCAGCCTTCGCTCATGAATACACACGAAGGCTGTCCGCCGTAGCCTTGGCGAAGGCGGGCCGCCCTTGATGATGAACGAGCCTCCGGCTCGCTCGCTAGTGGTTGGTGAATGCAGGCGAAGGCTCTCCGCCGAAGGTCGTGTCGAACTATCGCGCGGAGGCGGACTCCCCCGCTCGCTGAGACCTACCGTCGACGAGCACTCAGTTCGCCGCAGGCAGCCCGATCGCGGCGTCGCCTGCTGACGGCCTCTCACCGGGCGCGTCGCCGGAGAGAAATCGATACGCCACCACGACGGCGATCGCCAAGGCCGCGCCGGCGAGCGCGTCCAGGACGTAGTGGAAGCGGCCGTACACGGTGGCGATCATCACACTCCCCGTGAACGGGGCGAGCAGGTACGCGAGCCGACGCTGGTGTCGCCACGCAACCAGGCTGACGACGACCGCACCCGACACGTGCGCGCTGGGAAACGCGCCGCCGCGCGCACCGCCGCGCGCCGACATCTGATGAACGAGATCGAAGAAGAAGTGGCCGGAGAGTGGCGGGCCCAGGCGCTGCGACAGGTAGTACGGGCTATCCACCGGCAGCAGGATGAAGAACAGGTAGCTCCCCAGCAGCACGGTCGAGAGCATGAGCAGCAGCTCGGCGAAGGCCGCCCGCCGTCCGCTGACATACCAGTACGCGGTCACCGCTGGAATGACAATCACGTGGGACAGGTAGCAGAAATGCAGGTACTCGGACAGCGGCACGAACGCCAGCCGTTCGCTCAAGTACAGGCTCGGCTGCCCGGCGAACAGCGCCGACTCCCAGGCCGGAATCGCCGCGGTCAACCGCCAGTCGCCAATGACCGCCGCCAGCAGCTCCACTTCCTTGTAGAGGAGAGGAAACAGAATCAATGGATGCCAGTCGCGTATGACGCGACGGATCCCCGCCGGTGGCCTCGCGCGGTTTAGGATCAGCAACGACCCGGAGAGCGTGAGGTGCACCGCGACAAGCCAGACGCGGCCTGGAACGGTCTGCCCGAGGATCGCAACCAACGCGGCCGTGATCGCCAGATACGACGCCGTCAGCGTCGCGGTCCAGCGCGCAACATCAACGGGCGGCATTCGGCATTATGATCCGAGTATGGCGCGGCCGCCGCGCCTGCTTCGAACCGTCAACCGCAAGTGCAGAGAGGCCAGAATGGTGGCGCGCGCTTCCAGTCTGCAACTCATCCTCTCCTCGCGCAGATCGTTCCGATCCCGTAATATCCCAGAACTCGGCCGAGCCGCGGACGCGGCCCGTCACGCCGCGCGGTAGTAGCAGTTGAGCAAGCCGCCGGGTCGCGGACGACGGCGAATCCTGCTGGCGCCTCCGGAAGGCGAGTCGCCGTCGATGAGCTCGTGGTCGAGGCCCTGCTGATTGCGTTCGCGGTGGTAAACCCTCCGCGCGGCTAACCGCGGCGGGCCGGCGTCCGTCTATTAGTCCTACAGCGAAGGCCAAATGCCGTCCGCTGGCGCCGCGTCATGAGACCAGAGACCCTCGGCGAGTTCGAGCAGTGCGTGCTGCTGGCCGTCGTCCACCTCGGCGACCGGGCCTACGGCGTGTCGATCCGCCGCGAAATCGAGGTCCGCACCAACCGTGACGTCGCGATTGGCGCGCTCTACACGTCGCTCGAGCGGCTGGAGCGAAAGGGGTATCTACGGTCGGCGATGTCCGAGCCAACGGCGGAGCGCGGGGGACGGTCGAAGCGCTTCTTCGCGCTGACCGCGTCCGGGGCCCGTGTGGTCCGCGAGGCACGCGCGCGGCTCAATCGCATGTGGGACGGCCTCGCGCCCGACTTGAAACGAGGGCGATTGTGACTCCGCATCCGCCCACTCCACGACCGCCTCGTCCGCAACCACCACAGTTCGCTGAACGGCTGATGGCCTCCTCGCTCACCGACGCCGACCGCGACGTGATCCTCGGCGACCTCGGCGAGGAGTTCGCCGCGCGCGCCGCCGAGCACGGCGTGCCGCGTGCCCGTCGCTGGTACTGGCGTCAGACGCGGCGCTCGATCGCGCCGAACGTCCGGCGCCGCTTCGCCGAGTCCGCGCGTGCGCGTCGAGTCGCGCGCCAGCACGCACGTCTGCACGCGCGTCACCACGACAGCCGTCCCCAATCGATTCGCCTGACCGTGGAGGACCTCATGACCGACCTGCGAGATGCCCTGCGCGCGCTTCGCGCCGCGCCCAGCTTCACCGTCGTCGCGCTCGTCGTGCTCACGCTCGGCATTGGCGCGACCACTGCGATCTTCTCCGTCGTCGACGCCGTGGTCCTTCGCGGCCTGCCCTTCGACGAGCACGACCGTCTCGTCGCGGTCGGCGAGCGCCGGCCGCCAGGCAAGTCCCGCGTGACGATCGAGACCGGCGATCCGCACGCTCTCATGAGCATCGCCGCGCCGAACTATCTCGACTGGGCGGCGCAGCAGCAGGTCTTCGAGTCGATGTCGGTGTTCATGCCGGGCCCATTCAGCTCGGTCACGCTGAAGGAGCCCGGGGCGGAGCCGGAGGAACTGGCGGGGATGCGCGTCACCGCGAGCTTCTTCGACGTGCTGCGAGTGGGGCCCGCGCGCGGCCGCGCGTTCACGGCGGAGCACGAAATCGACGGACGCCATCGCGTCGCGGTCATCAGCGATGCGCTGTGGCAGCGCCGCTTCGGCGGCGATCCCACGCTCGTCGGACGCACGATCCAGTTGGACGATGGGCCGTACGCGGTGATGGGGATCATGCCGCCGGGCGTGACGTATCCGGTGGGCGCGGTGCGGCCGACCGAGGTCTGGGTGCCGTACGTGATTCCGCCGCGCGAACGGATCCGCGATCCGCGCGGGCGCGCGATGATCCTCCACGCGATCGCGCGGCTGAAGCCGGGCGTGTCGATCGGGCAGGCGCAGGCGCAGATGGATCAGATCGCCGCGTCGCTCGAGCAGGCGAACCCCGAGTGGAACAAAGACAACCAGGTCGGCGTGCGGCCGCTGCGCGATCACCTCGTCGGCGCGCAGATGAAGTCCTGGATGATGATGCTGCTCGGCGCCGTCGCTCTCGTGCTGCTGATCGCGTGCGCGAACGTCGCGAACCTGCTGCTGGCGCGCGCGACCGATCGCGCGCGCGAAGTGGCGGTGCGGGCGGCGCTCGGCGCGGGACGCTGGCGGCTCGTGAGTCAGCTCATGACGGAGAGCCTCGTCCTCTCGATCATCGGCACCGTGCTCGCGACGGTCGTCGCCTGGTGGGTGGTGCAGGTGCTGCGGAGCGCGATGCCGGACGGCATGCCGCGCGTCAGCACGATCGCCGTCAATCTCCGCGTGCTCGCCGCGGCCGCGGGGCTGTCGTTCATCACCGCGCTGCTGTTCGGGATCTTCCCGGCACTGCAGCTCTCGAAGCCGGATCTCAACGGCTCGTTGAAGGAGGGCACGCGCGGCGCCGGCGTTGGCCGCGGGCCTCGGCGGCTGCGCAGCGCGCTCGTCGTCGCCGAGGTCGCGCTCGCGGTCGTCCTGCTCGTCGGCGCGGCGCTGTTCATCGGCAGCTTCATCACGGTGATGCGCATCGACCTGGGTTTCAGCACCGATCGTGTGCTCTGCGCGCAGATCATGCCGCGGTCCGTGCCCAACCAGCCTGGCATGCTCGTGGGGAACATGGCGCCGCCGCTCCTCGAGATCGTCGAGCGCGTCCGGCAGGCGCCGGGCGTTGTCCAGGCTGCCATGATTGCTGGCGGGCTGCCGATGTCGGGCTTCAACATGGGGAACAACGTCAGCGTGCCGGGCCGGGAGCTGTCGGGTGAGGAGGCCCGCATCAACGTGCGGCTCGTCACGCCGGACTATCACAAGGCGCTGCGGATTCAACTCAAGCGCGGCCGCCTGCTCGAGCCGACGGATCGCGAGGGCGTGCAGAAGGTCGTCCTCCTCAACGAGTCGGCGGCAAACGCCTACTTCCCCGGTGAGGATCCGATTGGCCGCACGATCACGCTCTCCAGGGACAACCTCACCATCGTCGGCATCGTCGGCGACGTGCACCAGGGCGGTCCTGAAAGCGACATGGCGCGCGAGGCGTACCAGCCGCTCGCGCAGTCGATGATGGGCAAGGGCTTCGGCGAGCTCGTGGTTCATACGAGCGGCGACCCGTACGCGGCGCTGCCGGCGATCAAGGCGGCGGTGCGGGCCGTGCTGCCCGACGTACCGCTGCGCAACGTCCGCACCATGGAGGAGCAGATGGCGCGGCGCACCGCCGAACGCCGCGTGTCCATGCTGCTGCTGGGACTCTTCGGCCTGCTCGGCCTCGTGATCTCGGCGGTTGGCGTCTACGGGGTGATGGCGTACGCGGTCGCGCAGCGGACGCACGAGATTGGCGTGCGGATCGCGCTGGGCGCCACGCAATTGCGCGTCATCGGCATGGTGCTCGCACACGCGATCACGCTGGTTGCGTCAGGCCTGATCGTCGGCGCGCTCGGCGCGTGGTATCTGAGCGCCGCGGCGAAGACGTTCCTGTTCCGCATCGAGGCGACCGATCCACGCGCGTTCCTCGCGGCGCTCGTCACGCTGGGGATAGCCGCGCTGATCGCGAGCGCGATTCCCGCGCGGCGCGCGGCGAGCGTCGACCCGCAGGTGGCGTTGCGCGCCGAGTAGGCCGTCCTGCCGGATGCCACGAGATACGTGAGGGCCACCGTCGTGGTGTTGGCGGCCGTGATGCTCGTATTGAGAGCGGTCACCGCGGTGATGACGCCAAGCCCGACGAGCAGACCGAGCAGGCGGTGGAGCCAAGGGTCAGAACGAACATCACTATAGTGGTGGCATGACCATCGGATTGATCGGCGCCGGGCACATCGGAAGTCAAATCGCCAGGCTCGCCGTGGCACACGGCCACAAGGTCGTGGTCAGCAATTCGCGTGGGCCAGAGACCCTGTCCACACTCGTCGAGGAGCTCGGCCCTCACGCGCGCGCAGCGACCGCCGCGGAGGCCGCACGCGCCGGCGACATCGTCGTCGTCACCGTGCCGCTCAAGAACTACCGGGACGTACCGGTCGAGCCTCTGGGCGGCAAGATCGTGATTGACACGAACAACTACTACCCGGAGCGCGACGGTCACATGCCCGAGCTCGATAACGAGTCGACGACCACGGCGGAGCTCCTGCAGTCGCACCTGCCCTCGTCGAAGGTCGTCAAGGCGTTCAATCATATCTACGCCGCTCAGCTCACGACCGACGGACGGCCGGCGGGCACGCCAAACCGCCGTGCGCTGGTCATTGCCGGCGACGACGCTGATGCCAAAGCGACGGTCACGCGCCTGCTCGACGAGTTCGGCTTCGACACGGTCGACGCCGGGCCGCTGAAGGAAGGGTGGCGCATCCAGCGCGACACGCCCGGCTACGGGCCGCGCCGCACCGCCGAAGAGCTCCGAGCGGATCTCGCCGCGGCAAAGCGCTACGCCGACCGGTAGAACGTCGGTGTTTCAATCCCGCGTTCAGCGTGTCGACACCACATGCTGGGCAGGAGGGCGCGGCAGTCGCCGCGCCGGGACCGTCACGACAGTCTGTTTGCGGACCCAAAGCCATCCAAGCGACGCCGACCGAACGGTGCCCGTCAGCGAAATCCGTACACTCGATCAGCTTCTTGCGAGTTCGGTTGCTACGTCGCGCTTCACCACGCTCCTTCTTGCCGCCTTTGCCACTTTGGCGCTCACGCTCGCGGCCATCGGAATCTACGGAAGGCTGTCAATGCGGTCAGTCGCCGTGCGCGAGAGATCGGCGTGCGGGTGGCAGTGGGCGCACGACGTGTCGACGTCCTGCGCATACTTGAGCACCTCTGCGGCCCACGGCCTCGAGTGCACCGGGTGGTCTACGTGATCCGGATGTCGAAGCGCTGGACCAGCCCGTTTTCGAGCCGAAACACGTGGCCGACCAGTTTATCCGCGAGGAGATTGCCGTTGAGGTCGCGCACGATCTGATGGACTTCGACGATGACTTCGCCCTCCGGCCCTTTCGAGAACGCCACAGGCTCGACGTGCGGATCGATCATCGCCCACTGACGTGTCCAGTAGCTACGCACTCCCTCGCGTCCGTGGACGTGACCGCCTTCCATTCCATTTGCCCAGATGACATCCTCCTGCATCGCTGCGAGTAATGTTTCCATGTCGCGAGCATTGAAACCGGCGTAGAGACGTTTCACAAGTTCCTCTTCATCTGGCATGTTGATCTCCCGATCGCCAAGATCATCGGGGCCGATTGCCATCGTCGCATGACTCCCGGGCTTCGTCGCGTTATCACTTTTCTCCAGCGCCGCAGTGGCGACCAAGTCCGCCGGTGGAGCATTTCGGCCTCGGCAATGCGGACGTGTCACGCTAGTCAGCGTACGAAGGACAAACGTGCGTGCGGAGCTAAGAACGTCGCGACTGAAATGGTCCCTCTATCGGTCCGCGTGTTGCCGCGTCGATCTGCCGAACGGCGCCGAGACGGTACGCGAGGTGTGCGATGCTCGCGATCAGGCCGGTGATCTCCACGTCGCCGGCCTCGCCGACCGCGCCCAGCGTCTGCAGCCAGCGGTGTGCTTCCTCGCGGAGACCGTTCCGAATTTCCTCCCAGCCCGCAACGTCGACCTCCGACGTCTTCCGGGCCTCGTCCCACCTGGCATCCGCGAACGGATCGCCGCCCTCGGCCGCCCATCGATTCATCAGCGAGAGTCCATCGCGCAGATGCTGTGCGTGTGCCGCGATTGTCGCGCCGCCATTGACCGAGCGCGAGGCGCTCGCCGCCGAGAGTCGGTCGAGCGATCGCAGCAGGCCGGCGTCCCCAGAATTGAGCATGAACGCCTCGTTCAGCCCGCGGGGGCCGTCGACGAGCTCGGAGAACAACCGGGTGAGCGCTGCAGTCGGCACTGGTGTCTGCATGACGTAATCCTTCTACAACTGTGCGTGACGTCACACTCTTCCAACCGGTCCAACCGGCCGTCTCCGGGACGTGAAGGGTGCGTTAATCCAGGTCTCGCGGCCTCGGCCGCCTGGGTGCGACGATGCAAGGGGGAGTCAGGGGGCCAATGTGGAGAATGGTGCGGTTGTCTGGCTACCCTGGAGGCTTCGTGTTCCTCTCGTTCTGTTATGTGGTGCTGCGGTGGGTGCTGCAGCTCGCCGCCTTGCGCGTTCGGTCGAACGATTTCAAGGAGCTGGAAATTGTCGTGCTCCGGCACGAACTCGCCGTTCTGCGGCGACGAACCGGCCGTCCGGCGATTACGTGGACCGACCGGCTCGTCCTCGCGGCGGCCAGCCGGCTCCTACCCCGCGCACGCTGGCGGTCCTTCATCATCACGCCGGCGACGCTGCTCCGCTGGCACCGACGGTTGGTAGCGAGCCGGTGGACGTTCGCCCGACACGCAAGTCGGCCGCCGATTCGCCGTGATATCCGAGCGCTCGTTCTGCGTCTCGCGCGAGACAACCCCCAGTGGGGATATCAACGTATTGTCGGCGAACTGCAGGGACTTGGCGTCTCGGTCTCGGCCACGACGGTGCGCTCATGGCTGCGAGACGCGGGTCTCGGACCGGCCGGCACGCGCGGTGGGATGACCTGGCGCGAATTTTTGCGCGCGCATCGGCGAAGCATGCTTGCGGTCGATTTCTTCACCGTCGAGACGATTTGGCTGCAACGGCTGTACGTACTCTTCTTCATCGAACTGGGCAGTCGGCGTGTGCATGTGGCGGGATGCACGCCGAATCCGAGCGCGCCGTGGGTAATGCAGCAGGCCCGGCAACTGACGTGGACCCTGGCAGAACGCCCGGAGTCGTTCTGCTTCCTGATTCGCGACCGGGACCAGAAATTTACCGAGGGTTTTGACGAGGTGTTTCGAAGCGATGGCATCCGAATCGTGCGCACGCCGTTTCGCGCCCCTCAGGCGAACGGCGTGGCCGAGCGGTTCGTGCGCACCGTTCGCTGGGAATGTCTCGATTGGCTGCTGATCCTGAACGCCCGGCACCTCGAGCAGGTCCTAGACGTCTTCGTCGACCACTACAATGGCCACCGGCCTCACCGAGCGCAGGCCCTCAATCCGCCCCACCCGACACGCCGGCCGTTCCCGCCAACCACGGAGTGGGGCGAGGTTCGTATCCAGCGTCGCGATCGTCTCGGTGGTGTGGTTCACGAGTACGTCCGGGCGGCTTGATCAATTTCCGCACCTTACAGGGTCAATAGGCGACGGCACGGGGATCTTGTACCCGCTGTATGTCGACCTCCGGGACAACAATAACGTGTTCGCCGGCATGTTCAGCAATGTCGGCGTGAGTATGCATCTCGGCGTCGGCAATAAGAGCGAGCGTGCACGCGGAGAGCTGGTGACCGGCAGCTACTTCCCGGTGCTCGGCGTCGGACCCGCGGTCGGACGGACGCTGATCCCGGACGACGACCGGGCGCCCGGCGGCCATCCGCTGGTCGTCCTCACCTATGCTTCCTGAAACATTCGTTTCGCCAGCGATCGTAGCGTCATCGGTCGGACCGTTGTTGCAAACGGACAGCAGATGGCCGTCGTGGGTGTGGCGGCCCGTGGGTTCGATGGTACGGACATCGGCCAGCCGACGCAGGTGTTCGTGCCCATGGCCATGCACAGAGGCTTCGCGCCCGACTGGTTGGAGCAGGACAATCGGCGATTGCGTTGGCTTCATGCCTTTGGGCGATTGCGCGACGGTGTCACGCGCGAACAGGCGGCAGCCGGACTCCAGCCCTTTTGCTGCTCGCTCCTGGCACGCGAGGTTGGCGACAAGTCATTCGCGAACGCCTCGCCGGCGACTCAGGAGTTATCAGCCCCGCTCGCGAACATTCCAGATAATGCGCTAACTTAGGTCATTGGCAGACGGCTTGCCGATGTCTATCTATAGGGCCTGGCCTGTCAACCTGTTCATCGTTTGTCTGACGTTGAAGGCCTTTGGTGACACTCCGGCTCTCGGTTGGCGATCAGCCTCTCCGTAAAGTGCTGGTCAGCGTTGCGTCAGAGTGGAATGTGCGCGGCGTCGGGCAGGTTCGGGCGCATCTGAGCCAGCTTCTCAGCGAGAGGGGTGCGCTCGACCCGCCGGATGACATGACTGATGACTTCGCGCACCGGGCAGCCGCTGCTGGCGAGCATACGGCGTTGTTCTGCCGTGGCTTCGGCGACGAAGGCTCCCGGACAGGAGCCGAAGTAGGGGCACGACGCGCAATAGCGCGCCATTCGTCCGCGGGACTCCTGCACGACACGAGTCCGCGCAGAAAATGCGAGCAGCTCACCGAAGTCCTGCCGGAACACGTTTCCGTACATGTGCGCCGCATCGTAGGTATCGGCCACGCCGTAGGTGGCGCCATCCGTGTCGACGAGAAACACGTATTCGTCGCGCTCCGGCCGATGCGTGTGCTGGCCGCCGCCGTTCATGGCAGCCAGCGCGTACGCGAGGAACTCCTCGATCGGGTGCACGGTCGTGGCGTGCTCGGAGGCCAGCCATGCGTCGAATACGTTCTTCAAAGACGTTGTGATCTCATCGAAGCTCAGTGCGTGCTCGAGGACCTGCGCGTCGGACGCGCTCTTGTAGAACGGCAGGAGCTGGACGGGCACTCCCAGAGCGTCGTAGAAGCGATAGATCGCGTCAATGGACGACAGCGTGTTTCGCGCCAGAACGGCGATCGCTCCAAACGGGATACCCGCATCGGTGAGCCGCTGCAGGTTCGTCAGCACAGTCTCGGTCTTTAAGCGACCGCGGGTGTCGACCCGCTGATCGCCATAGACATCGAATGAAACTCCCACGCCATTTCGGAAGAAGCGCTTCTCGCGCAGGAAGTCGATGTGGCGCTCGGTGAGCGCGGTCAGGTTGGTCTGGACCAGGTTCGCGTACGGGACGTCGTCGCCAAAGACGTCCCGCTGTATCTCGCCGATGCGTTCGTAGTAGTCGAGAGGGATCAGGAAAGGCTCGCCACCGTGCCAGACGAACTGAATGCGATCGCGGTCGTACCGTCCCACGGCGTCTCGCACGTTCGTGAAGAATGCGTGCAGGTCTGCCAGGGACATCCGGCGGCGTTGGCCTAGCTCTTCGAACTCATAGCAGTAGCTGCAGCGAAGGTTGCAGAACTTGGAGATCTTCACGACGAACATAATGGCGCCGCTCGTTCGCTGAAGCATGGCGAGCTCCCTCGACCTCGCGCGGCGGCGCGCCACGCAGGCACGCCACGGCGCGAGCCTACAGTGGCTAGGTCAGGATGGGAGGCGGAACGCTCTCGACCCACACCGGGCCGATCTCGACCCATTGCTGCCAGGGCCGTGGCCGCAGCCATCCAATCTGTGACGCCGTCTTCTCCAGATGCTGCAGCGCCGCTGCCGACGCTATCAGGTCACCTGCGGTATCCCGCGGCGTTGCCGCACGCGCCGAGCCGTCGTCGGCTGCCTTGCCTTCGGTCAGGGCCGGCGCTGCGAGCAGTGCCGCAGCGAACGCCAACGCCACCGACCTCTTCGATTTCGTTTGAGCTGGCATGCGATCTCCTCCTATAGTGTCGGCGCTGTCTCCATCGGTATATGGTCAGTCGGCATACGGGAAGCGTCCTACCCAGCAGCGCGCCGCCCGCTGATGGCGCGGCAGCGACACCCTCCTTCGAATCAAATCGGTCCCGGGCGATCGATCTCGACATCCATGCTTCGTCGTGGCACCAGAGGTTGCGGACTGCGACTCGGAGCTTCAAGCGTTCAGCATCGTTGTCCCCCACTCGCGGCACGCGTGGTCCCGCCTCGCCGGTGGATATCTCTAGTGCGCGCGTCGCTTGATTGTGGTCGATGCCGAAAATGCTCTCCGTCAACTGAGTGCGGATCGCATCGGAAACGTGTCGCTCTCCATGGACCTGTGACCCGAAGGGGCCTGGCCCCGCGGGTGCCCGACAGCCCGCGGTGCGTCTGTGCGCTTACTGGATCTTCCAGATCTGCGCGGTGTTCGTGGTACCCGGCGTGCACCTGTCGATCTGGATCGGCGCGCCGGGCTCGAGGGAGCCCCCCGGGCGACGTCAAGACACCGTGATCCGATACTGGAGACGGCCTTGTAGTAGTCAGGAATGAGGATGGGGAATGTCCAGCTCATGGAGGGGACGCTGCGGCAGGACCGCTGCTGCACGACGGTCCGGTCGGCGTTGATGCCGTCTCGGACGTCCAGACCAGCTCCGCCGTCGTCGACAGGGCTTCGCACGTAATCAGGTAGCGGCTGGCGAAGTCGGTGACGGTGAGCGGATAGCAGTAGCGGCGGTCGGCGAGCATGAACTCGCCCTTGTAGTCCGCACACCAGAGGTCATTCGGCTCGATCGGTTGCGACAGCGCGGTCCCTTCCGGCCGCGGTCGGCGCCGTCGCCGCCGCGTCACCAGGCCGTGGCGGTCCAAGACCGCATGGACGGTGCTGATCGCCGGACAGCGGACGTCGGCGCACGGGTCCCGCAGGCACTCACGAATCTTCGGCGCGCCCCAGCTCGGATACTCCTGCTTCAGCCGGACGATCCACTGCTCGATTGCCGGTGGCAGCTGGTTCGCCTGACGGTATGGCCGCCGGCTGCGGTCCGTCAGGCCCTGCACGCCGCAGTCCTTGTACCGCTCGAAAATCTTGTAGCCCGTCTTCCGAGAGATCCCGAACTCCTCGCACAGGGCCGCCATCTTCTCGCCGTCCAACCGCCGGGCGACGAACCGGAGCCACTCGTCCATGACGTGACACTCCTTCCAGGGCATGCCCCCTCCTCTCGAGGGGGCGAGTGTCACCCATGTGTCCGGAATAAACTGTTACCCCTGTCTCAGGAAGGGCACAACAACTTACCGCGATCGACGTTGTGAACAATTTGGTCTTGCTGAGCATCCGGTCCCAAACCGGAGTTGTAACCCGCCGCGGTGATGTCCACGAGCGCCGTTGGCGCCGCCTTCCACACGTCGAAGGCGGCTGTGTCGTTTCTTGCGCACGGTTACTAAACGCATGGCTCCCGCGGCTTCTCGAAACGGCTGGTTCGAGCGTCGTGTCCGTATGCTTTGCGAGGTACTGCGCCGCCTCCCGCGTCGGCGTCATGCGCCTCGCGCTCAAGCCACAACCCGTCCATCGCGCCCGCGACACGCGTCCCGCCGTTCATGCGATCGATGTGACCCGTGTCGGCGCGCGCCCAACTCAAGGTGCAGTGTGGAATGCTCCCGTGGCCGTCAGCGCTGCGGGTTGGGTTGAGCACCGCCCCGGCGAATCCCTCCAGCCTGCGATACCACCCAAGTTCGGCCCATGCCGTCGACACTCGAGATTAGATCCGCAGCAAGTGAACGGCCAGCGGTCTGAGAACTAATCGGGGCCGGGCCGCTGAGGTTTTTTGGGATCGTCAACCGTGGAAGTGGCCTGTGCCTCGAATCGGTTGACCGTCGTCTGGGCGAGCCAATCGTGCAACGGCGCTGCGACGGCGTCCGACACAGAAGTGGGCACGTATCCCCGCCACCGCTACCCATGACCTGATCCGGAAGTGTGACCGCCGAAAGGCTCCTGGGCGATGTGAACATGTACGAGGTGTTGTTGAAGGTCGGTCCAGGAGAGCTCGACGTGATCAGGCTGACGCGAGTCGTGCGTGAGGCGTCAGACGATGCACGCACTGAACTTGATGACGATTGGGCCGAGGCTCGGCAACCCTCTTGGGAAGATGAGGCCTGGGGGCAGCAACCGGGTGGTCATCGTGAACGCGACCCTGGGGTGCTCTTCATCCACGGCTCTGGCCAGACCTTTGCCGACTCCTTCATCAATCGGTCTACGCTGGCTGAGAATCCTGGCATCGCGCCGTGGCTTGCACAGCGAGGCGTGGACGTGTGGGGGATCGATCTCCGGTTCGCGCAGATCCCGAGCACAGCCACCAACTTTGACTTCATGGCCGATTGGGACTACGGCGTGATGGTCGCCGACATCAGGCTGGGCACACGACTGGCGCGGCACGTCCGGACGCGGACAGGCAAGGGCGACTCCCGCCTGCATCTCTCCGGGCGCAGTCTTGGCGCATCGCTCGCGTACGCAGTAGCCAATCAGGAGGCTGTCGAGCCTCGCTCCGACCGCGACGTCCGCGGCATCATCCCGATCGAGTCCATATACGCCCTCCCGCCGACTGACACGAGCGGCCGCGCAGCGGCGTGCAACGCAGAGACGGCGCACGCCAACGCCCTGGCCTCGGGCGTCAACCATATCGATGGTCGGCCGAGTATGGCCGTCGGCGTTGCGGCGCGCGAGAATCCGACAGGCCCCTCAGCGAATCCGCGGTTCAACAACCTTCAGCTTGCGCTGAACGCAGCAGCCTCTCGAACGTTCCCGACCGCGTGGCCGCTGCACATCGCGGCCGTGCTCTTTGACGCTGCGGGGCTCCCGGCGGGCGGCCGTTTCACCGACACCACGCTCATCGTCGATGCCCTGGCCAACCAGATCCCATTCCGATCGAGGGCGATCCAACGCGACTTCAATGGGATCCCCTGCGGAACGCACGACTACCCTTACGACGATAATCTCGCCCACATTGTGGTGCCGTCGCTCTATGTCGGTGTCGCCGGCGGGTACGGAGTCTCGGGCTTGCACACGAATACGCTGCTCGGGAGCCGTGACAAGGCCGCGATTTTCATCCAGCTGCTCTCTTCCGATCAGGCTGTGTCCGATTTCGGGCACATCGAGGTCTTCACCGCAGTTCACGCCAGGACGTTGGTGTGGGAGCCCGTCCTTGCCTGGATGAAGCGTCACTGACGGGCGTTTGCGTCGTCAGGCTCGACGACGGCTTCGCGCGGTCGTCAGCGCACGTGCCCGGGCAGTCACTTCTTGCCGCGGCAGCGCGAAGCCGCATGGTGACTGCCGCCACTTCGGCCGATGGCAGCTTGGCCGGAAACTACGTTGCGCGAAATAGAGGTCGCCGAGGGAGCTATCGGAGGGTCGTGACTGGATGACGGTTACTGACGAATGTGAAGGGGGTACGGTGTCACGAACTCGAACGAGAAGACCCTTGCGATTCTCGACAAGTCATCCGTGTTTCTCGAGACGAGCGTTGCGCCGATCTCGCAGCAGGAGGCGGCGATCAGGATGTCGAACACAAAGCTGCGACGGACGTTCCGGAGGACGAGTCCCTCCTCGTCGACGAGCCTGGCCAGAGTGGCTCCCAACCTGTGCCAGGCTGCGGACGACGGATTCACCAGGCGACGACGCCGCACATAAGGCGACAGGACGTCCCGGTCGAGTGCTCGCCGGTCTTTGGCGCTTCCAGCTCCCGCGCGGAGTTCGGCCGCGACCACCGTGCTGAGATAGAGCCCGGGAGCGGCCCAGGCACAGAACTCCGCGAATGCAGCCGCATGTTCAGTGTGGCGGGATGCATCGACGAAACAGTTCGTGTCCAGCACGAACTTGCCGGGGAGCATTTCTCAGTCGACGCGGGACAGCGTGAGTCCACGAAGCGCCCGCGCGCCGCGCGCCAGCTCTCTCCTGAAGCGGACCAGATCGAGGGCCATTTCGACGGCCTCTCGCTCGGTCGTCGCACCGAGCGCGGCTCTCGCTTCCTCGAGGAGCCTCGGATCGAGCCAGAACGCCTTCCGAACCTTTCCCACGCGTGAAGCCCGGCCGCTCGAATCCGGTCGGTTTCGAGCTGACGGTCGCGATTTCGTCGAGCGAGTCCGACTGGTCGATGGTGGCATCGGCCTCCTCTCTGGTGTACGCAACATCGTATCACTTCGTACGCACGTACGAGCCAGTTCGGCGCCGCCGAGGTGGGCCGCGGCGGCAAACGTCCCCTTGAATTGTTCACTGCTTGTTCACAGCCGAACCCGAGCGGATCCCATAAGTACAACTGGCACATTCACTTAGACAGACGTGGGACGGCCGCGACATCCGGTTTTGGGCCGGATGATAGTCGCGGCTACCCCATCAATGTAAGTGGCTGTTTTGCAAGAAGATGGCTCCTCAGGCTGGATTCGAACCAGCAACCCTCCGGTTAACAGCTCAATGCAGGTAGGTGTTCCTGTTGGTTCTTCGTGCCTTTAGCTCTCGCTGAGGTACCCCGTGTTACCTGGTGTTCGGCGTCAAATTGTTCACTGATTGTTCACTGTCGTCGGCTGCGGTCTCCCGCGCTGCGGCCGAACAACCCTATGGTGGGGTTCAAATCGAGGGCCCGCAACCAACATTATCTGCAGCTTTGGCGGCTGGCAGCTTGAGGGTGCCTGCTTTTCCAAGCGTGCAGGAGGTGATCCTGCGGGTGCACCTCCTGCCCCAGCTCGGTGGCCGGCCGTTGGACCAGATCAGCAACGAAGACGTCCAGCAGCTCAAACACCACCTGCGTCACCACGCGGTCAAGACCGTGAACAACGTGCTGACGGTCTTGAACATCCTGCTCAAGAAGGCCGTCGAGTGGGGCGTGATCGGGGGGGCATGCCCTGTGTGGTGCGGTTGCTGAAGACCGCGCAGGGCGCCATCGACTTCTACGACTTCGACGAGTACCGAGGAGTTGGTGCGCACGGCGGCCAAGGTTGATGCCCGGGCACCCGCAATGCCCAACTCCTCGAGCAATTGCAGGAACCACCACATCGAGCCCGTCGCTTCGAGTCCGACGAGCACGGGCGGCCGCAGACTGGCGTAGAACGTCCGCACCTGATCCCGCGTCATGGCGTACGACGGCTTCGCGCACCTCGCCCGTGTCGCGGTCCAGGATCGCGAGCGTCTGCTGGGCCGCATGCAGATCGCACCCAATTAGCCGCATCTCGCCTCCTTCCATCGAGCGCAGGCAGGCGGACATCGCCCAGTCTACGAGCGCCGGCCAGGAGCAGCCGTCGTTATTGCATCATTGTGGAGAGCGTGCCGTGAAAGGTCAGTTCACGCAGCCGGTGCAAGTCCGGCCCCAGGACGTGTCGGTACACCTGGGTAGCGACCCGGGCGAGGGCGAGGGTGACCGAGCCATCGAAGCCCCGGGGACACCGGCCCGCTTTGGCGGGTCAGCAAGCGTACGGGCCGCAACGCGAGTGAAGCCCGAGCAAGCCTCGAAAGGTCTGATGCGAGCGCCGAGTCTCCTCTCCATGGACGAAGGCCGCTGTGGTCGATGGGATGCACCGACAGACGAACGTCGACCGGCTCGCCGGGGTAGTGGGCGCAGCACGTACGCAGGCGGGAACTGGCAACACGGGAGGCCTGTGGCACTGGCCGAAGATGTGGCCAACGGTCCGAGCGAGGGCCGGGTGCGACAGGCGTCGGAGGGGCTCATAGTACCGCGGAAGCCGGGTAACGCCGGTGGAGGGAAGGGGCCCTGGTTCGGGGTGCGTCCGAACGAGCCGAGGAGAGGGAGATTGGCGTGAGCCTGGCAACTCCCGACACGCTTCGACGGCTCCAACGGACGCTTTACGTCACGGCCAAGCGGGAACCGGCCAGACGGTTCCATGCGCGGTACGACAAGGTGTGGCGCGACGACACCCTGGCCCACGCCTACGCCCTCAGCCGGACGAACGGTGGGGCGCCGGGTGTGGATGGGGAGACCGCACATCGAGGCGTGGGGGCGGGAGCGCTGGCTCGGCGACCTGCGGGAGGAGGTGCGCACCGGACGCTACACACCGCAACCGGTCCGACGGGTGCTGATCCCGAAGGCCAGTGGCGTGGGGCAACGGCCGCTCGGCATTCCGACCATCCGCGATCAGGTGGTGCAGACCGCGGCGGTGTTGGTCCTCGAACCGATCTTCGAAGCGGATTTCGACGATGACCGGCAGGGTGTGGCTACGAAGCGGATGGAATCGGTAGTAGATCGTAGCGTCCGCAGGACGCTGTTGATGGGCACTATGTCGTTCAGTTGCTCGATAGCATCGCCACCGTTCGTCGACTGGTCGCGTTCTACGTCGAGGAACACAACCGCGTCCTTCCGCACTCCGCGTTTCGAGGACAGACGCCGGACGAAGTGTACTTCGGCACGGGGACGCCGTGCCGGCGGACCTGATGTCACGAGCGGCCAACGCGCGCCGAGCACGCGAAGAGGCCAACCGATCGGCGTTCTGCGAAACGTGTCCGTCACTCGACGCGGCCGCGTAACGCCCGGCTCCTGACCGCCCTTCCCGATAGCGTCACCCTCAGGGGTCTGTCTGCAGGCGACGGCTCGGAGCACCGGGCCGAGTGATCGCATGATCAGTCGGATAGAACCGAGTCCGGGATCAGAACGCTGTCCATCAGTCCGCGCTGCGCCCCTAATGGCGAGAACTCGCGCGCGAAAGTACTGAATGTCCGTGGAGATAGCTGTGCTGGAGGCGTCGCCAGGCATGGAAGCGACTCGGTGACAATCGCAGGAACCGCAGGAGCGTCCGCAACGGCACAAACTTGCGGGCCCGATCCACGGCGCGCAGGATCCTGATCCTGGCGCCTCCGTTGGGCAGGCGCTCGTGCGTCAACGTGAACCCCGAGCTTCGAAGCAGGGCCAGCGCGAGCCGAAGTAGCGCACTGAGCTTCTTCACGCCTCGCCGGAGCCTCAGGATTTCTTGCTGAAGTTCCGGCGCTCTCAAATCCGTCACGTCGAGACTCACCACGACCTTCGGTGCTTGCTCGAGCCATCCACGGGCCGTCGAGCGAGGGACTCCGAGAGCCGTGGCGATACTCGGGTCGCCCGTGCGTTGGACGAGACCCCGAAGCCGGTGGTCGTAGCGCTGTTGCGGGCGGGCCGGAGTCGTCATGCGGATGATCATCTGCGGTTCGCTGACGCCGCTCAAACTCCTCGAAGGCATGCGGGGCGTCCGCCGACACGAGATCGTCGCCGTGGTGACGACAACTCGCGCTGGACAATGCAGAATGTCCGTGGAGACAGCTCGGTAGTTGCCGAGCGGAACGTCCAAACGCATGACCGCATGTCGTCGCCTTGCGCGTGTCTGTTCGACGAAAGTCGCCGTGACCCGATGCGATGCTGTGTTCGTCCCTGGAGGTTACGGCCAGCTGTGGGATCTCGCCGGCATTTCCAAGGCGATCCACGCGATCGAGAACTGGTGCTAGCGAGGTACGCCAACACGCGACGGGACGCGGGAAGGACTATGATCTGGGCTTCAGGATGGTGCTGGGCTTGCAATGTCTATTCTGCGGTCTTGACCGGAGGCTTTATGAACAGAACGAGCGCGGTGTGTCTCATCGGCGTGACGTTGCTATGGCCCCCACAGACGGCGGGCGATGCCCGGCCCCAGACGCCCACGGTGCAGATCCCGAAGCCGGGGGTCCCCGAGATCATGACGATGGAGGCAAAGTTCGTCCGGGCGGCCTACAACAACGAGGGTTACGTCATCCTCGGTTACCAGGTCAACAATCGGTCGATCGGCGAGGAATGGATGCTGCTTGAAGTCGGAATGACGGTGCTCGACAGGACGCCGGACTACACCCTCAAGCGCGAGGCGCTGTCGCTCGAGACGCCCGACGGCAAGACGCTGCCGCTGCCGTCGGCCACCGAGCATCGCGAGGCCAACACCAGCGCGATCCAGGCTCGGACGCGGGTCCAGCGCGACTCGATCAACTACTTCCCGCCGAAGGCGTCGCGGGCGTGTCGCATCGGCTTCTTTGCCGACCTGGACCAGCGCGCCATGTCGTACGACCAGGTCGAGCTGAGCAACACGCGCGCCTGCCTCGGCCGCCTCTACTTCCACATCCCAGGGGGCATCACGTACGGCCAGTACTGGCTCAACGTGAAGTTCGAGAAGAGCCTGGTCCGTGTCCCCTTCCGGATCTTCACCGAGGACGAGGAGAAGCTCCTGTCCAAGAACTACTCGAGCATCGAGAAACAGGTCAGGGATGCGTTCGCGAAACCGAAGAAATGAGGGCGGCCCGGCCGGCGAACTGAGTGTGACAGGTCGGTGCAGTGCCTGTGACGGCAATTCTCAAGCCGGCGTCACTGTTGGCGCCGCTCAATGCGACCGTCGCCCTTAGCATCCGGTTTCCTGGAGTGGAGATTGTTCGACAGCGGCGCGGCGACGAGCGTCGCCATCGATCACCTGCGATCCGCAAAAACTCCGTCGCACCAGCCGCACCCGCGGAGGATACGTACGTCTGCCCGGTCACGGAATGAAGGCACACGTCGGCGGCACGGTCGCTGCGGGGAGCGTCACCCTCAGGGGGTCTGTCTGCAGGCGACGGCCCGGAGCACCGGGCCGCGTGATCGCATGATCAGTCGGACAGAACCGAGTCCGGGGTCAGAACGCTGTCCATCAGTCCGCGCGTGCGCCCCTAATGGCGAGAACTCGCGCGCGAAAGTACTGAATGTCCGTGGAGATAGCTGGGCTATCCACGGATGGTCGGCGAACTGAAGGGTCTGGGCATTACGGTGTCAGCGACGACCGTCCGCGCGTGGCTTCGGGCCGCGGGTCTCGGACCAGCGGGTAAGCGCGGGAAGATGACGTGGCGCGAGTTCGTGCGCGTCCACCGCGAAAGCATACTGGCCGTCGATTTCCTCACCGTCGAGACGATCTGGCTGCAACGGCTCTACGTCCTTTTCTTCATCGAGTTGGGGAGCCGGCGTGTGCATGTGGCCGGTTGCACGCCGAGTCCGAACGCACCATGGGTCATTCAGCAGGCGCGGCAGCTGTCGTGGACTTTGGCAGAGCGCCCGGAGCCGATGCGGTTTCTGATTCGCGATCGGGATCAGAAATTCACCGATCGTTTTGACGACGTGTTCCGAAGCGAGGGAATTGAAATCATGCGGACGCCGTTTCGCGCGCCACAAGCCAACGGGGTCGCCGAGCGATTCGTGCGCACCGTCCGCTCAGAATGTTTCGACTGGCTGCTAATTCTCAACCAGCAGCACCTGGAACGGGTTCTACAGGAGTTCATCGATCACTACAACGGACACCGGCCACATCGCGCGCTGTCCCTCACGCCACCTGAGGCAAGGCGGCGGACTGCAACGCCGTCGGCATCCGGTGACGCTCGCATTTTGCGCCGCGATCGTCTCGGCGGTGTCGTTCACGAGTACGGCCTGGCGGCGTGACGTGATTTTCGCACCCCACACGCCTTGGAGGCGAGTGCACCCCCAGCGCTGATTCTGGGTCGCCATGCGGACTAGAAACCGACGAATTTCCGGGAGCACGCTCGGCCGTTCCAGCCCCCGCTTCGAATACGTCCACTTCCCTGCGACGAGTTGCCGGTGCCCTTGCAGAATCGTGTCGGACGTGCCGATCGTCGCCACCTCGAGGCCTGCGACCGAGACACGCGCCGAGGACCGAGGCGCCGTTCGCCATCGGTCAGCCGCATCCGCTGATTTCGCAGCTGCGCCTTCAGAACGCGGTGCTCTTCGCGCAGGGACAGGATGATCTCGTGTTGTTCGTGCTGGAGCCAACCGAGGCAGGACGCGACGAAAGGCTTCGCGCTCTATTCCGCTTAGCCCAGCACTGCCGCTAGGCGGCCCCTGCGGTCGAGCAGCCGATCCGCAAGTTCCACCATCCTGCGATTCGGGACCGAGACGGGACGCTGCGCAAACACTCGCTCCATTGCCTCTCGCTCCCCTCCAGGGCCGAGCCAGCAGGCGTACATGATGAGCGCCGCCGCCGACGAGCGACTGACCCCGGCCTCGCAGTGGATGAGGACTCTACCGTTGCTTGAGCGGAGGCTCTCGGCCAGCTGGATGATCTGTCGGATGTCAGCCTCTGTCGCACCGACGTCCGTTACCACGTCGGCGACGAGCAGTCGCAGCTTGCGAGCGACGTTGTCGTAGCCAGCCGGCAGTTCGTCGAGCGGGTCGCCGATGGAAACAAGCCAGGTGACCTCAGCGCAACGGTGCGGCGAGTTGAGGATGTTGCTCGCTTCGCTGCGGCTCGCGACCTCGATTGTAAGGTCTGGTACATCCATAGTTCGTCTCGCCGCTCAATTGTAAGCACGACTTGTTGCATCCGCGCTTCGAGCGCCTTCCGACGCGTCTCAATGCCGAGACGAACGCGCCCTCGGCCCAGCCCGAAGCACGGCTGTTGGGCGGCGGCACACGTCCTTCGCCATGCATCGCAGCGTTTCTGTCGGGTACAGCCCGAACACGTCGCAGAAGCAGCGAAGCGATCCGGCCATATCGCTGCCGATCTCTATGGTCGTGAGGCCTGCCGCGACCGCTGCGGCTCCGCCACCCGTGCTGCCGCCGGGAGTGCGCGTCACGTCATAGGGAGTTCGCGGTCGGATAGAACGGCCCGAAACTTTGGTAATCGTCCAGCATCGTCGGGATGTTGGTCTTGCCAAGGATGGTCGCGCCGGCCTCTTTCAGTCTTTGGACGATGAGGGCGTCGGTGGCGGTGACGTTGTCCTTGAGCTGCCGGAAAATTGGCGGTTGTCTTGCGCCCTGTCAGATTGAACGTCTCTTTGACGGTGACCGGGAAGCCGTGTAGCGGACCACGGACGATGTTGTTGGTCAGGTCGTCATCGCGCTCGCAAGCTGCTCGTACGGCATCAGCTTCATTGCTGATGACGATCGCGTGGAGGGCCGGATTGTGCTTGTGAATGCATTATAGAGCTCCGCCAGTTCCCGACATGACACTTACTTCTGTCTGACCGCGATCGCATGTTCGCTTGCGGAGGCAAACGGGGAGTCGGCCATCCCGAGGTACTTCAAGACACGCTCGAAACACGGCGTAGCAGCGCGCAGCACGCTCGTCCTTTCATGGTCTCAGGCTCGAGGACGGATGTTCCTGTTTGCGCGGAACAGGTTGTCGGGGTCGTACATGTTTTTGATCTGTGCGAGGCGCTCGAAATTGCGCCCGTACGTCTGTCTGATTCTCTCTTCGCCCTCGTCGGCAGTCTGGAAGTTGATGTACGTGCGGCCCGTCGAGAATGGTCGAACACGCGCCCATCCATCATCGACCCACTGCCTGAAGACGTTGGCCTTCGGCGCGTCCGCCTCCCACATCCCGATCAAGCCCAGGACGAAGCGGGAGTCCCGATTCCCGACGGCCCCGTCGTCTTCCGAGCGTTCGGTGACGGCTCCGCCGAGGTGAAGGAAGCCCACCTGCCCGTCCGGAATCGGGCACTTGGTAAACGCATCGCGCACCGCAGCCAACAGGCCATCGCTCAGCTCGGCGACGTACTCCGTCTTCATGTAGTAGTGGGCGCCCTTGGGCTCGCCCTCATCGAGGAATGACTGCTGCTGGACGTAGGGCCACTCCTGCAGCACTTCGATGACGGGATCGCCGAGCGCACGGATGGGCGCCAGTGCTTCCTCGGTCTTGTCGAGATCGCCACTGTAACAGATGACCATCGCACAGATCTTGCGGCCGTGCCACTCCGGAGGCACGAAGGGCATGGGCGGCGCGTTGAGGAGAATCATCCACACGGCCAACTCGCGCGGCGCCGCAGCGGCGATCTTCCTATAAGCGATGAGGACCTCGTCGGCCCGCTCGAACGGCCAGGCGATGAGCCCGCCGTAGACCGTCGGGCCGACTTCGTGCAGACGGAACGTGAACCGGGTAACGACGCCGAAGTTGCCCCCGCCGCCCCGGAGAGCCCAGAACAAGTCGGCGTGCTCGTTGCGGTTGGCGGTGCGAATCTCGCCGTCGGCGGTGACAATCTCGACCTCCTGGAGGTTGTCCACCGTCCAGCCGAAGCGGCGGGTCAGGTAGCCAAGGCCGCCGCCGAGCGTGAGGCCGGCCACGCCGACCTCGGAGACGAAACCGAGCACGGTGGCGAGTCCGTGTTCCTGGGTCGCCCGGTCGACATCTTTGAGCAGACACCCAGGCCCGATGTGCGCGAGCTTCTCTCGGGCGGCGACGGTGACGTCGCGCATCTTGGACATGTCGAGCGTCAGACCTCCTTCGACAATCGAGGTCCCGCCGATGTTGTGCCCCCCGCCCTTGACGCTGAGTCGCAGTTTGAAGCGACGCGCGAACCTGATGGCCACGGCGACGTCGTGGGCCGAGGTGGGCTTGAGGACGAGGGCTGGTGCCTTGGTCACCATGCCGTTCCAGATGACACGGCGTCGGACCAACCGTCGTCGCCGGGACCCAGCAGCGAGCCCTCGAGCGCAGACCTCAGAACTTCGATCTGCTCAGCCGTCAGGCTGACCAGTTCGCCATCGAGACCGGCGATATGGAGGGTGCTTGCCGTCGTCATAGGCTCCCACCTGCTCCCTCTAGGCGGCTTGCGGTCGTCGGGACGACCCCGAGCTGCTGCATCAAGCTCAGATCGTCCATCTGCGACCAACACTCAACGACCTTGCCGTTGACAATGCGGTCGACGTCGGTTGCCGCCATCCGAACCTGCCTGCCGGTCGGCGGCATGCCCTGGAACGGGCCGGTGTGCGTGGCCCGAGCCGTCCAGCGCGTCACCACCCGATCTCCCTCTGCAATCTGGTCCTCGATCGTAAGGTGGATATCGGGAAACGCTTCGCGCATCGTGGCGACGAAGCGCCAGGCACCTTCGGGGCCGTGGACGTCGGAGCCAGGCGTCGAGGTGTGGATGACGAAGTCGCGGGCGACAAACTCTTCGATTGCGGTGAGGTTTCCCTTGTTCCACACCTCCTCGATGGCACGGCGCACCAGCATCTTGTTGTGTTCCGACATGAAACGGCTCCTTCAGAAATGGCGGTTTGGTCGATCCGACTGCGACACCAGCCGCGAAAGCCAGGTGGCCCGCGGCAAACGCTCGTGTTCCTGGACAGGAACGACGGTACGCCACCGGCGAGCCCCCGCGCATCGGGGGGAACCCCTATTTCGCGCCGGATTCTGCCGAGGGGTTGCGAAGGGCCCACGCCACCGCTTCAGCGCGGCTGCGCAACCCGAGCTTCGAGAGGATACGGCCCACGTGGTGCTCGACCGTTTTCGGACTGATGAAGAGGCGATCGCCGATTTCGAGGTTGGATAGGCCGTGGCTGACGAGGTCCAGCACCTGGCGTTCACGCGACGTCAGCGGGCCCGCGACGCGAGGGCCCGGTCGGCTGCCCGCGCCCAGCTCCCGCAGCAGTGCCGCCGCCCGGTCGGCATGAGGCCGCGCGTCGAGCCGCTCGAAGACTGACAAGGCCAGCCGGGCGTCCTCCGCCGCAATCTCCCGATCGGCGGTGGCGAGGACCTGCGCCCACTCGAGACGGGTGACGGCCGCGTCGAACGGCATCCCTGAGGCTTCGAAGAGCGTGCACGCTTTCTCGAGAAGCGCTCCGGCAGCGCTGCCCGATGCCAGCTCGACGCGGGCAGCCGACAAGAACGCCTGCGCCTGAATGGGCGGCTGCTTCGCGCGTTCCGCGATTGCGGCCAGTCGTGCCGCGGCGGTCCGGGCAGCCTCGAGCTCTCCAAGTGCCAGACGGACCTCGACGAGCAGTCTGAGCAAGGGGACAGCAGGCAAGCCGTCGCCGAGCGCGTCGAGCCGCCGCTCGAGGACGGCGCCAGCGAGGGCGGCCTGCCCGCGCGCCAGGTGCAGCGCCGCCGACGCCTCGGCGGCCACGCCGTGCGTCTCGAGACCCGCCAGGAACTGGCTGGCCTCCTCGAGCCGTCCCCGCCGCACGCAGAGGAGCGCCAGACGACTCAGGCTGTGGACCTTCTCCGCTGGGTACTTCTGCTCGACGGCGCGGAGCGCCGCCTGCAGCTCGCGCTCGGCCTCGACCCAGCGGCCGGTCGCGATGAGCACGCCGCAATAGACGACCCGGCAATAGTGAAAGATCGGGACCGAGTTGTAGCGGCGCGCGAACGCGTCCACGACCTCGCACCACTGCACGGCGCGCGCAAAGTCGGCCGCGCGATCGCAGGCCGAGAGCATGTTGCAGCAGGCATCGCCCACGATGATGAGGTTGCGGCCTCCCGCGGTTGCCGCCGCCACCGCCTCATCGAGCATCGCCATGCCTGCGTCCACGTCCCCCAGTGACACGAGTCCGCGCCCCTGCTCGGACAGGGCCCAGACCTCCAAATCCAAGTCGCCGTGCTGCCGCGCGATCGCCAGGGCTTCTCGCGCGTGACCGACCGCCGTGGCCGCGTCGGGCGTCATCTTGCCCCGCAACTGCACGAGCCAGCCGCGCTCGGCACAGGGCCCCGCGTCCTCCAGCAACCGTTCGGCGCGTTGCAGCCAGCCATTCCCGGCCGCACCATTGCCAAGGGCCGAGAAGTAGCTCATCGCCAGCCACAGCGCGGCGCGAGCGGCGCGGCAGGCATCGCCCGCTTCCTGATAGAGCGTGCAGGCGCGCGTCCGCCGTTCGATGCTCGGGCCAATCTCTTCGAGCCAGAACAGCGCGTCGCTCAGCCCCTCGAGCGCCGCCGTGGTCTTCTTCACGTCGAGACTGGCCTCGAAGTGGCGGCGCGCCCGATCCAATCTCCGCGGGCGAGTGCCGCCGCACCCTCGGCTACTCGGTCGTCAACCGAGCTCATGATCTGATTATGTTGCTGACGCGCGCGCGTGGCGACCCTCGTCGGCCCGCTGTAGAGCAGGTCGGGAGTGTACTCGGCAGACCAGAACTCTGTCTCGCGTTCTCTCGACCGCGGTACCCAGCCCAGACGGCGGCACGGAAGAGATCGATTTGCTGTCGCCGGCGTGAAGGTAAACCCGTTGGAATGGTACGGGACACTGACGATCCAATCGTTAAGAGCGGTCCACGCGACGTGATCGCGACGCATCGCAGCAGAAACTGGAGGCTGTGCCGCGACGGTTGAGCGGCTCCGCTACGGATCCCGCGAGCATCCGGGAACTGAGGCCGAACCGTCAATGGTGCGGATCTGCCCGTTTAAGAGCGTGGCCTGGGGAGTCGTACGGCGGCATCACTGGTGACACGCGCGATGCGACGCGCGTGATCCCGTTTGGGAGAATGTTCTGATGCCGTCTCCCTGTCCCCGGATGCTCCACGTCCAGGATGGAGGAGCCTCCGATGAAAGACCATCGCCGCCGTCGCGCTGGAAAGCCGCGGGTGTCCAGGTCCGTGCTGGACCGCATCAACCCGAATGCCGCGGGCATCGATTGCGGGTCCGCCGAACACTTCGTCGCCGTGCCGCCGGATCGCGACCCGATGCCCGTGCAATCGTTTCCCACGTTCACCAGCGATCTCCATCGGCTCGCCGACTGGCTGACCGCCTGTCACGTGACGAGCGTGGCGATGGAAGCTACCGGCGTGTACTGGATCCCGGTCTACGACATCCTCGAGGCCCGCGGCATCGACGTCCTGCTGGTGAACGCCCGACACATCAAAAACGTCCCGGGACGAAAGAGCGATGTGTCCGACTGCGAGTGGTTGCGCGAGCTCCACAGCGTCGGCTTGCTCCGCGGGAGTTTTCGTCCCACCGAAGCCATTGTCGCGTTGCGGGCCTATGTGCGCCATCGGCAGAGCCTAGTGGAGAGCGCAGCGACCTACGTCCATCGGATGCAGAAGGCGCTGGTGCAGATGAACCTCCAACTGCCGCTGGTCGTGAGCGATATCACCGGCGTCACCGGCCTTAAAATCCTGCGGGATATA
>CAWJAP010000021.1:0-47305 GCA_963840865.1 Vicinamibacterales bacterium
GTGAGATCGTCGCTGGCCGGCTGACCGGACCAGGCGTCCATGGCATCCAGCAAGGCGTCGGCCGCCGCGCTCGTGTGCAGGCCGGTCCCTGCCGCGAAAGCGCTCTTGAGCCGCTCGAGCCCGAAGAAATCCTCTGCGGCGTTAGCCGCCTCGACCAGGCCGTCCGTATACAGCAGCAGCCGGTCCCCGCTTTCGAGCCGCTCCTCCAGCTCTTGGTAGTCCGCGTCCGGCACGAAGCCGAGCGCCAGGCCGTTCTTCTCCAGCTCTCGAATTTCCCGAGTACGGGTCGCCAGGCGCAGGAGGGGCGGATGCCCCGCGGCGGCGTACCTGATCCGACCGGAGGCCCCGTCGAGGAACAGATAGGCAGCCGTGACAAACTGTCCGGCCAACGTCCCGCAAAGGGCGCCGTTCATTGCCGCCAGCAGGGCTCCCGGTCGATCGGCTCGCGCATGCTGGGCCGCGAGTGCCACTTTGACCATCGACGCAATCAGGGCGGCGGGGACGCCGTGGCCGCACACGTCGGCCACGAGCACGCCCAGCCGCCGCGAGTCGATTTCGATGAAGTCGTAGAAGTCTCCGGCCACGGCGGTCATCGGGCGGTAGCGCGCTGCCAGCGTCACACCGGAAACCCGTGGCATCGCCTGCGGCAGGATCGAGGACTGGATCTGCCGGGCGACGCTCAACTCGCGATCGATTGCCACGAGGCGCCGCGCGTCGCCCAGCACGCGCCGGCTCGCCAGCGTGCCCAGGCAGGCCAGCAGCACCGTGAAGCCAAACGGCTCGAGGTCCGGACCAGGGAACGGGAGCACCTGCAGGCTGCGCAGGTTGTCGGCCACGGCCGTCACGGTGTAGGCGAGCACGCCGACGCGGGTAGTGCGAAGCTCGCGTGAAGGTGTGAGGCCCGGTCGAAGGAACCCGAACAGGAGGGAGGTAATGAACGTGATCGCGATGAGATTGTTGGGTAGCTCCGCCGAGTACGGACGCTGTTGAATGGCGTCCGACGCAACGGCACAGGCGGCGAAGGCGGTGAGCCCAATCACACCCACGGTCCAGAAACGCCGCCAGGCGGGCATCATCGCGCGGGCGAAGAGGACGATCGGGAGCGGGATCGTATAGGTAATCGTGGCTTCCAGGTGGTCCCAGACAGTTGCGGGGACGTCGAAGCAGTGGCGGAAGGTGGTGGCGCGCGCCAGCAGGCGGAAACCGTACAGGAATGCGAAGACACCCAGCCATTGGCCACCAGTGCCGCGATGCCACGCGGGAAGCACAGCCGCGCGCCGGCGCGCCGCCAGCCAGAGCACGAGCACCAACAGCCCGGCAACGACCAGCAGCACGCCCAGGATCAGGCTGACGGCTTCCGCCCTCAGCATGCTGCGAAGTTCGGCTGACGTGATCTGCAGCACGAGCAAGTGGAAGGTCATGGCAGACGAACCCGTCGTTTTGTCCTCCTGATTCTGAGCGGCAGCCTGTCACCAGGCAACTCCTGCAACCGGCTCATCGCGCTCCATCTCGTCATACCGAAGTCACCAAACCGTTGCCGCACCGTGCGCACGTGGGCGACAGACTGCGCCAGTTGGAGGTACTCGTGAGGCTCTTTCCCCTTCCCAACCGATGCACTCAACTGTTGGGCCGACCTCGGCCCATTCTTCCGATCGTTGTCGCCGGCCTGTTGACGGCTGTGGGGCCCGTCAACGCACAGCAGGACTCCGGGGGCCTGCGCGTGCTGGTGCGGGATGCCAGCGGCGCCTCTGTTCCAGGCGCGACCGTGGACCTCGTCAACGCCGGCACGGCAACGACCTCATCGACGGCGTCGGACGCCGACGGCTATGCGACGTTCACGCTCCTGCCACGTGGGACCTATATCGTAAGGGTCTCGCTCCCGGGCTTTCAAACGATGGAGGTCACCGACGTCGCCATCGACGTGAACAATCGGCGGTTCGTCACCGTCACGCTCGAACCAGCGGCCACCGCCGAGACCGTGCAGGTGATGGCTCGCCGGGCGGCTTTACAGACCGAAGAAGGATCGATCGGGCAGGTCATTCAGGGAAACGTCGCCGTCGAGCTCCCGCTCGCGGCTCGCCGCTACACCGAGCTCGCGCTGCTGGTGCCGGGCACGACGAACAGCACGATGACGGTCGAAACACGTGGCCCGGGCTGGTTCGTGTCGAACGGCAACTACCACACGCAGAACAACTTCATCCTCGACGGGTTCGACAACAACCAGGGCACGCAGAACGCGCAGTCGCTGTCGGCGCAGGTCGTCCAGCCCAACCCGGACGCGATCGATCAGTTCAAGGTGCAGACCAACAGCTTCTCGGCAGAGTTCGGCCGATCGGCCGGCGCGGTCATCAACGTGTCGATCAAGTCGGGCACCAACGACCTGCGCGGCTCGGCGTGGTACTACAACCGCGATCGATCGCTCGCCGCCAAGTCGTGGAACGCGAACACGTTCTCGCTACCCAAGGAAGACCTCGAATGGCATCAGGGCGGCTTCACCCTCGGCGGTCCGGCGCACCGCAATCATCTCTTCTACTTCGGGTCGTACGAGGGCTTCCGGCAAAACTTCTCGCTCACGGGTGTTGCCACCGTGCCGACGCTCCAGCAGCGTGCCGGCGTGTTCAACCGTGTGATGACGGATCCGGTCACCGGCCAACCGTTCGCCGGTAACACCATCCCCCGAGACCGGTGGGATCCACTCGGCGCGAAGGTTCTCGAGCTCTTCCCCGAACCCAATCGCGACGGCCGCGCCGCCGCCGGCGGACGTTTCGTGGACAACTATGCGTATCAGCGGCCCGGCACCGAGAACACCCACAAGGTCGACACGCGCGTCGACCAGAACATCGACCAGAACAACCGCCTCTTCGTCCGCTACAGCTTCCTGCAGCAACGGTTCTTCCGCGAGCGCCTCTTCCCGACACTCGGCGAGGGCACGAGCAATCAGGGCGAGCAGTTCAACCGCAACCACTCGCTGGGCGTGAGCTGGAACCGGATCATCGGCACGCGCATGGTCAACGAAGCCCGCGTGGGCTACAACGACACGCACTCGCGGTTCGCGCACGCGGCCGCGACCGACATGACGGCCGACCAGTTCGGCTTCCGCGGACTGCCGCCCGAGCTGCTGACGACGGGCGGCATTCCGCTGATGGACTTCAGCAACTATCAGGACCTCGGCATCCGCAACTTCCGGCCGCAGTTCCAGGATCCGCGGACGCTCCAGCTGCTCGACACCGTGTCCATGGTGTTCGGCGCGCACTCCCTCCGCGCGGGGTTCGAAGCGCGTATCAAGCGCAACGAACTGCAGGACGTCGAGCGCCGCAGTCCGCGCTACGCGTTCAACGCAGGCTTCACGGGTGACGACATCGGCGATCTGCTCCTCGGCACGGTGTCCACGCTGCAGGCGACGACCGTGCCTGTCATCGACTGGCGGCAGGAGGCCTACGCCGGCTTCGTCCAGGACGACTGGAAGGTGCGGCCCGATCTCACGGTGAACGCCGGCCTGCGCTACGAGTACACGACGCCGTACTACGGTGCCGGCGCCAATCGGAACATCAACTTCGACTTCGCGACCGGTCAGCTCGTACAGGCCTCGGACGCCGACAAGTACCTGATGAGCACCGACACGAACAATCTGGGTCCGCGCCTGGGTGTGGCCTGGCAGGCGCTGCCGGATCGCCTGGTCGTGCGCGGCGGCTATGGGGTGTTCTTCTCGCTCGAGGACATGAGGGGCTCGGAGGGGATCATCGCGCTCAACCCGCCCGCGCTGGTGAACGCGTCACTCAACCGCGTGGGCAGCGGTCCTCCGCCCGTTCGCCTCTCCGATCCGTTCCCCGCCGACTTGACGAGCAACTACAACCCGGCGAACGTCAGCGTCAAGGCGCGCTCCGAGGATCAGGATGCCGCGCGGATCCAGCAGTGGAATATTGCGACCGAGCTGCGGCTGGCGTGGGATTCGACCTTCGAGGTGGCGTACGTGGGCAATTACGGAAGCGACCTGCTGACCATTCTGCCGGTCAACGCCGTCCCGTTCGGCGCCGACGGCTCGATCCCCGCCAACCGGCCCTACCCGGGGTGGGCACAGATCGAGGTGAACCTCACCGAGTCGCGCTCGACTTACCACGCGCTGCAGCTGAAGTACGAGAAGCGAATGTCGCGCGGCCTCTACCTGCTCGGGGCCTACACCCTGGCGGACGCCGAAGACGAGACGGGCGCGTGGGGCGCGGGTGCCAACGGCTCGCAGCTCACGCTGCTCCCGGACTTCTCGAACGCGCGCGACGTGCTGGAGTCCGAGCGCGGGCCGAACGGCCAGTTCCCGCGGCACCGCTTCACGTTCACTCAGATTTGGCAGCTGCCGGTCGGCCGCGGCCGCGCCGTTGGGACCGACATGAGCCCGGCACTCGACGCGGTCGTCGGCGGCTGGCAGCTTTCCACGATTACGACGGTGCGCACCGGCCTCCCCGTCTACGTGTCGCTGGCCGCGCACCGGCACCGACCCGAACACCGGCGCCTCGTACCGCTTCCTGAACCGCAACGGCGGCAGTCTGCGTCCGAATCTGCGTGGGCGATCCGAACGCGAGCTCCGACCCGGGCGCGAATCGACTGCAGTTCCTCGACCCGGCCGCCTTCAGCGTGCAACCCGTCGACACGCCCGGCGACGCGCCGCGCAACGCCGCCTGGGGCCCGGGCTTCTGGACGACCGACCTGTCACTGGTGAAGCGCTTCGCGCTCAGCAATCTCACGACCGACGTTCGCGTGGAAGCCTTCAACCTGTTCAACCACACGAACTACGGCGATCCGAGCGGCAGTTTCGGCACGTCGAGCTTCGGCGCGATCACGAGTGCGGGCAGCCCGCGCATCGTCCAGCTCGCGGTGCGGCTGGCCTTCTGAGCCGAGTGCCCCGGCCTCGAGGACGAGCCCGGGGCGACCCATTGATCGCGTGTCATCCGTCGCCAATGTCCGTCCGCATTTGCCGATTGAGACGGAACAGCAGGAACGCCCACTCGATGCGCTCCCATCTCGAGGTCTGCACGGAACGCGACGCGTCGTTGTTGCGTCCGACAAGTCCAAGGAGCGCGCCATGCCCAGCGACAGAGAACTTCTCGAGCGTTTGTACGACCGTTTCAATGCCCGCGACATGGAAGCGGCGCTTGCGACCATGCACACGGACGTCATGTGGGCCAATGGGCTGGAGGGTGGACATGTCCGCGGGCACGATGGCGTCCGCGACTACTGGACCCGACAATGGGAAACGATGGACTCAGCGCGGAGCCACTCGACTTTTCGATCGGCGAGGATGGAACAGCCTCCGTCGAGGTTCACGTGATCGCGCGCGATCTCAACGGTAACGTGTTGTTCGACGAGAAGGCCGGCCATGTCTTCCAGATCAAAGACGGCCTGAGTGGAATCGTGACTACGAAATACCTCAAGAAATAGCTCAACCGCCGCGCGCGTTGCACGGGCGGCACAGCGGGGTTCGGCCGGCCTGCTGGGTAACGCGAAGGACTGCTATCGCGGTGAAGATTTGGCCGCAGTGACAAAGGCGGCAAGCAGTGCGTCACGATTCTCGCGATCGTCGGCCTGAATGGAGAACATCCAAGGGCTGTCGACTCTACCCCACAGCATTCCGTATACCGCGAATCGCTCAGCCGATCCAGCAGTCTGCTCAAATGTCTCGTTACGGATCCAGAACAGGTCGCCATCCCGGCCAGCGTCCTGAGCCTCCCTGCCTCGCACCATAGAGGCGATGACGTGCCCACCTGTCCAGTTTGGGGGGAAGAAATCGCCCCTCGCAACGTCAATCGCCTGTATCCGGAGGAGGGGGCTTTTTGTCCCGGCTATCCGCCTTTCCTCGCCGTAGCCGACAGTTGAACGCTCGGGAGATATGCGATCAAACTGCGGCGAACGCGTATGATCGGCAACCTCAGGAGGAAGTCGATCGAACAAAGCGGTGACGTCGCTGAAGTTGTTGGGGAGTGCGACGGTAGCTAGTTCATTGGGGGCTGTGCTTGCGGGAAAGCCCTGGAGGTCCGGTGGCGGTACTGGGCCTGGACGGTCAGGAGCGGTCCGGGAACCAGGGGGAGGGATCGCTTGCTCCTCGCTGGTCGACGAAGGAGTGTCGGTGGATCGCGGGGCAGCAGTGCTGATCGCCGCTGCGTGTACCGCAGGTCGGTCGAAGCCCTCGACATTCATGACCAGAACAACTGCAACCAAGACTGTTCGTCTCATTGGGTCCCCCTTGACCACGGGCGCTCGCTACAATCACTTTTGACGATTGCGTCAGCCGCTCGGTCGTGTGCGACCTCTGACACCCTTTCGACCCGCACGTCGTCACAATTCCGAACCGAGTTTCTGGGACATGTTGCGCCCTTGGGACCCAGCCATACGGCTGCTGGTCCAGGCTCGACAGCGGGACGCTGGCCCGCGCACGTGGCCGTCAGCCCCGAGGATTTCTGCGCGACAATTCCATGACACGTCTCAGTCAATGGACGCGAGAAACTCCTCCAGCAAGCGATTGAACTCGTCCGGCGCGTCCATGAAGAGCCAGTGACTGGTGCCTTCGACGCGCCGGTGAGGCACACGTGCAGCGCGCCTGCTCGACCTGCAAGGCGTTCTCCGGTCACCCCAGCCTTCTTCGTCATGACGGGGGGCCGATCACAGCTCGTCACCAAGATTGCCGCGACGGTCGCCGTGCGAACGAACATTCGCCTTTTTCACACATCGCACTGGCCGTGTATTGTAGAAACACATCACCGTGGAGAAACCGCGAGGCGTCGTCCGAGGGCCGGGTCGAGGGCAGCCCGAGGAGCAGCCCGTGCGCATTTCCCGTTTCACGCCGGCCGAGGATCTTGGGACGCTCGTCGATCACTTCGTTGCCGCTCGATGGAGCCTCCCGCGCGGACATGCTCTCGATCAGGCGACGTTGGCTCATCCTTCGGTCCATTCAGCCAAGCCTCGACTCGCGCGCTCAGCTTGCCGGAACAATCGTCGAGCACATCGCTTCTCATCCGGAACTCACCTCGGTCGAGTCGGTCTGCGCCCGGTTTGCGATGTCGCCGCTTGCGCTTCAGCGGCTCTTCCGCCACAAAATAGGTGTCAGCCCGAAATCCGCCCTTCAACGCTATCGCCTCCGCGAGGCGGTCGAAGCTTGGCGACGCGTCGTCCGCCGAGTCACTGGCCGACGTGGCGCAGCGGCTCGGCTTTACCGACCAGGCGCACTTCTCGCGGGTGTTCAGGTCGTTCGTCGGCGAGTCACCGGCGCAGTACGCTCGCCGACAACTGGCGACTTCGCGCTGAAAAACCCCGGATAACGCCGCCATGCTCCGCACCACCCTGACCGCATTGGATTCCGAGGTTCTGTTACGCGCTCCAAAGGGACACATTCATCGGCCCAGGATGGCTGGAAGCTGGAATCGATGCTGAATCCGCACCGCCTGAAGTGCGCGGAGACATGGGCCAGCAATGAGAGCACGTCGACTGTCGCTGATTTGCCGGGCTTGCGGGTCTGGGTGCATTCCAGGCCATTCGGGGCTGGTGATGCCGGTGGCGACGTGCACTACGTGTCGGTCTGTCCAAGCTGCCTCGTCTCTCGCATCGCGCTCGCCGATGTGAGTGGCCACGGCCGCGCCGTCGTGTCGCTCGGTGCCAAGCTTCGGGAGTTGATGCAGAAGTATCTCGAGGCCCTCGAGCAGGTACAGTCTCATGAGCGATCTCAACGGGGCCGTCATGGACGAACTCGATGGCGTCCACTACGCCACGATGGTAGCCGTCGGCTTCCATGCGCGCAGGGGCCTCCTTGTGATGACGAATGCCGGCCATCCACCGGCGTTCTGGTACGAAGCAAATCGTGGTGAATGGCACTGGTTCGAGCCGAAGCGTGCAGAGACGGGATTCGGCGCGAGGGGTACTCCACTCGGCCTGCTGCCGAACGTCAGCTACGACCGGCTGATCATCAAACCGCAACCCGGCGATCTCATCGTGCTGTATTCCGACGGTGTCTCCGAAGCCACCAACCCTGCGGGCAAGGAGCTGGGGCGAGATGACCTCATGACGATCGCGAGAGGGCTGGACCCACAGTCGGCGGAGACGTTCGGCGTGCAGCTCGTTGATGCCGTCGATCAGTTTCGCGGAGGACGCGTGCCCGAGGACGATGAAACTTTGATCGTGCTGCAAGCGTTTCCAGAAGAGTCGAGCTGATCGACGTACTGCTTCGACTCCGCGGTCGAGCGCCGCTCGGCTGAGAACTGACCTTCAACTTCGTCGAACCCAGTTCGAAGGAACGGCCCGCTGCGTGGACATCGACCCTCCGGCTTTACCTTGGTTCCCTAGAGGAACGCGTGCGTGAGGTTACTGGTGGACAGGATCTCCGACTCTCCGACAAGCCAGCCGAGGTCGCTGATGTCAAAGGCGGCGCTGTTGCAGTCGCCCATCGCTTGCAACGGCAGTAAAACGGCGACGGATTCGACGACCTCGCCGTAGGAGTTCCACGAGCCGGTCAAGGCCGCGTCTATGTGATCTTCGGCTCGGCGGGGATCGGCGGCCTCGTCGACCTGGCTGCCAGACCTCCCGACCTGCTGGTCATCGGAGCGGACCTTGACGACGAACTCGGGGCTTCGCTCGCAGGCGGGGACATCAACGGCGACGGTGTCGACGACCTGATCATCGGCGCACCCCATGCGGCAGCTGCCGGCAACACGAAGGCGGAAGCCGGTGAAGCCTACGTCGTCTTCGGGTCGCCAACCCTGGGCGGCACGCTGGACCTGGCCAGCACCAGCCCGGACATCACGATCCTGGGGGCAGAATCGCTAAACCGGTTGGGCCGGGCGGTGGCGGCGGGCGATCTCAACGGCGACGGAGTTGCCGACCTGATGGTCGGCGCGCCGGGCTCGCTCGACGCGGTCTGCGCAAACAATCGTGTCTTCGTCCTTTTTGGCGCTTCCAACTTCGCGGCGTCATCGACCTCGCCAGCAGTAGCGCGAATCTGACCGTCGTCGGCGCGCAATGCGGAGACTCCTTGGGCTGGTCACTCACATCAGCCGACTTCAACAATGATGGTATCGATGACCTGGCGACCGGTGCTCCAGGCGCGTCGCCTCAGTCATTCCGGCAGGGTGAAGCCTACGTGGTATTCGGCGATCCCACCCTCGGCGGCACCATCGATTTCGACACCACGAGCCCCGACCTCCTCGTCCGGGGCATCGTCGAAACGCTCCTCGGCTTCTCGGCGGGCCACGGAGACGTCAACGGAGACGGCATCGCGGACCTGCTGATTGGCATGCCCGACGGCGGTTTCCTTGGGATAGGTGGATTCACCGCAGTGATCCACGGGTCGGCGAGCCTCGGCGGCATCATCGAGGTGACGACGAACGTGCCCGGGCAGAAAGCTGATGTCCTGGTCCATGGGACTGCGACAAACGACAGGTTCGGCGAGTCGGTGACCGGGGGCGATTTCAACGGTGACGGTACGCTCGACATCGTAGTCGGTGCGCCGGGTGTAGATGTCGCTGCTGAGAGCAAAGCCTTCGTGCTCTTCGGCCGTCCCACGTTTCCGCCCGTGGTCGAACTAACACAAACGACCCCGAACCTCACGCTGCTCGAGGCCGCCCCCACCGAAGCCCTCGGCGCATCGGTGGCCGCCGCCGACCTCAATGGCGATGGGTTCGCGGACCTCGTGGTAGGAGGCCCAGATGACTCGCTCGGTGCTGGCCCTGGCAAAGCGTACGTGCTTTTTGGAGGACCGGTCGACAGCGACGGCGATGGGGTCGACGACCATGTAGAGGTCAAGACCTGCGGGACCGACCCCTTCGACAGCGATACCGATGACGACGGCACCCCCGATGGTCTGGACGTGGATTGTCTCGAGGGCGAGATCGAGAGCCTGCCCCAGCAGGCATTCAAGAGCGCTGGCCCCGGCCATCGAGATGCGCTGCTCAGCGTCCTCGGTGAGGTCGAGCAGTTGATCGGCGCAGGAGAGCTGGATGCTGCCTCGACCAAGCTCCAGAGCCTACGCGGGCGCGTCGACGGTTGCGGCTCGATCGCCGAAGGCAACGACTGGATCGTCACCTGCCCGGCGCAGGTCGGTGTACGGGATCTGATCGACCTGATCCTTTCGAATCTGGCGGCCTGAGGCCGGCCCGTCAACCCGATCCCGTGAACGGGGAAGACGACAGAAGCCGGAAGCCGAGTGTTCGATCCGTCGCATTTGGTCGTTGTTTTTTCAGCGGGATTTTCTACCTTCCCTCGTCACACCTCGAGAGGGACGATGCGGGCCTGGTTACAAGTACTTGCGGGCGCCCTGTTGGTCGCATTCACGGGTGGGCTGTCTGCCCAGAACCCCGCCGCGACGCCTGGCCAGCCACCGCCCACGCCGCTCGCTGCCCCTGCTCGCGACTCCCTTACCGCGCCTGCCATCCTCCAGAACCGGTCCGACGAGCCGAATACGGTCGAGGTGACGCTCACGGCGGCGCCCACGCGGCTGGCGTTAGTGCCGGGCATCGAGACCGATGTGTTCGCATACAACGCACAGATCCCCGGGCCCACGCTGGAGGTGCGCGAAGGCGACCGCGTCATCGTCCACTTCCGCAATAGGCTTCCCGAGGAAACGACGGTGCACTGGCACGGCCTGCACATCGCGTGGGCCGCCGATGGCAGCCCGTTCCATCCCGTCGCGCCTGGTGGGCAGGCCGACTTCGTGTTCACCATCCAACGCGGCACCGCCGGCACCTACTGGTATCATCCGCATCCGCATCACCACACACGCAAGCAGGTCGCGAAAGGTCTGTACGGCGCGATCATCGTGCGGGCCGCCGACGATCCCCTCCAGGCGCTCCCCGAAAAGCTGCTGATCCTCAGCGACAACCGTTTTCTCGCCGACGGATCCGTGGATGTTCCGGACACGCACTCGCCTCAGGGGCGGGTGGACTTCGAGAATGGACGCGAAGGCGACGTCCGGTTCGTCAACGGGCAGATCATGCCGACGATTGCGCTGCGCAGTGGCGAAGTGCAGCGGTGGCGCGTGATCAACGCCTCGGCGGCGCGCGTGTACCGGCTGCGGCTACCCGGTCACGAGCTCCTGCACGTGGGCAGCGACGGCGGCCTGTTCGAGCGACCTGTCGCGACCAGTGAGGTGCTGATCGCGAACTCGGAGCGCGTCGAGTTGCTCGTGCGCGGAACCGGCCGCCGCGCGCAGCCGGACCGTGCTGCAGGATCTGCCCTACAACCGTTACGTCCCGCAGACGCGCCCGGCCGACTGGCAGAAAGCGCGCGATCTGCTCACCGTGCTGTACGCGGACGAGCCCGCGATTGCCGCCAGGGCACTGCCCGCAACCCTGCGTCCCGTCGAGCGCCTGGATACGGCGGACGTCCGGACGACGCGGGTCATCGTGCTCACGCAGGGCATGATCAACCGAAAAACGATGGACATGAGCCGCGTCGACGAGACGACATCGCTCGGCGCGACTGAGATCTGGCAGATCGAGAACCTGGTGGGCATGGACCACCCGTTCCACCTGCATGGCTTCCGGTTCCAGGTGCTGGACCGGAACGGCGTGCCGGAGCCGTACCGCAAGCTGGAAGGACACCGTGAACGTGCCGAAGCACGAGATGGTGCGCTTCATCGTGCGGTTCGACGACTATCCCGGCAAGTGGATGTTCCACTGCCACATTCTCGACCACGAGGAACACGGCATGATGGGCATCCTGGAGGTCAAGGGCGGGGACCCGCGATGAACCGCACGCCGCTCGAGCCCGCGCGGCTCACGCTCGCGATCGTCGCGTGTGCGGGAGTCGTCGCGACCATCGCCGGGCGCGTCCATGAACCGCCGAGCGAGCACGTCGATGCGCGGCAGGTGCTGCGCGGCCGGCAACTCGTGATGGAGCACGCGTGCAGCGGTTGCCACGGTGGCGAACTTGATCCCGCGACGGACGGCTGGCTCGCGGGTTGGCGCGACTCTTCTCCACCTGGCGTGCAAGATTTCCGGATCGGGCCCTTTCGCACGTACGCGCGGAACCTGACGCCGGACAACGTGACCGGGCTCGGGCGGTTCAGCGAACGCCAGATCTTCAACGCGCTCCGGTTCGGGCTGCGCCCGGGCGAAACGGCGGACGTCGAGATCACCTCCAGCACACCCGGCCACGGCAACTTCCCCGAGCACCCCAAATACCTCGCTCCTCCGATGCCCTGGACGGCCTGGCGCCACATGCCCGATGAAGATCTCCGGGCAATCGCCGCCTACCTCAAGCGCGGCGTCAAAGCCGTACGCAACAAGGCGCCGGACAGTGAGGGACCACTCGATTTCTGGGCCAGTCGATTCACGGAGGAGGCGATGGGCACGTTTCCGGCTCCGCCGTACCCGACGCCGAACGAGCTGACACCGCACAGCGACGTCGTCGATCTCGACCGAGTGCTGCGGGGGCGCCAGCTGGTGCTCCAGCACGGATGCGGCGAGTGCCACGGGGGCATGAACAACCCGGCAGCCAAAGGCTGGCTGGCCGGCGCGAAGGGCCCGGACGACGAGATCCTCGTCGGGATCGAGCCCGGTGGGACCTTCTTCGACTGCAAGCCGGAACCGGGCGCAGCCTGTTACCGAACCGTCCACGCAACCTGACGCCGGACAGTCTCACCGGGGTGGGCCGCTTCAGTGAGCGCCAGATCTTCAATGCGTTGCGTTACGGACTGCGCCCGGGAAAGACACCCGACATCGAGATCACGTCCAGCGTGCGCGGCCAGGGCAATTTCCCGGAAGTCCCCAACTACCTCGCTCCTGCGATGCCCTGGGCGGCGCTGGCGCCACATGTCCGACGAGGACCTGTGGGCGATTGCCGCCTATCTCAAGCACGGGATTCATCCGGTACGCAACGACGTCACCGGACAGCGAGGAGCCATCCGATCACTGGGACAGCCAGTCCACGCTCGACAAGATCGGCCCGTACCCAGCCCGGTCGTTCCCGACACCCAACGAGGTCGCGGCTGCGGTTGCGCGTGCCCGAGGCCGCTGAGGCGCGCGTGAGAGGAGATCCATCAGTCGTCGAACTGCAGGTTTCTGCCAGCCGCGAGTTTCGCCATATCGCGACCAACACGATGGGCGAGCAGCTGATGGCCACGCCGGCGATGTCGGGCGGTGTGACGTATGTGCGAGCACATGCACGGTCATGGCGGTGGTGGAATCACCTTGGTGGGCGCGTGGTCTCCAAGCGACGCGTCACGGGCGACACCAGCGTGGGAGCAATGTTCGCGTTCAGATGGAACGTGTTGTCGGGGTCCCATCGATTCTTCAGCGCGACGAGCCGCTCGAACTTCGTCGTGCCATAGACCTCGCGTACGCGCTCGTCCGCATCCGCGCCGAGGTCGTTGACGTACACGCCCCTCCCCGCAAACGGCGCGAGCGCTTCCCAGTTGGCGCGCGTGAGGGAGATGTTGCGCTCGTCGTCGGCCGCATCGTCCCACGTGGCGGCCGGGAGGAGATCGAAGGTGGCACCGCGGTTCGAGTACGCCGTGTCGTTCTCGCCCACCTTCGAGATCGCGCCTCCAAGCGAGAAGAGCTCGATCCCGCAGCCACCACCGCCGATCAGCCCGCGCTCGATGAACGCGTCGAGGAAGCCGTCGGAGAGCTCCCACATGAGCGAGCCCTTCCAGTAATGCCGGCGTCCCGGCCCTGACGCTTCGCCGGTCGCTGACTGCAGGTCCGGATAGCTCAGCACGCGGGCCTGCTCCGCGATGGGCCGATGCAGGCGGCGCAGGGGCGCGCCAAGCCGTTTGCCTTCCTCCGGGTCTGCGCCCGCGAACACATACCAGATGAAGACCTCCCGGTTCGCGACGCCCTCGGTCTCCCGACCGGAGCCCCGGCCGGTCGCCATACCGAGGAGGCCGCACAGCTCGGGCGGGGCCGACCTCATGAGCTCGCGGTAAGCGCGCGCAACAGCCAAGGCATGGTCGGCTGGCCAGCGCAGCTCGACGGAGAGCATTGGCCCGATCGGATGCAGCCGGAATTCGAACTCGGTCACAACGCCAAAGTTGCCGCCGCCGCCGCGAAGCCCCCAGAACAGGTCGGCATGCACCCTGTCCGACGTTCTGACGATGTCGCCGCTCGCGGTCACGACTTCCGCCGATACGAGGTTGTCGCAAGACAGACCGTGCAGCCGCCCCAACCACCCGAAGCCGCCACCGAGCGTGAGCCCTCCGACGCCCGTGTGGTGCACCATCCCGCCGGTCGTCGCCAGGCCGTGCTCGTGCGTCACGCGATCGAAGTGGCCCAGCAGCGCACCGCCCTGAACGCGTGCGCGCCGTGCAGCAGGGTCGACGGCCACGCCGTGCATCGGCTGGAGGTCGATCACCGCGCCGCCGTGGCTGCACGAAAGGCCCGCCACACTGTGGCCTCCTCCGCGGACGGCCACTTCGAGGCCCGCTTGCCTCGCATAGGCGAGGACGGCCACGACATCTCGGGCCGATCGACATCGCGCGATCAGAGCCGGACGCTTCTCGATCATGGCGTTCCACAGGCGCCTGTTGTGGTCGTAGCCGGGATCCCCGGGCTCGAGGAGCTCGCCGGTAAAACCATCGATCGTCGTCTCTCCCATGCTCGGCCTCCGGGTCACCGCCGCTGGGGCTTGGCCATCATTCTAGGGGCGTGCAGCGGGCTGGTCGCGGGGTCGCGACATTCTCGACAGCGCGACGAACGTGCCCGAGCTCCTCACAACTACAAGAGCGCGGCCGCGCAGGTGCACGTCAGCGTCAACACCATCTCCTTCCACTTGCGGCGCGTCTAAGAAAAGCTGCAGGTCCACTCCAAGTCGGAGGTCGTGGCCAAGGCGCTGCGGCAGCGGGTGATCCGACCGGAGAAGGGAGATCAGCCCTCGCGGTGGTGCGGTGCGGATCATGATTGCCCACCGGGCGACGGCGGCTGTCGGAGAAAATCCTCGCCCAGGCGCCGCAACTTTCCGGCGAGGTCATGGGTGAGATTGCGCTGGAAGACGATCCGGGTCTCGGGATCGGCTTCGAGATACCGCCGCAGCGTTGCCACTTCCCAGCGCAACGCACGCACCGGCTCCACTGTCACCGCGTCCACTTCGGCCGGGGCGCCGCTCAGCACGAGTGCGGACCCGACGATATCCCCGGCCCCCAGCTCACCCAGGACCCGTCCGTCCTTCGACACACGGACCTTGCCGCGGACAACGAGTGCGATCGCCCCGGCCGGCGTGCCGTGCTCGATCAGACGCTCGCCGGGAGCCGCTGTGGTCCAGGACCCGAGGCTGACCAGTTGCAGCACCTTGCGAGACGGCAGTTGCGCGAACGCGAGCCGGCGAACCTCCTCCTCGTCGGGCGTCAGCTTGACCGGACGACGTTCGAGGTAGAGACGCCAGGATTGGAAGGAATTGATGCCAGCGAAGACGACACTCCAGCTGATCGGTGCCCACTGCGGTGTGGGCTGAAGGACGAAGTATGGGAGCGAAATCAGCGACGCGCCCACCGCGAACAGCCGCAGCCACAAAATGTCGCGGACGCTGTATGCCACCAGCAGCAGGACGTTGGCAGCGTGAATGAAATAGTTTGGATTGAATGAGGTCATGATGACTTCCCCATGCCGCACCTTGACGCAAACCGGGGTCGCGTGCAACGACCCTCGTCGGATCAGGGGACGCGGTGGCAGTGCGAGCGGCTCGAGGCCTGGCCGGGATTGCTACCTGGAAGTTCTGGGGGGGCCGTGCGGACTCTGACGGTACCCGCCGTCGGCGCCTCTGTCATGCGGATCGGGTTTCTGGTAGGGACAGGATCAGAGATCGCGTGAAGCTGAAGCTCGGTGCTGCGCTACCCGGCACGTTTCAGGTTCGAGCGATCGCCTCGAGGATCGCGGCCGCGGATCGATCGATGTCCTCTTCGCTCGTCGACCAGTTGCACACCGATGCCCGCAGCACTTCCCGCCCGCGCCACACGCTGGTTCCGATCCAGCACGTGCCGTCTCGCTGCACGTGCTGCGCGACGCGCGCCGCATCGCGATCGACGGCGCGAAAGAGCACCTGATTGAGCACGACGTCGTTCAAGACCTCCACTGATCGATCCGACGCGAGCTTCTCGGCGAGCCTTCGGGCCCGCGCACAGGATCGTTCGACGAGATCGGCAACTCCGCGGCGTCCGAGCGCACGCAGCGCGGCGTAGATCGGGACTGCGCGCGCACGTCGCGAGTTCTCGGGCACCCATGACATCCCGTCGCGGTGTTCCGTGGAGACTTGTCCGACGTAAGCACAGCGGGCATCCATCGCTGCACGGTGTGCATCCTGATTCGCCACGATGGCCATCCCCGAGTCGTACGGAACATTGAGCCACTTGTGCGCATCGACGGACCAAGAGCTCGCGTGCTCGACACCCGACGGTCTGAGCGCGTCGCTCGCGAGCGCCCACAGACCGAACGCACCATCGACATGAAGCCACGCGTTGCGTCCCACGATCTGGGCCGCGAGCGCCGCGATGTCATCGGACGCGCCGGTGTTCACTTGACCGAGCTGTGCGCAAGCGATCGTCGCGATGTCTGCATCGATCTCGACCGCGCGTGCGAACGCTGCGAGCTCGATCCGCCCTTGAGCGTCCGTGGGGACGATCGTCAGATCGCGCTCTCCGATCCCGATCATTGCGAGCGCCGCGCGAACGGTCACGTGACAATCTTCGCCGATCAGCACTTTGAGCGGAGGCGATCCGCGCAACCCGCGCTCACGCACGTCCCAACCGTCGCGATGAAGGACTGCGAGTTGCGCTGCGGCGAGACAGGTGAACGTGGCCATCTGTCCGCCGGTGACGAAGCCGACGCTCGCCGAGCGCGGTAAGCCGAAGATCTCGAGCAGCCACTCCGCAGTCACCGTCTCGACTGCAGCTGCAGCCGGCGATGACGCAAACGCTTGCGCATTTTGATCCCACGCGCTGCACAACCAGTCCGCAGCCGTCGCGACCGGGTGCGCGCCGCCGATGACGAACCCGAAGTATCGCGGGCCAGCGCTCGCGATCAGCCCCGGAGCCATTGCATGCGCCAGCTCTCGGATCACCAGCTCGGGATCGCTCGGCTCAGCCGGAAGCGGTCCGCCCAATCGCTTCACGAGCGACGTCATGTCTTCGGTCGCGCCGGCGTGACGTCCGGGAAGCGCTTCGACGTAGTCCGCGGCGATCGCGCAGGTCTTTTCGAGCAATCGACGTGTCGCGCTCATGGGCAATCTGCAATCCAGCTTGCAGGCGTACCTTCGTTGACCGCTCCTCTCAGTTCCGTTTTGTCAGTGCGATTAACGAGGCTCCAGCTCTCAGCGGCATACGCACCTTGCGGTAGGGCGGCTGGCGAGAGGTGCGTTGGATACAGGTTCCTGTTAGCGGCGTGGCCGGCCGATTCCGCGGGCGCTCGCGTCACGGCCCTGGTCGAGCCAGTCCATGTCTCCGGCGTCGGCGAAGCGCCTCGAGGCCGCCTCCAGAATGGCCGCGTCCTCGACCTTGGTCAGTGGGGTGTAGCGCGGGTGACGCGACTCCCGATACGGGTCGTTGCGCTTTGCGTTGTAGCAGCAGATCAGCGACCAGCGCGGGTGCTGCGAACGGTTCTGGTCGGAGCGGTGCAGCAGATTGGGATGAAAGAAGAGCGCGTCCCCAGGCTCCATTTCGACGTGCACGAGGGGCAGCCGCTTCGCGATCTCCGCCACCCGTTCGGGGTCGGCCCCCGCCTGGTCGCCGGTCAGCACGTGGTTCACGCGACCGCAGCGGTGCGAGCCGCTGAGAACCTGCAGACAGCCATTCTCCCGCGTGGCAGGGTCCACAGCGATAAACACACTGACGAGGTCCGGGTACAGGACGCCGTTCTTGTACCAGTAGCCGTAGTCCTGGTGCCAGGTCCAGGCGCCTCCGATCCTGGCCTCCTTCATGATCATCTTCGAGTGGTAGTGGTAGACCTCGTCGCCGAGGATGCGCTCGCAGGTCTCCACGACCGACCGGCACCGCGCGAACATGCCGTAGATCCCCTCGCCCGGATGGTTCCAGAGCGACAGCCGCACGACTCCACCCTCGCCGTCGGCACGGCCGTACGAGTGGTCGTCGAGTGCCTTGTCTTCCTTCGCCGCGCGACGAAGCAGCGCGATCTCGCGAACGTCGAAGAACCCGCGGGCCAGGACGAATCCGTCCTGGTTGTAAGGGGCAAGCTCTCCAGCGGTCAACGATCCACGGGCCATGATCGTGGACGAGTCAGCGTCCCGGGCTCGGTTCCACGGTGTCCGGCACGTTGGGCAGGACATAGGGCGCGCGGTACTCGCGAGTCAGCATGCCGTTGGCCTCGGCGTCGCGCGGAAAGGTCAGGGTCTCCGGGTCGAACTCCAGGCTGCGCCCGAGCCTGTACCGAGATATTCGCGAGATGGATGAGGGCGCACGAGTAGAACGCTTCATCAATCCTGGCGTTGACTGTCGCTGGATCCCCGTCGCGGATGGCATTCACGAAGGCCGCATAGTGATTCGCCTCGCCGTTTCCGGTCGGGCCTGGCTCACGCCTTTCACCCATGTACGTGCGCCATTCGCCGACGTCCTTCACCATGTAGCCCTTTGATCCGTAGAAGAAGTTGCCCACGACGTTGCCGGGATCGGTGGCCATGTATCCGGCGGCTCCGATGCCGGGTGCCTGCGAAGAGACGGCCGCGCGCTTTGGCATGAAGAACGTGTCTTCGGTATTCGTGATCCAGCCGCGCACCTCGAACTGCAGGATCTTCTTCTTCTCCGCCGCGCCCTGCGGGTTCGGGAACTCGAACATCGCCATCAGCGCGTTCGGGGTCTGTTGATCGTCGTCGAACATGAAGTGGCCGCCCGAGGCATGGACCCTGGTAGGCAGCTTCACTCCGAGCCCCCAGCGCGCGACGTCGAGCTCGTGGATGCCCTGATTGCCGATATCCCCGTTGCCATAGTCCCAGTTCCAGTGCCAGTTGTAGTGGAAGCGGTTGCGGTTGAACGGCCGAAGAGGAGCCGGGCCGAGCCAGAGGTCGTAATGCACGCCTGCCGGCACCGGCTCGTCGGTCATACGCCCGATCGGTTTGCGCCACTTGTAGCAGAGGCCCTTCGCCAGATAAACCTCGCCAAGACCGCCCTCCGCGAGGAACTTCGCCATCGTCTGCGCGCAGGGATTGCTCCGTTGCTCGGCGCCGTCCTGGACGATGACCTTCGCCTTCTTCGCCGCGGCGGCGAGCAGTCGCCCTTCGTGCACGTTGTGGCAGCAGGGTTTCTCCACCGTCACATGCTTGCCGGCCTCGATCGCCCAGAGCGCTGCGAGCGTATGCCAATGGTTCGGCGTCACGATCGACACCGCGTCGACGTCCTTGTCCTCGTAGAGTCTCCGGAGATCGGTGTAGGTCTTCGGCCTGGGGCGGCCCTGCTTGACGAAGACCTCCTCGATCACCCTGGGGAAGAGGTTCTCGTCGACATCGCACAGCGCGGCGACCGCGACATCCGGCAACTGGGCGAACGCCCTGGCATGGTTCCGGCCCATCCCGTTGATCCCGACGACGGCCACCCGCACACGGTTGTTCGCACCAAGCCACCCGCTCGGGCGGGTCGCGAGCAACGACCCGAGACCGAAGGCGCTGTTCCGCAGGAATCTCCGGCGTCCTACCTGCTCGCTGATCACGGCACCCATCCCTCCGGCATCCAGCCTGCGTTAAGCTAGCGCATTTTCCGCAGCTCCAAGAACTATTCTTGCTGAACGAGAGTCATCGCAAATGCAGCACTGTATCTCGGTCGCCGTTCTCGCCCTGTCTCATGCGCCGTGTCCAGGTGGCTGGCTCGCTCGCGCACGGGATCCGAGGTAACTTGCCAACATGGCGAATCGGGCTGACAAACGCCATGACAGCGGCAAAGATGAGTACCGCGACCGGGCCGCCCATGGAACTTGATGGCTTGGACAACTCTCCGACCAGCAGGAGCAGGACGGCGGCGCAAGGCGGCTGAACCCCAACAATGACCGCGCCCCACCGCCATGCCCGCACTGGCCTGAGGTAACCGCACAGCGCCGACCCGCCCAGCACGATAGCCAACCACGCGAGCTGTGCTGCCCATTCGGGGACCACGCTCGAAAAGTACCGCCCGCCGATCGCAAGAAGCACGACGCAGATCACTCCGAGTGCGGCTGCAACGCCGTACATGTCCATACCTCCCTTCAGCCAGTCGCATTCCAACCGCCTGGTTCAGTCCATTCGTTCACGACGTGGAGGGCTGATGTTCCTCGATCCGCCTGATCGAGTAGTTTCGAGTTACCGCACGATGCGGTCGCGGAGGGCTTTGGCGACCGCTTCGAACTTGGAGTAATCCAATGCCTTCAGGTCCAGTGGCGTCGACTCCGGTCCGGACGACTGCGCAGCTCTGCTGCATCGCCGTCTGCGCGCTCGCTGCGTGCGCTCCGCAGTCTCCCGCCGTGATTCCTGCCGTCATGTTCGACACGCCCGAAGCGGATCGCCTGCTCAGCACCATGCAGATCTTCCCCCCGGACAACGCCTGGCACGAAGACATCTCCGATCGGCCGGTGCACCCGATGTCGAAAGCGATGGTCGACGGCATCGGTGCTGACGCGCCGCTCGCCTACAACCTGGACATGAATTTCGTGATCGTCGCTCCCGATCAGCCCAAGGTGAACGTGACCGTCACCAGATATCCGGAAGAATCGGATCCTGGCCCGTTCCCGATTCCTGCCAATGCGCCGATCGAGCATTGGCCACTCATCGATAGTGAAGACACCGCGGCTCTTCCAGGCTCTGACGTCACTCTGCGGAAATTTCAACGCGAAGGGACGGGCGACCGTCATTTGATCGTCGTGGATCCCGGGAACGGGCGGCTGCACGAGTTCTGGCAGGCACGCCTGACCGACGCAGGATGGCAGGCTTCGCAGGCGTCGACCTTCGACCTGACGTCGAATCGGCTCCGGCCCGAGCGCTGGACCTCGGCGGATGCCGCCGGCCTGCCTATCTTTCCGGCGGTCGTGCGGTACGACGAGGTCGCTCGCGGCCGGGTCGACCACGCGTTGCGCGTCACGGTGAAGCGGACACGGCGCGCGTACGTCTATCCGGCCGTGCACTTCGCGAGCCGGCTGGAGGATCCGACGCTGCCCCGGATGGGAGAACGTCTGCGGCTGCGCGCGGATTTCGACGTGTCGGGGTTTCCGCCTCACGCGCGCGCGATTCTCGAAGCGCTCAAACGCCATGGCATGCTGGTCGCCGACAACGGGGGCAACTGGCGCGTGTCCATCGCGCCCGACCGGCGCATCAAGGGCCTGGAATCGCTCGCAAAAGTCAAAGGGTCGGACTTCGAGGTCATCGTGCCAACCGGGCCCGACGAAGGCCCGCGGCGGCGCTGAGCCTCGCTCGTCCTGCACTGCAATGGGCCGGCCGGGCTGTGCTTCGAGCCAGGAAGACTCCGCGGCCTGGAATTGGCGCCGATCAAAAGCTCTCAGAAACGCGATCTGATATGCGGCAGGTGCGGACCGGGCTAGAATTTCCGTCTCTCCCGAAGGAGCGTCCCATGGCTGAAAGGTCCGGCCACGCTCGGCTGCCTTTGGTCGCCGTCTTTCTCGGAATGGCTTGCGCCGCCCCGGCCGCTGCGGACGAGTGGCCCGGCCTTCGCGGTCCCAACTACGACGGCAGCGCGCGGCACGGAAGCCGGTTCGGCGCCGGGCCGGGCGCCCCGGTGGTGCGCTGGCGAGCACCGCTCGGCTCGGGATATTCCGGTGTCGCTGTATCCGGCGGACGCGCGGTGACGATGTTCTCCGACGGCGGTGACGACGTGCTGGCCGCCTTCGACGAGGCCTCGGGCAAGCAACTCTGGCGGATTCGCATCGCCGAGCGGTACAAGGGGATCAATGGCTCGTTCGACGGACCCATCTCCACGCCTACGATTGCAGGTGGCCGCGTCTTCGCCCTCGGTCCGACGGGCCACCTCCTCGCTGCGGACTTGTCGAACGGGAATCTGCTGTGGCGCGTGGACCTGCCTGTCCGGGAAGGAGCGAGGAAACCGGAGCTCGGATTCGCGTCGTCTCCGGTGGTGGCCGGGGGCGTGCTGGTCGTCCAGATCGGCGCGTTGGGCCGCGCGATCGCGGGGTTCGATCCGTCCACTGGTGAGCGACGTTGGACCCTGGGTGACGACGCCGTCCAGTACCAGTCGCCGGTCGTCGTTCGCGTGGGCGACCGCGACATCGTGGTCGCCGTCGGTGATGCACGGCTGATCGGCATCGACCCCGCGACGGGCGGGGCGCTCTTCAACCACCCCCACGGCGGAGAGCCCGTCTGGATATCGGTCGCCAGCGCCGTCCCCATGCCCGCCGGGAACGGTCGCCTGTTCGTCAAGACCCACGTGGACAAGTCGACGATGTACCGCCTGGTCGAGGCCGCCGACGGCCGAATATCAGTGGAGACGCTGTGGACGGCTCCCGTCCTGCGCCAGACCTACGCCGTGCCCGTCTATCACGACGGCCATCTTTACGGGATGAACGGCCGCACCGTGCTCACGTGCGTCGACGCGGAGACGGGCGAGATGAAGTGGCGCACCCGCGACCCGGGTGACGGTTTCCCCACGCTCGTCGGCGACCAGATCGTGTTCGTGACAAAGGCGCACACCCTGCGCGTCGGGCCCGCGAGCCCGCAGGGATGGAAAGAGCGCGCGCGCCTCGAGCTGTTCGATGACCTGTCGTGGACGGCGCCCAGCGTCGCCGGTGACTCTGTGTTCGCGCGCAGCCTCGGCGAGCTGGTGCGCGTCGACTGGAAGACCGAGCCCGCAAGCACCACCGCCAGCGCCACGCCTGCCAGACCGACGATCAAATCGCCGACGCTGGCACGCTTCCTCGAGGAGCTCGAGCGTGCCCCCGATAAGGCTGCTGCGGTAGAGCGCTTCCTGGCCGGCGTCGGCGGCGGACCGCTGATCGATCCGCCCGACCGCGTGGTCTTTCTCTACCGCGGTCCCGCGAAGGACGTAGCGATCGCCAGCGACCTGCTCGGCATTCGGCGCGAGGATCCGTTGCACTGGGTGCCTGGGACGGATCTCTTCTACTATGAGGCCCAGGTCGAGCCCGCCTCGCGCGTAAGTTACCAGTTCATCCCGGACTTCGGGAGACCCGTGCCCGACGCCCGCAACCCGCGCCGCGTGCCCGGCGCCGAGCCCAACGAGGAGGCCTCCTCGCTGGCGATGCCCGGGTGGGTCGAACCCGTTCACCTGGCGGACCCGCCCGCAGGCCGGCGCGGCCGCATGGAGACGATCGAGTTCGCCAGCAGCCTGCGCCAGGGTGCGAAGGCCACGTTGCACGTCTACCTCCCTGCCGGCTACGAGCGCGGCGGCGACCGCTATCCGGCCGCATACGTGCTCGACGGGGACGGCGCCCGAGAGCAGGGGCTGGTGCCGCACAGCCTCGACAACCTCATGCCCGAGCAGGTGGCGCCGGCGCTTGTGGTGTTTCACGGCCGCATGGACTGGGGATCCTGGAAGCCGAGCCCGCCCGAGGAGATCAACGCCTCCCTCGAGGTGCTCGCGAAGGAGATCGTTCCCTTGATTGATGCCAGGTTCCGCACGATTGCCAAGCCAGGTGCGCGAGCCGTCGTCGGGCAGGCCCTCGATGCTGTTACAGCGATCTTCGCGGCCTTCGACGAGCCGGGGCTGTTCGGCGCTCTCGGCGTGCAATCCGCGTTCCTCATCGACGTCATCGAGAACGCCCTCAAGCGGGAGGTTCGTACCGCGCTCGAGCGGCCGCTGCGCGTGTACCACGATTGGGGCCTCTACGGACACGCGTCCACGCGCGAGGCCAGGGACCTGCGCGCGGCGAACCGCCGCTTCAACGAGTACCTGCGCTCGAAGGGCTACCAGCCCGCCGGAGGCGAGGCCAAGGACGGCGACGGGTGGGCAAGCTGGCGCAACCGGACCGACCGGCTTTTCGCGGCGCTGTTTCCGCCGGCCGCCGAGGCGCCTCGGTGAAGAGCGACGTCCTGCTCGCGCCAGTTCGCTGCGGCCAACCGCCGTGGATCCCGGCTGCAGATCCCGGCGAGCGAATCGGGGATTGGCAGCGAACGCCGAGGCATGGTGTACGCTGCGCTTGCCCATGCTCTAGACGTAGACGCGGTACGCCATTACGACTTCGGCGCCTTGTCCCATTCGAGGACTCTGCCGATGACGTAATCGACCTCCGCTTCGGTCAGTTCCGGGTACATCGGCAAGCTGACGCACGAGCCGGCATTGCGCTCGGCGTTCGGCACCGCACCGGCAAGACGCGCGCCTTTGCTCCACGGGTAGCCGTCCTGCTTGTGGATCGCGATCGAGTAGTGCGTCTTGGCGTCAATACCGTTCGCGACCAGAAAGTCGAGCAGTAGATCGCGGTGTGCCGGGTTCTTCGTCTCGATCACGTACAGGTGGAAGACGTGACGGTACCCGGGACGGACGTACGGCAGATCGATGTGCGTCGCACCTGACAGTCCCGCCGTGTAGCGCGCCGCCCACTTGATGCGCTGATCGTTCCAGGTGTGGATGTGCTTCAGCTTTGCGCTGAGCACGCCGGCGTGCAGATCGTCGAGACGGCTGTTGAACCCGAAGCTGTGGACGTTCCGCTTGTTCGATCCGTGGTTGCGCAGCTTCCGGACCTTCGCGTCGATGCCGGGGTCGTTCGTGATCAGCGCGCCGCCGTCGCCGAACGTGCCGAGGTTCTTCTGGATGATGAAGCTCGTCGATGTCGCATCGCTCAATTCGCCGATCTTGAAGCCGGCGCCGGCCGCATCGATCGCCTGCGCGTTGTCCTCGATGACGCGCAGCTTGTGCCGATCGGCGATTTCTCTGATCGCCGGCATGTCGGCGCACTGGCCGTAAAGGTGCACCGGAATGATGGCCTTCGTCTTCGGCGTGATCGCCGCTTCGACCTTTGACGGTTCGATGCACTTGGTATGCGGATCACAGTCGACGAACACGGCCGTCGCGCCGGCGATCCAGATCGCCTCGGCCGTCGCGAAGAACGTGTTCGGATGCGTGATGACCTCGTCGCCCGGCCCGATGCCCATTGCCATCATTGCCAGCCAGATCGCGTCGGTGCCGTTCCCCGTGCCGATAGCGTGCGTCATCCCGTGAAACGCGGCCAGCTCCTGTTCGAACTGCTTGAGCATGGGCCCCTGCACGTACTCGCCGCTCTCGAGCACACGCCTCATGTTCGCGTCTATCTCCGACTGAATGTTCTTGTATTGCCGGACGTGTCCGTAAAAGCCGACTTGCATCATCACTTGCATGGCCTGCGTCTTCTCCTATGTTCAGTTTCGATGAGTTTACATCCGTTAGCCGGTGAACTGGTGTGTGGTTGTCGGCCCGCCTCGCGCGGCTGCACGAGCTGTTGATCTTCTTGTCAGTCCTTGCCCACGCTCGAGCCCAGCCGTTCCTCTCTGGCCCTCTCACGGGCTGGATTCCTGCACCAACGCCGGTCAGCATCGCGCGGGGGCGTTACCCGATCAGGACCGTCGGCGCGCCGATCGCAATCGCATTCGGCGGACCTGCTTCGACGACGAAGTCGCCTTGCCTGCCGGCACGCGCTCCGCCAATGAGCACCGTCGCGCTCCCCGCAGCGACCGTGCCGCCGAGGTGTGGCTTCATTTGGTCCATGAGCGGGCAGACGTGCGTATCCACCACGGCGCGCCACGCGGGCTGGCCTCCAATCAGCACGGTGGAGCATCCCGGCCCAGGCCCGAGTGGTGTCCCATGTGCCGTGATATCGCCTGTTCGTGCGGCTGGTGCGCCCATCGAAGTCTCCTCAGTTGATGGCGACCAGCGAGCCGCGCAGCGTGAGTGTTCCGCCAGCCTTGATGTCCAGCGTCCCCGACGCCTCGATGGCTATCTGCGGCGCGCGGATTCGCAGCGTCGACGCCGCGTCGATGGTGGTCGTGCCGTTGGCGCCGCCAATCACGATGCGGTTGCCGTTCTCGGCATCAATGGTGATGCTGCCGTCGTCAATGGTGATCGCTTTGCCGTCGTTAAGCTCGAGCCGCACGCGTCCCTTCGCGCCGTCGTCGAAGCTGACCGCATGGCCCTTCCGCGTCCGGATGGTGCGGATGTCGTTGCGCCCATCCGCGTTGCTCGCTGGGGGCTTGCGATCGCGGCTCCAAAGAGCACCGACGACAACCGGGGACCGGATGTCGCCGCGCTCGAAGGCCACGATCACCTCGTCGTCGACCTCCGGCAGAAAGAAAGCCCCATAGTCCTTCCCCGCCATGGGCGTCGCGAGCCGTGCCCAGTACCGACTCTTCCGGCCGGCTATGCCAGGGAAAGCCGACCCTGATGCGAGCCAGGCCACTCGAATCGCCGTTGTCCCGGACGATTGCGACGGCCACACCGTTGATCGGACCATCGTCACGGACTGCCTCGTTCTCTCGCGGACCCTCTGTGCTCATAACGCGCCGATGCTACAACGGAGGGCTCGGCGCGAAGTGCCGAGCCCTCGAAGTGCCTCGGTATCTGCAACAGGTGGACCTGTGGCCGCTCATGGGACGCTTCAGGCGCCGCGGCACGCTGGCGCCGCCCCATTGATGTCGTCTGTTGTTCGTATTGCACTGTCGGCTCGCGATAGCCGCTATCCTCTACAGACGCTGGAGGATCTCGATCTCGCTTTCCCGCGCGTGAGCGACGCCAAGAAGGCTGAACTGGAGGAGGTGCGGCGTATCCTGCTCACCGAGGACGCCTGACCCCGGCCGCCGACGCCCGCGTTCATTGGCTTTTCCTCGGCCGGCAGGTATCCTCCCGGACGGCCGCTGCGGACCTCTCTCGAGCGCCTCACGTCTATGGCGTGCGCGCGAGTTGGCTCGGCAAAGACGCAGGAACCCATGTCGAAACGTTTCACGGTAATCGCCGTGCTCGCAACGACGCTGGCGTGCGCGCGTCATCCGACCACGGTCCGGGAAGCCCCGGCGCCCCAGGCCCACCAGCCGGCCGACGACGAGGCCTTCAAGAAGTTCGAGGCCGCCACCGAGGCCTACGTGGACCTGCGTCGCAAGCTGGAGGAGACGCTGCCGAAGCTGCCTGCCGAGGCATCGCCCACGGCGATGTACGAGCGTGGGCTCAGCCTCGAACGGCTCATCGTCGCCTCACGGACCGGCGCCCGCGAAGGCGACGTTTTCGTCGCCGAGATTCGGCCGGTCGTCCGCCGCATTTGTCGGGAGGTGCTGGGCGGACGCGAGGGGCGCGAGCTCGTCGAAGCGATCCGCGAAGAGGCGGAAGAGCGACGACTCGCCGCACGCGTGAACGTGCGCTATCCCGACGAGGTGCCGTTCTCGTCGATCCCCCCGCAGTTGCTGAAGATGCTGCCGGCGCTGCCGGCGGAGCTCGAGTACCGCTTTCTCGGCAGCGATCTCATCCTGCTCGACGTCGATCCGCGGATCATCGTCGACGTCCTGCGCAAGGTGCTGCCTTCCTGACCCGGATGCCGATGCCCTTCAGCCGTTTGACGCCTCGGCGCGCACTGGCCGTCGCCGCCATCTGGCTCGCCACGTCGAACCTGGCAGGGCCGCACGCGCCGGCCGCGCAGCAACCCGTCGCCTCGAGCACGAGCGGGCTTCAGCTTCCCAATCGCGAGGGTTCGCTGAAGTTCTTTGTACTCGGCGACTTCGGTACCGGCGGACGCGAGCAGTACGAGCTCGGCGAGCGCATGGCGCGCGTGCGGGCGCAGTTCCCCGCCGAGCTCGTGATCACCGTCGGCGACAACATCTACGGGTTCGAGCGGCCGCGGGACTTCCAGAAGAAGTTCGAGGAGCCCTACCGGGAGCTGCTCTCGAGCGGCATGAAGTTCTACGCGTCGCTCGGCAACCACGACTCGCGCGAACAGGCGCACTACGCTCCGTTCAACATGGGCGGACGGACCTACTACAGCTTCAAGACGCCGAAGCAGGACGTAAAGCTCATCGCGGTCGAGAGCGACTATCCGACGCCGACGCAGCTGGCGTGGCTGAAGGACGAGCTCGGAGGCGGCGAGGAATGGATGATCCCGTACTTCCATCATCCCCCTTACTCGTCGGGCCGGCGCCACGGCTCGCACGTCGACCTGCGGCAGGTGCTCGAACCGATGTTCGTGCAGAGCAACGTGACGGTCGTCTTCACCGGCCACGAGCATCTCTACGAGCGCACAAAGCCGCAGCAGGGCATCACCTATTTCGTCGTGGGCTCTGGAGGAAAGCTCCGCCGCGGCGACATCGACACGCGATCGCCGCTGCTGGCCGAGGGCTTCGATACCGATCTCGCGTTCCTGGCGGTCGAGATCGATGGTGACCAGCTGTTCTTCAACGCCATCAGCCGCACCGGGACGCTGGTCGATGCCGGCGTCATCGAACGCCGTCGTCGCGAGCGCGCATTCTGACGGTGAATCCCCGAGAGGCTCGCTTGGCCATCTCGCTTTCGTGCCGCGTACGACTGCGTGCTGGCCTCCCCCGGACGCCTTGAAGGGGCGCGAGCTGGCGTGGTCGCGCGCTCGCAAGTACGATTCATGGTTCGGCTGCGTCGCCGGCTCTTCAGAGGGCCGGTCGCCAGCCCGGAGGATCGAACCATCATGCTCAGCGTCGGCGCGCGGATTGTCGCCGCCTTCAAACTGCTGTTCACCGGGCGCTTACCCGCCGACGTGCTCTCGGTCCTGCTTCTGGAGCAGGCGGACGAGACGAAGCCTGCATCGCCGCCCACACCAGCTCCGCCACCGCCCCCGAAGATCCCGGCGATCGCGCCGTGCAGCTGCTCGCGCTGCTGCAGCGTGACGCCCGGTTGGTGGACTTCCTGCGGGAGGATCTGACGGCCTACTCCGACGCCCAGGTTGGTGCAGCCGCCCGCGACGTGCACGGACGCTGCCGGACCGCACTCGACCGCTACGTGCAGATCGAGCCCCTGTCGGCCGAGGACGAAGGCGAGGCGCGCACCGTGTCGGCGGCCACCGATCCATCGACGACGCGCATTGTCGGCAACGTGCCGGCGCAGGGATCGGCACGAGGCATCGTGCGACATCGCGGCTGGCGCGTCGTCCGTCTCGAGCTGCCGCCGCTTCCGTCCAGCCAGGCGCGTCAGCGTGGTGGCTCCCGCCGAAGTCGAGGTGGGATAGACCATGCCTCCGCGTTACGTGATCGGCATCGATCTTGGCACGACGAACTGTGCGCTGGCCGTGGTCGATACGGCAGTAGGTGAACAAGCGTCCGCTGAAATTCAGAACATCCCGCAGCTCGTCGCCCCGGGCGAAATTCGCGATTCCTCCCTGTTGCCGTCGTTTCTCTTCGTGCCGGGCCCGAATGACTTTCCTGCCGGCACCACGAGCCTGCCGTGGGACCGTGAGCCGCCGTTCGTCGTCGGCGAGCTCGCGCGGCGCCGTGGCGCCGAGAACCCGTCGCGGTTGGTGGCGTCGGCCAAGTCGTGGCTGTCACATCCACGCGTCGACCGCACCGGCGCGATCCTGCCGCAAGGTGCCGGCCCCGAGGTCCCCAGGCTTTCGCCCGTGGAAGCCTCGGCCGCGTATCTCCGGCATCTCGGCGCCGCGTGGGATGCGGCTCGACGGTGGCGGAGACGCTGCGCTATCGGCACAGGACGTGCTCGTGACGGTGCCGGCGTCCTTCGACGAGGAAGCACGCGAGCTGACGCTGCGCGCGGCCCGCGACGCAGGTCTTGGCGACGTGCGCCTGCTCGAGGAGCCGCAGGCCGCGTTCTACGCGTGGCTCGCCCACGCTGCCGGGATCTGGCGCGACCTGGTTCACGTCGGCGATCTGATTCTCGTCGTCGACGTCGGGGGTGGCACGACCGACTTCACGCTCATCGCCGTGAACGAGGATGCGGGTTCGCTGGCGCTCACGCGTGTCGCCGTCGGGGATCACATCCTGCTCGGCGGCGACAACATGGACCTGGCGCTGGCGCGGCGCGTGCAGCAGCGCCTCGAAGCCGGCGGTCAGCGGATCGATGCCTGGCAGCTGCAGCAGCTCTGGCAACAGTGTCGTCCCGCAAAGGAGCAGCTGTTTGCCGACCCGTCGCGCGAGTCGTGCCCGGTCACGATTCTCGGACGGGGTTCGCGCGTGATTGCCAGCACGATCACCGCGGAACTGACGAGGGCCGATCTCGAGGAAGTCGTCGTCAACGGCTTTCTCCCGAGCGTCGAGGCGAACGAGCGCCCGCAGCGGCAGCGCCGTGTCGGTCTTCAGGAACTGGGCTTGCCCTATGCCGCCGATGCCGGCATCACCCGGCATCTCGCGCGGTTTCTCGGTGAGCTGGCCGGCGATGCGGCGGAGAGTGGTGTGCGCCTGCGGCGCGGCGCAAGCGGGCTGGCTGCGCCCACGCACGTGCTGTTCAACGGCGGCGTGATGAACGCGGAGCCGCTGCGTGCGCGCCTTCTCGATGCGCTCAACCGGTGGATCGTGGCCGACGGTTTCCCGCCGCTCGGCCCGGAGGCGGTACTCGACTCGGTGGATCTCGATCGCGCCGTGGCCCTTGGCGCCGCGCACTACGGAGTGGCTCGCCGCGGGCGCGGTATCCGCATCCGGAGCGGCGCCCCGCGGACCTACTACGTGGGCATCGAGAGCGCGATGCCGGCCGTGCCGGGTCTCGACGCGCCCGTGCGCGCGCTCTGCGTGGTTCCGTTCGGCATGGAGGAGGGCACCGAGGCCGCGATTCCCGCGCGCGAGTTCGGCCTCGTCGTCGGCGAGCCCGCGGAGTTCCGCTTTCTCAGCTCCACGGTGCGCAAACAGGATGCGGTGGGCGACCTCGTCGACGAATGCGGCGACGAGATCGAGGAGCTGACGCCATTGGAAGTGACGCTCGAGCGCCCGGGTCACGATGGCTCGATCGTGCCCGTTGGCCTCGAGAGCCGGGTGACCGAAGTGGGGACCCTCGAACTGTGGCTCGCCGAGCGACGCGGCGACGGGCGATGGAAGCTCGAATGGAACATTCGCGAACCGCGCTGACCGGGCGCAGTCGGGCCCGGACCGCGAGCGCTCGCCGCCCGGGGCTCAAGGCTCGTGGATCGCAATGGTTGTGACTCCCGACGTTTCCACACAGCCTTCGCGGTTCGTCATCGGTATCGATCTCGGCACGACCAACAGCGCCGTGGCGTGGGCCGACCTGCACGAGGCTGAACGCGGCGAGCCGCTGCGTGTCCGGCGGTTTCCCATTCCTCAGATCGTGGGACCGGGCGAGACGGCGGCGTCCGACACGCTGCCGTCCTTTCTCTATCTTGCCCCGCCGGAAGAACGCGAGGTCGAACGTCTCGCGCAGCCGTGGGCCGATGCGGACGCGCCCGTGATCGGTCGCTGGGCACGAGACCGCGGGATGCAGACTGCCCGGACGGCTCGTCTCGTCGGCGAAGTCCTGGCTGTTGCACGACACCGTGGATCGGCGCGCCAGGCTCCTGCCCTGGTCCGCCGATCCGGCCGAGCGCCAGGTCTCCCCCGTCGAAGCATCGGCCGCCTACCTGCGCCACATTCGCTGGAGCTGGGATCACGCGCATGGGCGCGCGCCCGGCACGCGCTTCGAGGACCAGGAGATCGTGCTCACGGTCCCGGCCTCCTTCGACGAGGAAGCGCGCGAGCTGACGATCGAAGCGGCGCGATCGGCGGGCTATCGCCACCTCACGCTGATCGAAGAGCCAGCCGCTGCGCTGTACGCCTGGATCGCGGCGCACCCTGGAACGCTCCATCGCACAGCTCTCTCACGGCCAGCGCGTGCTCGTCTGCGACGTCGGTGGCGGCACCACCGACTTCACGCTGGTCGAGGTTCGTGTCGTCGACGGCGAGGTGTCGTTCGAGCGCGTGCGCGTCGGCGAGCATCTGCTCCTCGGCGGTGACAACGTCGATCTGGCCCTCGCGCGCCTGGTCGAGGAAAAGCTCGGCATGCCCCGGCTCTCGCTCACCCAACACCAGGCCCTCCGGCGCCAGTGCGCGGTCGTCAAGGAACGTTTGCTCGGGCCTCCCGCCGGCGATGCGGCCGATGTCACGGTGCTCGGGTCGGGACGGTCGGTCGTGGGCGGCGCCCTGACGACGACGGTGACGCGCGAGGAGGTGCTGGAGCTGGCGATGAACGGGTTCCTGCCTGTCGTCGGGGCCGCGGCGGTGCCCGACCTGATTCGCCGGTCGGGGCTTCGCGAGCTCGGGTTGCCGTACGCGACCGATCCGGCCATCACGCGGCATCTAGCGGCGTTCCTGCGCGGAGACGAGGACACGCCCGTGCGTCCCGACCTCGTCCTCTTCAACGGGGGATTCTTCACGCCCGACGAGCTGCGGGCTCGCGTCCAGAGCGTGCTGGCTCGCTGGTTCGAGGCGACCGACCCCGGCTGGACGCCTCGCGTCCTCGTCAACCGATCGCCGGCGACCGCGGTTGCCGATGGCGCGGCGTACTTCGGCCTCGTCCGGCACGGCCACGGTGTGCGCATCGGCGGCGGCAGCCCGCGGAGCTACTACATCGGGCTGCGGCGGGCGGAGTCGGCCGAAGTCAGCGACCGCGCCCGTGAGGATGTCGAGATCCAGGCGGTCTGCATCCTGCCGCACGGCATCCAGGAAGGGACGACGCTCGATCTCACCGATCGGAACTTTTCCGTCTCGAGCAACCAGGTCATCGCATTCACGTTGTGGAGCAGCCGCACACGCAAGGATGCCGCAGGCGCCGTCGTCACCGTGCCCGAATCGACGCTCCACCGGCACGCGCCGCTCGTCACCGAGCTTCGCTTCGGCAAGCGATCGCGCAGCGTCGAGGTTCCCGTGCAGGTCGAAGCACGCTACACGGAGCTCGGCACGCTGACCGTGACGCTGGTCTCCAGGGAGACGTCACATCGATGGCGGCTCGAATTCCAGCTGCGCCGCGCCGAGCGGGAAACGGGCGGCGAGGCGGAGGTCGAAGCCGAGGCAGCCCCGGCTCCCGCGCTTGCGCGTGCCGTCGGTCTTGTTCGCGACGTCTTCGGTCCTGCGGCGACGACCGAGACGACGCCAGAGACGTTGATGGCGGCGCTCGAAGCGGCCCTCGGCGAGGGACGTCATGGCTGGTCGCTCGGATCCATCCGGACGATCTGCGATGCGTTGCTCGAGACCGCCGCCGGAAGGACGAAGAGCGCACGGCACGAGGCGCGTTTCCTCAACCTTCTGGGTTTTTGTCTGCGCCCCGGTTTTGGCGCGACGCGCGACGCGGCGCGGCTGGCGCAAGCCCGCAAGATTTACATGACCGGGCTCGCGTTCCCATCGGAGGTGCAGGGCCAGTCTGAATGGCTCGTGTTGTGGCAGCGCGTCGCACCCGGGCTCTCGCCGACGCAGCAGGTCGAGATGTTCCAGCGCTATGCGGCGACGATTGGACTTCGCGGAAAGACCGCCAGGCGGCTGCATCCGCAGATCGAGCGTGAGACATGGCGATTGGTGGCGAGCCTGGAGCAGATTGCGCCCGACGTGCGGGCACAGGTGGGCGACGCCGTGATTGCCCGTCTCAGGAAGGATCGAAACAACGCGAGCCTGTTGTGGGCGCTCGCGAGGGCGGGTGGCCGCGTGCCGTTTCACGGGCCGCTGAACAACGTCGTGCTCGCCGAGCGTGCGGCGTCGTGGATGCGACTCTTGCTCGAGCGGCATGTCCTTTCCGAGGATGCCGCGGTCACGCTCGCGCAGCTCGGCGCGTTCACGGCCGACCCCGCTCGTGACGTGCCGGAGGATCTCCGCCTGGAAGCGGCGACCCGTCTCGCCGCCGAGGGCCATCCCTCGCGTCTCGCGTCGCGCCTCCTCGAACCCACAGGCCCTGCGCGCGCCGACGCCGAGCGGCTCTTCGGCGAATCGCTGCCGGAAGGTCTACGCTTGGAGGACGCCTGAGGCGAAATCGCGGGCGATCATCCGGCCGCACGTCGACGCTGCATACCGCCTGGCAGCGTCGGTCCGCCGTCGAAGTCGGATCCAAGGATCGTGGTCCTCCAGCCGAATGGCGCGCTCCAGGACGGCGAGCCACTTCGTCAATGCCAGCGTGCAGACACTCCCAACCCGATCACAATCCGGCATCACGTAGCGCGGCCGGGGAGCTGAGACTTTCCAGGGCGCACTGGCCGTGACAGGATCGCACCATGCCTTTGACGAAGGAACAGGCCGATGGCCTGCGGCGCCTGCTGGACGCTAGCGAGCTCCTGCACCATAGGATCATGGCGAAGATGTCGGACGCCAACTTCGACATCCTCGAGGCCTGGGAGCGCAAGGAGGCCCTGGACGCCGAGATCGGCAAGTTCATCAGGGAGTCGGTCGCAAAATGAGATCTACCGGATGTCGCACGCTGCCTTCAGCGAGGGGCGACAGCAAAAATGCACACAGTAGCCAAGCGCGGCTCGCAGTCCGGGCAGGCGCCAGCACGATCGCAGCGGCCGTGCCCGGTGGCAGTCATCTTTGACAATCTGCGCGTTCCACGGACGCTCTCGAGCCGTGTTGCGCCCATCGGCCTACGCTTGGGGGCTCGGGCCATCCGCCCAGCCGGAGGCGAGCAGGTTTCTATGGTGCGTGGCCGCGAGCGTGATGATCGCAGCCTCGAATTCGCGAACCTGAGAAAAGACCGGCTCTCCCATGTGCTCGTCGAGAATGCGCAGCTCGAAACCCAACTCGTGGCCGTGCAGAAAGGCGTGGCGCTCGGCGCCGGCCTTCGTCACCGACCATAAGCGCGCGATGGGCTGATCCTCTCTCGCGCGGCGGGCGGATGGAGCGTGGCCGAGACCGTGCGTGTGATCGCGATCACCCAAAGCCATGAGATCCAGTGTATCGCGATGAGTGGGTCTTGGAGAATCGTCGCGCTCGATGATCAGCGCGAACTGGTACATGCGCACCAGGCGCGGACCTCTTGAGGTTTCCGGGACTTCAGGAGACCACCTGAGACCCTGCCAACACTTCGAATTTGGCACCAAGACCGTCTGAGCGGTCGATTTCGAGACTTCCAAAACTTCCTCGATCTGATTTCGCCGAAAGGTCGGTGCAATGTTCATGCGGGTGAATCGCGAGTGCGCCCACCACGTGCGCCCACCACCGTCGGTCGTCGCTCCGTCATTTTCGAAGCTGCTGACGCATTTGTGCGGACCAAGACCCTGGCGCGGGTTCGGGCCCCCAGCGGCACCTGCACCCTTATGGGAGTGCGCGGACGCGTCGGCCGAGCGGCCCAGCTGTCTTTGCTCGATGCTCGCGTACGCCGTGAAGCAGCGGGACCGCGTGAGCGAGCCCTGTGGACGCGCGTAGGCGTGCTCTATCCGTTAGTGGTCGAGCGGATTACCGGCGACTACGGAATCCGGTGATGGACGCGATTGGTCCGGTCGTTGTGGAACCGGTTCATCCTCGGCGACGCCTGAGGAAGGCTGCCCGCCCAATGTACCGCCTACTCTCGGCTTGCGGCCGACGTCCCGCCGGCGAGGGCGAGATCGCGACCGACTCGATGCCTCATGGGGCAACTCCGGACAGGCTGTTTGGCGAACATCTCCTGAAGGCGTCGATGGTCCGCAGCTGGTCGAGCGCGACAAACCCCGAACGTCCTTGAAAGCGGCACTTCGGGCGCCACGGATAGGCGCCCTCCTGTCGTCATGGGCGCCACAATCACGGTGCGGAGATGGCCGTTGAGCTCATTGGGGGAGACGATGAGGCACGGGCGCGACTGCGGTACCGGCCATGTATGGCAAGATCGCCGCTGTTCTGTGAGGTTGGAGTGTGTAGGTACCGAGTGACGCTTTTCGGGACCGCGATCGCGGTCGCGGCGTCGTGGGGCTATTCCGCCGATCAGGGCGGCACGCCGGCGACTGCCAAAACCGAGAAGCGCGTGATCGATCCTCCCGGCCACAAACCTGTCGGACCGTACAGTCCGGGAATCGTGGCCGGCGACTTCCTCTACGTCTCGGGCCAGGGCGCTCGCGATCGCGACGGCCAACTGCCGGCCGCCGTCGAAGCACAGGTGCGCCAGACGCTCGACAACGTCAAGGGCGTCGTCGAAGCGGCCGGCCTGACGATGGAACATGTCGTGTACAGCCAGGTGTACCTGCACGACATGGCGGCGTACGATCAGATGGACCGCATCTGGCGGGAGTATTTCGCGAAGGCACCACCGGCCCGCGCCGTCCTTGGTGTCTACCGAATGCCCACCGACACGCCGGTGGAGATCAGCGCGGTGGCCATCCGGGACCTGTCACGAAAGAAGCTCATCGTGCCGCCGGCATCAGCGCGCAACATCTCGTGGACTCCCGGAGTCATGGCGGGCGATCGGCTGTACCTGTCGGGCTTCTTCGGCGCGGATCTGACCGGCAGGGTTCCCGACAGCGCGGATGCGCAGGTGCAGTTGGCGCTCGACAACATGAAGCAGACCCTGGCCGCCGCGGGCCTCGATTTCCGGCATGTGGTCTTCGTGAACCCGTATCTGACGAACAAGGCGTCGGCGCAGATGAACGCCATTTACGCCAAGCATTTCGAGTTCGGGAACACGCCTGCGCGCGCGACGATTCGCGTGGCCAGCCTGCCCGGCGGCAACACGATTCAGTTCACGGGCGTCGCCGTCGCGGATCTGTCGAAGCGGGTCGCCGTGCGTCCGAAGAATATGCGTCCGAGCGCCACTGCCAGCCCGTGTGTGTTCGCTGGCGACACGTACTATTGCTCGGCCAAGGGACCTTTCACGCCGGGCCCCGACAAGGTGCAGGGCATTTTTGCCTCGACCGTCGAGGCCCAGGTGCGTCAGACCATGCGCAACCTGCTCGACGGCCTCGAGGAAGCCGGCCTGTCCTTCTCCAACGTCGTGGCCAGCAACGTCTATCTGGACAACATCGACGATTTTTCGCGCATGAACCGCATCTACGCGCAATATTTTGCGGAGATGTTCCCGACGCGCACGACGGTCGCGCCGCTTGCGCCGATCGATCGGACGCCGACCAACGAGGACACCTATCCGGGGCTCGAGCAGATTTCGTTCGTTGCCGTGCGCTGAGCCGGCGGCGGACGCGCCTCGACGCCGCCGGGTCGGGGCGATGGAAGTCGGTGACGCCAGTTTTCACAGCCGGAGGAAAGATGTCGGAACACAGCCGAGATGCCAGCCCCGAACAGGCACCCTCACAGGGCGTCACACGTCGACAGCTGTTTCAGGTGGGCAACGCGCTCGCGCTGCCAATGCTGTTCGGATCCGCGACGTCGCTGACCGCGACCGCCGGGGCCGGTCCATTGGTCGCCGGACCGCAGATCTACCAGTCGATCGGCGTCGAGCCGGTGATCAACTGCCGGGGCACGTTCACGATCATCGGTGGATCCGTCGAACTGCCCGAGGTGCGCGCGGCGATGGATCACGCCGCGAGGCATTTCGTCCAGATCGACGAGCTGGCCGAAGCGGTGGGACGGCGCTTCTCGGAGATCACCGGGGCTGAATGGGGCATGGTCTCGGCGGGATGCGCGGCGGGGATGAAGCACGTCACGGCCGCCTGCGTCACGGGTGGCAATCCCGAAAAGCTGGTTCGCATCCCCGACCTGACCGACCTGGACAAGACAGAGGTCGTCATGCCGAGGAGCTCACGGAACTCGTACGACCACGCCATCCGCAACGTGGGCGTCAACATGGTCACGGTCGAGACGATCGAAGAGCTCGACAACGCGCTCAACCCGCGAACCGCCATGATCTATCTGCTTGCGGACAACGGGCCTGGTTCGGGGCCGATGGCGCTGGAGGCGATCGCCCAGTTCGCCAAGCCCAAGAACATTCCGATCCTCGTGGACGCGGCGGCCGAGATCCTGACCATTCCCAACGTGCACCTCCAGCGCGGCGCGACTGTAGTCGCCTACAGCGGCGGCAAGGCGATCTGCGGTCCGCAGTGCGCCGGACTTCTCCTCGGCCGCAAGGACATCCTGCAGTCGGCGTGGCAGGCCAGCGCCCCGCATCACGGCCCCGGGCGAGACAACAAGGTCGGACGCGAGGAGACGCTGGGCATGCTGGCGGCGGTCGAAGCGTGGGTGAAGCGCGATCACGCCGGCGAGTGGAAGACATGGCTGTCCTGGCTGGACACTATCTCCAAGCGGGTCTCGACGATCGACGGCGTCCGCACGATGCTGCGCGAGCCGACCGATCTGTCGAACAAGAGCCCGTCGCTGGCGATCCTGTGGGACTCCTCGAAGCTGCACCTGACCGGCGAGGAACTGGCCGAGGAGCTCGCCAGGACGAAGCCGCGGATTGCGCTCGGCTCGGGCATCGGTGGCAACCGCGGAGGCGCGGCGCTTCCCCCCGGGACGACAGGCGTGACGGTCACGGCCTGGCAGATGCAGCGTGGTGAGGACAAGATCGTCGCCGGCCGCCTGCACGAAGCGCTCTCGCGCACGCGTACGCCGCGGCCGGACGAGATGCCCGCTCCGGTCGCGAATCTCAGCGGGCGCTGGGACGTCGACGTCGAGTTCTTCAGCAGCCGCAGCCAGCACAGCCTGTACATCGAGCAGGATGGCAACTGGATTCAAGGCTCGCACAAGGGGGACTTCACCGTTCGCGACCTGGTCGGCATGATCGAAGGGGACAAGGTGACGCTGAGAAGCGTCGAGCGACGGTCGGGCAACTCCGTCACCTTCATCTTCTCGGGCACGCTCGCCGATGGTGCGCTCTCCGGACCGATCCACCTCGGCGAATACCTGACAGCCAAGTTCACGGCCAAGCGCCACACCTACTCAACCACACCTACCCGAATCATGGTTCCCGGAGGACCGCCCATCGCCACATAGCGGCGTGCGGTCCCCGGCCACGATTCGATGACCCGCCACGGCAGATCGTTCCGGACAGCCGCCGGACTGTCTGCCGTCGTCGTCTTCTCCTCACGCGCCTCGTTCCGCGGCAGCTTCCTGTTCACCAGGATTCTGCCAACTACGCCTTCGGCTCGCGATGTCTCCGAATTGATGCTGGCCCGCGGGATTGAGGTCCCACACGAGACCATCCGCCAGTCTTTATGCTGAGTTGCAAGGGACCGTATACCAGGTCTTCCGTCACTTACAGCTCGGCTTAATCGACTTGGCGGATCTCACCTCGAGCTTCCGGACGTCATACTCCAGCTCGACTTCCTGGGCCTTCACCGACGAGCCAACCGCCGAGGACCCTTGGGGCACTTTGACGGTGGCCTTCCGGCCGCCGGACTTGATGTCGAGCTCAATCATCCCGTTCTCGCGCTCGATCTCGATCTCGGCGCGTTTGACCTCCCCCTCAATGTCTCCAGTCACCTCGACGAGCTGGCCCATCAGCTTCTTGACCTCGTCATTGTCATCGTCGAGCCAGTAGAGCATCCTCTTGGCCTGCCCGACTGCGTTGGCAAGCAGGAACCCGTCCCCGTCGCCGTCTGCCTTGACGGCGCAACCTGTCACGGTGACCCTTTCCTGCGTTCCGGACGCGTAGAGCGGCACCAGGCCTGCACCGATGGTGATGGCACCTGCTGTCACGACGTTCATGAGGATCATATTTGCGCTCCTTGATCGGAAGACATGCGAACGAAAGGCCAACGAAGCGTCGGATGGCTCGACATCACGACGCGCGCGGCGCTCATTCTACAGGAAACGCATCCACTCGAAAGAGCGCGGATCCCTCCGCCCGCCCCCCCATCGCCGCCAGGCAAAACGATCACATGCGCTCGAGCGTTGCTTGCGGCTGCCGTGCCAGCAACTCTCCAGGTCGATGTCGCACCTCAGAACCTGAAGAGGTACGACGCCTTGAAGAACAGCCCACGCCGCGTCGTCAGATGGTTGCCGCACCGTCGTCCGGACCCTCGTCCCGTTGGGAACGCCGTCGCGATCAGCCAGGGCGGGGGGAACGAGTTCGAGCATGTAGGACTGCAACGTGAAGCGGTCCTCGGGCTGCGCAGGCGCGTCGCCGAGTGCCCATTCGCTCATGACGGCGAACTGAATCTGCGGCTCGAAGTTGGCTTTCTTGCGTGGGGCGACGAAGAGAAGCGGCACACGCCGTCGCTGACGCCGCGGGCGACGGTCAGGCCGCGCGACGTTCGTAGCGGTGATGGAGTCCGCCGAGCTGCGGGATTCGACGACGGTGCCGCAGTTGGGCGGTGTCCTCGGGCGTCGGCGTATCCCTGACCAGCGAGAGGTGCGTTCGCCACTCGTGGTACAAGTCGACAACCCAACACCCATAGTACTGAGTCACGAGAAGTCTGTTATCCGTGGCATCCATGGTTCGGTCGTTCTGTCGCCGTGTACGAGGTGCTCGTCAAGCATGGGCAGTCCGTGTGTCGGTGCGGTCTCGAGGAAGAGCGGAATCGTCGATCCGTAGAGATACCGACCTGGATGTTTGAGCCGGCCGCGTGTTGGTCGGCTGCGCGTGATGGCCGTGCCGACCGTCAACTGTGACGCCTTGCGGGAGTTGAAGGCGTTGCTGCGAACCGTGCCACGTCCGGATTCTGGCGGTGTGCTACAAGCCCAGCATCGTTCCTTGCTTGCCGCAGGAGGTGCTGATGCCACGGTCCGTGAACCGACCGCGACTCTCGCAACCCACGCTGTTTCATCCCCCACCCTCGCGTCCGTCGTTTCAGACGTTGCCACCCGAGATCCAAGAGAAGACGATCCGGTTGCTGGCGCGGCTGCTGCGCGTGCACGTCGACCGAGGTCTCGCCTCCGGCCCGGCGCAGGAGGCGTGCGATGAGTGACAAGATCAAACCGCAGCATCTGGCGCGCAAAGCGATCCTGTATGTTCGCCAGTCGTCGGCCTATCAGGTGACCCACAACCTCGAAAGCCAGCGGTTGCAGTATGCGATGCAGGACCGGTTGCACCAGTTGGGCTGGCGCGAGATCGAGGTGGTGGATGAGGACCTGGGCCGGTCCGCCGCCGGGATGGTGACGCGCGCGGGCTTCGAACGCATGGTGGCGGAGGTCTGTTTGGGTAAGGTCGGCGCGGTCGCGGCGCGGGAGGTGTCGCGCTTCGCCCGCAACAGCCGGGAGTGGCAACAACTGGTCGAAGTCTGTCGTGTCGTGGATACCGTGTTGATCGATCTGGACACGGTGTATAGCCCGCGACACAGCAATGATCGCTTGCTGTTGGGACTGAAAGGCAGTTTGAACGAATACGAACTGGACCTCTTGCGCCAGCGGTCGGTGGAGGCGCGACGCGCGAAGGCCCAACGCGGCGAGCTCCTGGTGGCTGCGGCGGTCGGGTATATCAAGACCGATGCGCCGCATGTCGAGAAAGATCCGGATCGCCGCGTGCAGGAGGCCATCGCCTTGGTGTTCCGGAAGTTTGGCGAACTCGGGACCGTGCGTCAGACGTTGTGGTGGTTTCTGGAGCACGGACTGCAGCTGCCCGTCCGTCCGGCGTCCGGCGAGCTGGTGTGGCGACGACCGTCCTACGGCATGGTGTACCGCATGCTGAGCAATCCGATGTACGGCGGCGCTTACGCATATGGGAAGACCGAACAGACGCTCCAGTATGACCACGGGCGAGCCGCGCACCAGCCGCCGACGCAGACCGCGGGATCAGTGGCTGGCCTTGATTCCCAACGCGCACGAGGGCTATGTGAGCTGGGAGGAGTTTGAACGGATCCAACAGGCGATGGCCGAGAATCTGCGCGGGTCGGGGCACGCCGGCGCGGTGCGAGCGGGCCGGCGTTGTTGGCTGGTCTGTTGCGCTGTCGGCGCTGTGGGCGGAAGCTGACCGTCTGTTACACTGGCAGCGCCCACAATGTGCTCCGCTATGCTGCCATCGAGGGGCGCTGGACAACGGGGAACCGCGCTGCATCTCGTTTGGTGGGCTGTTGGTAGACGCCGCGATGGCCAAAGAAGTCCTGCGCGTGGTGCAACCCGCCGCCATCGACGCGGCGGTGGTCGCGAGCGAGGGCGCGGCGCGTCAGCAGGACGAGGTGCTGGACGCGTGGACGCGAGACCTGGAAGCGGCGCGCTACGCGGCGCAGCGGGCGCAGAGGCAGTACGATGCGGCCGATCCCGAGAATCGGTTGGTGGCCGACGAATTGGAGCGGCGCTGGAATCAGGCCTTGCAGCGCGTCCACGAGATCGAAGGGCGCATCGATCAGCACGTCCAGGGTCAGCGTCAGAGACCGACCCCTCTCGAGAAGAATTCGATGATCTGGCGGCTGACCTCGAGGCCGTGTGGAATGGTCCGCATGCCGATGTGCGGTTGAAGAAACGCCTGGTCCGCACCTTGATCCACGAAGTGGTCGTCGACGTGGATGCGGACGGCGGGTGAAGTCGTCCTCGTCATTCACTGGAAAGGCGGCGTGCACACCGAACTGCGGTTGCCGCGACGACGTCGTGGGCAGAATAGCGCCCAGGCACCCGAAAGACGTCGATTGAGGCCGTGCGCGTGCTGGCCCGAATCTGTTCGGATGATCTGCTGGCCAGCACGCTCAACCGGAACGGTCTGCTGACCGGGCGCGGGAATCGCTGGACACGGGAACGAGTGACCGCGCTTCGCACGCATCATGAGATCCCTTGTTACGATCGTGAGCGGCGCGAGTCAGAGGGATGGATGAATCTGACGGAAGCCGCTCACGTGCTCGGCATCAGTGCCAGAACGCTCCGGCTGGCCGTGGAGCGAGGCGAGATCGAGGCGGACCATCCGTTGGCCGACGGTCCGTGGGTATTTCAAGCGGCAGCGTTCTGGAAACGCCAGCCGCCGCAACGTTGGTCGCTCGTGTCCGGCGCCGCACGCAAGAGGTCGCAATACCAACCTCTCAACAGGGAACTCTCGGTTTCTCAGCGCGTTTCAGCCACATAGCGAGGTGGGGCAGTATGAAACGTCGTTGTAGTAGGTGAGATACGCGGTTAAGAGTTCGTCGCAGGTGCCGCTCCCCGAGCACGATCACGTGGTCCAGACACTCGCGCCGAATGGATCCGATCAGCCTCTCGGCGTACGGATTCTGCCATGGGCTGGACGGACGTGAGACGACCTCCTCGATACCCATGCCGGCGACTCGGCGTCGGAACGCGTCACCGTAGATCGCGTCGCGATCTCTCAAGATCCATCTGGGCGCCGTGTCGTCCGGAAACGCCTCAATCATCTGCTGTGCCGTCCAGGCCGCCGTCGGATGCTCGGTCACGTTGACGTGCACGATCCGCCGGCGGTGATGCATCAGCACGATGAGGACGAACAGGACTCGGCCCGTGAAGGTCGGGACGGTGAAGAAATCGATCGACGCCAGCGTCGCGAGCATGATTCGTCAGAAAGGTGCGCCACGTCTGTGACGGCGGACGGCGCGGTCGCCGCAGGAGCCGCGAGACGGTTCGCTCCGAGACCTCGACGCCCACTCTGCCCAATTCGCCATGGATCCGAGGCGCGCCCCACAGCGGATTCGCGGCGGCCATCTTGCTCACCAGGGTGCGAATGGCGGCATCGGTTCCTGGGCGGCCCGCACGAAGTCGCGCCGAACGCCGCGTCCATCGCCGGCGGAGCCATTCGCGATGCCATCGCACCACGGTGTCGGGCCGGACGAGCACGAGCGCCGTGCGCCAGTTCCGCCACGTCTCGGCCAACACGATCCAAAACAGCCGATCGCGCCTCCGGAGATGCGGACGGCTGACCGTGCGTTTCAACGCGTGGAGTTGCTGGCGGAGTGCGAGGTTCTCGAGGACCAGTTCGTGATGTCCGCGGCAGGCCAGGGCCAGCGCTCGCGCCACCAACACGATTGTTTCGAGCACGCGTCATCGTGTCCTGCGCGGCATGCGAAAATCAACCGTCACACCGGACCGGATGCAGTTCTGGCGAGGGACAGGCAGCGTGACGAGCGGCTATGGCACCAAGAGCACGTCGAATTGCTCGACGGAATCCACCCAACATTCACGAGGTGTCATCACGAATCATCCGCCATCCACTTTTCGCGCGAGAGAGATGGGCGATTGGAATTACGATGATGCCGCTACAGTCAACGCCAACAGATGTTCAGGGACGGGCCGCAAAGGGGTTGCCGATCGCGCGTGAAGCGTCGCCCACAGCATCGGTCGGCTGGAGCGGAAGGAGAAGGCGCATGAAGGTAGTGGAGCACCCATCGGACCCGGTGTTCGTCGCTGGCACTCAGCGACGTGTGGAACTGCGAATCGGAGATCCCGAACCGCGGAAATCTCGGTTTACGTTCCTGAGCCCGACGGACGCGCGCCTCGTCGCCTATGCACTTCTGGCCGAGTTAGGGCGAGCCACAAGTCACACTTGATTGCGACCAGGATTCTCGATCTGTCGCGGGACTCATGTTGGCAAGGCTGGTGAGTCGTGACCGACTGGTACAAGCGCCTCGCAGCGACGGTGAAGGCTTACGAGCAAGCCAAGGCCGACAAACGGGATCGCGCCACACTGCTGCGTGAGCTCGCAGGGACTGAGGGGCAGCAGCTTTGGCAACAAGTGCGAACGGCTGTCAAAGAAGGCGTTGACGGCTTCAACGGCGATCTCACGCCTACTCATCCCCTTCGCATTTCGATCACACCATCGTCTGACGTCAACAACCTTGAGCTGAGGGCAGGCGCGCGCGTCGTGCTGGTCGAGGCACATTTCGACTCAGAGGGTCGGTCCTTTCTGGAGTATCGCGCGGATACAAGCGGCGCGGCGCGCAATGCTGTGGGCAAGCGCGTCACGTTTGAGCTGTTCGACGACGACGCACTAACCTTCGTCGCCGCGCTGAAGGGAGAGCAGCTTGTCCTGTCCCCTTCAGACGTAGCGCGAATTATTGTGACGAGCTTGTTCCCCTTCGCGGACGAGGAATCGACAGAGGTACGGCCTTAGAGTTCGGCCGTGCGAAAGGCCGTCACATCGCCCTCGGGCTGCACCCGCGACCGGGAGTTGATCATCCAGGCGCTGCGCCGACACGGTCAGCCGGGACCGGCGCTTCGGCGAGCTCCTGGCGCGCTACCGCACGGCGCAGCGGTCGATCAGCGAGGCCGACGCCCCGCTCGTCGGCGAGGAACTGCGGCGACAGCGGGTCGCTCGCCCGTGACGCATGCACAAACCCAGGTAGTGGGTCAATTTGGCGGACACTCATAGTCGAAGTGACGTTCAACCCCTTCGCGATTGAATGGGTGTTCGGCTCGTCGCAAAATGACTGAATAGACGACCTCATGACCGGCAATCTGGGCTGTCAGAAATGCTTGCCCTTCCGGCAGATTTAGGTAGGTGAATTTCACGAGCCGACCGCCGGGAATCACCTTAGTCCATTCGTCTTCCATGACCCCGCCGTCTGGCCTGACGGCCGAGCAGCTCTTCGAGGAGCGCGCGTTCCGTCCAGAGCTCTTCCTCGACCGTTCTTGAATTCTTCCGCCTGCTGGCGGAGCCGCTCGACGTACACGAGCAGGTTCTCAGGCCTACCGGACGGGAGCGACGATTTCTTCGATGGCCCAGACATGGTCGGCGAGTCCAGCCTCCATCGCTGGCGTCACGCGGAGCGTCTGATGTACGCGGCCCGAAGTAGTAATACATGAAGTATAGCGCCGCGCGGCCTCAAACCATGCGCTTGTGTGCGAGGCCTGCCGTTTCGGGGCGGCTGTGGTCTAGCGGAGCCGGCATGGCGGCGTTCCGCAGACGTCGCGGACGAGGCGGACGTCGACATTGGCCGGACCTCCGGTGTGCGAGGTCCAACAGAGCGCACGTTGTCGCCGCGCTCAATGCAGCGTCGCTGAGAGGGCAGGGATCAGACCGGTCGTCTCGGCGATCAGTTCAAGCTGACCGGGAGCGTGAGCTTCGAAGAAGTTCCTCTTGTTCGTGGCCCCTCGCCGTCGACGACGCGCTCGACCGGAGGCCGTGTGGTGAGTGGTGGCGCTACACGGCACCGTCGCCCGAGTCGGCGCCGCGGGCGCGTGGTAGGTCAGCTTCACGCGCACCTCAAACTGCCGAGGACACGGCTGATACGCGCGTCGTCACGCCGGCGGATGCCCCGGATCTCCTCTCGGAGTTACTCCAGCTCAGGGAGGGCCGCCACATCCAGACTGACCACGACCGTCGTCGCCGCGCCGAGCCACCCACGGGCCGTCGAGCGAGGGACGCCGAGATGGGTCGCGACGGTCACGTCTCCGGTGCGTTGGACGAGTTCCCGTAGCCGATGGTCATAGCGTTGCTGCGGGCGGGGCGTGGTCCTCATGCGGATGATCATCGGCGTACCCTCACGCCGTTCAACTCCTCGAGGACGATGCGGGGCGTCCGCCGGCGTGACGACAACTCGCGCGGGCAAGTTCAGAATGTCCGTGTGGACAGCTCGGATGGCAGCACGACCCGCGTCCGAAACTTCAACGATCTCTGGGTCATCGAGGTCAACGCGACCGGCACGGGCAGGCTGATCACACACGTAGTGTTCGACCTCGCGCTTGAGCGGCAACGCCCGGAGTAGGCGTCTACATCAGCGGAAATCGATCGAGATGCGTCGGGCGGGTCCTCACGCACAGCCACGTGCCCGACCCCCGGCGGACCGTGGTCCGGCCCGTCACATGGCCGGCGGCCGATCGGTGAGGGATCGTCGGACTTGTCAATGGTCCGTGGCCCGAGAATTTTGACACGATAGCGTCACCGGCTCATGACGACATCGCCGCGAGCTCCACCGGCGGCGCATCGGTTCGAGCGGCCAGCACTTCGCACACCCCGTCTCCGTCCTCGGGCAGAGCGGCGACGAGGCACAGGTTGAAGCGACCGGGATGTTCCCGCCGAGGCCGTCCGGACCGCGCAGCGGATCGTGCGGGCGGCCAGGCTGGACGTCGACACGTTTTACGAACACCTGCTCGTCGACATGCAGATGGGTCGTGCATGAAGACGACGCTAATCCGCCTGGCCGCTGGAGCCTCGGTTAAGCTTTTCGTCCAGCGGTGCCTGATGAACCTGGAAGCGGACGTGACGATCAGCGACGACCAGCAGATCTGCCGACGCTGGAACGAGTGGGAATCGTGGCGAAAGCTCTATCGGTACTGGGAGGCCGATCGAAAGAACTTTCTCTACCCGGAAGACTGGATGGAGCCGGGGTTGCGCGATGACAAGACGCGATTCTTCAAGGAGCTGGAGGACGAGTGCTGCAGGAGGACGTCACGAACGAGACTGACGAGGCCGCGATCCTCAACTATCTGCGCGATTTTGAGCGTAACCGACCTTCGAAGAGCCGTGCTCTTTGCCCGCCGGTGCAATCCGGTGCAAGGGGCGACGGCACCGCTGGCATCGACGGCAACCCTGGCATTGTGAAGTCTGTAACTTACAGATTCTAAAGGGAGTTCGAGAGTCCGAATCCCACTCTCGGAAGCAGCGGGAACCGAGTCGGACTTGCAGCTCACCCGCCACCCGAACGTGGGAGCAATTTAGGGAACAATAGCGCCGAACACCCGGGAAAAACGGGGGAGTAGGCCGACCAGAAAGCAGGACGAATCAACAAGATGCCGTCCCGGCCCTGTCTGCAAAACCTCCATCCCCGGTTCAAAT
>CAWJAP010000022.1:0-331122 GCA_963840865.1 Vicinamibacterales bacterium
TCCGCTTGCTTGGATTGTTGGTTCCGAGGACCCCCTAACCGCCTCGCCCTGCTCTTCGCCTGGCAAGCGACCGAACATCGCTGTGTCCGTCGGGCCTGGGCTTAGCGTATTCACGCGAATCCCGCGGTCCACGAGTTCGGCGCTGAGGATTCGAGCCAGATGGACGACCGCGGCCTTGCAGGTCGAGACGTTGTAGTGGTCGGCCACCCCTTGCGCGCGCCAACGGACGCATTGATGATGACAGACGAGCCTCGCTTGAGTAGCGGCAAGGCCTTTTGAATCGTGAAGTAAACTCCTTTGAAATTGACGGCTATCACCTTGTCGGAGCTTTGCTCCGTCACGTTTTCGAACAACAGGAACTCGCTGTAACCTGCGTTTACGAAGATGCCGTCCAGGTGCCAAACTCCCGCCTGATCGTGGCGAACATCGTGTCGAGGTCTCGGAGATTGCTGAGTCCGCGGAAGGGCGAGACCTCGGGGCCCAAGCGTCTCCTTCGTCGCCTGCAGCGTCCTCTCATTCAACCCGCAGATGGCGACGCGCGCGCCCTCTCTGTCGAATCCTGCGCTGTGGCCTGCCCGATCCCGCTGTTGCCGCCGGTGATCAGGATATTCTTGTCTGCTAGCCTCTGCATTGTCGTCACTCCTTGAGATCAAACATGTCCGTGTCGGTTACAGTTTCTGGACTCAGTCTTCGCATTACGCCAGCAGGTGATCGCCCCCTAATAGGCGGTGCCATCGGTGCGCATTTCTGTGTGCGATCGGTCTTCATCGCAATGAGCGCTATGACTCTGATTCAAACCCTTCCATGCCATTGAAGGTGGGGATGCAAAGATCGCTGGGTCCCAGCGCTTCACCTTCCTGGTGGTGGTCGTAGTGATATTCGCCGACGACTCGAGACTGCCTCCATCGCCGTCGGACGGACCAACTGACTCGGACGGCTCGACATGTTACGCCCACGAGTTCGACCAACCATTGCGAATGCTGCTCGTCCAGTGAATCGCCGGCGATCGGCCTTTCACTGACCGAAACCGACAGCCCGCCAATTTCGGCCATCACGTGAACCGGCACGAGAAAGCCCACCAGAAGAAATTTCAAACGAGCTCTTCCAATCAACGGCTCTGCCGACGAGTCATTGCGTACTTCAACATCGTCGGCGTAAAACTGGTCAACGATCGCCAGGAATTCTTCGTAGTCGCGCTGATGTCAGCACTGACGATGGCGGAGTTCAGTTCGCGCTCGTCTCGAGCTGCGCTGTTGGCGCTCGACCTCGGGTCGAGAAGGGTACTGCTGTGCGAGTTCGTCATGGGTCGTCCTTTCATTAATTCCGGCCTCCGCCGGGTGCTCGATGAGGTCATGAGCTCCCGCCGGTCATTTAGAGGATGACCGTCATGTATATATATGTATGACGGTGACCATGATAATGTCAAGCGGATTCTGAAAGGGGGAAGCATCTGTGAGAGGGATGCGCGAGAGCAGACGGCGGCTCACCGCGAGAAGTGTTTTGGACGTGGCCCTTTCCCGTGATCGGGCCTTCGATCGGATCGGTGTCGCCGACATCATGAAACGGCGCCGGCCTGAAGCACTGGGCTTCTACGGCCGCTTCGCCTGGAAAGACGCTCTGCCGCGGGTAACGACGCCATGAACACGCGCTTGCTGATGACGCTCCGCGTGACCGTCGCGGCACCCCAGAGTATCGGCGCCGTGCCGCACGGTACTCGCCGGACCGCTGTCATGACCGGCGGCGGCTTCGAGGGCCCCCGTCTTCGCGGATCGGTGCTGCCTGACGGGAGCGCGGACTGGCTGCTCCTTCGGGCGGACGGAGTCCTCGAGCTGGATCTTCGTGCCACCCTCCGCACCGACGACGGCGCGCTGATCTCGATGAGATCTTTCGGCTTGCGTCACGGACCGCCGGAGGTGATGGCGGCCATCGGCCGCGGCGAGACGGTCGATCCTGTAACTTACTACTTTCGGACGACGCCGCGTTTCGAGACGGCGCACCCGGCTTACGCGTTTCTGAATTGCCTTGTCGCAGTCGCGAGCGGCGACCGCCGGCCCGAAGGGCCCCTCTACACCATTCACGAGGTTCTATGAACTCGCGTCCCCTCATGCTCCTGCGTCTGACGACCGCTGCCACCGAGGAGATCGGCTCGACGCCGCATGGCACGCTCTCGATTTTTCCGGTTAGGGGCGGATCCTTCGAAGGCGAGCGCCTGCGGGGCAAAGTACCTCGCGGGCGGCGGCGACTGGGTGAGAGCGACGGCAGCGGGAACATTCGAGCTCGATCTTCGGGTGACGCTCGAGACCGATGACGGCGCCCTGATCCACATGACGTTCACCGGCGTGCGCGACGATGCGAACCGCTACCTTCGAACGTTGCCGCGCTTCGAGACAGCCGTTCCAACGTACGCGTTCCTGAATCGCCTGCTCGCCGTGGGCATCGGCGAGATTCGTCCTGAGGGCCCGGTTCACGTCATCGAGGAGATTCTCTAGTCGCGGGCCTAGCCCTCCATCCGACGAGCCCCCAGCAGATGCCGGCCACGGCGACCGTAACGATCACTGGAACAGCGTCCGACTCGGGTCTCGCCGACCGCGCGCTCACTGTTGCAAACATGACAGCTGACGACTATGAACCCGCAGTGATGCCGCACGGATGAGCCAGTTGCGGATCGTCCAGTGCGAGACGATCGCTTAACAAAGTGGAAGTAAATGAAGGATTTGCGAGGCCAATCGACGCTGACCGAGAGGCGGATTTCCGTTTCGCAAGCCCGCGAAGCCGCTTTCAAATCTCTTTGAGGCGCCCGGTCGCGTACTTGTGTAGCAGGCTCGCGATCAACGTCTGATACGGCAACCCCTCTGCGAGCGCCCGCTTCTGAATCGCCTCCAGGTCCTTGCTCGACAGCCGGATGTTCAGCCGCCGGTCCTTGCGGAACGTGGCCTTGGCGTAGCGGGAGTACCGAGTTCGCTCGCGCTTGCCGCCACCGGCGGACTTCCACTCGCCGCGCTCGACGGACTCAAGCAGCTCCTTCTCGTCGGCGTCATTCTTCATGGGACTCCTCACCGAGGTATTCCTTCGTGGCCTTCCGACTCGGGATGATCGTTTTCAGGAAGACCGTGTGCTCATCCTCGACGAACGGCACCAGGTACACGTAGTCCTCGCGCCGGACGACGAAGATGCCGCTGGCTGGCGTAACGGCTGGGGTTCGGGTGTTCCAAGATGTCGAGCAGATCGCCACGCTCGATGTGGAAAACGACGTCCTCGAACCCGATGCCTCGCTCCGCCCTGAGCTTCGCGTTCTTCGCGTCGTCCCAGTCGAAGTACTTCACCGCCATTCAGCGTAGCACAATGTGTGCTTTATGGGCACACATTGGCGTCGGCTCCAGTGTGCCCGCCAGTGTGCCCAAACGTGGTCCAAGGACCATCAATCGGCAGCCAACGCCAACCAAGGTCCCAATAAAAAACGGGCCTGAAATCGTGAATTTCAGGCCCGTTCCGTGATTCGCGGCAGCCTTAGCAAACCGCCGCCTTCAGCCTCTCGGCCACCTCACCGTGTCGAAATTGCTAAGGAATTTGAGGGTTTCTCTCCAATTGCTCAGCTGCTGACCGCCGACTGTGCCCAAAACTGTGCCCAGTCAGTCCGCGATGCCCATTACCGAAGCCTCTCGCGAACGAACCATTATAGCGGTCATCTAGCCAACCGGAGTCGGCCCGACGCCAGGATCTCACGCGCGCGAGCCGGGAACGTCACGTTGCGCCCTCCACCGGCGCGACGCTCCCATACGGCGAAGCCGATGAGCGTCAGCCCGGTGAACGGTCCAGCCTCAGCTTCGAAGATCACCTCCGCGTCAGCGAGCTTCCCCGGGGGGTTGCCCGTCGTGTTCGGAAGGATCCGGACAGATTGTGTCCGGTTCTTCAACACTGCGCCGTTTTTCAGGACTGACCTGTCGGCCTTCGGGCGCTCAACACCGTTCTCTCGGGAACACCTCTGGGCGCTCGGGGTCAGGCGCAAAATCACGCGTCATCGTCCGCATGATGTATACTTGTGTATCGGATCTTGCCGCGTGCTCTGCTGATTCCTGGCGTAACGAGCCTCTCCTGACTCGCTCCTCCCCGAGTTCCTAGCTACGAGACGAAATTCCGGACCACGGCTCATCCCTTCGAGGCCGTGGAAACTGTGCGCCGCCTAGGCGGCGTTGATGTCGCGTTTCGCGGCAGAGGAGTCAGATCATGGGTCGAAAGTTGTATGTCGGAAATTTCCCGTATGAAACCGGAGAAGCGGAGCTCCAGGACCTGTTCGCCCGTGCCGGCACCGTGGAAACGGTGAAGGTGATGCGCGATATGGCCACGGGGCGGGCGCGCGGGTTTGCGTTCGTTGAGATGAGCAGCGATGACGAGGCGCAGAAGGCGATCGCAGAGCTGAATGAATATCAGCTTGGGGGGCGCAGTCTCTCCGTCAACGAAGCGCGGCCGAAGCCCGCGTACGCCGGGGGGTTCGGCGGCGGCGAATCGCGACGTCGCTCCGAGCCGCGTTGGTAAGCAAGTGCGAAGGCCGTGGGGAGACAGGGCGCCAGCCTTGCCCCTCCACCCGTCGCGCTGCCTTGCCTGCTATTCGGCACGGAAGCGCGGCGACGGGTCAGGTCAACCAAACAAGTCATGCCGGTCGAGTTGAACTCGACACCGGTGGTCAGAAACCAGAGATCGGAGATAGACAAATGATTGGGACAATACGGACGCTGCGAGTGGACAAAGGCTTTGGGTTCATCAAGGGTGAGACGGGGCTAGAATATTTCTTTCACCAAAGCGCTATCTATGGCGAGGGCATCGCAGATCTGCGCGAGGGTGACGGAGTCGAGTTCGAAGTTGCCGACAGTCCGAAGGGTCCGCGGGCGGCGACCGTCAAGCGCACCACGACGTAGAGACCGGAGCTCGATGATCGGGTGGCAGAAAGGGACAAACGATGAATGCAGGGCGAATCGGCCAACTGGGAACGCACGCCCAATCGGTCATTCTGAACCGGCCGAAGGTCGCAACTGACACACCGCTGACAATGAGGTGCGCTGTCCTTGTTGCGTCGCGCTAGGTCGATTGCCAGCCGTCCTTCTCGAGGTCCTGCCGATTCAACTCACGGTAGCGAACCGCTAGCGCGGAGACGCCGGCATCGTCGAGTCTGTGATCGCGGACTACTTCTGCGACGACAGGTCCGGGGAGGCGAGGGCAGCCACCACGATCCACGCGGTGGCGCGGGCCGTGGTGTCTCGCGAGGCGCGATCCGATCAAGGTGTGTCGCCAGCGCGTCGCGGACCACTTTTTGGCAGCGACAGCTCGGAGATCGGATCGTCCTCCGGTCGTCCACGACGAAAATCCTGCGTCGAAATGGGCGTCAGGTGGCTACAATGCGGAGGGCAAACATGGCTGACGATGTCGGTCAACGCCCAAAATCACTGTGAGAATCAAAGACATGTCAAAAACTGCCGTGAAGTCCGGCCGCCAACACGTCACCCCAGCTGGCAAGGGAGCGGCCCTCAAACCACTCAAGGAAGTGCTGTCGAAGTCCGCCCTGATCGCGCACCTATCCTCGCACAGTGAGGTCGAGCCCCGTGGCGTTAAGGCGGTGCTGGCGTCTCTCGAGGCCACCATGGCCGCGGCACTGCACAAGAACGGCGCGCGCATCTTCATGCTGCCCGGAGTCTTCAAGGCGACCGCCGTGGCTGTGCCAGCCAAGCCGAAGCGCAAGGGCAAGGATCCGTTCACGGGTGTGGAGCGAATGTTTGCTGCCAAGCCCGCGTCGGTCAAGGTCAAGATCCGCGCGCTGAAAAAACTGAAGAATGCGGCGGTCTAGGTTAGACGTCCTGGCGACAGTCGACCGCCAATGTCGGATCCCCGCCGCGGAGGTCGTGGCTGACGAAGTCGCGGCCGATATCTGCTGTCGCGAGAGCGAACGTCGCTCTACACTGCGACGTCACACGTTGACTATCGTGGTTCGGCTGGTTGTCAGGGACGGAATTCGCAACTACCTGATCACGGCCGCCTGAAGCGTGCGACCCTCCGAGTCGCTCGCCATGAACCGGTTGGAGGCAGACCAGCCCATTCAGGCATCGCAGGGGGTCCGAAATCTGTATACAAGTTTCGGACCGCCGATCAACTTTGAGACGTCCGCGGCCGCTCAGTCCTGACGCAGTGCGCGGAGCGGATCGATCTGGGTGGCTCTTCGCGCGGGCACGTATGTCGCCAGGAGTGACAGAAGCCCGAGCGCCACGATCACGCCGGCATACGTCATCGTGTCCCGTGGCACCACGTCGAAGAGCATGCCACTGACGACGCGGGAGGATGCGAGGGCACCGACTACGCCCAGTGCCAGACCGATGGCCGTCAGCTTCAGCCCGCGGCCCAGCATCAGCGACAATACCGAGCCGGCGCTGGCGCCCAGCGCCATCCGTATGCCGATCTCCTTTGAGCGTCGGCCAGCGACGTACGCCATGACGCCATAGATGCCCGTCATCGCAAGGCAAAGCGACACGACTGCAAAGAGGCTCACCAGCGAGGCTCGGAACTTCGGCGTTGCCACGTGGTCCGCCAGGAGTGCGTTCATGGAGCTCAGCCGAACTGACACGTCGGGTGAGCGCTCGCGCGCCTGCCGTAGCATGGACGCCCCAACCGCGGCTGGATCGGTCGCGCTCTTCGCGAGGATTCGCAGCGTCGCCCCGTTGTACATGTGCTGCAGATACGGCATGTACACCTCTGGCTGCGGATCGCGCGCCGGACCGTACTGCCGCACGTCGCCCACCACTCCGACGATCGTCATCGGTTCAAGCGAGTCGTATCCGGCAACAATCACGCGGCCCAAAGGATCACGATCACCAAACGCTGCTCGCACCAGCGCTCGGTTGACGATGGCGACACGGGGTCTGCCCGCCATGTCGCCGTCCGTAAAGTCACGCCCTTCCTCCACGGGCATCCCAAGCACTTCGAAGGTACGGGGCGCAATCACGTTCATTGCGGCAGGGCGTGCCGAGCTCAACGGCGACTCTTTCGGCATCCGATCGATCCAGTAGCCGCTGTCGGACTCCACACGTCCGGGCGGCCCCATCATCGCCCCAGCCGCGTCGACGCCCGGAAGCTCCCTGATATCCGCAAGCAACGCCTGGAAGAACGCGCGACTATCTCCCCAGTCGGACTGAGTTGGTCGTGCCGTGGCTTCCATCACGACGACGTTCGCAGGTTCGAATCCGAGCGGCACGTGTTGGAGTGCGACCAGACTCCTGACGAGCAGCGCAGCGGTGGCGACGAGTACGACCGCGAGCGCGATCTCGGCGACGACGAGCACCTCTCGGGCGCGATTGCTCTCGCCCCCCGTAAGCCTGCCAGTCCCCTGCCGAAGCGGTGTGTGGACGTCGCCTCGTGAGGCCTGCAGCGCTGGCGGCAGTCCGAACAGAATGCTGACGATGACGGACAGTACAACTGTGAAGAGCAGCACGCTGCCATTGATCCCCACCGTCTCGATACGCGGGACATCAGGGGGCGACAGGGCGACGAGTAGTCGCGTGCCCCAGATCGCCAGGGTTACACCGATGGCCCCTGCGGCCACCGCTTGCACAAGGGCCTCGACGAGCAACTGCCTGACGATTCGCCCACGGCCGGCGCCAAGCGCAGCGCGGATCGCTATCTCGGGGGCGCGGGACGTCGCCCTGGCCAGCAGCAGCGTCGCCATCGTGGCGCAGGCGATCAGTAACACGAACGTGACTGCGCCAAGCAGCAGGTACAGCGTCGACGAGACGTCACCGACGATCTCTCGCAGCAGCGGCGTGGCGACAACACGGACGTTCTTGTTCGTATCGGGGTACTGTGCTTCCAGGCGCTCAGAAATCGCGGTCAGCTCAGACTGGGCTCGTTCGAGAGACACGTCTGCCTTCAAGCGGGCAACTGCGCGAAAGTTGTTGCCACGCCGGTGAAGCTGCGCTCGGCTCTCGACTGCGGTGAACCAGACATCGGTGTCGAGCGGGTAGTCGAACGTTCGCGGCAGGACGCCGACAATCGGCACTGACCGATTGAAGAGACGAAGGGGGCGGCCGATCGCCTGCGCAGGGTCGCCGAACTGCTGCCTGGCATAACCATCGGACACGATCGCGGCGCCCGCACCTCCCTCTCGAGCTTCTTCGTGAGTGAATGATCGGCCGATCGAAGGGGCTATGGCGAAGACACGGAAGAACTCCTCTGTGACCCTCGCGACGACAGCGTACTCGGCCGCCGAACCAGCCGTCACCGATGTCCGGGTACTGCTGTAGTACGCCATCGCATCGAAAGAGGTGCTCCGCTCCTGCCAGTCCAGGAAATCAGGAACCGACACCTGTCTCGATCGATCACCGGCCGTGTTGCCGCCGGTGGACCGGTAGGTTAGCGTGACGATGCGGTCGGGGTTGGCGTAGGGTAGCGGGTTGAGGAGCACCGCATGGACGACGCTGAACACCGCGGTGTTCGCCCCGATCGCCAGGGCCATCACGAGAATGCCGACGAACGTTGCGGCGCCGTTCCGTCGCAACGTTCGGAGTGCATAGCGAACGTCTTGCCGCATCTCCTCGAGCCTGCGCGAGATCCAGACGGCGCGCGTGTCCTCCCTGACGACGGCGATGCTCCCAAACTTCAGCAGGGCCTGCCGACGCGCTTCATCCGGCGGCATGCCCCGATCGATGTTCTCCTGGGTTTCGCGTTCGATGTGGTCGCGAATGTCCTCATCGAGAGTGTCCAATGCTCGCTTGGCGCGACTCATCACCTTTCACTCCTGTGCCGCTGGACGAAGGATGCGGCCGACGGCCCCGACCAGTGCCTCCCACCGACCGGTCTCAACCTCTAGTTGCCTTCGACCTTTCGCGGTCAGCCGATAGAACTTGGCGCGCCGGTTGTTCTCCGACGTACCGTCCTCGAAGGTGATCCATCCACGCTTGATCAAGCGATGCAGTGCCGGATACAAGGAGCCTTGCTGTACCTGCAGCACATCGTCCGAACCGCGTTCAATGGCCTTGGCGATCGCGTGACCGTGCGCTGGCCCGAGGCGCAACGTGCGGAGGATCAGCAGGTCCAGCGTGCCCTGCAGCAGTTCGAGGCGGTCCTCTTCGGCTTTGGTAGACATTCTAGGTGTCGAGAATATGGTGACCCACCTAGAATGTCAAGGTGAGTCGGCTTCGGGCGGGATTCGTTCCGCTGTCCCCGTCGAACCGAGTGGCCGAGGGGGCCCTGAAGCTCAGCTGGCTGTTGCCTGTAGGGTCTTGCCGCGAACTCGCGTTCAACGAAGTAATGGGACCGGTGTGCCTTGCGGATGGGCTGGCTGGGTGTTAGGGACGGAATTCGACCCTGGCTGGTGACCGCTGCCTGAGAGAGATGTGGCCGCAACCCCTTCATTCGACGCGCACTGTGTGCACGTCACGCGATTGACCGTCGCGCCTGTCCGAAAAATGTATACACGTTTCGGACACGAAATCCGCGATGGGGATGAAAGGATAGGCCCTCTTTGCGGCGCTCGCGACCCTGCCTCAAAGTCGGTTGCTGAAACTATCGCCGCACGGTGAACTCAACAGCAAACTGACGCGACGGTCCAGGACGTCCACCGAACGCCGTGCCAAACGTCGCCATGATGTAGTCCGTGTTCGTGAGGTTACGGGCGTACGAGGCGACAGCCCACCGACGATGGCTCGGGGACGTTGACCACGCTGCCTGGGGGCGACATATCATACCGGTCGCGCCACCGACGTTGGGTTCCAGCCCGACGTGATCGTCGAGTGCACGGGCGTCGGCCAGGTCATCACCGACTCGGTCAACGTCGTGGGCGCCGGCGGTATCGTCTGCCTCACCGGCGTCGGCACGGGCGGCTGGTCGGTCGGCCACTCCACCGCCGACCTCGCGGCAGCGATGGTGCTCAGGAACAACGTCATCGTCGGGAGCGTCAACGCCAACAAACGACACTGGTACAAGGCGGGACAGGCGCTGGCTCAGGCGGATGCCACGTGGCTCGCGCGCCTCCTGTCCCGGCGCGAGAGACCGGAGGCGTTCATGAACGCGTTACACCGGCAGCCGGACGACATCAAGGTCGTCATCCAGTTCGCGGACGCGTGACCGCTCGATGGGCGCAGGCCCGCCACAGCTGCGGAAATCGGAGATCTCCCAGCACCGGCTTCTTTGACACGTCAAGCGCGAGGATCGGAACCGACTGAGGAGAGCCCATGCCGACGAAGGAACACGCTCGATTGGAAGAAACCCGCACTGGAACTGCCACCTGGAAAAAGTGGGGGCCGTATCTCAGCGAACGCCAGTGGGGCACGGTGCGCGAGGACTACAGCGAGAACGGCGACGCCTGGAACTTCTTCACCCACGATCACGCCCGCTCCCGCGCCTACCGCTGGGGCGAAGACGGCATCGCCGGCATCTCCGACGACAAGCAGCGCCTCTGCTTCAGCCTGGCCCTGTGGAACGGCAAGGATCCCATTCTCAAGGAGCGGCTCTTCGGGTTGACCAACAGTCAGGGCAACCACGGCGAGGACGTGAAGGAGTACTACTTCTACCTCGATAGCACGCCGACCCACTCGTACATGAAATATCTCTACAAATATCCGCAGGCGGCCTATCCCTACGGCGACATTGTACAGACGAACAGCCAGCGCTCGCGCTACGACATGGAGTACGAGTTGCTCGATACCGGCGTCTTCAACGACAACCGGTACTTCGACGTGTTCGTCGAGTACGCCAAGGGCGCGGCCGACGACATCCTGGTGAAGATCTCCGCGATCAACCGCGGACCGGACGCGGCCGACCTGCACCTCCTGCCGACGCTGTGGTTCCGCAACGACTGGTCGCGGTGGATTGCCGCGTCGAACCGGGCGGCCGAAAAGCCGCACCTGGAGCAGATCGAAGGGCCGGCCGGCACTTCCGCGGTCGCCGCCTCGCATCCGCTGCTGGACTCGCTCGTGCTGTCGTGCGACGGCGACGTGCCGCTGCTCTTCACCGAGAACGAAACCAACCACGAACGGCTCTTCCCGGGGCAGAAGAACGAGAGCGCGCACGTCAAGGACGGCATCAACGACTTCGTGGTCAACGGCCGCCAGCACGCGGTGAATCCCGAGAAGCAGGGCACCAAGGTCGCGGCGCACTACCAGGTCAACGTCGGCGCAGGCGAGACGGCGGTAATTCGCTTGCGGCTCTCGAGCAGCGTCCGTGAACAGAAGCGCCAGCCGTTCGGCAAGGCGTTCGACACGCTGTTCGACGAGAGACGTCGTGAAGCCGACGAGTTCTACCAGGCCGTCACGCCGCCCTCACTGAGCGCGGACGCGGCCAACGTGATGCGCCAGGCCATTGCCGGCATGCTGTGGAGCAAGCAGTTCTTCTTCTTCGACGGCGACAACTGGCTCGACGAGCACAACTCCAACCCGCTCCATCACGGCTTCCGGCAAACCCGGAACTGGGAGTGGTTCCACATGCTGAACGAGGACGTCATCTCGATGCCCGACAAGTGGGAGTACCCGTGGTACGCGGCCTGGGACCTGGCCTTCCACGCGCTTCCGCTCTCGATCGCCGATCCCGACTTCGCCAAGAGCCAGATGAAGCTGATGCTGCGCGGCTCCTACCTGCACCCGACCGGCCAGATGCCCGCGTACGAGTGGAACTTCAGCGACGTGAACCCGCCGGTCCACGCGTTCGCCACGCTCTTCCTCCACCGCACCGAGATGGCCCTGCGCGGCGAAGTGGATCTCGAGTTCCTCAGAGCGACGTTCAACAAGCTGGTGCTGAACTTCACCTGGTGGGTCAACCGCAAGGACCGCTTCGGCAAGAACGTATTCGAGGGAGGCTTCCTCGGCCTCGACAACATCGGCGTGTTCGACCGGAGCGCGCCGCTGCCGACCGGCGGGCACCTCGAACAGGCGGACGGCACGGCCTGGATGGCCCTCTTCAGCCAGAACATGGTGGAGCTGGCCGTGGAGCTGGCCGCGCACGACCCCACGTACGAAGACATGGTGTCCAAGTTCGTCGAGCACTTTTACTTCATCGCCCTGGGCATGAACCGCCCTGGCGCGGACGGCATGTGGGACGAGGAGGACGGCTTCTACTACGACGTGCTGCGACTCCCGGACGGACAGTCCACGCGGCTCAAGGTTCGCTCGATGGTCGGGCTCCTCCCGTTGGCCGCCACCACGGTGATCGAGAAGTGGCAGCGCGAGCGGGTCCCGCGGGTGACGGCCGCCATCCAGGAACGCCAGCGCCGGATGCCCGAACTGGCGGCGACGATGCACGCGACGGGCTCGGGGCACTTCGGCGTGGCCGAGCGGGGAGTGCTGGCGCTGGTCAACCAGGACCGGCTCCGGCGCATCCTGTCGAAGATGCTCGACGAGAACGAGTTCCTGGGGCCGCACGGCATCCGGGCACTCTCGAAGTTCCACGAGCGGCACCCGTACACCTTCAACGTGCACGGGCACGAACACCGCGTGGACTACCTGCCGGCCGAATCGAACAACGGCATGTTCGGCGGCAACTCCAACTGGCGCGGGCCCGTCTGGATGCCGGTCAACGTGATCCTGATCAGGGCGCTCCTGAACTACTTCACGTACTACGGCGACAGCTTCAAGGTGGAATGCCCGACGGGCTCCGGCAGGATGATGAATCTCTTCGAGGTCGCCAAGGACATCGCCGACCGCCTCGCGGGGATCTTCCTCAAGGACACGTCCGGGCGGCGGCCGGTCTACGGCGGCACGAAGACGTTCCAGGAGGACCCGCACTGGCGCGACTACCTCCTCTTCTACGAGTATTTCCACGGCGACAACGGCGCGGGCCTGGGCGCCAGCCATCAGACCGGATGGACGGGTGCAGTCGCGTCGCTGATTCAGCTCTTTGGCGAGCTCGACGCGGACACGCTGCTCGCGGCCGGCAAGAGCGGCGCCTTCACTCGGGGAACTTCCCGGTGAGCTGAGATGGGCACGCCGCGCCATCCCTCGCTCTACCAGATCAACACGCGCGTCTGGCTGACGGCGCTGGCCCGGTCGCTGGGCCGGCCCGCCACGCTGGACGACATCCCGGACGCCGCGCTCGACGGCCTGGCCGGTATGGGCTTCGACTGGATCTGGTTCCTGAGCGTCTGGCAGACGGGCCCGGCGGGACAGCACGTCTCGCGCGCCAACCCGGAGTGGCGGCACGAATTCCAGGACACGCTACTGGACCTCTGCGAGGACGACATCGCGGGGTCTGGCTTCGCCATCACCGGGTACGACGTCCACGATCAGCTGGGAGGAGACGCGGCGCTAGCGCGCCTGCGCGAGCGGCTCCGCGCGCGCGGTCTCCGGCTGCTGCTCGATTTCGTCCCGAATCACACAGGCATGGATCACCCGTGGGTGCAGGTGCACCCCGAGTACTACGTCCAGGGCACCGACGACGACCTCGCGCGCGCGCCGCAGAACTACACGCGGCTCCAGTACGCGCACGGCGACGGCGTGTTCGCCTACGGCCGCGATCCGTACTTCGCCGGGTGGCCCGACACGTTGCAGTTGAACTACGCCAATCCCGCCACACAGCAGGCAATGATCGCGGCGCTCGTGAAGATCGCCGGACAGTGCGACGGCGTGCGCTGCGACATGGCGATGCTGGTGCTCCGCGACGTGGTCGAGCGGACGTGGGGCCTCCGCGCGGAGGAAAATCGACGATGACCGAGAGGCGGATTTCCGTTTGGCAAACCGCGAAAGCCGCTCCTCAGATTTCTTTGAGCCGCCCGGTCGCGTACTTGTGCAGCAGGCTCGCGATCAACGTCTGATACGGCAACCCCTCGACGAGCGCCCGCTTCTGGATCGCCTCCAGGTCCTTGCTCGAGAGCCGGATATTCAGTCGGCGGTCTTTGCGGAACGTCGCCTTCGCGTACCGGCTGTAGCGCGTTCGTTCGCGCTTGCCGCCGCCAGCGGACTTCCACTCGCCGCGCTCGACAGACTCGAGCAGCTCCTTTTCGTCGGCGTCAATCTTCATGGTCGGCCTCCTCACCGAGGTACGCCTTCGTGGCCTTCTGGCTCGGGATGATCGTCTTTAGGAAGACCGTGTGCTCGTCCTCCACGAACGGCACCAAGTAGACGTCATCCTCGCGCCGGACGACGAAGATGCGCTGGCCGGCGTAACGGTCGGGGTTCGGATGTTCCAGGATGTCGAGCAGGTCGCCGCGCTCGATGTGAAACACGACGTCCTCGAACCCGATGCCCCGCTCCGCCCTGAGCTTCGCGTTTTTCGCGTCGTCCCAGTCGAAGTACTTCACCGCCATTAGCGTTGCACAACGTGTGCCCATTAGGCACACATTGGCATCGGTCGGAGTGTGCCCAAACGCGCGCCGAGGACCAGCAATCGACAGCCAACACCAACCAAGGTCCCAATAAAAACGGACCTGAAATCGATGATTTCAGGCCCGTTCTGTGAGTGCTGGCAGCCTTAGCAAACCGCCGCCTTCAGCCTCTCGGCCACCTCACCGCAGACGTTCAAGTATACGAGACGCAGCCACTTACGCGGAACCTCTCAACACCGACCCGATGCGGGCGGCGGGCCTTCAAACCGTCGCCTTCGTCGGTAACGAGGCGTTTGCCAGGAATATTCTTGGCGACCCGAGGCCGCTCGGCCGAACGTTTGCCGATGGCGGCGACACGTTCGAGGTGATCGGCGTCGTCGGAAACTCCAAGCAGAGCGCGATTCGCGAGGAGTTCCGGCCGATGGCCTTCACCGCTGCGTTGCAGATCGCTCAGCCCGGTCTCACGATCCGATTCGTGCTCCGGACGGGGATGGGTATGGCCGCTACGATCGATTCGGTCAGACGAACCGTAGGCGAGTTCGACCCGGCGGCCTCGATGCGATTCGCCACCCTGGACGAGCTCGCGACGGACTCTCTGCAACGAGAGCGGTTGATGGCCAGCCTCTCGGGTTTCTTCGGCGCCATCGCGATCGTCCTGGCGGCTGTGGGCGTTTACGGTGTCGTCGCATACACGGCATCGACAAGGCGTCGCGATATTGGTATTCGGCTCGCGCTCGGAGCGAGCGGTGCGAATCTCATCAGGATTGTGCTCGCCCGCACCGCAGTCGTGATCGGCGCCGGGTTACTCCTGGGTCTCGGGCTGGCGCTGCCCGCGACGACGGCGGCGCAGTCGCTCCTCTTCGGCGTCGATGCGCGAGAGCCGTGGTTGATGGCGCTGATCGTCGTGGTTCTCGGCGGCTCGGGCCTCGCGGCGGCGGCGCTTCCGACGCATCGTGCGCTGCGCACGGATCCAATGAGCGCGCTGAGGGTCGAGTAGCCGCGTCCCTGCCGACCCTTGAGCCCCTGTGGTCTGACGGCTCGCGTGCCCAGAGAAACCTCGAACGCTCCCCTGCAAACCACGGGCACGGCGACAGTCGCTCGCTCCGACGGTGAGCCAACATCAAGACCGTGAATGCGCCGCGACCCGTCCGGTGAGCGCCGCGCACTCGTCGGAGACGAATGCGATCGCGTCAGGCGCTTCATTTCTCTCCGTCAGCGTTTTCAATAGATCGTTGAGTGCATCCGTGTCGGCTGGCCCGTGACCGGAGGCCACGACGTGCATTGGATCTCTGCCGCCGTCGAAAAGACTGACGTGCGTCGACGCGCCGGGTAAGGATGGGCGATCCCATTCGAGTGCAAATCGTCCTTCGCGCATTGTGACACCTCTTCGATTCCGCTCCCCACGGCTGAGCGCTGAAACTGTTCTCTCACAATTATGGCGGGACCACGGCTGCGAAACCATTGAGCTTGCGCGCGACTGGAACGAAGGCTCGGGTCACGTGCCGGAATTCCGCCGCCCCACCTTCGATCCGCCTCTTTGTCACGCAACACTCTGACCGCATTGATGGCGCGACGCGAACAGCGACCTCGGCAGCTGTCGACATATCAGCCACAATGCCTCCCCATGCTGTTCCAGCCAGTTGACGGAGACTGAGGTTGAGTACGGTCAGCTGCTGACTGATGTCGTCGTGAAGCTCGCGCGCGATCCGGGTGCGCTCCGTTTCCTGTGCGATGAGTAACCGTCTGCCCAACTCACGGATGCGCGCAAAACTCGCGCGAAGCTCCGACTCGGCCCGCCGGCGTCGCGCGCGATGCACGAGGAGTCCGACGATCAAGACCGTCTGGACGGCCAGCAATGCCACTCCACTGATGATGTACACCCGGAGCGATCCCAGGCACTGGGCTCGCGGAACTTGATGACACTGTCGGTCGGGAGCACTCAGGCTGTCGAGTGTCCACCCGATCCAGCTGCCGGCCATCGAACATGTACTGATTGTCGGCCACCTCCAGAACAGGAATGTTTGCGGGTGACTCGCCGCGGAGTACCCGGAGGCCGCACCTCGGCGAACTGGCCTTGCCGTGCAGTTCGAGGCTGTAAAGATACCCGCCAACAGGGCCAAGGCCGAGATATTGATCAACAAGAACGTAGACGGGTGCGCGGGCGGCACTGGAGAGTCTCGACACGACGTCATGCGGGACGAACGTCTGTCCGGCCCCGCCCCTGAACAGCGACACGGCACTCTTCGTGGTCGGCGGAACGTCGGAGTTGACCGCCACCTGCAGGGAGCCGCGCGACGCGAGTTCGAGCCGTTCGAGCGCCGCCTCGCCTTCACCTATCTCACGGACCTGCCGATGAGAGATCTCCTGGCGACGCTGTCGAGTGTCCCGCCTCGAAGTGTGATCCTGTACTTCCGCACGACTGCGTCCGCACGGCATGACGCTCGACGAGTGAGGCCAGTATGATTTCCTAGGTTACGGCGTTGCTCGGCTGGGCAGCGATGTATAGCGCAGTCCGTCGCTTGGCACGACCACTATTCGTCTGTTATGTCGTGCGGGCCTATACTCAGCCTGTGTCAGAAGCCGGTCGCCAACCGCCCCTCTTCGTCGTGGGCATCGGCGCGTCTGCCGGCGGCCTCGAAGCGCTGGTTGAGCTGCTCGGCGCCCTTTCCGCGACCGGCATGGCTTTCATCGTGGTTCAGCACTTGGACCCGAAGCATGAGAGCCTGCTCCCGGAGATTCTGGCGAAGAAAACCACGATGGCCGTGTCGCTCGCCAGCGCGGGAGAGGCGGTGCAGCCCGACCACGTGTACGTCATCCCTCCGGATGCGCTCCTCACAGTGCACGAGGGCCTCATCGAGGTGAAGCGGCGGTCGAGTGCTCCCGAACGCCCGTTTCCGGTGGATCTCCTCTTCTCGTCACTCGCGGTGGCGTATGGAGAAGGCGCGATCGGCGTCGTGCTTTCAGGTGCGGACGCGGATGGCTCGCTCGGGCTTCGCGAGATCAAAAACGCGGGCGGATTCACCTTCGCGCAGCAGCCTGAATCGGCGCGCTTCCCGACGATGCCCAGGCATGCCATCGAGACTGGCTGTGTGGATCTCGTGTTGCGCCCGAAGGAGATTGCCGGCAAGCTCGCGCGTCTCAGCCGACAACTCCGCACGCCCGAGCCGAGCCTCGAACCCCAATTCGAGAGGACGCATGACGCTGGCACTGACAACGAGAATGCGGTCCTGGCCCATATCTTCCGGAGGCTTCGCTCGGCGCACGGCGTGGACTTCACCCACTACAAGCGAACCACGATCAGGCGCCGCATCGAGCGACGAATGATGCTGCGACGGATCGAGAGCCTCGACGAGTACCGCGAATCGCTCGATCGCGATCCTGACGAGCTCGCCGCGCTGTACCAGGACTTCCTGATCAGAGTGACCGAGTTTTTTCGTGATCCGACGGCGTTCGATGCGCTGCGTCAGGACGTGCTTCCGGCGCTCTGTAAAGGCCGGTCTCCGAAAGAGCCGATCCGCGTCTGGGTGCCCGGCTGCGCGACCGGCGAGGAGGTCTATTCCCTCGCCATCACGCTTTTCGAATACTTCGGTGACGGTCTGCCGCCGGTAAAGATCCAGATTTTCGGGACGGATGTCAGCGACGCGGCGTTGGAGACAGCGCGCGCCGGCGTGTACCCCATCAATGCCCTACACGAGCTGTCGCCTGAACGCCTCCAGCGTTTTTTTATCGGGCAAAACGGCGAGTACCGGATTTCGAAAGACATTCGCGATCTCTGTCTCTTCGCGCGTCAGGACGTGACGCGCGATCCGCCGTTCTCGCGATTGGACCTGATCAGCTGCCGCAATCTCCTCATCTATCTGGACGATGTCGCTCAGCGTCGGGTCCTACGAACGTTCCATTACGCGCTTCGTCCGCAGGGCATCCTGTTTTTTGGTCCCGCCGAGACTGTCGGCCAGTCGCCTGAGCTGTTCGAGCCGATCGACAGCCGGTCGCGAGTGTTCCGGCGCATGCCGAATACCGGCGGGGGAGCTCTCGGGGAACGTGCAGATGTCTCCGCCTCCCTGGCGATCGAGCCCGAAGGCGACGCCGCACCGCTTCGCGTCGAGGCAGACTCGCTGCCGCGTGAAGCGGACCGTCTGCTACTGGCCCGGTTTGCGCCGGCGTGTGTGCTCGTGAACCAGGCCTTGACGATCCTGCAGTTTCGCGGCCAGACCGGGCCCTATCTCGAGCCCGCCGGCGGCGCACCGAGCTTTGACCTGCGTCGGGTCATTCGCCCGGAGCTGCTCGTCCACATCCTTCCTGCCATCGGAGAGAGCACCAAGACCGGCGTGGCGTCCCGCCGTGACGTCCGCCTCGACACGCGTGAGATCAGCATCGAGGTCATTCCGCTTGCGGAATCCGGCGGCCGACAGTCCTTTCTGATCCTGTTCGACGACGGGTCCCGTCCTCCGGTGGCCAGGAGCACACCTGCGGCGGTCAGCGCGTTGACCGAATCCGAGAAGGACAGACGACTCGCGCACCTGGAACGCGACCTCGAGGGCATGCGTGAGTACATGCGGGCGGCGATCGAGGCGCACGAAGCCGTCCAGGAGGAGCTTCGCTCGGCGCACGAGGAGATGTTGTCCGCCAACGAAGAGTTTCAGAGCACGAACGAGGAACTCGAGACGTCAAAGGAGGAACTGCAGTCAACTAACGAGGAGCTCACGACGACGATCGACGAGCTGCGGAGCCGAAACCAGGAACTCGCCAGGCTGAACATGGAGCTGGACGCTGCACGCCGCGTCTCCGAGACCGCGCGCTCCTATGCGGACGCCATCATCCAGTCCGTTCGCGAGCCATTGGCGGTGCTCGACGGGAGCTTGCGCATACTGCGGGTGAATTCGGCGTTCGCGGCAAACCTGAAAGTCCCCCGCGAAGAGATTGAAGGCCGATTCCTTCACGAAATAGGCGACGCCAGATGGAACATCCGGGACCTGCACCAGAAATTGCGCGCACTGCTGACCAGCGCCCAGCCGCTGGAAGATTGGGAAATTACCCGGGACCTTCTTCCACACGGGCGCCAGGTGATGTCGGTGAGCGCGAGGAGAATCCCCGGCGATGCTGACCGGGCCGAAGAGTTATTGCTCTCGATCCAAGACGTCACCGCGCACGCTGACATGACGGCGGGGCTCGTCGCCAGCGGAGAGCGGAAGGATCAGTTCATCGCCATGCTGGGGCATGAACTGCGGCACCCGCTGACGCCGATCACACACGCCATCTACCTGTTGCGGAAGAGTCACCAGGAGCCCGCAACCATCGAATTGCTCGACACGATCGATACGCAGACGAAGACTCTCGTACGATTCGTGAACGAACTCCTGGACCTGTCGCGGATCAGTCGCGGCCTGATTGAGATCAGACCGGAACGTCTCGATTTCGTCGCGGTCGCCCGAGACGCGACGCACGCGCTGCAGCCATTCATCGAAGAACGGCAGCATGTGGTATCGCTGGTCCTCCCTGCTGCTCCGTTGTACGTCCGTGGCGATCCGGGCCGATTGCGTCAGGTGGTCAGCAACTTGGTCGAGAATGCCGCCAAGTACACGGAGCCCGGCGGCAGGATCACGGTCACGCTCGAGGAGCGAGGCGACCAGGCGGTGCTAACCGTGAGCGACAACGGCATCGGCATTGCCGCCGAGAATCTGGAGCGAATCTTCGAGCCGTTCACGCAATCACATCAACCGCTGATCAATCCCTCGAGTGGAGTAGGAATCGGACTCAGTGTCGTGAGCCGAATCGTGGAGCTGCATGGTGGTCACGTGAAGGCGACCAGTGCGGGTTCCGGCGCGGGAAGCGAGTTCGTGGTCTCGCTGCCGGCGTCGGCGGCAGCCATGCGCGGCAACCGAGAGTCGGAGAACGTAGGGACCACCTCGGCACCGCTGGTGGCGCGGCGCGCTCGGAGGGTGATGATTGTCGACGATCACGAGGAGATCAGAGTGTCCATCTCGCGTCTTGCCCGCGGCTGGGGTCACGAGATCGCCCTCGCCGCGGACGGCCCGAGTGCGCTCTCGCTGGCCGAAGCATTCCAGCCCGAGTGCGCCATCGTGGATCTCTCAATGCCGGGGATGAACGGGATCGAGCTGGGTCGTCGTCTCCGCCAGCGGTTTCCTCCGGCGCAACTGCACTTGATCGCCCTCACGGGTTATGCGGACGCGGACATCCGCGACGCATGCCTCGCCGCAGGTTTCGATGGGTATCTGGTCAAGCCAGGAGATATCCCCGAGTTGGAGCGACTGCTCGGAGGTGACCGCGCGGATTCTGGTGACTCCCGGCACTGACCTGACAACATCAGTCACCTCGTACGCTCGTCCGGCTCCGAGCGGCCACGCAGCTCGCCATCTCCCCGCTGTTGAATCGGATTCCGCACAGCGGTTCCGTCTGGCGCAAGTCGGGCGCTTCGATCCCGGCCTAATCACTTCATCCGCGAGAGCCAGACCAGCTCACGTCGCGAACGTCGTGGCAATAAACCGGGCCGGCCGGAGGGGCGGAGCGGTAGAATCAGGGCCCACGGGACACTCTGGTGGCTCCTGAAAATGATGTAACCGCGTTGCTCGTTGCGTGGGGACAGGGCGATCGGGAGGCCGACAGCCGGTTGATGGCTACCGTCTACGACGATCTGCGACGGGTCGCGCGAAGACGGCTCCGAACCGAGCGGGCCGACCACTCACTGGCTCCGACTGCCCTCGTCCACGAGGCGTACGTGCGCCTCGTCGATCTGCGGCGGATGCGGTGGCAGAACCGTGCGCAGTTCTTCGCGATCGCCGCGCGCCTGATGCGGCAGATTCTGGTGGATCACGCGCGCGCGCATGCGGCGGCCAAACGCGGTGGGGTAGCCTGGAAGGTGCCGCTGTCGGACCACGTCGGCACGACGATGCCGCGCGATGTCGATCTCCTCGATCTGGACGCCGCGCTCGAAAGGCTCGCGACGCTCGACCCTCGCCTCGGCGACCTCGTCGTCTTGCGATTCTTCGGAGGGCTCACCGTCGAGGAGGCCGCCGACGTTCTGGCGCGCTCACCCGCAACGGTCAAACGTGACTGGACGCGCGCGCGCGCGTGGCTGTTTCGTGAGCTTCGACCTCGGATTGTGGTCCGCGATCCATCAAAGGGAAGAACCTGAGGATGGCCCGCGAAGGCCTGGATCGCGTGTTTGCCGTTTTCGATGCCGCGGTGGCGCTGCCGGAGGCGGAGCGCGACGCGTATGTCGCGAGCGAATGCGGAGATGACGTGCACGTGCGCGAAGAGGTGCGATCGCTGCTCGCCGCGCACGACGAGGCAGACGGCTTTCTTTCGGGCCAACGGAGCCACGACCGAGAAAGCAGGCCTGCGGTTGCGTTGATGGCTGCAGCCGAGGAGACTGCGGCGTTCATCGGCCGGGAGTTCGGCGCGTATACGATCGTGGACCTCCTTGGCAGCGGCGGGATGGGCGATGTGTACCGCGCGCGCGACCGCCAACTCGATCGCGACGTTGCGATCAAGATCCTCCCGCTGCTCTTCACCAAGGACACGGACCGTTTGGTCCGCTTCGAGCGCGAAGCAAAGATTCTCGCGGCCCTCAACCATCCGCACATCGGCGCCATCTATGGCCTCGAGCGCGTCGACGGAATGCCCGCCCTGGTACTTGAACTGGTCGACGGACCGACGCTCGCCGAGCGGCTGTTGCAAGGTCCGCTCACCGTCAAGAGTGCCGTCGCGATCGCGATGCAGATCGCAGACGCCCTGGAGGTGGCGCATCGGCAGGGGATCATTCATCGCGATTTGAAGCCGGCCAACGTCAAGGTGACGACGTCTGGTTCCGTGAAGCTGCTCGATTTCGGATTGGCCAAAGGCGTCGATCACCACGACACCAGATCAGCCTCCGGCACAGTGGCTGCGTCGCCGACCACATCGAGGCCCGGGGCGGTCATGGGTACCGCTGCGTACATGTCACCCGAGCAGGCACGAGGCGAACCCGTTGACGGGCGTTCCGATCTGTTCTCGCTCGGCGCGGTGTTGTACGAAATGGTCACTGGGCGGCCGGCGTTCAGCGGCGACACGGCGTCTGCCATCCTCCGAGCTATTCTCAACGACACGCCGCCGTCTCCACGCGCGTTCAATCCGCGTGTTCCGGCGGCGCTCGAAAACGTCGTCATGCGACTGTTGGCCAAGGACCGCGGTGCGCGGCATCAACAGGCATCGGCCGTTCGAATCGAGTTGCAGCGGCTGGCGAGCGAGTTGGACGCCGGTTCCTATCGCTGGCTCCGTCGCTGGCGTCGAAGCGGTGGCAGCGGCGGCGGCGATCATCCTGGTCGGTATCGCGATCTGGACTGCGCGACGGCCGGCGCCCGGCGCGCTGGTCGAGCGCGAGTACACGCAGATCACACATTTCGCGGATTCCGCCACATCACCGGCGGTATCAAGCGATGGCCGCTTGCTCACGTTTATTCGTGGGGCGAGCACATTCCACGGGCGCGGGCAGATCTACGTCAAGGCGCTTCCCGATGGCGAGCCGATGCAGCTCACATCCGACGGCCTGGCGAAGATGAGTCCCTTGTTCTCGCCCGATGACTCGACGATCGCGTACACCACCGTCACATCGCAGTTTGTGTGGGACACGTGGACCGTGCCGGTCGGTGGCGGCGAAGCCCGCCGGTGGCTTCAGAACGCATCCGGGTTGTCCTGGCTCCGCGACGGGCGCCTCATGTTCTCGGAGCAGACGGGCGGTCTTCACATGAAGGTCACGACCGCCGACGAGCAGCGGAATGCGGCACGAGTGCTGTACTCACCGGCCGGCGAGTACGGGATGGCTCATCGATCGGCCGTCTCACCGGACGGTGCATGGGTGCTCGTCGCCGAGATGGACAACCCCGTGTGGCAGCCCTGCCGGCTCGTGCCGACCACCGGTCAAAACGTTGGAAGACGCGTCGGACCCGATGGGCAATGCACCTCCGCGGCGTGGTCACCTGATGGCCAGTGGATGTATTTCTCCTCGAACAGCACCGGTGCCTTCCACCTCTGGCGACAGCGGTTCCCGAACGGAGCACCCGAGCAGCTCACGCATGGGCCGACCGAGGAAGAAGGCATTGCGCCGGATCCGGATGGACGATCGGTTCTGACTTCAGTTGGCACTCGTCATCAGTCCATCTGGGTTCACGATGAACGAGGCGAGCGAGAAGTATCCCGGGAAGGGTACGCCTTCGTACCGACCAGCCCCAACGGCGGAACGTCACAGCCGCTCCCCGGGGACGGCCGCTCCGTGTTTTATCTGGTGCGCCAGGGTGCTGTCCGTTTTTCTGGCCGGGGAGACCGCGTCGGGGAACTTTGGGCGACGGATTTGGAGACAGGTCGCCATCGTTCGATTCTGCAGGGTCGACAGGTGATCGGATATGACGTCTCGCGCGACGGCAGACAGCTCGTCTTCGCGGCATTGGACGAACGCGGCACCTCTCACGTGTGGCTGGCGCGACTGGATCGTCCCGATCCGCCTCGGCAGCTTGCGGAGTTCGAAGCGGACAGCCCTCGGTTCGACGCCGTCGGCGACATCTTCTGCCGCGGCATTGAAAATGGCACCCGCTTCATCTATCGGCTGCGCGAAGGTCGCGCACCTGAAAAGGCGGTTCAGCAGCCGGTGCTGTTCTTCCAGACGACCTCCCCGGATGGCACCTGGTTGATCGGCAGGGCGCAACCCGCTGATCGGCAGGACGGCTCCCAGGTCACGATGGCGTTTCCGACAGCCGGCGGTCCGCCCGTTCCGCTCTGCGCCAACTGCGAGGTGGATTGGATGCCGAACGGCAGATCACTGGTCATCAGGTTCACCCCGTCGGATCCAGCCGCGCCGGGCCGGACGTTCCTGGTGACGCTCGAATCAGGCTCGATGCTTCCGCGATGGCCCGCGCAGGGCATCCGCTCGCGTGACGACTTGAGCCACCTGCGAATCGCTCGAGAGGTTGAGGGTTGGATCTACCCATCCGACACCGGGTCCACGTACGTGTTTGCGCGGAGTACGACGCAACGGAACATTCATCGCGTCCCGCTCCCGTAATCGCGAATCTGCCGTCAACGCCTCTGAACCTGCAGGAACTGTCCCTGAACCGGATCGCGGCGCCGCCTCCTCTTCGTGCACGGCCATCGCCCGTGCGCGCGGTCGCTAGAATGCTTCGAACGCCGTCTTCACCAGGAACGACTGGATTGTCGTCAAGCCCCGCGGCATCCCCACCTTCACCCAAAGCTCGACTCCAGCAGCAACAGGCACGGTAATAGGGTTGCCGTATCCCTCGTCGCCATTGATGCAGCAGACCTCCACTGGCGGCTTTGCAGCGCTCCCGTCACTCGGGATGACCTCAATCCGCAAGTTTCCGTCCTTCGGCACCGTCACTCGCACAATCGGGCACACCTCGGCCACCCAGCCGCGGCATTCCCCGACGTCCGGTGGAACCGACAGCGGGATGGAATCTCCGGCGGTCATGCGCGTGATGCGCTGCAGACGAAACGTTTCGGTGAAAGTCGTCCCACCAGTGGCGCCCATGATGCTGCGCCAGTATTCCTCGTAGCCTTCCGCCACCACTTGCGCTCTTGCCACGAAGCCGTTCCCCAAAGGAGTGGCCGTGAAGCTGATCGCGTAGCCACCGGTCGCATCGGTCCGCACCGACGGGAATCGCACGGAGCCGCCCAACCAGTGCCCCATCGTGACCACCGCTCCGGGCATCGGCGCGCCACGTTCGTCGGTCACCACGCCGGCAACATCGAAGGTCTGCCCGTTGATCGGGGGCGATGGCGGCGTCGGTTGCGTGACGACGGTTGGCTGCGTCACCGCCGTTGGTTGTGTTGGTCCGCGGCCATCGCACGCCGTCAGCACGATCGGCAGTAGGGCAGGCAGGGTTTTCCCGTAGAACGTGTTCATCGCGATAGCTCCTCGAGCGCCACCCGTCAGTCACCGTCGCAGGGTGACGACATGATCCTTCGCGCGGCAGTACCAGCGCGGTTCGTACCTGTCGGTCTCGCTGTTGAGGCACACGAGATGACCGTCCACGTCCCGCGGATCGCGTCGTCCCCACTTCCGCTCTGGCGGCACGAACGACCTGCTGAATATTCATCGCGTCACGGCAGTCGCGTCGCGATCGCCGCCGTGCCCGCAGCCCAGACGACGCCGTTCGCGCTGGTATACATCGCCCGCTCGACCACGATGTCGGGGCCGTCGCTCTCGACGAGCGTGGCGAACCGCGTGTTCCTGACGCCGGGATACTGACTCATCGGCACGTTCACGCGGCTGTTCGCCGGGAGCGCAATGGTGTGCGTCTCGGCGCCGGCCGGCGACGACTCGGGGACGAGTGTGAGCGTGGCCATACCCGGTGCGGACGTGGGGTTGGCAATCAGCACATAGGTTTCCGCCTGCTCGCCTCCGCCGACCTGGCCTTCCGCCAGTGCCCAGCGCCGGCCGGTCGTCGTCGTCCCGGCCGCCAGGTGCCCTTCCTGCCACTGGCCGCCGCCCGGCCACCACATCGATCGCTCCACGACGATTCCCGTGGTGCCGTCGATCGACTCGACGATCGCGGAGACCGGCGTATCGGCGAGCCGCGGATCGACCGTGTCCACCGAGATCGTGAAGCGGCTCTCGCGCGCGACCGGGTATTCGCGAACGATCGGCGGTCCGTCCGGCAGCAGGTAAGTGACGCGGATCTGCGTGTCCCGCGGGCCGGGATTGGCGATCAGGTAGTACAGATCGAAGAAGCTGCCGGTCGCGCCTTCCGCGAGGAACCACCGCGGCGACGAGACTGTGACGGCCGCGCCCGCGTGACCGGCGGCGAACGGCTGGCCAGGCAGGTCCACGTACATCGCTCGCTCGACCAGGATCGGCTGATCCGACTGGATTCGCGCCGAGACGTCGGTCTCGGCGAGCTCCGGGATGCTGTCCACCCAGATCGTCAGGCGGGCTTGCGCGGGGACCACGTAACTCTGGACCACGGGCGTCTGCGGCGCCGGCCTCAGGTATGCCACTGAGATAGTCGCCGTCGTCAGGCCCGGATTCTGCAGCAGATAGAACAGCTGGAACCGGCCGTGCGTCGCGCCTTCCGCGAGCAGCCACGCGGTGGATGGCTCGGCGACCGCCGTCTCCGCGTGGCTCCCGTACACGCCCGCGCCCCACGACATCAGGCGATCGACCACAATCGGCGCATCCGACTCCACCACCGAGGCGAAGTCTCCCGCGACGTCCACGTCCGACATGAACACAGTGGTCCGGGAGCGGGCTGGCAGCCGTCTAGTGACCGTGGCCACCTGCCCGCCGGGGCTGAGCGCCCGCACCACGGCCGTGGCCGGACCGGCTCCGGGATTGAAGAACGCCAGCCGCGTCGAGAAGAATGCGTTGTCGGCGCCTTCGGCCAGGTAGCGGCGCTCGGTCGCGCGGGGATGCGTCGCCGCCCGGAACTCGTCGAGGTTCGTGCGCCCGTCACCGTCCGCGTCCAGGGCCGCGTCGGCGGGATCGGCGGGATTCAGGCCGAACGTCTGTTCCCAGCCGTCGAGCATGCCGTCAGAATCACAATCGGGAGTCGCGACGAAGACATCGCCGGCCATGTTCGTGTCGTTCGGCACGTAGCCCAATCCGACCGAATCGAACGCGACACGCGCCCCGGACTCGTCCACCGAGACGTTGATGAAGAAGTCGTTCGGATCGCTGGGGTAGCCGGCGGTCACCCGGGTGGTGGACGTGTTCTGGCGATCGTGGAGGAAGACGTCGATCGCATCGTTGGTGTCGCCGCCGGTCAGATTCCCGGCACGCGAGCTGAAGGCGATGAAGCGGCCGTCGCCGCCCATGTGCCAGCCTCCCAGCAGGCCGTCGGGCGCTTCCCCATCGGGTCCGGTCACCATCGTCGTACGCTGCGTCGCGCGATCGCGGACGAAGAGGCGTGCGCACTGGAAGGGCGGCGCCGTCCCAATCGGGCGGCAGTTCGCCCCGAGCGGTACCTCGACCAGACTGGTGCTGCCGGAGGAGAAGACGACGAACCGGCCGTCGGCGCTGATGCTCGGCCGCCCGGAGACGTTCGAATCCCCGAGCCGGCCGGTCGTCGAGACGTTGATCATCTCGGTGGCGCCGGTCTGCCGATCCCGGACCAGCACGTCGAACACCGGAGGGCACACCGGCGCGCAGCCGGCGCGCCGCGGATTCAGTGCCGGTGCGCTCGAGATGAACGCGATGAACCGGCCGTCTCCCGAGAGGCTGGGAGGATCGAAGAACAGCCCCTGCACCTGCCGTCCATCAGCCGTGACGCTGACACGCTCGGTGACCCCGGCCTGTCGATCGTGGACGAAGAGGTCGCTCGCGTTGTTGGTGTCGTCCGCAACCAGGTTGGTGGCCGTGGAGACGAACGCGACGAATCGTCCGTCGCCGCTGATCGCCGGACTGCGCGAGTCGTGATCGCTTTGCACCCCGCCCGCGCCCACGGTCACCCGCGTGGTCTGGCGCGTCTGCCGGTCGTGCACGAAGACGTCCTGGCAGTTGTATTGCGTCATGAAGCGATTGGGGATCCGGCATACGTGCGTGTCGCCCGCGACCAGGTTGCTCGCAAAGGAAGTGAAGGCGACGAACCGGCCGTCGCGGCTCACCGCGATCTGATCCATCGAGAAGCCCGACGAGGTGAAGCCGCTGCTGCCGTTCCCCTCCGTGCCGTCGCTCGCCAGGCTCACGCGCGTCGTCTCGCCACTGACCAGATCCCGCGCGAAGACGTCAGCCGAGAGATTCGTGTCGCCGGCGACCAGGTAGCCGGCCAGCGACACGAACACGATCGTCCGGCCGTCGCCGCTGAGCAGCGGACCGGTCGAATGCCCTTGCGCCTCGAGGCCGCTGCTGGAGACGCTGGCCCGCGTGATTTGGGCGTGCGCGCAAGTCGCCGCCGCGGCGGCGAGCAGGCACGCCGCCGGAATCGTGCGAAGTCGGTGGCGGGACACGGGTGATCGGCGAGGGCCCGTGGCACCGGGCTCCCCGCTTTGGGTACAAACGCCGGACCAACCGAGTTCGAACTGCTGCCTCGAGGACGGCGGCGTTCCGAGCCTACTGCTGGTCGTACCCCAGGAGCGGGCGGACTCAGACGTTGCGGAAATGAACCGGGTTTCCGTGATCCTGCAGTTCGATGGGGGCCCTTCGCGGTTTCAGGCGTGTAGGGGCCGATTTGCTTGTGCGTCGTCGGATCGAGAATACGGCGTGGCGTGGTGCACGACGATACAGCCGGGCGGCCCGGCGAACCGTCCGGGTCAGCGGCGACGAGCGCGAAGGGAGGATGGAGAGCCGCTGCGCGCCGGACAACCGGGGCTGGTTCAAACGGTGGCCCACCTACCGGAAATTCTCGAGCAGCATCAGATCGGAGATGGTCGTGTTTCGATGGACCAGGATCGTCTTTCCGTCAGCCGATACGGCGAGACGCGTTGGCTCGAACGGCGCCCTGACGCTCCCGACGACCCGTATCCGGCCCGTCGAGGAATCGAGCTCCTGGATCGGAATCTTCGAGCCCGGCGGCCAGGTCAGCATGTACCCGTTGGTCTGATCGCGATCCCGCCGGCTGCCGCACGGGCTGTCAGTACACGCGGGTGTCCGTGACGGCAAAGCTGAGATACCTGACGCAAGGCACGACCTGACGCGGGGTCCCTCCGCCAATGGGAACGGACAGGAGTGGCGAGTCGCCGAGCGTCGGAAAGCTGAGCGACTTCCCCTCAGGGGATTCATACACGACACCGCTCTGATAAATGAGCGCCTTCCCGTCAGCCGACTCGAACACGACGGGACTGCTGCCTCCCTGGGTCACGCGCGTGGACGGTCCACCCTCGGCCGGGACCTGCCAGGTGTCGTGGCCGCCCCAGATGCCGTTGCCGCCGCGATCCGACTGAAAGTAGATGCGCTTCCCGTCGCGAGACCACACCGGCGATCTCTCGTCGCCAGGGTCCGACGTCGCCCGGCGTGGGACGCCGCCGTCAGCCGGAATGACCCAGATGGCGGCGCGCGCGTTGGCACCGGTCGATTCGAAAGCAATCTGTCGTCCGTCCGGCGACCAGGCGGGCAGGGTCTGACGCGTCCCCGGCCCGTGCGTGAGCTGCCCCGCGCCGGAACCGTCGGCCGATGCAAGCCAGACCTCTTCCACGTCGCCGGAGCGGCGGGAGCTGAAGGCGATGCGGCCTCCGTCTGGTGAGAATTGCGGATTGTAGTCCCACGCGGAGGACAGCAGCACGGGCTCGGGCTCTCCCGAGGCTCGCAGCTTGAAGACGCTGCGCACCTGATAGGCGCGCTCGAACGCCAGGCGATCGCCCGCAGGCGCGACCGCCAGCTGCCGGGAGTGATCCCCTGTCATTTCCAGCTTCGCCGGCTCGGTGCCGCCATCGGCCGGCACGCGCCAGAGCTCCCAGCGTCCTCGCGCATTCGTGTCGTAGACGATCGACGTTCCATCGCGGCTCCATGCGATCGCCATGACCGACGCGCCCGTGCTCGCGAGCCGCCGCGGCGGTCCCGCCGGAGTGTAGTCCGCGCGCAAGTCGATGACATTCACGTCGCAGGTGCGCCTGTTCACGTTCACGCATGCGGCATACGCGAAGCGACGCCCGTCGGGAGAGAACGCCGGGGCAATGTCGATGTCGGGCCCCCTGGCCCCCGTGAGCCGGCGCGGTGTTCCGCCTCCGAGAGGAATCAGGTACAGCGCCCAGCTGCCGCTCTTCGCCACTTCCTCGGTCAGGTCAGGTCTGCCGACAATCCAGCGTTGATCCGGCGACCACGCGATGCGCGCCGATGGACCTCCGCCGATGCGGAAGTCGGACAGCTTCCGCTCCCGGCCACCGGTGGGGAGGACCGAGTGCACGATGGTGCCGCCGCCGTGGTGGTCGCGGAGAAATGCTATCTGCTGCCCATCGGGCGACCAGATGGGAAGCGTGTCCGCCGCCGGATCCGTCGTCAAACGTTGCACCTCCGACGAGCCGACGGTCTTCACGTAGATGTCATAGTTGTCCCCTCGCTCTCCGCTCCAGGAGAACGCCACCTGCGTGCCGTCGGGAGAGAAGGTCGGCGCGCTTTCGAGACCATTCAGCGATGTCAATTGCACGACCTTCATGGATGCCGGCAGCGCCGACGGTGGCGGGCTGGAATGGAGGCGAAGCGCCCCCGCGATGCCGATTGCAATCACGGCCGCCACGCCGACGGCGGCCCAGAGTGCCGAGCGGCGCTCGCCCGTTGCGGTCACGAGGCGCGCGACCTCCTGTAGCTCGGAATTCACGTCGAGCATCCGGTTGAAACGCAGGTCCGGATCCTTCTCGAGGCAGCGCGTGATCATTTTCTCCAGGCGGCGCGACGCGTTCACGGTTTCCGCCCGCGAGCGAGATCGATCGATCGGCAGGCCCGATGGATCGGCGCGGAGGATGGCAGACATGACATCTTCCACAGTGCTGCCGGCGAACGCCGGGTGCCCTGAGACCATCTCGTAGAGCACGCATCCAAACGAGAAGATGTCGCTTCGGGGATCCGCCTCCTCACCCCGCACCTGTTCGGGCGCCATGTACTGCGGAGTGCCGGCGATCAGACCGCGTCGGGTCGACCCCGTGTGATCGACGGCTGGCATTCCCGATTCGGAGCATCCGCAGTGTCGTGTGGAACCGGGCGAGCCCGAAGTCGAGCAGCTTCGATTCGGGCGCCCCGTCTCGAGCAGTGCCGCGGTTGACCAGCATGATGTTGGCCGGCTTCAGATCGCTGTGCACGATGCCTTCGGCATGGGCCGCGTCGAGCGCCTCCGCGATCTGAATGGCGATCCGGACGGCCTCGGCGACGGGCAGTGGGCCTCTGCGCAGCCGCGACGCCAGCGTTTCGCCGTGCAGAAACTCCATCACGAGAAAGTCGATGCCATCGTGATGGCCCAGATCGTGGAGCGCACAGATGTGCGGATGCGAGAGCCGCGCGATGGCCCGCGCCTCATACGCAAATCGGGCGCGGCCGCGCGTGTCGGTTGTCCCGTACAGCCGACAGGATCTTCAGCGCGACGTGACGGTCGAGCCGCGTATCGCGGGCTCGATAGACTTCGCCCATGCCACCAGCGCCGGCGAAGCTCTCGACTTCGAACACGCCGATCGCGTCCCCGGCGCCAGGCTCCGCGCGACGGGTGACGACGGGCCGGCAGAGGCCTGGGTGGCGCGAACCGGCGCGCGGGAGAGAAATCCCTCCGCGTCCCGGTGCGCTGTCAGCAGCGACTCCACCTTGTCGCGCAGCCGCGCATTGTCGCGACATTCGCGCGCAAGAAACTCGTCGCGCTCCTCACCGGACATCGCCAGAGCGGTATCGAAGACCGCGAACACGTCCTCCCAGCGCTCGGAGATCATTCGCGCTGACTCCTGGCGTGTCCCGGGAACCGCGATCGGACTTTGCATGGCTCCGTCGGGGTCGAAAGGTCCCCGGCGGAAGAGCGACTCGCACGCTCCGGCAAGAAGGCTCCTTTGGGCGAAGGCTGCCGACTCGATCCCGTCGCTTTACGCGCGGAGGTCGGAGGCCGTGTGACCTCGGGCGGCCAGGATCCGCTCGAGCACCTCGCCCACCACGTTGTCGGGCGTCGAGGCTCCCGCGGTAAGACCCAGTCGGACGGGGCCGGACCCGAGCCACTCGTCGGTCGCGATCTCGGCGCCTCCGGCAGTGGGCGATGCCGGATCGGCTGCCCTCGACGCAGTCCGGGCCGATCGATGTGGAAGGTCGGCAGCGCGTCGCGCACATGCGGGCGAGCGCCTGGGTATTGCTGCTGTTGTAGCCGCCAATCACCACCATCGCGTCGAGACCGCCGGCCTCGAGCATCTCGGTCACGGCGTCCTGGCGATCCTGCGTGGCGGAGCAGATCGTGTCGAAGGCGCGGAAGCGCTCCTCGAGCGCGGCCTCGCCGAACCGGTCACGCATCGCGGCGCGCAGCAGCTCCTGCACCTGCAGCGTCTCCGTCATGAGCATCGTCGTCTGGTTGGCGATGCCGATGCGCTGCAGATCGCGCTCCGGGTCGAAGCCGAGACTGGTGGCGGCGGCGAACGTCCCGAGCAGCGCCGCGCGGCTGATCTGCCGCGCAGGTAGGCGCAGAGCACCGAGGTCTCGCGCAGGTCGCGGACGCAGAGGTAGTGGGCGCCGGGTTGCCCGGCCATCTGCGATGCGGTGGCGCGCGTCTCCTCGTGGTAGTGCTTGCCGTGGATGACGACCGTAAAGCCGTCACGGGCACAGCGGTTAACCTTCTTCCACACGTTCAGCACGCTGCCGCACGTCGTGTCGACGACCACGCATCCTTTGGCGGACAGGTAGGCCATCTCGGTCACCGTCACGCCGAACGCGGGAAGGATGACGACGTCCTCGGTGAGGACGCGAACGTAACGGACCTCGGGATCCGGGGCCTCTGGCAGGATCTCGATGCCCATCTCCTCGAGGCGGCGGTTCACGTCGGGGTTGTGGATGATCTCGCCCGAGAGGTAGACGCGGCGGTCCGGAAAGCGGTGGCGCGTTTCGTAGGCATATTCGACCGCGCGATCGACGCCGTAACAAAAGCCGAACTCGCGCGCCAGGCTGACGTGGATGTCACCTGCCGTTGCGGCGTATCCGAGGACTTTCAGCGCCTCGACCGATCGGGCTCTTGTAACTCCGCTCGAGGACAGGGAGGACCTCGGCCTTCAGGCCGAGGCCTTTCTGAAAGTACGTTTGCGGCACAGGTGACCACTCAGGATACCTGAACCGTGGTGATCCAAGAAATCGTTCGGTCGGTAATCTGACGGCCGCGATTGCCAGCTTCCCACGTCCTCCGTGTGGCTTGGACGGTTCAGGTAGACTAGTGCCGAGTTTCCTTCTCCATGGAAAGCGCGTTCGCCTCTTCCATCATCACGTCGTGCCCGCGCGAGAGGCGCCGCTCGCCGACGTCGAGTTGAAACGGCCCGAACCGATACGCGCCTCGGGCGCCGGTGTCGGCCACGAATCTCCCCTCAGGAACGTTTCAGAAATACTCCAGCGTTCCTAAAGGACGCCCCGCTCGTCTGATTCTAGCCTCTGGATCGCGTGGGCCGAAACCGCGCAGGAGCGACAGGCCACGTGCGCGACCGGACACGCAGATCACGGAGGTTCTTCATGAAAATCAGACGGTTCGTGTCTTCGGTGGCCGGCGCTCTTGCTCTCGCTGTGCTGTGGCCCCCGTTCCCACAATCGCAGGCGACCTACGCCCTGACGCCCACACCGGAGCATCACGGAACTCAGGCGGGCGCTCTCGTCCGAGTCGTCCGTGAGGCTACCCAGCGCTTCCGTGACGTGAGGGTGGCCGAGGCGGAAGGTTATGCTCTCAAGTTCGGCTGCGTCAGTGGCGGCGAGTTCGGTGCCATGGGCCTCCACTACGTGAACTTTCCTCTGGTCCTCGATGGCGAGCTGGACCCGACGCGTCCCGAGATCGTGATCTACGAGCCGCTCCCGAACGGAAGCCTGCGGCTGATCGGCGCGGACTTTCTGGTTCTGGCGAGCGATTGGGATTCGAAGAACCCGGCGCCCCCGGAGCTCATGGGACAGCTCCTGCACTTGTTCGAGAGTCCCAATCGCTTCGCGCTACCGACGTTCTACACCTTGCACGTCTGGGCGTGGAAGGAGAATCCCACCGGCACGTTTGCAAACTGGCATGCCAAGGTGACGTGCGACGGTTTCGAGGGTGGAGCCTGAGCCATCGCGCGGGCCGCAAACCCGCGACGGGGGGACGAGACCATCCCGATCCCACTGCCAGCGACGCCCTTGCCGTCCTGGACGTCGATCCCGGTCGCCTGGCTACGGCGCCCCGATCGCACGCGTGAACATGCCCGGCGCCGGCGACGAGTTGCACCACTTCGGCTCGAACGCGTGCAACTCGTGCCTGTGTCCAAACTCGCCGCGCCCGCATATTCAGCGTCGCTACCTCGTGGTCCCCGGCAGGCGGTCGTCGCGGATTCACATTCTGGAACAGTGCCCGACGCTCGGCAGCCGGGCCCAGCCCCCGCGCGCGCTTGCGGCCAGCGGACTTCCACTCTCCCCGCTCGACAGACTCGAGCAGCTCCTTCTCGTCTGCATCAGCTTCATCGTCGCTCTCTTATCGAGGTACTCATTCGTGTTCCAGCATGTCGAGCAGGTCGCCCCGCTCGATGTGGAAGACGATGTCCTCGACCCCGATGCCCCGCTCTTTCCTGAGCTTCGCGCTCTGCGCGTTGTCCCAGGCGAAGCACTTCACTGCGATCGGCGTAGCCCAACGTGTGCCCCAAAGGGGCACGCATCAGCATCGGCGCCAGGGTGCCCACGAATGTGCCCAGATGCAAAAGACTGTGAACCACGCCTCGGCCTGTTGCATCATCTCCCTCGTCGATTCGCGACCACATCGTGGTGAGGCACATTTCAATCGGTCTGCGTACGCATGACTGCGCTCTTGGTCTGGCATCGGCGATTTTCTTGAGCCGTTTACTGAGAGCTTCCAGAAACAGCGACGCGCGCGCCTCTCCAATGCGCCTCGAGAGTCGTGAACCGGGTGATGTGCCCGATCCGCGTCGGGCTCGTCTTCAAAGGAGGTCCCATTGAACTGGAACAGCTGGATCCGGCAGATCCACCGCTGGCTGTCCATCGCCTTCACGGTGACGGTCATTGCCAACTTCATCGCCCTGGCACAGGGGGGCGGGATGCCTCCGCCCTGGGTGACCTACTCGCCCCTGCTCCCTCTCGCCTTGCTCCTGTTCACCGGTCTGTATTTGTTCGTGCTGCCGTATGCCGTCAGGTGGCGCAGCGGGAGGAGAGCATGAAGAAGTCGGGCGCGAGCCAGTCACCATCGGAGCTCATTTCGAAGAGAATCGCCGAACTCGGGGACTGGCGCGGGAAAACCCTCAGCCGGATACGCAAGCTCATTACGGAAGCGGACCCGGACGTCGTCGAGGAGTGGAAGTGGGTCAAACCAACCAAACCCGGCACCCCGGTCTGGTCGCACGACGGCATCATCTGCACCGGCGAATCCTACAAGAACGTCGTGAAGCTCACCTTCGCACAGGGCGCGTCCCTGAAGGATCCGGCCCGTCTCTTCAACTCGAGTCTCGACGGAAACGTCCGTCGCGCGATCGACATCCACGAAGGCGAAGAAGTCGACGAGTCCGCCTTCAAGGCGCTGGTTCGCCAGGCGGTCGCCCGCAACGGTTCGGGCAAGTCGAAACCTTCGAAGAGAGCGAAATCGTAAGGGTGCGCGCGCACCATTGCGCGCACTCCATCCACTCCTGCATCAGGCCCCATGACCGAGTTCATCTCCATTCGCGGCGCGCGCGAAAACAACCTCAAAGACGTCACGCTCCAGATTCCCAAGCGCAAGCTCACGATCTTCACCGGCGTATCGGGCTCCGGGAAATCGTCGATCGTGTTCGACACGCTGGCGACGGAGGCCCAGCGTCAGCTCTACGAGAACTTCTCGCTGTTCATCCGTAACTTCCTGCCCAAGTACCCGCAGCCCGACGCCGACGCGATCGAGAACCTTCCCATGGCGGTGATCGTCGACCAGAAGCGGCTCGGCGGCGGATCGCATTCGACCGTGGGCACGGTCACCGACATCCATGGCGTGCTGCGGCTGCTGTTCTCGCGCGTGGGCAAACCGTCGGCGGGCGGGGCGATCGCCTATTCGTTCAACGATCCGCGCGGCGCGTGTGCCGAGTGCGGTGGCCTCGGGAAGAAGGTCGGCGTGGTCTCCGACGATTTCCTCGACATGAGCAAGTCGCTCAATCAAGGCGCGGTACAGGTCCCGTTCTTCACCGACTGGGATGTACAGGCGTACACGTTGAGCGGCTTCTTCGACAACGACAAGAAGCTGAGCCGGTTCACGAAGGACGAGATGCAGCTGCTGCTGCACGGCAAGGATCGCAAGTTCCAGGCGAAGTTCGGCGGCAAGACCCTCAACCTCACCTACGCCGGCATCATCGCCAAGATCGAGCGCTCGTACGTGCAGCGCGACATCAAGACGCTCAGCGAGCGCACACAGAAAGCGGTGATGCCGTACCTCAAACCGCGCGAATGTCCGTCGTGCAAGGGCGCGCGCCTCAGCCCCGCCGCGCTCGCGAGCAGGATCAACGGCCACAACATCGCCGATCTGTCGTCGCTCGAAGTCGGCGCGCTGCTGCAGGTGGTGCGCGCGATCAAAGAGCCCAAGGCCGCGCCGATCGTGCATGCGCTCGTCGAGCGGCTGCAGGCGGTCGTCGATATCGGGCTCGAATACCTGAGCCTCAACCGGGAAACGGATACGCTGTCCGGAGGGGAATCGCAGCGCGTGCGGATGGTGAAGCACCTCGGCAGCAGCCTCGTGGACGTGATGTACATCTTCGACGAACCGAGCGTGGGCCTTCACCCGCGCGACGTGCATCGCCTCAACGAGCTGCTCGGGAAGCTGCGCGACAAGGGCAACACCGTGATCGTCGTCGAACACGACCCCGCGGTGATCGAAGCCGCCGATCACATCGTCGACGTCGGACCGGGCGCGGGCAGCGGCGGCGGGACGATCGTGTTCGAAGGCACGTATCAAAAGCTGCTCAAATCCCACACGCTCACCGGCCGCCATCTCGAGCAGGCGCTGCCAATCAAGAAGGATGTGCGCAAGCCGACCGGCCAGCTGCGCATCAAGAATGCACGCGCGAACAACCTGAAGAACATCTCCGTCGACATCCCCAGAAGCGTGCTCACCGCGGTCACCGGCGTGGCGGGCTCAGGCAAGAGCTCGCTCATCAACGAAGTGTTTCTCGTGCAGCATCCCGACGCGATCGTGATCGATCAATCTGCCGTCGGAACATCCACGCGCAGCAACCCCGCGACGTACACCGGCGTGATGGACGATCTGCGCAAGGCGTTCGCGTCGGCCAACAAGGTGGACGCGGGACTGTTCAGCTTCAACTCGAAAGGCGCGTGCGAAGCGTGCAACGGCTCGGGAGTGGTCTACACCGATCTCGCGTTCCTCGATGCGTTCAAATCGCCGTGCGAAGTGTGCCAGGGCCGCCGGTTCAAGGACGACGTGCTGGCGTACAGGCTCGACGGGAAATCGATCAGCGACGTGCTCGCGATGACGGTGGCGCAGGCGGTGGAGCTGTTTCAAAAGCGCAAGGAGATCGTGCGCAAGCTGCAGGCGATGCACGACGTGGGGCTCGCGTATCTCACGCTCGGCCAGCCGCTGAGCACGCTTTCCGGCGGGGAATGCCAGCGCATCAAGCTCGCCAGCGAGCTGCACAAGGATGGCAGCGTCTACGTCCTCGACGAGCCCACGACGGGGCTGCACATGTCGGACGTCGGCCATCTCCTCATGATGCTCGACCGCCTGGTAGATGCCGGGAATACGGCCATCGTCATCGAGCACAACATGGACGTCGTCCGGCGGGCGGACTGGATCATCGACCTCGGCCCGGAGGGCGGCAGCAAAGGCGGTCGCGTGGTCTTCGAGGGCACGCCGATGGATCTGCTCGAGGCGACCACGTCGCTGACCAGCCGCTATCTGCAGCCGAACACGAAACGGTGCACGGTCCTCAGAACGTGACCTTCGCGCGAAGCCGAGGGTGAGAGACTACCGCGACATGCGGATCCTGTTGGAGCGGCTCCACAACTCGATGCACGGGTTCGTGAACATGGGCGGGCCGCACGTCTCGTTTCGCGATCCGTTCGTGTTCCTCCTGCACTCGAACGTGGATCGCCTGTTTGCCCGGTGGCAGGTCGATCCCGGACACCCCGGAAACAGCGCCTTGATGTCTTGCCATCGCGCGTCGGACATGCGCCGACTTCCGGTCCGAGCTCACAGCGCTGAAGCGTGGCCACGTCAGCTTGCCAGGCACGCACAAAGCACTGCTACTGGGCGAGCTCTCCTTCCGCGTGAGCAGCGCTCTGTCCTCGCCCCGCGGTGGAGGGAACGGCTGGTGCCGTGTGCCAGTTCTCGGGTGACACGAGCTTCGGCTCCGGCGGGTCGCCCTCATACGCCGGCGTCATGATCTGCACGCCGTACTCGTTGAACACATCCAGGATGTTCCGATGCAGCGCGGCGTAGAGCTGGTTCATCGCCGGGACGTCACGGCAGTACGCGTTCAACTCGTAGGCAACCGCAAAATCGCCGAGACGCTTCTCGAGCACGAACGGTCGGGGATCCTTCGACAGTCCGTCGGTGCGCTCGGCGGCCATCAGGAGCATCGCCTCGACCTGCCGCCACGGGGTCTCGTAACCGATCCCGACCTCGGTGTGCAGAATCAGCCCGTGTGTTCGCGCCAGCGACGAGTAGTTGAGCACCTCGCCCGCGAGGATCTGAGAGTTTGGGATGATGATTTCCTCGTTCTTGAAGGACCGCAGGTGCGTCACCTGGAGCCGCGTATCGATGACGTCGCCGACGGCATTGCCGATCCTGACCCGGTCCCCCACCTTCAGCGCGCGCCTGTACGTGATCATGTACCCGGCGATGATGTTGGCGATCGCTGCAGACGATCCGAGCGAGAACACGACGCCGATGAACAGCGAGATGCCCTGGAAGGCCGCCGTGTTGGAGCCGGGGATGTAGGGGTACGCGACGACGAGTGTGAAGGCCACGATCGCAAGGCGCAGGAGCTTGTAGGTGGGCCCGGCCCATTCTGGCTCGAAGCTCTCGAGCCTGACGCTGCCCTGCTGGACTCCATCGAAAAAAAGCCGAATGATTCGCAGTCCCAATCGGACGACCACGAACAGGACGACCAGGAAGACCAGGCTCGGGATCTGATTGACGAGTCCATTCCCCATCGCCCGCAGCGGGACGAGCGCAAGAGCGACCATGTCGTGTGAGGCCGGGCGCGTCCATGGGAACTGCGCCAGGACGAAGCCCGTGTAGACCAATCCGATTGCCAGAAACGCAATCATCCGAATCGCGAGCAGCGTCCCTCTCAGCGAGGCCCAGATCCGCTCGGCCCGCAGCACCTCGAACGAGTGGATCTCGAACGAGTGGATCCGTGATTGCAGGCGTCGCGTGAGCCAACGCTCCACCAACCGTGCAAGCCAGAACACACTGGCGATCAACAGGCCCGCGAGCGCCGTCGCAACGAGGGCGTCGATCACGCTTCGGCGCAAGACCGCCGGAGATCGCGCCTGCCTGTAGTCGGTCACCGCGCGCCGAATCCGATCCAGATGTGTCGTCGCGAGTTCGATTCGCCCGACCTGGTCGACGGCGGCGTCAGCCTCGACGACCAGCATGATCGGCGTCTCTCCCGCCACGATCGCGGTCGCGTTCGGGCGCTCGACGAGTCGGAGCGAATCGACGGCGATAGATGGGTCGGCGGCAACCGCGACGATTCGATTGCGGATTCGTTGGGCACGCTCCGCGGCTGGGAGCGAGGTGACACCACGAACACGAAACAGCTCGACGCCATCCACCTCGACGGGGGCAGTCACCGTCTCGGCTTCCTCCACGGCGGCCGGCTGCTGGGCCAGCAAGGGCCATTGCGCTCCAACGGCACCAATCAAAAGAAGCGACAGAATCCCGATTCTCAGTCTCATAGAATCTCCACCCGACCCGCCTCGCTGCCGGTGACCCGTTCGCGGGCCTGTCGGAACGTTCCGACTTCAGGGACGGCCTTCCGCTCCGAGCTCACGCGTCAGCCACGCCTTGGCCGTGCGCCACCCGCGCTTGGCCGTCGACGGCGAGACGTTCAGCACGTGCGCCGCTTCTTCGATGGTCAGGCCGCCGGACGCCCGCAGTTCCACGATTTTGCGCCAGCCGTGGTCGAGTCTACCGAGGCGTTCGAGCGCCTCGTCGAGGTCGAGCACGGGAATCACGCCCGCCGGCGTTTCCATGGCCTGCGGGATCGACACCGGTTGAACCCCGCCGCCGCGCTTGTCCGCAAGATGCCGGCGAGCGTGTACGATAGAGGCGCCGCCACCTCGACCGCAAGCCCTCGGTGCCGACAGCCCTCCCACGCTTCGCAGGTCGTGACGCGACCGTCCGCGTCCGGCGCGACACGCCGCCAATCATTCCCCTTGGCCCATTCGCGCCGCTCCTTGCGCGTCGATGGAACGTCCCCGGTGGCATCGAATTCCAGTCTCTCGGTGAGACCACCAAGGTGTTCAATGGGGGAGATTCGGTCGGCGGTGGTCGCCTCATTCGGGTTCGGATTGAAGCCCCTGAACGACCGTCACGCCCCATCGTCATGGCCAGACCGGACGTGCTCCTCGTCGGCGCGGAGTGGAGGTACGAGCGCCGCTCCGCGCGCAACTGCTCGAAGAGGGCTGGGCGACGGTCGCCACGGACACCTGGGACAACGCCGAAGTGCTGCTGCTCGAGTTGGGGCTGCCGCGAGTGCTGGTCGTGATCCTCGACGACGAGGCGTGCGCGCCGTCCGCGCTCGATCGGATGACCGCATGCGTCCCGGCCACCCGCACTCTGGTCCTCTCGAGGCGGAGCCTGGTCCCGCGCGAGACGCTCGCGGCCCGTCGGTTCGCGGCGATTCTCGAACGTCCCTTCTCGATCCGCAACGTCGTCGACCAGGTCCGCGCGCTCGCCGCGTGACGCGGCCTATCGCTGCACGGCGGCGTTCGTGCGGCCGTCGATGACCGTCACCTTGTCGCTGAGGCGGTTGGCGACGTAGACCAGGTTGCGCACCGGATCGACCGCCACGGCCCAGGGTCCGTCGCCGGCCGCCACCGTTGCGGCGACTGTGTGCGTTCGACCGTCGATCACCGACACGGTGTCGGCGTGAGTGTTGAGCACGTAGATCGTGTTCGTCTTCGGGTTGATCGCGAGCTGCTGCGGCCACAGGCCCACGGCGACCGTCGCGATCGGCCGATTCGTGCGCCCGTCGATCACCGTCACGTCGCCACTACCGTAGTTGACGACGTAGACCCGGTTGGTGACCTCGTTCACCGCCGCGGCCATGGGCACGCGGCCGACGCCGATGCTCGACACGAGATTCGTCAGCGTGTCGATGACCGTCACGGCGTCGTCGTTCGGCGTCGGCAGATACAGGGCGCCGGTGGTTTCGTTGAAGGCGGATTCCCACTGATGGAAACCCGGCACCGCGATGCGCGACGGCCGGTTGGTGGCGCCATCGACCACGGTCAGGAAGTTGTCCTGGTAACCCACGAAATAGATCGAGTTCGCCTTGACGTTCACCGACAGCGCGTTGCCCTCGGTGCCGGCCTGGATGACTGTCGCCTGCCTGGTTGCGAGATCGATGACCGTGGGGTCGGTGCCGGTGCTGGCGGCGACGTACAGCCGGTTGGTCACCGGATTGATCGCCGTGACGCTACCGCGATCCGCCTTCAGCGTCTCGACGATGGCATCGGTCGACGGATCGATCACGGAAATCGTTCCGGGCCCGCGATTCATCGCGTAGACGCGGCCGTCGCGCGGATTGATCGACAGGCTCTTCACGTTGGCGCCGGTCCTGAGCACCGTGACTGCGCCGGTCGCGCCGTTCACGATCTTCACCACGCCGAGATTCGGAAACGCGGCATACGCCTTTCCGGTCCGGTTGTTTACGACGACACCCTTGGGACCGTCGGTGACTCCGGGCTCGGCACCCGGAACGGCGGTCGTGATGACGAACGCAAGCATGGAGACGGCGAAGGCCGGCGAGGTTCGGGCCGGGTGCGGCAAGCGCCGCATTGGACTATGCTCCGGCACGGGCATGTGGAAGATCCTGGCATCGATTGCCGTGATTACTGCCTCGCTCCCCGCGACGCTCGAGGTCTGCGCGCAGCAAGCGGCCGCGTCGGTCCGCCCCAAAGTGGTCGCGTTCTTCACGGTGAGCGGCGAGCTGGATCATTTCCTGTTCGCGCAGCAGGCGATGCGCGCGCTCGGCGCAAATGCCGTGACCGGAGGCTACACGTTTGCGGTCACGAGCGATTGGGATGCGCTCAATGACGCCGATCTCCACGACGTCGGTGTCGTCATCTGGCTGAACGACATGCCCCGCACACCGGCGCAGCGCCAGGCGTTCGAACGCTACATGAAGGAGGGCGGCGGCTGGCTGGGATTTCACGTCTCGGGCTTCGGCAGCGAGACGTGGCCCTGGTTCGGCGAGTTCATGGGCGGCAGCCGCTTCCGGGCCAGCAACTGGCCGTCGCTGCCGGCGCGCGTGAACGTCGACGCCGCCAATCACCCGACCATGAGCGGCGTGCCGCCGACCTTCGTCGCGCCGCTGAACGAGTGGTACGCGTGGACGCCCAGTCCGCGCGTGAACCCGGCGGTGAAGGTGCTCCTGACGCTCGACGCCTCGAACTTTCCGCTGGGCGTGAAGAACACCCTTGACGGCGGCGACGTTCCGGTCGCCTGGATCAACACCAATTACCGCATGGTGTATCTGAACTACGGTCATGGCGACAGAATCTACTCGACGCCCGTTCTGCCGCTGATCGTCGACAACAGCCTGCGATGGCTGCTGCACCGGCAGCCCTGGAGTCCGCCGCCCTGATCGAGGCGCAGAGACTGGAATTTCCTTCGGGGTCGCGGGTGGCGCAGGAACGGCTACTGCTTCACGGGCATGAGCACGCCAATGGCCTTCCCGCCGGCGACGATCAGGATGGGCTGCGCCTTCTCGCTCATGCGAAAGCGCACGGAACCCGCGGGCAGGGTGCGGCGAAGGAAGTCGACGTAGGTCGCGTTCAGCGCGATGCCGCTGGGCGTCGTGTAGGTCCGGTCCGACGTGGGCCCGCCGAGATCGCCCAGGCCGCACTCATCCTTGTACGACGCGTTGAGCAAGTCCTGCAGCACCTTCGGGACCAGTTCCCGACTGGGAAGCGCCGCGGGTTTGGCGAGCGCCGCGTCCATCGCCAGACCTCCATCGGTGACGAACGTGCGGCCGTCGGTCAGGCGAAGGATGCCCTGCCACCTTGGATCCCCCGGGGTTCCTGGAGCCGTGGGTTTCATCGGTTGCGCCAGCAGCACCTGGGCGGTCATGAACGCGACGGCGGCCGTCGCTCTGACTGTGCGTCGCATGCCGTGAGTATAGAACGGGCGCCGAGGCAACAATCGCAACGCCAACTCACCGCGGCGGCCGGACGACCACTGTCGTGCGCGCGCGGCCGGCGCACGGCGGGTTCGCGTTCACAGCAACGGTGTATGTATCGGGCGCCGGATAGTTGTGCCGCACGCGGTCGGGAAGCTGGCCCGACCGGCGCTCTTCGTTCCCGTCGCCGAAATCGATCGTATAGCTGCACGTTCCGCTGCCGATGACGTCGACGGTCACCGGCTGTCCGGCCGTCGTACGCGCCGGCGAGACATTGATGCCTGTCAGCTCCGGCTGCGGCGGTTCCGTCACGACCGTCAACTTCTGCGTGAACCGCCCGGTGCAGGGAGGCACGGGGCGCACGATGACAACGTAGGTACCCGCAACGTTGTAGGTGTGCTTCACGGTCCGTGGGAGCGCTCCCGTCTCCTCCTGCGAATTGCCTTCGCCGAAGTCGACGCTGAAGCTGCACGTGCTCCGCCCGTTGACGCGAATCTCCACGGGGCGCCGCACGATCGCCGGTGTTGGCATCATCTCGACCGACGTAATCGCCGCCTCGGGCGCAGGCGCTGACGGCGGAGTCGGCGCTGGGCTGACGACGATGGTCGTCTTCACCTCGCCGTCGCAGTTTCCCATCCCTCTCGCGAGAACGTTGAAACGGCCACCCGCCGTGTAGGTGTGCGTCGCATTCGCGGGCACGCCGGTGACTGGATACGTGACGGCCGTACCATCGCCCCAATCGATGAACACGGCGCCGCAGGGATTCGTTCCGGTCGCCGTCGCGGTCACCGGCGTTCCTGCGGCGACAGGATGCGGGGTCAGCTGGATGCCGGTGACGACGCCCCGTTGTTGAGTGGGCGCGACAGCTGCGAAGACGGCGAGCGGCAGTGCACGAATTAGCACGAGCATGACGCGACAGACCTCTGCCGCGAACGGTGCACAAGCCGTACCGTCATGTTGTTTCCAGACCAACACTCGCGCTTCGGGTGGTTTGCAGGTACCTGGTCAATTGGCCGAAAAAACACGTTGCCGTTGAGCTCTTCTCCGGCTGGACTCGGGCGTTCCCACTCACCGAGCGCGATGCGGAGCCGCGAGCACCCGGGGCGAGGGTGCGGGTGCGCGCGCCATCAGGGACGAGTTCATGAATCCCGACGAGCGGTTGCGAATGACAACGTGGCGCACGCCTCGCGCCGCGTGGAGGACTCGTCAGCGGCTGGTGCGACGGCGATCTGGAATCTCATCGAGGCGCGGTGCTCCGGCACCCGAGCCGGTTCGCCAGCGATCGACATCGAGTCTGTGTCATGCAGCGCCGGCTGCGTGCTGGCGCCTGATCGTGAGGACGGAGCACGGAGCGTCGCGGACGACGGCTTCCGCCACGTGGCCGAGCAGTGGCTTGCGGCCATGGTCGCCGTGGCCCAGTGACACGAGATCGATCCGGTGCGCGTTCACATAGCGGAGGATCTCATCGATCGGATTGCCCCATTCGATCGCGAGAGTGACGCAGAGACGCGACTGTTCCTCGTCGGTCATCAGCTCGCGGAGCTGTTCCCACGCTCGAGCCTCCACGGCACGATCGAGCGCCGCGTTGACGGCAACGTCGAGCGATGCCGGCTCGGCCCCGGCGATGGTCTGGAGGACATGGAGCACGTGCAGTGAGCCGTGCTCGGCGTCGACGATGGCCACGGCCCATTCCAACGCGGCCTGCGCCGCTTCGGAGAAGTCGGTGGCAACGAGCATACGCCTGACCTCGGTCCTCATCAGTCATGAACGCTAGCACGGCGACCCGAACCGTGATGCGCCAAACGCGTTCCCTTTCAGAGTGTCGAACGCATCGATGAGCGAGGCGGACCGAGCTCAACCGCACGTCGAGTCTCGGCACCGTGAGCCGAAGCGGAGCTGTTGTGGACCCTCTCCCTCGCGGCGTGCGGCATGCGGTCGTCGCGGTAACGGCACCAGCGCCCTGCGCCAGGCCGCATAGCCCGGAGGGCCATCGGCAGGCCACGCGCGGCGGCCGGCCCGCCAGCCGCGAGTTACGATCGCGGTCGCGGTCTTTTCGCGACCGGTCTCGCGTGGCCATTCACGTCGTCCTCGTCCACCCCGAGATTCATTGGAACACCGGCAACGCCGGGCGAACGTGCCTGGCTGCCGGCGCCACGCTGCATCTCATCGAGCCGCTGGGCTTCTCACTCGACGAGCGCCAGGTGAAGCGCGCCGGCCTCGACTACTGGGAGCACGTCGACTTGCGCGTGTGGCCCGACTGGCGGGCGTTCGAGCACGAACTGCCGTCGTTGGGCGAGCCGTACTTCTTCTCGACGAAGGCGGCGCGCCCGTTCTGGGAGGCGCCGCTCGGCTCGGCGGAGGGCGTCGTCCTGATCTTCGGGCGGGAAACCGGCGGCCTGCCGGCCGACCTGCACGATCGCTACGCCGACCGCTTCCTGGCCATGCCCATCGCGTCACCGCTGGTTCGATCGCTCAACCTTTCGACGAGCGTCGGAATCGCCGTGTACGAAGTCCTCCGCCAACGCGCGATCGCCGCCGTTCCTCCAGTCCGGTGACTTCGTCGGCGCGCCGGTGCGTGTGGCGGCCCGCTTACAATGCCCCGTGGAGCGTCCGAATGGTGATGTTTGCCGATACTCCCGACGACCTTCCGATTACCGAGCAGGAAAACCCGCGCACGCGGGATATCGGCTCCCGATCGATCGCTGACATCATCCAGCTCATCGCCGACGAGGACGCGCTGGTCGCACCCGCGGTTGCCCGCGAGCTGCCTGATGTCGCCCGCGCGGTGGACGGCATCGTGGCGCGGCTCGAGGGTGGCGGCCGGCTCTTCTACATCGGCGCGGGAACCTCGGGACGGCTCGGCGTCCTCGACGCGTCCGAGTGCCCGCCCACCTTCGGTGTCCCGCCCGATCTCGTCCAAGGGATCCTCGCCGGCGGCTACGACGCGTGCTACCGCGCGGTCGAGGCGTCGGAGGACGATGCGGCCGCGGGCGCGCGCGACGTCGACGGGTGCGGCGTGACGAAGCAGGATGCGGTCGTGGGCATCGCCGCCTCGGGCAGGACGCCTTACGTGCTTGGCGCGCTGGCCCGGGGGCGCGCGATTGGCGCGTTCACGGTGGCGGTTGCGTGCGTGCCAGGTTCCGGCATCACACGCGTCGTCGACGTGGCAATCGTGCCGGTCGTCGGACCGGAAGCCCTCGCCGGATCCACGCGGATGAAGGCAGGCACCGCCCAGAAGCTGGTGCTGAACATGCTGTCGACGGCGACGATGATCCGGCTCGGCTACGTGTCGGGCAACCGCATGACGCACATGCGGCCGCGCAACACCAAGCTGCGGGCACGCGCGGTCCGCATCCTCCGCACCGAGACCGGTGTCGGTCAGCCGGCCGCCGAGGACGCGCTCGATCTGGCGAATGGCGATCTCGCCTCCGCACTCGTGATGCTGCAGACCGGACGATCGCGGGAAGAGGCGGGCCGGGCGCTCGACCGCTCTCGCGGTGTCGTGTCACGGGCCGTTCGCCTGCTCGCCTCGCGCGATGGAGCGTGACTTGCCGGGTCCACGGAGAGGCCGTCGGCACACGATTTCATGGCCTTGGTGATGGTGATAAGGTCGAGCGAATCCCGGGGTTGCCGACCGGGCGATCGCTTTCGAAACGATCGGTCCGGACCAACTCGATGGACGCTACAGGAGGACGCATGGACGAACGAGCGCTGTTCACGCAGTTCTGGGAGGACGAGACGAAGACGACGCGCAACGTCATCGCGCGCATTCCGGATGGCTCCGACTACCGTCCGGATCCGAAGTCTCGTACTGCCGGGGAGATCGCGTGGCAGATCGCCTGCGAGGAGAAGATGATCATCGATGCGCTCGAAACCGGCAAAGCCGACTGGAATCCGGCGCCGGCGCCGAAGTCGATGAAGGAGCTCCTCGACATCTACGAGAAGCAGAGCGCGGATATCGTCCGGCGCTTGAAGGCTCTCCCCCAGGCGCGCTGGGACGGCTCCCTCGATTTCTTCGGCGGCCAGCGGCCGGCGTCGCCGATGGCGTGGAGCTTCCTGTTCGACATCGTGCACCACCGCGGGCAGATCACGACTTATCTGCGCCCGATGGGATCGACCGTTCCGCAAATCTACGGACCGAGCGCCGACGAGCCGTAGCGCACGGGAGTATCTCGAGTCAGGGGTTTGTTTTCGAACCTGACCGTCTGGAACGACGCGACACCGCGGTCGTCCCGCGCGGCCGGCTCCGAGGACAAGGCCCATGTCGTCCTGGAACTGGATGAGGACCCGGTACCCCTCCAGGCGCTTCTGGCCGTCGATCCAGAGCTCGGCGCTCTCCAGCCCGGGATCGTCGCCGGAGTCATCTTTAGCGCCGGTAACCAACGCGCGAGGATCGCGGCTCCAGTAGCCTGCGCGGACGATGCGGTAGGGCGGGGCTTCAGCCCCGCCTCCCGTCGGAGCCCAGTGAGCTCTTGGCCGCCGGCGGCGACCCGGTCGCGCATTTGCCCGACACACGTTTTCCATTCGATGGCAGATCCTTCGATCCGTTGACGTGGCGTGCACGAGTCACGAGCCGAAACCCCAATTCATTCCTGAGTGATTGTCATTCTGCTGGGTGTGGCAGCCTCCTTGCTCGCAGGACTACAATCGGCTCGTGAGCGAGGACCATGCAATGCAAGGCGCAGAGGACCGCGTCCGGATGACGTACGACGATCTTCTGACGCTCCCCGACGATGGGATGCGGCACGAGCTCATCGACGGGGAGCACTTCGTGACGCCGGCGCCCCCGTGGCGGCATCAGATCGTCGTCGGCAATCTTCACAGGTTGATTGCCAATCACGTCCGCGCTAATCGCCTGGGCGTCATCTTCGTCGCTCCGTTGGACGTCGTGTTCACCAAGTACAGACGTCGTCGAGCCGGACGTGTTGTTCTTCACGCCCGACGGCTTCAAGAAGCACATCGGTGCCCGGAACGCGGAGGGGCCGCCGGACCTGGCCGTCGAGGTGCTCTCTCCATCTACGCGGCGGCGGGACGAGATCCTCAAGCGCAAGCTGTACGAGCGGATGTCAGTCGGCGAGTACTGGATCGTCGATGGCGAGATTGAAACGATCAAGGTCTTCCGCCTGAGCGGCGGCCGGTACGAGCGGGCGGAACTGCGGCTCGAGGATGGTGACGTGCTGACGTCTCCCTTGTTTCCAGGCTTCGAGCTGTCTCTGAGCGCTGTCTTCGAGATGCCGTGATCGATCAGAAGACGAGGACCAGGCCGGCGGTGAACTCGAGCTGCCACACGACGTTCACGTTGAGGCCGACCAGGCAGGTGCCCTCGCCGCACGCCACCGCGTGCGCATCGACATCGACGAACGTCGTGAACACGCGGCTGTCGAACCTGAGAGCCAGCCGGCGCTGAACGAGGACGCGGGCGCCGCCGCCCGCGCCAATCGTGAACCGCATCTCGTCGTCCTCCGCTCCGTAGCGGGTGAGCCCGACAAGTCCCGTGAGGAACGACCGCGCACGCCCTGTTCCGAAGTCCTGACGGCCGCCGGCCAGCCAATGATCCACCACCGCGCGCACGCGCCGGGGCGGACCGAAGGGCCCGCCGGGAACGTCGACGTGCGCCTGCTGGTGCGTGAACAGCGCCTCGAACCAGAACCCGTCGTCCATCTCGATGTTGACGGCGCCGCCAACCACGGGTGCGCCGTCGATATCGAGTGCCGTGTTCGCCGCCAGCTCGAAGAGATCTCCGCCGAAGCGGTAGCCGCCGAACGGTGCGACCTCGACGGTCTGTGCCGCAGTCAGGGCGGGCACCTGAAGGATGAGGAGAGCGGCGAGCGCTGTCAGCACGCCCGGCGTCGAGGGCCGGGCCCTTGCGGTGGGGTTAGTCGTGTCGCTGGCTCGACCAGCGCCGGCCATGGCGCATCATAGCAGCGGGTGCGCTGGACTGCGCTCGTTCGGAGTCCACCCACAACCCTCGCGCGGAGGACACATGGCTAAGACGACCACGAGCAGGCTCTACACGACGCGGACGAGGCTGGAGCGGACGCTGCGCGTCTCGTATCCGGTCGGCACGGGACGGCTGCTTCTGCGAACCGAGCAGGACTGGGAGACGAACGTCGAGCCCGACGCCGTCAGCGACGACGGCAACACCTGGACATTCCGGCTGCAGGCCGATCAGCCATTCCTCTACTTCAAGCCGTGCCTCGTGCGGGATGGCGAGCGCCATTGGTCGATCGGACCCAACCACCTGCTCCTGATGGGAGAAGCGGATCAGCGCATCTGCTATCCCTTCTTCCTGAGCCCCGAGCACGGTCGGTTTTCGCCGCTGATCGAGTTTCGGTCCACCATTCTCGGGCGTTCTCACCGTCTGCGCGTCCATCTGCCGCCTGGCTACGACGAAAACACGCTCGCGACGCACCCGGTGGTGTACATGCAGGACGGCCAGAATCTGTTCTTCCCCGACGAGGCGTTTCAAGGGCGCGAGTGGGACGTCGACAGGACGAGCCAGACGCTTCGGGCGATGGGGGCTGTCGAGGACTTCGTGATCGTCGGCATCCACTCGGACGACCGGATGCGCGACTACACCGAGCCCGGCTGCGGGCCGTATGCGCGGTCGCTCGCCGAAGAGATCGTGCCGGAAGCGCAGCGCCGTCTGCGCGTCAGCGGCGATCGCCGCTTCCGATCGGTCTGGGGTTCGTCGCTCGGCGGCGTGGTGTCGTTCCACACCGTCTGGGAGCATCCGGACGTCTTCGGCACGGCAGCGTGCATGTCGAGCACCTTTTCACACCGGAACACGTTGATCGATCGCGTGCTGGACGAACCGGTGCGCGACGTCGGCTTTTATCTCGACAGCGGCTGGCCCGGCGACAACTACGAGGTGACGATGGCCATGGCGACGGCGCTGGTCTCGCGCGGATGGCGATACGGCCTCAACCTGTTGCACCTGTGCTTCCCCGAGGCGGAGCACAACGAGGCCGCGTGGGGAATGCGCCTGCACCTGCCGATGCAGTTCCTGAACGGCGCGGTTGCCCGTGCGTCGCGAATCGGGGCTCCCGTGCTGGGAGTCGATGCCTGAACGCAGGCAAGGAGTCACTCGGGCAATCTGGCGTGCGGAGGCCCTACAGCTCTTCGGCTATCCTGTGTGGTCAACGGCTGATCGCGCTGAGCCTGTGATGAGGTGGCCATGTCCTTCCGGTTCCGGATGACGTCGGGCGTCACGTTGTCGATTCTTTGTCTGCTCGCCCTCGACGGGGCGGCTCTCTTCGCCGGAGCTCAGGACCCGCCGCCGCCGAGCCAGCCTGCCGGCCAGCCTGGTTCGTCAGTGCGTCCGCGGATGCGCGAGCACTTCACGCGCGGCGCCGCCATCCGCGACGCCGTCATTCGAGCCGACCTCGACGGAGTTCGCGAGCCGGCCAGGTGGCTCGCCGAACACCCGCAGACCGACCTGCCTGCCTCGGCGCAGTCGAACATCGGTGAGATGCAGCGGCTCTCCGCCCAGTTGGCCAAGGCACCGGACCTCGCGCAGGCGGCGCGCGGCATGGCGCAGCTCGCGGCCGCGTGCGGCGCCTGCCACACGGCCGTCGAGGTGACGCCGACGCTGATGGCCAGCATGCCGCGCGGCGAGGACGAGAGTCTCACCGGCCACATGCGCAAGCATTACCGCGCGGCCGATCTTCTCTATCGCGGGCTGGTCGTGCCCTCCGACGACTCGTGGAATCGTGGCGCGGACGCCCTGACCGGCGACCCGGTGGAGTTGGAGCTGAAGCGGGGATCGACGCCGCAGCCCGAGATCGAGGCGCTGGCCAAGCAACTACACGGCCTGGCGCAGCAGGCCCGCAAGGCCACGGATGCCAGGGCCCGATCGGAGATTTACGGCCAGATGCTCGCGACCTGCTCCGATTGCCACAAAAAGCAGAGCGTCGACATCAAGCAGGGCAAGGCCGGCGCTTGACCGGGTGCCGGCAGCGTGCGCGAACGGTTACTCGTGCCGCACGGCCTCCATCGGATCGATGGCGGCGGCCCGGCGGGCCGGAGCGAGGCACGCCAGCACGGCGACCGCGAGCAGCAGGAGCGTCACGCCGCCGAGGATGATCGGATCGCGCGAGCTCTCGGTCACCCATCGCGACGCGATGCGGTCGAAGGCCAGGCACAGGAGCACGCCGGCGACGAGCCCTGCGCCGACGTTCCACGACGTCCCGGCGAGCACCATCCGGACGACGTCGCGCGCCCTCGCCCCGAGGGCCATGCGGATGCCGAACTCGTTCGTCCTCGTCGCGACGCCGTACGACACCACGCTGTAGAGCCCGACCGCCGACAGCGCCAGCGCCAGCATCGAGAAGATACCGAACAGCCGGGCGACCAGCCGCTGCTGCGCGTACTCGGGAAGGTTCGTGATCCAGCCGTGGAGATCGCGGACGCGCATCACCTGCTGTTCCCGATCGACCCGGACCAGCTCGGCGCGCACGTCCCGCAGGATCGACAGCGGCGGCACGCGCGAGCGCACGAGAATCTGCGTGAACATCCGCATCTTCAGCGTGTACGGCACGTAGAAGGCGGGTTTGATCGGGTTGCGCAGACCGTCGTTGCGCGCATCGGCGACGACACCGACGATCTGGAGCCATCCATCGGCGCCAGCGGCCGCCGGTGAATACGGCGGCTCGTCCTTCATCGTCGCGAACCGGAACTGACGGCCGATTGCATCGCCGTTCGGCCAGTATTGCCGGGCCATCGTCTGGTTGATCAGCGCGAGGCCGGCGCCTCGGGCGATCTCGTCGCGGCTCCACAGGCGGCCCTGCGACAGTGGAATCTTGAGCAGCGGGAAATACTCCGAGCTGACGAAGTTGGAGCGGACGATCTGCTTCTCCGGTCCGCCGAGCATCTGCGATGGTCGTGTCGCCGCCGTTGGCGGGCGGCGTCGCGTTGGTCGAGATCCCGGCCGAGACGACCTGGGGCATCGCCGCGACCGCGGCGCGAAGCCGCTCGAAGTACTCGGACCGCTCCTTCCATGTCTGGTAGGTGCCGTCGTGCACGGGGATCGGCAGCGACATGGTATTGCTGGGGTCGTATCCCAGATCCGCGTTGGCCAGCCGGAGGAAGCCCTTGCCGGCTGCGCCAGCCGCGGTGAGCATCAGCAGCGTCAGCGCGACCTGCACCGCGACCATCACACGATGGAGCCGGCGGCCCTGCGAGCTGCCGACCACACGCCGGGCGCTGGCCTGCGCCACGCGTCCGAGATCCGGACGCGAGAGCTGGAGCGCCGGCCACACGCCGAAGACGATGGCGGTCACGACCGCCAGGGCCGTGCTGAAGAGCAGCACCGGCACGTTCATCTCGATGACCGATTCGGCGGCAAACGAGTTGGTGGGTATCCAGGCCACCATGAGCGCGAGACCTTTCCACGCAATCAACACGCCCAATGCCGTCCCCGCTACCGCAATCACCATCGCCTCGGTGAGCAACTGCCGGACGATACGGGTGCGTCCCGCTCCGAGCGCCGCGCGGACGGCAAGCTCCTGCTGGCGGTGGGCGCCGCGGACCAGCAGCAGGATTGACACGTTGGCGCAGCCCACGAGCAGGAGCGACGTCACGGCGCCGAGCAGCAGGAAGAGTCGCGGCCCCATCGGCCGCGCGTACAGCTCGATGATGCTGCGCAGGTGCACGCGAAAATCGTCCGGGTAGCGCCCCGGCGACTCTCTCGCGAACTGCTGCAGGAGCGGCTGCAGCTCCGCGTTGGCGGTCTCGGTCGACACGCCCTGGCGCAGCTTCAGATTGACGCCGTAGTAGATGTTCGGCTCGAGCCGGACCTTGAGCGGCATGTAGATGTCGCCCTCGCGCCAGCGAAACCGCGGCGGCATCACGCCGACGATTTGATAGTTCTTGCGAACGAGTTGAATCGTCCGGCCGACGACCGCCGGATCGCCCGAGTAGTAGCGCTGCCAGAACTGGTGGCTGAGGACCACGACACGCTCGGGATCCTGGCCCGGCGGCGCGTCCGCGGGAATCAGCCATCGTCCCATGAGCGCTGGAACGCCCCAGTGGTTCGGCGCGTTCGGCGAGATGTACAGGCGACGACGTCTTCGGGGATGTCACCGTCGGTCGTCGTGAGGTTCCAGCCGTCCTCCGCGACGACACTCTCGACGCTCCGGGCCTGCCGAAGCTGCTCCAACTGGGCGCCCGTCGTGCCCGGATACCTGAAGCGGCCGGCGGTATCCCGGAGTCCGAGCTGCATCATCCGCTCGGAGCCCACGTAGGGGAAGGGATTGATCAGGACGCCGTAGACGACGCTGAACACGGCGCTGGTGGCACCGATGCCGAGGGCCAGCGAGAGAATCGCGGTGAGCGCGAATCCCGGGCGGCGCCGGAACTCCCGCGCCGCATAGCGAAGATCGGCGATGACCGAGCTCATGACATCGCCTTGGACGAGATGCGCGCGCGGAGGGTTGGCTGCGGATGAGCCCGGCCTGCGCGACTCATTCGTGGCGAAGCGCCGAAATCGGATTGACCCGGACGGCGCGGCCCGCAGGCAGCGCGCACGCGATGAGCGCAACCGCCAGCAGAATCACGAGCGGCGCCGCGAATGTCACCGGATCGGAAGCGGGAATGCCATAGAGCAGCGTCGCGACCGAACGGGCGGCGGCGATGCCGCTGGCCATGCCGAGGACCATCCCAATCCCGACCAGCCACATCCCGTCGCGGACGACCAGCATGAAGACCCCTGATCGCTCGGCGCCGAGCGCCATCCGGATACCCATTTCGCGCGTGCGCCGCGAGATCGAGAACGACAGCACGCCGTAGATGCCTACCGCGGCCAGCAGCAGCGCCAGGCCACCGAACACACCCAGCAGCCAAGCCCCCATCCGCGCGGTATAGAGCGAGTTGCCGATGGTCTCGGGCATCGTCTGGATGTTCGGCACCGGCAGGTTGGGTTCGAGCGCCTGGATCTCGCGGCGGATGCCTGCGGCGAGCGACGCTGGCGGCACCGACGCCCGGACGTAGAGGGTCATGCCGGTTTCGTGATTCTGCGTCAGCGGCAGGTACGCGACCGGGACCCCGCCGTCTGCCAGGCTGCCGTAGGCGCTGTCGCGCACCACGCCGACGATCTGGCGCCAGGGTCCCTGCGGACCATCCACGCTGATGCGGCTCGCGCTCGGGTTCGCGCCCGGAAAGTGCGTGCGGGCCGCGGTCTCGTTGAGAATCACGACGAGCGGCGCCGTCGCCGAATCGGCGTCGGTGAACTCCCGGCCGGCCACCAGCCGTATCCCGAGCGTCGGAAAGAATCGCGGGCCGATGATGTTGGCGTTCACCACCCGTCGATCGCCGGACGCGGCGCGGCCGCCTTCGCTCTGCATGTGATCGTGCGTGTCGTTGCGGCCTTCCACGTGAAGGCTGAGGACGCGGCTGCTGCCGCCGAGCACGGCGACGCGGGCCACGCTCGCCGATTCGACGCCGGGCAGCCGCTCGACCCGCTCGACCAGCTGCTGGTAGAACGCACGTCCCTGGTCGCTGGTGTAACGCAGCAGATTGATGGTGAGCGGCGCGGAGACGAGCCGCTCGATGTCGATGCCGGGATCGATGGCACGCGCCGCCTGCAGGCTGCGAACGAACAACCCCCCGACGATCAGGAGCAGCAGCGACAGGGCGACCTCGGCGACGACCAGCACGCGCTTCAGATCGAGACGGGCGCGGCGCTCGACGCCCGCAGTCTCGACGTCCTTCAGCGCCGGCACGAGCTCGGGCCGCGACGCGCGGAACGCCGGCGCGACGCCGAACACGATGCCGGTGAAGCCGGACAACGCGAACGCGAAGAGCAGCACCCGGCGGTCGATGGAGAAGTCGATGTTCAGCGGCAAGGCACCTGGAGGAGGCTGCGCCGCCTGGAACGCCTGGCCGATGCCCCAGGCGAGCACCACACCGGCCACGCCGCCGGCCAGCGACAGCAAGACGCTTTCGGTCAGCAACTGCCGGACGAGGCGCGCGCGGCTGGCGCCGAGCGCGAGACGGACGGCCAGCTCCCGCTGCCGGGACGCCGTTCTCGACAATAGCAGGTTGGCGATGTTGGCGCAGGCGATCAGCAGGACGGCGCCGACCACGCCGCCGAGCAGGAGCGCGATCATGCGGAGCTCCTCCCGTTGCGGAAGGTTGCCCTCCTCGAAAGGCACGAGCGTCACCCGTGGCGGAGTGAGCGGCTGCCCGTTGCGCTGGGTGTGCATCCGCGCGTACTCCGCCGCGACCGCTTCGAGATCGGCGCGCGCCTGGTCAACACCGGCGCCCGCCTTCAGTCGTCCGACCGCGAAGATCCAGCTGTTGGTCGGATGCGTCAGCAGGTCCGGGTTCTGCTCACCCAGGACCGCGCCCTGGGCGGCCGCATGACCGCCTGCATCATCATCGGCACGTACAAGTGGCGGACCAGGCCGAGACGCGGGCCGGGGAATCCGGGCGGCGCCACGCCGACGATGGTGAAGCTGTGGCCGTTCAGCCGTACGTTCGTGCCGACGATGTCGTCCCGGCCGGCGAAGCGTGTCTGCCAGAAGTCGTGGCTGATGACCGCGACCGGATGCGCGCCCGGGGTCACGTCGTCGGCCGGCGAGAGCAGCCGGCCGCGCGCGGGACGCACGCCGAAGACGTCGAAGAAGTTCCCCGTGACGATGAAGCCGTTCACGAGCTCGGCGGACTCGCCCGCGTTCAGGCTGGCGACGATGCCGCCCCATCCGGCGAAGCCGCCGAAGAAGCGGTTGTGGTCCCGTAGTGACGCGTACAGCGGGTACGCGAAGACGCCCCCCGTGCCGCGGAATCCGTAGACCAGACGCTCGCCGTCCGCGACCGGCAGGCGCTGGAACAGCGTGGCGTTGACCAGGCTGAACAGCGCGGTGTTGGCGCCGATGCCGAGCGCGAGCGTCACGACCGCCGCCGCGGTGAAGCCGGGCTGCTTGCGCAGCATGCGCGCCGCGTACCGGACGTCCTGCCAGATCTGCCCGGCCCATCCTCGCCGCGTCGCCGCGCCCGTCGCAATCGGCGGCGGCACGCGGGCCTGCCGGAGCGGCTGCAGGTGCCGCGCGAGCGTGTGTTCGTCCAGCAGATCCGCGAGAGCCAGCCGCCGCGCCTCGGGATCGTCGGCGCCGCCGGCGCGCAGCTCGGCGTAGCGATCGTCGAGATGCTGCGACAGCTCGTCGACGATCTCGGCCTCGCGCTCCGGGCTGAGCCGCAGCGACGCCAGGCGGGTCCGCAGAAGGTCGCCCCAGTCAGGCATGGTCCACCCCGGTGATGAGGTCCATGGCGTTGACGAACGTCCGCCACGTGTTGCGCTGTCGCGCCAGCACGCGACGTCCCTCGGTGGTGAGCCGATAGAACCGGCGGCGGCGCTGCCCCGCCTTCTCGACCCATCGGCCCTGCAGCCAGCCGCGCTCTTCGAGGCGATAGAGCAGGGGGTAGAGCGAGGCGATGTGGAACTTGAGCTGCCCTTCCGATCGGGTTTCGATGAGCTTGCTGATCTCGTAGCCGTGGCGCGGCCGGGCCTCGACGATCGAGAGGATGATCAGCTCGGCGGACCCCTTCTTCAGCTCGCGATCGAGGATGCGCCGATCGATAGAAGTCATAGCCACATATGCTACAGGCAGCATACGCGAGACGCGCGCCATGAGTTCAATCCGGGATGTGGCTCGACTAGAAGGTCGCCAGACCGGCGAACCCGATCGACGGCACGCCGATAGAACAGCTCGAGCAACAGCGCGAACAGCGGCAGGAAGACGAAGAACGCGCGCGGCACGTTGCGATACACCGCCAGCGAGAACGCCTCGGGGTTGGCTCTCGCTCGCGCACTGGCCTCCTGGAACTGCCGGTCGAAGATTGGTACGCGCGCTCAGCACCGTCCTCGACGCGAGGCTCGGCGCTTTCGATCGCCTCGATCACAGGGTTTCCAGCTCATTCCGGTTTCACGCGAAACCGGTCCACTGGACGTCGCGCTATTCCTGGCGCAGCGCCGACATCGGATCGGTTCGAGCGGCGCGCCACGCGGGGACGAAGCTCGCCAGCAACGCGACAACGAGAAACAGGACACCGACGACGATCAGGCTGGGCGCGTCGATCGGGCGGGTCTGGAACAACAACGTCTCGATGAAGCGCGACAGGCCCATCGCACCGGCGAGCCCGACGAGGATACCGGCGACCACGGGTGCGGTGCCGCCGCCGATCAGCAGGCGCACGAGATCCCACCGCGAGGCGCCGAGCGCCGCGCGAATGCCGATCTCCTGCGTCCGCTTCGCCGTGACGAACGAGAGCACGCCGTAGATGCCCGCGCACGCCAGCAGCATCGCGAGCACGGCGAAGCCGCCGAGCAGCACCGTCGGCAGCCGGCGTCCGACCATCGATTCGGCCCTGAGCTGGGCGACGCTCATCGGCCGATCGAGCACCTGGTTCTTGTTCACCCGCCAGACCGCGGCCTGGATCGCCTTGATCAGCGCGGACGGGTCGCCGCTGCCCCGCGCGGTGAGGCCGAGTCCGATGACCGGATTCTGGAAGAAGCTCGCATACGCGCCGACATCACTCGCGTTCTCCAGGCCGCTGGCCTTCTCGTCCACGACGACACCGACGATCTCCCAGGCAATCTGCGGTCCGAGGCCGCGCCGCGACGGGAGAATCTTCTCGACCAGGATGCGCTGGCCGAGCGGCGACTGGTTCGGGAAGTAGCGGCGCACGAACGACTCGTTGACGACCACCACCGGTACCGATCCCGCGCTGTCGCGGTCGTCGAGCAGCCGTCCCTTGACCAGGCGGAGCCCCAGCGTCTGGAAATAGCCCGGTGTGACAATCTTGAATCCGGTTCCCACGATCTCGTCCGGATTGGCGGGCAGGCGGAACGGCATCCCATCGCCCCAACCTCGAAGCGGGATGGCCGAGGCCACCGCCGCGTCGCGCACGCCCGGCACGCCGCGGACCTCGTCGAGCATCTGCTGGACGTACTGCGCGAGCGCCGTGGGCTCGGGATCGCGGTCCACCGGGAGCGGCAGGTAGGCGGCGACGATGCCTTCGGTGTCGTAGCCGATGTCGACGTCCATCACCCGCTGGAAGCTGCGAATCAGCACGCCGGCCCCCGCGAGCAGGATGAACGCCGCCGCCACCTGCGCGGCGACGAAGAGGTGGCGCGCGTGGATCGCACGGCGTCCGGCGGAGCTGGCGCGTCCGCCTTCCTTCAGCGCCTCCGCAGGGCCGCGACGGGAGGTCTGGAGCGCGGGCGTCAGCCCGAACGCGATGCTCGTCAGCACCGTCACGGCGGCAAGGAACAGCAGGACCCGGCCGTCCATGGCGATGTTCGCCTCGGCTGGGAAGTAGAACGGCGGCAGCAAGGCCTGGATCGCCCGCAGGAGGCCGTAGCCGAGCGCGGTGCCGACGAGCGCGCCCAGCGTGGCGAGCAAAAGGCTCTCGGTCAGCAGCATCCGGATGACCCGACGCCGCCCGGCACCGAGCGCCAGCCGCAACGCGATCTCGCGCGAGCGCAGCGTCGCGCGGGCCATCAGCAGGTTCGCGAGGTTGGCGCAGCCGATCAGCAGCACGGCGACGACGGCGCTCATGAGGACCGTCAGCGAGAGCCGCATCTGCGGGCCGACGATGCGATCGACGTACCGGTCGACGGTGGCACCCCAGCCCTTCTTGATCGCCGGGTAGAGCGTGGCAATGCGTCCCGCAATCGCGCTCATCTCGGTGCGAGCCTGTTCGATGGTGACACCCGGCTTCATCCGCGCGACCGCCCCGAGGTAGTGATAGTCGCGGGCCGGCTGTGGCGGGAATGCCAGCGGGACCCACAGATCGGACGAGCGTCGATCGAACTCGCTGTGGCCGGGCAGCACGCCGATGACGCGATAGCGTTCGCCGTTCAACAGGATGTCGCGGCCGACGATGGCCGGATCGGCGGCGAACAGGGTCCGCCAGAGGCGGTGGCCGATCACGGTGACCTTTTCGTGGCCGCGCTGATCCTCGCCGCGGGCGAACGTGCGCCCGAGCGCCGCCTTCGTGCCGAACACGTCGAAATACGGCCCCGACACCATGGCCGCGCGCAGCACGCGCGGCTCGCCGCCGCCGCGCGCGCCGCCATCCGCGATGCCGGTATAGCTCATCGCCGCGCCCGTCTGCGCCGCCATCGCCTCGAACGACTGCGCCTGTACCGCCCAATCGATGTAATTGGCACCCGAGATGCCGTTGCGCAGTCCGCGCGGCGGCCGCTCCCACAACTGCACGATGCGCTCGGGCTCCGGGTAACCCAGCGACTTGAGCAGGACGCCGTCGACCAGGCTGAAGATGGCCGCGTTCGCACCCAGCCCGAGCGCGATCGTCAGCACCGAGAAGAAAGTGAAGCCGGGGCTGCGCCTGAGGACGCGCCAGGCGTAGCGGAGGTCCTGAACCGTCGAGTCGATGCCTGCTCGTGCGGGGGCGGCGTTCATGGATCCTCTTCGCCCGGCAGGCCCAGAGGCCTGCACCACATCGTCAGCGCCAGTGAACTCCGGTTTAGACGAGGAGTCGCGCGCCGGCGTTCGCCGCCGGCCGCGACGATCACGCTGTCGATCAAAGAAAGACAATCGACGCCGGACTGCCGACCGGCGTGTATTGGTTGGCGAACCTGAGATGGCGGCCGTTCCCGTCCACCCTGAATGTGGTCACGGCGTCGCTTCTCTGGTTGCAGACGTACATGTACCGCCCGGACGGATCGATGTTGAAACTGCGCGGATAGTCACCGCGCGTCCACTCCTCGTCGACCAGCTCGGGGCGCCCATTCCGATCGATGGCGAAGATCGCGATCGTGTCGTGCAGCCGGTTGGCGGCATAGATGAACGACCCCTCGGGCGAGACCATGATTTCCGACGTGAAGTTCGTGCCGACGAAGCCCGCAGGCAGCGTGGAGATCTCGTCGATGAGCTGGAGCGCGCCGGTCGACGCGTCGTAGAGCATGAACGCCAGCGTGGACGATTCCTCGTTCAGCAGGTAGAACCACGCGCCGTTCGGATGGAACGCGAAGTGCCGCGGGCCCGCCCCCGCCGACGTCGGGAAGGTCTGTGGCGTGAGCAGCGTGCCTTTCGTGCGATCGAACTTCCAGACAATCACGATGTCGAGACCGAGGTCCGTCGCAATCACATAGTTGCCGGCCGGATCGGTCTCGATCATGTGCGCATGCGGTGCGTCGTGCCCGCTTCTGGCGAAACTGCCCGGAGGGGCTTTGGCTGCGATGGTCGGGCCGAGAGGACACGGGGCGGGCGCGCAGGTGCTGGCGTCGGCCTGTACGTCGGTAGCCGTCCCGAGTGAGCCATCGGGAAGGATCGGGATGACCGCGCAGTTGCCGCCGCCGTAGTTGGAGACCAGCACGTATCTGCCGGAGGGATCCACGCTCAAGTGAGCCGGTCCGCGGCCTTCCGAACTGACCGTGTTCAGGAGCGTGAGCTCGCCGTCGGCCTGGCTGACCGAGAATGCGCTGACCGCACCCGCCGCGGTGTTGTTGAAGTTGCCGATCTCGTTCGCGGCATAGAGATGGGTCCTGGTGCGATTGAACGCAATCCATGACGGATTGGTGGCTGAAACGCTGGTCGGAGAGGGATTCGGTGTCGTGAAGACTTTGATCTGGGTCAAGCGGCCATCGGCTTCCACGCGGAACAGATAGATCCCCAAACCATTCGGCGTGTAACAGCCGACATACGCGAGACTCGTCGGCTTCCCTCCCTGGGCATGTCCAGCGGCGGACCGTGAAGCCGCGAACGCCGCACCTGCAGCGGCGGCTCCCGTGAGCAGATCCCGACGCGTGAGCTCTCCGAGCGACGCGCTCCGTGATGCGAGGGTTCTCGAGTGCATCGGCTCCTCCTTGTGTTGGCACCCTGGAGTTATCCGACACAGCCTCGCACATCTGACGGCTTGTGCGACCGGGACGATCGGGCTGAGCTGCACCTCAAGCTGAGCGATGCCGTCGTTGCCGGCCAGTGGCGCTGCCGCCACCGTGCGGTACCCGACGATCTGAATCACACCATCAGCCCTCCGGTTGCCGAGGGCGTTTCGCACCGCACATCGCCACCGCATCGCTGCCGTCGCACCTGTCGCACCTGTACAATCAGCGCCCGTGCTCGTCCGATATGTCGTCTCCGCGGTGCTGGCGATGGCCACGTCGCTGATCGCTCAGGAGCCTGCGCCGTTCGAAGTCCAGGAAGCCACGATTGCTCAGATTCACACCGCCATGCGCGCCGGCCGGATCACGTGCCGCGCGTTGGTGGACCAGTACCTCCAGCGGATTGCGACCTACGACAAGAACGGCCCCGCCCTGAACGCCATCGTCGTCACCAATCCCGACGCGGCGAAGCAGGCCGAGGATCTGGATCGGCGATTCGCTCGAAGCGGGCTGACCGGGCCGCTCCACTGCGTGCCGATGATCGTCAAGGACAACTTCGAGACCGTCGGACTGCAGAGCGCCAACGGGTCGCTCTCGCTCGCGGGCTTCGTGTCCCCGAAGGATGCGTTTCAAGTGGCGCGGGTCAAGGCGGCGGGCGGCCTCGTGCTGGCGAAGTCGAACATGGCCGAATGGGCGTTCACCCCGTACGAGACGGTCAGCTCGATTCTTCCCGGATACACGAGGAATCCGTACGCGCTCGATCGCGTGACCGCGGGATCGAGCGGCGGCACTGCCGCCGCCGTGGCGGCGAGCCTGGGCGCCGCCGGCCTGGGGAGCGACACGGGCAACTCGATCCGCGGGCCCGCATCGCATCAGGCGCTGGTGGGAATCCGTTCGACCATGGGGTTGACGAGCCGAGCCGGGGTGATGCCCCTCAACCTGCTCGCCGACATCGCGGGGCCGATCGCGCGAACGGTCGAGGACGCAGTGGCCGTGTTTCAGGTGATCGTCGGACCGGACCCGGCCGACCCCATGACCGCGTCGGCTTCAGCGCATCTCCCGCACGACCATGCACGATCGCTCGTCGCCGACGGCCTGAAAGGTGCGCGCATCGGCGTGCTGCGGCACGCCTACGAGCGGCCGACGACCGATCCGGAAATCGTCCACGTTTTCATGCGTGCCCTCGACGACATGCGCCGCGCCGGCGCCACCATCGTCGACCCCGCGACGCCTGAGGGCATCGATGCCATTCGCCGACCCCAAGGTGTCGGTCCGTGCGGCGGGTTCAAGTACGACATCAATCGCTATCTCGCCTCCCACGGCGAGGGCGTGCCGGTGAAGAGCCTGGCGGAGATCGTCAAGAGCGGACGGTTCCATCCGTCGGTGCAGCGGCGGCTCGAGCAAGCCGAGCAGGGACCCGAGAACGGACCGGACTCACCGGAGTGCAAGGCGGAATCCGCCTTTCGAGACGCGGTGCGCCAGGCCGTGATCAAAACGATGGACGGGATGAAGCTCGACGCATTCGTCTATCCGACGTGGAGCAATCCACCCCGTCTCATCGGCGATCTCAACACAGCGCACGGCGACAACAGTCAGTTCTACTCGCCGACCACGGGCTTCCCGGCGATTCAGGTGCCGATGGGCTACACGCGCGGCGGGCGGCTCCCGGCCGGAATCACGTTCTTCGGCCGCGCCTGGTCGGAGCCGGCGCTGATCAAGCTGGCCTATTCCTACGAGCAGGCCACGCGTCACCGGCGCGCGCCGGCCAGCACCCCGCCGCTTCGATAGTCGGCTCACTGCAGCTTGGTCGCCACGGCATTGCTGCCCGCCGCCCAGATCACGCCGCCGGCGTTCGAGTACATCGCGCGCTCGACCACGAGTTGCGCGGGCGTTGCGCCGAGACTCTCGATGAGCGCGCCGTAACCTCGGCCCGCCGCCGCGGGGAACTCGACGGCGACCGCGACGTTGGTCCGGCTGTTGGGCTGGAGCCCGAACGTCCGCTCGGCGGTGGTGCCGTCCTCGAACAGCAGCGTCACGCGCGCCGACCCCGCGAACGCCGACGTGTTGGCGATCAGGATGTAGGTCTGCTTCTCGAACGGACCATCCGACTCGCCTTCGGCCATCGCCCAACGGGTGCCGGTCGTGGTCTCGCCCGGACTGTTGTGCGCCTCGTACCAGGGACCGCCCGTGCTCGGCCACCACATTGCGCGCTCCACCACGATCGGCACGCTGTTGGTGGACGTGACGATCGTCGACATCGCCGCCGAGGCGAGCTCCGGCGCCTCTTCGGCCACGTTGATGGTGAACCGGCTGCGCGCCGCGACGTCGTGCGTCACGACGATGACGCGGCCGTCGACGAGCAGGTACCGCATCTCGACCGTCGCGGCCTGATCGCTCGGATTCGCGATGAGGATGAACATGTGGAAGAACGAGCCGGTCGCGCCTTCCGCCAGGAACCAGCGGTTCGCCGGCGCCGTCACGCCTGCGCTCTCGTGGCCGCCGGCGAAGATCTCCTCGGGCCGGCTGAAATACATGGCCCGCTCGGCGATGACGGGCACGCCGTTGGTCGAACGCAGGCTGCCTGACACGTCGGTCGCCTCCAGTCCCGGCACCTGATCCACGTAGATCGTGAGACGGCTGGTCGGTGCGACGGTGTAGTTCCGGACCACCGGTGCGAGCGGTGCGGGCCGCAGGTAGCTGATCTCCACTTCAGCGGGCGCGGTGCCCGGGTTCTGAAGCAGGTAGAACAGATCGAACGTGCCGTGTGTCGCGCCTTCGGCCAGATACCACGTCGTCGCCGTCCGCGTGAGGATGCCGCGCTCCGAGTGGCTGCCGGATCCCCTCTCGCCCCACGTCATCGTTCGATCGGCCACGACCTGCACGTCGGCCTCGACGAGCGTCGAGAACGTTGCGCTGACCATGCCCGCAAGTCCTTCGACGTCGATGGTCGCCCGGCTATGGGGCGCAATCGGCGTATAGAGCGGCACCATGGTCCCATCGTCACGCTGAAACCGCGTGAGCACGAGCGCCGGAGTGGCGGTCGGGTTGGCGAGCGCCAGGCGAGTGTCGAAAAAGCTGCCCGTCGCTCCCTCCGCCAGGTAGGTGATGACGAACCCGCGCGGGTGGGAGCCGCCCGAGAGCTCCTGCAGGTTGGTGAGGCCATCGCCGTCCGGATCGCCGTTGGCCCCGTTCGCGCCGGTGCCGCTCGTCGGATCGAGCCCGAAACGCGTCTCCCAATCGTTCGGGAGCGTGTCGCTGTCGGTGTCGGAGGGATCGGGCGCCGGCGTGTGGGACGTCACCGCGGCCGAATTGTTCGTCAGGTTCACGTCGCTGGTGAGTGACGTCACCGTCGCGGTGTTGACGATCGACGCCCCGAGGCCCGCGGTCACCGTCGTGACGATCGTGATCGTGGCCGAGGCGCCATTTGCCAGCGACGGGAACGTGACGGACTGATTCGCGCCCGCGCCGCCGCACACCCCACCGCCTGTCGCCGTGCACGACACGAACGCAACACCCGCCGGCAGCGTGTCGGTGACGGTCACCGACGCGGCCGGGTCCGGTCCGAGGTTGGAAAGCGTCAGCGTGTAGGTGAGCGTGCCGCCGGGCGCGACCGGCTCCGGTGCCGCAGCTTTGGTGAGTTGGAGATCGGCGGCGGTGCCGATGCGCGCGATGAACCCGTCGCGATCGCCACCCCCATACGTCGACTGGAACGGGTTGACCATCGGGAGCCCGGTGGCGAACGGCGGGAACGTCCGGACGTCGTTGGTCGCGCCGGCGAGGAACGTGTCGCCGACCGCGTTGGCCGCGACGGCGCCCGCGAACTTGGCGTTCGACTCCGAGCCGTAGTAGCTCGAGTAGACGACGGCGGTCACGGCCGGGTTGAATTTCGCGACGAAAGGCTCGATCCCGAAGAAGTTGGTCCGCACCGGGTTCACCAGCGGGAAGGTGGTGGCGTTCGACCGCGTTTCGCCGACGATGTGCACGGCGCCTTGCGGATCGACCGCGACGTCCCACGCGATGTCGTAGTCGGCGCCTCCGAAGAACGTCGAGTAAACGAGGGAGGCGGCCCCCGCCTGGGTCGTATCGATCTTGGTGATGAACGCGTCGCTGTTGCCGCCGACAAAGTTGGGGGTGAGCGCGTTCAGAATGGGGAACCCGGCGTCGGCCTCGCCGACGATGACGACCTGTCCGGCTCCGGCGAAGGCAATGCCATTGGCCAGGTCGTTGCCGGTTGCCCCGAGGTACGTCGAGTAGACGAGCGACGCGGCTCCCGACAACGTGGTATCGATCGCCGCGAGGAACACGTCGGCATTCCCGCCGCCGTTGGTGATCTGACGTCCGTTCACGAGCGGAAAGTTGGTGCTTTGCGTGTCGCCAATGATGTAAGCACGCCCCTGATTGTCGACCGCGATGCCGCCGGATCGGAGATCGGTGTTCTCCCCGCTGGACCCGCCGATGTAGGTGGAATAGAGGGGGACGCCGTTGGCGTCGAATTTTCTCAGGAAGGCGTCCTGGCCGTTCAGCGTGGCGCTGTACGCGTTCCCCGTCTGCGGGAATCCTTCAGCTGCGTCCGAGCGCGTCGTCCCGGTGACGTACACCGCGCCCGCCGCGTCCACCGCGATGCCGGTGGCGTAGTCGATGTCGCTACCGCCGATGAACGTTCCATACAGCAACGCCCCGGCGGGACCCAGCTTGACATAGAACGCGTCGGGCGGAGGCGGATTTCCCAACCCGCCGCCGAAGGCACCATCGGCGGCATCCGGCGTGTGCGGAAAGTCACTCGATCTGGTGTCGCCGGTGACGTAGGCATTGCCCGCCGCGTCCACGGCGATGTCGCCCGCGAACACGCTGGTATTGTCGTTGCCCGTCCCGCCGAGAAAGGTCGAGTAGACGAGCGCGGTCCCGGTCGGGTTGAACTTCGACACGAACGCATCGGTCGTCAGCGACGCGCCAGGCTTGGTGGGTTGCAAGGCGCCTGGCGTCGTCGGGAAGCCGACCTGGTCCTCGGTCCGGCCCGTGACGTAGATGTTGCCGGCCGGATCGAGCGCGATGTCGAAGATCGTCTCCTCGCTGGTGCCACCGAAGTAGGTCGAGTAGATGATGACGGGATCGATGGTGAGCGGCTCGCCACGATCGTAGTCGCCGACCTCGAAGCCGATGTCGCCGTTGGCGTGCCGGACGTAGCGGCTGTCGACTTCGTGGCGCGTGTCGGCAATCACCTGATAACTGATCGGCTTCTGCTGGCGCACCGGCTCGCCGCCCGGAACGTGCAGGAGCAGGTCGCCCGACTCGTCGATCTCGACGCGCGTCGCGCCCTCGACCCGCAGGCGGATGGCGGCAGGATCGTGGCCGGGCGCCACGGTGAAGTCGTACTCGAGCCGTCCCTGGTTGCCGTAGTAGACCAGGTCGATGCCGTCGTAGACGCCGGTCTGACGCACGCGCTCGAACGCCCGGACGTTGGTCTGCCACGCGTTCGGATCCTGTCCTCGATAGTAATGAGTGAGCCCTGGCAGCGGATCGCTGCCCTCGATGGGCGCGTTCGGGTCCGATCCGACCAGGCGCATCAGAATCGAGGCCGAGCGGTCGGGAGCGCTGGACATCGACAGCACCGCACCGCTGTCAGTGAGCGCCATTCCGTAGCGAATGCCGCGCGCCACGAACCTGGCACCGCCTTCGAACTGGCCCCGGTTCGCCTCGAACCGCAGCGGCAGGCGGCCCAGCGCGTCGACGGCACGGCGCGTCCCGGTATCGCTCCGTTCCGTCACCGATGCGACGGCCGGGCAATCGACCGAACGGCCGGCGGACTTCACATCCCCCGAGCCCGAAAGACAGAGCCATCCGAACGTTCCGACCACCATTGTCGCGCCGGCGGCTCGCGTGTATGTCCAAGGTGTTGCCATCTGCCCTCCTGTTCCCTCGGACCCATACGCGCGTTTATCAGAGAAACAGGCTCACTGGGAGGGAACGGAGGGGACGGAGGGAACGGAGAAGGCTCTTTAACTCAGAGGAACGGAGGAACGGAGAAAAGCCAAAAGAATTGGTTCTCAGTTGCTCCGTTCCTCGGTTGCTCTGAGTTGACGGTTTTCTCCGTTCCCTCCGTTATCTCCGTTACCTCCACACGTAAAAATGAGCGCTCCCACCTTCATGGACGGAACGGCCAGCGCGGGGCAGATCACGCGTCTGCTGCACGAGTGGAAGGACGGGAGCCACGAGGCTCTCGAGCGCCTCGTGCCGGCCGTCTACGAAGAGCTGCACACGCTGGCCTCCCGGCAGCTCGCTCGGGAATGGCGCTACGACCGCCCGCAGCCCACGGCCATCGTCAACGAGGCCTACGTCAAGCTGTTCGGGCAACGCGAAATCGATTGGCAGAACCGCGGCCACTTCTTCGCCATCGCGGCCCAGTTGATGCGGCGCATCCTCATCGATCACGCGCGCCGCGGGCTGCGGCAGAAACGCGGCAGCGGCAGCGCTCCCGTCGAACTGGACAAAGCGCTCGCAGCGCCCGCCCCGCCGGTCGATGCCGTCGACGCGCTCGATCTCGATCGCGCGCTGCAAAAGCTCGAACAGCTCGACCCGGATCAGGGACGCATCGTCGAGATGCGATTCTTCGGCGGGCTCACCGTCGAGGAAACGGCTGCCGCACTCGGCATCTCGCCGGCCACCGTCAAACGGGAGTGGGCCCTCGCCAAGGGATGGCTCTATCGCGAGCTCACCGCCGACGCCAGCAAGCGCGACGGTTCCTGAGCTGCGATCGATTGCAATCGCGCGTATCCGTCGGGGATGACGCGCGACCAGTGGCGGCGGATCAAAGACATCGTGACCGGCGCGCTCGCCGAACCTGCGGCCTCACGCCCCGGCTACCTGGACTCGCGCTGTGGAATCGATGCGGCCCTTCGAGGCGAGGTGGAATCGCTCCTCGAGTCGGTGAGGCGGGCCGCCGATCTCTTCGAGCCGCCGACCATTCTCATCGACGATGGCCGGCCGGCGGGCGGCACGCGGTGGTGCGCTTCCGCTCCGCGCTCGCCCACCCGTGACGCCCGTCGGCGGAAATGACAAAGGCCGGCAGTCCGGCCGGCCTTCGTCGTTGCCGAGTGCGACGACCTCGAGGGTTTCAGAACAGGTATCGCAGTCCCAGCACGATGGTCCGGCTGCCGCCGTTCGACTGGGTGAAGTCGTAGAATCGGGACGGGTTGTTGAGTGTCCGCTCCGCCCCCGAATTCAGCAGGACGAACTGGCGGTGGTTGAGCGCGTTGAACGCCTCGACGCGGAACTGGAGCTGGTGACGGGCGGCGATCCGGAGGTTCTTGAAGAACGCCAGGTCCACGTTGTTGACGCCCGGCCCTCGGCCCGTATTGCGGCCCAGGTTGCCGTCGCCGCCGCTCCGGAGCGGCCGCTGAATGTAGCCGTCGACCTTCGTCGGATCGCCGCCGGGATTCACGTGTGGGCGATCGTTCGCCGCGTCCCCGTCGCCGTTCGAATCGACGCCCGTGATGATCGTGAAGGGCTGCCCGCTCTGGAGCGCGTAAGTCCCGTTCAGCGTCCAGCCGCCCAGGATGCGGCCGAACACACCCTGCTGATCGCGGTAGAACGGGAGCTCGTAGAGCCACGAGACGGCCAGTCGGTGGGGCCGATCCCACGCCGAGCGCGACCACTCGGCAGCGAAGTCGAAGTTGTTCTGCGGGCGCTGCAGCGTGGGTGTGCCCGTACCGAGCGGCTCGCTCGCATCGTCGTAGAACGACGAGTAGGTGTAGGCGAGGGTGAACGCATAGCCCCGGCTCAGACGCTTCTCGAGGCTGAACTGCGCGGCGTGGTACTCGGATTTGGCCTCCATCTCGAGGTTCGTGATCTGGCCGGTCTGCGTCGGATCGCCGTGCCGCCGCAGCGACGCGGCGCCCGTTGGCCCGGCGATGGTCTCGACGGGACAGCAGAAGACCGGGTTCAGCACACGCTGCCTGATGAGCCCCCGACCGAGGCTGCCGACGTAAGCGGCTTCGGCGCGCATGCTGCCGAACAGCTGCCGCTGCACGCCGACCTGCCACTGGTGACCGATCGGTAGCTGCGAGTCGTCGGGCATGTCGAGCAGGTTCAAGGTCTTCACTTCGTTCGGCGTGATCTCACGATCGGCTGGCACGTTTGGATACACGAAGCTCGCGGTCTGGTCGGTGATCCGCCGCTGGAACGGCGGCGACTGGAACGTGAGGAGCGGGATGTTCAGGTAGACGTAGTCGTAGGTCAGCGCGTAACCGCCGCGGACGACCGTGTCGCCCTCGCCGGTGATGTCCCACGCGAAGCCGGTGCGCGGTCCGAAGTTGTTGTTGTCCGTCGCGACGTTGCTGTACCAGTCCTGGGCCGCGCCGACACGCTCGTAGCGCACGCCCAGGTTGAGCGTGAGGTTCGGCTTGATCTTCCAGTCGTCCTGCGCGTAGTAGCCCTGCTCGAAGTAGGTGAAGTCGGGCCCGGGCTCGCCATAGGCCTTCAGCACGCTGAAGGGACGGTTGAAGGCGAACTGCTCGAGGGTCTGGTAGGTGTAGGTGCCGCGGAAGTCGAACGGCACGAACGACGTGAGGTCCACATATCGCACGTCCGCGCCGAACTTGAACGCATGGGTCCCGCGCAGGTACGAGAAGCTGTCGGTGAACTGCCACACCTTTTCCTTGCGGTCCTGGGGGATGTTGACCGCGAGTCCGATCGTGGGGAACCCCTGTCCGATGCTGATCGTGGAAAGGTCGTTGTTGCCGGCCGGGTTGGTCGAGCCGCCGGGAAACAGGCCGCCGGACTGGCCGTACGAGAAGTGAAACTCATTCAGCATCGTGGGCGACAGCACCTTGTTCCACGTCGTCACGAAGTTGTGCGTCGGGAACACGGAGTCGTTGGCGAACCCCGGCGGGTTCGAGGCGCCGATCGTCTCGGTCTTGCTGTAAATGTAGCGCCCGTAGATCGTGTCCTTCGCGCCGAGCGTGCGATCGACCCGCGTGATGGTCTGGTTGTTGACGTTCTCGTTCGGCAGCGTCGCGATGTAGTTGGCCCACGGGATGGGCACGCCGGCAACGGCCGTGGACTGCGTCGCGCCCGAGTTGGGCAGCGGAATGTGCTGGCGCATCAGGTCGAGCATCGTCGTGCTCACGCCAGGGAGCGCGGCCAGCAGCTCGCGGCCGGCCTGGGTCGGCGACTGGATGGGCGTCGAGGCGCCGCGCCCCTCGAACGGTCGGCGCTGGTAGGCGCCGAAGAAGAACATCTTGTCGCGCTGGATCGGCCCACCGAAGGTGAACCCGTAGGTGTCACGCCGCAGCTTGCCAGGCTTCGCGAAATTCGCGGCCTTCTCGAGGTTCGTCCGCGCGTTCAGCGACTCGCCGTCCTCGTAGAACTCGTACAGCGTGCCATGGAATGCGTTCGTGCCGGATTTCGTCGAGGCCTGGGCCACGGCGCCAGTATTGCGGCCCAGCTCCGCTCCGAACACGCTCGTCACGAGACGGAACTCACCGACTGCGTCCTGGATGATCGGGCTGCGCGTACCGGTCACACTGGCGTCGTTGTTGTCAGAGCCGTCGATGATGAAGTTCACCTGCCGCGGCCGCTGGCCGTTGACGGCGACGCCGAAGCCGGATGCACCGGTCCCGCCGGTCGTTGCCCCGGGCACCGACAGCATGAGGTTGAGGTAGTTGCGTCCCGGCAGCGGCAGATCGGCGATCTGCTTGCTCGTGAAGGTCCGGCTCATCTCGGACTTCGTGGTCTCGACCATCGGTGCCTCCGACGTGACCTGAATCGACTCGGTCACGCCAGTCACCACCAGCATCACGTTGATCTCGGCGTCCTGGTTCAGAACGAGCTCCAGGTTCCAGGTCCGGGCGCTGAATCCCCCGAGCTCGGCTCGCGCCTCGGTACGCTCCGCTCGGGAGCGCGGCGATGCGATACGCACCCAGCTCGTTGGTGACGGTGCTGCGCGTCAACCCGGTTTCCTTGTGCGTGACGGTTACCGTGGCACCCGGCAGCAGGGCGTCCTGCGCATCCCGGACCACTCCACGTATCGACGCCGTCGGAAGCTGCGCCAGCGACGGCGCGGCGCTTACGAGACATAGGACTGCGGCCACCAAGAAGCGTCCCATTCGCATCCTCCCTCGAACGGAATGAGCCGTCGGGCGCGGGGAGCACACTTCGGCTCAACACCTTGTTAGTGCGGAATGTCGAATGACAAGCAAGCTGTCGGCCAGCACGGCCGGAGCGTTCCGGCCTCGAAAGGCGGTCGATTTCGCCCGATTCTGATGAATGGCGTGGACGGTAGGCTGGCGACGATCCGAAAAATCGGATCCGAAATCGGCCAGATTGGATGAATTGGGTGTTCGGAGGTGCGGACTGGATGCCTGGCGCAGCCAAATGGGGTCGGGTGCTTCTTCATCCGGCGGCGGGAGAATTACACCCGACCCCATTTTTCCGGTGTCGCCGGCAGGGATAGCGGTCCGTAATCACTCCTGCCGCGTGAGCACCGCCCACAGCGTGACCGGAGCGAAGCCCCGGCCGGCTCACTTGACCGCCGTCGCAACGCATCGTCTCGGCGAACGAGAGCGGGCGCCAGGGGCGGTCGGAATGGAAACCACTGAAAGTGGGTTGGAAACCCGGCGACGTTGCCGAGCCTGCGGCGGACCGTCACCTCCGATGGGGCCAGGACGCCCGGGCGCTCGATCGCGCCGAGATAGGGGGATCGGCTCGTCGAGCCCGAGCCGGCCGCGGTCGGCCAGCACCATCACCGCGGTCGCGGTGAACGACTTTCGTTGCAGTAGACTCACGCCGTGGCCTGGCTCGTTCGCTGGGGTCGCCGCGCCGTCCTGATGCTCGTCCTCATCCTGGCGACATTGATCGTCGGGGGCGCGTTCGACGCGCGCCGGCGTCTGCCCGATCTCAAGCCCTGGCACCGTCTCGCCCTCCGGGATCTGACTGCGTCGGATCTGAACGACGACTTCACGTTCGCCGAATACATGGCCCGCGAGGAGCAGCTCTTTGCGGAAATACGTGGGTTCGAAGCGTCGCTCGATCCGGTCGAGCGCACGCCGGTCAACCGCTATCACGCAGGCAGCCGATCGCATCCCTCGATCGCGGGCCGCGACTGGAACCGCACGTTCGAAACGAAGCCGGCGGACGTCCGGGCGGGCGCGCTGCTGATCCACGGCTTGACGGACGGACCCTACAGCATGCGCGCGGTCGCGGACATCCTCGCGCAGAACGGCGTGTACTCACTCTCGCTGCGCATGCCCGGACATGGCACGGTGCCGTCGGGCCTGGTGCGTGCGACGTGGCAGGACTGGTTCGCGGCGACGCGTGTCGGCGTGCGCCACGTGCGCGCGAGCATCCCCAAGGATGCGCCAATCATCCTGGTCGGTTATTCGAACGGCGGCGCGCTGGCCCTGAAATACGCGCTCGACGCGATCGAGCGCGAAGGCGACCCCCGGCCGGCGAAGCTGATCCTCTTGTCGCCCATGATCGGCGTCACGCCGGCGGCGGGGCTGGCCCGGTGGATCAGCCTGCTCGGCGCGGTGCCGTACTTCGAGAAGGCGAACTGGCTGGACGTCTATCCGGAATACAACCCGTTCAAGTACAACTCGTTTCCCGCGAACGCGGGCCTTCAGACAGCGTTGTTGACGCGCTCGGTGCGCGCCGATCTCGATCGCGCCGCGGACGGCGGCCGTCTCGCTCGTCTGCCGCCCATCCTCACGTTCCAATCGGCGGTCGACGCGACCGTGAGCACGCCCGCCGTGGTGCACTCGCTCTACGACCGGCTCCCCTCGAACGGCAGCGAGCTCGTGCTGTTCGACGTCAACCATCTGTCCGGCATCGACGTGTTCGTGCGGCCGTCCGATCGCTCGCTGGTCAGTCAGCTGTTCGACGGGCGGCCGCGCCCGTATCGACGCGTGCTCGTGACCAACACGTCGGCCGAGACCCGCGACGTGGAGGCGCAGACGATCGAACCGAACGCCACGTCAGCGGCGCGTCGAGCCCTCGGTCTCGCCTGGCCGCCGCAGGTGTTCTCGCTCACTCACGTCGCCATCCCGTTTCCGGCGGACGATCCGCTTTACGGCTTCGAGGGTCCGGCCGCGACCGCCGGTCTGCTGCCGATCGGGCGTCTCAGTCCGCGCGGCGAGCGGGCCGTGCTGCTCGTCAGCGCCGACACGCTGACGCGGCTCTCCTCGAACCCGTTCTTTCCGTTCATGGCCGAGCGCATCACGGGTTGGGTGGCGCTTCCGTCATCGGGACAGTGAACCTGCGGGCACGGGTGCCGACCGGCGGCCGCGGAACTCACACGAACAACGCGACGAAGCAGGCGACGATCGACAGGGCGACCGTGATGATCGCGAGCGGCAGGAGGCTGGCCGCGCGCACGCCGCGCCGTGCGACCGGCGAAGCGTATGGGGGCGGGGGACTGAACTCCGGGGCGAGAGCCCGCGGCTCCTTCCGGGGCGCTACTTGACGCGCGTGAGGCCGATGCCGACACCGCCCTCCGGTCCGGAGACCGGCGTGACCGCGAACTTCATCCCACGCGTGCCAATCGTCACCGTACGGCCGGCGACGATGCCGAGCGTGGCGCCGAACATGACGTCGCTCAAGTAGTGCTTGTTGTCCTGGATGCGCGAGGCGCCCACGTATGCGGCGGCCGCGTAAGCCGGAATGGCCGCCTTCCAGCCGAAGTGCTCCTTGACCACGGTAGCGGTCGCGAACATCGTGGCGGTGTGCCCCGACGGGAACGAACGGGGATCGCCATTGGGACGCGTCCGATCGGCCGCGTACTTGACGGCGTAGGTCGTGACCTGCGTGAGGATCTGAGCGCGCGCCAGGTCGGCGCCAAAGCGGCCCAGCCCTGAATTCTCGGTGGCGCGGCCTGCCGCGTAGAGCGCAAACGCCGCGCCGAGATGCACGTACGAATTGCCGGCGATTGCCCCAGCGGACATGTGAGGACTGACCGACCCGGGCGTGCTGATGTCGTCGTCGGCGCCGTGGCCGAGCCCGGCGAGCGCACCGCCAATCGTCAGCAGCACCGCGTTTTCCTTCGACGGCAGATGGCGAAAGTCGGAGCCGACGCTTCGGAACAACTGCGAAAACGACGGGATGCCCGTGCCGATCGACGACGAGGCCGGCGACGGCGAGGTCGGCGGAGCGGGCGAGTCGGGGCTGCTGATCTGAGGGGGATTCAGCGGAGGACGCGCAGGGATCTGCTGGGCGTAGGATGCAGACGGGAAACCGACAGCGATAACGAACACCCCAGCTAGGCAGCGGTTAGGCAGGCGCATTTCGTGACTTCCAGCTCAGCTTTCGAAGTATTGATGGACTGGCGGTTAGGCAAGCCGACGCGTCCTTGAATGGGACGCCGAGCGGTCGATCATGCAAAACACGCACCGATCAGTGTAACGGCCAAACGACAGAAGGGGAACGACGATCCCGTCTATCCTGGCCGGCCTACCGGCCATGGCGGCCGAAAACTCGATAATCTGAGCCGTTTTGCCGAGGCGCCGACAACTCAGCCGAAAGCTCAGCTCAGCTGGAGGCTGCGTGATGCCGGAGGCTGGACGGACGCTTCGCCGGTTCGAGCCGCGTCGGCCGGAAGCGGCCGGCACCGGTCGAGGGCCCGCCGCAGATCTCGTGAGTTGACCGGAGCGCCTCGATGTCGCCCCGTCCAGCAGATCCTACGCGGCATCCCGTTCCGCGGCGGCAAGCACGTCGCCGGCATCGATCCATGATGGACCGCCATTAGCAATGCGGGTTCGAGGCGCGCGCCCGCGTGAGGCATGCTGTCGAACGAGAGCGGACCCATGTCCAACGACTACGCCTTCGAGATGGCCGCCGCCGCGGTCCGGTTCGGCTCGGGTGTCACCCGCGAGGTCGGCGCCGACCTCGCCGATCTCGGCGCCACCAGGGTCCTCGTCCTCACGGATCCGACCGTCGCGCGCCTGCCACCCGTGAAAACGGTTCTCGAGTCGCTCGAGTCTCACGGACTCGCGTTCACGCTGTTCGACCGCGTCCGCGTGGAGCCGACCGACGAGTCGTTCCTCGATGCCATTGCGTTCGCCGGGCGCGACAGCTACGACGCGTTCGTGGCCGTCGGCGGCGGTTCGACGATTGATACCGCCAAGGCGGCGAATCTCTACACGACCTACCCGCCGGCCGACTTCCTCGACTACGTGAATCCGCCGATCGGGAAAGGGCTCCCGGTGCCCGGGCCGCTTCGACCGCTCATCGCGATTCCGACGACGGCCGGCACCGGCAGCGAAACGACTGGCGTCAGCATCTTCGACCTGACCCGGCTGCACGCGAAGACGGGCATCGCAAACCGCCGGTTGAAGCCGACGCTCGGCCTGCTCGATCCGGAGAACACGAAGACGATGCCGCCCGAGGTCGCGGCGTCGAGCGGGCTCGACATCCTGAGCCACGCCGTGGAATCGTTCACGGCGCTTCCCTTCACCGGACGTCCGCTTCCGGACCGTCCCGCGCTCAGACCGGCGTATCAGGGATCCAACCCAATCAGCGACCTCTGGTCGCTGCAGGCGATGCGCCTGGTCGCCCGCTTTCTGATCCGCGCCGTGGAAGACCCCGAAGACGAGGAGGCGCGCGCGAGCATGCTGCTCGCATCGTCGTACGCCGGCATTGGCTTCGGAAACGCCGGCGTGCATCTGCCGCATGGGATGTCGTACCCGGTGTCGGGACACGTGCGCCGGTACCGGGCGCCGGGCTATGCCGTCGACCATCCGCTGGTGCCGCACGGCATCTCCGTGATTCTCAACGCGCCCGCGGTGTTCCGCTTCACGGCGCCGGCAAGCCCTCATCGTCATCTGGAGGCCGCCCAGGCCCTGGGCGCGGACATCGCCCATCGCCGGGCGGAGGAGGCCGGCGAGGTCCTCGCGGACTGCATCACGGGGTTCATGCAGCGGCTGAAGGTGCCCAACGGGTTGCGCGCCGTCGGCTACACCACGACCGACATCCCCGCGCTCGTCGAAGGAACGCTTCCGCAGCATCGGGTCACGAAGCTCTCACCGAAGCCCGCCGGGCCTGAGGAGTTGGCCCGGCTCTTCGAGCGCGCGATGGTGGCGTGGTAGGGCGGCGCCCCACTTTTTCTGCCGACCGGTGGCGCGAAACGCTGGCAGATCTCGATCCTCTCTCTAGATGCGCCCTTCGGCTGACAGCGGGCCATCGACCAGCACATCAAGGAGCAGGAGCGTGACTTCCACCGTTGACACCATGCAACCATCCACCCGGACCGCCGGAGTGCCGGCGCGGCCTGATTTCGAGGCGATCAAGACGCGTCAACAGGCCACCTGGGCCTCGGGCGACTTCGGCCAGATCGGCGTGCGCCTGCAAATCGTCGGAGAGTCGCTCTGCGAAGCGGTCGACGTGTGCGCCGGTGAGCGCGTGCTCGACGTCGCGGCCGGCAACGGCAACGCCTCGCTCGCGGCGGCACGGCGGTTTGCCGACGTGACGTCGACCGACTACGTGCCGGCCCTGCTCGAACAGGGACGCCTGCGCGCCGAAGTCGACCAGCTGCCCATCTCGTTCAAGGTGGCAGACGTCGAACGGCTGCCGTTCGCCGACGAGTCGTTCGATGTCGTGCTCTCGACCTACGGCGTGATGTTCGCGCCGGACCAGGAGCGCGCGGCGGCCGAGATGCTTCGCGTCGTCAAGCCCGGCGGCCGGATCGGCCTGGCGAACTGGACGCCCGAAGGCTTCCTTGGACGGCTCTTCAAGGTGATGAGCGTCTTCGTCCCGCCGCCGGCGGGTGTCGTTTCACCGATGGCGTGGGGCACCGACGCCCGGCTGGTGGAGCTCTTTGCGCGACAGACGAAGAACATCCGAGCGCAACGAAAGACCTACGCGTTCCGTTTCCGGTCGGCCGAGCACTGGGTCGACTTCTTCCGCGCGTACTACGGCCCGACGCACAAGGCGTTCGCGGCGCTCGACGAGTCGGGCCAGCGGATGCTCCACGACGCGCTCGTCGAGCTGCTGCGCAGTCAGAGCACGCATTCCGAGACACTCGTGGTTCCGGCCGAGTACCTGGAGGTCGTGATCACGAAGTGAGCGGGTGAAGGTACAAGGCACTGCCAATTTGCAACCTGCTTCGGCGGGGCTGACCTTCGACGTGCTCGGGCTACCCCGAGCGAAGTCGGGGGTGAAGCCCCGCTCCCTTCAGATCTCCTACTTTCTCCTTCCTGCTTCTTCCTTCCTGCTTTCTGTGCCTTGTGCCTTGCCGGCTACGTCGACGAGCGTGCCGTAGATCATCTCGGTGCCGAGACGCAGTGACTCGATCGAGACGCGCTCGTCGTTGCCGTGCATGCGGGTGAGCTCTTCCGCGGTGATGGGATAGGGATAGATGCCGTAGACCGGCACACCGCGGTTGCGCCAGGGCGCGGCGTCGGTGCCGGCCTGGAACAGATACGGGGTCACTTCGGCGGTCGGGAATGTCTTCTTCGCGTGACTCGCAAGCGCCTGGTAGAGCGGGGTGTCCTCGGGCGACGCGCCGGCGCGCGACGCGGTGAGGTTCGGGTTCGCGAGGCGTACGGTCACGACCGGATCGGACACGACCCGGGTGATCTCCCGAACGACGTCCTGCGGATCGGTCCCCGGGATGACGCGGACGTTCACCGTGGCCTCGGCCGAGCCCGGAATGACGTTGCCGCGGAAGCCGCCGCTCACCATCACCGGCGCGATCGTGTTGCGCATGATGGCGTGCATCAACGGATCCTTGCTGATCTCGCGATCCGCGCGCGCAACCGCCGCGGGGTCCTGGCTCTCGACCAGCGTCCGGAAGTGCTCGGACAGGGGCGGCGCGCTCGTCCTGGCCAGGACCGTGAAGAACCGGCGCGTGCTCGGCGTCAACTGGATGGGCATCTCGTGCTCACCGAGCTTCACGAGCGCTCTGGCCAGCGCGACGATCGGGTTGTCCGGCCGCGGCATCGAGGAATGCGTGGACGTGCCGCGCGCGGTCAGGATGAGGCCAACCGACGATTTGTCGGCGGTGGAGATGCTGACGTACTTCACCCGGCCGCTTTCATCGGCAATGATCCAGCCGCCTTCGTTCAGCGCGAACTCGCAGTCGATCTCGGGCCAGTGATCGCGCGCGAGCCAGGTGGTGTTGTACGGCGCCGATTCCTCGTCGGCCTCGACCAGCAGGATGACGTCGCGCGACAGCGGCACTTGGTTCTCGGCGAGCTTCATCACGGCCCTGACGAACACCGCCATGCCGCCCTTGAAGTCGATGGCGCCGCGGCCGTAGACGTAGCCGTCGCGGACGACGCCGGCGAACGGGTCGACGGTCCACTTCTCACGCTCGACGCCGACGACGTCGGCATGCGCGGCAAGCAGTACCGGCCGCCGGCTGCGGTCGCCTTTGAGCCTGGCGATGAAGTGCGACTTCCCCTCGACGGGTGTCGGGATTTGGGTGATGGAGAACCCGAGCGGACGGAGCCTGGCGGCGAGCAGGTCGCCGACGAGTCCCTCGCGTCCGGGAGGATTGGAGGTATCGATGCGGATGATCTCCTGCAGGAGCGCGGCCGTCGGATCGAGGGCCGGTTGCGCAACCAGGACGCCCGCGTAGGAGGCCGTGGCCAGGAGCAGGAGGATGGCGCGTCGCATCGGGATTTTTGGGATTGAAGCGGATTTGCAGGATACACGGCGCTCGGGGGTTTCGAGGACTTCTGGCGATGTCGGCAGATTGGCTGCCGCGGCGTCGAACCACCCTGGCCTACATCCGGTGCGCGGCTCGTTGTCGGCAAGCGGTTTGGCTGCGCTGTGGAACCGGCGCCTTGCTGCGCGGACCATCGCGCGCAGCCGGGAATCTAGATGCATTTTCCGTTGTTCGCAGCTTTAGTGCTTCAAAGGGCTCCGGCCGAGCACGTGCCGCATCGAGGCTTCCGGCACCGTGAACGTGGCTTGCGGGCTGTTGCCCTGGTAGACGTCGCGCATCCCGATCGGGCTGGTGTAGAAGCCGTCGGCGGTCATCCGACGCGCGAGGATGAAGAAATCGATCCCGGGGTCGAGCTCCTCGGAGCGGTTCCGCTGATAGGCGATGAGATCGAGCAGCGCCGTTTGTTCTGCCGTGGACGCGCCGACGAAATCCGCGGCGCCGCGCTTCTTCATCGCCGCGTCGACCCACGCGAGCCCCTTCCCATAGCGGTCCTTCAATTCCGCGTTCACGTCGAGCAGCGAATCGATCCAGGCGGCGACGTCGCATTGAACGGCACCGGGCCTCGTGTCTTCCGCGGGAATGATCAGATCGGTCAATCGCTCGAGCGTCCGGAACTCGTGCGCTGAAAGCGCCTTCGGCCGATAGCGGCCGCCGCCGCGCTTGGTTGCCTGGCGAACGGCATGGTGCGCCTCCTCGGCTGCGAGCGCGTCCACGGCGCCGGCCGCCGCAATGGTCAGCGCGAGGCGTCGGAGGACATCGCGCCGCGTCACGTCAGACATTGCCCTTCCTCATTTCCTCGGCGAGGTACTCGGCCGTGCGCCACGCGAGCGCGATGATGGTGTGCGTCGGGTTCTTGTCCGCGTGGCTGACGAACGGTCCGCCGTCGGCGACGAAGAGGTTGGGCACGTCGTGCGCCTGACAGAACCTGTTGAGCACGCTCTCGCGCGGATCGTCGCCCATCCGGACGCAGCCCACTTCGTGGATCACGGCGCCGCCCGCGTTCATCCGCGGCGCGTCATCGGTGACGCCCGTTCCACCCGCTCTACCCGTTCCAGCCGCTCCCGCCGCTCCAGCCGCTCCAGCCGCTCCAATCACCCTTCCCCCAAGCGTCTCGAGAATCGACCGGAACGACTCGCGCATGTGCCGCACCTGGTTGATCTCGTGATCGCTCCATCGCCAGTGGAAGCGCAGCACCGGAATGCCCCACCGATCCCTCACCTCGGGATCGATCTCGCAGTAGCAATGCTCGTTCGGGATCATCGCGCCGCGACCGCTCAGGTTCACGGTCGTGTTGCCGGCGCGCTCGCGCACCGCGCGCTTCATCGCGACGCCGTAGCCTTCGCTCCGGTTGTAGGACAGGGCGCCGAAGCCGAGGCCCGGCATGCCGAAGCCGCCGCCACCCACTTCGATGTGATAGCCGCGCGGGAAGCTCAACTCCTTGTGACGATCGAACATCCACCATGGCACGTAGAGGTGAGCGCCGTAGCCATCGGCGTTGTAGACCGGCATCCCCTCGAGCGCCGGCACGTCCGCCGACATCGGGAACCCGACGGAGTCCGTGAGGTACTTGCCGACGATGCCGTGGGTGTTCGCGAGACCGTTCGGATGCCGCGACGACTTCGAGTTGAGCAGCAGCCGCGCCGACTCGCACGCGCCCGCCGCGACGACCACGGTGCGGCACCGCACCTGCCGCTCGGCGCCGGTCGCCGTGTCGACGTAGGAGACCGCGGTGACCTTGCCCGAGGCATCGGTGACCAGCTCGCGTGCCATCGCATTCGTCACGACCTCGACACGGCCCGTCTTCATCGCCGGAAAGATCTGGACGTAACTCGACGCGTAGTTCGACCCCTGCGTGCAGCCGCGGCCGCACTGCCCGCAGTAGTGGCAGGGCGGGCGGCCGTTGAGCGGGCTGGTGATGACCGCCTGCCGCGCGTTGATCGCGCGGATGCCGAGCTTCGCGCACGCCCGCTGGACGAGCACCTCGTGTGGTTTGAGCGGGGCGGGCTCCTGGAAGATCCCGTCGGGCGCGCTGCGAATCCCCTCGGGCCGGCCGGTCACGCCAATCAGCCGCTCCGCCTTGTCGTAGTACGGGGCGACGTCGTCGTACGCGATCGGCCAGTCCCACCCGAGGCCGTCGAAGCTGCGCGGCTTGAAGTCGTAGTCGGAGTAGCGCAGCTGCACGCGTCCGTAATGGTTCGTCCGGCCGCCGATGCAGCGCGAGCGAAACCAGCGGAACTGACTCCCCGGCGCGACCGTGTAGGGCTCGTCCTCGAGCTTCGCAGCGAAGTGGGCGTTGAAGACGAGCGGCGTGCCCCGGCCCGAGGTGTACAACCCGGCATGTTCGCCGGCACCGCGATGCCAGACGCTCCACGGCCCTTGCAGCATCTTGAAATCGCTCATGGCGACCATCGGGCCTGCTTCGAGCAACAGGACGCGGATGCCGAGATCGGCGAGGACGTTGGTCACCGTGCCGCCGCCGGCGCCCGAGCCGACGATGACCACGTCGTGCACGTTCGAACTCGAGATGGCTTGCGCCACGTTGCTGACCTCGTCTGAGCCGGCCACCGGCGCGACCGTCCGAAGACGGAACGCCGTTGAGTTGCGAGACGGAAGTATAACGGCGCCACTCGTCCCGTCGCAGCGAGTCCTCGGCTCTCGGCGTGTGCTGTGGTACAGCGATTGCCACACCCTTACGCGGAGTGAAACGGCACGTCGACACAACGCCGCAGAGGTGCGCACATGGTGAGAATGCTGTTGTCCGTCCCCGTCGCCATCCTGATCGCCGGGCTCTCGGCGCGGCCGGCCGCCGGCCAGGGTGGCCAGGCCATCGCCGACGGGGAGTCGCTCTTCAAGACCTATTGTGCGAGCTGCCACGGCGCGACAGCGCGCGGAACCGGCGCGGTCGCGGTCTTTCTCCGCGTCCAGCCCGCCGACCTGACGCAAATCGCCAAGCGCAACAAGGGCGTGTTCCCCGCCGACCAGGTGCACGCGATCATCGACGGACGCAAGACCGCGAAGGCGCATGGCGCGTCGCAGATGCCGGTGTGGGGCGACGCGTTCAGCAAGAGTGTCGCTGGCGGCGAGGCGACCGCAGTCGACGCACGGATCAAGGCACTCGTCGCCTATCTCGCGTCCATCCAGGAGAAACCCGCGAGGTGAGCAGGCGCAGGCAGGGCCTGCGCCTCACGGCTGGTGCGGCTGGCTGGACGCGCGCGGCCGCAGGCCCTGCTTCAAACTGAGATAGCGCGCAACCAGAATGGCAGCTGGATAGAGCACCTGGTCTTCGAGGACCGCGTGCGTCCAGAGCTGATCCGCGAGCGACAGGAACTCGCGCTTCCCTTCACGCTGGCACGCATCCTGGAGCCGCTTGGCGCCATCCAGAATCGCGCGATGCTCCTTGATACGCTCCGGTACCCCGCGCTCGATCTCGTCGACGAGCGCGATGACCGCCTTTGCATCGCGCACCTCGTCGCCATCGACGAGTCCTCGCAGGAGCCCGAGCGGTGGAAGGACCGACGCTTCCTCGAGCTTCAGGTGCGGGATCAGAATCCGTTCGACCGACCGGGCTGCATCACCGACCGCGCCCGTCTCGGCGGACGCGCGCGCCAGCCGGTCTCGCAGTTGCTGGTGCTCCGTTCGGATCGCCGCAGGTGTGGCGAGGCCGCCGGAGGATGGGCTCGACGTGGTCTGGGCGCTGGCCCGTTCGGCCGTGACGACCGCAGCCAGCAACGCCAGGATCGGGGCGCCGAAACGCGTCCGCATATGAATCTCCCTCCGGCAGCCCGTTACGCAACTGACATGCCGGTGGACGAACTGGCGCGGTCGTGCGGCTCCGCAGACATTTCCTCTGCCGCGGCGCAATGGTGGCGCCCCAGGGGTGCGGACGATCCCGCACCGACTGCGGATTCTTGCCCACCCGGTCGGAACCAACCTCGTGCTCCGTTCGCCTGCGTGGGTGAGGCGCCATAACTGTTATCGTCTTGCGAACCCTGGCAGGGCACGGCATCGTGTCCCTGCCGGTCGGAGGGGAGAACGCATGCAACCGGTCGTCGACCGACGGGAGTTCCTCGGGCGCGCGATGTTCGGTGCGGCGGCACTGTCGCTGCGCGGGCCGCAGGAAAAGGCGGGCGCATCGTCGGGCATGTTCGTCTCGCTTCCGCCGTGGGCCGTCGCGCGCAAGGTGGGATGGCCCGAACAGGCGCGGCTCGCAGCTCGCGTCGGCTACGGGGGCATCGACTGGGCGTTCGCGCCGGCGCGCACCGCGGGCCTCGAGGCCACACGCGCGCTCTTTGCCGAGCTCCGCATTCGCGCGACGATCGTCAACCTCCCGATGCAGTCGCCGCTCGACGGCGACGATGGCGCCTTCGAGTCGCAGCTCCCCAAGCTCGCCGACGATGCCGCGTTCTGTGCGGCGATTGGGTGCCGCTGCTTTCAGCTCGTGCTGCGCGCGACGACCGGCGGCGGGTCGAAAGACGAGCGCTGGAAGGTCGTGCGCGCCCGGCTCGCCGCCCTCTCCGAAGTCCTGTCGAAGCACGACCTGCGCGTGGGGCTCGAGTTCCTCGGCCCGCTGGTGTTCCGCACGCGCACGGCCGGACGGCCCGGTAGTGCTCCCGCCGAACCGAACGCACCGCCACCGCCCCCTCCCATCCCGTTCGTCTGGACGCTGCCCGAGACGGTGAAGCTCGCGACGGAGAGCGGCCCGAGCATCGGCGTGACGCTCGACGCGTGGCACTGGTTCCACTCTGGAGGCACGATCGCCGACATCACGGCCACGCCCGCCTCGCGCATCGTTCACGTTCACGTGTCCGATGCGCGGCAGATGCCGCCCGAGGACGTGCAGGACAACATGCGCCTCTTGACGGGCGAGGGCATCATCGATCTGATCGGGTTCTTCAAGGCGCTCCAACAGATCGGCTACCGAGGCGGCGTGGCCCCCGAGACAATCGGTCCGCGCATCCCCGACGACATGCCGCCCGAAGAGAGCGCGCGTCTTGCGCTCGAGAAGACACTTGGCGTGATGAAGAAGGCGGGCGTGCAGTGAGCCACGGATAGATTGGCCGCGGGTCTACTGGTCGTCCCTGAATGGCCCCGCCTTGTCCAACACCAACCCCTCGACAGCCTGCGTCGGATGGACTTCGACGAACAGGGCCGGCGTCCAGCTCACGGTCGGCGTAAGGTCCGGCTCATTGACCTCGTTGTACGCTGCGACGAGATTCACCCGGCTTGCGGGGGTCTGCTCGCCCGGGCCGGCGTCGCGGTCGGCGATGCCATCAGCGAGGTCACGGCCAAGCGGATTCGACAGACCGCGCTGGCGATGGACGAGCACTTCCGCGTCGAGTTCGAGCGAGAGGCCAACGGCGAACTGGTCCTCACGCTGCTGGCCCGATGAACCCGTCGGTCAGGGCAGCATGCCGTGCCCCTACTACCGGGCTGGGTGGTAGACAAACGACTACCATGGTAGTAGAGTGTCTTCCACCTATGGCTCGGAACACGCCCGCGACCAGCCGCATCGATCTGCTGCAGGGCACGCTCGACATGATGATCCTGCGGGCCCTCACCTGGGGGCCGCAGCACGGGCACGGTATCGGCGTGTGGATCCGCACGACCTCGGAAGACGCGCTGCAGGTCGAGCACGGCTCGCTCTATCCCGCTCTGCACCGGCTCGAGCGACAGGGGTGGATCGAGGCGGACTGGAAGATCACCGAGAACAAGCAGCGCGCGAAGTACTACCGCCTCACCGCGGCGGGGAAGCGGCAGCTTCACGCCGCTCAGTCACGCTGGGATCAAATCGTCGCCGCCGTCGCGCGGGTCATGCGGCCTGCCTGATCGAGGTCCACATGTGGCGATGGTTCCGGCGGCGCGCCCAGGCCGAACGCGATCTCGACGACGAGATCCGGTTCCACCTCGCTGAGGAGGCGAGGCTGCGGACCGAGGCTGGGGAGCCTTCTGACGTCGCGCAAGCAGCCGCACACCGTGCCTTCGGCAACGTTACGCTGATCAAGGAGGTCACCCACGACATGTGGCGCGGACGCGCCCTCGAGACTGTCGCGCAGGACCTGCGGCACGGCATCCGGCTGCTCACGCGATATCGCCTCTTCGTCACGACGGACCAGAGGCGCCGAAGGTCGTCATCGTCAGCGAGCGGCTCGCCCGCCACTTCTCCGGGCACGCCGTCGGCCAGCGGCTCAGGATCGGAGAGGGCGAGAGCTACGAGGTCGTCGGTGTCGCTCGGGATACGCGGTATGCCCGAGTCACGGACGCGCCGCGCGAGGTGGTGTATCTGCCGTTCTTCCAGCAAACTCCCGGCTTCGAGCCCACCTACGCGTTCAAGTACGAGGGATCGGCCGCCGACGTGTGGCGGGCCGCGGGCGACGCCGTGGCGCGCATCGATTCCCGGCTGGCGTTGTTCCGCACGAAGACGCTCGACGTGCAGACGCAGGAGTCGTTCGCGCGCGAACGGCTGCTTGCACTGCTGACCGCGTACTTCGGTGCGTTCGCCTGGCTGCTCGCCGGCATCGGCCTCTACGGCCTCATGGCGTGCACGGTGGCGGAGCGGACGCGCGAGTTCGGACTGCGCATGGCGGTGGGCGCGCGGCCGGCCGGCATCCGGTGGACCGTGATCCGCGAAAGCGCGGGCACGGTGGTCGCCGGACTGCTCGCCGGCCTCGGCGGCGCGCTCATGGCCGTTCGGCTCGTGCGGACACAACTGTTCGGATTGGAAGCCACCGATCCGACGGCGCTGTCGGGAGCGGTGGTGGCGCTGCTCATGCTGGCCTGCTGCGCTGCGTTCATCCCGGCGCGCCGTGCGTCGCGCATCGATCCGATGACCGCGCTCCGGCAGGAGTGACATCGATGTGGTGCAAGGCTTTGCAACCTTGAACCTTCCTAGTACGGGAGCGGCGGCGTTCAAGACCTGCGTGACTTCCCACTGACATATCAGTACAATTGGTTCTTCCCAGGCCCCAGACCGCCACGTGCGCGCCGCCGACGGCTCCGTACACGTCCGTCGATGCGCGGCGCCGCGTGAACGGCCCGTATTCAAGCTTTCCTGGAGGAGCAGATGTCGATCCAGCGTTTGCGAGTGATGCTGCTGGCGGTCGTCTCTCGCGGCGGCGGCGCCGTGCCTCGGCCAGTCGGAACGCGGCAGCATTACGGGCGTGGTCCACGATACGACACGGGCCGTGCTCCCCGGCGTGGCGATCAAGGTGATCAACACGGCGACGAACACGACGACCACCGTGTTCTCGACCGAAGCGGGCACCTACAGCGCCGCCAACCTCCCGCCTGGCACCTATCGCATCGAGGCCACGATCCAGGGGTTCCAGTCGGCGCACGTGGACGGCATCCGCGTGACCGCTGGTGGAACGGCACGCATCGACGTCACGCTCACGCCCGGCGCGGTCGCCGAATCGGTCAACGTCGTCGCGCTGAACACCGCGATCCAGACCGAGGACGCGAAGATCGCCACGAACGTCTCGAACGAGCAGATCGACAAGCTGCCGCTGGTGGTGGGCGGCGCGATGCGCAGCGTGTTCGACCTCGTGCAGGTGATCCCCGAGGCCAAGGGCAGCGGCGCGAACGTGGTGCTCGGCGGCGGGCAGGGCGGCGCGTTCGGCGCCACGCTCGACGGCATCTCAGTGAACACGAACCGCAACGCCGAAGTCGTCGAGACGGCCTTTCTCACGCCTTCGGTCGAAGCGATCACCGAGTTCTCTGTCGAGACCAACGGCTTCAAGCCCGAGTTCGGCCAGGCGGGCGGCGGCGCCATCACGTTCGCCTCGAAGTCGGGCACCAATCAGTTCCGCGGCTCGCTCTACGACTTCCTCCGCAACGACGCGCTGGACGAGAAGGGCTTCTTCGAGCAGAAGAAGGGCGTCTACCGACAGAACAACTTCGGCGCCTCGCTGGGCGGGCCCGTGAAGATCCCCAACGTCTACGACGGGACGAACCGGACGTTCTTCTTTGCCGCCTACGAGGGCTTCATGAACCGGCAGGCTTCGAACGCGCAGACGCTGAGCGTGCCGACGCCCGAAATGTACGACGGCGACTTCTCGAACTGGGTCGACGCGAACGGCCGGATGATCGTCATCTACGATCCGGCGACGACGCGGCCCAACCCGAACGGAACCGGCTCCATCCGCGATCCGTTCCCGGGCAACCGCATTCCGACCAGCCGCTTCAGCACCGTCGCCCGCCAGTATCTCGCCCTTGCGCGGGGCGAGGTCGTCCCCAATCGCGAAGGCATCGTGCCGGGCACACAGGGCTACGTCACCAACAACTTCCTGTCGCCTGGCGGCACGACCGTCGAGAAGACCAACAAGTTCAGTTTGAAGGTCGATCACACGCTGAGCGACCGGCATCGCCTGTCGTATCTGTTCAACCGCACGACGAACCGCGTGAAGCCCGGCGATTCAGGGGCGGCCGGCCTGCCGGAGCCTTTCAACACCTTCCAGACGACGAGCTTCGACGGCGATCTCCACCGGGCGAGCTGGGACTGGATCGGCGAGCGCATGGTGAATCACTTCTCGTTCGGCGTGAACACGTTCTACAAGGACGCGTTCTCGCCGAACGTCGGCCAGAACTGGGCGGATCGGGTCTGCATCCCGAACGCGGTCGACTGCAACGACAACCTGGGGATCATCACGTTCACCGAGTTCTCGCAGTGGGGTGGATCCTCGAACAACGGGACCGAGCAGCCGCGGCTCGCGGTGAAGGACGACTTCACCATGAGCCTCGGGTCGCACACGGTCAAGACGGGGTTCACCTATCGATCGCCAGCAGGCCAACGGCTTCGGGCAGCAGGACATCGCGCGGACGTGCCGGGTTCTCGTTCCGGGGCACCTCTGTTCCCGCGGCAGCGACTCTCGCGGCCGGCGGCGGCAACTCGTTCGCGTCGTTTCTGCTCGGCGTCGCCGACAGCGGCCGGACCGAGACGGTGCGTTATCTCCAGCAGATCTATTCGTACTACTCGTTCTACGCCCAGGACGACTGGCGGCTGAGCCCGAAGCTGGTGCTCAACTACGGCGTCCGCTACGAGTTCACACAGCCGCCGGTCGCGGGCGGCGATCAGTATTCGGATTTCTCGCCGACGAAGCCGAACCCCGCGGTCAACAACTATCCCGGCGCGTTGATCTTCGCGGGCGACGGTCCCGGGCGTGAGGGCACGCGCACCCTGGTCCCCGGCTATTACGGGGCGTGGGGACCGCGCGTCAGCTGCGCGTACAGCGCGAACGACAAGACGATGTTCCGCGCCGGTGTCGGCCGATCTTTCGGGCGCGTCACGGTCACGCAAAGCAGCAGCCACTTCGCCGGGTTCATCGGCCAGTACGTCGTTTTCGACGGCGGATTCGGGGATCACACCCGCGTTCCACCTCGATCAGGGTCTGCCAGCGTATCCACTGCCGCCGCAGATCGATCCGGCCTTCTCGAACAACAACGACGTGGACTGGTTCTATGGTCAGGAGGCCACGCGTCCGGCGGCCTACGACAATTGGACGCTGTCGGTGCAGCGCGAGATTCGCAAGGGCCTCACGGTGGAGATCGACTACAACGGCGTGTACGGCTCGAACCTTCAGGCCGGACTCATCAATCCCAACCAGGTGCCGATGTCGGTCGTGAACGACCTCATCGCGCGTTACGGCCCGATCGGGGCCCGCGACCTGCTGAATGCGCAACATCACGTCGGCCGCCGCAGTGAACGCCGGCATTATGCTGCCCTATCCGAACTTCACGAACCCGGCGGTGCAGACTTCGCGGACGGTCGCGCAGGCGCTGCGGCCCTACCCGCAATACCAGTTCGTGAACGTGCAGAGCGGCGGCGGCGACAAGACCGGCACGTCGCATTATCACGCCGGCATCGTCAAGGTGAATCAGCGGGCGGGCGGCCTCCTGCTGCAGGGCAGCTACACGTACTCCAAGCTGATGACCGACGCCGACAGCTTCAGCGGCAGCGGCGGCGGGATGGACGCGGCGCGGCCCGAGCTGGAATGGTCGGTGGGCGCCTTCGATCAGACCCACAGCATCAAGCTGAACACGGTGTACGAGCTGCCGTTCGGCGAGGGGCGCCGCTGGCTGCAGACCGGGATGGCCAACCGGATTTTCGGCGGCTGGCGGGTCGCCCTCATTCAGTTCTACAGCAGCGGATTCCCGCTTGGCGTGACGACCAATGCGCCGCTCAACATCTTCAACCGAACCAACCGGCCCAATCTCACGGGCCAGGACTGGCGCGCGCCGATTGCCGGCGAGGAGTTCGATCCGCTGGTCGATCGGTACCTGAACCGCGCGGCGTTCGTCCAGCCGGTCGGAGAGCTCGGGAACGCGCCGCGGCGCAATGCCGACGTCCGGCGGCCCTGGAATCTGAACGAGAACATCAGCGTGGGTAAGTCGTTCAGCATCACGCAGCGGGTCGATCTGGACTTCCGCATCGAGGCCTTCAACCTGTTCAACCGCATCGATCTGGAACGCGCCCAACACCGATTTCAGCAGCAACAACTTCGGAATGATCACGAGCCAGGCCAATACCCCGCGGCAGCTGCAGTTCGGCCTGAAGCTGTACCTGGTAGCGAGCCTTGCCGCTTTTTGGGGCCGAAGTTTGCCCTCCTTCAAAGACCATCACCAGGAGGGCGGTCTCGGCCCCGCCGTCGGCAAGGTTGGCGGCCTGATTCAGGCAGCGAACTCATGACTGCAACCGACGACCAGTGCTCGCTTCAACCGATTGGGTACATCCGATCGATGCTTCGGGCGCTGGGCGAGGCGCCGCGACAGGGGCTCGAGGGCGCGCCGGACGCTTGGCTCGAGGTGGATCCCACCCTGGCGCGAGCGCTGTCCGGCATCGCTCCGGGTGATGCCGTGATCGTCATCACCTGGCTCCATCGCGCCGATCGCAACGTGCTCGAAACGCACCCTCGCAACGATCTGGCGATTCCGCTGACCGGTGTGTTCGCCACACGATCGCCGGATCGCCCGAATCCGCTGGGACTCCATCGCGTCACCGTGCGCGAGATCTCCGGCACGCGTCTGCGGATTGGACCGATCGAAGCCGTCGATGGCACACCGGTCGTCGATATCAAGCCAGTTCTCGCCGACAGCGCTGATGGCTAGCGACGGAAGGAGGCAACGGAGGGAACGGAGAAAACGGAGAATACGGTTTCAACTCAGAGAAACGGAGCAGCAGAGAGGAAGCGGAGACGCCAATTTCAATGGTCTTCTCCGTTCCTCCGTTTCTTTGAGTTAAAGTCGGTTTCTCCGTTCCTTCCGTTCTCTCCGTTGCCTACGCACTGCTCGTTCAGTCGATCCAGGTCCCGCTTCATCCCCGCGAGCGCAATCCGTTCGCGTCTCATCTTCATGTAGCCGGGATCGGCACACAGCGCCTTCGGCAGCTTGGACATGGTGATGTCGGTGGCTGGGACGAGATACAGCACCGCATCGAAACTGCTGCTCCATCGGGCGCGGAAAGCGCGGTTTGCCATCCGGACCGATCAGGTCGCGAGCGGGGGCCCAGCGCCATCCACCAGACGCCGGCTGCGAGCGTGGCGATGATGGCGAGGTTGACCTCCAACGGTTCGCGAAGCAGCGCCGCTCGTCCACGCACGAATCGCTGGGGAGTCGTCGGTGGCGACGACCACCAGGGCAATCGGCCAGCCGAACAACGCGATGATCGCCGGTTGCACGTAAGACGCTCTCACCTGGAGCAGATACCGGTTCAGGAGCCCTTGCGCATCTCGGGAAAGCGTCACCATCATGTCTGCCCCTTCTGCAGGTCGGCCACGCCTTGGGTCAGTCCGTCCCAATCCGGGAAGCGGCGGGCGACAGCTCAGCCATGGCCGCGTCTCATGGGGCACGCAGCGTGGACATTCGGATGCGGGTTCGCTAGAGTCAGCCTTCTGGCGCAGCCCCTCTTCACCCTCGTCGTTCAGCACGAACAGGACGTCGTCACCGCCCGCCAGCGAGCCGGACAACTCGCTGCCCTGCTGGGCTTCGACCAGTCCGAGCAGACGCGTGTGGCGACTGCGGTCTCCGAAATCGTCCGCAACGCGTTCCGGTACGCCGGATCCGGAAGGGTCGATTACGTCGTCGAAGGACGCTCCGAGCCGCAGCTGTTCTCGATCGTCGTCCGCGATGCCGGCCCCGGAATTGGCAACCTCGACGACGTGCTCTCGGGGCGATACCGGTCGACGACCGGAATGGGCATCGGGCTCGCGGGCGCCCGGCGGTTGATGGATCGGTTCCAGGTCGAGTCGGGGCGGCACGGCACGACCGTATACCTGAAGCGATTCCTGCCGCGCCGCGCGCCATTCGTGGACGCGAAGCGACTCGATGAAATCGCACGCACCGTCGTCGATCGCAAGCCGGCCGGGCTGGTCGAGGAATTCCAGCGGCAGAACCAGGAACTCCTGCGCGCGCTGGAGGAGCTCAACCGGCGGCAGGAAGTGCTCGTGCGGCTGAACCGCGAGCTGGAAGACACCAACCGCGGCGTCGTCGCGCTCTACGCCGAGCTCGACGAACGCGCCGACCATCTCCGGCGCGCAGACGAGCTGAAATCGCGGTTCCTGTCGAACATGACGCACGAGTTCCGAACGCCGGTGAACTCGATCCTGGCTTTGACCAGCCTGCTCGAACAGCGCCCGCAACCGGAGCCGGAAGTCCAGTACCTCCGGAAAGCGCGCGGAGACGCTGTCCGAGCTCATCAACGATCTGCTCGACCTGGCCAAGGTCGAAGCCGGCAAGACGGAAGTCCGCCCGAGCGAGTTCGAGGTCGAGAACCTCTTCGGCGCCCTCCGCGGCATGCTCCGGCCGCTGCTCGTGAACCAGTCGGTCAATCTGGTGTTCGACGATCCGCAGGGACTCCCGCTGATGCGGACCGACGAGGGTAAGGTCTCGCAGATTCTCCGTAACTTCATCTCGAACGCGCTGAAGTACACCGAGCGCGGACACGTCCGCGTATCGGCGCGGCTCGACGCCCAGGCCGAAGCGATCGTCTTCTCGGTCGCCGACACCGGGATCGGTATCGCTCCTGACGATCAGCGGCGCATCTTCGACGAGTTCGCGCAGATCGATCACCCGCTGCAGCGAAGGTCCAAGGGAACGGGCCTCGGCCTGCCGCTGTCCAAGCGGATCACCGAGCTGCTGGGCGGCCGCCTGTGGGTCGAAAGCGAACCGTCCGTCGGTTCGACGTTCTTCGCGTCCATCCCAATCCAGTATCGCGGCGGCGCCACCGCGGTCGAGCCGCCGATCCCGTCCTGGGAGCCGGACGCGGGGCGCGTCCCGGTGCTCGTCATCGAGGACGAGTTCGCCGACCAGTTCTTCTACGAGAAGATTCTCAAACAGACGCGCTATCAGCCATTCGCCGCGCGAACGCTGCCCGAGGCGCGGCAGGTGCTCGCACGCATCCGGCCTTCGGCCATCGTGCTCGATATCCGGCTGGGCTCGGAAGAAACCTGGACCTTTCTGTGCCGGTTGAAGGAGGCGAGCGAGACGGCGGCCATCCCGGTCCTCGTCGCCACCACGGTGGACGATGGCGCGAAAGCGATGTCGCTCGGCGCCGACGCTTACGCGCTCAAACCGATCGATCGCGCGTGGCTGCTCGAGACGCTCAACCGGCTCACCGGCGCGAGCGAGCGCACGCGCGTGCTGGTCATCGACGATCAGGAGACGATGCGGCTCGTGATCGCACGGTTTCTCGACGCCGAGCACTACGCGATTCTGGAAGCCGAGACCGGTGCGGCGGGAATCGAGCGCGCACGCGCGGAACGCCCCGACGTCATCCTGCTCGATCTCGCGATGCCCGACCTCGACGGCCGCGAAGTGCTTCGCCGCCTGAAGGGCGATCCGGAGACGCGCGACGTTCCGGTCGTCATCGTCACCTCGTCGCGGCTCGATCGCACGGAAGGCGAGCAGTTGAGCCGTCTCGCCACCGCCATCGTGTCCAAGGACGTGCTGACGCCGGCTGTCGTCGCCGACGCCGTTCGTCACGCGCTCAATCGATCCGCGAAGGTCGCCAATGGCTAAGATCGCCGGGGGCGGATCCTCGTGGTCGACGATCACGAGTCGGCGCGATTCGCCCGCTCGAAGGCGCTTCGCGACGCCAAGCACGTCGTCTTCGAGGCCGGCTGTCTCAAGGACGCGCAGGTCCTGCTGCTCGAGATGCGGCCCGAGCTCGTGGTCCTCGACGTCAACCTTCCGGACGGCAACGGCCTCGAGTTCTGCAGGCGGATCAAGCAGGACGACGATCTGAAGACGGTGATGGTGCTGCAGATGTCGGCGAGCTTCGTCACCAACGAGGATCAGGTGCGCGGCCTCGAGGCTGGCGCCGACGGTTATCTGGTCGATCCGGTGGCGCCCGGCGTGTTCGTGGCGACCGTGCACGCGCTGCTGCGCCTGAGCCGCGCCGAGCAGGCGCTCAAGGAGATGCTGATCCGCGAGCAGCAGGCGCGGGCGGAGGCCGAAGCGGCCAACCGCGTAAAGGACGATTTTCTCGCCACGCTCTCGCACGAGCTGCGGACGCCGCTCAACGCGATCATGGGCTGGACGACGCTGCTGCGCACGATCGCCATGGACGAGCGCACGCGCGCGGCGTGCCATCGACGATCATCGAGCGCAATGCGAAGTCACAGGCCGCGCTGATCGAGGATCTCCTCGACGTCTCGAGGATCACGCAGGGACAGCTGCAGCTCACGTGGCGAGCCGTCCACATTCCGGCGATCGTGGCCGCGGCGCTCGACACGATTCGGCCGAGCGCGGACGCGAAGGACCTCACGCTCGTCGCCGACATCGCGCCCGATCCACGATATCGACGGTGCGGGGCGATCCGGTCCGGCTCCAGCAGGTGGTCTGGAACCTGCTCGCGAACGCGGTCAAGTTCACGCCCGCCGGGCGGCACGGTCGACGTGCGCCTCACGCTCGACGACGACTTCGCCGAAGTCCGCGTCGCGGACACCGGCCGCGGCATCGACCCGGAGTTCCTGCCGCTGCATCTTCGATCGATTCCGGCGAGCCGAGCCGCCGACGGCGCGGAACGAGAGCGGCCTCGGGCTCGGGCTGGCCATCGCGCGGAACCTGGTCGAGATGCATGGCGGCACGCTGACCGCGCACAGCCTGGGCGAGAACACGGGGGCGACATTCCTCTTGCGCCTGCCGCTGGTGCCGGCCCGCGACGGCCGTCCCGATGCCGCGAGCGAACGGGATGCCGGATCGACAAAGGAGAAGTTGCCGAGATGAGCACACGCACAGGGGATCTCAGCTGAAATCCTCACGACGCACGCAGACGCGATCCTGAAGGATTGGATCGACGCACAGCTCGGGTCCCGGCCATGCGCGCGCGAACTGCTCACGCGACAGGAGCTCGACGAGCAGTCGCGCCGCTTCCTGGAAGCCCTGCGCGAGGCGGTCGCGATTGGCGGCGTCGACACCGGCCAGCGCGCATTACGCGGCGGTGCGCCAGCTGCTCGAAGAGTTGTCGAACGCGCGCGCGCGCCAGGGCTACACGCCGAGCGAGACGGCGACGTTCGTGTTCTCGCTCAAGCAGCCGCTGTTCAAGCGGCTGAAGGAGCGGTTCAGCAAGGATCCCGACGGGCTGGCCGACGCCACGTGGGAGGCCACGATCGCTGCTCGACGCGCTCGGCCTGCTACACGACGGAAGTACATCAGAAGGGCCGCGAGCACGTCATCCTCCGGCAGCAGGAGGAGATGCTCGAGCTGTCGACGCCGGTGATCACGCTGTGGGACGGCATCCTCGCGCTGCCCGTTGATCGGGACGCTGGACAGCGCGCGCACCCAGGTCGTGATGGAGAGCCTGCTCCAGCGGATCGTCGACACCGGCGCGCCGCATCGCCATCATCGACATCACCGGCGTGCCGACCGTCGATACGCTCACCGCGCAACACCTGCTCAAGACCGTCGCGGCGGCGCGGCTGATGGGCGCCGACTGCATCATCAGCGGCATCCGGCCGCAGATCGCGCAGACGATCGTGCACTGGGCGTGGATCTCGGCGACGTCGTCACGAAGGCCTCGCTGGCCGATGCCTTCGCCGTCGCGCTCCGGCGGCAGCGGGCTGTCGGTTCAGCGTCACGAACGACGGTCGGCGGCGACGGCGTGCGCCGGCCCAGGGCATCGGACGACGAGGATTAGCCGTGGAGCGCATCCCGATCCTCAAGATGGGCGTCTATCTGCTGGTCACCATCCAGGTGGACATGCACGACCGCCTGGCGATGACGCTGCAGGACGATCTGACCGCGCGCATCGTGCAGCACCGCACCAAGGCGGTGCTGATCGACATCTCCGCCCTCGAGATGGTCGACTCGTTCATCGGCCGGATGATCGGCAACATCGCCGCGATGTCGCGCGTGCTCGATGCCGAGACGGTCGTCGTCGGGATGCGCCCCGCCGTCGCGATCACGCTCGTCGAGCTCGGGCTTCCGCTCAGGCGTTCGCACCGCGCTCAACGTCGAGCACGGGATGGCATCTGCTCAGAGCGCAGCTCGACGCCCACGATCGCGATGGCGACGCTGCGCGCTGAAGACCACCTCATCCGGAGCTCGGAGGACGTCGTGGTCGTCCGCCAGGCCGTCCGCGCGCGCGCGGTGGAGAACGGCTTCGCCTGGTCGAGCAGACCAAGCTCGTGACCGCGGCGAGCGAGCTCGCGCGCAACGCGCTCGAGCACGGCGGCGGCGGGACGGTGCGGCTCGAAGTGCTGAACGACGGAGTGCGCCGAGCGGTCCGGCTCACCTTCGAGGACCAGGGCCCGGGATTGCGGACATCCAGCAGGCGATGAAGGACGGATATCACGACCGGCGAGCGGGCTCGGCCTCGGCCTCGGCGGCGCCAAGCGGCTGTCGAACGAGTTCGAGATTCATTCGCAACCGGGTGAAGGGACACGGGTGACGATCACACGGTGGCGATAACGACGACGTCCTTCGCCCTCACTGACACTTCTGCCATCTCGGCAGCCCGCCGTGGCGCCACGCGGCTCGCCGAGCAGCTCGGCTTGCAGCGAGCGCGCCGCACAAGCCGCCCTCGTCGCCACGGAACTGGCGTCGAACGTCATCAAGCACGCCGAGCGCGGCGAACTGCTGATCACCGAGTGCCACGCAGGGAGCTACGTCGGGCTGGAGCTTCTGGCCGCCGATCTCGGGCGCGGCTTCAGGAATCTCGAGGAGGCGGTCCGCGACGGGACGTCGACGGCGGGAACGCTCGGCCACGGCCTGGGTGCGGTGCGGCGACAGTCCGACCTGTTCGAGGTCTTCTCGCAGCCCTCGAAGGGTGCGGCCGTGCTCGCCCGACTGTGGCGGACGCCGACGAGCACGACCGGCGAGGCGTTCGCGTTTGGCGCCGTGTGCCTGCCCAAGCCCGGCGAAGAATACTGCGGCGATGCGTGGTCGGTGGCGATCGCGCGGCAGCAGGCGGCGATGATCGTCGCTGACGGGCTCGGGCACGGCCTTCCCGCGGCCGAGGCCTCGAGTGTCGCGGTGGCCGAGTTCACGAAGACCCCCTGGGATCCTCCGGTGGCCACGCTCGAACACGTCCACGGCGCGCTGCGCTCGACGCGAGGCGCCGCCGTCGCCGTGGCCGGCATCGATTTGGAGCGAAGCCTGGTCCGAGTAGCTGGATTGGGGAACATCGCCGGTGCCATCGTCACCGACGGCGTCAGGCGCAATGTGATCTCGCTCAATGGAACCGCGGGGCACGTCGCCCGGCGTGTCCAGGAGTTCAGCTATCCGCTGAGCGCGCATTCCACGTTGGTCCTGTACTCCGACGGTCTCGGCACGCACTGGGACCCGGCGGAGTATCCGGACCTCTGGTCGCACGATCCGTCGCTCGTCGCCGGAGTGCTCTATCGTGACTTCACACGCCGGCGCGACGATGTGACGGTACTGGTGGGCCGGCCGCGTCTGCCCTGATCGGACATCACAGCCGGTCGGCCAAATTCGGCGCGCCCAGTCCGGCGACAGGTCACCGCTTCATCATGCGACCGGCGGTCAAGATCACCGAGGCCTCGCTCGTCCTGATCGCATCGGCAGCGTACGTCTGTTACGTCTTTCAGCTCGCCGGCCCGCCATTCTGGAACGCCGGCCTGGCCGATTGGGGGGATCCGGTACTTCATCAACTACCTGCTCGAGCACTGGCACCACAGCGTGCGGTCGCTCGCGGATCCTTCGTCGCCGCCGATGTTCTTTCCGGCAGCCAAGACCCTCGGCTACTCGCACGGGTTGATCCTGTACGTGCCGTTCTATCTGCCGATCCGACAAGTTCTCCATCCGTTTCAGGCCTACAACCTGACACTGGTTCTGGCGATGGTGACCGGCATCGTTTGTCTGTATGCGACCCTGCGCCGTTTCGCCGGCCTGTCATTCGTCGAATCGCTGCTCCTGACCGCGCTCTTCGCGAGCTCGCCGAACGTGATCAACCAAGCGACCGGCGTGTGGGCGCAGCGCTTCTCGGTGTTCCTGATTCCACCCATACTCCTGGTGATGCTCGCGTCGGCTCGCATGCCAGACAGCCGTTCGCGACTCGCGCTGGCGGCGGCCGCCGGACTTCTCGCCACGCTGCTCTACACGCAGGACTTCTACACGGCCCATTTCGCGTTCGCATTCGCACTCGTGTTCCTGGTCGCGGGCTTGCCGCGCGGCAGCGCACGAGCCGTTCGCGAACGCATCGCCGCGTTCTGGAAAACCGAGTCGCCACGTTCCAGGGCGCTTCTCGCCGCGGCCGCGCTGGCCTCGGTGTGGACCTGGTACAACTGGACGTTCGGCGGTGCGGAGATTGAATGGCTCGGCCTGCGCGTGAGGTCGCACGACTGGCGCCGCCCCGCCCTCCTGGCGGTCGCGTGCACGGCGACGTTCGTCGTCCTCCGCGGCGGCATCCGTGTCAGACCGCCTCTCGCAGGTCCGACGCCCTGGCTCGCGGCACTCGCTTCAGGTGCCGCACTCGGGACGTTGGTCTTCTTCTGGATCTACTGGGACGCCTACCGCGAACACGTGAAGTTCCCCGAAGCAGTACCTCCTGGGCCTCCTGGCAGCGCGCGACCCGTCACTCTGGACCAATCCGTTGGCCATCGTGCGCGATCTCGGCGCGTACGACTCGCGGCGCTCGTTCGCGCTTGTCATGGTGCTGGCCGTGCTGTCGTGGCTTCCCTGGTTCAACACCGACCGCACCATCCGCCGCTACGGCCTCTGGCTCCTCGTGGTTTCCGTCGTGGTGCTCCTCGTGCCGCTCAAGCTGGGGAGCTTCTCGATCTGGCGATCGGCATTCGAGCCGCTGCCTGGCTTCGCGGTGATTCGCGACCCCAAGCGAATCATCTATCTTTACGAGCTGGCCGCCGTGCTGGCGACGGCGATCGTTCTCGCACGGCTGCCGGCCCGGTCTCGGTTGAGACGCTCCGCGAGCGCGCTCGTGGTTTTGCTGCTCGTCATCGCGCCGAACCGCGTGACGCTCGGCATGGCCCGGCCAACGAATGTCTTCGCCCGGTGGGTCGAGGCGCCTCTCGACATCGATGCCTCGTGCCGGAGCTTTTTCATCAAGCCCGCGTCGGCTGCTTACACGTCCCGCTCGGGCTACGTGACGGCGCTCTACAGCATCGATGCGATGTTCATCGCGCTGGCTCACGACATGCCGACGTTGAACGGATTCAGCGCCTGGGGACCCGGCGGTTGGGAGCTCAGCGACCCGCAAGCGGCCGGATACAGGGCCGGGCTGAAACGCTGGGTCGAGCGACACGGATTGAGAGGCGTCTGCGAGCTGGATATCGAAGCACGGACGATGCGGGCGTGGGACGCGAAGGATTGAAAGCCATTTTTTCCACGCTGTCACTCGCTGCGAAGGACGTCGACGGGATCGACCCGTAGCGCCCGCCGGAGAGGAAAGTAGCTCGCGGCCGCGACGGCAATCATCAGCACGGCGGTTGCTCCGCCGTAGACGGCGGGATCGAGCGGACTCGTCTCGTAGAGCGTCGCGCTCAGGATGCGGCCGAGCGCCACGGCTCCGAGCAGTCCAGTCGTGCCGCCGGCCAGCGCGAGCCGCATGGTCCGAGCCATCGACCGCCGGACGATCTCGGCACGGCTGGCGCCGAGCGCGATGCGCACGCCGATCTCCTTCGTACGGCTGGCCACGAGGTACAACGTGATTGCATAAACACCCGTGATGGCGAGCACGAGCGCGATCGATCCGATGATCACGAACAGCGCGGCTTGAAAGCTGTGCTTGGACCAGGACGACCGCGCCCGCGATTCCATCGACTGCACGTCGAACAGCGCCAGGTTCGGATCGGCGCGCCGTACCGCGTCGCCGATGTGCGCGACGAGCCGTAGCGGCTCGACACCCGTGCGGACGATGACCATGCGCCCTGGATAGGTGAACTGCGCGTACAGCGTGAAGAAGTCGGGCTGGACCGGATTCTCGTCGAGCGGCTGATAGGCCACGTTGCGCACGATGCCGACGATCTCGGCACTCGCATCCCGCGCGCCGGCGACTGGCGCGCCCTCGAACCACACGCGCTGCCCGATCGCGTTGCCTGCCGGCCAGAACCGCTCCGCAGCGGCCTCGTTGATGACTGCGACCGGCGGCCGACCGGCACGGTCGTCCTCGGTCAGACCGCGGCCGCGAACGAGAGGAACCCCGAGTGTCCTGAAGTGATCGGGTGCGACGTAGTGGCGCCTGACGATCGGGGCATCGTTGGCTCCCGGCCAGGGCCGGCCAACGATGTGAAGCGGCGCGGCTGCGCATTGCATCGACAGCGGTGCGCAGCCGTCGACGGTGGCCGCTTCCACGCCCGGCACGCGCCGGATCTCGGTCAGGATGCGGTCGAGAAGGGCCGGCGCCGTGGCGGGCGTGTGCTCGACTTCCGAAGGGCGAATCATGAACGTGAGCAGTCGTGCGGGATCGAATCCCAGCCGCGTGTCGCGGAGGCGCGCGTAGCTCGTCAGGAGCAGCCCACAGCCGACCAGGAGCAGAACGGCCAGCGCCACCTGGAAGGCGACGACGAGCTCGCGCAGCCGGGATCTGCCGCCGCCGCTCGAGGCCGCTCCTCCCGTCTTGAGGTCGGTGACGAGATCGGTGCGCGTGGCGCGCAGCGCGGGAAGCAGACCGAAGAGCACCACCGTGGACGCGGATATTGCGAGCGTGAAGCCGACGAGCCGCGCATCGAACGACGGGGTCAGGAACTCACCGACTGCGCCGTAGAAGTTCCGGCCGCGCGCGAGCGTTGGCGGGATCCGGTACGAAGGCCGTCGCCCAAGCCGCCATGATGAGCCCGACCACACACGCCATCGCGGCGAGCAGCCCGCTTTCGACCAGGAGCTGCCGCACCAGGCGCCACCGGCCGGCACCAACGGCCAGTCGCAGCGCGATCTCGCGCCGCCGCCCAACCGCGCGACCGAGCGACAGGCTGGCGACGTTGGCGCATGCGATGAGCAGCAGCACGGCGACCGCGCCCGCGAGGAGCAGCAAGGCGCGCCGCGTGACGACGTCGAGGCGCGCGTCGTTCAGCGTCATCAGCGTGGCCGAGAACCGGTCCTGCGGCGTGTCGCGCTCGCTTGGATGCGCGGCATCGATTCGCGGCCCCACCGCCTGCAGCTCGGCACGGGCGCTGGCGAGGGTCACGTCGCGGCGCAGGCGTCCAACCGCCGTGATGAAGTTCTGGTTCGTCGTCAGGTACTCGGCATAGGTCGCGCGCGGCGCCACGGTCACCGGGATCCACGCCCGTGCGAGGCCCGAGATGCCGTGGAAGCCGGGCCCGACGACACCGGCGACGGTCAGCGGAACGCCGTTCAGCGCGACCGTGCGACCGACCACGTCTCGCGCGCTGCCGAAGCGCTGCTCCCAGAGTTCATGGCTGAGAATGACGATCGACGAGGCCGCACCGGGCTCGTCGTCACCTTCGCTGAACCCGCGGCCGAGCACGATCGGCGCCTGCATCAGATGCAGATACCGCCACGAGACGATCTCCAACGGGAGCGGCAGCGGTTCTCCACCACCTGTGATCGTCACGACCGCATTCGAGCTCGTGGCCAGGCCGTCGAACGACCGGACGCTTTGCTCGAGCAGCCGAAAGCGCGGCCACGACCAGCGCAGGCGCAACTCGCCGTCGGAAGGCGTGTGCTGAGTGATGTTGAGAACGGTCAGCCGATCGGCGCCGGCGAAGGGAGGCGGGCGGAAGATCGCCGCGTCAACCAGTCCGAACACCGTCGTCGTGGTCGCGATCCCCAACGCGAGCGACGCCACGGCCGCCAGGGTGAAGATCGGCATGCGACGAAGACTTCGAACGGCGTAGCGGACGTCTTGCAGAATCGCCATCGCGGATCTCCGTGGGGGTCGGAGCGGGATCGAACCGGCGATTCCTCGCTACCCGGGACGAGCGCGCAGCCGGGATGGCTGGAATAGAACCACGACAGATCAAGGGGAGCGAGGACAGATCTGAAGAATCGGATGATTCCTGAATCAGATCTGTCCGATCCTTCCTGGCCGAATCTGATCCGTTCATCCCTGTTCCCCCTGAATCCTACCCTGGAGTCCGCGCGCCTGAAGGGTTTCCAGTCCGTGTCCGTGCGGGCCGGTTTCACGCCGGCGCAACAGCACCGTGAACACCACAGCTGCCAGGCTCAGGAGCGCGAACATCCACAGCATCGGCCTGTAGCCGTCGGAGTTGTTCTCTCCTGCTTGGTACCTGTCGTTCAGCGCACCAGCCGCCAGGTTGAACACCGTGAGTCCGATGTTCTGCACCATGGTCATGAGACCGTAGGCGGTACCCAGACGATGCTCTTCCACCAGATACGGCACTGATGGCCAGAGCACGGCGGGAACGAGCGAGAAGGCCACGCCCAGCATCACCGTCGGCATCCACAGAGTCCAGTTGGTGAAGATCAGGATCGGGAACGACAGCATGAGGAGCAGCGACCCGAACGCCATGAAGGCGCTGCGCCGCCCCATCCGATCGACCATGAGCCCGAAGAGCGGCGTCGCGAAGATGGCGGCGAGGAAGACGTGGCCGTTCATCGCGCCCGCCTGCTCGAGCGTCAGACCGCGCGCGTTCTGAAAGTACTCGATCGCGAAGGTGCTCCGGAACGGAAAGATCACGGAGTAGAACGTCACGCAGAGCCCGACGACGTACCAGAACGAGCGGTCGAATCGCCAGAGATCCGACCAGACGATCCGGTCGGTCGGTGCGGGCGATTGAGCTCGTAGCGCGGCTCGGCGCCGCGCTCGAGAATCCAGTAGACGATCGCCGCGACGAGGGCGATCGCACAGAAGGCCACCGCGATCAGCAGTGGCGTGCGCCAGCCCGCGTCATAGGCCGACTTCGCCCAGACGGGCGACAGATCGGCGGCGTAGGATCCGGCGCGCGCGAGGCTCAGGTTGAGCCCGAACGCGAACCCGAGCTGCTTGCCCTTGAACCACTGGCCGATAGCGGCGGTCACCGCCACGATCATCGACTCGGCACCGAGCCCGAATATGAGGCGGCCGACAGCCATCATCGCGAAGGTGCCCGACAGCGCCGTGAACACGACGCCGAGGAGACAGATGGCGGTGAAGAGCAGGGTGGCCGTGCGCGTGCCGATACGATCGACGATCACGCCGCCGATGAGTACCATCACGATGTTGGGAAAGCTGTAGATGGCGTTGAGCGTCCCGACCTGCGTGTTGGTGAACCCGAGCTGGATCTCAGAATGTCGGCGAGCGGCGCGATCGAGTCGTAGACGTAGTAGTTACCGAACATCGCCACGCTGACCAGGAACAGCACACCCCAGCGGAGGGCGGTCGGCGGTGCGGGCTTGCCGGCAGAAGCGACGTCACTCATGGCGTCAACTCTACGGGATTGGACTGGTCGATGGTGTCTTTCGGTCTTCGGTCTTCGGGTCTTCGGGCGAGAACGCTAGCGCGGCCGGGCCGCGCTCCGTTCGCGCGCGAGGAAGATGACGCCGAGAATCAGGAAGACGAGGCCCAGGGAAAGGGAATGCCAGATTTACTCTTCATTCGACCTCCTGTTGGGGGGCCCATTATCGACGGAATCGCGAATCGTGAGGCGGGCGATGGGTTTCTTCCGGTCGTGTGCCTGCCACGTGAACCGGACGCCGGCCGGCCTCCGGCGCCGCGAACCGAACGGCGCTGGACGTCGTCTATAGCCAGTGACAATATATCCAGCGTGGCTATATCAGCCCGATGACCGAGATTGACGCGCTCCTGCCGCTCCCGCCCGCCACGTTCCACATCCTGCTCGCCCTCGCCGAAGGCGACCGCCACGGCTACGGCATCATCCAGGACGTCGAGGCGCGGACGGACGGTGAGCTGAGGCTCAGCGCGGGCACGCTGTACCGCTCCATCCAGCGCATGCTCGAGCAGGGCCTGGTCGTCGAGACGCGCGATCGTCCGGCACCCGCGGAAGACGACGAGCGCCGGCGGTACTACCGGATCACGGCCTTCGGCACGGCGGTCGCGAAGGCCGAGGCACGGCGCCTCTCGCAACTGGTCCGGATGGCGCGCGCGGCCGGCTTTGCGCCTGGCCGGACTGGCTGATGGGAAGGGGCGAAAGCCCTGTGCCACCGCAGGGTGGTGCTCAGGGGGTGACACAGCCCTTCAGGGCTGTTTTCGGCCATCAGCGACCGAAGGACCTGTCCATGAGGCTCTACAACCTGCTGCTGCATCTCTATCCCGCGTCGTTCCGGAACGAGTACGCCGACGAGATGCGGCCGCTGTTCGAGCGCGAGCGGAAGGCGGCGCGTGGATTCGGCATCGCGGGCCTGTGGCTGGGCATCATCGGCGACATGCTCGTCAACGCCGCTGGCGCTCATCTCGACATCCTGAAACAGGACCTCTCCTACACGGGCCGCTTGATCGAGCGTGCGCCCGGCTTCGCAGCCACCGCCGTGCTCATCGTGGCGCTCGGCATCGGTGCGACGACCGCCACCTTTTCGGTCACCGACTTCGTGCTGTTCCGGCCGTTGCCGTTCCCCGAGCCTGATCGGCTGGTGAAGGTCTGGGAAAAAACGCCCGGCTACGGCCGCATGGAGTTCTCGGCGCCCAACTATCGGGATTGGAAGGCGGCGGCGCGCTCCTACACGTCGATGGGCATCTTCCACGGGGACAGGGTGACGTGGGTCGTTGCCGGAGAGCCGCGCGTGATTCGCGGCGCGGCGGTGAGCGCCGACCTGCTGCCGACGCTGGGCGTCTCGCCCGTGATTGGTCGGAGCTTCACCGCCGACGACGACCGTCCGGGCGCTGCCCGCACGCTGATCGTGAGCCACCGGTTCTGGCAGTTCGAGCTCGGCGGCGACCCGCTCATCGTCGGACGGACGCTGGTGTTCGACAACGCCCCATGCACCGTCATCGGCGTCATGCCACGCGATTTCAACTTCCCGCGCAGCGACACGCAGTTCTGGCAGCCCCTTCGCTTCGACGAGCGTGCGTACGCGGATTCGGAGCGCACGAACAATCTCCTCAATGCCGTGGGCCGGCTTCGGCCGGGCGTGACGCTCGAGCAGGCGCGCGCGGAGATGGAGGCCATCGCGGCGCGGTCGGCGCTACAGTTCCCCCAAGAGAACAAGGATACGAGCGCTGCAGTCTGAGGCTCGACACCGATATCTCCGAGCGTTCGCGGCTGCTCCTGATGGCGCTATTCGGCGCGGCCATCTGCGTGCTGCTCATCGCTTGCGCCAACCTGGCCAACCTGCTCCTCGCTCGCGCGTTGGCGCGCCGGCGCGAGCTCTCGGTCCGCAAGGCCCTGGGCGCCGGACGCGAACGTCTGGTCCGGCAGCTGCTCACCGAGAGCCTGCTGCTCGCGGCTGCCGGCGGAGCGCTCGGCATTGCGGTGGCCATCGTCGCCGTGCCGCTGCTCGCCCAGCTCGTGCCGACGACGCTTCCACTCGCGTCGGCACCCTCGGTCGATGTTCGCGTGCTGTTCTTCGCGATCGCGCTCACGGCGATCACGGGCGTCGGCTTTGGCCTCGCACCCGTCGTCCGCGCCGGCGGCAGCGCGGATCTCGAAGGGCTGCGCGACGGCGCACGATCGGGAGGCGGCCAGAAGGAACGGCTTCGGTCGACGCTCGTCGTCGTGGAGATCGTCGCCTCGGTGGTGCTGCTCGTCGCGGCCGGCCTGCTCATCCGCGCGCTGCTGACAGTGCAGGCGATCGATCCGGGCTTCCGGCCCGAGGGCGTCCTGACGATGCGGACCGACCTGCCGATGCCGGAGTATCAGGCCGTCGACAAGCGCGAGGCGTTCTACGCGCGCGTGCTGCAGGAGGTCGGCGCGCTGCCAGGCGTGACGTCGGCAGGCTACGCGAGCTTTCTGCCGATGTCGACCTTCCGCGGCGGCATCTGGCCAGTGTCGGTCGTGGGAGACGTCCACGCCGCCGACGACACGCGGAGCGCCCAGAGTGTCGCCGGCCTGCGCTTTGTCACCCCCGGCTTCTTTCAGGCCATGGGCACGGCCATCAAGCGCGGGCGGGACATCGCGGAAACCGACACGCGAGATCGCCAGTTCGTCGCAGTGGTGAGCGAGTCGTTCGTCAGACGCTACTGGCCGGGCCAGAATGCCATCGGCCGGCCCTTCACCTTCGCTCGGGCCGAGCGCGTGGTCGTGGGCGTCGTCGCCGACGTTCGCTTTCGCGGCCTGGAACGCATGAGCGAGCCGCAGGTGTACCTGTCGTCGCAGCAGGTGCCGGACGGCGCGATCACGTTCTACGCGCCGCAGGCGCTCGCTGTGCGAACGACGGGCGATCCAGGCGCGCTCGCGCCCGCCGTCCGCGGCATCGTCCGGCGGGCCGACCCGAAGCTGCCCGTCACCGAGGTGCAGACGCTCACGGCGATGGTCGATCTCGAAACAGCGTCGCGCTCCGTCCAGGTCCGCGTCCTCGCGGTCTTCGCAGCCATCGCGTTCGTGCTCGCCGCGGTCGGCATCCACGGGCTGCTGTCGTACGCCGTCTCTCAGCGCACGCAGGAAATCGGCGTGCGGATGGCGCTCGGCGCGCAGGCGAGCGACATCATGTCGATGGTGCTGCGGCGCTGCATGCTGCTGGCCGTGGCAGGCGTGCTGCCGGGCACCCTCCTCGCCTACCTGGCGGGACGCAGTATGGAAGCGCTGCTCGCGGGCGTGAGGCCGGGCGACCTGCTCACGTTCGGAAGCGCCGTCGGCCTCTCGCTGCTGATGGCGGTCCTGGGTAGCATCCTGCCGACGCGCCGCGCCCTTCGCGTCGATCCCATCACGGCGCTGCGATCGGACTGACGCGGCGACCCGCGGCGGTCGACGCGTGCAGACACCGATCGCGACGCCGCGTCATCCCCATCTCTCGCGGGTCGAGAATTGCGGAACTACTCGGGTGGCACAACCACCGGACAGGGCGCATTCACACCGGTGACGCAGACGTTGCGCTCGAATTTCGTCTCGCCCGGGGGAGCCAGGTTCACGATGTCGAGCGCGCGCGCAGCCGGCTGTGTGTTCCCCACCTGGATGGCCGGGTTGCCGACGATGACGTTGTCCCTGACCCGCGTGTTGCGCGCCCCGGCCGTGATGTAAAGGCCGTTCGTGTTGCCCGCGATGGTGTTCTCGTCGATGACGTTGTCCTGACCCCCGTCGAGCACGCCGATGCCGAAATCATCCGCGGGGATTGGAATAGCCATTACCGTGAGCTTTGTTCAGCCGGACCCGGCTGTTTTGGCCGTTCACTCATATGCCGCCGCACGCGGCCCCTGGCGCGGTGGAGCCGTTGCGAACGACCGTGTTGCCCTCCACGAGCGTGTCGAACGCCGCGGCCGTCACTCGAATCCCAGCCGTGCAGCTGGTCGAGGCGGTGATGCCCTCGATGCGTGCGTTTCGCGAGCCGCCCGTCACGACGACAGCCAAAATTGCGGAAGCGCTCCAACGATCCTGGACCTCGCACAGTGACGTAGTGGTGGCCATTGGTCGTGATGCCGAACTCGTTGGGAGAATTGGCTCCGCCGCATCCCGTGACGGGATCCGCTTTGCCGGTGATCCTGAAGCCGTTCAGGCGCAGCTCCACACCCGACGCGCCAAACGAGAAACACGGGCTGCTTCCCACGTCGCAGGCCACGTCGCCTATCAGGTCCGTATCCTCGACGATGACGTAGGTTCTGGTCAGGGCCCCGACCACGTCGTCGGCTGCCCACGCAGCGGTTGGCAGAAATGAAATCACCGCCAGGCTGCAGATCGCCAATCTCAGGCTGCTACTCTTCATATCGACCTCCGTAAGTGGCATTCCCCGCCGGGGTTCGCGATCGCTCGGCCTCAACCCGATCGACCGTCAGAGCCATGTACCCACCGTCGAGGCGCACAGACATCTTGTTGCCCTGCCCAACGGGCATCTCGAGCGTGAGCGGTTCGGTTTTCTGCACCGCCCGTCCGCTCACCTTGACGCGCTTGTGAAGATGCGGGAGCAACAGCTTCGTACCGGCGCCGTCCGCGAGATAGAGCCGCTTCCCCGCGTGGTCGACGACGCCGAGCGGGACGCCGGCCAGCGCGCACGCCTGGCCGCACTGGTCGTGGGACGGACCATCGGCCGCCTGAGGGTGCATCAGGTAACAGGCCGCATCCACCACGGTCCCGGCGATTGCGACCGGAGATCCACCATCCTGCGCACCCGTACCAACGATCGGTGCCGGCCACAGCGCCAGCACCGTTGTCAGCAGCAGTGAGATTCGTCGGAGCACGCGATTCCTCCGATTCGTGTACGCGTAAACAAGTGGCAAACCGGGTCACGGTCCTGCCGGGCACGGGCTCCTACTGCTTCTCGTAGAACGACATCGCGTCGACGGGCTGTCCTTTCAGGCTCGTCCCCTTGACGGTCGTCGTCCGTGTCTTCCCATCAGCCGCCACGACGATGGTCTGCGTGACCGTGGGTTTCCCGCCTTGTTTGACAGTGATTTGCGTGGTTCTCTCGTCGACGCGCGTGAGAGCCACGCTGTCGCCGTACGGATTGTTGCCGGTCACCGGGCTGTCCTTGCCGTCGTAGTTGGCGGTGAACGTCCAGTGGGTCTTCGCGCCGTCGGCCGACTGCAGGTCGACCGTGAATTTCACGCCGGCGCCTGCGGCTTCGACCATGGTCGTCCCGCTCGTGAACGCCGAGCCTTTCGATTTCGCGGCGTTCAATTTCCAAGTACCCACCAATGGATTCCCGGATTGGGCAAGGGCGGTTCCTCCGAGGACACAGACGAGGACCGCGGTCGACACGAGTCGTGGCATACGCATGACGTGCCTTTCTGCTGAGCGATATGAAACTCTGCCGTGAACGGCTGAGTTTAGCCTCAACCGGACGCGGAAGGCAAGCCCGCAGGTCTCTGGACGTGGACCGATGTCGGGTAATGTAGCGACCGCTTTCGGCAGAACGACACGCCACCCCGCCGGCCTTTGTCCAGGAGTTACCGCCGTATGAATCGACGAACCTTCCTCGGTAGGCTCTCGGCCGGATCGGCGCTGGGCCTGCTCGGTCCGAGACTGGCGTCGGCCGCGCTGCCGAACGCCAAGATCACGCGCGTGCGCATCTACCGGCCGCCGAACTTCAACCCGCTCTTCAACCAGAGCAACATGGTCGCGACGGTGGAGACCGACATCGGCATCACGGGTGTCGGCGAGGGCGGATCGAAGGACACACTCGAGCAGGTCGCAGGAACGCTCATCGGCAAGAGTCCCTTCCGCATCGAGGCCATCTGGCAGGAGGCGTATATCGCCTGGTTCTATCCGCCGGGCCGCGAGAAGACGCACGCGCTCGGCGCGCTCGATCTGGCGCTCTGGGACATCAAGGGCAAGGCGCTCGGCCTTCCGGTGCACGAGCTGCTCGGCGGCGGCGCGCGCGACTACTGCGAGTGCTACGCGACCGGCGGCGCCCGGCCTGCTGGCGCGCCGGCCGACGCGAAGCTGAGTCTGAAGGAGCGCGCCCGCGCGACCATGGAGGCCGGATATCGCGCGTTCCGCATGGGCGCCGGCGACGTCCCGATCGGCGCCGTCTACGACACCCGGTCGGCCGTCCGCCGCATCGAGCAGGACTGCCGCGACGTGCGCGATGGCGTCGGGCCCGACGGCAACTGGTGCATCGATCTCCACCAGCGCTTCGATTTCAACGACGCCGTTCGCGTCTGCAAGGTGATGGAACCGTTCGACCCGTTCTTCGTCGAGGATCCCGTTCGCGACGAGCACGCACTCCAGGACATCCCGAAGCTCCGGCTGATGACCAACGTCCCGCTCACGCATGGCGAAGAGTGGGGCCTTCGCTGGGACTTCAACCGGCTCGTCGAGAGCCACGACGTCGACTTCATCCGATCGACGCTGCCCAACGTCGGCGGCATCACCGAGATGATGAAGGTGGCCGCGATCTGCGAGACCCACGCTGTCGGCATCATCCCGCACTTCACAGGGCCCATTGCCACCGCCGCGCTCGTCAACTGCCTGTCCACCTTCTCGGGTCCGGTGATGCTCGAATACAACTACGGCGACCGCCCGATCGACTATCTGCCGCAGTTTCTGGATTTCAAGAACGGCAAGTGCTACACGAATCAGCGGCCGGGCCTCGGCGTGACGCTCGAGATGAAGCTGCTCACCCAGATTGGCGAAGTGACCGAGCCGGGACGTCGGAACATCTACCGGCGGCCGGACGGGTCGCTGACCCACTGGTGACGCGCGGCACACACATCACCCAACCCTCGACGCCACACGCATTCAGATGAACCTGCGCATCTGCCCCGCCATGCTCGCCTTCGCCTCGATCTCGCTGCCGCAAACACCGCGCGACTGGCAGCTCGAGATCGCGCAGCTCACGCGAGGGCCGATGCATCATTTCTTCGGCTACATCGGACAGGCGCGGACGATTCCCTGGAGCGGCGACGGACGGTATGTGGTCGCGCTGCGGACCACCTTCCAGGACCGCATGCCCGATCCCGGCGAGGCGGCCGACGTCGTGCTCATCGATACCGCCGATGGCAACCGCGTGGTTCCGGTCGAGCGCTCACGCGGATGGAATCCGCAGCAGGGGACGATGTTCTACTGGAACCCCGCGGCGCCGGCGACCGAGCTTCTTCTTCAACGATCGCGATCCGCAGACGCACAAGACGTTCACGGTGCTGTTCGACGTCGTGAAGCGCCAGCGGATCCGCGAATACCGATTCGACGAGGCGCCCGTCGCCAACAGCGGCGTGGCTCAGAACGGCGGCAGGTTTCTCGCCATCAACTACGCCCGCCTGGCCCGGCTGCGCGCCGTGACCGGCTATCCGGGCGCGCACGATTTCACGAAGGACGTGCTGCATCCCGTCGACGATGGAGTCCATCTGGTGGACGTGGAGCGCGGCACGCGGCGGGTGCTCGTGTCGTTCAAGCAGCTCGCCGACCTGATCCGGCCGGCGCGGCCCGACGTCGATCGCAAGGCGCTCTTCATCAATCACACGCTCTGGAGCCGCGACGACAGCGTCATTTACTTCTACGTGCGCGCGGAGTTCGACAATCCCAAGGAACGCATCGACCTGCCGTTCACCGTTCACCCGGACGGCAGCAGGCTGACGTTGCAGACGTTCATCGGCGGCCACCCGGAATGGGAATCGGCGCGTCGCGTCATCGGCGCCGATGGAACCGCACAAGTCGTCTACGACGTCGACGAGCGCCGCATCGTCGGCACGCTGGGCACACCGGAGCTCTTTCCGCAGCCGGGCGCCGAGATCACCCTGTCGCCCGACGCGGGCTGGTTCGTCAACGGACACAGCGAGCGTGCCAGCAACTTCTATACGGTGATGCGGCGCTCGGACGGGTCGTGGGCGCGGACGCCGGCGGCCTCGCGCGGCGTCTACACGGGCGGCAACCTTCGCATCGACGCGGCGCCAGCGTGGAACCGGACGAGCGATAGCATCCTCTTCCCGGCTATCGATCCCACCGATGGGACGCGTCAGCTCTTTACGATCCACATTGGCCGGAAGGCCGGCTGACCCCAGCTACACTACTCGAGTCGAGCGCGACACCATGTCTTCAGGCGATCCGACGACCAATCGGTGCTCACGGCGCGGTTTTCTTCAGGCCGCCGCGGCACTCGCAGCGTCGAGCTCGCTGCCGGGCTGGTTCCTGGAGCGCGAGCTGGACGCCGCTCGAGGACAGGGCGGCTCGAGCGATCTGCCCGCGGTTGCACTCGTCGGTTGCGGCGGCCGCGGCCGGAGCGTCGCGAAGGAGGCCACGCGGTTCGCGCGGATCGTGGCCCTCTGCGACGTCGACGACAGGAATCTCGCCGAGGCTCGGAAAATGGCCCCGGCGGCAGCGGAGCTCAAGGACTTTCGCAAGCTCGTCGAGCGGAAGGACATCGACGCCGTCATCTGCGGCACCGTCGACCACTGGCACACCATGGTCTCGATGGCCGCGATGCGCGCGGGCAAGGACGTCTACTGCGAGAAGCCGCTCACGCTCACGATCGACGAAGGGAAGCGCCTCGTGAAGACGGCGCACGAGACGAAGCGGATTCTTCAAACCGGCAGCCAGCAGCGCAGCGATCCCAACTTCCGTCTCGCGTGCGAGCTGGTGCGCAATCGACGCATCGGCACCCTGAAGCACATCGACGTGTGGCTGCCCGCAGGGCCGCGGCGGGGTCCGTTCCCACCGCAACCGGTGCCGGCCGGCCTCGATTGGGACGTCTGGCTCGGTCAGACGCCGAAGCGCGATTACGTGCGCGAGCGCTGTCACGGCAGCTTCCGCTACTGGTGGGATTATTCCGGCGGGACGATGACCGACTGGGGCGCCCATCACAACGACATCGCGCTCTGGGCAATGGGGCTCGATCGGAGCGGACCGGTCTCGATCGAGGGCAAGCCGCTCGTCGAGATGATCCCTGGCGGGTTCACCGCCCACAGTGAATACGAGGTGCACTACGGCTATGCGAACGGCGTGACCCAGGCCTGCCGCAGCACGATCGCCGACAATGGCGGCGGCGGCGTGATCGATCCCCAGGGTCAGCGGAACGGCATCAGGTTCACCGGCACCGACGGCTGGATCTGGGTGTCGCGCGGCCGCCTCCTGGCCAGCGCTCCGGAGCTGCTGACCGAGCCGTTGCCATCGGGCGCGCCGCGCCTGTACGAAAGCCACGATCACATGGCGAACTTCTTCGAGTGCATCCGCTCGCGCCAGCAGCCGGTCTGTGACGTCGAGATTGGCCATCGCTCCGCGACCGTCTGTCATCTCGGCGTCATCGCGTTGCGCCTTGGCCGGAAGCTGCGCTGGGATCCGGAGAAGGAGGAGCTCGTCGGCGACGCCGAAGCCGCCGGTTGGATCGGCCGCGAGATGCGCCGCGGTTACGGCTACGAGTTCATCGGGTGAGGATCGCGTGGCTGGCGTGACCCAGACTCTCAGCATCCGCGCGCCGCGTCGCGGCCTGCATGAGATCACCGATGCGGTGGCGCGCATCGTGGCCAAGGCCGGCGTGTCACAGGGCCTGTGCAACGTGTTCATCCGTCACACGTCTGCCAGCCTCACGATCCAGGAGAACGCCGATCCCAGCGCCCGCGCCGATCTCGAGACCTTCATGGACCGGCTGGTCCCCGAGCGCGCGTCCTGGGTCACGCATACCGTGGAGGGCGACGACGACATGCCGTCGCACATCAAGGCGGCGCTGACGCAGGTCAGCGTGTCGATTCCGATCGTCGATGGCCGGCTGGCGCTGGGGACGTGGCAGGGCATCTATCTGTGGGAGCACCGCGACCGGCCCACGACGAGGGAAGTCCTGGTGTCGGTGTCCTGAGTGCGCAGGGCTGCAGGCTACGAGGAACAGGCTACAGCCAATCTCGCCCGTAGTCCGCAAGCCCCGGAGCCCGTAGTCCGCAGCCTGTAGCCCCTTTTGCGTCTCTTGAAAGACCGCCATGACCTCACTACGCGAATGCTATCCGCCGCCGCTCGAGCGATCGCTCCTCAAAGCGCGCCGGTCGCTCGATGACCACATGCGGCGCTTCATCTCCCTGTCGCCGTTCCTCTGCCTGGGCACCTCGTCGGACGAAGGCGCCGACGTGACGCCACGCGGCGACAGCCCGGGGTTCGTGCACGTCGTCGATGACTCGACGCTGCTCGTTCCCGACTGGCCCGGCAACAACCGGCTCGATTCGCTGACCAACGTCACGGCCAATCCGAAGGTCGGCCTCCTCTTCCTGATCCCGGGCGTGAACGAGACGCTGCGGGTGAACGGCACCGCCGAAATCGTCATGGATCCCGACCTGCTCGCGCGCTGGAACGTCGGCGGGAAGCACCCGCGGTCGGCGCTGCGCGTGACGGTGCAGGAGGCCTACTTGCATTGTGGCAAGGCTTTGATCCGCGCGCAGCTGTGGGATCCAGGGGCCCGGATCGACCGCGCGACGCTGCCGACATACGGCCGGATGTTGAAGGACCAGATCGACGTTCCACAGACGGCCGATCAAATCCAGGCGTCGGTCGAAGACGGCTACAAGAACCGGCTCTATTGATGTCAGGTCGAGGACTGCACGGGCTGCTGGCGATCCTCTTGGTATTGGGGGTCGGGTGTGATTTCCATCGAAGTGTTTTCGGTCAATCGCCACATTTCGATGAAAATCGCACCCGACCCCAATCGACCCACGACTGGACGCACTACGGCGGCGGGCCGGAGCAGACGCGCTACTCGCCGCTCGCTCAGGTTACGCCCGAGAACGTCACGTCGCTCACCGTCGCGTGGACCTATGACACGGGTGACGTCTTCAAGGGCTCGGAGATGCAGTGCCAGCCGGTCGTTGCCCACGGCGTGCTCTATGCCACGTCGCCGAAGCTGCGTGTCTTCGCGCTCGACGCGGCCACCGGCAAGGTGCTCTGGAGCTTCACTCCGCTCGAACAGACCGATCCGCCCTCGCGCACCCGGATTCGTGGACTGATGTACTGGGAGCGCGGCGAGGAGCGGCGGCTCTACTTCGGCGCGCGCCACTGGTTCTATGCCCTCGACGCGCGCACCGGGCGGCCGCTCGCCGGCTTCGGCAAAGGCGGGCGCATCGACCTCCGTCAGGGCTTCCGCGGCCGCGATCCGCGATCGGTCAGCATCGGCGTGAATACGCCAGGTGTCTTCTATCGCGACCTGCTGATCCTCGGCTCGGTCGTACCCGAGGGGCTGCCATCCACACCGGGCGACATCCGCGCCTTCGACATTCACACCGGCCGTCAGCGCTGGGCGTTCCACACCATCCCGCATCCGGGCGAGCCCGGATACGAGACGTGGCCGAAGGACGCCTGGAAGTACAGCGGCGGCGCGAACGCGTGGGCCGGGCTCGCGCTCGACGAGCACCGCGGCCTCGTCTTTGCCTCGACCGGGTCGGCCGCCTACGACTTCTACGGAGCGAACCGTCACGGCGACAACCTGTACGCCAACACGATGCTCTGCCTCCGCGCGGCGACGGGTGAGCGCGTCTGGCATTTCCAGGCGGTCAAGCACGACGTCTGGGATCGCGACTTTCCCGCGCCGCCCGCGCTCGTGACCATCACCCGCGACGGCCGCACGCTCGACGTCGTCGCGCAGATCGCGAAGAACGGCCGGACTTACGTGCTCGAGCGCGAGACCGGGCGATCGGTCTTTCCGCTCGAGGAGATCACCGCGCCGCCCTCTGATGTGCCGGGCGAGAAGCTCGCGCCCGCGCAAGTACTACCGTCGCTGCCGCCGCCGTTCACACGACAACGATTCACCGAGGATCTGATCACCACGCGCACGCCCGAGGCGCTGAAAGCGGTCCGCGAGCGGTGGCTGAAGCTCCGCAAGCGGGGCGAGTTCGATCCGCCGAGCACGCAGGGCACGATCCTCTTCCCGGGCATGGATGGCGGCGGTGAATGGGGCGGCGTCGCGTACGACCCGCGCTCGGGACTGCTGTACGTCAACGCCAACGAAATGGCCTGGACCGTCCGCCTCTCGGGACGCCCGATGCCCGACGAGGGGCCGACGACGGGGAAGGAGCTCTACCAGCGGCTGTGCGCGTCCTGCCATCGCGCGGATTTTCGCGGGACGCCGCCGGAGTTCCCGTCACTGGTCGACATTGCGTCGCGGCGCAGCGTCGACGAGGTGTCGGCCGTCGTCCGCGACGGCCGCGGCCGCATGCCGGGCAACCAGCAACTCCATGGCGCCGCGCGCCGCGCGATCGTGCGTTACGTCATGACCGTCGCGTCGGACATCGTCCGACGCGACGCGCCGACACCGTTCGATGTGGGCTACACGCTCGATGGCGAGGTCCGATTCACCGATCCCGACGGCTTTCCGGCCATCACGCCACCGTGGGGCACACTGACCGCAATCGATCTCAATCGCGCGGCCATTGCCTGGCAGGTGCCGCTCGGCGAGATGCCGGGGTCGGGACTGACGAATACCGGGAGCGAGAACTACGGCGGTCCGGTCGTCACCGCCAGCGGTCTGGTCTTCATCGGCGCGACCGTCTACGACAAGAAGTTCCGCGCGTTCGACGCGCGCACCGGCCGCGTTCTGTGGGAGACGACGCTCCCCGCGGCCGGTAACGCGACGCCGGCCGTCTACGAGGTGAACGGCAAGCAATACATCGTCATCGCGGCCGGGGGGGGCAAGTGGGGAGCGCCGTCGGGCGGCAGCTACGTCGCGTTTGCGCTCCCGTAGGTCGTGAGTCGCCGGCGAGGCCGTGGCCGGACGGTCGACCGGCCCTGGCTGCGCCGCGCAACAGAAATGCGTGGTCCGCTTGCTAGCGGCCCAGACCGGGACGCAGCTGGCCGCGGATTTCGCCGCCAGGCCACTTCGTGGTGTGCACGTTCGCGTAGGCCACCCCATTTCGGATCGCGGCCACCGCCTCGGCGAACGCGCCTGGCTCAATTCCCTGCCCGTCCGGCCCGATCACGTTCGCAGCGGTGATCGTCCGCTCCACCTGGCCGGAAGCGGGGCATGGCGGCGTACCCGCGGGTCCCGGGTTGGTTGCGGTGCCGCACAGGAAGAACATGACGCCCCCGTTGACGCCGGATTGGGCGATGTGGACGTGCGCCTGGGTGACGCTCCCCTCGAGATTTTCGTAGCTCAGCTCGTAAGACAGTTCTTCGTGAGGCCGACGGACAGGAACAACCCTGCAGCGGAGAGGCGCAGGACCCACCCCCTCACGTCGAGCGTCGGGAGGCGACCGGGCAGTCCCCCACGCCGATGTCGGCGAAGAGTTTCACCCACATGGAGCCTTGATCGAACTGTTTCACTATCTGACGGGCGCCCTTCAGGCGGCGGGAGGCCTGCTCTTCCTGACTCCGAAGACGGTCTACGCGGGCGCCGTCGTGACCGGGGGCACGATGCTCGGAGCGGTTGGGGTCCACGTGTTCGTTCTCGACACGGGTATCGCCGGCGCTGGCATCCCTCTGGTATTGCTCATTTTCGTCGTCGTCGTGGCCGCGCATCGTCCCGAGTAGTCGATAGGCGATCGTTCTCGAGTGATAAGCTCCGGCCCGTGCGACGCACGGGGATGCTCATCGCCACGACGTCGCGGCGCGGGCTCGCCGAAGACCGGCTCGCGGCAGCGCTGGTGCTCGCATTCTTCGCGGTCAACCTGATCGGGCTCGAACGCGTCCCGTTCGCCAATGCGGACGAAGCGTGGATCGCCGAGCCCGGTCTGCGCTTCTGGGAAGCGTGGCGCGCTCGTGTCGCAGCTCCACGCCGGCTTCTTCGGCACCGAGCGACACTACCTGCTGCACGCCCCGCTGTTCTCGTTGATCGTCGGTTGGGTCCTTTGGATCTTCGGTTTCGGTGTCGTCCAGGTGCGCGTGGTGTCGCTGACGATGGCGGCGCTCACCGCCGCGTTCACATATCGACTCGGGCGCGCGCTGCTTTCACCGCGGCACGCCCTGCTCGCGGCGCTGCTGCTCACGTGGTGCCGCACCGGCCCCTACCAATGGGAAGCGCGGCAGTCCGGCATCGTTCTCGTCGACCTCGGCCGGCTCGCGCGCTATGACGTCGCCGTGCCGTTCTTCGGCCTGATCGGCATCCTGCTCATCGTCCCGTGGCTGCTCGCGGACCACCGACGCGGCATCCCCGCCCCGTTGCCCGCGCGTGCGCCTGTTGCTCGCCGGCGCCTGCGCCGGCATGGCGACCGCCTGTCACCCGATGGGGCTGATCTACGTCGTGACGCTGGTCGTGCTATGCGTCGTCGCGATCGGCGCGCGCGCCGCGCGCCGCGCCGTGGCAATCGCCGCGAGCGCGTGGCTGCTGGTCGGCGTCGGTCTTGCGATCCTCCCGTGGATGCTGTTCGCCTTGGCCGGCTGGGAGGACGCGGTCGGTCAACAGCGGCTGGTGCAGCATCGCTGGAACCTCGCCGATCCGCGCTTCTACGCGTGGAACGCGGTGCTCGAGTGGCGGCGCTACATCAGCGTCGGCCGCGGCCTCCAATTCGGCATCCCCGGGGCCTGGCTGCTGGCCGTCTGCTCGGTGACGGGCGCTGCGGCGCTCGCGTTCGGACCGTGGCGCACAGATGTTCGGCAGCGCATGATCGGGGCCGCGCTCCTCACCGGATTCACCATGCTCACGCTCGGCGAGCGCGACAAGTTCTTCTTCTATCTCGCCGCACTGTGGCCCTGGATCGCCCTGACCGTCGCCATCGGGACGATGATCGCCGCGCGATCGACCTCGCGCCTCGTGCGGATCGGCGCGCTCGCGCTCGTCGGGCTCGGCTGCGTCGATGGCGTTCGCGCCGAGGTGCAGCTCGCGCGTCGGGCAGCTGCGCGCACTTCGTACGCGGTCATGTGCGAGCGGCTGGCATCGCATCTGCCGCGCGACACCCGCCTGGCGGCGCTGCCCACGTGGTGGCTGGGGCTCGCGCCGCGTGTGCGCGACTATCGATCGTTCATCGTCCCGATGCTCTTCCTGAGCGCATCTCGCCGACGCGGCGGGAACGACCTTCACGGAGCGGCTCGTCGCGCTCGATGCGGATGTCGTCCTGCTCGATCAAGCGATGATCGACTATATCCGCGGTCCGCGCGTGAACGGGTGCACGGGCCCGGCGTGCGCAATCCCGGCGCCGAGGATCTCGAACGGTTTCTCGACGCGCGCACGGTGCGCCGCATCGACCTCGCCGACGCGTCGTACGGACGCTTCGAGATTCGCTTCCTGCGACCCGCCGCTCAGTCGGGCCAGGAACCCACCCGGTAGATCGTGGCGCGGTCGTCCTCGTAGACAGCGTGCGAGGCGTGGATCGCGCGACGCCTCGTCGCGCCAGAACGACGCGTGTGCAGGCACGAGGAGATGAGACGCGCCAATCGATTCGAGTGCGGCGGCGACGCTGCCCGCGGCGCGCACGCGCGCTTCCATGCGCGTCGAAACTGGCGGGACCGTTGAAGTCGCCGAGCTGCGTGCCGCTGGCGTAGTCGACCATGCGTTCCGCGGCGACCGCGTAGTAGGTGACCGCACCAGCCTGGCGATTGAGCCACGCAATCGCCGGATACAGCGGCAGCTGGCCGCCAGAAACCGATCGCGGCCTTCGCTCGTCGTCGGCGGCGGCCCGAGGCGTGACAGGCGATACAGCGCGTAGGCTTCCCCGCCGCACGGCCAGCGCCAGCGCCCCGGCCATCAGCACCGCCGATCTGCGCGGGCAGCAACCTGGCCGCCGCCCCGCCCGCAAGCGCGCCCACAGCACCGCGATCGCAAACAGGTGGTGCGCGTGTGTCGTCGCGAGCAGCAGATAGCCGAGCGCGCTGCCAGCAGCGGCCGGCGGAGTCGATCGTGGCGCACCGCGGCAAGCACGACGATCGGCAGCGCCAGCAGGAACGCGGGCGAGAAATGCGGCAGGCCGCCGACCGCATCACGACGGAACGTGACGTCCCACAAGCGTGTCAAGGCGAGGCGCCATCGCTCGGCCCCTCGCGCGCCCATCAGCGAGGCGTCCGCCCAGGGACTTCGCGCCGAACAGCTCGGGATAGAACGGGAAGAGCGGATTGCCCGTCTGCGCGACGATGCGGCCGTACGACGGCAACAGCGCGACCAGTGGCGGCAACGCCGTAGATGGCGAGATCGCGCAACACCACACGGCCACGGTCGGCGCCGCACGAACACCAGGACGGCCGCCGGGGCGAAATACAACCCGAGATATTTCACGCTGGCCGCGCTGCCCGCGAGCGCCCCCGCCGCGACGAGCCATCGCGCGTCGCCCGTGAGGCGCGCCCGGTCGGCCGCGTACAGCGACGCGCCGACCAGCAGCGCGAGCAGCGGGTCGACATAGCCCGTCGCCGCGAGATAGACGGCGATGGGACTGCCGGCGATGATGCCGGCGGCCAGCCAGCCGCCGGCGGGTGCTGAAGGCGCGTCGCCGCCGAGATCGCGCGCCCACGCGTACGACAACCCCAGACTCGCCACGAGCGCCACCCACCCGGTCGCCTGGGTGGCGACGTCGCCGGCGAACAGCAACACGGCCGCGTTCAGCACTTCCGCGAGCTGCGGAAAGATCGGAAAGCGCAGCGCCGGCAGCCACGGCGCGCCGCCGCTTGCAGCAAACGCCCGCGCAAACGGCAGGTGGTACATCGTCTGATCGAACCCGAGCGGCGGGTAGAGCGTGAGCAGGAACGGCGGCAGCGCCGCGACGACCAGGACGAGCGCGCCAGCCCGGACCGCCGGCGCGGCGGTGCCCATCGTCGTGGCGATCAGCTGTCGCCAGCAGGGAATGGCGATGAGATGAATGCCGATCGTCAGCGCGAGCACGACCGGCCGCTGCAGCATGCCGGCCATTGCAGCCAGGAGGAGCAGCTGCGCAACCAGCGCGAAGCCGAGCGCCATGGTCAGCGCCCGGGGGATCGGCGCCCCCTCACGCCGCAGCGCGCCGCTGACGATCGCACCAGCGGCCCACATCGTCGCGGCAATCGCCGCGGCAACCGCCGCTTGCCCGGATACGAGTAGGAGGACGCGCGGATCCATGGCCAGTCGCGGCGCAGCGCGTCCTCACTCTAACTCGCCGCTCGGACAAGCTCAGCGAACGTGGACGGTGCCGGGTTGCCGGCCACGGGTAACGCCGCACCGTCAGCATGATCGATTCACATCCCAAACACCGCGTCAGCGGTCCGCACGACGATGGGACCTCGTGGGACCGCGAGCCCTCATTTCGCCGGCTGGCCGTAGTAAGGGAACCGATCCCAGCGGTCGTCGTCGGCCGACGCACGCGGATCGGCGGTCTCCTGCATCCAGCGATCGAGTGCCGCGCGCAGGCGTTGTTGCGCCTCGCGGTGCTCGGGACGGCCGGCGACGTTGTCGATCTGGTGCGGGTCGCGGCGCAAGTCGTAGAGCTCCTCCGCGGGGCGCTTCGCGGTCGCCAGATCGAAATACTTCCGGATCGACGGATCGGCGCGGCGATCGAGGAGCAGCGACTTGGCCGGTCCGCCGTCGATGTCGCCAAACGGGCCGACGGCGAAGTACTGCTCCGGATCGCCCGCGGGCCAGCGATCGGGCCGGAAGTTTCGGATGTAGAGGTAATCGGTCGTCCGCACGGCACGAATCGGGTAGCTCAGATCGCCGCGCCGCACGTTGGCGTGGCGTTCGCGCTCGACGAAGACGCGATCCCGGCCGGCCTGCGACTGTCCGCGTAGCAATGGCGCCAGGCTGCGCCCGATCATTTCCGCGGGGGGCGCGCCACCCGCAGCTTCCACCAGCGTCGGCGCGATGTCCGGGAGACTGACGAACGCATCCACGACCGCCCCCGCCTTCGCGGCGCCGGGCCACCTGATGGCCAGCGGCACGCGCACCCCTCCGTCGTATACGGTCGCCTTCGCTCGGGGAAACGGCATGCCGTTGTCCGAGGTCACGACGATGATGGTGTGCTCGAGCTCGCCGATCCGTTCGAGCGCGGCGACGAGGGCGCCGAGGTCGCGATCGAAGCGCTCGACCTCGAGGTAGTAGTCGAGCAGATCGTGCCGGACCTCGGTCGTGTCGGGCAGGAATGCGGGCAGCTCGACGTCCTGCGCGGCTTTGCCAGCCTTGATCCCCGAGCCCTCGTCGTACGGCCGATGCGGATCCGTGCTGCCGAACCAGAAGCAGAACGGCGCGCCGGCGGGCCGCTGCTGGAGGAACTCTTCGAAGCTCTTGAAATTCGGTCCGGCCGGATTCCGCTCGCGGCCTCCCGGCTCGAACCGGCCGGGTCCCCAACCCTTGCCGGTGAAGCCAGACGCGTAGCCCCGCTGCTCGAGGAGATCGGGATAGGCCACATGCGCGCGGGGCAGTGTGCCCCACAGGTTGCCGCCCTCGGCGAGACGATGCGGCGCCTGCCCGGTGAGCAGCGCGGCGCGCGACGGCGTGCACGACGGCGCCGCGGCAAACGCATGCGTGAAGCGGACGCCTTCGCGCGCGATGCGATCGAAGTGCGGCGTACGAACCGTCCGATCGCCGTAGATGCCGGCGTGCGGGAACGACCAGTCGTCGGCAATGGCGACGACGACGTTCGGTCGTCTGGCGGTGTCGCGCTGTGCGCCGGGGTCCGAGGCCGACAGGAGTAGCGCGAGGAGCCCGGTGGCGAACCGCGCTGGCATGGTCTGCACTACATATCGACGACGATCGAAACCAGACGCGAATGCTCCATCAGCGACGATCCTTCATCTCACGTCGCCGCGTTCCCGCTCGATTTCGTCCAGCGTCCTCTCGATGAAGGTCTTCGCTCGTCGGAGTTCATCCACCGGGTCGGTGCCGGTCTCTCGCGCGACGTAATTCTCGATCACCAGCGGCCCCGCAAAACCCGCGTCCAGCAGCATGGCCAGGCACTTCTTCACGTCGCTGCGTCCGTCGCCGAGCCTGGTCTCCCTGCCGAGCGCCCTGGGCGCAGCCGGCGGAATGCCGTCCTTGACGTGGAGCGAGGTCACTCGGTCGAGGAGCTGACCAAGCGCCGCTGGAGGGTCGTCCATGCCGTAGAGAACCAGATTGGCGATGTCGAAGTTGACAGCCACGCGGGCGGCGGTGACCGCGTCGAGGAAGCGTATCAGCTCCGCCGCAGTCTCCTGACCGGTCTCGAGCGAGATGGTCACGCCGCGCTCCGCACCGTAGCGGGCGAGGCTCGTCACCGCGCCCAACAGGCGCTGATAGATCGGGTCGGTTGGCTCCTTCGGCAACACTCCCATATGGAAGGTGACGATCTTCACGTCGAGAGCTGCTGCGAAATCGACGCATTTGCGGGCGTAATCGAGACGGGCCTCCAACAGGTTCGCCGGCCGAAAGCCCACCGTCGTCTCGACTGCGTCGAGATCGCGATAGCTCTCGCCGTCGAAGACGATGACGACGGATGCGGCTCTCAGCCCGCTGGCTTTCAGCAGCCGGCCGATCTCCTGCGCGCCCGCCGGCGTATAGAACCGGTCGGGAAGTCTGCTGATCTGAATCAGGTCGATTCCGAGCGACTTGACGGCCGCGATCGCCTCGGCGGGATCGCTGCGGCCGGTGGAGCGCAGGAACACGCCGATGTTCCTGCGCATGACGGCGGCGCTCCCCTGAGGAGTGCCGAACTCGCGGTCGTCCGAAGCGGTGGGCAGGGCCGCGGCCAGCAGCACCATCGAACCGGCCACGAACCCACGGAAAAGATCGGACAAGATCGGATTGAAGACCTACGACCCTTCGATTCAGTTGTGTCGAGCACTCACGTGCTCGACACAACGTCGCTCAGGGCTAGAACGAGAACCTCAGTCCGAGCCGGATGTTCCGCTCGAAGTACGCCCCGGACGTCGCGGTGCCGAACGTGCCAGAATGCGCATGAAGTTGCCGCTGTTGACATCGCTCGTCGGGTTGACGAACTTGGGGGTATTCGTCAGGTTCGACGCTTCGACGCGGAACTCGAGGCGACGCGTCACCACCCATCGGGAAGGCGCGGAACAGCGACATGTCGAGGTTCACCGCGCCAGGGCCGCGGAACTGATTGCGGCCCGTGTTCCCGAATCGGACCCCCTGCGGCTGCGCCCACGCGGCCGGTGTCGTAGTACGTCCCTGACGCGCCGACTTCGCCGATTTGTGCGGAGTCCCGACCAGATCCGCCGTTTGCTGTTGCCCGGCATGTTCACGATCGCGCCGTTCGCGGTCACGGTGAACGGCGTGCCGGAGAAGGCGGCGAACGTTCCGTTGAGCTGCCAGTCGTTGACGATGGCGCGGAACGACGTTGTCGTGACCGCCGTTGCTCTGCCACGGGCAGTTGATAGACCACGGCCGACGTGGAAGTTGTGCGTCCGGTCGTAGCCCGCCAGCGCCATGTTGCGGTGGAACTCGCTGGGCGAATTGAACGACACGCCGGCCCCATCGTCGTCCGCCATGTTCTCGGCCTTGCGACAGGGTGTAGGCGCCCTTGATCAGGAGCCCCTTCGTGAACGGCCGGTTGATCCCGACCTGCAGCGAGTGATACCGCGTCTTCAAGCCGGACTCGAAGCTGATCAGGTCGAGAAAGCGGCCCATCGGTGCGTACGGGCGGCTCTGGTTGCCGCCGCCGAGCGTCTGCGGCGCGTTGATGTCGAGGAACATGTAGCCGCCGTCGCCCTGCGCGCCCACGTAGGCCACGTCCACGGCGACGTCGAGCGGCAGCCGCCGCTCGTAGGCCACGTTCCACGACTGAATCGTGCCGCGATCGATGTCACCCGGCTTGGGCGTCCGCATCGTGACCGACGGCGGGAAGCGGGAACCGGCCGCTGTTCAGATCGGGTCCGGTGATCGAGCGGGATGCCCTGCTCGAGCGTCGAGACATAGCTGAACGGCTCGTTCTGCTGGAAGTTCGCCGCGATCGTCAGCGGATACTGAGCCGCGCATCGGACGCGACCACGGCAGCGGGTTGTAGGTCACGCCGTATCCGGAGCGAAAGACGTTGTTGTCGTTGAGGCGGAAGATCGCCCCGACGCGCGGCGCGAAGTTGTTCTTCGCCGCCTCGAGCCCGAGATTGGTGGGATTGCCGCCGCGTCCGCCGAGGAGCACGTCGAGCGTGTCGAGATCGACGCGCTCGATCCCGCGATCGACGCGATGCATGATCGGGTAGTACTCCCATCGCAGCCCGAGGTCGAGCGTCAACCGCGAGCGTGGCCTGCCACCGGTCGCGGACGAACAGGCCGTGTTGCCATTCCCGGCCGGTCAGCAGCTCGTTCTGAACGCTCTTGCGGGCGTTGCTGACGAGGCCCAGCAGGAACGAAGCGTAGGTGTTGTAGAAGTTCGGCGTCTGCGCGCCCGTGCCCCGCAGCGCCGTCGTGTTGCCGGAGAAGTCGAAACGCCCGCGCGGGTTGTCCAGTTTCCGGCTGCCAGTGATTGAGGAACAGGAAATTCATCGAGTAGCCGGCGCGCAGGTCGTGACGGCCTTTGATCTTCGTCACGTTCGTGGCGATGGAGATCACCCGCTCGTCGCGCCAGACCGGCGTCCATGTATCGAGGTTCCCGAGGGTGGCGAACCCGGTGGCGAACTGCGGATAGCCCGCATACCGCGGGTCGCCGGTCCCCTGGTCGTTGGTGCCCGGGATGCCCAGCGTGTCCAGGCCGAAGTTGCCCGGTGAAGAAGTCCGCACCAAAGGATTCTGATCCTGCCGCGAGAACCCGACGGTCATGTCCCACACGAGCGTCGGTCCGAGCGTCCAGGTCTGGCCGCCGGTGAACATGTACACCTTGGTGAACCCACCGTCCTGATCCGAGTTCGTGTCGGGCCCGAGGTAGTACGTCAGGTCGTCCACGACCGCGTCGAGCATGCTGAACTTGCCCCAGATCTGGTTCGACGACGTGCGGTTGAAGTTGACCTTGACGTCGTAGTTGTCGCGGTCGGTCGTGCGTTGCTCCTCGCGCGAATAGTTGTTCGTGAGGCTCCCGGCTCCGGTGCCTCCGGTATTTGGCAGGGGATAGAGGCCGAGCAACTGCACGCGCAATCGGGTTGATCCGGTCGGCGGGAATGACGTTCCCCGGGAACGGCGTCCGGCCGCTGCCATCGGGGTTACCGGTCAGCGGATCGTAGATGACCTGGAGGGATCCGTTGGCGTTGCGCGCGTTGCTGAAATCGCCCGCGCGCAGCGCGGCGTTCGGCACGCTGAAGAAGTTGAAGCGCCTGAGATCCTGCCGGTAGCCCTCGAACGATCCGAAGAAGAACAGGCGGTTCTTCACGATCGGTCCGCCGATCGTGCCGCCGTAGATGTTGCGCTTGATCGGCAGCTTGGCCGGCTTGCCCCGGGTCGTTCCCGAAGAAATACGGCGTCGCGTTCAGCTTGTCGCTGTTGTAGAACTCGAACGCCGAGCCCTTGAACTGGTTCGTTCCCGACTTGGTGATGACGGTGACGGCCGCGCCCCCCGCCATCCCCTGTTCGGCGTCGAAGTTGTTGGTCGAGATGTTGACGGTGTCGATCGTCTCGGCCGGCGACACGTAGACGTTGTGGTGAGGCAGCCAGATGTTGAGGTTCGTGGCGCCGTCGGTGCGCGTCCCGTTGTTGTTGCGGTTCTGGCCGTTGACGTTGGTCGAGAGCGAACGCGTCGGCGTGTCCGTCTCGGCATTCTGGAACACGCCCGGCGTGGCGCCGGGCACCAGGTTGATGAGCGCCTGGTAGTTGCGGAACTGGTTGAGCGGAAGCGCCGTGATCTCCGCCGACTTCAGCTCCGTGTGGACATCGGCCTTGTCGGTCTGGAGCAGTTCCGCCGCGGACTGCCACCGTGATCGTCTCGGCGAGCGCGCCGACGTCGAGCTTCACGTCGACGCGGCTGATCTGGTTGACGCTGACCGGCACGACGGTCTTGACGAACTCCCGGAAGCCGGTCATCGACACCTTGACGTCGTAGGTCCCAGCCTGGACGTTCGTGAAGGTGTAGATCCCGGTCTCGTTGGAGACGGCCTCTCGCGCGAGGTTCGTCTCCTTGTGCGTGACCATGACGGTCGCCCCGGGCATGGCGGCGCCGGACGAGTCGGTCACCGTTCCCGTGATTCGACCGTAGAGCACCTGGCCCGCTGCAGAGAGAGGCAGCAGGCACACGCCCAGCAGCGCAAGCGCACAGCGGAACCGCCCCGGGGGAGTGGCGGAAAATGACACGGTCGCCCTCCAGGTTGATTGGTTGGAATGTGCGAGAAGTGTCGCGCCAGAATCGCGACGGGTCAAGAGGGAGTTTGGCGTCATTTTGTGTGGTGAACGACTCCCGACCCCTCCACCCTCCAGCTACGCGGCGCGCCCCTGTTGCTCAGCCGAATGTTTGGAGTCGCGCTCCAAAAATACGGAGTCGCCGAACTCGTGCGTCTGATATCCGTACACGTTCAGCTCGCGATTCATGCGCGCAAGCGTCGGACCGTCCACAAAGGCGCGCAAGAGATTCGTAGTGGCTCGTCCCTGGCTCGTGCGTTCCGGAGAGAATCGCATCCACCAGGCGAAGTCGGCTCGAGGGGCCGAGCCTCTGGGTGGCAAGGCCGACGCCGGCGCGAACCCTTCCACCGCGCCCGGTCGCGTGCTCGAGCGCCCGGACGACCGTCGTCCCGATCGCGACGACGCGGCCGCCTCGGCTCCGGGCTCTCTCGATCGCTCTCACCGTTGCGTGCGGCACTCTGTAGGCCTCGTCGAAGGGCAGCAGCCGATCCAGCACGGCGTCACCGGTCGACGAGATGCCCGCGGCATGGGTGATCGTCGCAAAGCTCACGTCCCGCGCCGCCATCGCCGCGATGGCGTTCCAGTCCAGCACGAAGCCCGACGAGGGCGGCTCGAACGCGACCGGCGGTCCGGCGATGCGGGTCCACGTATCCCAGAGCATCAGCGGCTCTGATACGTGCGAGTACTGGATCGGCCGTCCGTGGCGAGCCAGCCCCGCCCAGATCTCGAGCGGTGTCCCGTCGAACTCGACGACGATGACTCGCGGGTGCTCCGGATGCACGATGACGACCGTCGCACGCAAGGAACCGAGCGCGAGCCGATCGCCGGCCTGCACGGACGGCGGCGGCGGCCGATCTTCGGTTCGCAAACGAAAGTCGCCGCCACCGAAGAGCACGGCGGTGAAACGTCTGACCCGATCGAGCGCGAGCGTGTCGCGGCCGGCCAGGCGAACTTCGAGCCCCTCGCCGGTTTGGACGTGACGTCCTGACAGGCTGGCCGGCAGCGTGGCCGCGTCGTTGGCAATCACCACGTCTCCGGGATGGAACAGTCGCACGAAGTCGGCGCGCCCCCAGTGTTCGAGGCGCCCGCCCCGGTCGGCGACGAGCAGCCTCGCGCTCGCGGGCCGCTGAATTGGCAGACTGGCGGCGATCACGACCCGACCTCCGCCGCGAGCCGCGATTCACGAAGCGATTCGAGCGCGGCCCCGATGCGGTCGGCGAGGTCGCGCGCCGCGTCCGTCGGCGGCCTGAGCAGCGATCGATCCGCATCGGGCACCGCCGCGGCATGCATCGGCGTGTCCATGTCTCCGGGATCGATCGAGAGCACGGTCACGCCTGCCGTCTCCAGCTCCTCGTGCCAGATCCGGCTGAGATGATGCAGCGCCGCCTTGCTGGCGCTGTAAGCCCCCCAACGTGGATAGGCATTGATGGCGGCATCGCTCGACACGTTCAGCACCAGAGCTCCGGATCGCTCGCGCGCCGCCGACGCCAGCGCGCCCAGAAGCGTCTTGGTCAATCGGAACGGTCCGAGGACGTTGGTCGCCAGCGCGCGCTCGAAGTCCTCGCATTCGGTGTCGGCGACGAGCGCGAGCGGAACCGGCCCGAGATCGGAGGCGTTGTTGACCAGCACGTCCAGGCCGTCGAGTGCGCCGAGGATCTGAAGGGCGAGCGGATGCACGTCCTCTTTGCGGGCCACATCGCCGACGATGCCGTGTGCGTGTGGATGTTCGGCGGCGACGCGTTCGACCGCGTCGCGATGCCGCGCCACGAACGCCACACGAGCGCCGCGGGCGAGGAGCTCACGGACGAGCGCCAGGCCCAGCCCGGAGGTGCCGCCGGTAACGGCGACCTTGAGGCCGGCAAACGAGGCGTACGGGTTCGGTCGATTCAGACTGTTCATGACTACCTCCAGGGAGAGGTCAATGCCACGGGGACGACTCCCGACCCCTCCTCACCACTCTACAAGTTAAAGTTAACTTGAAGTCAAGACCCGGGTCGGCTACGCTGGGCCGTGCCCGAATCTGCTGACGATTACGGAGGTGTCGCGGCGCAGCGGCGTGGCCGCCTCGGCGCTGCGTTTCTACGAGGATCGCGGCCTCATCACCCCGGTGCGCGCCGGCTCCGGCCACCGGCGGTATCCGCGCGCCGCCCTGCGGCGCATCGCCTTCATCGTTTTCGCGCAGCGGATTGGCTTGTCGCTCGACGAGGTCGGCGAACAGCTCGCGCGCCTGCCCGAGAATCGCGTGCCCGAGCGCGCCGACTGGGCGAAGCTCTCGGCCCGGTGGAGGGGATTGATCGACGAGCGCATCGCCGAGCTCGAGCGCTTGCGCGACAGCCTGGCGCAGTGCATCGGCTGTGGCTGCCTCTCACTCCAGCAGTGCCGCCTCGCCAACCCCGGCGATCGCGTCAGCCGGTACGGGCCGGGGCCGCGGTTCTGGATCGGGAACCGAAGATAGATCGGAGACTCGTGGCCAGTTTTCAAGCCAGGACTATCCTCGCCCTCCCGGTTCCGGCGCAAAAGTCCGCAACTGCCCTTATCCGCCCTAATCCCCACGCTGCCTGCTGACCGGCGTAAGGTGACCTGAGGATCTTCGCCAGGCGCGCGCTCGGTGCCAGCACGCAGGAGGAACGATGGCTTCACCGTTGGCCAAGTTCGAGCCATACGCCTACGCGTTGCTCAGAATCGTCGCGGGACTGCTGTTCCTGTTCCACGGCCTGCAGAAGCTGTTCGGGCTCTACGGCGGCCATGTCGTTCCGCTGACCTCGCAGGCCGGCGTCGCCGGCGTCATCGAGCTCGTCGGCGGGACGTTCGTGATGCTGGGCCTGTTCACCGCGCCGGTCGCCTTCATCTGCAGCGGCGAGATGGCGGTCGCCTACTTCCAGGCGCACTTCCCGCGGGCGTTCTGGCCGGTTCAAAACCAGGGCGAGCTGGCCGCTCTCTATTGCTTCGTCTTCCTGTTCATCGCGACCCGCGGCTCCGGGATTTGGGCCGTGCAGCGCCGCTGGTAGTCCGAGCACGGGTGGTGCGCGCCACGCGCCGGCTCGATTCGGTGCCCTGCCGCGGGCACGCGATGATGGTCACGCCGGCGGGCGTCAGGGTGAGGCGCGTCGTCACGAAGGTTCTCTTCTGCGGGTCGGTCAGCCTGCGAAGGAGCCGTCCGGCGTTCTCCGTCACCGCCTGCAAGCTGAACGCGGTCGATTGCGTCAACGAGAGGCTCTTGATGCCAATGACGGGAACGGCCTGTTTGTTGAGCTCTATGCCGATATCGAACTCGGAGTCCGGGATGGTGACGCTCCAGGACAGCGTCGTCGTCCCGAACGTCGGCACCGTGGTCGGATTGGCACCGAACCTCTTGAGGTCCACCTTTTTCAGCGCTTCCCGTTCCTTCTTGATTTGAGTTGGCGGTACTGGTGGGGCATGCCAGGTCTCCTGGGTCGCTGTCGTTGACCGGCTTCGTGTCGGTGCAGTAGGCGCCGCTACCGAAGACGAGGGCGGCTCGGCGCCGGGTGACTGAAACGCCGAGAGCGGCGAGCATCGATCACTCACCCGGCTTTCGGGGCCGGCAGCTCGAAGCGTTACCTCGCCCAGGCGTAGCCTTCGGTCCTCGGATCGACGCCTGCGTTCAGCATGCCGTTGCGCGGATCGACCAGAATGGCGGCGTTCGCGCCCAGCGTCCAGGGACGGGCCACGCGCAGCTTGTGGCCCCGGGCGATGAGCGCTTTCTGCACGGCCTCCGGCACCGGGCCTCCACCGACATATCGCCCGGATACATCGTGTGCGGGAACGGCGAGGCCGGGAAGCTGCGCGTCGACCACCGCGGCGCTTCGATCGCCTGCTGCACGTTCATGCCGAAGTCGACGACGTTCAGCAGCGTCTGCATCGTCCGCATGACCTGATCGTCGCCGCCGGGGCTGCCGATGACCATGAACGGCTGCCCGTCCTTCATCACGAGCGTGCTCTGAAGCGTGCTGCGCGGCCGCTTGCCCGGCTCGAGCGCGTTCGCGTCGCCGCGGGACGAGCGAGTAGTAATCGCCGCGGCAATTGAAGATGAACCCGAGATCGCCCATCACCACGCCGGTGCCGAAGCCGCTGTGCAGACTCGGCTCGAAGCTGACCATGTTGCGATCCTTGTCGACGACGGCGATGTAGCTGGTGTCGCCCTCGTGGTCGGCTTCGCCTTCGAGGTTGACGCGCAGCCCGGCGCGCGACCGGTTCGCTCGTCTTCACGAATTTCGCGGGATGCCCGGCCGCAACTCGAGCGAGGCCTTCGCGCGGATCGATCAGCGCCGGCGCTCGCGCGCGTAGTCCTTCGACAGCAGGCCCTCGTACGGAATCTTGATGAAGTCCATGTCGCCGAGATATTTCTCGCGATCGGCCATGGCCAGCTTCATCGCTTCGACGCGCGGTGTGGATGTAGTCGGCGCTGTTGTGCCCCAGCGCCTTCAGGTCGAAGCCCTCGAGGATGTTCAGCGCGAACAGCTCGGCCGGCCCCTGGCTCGCGGATGGGTTCTTGTAGACGCGATAGCCGCGGTAGTCGGTCGGCGACCGGCGTCTCGATCTTCGCCGTGTAGTCGGCGAAGTCTTCGTAGCGAAAAAGGCCGCCGTTCTCCTCGGAGAACTTGGCCATCGCCCGCGCGATGTCGCCTTTGTAGAAACGATCGCGCGCGGCCTTCAGGGCTTCGTGCCGTCCCTTCGCCGCGCCTGCCGCTCCGCTTCGACGAGCTTCCGCAGCGTTCGCGCAGCATCGGGATTCTTGAACATCTCGCCCGCCTGCGGGCGCCCGGCCGCCCGGGAAGTACACCTTCATCGTCGTGGGATACTTGCGAATCTTCTTCGAGCCGCGCGATCGCGCGCGCCAGCCGCCTCGCTCAACGGAAAGCCCTGTTCGGCGATCTCGATGGCCGGCTGCAGCACCTGCTCGAAGGTCATCGTTCCCCAGCCGATCGAGCAGCAGGTACCAGGCGTCGACCACGCCCGGCGTCGACGCCGCGAGCAGGCCGTCGCTGTCAGGCAGCTTGCCGCCGTTGTTCTTCTGGTACCACTCGATGGTCGCGAGCTTGGGCGCCGTGCCTTCGGCGTTGATCGCAGAGACCTGCTTCGGTCTTGGCGTCGTAGACGAGGATCATGCGCGTCGCCGCCGACGCCGTTGGAGGCGAAGTCGACGAGGCTCAGCACCGCCTGGCCGGCCACGATGGCGTCGAAGGCGTTGCCGCCGCGCCTCGAGAATCCGGACCGCGGCGGCCGTGGCCTCGGCTCTCATCGAGCTGACGGCGTACTGATTGCCCCGCAGCACGGGCCGCACCGTTCGTTCGCGCGTCTGCGATTCGCCTGGTGATTGGGTGACGACGTCCGCCGGAAGCGCCGCGACGAGCAGGAGAGCGAAGAGGACGAACGACCCTCGAAGGCGCATGCGAACCTCCGATACCAGCGATGGGATGCGTGGGGATGATACTCGATGGCTCGTTACTCGGATGTGGCGATCGAATCTCCCGAATCCACAGCGCGGCGCCAAGCGGGCATCTGCCCGTAGGTCAGCGCTCGCCACAGCCATTCCGCAGGCCCCATCCGGAAGCGGCCGAGCCACAGCGTGCTCAGAAGCACCTCGGCGGTGAAGCATGCGAGCGCGGCCGCGAGTGCATAGATGGGTCTGATCTTGCCGAGGCCAATCGCGTAGCCGCTGAAAAGAAGATCGAGCGTCGCAATCTGCAGCAGGTAATTCGTGAGCGCCATCCTGCCGGCATTAGCGACCGGGCGCAGGCGAGTGGTGAGTCGCGGCCAGCGTGCGAAAAGAACGAGCGCCGCGCCGACGTACGCAAGCGTCAACCATTGATCGCGACAGATGATCGCGAGCAGCCCGAGATTCGAGCGATCGATCAGCCAATTGTCGGCGAGCCAGGAGACGATGCCGAAAGCCGCGAGGCTGGCGAGCAGGCGAGTGTGGCGAGCGTGTCCTCGAACACGCGGTGACGGACGAACAGCAGGCCCGTGATGAACAGTGCCAGCGTCGCGCCTGGCATGAAGAAGAAGGGCTGCCTGTAGAACCACGCCAGGTGCGAGATGCGCGCCGCGAGCAGCACGGTGTAGCGCTCCTGTGCCTCCGCCGCGTCCACTGTCCTGGTGACACCGTCGGCCACAAGGCGACGCTCCTCATACGCCGCCTCGACCGCCTGCGTGCCGCCGCCGCTCGCGAGAATCGCCTGGTACGACAGGTGATAGAGCGGGACGGAGACCGCCGAGAGAAGCGCCGTCACGAGCAGCGCGCGGGTGGACCACCTCCGAACCAACAGCAGCGGGACGCCCCACACCGCGTACCCGAAGAGGACGTTGAACCCGAAGAACGCATGCGCCGCGATTCCAAAGAGCGCCAGCACGGCGAGGCGGCGCAGGTAGATGCGCGTGAACGGCGCGTCGCGGGCCTCGGCGCGTCTGAGCTGAATCGCGAAGCCGGCGCCGAACAGGAGCGCGAACGTCCCGTGAGACTTGGTCTCGACCAGGCGCCAAATCAGCGTGCGCACGACGTCGTCGAAGCCCCCGGCTCGGTCGATCGATCGTGGAAGTGGACGATGAACATCCCGGCGAGCGCGAGGCCGCGCAGGATGTCGAGCGCGACGACGCGCTCGCCCGATGGCACGGGGAGCAGGGCTTGCGCCTCGCGCGCGACCGTGGAGTCCGTCGGTGCCGGCAGATCGACGAGCGCAGCCATGAAGCTGCAGAGATGTTATCTCTGCAGTTGGCTCACGAGATAGTCCACGACGCGCTCGAAGGGATCGAAGCCGAAGGCGGCAGCGACCGCGGGACGCAGGTTCGAGTTGGCGTTGATGTCGTAAAACACGCGACGGCCGTCCGCGGTCTCGAGGTACTCGATGCCGCCGACGTCGAGCCTCGCCGCCTCCACGATTCGCATCGCCGTCCGCACGGCATCCGACGGAACCTCGGGGAAGGCCAGAACTCCACGGGTGGAGCGTCGACGTCGAGCTCCGGCACCGAACACACCGCGTCTCCTTCGTCCGGGTTGCAGACCGGCGACGGACACAGGTTGAAGCGCCCGTGCGTCTTGACCCGCATCGCGTAGAGAAGCTCGCCGCCGAGAAACTCCAGGCGAACGATGCCCTGCTCGGGGTCGTGCGGCAGGTACTCCTGCAGCAGGAACAGGTTGTCGGGCAGCCACACGTCGGGTCGCGACCGAAGATGGCCTCGACCTCGTCGAGCGATTCGACCACCTGAATGCGGGCGCCGCTTCCACCCTGATCGGGTTTCAACACCGCCGGCCACAGCAGCTCGTCGGCGAACGGCCGGAGCGCCTCGACATCGTTGAACGTAATCGAGCGGGGACAATCGATGCCGAGCGTACGGAGCAGCGTGGCCTGCGCGCTCTTGCTCAGCTCCAGCGCGAACACATCGGCGCCGTTGAGCACGCGCGCGCCCAGCAGCTCGAGCGATCGCATGTAAGCGAGCGCCAGCGGCACCGCCCGTGTGTGTGCCGCGCAGGTACGCGCTCGGGCTCGCTTGATTGAAGTAGAGCGCCGCACGCGGCGGCTCGTCGTTGCTGAAGGCGGCACGCGTGAGGTCGAACGGCGCAAACGACACGCCTCGGCGCTCGAGCGCCGCGAACAGCGGCTTTTGCCACTCCGGATGCTCGTGCAGCACGACCAGGTCGGGGGATGTCGACATGCGCCTGCGGTTTATCGTGTCACAGGCGACCACCGCGTCCTTCCTCCTCCTTTTTGCTCCTTCCTCCCAGAAGCCTCCGGAATCGGCACCCTCCGACGCCGCCACGACCGAGCCCGAGAAACAGCAGCCGGTGGCTCGACATCCAGACGGCGGCCCTCGATTTTCGCTATCGGTTCGTGAAGGACAGCGGCGGCGTGACGACGTCGAGACAGCCTGCAGGACCGGCCGCAGTTCAAGGCCCGGCTCAAGTTCGACGAGGCTGGCAAGGTACAGCCTGCACGTCGGCGCGTTCTCGGGAGGCTCCTTCACGTCCGGCCGCGGGTCGACCCACTGCCCGACTACGGCTTTGCGGTGACGGCCGAGCGAAGCCTGACCGACGAAGCTGAAAGTCGGCGGCGGGTGGGCCGACATCGATGAACACCGCGGCACGTTGAACGGCGACCGCTACAACAGAGGGCGTCGCATCTTCGCGACGGGCAGCTACGCGCTGCCGTCGGAGCTGACGTTGTCGTGGTTCTACGGCCGCGCCGTCGGCAACGACTTCGCCGTCGTCAACAAGCACCGCTTCAATCTCGCCGTCGGTTACAACGTGCTCAAGGCCCTCCAGCGCGCGTTCCGATAGATCGAACAATCGCTTGGATCGGAAGAGGCCGTCCGTTCGTATCAACCCCGGGATCGATCCATGGGCTGTGTTCGTTTCGTCCGACCTCCGCGTTGTCAGCTCAGGGTGACATCTGCGAGGAGGCTGAGATGCATGGTTGGGTGCGATGGGCGATGGTGGGCGGAACGATCCTGTGGTCGAGCGCACTCCACGCTCAGACGAGCGACAAGGCCATGGCGGTGTGGGTGACGGCCGCTGAAGTGGTCGATGTCACGAAGGTCGACAAGGAGACCGAGAAGCAGCTCACGGCAGCGATCAAGGACGCGGAGAAAGCCCGAAAAGATCTCCAGAAAAGTCTCAAAGCCCAGCATGGAAACAAGCGTGAGACCTGGCCACAGGAGGCGCAGGATCGCCTCTACGACGCGCAGGAAGCCGAGGCGCTCGCGATCGCCAACTGGGCGTACCGCAAGGTGAAGCAGGAGGGCCTGTCGGACACGGTCGACGACCTCGAGAAGTCGTTGATCGGCGACGGCGTCGCGGGCAAGAAAGAGAACGTGCGTCTCGTGTCCACGCCCGAGGAAGCGCAGCTCATTGTCGAAGTCAACGGCCGGCGATCGGCGTACAGCGGAACGAAGGGTGGCGTCTTCGCCATCCGCGACGATCATTTCTTCATCAGCTTTCTCGTCAAGGCCGGACCCAAGCTCGCGGCCGACCGGTTCGCCGCGGTGCCGCGCACCTATCGGTTCCAGCGGTTCGGCTATCAGGCGTGGAGGCTGGCGATTCCGCGCGCCGACTCCCCGGTATGGCGCTTCGAGGCGTTCGGCGATCTGCGTTGGGGCGCGGCCGCCAACGTCGCGTCGGCCGTGGTCGAAGACTTCATCGCGAAGAACTACGACCTGATGACGGCGCCGACCGCGAGTCGATAGCCGCCGGAGCTCCGCTCGAGCTGATCTCAGGTCGAACGCAGAGCCGCCATCGGGTCGATGCGGGTGGCCCGCCGCGCTGGCAGCCAGGTGGCCACGAGTGCCACCGCAAAGAAGAACGCGGCCACGCCGGCGTAGGCCAGAGGGTCGAAGGGACTGACCCCCAAGAGCATCGACGAGAGAGCCGCGCCACACCGGCTGCCGCAAGGACGCCCACGGCGGCGCCGATCGCCACGAGCCGCAGCCCCTGGGTGATGACCAGACGCAGCACGCGTCCGCGCGTCGCCCCGAGCGCGATTCGGACGCCGATCTCCGCGGTCCGCTCGGCGACCGCGTAGGCCAGCACGCCGTAGAGCCCGACGCCCGCGAGGACGAGGGCCAGCACGCCCAGGCTGACGGCGACGAGCGACGCTCCGCGGGCCGCACCGGCGGCATTCGACGCTGCACCACGTCTGCAATCGACATCGCGTCGACCGGCACGTTGCGATCGAGCGCCCGCGCTGCGGCGAGCGCGAGGGCCTTGACGCCCTTCAGATCGCCGGGCACACGCACCAGCAGCGTCGACCCCACCCAGGTGCGCAGCGGCCTGTAGAAGAACAGTGGATCCGGCGTCGTCCAGGCGAACCTGCACGTCCTCGGCGACGCCAACGACCTCGGCGAAGCGTGCGCCAGGCTCGGGACGGAGCCGCTGTCCGATGGGTTCTCGTCCGGCCAGAGTCGACGGGCGGTGGATGCGCTCACCACGATCAGTCGGCGTCCGACAACGCCTCCAGCTCGGTGAACGCACGGCCGCGAAGAATCGGGACCTGCAAGGTCTCGAAGTAGTCGGGCGCGACCGCGATCCGGAATGCACGGAGCTGGGCCGAGCCCCCGCTGTCGGCCTCGAGCTCGATGACGCGGCGCGCCAGTCCACCGAGCGGCACCGCGTCCACCCGCGTCACCGCGACGACGCCTGGCAGCAATCGCAGCCGTTCCGACAGATCGCGCAGGAACTGCTCCGCGCGCGGCTCGCCTGCGCGCGACAGGTCGAGCCTCGGCTCCACGACCAGGCACGCGCCCTGGATCGAAGCCGGGCCGAATCTCGTCCAGCCGCGCCAGACCGCGCAGGAGCAAGGCGCCGGCAATCAGCAGCACGAAGCAGACGGCGACTTCCGCGACGATCAAGGCACCACGCATTCGCCAGTGGCCGCGGTCCACCGTCGACGATCCGATGCCGTCTTTGAGGCCCCCGCTCGAGGTCTCCGCGCGTCGCACGCAACGCGGGCATCACTCCACATGCCACGCCCGTCAGCGCTGAAAGCCCCAGGGTGAAGAGCAGCACTCGCCAGTCGAGATCCAGGTGGCGCACCATTCCCACGGGATCGGCCATGCCCATCCTCGAAAAGACGGTGCTCGCGACGAAGGCCTTGACGCTCCACCAGGCGATCACGAGCGCAATTGCTCCTCCAAGGCCGGCCAGGAGCAGGCTCTCGGTCACCAACTGTCGAACGAGACGACCGCGCCCGGCGCCAACCGACAGCCGGACGCCGAGTCTCGTCTTCGGGCGGCGCCGCGTGCCAGCATGAGATTGGCGATGTTCGAGCAGGCAATCGGCAGGACCATCAACGTGGCGCCCAGCACACCCGCCATGACCGGTCCGAAATTCCGTCGGGCGCCGAACGTCGATCCCGGCGACACGCGCAGGCGCGCCTTGTCGGTCTGTCGAGACAGGCTGCCGAGCGGGCGGGGAGCCATGGCGGCGAGCTCGGCGCGCGCTTCCTCGATTGTCCGGCCAGAGGCGAGCCGTCCTGAGACGAGCAGCCATCGCCGGCCGCCCGCGCCAAACAGATCGACGTTCTCTTCTGCAGCCACTCGAGGCTGCATCCGCAACGCGGAGCCAGGCGTCCGGCGGCGTCCACCCGAGCCCGGCGAATTCGGGAACCGTCACACCGGCGACCGTGACAGTCACGCGTCCAAGCTCGATGGTGCGGCCCACGATGGTTGTGCTGCCGCCAAAGCGACGCTGCCAGAACGCGTGGCTCAGCACGACGGTCGGCTGGGCCGTATCCAGCGCGTTCTCCTCCGGGAGAAACGATCGGCCCACTGCCATCCGCGCACCGAGGGCCGCCAGGTAGTTGTCGGACACAAACGCCGTCACGAGGCGCCAAGGGGGCTCGCCAGTGGTCGGCGTGCCCATCAGCACGGCTGCAATCGGCCCGCGCCATCAGCTCCGAGATGCTGCGTGCGCCGACTCGGATCTGTGTGTATTCCTCGAACGACAGCCAGCGGTCTTCCAGGCCGCCCCAATCGAGGTTGACGATTCGAGGCCGGGTCTTCGACCGCGAGCGGCCGGAAGAAGAGATTGAACAGGCTGAACATCGCCGTGTTCACGCCGATGCCAAGGGCCAGCGTGAGCACGACGGCCGTCGTCAGACCCTTGTTCCGTCTCAGGGTGCGAACGGCGTAACGAAGGTCCTGGAGCATCGCCTGGTTCCCCGGTCGTTCACTCCGCCGCGTCGGGCATGTTCAGATCGTAGCTTGGAGGCGGGTCAGATTGTGAAGCTGATGCCCGTAGCCGCTAGCCGCGGATCGACGCACGCGTGAAACCCGGACGCGAGCAGTTCCGACTAATGTGTCGAAGCCGGCCGATCGGCCGCAGGAGGTCGAAGTGGATCCCAGTCACGTGGTCCTGCTCAGTCTGCTGATCCCAATCATCGGCATGCCCTTCGGCGGCCTGGTCCTGTCCTTCACGATGAAGCAGGCGCGCCAGGAACGGGAGCTTCTGAGCAAGGAGCGCCTGGCGGCCATCGAACGGGGACTCGACGTCGCGCTCTACGAGGGACGGCCGGTGCAATCGAGCCCGCTGCGGTCGGCCCTCGTGGTCCTGGCCCTCGGCATCGGTGCGGCCCTTCCGGGCCTTGTGTCGCGATCGGACTCGTGGCTCTGGGGCGCGGCTCTGGCTCTCGTCGGGGTCGCACTCCTGGTGCATTGGATGGTTCGAGGCCGGGAGGAGTGGGATCGCGATCGCGCGCTCGACGAAGAGCTGCGGCGCGCCTACATCGATCGCCTGCGAGCGAGCGTCGGTGAGCTCCCGCCCTTTCGCCCGGCGGCGGAGTGAGCGACGGCCCGGTGCGGGACCGTTCGGCTAGCGCCCATGAGCCGGACCCGGCGATTGCCGGCGATAGAAGGCTGGTCGATCGTTGCCTCGCCGGCGACGAGAGCGCACACGCCCGGCTCGTGCGCGATCTCAGTCCGCTGGTGTGGTCGTTGTGCAGGCGCGCTGGCCTGGCGCGCGCGGAGGCCGAAGACCTGGCCCAGGACGCGTTCTGCTGCGCGGTGGCGGCGCTACCCCGGTATCGCGGTCAGAGTCGCCTGTCGACCTGGTTCTGCACGGTGGTCCTGCGCCGAATCGTCGACTACCGACGCGCGCCAGCGCGCAGGTACGAGTCGACGATGGCGGAATCCCGGTGCGAGTCCCCAGCGATCGAGATCGAGGCATCGGGACCTTCGCCAGAATCGGATGCCATCGACGCGCAGCGTCGCGATCGCGTGCGTGCGGCGCTCGACTCGCTTCGAGAGCCGGACCGCTCGGTGCTCTCCGCCTACTATCTCGCCGAGATGCCGGTTGCGGAGATCGCGCGCGTGCTGGCCATTCCCGAAGGCACGGTCAAGACGCACCTCCATCGCGGGCGCCGTGTGCTGCGGGATCGATTGAGCGACCTATGCTGACCTGTGACGATGTGATCCGCCGTCTCTACGACGAGGACTGCCGTCGAGCGCTGACCAGAGGGGACGCGCCACCAGCCGATCTCGCGTCGCACGTCTCGGCCTGCGCGACATGCCAGCGGCTGTGGCTGGAGGCCGCCGACGATGCCCAGGGCCTGCGGGAACTGCTCGGGGAAGCGCCCCCTATCGATCTGGACCGCCGCCTGCGGCAGTTGGTGCGCGATCGTTTGCAGCCGACCTCTCCCGGCACGGCTCTGTCTGGCCCGCTGTTGGCTGCAGCAGCGGGCGTGACGGTGCTCATGGCGGTGAGGCCCGAGCTGCCAGAGTCGTTCGCATCGATCGGCCCGCTCCTGTGGTCGGCGGTCGGTGCGACCGTCGCATTCACGGCGGCCGCGCTCCATGACGCATTCCTCCGCGTGCGGTGAGCCCGGGACGACCTCGCTTCCGTGCCGTGGTCGCCCAACCCGGCGCCAACAGGGGTCGAAGATCGCGCCGCGCGGCGGCCTTCAGGCCCGCCCGGCGCCGGTAGAGAGGCAGGCTGAAGCCGTGCGCCACGTGGGCAGTCGCAGTGCAACCGCGCTGCGGCTCACGCCCGGATGCGCGAAGCGACCTCACGCCCCATCGCGGAACACGTCAGCACGGGCCGCCCGGGCTCGGCGATGTCCGCTGTGCGGCAGCCGGCGTCGAGGGCTTCCACCATCGCGCGTTCCACGGCGTCCGCTTGATCGGCGGCGCCCGCGGAATGCCGCAGGAGCATCGCGAGCGAACCAATCGTGCCGAGTGGATTGGCTGCGTCCTTCCCGGCCAGGGTGGGCGCGGATCCGTGCACGGGCTCGTAGAGCCCGGGTCCCGCGCCAAGGCTCGCAGAGGGCAGCATCCCGAGCGAGCCGGCAATCGCGCCGGCTTCGTCCGAGAGGATGTCGCCGAACAGGTTCTCGGTGAGGACGACGTCGAACGGCCGCGGGTCGAGGGCGAGGTTCATCGCGCAGGCATCGACGTACTGGTGCTGCAGCGTGACGTCGGGGTAGTCGTGCCCGACCCGCGTGACGACGCTCCGCCACAGCTGCGAGGTCTCGAGCACGTTGGCTTTGTCGACCGAGGTGACGCGCTTGCGCCGGCCGCGAGCGACCTCGAAGGCGACACGCGCGACGCGCTCGACCTCCGGCGGCGTGTAGCGCATGGTGTTGATGCCCTCGCTGCCGTCGTCGGCGAGGCTGCGCGGCTCGCCGAAATAGAGACCACCCAGCAGCTCGCGCACGATCAGGAGATCGGCGCCCGCGATGCGCTCGGCCTTGAACGGCACGACCGCTCCAAGTGCGGTCCACGCGCGCGCGGGACGCAGGTTCGCGTAGACGCCCATCGCGCGCCGCAGCGCCAGCAGACCCGTTTCGATGCGCTCGGCGCGCGGGAGATGATCGAAGTCGGGGTCGCCGACGGCGCCGAGCAGCACGGCACGTGCCGACAGACACGCGTCGAGCGTGCCGTCAGGGAGAACGGCGAGGCCTGCGCGCAACGCGGCGCCGCCGATCTTCCACTCGCGCAACTGATAGGTCGCGCCGAACGCGCGCTCGACGGCGTGCAGCACCTCGACAGCGCTCGCGACCACTTCTGGTCCGACGCCGTCACCGGGGAGAAGAGCGATCGGGAAGGTGGACGTTGCGAGAGGCACGTGACAAGTGACGCCCCGCGCCAGGAGGCCGGGGCTTCAGCCCGGCGGCGGCACGGCTCGAGGAAGTCAACGCGTCGAGGCCGGCTCTGTTTGCGAGAATCTGCAAATTCGACCCGACCCCAATTGGTGAAAAGTGAAATTCGGCCCGACCCCTTCAGACGCCGTGACCGTAGCCGACTTCGATGCTCGGCGCGGGTGAGGGCTCCTGCGCCGGCTTGGACTCGCCAACGGCCGCGCCAGCGTCCCGGCGCTCGACCTGGGTCACACTCACGACGATGGCGGCGAGCTCGGCGTCGAGCACGGTCTTCTGACGATCGGCCAACGCCGTCATCTGCCGGTAGACGCGATCGAGCTCCAGCTTCGAAAGCGCGAAGCCGAGCTCCTCGCACCGCTTGGCCACGGCATGGCGCCCCGAGTGCTTGCCGAGCACCAGCGTCGATCGCGGCACGCCGACGTCCTCCGCATCCATGATCTCGTAGGTGCGCCGGTCCTTGAGCATGCCGTCCTGGTGAATGCCCGCCTCGTGCGCGAAGGCATTGCGCCCGACGATGGCCTTGTTGGCCTGCACGTACTCACCGGTGAGCTGCGAGAGCAGCTGGCTGGTCGGGTAGAGCTGCTGGGTGCGAATCTCGGTGGTGAACGCCGCCCGGTCGGGGCGCACCCGCGAGACCATCACGATCTCCTCGAGCGAGGCATTGCCCGCGCGCTCGCCAATCCCGTTGATCGTGCACTCGACCTGCCGGGCGCCGGCACGCAGAGCGGCCAGGCTGTTGGCCACGGCCAGGCCCAGGTCGTCGTGACAGTGCGTGCTGAAGACGGCCTTCGACGCGTTCGGCACTGAAGCCAGGATGCGCAGGAAGAAGTCCTCGATCTCGTCCGGCGTGCAGTAGCCGACGGTGTCTGGCAGGTTGATGGTGGTGGCGCCGGCGTTGATGACGGCCTCGACCACGCGACACAGAAACGGGAAGTCGCTGCGGGTCGCATCCTCGGCCGAGAACTGCACATCGTCGGTGAAGCCGCGGGCGCGCTTCACGGCGGCGACCGCGGCCTCGAGGCACTGTTCGCGCGTCATGCGCAGCTTGCGCTCGAGGTGCAGGTCCGAGGTGGCGATGAACGTGTGGATGCGGCCGCGCACCGCCGGGGTGATGCCCTTGCCGGCGCTGTCGATGTCGCCCGGCGCGCAGCGCGCCAGCGCCGCCACAATCGGGCGGGTGGTCGCCATCGCCACCTGGCGGACCGACTCGGCATCGGCTTCGGAGGCAATCGGGAAACCCGCTTCGATGACGTCGACCCCGAGCGCGTCGAGCTGACGCGCCAGCCGCAGCTTCTCCTCGATCCTCAGCGAAAAGCCCGGCGCCTGCTCGCCATCCCGCAGCGTGGTGTCGAAGATAACGACGTTGGTATCCCCCATGCCTCCCTGGCCCTCCTGCCGCTGAAGCGGCGAATACCCAGTAGACCGCCCGGCCGCAGCCATAGTCAAATTTATAATCTTTACAGAAGGATAAGGTCGTGCAATGCTTTTCGCGCTCCGGCCATGGATCTCGCGGAACTGGAAGTCTTTCTGACCGTCGCCTCGGAGCGGAGCTTCTCGCGTGCAGCCGCCCGCCTGCACCGGACGCAGCCGGCGGTGAGCCAGGCGATTCGCCGGCTCGAGGACGATCTGGGCGAGCGGCTGTTCGATCGGTCGGCCAAGGACGGGAAGCTGACCGAGGCCGGCCGCGTCCTGCTCGACTACGCGCAGCGGCTGATGAGATTGGCCGAGGAGGCCGAGGGTGCCGTGCGCGACTTGCGCGACCTCCAGCGGGGCCGCGTGCTGGTCGGCGCCAACGAGGCGGCGGTACATGTGCTGCTCCCGATCATCGATCGGTTCCGGGACGATCAGCCGCGCATCCAGCTCGACATCCGGCGCGTGCCGTCACGGCAGATTGGCGTCGAGGTGCAGCAGCGAAGCCTCGATTTCGGCGTGCTGTCGTTTCCACCGGCCGAGCGCGGGCTGGGATCGATCAAGCTGGGTGAAGACGAGCTCGTCATGCTCACGGCGCCGACGCATCCGCTCGCCTCGCGCAAGCAGGCGACGATGACCGAGCTCGGGCAGCAAAGCGTGATTGCGCACAACGAGGCGTCGCCGGCGCGCGAGCGGGTGCTGCGGCTCTTCGAGCAGAAGCACGAGCCGCTGAACATCACCATCTCGCTGCCGAGTCTCGACGGGATCAAGCGGGCGGTCGAGATGAATCTCGGCGTCGCGCTGCTTCCGCGCCGCTGCGCCCTCACCGAGATCGCGCGCGGGACGCTGGTCGCCGTGCGCGTCGCGCAGGTCCGGCTTCCGCGCCACCTGCGCTTGATTTATCGGCAGTCGGGAGAGCTCTCGCACGCGGCGCAGTCGTTCCTCGACGTCGCACGCAAGTTCGAGCAGGTGCTCGAGACGGTGGAGGAATGACCGCGGCGGCTACAGGCTCCGGGCTACCGACTACGGGGCTTGCGAAGATCTCGCTCGTCTGCCCAGCCGCCCAGCAGCCCAGCCGCTTAGCCGCCTAGCCGCCCAGCCGCCTAGAACCCCTTCACGTAGGGAAGCCGCGCGGCGACGGCTTCGACGTCGCCGACACCGTCGAGGAGCAGGCCGGTTGCGTCCCAGGCGCCGGTCGTCAACGCTTCCTGAGCCGACTTCGCCAGTGACGCGCCGAACACGCGGCCGCCGCACGTCACTGCGAGACCGGCCACGTCGACACCGACGACGGTCGACGGATCCTGCCGCACCCGCTCGATGATCCAGTCTGCAGCCGCTGGCTCGACGCGCACGCAGGGGACGCCCAGCGCCAGCGAGTTGCCGAAGAAGATCTCCGAGAACGATTCGCCGACGATGGCGAGGATGCCCCAGCGTCGAAGCGCCTGCGGCGCGTGCTCGCGCGACGATCCGCAGCCGAAGTTGCGGTTCACGACCAGCACCGACGCGCCCCGATAGCGGTCGTCGTCGAACGGATGGCGCTCGCCGCGCGCGCGGGCGGTCGCGCGGTCGTCCTCGAAGGCGTGCGCCTCGAGACCCTCGAAGCTCACCGCTTTGAGGAAGCGCGCCGGCATGATGCGGTCGGTGTCGATATCGTGCCCCGGAACCGGAATGGCCCGGCCCTCGACGAGGGTGACCTGGCGGGTCGTCATGGATCGCATTGTAAGATGCGGTGGGACCCGACATCGATGCTCCGACGCTCTGCGCAGGCCTTCATGGCCCTGGCCATGGCTGTCGCCACGAGCACGCTCGCCGGCGGCCAGCAGGAAGCCCCCTCACCACCCCTCACGCTCGCGATCGTGCGGCGCGACGCGGTGCTGATTCCGTTCGCCACGTGGACCGGCAAGCGATGGGAGACGGCGTGGCCGGCGCCGCAGAAAAGCTCCGAGACGCCGATTACGCTCAACGAACTGCCCAAGCGCTGGTGGGGCAAGCCGGGCCCGGTCGCCGAGTGGCACGCCTGGACACGCGACGGCAACACGCAAACCCTGCGCTCCATCACGCCGACGTGGTACCTGGCGCACTGCCAGCAGGGAACGGGCATTCGATCGAGCTACGCTCCGGCCCAGCCCGCGCCGCCGCCCATCGTCCAACCCTACCCGAAGGACGGAGTGGCCACGTCGTCGGCCATCAAGTTCAATCCGATCGGCGTGATCAGCGAGTCGTCGCCGGTGTGGAAGGCGGTCGCCGACGCGTTGCCGGAACGGCTCGCCGAAGAGGAAGACCGGCTGTTGAAGAGATATGCGCTGAGCGGGTGGCAGCAGCCACGCAGCCTCGAGCGCCGAAGGGAGGTTCCCGTCACGGTCGAAGCGCTGTATCGAGTCCCCCTCGAGGTGGCCGGCCGGTTCCTCTACTACTTCGAGGCGGTAAAGCGCCATGCGTCGATGGAGCCGACCAGGGAATCGACAGACAAGAAGACCGCCAGCCAGAAGGCCGCGGACAAGGCGCTCCTGGACGAGTCGCGCAAGGGCGAGTGCGAGCTGGTGACCTTCGTTTCCGGCTGGTTCCGCGCCGGCAACGCCGATCAGAGCGTGACGCTCGGTGAGATCAGACCGATCCTCACGTCGTGCGACTACGCCGCGGCCGACGTGATGCTTCCGCTCGCCTACACGCAGTGGAATGGCTACCCGCTGTGGATCGTGCAGTTCTCGGGCTGGGGCCGCGAATGGTACACGCTCTTTCTCGCTGATACCGGTGCGGCGCCTCGCATGGTATTCGAGACGTCGGGCGGAAGCTGCCCTGTCGTTCAATGAGCCGTCCGCGCCAACGCGGACGAACTGTCGTGCCGTGAAGGAGGGCGGGGCCTCCTGGTGGGTGCTTGTCGTCACCGGCTCGAGACGGAAGCGGGCCCGGCCACCTTTCGAAGATCAACGACCTCGCCGGCAAGCGCCGCAGCGGCCACCATCGCGGGGCTCATGAGCAGCGTGCGGCCGGTCGGGCTGCCCTGACGCCCCTTGAAGTTGCGGTTCGACGACGACGCGCACACCTCGCGGCCCTGGAGCCGATCGGGATTCATCGCCAGGCACATCGAACACCCGGCGCCGCGCCACTCGAACCCGGCGTCGCGGAAGATCGCGTCGAGCCCTTCACGCTCGGCCGCCGCCCGCACGGCGCGCGAGCCCGGGACGACCAGCGCGCGCACCCGCGACGCCACGCGATGCCCGCGGACGAGCGCCGCGGCCTCGCGCAGATCGGAGAGGCGCGAGTTGGTGCACGAGCCGATGAACGCGACGTCGATGGGCGTGCCCTCGATGTGGGCGCCCGCCTCGAAGCCCATGAAGTCGAGGGCTTCCTCGAGGCCGGGGCGCTCCTCGGGCGCCGCGTCGGACGGCCGCGGGATGCGCTCGGAGACGCCGACCGACTGCCCCGGGTTGATGCCCCATGTGACGACAGGCTCGAGTGCGTCGCCGTCAATCGCCACGCGATCGTCGTAGCGGGCATCGGCGTCCGACGCCTGCGCGGCCCACCACAGCTTCGCGCGGGCGAACGCCTCGCCGGTCGGCGCGAACGGACGCCCTTCGATGTAGGCAAAGGTCGTCGCGTCGGGATTCACGTAGCCCACGCGCGCGCCGCCCTCGATCGACATGTTGCACATCGTCATGCGCTCGTCGAGCGTCATGCGATCGACGACCGGCCCGCCGTACTCGTACGCGAACCCGACGCCGCCCTTCACCCCGAGCCGGCCGATGATGGCGAGAATGACGTCCTTCGCGTAGACGCCGCGCGCGAGCGTGCCGGTGACGTCGATGCGGCGGAGAGCCAGCGGCTCGAGCGCGAGACACTGCGACGCGAGCACGTCGCGCACCTGCGTCGTGCCGATGCCAAAGGCGACCGATCCGAATGCGCCGTGCGTGGAGGTGTGCGAATCGCCGCAGGCGATCGTCATGCCGGGCTGCGTCAGCGCCAGCTCCGGACCGATCACATGGACGATGCCCTGGTTGTCGTGCCCGAGGTCGTAGAGTGGGACGCCGAAATCGCGGCAGTTCCGCTCGAGCGCCGACATCATCGCTTCGGCCATGTGATCCTGGAACGGTCGCGAGACATCAAGCGTCGGAACGATGTGATCGACAGTGGCGAAGGTTCGCGTCGGAAAGCGGACCTTCCACCCACGAAGCCGGAGCTCGTCGAAGGCCTGCGGGCTCGTCACCTCGTGGACCAGATGCAGGCCGATGAAGAGCTGCGTCTGCCCGGTCGGAAGAATCCGCACGGTGTGGGCGTCCCACACCTTCTGCAACAGTGTCTTGCCCATTTCAGTCGGTCTTCGGTCGTCGGTCTTTGGTCGTCGGTCTTCAGACTTCAGTCTTCGGTCGTTCGCACTCCCGATTCTACCCACAATGCGGACGCGAGCTGCGTCCGCTCGAAGGGAGGCTCAACGGGGAGGTGTCCGGACGCCCAGAAAGTCGAGGACGCTCGCCCGGGGCGCGAACGTCAACGCCCGCGCGAACCCACCGTCGCGTCACACGGCCCTGCACTGGCCGCGTGGAACGGCGACCTGTCGATGGTGGAGCCGGCTCGTCGCCGCCGGACACGACGGCGCGCGACGAGGAGCATCACGAAACGCCACGCGACTGGGCCGACGTCGCCATCCACGTCACGAACAATCCGGAGTGCCGGGCCGTGGGCGAGTATCTTGCCGGCCTGGCGCCTTCGCCGACGACAGGCGGCGTCATAGCGCACGGCCGCTCTACTCGTCGCGCAGCACGATCGCGGGATCGACGCGCGTGGCTCGTGCGGCAGGAACAGCCGACGCCGCCGTCGCGATGATGATCAACGCCAGCGTGGACGTGGTCAGCACCGCGGGGTCGAGCGGCGTCACTTCGTACAGCAGGCCCTGCATGAACCGGGTCAGAAGAAACGCCATCCCCAGTCCAACGATCGCGCCCGCAGCCGAGAGACCGAGCCCTCCGCGCAAAACGAGGCGAAACGCGGAGGCTGGTGTCGCGCCTAGCGCCAGCCGCACGCCAATCTCGCGCGTCCGCTGGGTCACGGCGTAGGCAATTACGCCATAGACCCCAATCGAGGCCAGGATCAACGCGAGCGCACCGAAGGCGCCGAAAAGCACCGCCTGCGCCTTCGGCTGCGCCATCGCGTCGGCCACGAGCTGCTCCATCGTCTGGATGTCGCCAACGCCCTGGTCGGGATCCACGGCACGGATCTCACGCTTTACCGGTTCGATGAGCCCCTGCGGGTTGCCGGCGGTCCGAACGACGAGCGCCGAGAACGGGAAGGGCTGCTGTGCGTTCGGCAGGAAGAGACAGGGCTCGGGCCGGGTGTTCAGCCGGCTGTGCCGGATGTCGCCGACGATGCCGACGACTTCGATCTCGCGCGCGTCGTTCCAGGAGACCTTGAGCCGTTTGCCGAGCGCCTCCTCGTCGCCGAAGAAGGCGCGCGCGGCGGTTCCATTCAGGATTCCCACGTGTGGCGAGTCGCGGCGGTCGCGCTCCTCGAAGTCGCGTCCCTTCTCGATGGGGATGCCCATGGCCGCGAAATAGCCCGGCGTGACGATCGAGATGTCGCCGGCGGGACGCTGGCCGGGCGGCGGCTCGGGACGGTCGGCCCGGTAGTACCAACTGCCGGAGTTCCCGCCCTCCATCGGGAGCCGGCCGATGGACCCTGCGGCGATCACCGCCGGGAGCGCGCGCAGGCGAGCCAGTGTTTCACTGACGAACTCGGCGTGAAACCGGGGATCGCGCACGGGGAGGAGGAGCATTCGCACCGTGAGCACGCCCTCGGCCCGGAATCCGGGTTCGACCTGATGCAGCCGGACCAGGCTCTGGATCATGAGCCCCGCGCCGGCGAGCAGCGGCAACGCGAGCGCGATCTCTGCAGCGACCAGTGCGCTTCGAAGTCGCCGCTGTCCAGGCACGACACCTCGCCCAGGTCCGGGTGCGCCGGCGCGCTCCGACCGGCCCGCTGCCAGCGCGGGGCCGAGACCGAAGAGCACGGCCGTCGCGATGGCGACAGCAGCGGTGAAGAGCAGGACCCAGACGTCGATCGAGACTTCGTCGACCCGTGGCAGGGCCAGTGACACGGGAGCGAAGCGGACGAGCGCGCGGACGAGAAGCCACGCGAGCGACACACCCAGCGCCGCGCCCAGGCCCGCGAGCAACAGGCTCTCGACGAGCACCTGATGCACCAGGCGCCATCGTCCTGCGCCGAGCGCGAGACGGAGCGCGAGTTCGCGCGCCCGAGCCGTCGCGCGCATCGACAGCATGTTGGCGACGTTGGCGCAGGCGATGAGCAGCACGAAGCCGACCGCTGCGAAGAGCAGGAGGAGCGGGCGCCTGATCCACCCGACCGTGTCTTCACTGAGCGGGACGACGGTGGCGCTCCAGCCCGCGTTCAGCTTCGGTTCTGCAGTCGCGGTCTGGGCCGCGATAGCGGCGATCTCCTGGCCGGCGACCCTTATGTCGATCGATGGTCTGAGACGGGCGACGACGGAATAGTTGCGCCCGGTGTCGCGGCCAGCGCGCAGCGCGACGAACACCTGCACGCTTCGATCCGGAAACGAGAAGCCTGGCGGCATCACGCCCACGACGTCGTGGTGTGTGGCATTCACCGAGATGCGGCGGCCGATGACGTCGGCACGGCCTCCGAAGCGGCGCAGCCAGAACCCGTAACCGAGGACGATCCCGGGAGGCGCGTTCGGCAGGTCTTCGCCGGGCAGGAACGTCCGTCCAAGCATCGCCCGCACGCCGAGCACGGTGAAGAAGTCCGCCGTCACCGCCGCACCCGTGATCTGAATCGGCTCGTCGCCACCGAGCAGGTTCATCGGGTGCGAGGTGAACGCCGCCATGGCGTCGAAGGCGTGCGCCCCCTGCTGCCAGGCCCGGAAGTTGCCGATCGCGACGACGTTCCGCCGTGCCGTGTTCGGAGGGCGCTCCCAGAGCATCACGAGACGGTCGGCGTCGGGAAACGGGAGCGGCCGCAGGAGCACGCTCTGCACGACCGTGAACATCGCGGTCGTGGCGCCGATGCCCAGCGCGAGGGCCGCGCAGACGAGGACGACGAAGCCCGGCGACCGGCGGAGAGTTCGGGCGGCGTAGCGCAGATCCTGGCAGATCCGCTCAATCGAGGTAACGCCCCAAACGTCGCGCGTGGCGTCCTTCACGAACAGCGCGGGTCCCAGATCGCGCCGCGCGGCCGACCACGCCCGGTCGGGTGAGTCACCGGCGGCGATACGATCGGCCGCGTCGATCGACAGATGCGCCCGGATCTCCTCGTCGAGATCGCGGAGGGCCTCATCGCGACGGGTGAGCCGATCCAGCATCCAGCGCAAGCGCCGCCATGCCATGGACTTTCTCCTGTGGTCGAACACCGGGTGTCGCCGTGAGCCTGTAGACAATCTACTACATGTAGTAGACGCTCTACGTCAATGACCGGCGACATCATCTTCTCGTCGGCGGCTCAGCTTCGACCTTACTGGTTCCTGTAACAAACCCGGCGGTCGCCCCTATCTTCATCAAGCGCGATGATCGAGTTCCACGAGCTGTACGAGCGCTACGCGGCCGCGGTTCACCGGCTCGCGTTGTACCTCAGCGGCGATCGAGCCGAGGCCGACGACCTCACCGCTGAAACGTTCGTGCGGGCATGGACGGCGCCCGGTGTGATTCGTGAACGAACGGTGAAGGCGTATCTTTTCACCATCCTCCGCAACCTGCACGCCGAGCGCAGCCAGCGCCGCGCACGCGACGTCGCCCTGGAACCCGACGTCGAGGCGGTCGCGCCCGCCTTCGAGCGCGAGCTCGAGAGCCGATCGGAGCTCGCGTGGGTGGCGTCGGCCCTGCGACGGCTGCCCGGCGTCGATCGGGCGGCGCTGCTGATGCGGGCGCGCGACGGCAGGCCGTACGAAGAGATCGCGCACACGCTCGGGCTGTCGCTCGCCGCCGTTCGCGTCCGGGTTCATCGGGCGCGCATGCGCCTGGCCGAGGCCCGAAGCCTCAAGGAGAAGCCGTCGTGAAAGTGACACGCGCCGTCATCGACGATCTGCTTCCGCTCTACCTCGATGGTGAGGCGAGCGCCGACACGCGGACGCTGGTCGAGGCCTACCTGAAGGAAGACGAGGAGCTGGCCCGGTTGGTCCGCGCCAGCCGGGACGAGAGGAGCCCCATCATGGCTGCACAGACGCTCGCGCCGCCTTCACCCGACATCGAACGCCGCGCCCTCGAGCGCACGCGTGCCATTCTGCGCGGGCAGCAGTGGACGCTGGCGCTCGCGATCTTTCTGACGCTCCTGCCGTTTACGGTCGGTCACGTCGGTGGGCGCACCTTCTTCATGGTGCGGGACGTTCCAGCATCGGCGTGGCTGTGGCTGCCGGCCGGCCTGCTTTGGATACGCTACCTGTGGGCGCAGCGCAAGCTGCGCGGCGGCGGATTCTGAGCGAACGCGGAAGTCGAGACAAGGCGATGCACGCGAGTCGAATCGTGTCGCTGACCGCAGGAGTGGCGCTTCTGGCCATCCGGCCAATCGGCGCAGGCTCCACCGAAATCAAGGTCTGGACGGCGCGCGCGCTCGCGACCGTGCTGGCAGAAGTCGGTCCGCAATTCGAGCGGGCGACGGGTCACACAGTCACGGTCACGAGCGATCTGCCGCCGGCGTTCGCGCGACGCGCCGCGGCCGGCGAATCGTTCGACCTCCTGATCAGCGGATCGGCTGCGGTCGACGAGTTCATCAAGGCCGGCAAGGTCCTGGCCGAAACGCGGACGGACATCGCACGCTCGGGCATCGGCGTGGAAGTGCGTGCGGGTGCGCGGAAGCCGGACATCGGCTCGGTCGATGCCTTCAAGCGCGCGTTGCTCGAGGCGAAGTCGATTGCCTACCTGAACGTCGGCAGCGGTCTCTATCTCGCCGGCTTGTTCGAGCGCCTCGGCATTGCCGATGCCATTGCGCCCAAGGTCACGCGGCCGGACACGGACCGCGTCTCGGAGATGGTCGCCAGAGGCGAAGTCGAGCTCGGGCTCGTGGTGATCACCCAGATTCTGACCACCCCCGGTGTCGACCTCGTGGGCCCTCTTCCGAAGGAGATACAGTCCTACGTCACGTTCACGGCAGGTGTCAGCGCCAGCGCCAAACGGCCCGACGCGGCGCGGCAGTTGATTGCGTTCCTCACCGGCCCGACGGCGGTTCCCGTCATCCGAACGCAAGGGATGGAGGCGGTGCGGTGACGGGCTCGCAGTTCATGAGCGTGCGACATCCTTGGTCACGACACGGCGGGCCGTGCCCCTACCTGCCTGCATGGCGACGAGGTACACGCTGAAGGCCACGCCGAACCCCACGAACCAGGCGTAGTCGTAGAGTGGCTTCATCGCCGGCACCACCAATCCACCCCACGCCACCGCACACCCGAGCAGCGTGGCCACGACCGCCTTGCGGTTCCAGCCGCCGGCATAACGGTACGCGCCATCGACGAGATACAGATCCTCCAGGTGCAGCCGTGTCCGGCGTACCAGCCAGTAGTCGGCAATCAACACGCCGGCAATCGATCCGAGACCACCCGAGTAGCCGAGCAGCCACGTGAAGATGTAGCCCGAGGGATCGGCCAGAAGCTTCCACGGCTGCATCAGGATGCCGAGCACGCCGGTGATGAGCCCGCCGGTCTTGAAGTCGATGTGCCGAGGAAACGCGTTGGCGAAGTCGTTGGCGGGGGACACGACGTTGGCGGCGATGTTCACGGCGAGGGTCGCCACGACCGCGGTGAACATCGAGATCGCGACTATGAGCGGCGTCTGGAACTTTCCGACCAGCTTGATCGGATCCCAGATGGCTTCACCATAGATGACCACCGTCGCGCTCGTAATCAGCACCCCCATCGCCGCGAAGACGGCCATCGTCGTCGGCAGCGCGACGACCTGACCGATCACCTGCTCGCGCTGGCTCCGGCCGAAGCGCGTGAAGTCGGGCATGTTGAGCGACAGCGTCGCCCAGTACCCGATCATCGCGGTGAGCGACGGAATGAAGACGGGGAAAAACTCGGCGAACGTGGTGAGCTTGCCGGGCTGCGCCAGCAGCGGTCCCAAGCCATTGGCTTCGCGCACCGCCCAGACGAGAAGCGCCGCGGTCATGACGAGCACGAAGGGCGCCGCCCAGTTCTCGACCCACCGCAGCAGGTCCATGCCGCGGTAGATGATGAAGACGTTCAGGCTCCAGAACAGCAGGAATGACAGCCACTGGGTGGTGGTGTGCCCGCCGAAGCCGCTGCCGAGGAGCGTCGGCCAGCCGGGGACGAGGCTGGCGAAGAAGGTCTGCAGCGCCTCGCCGCCAATCCAGGCCTGGATGCCGAACCAGCCGCAGGCGACGAGCGCCCGCATGAGAGCGGGGAGATTCGAGCCGATCGTGCCGTAGGACGCGCGGGCGAACACCGGGAACGGGATGCCGTACTTCGTCCCCGGATGGGAGTTCAACAGGATTGGAACGAGAACGATGGTGTTGCCGAGCAGGATCGTGAACAGCGCCTGCCACCAGTTCATGCCGCTCACCATCAACCCCGAGGCGAGCATGTAGGTGGGGATGCAGTGCGCCATGCTGATCCAGAGCGCCGCGAAGTTGTAGGTCGACCAGGTGCGGCGGGCGAGCGGCACCGGCGCGAGGTCGTGGTTGTAGAGCGGGCTCGCCTCGATGCGCGTCGTGTCTTTCAACTCGACGCGGCCGTCGGGATGGATGGTCTCGTGCACGTGGGCGGGATTCTACGCCAGGATAAATCTGACGAATCGATCCTCGCTAGCTCGCTGGGGTCGGGTGTGATTTCCATCTAAGTATCGTGCTCTTAGATGGAAATCACACCCGACCCCGATTGTCCTGGCTCAATCATCCGCGCGGATCGCGCCGGCCGCGCAATACCGATCGATGACCTCGCACACGAACGGCCAGACGTCGGGCAGGGCCGCTTCGACCGGCGCCATCCGCTCGAAGACCTGCTGGCGCGTCACCTGATAGGCCGACCAGCTCCCGCCGCCGGCCCTCATGTTCTGCAGCAATGCCTGGAGCCGATCGAGCGCGTTGGCGAACCGCGACTCCGGCGTCTCCATGGCCTCGAACTCGTCCCAGAGGCGGCGGAACCGGAGCGCCTGCTCGTCAGGCAGCAGCCCGAAGATCCGATCGGCCGCCACCCGCTCGCGCTCGGCCTTGCTCTCGTAGCCGGCGCGATCGTAGGCGAACGTATCGCCGGCATCGATCTCCACCAGGTCGTGCAGGACGAGCAATTCGAGCACGTGCGGCGTGTCGAGACCCGCGGGACCGTATTCCTGCAGGGCCATCGCGGCGAGCGCCAGGTGCCACGAGTGCTCGGCCGAGTTCTCGAGCCGCGAGTTGTCGGTCAGGGGAGTCCGGCGGAGAACGGTCTTCAACCGGTCGGCTTCGACGAGAAACGCGATTTGGCGGGCGAGCCGTTCGGTGGACACCTGGGCCTCGTAGCGAGTGAGCCTGTGGTCGAGTTCCTCCGGAGCTTCCCGGCGCCGGACGCCAGTCAGCTTCTCCTGCAACTGAGTACTTCGCCGGAGCGCCATCGCAGGAGCCACGGCTTGTCGTTCGCGGGACGCTCCGGAGCAGACCCATATGGCGGCCAGCCGCGCGAAAGCGGTTCGGCGACCCACCCGCTCGACTTGCGGCGGAGCAGGAATTGTTGAACGCACTCCGCACTCGTGCCCGGACGCCTGTGACTCGATTCCGCGCACCGTGACGCCGGCCCGCTTCCCTTCGGCCCACCATGAATCGACCTGTCGCCCGTAGAATCGATTGCCCCAGTCGTACGACACCGGACGAAACTGGGCTTCGCACCACGCGCCGACTGCCGCCAACAACTCCGGCGGTGTATCCGTCGGTTCCCACTCGGCCACCGGTTCGCCCGGCCACTGGTGAATCGGGCTCGACGGCGGATCGACGGCCGGCTCGAGAACCGGTTCGTCCGCGGCGTCTGGGTCTCGGCGCTCCGGATCCTGGCGGCGGCTCCACTCACGCCACCACGCTGAATACTGCCCGGCCCAATCCTGGAGGGAAAGTGGCTGCTCACCGGCGAACGACTCGAGCCGGTCGCAACCGATCAGGATCATGAAGTAAGGAAGGCCGTGTCCAAACGTCAGCCCGAACCGGGTACTGGCACTTCGCCAAGTCGGCGGCTGAACCCGCGAGCCAGTCCACCCGCAACGCGTCGAGTGCGCGCTCGTCACGATCCGGCTCGTTCACCCAGACGTTGATGTCGGCGTCGACCTGCCACGACCGCAGGTCGGTCGCGGTGTAGACCCGTGGCGGCCGGAACGCGGACGGCGTCTCTGTGGAATCGTAGGCCAGCACGAGCGCCCCGACAGGTGACAGGCGCAGGTCGACGGCCTGGTCGGACAATTCCGAACCGTCCGCGCCACCGCGAAGACAGTAAATCGACAGCGAGAGGCACTCCCGACTCACCCAGTTGAAGGCACCGAGCCTTGCGTCGTGACACAGGTTGGGTAAATCAGTCCAGGATGCGGCGGTACTCACGGCGGTTCCGGGTGGCATCCTAATCGAAGATCATCCCCGGCGAGCGTCCGCGCGTCGCGGCCGCCACTGCCGACACCACAGGTGGGCGTAAGCTAAGCGTCGGACCACGAACGACGATCACCCTTCGCTTGGTCGTGTCGAGCACCCACCACGATGAGCTGGTGCGGGGCGGGCAGGAAACGCTAGCCGGTTCCCGACACGAGTGAGCTCGGTTACGAGGAGGCGGCCGTGTCAGAGACGAACGTCCGGGTGGGTCGACGCGAGTTCCTGAAGACGACCGCCGGCGTCACCATCGTGGCGCCGTCGGCGGTGCGCGGGTCGCAGGCCAACTCGCGGCTGGAGCTGGGAATCATCGGAAGCGGCGGGCGCGGACGGTTCGTCGGCCGTCTGTTCGAGCAGCACACCAACACGAAGGTGGTTGCGCTGCACGACTACTTCGCCGACCGCGTCCAGAAGCTGGGCGACGAGCTCTCGGTGGAGACCACTGCCCGCTTCACCGGACTCGACGGGTATCGCGCCCTGCTCGAGCGCAGGCTCGATGCCGTGGCCATCGAGAGCCCGCCGTACTTCCATCCCGAGCAGGCCGCCGCCACGCTCCAGGCCGGCAAGCATCTCTATCTCGCCAAGCCGATTGCCGTGGATGTCGCCGGCTGCCTGCGCAGTCGAGCGAGCGGCGAAGGCTGCCGGGCCTTCGCGCAAGGTCCTGGTCGATTTTCAAACCCGCCGCGACCCGCTGTTCCGCGAGGCCGTCGAGCGGGTACACCGCGGCGACATCGGCCCGGCCGTGCTCGGGCACGTCTACTACCACGCCGGCCGTCTCACGCCGAGGGCGAAGGCCGGCACGGCGACCGCGCGTCTGCGCAACTGGGTGTTCGACAAGGCGCTCTCGGGCGACATCATCGTCGAGCAGAACATTCACGTGATTGACGTCGCGAACTGGTATCTGCGATCGCGTCCGCTCAGCGCGCGGGGCGGCGGCGGACGGAAGGCGCGCGTCGACGTCGGCGACTGCTGGGATCACTTCGTCGTCACCTACGCGTATCCGAATGGCGTGCTCGTCGACTTCAGCTCGGCGCAGTTCACGAAAGGCTTCGACGACCTGCGGATTCGCGTGTACGGCGCGCGCGGGACCGTGGATTCGGCCTACGACGGCGATGTCCGCATCACCGGCGACGTGCCGTGGGCGGGCGGCAGCACGAAGGGACTCTTCACGAGCGGCGCGGTAGGGAACATCCAGGACTTCCATGCCGCAGTTACCACGGGCGCGGCGCTCGCGGATACGCTCACGCCGAGCCTCGAAAGCAATCTGGCCGCGATTCTGGGCCGCCACGCCGCCTATCTCGGGCGCCCGGTGACGTGGGACGAGATGATGCAGGACCCGGAACGGATGGATCCGAAGCTGGATCTGCCGAAAGACGGACCGACGTCCTCCGCGTGAAGGGACGCGCCCCGCCCTCCTTTCAAAGTCGCAGATCGATCGGTTTGCCCTCGAACATCAGACTTCGTGTGCGCCCTTCTCCTGCCACGCGGATTTCGATGGCGCGCTTCGCCGGCGGCAGCATGCGCGCGCCCGGCGCAAGCCGGACGGACAGCACGCGCGCTCGATCGTTCCAGGCGAGTGCGGTCCGCATCCACGCGCCCTTCCGATAGTCGAACGTCCGGCCATCGTCTTCGTAGATCGAGAACGCGCCGTTCGCGCCGGGATAGATCACCACGGTCAGCGGGCCCTCGACCGGATCCTCGACGTACTGCTTGACGGGCCCGAGCGGAAGAATCGCACCGGCTCGAACGTGCAGCGGCATCGTCTCGAGGTCGACCTTGCGATCCACCTCGCGGCCGCCTTCGAGCCGTTCCTCGGTCCAGAAGTCGAACCAGGCGCCGCGTGGGAGATACAGGCGGCGCGACACCGCGCCCTTCTTCACCACGGGCGACACGAGGATGTCGCGGCCCCACAGGAACTGGTCGCCGCGCCGAACCGCCTGGGGATCGTCGTGGTGATGCAGCCAGAGCGCGCGCATCAACGGCAGACCGGTCTCCGTGCACTCTCGCGCGATGGTGTAGGTGTAGGGGAGCAGGCGGTAGCGCAGCTCGAGATACTTCCGCACGATGGGCTCGACGTGCGGGTTGTTCAGCTCCGCCGGATCGGGATCCGCCGCGCCGCCCGTATAGCCGCGCAGCTCGGACACCGGGAGCTTGCCCATGTTCCAGCCCCATGGCAGGCGCAGGTGCCAGTTTCGCCCGTGCGCCCGGAACGACGGGCAGAACGTGCCGAACTGGAACCAGCGCACGTGCAGCTCGCCGGTGTACTCGGCGGTCGGCACGAATCCGCCGATGTCCGATCCCCAGAACGGAATGCCCGAGAGCCCCGTGTTGATCGCCACGGGCACGTGGGTCTTCGAGCGTCTCCCATGTCGTAAACACGTCGCCGGACCACAGGAACGCGCCGTAGCGCTGCATGCCGACGTATCCGTTCCGGTGCAGCGCGAACGGCCGCTCGTTCGGCCGGTAGATCTGCGGCCCTTCCCAATACATGCGGATCCGCGCCAGCCGCGACGCCGCATCGAGCCCGTCGCCCTGGTCGGGCCACCAGCCGTCGACGCCGAAATCGAGGAGCGGCTCGTGATAGGGCCAGTAGCAGGGAACGGCGCGATCGTCGGGCCAGCGATCGTCGGGCGTCCGCCCGCTCGGCACGGCCTGGTCGGGCGTGCACGCATCGCTCACGGCGCCGCTCATGCGGCGGCCTTCGATGACGATGTGGAGCACGACCTTGTAGTGCTGAGCGTGGGCATCGCCGATGAAACGCCTGGGGTCGGGAAAGTTCTCGGCCTTCCATGCGAACTCGCCGTTGCGCGTGTTCCATCCGGACGGCGTGAACTCGGTGCCCAGATAGATGAGGGCGTCGCACGGCAGCTTCTTCTCGCGGAGGGTGCGCGCGACCGAGGCGACCTCGTCGGGCCCGGCCAGCGTCCGATGCGACTGCATGTAGCCGAACGACCACAGCGGCGGCAGCTCCGCAAACCCGGTGATGCGCGCGTACTCCGCCATCAAGTCCTTGGGGTCTGATGCCGCGGTCACGAAGAGATCGACTGGCAGCGCCGCGTCGGTCGGCGTGAGGACGCCGGCCGTGCCGGTGAGGTCGAAGCTTCCGAGCGGGTGGTGGATGAAGAGGCCCCAGCCGTCGGTGCTGACCAGCCACTGGATCGGCACGCGGCCGCCATGCGTCCGGAGCCGGTAACCGCCCTGGCCGTTGCGATTGGTGTAGGTCTCGCCCTTGCGATCGAACTGGGGTCCGCCTTCTCCGAAGCCCAGGAGCGGCCCGTTCCCCAGCGAGAATCTCAACGCGGGCGCATCCGCATCGAGCGCGATGTGCTGGACGGGCTGCCCCTTCCCGTCCACCACCGTCAGGACGGGAGGCGCCGCCGTGAACCGGACCGTGAGGTTCCCGGCCCTGATCGGCCCGAACGCGTCACGTCCTCGAGCCAGCGCCGGTGCCTCCGCGGCCTTGACCAGCGCGCCATCGTCACGGACTGCCTCGCCGCCGACGGCGGTGACGGTGAGGCGCACCATCGAGGGGCTGACCGACGCGACCACGATCTCGACCGGCTTCCCGGCGACTCTGATCGGCCCATCCTGGCCGCGCAGGACGACCGGAGCCACGGCCATGCCGGCGCCTGCGACTCCCAGCTGCCGCATGGCGTCGCGACGGGACACTCGCGCGCGCATGACGAGGATTCTAGACGCATGACAGTGACGAGTGACGAATTACGAGTTACGAGTGAGTCGGTCAGTTGTCGTAGGATTTTGCGATCGCGAGGCGACACCATGACCAGAAGCATCCTGACGGCGGCGCTCGTCGCCCTGGCGATGGCCGTGCCCTCCTCGGGCGGACAGGCTCCCGCGGCCGGTTCCACGGAGCGGCCCAACATCATCTTCATCATGTCGGACGACCACGCCGCGCACGCGATCAGCGCCTATGGCAGTCGTCTGATCAAAACGCCCGGAATCGATCGGCTCGCGAAGGAGGGCGTGCGCTTCGCGAACGCCTTCGTGACCAACTCGATCTGCACGCCGAGCCGGGCCGCCATCCTGACCGGCAAGTACGCGCACTTGAACGGCGTCCCGGTGTTCAACCACATCGACGGGTCGCAGCCGATGCTGCAGAAATATCTCCAGCAGGCTGGCTATCACACGGGGGTGGTCGGCAAGTGGCACCTCGGCGGCAACAAGCCGGGCGTGGGCGGCGAGCCGACCGGGTTCGACTACTGGAACATCCTGCCCGGGCAGGGCGCGTACTTCGATCCCGACTTCATCGAGAACGGCACGCGGAAGACGATCAAGGGCTACACGACCGACATCGTCACCGACCTCTCGATCGAGTTCCTGAAGAACCGGCCGCGCGACAAGCCGTTCTTCCTCATGAGCCACCACAAGGCGCCGCACAGGAACTGGCAACCGAACGAGCAGTACCGGCGGCAGTTCGAGAACGTGCAGGTGCCCGAGCCGGAGACCTTCAACGACGATCACGCCGGACGAGCGGATGCGGCGCGGATGGCGACGATGCGGATCGACCGGGACCTGAACGCGGAGGATCTGAAGATGCCGCCGCCGGCGGGGTTGACCGGCGCCGCCCTGAAGTCGTGGAAGTACCAGCGCTACATGCGCGACTACCTCGCCTGCGTCGCCTCGGTCGACGAGAACGTGGGGCGGCTGCTCGACTGGCTCGATCGCAACGGGCTCGCCGGGAACACCATCGTGATCTACACGTCCGACCAGGGCTTCTTCCTCGGCGAGCACAATTTCTTCGACAAGCGCTTCATGTACGAGGAGTCGCTGCGCATGCCGTTCCTCGTCCGCTGGCCGGGCCGGATCAAGGCGGGAACCGTCGCCGACGCGATGGTGCTCAACGTGGACTTCGCGCCGACGCTACTCGCGGCGGCGGGGGTGAAGGTTCCGGGCGACATGCAGGGCCGGAGCTTCGTTCCCGTCCTGGAGGGCCGCACGCCGAAGGACTGGCGGACCGCGATGTATTACCGCTACTACCACCCGGGCCATCACAACGTCGCCGCGCACTACGGGATCCGGACTGCGCGCTACAAGTTGATCTACTTCGACAAGCTCGATCAGTGGGAACTGTTCGACCTCGAGACCGATCCGCGCGAGATGCGAAACCTCTACGCCGATCCGGCGCATGCAGCCACGGTCAAGCGACTGAAAGAGGAGCTCGCTCGACTGAAGAAGGAGATGAAAGACGACGACCGGTTCGCCGACGCGCTCCCGGTCGACGACGTCGGATAGTCGATTCCGAGCATCCAGCTCAGCCGTTGTGCTAGACTGGCCGCTTCCCGGAGGAGAGAACAGCACATGGCACAACCGGCGGCGGCTGGCGCTCACCAGCAGGAAATCCCACCCCACGCTCGACTCATCGAGATGGGCACGGCGCTACTGGGTGTCCCGCATTGTCTATGCCGCAGCGAAGTTGGACCTCGCCGACCGGCTTGCCGACGGCGCGAAGACCGCGGAGGAGCTCGCGGGACCGACCGAGACGCACGCGCCTTCCCTGTACCGCTTCATGCGAACGCTGGCGAGCCTCGGCATCCTCACGGAGGACGGCAGTAGGCGGTTCTCTCTCACGACGCTCGGGCACGCGCTCGAGACCGGCGCCCCGGGGTCGGCACGGGCGTCGATTCTGACCCTCGGCAGTCCAGGATTCTCGGGGTCGTGGGATCGGCTGCTCTACTCGCTTCAGACGGGGAAGAACAGCGCGGAACAGGTGCTCGGCATGCCGATCTTCGACTGGCTGGCGGAGCACCCCGAGGAAGCCTCGCTCTTCAGCCAGACGATGGTGGGCTTTCACGGCGCTGAACCGGCGGCCGTGGCGGAGGCCTACGATTTTGCCGGCCTCGGGACGATCGTGGACGTCGGCGCGGCGAGCGGCCATCTGCTGACGACGATTCTCGCCCGGCATGAGGGCTCGCGCGGCATCCTGTTCGATCTGCCACATGTCGTGCGCGACGCGCCTGCTTTGATTCAGTCGCGCGGGTTGACGGACCGGGTGACGATCGAGTCGGGCAGCTTCTTCGAGCGGGTGCCGGTCGGCGGCGACGCCTATCTGCTCTCGCACATCATCCACGACTGGAACGAAGAGCTGTGCCTCACGATTCTCGGCCACTGCCGCCGGGCGATGAAGCCGGGCGGCCGCATCCTCCTCATCGAGATGGTGCTGCCACCCGGGGACGCGCCGCATCCCGGCAAGATCCTCGACATGATGATGCTCGTCGGACCGGGAGGGCAGGAGCGGACCCCAGACCGAGTACGCGGCGCTCTTCGCGAAGGCGAATCTTCGTCTGACCCGCATCGTGCCGACGGCGTCGGCCGTGAGCGTCGTCGAGGCCGTTCCGGTCTGAAGCCGCAGCCGGCGAGTCCCTGACAAACCCTCGCGTTCGCGCGTCACCATCGCGCTCAACCGGGCGGAACCAGCGTCATGATGGTGACGCCGAGCGCGAACCAGAGCACGGCGAACACCAGGCCGTAGCCGAAGAACGTGCGGAAGTCCACGCGCGCCATGCCGGCCATCAGCACGGGCCAGAACGGTGAGGCGAGATTCCCCACGTGGTCGCCGACGCTCAATGCGAGCAGACCGTGCTGCGCCGTCGTCCCCACCTGCTCCGCGGCGCGCGACGTCACGTAGCCCTGGACCACCCACTGGCCGCCGCTCGACGGGATGAAGACGGACACGACCGCGCTCGCGGCGGCGATGAGGAATGGAAACGTCAGCGGCGTGGCCCAGGCCGCGAAGGCCCCGGCAAAGCGTTCGCCGACCGAGGTGAACTGCAGCAGGCCGGCGACGCCGCCGTACAGGTGATACAGCACGAGGACCGGCCAGCAGACGGTGACGGCGGACCGCAACGCGTGGGTGAACGTGGCCACGTTCCGGTGGAGCAGCAACGCGGCGGTGAGCAGCATCGTGTTCATCGCGTTCAGATCGAGGCTCGCGCCCTTCGTCACGAAGTGGTGATGGAGCCACGACAGAAGCGCGACCACGAGCACGCCGGTCACGAGCGGGCTGCGCTCGAGCCACGCCGAAAACCCGCTTGCGGGCGATTGCGCGTCGGGAGGCGCGGGCGCCTCGCGCGACGTGGACGCGAGTGCGCTGGCTTCGGGAAAGCGCGACAGCGGCTCGCCGTTGCGCGGCATGAGCAGGCGTGAGAGCAGAATCACGCAGACGGGGAACGTCGTCACCATGAGCAATGCCGGCGCCGACCAGATGGTGGAGCGCAGGTCCATCACCCCCACCGTGCGCTCGAGGAAGTGACCCGGCGTCGCCATCAGCAGCGGCGCACTCGCCGACAGTCCGAACTGCCAGACTGCTTGAGCCGCGCCGACCGTGGCGAGCAGGAACGGGAAGTCGACGGGGATTCCCTTCTCCTCGGCGGCCGCGCTGAAGTGCACGGCAATGAGCGGCGCCAGCGCCAGGCCGAGACCCCAGTAGAGATACGAGAACACGGCGTCCAGCACGACGCTCAGAACGATGATCTCGGTCAGGTTCCGGGGCAGCCGGGCGAGCGCCACGATGCCCCGGCAAAAGACTGGCGTGGTGCTGACGACGGCGCTCAGGACCAGAATGAGCGTCATCTGCATCGTGAACGGCAGCAGCATCCAGAGGCCACGGTAGTACGCGTCGGCAATGGCGCTCGGCCCGTTGCCGAACGCCAGGGCCAGCCCCGCGACGATGAGCAGGAGGATCACCGAGGCGGAGGTCGCATCGGGAACATAGCTCCCGAGGCCGAGCGCGAACCGCTTGATGCGATCGGATGGCTGCCGGTGCACTCTGCCTCCCCAAGCTGTACAGTAGGGCGCGATTCTACTCGATCGCGGGAACGCCAGCCCATGACCAAACCCTCCACGGCCCCGTTCGTGCCGACATTGAGCCTCGCCTCGGCTCTCCTGGCCGCCATCGCGATCCACGGTGAGGGGCAGGATGCTTCTCGACCTCTGGACGCGGCGGCGAGCGATCCCGTGGTAATGGGATGGATGGTCGGGTCGCCCGTGCCTGCCGACAAGCAGATTCGATTCTCGGACGAAAGCTTCTTCCGCTTTCCGCAAACACGCTGGTCGTTCTCGAACATCCGCCAGCTGATGCCCACGACTGTGGTCGCGCGAGGAGACACCGCTGCCGTGCCGCTGCCGAGAGCCGAGCGCGCGGATCTCGACGGGATTCGATTTCAGCCGATCGGCAGCAGCGGCACGATGACCTGGGCGCAGTCGCTCGCCGCCAACTACACCGACGGCATCGTCGTTCTGCATCGCGGCCGAATCGTCTACGAGCGCTACTTCGGCGTGCTCCAGGCGCACAAGCCGCACATCGCGTTCTCGGTGACCAAGTCGTTCGTCGCCACCGTAGCCGCCTCGCTCGTGGCGGAAGGCGCCATCGACGAGCGCGCCCTGGTCGCCTCCTACGTCCCGGAGCTGAAGAACACCGGGTTTGCCGATGCGACGATCAGCCAGCTGCTCGACATGACGACCGGCCTCGACTACTCGGAGGTGTACACCGACCGGAACTCACCGGTGTGGCAGTTCACGCGCGCCGGCGGCTTTCTGCCCCGTCCAGCCGGTGACCAGGGACCCGGGTCTTTCTACGAGTACCTGCAGACGGTCAAGAAGGCCTCTGCACACGGTGAGCGTTTCTGGTACAAGACGGTCAACACCGACGCGCTCGGCTGGGTGCTGCGCCGGGTCACGGGCAAGTCCTCAGCGACCTCTTGCACGAACGCATCTGGGCGAAACTGGGAGTCGAGCAGGATGGCTTCTTCACCGTAGATGCCACCGGCGTCGAGTTCGCGGGCGGCGGCCTGAACCTGACCCTGCGCGACATGGCGCGGTTCGGCGAGATGATGCGGATGGGCGGGCGCTACAACGGACAGCAGATCGTGCCGGCTTCCGTCGTCGACGAGGTGCGGCGCGGCGGGAATCGGGAGCACTTCGCCCCGGCTGGCTACAAGACGCTTCCGGGCTGGAGCTACCGGACCATGTGGTGGGTCGCGCACAACGATCACGGCGTGTACACCGCTCGCGGGGTCCACGGCCAGGGCATCTACGTCGATCCGAAAGCCGAGATGGTGATCGCGCGATTTGCGTCGCACCCGCTGGCCGGCAACGTGAACCTCGACCCCACATCGTTGCCGGCGTACGACGCCCTCGCGAAGCACCTCATGGGCGGCGGTGACTCCTCTTCGCGGAGCGCGCCAGCCAGGCGCTCGCGGTGAGAGTGAACGGTCGCCCGGCGACCGGCTTCTCCGCACCGTTCCTCGATGGTAGATAATCTACCCGCAGAGTAGAGGCTCGACCATGGAGGCTTGAGATGGGTCTGTTGAAGCGCCTCAGAGGCTTCGGGCCGTGGTCGCGGGCGCGGCAGGAGCGGGACCTCGATCGCGAGATCGAGAGTCACCTCGACCTCGAAGCGGAGGAGTCGGGGACGGCTGGCGCGCGGCGCACCTTCGGCAACGCCACGCTCGTGAAGGAGGACGTTCGCGCGGCATGGGGCTGGACGCGCCTGGAGCAGCTCGCGCGCGACGTCCGCTACGGCGTGCGCCAGATCCGTCGCAATCCGGTGTTCTCGGCCATCGCCATCGCCACGCTGGCGCTCGGCATCGGCGTCAACACCGCGATGTTCAGCGCCGTCGATGCGGGACCTGATCCGGCCGCTACCCTATGCCGACGCCGACCGCCTGGTCATGGTCTGGATCGACTCCACCCGGACCGCGCAGCCGAAGTTCTTTTCGACGCCGCCCGAGTGGCACGCGTGGCGAGGCCTCAACACCGTGTTCACGGACATCGCGGCCACGCAGCCTGGGGCCGCGGTCCTGTCCGGCGGCGGCGAGCCCGAAGATTTGCCCGCCCGCAAGGTCACGGCCAACTTCTGGAGCGTCCTGAGCGTCAGGCCCATGAAACCCTGGTGCCGGAGACCATGGCGGCCGTGCGGCTGACGCTCGACTGGCGCGTCCTGGGCTTCTCTGCGGCGATTGCCGTGGCGGCGGCGTTGACGTTCGGCCTGGCGCCGGCGCTGAGCGGGTCGCGCTCCGCTCTTCAGGTCGGGCTGCGCGACGGTGGCCGGGGCAGCTCCGGGGCGCGCAGCCACTGGTTCCAGCACTCGCTCATCGTCGTCGAGACCGCCCTCGCTGTCGCGCTGCTCACGAGCGGCGGGCTGCTGCTCCAGACCTTTCAACACCTGCGGCAGCTCGATCCTCGGTCTGCGCCGCGACAAGGTGCTGACGTTCGTGACACCGCTCTTCCGCTATCACGAATTCGACCAGCGCGTGGCCTTCGTCAACGCCCAGCTCGAGAAGATTCGCGCGATTCCCGGCGTCGTCAATGCCGGCGCCATCTCGCGGATTCCGCTGACCGTCCACGACCAGGCGACCTTCTATCGGCTCGCCGGCCAGTCGAACGACGAAGCCCGCGAACAGGTGGCGCTCTCGCGCGTGGTGACGCGCGACTATTTCGCCACGGTCGGCGCACGGGTACGCGACGGGCGGTTCTTCGAGGCCGACCGGCGTTCCGGCTCGCCGGTGGCCATCGTCAACGAATCGTTCGCAGAGCGTCACTTTCCCGGGCGTTCGCCCCTCGGCGCGCGTTTCCAGTTCGGGCGCTGGGGCGACAAGGGTTACTGGTACACGGTCGTCGGCGTCGTGAAAGAGATGCGCGATCGCGGCGTGGCCGAAGAGTTGCAGCCCACGATCTATCGCGTGCACGAGCAAGCCGACCAGAGCTGGGACGAACCGAGCGGCATCGTGGTTCGCACGTCGGTCGAGCCCGCGTCGATTGTGTCGGCGGTGCGGCACGCGATCTGGTCCATCGACCGGAACCAGCCAATCGCGCGCGTGCAGAGCATCGAGGATATCGTCAACCGCCAGTTGTCCGTGCCAACGCAGAACACCACACTTCTGAGCGCGTTCGCCCTGCTGGCGCTGTTGCTCGCGTCGCTCGGGCTGTACGGCGTGCTCTCCTACGCCGTGACGCAGCGGACGAGCGAGATTGGCGTGCGCATGGCGCTGGGCGCGACGGCCAGAGACATCCTGCTCTCGTTCAGCCGCCGCGGCCTGGCATTGACGTTGGTCGGCCTCGTCATCGGCCTGACCATCGCGGCCGTCGCCGCACGCTCCATGACCACGTTGTTCTACGGGTTTCAGCCGCAGTATCTCCGGGCTGCTGCCGTCGTGTCTTCGGTACTTCTCGTGGTGGCGGCCGTCGCGTGTTTCGTCCCGTCGCGTCGTGCCTCCCGCATCGATCCCGTGGTCGCCTTGCAACACGAGTAGTCGTATGTCACATCCGATTCGGCGTCGAGACCTGCTCTTGCTGTTTCCCGGCGCGCTGATGCTGCCGCGCGCCGCCGCCGCGTTCGCGGCCGAGTCCGACTGGCCGGCTTTCCGCGGCCCGAATGCGTCGGGCGTCCAGGATGGATTAGCGCTTCCGACCGACTGGAACGCGGATCCGTCGGCGGGAGCACTCACCGGCATTCGATGGAGGACACCGGTTCCAGGCCTCGGACACTCGAGCCCCATCGTCTGCGGCGATAAGGTCTTGACCGCGACCGCGGTGCGTGAATCGGGGGAGGCGCCACTGCGGCTCGGGCTCTTCGGCGACAGCGACGGCGCCGACGACAACGTCGCTCAACGCTGGATGATCTACTGCCTGGACGCGAAGAGCGGCCGCGTCCTGTGGGATCGCACGGCGAAACAAGGACACCCGCGAGCCGGGCGCCACGTGAAAGCCACGCATGCGAACACCACCCTCGCGACCGACGGGCAGCATGTAGTCGCGTTCTTCGGGTCGGAAGGCGTTCACGTATACAGCCTCGACGGCACGCCCCGCTGGAGCCGCGACCTGGGTCCGATCGACGTCAGCAAGTACCGGCATCGGCTGGGGCTTTGCCGCGTCACCGGTCATCTTCAGGGATCGCATCGTCCTTCAGTGCGACGCGCCAGCCGCGCCCTTTCTCGTTGCGCTGAGCCTTGCCGACGGCCGCGAGCTCTGGCGCACCCCTCGCAAGGACGTGTGCGAGCGCAGTTGGGCCACGCCGTTCGTCTACGACGATGGAAAGCGGGCACAGGTGGTGGCCAATGGATGGCCGTACGTGGTCAGCTACGACGCGGACACGGGGAAGGAGATCTGGCGTCTCCGCGGCGGCGGCGACAACCCCATTCCGACGCCCTTCTCTGCGGGCGGATTGATTTACGTCGCCAACGGCCACGGCAGCGCTCCGGTCTTCGCCGTGCGGCCAGCCGCGATTGGAGACATCTCGCTGAAAGATGGTGCGTCGTCGAATGCGGACGTCGTCTGGAGCGATGGACAGAATGGCGCCTACATCCAGACGCCGCTCGTGTATCGCGGGCTGCTCTACAGCGGCACCAACGCGGGCGTGCTCAAGTGCTACGACGCGCAGAGCGGTGCGCGGCACTACCAGCAACGGCTGCCGGCGGATTCGGCGGCATTCTCCGCCTCCCCAGTGGCTGGTGACGGCAAGGTATATTGCACCGGCGAAGAAGGGGACGTGGTCGTCGTGCGCGCCGGACCCACTTTCGAGGTTCTCGCGCGCAACCGCATGGGAGAGTCGTGCATGGCGACACCAGCCATCTCGAGAGGCACCCTCTTCTTCCGAACGCGGTCCCAGCTGGTGGCGATCGGCGCGTCACAGGGGTAACAAGTGAGCGCGACGGACGGCGACCTGTGGGACGCTCTGAGCGAGCGCCTGCCGGGCCTGCGCAGGCCGGGCGTGACCCGCGGACTGAGTCGTGATGACGTCGCCGCGGTGCTCGAGCACATCGAGGCCGCTGTCGCACGCGACGTCGAACGTGCCTTCGTGTGGGGCGACGACGGCACCGCGCGGCTCACCGCCGCGGGACGCTCCGACCGCGCCGGGCGCTTCGCCATTCCCACCATCGGAGAGCTCGAGGCGCGGGTTCGACGTCGCGGAAAGAACGGCCGCGTTACGTTATCGGTCCTCCTCGGAGCACACCCGCTCACGGATGTCGGCGCGCTGCAGGCCATGGCGGGGCCCGGCACGCTTTTCCAGGTCGCGTCGCAGTTCAACTGCCTCGAAGCGCCAGGCCCGCACCTCGTACCGATTGCCGATTACGTGGACGACAACACGCAGGGACCGCGCGCGGCGGTCTCGGCGTTTCCAGGCACCTTCCTGCGGCACTACGCCGCGCCGGCGTATGACGGCGCTCGCTTCACCCAGACGAGCACGCGGCAGATCAACCTGCTCGCCGACGCGTTGCCTCCCGAGGTCGCCGTGGTCCACGGCGGGTACTTGCGGGCCGGACCCACCACCGATCCTCATGCGCTCCAGCGCACCCTCGAAGCCGGCTTCGATCGGATTCGCGTCGGCGTGCACGACCAGGTCGACGTCGTCCTCGGCGGCAACTGGGGAGGACCGGTCGCAGCCGACCCACCGACCATCGCGCAGGTGTGCACCTCGACGATGGCGCTGGGCGGTTACAGCAGGGCCGCCGGCGATGCGTTCGATGGCGCGTGCTCGGTGCTGCTTCGTGCCGCCTATTTCGGAACGCTGCTCGCAGCGCTCGACCTCGGCAAGCAGGCTGTCGTCCTGACACTCATCGGCGGCGGCGCGTTCGGCAACTCCCTCCGCTCGATCTGGGACGCCTTGGTGTGGGCGGTGGACCAGGCGGCCCATCTGGCGCCCTCCGATCTGGTGGTGGTCCTGAACGCGCGCGTCATGGGATCGGACGTGCCTCGCGGGGACGTGGCCGACGCCGTCAGCGCGAGGAATGGAGCGATCGTCGACGCGCGCTCAGAAGATCGGTTCTGAGAGGGAGGCCTGTGGCGCGGCCGCCCAGGTGTGACGTCCGGTCACAGGTAGGATCAGCCCACCTCGTTCACAATCAATCAGTTAAGGGCGGCCCGCCGATTGCTAAGGGCATGGGCATGAGAACGCTCAGAGTCTTCCTCGCCTGGTTGGCCATTCCATTCCTGGCGGCCCACGCGCAGGAAATCGAGGCCCCCGAGGGCACGGTGATCGCATCGGCCCAGGTGTCGGGGTTCGACCTCGCCAAGCTGAGTCCCGGGTTGCAGCAGGAAATCGCCGCGCTCGCCGGCAACCCGCTCAATCGGGAGCGGCTGAAAGAACTGGCGGCGCGCATCGAAGCTGAGCAACCGCGGTTCGTGGCTGCGGTGCGAGCGGCCAAAGATCCCTTTGGCGAGCTTCGCGTCGTCTTCGTCGTGGCGCACGTCCGCGATCAGGATCGCGAGGGCAACGTCAACGAACGCTACACCGTCGAGGACGTGAAGATCCGGGCGTTCCCGACGAAGACGTCAGCCAGGAGCTGAGGACGGAGATCGAGGCGATGGCGGGCAAGCCGCTCGACTCCGTTGAAGCCGATCGGCTCGAGAAGCGCCTCGAGGAAGCGCTGCCGGATCACGACGTGACACGGCGCGTGGTCCGCGGCAGTCAACCCGGCCAGATTTCACTGGTCTTCGACGTGAGTCTCGCCGAAGGGGCGCGATGGATCCCGTTCGATCGGCAGTCGTCGAAGTTCGTCTATCACTCGAAGCATGGGTGGGGCGGCTACCTGGGGGCTCCGTTCGGCGGCCGCAACGTCCGGCTCACGCCAACCGTGGCGATCAACAACGCCGACGATCTGGTCGAGGAGTACTCCGGCTTTGCGCTTCGACTGGAGTCGAGGAATCTCGGGACCGAGCGGCTGGGCGCCAGCTTCGAGTGGTCGATCTTCGATCAGGATTGGCAGACGGAGACGCTCACGGCACTCGAGCTGAATCCGCGTATTCCCGCGGCGTACGACTCGCGATTGACGATCACGCCGCAGCTGACGTTCGCGTTCAGCCCACAGCTCCGGATCGACGCGGGCGTCAGCATCACGGAGCTCGACCCGCTGGCCGGGGGTCCCGACTCGCAGGCCAACGCGTTCATCGTCTCCCTGGGTTATTCGGACCGCTGGAAAGACGACGACCACTCGGGACACCGCCTCGATGCCCTCGCCTCGCTGCGAGCCGGATCGGACGCGCTCGAGAGCGATCTCGTTTACGAGCGGTACTTCGGCCGCGGCAGTTTCCGATCGCGGTGGGGGAAGCACGTCGTTCGACTGTCCGCGATGGGCGGCGGCCTCAGCGGCGACGCTCCACTGTTCGAACGGTTCTCGCTCGGCGATTCCCAGACGCTCAGAGGCTGGAACAAGTACGACGTCGCACCGGCCGGCGGCGACCGGATGTTCCACAGCTCGCTCGAGTACCGGTATTCCGGCTTCGCGCTGTTCGTCGACGCCGGCGCGGTGTGGGACCGCGGCGCCGACGCGCGGGTCCGCGTGGCGGCAGGCGGAGGCTTCCACGACGACGGCTTTTTCATGACGCTGGGCTTTCCGCTCAACACGGAAGGCGTGCGCGCCATCTTCACGCTGGGTATTCGCTACTAATGCCACCCGACCGCGTCATCGCCACACGGTCGAGACGCCTGGCCGGTGGACGCGCGACCCTTGCGATCGCGCTCGTGCTCGCGTGGCCGGCTGTACGAACGTTCGCGCAAGCCGTCACCGTTCGCGTCGTCGGTGACGCCCTGCACGTCCGTGCACCCGGATTCGGATTCATCAAGGGCGAGCCGCTCGCGCGCCTCAAGGACGGCCGATCGGTCCGCGTCGATCTCACACTGTCGGTGTCCGGGAAGCCGGGCGCCGCGTCGGTCGCGCAAACCCGGCGGATCTTCGTTCTGAGCTACGATCTCTGGGAAGAGCGATTCGCGGTGATGGAGGCCAGCACACCGAGGCGATCGATCTCGCATGTGACGGCCCCGGACGCGGAGGCCTGGTGCATCGACCAGTTGTCGGTGTCGCTTGGAGCCCTGGGCCCGTTGGGCCGCGACTTCCCGTTCTGGATTCGACTGGAGTACCGCGTGCTCGATGGCACCGGCGCGTCGCCCGCAGACGAGGAGTCGGGCTACACGCTGCGATGGTTGATCGAGGCGTTGAGCCGACGGCACAAGACGGCCGATCTGGCGAATTCGCTCGAGGCCGGGCCGCTGCGCCTGCCGCAGTAGGCGCCGCGGTCGTTCGCGGCGATTGAAGAGCCCGTCTGACCAGTGATCGAACGCGTGTGAATCGACTTCGGAATCGACTGATCGCCGCCTTTCTCGCCGCAACGGTGCTGCCGCTGGCTGCGACAATCTGGATCACTACGTCGCTCCTCGATCGCAGTCTGGGCTATGCCACCACTGGTGAGCTCGATCGCCTGTCTCGGACGCTGGAAGCGACAGTCAGGCAGTTCTATCAGCACGAGCGCGAGGCCCTGAAGGAAGATGCTCTCGCAGGGCGGGTCACGCCGTCGATCTACGTCGTGAGCGACTCGCACACCTGGCCGACCGCCGTGCGGGCGTTCTGGGAGAGCGGCGAGCCCGAGCGCTTCGGCCTCTCCGGCTCGAGCGGGGATCGCGTGCAGTACATGCGGCGCAGCGAGGGCAACGCCGCCCGCCGCGGCGTCGAAATGTTCAGCCGCGACCTGCGGGGCCTTCGCATGGAGCAGCTCGCGGCCCAACTGCGGCAGACGCGCGAGCTGGTGGAATCGATGGAGGGGCGCGACCTCAGGCGCGGGTTCACGCTCACGCTCCTCCTGCTGCTCGGCGCTGCCTGGTTCGTGTCGCTCGCGCCTCTCGTCTTCATCGCTCATCGAATCAGTCAACCGATCCAGCAGCTCACCGCCGGACTGACCGATTTTGCGGCCGGTGACTGGTCGCGGCGGGTCGAGACCGCGCGCGACCCGGATGCCACGACGCGCGACGAAGTCGAGCGCGCGGTCGACGCGTTCAACCGCCTGGCCGATCAGCTGGGTCAGAGTCGGGAGCGGCTCGTCCACCTCACGCGCATGGCGAGCTGGCAGTCGCTCGCGCGCAAGACCGCCCACGAGCTGAAGAACTCGCTGACGCCCATCCGGCTGACGGTGGAGGAGATGGTCGCGCGACATCCGCCGTCCGATCGCGCCTTCATGGATCAAGCCGCTCAGATCGTCGTCAGCGAGATCGACTCGCTCGAGCGTCGGGTGCGGGCGTTCTCCGACTTCGCGAGCGAGCCGCCGGTCAAACCCGATGTCCTCGACCTCAACGCGCTCATCGTCGAGCGTGTCTCGCTGCTCCGCCCGGCCCACCCCGACACGGCGTACGATCTCCGCCTCGAGGCGCGCGCCCCGCGGGTTCGGGCTGACGCGGATCTGGTGAAGGGCATCTTGACCAACCTGCTGCAGAATGCCGCGGAGGCGGCCGGCCACGGTGGAACGGTCCGCGCGGTGACGAGATCCGAACAAGCCGACGTGGTGATCGAAGTCCACGATTCCGGGCCTGGCCTCGCGGCGGAGGCGACGGCGACGCTGTTCGAGCCCACCATCACGTTCAAGAAGCACGGCATGGGCCTGGGCCTCTCGATCGCGAAGAAGAACGCGCTGCTCTCCGGCGGCGACGTCACGCTGGTCGAGGGAGAACTGGGTGGCGCGGCCTTTCGCGTGACGCTGCCCGCCGCGGAGGAAACCGCCGGCCGGGAGCAGGCGCCATGACCCGCGCCCGCCACATCCTGATCGTCGACGACGAGCCGAACATCGGCCGGTCGCTTCGCCTGATTCTCGAAGGCGAAGGCTATCGCGTCTCGGTCGTCGATTCGGTGGCCAGCTTCCACGCCGAACGGCGCAAGACCCGGGCCGATCTGTATCTCCTCGATGTCCGACTCCCGGACGGCAACGGCATCGGCGTGCTGCGATCGCTCCGACAGGCCGACGACCCGACGCCGGCGGTGATGATCTCGGGACACGGCACCATTCGCGACGCGGTTGAGGCCACTCAGACGGGCGCCTTCGACTTCCTGGAGAAGCCACTCGCGAGGGACCGCGTGCTGCTCGTCGTGAAGAACGCGCTCGAGCGCTCGGAGCTTCAGCGCGAGAACCAGCGTTTTCGCGAGCTGGTGGGCGACGCGCCGGCCATGATCGGATCGAGCGCGGCCATCCAGCACACCGTGCAGCAGGCGACCCAGGTGGCGCGCTCGGATGTGAACGTCCTGCTCGTCGGGGAGTCGGGAACGGGCAAGGAGCTGCTCGCGGCGCACATCCATCGCCACAGCCCGTACGCCTCGGGACCGTTCGTCAAGGTCAACTGCGCCGCCATTCCGACCGAGCTGATCGAGAGCGAGCTGTTCGGCCACGAGAAGGGCGCGTTCACCGGCGCGGCGGCGCTGAGACGCGGCAAGTTCGAGCTCGCCGACGGCGGGACGATTTTTCTCGACGAAGTGGGCGACCTGCACGAAGCATCACAGGCCAAGCTGCTCCGCATTCTCCAGGACGGAGAGCTGCAGCGCGTGGGAGGCGAGCAGCCGATCCGTGTGGGTGTGCGCGTGGTCTCCGCCACCAATCGTCGTCTCGACGAGCTGATCGCGGAAGGCACGTTCAGGGAGGATCTCTACTACCGCCTCAGCGTGGTGCCAATCCGCGTGCCCGCGCTGCGCGAGCGACTGCAGGACATCGCAGAGCTCGTGCCGTACTTCCTCGCCGAGTTCTGCGCCCGCAACAACTTCAGGCCGCTCACCATCGACCCGGACGTCGTTCCCGCGCTCGAACGCTATCTCTGGCCCGGCAACGTGCGCGAGCTCAGGAACGTCGTCGAGCGGATGGCCATCCTCACACCTGGCGATCGCCTGGCGGTCGAGTCCATTCCGCTCGAAGTCCGCCTGTCACAAGCGCCACGGACGACGACCGGGTTGCAGGAGATCCGCGACGCTGCGGAGCGCGATCGCATCCGTCAGGCGCTCGATCAGACCGACTGGAACGTCTCCGCCGCCGCGCGTCTTCTGGGATCAGAACGTACCAGCCTGCACAAGCGCATTCGCACGCTCGGGCTGAAACGACGATAGCGCGGCGTGGCGCCGAGGACGGCGGCCTGAGCTCATCTCGCCGGACGGCGATTCGAACGCTATCGGCGCTCGCCGCCCGCCTTCGGGCTTCGAGCCGCTTGCGTGGACTGCACCCACACGCGCATGCGCGCAGCCTCCTGCTGGCTGAAACCGAGCTGTCCGAGCCTGAGCGCCACGAGGTCGGTGGGTTGCAGTGTGGCGCGCATGAGCCCGGTACGGCCGTGTCTCAGGCCGAGCACGTGGCCGATTTCGTGGGCCACGACTGCTCCGACGAGGTCGTCGTGCCTGGGCATGGCGAGGAGGGGATTGCCCCGTGCCGCCAGGCGCCGCGAGAGACGAAACGCGACGCCGGCTACGCAAGGAAGGGAGATCAGGACGGAGCCCTCGCGATCGCTGTCGCCGTGGGCGGCGAGCCCGCAGTTCTCGCGCCCGCCCGGCCGGTCTTTCGAGGAAAGGATGACGGCGATTGCTACGACGTCCTGTTCCGGTGGACACGTGTCGGGTGAGCTACAGATACGCCACGCGCTGTTCACCCCCGCCGAGGACAACAACGTGCTGGCGTCGGATTGAGTTCGCCGCACCAGGCTCTCATCGACGCGGCTGTCCGCATACAGGCGCACGCGCACCACGGCTTGATCCGAGGCGGTTTCCGCAACCGCCGTAGGCTGGACTGGCGGCGGCACGGGGGAGCTGTGGCCGGGAGCCATCTGCGGCACCGGGTTAGAATTTCCCCACATCCAGAGTGTCAGAGCGAGCCATCCCGCCACGTCGCACCTCGCATTCGCGTCCACCTCGGACGCATCGCGATGGTGCGGTTCGGAGCCAGTCCGAGTCGGGGGCGTGGCCGGGGAGCACCCGGGGAATTCCGAGGGATTGATGGCGGACCGACGATTCGGCGCGTTCGCCTTCCACGCGGACCGCCGTCAGCTCCTGCGCGAAGGCGCAAACGTGCACCTCACGCCGAAAGCGTTCGACCTCCTGGCCCTGCTGATCGAGCGGGCGCCGGCGGTCGTGCCCAAGCCGGAGATTCACGCGCGCCTGTGGCCGGACACCTTCGTGTCGGACGCGACGCTGGTGGGTCTGGTGAAAGAGCTCCGGCGCGCGCTGCACGACGATCACCAGGGCGCGATCGTCCGGACCGCGCATCGCGTCGGCTACGCGTTCGCGGACCCGGCGCAGGCGGGCGCGCCATCGAAACCGGCGATCGCTGCAACCTGCTGGCTGGAGGCCGGGCCGCGGCGCATCCCGCTGCAGGAGGGGATCACGGGGATCGGCCGCGATCCCGATTCGACCATCTGGCTCGACGTGGCCGGCGGCTCGCGGCGGCACGCGCAGATCGTGGTCGAGCAGGGCGTGGCGTCACTCGAGGATCTCGGCAGCAAGAACGGCACGCTGGTCTGCGAGCGCCCGGTCCGAGGGCGAGTCACCCTGCGCGATGGGGACCCGATTCAGCTCGCCACCGAGCTCCTCGTCTTTCACTCGTCCGACAGAGGGGTGCCGACCGCGACCCAGCCGGTGCAGCCGTCGCGTCGCGAGAACGAGCAGGACGGATGACGGTTCGCCGGGCTCAATGGAAGTTCTCGATCATCATGAGGTCCGCCGTCGCTTCGCCGCGGCCGTAGATCAGCTCCTCCGTGCCGCCGACCGACGGCACCCGCCAAACCTCGTCGCGGCCCGTCGGAATCAGCGCGTCGAGCGTCCGGCCCGGCACGTACTCCATGACGATGAAGTCGAGCCCGTCGACCGACTCGATCTCGTGGATGGTGACGATGTGCGGGTGGTTGAGCGCGGAAGCGGCCTTGGCCTCCTGAACGAACGCCCATCGTCGAGCGGCGTCGGCCATTCGATCCGCGGGCAGGACCTTGATGGCCACCTCTCGATCGAGGCGCGAGTCGCGGGCGCGGTAGACCTCACCCCTGCCGCCCGCGCCCAGCGGCGCCAGGATTTCGTACGGACCAAGGCGATGCCCTGGTGTCAGCCGCACGCGGCCCGTTCCCTCATCCGTTGGGACGAATACCCCAGGCGGCGACTGGCGGCCGCTCATCGGGCGCGTGCCCAAGGTCGAACCGTGAATCAGGGCTTCGCGTTCCGTGGTCAGCGTAGACCGATTCCCACAGCACTCCGGGCGCCCGGCGTAGAATGCCGCTTTTGGCCGCCCGTTGCCGTGCAGACGCGTAGCTGGCTCGCCCGGGCAACCAGGGATACAGCCGCTGAACCGACTCCATGACGATGCAGACACCCCAGCCGGGCTCCCAGGCGTTACGTTTCGACGTTGTCGCCGGCCTCGTCGCCGCCGCGGTCGTCCTGCCCAAGGCGATGGCGTATGCAGCGGTGGCCGGTCTGCCGGTGGCGGTGGGGCTCTACACTGCCTTCACTCCGATGGTGATCTACGCGCTGCTCGGCTCGTCGCGCGTGCTCAGCGTCAGCTCCACCACCACCCTGGCGATCCTGACCGGCACCCAACTCGCCCTGGTCGTGCCCGACGGCGATCCCGCGAAGCTCACGACGGCGACCGCGGCGCTCACGCTGCTGACCGGCGTGCTGCTGATGCTGGCGCGGTTGATGCGCCTGGGATTCATCGCCAACTTCATTTCGACGCCGGTGTTGACCGGCTTCAAGGCCGGCATCGGCCTCGTGATCGTCCTGGATCAGCTGCCGAAGCTCCTTGGGATTCACATCACGAAGGAGGGGTTCTTCCGCGATCTGTTCGACGTGGCGCAGCATCTGCCGGAGACCTCGCTGATCACGCTGGCCGTCGCCGCGGCGACGTTCGCGGTCGTCATCGGCATGGAGCGACTGCGGCCGCATTCCCCGGCACCGCTGATCGCCGTGGGCGGCGCCATCGCGGCGTCGTGGTTCTTTGGTCTCGAGGCGCGCGGCGTCTCGACGGTCGGCCTCATACCGCAAGGCTTTCCCGCGCTGACGATGCCGGACCTGTCCTTGATAGGCCAGTTGGCGCCGGGCGCGCTCGGAATTGCGCTCATGAGCTTCACCGAGACCATCGCGGCGAGCCGCGCCTTTGCCCGGCCGGCCGACCCGCCGGTCGACGCGAACCGCGAGCTGGTCGCCACTGGCGCCGCCAATGCTTGCGGCGCCCTGTTCGGTTCGATGCCCGCGGGCGGCGGTACCTCGCAGACCGCGGTCGTGCGCTCCGCCGGCGGTCAGTCGCAGAAGGCATCGCTCGTGACCGCGGGCACGGCGGTCGCCACCATGCTGCTCTTCGCCCCGATCCTGGGCCTGATGCCGAACGCCACGCTCGCGGCAGTGGTGATCGTCTATTCGGTCGGGTTGATCCAGCCGGCAGAGTTCCGCGCCATCCGCAAGGTGCGACCGATGGAGTTCCGCTGGGCGCTGATCGCCTGTGTCGGTGTGCTGGTGTTCGGCACGCTCAAGGGGATCGTCGTGGCCATCATCGTGTCGATGATCGGCCTTGCGAGCCAGAGCGGGAAGCCGCACGTGTCCGTGATCGGCCGCAAGCGCGGGGCGGACGTGCTGCGACCGTTGTCGCCCGAGCACCCGGACGACGAGACCTTCGAAGGCCTGTTGATCCTGCGGCCGGAGGGGCGGCTGTTCTTCTTGAATGCGCAGGAAGTGGCCGACCGGATTTCAGCACTCGTAGAACAGTACAAGCCGCGCGTGCTGGCGCTGGACATGAGCCGGGTATTTGATCTGGAATACTCGGCCCTTCAGGTCCTGATCGAGCGCGAAAAGCGCACGACCGAGAGCGGCGTCGTCTGCTGGCTGGTCGGCCTGAACCCCCAGGTTCTGGCGATGGTCCGGAACACCGACCTGGACGAGCGACTCGGTCGCGAGCGGATGCTGTTCAACGCGCGCGAGGCGATCCGGCGCTACCAGGCCATGCAGGGTGTCCCCGCGAGGGCCCCTTCCACCCTTTGACGGCCTACCCCTGCGCAACCAGCGAAGGCGAGGAGCGCTGGCGCATCGCACCGTCCGCTCATTCGAGGATCACGGATGTCGCGCGGCGCCGCGCACAGAGGGCGGTGTCACGGCAGGCCCTCGGACCGCCTGCGCAAAGCGCATGACCATGCTGTTTCGAGCGACGGAGAAGGTCTGAGGAGTTCGACGTCGTCGCCGGTAGGCGCACGATGCCGCGGTGCGCTACCGGTTGTGAGGCACCGTCACGACAGCGGTCGCCTGAGTGGTGTTGCCGCTGCTGTCGGAAGCCGTGAAGACGATGGTGTAGACACGGCCCTTGCCAAGGCCGGAACGCTCGGCTCGAAGGAGGAAAGTGGTGTCGGGCGTCCCGAACGCGGCGCCCTGAACGTCGCCCGGCATGTCTCCGTCGCCGAGTCCCTCGTCGGGCTCGTTGCTGGCAATCGAGCTGAGCACGAAGCCTGCCTTGGGATCGCAGGAGTCGGTGACGGTGACGGTCGCGTTGATCTGCACGAGAGCGTGAGGCGGTGACCAGAGAACACTCTTGTCGAGCTGGACCGTGATCTTCGGCAGGATTGTGTCCAAGACTCTCACTGTCGCCGAGCAGGACGAGGCGTTCTTGAAATCATCGGTCGCGCTGAACCCGACGGCGGTGTTGCCCAGGGGGAAGAACGGCGGCGCGTCTGTCGCGATGGCCACGTTCTGGTCGCACTGATCCGTCGCCGACACTCCGGCAAAGAACGGCGCGAGCTGCGGGTCGGTCTTGTTGATCCCGCTATTCCCCGTACATTCAACGGTCCGGTCGGCCGGACACGTGATCGCCGGCGGCACGTTGTCGGTCTCGAGCCGGTAGTGCTTGACGTAGACATCGTCGTCGCCCTGCGCCGCCACTGCTTCGTCGTTGTCGAGCAGGACGACGTGGACCTGACCGCTGACACCTGGAGCGCGCGTGTCGGCGTCGAGATTCCAGAAGGTCACGCCCTCCGGCTCTTCGAATGTGTCGAAGCCCGGGTTGTACGGAAAGCTGAAAGCGCCGGACCCGTTCGCAGAGCGGTCGACCCGCCGTGCGGTGCACGGTCCCGTGCTCGCCCCGCATGCTTCGCCAGATGCCGATGCCCTGATCTCGAACACGTGCACGCCACAGTCGCAGTCGTCCTCTTCATTGCCATTCGTCAGGTACAGCAGCGGGAACGGCAGGTCCGGGTCGTCTGCAAACGCGCCTCCCTGCTCATATGCGTCGAGCGCCAGCGATTGTCCCGCTTCGTCGACCATCGGGACATTCTCGAGAGCCGTGAGCTTCAGCTCAGCGGTGTCTCGCAGGAGTCCCCAATCGACCGTGTAGCGAGTCAGGCTCGGGGTGTTGTGGCTGCCGGACCAGAGGACACCTTGTCGATCGACCGCGACCCAGGAACCGCTCGACTGGCCGGTGAGTGGAGCCCACCCGAGCGAGGCGAGCGTGTCGGCACGAAAGGCGGCCACGGCGGGACCGGCGCCTTCGAGCGGAACCAGCACGAAGCCGGTTCCCTCGAAAGCAACGTGAGTCGGCGCGCCAACGTGAGAAAACTGCGCGTCACAAATCGCTTCACTGACGGTAGCGACCCCGGAGGCGCCCTCCTCGGACAGGTCGTGACCGACGTGAATCTTCCACAACTTGCCCGGCCGGATTGCTGCGCAGAGCGAGCCGCCGACAATCGGGCATATGCCCGGTGACACGACGCAGCCCTGGGGCGTTTCGAAGGTGCAGTCAGGATGGCCCTTCGGCACAACGCACGCCGGCACGTTCTGAACGGCGTACCAGTAGTCCGCATCGTGCGTCAGGCCCTGCGCCTCCTGGTGCCAGCCCGGGTTCTCTTCGGCAGGTTTGTCGGTGAGGGATTGATGTCGGTAGCACTGGGCCGTTTGAGCCGCGAGCGGATAGGGAAATGACAGCATCACAGCCGAGGCGACCAGGAAGGTTCTGCATTTCTTCATGTCGCCGCTCCCTACTGCTGCCGTTCACCGTTCTGGAACGAGCCGAGGTTGATGACGGAGTACGCCGTTCTCATGGAACCTCCCGCCCGAGCGGAAGTAGAGTAGGCGCGTCGTTCGCCGCCGGGCAGAGCATGAACATGCTCTTTTCGCGGTTTTGGGATAATCGGACGCTGACCACGCCTTGACGGCGGGCATCAAAGACCCTATGAGACTCTTGCGCTTCTTCTTGATCTTCGCGGGCGTCGGTTCCTCAATCGTCGCTCACGATTCGAAGTTCGACGGCTGGGCCGAGCGCGTGGCCGCCGACATCGTGCGAGCCTCGCCGATTCAGGCGACGGCGGCTCAATACTTCGAGGGCGCCGAGCAGGACGCGCTCGACCGCAAGCTCACGCCGATCACCAAGGCATTCCGCGCCGAGCGCGTGCAGCGGGCGAAGCAAGTCCTCGAAGAGCTCGCACGATTCGACCGCAGCACGCTCGATGCGCAGCAGCGCGTCTCGGCGGCCGGCATCGAGTGGGCCATGGGCCTCGCCGTCGCGGGCGAGGCGTTCGCCGACTTCGACTTCGTCTTCAACCAGTTCAACGGCGTTCACGTGAGGCTGGTCAACTTTCTCAGCCAGACGCATCCGATTCGCAATCGCCGCGACGTCGAGAACTATCTCGCCCGTCTCGAGCTCGTCGCCGGACAGGTCGACGATGGCATTGCGCTGGCGAAGGACGCCGCGGCGCGCGGCTTCCTGATGCCGGGTTTCATCACCAAGTCGACACTCGGGCAATTCGAACGTTTTCTCGGCGACCCGCCAGCGAGGAACGTGCTCGTGGCATCGCTCGACGAGCGTACCGCGAGACTGAAGGAGGTGTCAGCCGAGGAACGCGCGAAGTTCGTGGCCGCCGCAGAAAAGACGGTGACCGACCTGGTGATTCCGGCATTCAAGCGCGCGCAGGCGCTGCTCCAGGAGCAGCTGCCGCGGACCAACGACAACGCCGGTCTGTGCTGGCGGCCCGGCGGCAACAAGGCCTACGCCATCGCGCTGCGCCGCTTCACCACCACGGAGTACACGCCGCAGCAGATTCACGAGATCGGCCTGAAGGAGGTCGCGCGCATCGAGGGCCAGATGGACGGCCTGTTCAAAAAGCTCGGTTACACCGAGGGCACCATCAACGACCGCTACCGGAAGATGAATCTCGATTCACAGCCGCCGGCCGACCCCGAGCCGCGCGCGGGCTTGATCGCGGCCTACACGAAGATGCTTCGCGACGCCGAACAGCGCGCGAAACTCGTCTTCGACATCACGCCCAAAGCGCCGATCGAGGTCCGCCGCGAGCCGCGCTTCACCGAGAAGACCGCCGCGGCGCACTACACCGCGCCGTCGAAAGACCGCACGCGCCCCGGGGTTTTCTGGGCGCCGCTGCCCGGACCGGAGTTCAACATCATCGGCATGCGCACGCTCGTCTACCACGAGGGCGTGCCCGGCCATCATTTCCAGATCGCGACGCAGCAGGAGACGGACAGCCTGCCGCGGTATCGCCGCGACAATCTCTTCAGCGGCGGCTCGGCCTATTCGGAGGGATGGGCGCTCTATGCCGAGCAGATCGCGACCGAGAACAACTGGTACGACGGCGATCCCAAGGGCCACCTCGGACAACTCAACGCCGAGCTGTTCCGCGCCCGCCGGCTCGTGGTCGATACCGGTCTCCACGCCATGAAGTGGACGCGGCAGCAGGCCATCGACTACGGCATCTCAGCCCAGGAAGTCGAACGTTACGTGATGAATCCCGGCCAGGCCTGCGCCTACAAGATCGGCCAGCTCAAGATCCTCGACATTCGCGCGAAGGCCCGCCAGGCGCTCGGGGCCAGGTTCGACATCAAGAAGTTCCACAACGTCGTCCTGCAGACCGGTAACGTCCCGCTCGCGGTCCTCGAGCAAGTGGTCGACGACTGGGTCAAAGCGCAGAAGTAAGGGAGGATTGGCGTGGGATAATGGCCGTTCTCCCGACGCGGAGGGATGGCCGAGCGGTCGATGGCGGCGGTCTTGAAAACCGCTGTACCGGGAACGGTACCGGGGGTTCGAATCCCTCTCCCTCCGCCAGCTAAGTGGCTGGCTGATTTCCGGTTGAAGGTGGACGGACTGCCGGGATGTCCGCGAGCGCAATGCCGCTGCGGCCAGCGAGTTGCAAACGCTTTGCAAACGTTCGTGCTTGACCCACTTCATCAGCGCGCGAAGGGGACGGCGATAAACGCAGGGGGCACACGTTCGCGGCAGTCGAGGCTATCGGCCGCGCCCTTCCGGACGTGGAGGTGACAACCGCATGGGGTCAGCCCGCTCTAAAGGTGCACGGGAAGATGTTCGTGTGCATCGCGTCCCACAAGTCCGCCGAACCGAACTCGCTGGTCGTGATGATGGCCTTCGCCGACCGTGACGCACTCGTCGAAGACGATCCTGCCACGTACTATCTGAAGAAACATTATCTGAACCACCCGTGTGTGGTCGTGAGACTGACCCTATTCGTCTCGACGCTCTTCGGGACCTCGTGGTCGGCGCACACCGCTTCGTCAACGGCCAGATGCGGAGTAAGTCGGACGGCGGCAGCCGCCGAGGGACGGCTCGGCCATCACGCGATCGCCGCTGACCAATCATGAACCCTTGGATCGCCAAGGCGGTGATTCTCGTCGCCAGTGTCGTGATGGTCGTGATTCGAGCACCTCACGGGCGCCGGAGTCGCGGAGTCAAGGTCGCGCGGAGTTGCAAAGGTCCGCGCGAGGTCGTCCTGCTGACTTTTGCATGGATGGGGTTCCTCGTTCCGTTGATCTGGGTGGTTTCCCCTTTCTTCTCGTTCGCGGAGTACCCGCTTCGTCCTTGGCCGTTCGGCGCCGGAGTCTTGTGCCTCGTAGCGGGACTCTGGTGGTTCCACCGGTCACACTCGGACCTGGGCACGTACTGGTCGGTCAGCCTTGAACTGCGCGAGAACCATCGACTCATAACGCAAGGGGTCTATCGCTATGTCCGTCACCCAATGTACGCAGCACTCTTCCTGTACTCCATCGGCCAAGCGCTCATGCTTCCGAACTGGGTTGTAGGGCCGTCGTACTTAGTGGCGTTTGGAATTCTCTTTGCACTTCGTATCGGTGCAGAGGAAAGGATGATGCTCGAGGCATTCGGCGACGAATACGCGGCGTACATGACAAGGACAAAGCTGCTCGTACCCGGAATCTGGTGATCGGGCGTGCCGGCTAACCGACGTGTAACGCCGAAGGTATCCGGAATGCGCAACCACCAATCGATAGACCCTGCGCGACTCTTCAAGGAGTGGAGGGACCATTCGTCTGCGAGAAATGGAGCCTATGGCTTGGTCTTCACCAGCGACACTTGCCAGATGTCGAAGAACCCTTGCCCACCTGGCCGCGTCGACATGAACAACAGCATCGATCCGTCTGCGGAAAACTCCGCCTTCGCGTCCTCGCCTGGAGTGTTAATGCGCTCATCGAGATGGACGAGAGGCGCCCACGGTGAAGTTGGTGTGACGCGTGTCGTCATCCAAAGATCCTCTCCGCCGAGTCCGCCGGGCCTCGTCGAGTTGACGATCAGCGTCAGGCCATCGGGCGAGATGCCCGGACACCATTCATTCTCCGGAGTGTTTATCGCGGGCCCGAGATTAATTGGCGCCTGCCAGGCCTCGGATCGCGATGCCCGGGTGGAGACCCAGACATCTCTCATCCCAAGGCCGCCTGGCCTGCTGGACGCAAAGAACAGCGAGAGGCCGTCGGCTGAGAGCTTCGGCACGCTGTCAGCCGACGCGCTGTTGACAACCGGTCCGAGATTGCGCGGCGGACCCCAACTATCGGCCGTCCTAACACGTGTCGTTACCCAGATGTCGCCACTGCCTTGACCGCCCGGCCGCCCGCTGTCGAAGGACAGTTCCAGTCCAGTCGATGAGATGCTTGGCGACGCGTCTCCGGCCGTACTATTCACCGTCGATCCGAGGTTGACCGGCGCCTGCCACGTGTCGTTCTGCGATCTACGGACGCTGACCCACAAATCGTCGGCGCCCACACCGCCAGGCCGCGCCGATGCCAGGTACAGCGTGAGACCATCAGCCGAGAGACTAGGACCGCCATCGAAACTTGGCGTATTGATCATCGGCCCCAGATTCTTGGGGGCCCCGAACACGAATGGACTCTCCTGGGAGCTCGAGTGAGCGACGAGCACAAGAGCGACGAGCACGATCCTCATCGCGACAACTCCTGTCTCCACTCAAGGAGTTACCTATAACTCCCATTTATCAAACCTCAGCGTCCGCGGCGCGAGCGCTTTTCGACGTCTCGCAGTCCCAGGGCCTTGAGGCGTGAGATCAAAGTGGTCGGCTTGACGCCCAGGAGTTCCGCTGCGCCGTCTGGTCCGTAGATGCGTCCGCTTGCCAGCTCGAGCGCCGTGCGAAGATTCTGCCGCTCTCGTCGCCGCCACTCGACCTCCGGGATGACCGCGTGCGTGACCTCGCGGCCTGCGGATCTGGAGTCGGAGGCCAGGGGCGCGTTCGATCCCGTCAGCACACCATCTAGTCGCAGCACATTGCCAGCGGACAGCAGGACGGCGCGTTCAATGACGTGCTGCAGTTCCCGGATGTTTCCAGGCCAGCGGTACGTTTCGAGTGTCTTGATTGCCCGTACCGTGAGTCGCGGTGCTGGCCTGCCATAACGCCGCGCCGCCTGCTCGACGAAGTGTGCCGCAAGTTGCGGGATATCTTCGGGCCGGTCGCGGAGTGGGGGCAGCACGATCGGAAACACACTGAGGCGGTAGAACAGATCCGGACGAAAGCGACCGGCCGCCACTTCCTGCTGCAGATCTCTGTTGGTGGCCGCAAGGACACGGACGTCGACGGTTCGCGTGACCTCCTCGCCGACGCGTTCGAACTGACCCTCCTGTAGAACTCGGAGCAACTTCGCCTGCAGCTCGAGCGGAATCTCGCCCACCTCGTCGAGAAAAAGCGTCCCGCCGGTCGCGGCTTGAAACCTCCCTGCCCGGTCGCGCAGGGCGCCGGTGAACGCTCCTTTCACATGGCCGAAAAACTCGCTCTCGAACAGCTCGCGTGGAATCGACGCACAGTTCACCTCTATCAGGGGCCTCGACCGGCGGGGGCTACGATCGTGAATGGCGCGCGCGACGAGCTCCTTGCCCGTGCCTGACTCGCCCTGGATCAACACCGTTGCAGGAGTCGGCGCAACGATCGCGACCTGCTCGAGTACCTTGCGAAGCACCGGACTGCTGCCGATCATGCCGTCCCGCACATCACTGCGGACGTCCTCACGCAGATACGTGTTCTCGAGCTCGAGTTGCTCTTTGAGGTGCTCGATTTCGTCTAGCGCTCGCGCGTGGGCGATCGCAATCGCCGCGTGGTCGGCGAACGTGCGAAGCCACGCAAACGTGCGACGGTCGCAGGGATCGCGATTGAACAGGCCCAACACGCCCAGGACGTCATTGCGGAATACGAGCGGCTGACCGCCGAAGCTGCTCAGTCTCTCTTTCCTCACCCAGTCTGGACGCGCGATCCAATCGTGGTCACGTTCGAGATCCTCGATGAGGATCCCCTCGCCGGTCGCACCAATGCGCCCGATCTTCCGGACGCCCAGTGGAAATCGCCTGAACGCGCCATCCAAGCGCGACCAATCCTCCCGTTGATTCGAAGGAGTACCAGCGCTCGCCGACAGATGAAGGCAGCGCGTCTGATCGGGACACTCGGCACGCATCGGACACGTCTGGCAGATGTCTCCTGGGCCGATGAGCCAGACGCGCGCTAGCGCCACGGCAGGCTGCGTCACAAGGCCCTGGACGATCTGCGTCAGAACGCGATCGACCGACCGCTCTGCGGCAACCGCCAACGCAACGGCCTGCAGGGCCTCCGGGTTCATCCCACCACCTTACAACGAGAACTCGATGTTGCGCGACGAGACCTCGTTCTTGCAGCGAAATCTCGTTGCCCGAATCGCGATGGGATGTCACCCGCAAATGGTTGTTAATCATGATGATCGCCGCGGCGTGCCGTGTGGCATCGAAGGTGCAGTTCGTGGTGGCGTTGACAGACCGCTCGCACCGGGCGGTGAGCGAGGAACATGGTCATGAGCCGAATCAATCCAGTCGATCGAAACACGACCACCGATGGTGTTCGCAGGAACTTCGACGCCATCCAGAAACGACTCGGCATAGTGCCGAACATGATGCAGACGATGGCGCAGTCGCCACAGGTTCTCGAGGGCTACCTCGGGCTGAGTGGGGCGCTGAGCCGAGGTGCACTGTCTGCCCAACTGCAGGAGCAGATCGCTCTCGCAGTGTCCGAGGTGAATGCCTGCGATTACTGTCTGTCGGCGCACAGCGCCTTGGGCCGCGGGGCCGGTCTCTCCAACGACGAGCTCGACGCCAGCCGCACGGGCCGCTCAGCGGACCCGAAGACCACCGCCGCGCTGCAGTTCGCCCGAGCGGTCGTCGAGCGTCGTGGCGGCATCACTGACAACGATCTTGACCGCGTTCGCGCAGCGGGTTTCTCCGAGCCTGAGATCGTTGAGATCATCGCGCACGTCGCGCTGAACGTATTCACGAACTATTTCAATCGCGCTGCCGAGACCGACATTGATTTCCCAAGAGTCACGGCGGGTCAGCTGGTGTAGCTGAATGACGAGGGCACGCATGACCGGGTTTCGACTTGGCGTCTATGTGTTCAAGGACGCCGAGATCGTCGATTTCGCGGGGCCGTACGGCGTGTTCTCGGTCGCTCGCCGTTTCGATCCGGAGCTCGACGCATTTCTCATCGCTGATGCCGCACGACCCGTTCAGACGCAAGCCGGCTTCACGGTGCTGCCGAATTACTGCTTTCAAGACAGTCCCGCTATGGATGCGTTCCTGATTCCGGGAGGCTTCGGTACGCGGCAGGAGATGCACAACCGGCGTCTGCACGCTTTCATTCGTTCGCTACCCGAGGAGACGCTCCTGACAAGCGTCTGCACGGGCTCCTGGGTGTACGGACGCATGGGTTTGCTCGACGGTCTTCCGGCAACGAATCGTAAAGAAGCGGATCGGCTCGAAGCGTCCGGTCTTGGAAAGCTGCCGCTCGATCGTCTCGCGGAGATCGCGCCGGCCTGTCGGATTAGCCGCGCGCGAGTCGTGGACGCCGGGCGAATTGTGACGGGTGGCGGTATCGCATCAGGGATGGAGGTCGGATTTCACCTGCTGCGGCGCGCCGGTTACGACGAGGTGTTCGTTTCAGAAGTGGCTCGAGTGATGGAGTATCAACGCGCGTATGAGCTGTATCGAGCCGACGCGGAGCTCGTCACGGAGGCGGTGCGCGCTGGCGCCTGACCACGAATGAGAGTCGCGGCGATCTGGCGATATCCCGTGAAATCGATGGCCGGCGAACGCCTGAGCCGGGCGGAGGTCACCAGCGCAGGACTCGTGGGCGATCGCGTCGTGCAGGTGTACGATCGACGCGGCCGGATCGTCACGGCACGAACATTTCCTCGATTGCTGCGGCTGCGCGCGACGCTCGGCTCCGATGGTGAGCCGCTCGTGGACGGACTGCCGTGGAATTCGGCAGAAGTGGCGGAACGCGTGGAGGCCGCTGTCGCGCCTGGCGCCCGGCTGGAGCGATTCGAAGGCCCCGAGCGATTCGACATCTTGCCGTTACTCGTCTGCACCGACGGCGCGGTCACCAAGTTTGACCGCGATGTCAGGCGGCTCCGTCCAAACATCTTCATCGGAGGTGTCGAACGCAACGCCGAACGTAATTGGGAGGGCGGAACCCTGAGGTTGCCGCATGCGGAAGTCGGTCTGGCTGATCTCCGCGGACGCTGCGTGGTGACCACATACGATCCAGATACGAACGAACAGGATCCCGGCGTGCTCCGCGACATCGTCCGCCGGTTTGGCGGACGGCTCTGTCTCAATGCCAACGTAATCCGCCCTGGCGCGGTCGTGGAAGGCGATCTGGTTCAATTGCTCGTAACGTCGAAGGCCTGAATCGCGCGCTCGAACGGCTGCGGCTTCGCCCGCAAACGACACGACTTACCCGTTCGCGGACGCGCCTGCCGTGTTCGAACTCCTGAAGCGAGGACCGTTCGGAAAAGTCGTCATTGGCCGCGGAACGTCGCCAAGGGTTGACGAACCGCGGAAGCGTTGGGGGTAAAGAGCCGGCTGCATGATTTGACTGTGAGAGGTGTGCGAAGCGCAACCGCTCGACCCCCGGGTGGTTTGTAGGCACGGCTGCGCGCAGTCACGTCCCCGGGGAGTTCACCGCCAGTCTCAGTCGTCCGAGGTGTCCGCGGGCCGCTGCCGATCTCAGCGCCGATCGGCGTCGCTCGGCGCTTCCTTCCCAGCCTTCCGCGTGAACTTCAGCAGGGCACGAGGCTTGGCGGTCCCAGCCCGGCGGCTCAGAAAGTCCTGAGCCGTCTCCATTACGCCCACCTTCTCGGCCACGGCCACGGCAATGAACTGGTTGAGCGAGACGCCGTCGGTCTTCGCCAACCGGGCGGCCGCGGCCTTGACCGAAGCCGGCAGCTTCAAGGGATAGGCGCTCTTGCTCATGACTCCAATTCCTTCAGCACCTCGCGAGGCAGTAGCACGCGCATGTTGAACAACCGAGCCGCGATCTGAAAATCACGAACGTTGTGCGTGACCAGCGCGTCGGCTTGCCCGTTGACGCGACTTCCAGGACGAGCTCGTCGCGCGCGTCTCTCAGCTGAGGTTGCCTGCGGAAACTGACGTCCACGCCGTCTGCCGCGCTGGCGAACGCCGCGAGAAACCCCTCAACGTCCTGCCTCGCTCATGCCGTCGCGAAGACGCAGGAGGACCTCGTCGTCCTCCAGGAACAGCGCCCGTGCTCACGAGCCGTCGTAGCCCGCCCCGGCGAAGAGCTCGACCAGCCGGTTGCCGGCTCCCCAAGCCGCCACGATCACCACTGTGTCGAGGACGGCTCGGAACACACCTCATACGATTCCACATCGTATGTGAGGTCTACCGACGGTGAAGGGCCCCTGCAAACGACTTGCAAACGAACGGGTGGTGAGCGCCTGGGATCCATGGGGACGGAACCGGACCGAGCGACTGCGATTCGCCCAGCAGAATCGCACTCGACGGGATGGGCAGGAGGCGACGGGACGGGCATTGCCACACTTGAAAACCGCTGTACCGGGAACGGTACCGGGGGGTTCGAATCCCTCTCCCTCCGCCAACCCACCATGTGCGGGTTGGCCAGGCAGACGTCTTCCGGTGCTCCGCGGCTCTCGCCGCGATCGGACCGAATCCCTCCCTCCGCCAACAATTCCCAGCCAGTCTAGCGAGCTCAGACAGGGCCTGCGGTCGAATTAGCGACTGCCGCCCGATGGGCCCGAGTTGCAACCATCGGCGGCGAGTGCCGCTGTGAGCACCCGATCCGCGGAGCCCCGTTCATGTGCGTCTGACCAGGAAAATCTGCCCACCCGGCGGGGCCCTTGCCGCTTCCTCCGGGTCCAACGATTCACGCGAAAACAGCATGGTCATGCTCTATGGCATCACCGGCCAGGGGCTTAGTGTGTTGCGACGACTCCTTTGCGACTCCGCGTGTCTGCTCCCGAATGTGCGATGTGCCGTCAGGGGCGACGCGTGATGTGAGTTCGACGAGGACGGCTAAAGTGTTTTTGTCGCGGAGGGGGGACGACCATGAAACCAAGCCGCGGAGTCTTGCTCGTCGCCGGAGCCTTCGTCTCGCTGGCAGGGCTCGTGGGCGGTTGGGTATTGGCGGCAGAGGAGACAACGGCCGCCTCATACACGGGGTGTCTGAACGCCAGCAGCGGCACCCTGGTTGCGCTGGCGCAGGGAGACGCGCCACTGATGCCGTGTGGACGCAACCAGATTCAAGTCCGCCTTGGCAGCGGCGACATCACAACTGTCTCCGCCGGCACCGGGCTGCAGGGCGGGTCGATGAATGGAGCCGCAGTGCTCTCAATCGAGCCCTCTTATCGGTTGCCGCAGGCGTGTGAGAACGGCAACCTGGCGATGTGGACCGGCACGGCATGGTCATGCGGCACCGATGCGGACACTGATCCCGTCGCTTTTGGGGGATTCGACATTGCAGGCGAGGGGGGGATTCCCAACAATTTGGCGACGATCCGGAAGCTTCTGCTCCCGGCGGGGAAATATGCCGTCTTCGCGAAGATCTCCATCGCTTTTGACGAAGCTGATGCGGATTTCGCGTTCGTGTCCTGCCAACTGATCGCTGAATCAGAGGTCGACGGAGGAACGCTCTTCAGGGTCGACCACGACGCGAATCACGGTGGCGTGCTCAGCCTGACCCTTCTGCACGAGTTCGCTGGCGAGGGATTCGCCGAGATAGCCTGCGAAGACATGGGCGGCGAGGACGACTTTTCCGACGCGCATTGGAGCAACCTGCGTATCACGGCGATCAGGCTCGGCTCGTTCCAGAACGGCCCGCTGCTGCTGCCCTGACGAGGATCGACGTTCCCAGGAAACAGCATGGTCATGCTCTGGCGTCAGACCCCGGCAGTGCGTATGGTGGCGCCGCGAGATCCGGCGGCTCTGCGCGACAGGCGTGAGCCTGCGGCCGGACCTCGCTGAAGCCCTGGGCCTGACTTTCCTCCTTCGTCCTTCCTCCTGCTCCTTCACACCCGCTGAAGGTCATCCGCATTTCGTTTTGCTGCTGAGCTGGCCTGTGACAGACTCATGCCCGGGCGGATGCCATCCCCTTCGGACATGTCGTCACTACGGCGGATCCCTGTCTGACGTCACGACGTCGCCTTCGCCTTTCGGAGATCAGCCGATCCATGAGACACGCCGCTCGGTTCGCTGCCTGGCTACAGGCCTGTACACCTTCCCTTTCGCGCCCGAGACCCAGTCTCGGGGCCTGGACCTCGGTCGCGTTGCGGCTCGCCGCGATCGCCGCCGTGGTGTCGTTCGCCGCGGGTCCGACCACGCTCTCGCTCCCGCTTCACGCGGCGGGGGCACAGGAGACCGACACCGACGGCGACACGATGCCGGACGCGTGGGAGACGTTCTTCGGGCTGAATCCGAACGACCTGAGTGACGCCAGCGGCGATCCGGATGCGGACGGCCTGACCAACGTGCAGGAGTACGCGGCGCGACGGCATCCCGTTGGCCTGCACACACGGTACTTCGCGGAAGGATCCACGGGCTTTTTCGACACGTCGGTGGCGGTCCTCAACTTGAGTACGACCGCCACGGCCCACGTCGCGCTCGCGCTCCTGAACGAAGCTGGCGGCGTGGTCTCCCATCAGTTGACGCTCGGTCCACGCCAGCGGCAGACCGTCTCGATCAACGCGGTGCTCGGCGTGCCGGCGGCGGTGGCGATCGTCGTCGAGTCGGACGTGCCGGTCGCGGCGGATCGGGTCATGACGTGGGGCCCGACCGGGATCGGCGCCTCGCTCGACAGCGGCGCGCCGACGCCGGCGACGACGTGGTATTTCGCCGAGGGCGCCACGGGCCCGTTCCTGCTCTACTACCTGTTCGAGAACCCGAGCACGACAGCCGCGACCGTTACCGTGCGGTATCTGATTGAAGGTGGGCCGCCGGTAACCACGACGCACACCCTGCCGCCTCAGAGCCGCACGACGATCCCGGTCAACCAGGACGACCCGGCGCTGGCCGTGGCCTCGGTGGGATCGGTGATTACCTCCGACGTGCCGATGTTCGCCGAGCGGGCGATGTATGTGAACGCCGGCGGCACGCTCGGCGGCGGCTCGGCCTCGGCCGGATCGAATCAGCTGTCGACGCAGTGGTACTTCGGGGAAGGCGCAACCGGGCCCTTCTTCCACGCCTTCCTCTCGCTGCTCAATCCGGGGACCGAGGCGGCAACGGCGACGGTGACCTATCACCTCAACGACGGGTCGACGGCGACGAAGGCCTACGACGTCCCAGCGGAGGGGCGGCGGACGGTGTATTTCAACGGCGAGGCGGCGTCGGATCCGGCGCTGGCGGCGCTCTCGACCGGGCCGGTGTGGTTCACGGTGACCTCGACGCAGCCGATCCTCGGCGAGCGGGCGATGTGGTGGGCGGACTGGCCGTGGTACGAAGGGCACGCGGCGCCGGGCAGCACGACGAGCGCCGTCTCGTGGGCGGTACCGGAAGGCCGCCACGGCGGGTCGACGCTCGAAGAAACCTACGTGCTCGTCGGCAACACGACGGCGACACCGGGACAGGTGCGGTTGACGCTGATCGCCGACACCGGCGCGCCCGCGACGCGCGAGGTGCCGATTGCGGCGGGCGAACGGCTCACGCTGAACATCGGGAATCTGTTCGGGCTGACGGAGGGGCGCTTCAGCGTCATCGTCGACAGCCTGGGTTCGCCCGCGACGCCGCTCGCGGTCGACTACGCACGCTATCGCTCCGTGAACGGCGTCCCGTTCTCCGGCGGCGGTGCGGCCCCGGCCATTCCCCTCCCCGCCGACGCTCCCGCCGTCACCAGCGCCAGTGCAGCGACGTTCATCGTCGGCATCTCTACCGCGTTCACCGTCACGACGACGGGGCTGCCCGTGCCGAGCGTGACCGTCAGCGGCGCCCTGCCCGCAGGCGTGACGTTCGCCGACAACGGCAACGGTACGGGGACACTGACTGGCACGCCGGCCGCGGGCACGGCGGGGACGTATCCCGTGACCGTCACGGCAGCCAGCGCCGCCGGCAGCGCCACGCAGAACTTCACGCTTACGGTGCAGTCCGCTCCGGCCATCACCAGCGGCAGTGCGGCAACGTTCCCGATTGGCGCGGCAAGCACCTTCGCGGTGACGGCGAGCGGCTCCCCGGCGCCGACCCTGACGCGAGGCGGCGCCCCGCTCCCCGCGGGCGTGACGTGGGTGGACAACGGCAACGGGACTGGCACGCTGAGCGGAACTCCCGGCGCGGGCGCGAGCGGCATCTACGCGCTGACGTTCACGGCGGTCAACGGAGGCGGATCGGCGGTGCAGAATTTCACGCTGACGGTAAGCGACGCGCCCGCGTTCACCAGCGTGAGCGCGACGACGTTCACGGCCGGGTCGCCCGGGAGCTTCCTTGTGACGACGGTCGGCACGCCAGCGGCGGCGCTCAGCGTCGCCGGGACGCTGCCGGCAGGCGTGACCTTCGTAGACAACGGCAATGGGACCGGCACGCTGAGCGGCATGCCGGCCGCTGGCACGGGCGGTACGTATCCCTTGACCTTCACCGCGACCAACAGCGTCGGCAGCGCGACGCAGGCGTTCACGCTGACGGTCCAGGAGGGCCCGGCTTAACCAGCGCGAACAGAAGACAGGACGGATTCATAGGGAAGGCTCATCAACCCGCTCATGTTGGAGTGAAACGAATCACCCAGTTTGCCGTATCGCATAGACCTCCGCGACGCTGGTGACAATGCGCTCGAGCGGCTCGTCGAACTGGGCGCGCTCGATATCGACGTGTCGCACGACCGCCGGCTCGCCGCCCTGATGCCAGACGGCGTCACCCCCGAGGAGGTCGCGCGTGCGCTCGGAGTCAGCGGCATCGCCGTCTCTCCCGCTGTCGGCCGTGACGCTGAATCGGTCTGGGTTCTCAAGCTGCGCCCGATTCGAGTCGGACGCGTTCGAATCGTTCCGGCTGATCTCGAGCCGGAGCCCGATGCGCTCACGTTGATCGACGCGCCTGCCTTCGGCACCGGATTGCACCCGACGACAGCGCTGTGTCTGGAGGCGATCGATGAAGCCGTGGCGATCGCCCCTCCGGCTGCGGTGCTCGATGTTGGAACGGGGTCCGGTGTGCTGGCGCTGGCGGCATTGAAGCTGGGCGTGCCGCGAGCCCTGGCCATCGACATCGACGACGAGGCGCTGCGCGTCGCGGCCGAGAACACACGCCTCAACGGAGTCGGCGAACGCCTGGAGCTCGCACGCGCCGGCCCGGAAAGCGTCGCTGGAACGTGGCCGCTGGTCGTCGCCAACGTCCTGGCCGCTCCGCTCATCGAGATGGCGCCGGCGCTCGTCCGGCGCGTGGCACGGCGTGGTCACGTGGTCTTGTCAGGCATTCCATCGTCGGTCGAGCGGGACGTCGACCAGGCGTACCGGCGTCTCGGCATGCGTCGGCTGCGCGTGACGTCACGTGCCGGCTGGGTCGCACTCGTGCTGCAGGCGTCCTGGTGACGGCCTCTGGGATGCGACGGCCGTCGACGCCGTGCATCCGCGCGCGCCTTCAGGAACGGGGCTCGATGACCTCGAGCCCGTTCATGTAGCAGCGCAGCGCCTCGGGCACGGCGACGGTGCCGTCGGCCCGCTGGTAGTTCTCCAGTATCGCGATGAGCGTGCGGCCGACGGCAAGGCCCGAGCCGTTCAGCGTGTGCGCATGCTCGGTCTTCTTCGCGCCGTCGCGGCGATAGCGGATGTCGGCCCGGCGCGCCTGGAAGCCCTCGCAGTTGCTGCAGGACGAAATCTCCCGGTAGGTCTGCTGGCTGGGGAGCCACACCTCGATGTCGTACGTCTTCGCCGACGCGAAACCCATGTCGCCCGTGCAGAGGAGCATCGTGCGGTACGGAAGACCGAGCTTCTGCAGGATGCGCTCGGCATCGGCCGTGAGCGACTCGAGCTCGGCGTGCGAGTCCTCGGCTCGCGTGAACTTGACGAGCTCCACCTTGTCGAACTGGTGCTGGCGGATGAGCCCACGCACGTCGGCGCCGTACGACCCCGCCTCGCTGCGGAAGCAGGGCGTGTAGGCGGTATATTTCCGCGGCAGCGCCGAGGCACCGAGGATCTCCTCGCGATGCAGGTTGGTCAGCGGCACCTCGGCGGTCGGGATCAGAAAAAGATCCCAGTCGCCGGCAATGCGGAACAGGTCCTGCTCGAACTTGGGCAGATTTCCCGTTCCCGTGAGGGCCGCGGCCGACACGAGAAACGGCGGCTCGACCTCGATGTAGCCGTGCTCGCGCGTGTGGACGTCGAGCATGAACTGGATGAGCGCGCGCGCAAGGCGCGCGCCGGCGCCGATGAGCACCGAGAAACGCGCGCCCGACATGCGCGTGGCGCGATCGAAATCGAGAATGCCGAGCGCCGGACCGAGGTCCCAATGCGCCTTCGGCGTGAAGTCGAACACGGGCGGCGTGCCGTGCCGCCGGATCTCCACGTTGTCGTCGGCACCCTGTCCGACCGGCACGCTCGTGTGGGGCACGTTCGGCAGGCGGAGCAGCAGATCCGAGCGCTCGCGTTCGAGGGCCGACAACTCGGCGTCGAGCGCCTTGATCTCCTCGGCGCGCGCCTTGGTCGCCTCGAGCAGCGCCGCCGCGTCCTCGCCGGCTCGCTTGGCCTTCGCAATCGCCTCGCCGGCCTGGTTGCGCTCGAACTTCAGCGTCTCGATCCGCGGCAGCAGCCGGCGGCGGGCCTGATCGAGCTCCGCCAACCTGGCGAGCGCGTCCTCGAGACCGGGGCCCCGCGAGAGGAGACGGGCCCGCACCTCGTCGAACTGGTCGCGAATCAGGGTCGGGTCGATCATGATGCCATTGTATCGGGCCCGCTCGTCACAGGGTGGCGACGAGCCCTGTAACGTGTGCGCGGCCGCCCCGCTGCCTGGGCCACAGGCTCATGCTAAGCTCGCCTCCGTGAGCACCGTTCGTAAAGCCGTCTTTCCCGCCGCCGGTCTCGGGACGCGATTCCTGCCCGCCACGAAAGCCCAGCCCAAGGAAATGCTGCCGCTCGTCGATAAGCCGACGATCCAGTACGGCGTCGAAGAGGCCCTCGCCGCGGGCGTCGACAACATGATCCTGGTGACCGGACGCGGCAAGAACGCCATCGAAGATCACTTCGACGTCAACATCGAGCTCGAGACGTTTCTCGAGGCGCGCGGCAAGAAAGAGCAGCTCGCCGAAATCCGCAAAATCTCGAACCTGATGAACTTCGCCTACGTCCGGCAGGGCGAGCCGCTCGGACTCGGCCACGCCGTGCTCGTCACGCGCGCGCTGGTCGGCGACGAGCCGTTCGCCGTCATCCTCGGCGACGATGTGATCGATGCCGATCCGCCGGCGCTCAAGCAGATGGTGAAGGTGTTCGAGCTCGTGCAGGGACCCGTGCTCGCGGTCGAGCGCGTGCCGATGAGCGACGTCAGCAGCTACGGCATCATCGACGCCGAGCCACTCGGCGCCGACGTGATGGGCGGACGCGTCTATCGCATCAACGATCTCGTCGAGAAGCCGCCCGTCGAGGAAGCCCCGTCCGATCTCGCCATCATCGGCCGCTACATCCTCACGCCCGACATCTTCGAGACGCTCGCCACGACCGATCGGGATCGGATGGGCGAGATCCAGCTCACCAACGGACTCCGACAACTGCTCGCGCGCCGGCCGCTCTATGCCTACGAGATCGACGGCGTCCGCCACGACACGGGCAACAAGCTGGGATTCATCAAGGCCGTCGTGCACTTCGCGCTGAAGCGCCCCGACCTCGCCAAACCGTTCCGCGCCTACCTCGAACAGGTCGTCGCCGGAAAGAAACCCTAAGAGAAAAGGCGGGCCTCTGGCCTCACGTCGTCGAAGGCTTGGAGGTGGTATCCGCCGCCGGCGTCGACGAGGTCTCGCCCGACGAGGACGGCTTGGAATCCTTGCTGGCCGGCGTCTCTTTCGCCGAGTCCTTCGCGCCCTTGCGCGCGTAGTCGGTGATGTACCAGCCAGACCCCTTGAACTGAATCGCGGGCGAGGAGAGCAGCCGGCGAACCGGACCCTGACATTGCGGGCAGATGGTCACCGGCGGATCGGAGAACTTCTGGATCACCTCGAAGCGGTGTCCGTCGTTCTCACATTCGTATTCATACAAGGGCATGGCAACTGGAGTCTTCAGTTTTGAGTTGTGAGCAACAACTCTTCCATTGTAACGGCGGATTGCGGTCAGTCGATCGAACTCCCGGCGGCGGTCCCCAGCATAGCGGTTCGCTGAAGGTGCAGGGGAAGCACCCCCGTCCCGAGCACCTCGTCGTGGAAGCTCTTCAGGTTGAAACGGCCGCCCCGAGCCGCCTTGACGTCGGCTCGCAGCTTGAGAAGCATCAGTTTTCCTAGGGCATATGACCCGTATCCTGGGTCGAATGTTCCGCGCTCAGCTTCACGCCGGGCGCTCGGCTCCTCGACGAGTGCGGTCTCCCGGAAGAATCGCACACCCTGCTCCACGCTCCAGTCGTCCGCATGGAGCCGAATCGCCACCACCAGACGCGCCAGCCGAACCATCGATTCGGCCAGTTGACCCATTTGAACAATGCCTCGGTCGCGATCGAACCCGCCTTCGACCATCATCTGCTCGGCGTAGTGGGCCCAGCCTTCAACGACCGACATGGGAGCGAGCATGAGGCTCTTCCTGATGCGCGAGCCGACCCGGCGGAGATGTTGGAAGTGCAAGTAGTGGCCAGGATAGGCCTCGTGCATCGAGATCGACCAGAGTGTCGGGTGATTGAAATCGCGGAGATGCTGTTCCTGCCGATCCTCGGGCCAGGACGGATCGGCATCGGTCAGATAGTAGAAGGCGCGCACGGGCCTGGTCTCGAACGGTCCGGGCGCCCACAAGCTCGCGAACGTCCAGCGGTAGAACGGGGGAGTGGGCGCAATCTGCAGCGGCTCGCCGTCGGGCACGGACACCAGCACACTCGACTCGAGAAACGACTTGAGGGCCTCGACCTGCGACCTGGCTTCGGCAACGAGTCGGCCCGCGGGCGGGTGCTCGCGCTTCAAACGTTGCCAGATCTCCTGGGGCGTTTCGCGTCCGAGCCGCTGGCTCACCCGCGCGAAGGCCTCTTCGGTCTCGTGCAACTCGCGTTCGGCGATCTGCAAGAGGCGCTCGAGCGGCAGGTCGACCCCTTCTTCGGCGCGGAGCTTGGCGGCAAAGAGATCGCGCCCGAGCCGGAACGATCCCTTGGCGCGAGGACCCACGTCTTTCTCGAGCCACTCGGCGTAGGCGCCAATCGCGGCGCTCGCTTCGGCCGACGCATCGGCGAGATCGCCCAGAAGCGAGAGATCGTCGAGATCCGCGAGCGCTCGCGGTAGATCCACGTCGAGAAACGTGACCAGTCCGCGCAGCGTCTCGACCGCCGTTTTGACGAAGAGTCCCGGTGGATCCTTGACGTTCTCGCGGGCGGCGCTCAGGAGCGTGGGCGCCTGCCGAAGCTTCGAGACGAGCCGTCGTCCACGCTCGGCCGCCGGCGCATAGTCGAACACGACCTGACTCGCGAGCGTCGTCGCCAGCGTGTCGGCATACAGTTGGGGATTGCGCTCGTGATTGCGCGTCCGCTCGAGCTCGAGGAGGCGCGCGCGAATATCCCCGTCGACCATTGCGTGGTCGAGCCGGTCGTCGGGTGACAGCGCATCGACGCGGATGCTCGCCAGGCGGCGCGCGAATCCGCCGAGCTCGCGAAGCTGGCGATCGATCGACGCGCGGCTGAAGTCCTCGACATGATCGTCGTGCGCGTGGACACCGTCGAAGGTCGCCGAGGTGGGACGCTGCTCGTAGAGGTAGCCCAGGTAGTCGTCTACGAAGTGAGGAACGGTTTCGAAGGAGTCCATGGACAGGCGGGCGAGGTGGAGACGGCCGGAGTGCGCTCCGGTCAAATGGTACAATACGCGGCTGCACCTTGATCAGCTGTCGATTGGCCCGTCCGTAGCCGCGGGGGCAATTCCGCGACATCTCACCCATGTCTTCCTCGTCGCGCCCGGCCGGAAAGCTGTCAGTCGTGTCGACGCCTATCGGCAATCTCGAAGATGTGACGCTCCGGGCCTTGCGCGTTCTGCGCGAAGCCGAGCTGATCGCCGCCGAGGACACGCGCCACACCGCCAAACTGCTGCACCACTACGGAATCACGACGCCAACCGTCAGCCTTCACGAGCACAACGAATGGCGCCGGACCCCTGAAGTGCTGGCCCGCCTCGAGGCCGGCGAGCACGTGGCTCTCGTCACAGATGCCGGCACGCCCGTCCTCTCGGACCCGGGACTCTATCTGGTACGGGCCGCTTTCAACCGGGGGCTTCGAGTTGAGCCCATCCCGGGCCCGTCGGCGGTCATGGCGGCCGTCGCGGGATCCGGCGCGGTTTCCGACCGGTTCACATTTTTGGGCTTTCCACCCAAAAAGAAGGGTGAACGACGAGCCTGGCTCGAACGCCTTCGCGACGAGGAAGGTGCGCTGGTCATGTTCGAAGCGCCACATCGGCTCGTATCGATGCTCGAGGACGTTCTCGACATACTGGGCGACCGAGAGCTCACAGTGTGCCGCGAGCTGACCAAGGTGCACGAGGAGTTCCTGCGTCACCACCGTCGCAGAGGCTCGTGCTGTGTTTGGGTCAAGAGACAAAATCGGTGAGGTCACGCTTGTTTTCCCTGCGCGGAGTCCGAATTCCGAGCAGGCGGTCGCGCTCTCGGATGTCGAGATGTGGCATGAAATCTGTCGAATGACCGAATCAGGCCAAGGGCGTCGCGATGCTGTGGCCACGCTCGCCAGGCGACTCGGGAAATCCGTCCGCGAGACGTATTCGGCAGCCGAGCGCGGCAAGCTTCTGACCGTCGAAGACTGACCACCATGGCCACTCGTCTCCACTTCGTCATCCTGGCCGCGGGCAAAGGCACCCGCATGAAGTCGGACTTGCCCAAGGTTCTCCACCAGGTCGGTGGGGAGCCCATGCTCGCCGCTTCCCTGCGAACGGCAGCGAGCTTTTCGCCGGCCACGACGACAGTCGTAATAGGTCATATGACTGAGAAAGTGGCGGCCTTCGTCAATCACTTCCCCGGCACGTCGACCGTGATCCAGGAGCCTCAGCTCGGCACCGGTCACGCGCTGCTCCAAGCCGAACCGAAGCTGGCCGGTCAGTCGGGAACGCTTGTTCTGTTGTACGGGGACGTCCCGCTGCTGTCGCGCGCCACCGTGTCGCGGCTCGTCACCCAGCATCAGGCGTCGGACGCGGCCGCAACCGTCCTCACCGCGCATCTTCCCAACCCCGTCGGGTTGGGCCGCATCGTCAGGGAACAGGGCGAGCTGGTTCGCATCGTCGAAGAACGCGATGCGACGCCGGCCGAGCGCGCGTTGACCGAGTTCAACAGCGGCATCTACGCGTTCTCGCTCGCCGGACTGTTCGACGCGCTGAAACGGATCGGCACGGCGAACGATCAGGGCGAGTACTATCTTCCCGACCTCATCGACATCTTCCGCCGCGACCAGCGTCCAGTGCAGGCGCTGACGCTCGAGGATGCATCCGAGCTGCGTGGCGTGAACACCCGCGCCGAGCTCGCGGAGATGAGCGCCATGCTCCGCGACGCGAGGAACCGAGCGGCCATGGATGCGGGCGTCACGATCGTGGATCCGGCGACGACCTGGCTGGGGCCCGAGGTCGAGATCGGGCGCGACACGATCGTTTATCCGAACGTGACGCTCGAAGGCCGCACGCGCATCGGCGCGCGCTGCGAGATCCGCGGCGGCGTCCGCATCGCCGACTCGACGATCGCCGACGATGTGGTGGTGCTCGATTCGTGCCTGATCCGCCAGTCGACCATCGCGTCGGGCGCCACACTGGGTCCCTTCGCCCAGCTCCGGCCCGAGAGCCGCGTCGAGGCGGGCGCGCACGTCGGCAACTTCGTCGAGCTGAAGAAAACGACGCTCGGGCCAGGCTCGAAGGCGAACCATCTGGCCTACTTGGGCGATGCCACGATCGGCGCGAAGGTGAATATCGGGGCCGGCGTCATCACCTGCAACTACGACGGCGAGAAGAAGCATCCCACCGTCATCGAGGACGGCGCGTTCATCGGCACCGACTCGCAGCTCGTCGCGCCGGTTCGCGTGGGCGCGGACGCCTATGTCGCCGCTGGATCGTCCATCACGCGAGACGTTCCGCCCGGTGCGCTCGGCATCGCGCGCAGCCGGCAGGAAAACAAACCCGGGTGGGCCGAAAAGCGGCGCGCGATCAAAGCGGCGAAGTGAGGGCTGCAATCGTCATGTGCGGCATCGTTGGCTACATCGGCGGCAAACAGGTGGTTCCAGTCCTGGTCGAAGGCCTCCGCCGGCTCGAATACCGGGGCTACGATTCGGCGGGTGTCGCCGTCGTGTCCAACGGCAGCATCGAAGTGAGGCGGAGCGCGGGCAAGCTGGCGCGGCTCGAGGAAACGCTGGTCGGCGCGCCGCTCGCCGGCGACTATGGGCTCGGCCACACGCGCTGGGCCACCCACGGGCGGCCGACCGAGGAGAACGCGCACCCGCACCGGGACGACTCGGGCCGAACGGTGGTCGTCCACAACGGCATCATCGAAAACTACCTGGAGGTGAAGCAGGAGCTCCAGGCGGCCGGCCACAAGTTCCAGTCCGAGACCGACACCGAAGTGGTCGCGCATCTCGTGGCGCGGGCGTTGCGAAACGGCGCCGGATCGCTCGAGCAGGCCGTTCGCGACGCGCTCAGGCGCGTGCGCGGGCTGTTCGCGCTCGTGCTCATGTCGGCCGACGATCCGGAAAAGATCGTGGCCGTCCGCAACGGGCCGCCGATCGTCGTCGGGCTCGGGGACGGCGAGTTCTTCGTGGCGTCGGACATCCCCGCCATCCTGAGCCACACGCGCGACGTCGTGTTTCTCGAGGACAAGGAGGTGGCCATCCTCACCCGGCAGGGCGTGACCTTCACCGACTTCGAAGGCGTCGTCCGGACCCGGACCCCGCAGCGCGTGCTGTGGGACCCGGTCATGGCCGAAAAGGGCGGCTACAAGCACTTCATGCTCAAGGAGATCTTCGAGCAGCCCTGGGCCGCGCGCGAGACGATTCTCGGCCGCACGTCAGAGGAGGCCGGCCAGAGTCTATCTCGACGAGGTGAAGCTCTCGAGCGCGGACCTCAAGGCCATCCGGCGCGTGGTGCTGCTCGCGTGCGGCACGTCGTGGCACGCGGCGCTCATCGGCAAGTTCCTCATCGAGGAGCTCACGCGTCTGCCGGTCGAGGTCGATTACGGGTCGGAGTACCGCTACCGCGATCCAATCGTCGATCGCGACACACTCGCGGTCGTCATCACGCAATCGGGCGAGACGGCCGACACGCTCGCGGCGCTGCGGGAGGCGAAAGCGAAAGGCGCGCGCAGCATCGCCATCTGCAACGTCGTCGGCAGCATGGCGACGCGCGAGACCGAGGGCACGGTCTACACACACGCCGGCCCTGAAATCGGCGTCGCCTCGACCAAGGCGTTCACGTCGCAGCTCGTAGCCATCTACCTGCTGGCCCTGTATCTGGCGCAGGAGTGCGAGACGCTCACGCCGGGCGAGATCAGGCCGCACATCGAGGCGCTCGGCCACTTACCGCGGCTCATCGAGGAAGCGCTCCGCACCGAGCCGCAGATCGAGGAGATTGCGAAGCGCTGCTACCAGAGCCGAGACTTCCTCTACCTCGGGCGAGGGCCGCAGTACCCGATCGCGCTCGAGGGCGCCCTCAAGCTCAAGGAGATCTCGTACATCCACGCGGAGGGCTATCCCGCAGGCGAGATGAAGCACGGGCCGATTGCGCTCATCGACGAGTCGATGCCGGTCGTCGCGATCGCGCCGAAAGACGGTGTGTTCGAGAAGATGCTGGGCAACGTGCAGGAAGCCAAGGCGCGCGGCGGCATCGTGATCGCGCTCGTCACGAGGGGCGACGATCGGCTCGACCCGGTACTCGATCCGGTGCGCGACTCACGCATTCCACTCCCGGAGTGTCCACCGCTCCTCGCGCCAGTGGTGACGGTGATTCCGCTGCAGCTGCTCGCGTATCACGTGGCCGTGAGGCGGGGGTGCGACGTGGATCAGCCGAGGAACCTGGCGAAGAGTGTGACGGTGGAGTAGGCGGACTGGGCGACTGGGCGACTGGGCGACTGGGCGACTGGGCGACTGGGCGACTGGGGCGCGACTGGGCGACTGGGCGACTGGGCGACTGGGCGACTGGGCGACTGGGCGACTGGGCGACTGGCGTAGTCTCACCGTTCTACATCCCGTGTCAATGCCGCTACGAGATTCGTCAGTTGCTTTCCGACCCGCTCGGTCGCGGATGTGAGGTCCGCATGCGTCGACTCGCTGATCATCTTCAGCCGACGCGCGATTTCAAGCCTGGTCTCCAGTTCGGCGTGCGAGCCTGACGCATATCCGGCGAATACCAGAGTAACGCCTTCGACCCGCGCCTCCGATGTCCCTCGGCAATGTTCGACGGAACGGAGGTCGCCGCTTCGCGGATCTGTTTGCGCAAGCCATAAATCTCGGCTACCGGAAAGTTCTCCGTAGCGCGATAGACCTGTATTGCGAGATCCATCGCCATCCCGCCAGACACGCAAGTCTCGATAGTTTCGAATCTTCGCCCTCTACCGCTGTCGACTGATTGCAGTTCTTGCGATGTGTGTGCTTCAACGCTCCCGTATTCATTCGGTTCCTCCTTCACGCGACGTTGAACCGTCTCGTCGCTGGTGCAAGGATCGAACCGGTCTGGCTGCGAGTGCTTGTTATACTCATCGCGTTGGTGCGCCCTGCGCAACTGCGCTTTCGATGACGACTCGCACAGCGCCCAGCCGCCCAGTCGCCCAGTACCGCTCCCAGCAGTGCACGAGCGCCCAGAATGGATTTCCTGAACGATCTCAATCCCGAGCAACGCGACGCGGTCGAACAGATCGAAGGGCCGCTCCTCATCCTCGCGGGTGCAGGCTCGGGCAAAACGCGGGTGATTGCGTACCGCATCGCCTATCTCGTCGGCGGCGGGTTCGCCGGCGAGCACGAGGTGCTCGCGGTCACGTTCACCAACAAGGCCTCCGAGGAAATGCGAAATCGCGTCTCGGGCCTGCTGGGAGGCGACTGCCGGCGGATGTGGATCTCGACGTTCCACGCGCTGTGCGCGCGGCTGCTGCGGCGGGAAGGCCCGGCGATCGGCCTCTCGCGCGACTTCGTCATCTACGATTCGGCCGATCAGGTATCGGCCGTGAAGCAGGCCATGCGCGACCTGCAGGTCGACGACAAGCTCATCCCGCCGCGCATGGCGCTCGCGAGCATCAGCCAGGCGAAGAACCGCATGGAGTCGCCGGAGGTGCTCAAGTCGCGGAGCTGGAACTACCGTGACGAGCAGATCGCCAAGGTCTACACGCGCTATCTCGAAATGCTCGCTGAGAGCAACGCCGTGGACTTCGACGATCTCCTGCTGAAGACGGTCGAGCTGTTCGACCGCTCGCAATCGACGCGCGAGCGCTACGCGCAGCGATTCAGGTTCGTGCTGATCGATGAGTACCAGGACACGAACCGTCCGCAGTATCTGCTCGTGCGCCAACTCGCGTCCATCCACCGGAACCTCGCCGTGGTCGGCGATCCGGATCAGTCGATCTATAAGTGGCGCGGCGCCGATCTGAACAACATTCTCGACTTCGAGCGTGACTTTCCGAACGCGAAGCTGGTGCGCCTGGAGCGGAACTATCGCTCCACCGAGGTGATTCTCGACGCGGCGTCGGCCGTCATCCGGCAGAACCGCAATCGGAAAGAGAAGCGGCTGTGGACGGATCGCGCCGGCGGCGACCGCATCCTCTACTGCCGCGCCGGCGACGAGATCGAGGAGGCCGACTTCATCCTGCGTTCGATCCGGCAGGAGCTTGCAGACGATGCTGGCGCGACGATCGGGGTGCTCTACCGAATCAACGCGCAGTCGCGCGCGATCGAAGACGCGCTCACGCGCGAAGGCCTGCCTTACCGCATCGTCGGCGGCGTCCGGTTCTACGAGCGCAAGGAAATCAAGGATGCGCTCGCGTATCTGAAGCTCCTCATCAACCCCCACGACGATGTGAGCTTCCGGCGCGTGGTGAACACGCCGCCGCGAGGAATCGGGAAGGCGGTCCTCGACGCCATCCAGCAGGCCGACCCCTCCGTACAGGATGGGCTTCCGCCACTGGCCGCCGCGGGACTGTTCGCCGTCAATGAGCGGCGATCGCTCTGGGCCCGCGCCGAGCATCTGCTCGCCGAGCGTCGTCTGCCGGCGCGTGCGCACGCGGCCCTCAAGGGCTTCGTGGATTTGATGACCGACCTCTCGGCTTCCAGCCGTGACGACTCGATTGCCGGCACCATCGAGCGCACGCTCGAACGGTCCGGCTACTTCCACGATCTGCAGGAGGAACGGTCGGAGGAGGCGAGCGAGCGGCTCGAGAACCTGGCCGAGCTCGTGTCGGCTGCGAAAGAGTTCGCGCAGCGTGAGGAAGACGCCACGCTCGGCAGCTTCGTGGATCGCCTCTCACTGCTCTCCGAAGCCGACGAGACTCAAGGGTCCGAGCGGGCGCGTGTCTGGCTCATGACGCTGCACGCGGCCAAGGGACTCGAGTTTCCAGCAGTCATCATTCCCGGCCTGGAGGAGAAGCTCTTCCCCCACAGCCGCGCTCAGGACGATGCCAGCGACCTCGAGGAAGAGCGGCGCCTGTGCTACGTCGGCATCACGAGGGCCCAGCGCCGTCTGTATCTCGCCAGCGCGGCGCGGCGGCGGACCTTCGGCGAGTATCAGCCGACCGAGCCGTCGCGGTTCCTCGGGGAGATTCCCCCGGAGCTCATGGAGTGCATCGAGACGCCAACGCTGGCCTACGCGAATCGACGAAGCGCCGCTTATGAGATGCGGGTCAATCCCTACGCTCCGTCGGGAAGAAAGCGTCCCGACGCCGTTCGTGACCGGCCGGAGCAGGGTTACCGCTACGAAGACGAGGACCAGTCCTCAGCCGATCTACGTCCGGGCCGACGAGTCCGGCACCCACAGTTCGGGGTCGGCACCGTGCTCAGCGTGGAGCCTGGGGATTCGGACCTCAAGCTGACGATTCGATTCTCGTCCGTCGGCCAGAAGAAGCTGCTCGCGCGTTTCGCGCGCCTCGAGCCGGCGTAGGGGTACGCGCCTGATCCGGACGCTCGTCGGGGCTGAAGCCCCACCCTCCTGGGGAGGCCCCGCTGGGTGAGGGGCCGCCCTCCTGTAATCAGGCTTCTGGCGTCGAGCCGTCGGGTGGTTCCTCGGACGGACCGCCGCCGTCGTCGGTCGGCGTGACGCTCTCATCGAGCGGACTCTCGTCGCCGTTCTGATCTTCGAGGCGCACGACAGAGACCACCGAATCGCCTTCCGCGACGCCGATGAGGCGGACGCCCTGGGTGGCCCGCCCAATCGCACGGACGTCGGTGGCATGCATCCGCAGCGTCTGCCCCTGCTGCGTGATGAGCATCAACTCGTGCTCGTCGGACACATACGTGATGCCGACCACCGCGCCGTTCCGGTCGCTCGTCTGGATGTTGATGATGCCGTAGCCGCCTCGTGACTGCAGGCGGTACTCCTCGAGCGCCGTGCGCTTGCCGTACCCGTTGGCCGTGACGGTCAAGACCGTGCCGCCCGGCTTGACGACCTCCATCGCCACGACCTCGTCGTCTTCGCGTAGCGCAATCCCCCGAACGCCGTAAGCGGTCCGCCCCATCGGCCGCACGTCGGTCTCCTGGAACCGGATGGCCTGGCCCTGCCGCGTGCCAATCAGCACCTCGCTGCTGCCGTCGGTCAGCTGCACGGCGATGACCGCATCATCGTCCTCGACGCCCATGGCAATGATGCCGCCGGCGCGCGGATTGGCGAACGCACGGAGATCGGTCTTCTTGACGGCGCCCTTGCGCGTGCCCATCACGATGAAGCGCTCGCCTTCGGCCGCGGGGAAGTCGCGCACCGCAACGAGCGCCGCGATCTTTTCGCCCGGCTCCATGGACACGAGGTTCACGATCGCCTTGCCGCGGTTGGCAGGGCCGACATCTGGAATCTCGTAGACCTTGAGCCAATACGCGCGGCCCGATCCGAGAAGATCATGATGTAAGCGTGCGTGGAGGCCACGAAGAGATGGCTGACGAAATCCTCTTCGCGCAGGTCCATGCCCCGCCGGCCCTTGCCGCCGCGCCGCTGCTGCCGGTACGACGTCAGCGACGTCCGCTTGATGTAGCCGGTGTTGCTGAAGGTGATCGCCATGTCCTCTTCGGCGATCAGGTCCTCGATCCGAATCTCGCCCGGGTCGTCGATGATCTCGGTCCGCCGCTCGTCGCCGAAACGCTCCCGGATCTGCCGGAGCTCGGTGACCACGATCTCCGTCAACAGCGTGCGGCTGCCGAGAATGCTGCGCAGCCGCTCGATTTCCTTGAGCAGCCCGGCGAGCTCGTCGAGAATCTTCTGCCGCTCGAGGCCCGTCAGCCGCTGGAGCTGCATGTCGAGGATGGCCTGGGCCTGGACCTGCGAGAGGCCGAAGGTCCCCATGAGGCCTTCGCGCGCAACCGCCGGATTCGGAGCCGAGCGAATCAGCTGAATGACCGCGTCGAGGTGCTCGAGCGCGATCTTCAGGCCCTCGAGGATGTGGGCGCGCGCCTCGGCCTTGCGCAGCTCGAACTCGATGCGCCGCCGGACGACTTCACGCCTGAACTCGAGGAAGTGGTCGAGCAGGTCGACGACCGGCAGCACGCGCGGACGTCCGCCGACGATCGCGAGCATGATGACGCCGAAGGTCGTCTGCAGCTGCGTGTGCTTGAACAGATTGTTCAGCACGACATCGGGCACTTCGCCCCTCTTCAGCTCGATGACGACCCGCACGCCCTGCCGATCGGATTCGTCCCGGATGTCCGAGATGCCTTCGATGACCTTGTCGCGGACGAGCTCCGCGATCTTCTCCTGCAGCTGCGCCTTGTTGACCTGATAGGGAATCTCGGTCGCGACAATCTGCATCCGATCGCTCTTGCCGATCGGCTCGATCTCGGTCTTGGCCCGCAGCGTAATCGCGCCGCGCCCGGTCGTGTATGCCGAGTGGATTCCCGCACGGCCGACGATGATGGCGCCTCCCGGAAAATCGGGGCCGGGAAGAACCTGGAGCACACGCCGCTGTTTCTCGGCCCGCAACTCGCCCGGCGATCGGCCTCCTTCCTCCGCGGCCATTGTCAGCTCGATGACGCCGATGACGGCGTCGATGACCTCGCGGAGATTGTGCGGCGGAATGTTGGTCGCCATGCCGACCGCGATGCCGGTCGAGCCGTTCACCAGAAGGTTCGGGAACGGCGCCGGGAGGACCGTGGGCTCTTCCTTGCGCTCGTCGAAGTTCGGAACGAAGTCGACGGTCTCCTTGTCGAGGTCGGCCATGATGGCCTCGGCAAGGGCCTCGAGGCGCGCCTCCGTGTACCGATAGGCGGCCGGCTGGTCGCCGTCCATCGAGCCGAAGTTCCCCTGGCCGTCGACCAGGGGGTAGCGCATGTTGAAGTCCTGCGCGAGCCGGACGAGCGTGTCGTAGGCGGGCGCGTCGCCGTGCGGGTGGTAGTTGCCGATGACCTCACCGACGATGCCGGCACACTTGCGATACGCACGGTTGGATGCGAGCCCCATCTCGCGCATCGCGAACAGGACCCGACGGTGAGCCGGCTTGAGCCCATCCCGTACGTCGGGCAGCGCTCGCCCGATGATTACGCTCATCGCGTAATCCATGTACGAGCGCTTCATCTCGTCTTCGATGTTGACCGGGATGCGGGATTGGGTATCGGACATGAGCAGGGTCGATTGCGGGGCTACAGGCTACGGGCTACAGGACGTGCACGCGAGCCACGGAATCGGCTGACGGCCGGGGGCCTGCAGCCCGTCGTCGTCCGTAGCCCGCAGCCCGCAGCCAGATCAGATATCGAGGTTCTTGACGTCGAGCGCGTTGTCTTCGATGAACTTCCGGCGCGGCTCGACCTGGTCGCCCATCAACGTGGTGAACATCAGGTCGGCTTCGGCGTGATCCTCCGCCCTGACCTGCAGGAGCGTTCGAACCGCGGGATCCATCGTGGTCATCCAGAGTTGCTCGGGGTTCATCTCGCCCAGGCCCTTGAAGCGCCCGATCTCGATGCCCTTGCGGCCCGCCGCGATGAAGTAGTCGAGCAGCTCGTCCATCGACTCGATGTGCACGTCGCCGTTCTTGCCCGGCTTCGGCTTGCGCGGCTCGGCGGCGAGCTTGGTCGCGGTGTCAACCGGTGCGCCGCCGAAGGTGGTGTCGTCGGCCGCGGTCGACGGTGTCTCCTCCTCGGGTTCGGGCTCGGCGTCGCCCTTCGGATCGGTGCGATCGGATCACGACCGGGCCGAGCAGATCCTTCACCCCGCTGTAGGAGTTGAACAGCGTCCGATACTCGGGGCTCGACACGAATTCGACACCGATGACCGTCTGGCGGCTGTATCCGGCCGAGCGATCCTCGATGACGAGCGACTGTGCCTTGTGCTCCTCGTCGGCCTCGAGCCGCACGTCGCGTGTGGGCAACGCCAGGCTTTCCGCCAGCGCCCCGACGCGAGCCGGATCGGTAAAGGACGCGGCATCGCGAACGCCGGTCTCGAGGAGCTTCATGATCACGTCGCGCGTCGGCCCGCGGCGCTCCACGAGCTGCAGGTACTTCTGCAACTGTTCGAGCTGCTGCAGATGGCGCTCGAGCTCGGCGCCCGCCAGCTCACGGCCGCTCGCCGCGCGGACCACGCGGTTCTCGGTCGCGCGATGCACGAGGAACGATTCGAGCTCGCGCTCGTCGCGAACGTAGGTCGTCTTCCGGCCACGCTTCACATGGAAGAGCGGCGGCTGCGCGATGTAGACGTAGCCGTTGTCGATGAGCTCGCGCATCTGCCGGTAGAAGAACGTGAGCAGCAGCGTGCGGATGTGCGAGCCGTCGACGTCAGCGTCGGTCATGATGATGATGCGGTGGTAGCGGAGCTTCTCGATCGAGAAGTCCTCGCTGCCGATGCCACACCCGAGCGCCGCGATCATCGTCTTGATGGCGTCGCTGCCCAGCATCTTGTCGAAACGCGCCTTCTCGACGTTCAGAATCTTGCCGCGGATCGGCAGAATCGCCTGGAATTTCCGATCGCGGCCCTGCTTTGCCGAGCCGCCGGCCGAATCGCCCTCGACGATGTAAATCTCGCTCGCCGCGGGATCGCGCTCCTGGCAGTCCGCGAGCTTGCCCGGCAGTGATCCGCTGTCGAACGCGCCCTTACGGCGGACGAGATCGCGGGCCTTGCGGGCGGCTTCACGGGCGCGCGCGGCATCCGTCGCCTTCTGGATGACGCGCTTCGCGACGACCGGGTTCTCCTCGAGGAACGCGCCCAGCCGATCGTTGATGATGGTCTCGACGATGCCCTTGACTTCGGTGTTTCCGAGCTTGGTCTTGGTCTGACCTTCGAACTGCGGCTGCGGAATCTTGACGCTGATGACGCCGGTCAAACCCTCGCGAATGTCATCGCCGCTGATGCTCTCTTTGAGATCCTTCGCGAGACTGTTGCGCGTCGCGTAAACGTTGAACGTTCGCGTCAGCGCGGCGCGGAATCCCGAGAGATGCGTGCCGCCTTCGTGCGTGTTGATGTTGTTGGCGAACGAGTACATCAACTCGCTGTAGCCGTCGTTCCACTGCAGCGCGATCTCGACCTGAATGCCGTCCTTCTCCCCCTTCATGTAGATGGGGTCGTCGTTGATCGCGGTCTTGGCCTGGTTGAGGAACGTGACGAACTGGTTGATCCCGCCCTCGTAGTGAAACGCGTGGCTCTTGCCTCCTTCGCGTTCGTCGTCGAGCGTAATCTGCACGCCGGCGTTGAGAAACGCGAGCTCGCGGAGACGCTGCGCGAGCGTGTCGAAGCTGAACTCGATGGTCTCGAACACCTCGGCGTCTGGCTTGAAGGTGATCTTCGTCCCGCGGCGCTTGGTCGTGCCCGTGACGACGAGGTCGCCCATCGGCTTGCCGCGCTCGTAGGACTGCGCGTACACCTGCCCGTTGCGATAGATCTCGAGCTCGAGCACCTCGGACAGTGCATTGACCACCGACACGCCGACGCCATGCAGCCCGCCCGACACTTTGTAGCTGCTGTTGTCGAACTTGCCCCCGGCATGCAGAACCGTCAGCACGACCTCCGCAGCCGACCGGCCGCTCTCGTGCTGATCGACCGGGATGCCGCGGCCATCGTCGGTAACGGTGACCGAGTTGTCCAGGTGGATCTGAACGTTGATTTGCGTGCAGAACCCGGCGAGAGCTTCGTCGATGGAGTTGTCGACGACCTCGTATACGAGGTGATGGAGCCCGGGAGCGCCCGTCGACCCGATATACATCGCGGGGCGCTTCTGTACCGCTTCGAGGCCTTCGAGAACCTTGATCTTGTCGGCCCCGTAGTCGTCTGCCGCGGTGATCTCGCCGTTCAGGCCTTCGGCCTCGAGCGGCGCGTGAGACGGCTCCTCTGCCGGGTGTTGCTGGTGTACGTTGTCCTGTTCCATTCGAAATAGTCTGCCGGTCAGCGCGGCGCCGACCTCGATGGTCGCTGCTCCCCACGAGCAGTGCCGCGTTCGCGGGTCGCGTTCCTCACGAAGCTGCGCCTCAGATGCGCATCGGCATGATCACGTAGGTGTACTCGTATCCGGCAGCACCCACGGGCTTCATGACTGCCTGGCTCATCTCGTCCTTGAACTCGAGCACGACAGTTTCCGTGTCCGCGACCGACAGAAAATCAAGAACGTATTGCGCGTTGAAGCAGATCGTCAGCGCAACTCCCGCATAGTCGACGGGCAGTACCTCTTTGGCCTCTCCGAATTCGGAGCTGTTCGATGTGACGACGACCTCGTTCTTCTCGATCTGAAAACGGACGGCGCGCGAGCGCTCGTTGGACAGCAGTGCCACGCGCTTCACCGCATTGCTGAGCCGGTCGCGATCGAAGGCTATCGACTTGTCGTTCGACTTCGGGATGACGCGCTCGAAAGCCGGGAACTGCCCGTCGATCGTGCGCGACACGAGCACTCGGCCCGCGACCTCGAAAAACAGATGGTTCTCGCCCTTCTCGAAGCGGACGTCTTCTCCACCCTCGCCGAGCAGGCGCCCCAACTCGAGGAGCGTCTTCTTCGGCAGGATGATGCGGCTCTCCGCCGTACCTTCGGCTTCCCGCGGAACCTTAACGAGTGCCAGACGATGCCCGTCGGTTGCGACGAGCATCATCTCGTCGGGCCTGAGCACCAGCAGGGCCCCATTCAGGTAATACCGAGTGTCTTCGCCGGTGATCGCGAATTGCGTCATGGCGATCATCTGCCGCAGCGCATCGCGAGGAAGCGTCGCATCGGCCGAACCCGCACCTTCGGGCAGAACTGGAAAGTCGTCGCGCGGCATCGTGGTGAGCCGCGAGTCGAACCGTTCGGCCGCGACCTTCACACCCGACTTGTCTTCCTCAATGCGAACGTCCGTTTCCGGTAGAGCTTTGACGATCTCGTAGAGCTTCTTCGCGGGAAGCGTCAGAGAACCGCTCTTGGCAACGGTCGCATCACACTTGCTGCGCAGACCAACCTCGAGATCGGTTGCCGCCAGGCGCACCTCCGCACCGTTTGCATCGATCAACACGTTCGCAAGAATGGGAATCGTGTTCTTCCGCTCCACGATGCCCTGGAAGAGCTGCAATTCACGCAGGAGATCAGTCTTGCGAACGACAAGTTCCATGCGAGTTACGACCTCGGTGCAGGTGGGCTACCGCAATGCCCGGGCTGAGAGAGCCCGCGGGCCAGAAGGTCGATCTTCTCTTTCAGAGACGATCAGCAAACGTGGAATTATAACAGGAACAAGGCCCTGTTGGAAAGTGGAAACGGGACAATTTCTCCTTGCGGGAGAATGAGTTAGACGAACGCTCGAATGAGGATTTCCGTTGCAGCCATCGGCGGACTCGCCACGCACGAATTGCTTGCGACCGGGTGGTCCACAAGAGCCCCACCGGATATCCACAGCCGACTGTGGAAATCGTATGCGCAGAGCTACTGGAAGTTGGCGAGCAGATTGCTGACCAAGGTATTGAACTCGGCATCACGCTGCCGCATCGACTCGATCTTCTGGATGGAATGGATGACCGTCGAGTGATGCTTGCCGCCGAACGCCTTGCCGATCTCAGGTAGCGACGCTCGCGTCAGTGTCTTGCACATGTACATCGCCACCTGGCGCGGCAGCGCGATGGACTTCGAATTGTTGCGCGCTCTGAGCTCGCTCGGCTTCAGCTGGAAGTAGTCGGCCACGAACTTCAGGATGATCTCCGTCGTGATCACGCGCTCGTCGTTCACGAGCACGTTGCGCAAGACGTGCTGCGCGAGCGACAGGTTGATCTCCGAACCGGTCATCGATGCATACGCGACGAGTCGAATGAGCGACCCCTCGAGCTCGCGGACGTTCGACTTGATCTTGCCGGCGATGTAGATCGCCACGTTGTCGGGCAGAGGAACGGCTTCAGCGTCGGCCTTTTTCTTGAGGATCGCGACCTTGGTCTCGATGTCGGGCGGCTGGATGTCGGCAATGAGGCCCCACTCGAAGCGCGATCGGAGCCGCTCCTCGAGCGACGTGATCTCGTGCGGCGGCGAATCGCTGCTGATCACGATCTGCTTGGCCGAGTCGAACAGCGCGTTGAACGTGTGGAAGAACTCGGTCTGCGTGCTTTCCTTGCCGCCGATGAACTGGATGTCGTCGACGAGGAGAACGTCGACGTTGCGATAGCGCTCGCGGAAGTCGAGGATGCGCTCGTAGCGAAGCGCGTTGATCATCTCGTTCATGAACCGCTCGGACGAGACGTAGGTCAGGCGCTGATTGCTGGTCTGCGCGATGTAGTGCCCGACCGCGTGCATCAGATGCGTCTTGCCCAGGCCCACGTCGCCGTAGATGAAGAGCGGATTGTAGGACCGCGCGGGAGCTTCGGCGACGGCGCGGCACGCGGCGTGCGCGAACTGGTTCGACGGCCCCACGACGAAGGAGTCGAACGTGTAGCGAGGGTTGAGACCGGACGGAAACTGGACCGGGGCCGGCGATTCGATCAGGTCGGCGAAACCGAGCGCTTCGGCCGCCGCCGCCCGCCCGGGCTGGGAAACCATTGCGGGCATCGGCCGCCGAACGCTCGCCTCGGCATCGGTCACGAACGTCAGCGCGGTATCGGCTCGGCCAACCTCGGCCAGCGCGTCCGCGAGGACGCCAGAGTAGTGTTTCAACAACCAATCCCGGAACACCGTATCCGGGATTTGAATGACGATGCGATCGCCCACGTCGCTGACGAACGACGTTCGGCGGAACCACGTCGAGAAACTGTGACGGTTGACTTTGCTTTCGACACAGGCCAGGACCTGATCCCAGACGGTCATCGCCTACGCTCCTCGCAGCCCGCCCTGCCTGCCGTCTCCCGGAGGAGACGCGCCGTGTCTGGGTTTCTTACACCTTCGCCCGGAGTAACAGCGGTGTCACAACGGTTTGACGGCGTAGTGTCCTGTCCAGCCCAATGAAATCAGGCAATTTTCAACTTTCGCCTGTCGCGAACGACGATCCAGCAACGATTCTCGGTACTCGGACGTGTCGAAAGCCGCGATTTTCCACATTTTTTTCCACAATTGTGGAAAACCGCGTGGAGTCGGTCCTCGGGTCCGGAGCCTCGCCAGAAAGAGCGGGGACTCTACCACAGGCATCGGGCCCCGGCAATCGGTGTCCAAGACAGGACCGTGCGAAGCGTATAAGTTTCGACTTATGAAATGTTTAGTCGCAATCCAGGAACGCCGGTTCTGGGTCAAGCGTTGACACGGCAGAGACCGTCCAAGTACCATTTCGAGTTCTGCGTTCCGGTAGGTTCCGGCGCGCTGGAGTTCGACCTATCATGAAGCGCACCTTTCAACCCAATCGGCGGCGCCGCCGCCGGACCCACGGTTTTCTCGAACGGATGAGCACCAAGAACGGCCGGCTCGTCCTTAAGCGTCGGCGTGCCAAAGGGCGGAAACGGCTGACTGTGTCCTGACCCACGTCATGACGGCAGGCCTGCCTCAGACCGAGCGCGTCCGCCAACGCGCCGAGTTCGAGCGGATCTACAAGCAGGGTTTGAAGATCCACGGCCGTTTCATGACAATGTTCCTGCTCCAGTCCGGCCGAGACGTCAGTCGGCTCGGCGTGGCGGCTACTCGCAAACTCGGAAGTGCGGTTGTGCGCAACCGCGCGAAACGTCTGTCACGCGAGCTCTTTCGCCGGCACAAGCCCCGTCCTGGGCTCGACATCGTCATGATCCCACGCCGGGACTTCCTCTCGGCTGAGTTTTCTACCCTTGAACGCGATTACCGAGCCCTCGTGTCCATCCGGCGCGAACGCATCCCCGGCGGCCACCCTCCCGCGACGAGCGCGTGATCGCGTCCTGGGCTCCATCGCACTCTTCCTCGTTCGCACCTATCAAGTGCTGCTCTCGCCCCTGAGTGGCGGCGCCTGCCGCTTTTCGCCCAACTGCTCGGCCTACGCGGTCGAAGCGTTCGAACGGCATCCCGTCATGGATGCCGCCTGGCTCACGATTAAGCGAATCGCACGCTGCCATCCATGGGGAGGCTGGGGATTGGACCCGGTCCCCCGAACCGCGAGACGCGGACACTCACAGATCGATTTCGCGGTAGGCCAATGGAAAGACGGGTTCTCTTCGCGGTTCTGCTCTCGTTTGTCGTCCTGCTCGCATACCAGACGCTCGTCGTCAAGCCGCGCACCCCACCGGTCGAACCTCGCCGGCCCGCACCGGTTGCTGGCAGCCCGCAGGCCACTCCGCCGACAACGTCTCCGATCGAGCCATCCACGGCGCCGCCGCCCACCGCTCCATCGAGCACACCAGCCGTGACGATGGGGGCAGCGAGCGAACAGCAGATCGTGATCGAAACCGACGTGGTTCGCGCCGTCGTGTCGAATCGCGGGGGAGTCGTCCAGAACTGGCAGCTGAAGAAATATCTCGACTCGGCTGGACGTCCACTCGACATGGTCCCGCAAGCCGTGAAGGATCCGGCGCTCAAGCCCTTTGCGCTTTCGGCAGCGGATCCAAACCTCACGCAGATCCTCAATACGGCGCTCTATCGCGCGAGTGTCGATCGACTCGAACTCGGGTCGAGTGCGGGCCGGCTGACCCTCGAGTTCCAGGATGCGAGCGGCTTGAGCGTGCGGAAGGAATTCGAGTTCCAGCCCAACGGTCGGCGCTACATCGTTCGCGTCACGGCGGAAGTCGCGCGCAACGGAGCTCGTGAGCGCGTGCTCGTCAGCGGCGGAACGGGCTTCGGCGATTTCGAGCGCGGCGCGAAGCCGTCAGGCTTTCTCGCGGTCTCCAGCTATCAGCCGCCGCAAGCCATCTTCCAGCTCGGATCGGACGTCAGCCGGATACATGCGGACGCGCTGGTGACGCGGCCCGTGCACGAAGGGCCTCTCCGATACGCCGGCGTCGACGACCACTACTTCCTCGCCGCACTGCTTTCGGGTGGACGGCAAACGCGTATCGAGTACCGGCCACACACGATTGGCGCGAGCGACGGGCCGCGGACGATCGTCGAGTATCGCGTTCAGGAGACCGGCGATCCGCCGCTCCCGTTCTTCTACGGCCCGAAGGAATTCGATCTCCTCCAGGACCTCGACGCGCATGTGCTCCAGGCGAGCGATGGCGCGCTCGTGCGCACGATTCACTTTGGCGTGTTCGGCTTCCTGGCCACGCCGCTGCTCAAGTCGCTGAAATGGATCGATGCCCGCATCGGCAACTACGGGTGGTCGATCATCCTGCTCACGGTCTTCATCAACCTGCTGATGTTTCCGCTGCGGCACAAGAGTGCGGTGTCGATGCGGAAGATGCAGGAGATCCAGCCGCAGGTGAAGGCGATTCAGGACAAGTACGCCAAATACAAGGTGACGGATCCCGCGCGGCAGAAGATGAACACCGAGCTGATGGGCCTGTATCGCGAGCGCGGCGTGAATCCGGCGAGCGGCTGCGTCCCGATGCTCCTCACCTTCCCGGTGCTGTTTGCGTTCTACGCGCTGCTCTCGGTCGCCATCGAGCTGCGCGGCGCGCCATGGATTGGATGGATCAAGGACCTCTCAGTCGCCGATCCCTACTTCATCACGCCCGTGCTGATGGGCATCTCGCAGTTCTGGCAGACGAAGATGATGCCGGCGACCGGCGACCCGACGCAGCAGCGGATGATGATGTTCATGCCGCTGATGTTCATGGTATTCCTGCTGTGGGCGCCGAGCGGTCTCGTCATTTACTGGCTCGTGAGCAATGTCTGGACGATCGGTCAGCAGTATCTGACGAACCACCTCATTAGGAACGGCTCCACGAGCCGGGCGAGCAAAGCGGTGAGCAGCCCGACGAGACGCAAGGAGGCCCCGTGACCGCGCAATGGCATGACGATGTGAAGGCATTCGTCAGCGACATCGTCGATGGGATGGGCATCGATGTCGAGGTCGTGCTGAGAGACCTCGAGGACGGAAGCCTCGAAGTCGATCTCCGGGGCGAGGACGGCGAGGTGCTCTTGCGACGAAAGGGCGAGGGCCTCGACGCGCTGCAGCACCTCGTGAACACAGCGTACCGCCGCGACATCGGCGGCAATCAGCGCATCGTCGTCGACGCGATGGGGTTCCGCCGCGGCAAGGACGCCGAGCTGCAGCAGATGGCGCGATTCCTGATGGAGCGCGCCAAGTCGACGGGACTGCCCCAAGAGCTCGGGCCTCTGAACTCCTATTCGCGACGGATCGTGCACCTCGAAGTGGGCCGCGATCCCGAAGTGTGCTCCGAGAGCCAGGGCGACGGTCAGATGAAGCAGGTCATCATCAGCCTGCGCACGCCGAAGGGGCGCGGCTGATCGCGGAGCGTGCCACGGCGTGCCCGGCGAAGGCGGTCCGTGTTCGCGCCTGACGACACCATCGTGGCAATCGCGACGCCGCCGGGTCGGTCCGGCATCGGCGTCGTGAGAGTCGCCGGCCCGCTCGCCACCCACATCGCAGGTGCAGTGCTGAGCGGCGGCCCGCTCAAGCCCCGATACGCCACGCTTCGGTCGATTCGCGAGAGCGCCGAGGCCACTAACGGTGAACAGCTTCTCGATCGCGTCGTCGCCACGTTCTTTCCGGGACCACATTCATACACGGGCGACGACGTCGTCGAAATTTCGGGCCATGGGAGCCCGGTGGTCCTCGAGCGCATCCTCGGCGCGCTCGTGCGCGCCGGCGGGCGGCTCGCGAGGCCTGGGGAATTCACCCTCCGTGCGTACGCGAACGGCAAGCTCGATCTCGTCCAGGCCGAGGCGGTGGGCGATCTCATCGAAGCGGTCACGCCGGCGCAAGCACGACTGGCCTTCGATCAACTCGATGGCACCCTGACGCGCGCGATTGCCGGCATCGCCGGACAGATCTTCGATCTGCGTGTGAAGCTCGAAGCGTCGGTGGACTTTCCCGACGAGGGATACCACTTCATCGATCCCGACGCGGTGGTGCGCGAGATCGATGCGGCGCGCGAGCGCGTCGATACACTGCTCGCGCGAGCGGCAGCGGGCCGCGTCATTCGCGAAGGCCGGCGGGTCATGTTCGTCGGTGCGCCGAACGTCGGGAAATCGAGCTTGTTCAATGCCATCGTCGGCGCAAATCGCGCAATCGTGACGGCGATTGCCGGAACGACCCGCGACCTGCTGACCGAGCGCTGCGACGTCGAGGGCGTGCCGGTGACGCTCGTCGATACGGCAGGCCTGAGAGACTCCGACGAACCGATCGAGCAGGAAGGCGTTGCGAGAACGCGTGGTGCGGCGTCGGATGCGAGCGTCCTCGTGTTCGTGCTGGATCGATCCCGTGCCGTCGATCGGGACGAGCGCGCCGAGCTCGAACGGTTCGCTGCGAACGGTCAGGTGATCGTCGCCGTCAACAAATGCGACCTCCCTACGGCGTGGGCCGACGAGGATTCGATGGGGGGAATGCGGTGCGTCGAGGTGTCGGCAACGGAGGGAACCGGGCTGGCGGAGCTTCGAGAGGCGCTCTTGGAAGAGTTGCTGGGCGGTGACCAGGTATGCGATGAGATCGGAGTCACGAACGTACGGCACGTGACGCTGCTCGAGAAGGTCCGCACTGCGCTCGCAGAGGCCCGGACATCGGCGATGGACGGTCAGCCGGAGGAGTTGGTCCTCGCGGACCTGCAGACGGCCGAGCTCTCGCTGGATGAAATCGTCGGGCGGCGATCGGCTGATGATGTGCTCGAGGCGATCTTTACGCGATTCTGTATTGGTAAATAGGCCGAATGACCAAAATTGGAGCTGACGTGGTCGTCGTGGGGGCCGGACATGCCGGCTGCGAAGCGGCGTTCGCTGCTGCGCAACTGGGCGCCCGCGTCGTGCTCTGCACGATCAGCGGTGCCACGGTGGCAGCCATGCCGTGCAACCCGGCAGTCGGCGGCACCGCCAAAGGGCATCTGGTGCGCGAGATTGACGCCCTTGGTGGTCTCATGGGCCAGGCGATCGACGAAACCGGCATCCAGTTCAAGGTGCTCAATCGAAGCCGCGGACCGGCCGTCTGGTCGCCGCGCGCACAGGCCGACAAGCGGGTCTACTCAGCCTGGATGAAGCGAAGGCTCGAAGCCGAACCAGGCATCGAGTGGATGTTCGCCAAAGTCGGACGCCTGATTATCGAGAGGGGTCGGATATCGGGAATTGCGCTCGAGAGCGGTGAGGAGATTCGGGCCCGAGCAGTGGTTATAACCACCGGGACGTTTCTGAACGGCCTGATTCATATTGGGCCTGAGCAACGTGCCGCCGGCCGGGCAGGCGAACCCGCGTCCCACTTTCTCGCCGAATCTCTAAAGGGACTCGGACTCCGTTGGGGGCGTCTCAAGACTGGCACGCCGCCCCGCCTCGATCGGGAAACGATCGACTTTTCGAAAATCCAGGAGGCGCGCGGCGACGATCAGATCGTGCCGTTCTCGTTCATGACGCAAGCGATTTCGCGGCCACAGGTCAGTTGCCACCTGTTGCACACGAACGAGCGCGTGCGCGATCTGGTCCGCGAGCACATCGAGCAGTCCCCGCTTTACAACGGTCAGATACACGGGATTGGGCCGCGCTACTGCCCGTCGCTCGAAGACAAGATCATGCGCTTTCCGGACAAGGAGGCGCACCAGATCTTTCTTGAACCCGAGGGCATCGGGGTTCGCGAGATCTATGTGAACGGGTTTTCGATGAGTCTGCCCGCGTCGGTTCAGGAGCAGCTTGTTCGGGCCTTGCCGGGCCTGGAATCGGCAGCGATGATTCGTCCCGCCTATGCCGTCGAGTACGACTTCATCCAGCCGACGGAATTGAGGGCCACGCTCGAGTCGAAGTCGCTCCCGGGTCTCTATCTAGCTGGCCAGATCAACGGCACGTCGGGTTACGAAGAGGCTGCCGCACAGGGCTTGATCGCCGGGATCAATGCGGCGCGGCAGACGTCGAATCGCGAACCGCTCGTCCTCGAGCGTCACGAGGCCTACATCGGGATTCTGATTGATGATCTCGTCACGAAGGGGTGTCTCGAGCCGTATCGCATGTTCACGTCGCGCGCCGAGCACCGGCTCCGACTGCGCATTGACAACGCCGATCTGCGTCTGACTCCGCGGGGGCGTGATGTCGGTCTCGTTAGTGACGAGCGATGGCGGCGATTCGAGGGACGGCAGGAACGCCTGGCGCGCAACCTGCGCGCGCTCGATGCACCAGTGTCCGACGTCAAGGCCGGTCGCATCAGCGCGGCTCAGTTGCTACGTCGGCCCGAGGTTCGGCTTTCGACCCTGATTTCGCAGTTTGGAATCGACGTTTCCCTGCTGTCGGAGGTCGGGGAGCTCGATGCGACGAGCCTCGAAGCCGAAGTCACCTATGAAGGCTATGTGCGTCGGCAGGACGAGGAGATTGCCCGAGCCAGGCGCAACGAGGCGCGCCGGATTCCAGAGGGGTTCCCGTTTGCCCAAGTCCCCGGGGTGGGGCGAGAGGTTATTCAACGGTTGTGCGAGTTCCGGCCCGAAACCCTCGGCCAGGCCTCGAGGATTCCCGGAATGACCCCCGCTGCCCTGGTGGTTCTGGCGACTCACCTGCGACGCGTCGAAAGTGGGGGAGTGGCCCATTGAAGTCGAGCGACGCCCGACGACGAAGTGTCGCCGAGCTTCGCGTGCGCCTTGACCGCCGCCTGAAGCGAGCGGGGCAGCCGCTCCCGGCCGATCAAGTAGAGCGGCTCGCCGAGTATCTCGATCTGCTTTCCACGTGGAACGAACGGATCAACCTGACGGCCCTCCAGGATGTCGACGAGGCGATAGACCGACTGATTCTCGAGCCGGTGCTGGCGGCGCGGCACATCGCGGGTGGTGCCGCGGTTCTCGATATCGGGTCGGGGAGCGGCTCCCCGGCGATTCCGCTCAAGGTTGTTGTTCCGGGCACTTCGCTCTGTATGGTCGAATCGAAAACCCGGAAGAGCGCATTCCTCCGGGAGGCGGTCCGACAACTCGCCTTGACATCGGTTCGGGTCGAGACGTGCCGGTATGAGGAGTTGCTCGCGGCGCCTGATTTCCACGAGTCGGTCGATGTGGTAACGGTGCGAGCCGTTCGGATGCAGGCCTCGATGCTCCTTGGGCTCCAGGCGTTCCTGCGGGACGGCGGCCAGTTGCTCCTGTTCAAAGGCGCGGCCGGTCTTGGCGCCGAACCGCCGCCTCCTCTACGCCTCGAAGCAGACGAACCTCTGGTAGAGTCGCTGCGAAGCCGGCTGGTAAGGGTTCGCAAGCACCTCCCGAGGTGAGTTCCACGTGGAACATCCCGGCGCAGCTTGACCCCTCAGGCTCGACTGACTATCCTCGGCGCGCTTCCGCTTCCCGCCGACCGGCGTTCGCATGGGCACCATCATCGCTATTTCGAATCAGAAAGGCGGGGTCGGAAAGACCACGACCGCAATCAATCTCGGTGCGTGCCTCGCCTTCGCGGAACGTCGCGTGTTGTTAGTGGATCTTGATCCTCAGGGAAACCTCACGAGCGGGGTTGGCCTGAAGGCGGCGGCTGGCCATCGAACCATCTACGAAAGCCTCACGGTGGGGAACGGCGCGAGCCTTCCCATCCTGCCGACCTCAGTGGATCGTCTGTCGCTCGTCCCAGCCAATCGGAACCTGGCCGGCGCGGAAATCGAGTTGGTTCAATTGCGAAAGGCGGGAATCTCGGCTGCGCGACCTGCTGGCTGGGTTCAAATCGGACTATGACTACGTACTGGTGGATACGCCGCCATCGCTGGGACTCCTCACGCTGAACGCCCTGGTCGCGGCGGACTCTGTCATCATCCCCTTGCAGTGCGAGGTACTTTGCGCTCGAAGGCATCGCCGATCTAGTGGCGATCGTTCGAAGAGTCCGTGCCGGGCTGAACCCCGCTCTGGACATCCTCGGGGTCCTGCTGACGATGCATGACGAGCGCACCAATCTGGCACAGCAAGTCGCCAGCGACATTCGCGGCTTTTTCAAGGAGAAGGTGTTCGCTACCGCAATCCCGCGCAATATCAAACTGGGTGAGGCACCCAGCCACGGCATGCCGGTCATCCTCTACGACGTCAAGTCGAAGGGCGCCGAGGCGTATGTTGCTCTTGCTAAAGAAGTTCTGTCTCGATCGTAGACGTCGGCTGGAGGTGAAGCGTGGCTGAAAAGCGCCCCGCGTTAGGCCGTGGGTTGAGTGCCCTAATTCCTGAGGAGCTCGCTGCTGGAATCGCTCCGGTGTCGGTCGGGGACAGCGCCCTCGAGGTCGACCTCGACCTCCTGCGTCCGAACCCCTTTCAGCCTCGGCTGCAGATGAGCGAGGAAGGGCTCCAGGAGCTGGCCCAATCCATTCGCGCCAACGGTGTCATCCAGCCGCTACTCGTCCGCCGCGCCGGCGATCGCTACGACATCGTCGCCGGCGAGCGGCGGTGGCGCGCCGCGCAGATGGCGGGCCTGCTCAAAGTGCCGGTCGTCGTGCGGTCGTTCGCAGACGAGAAGCTCCTCGAGATTGCGCTGATCGAGAACATTCAGCGCGAGAACCTGAATCCGATCGACGAGGCGCTCGCCTATCGCCGCCTCTCGACCGAATTCAACATGACGCAGGAAGGAATTGCGGCGGCCGTTGGAAAGGATCGAGCATCGATCGCGAACTACCTGCGGCTGTTGAAGCTGCCGGAGGACGTCCAACAGGAGGTCGCATCGGGCGCGTTGTCCATGGGCCACGCACGTGCCATTGTCGCGCTCGACGACCCTCAGGCTGTCCGCAAAGCGGTTGGTGAAGTGCTCGGGAATCACCTGTCCGTCCGCGAGACCGAAGCGCTCGTGCGGCGACTCGCGTCACCGCCTCCGGTTCGCGCGGAGGAAACGCCCAAGGACGTTCACACGCGCGAAGCGGAGGACGTCATGCGACTGGCCCTCGGCACGAGAGTGCGGATCGTTCGCAAGGGGTCCGGCGGTCACATCGAGATCGACTTCGTCTCGGAAGACGAGCTCCATCGACTGTACGAGTGCATCACAGGCCGCCGCTGACACCTTGCCTCGACCCCTGTGAAGAGCCCCGACGAAAGGAGCGTTACTCAGACTCCGACGAACAAGCCTGCTGACGACTTTTGCGCAAATCGTGAAATGGAGCAGACGAAATCGTGGCCCGACGATTGACCGACTATTCAGCCTGCGCCGGTTGAGCGAGCAAACTCGCCCCTGGCGAGCTTGCTCAGGTGCTGAGCGAATTGCCCGTGCCGACCGACCCGCGGGTCCTGATCGATTACCGGACCCATGACGATGCCGGTGTGTACCGGCTGGACAACGGCGTGGCTCTCGTTCAGACCGTGGATTTCTTCACGCCGATCGTCGACGACCCGTACGACTACGGACAGATCGCGGCTGCCAATGCGCTGAGTGATGTCTATGCGATGGGTGGGCGGCCGCTTACTGCGCTCGCCGTCGCGGCGCTGCCCCAAGGCGAGATCGATCCAGACGTCGTGCGGGCGATCTTCAAGGGTGGGCACGACAAGCTGCGCGAGGCTGGTGTGGCGCTGCTTGGAGGGCACACCGTGCGCGATGCTGAAGTCAAGTTTGGCTACGCCGTTACAGGAACCGTCGATCCCGGCCGCGTCTGGTCGAACGCAGGCGCGCGTCCCGGTGCGGCCATCGTCATCACGAAGCCGCTCGGCACGGGAATCATCGCCACCGCGATCAAGCACGGGCGAGCGCCTGCCGACGTGGCGGATGCTGCGATCGAGTCGATGCGGCGGCTGAATGCTGCCGCCTCGTCGGCGCTTGCGGCGCTGCCACCCGGCGCCGTCCAGGCTTGTACGGATGTGACGGGATTCGGCCTCGTTGGACATGCGTCGGAGGTGGCGCGGGCGAGCCAGGTGACGTTGCGTATCGATCCAGCGTCCCTGCCGTGGCTCCCTGGCGCGCTCGACCTCGCTCTGACGAACTCGACGGCGGGCGGAAAGAGCAATCGGACGCATTTCGCGCCTGGGACCAAGGCCGATTCCGCCATGTCCGATGCCGAGTTGTCCGGCGTCCACGATCCGCAGACGTCGGGCGGGCTCTTCGCCGTTCTTTCGCGCGATCAGCTTTCAGAATCGCTTGAAGCGCTCCGCGCCGTTGGAGCCGGTGCGTGGATCATCGGCGACGTCGTGACTCGAGAGGGCGTGGACGTTCGATTGAGTCGTGGTGCAGTGGCCGGTGGGGCGCTTGCCGAGTCGAGTCACGGAATGGTATAAAAATTCGTTTGTCTGGTGGCCCGAATCGCGCGCCCGCGCGGCGGCCGCTCCCTCAGCGGCCCTTCGGGCCAATCGGTTCCTCGGAGGCCACGCGTGATTCCGGACCTTTCGGTCCTCTGGGTCATCTCGTTCGTCCTGCTGCTGACGATCATCGTTCAGCGGCTTCTCTTTGGTCCGCTGCTCCGTGTCATGAGCGAGCGGTACAAGGCCATCACCGAGGCTCGCGAGCTGGCGGTCGAGGCCGAGCGCAAAGCCTCGGCGGTGAGCGAAGAGTACGAGGGGCAGGTGATGGCCGCGCGGAACGAGGTCTACCGTGAGATGGACGCGATGCGTCGGCAGGCCCTCGAGCGGCGAAGCGAGTTGCTGACGTTGACCCGTCAAGAAGCGGACGCCACCCGAGCCGAAGCGTTGCAGCGCATCCGCAGCACGGCGGAAGAAGCACGCAAGACGCTCGACGTCGAAGCCGAGTCGCTGAGCCAGTCAATCGCTGAACGTGTCCTCGAGCGACAAGTGTCTTGAAGCCGTGACTTTCATTGCTTTGTTCGCCTATCCGTGTCGCTCGAACGCTTGTGAAATTTTCCGCAAGCGTGGCGGAGCTGGCGTGCTGGCCGCAAGCCTGGTGACCGTCGGCCTGGTTGTGCCGGCGCACGCACAGGCTCCCGCGTCAGCGCCGCCGCCCGCGCCGGCACCGCACGCCGCGGAGGCGCCGGCATCGCACCCGGTTGAAGCCAAGCCCTCAGCTGCGCCGTCCGGCGAGCATGCGCAACCGGCCGCCGCGGCTGCTCATGGTGCGTCGGCATCCCAGCCGTCCGATTCACACGCTCCCGCTGGCCCGGGGCATGGAAGTGGGTCCGGCAGCGGCGAGTCGCACGAGAGCCCGTGGGCCTTTTGGGGGCGCCTCTTCAACTTCGCGGTGCTCGCGGGTGGCCTGGCATACTTCCTGAGAACACCGCTCAGCAATCACCTGCACACCCGTCGTTTGCGGATCACCGGCGACCTCGAATCGGCCCGCTCCACGGCGAGGAAGGCTGCAGACCAGATTGCCGAAATCGATCGCCGTCTGGCGCACCTGCCCGCGGAGCTCGAGGCGCTGCGCGAACGGGGCGCGGAGGAAATCGCAGGCGAAGAAGCCGCCATTCGCCAACGCGCCGAGACCGAGCGCGCGCGTCTGCTCGAGCAGACGCGGCGGCAGATCGAGCTCGAGGTGCGACTCGCGCAGCGTCAGCTCGCCGAGCACACGGCCGACCTCGCCGTGCAGCTCGCGGCCGATCGAGTGTCCCGCAACATCACCGATGACGATCGCCGGCGGTTGCTCGATCGCTACGTGTCGCGGCTGAAGGAGTTCCATGGCTAGCCAGGCGTCCGCGCGGCGCTACGCGCGCGCGCTGTTCGACGTTCTCGTGAAGTCTGGCGATCCCGATGCGGCGCTGCGCGAGCTGCAGGCCTTGGCGGGGGTGCTGGCCGCGTATCCAGACCTGCGCAAGGCGCTCACGAGCCCGGGTGTTCCGCTCGGGGCCAAGATCGGCATCATGCGCGAGCTGATGCGGCTCCAGCCGGTCTCGAAGGTCATCAACCGGCTGCTGCTGCTCATCGTCGAGCACGACGATGTCAACGAGCTCGACGAGATCGTCAGCGCGTTTGAGCAGCGCGTGTTGGATTTCCATCAGGTGGTTCGCGCCGAGGTGACGTCGGCCGAGCCGCTGGATTCTGGACATGTGCTCGGTCTGGAGAACGCCTTCGCCGCGGTCACTGGCAAGCGCGTCATTCTGTCCGTGCGGGTCGATCCGGCGATTCTCGGCGGACTCGTCACGCGGATTGGCAGTCGCGTGTATGACGGCAGCGTCGTCCGACAGCTCGAACGGGTGCGGGAACGCTTGCGGGCGCAGTCGGCGTTGTATTGACGGTGGCCGCGGGGCGGCCTCAGGTCTCCGGGCGTGTCCGCCAGCCCGGAGCTTTGATTGAGCGGCCGGCGGATCGAGTTGCCATGCACATCAGAGCTGAAGACATCTCCCGAATCCTCCGTGAACAGGTCGGCGGTTTCACCGTCGACGTCGACGTGGCCGAGGTCGGCACCGTCGTCAGCATCGGCGACGGCATCGCCCGCCTTCATGGCGTCGAGCGTGTCATGGCCACGGAGATGCTCGAATTCCCGCACGGCGTCTTCGGGATTGCGTTCAACCTCGAAGAGGACAGCGTCGGGGCGATGCTGCTCGGCGAGTCGCACGAGATCAAGGAAGGCGACACCGTCAAGCGGACCGGCCGCATCATTTCCGTGCCGGTGGGCGAGGAAATGCTGGGGCGCGTCGTCAACGCGCTCGGGCAACCGGTGGACGGGAAAGGTCCGATTGCGACAACGAGGTTTCTGCCGCTCGAGCGCCTCGCGCCGGGGGTGGTCGATCGACAGCCGGTGCGCGAGCCGCTCCAGACCGGGCTCAAGGCCATCGACGCGATGATTCCGATCGGCCGCGGCCAGCGCGAGCTGATCATCGGCGACCGGCAGACGGGCAAGACGGCGGTCGCCGTGGACACGATCCTCAATCAGAAGGACACTGGCGTCATCTGCGTCTACAACGCGATCGGCCAGAAGCAGTCGACCATTGCGCAGGTCGTCCGGACGCTCGAAGAGGCCGACGCGATGCGCTACTCGATCGTCGTGGCGGCGGCGGCCTCCGATCCGGCGCCGATGCTCTTCATCGCGCCGTATGCGGCGTGCGCCATCGGCGAGTACTTCCGTGACGACGGCCGCCACTCGCTCTGTGTCTACGACGATCTCTCGAAGCACGCGCAGGCCTACCGGGAGATCTCCCTGCTGCTCCGGCGTCCTCCGGGACGCGAAGCGTACCCGGGCGACGTCTTCTATCTCCACTCGAGGCTCCTCGAGCGCGCGGCGAAGCTGTCGAACGAGCACGGCGGCGGATCGCTCACGGCGCTTCCGATCATCGAGACCCAGGCGGGGGACCTCTCGGCCTACATTCCGACGAACGTGATCTCGATCACCGACGGGCAGATCTTCCTCGAGAGCGATCTGTTCCACCAGGGCGTGCGTCCCGCGATCAACGTCGGCAATTCGGTCTCGCGCGTCGGCGGGTCGGCGCAGATCAAGGCCATGCGGCAGGTCGCGGGGACGCTGCGGCTCGATCTCGCCCAGTATCGCGAGCTGGCGGCGTTCTCGCAGTTCGGCAGCGAGCTCGACAAGCAGACGCAGGCTCAGCTCAACCGCGGCGCGCGCCTGGTGGAGATCCTCAAGCAGCCCCAGTACTCGCCGCAGCCGGTCTCGCAGCAGGTCGTCATCATCTACGCCGGCACGTCGGGACTGCTCGACACCGTTGCCGTGGCCGACGTCGCCGCGTACCAGACCGAGCTCACGACGTTCATGGAAGAGAAGCGGCCCGGGATTCTGCGCGCAATCGAGGAGAAGAAGGTCCTCGACGATGCGATCAAGACCGACCTCGCTTCGGCGCTGAAGGAGTTCACCAACGGGTTCCTCGCGGCGCGCAAGCCGACCGCAGCCTGAGCCATGCCCTCACTGATCGACATCCGGCGCCGCGTGCGCGCGGTCAAATCGACGCAGCAGATCACCAAGGCCATGAAGATGGTCTCGGCGTCGAAGCTGCGCCGGTCGCAGGACCGCATCATCGCCGCGCGTCCGTTCGCGCAGCAGATGCTGCGCGTGTTGAACAGCCTGGCGTCGCGCGTGGAGTCGACGGCGCATCCGCTGCTCGCCCAGCCGGCCGATCAGCAGGCGCGGACGCTCCTCGTCGTGATTACGGCGGACAAGGGGCTCTGCGGCAGCTTCAACACGAACGTCATCAAGGGCGCCTCGCAGTTCGTCAGGGAGTCGGCCGAGCGGCAGGTCGCCCTTGGTCTCGTCGGCCGCAAGGGCCGCGACTTCTTCAGGCGCCGCGGCTTCGACGTGCGCTACGAGGACGTCGGCCTGTTCGCGTCGTTGAAGTTCTCGCATGCGCAGGCGATTGCCAAGCGCGCGATCGAGGAGTTCGTCGACGGCCGCGTATCGAGCGTCTATCTCGTCTACAACGAGTTCAAGAGCGTAATGACCCAGCGCGTGGTCGTCGAGCGGCTGCTGCCGATTGCGCGCCTCGAAGACACGCAGGCGGCGCGAGGGCCGGCGGCCGGGCGGTCGACTACCTGTACGAGCCCGAGCCCGCGCACATTCTCAGTCAGCTCATCCCGCAGCACGTCGAAGCGCAGATCTATCGGGCGCTGCTCGAGTCGGCGGCCGCCGAGCACGCGGCGCGCATGACGGCGATGGACGCCGCCACGCGCAACGCGTCGGACATGATCGAGCAGCTCACCCTTTACATGAACAAGGTCCGGCAGGCTGCGATCACGCGCGAGATCATCGAAGTCGTGTCCGGCGCAGAGGCGCTCTAGCGAGCAGCTCGAAGTCATGGCAGTCGAGATGACAGTGAAACCCGGCGTCGTCATCCAGGTCATCGGTCCGGTGGTGGACGTGGAGTTCGAGGGCGGCAAGCTGCCGGCCATCTACAACGCGGTGCGCATCACCGGGAAGAGCTCCGCCGACAGCGACCCGATCGACATCGTCTGCGAGGTCGAGCAGCACATCGGCGAGAACCGCGTGCGGGCGATTGCGATGAAGCGGACCGACGGCCTGCAGCGCGGCATGCAGGTGGAGGATCTCGGGCTCGCCCATTTCGGTGCCGGTGGGGCCGCAGACGCTCGGGCGGGTGCTGAACGTGCTGGGCGAGCCGGTGGATTTTCCAAACCGGCCGGTCGAGACCGCTGAGCGCTGGCCGATTCACCGGCCGGCTCCGTCGCTCGAAGAGCAGTCGACGTCGCTCGAGATGTTCGAGACCGGCATCAAGGTCATCGACCTCCTCGAGCCGTATCTCAAGGGCGGCAAGATCGGGCTTTTCGGCGGCGCCGGCGTCGGCAAGACCGTCGTCATCATGGAGCTGATCAACAACATCGCCCTCAAGCACGCCGGCGTGTCGGTCTTTGCCGGCGTCGGCGAGCGCACGCGCGAGGGCAACGACCTCTGGCTCGAGATGCAGGAGAGCGGCGTCGTCAAGCCGGACGACTACCAGAACTCCCGCGTGGCGCTCATCTACGGACAGATGACCGAGCCGCCCGGGGCGCGCCTCCGCGTCGGGTTGACCGGGCTCACCGTTGCCGAGTACTTCCGCGACTCGGAAGGCAAGGACGTGCTCCTCTTCATCGACAACATCTTCCGCTTCACCCAGGCGGGCTCGGAAGTCTCGGCGCTGCTCGGACGCATGCCGTCCGCCGTCGGCTATCAGCCGACGCTGCTCACCGAGATGGGCGAGCTGCAGGAGCGGATCACGTCGACGAAGAAGGGGTCGATCACGTCGGTGCAGGCGATCTACGTGCCGGCCGACGACTACACCGACCCGGCGCCGGCCACCACCTTCGCGCACCTCGATGCGACGACCAACCTTTCGCGCGCGATCTCCGAGCTCGGCATCTACCCGGCCGTCGACCCGCTCGCGTCGACGTCGCGCATTCTCGACCCGCGCGTCATCGGCGCCGAGCACTATTCCGTGGCGCGTCAGGTCAAGCAGGTGCTGCAGCGCTACAAGGACCTCCAGGACATCATCGCGATTCTCGGCATCGACGAGCTCTCGGAGGACGACAAGCTGACGGTCGCGCGCGCGCGCAAGATTCGGAACTTTCTCTCGCAGCCCTTCTTCGTTGCGGAGCAGTTCACCGGCCGCAAGGGCAAGTACGTGCCGATCCCGGACACGATCCGCGGCTTCAAGGAAATCGTCGACGGCAAGCACGACGAGATTCCCGAGCAAGCCTTCTACATGGCCGGCGGCATCGAAGAAGTGCTCGAGAGCGCCGAGCGTTCGCGCAAGGCTGAATAGGTCGATCATGGTCAAGGAGCTCACGCTCGAGATCGTCACCCCCGATCGGCCGCTCGTGCACGAGACGGTCGACGAGGTCGTGCTGCCCGGCACGCTGGGCGAACTGGGCATCCGGCCCGGTCACGCGCCGCTCCTCACGATGCTCAAGATCGGCGTGCTGTGGTATCGGAAGCGCGAAGAGCGGGTCTACGTCGCCGTCGCCTTCGGCTTCGCCGAGGTGCTGCCCGATCGCGTCACCGTCCTGGCGCAGATGGCGGAGCGCGCGGAAGCAATCGACGTGGCCAGGGCCGAGAACGCGCGGCGGCTCGCCACCGAACGTCTCGCGCGTCCACGCCCGACACCGACGTCGAGCTGGCCAAGCAGTCGCTGCTGAAGGCGACCGTCCGGCTGCAGGTGGCCGCGCACGCGCGCGCCCGAGTGTGACCCGGAGCTCGATTGTGCTGCCACTCAGCGGAGCCCTGAGGGCGCGGCTTCGCCGTCGCCCCACGACATCGAAGAGCGCCACGGTTGGAAGCTCCGTCCCGTCCGTGCGCCTGCCCGAACAACCGATCGTTGCCTGAACCCTTGTGTAGACTCACGCCTATGCCGGTGCAATGGGCTGCGACGACGGATCCGGGCATTCGTCGAGCCTCCAACGAGGACAGCTTCTGCACGCGTCCCGACCTCGGGCTTTTCGTCGTGGCCGACGGAATGGGCGGGCACGTCGCGGGCGAAGTGGCCTCACGCATCGTCGTCGACGCCATCGACGCGTTCATTGCGCAGACCGTGTCGGCCGACTTGCAGACCACGTGGCCGCACGCCTTCGACGTCACGCTCGGCATCGACGGGAACCGTCTGAAAGGCGCCTTTCATCTCGCCAATCAGCGGCTCGCCCGCGAGGTGGCGGGGAGCATCGACCTGCGCGGGATGGCGACCACCGCTTCGGCCGTCATGATCACCGACGACAGCAGGGCCGTCCTCGCACATGTGGGGGACTCGCGGATCTACCTGTGGCGGGCAGGCGAGCTGCAGCGCATGACCCAGGACCACTCGTGGGTGGAGGAGCAGGTTCGTGCGGGGCTGCTGACGCCTGGCGAGGCGCGCACCCATCCGTGGCGGAACGTGGTCACGCGCGCGCTCTCGGGTGGCGAGGACCCCGAAGTCGACGTGCGCTCGGTGCCGCTCCAGCCGGGCGATGCGCTTCTCTTGTGCTCCGACGGGCTGACCTCGGTCGTGCCCGACGCGCGCATCGCGGAGCTCCTGAAGGCATATCCCGATCTCACCGAAGCCTGCACGGCGCTGGTCCGCGAAGCCAACGAGAGCGGCGGTCCCGACAACGTCACCACCCTGATCGTGCAGCTCGATGCTTCATAACCTGCGCCAGCTCCTGCGCTATCGAGGTCTCATCCAGAGCCTGGTCGCGCGCGAGCTGAAGGCCCGCTACCGGGGGTCGGTGCTCGGGTTCTTCTGGTCGTTCATCAACCCGCTGCTGCTGCTCCTGGTCTACTCCTTCGTGTTCAGCGTCGTGCTACCCAGCACGCACCCCCCGGAGATGGAGCCGTACGCGCTGTTCATGTTCTGCGGGTTGCTGCCGTGGACCTGGTTCTCCTCGTCGGTGTCCGAGTCGGCCAACGTCCTGATTGCGAACGGCAATCTGATCAAGAAGGTCTTGTTCCCCGCCGAGGTTCTGCCCATCGTCACCGTGCTGGCGAACATGGTGCACTTCTTCCTGGGGCTGCCGATCCTGGTGGCGTTCCTCGTCTGGTTCTGGCGCCCGCTCACGCTCGGCGAGCTGGCGTGGTTTCCCGCCGTGGTGCTGGTGCAGCTCGTGTTGACGGTCGCACTGTCGCTGCTCGTGTCCGCGCTGACGGTTCACTTCCGAGACATCAAGGACATTCTGGGCAACCTGCTCACCTTCTGGTTTTTCGCGACGCCGATCATCTACCAGATGACGCAGGCGCCGCCCTACGCACGGCAGTTCCTGAATCTGAATCCGTTCACGCACCTCGCGATCGCGTATCAGGAGATCCTCTTCTACAGCGGACCGTTCGGCCACTGGAAGTGGTTGGTCTTGCTCGGTGTGGCTTCAATCGCGCTGTTCTTCGTGGGCTACTTCCTGTTCGACCGCCTGCGGGACTCCTTCGCGGAGGAGGTCTGACATGAACGCGATCGAGGTGCGCAACGTGAGCAAGGTGTACCGGCGTTACGGGCGCCGGCGCCAGTTCGCGACGCTCAAGAGCGCCATCCTGTCGGGCAGCTTCGTGACGGACCTCAAGGCCGACGAGTCGTTCGAGGCGCTGCACGACGTGTCGTTCGACGTCGCGGCCGGGCGCACCTACGGCATCATCGGGCCCAACGGATCGGGCAAGAGCACGATGCTGAAGTGCGTGGCCGGTATCACCAGACCGACCAAGGGAAGCGTGACCGTCAACGGCCGGGTCTCCGCGCTCATCGAGCTCGGCGCGGGCTTCCATCCGGAGATCTCGGGCCGCGAGAACGTGTTCATCAACGGCATCATGCTGGGGCTGTCGAAGAAGGAAATCGCGAAGCGCTTCGACGAGATCGTCGAGTTCGCCGAGCTCGCCGACTTCATCGATGCCCCGGTGAAGACCTACTCGTCCGGCATGTACATGCGCCTCGGGTTCGCCGTGGCCATCCACGTCGACCCGGACGTGCTGCTCGTCGACGAGGTGCTCGCCGTCGGCGACGCCGGCTTCACGCACAAGTGCCTCGACAAGTTCAGCGACTTCCGCCGCCGCGGCAAGACGATCCTCCTCGTGACCCACTCGCTGGGGCTGGTCGAGCGCTTCTGTGACGAGGCGCTGTGGTTCGACCGCGGCCGCGTGAGAGCGACCGGCGATCCGCGACGCGTGGTGGGTGCGTATGTCACGGCCGTCGAAAAAGGCGAGGAAGCGCAGCTGGCCGCCGAAGATGCGAAAGCGCGCGAGTCGGTCAGCCATCCCGCGACTCCCGCGCCCGACGAGGCGCCGAACGATCCGGTGACGGTCGGCGGCGACGCCACGCCGCAGGACATGTTTCTCGCATCGGCAGGCCGCTGGGGATCGCGTGAGGCCGAAATCACGGGCGTGACGTTCCTCGGCGAGGATGGCACTCCCGGTCACGTCTTTCCCTCCGGCGAGCAGTTGACCGTCCGACTCGCGGTGCGTGCCGAAGCTCCGGTCACGGACTTCGTGTTCGGGTTCGGCCTCTTCAACGTCGACGGCGTCTGCTGTTACGGCACGAACACCGATCTCGAGGAGCTCGACCCGGAGAAGATCTCGGGCACGGGCCAGGTGGACTTCGTCATCGACTCGCTCGATCTCACCGAAGGGACCTACAAGGTCGACGTCGCCGTTCATCGCCGGGATGGATATCCGTACGATTACCACCGGCTCTTGTACACGTTCCGGGTCAAGTCTCGAACCCAGGACGTGGGCATTTATCGTCCTCCCCACCGGTGGGTCTTCAGCCAGGGCGTGAAGCTCACCCCCCGAATCTGACGATGCGGCCGCGCCCCGCGCCGATATTCACGATCGACGAGGCCGCCCGGTGGGCCGAGTCGCAGCGCGCCGGGGGCCGTCGCGTCGTCTTCACCAACGGGGTCTACGATCTGCTGCACCCCGGCCATGTCCAATACCTGGAGGCGGCGCGCCGCGAGGGCGACATCCTCATCGTGGCAATCAACTCCGACCGGTCCGTGCGTGCCAACAAGGGTCCGTCGCGGCCGATCCTCCCCGAGAGCGAACGAGTCGAGCTCGTCGCGGCACTCGCTGCCGTCGATGCCGCCGTCCTCTTCGACGATGAGACACCGGCCGAGATCGTTCGCCGGATACAGCCGGACGTGCTGGTGAAGGGCGCCGACTGGGCGGCCGATTCCATCATCGGGCGCGATACCGTCGAGGCGCGCGGCGGCCGTGTCGTCAGAATCGAGCTTGTCGCCGGCCACTCGACGTCGGCGATCGTCGAGAAGATCAAGCGGCTAGGCGGCTAGCGGCTGGTTCATCCTCGCCAAACCAGTTGGCCGCGTTAGAATAATTGGTTCGGACCGCGCTGTCCGGCCGCGCAATGGCTGTCCCGGCTGCTTCATCCCTCTCACTTCGCGCGCTGCTCTACGGCGCCATCGAACGCGCACGGCTCGACACCGTCTCTGGTGTCGTCTCCGGGCTCACCCGGTCGGCCCGCGCGCTCGCCGTCTCTGCGCTTGCTGCCAAGGGTCCCGTGGTCGTCGTCGTTCCGGGGGATCGCGACATCGAGGCGCTCGTCGGCGACGTGACGTTTTTTCTCGGAGCGCTTCAGGGCTGGAGCGCGGCCCAGGCGGAGCAGGCGGTGCTCGCGTGTCCTTCGCACGAGGTGGATCCGTATCGGGCGCTCGAGCCGCATCTCGACGTGACCTCCGCGCGCGCTCGCGCGCTGCACGGTCTCGCCGCCGGAAGTGTGCGGCTCGTCGTCACGTCGGCCGCGGCGCTCGCGCCGCGGTCCAGTTCCCCGGATCGGCTGCGCGCGGCGGCCGTGGAACTGAGGGTCGATGGTGAGGTCGATCCCGTGTCTTTCGCGGATCGGCTGGCTGCGGCCGGGTTCGTTCGTGAGGATCCGGTCGATCAGCACGGCGAGTTCTGCGCGCGCGGCGGCGTCGTCGACGTGTATCCGCCCGGAGAGCCGCATCCCATCCGCATCGAGTTCCTCGGCGACACCATCGAATCGATTCGCCGCTACGACGCGACGACCCAGCGCTCGATCGAGACGCTCGACCAGACGACGATTCTGCCCTTGCGGGAGATTCTGCCGGGCGCAGACGACGAGTCCGAAAACGGCGATGGATTCGGGCGTGACGGATCGGTGCTGAGCTTTGCCGCCGAGGCGGGCGCGCGACTGGTCGTCTTCGACGCCGCCGACGTGGAGAAGCAAGGCGCCGCGCACGAAGCCGCCATTCGGGAGAGCTTCGACGAGGCGGTTGCCAGCGGCAGACAGGTGCCTTTGCCGGAGCTGCTGCTGGTGCCGTGGACCGACGTGTCCGCCACACTTCGTCGTGCCGTGGCGCTCGAGGAGCTCGAGCTCGTCGACAGCGAATCGAGCCTGCGCGAGCGCCGGCACGTGCCGAGCCAGGTCGCGCCCAAGTACCACGGCCGCATTCAGGACTGGGTGGCGGATCTTCGGCGTGGGCGCGATGCCGGCGAGACGGCGCTCTTCGTGGCCGCCACGCCCGGCCGCGCGGACCGGACTCTCGAGCTTCTCCGCGAGTACGACGTGGTCGCGCTGCCCGTGGACGCGGCTGAAAGCGCCAGAGCCGCGGCCGTGCTCGTGGCGACAGGCACTCTCGACGAGGGCTTCCGGCTTCCGGATGCCGGCCTCAGTCTGTATGCCGAGGCCGATGTCTTCGACGAGGATCGCGTCCGTCGCGAACGTGGCCAGGGTGGCGGCGGCGTGGGGCTCGCCGCGAAAGGGCGCTTCTTCTCGGACTTCCGCGACCTCAAGGTCGGCAGCCACGTCGTGCACGTCGATCACGGCGTGGGCATGTTCGTCGGGCTGAAGAAGATCGCGGTGGGGCTCGACACGCAGGAGTTCATGGAGCTCCGCTATGCCGGCGACGACAAGCTCTTCGTCCCGGTCGAGCGCCTCGACCTGGTGCAGAAGTATTCCGGCGGCATGCGGCCCGCGCTCGACCGCCTGGGCGGCACGTCGTGGGAGAAGGCCAAGACGCGCGTCAAGAAGGCGATGCGCGACATGGCCGACGAGCTGTTGAAGCTCTCCGCCGCCCGGCGAGCGATGCCGGGCCACGCGTTCTCCACGGATACGCACTGGCAGGAGGAGTTCGAGAACGCGTTCGAGTACGACCTGACGCCGGATCAGCAGAACGCCATTGCCGACATCAAGCGCGACATGGAAGCCATGGTCCCGATGGACCGGCTCCTCTGCGGCGACGTGGGTTACGGCAAGACCGAGGTCGCCATGCGCGCGGCGTTCAAGGCCGTCATGGACGGCAAGCAGGTGGCGTTTCTCGCGCCGACGACCGTGCTCGCGTTCCAGCACCTGAAGACGCTTCAGACCCGGTTTGCGGCGTTCCCGGTTCGCATCGACATGGTGAGCCGGTTCCGATCGCCGCAGGAGCAGAAGCAGGCGCTGGCCGAACTCTCGGCCGGCAAGGTCGACATCATCGTCGGCACGCACCGCCTGCTGTCGAAGGACGTGAGCTTCCACGACCTCGGCCTGCTCGTCGTCGACGAGGAGCAGCGCTTCGGCGTCGCGCACAAGGAGCGTCTCAAGCAGCTTCGGAAGAAGGTCGACGTGCTCACCATGAGCGCGACGCCGATTCCGCGGACGCTCAACATGTCGCTCGTGGGCATTCGCGACATGTCGATCATCGAGACGCCACCCCGCGATCGGCTGGCCATCCAGACGAGCGTCGTCACATTCGATCAACGGGTCATCGCCGACGCCATCCGGCACGAGCTCGAGCGGCACGGGCAGGTGTACTTCGTGCACAACCGTGTCGAGTCGATCCATTCGATGGCGAATCTTGTGCAGCGGCTCGTGCCCGAGGCGCGGCTCGGCGTCGGGCACGGGCAGTTGAGCGAGGGTGAGCTCGAGCGCGTGATGGTCGGGTTCGTGGCCAAGCAGTTCGACGTGCTCGTCGCAACCACGATCATCGAGAACGGCCTCGACATCCCGAACGCCAACACGATGATCGTCAACCGCGCCGATCGATACGGGCTCGCACAGCTCTATCAACTGCGCGGGCGCGTCGGACGATCCGATCGGCGCGCGTACGCCTATCTTCTCGTGCCGCCAGGCAACGCGCTCTCGGGCGTTGCCCGGAAGCGGCTCGCGGCGATTCGCGAGTTCAGCGATCTCGGGAGCGGGTTCCGGGTGGCGGCGCTCGATCTCGGAGATCCGCGGGCTCGGGAAACCTGCTCGGCGGCGAACAGAGCGGGCACATCGAGGCCATCGGCTTCGAGATGTACCTGCAGCTGCTCGAGGAGACCATCCGCGAGCTGAAGGGCGAGGAGCTCGTCGACGACTCCCGGGCCACCGTGAACCTGAAGGTCGATCTGCGGATCGACGAGCCGTACGTCCCCGACATGAACCAGCGGCTCGGCGTCTACCGGCGCATCGCGGCGGTCCGGAGCCGGGACGAGCTCGAGGACACCATGGCGGAGGTGCGGGATCGCTACGGCCCACCGCCCTCGTCGGTGCTCAACCTCGGCAGCTACGCGAGCATCCGCCTGCTCGCCGACCGGCTTCGCATCGAGGCGGTCGACCGCGAGGGAGCATCGATCGTCTTTAGATTCAAGCCCGGCGCTTCGGTGGATCCGGCCCGCGTGGTCAACCTGATTGCCAGGCGGCGGGACGTCTCGCTTCATCCGCCTTCATCGCTCAAGTTGGACCTTCAAGCCGTTGAGGCACCGAAACTTGGAGACAGGCAGCGGACGCCGGCCAGGACCGCAGCCCAAGAATTTGGTCATAAGACCAAGTCATCGTCGGGTTCGTGGTGGACACAGCGCGCCAAGACAGGCGAAGTGTCCGCCGGATTCAACAAGGAGAACCTCACCAGACCCGCTGAAGAGGATCCGCGCGCGGAAGGTGGGGTATTCGACCGAATTCTCGGCCTTCTGACCGAGCTTTCGGATCTCGCGTAGCATGGAGAGGTTATGCGTTTGAACGGATGGGGCGTCGTGCAGGTTCGCCGGAGCTCGCGGCTGCCGAGGGCCTTTCGGGCCTTGGTGGCGCTGGCCGTGGTGGTTGCGGCGGGTGGCGCCGCGGGGGCCGAGATCATCGAGCAGGTGCTGGTCAAGGTGAATGGCGAGATCTTCACGAAGACCGATCTCGAGCAGCGTCAGGTGAGCGCGCTCAGGCAGCGGAACAAGAATCTCTCGGAGGCCGACCTCCGTAACGACGCGCAGCTCAAGGCCGCGCTCGCGGAGGTGACGCCAGGCCTGATCGTCGACGCGGTCGACGAGCTGCTGCTGCTCCAGCGCGGACGCGAGCTGGGCTACCGCCTCTCCGACGAGCAGTTCGCGCAGATCGTGGGGAACATTCGCAAGGAGAACAAGCTCGAAACTGACGAGCAGTTCCAGGGCGCGCTGCGGCAGGAAGGCATGACGGTCGACGATCTGCGGCGCAACATCGAGCGCTCCATGATCATCCAGCGCGTTCAGCAGCAGGAAGTGATGGAGAAGATCTCGATTACGGAGGCCGAGTCGGCCGCGTACTACGACGCGCACAAGACCGAGTTCACGGCGCCGGCGACGGTGACGCTGCGTGAGATTCTCATCGCGGTGCCCGAGAAGGGGCCCGAGGGGCAGGGCGGTGTCAACGTGGGCCTCGACGAAGAGGCCCGCGAGAGGGCGATCGCGGTCCGTGCGCGCGCTCAGAGGGGCGAGGACTTCACCAAGCTCGTGGCCGAAGTTTCCGACGCGCCGTCGAAGGCGAACGGTGGTTTGATTGGTCCGATCAATCGCGACGAGCTGACGCCCGCGCTGCAGAAGCTGGTCGACACCATGAAGCAGGGAGAGGTTGCGGAACCGGTGCGCAGCTCGCGCGGCTATCAGGTGTTCAAGCTCGAGACGAAGTCGCAGACCGTGATCCCGCCGCTCGAGCAGGTTCGCAATCAGGTGGCCGACAAGGTGTTTCGCGAGAAGGGCAAGCCCGAGCTCGAGCGATACCTGAAGAAGCTCCGCGAGCAGGCGATCATCGAGTGGAAGAACGACGAAATCAAGCGGCTCTACGAGCAGCACGTCGCCAAACTGCCCGCAACACCCTCCGCGAACTGACCACGCCCGCATGCGCATCGGGTCGCTCCAGATCGAGCCGGCCTTCGGCGTCGCGCCGATGGCGGGCATGACCGACACGGCGTTCCGCCGTCTGGTCAAGCGTCACGGCGGGTGCGGTCTCGTCGTGAGCGAGATGGTGAGCTCCGAGGGGCTCGTGCGCGGCATCGATCGCACGCTCGAGTACGCGGAATACACCGAAGAGGAGCGGCCGGTCTCGATTCAGATCTTCGGGGGCGATCCAGCCAAGATGGCCGATGCGGCGCAGATCGTCGAGGGAATGGGAGCCGATGTCGTCGACATCAACATGGGCTGCCCGGTCCCCAAGATCGCGAAGCACAACGCCGGCTGCAGCCTGATGCGCGAGCCCGCGCACGCGGCGTCCATCATCGGCGCGATGGCGAAGGCGGTCCGCATACCGGTGACGGTGAAGATGCGCGCGGGCTGGGACGCCGACGAGATCAACGCCCCCGTGCTCGCCCGCATGGCCGCCGATGCGGGTGCCGCGGCGGTGACCGTGCACGGGCGCACGGCGAAGCAGGCCTACACCGGTTCGTCGGATTGGCACCTGATCGCGCAGGTCGCGCGCGGCTTGCCGATTCCCGTGTTCGGGAGCGGCGACTGCGTCGAGCCCGGGGAGATCATCCGCCGGTTCGATGGGACCGGTGTCTCGGGCGTGCTCGTCGGCCGCGGCGTGCTCAGAAACCCGTGGATTCTCGCGCAGGCCTCCGACCTGCTGGCGGGACGGCCCGCGCGCGCGATCAGCGACGAGCGCCGCGGGCAGTTCCTGCTCGATTACATCGAGCTGCTGCTCCGCGAGCGCGTGGACGAGGCCGAAGGCTTCCGGCACGAGGCGCCCATGACGCCCGACGAGCAGGCGCGCGTGCGCTCGGGACCCGCGCAGGGACGCGAGCGCTGGGTCGTCAACAAGCTGCGCGCGCTGATGTCCTGGTACAGCAAGGGCCTCGACGGCGGCTCACACGTGCGAACGGCCATCAACATGGCCGCGTCGGTCGATGAAGTGCGCGATATCGTCGCGCGTTTCTTCTTCGAGGGTCACGAATCGCTGCGGCACGAGGGCGCAGCGCTTGCGGCTCGGGCTGGATCGAGAGCGGGCTGACAGGTTGCCGAAAACCCAGCAACCAGAAGGAGGCAGTAAGCGTCCTGCTTCTGCCTTCGCGTTTTTTCAGCATCCTGCTGAAGCCCTGTGCCACACCCGACAGCCTGTGGGACAGGGCTTTAGCCCGGTCGGTCCAACACGAACCAGCGGATTCCGTCTCCCACGTCCCGCACATCGTAATCGGCGATCAACGCGGCGGCGAGGCTGGCATTGAACGCCTGGCCGAGCGCGGCATGCACCGGATGCGACAGGTAGGTCTCCAGCCCGGCGCGGTCGTCGACCTCGACGAAAGCCGCAAACGCGAACTCGCCCGGTCCGCTCGCCGGATAGGCAGGCCCCGCTTCCACCCGTCGTCCCACGCGGAACCGCCGGACGCAGGGAATCTCGTTCGCCGCGGCTTCCAGCGCGTCGACGAGCGCTTCGGCCTGAGTGGATTCGAGGTCCGCCTTCGGCCGGAACAGCACGACGTGGATCAACATCGAAATGACGACTGACGAATGCCGGATCGCGAACGACGAATGCGGCTGCTAACGACGGCCCGGGCCCTTGCGGTCGCGGGGACCGCGCGGACCTCGCGGACCGCGGGGGGGTGGCCCGTGCGGGTTACCGCCTGCCGGCCGGCCCTGCCGCGAGCCTTGCGAACGCGGTTTGAACGGGCGTGAGGACGTCGGGCGAGATGAGTACGGTCGATCCGTCGGTGGCCGATCCGAAGGCGGTCGCGGTGGACGATCAGATGGGGGTCGATTGGCGGAGTGAGGAGATCCGGGACGTGCACCGGGGGATGACGTTGCTCCTCGATGCCCATCGCGTCGTGGCGGCCGATCGCCGGAACCCGCATCGAACGGGGGCCGCGACGCCGCGCGTCCTTCGGAGCGTCGCCTGATCGCGTCCTTGAACCGCGTCCACTTCGCCTTCTTCGCGTCCTTGTATTTCTGGCGCGGATCCTCGTGCGTGCCTCCAGGCCGCCACGTCGGCGGGCGCGATCGCGCCGCCGCTCGTTCCGCGGCGAGCGCGTCACGCGCCTCGTCGGGCGACGTCCACAGCCGGCCGCGCTGAAACCACTTGATGGCCGCCTCCGGATTCTTGCGGCGGATCTGCGTGAGGGTCGGCTGCAGGTCGGCGGCCTCGCGTGCGCGGAACGCCGTCGGCTCGGCGCCGATCACGATGGTCCAATAGAGAAACCGCGACATACGATCATCCAGTCGTCTTCTGCCGTTCGACGCGCTTCAACTTCTCGACGAGCGTCGTGCGCTTGAGCCCGAGCAGCGCGGCCGCGCGCCGCTTGTTGCCGCCGCTGCGCTCGAGCGATTGCGCGATGAGATCGCGCTCGAGGTCGGCCACGTACGCAATCAGATCGATGCCCTGCTCGGGCAGCATCGGGGCGGGTCCCACGGCAAAGCCCGTGGACTGGATTTCGACGGGCAGCATCGAGACGTCGATCTGCGTGCGCCCGCCGCCGAGCGTCAGGGCGCGCTCGACCGTGTTCTCGAGCTGCCGCACGTTGCCCGGCCAGTCGAAGGCCATCAGCCGGCGCATCGCCTCCTGCGAAAACGACACGCCCGTGCGCGGCGGATCGAGATCGTGGCCGACGCGATCGAGGAAGTGTTGTGCGAGTACGGGAATGTCCTCACGCCGTTCGCGGAGCGCCGGCATGTGAACGGGAATCACGTTCAAGCGATAGAAGAGATCCTCGCGGAACGCGCCGTCCTTCACCATCTTGATCAGGTCCGAGTTCGTCGCGGCGATGAGCCGCACGTCGATGCGCGTCGGATGCGATTCGCCGAGCCGCTCGAACTCGCGCTCCTGCAGCACGCGCAGGAGCTTGGTCTGCACGCCCTGGCTCATCGTGCCGACTTCGTCGAGGAACAGCGTTCCGCGGTGCGCCTGCTCGAGCCGTCCCGTTCGAGGGCCGACCGCGCCGGTGAATGCGCCGCGCACGTGTCCGAAGAGCTCCGCCTCGAGCAGCGTTTCTGGAAGCGCGCGCGCAGTTGATCGCGACGAATCGATGGTCGCGTCGGGGACTGTTGTGATGAATCGCGCGCGCCACCAGCTCCTTTCCCGTGCCGGTCTCGCCGGTGATGAGAATCGTGCTGGGCGCCGCCGCCACGGTCTGGAGCACCTCGAAGACGGCGCGCATCGCCGGACTCTGGCCGATGATGCCGTCGAAGCGATAGCGTTCCTCGAGCTGCGAGCGCAGATAGGCGTTCTCGCTGCGCAATCGCCGCTGCTCGAGCGCCGCCGTCAGGACGTGCTGGAGCTCGTCGGTCTGGAAGGGTTTCGTGATGAAGTCCGACGCGCCCCGCTTGATCGTCGCGACCGCATCCCGGACGGTTCCGAATCCCGTCATCACGATGACCACGATGTCCGGGTAGCGGTCGACCGCCGCTTCGAGGACCGCCGTCCCGCCGATTCCGGGCAGTCGGAGATCGGTCACGACCACGTCGAACGCAAATTGCGACAGCGCGTGGACCGCCTCTTCCCCGGAATGTGCCTGAACGACGTGGTAGCCCGCGTCCGCGAGTTGGTCGGCAACTGCCATCCGCAGCGCCACCTCGTCTTCAACGAGCAGGACATGGGCTTTGGTATCAGCCATTTAGCCGGAGCGACAAGATTTTGGCACCCCGGGGCGTTCTCGTCAACGCTACAGCTAAACGCGATCGGTGCCGATAGTGTGTCGGAAGTCGGAATCGCTACGGGAGGATGTGTCCCATGGTTGGAGACAGGAAAACGCTGTCGATCCTGCAGGCCTGCCAGCACGTCGGGGTCAGCCGGCGCACCATCTACAATTGGATCAACAGCGGCAAGGTCGAATACGTCCGGACCGCTGGCGGCTCGGTGCGCATCTTCGCCGACTCGCTGTGGCGCAAGCCCGAGCCCGGTACGGACGAGATGTCCGTCGGAGTCGCGGAAGTCTCCCCGCCGCCCGCGCTCTAGACCGCCGCGGTTTGCGGCTGGTGAGCAGCAAGGCGGGGCGTGAGCCGGCCGGCGGGCGGCCCGGCGACGCTCGTTGTGGAACCGCACCAGGAGACGGCTTGCGTATGCCGCATGCCCGATCGAATCCCGTCGCCGATCCGCGAGACCCATCCCGGGGTCCGGACGATGCGGTCTCGGAGCTTTTCCATCGTCTGAACAATCATCTGGGAATCATTCTGGCCAACGCCGAACTGCTCGAAGCGAAGGCGGTCGACGAGACGACGCGCGCGCGTGCGGCGCAGGTCGTGACGAGTGTGCTCGATGCCTTGTCGGCAGCTCGCGATCTCAAGGGGCGATTCGAGTCCTAAACCCTACCGTTCGAGCACGAGCAACCACGCACAAAGATCGCGATCCGAGCGTCAAGGATCCGTCATCTACGATCGTCAAGTCGTCAAGGTCTTGACGGCACGCACCCGATCCGCCCGCCGATTCTTTACGCCGTTTCACATCGTGGCAACCCGCTAAGCACACAGAAATGCACGGGTTGTCCGTTTCCCGTGGGTTAGCGGGGCGGTCCCACCTACCAGCTGGACAGGATTGGTACCTGAGTTGCTCAAGAGGACGCCATCGGGCGCGACGCGCAGGACGCGCGCGCGGATCGGTGGTACCCAGACAGGAGACGCTCATGCCCTGCTCGACCGAACCCCTCATGCCTCAGGAGCGCATCGTCGCCAGCCTGACATTCGTCGAGTCCGTGGCACGGCGTCTCGCGTCGTCGATGCCTCATACGATTGACCTCGGCGACCTGGTCCAGGACGGGATGGTCGGCCTCATCGACGCCGCGCATCGGTTCGACCAGGCGCGGGGCATCAAGTTCGAGACGTTTGCCGAGCGTCGCGTGCGCGGCGCGATGATCGATGCGCTGCGCAAGGAGGCCTGGCCGCGCGGCGTGCGCCGGCAACGCCGCGAGCTCGAAGCCGCGCGGGAAGCGTTCCGGCGCGAGACCGGCGGCGAGCCGTCGCTCGCCGACCTGGCGGCTCGCGTCGGCACCGACGAAGCACGCCTCGGCCGGACCATCGTTCGCATCACCACCATCGAGTCGACCTCGATCCTGGGGTCCGGCGAGGTCACGAGCGATTCGCTGCTGCCCGACGTCTGTCTCCCGCCCGAAGCACCGTCGCCGGACCGCGTCTACGAGTCGGTGGAGACGCGCGACCGCGTGCGCGATGCGATTGCGACGCTCCCGCCGCGCGAGCGGAAGGTAATCGTGCTCTATTACTTCCGCGACGTCACGATGAGGCGGATTGGCGCCGAGATCGGCGTGAACGAGTCGCGCGTGTCACAGCTGCACGCGCGCGCCATCGAGCGCCTGCAGAAAGTCCTCGGGCATCACGCCGCGACGACGTCGCTCGCCGCCTTCCGGGCGGCCAAGGCGCGTCAGGCCGAGCGCATCGCCGTTGACGTGGCCGCGGGTCCGCGCGGCGTCCTGGTTCCCTATCCGATGACGTCGCGGATGGCGCGCAACAGTTCCGAGAGCCGGAATGGCTTGGGCAGCCATCGGCAGCCGCTCTCGTCGAGGAACCGTTCGGCCTCCGTGCCGGCGACGTCGCCCGTGACGAAGATCACGCGGCCGGCCAGAGCCGGCGAGCTGGCCGCGATGGCGCGATAGAACGACGGTCCGTCGAGCCGCGGCATCTTCAAGTCGCACACGATCACGTCAAAGGTCTGCGCGGCGACGCTCGCGAGCGCCGCTTCGCCGTCGACGGCATGCGTGACGACGTAGCCCGCGTCGCCCAGTCCCTCCACGACCGCCGACGCGAGTGCGGGCTCGTCTTCGACGATGAGCACGGCCGCGCCGGCCTGCGCGCGTTCTGGCGCCGCGATCGGTGGCCGGATCGCGGTTGGCCGCGCCGCCGCTGTCGGAAGCTCAATCCGGAACGAGGCTCCCTCGCCCGCGCGCGACGCCGCCGAGATCGTGCCGCCGTGCTCCTGGATGATGGCGTAGGCGACGGTCAGTCCGAGGCCCGTTCCCTTGCCCACCTCTTTCGTCGTGAAGAACGGGTCGAAGATCTTCGGGAGCACGTCCTCCGGCACGCCCGGTCCATCGTCGGCGATCTCGACGAGGACGATATCGCGGTCCGCGTCGTGCCACGAACGCACCACGAGCGCGCCGCGCCCGTGGGCCGACACCATCGCCTGCTCGGCGTTGATCACGAGGTTGAGGACCACCTGCTGGACCTGATGCGGGTCGGCGAATACGGTCGGTAGCCCCAGCGCGAGACCGTTGACGAGCGTGATGTTCGCGAGGCGCTGTTCGTGCTGCCGCAGCGCGAGCGTGTCGCGGACCACCTGATTGACGTCGACCGTCGAACGCGTGGTGTGGCGCTTGCGCGCGAAGGTCAGGAGATGGCGCACGATGCGCGCCGCACGTTCGGCTTCGTGCAGGATGGTCTCGAGACCCTGTCGAACGGGCTCGGCGGCGGGCTTGCGCGCCAGCCGCTCCGCCCACGTCAGGATGGATCCCAGCGGGTTGTTCAGTTCGTGCGCGACGCCCGACATGGTCTGGCCGAGCACCGCCATCTTTTCCGCTTGCAGCAGCTGGTGATAGAGGTCCCGGGCCTGGTCCTCGAGCTTCTTCCGTTCGCTGACGTCGCGGAGCAGGGCGTCTACCTGAAGCCCGCCCTCGGTTCCGGCGCGCTGGGCGTGGGCGGTGACCTCGACCCACAACGGCGCGCCGTCGGCACGCCGCAGGCGAAGCAGGTAGTCGGACACGGCGCCGTCGCGCGCGAGCCGCTCGAGCAGCGCGCCGCGGGCCTGAGGGTCCACGAAACCCGAGGGGTCAAAGGGCCGGACCTGGCTCGAGGGCGTGTCCGCGGCGTAGCCGAACAGCAGCTTCAGGTGCGGATTGGCCGCCTGGGTGACGCTCGAGTCCGGCGACAGGGTACCCAGATAGACACCCTCGTGCACCATCTCGAACAGCCGTGCGAGCGCGTCGGCGGGCGGCGCCCCTACCTGGTCGTGCATTTCGTTCGGACCGCGAAGTCTATTCGTTTCTACTGTGGACGAGGGCGCGACCGGCCGATTGACAGGCTGAAGGCGCGCTCCTACCCTGGTTGACTTTGATGAAGCCCTTCTTCCCCCTGGAGGATACACGCATGACACGCAGGCAATCGATGTTGGCCGGCGCCGTCCTGGCTGCGCTCGTGGCGTCAGCCGGTCCGGCGTACGCGCAGGCCAGTTCCCGGCCCACGGTGGCGATCCTGGATCTCGACTACGGCGCCATCAACCACTGGTGGGAGGGCAACTGGGACATCGGCAAGGGTGTAGCCGACCTCATCGTCGATGGCCTGGTCGAGGATGGCTCGTACCGCGTCATCGAGCGCAAGCGCCTCGACGCGATTCTGGCCGAGCAGAACTTCTCGAACAGCGAGCGCGCCGATCCGTCGGCCAAGGCGGTGGCGCAGATCGGGAAGGCGCTCGGTGTCAAATACCTCCTGGTCGGTTCGATCACCAAGTTCGGGACCGAGAAGAAGGACGTTGGCGTGGGCGGCGGCGCCTTCGGTGGCGGCAAGTTCGGAATCGGCAAGGTCGGTACGCAGAAGGGCAAGGCGACGGTCGCCGTGGCCCTCCGTGTCGTCGACACGACCACCGGCGAAATCATGGCCAGTGCCAAAGGCGAAGGGGAATCAAAGCGGAGCGGCCTGTTGCTGGGTGGGGGCGGCGCCGCCGGCGCGGGCGGATTCGGTGAGGTCTCGATGGGTTCGTCCGAGTACCGGTCCACGATCCTTGGCGAGGCCACGGAGGCCGCCGTCAAGATGGTCGTCGAGAAGCTCGTCGCCGCCAAGGCGCGCATCACCAACTGAGCGCGCCTGCCGACACGACCCCCGGGGCGCCCGCCCCGGGGGAGTCCCCCGGAAGCGCCCACCTGTTCTCCACTGTTCGGCCTCGTCAGCGAGGGCCGGCGTGCCCGAACGTCAGACCACTCGCCGGCCTGAGACGAGCCGCACCAGAATCAGGACGACGGCGATCACCAGCAGGACGTGGATGAAGTTCGAGATCGTGTAGCCGCTCACCAGGCCGAGCAGCCAGAGCACGATCAGAATCACCGCAATCGTTTCGAGCATGCAGTCCTCCGCGAGAAGCGCCAGCAACGACCGCGCCACCCAACCCGCGGAATCACCCGAGTCCGATTAACCCGAGCGTTCCAAGTGGGTTAGACGATCTGGGCAGTAAGGGCGTGCCGGCAGTTTAAAGGCCCTCGTTGTACGTTTTCAAGACTGGTCTGATTGCGCATGAGACGTGAATTCTCCCGGCAGCGGCCGGGCGACTGCCGGGCCCGGAGACTCTCTGAGCAGATCAGATCGGACGTTCGCCTTTGTCGCTCAGCGCGAACGTCATGCGCCCATTCATGATCAGCTTGCCATCGACAGTCGCGCGCCCTTGCAGGACGCCGACACGGCTTCTCAGTCGAACCACTCGCGCTTCGATGACGACGCTGTCACCGGGGCGAACGGCGCGTCGATAGCGCACGCGCTCGATCGCGCCGAAGAAGATCAGTTTGTCCCGGTTCTCGGGCTTCGCGAGGATCAGGATCGCGCCCACCTGCGCGACCGACTCCGTGAGAATCGTCGGCGGAAGCGCCGGACTCCCCTCACCGTCGCGCCAGAGCAGGCGGTCGTTCATGCTGACGTTCTTGATGCCGACGATCCGCTTGTCCACCTCGAACTCGGTGATGCGGTCGACGAGGAGCAGCGGATAGCGATGGGGGAGGATTCGCTCGATCGCTTGATAGTCGAACGGAAGGGACAGAGTATCCATAACGGTGCGACAGGGGGCGAGAGGTGCGTAAAGGTGCGCGAGGTGCCCAAGGTGCGAGGGGTGTGCAGGTGCGACTGGCGCAGCACTCAATAGCCCAACGTTTTCCCGTCCATGCGTGGGTCCGACGCGCCGTAACGGATGCCCGTTTTGGGATCGATCCGGATGGCGTGGACATCGCCCATGTCCGCGCGCTCCACGATGGTGTGGCCGCGGGCTTCGAGCGCGCGGCGCACGTCGAGCGGGAATCCCTGACGCTCGATGCGCAGCTCGTCGGGGAGCCACTGGTGGTGGAACCGCGGCGCGTCCACCGCTTCCTGGATGTCCATACGATGGTCGATGACGTTCAGCAGCACCTGCAGCACGGTCGTGATGATGCGCGGGCCGCCCGGCGATCCGACGACGAGCAGCGGCTTGCCATCTTTGACCACGATCGTGGGCGTCATCGAGCTGAGCATGCGCTTGCGGGGCTCGATGGCGTTCGCCGCGCCGCCCACCATGCCGAACATGTTCGGTGAGCCCGGCTTCGCGCTGAAATCGTCCATCTCGTTGTTCAGCAGGAACCCCGCGCCGGTCACGACCTGGCCGTTCCCATAGCTGCCGTTGATCGTCGTCGTCGTAGAGACCGCGGCTCCCGCCTCGTCGACGACCGAGTAGTGAGTCGTTTGCGCGGACTCGTAGGTCTGCGGCGTGCCTGGCTTGACGGCCGATGATGCCGTGGCGCGATCAGGATCGATGGTCTGCCGCAACTTCGCCGCGTACTCTTTCGAAATGAGGCCGGAGACGGGAACTTTGAAGAACGCCGGATCGCCGAGCCACTCCGATCGGTCGGCGTAGACACGGCGGGTGGCTTCGGCGACCAGGTGGACGCCCGCCGACGAATTGTGGCCCGAGTCGCCGATTGGAAGCCCTTCGAGAATGTTCAGCGTCTGGATGAGCGCGATGCCGCCTGAGCTGGCCGGCGGCATCGCGATGATGTCGTGTCCGCGATAGGTGCCGTGGAGCGGCTCGCGTTCGATGGGTTTGTAAGCTTCGAGGTCGGTCTTGCGGATCAGCCCGCCGGTGCGCTGCATCTCGGCGTCGATGAGGCTCGCGACGGGTCCGTGGTAGAAGCCGTCGGCTCCGCGCTCGGCGATGAGCCGCAGCGTCCGCGCCAGATCCGGCTGCTTCAGCAGATCCCCCTCGACGTATGGCGTGCCGTTGCGTGTGAAGACGCGGACCGATTCGGGAAAGTGGCCGAGCAGAGTCATCGTGTCGGCGTCCGACAGTGATCGCTCGAGCGTCGCGCTCACTTCGAACCCGTCTGCTGCCAGGCGGATGGCCGGCGCCATAACATCGCGAAGTTCGAGTTTTCCGTACTTGGCCTGCGCGTAAGCGAGGCCCGCAACCGACCCGGGTACACCAGCCGCCAGGGGGCCGATTTGGCTGCGGTCGGCGATCGGTTCGCCATCGGCTCCCAGGAACATGTCGCGCGTGGCGAGCGCCGGCGCCATCTCCCGATAATCAATCGTCGTCGCGCGGCCCTCGGCGAATCGAATGACCATGAGGCCGCCACCGCCGAGGTTGCCGGCCTGAGGGTGCGTCACGGCGAGCGCGAAGCCTACGGCGACAGCGGCGTCGACGGCGTTACCGCCGAGCCGGAGTATGTCGATCCCGGCCTGACTGGCATGGACGGACGTCGAGCCGACGATGGCGTGGCGTGCGCGAACCGGGGCTCGCGAGGCCGCCTGGGGATGCCCGAGCAGGACCGTTGCGGCCAGCAAAAGCGCCGTGAGAGGTCTGAAATCAAGGCGGAGCATCGGCGGCGAGACCCGAACGGCGAGTATAGCCCGACCTCGTCCGGCGCCTGTCGAGGCCGTATAATTGGAGAGGTTGCGCCACCTGGCGCGAGCGCACAGCCCAAGATTCTGTGACTTATCTCACCCCAGTCGGACCTGCTGGCCCTGCGACCAGCGATCAGGAACTGCTCCTGACGCTGTCCGATCTCGCGCAGCAGGTCACCTCGGTCCTCGATCTCGACGAGCTCTTCCCCAAGATTCACGAGCTGCTCCGGCGCGTCATCAGCTTCGACGCGTTTTCGGTCTACCTCCTCGACGAAGCGAAGGGGGTGCTGCGCATCGCTCATCCGTTCGGCTATCCACCGGGTGTGGCCGAGCGCGTGCGGCTGAAGGTGGGCGAGGGCCTGGTGGGGACCGCGGTGGCGGAGCGGCGGCCGGTCCTCAGCAAGGACGTCGCACGCGACGCGCGGTACAAGAACCTCGTGCCCGGCGTGAAGACCGCGTTGGTCATGCCGCTCGTCTACCGGACGCGGGTGATCGGCGCGCTCAACATCCTGCGTTTCGAGTCCGACGCGTTCGACGAGGCCGACATGACGCTGCTGGGCCTGTTTGCCCCGTTCGTCGCGGTCGCGCTCGAACACGCGCGGCTCTTCGAGCTCGAGCGGCAGCACACCGAAGCGTTCGAAACGCTGGCCGAGGTGGGACGAGAGCTCGCCTCGATTCTCGATCTCGACGAGCTGCTCCCGCGCATCGCGCAGCTCGTCAAGCGCGTGATCGACTACCGCACCTTCGGCATCCTGCTCCTCAACGATCGCGACGAGCTCGAGCTGAGGGCCTCGGTCGAGTTCGGCGAGGGATGCACCCGGAAGACGTTGAAGCTCGGCGAAGGGCTCGTCGGCTATGCCGCGCTGCATCGAACGCCGGTCGTGGTCGAGGACGTGTTGAAGGACGCACGATACGTGCCGTGCGCGCCCGACGTGCGATCCGAGATCGTCATTCCGCTGCTCCACAAGGAGCGATGCATTGGCGTGTTCGATCTCGCGAGTCCCGAGATCGCCGCTTTCAACCGGCAGCACGTCGAGATCCTCACGCCGCTCGCGAGCCATATCGCCGTGGCGATTGAGAACGCGCGGTTGTACGAAGCGGTTGCGGCCAACGAAGCCCGCCTCGAGCGGGAAGTGCGGTTCGCGCAGCGCGTGCAGCTGGCGCTGCTGCCGCAGGGGCTGCCCAGGCGCCTGCGCAGCGCCGACGTGGCGGCGCGCTTCGAGCCGGCGAGCGAGCTGGGCGGCGACTTCCACGACTTTCTCGCGCCCGAGCCCAACGCGCTCGTGGTCGCCGTCGGCGACGTCTCGGGCAAGGGTGCGCCGGCCGCACTCTACAGCGCGTTTGCCGGCGAGCTCGTGCGCGGCCGGACCTTCCGGCGCCGCTACACGACGGTGCGATCGACGCCGGCGGGTGTGCTGACGTCGATGAACACGATTCTCCACGCGCGTCAGCTCGAGGAGTACTACTGCACGCTCTGCTACGCGAGCTTCGACTTCAAGAAGCGGATCGTCACGATCGCCAATTCCGGATTGCCGTATCCGATTCTCCTCCACGCCGAAGGTCCCGCCGCCCAGCTCGATCTTCCGGGCGTGCCGCTCGGATCGTTCCCCCAATCGAGCTACGACGATGTCACGCTGCCGCTTGCTGCCGGTGACACGTTCGTCATCTGCTCCGACGGCATCTTCGAGGCGATGAACGAGCAGGGCGACGAGTTCACGGTCGCGCGGCTGCTCGACGTCGTGGAACGATCCCGCGGCCTGTCGGCTCGCGCCATCGTGGATGCCATCTTCGCCGCGGTCCGCGAGTTCCGGGGCGATGCCCCCCAGAACGACGACATGACGGCCGTCGCCGTCCGGATGCTGCCGTAGCGCTCGCGACTGCATCGCGTCGCCCTCACGCCCATCGCCTCACCAGCAGGGGGAACTCCAGTCCCGCCCAACGTACATGCGTGGGGAGCAGGGGCGGTGGCCCATGCTCCCTGACCGGCGGAGAATAGAGGATGAAAGGGGGACTGACTGACAGGAAGGAACGCTAGCGAAGAAGGTCGACGTCGCGCTCCTGGATGTGCAGCCCGATGGGCTGCCCCAAGTTGGCGACGTCTCGAACGACACCGGTCACTCGCACCCGCGATCCGCGCGCCGGCGTGTGCCGGGCGCGCGACACCACGGTGACTTCACCGCTGCCGTCCTCGATCTTGTAGACGCCGAGGTCGACCAGCGGGACGCGCCACGCGGTCGTCACTGTACCGTCCACGGTGACGCGGCGATCGTAGTAACGTCCCGGATCGTGCCGGATGTCCGCGATGTGCGGCGCGCGTGTCGCACAGCCCACCACTGTCAGGGCCAGCACGACCAGCGCCGGCACGACGCCGGCAATCGACCGCAGCATTCGTCGCACGTCGATCGCTCCTTTGTGCGAGCCGCTCGAGAATCGCGTCCAACCCGCGTCGACGCGACTCTCGAGGCTCGGAAAAAAAACGGTCGCGACCGGATCGCCAACGAACGTGACGGGATGCGGCGATGCCAGCGCCTGCCTGTGTTGAACGCACCCCGTTGACCCGGCGCGACCTGCCGCCTGTATCTACAAATCGCGTGCCGCGTTCGAGCCCTCCCAAACCCGTTGTTTGGGGGCTTCCTGACACGGTCGCGGGTGTCCTCGTCCTGAATCGATGACTGCGGCGGGGGACAGTGCGACTGCTGTGAGAGACACTGGCCCGGCAGCACACGGGCGAAGCCACGAACCCAGGAATCCGGTGCCGCGAGAGATATCCGACCTGCGCATCCGCGCGGTCAACGGCCAGCCCGTGCGTGCCGAGCGCGACTGGGCACGTACGGGTCGACGGGCGCGATCCGAACCTCCTGCAAGCGGCATTTTCTGGTGCCTCGGCCGGTACGATCGACGCTGGGGACCAGAGCGGCCGCTTTCGGCAACGCCCGCTACATGAGCTCGGAGAACGCCGCGCGCAAATTCTCCGTGAAGGGCTGTCTCGCTCGGTTTGCGGGGCCCGGTGTGGCCTCAACCTGCCGGCAGGGGTGTAAAGTACCAGGAGCATGCGTTCGTTCTTCAACAAGCTCACCGGGCGCGGGTCGGACTCGGAAACGACAGCTTCGACGGCAGAATCGTCGCAAGACACCGCCACGGCGGTCGAAGGCGACGCGCCGAACCCTGCGGCGTCCATCGCAGGCGGGACGAGCCTGAACGTCGACGCGCTGCTCGCGCCCAAGGCGGCGCCGGAGGAAGCGGCGGCCATCGGTCCGACGGATCTCGAGCGCACGGCCGCGCTCCAACCGGCGATCGTGGCCGCGATCAGCACGGTGTTCGATCCGGAGATCCCCGTCAACATCTACGAGCTGGGTCTATCTACGACATCGCCGCCGATGCGGAGGGCCGGGTACTGGTGCGCATGACGCTGACCAGTCCTGCGTGTCCGTCCGCCCAGCAGATTCCGAGCGAAGTCCGCTACAAGGTGAAAGCCGTCGAGGGCGTCGCCGACTGCCAGGTCGACGTCGTCTGGGAGCCGCCCTGGACGAAGGACATGATGTCGGAGACCGCGAAGCTCTCGCTCGGGATGTTCTAGTCTGGTCTCGACCGTCGGCGCAGTTACCCGGTCAACGTCAGCTCGTCGAACTGCGATCGATCCTCGCGCAGACGCCATGCGGTCGTGGCGCCGGCCTCTCCCTGCACGATCGACGTGATCAGATAGACGAACGTCGGCCAGGCATGATCGAGATCGTGCTGGGAGGGGCGCGCGGGATGATCCGGGTGCGAGTGGTAGAAGCCGACCAGCGCGCGACCGACTTTCGAGGCGTGTGCTTCGGCGGCGCTGTAGTCTTTCGGACGCACGAGGAAGCGCCGGCGCGGTCCTTCCTCGGTGGTGTTCGGCAACGGGAGCGCCTCGGCGACGACGCCCTCGTCACCGCCATACAGCGCGCCGCAGCACTCGTGCGGGTAGGTGTCTCGTGCGTGCGCGAGGATCGTCACGCGCGCCGAGTCCGACAGTCGAACGCTGAGCATCGCGGCGCTCAGTCCCTCGCCAGGTCCGACAAGTAGCGTTCTCCGCCGTCCGGAATGATGCTGACGATGACGCCGTGATCGATCGATTCGGCGGTGCGCACCGCGCTGACGAGCGCAGCCCCGCCCGACACGCCGGCGAACACGCCCTCTTCGCGTGCGACGCGGCGCACCATCTCCCCGGCTGCCTCGGTGCCGACGCGCATGTCCTCGTCGGCAAGCGTCGAATCGTAGATGGCCGGCACCAGCGCCGAATCCATGTGCTTCAACCCTTCGAGGCCATGGAACGGTCCATCGGGCTGAACGGAGATCAGCCGGATCGAGGGCTTCTCGAGCCGCAGGCGTCGACCCGTTCCCATGAACGTGCCGCTCGTGCCCAGGCCCGCGACGAAGTGCGTGACGCGCCTTCCCGTCTGCTCCAGGATCTCGGGCGCGGTCGTGTCGTAGTGGGCGCGCCAATTGGCGTCGTTGCTGTACCTGGTCGGGATAGAAGTAGCGATCCGGATCTTCGGCCGCCAGGCGTCGCGCCTCGCGAATGGCGCCGTCAGATCCCTCGAGAGGATTGGTCCAGACCACTGACGCGCCGTAGACGCCCAGCAGGCTGCGGCGCTCCGCCGATGCGTTCGCCGGGATGCACAGCTTGACCGGATAGCCGAGGGCTGCGCCGAGCATCGCGTACGCGATGCCCGTGTTCCCGGACGACGCGTCGAGGATCGTGCGCCCGGGCCTCAGCCCGCCCGTCCGGAGTCCGTCGAGCAGCATCGAGGCGGCAGCGCGGTCCTTGATGGAGCCGCCGGGGTTGCGAGACTCGAGCTTGGCGTGAATCTCGACGCCCGGGTGGGGCTCGAGGCGGCGAAGACGCACCAGCGGCGTTCCGCCAATCAGCCGCCAGAGGGCTGGCCGTTCAACTGGGAAACAATCGTGGCGTGCGACGTTCGCCTGGGTCATGGGCACGTGGGGTCCCTCGCTTCCGAATCCGCCATTGCCGGCCCCCGGGCGGCCGGCGTCGAGCACGCGCAAAAGAAAAAGGCCCGGAGGCATTTGCCCCCGGGCCTTGGAGTTCGTGCGCCGAGTGAGGGTCAGGCCACTCGCTCGGCCTCGCGCGACGACACCATGGCGGTGGGGGCGCAGAGCGCCCAACAACACGCGCAGGTGGTCATCGCCGAGTACATTGCTCTCAACTCTGAGGCAGGTCGGGCTGCGGCGTCAAGTGCCCGGCTGGGCTGGCGGAGGGCCCGGGGTCATCGAGAGCGCGAGCGGGGCGGCACCGAAAAACACGAAGAACATCCGCATGAGCGACCCGCCCCAGGTCCGGTTCCAGACGGTGAAGTGCACGTGACTGCCCGGAACGGCGTCGAAAGGCAGGGTCTTCCAGACCAGGGTGTTGTTCGCCGTCACCTTGTGAGGCCCCGGCGTCACGTTGCGCGTCAGGGTTTGACCGTCGAGCAGTTGCCCGACGTCCTCCCCGTCGATTGAGATCAGAATCTGCCGCGACCCCTCGTCTTCGGGCGACGTCCGATGGATCGTGACCTTGGGCGGGGTGGGTTCGGGCTCGTCCGGCGCCGTCATCGGCCCAGCTTACGCCACGCACGCGCGGCGACTTCGGCCGGCGGCTGTCCGGTGTGCGCCGGTCTGCCCAGCGCGACGCCCAGGCCGAGCGGCGCCGCACCCAGGAAGGCGAGCATCAACACGTATCCGCCCAACGCCTTGTTCCAGACCGTGACGTGCACGTGATCGGCGGGCTCGACCTCGAAGCGGAGGGACTTCCAGACGAGCGTGTTGTTCACGCGCAGCACGTGCGGGCCTCGGGACGATCTCGCACGTCAGCGTTTCTCCGAACAGCAGTTGTCCGACCCGCCGGCCATCGAGCGCGCAGATGATCTGGCGCGTCTGCTCGTCGGCCGCGCACGTCCTGTGGATCGTCAGCAGCGTCGGCGGCAGCAGCGGCCACAGCTCGTCGTCGACGATCGTCGAGACGCCGTCCGACCCGACGTCGAGAACGGCCGTGCGTGGCATGGCGGCCCTTCATGAAAAGGCAAGAGGCCGCCTTCCCGCAAGCTCGCCCGTGGAGGAGCCGTGACAGTCCCCTTTACGGTCGCGCAGCGACAGCGGAGAATGCCCGCCAAAGGAGGACGGGACGTGACACAACGACTCGGACGATGGATGGGAATCGGGGCGGTTGGTGTCGCCGTGACCGCGCTCGCATGGCGCGCCGACGCGCAGCAGGCGCCGCTCAACATCATCGCCATCGGGGCGCACCCCGACGACTGTGACATTCGCGCCGGCGGCACGGCCGCCAAATGGGTCGCCGCGGGACACCGCGTGCGCTTCGTGGCGGTGACCAACGGCGACGCCGGCCATCAGTCGGAAGGCGGCGGCATGCTTGCCGCTCGGCGCCGTGCGGAGGCGGTTGAAGCGGGCAAGCGGGTCGGCGTCGACTACGTCGTGCTCGACAATCACGACGGCGAGCTCGTGCCGAGCCTGAAAGTGCGCGAAGAGCTGATCCGCCAGATTCGCGAGTGGAAAGCGGATCTCGTGCTGAGCCCGCGGCCGAACGACTATCACCCCGACCATCGCTACACCGGCGTGCTCGTGCAGGACGCGGCATTCATGGTGACCGTGCCAAACGTCGCATCGGACACGCCGGCCCTGCGGCGGAATCCCGTGTTCCTCTACTACGAGGATCGATTCCAGAAGCCGCAGCCCTTCAGCCCGGACATTGCCGTGTCCATCGACGACACCTGGGACAAGAAGGTGGCGATGCTCGACGCGCACGTGTCGCAGGTCTATGAGTGGCTGCCCTGGCACGACGGAACGCTCGACCAGGTGCCGAAGGACGTTACGGCGCGCAAAGCCTGGCTGTCGAAGTCGCGTTCGCGTCCGCCCACGCCCCCCGTCCGCGCGGCGCTCGAGAAGTACTACGGCAAGGACGTTGCGGCGAAGGTCCAGAACGCGGAGGCGTTCGAGATCTGCGAATACGGGAGGCGGCCGGATGCCGCCGAGATCAAGCGGCTGTTTCCGTTCCTGCCCTAGAGCGAATGACGAATGACGAATGACGAATGACGAGTGACGAATGACGAAAGGAGGGCTCGCGCCACTCACCATTCGTCATTCGTCATTCGTCATTCGTCAATTGTGGTTCGCTCAGGGCCGCGCGTGCGGCGCGTGCCGTGCGTGCGGCGTTCACCGGCGTGTCGGCCATCGCCGTCAGGTGGCCCATCTTGCGGCCCGGGCGCGGCGTCGGTCTTGCCGTAGAGATGCAGCTTGACCTCTGGGAAGCGGCAGGCCGCCGCCCAGTTCGGCTCGCCGTCGGCCCAGAGATCGCCGAGCAGGTTCGCCATCGCCGCGGGCCGCAGCCAGCTCCGTCGACCCGAGCGGCAGGCCGCACACGGCGCGCAGCTGCTGCTCGAACTGGCTGGTGACGGCGGCGTCGAACGTCAGGTGTCCCGAGTTGTGCGGCCGCGGCGCGAGCTCGTTGATCGAGCAGCCGGCCGCCCCGCGTCAGGAACATCTCGACGCAGAGCAGGCCGACGACGTCGAGCGCTTCGAGCGTCGCGCGGGCGATCCGAATCGCCTCGCGCTCGACTCTCGGCGAGCGACGTCGCGGGCGCAACCGACACGTCGAGGATGTGGATGGCGTGCGTGTTCTCGATGACGCCGTAGTGCGCGAACGTCGCCGTCGAGCGCCTCGTGCCGCCACGACCGACACTTCGCGTTCGAAGTCGACGAAGGCTTCGAGCACGGCCGGCTGCCGTCCGATTTCCCCCCACGCTCGACGCGCGTCTTCCGCGGCGGCGCATCTTCGACTGACCCTTGCCGTCATAGCCGAAGCTCGCCGTCTTCAGCACGGCTGGCACGCCGACCGCGGCAACCGCCGCCGTCAGGTCCGCTTCCGATTCCACCAGCGCGAACGGCGTGACCGGCAAGCCCCGCCTTGGCGAGAAACGTCTTCTCGCGGGCCCGATGCTGCGTGATGTGCAGGACGCTGCCCGAGGGCCGGACCGGTACGCGCTCGGCGACCGCCTCCACGCTCGCGGACGGCACGTTCTCGAACTCGAACGTGACGACGTCGACACGTGAGGCGAAGGCGCGGAGGGCATCGAGATCGTCGAAGCCGGCCGCAATCTCGACATCGGCGATCTGACCGGTCGGTGTGTCGCGATCGGGTGAGAACGCGTGCACGCGATAGCCCATGCGGCGGGCGGCAATCGCGAACATGCGACCGAGCTGCCCGGTGCCCAGCACGCCGACGGTCGACCCCGGGAGAATGGCGCGCGTCACCCGAGCGTCTCCGCACGGACGGCCTGGGCCCGCGCCGTCGCGAAACGCTTTCAGCCGTTCACGCAGCTCGGGCCGCGTCGTCGCAGCATGGCGACTGCGAACAGAGCCCCGCATTGTTCGCCCCCGGCGTGCCGATGGCCATCGTCGCCACCGGCACGCCGCCGGGCATCTGGACGATGGAGAGGAGCGAGTCGAGGCCGTTCAGCGCCTGCTCTGCACCGGGACGCCGATGACCGGCACGGTCGTGTGGGACGCCACCATGCCGGGCAGATGCGCGGCGCCGCCGGCCCCGGCGATGATGACCTCGAGCCCGCGCGCCTCGGCGCCGCGGGCGTACTCGCGCCATCCAGTCCGGCGTTCGGTGCGCCGAGACCACGCGGCGCTCGTGCGGCACGCCGAACTCGCGTCAGCACCTCGGCGGCGCGCCTCATCGTCTCCCAGTCCGACTGGCTGCCCATGATGACTGCGACGAGCGGAGCCCCCGCGTCCGGTGCCATGGGCAAAGTGTATCCGGACTGCAGCGCTGAGCTCGACCCAAGTGCGTCGAAGGGTATGCTGTCGCGGACCTGACCCGATTCGGCGGGCGGCTGACAAGCCGCGCCCTCCTGGTGATTCGCAAGCGAAGGCGGGGCTTCAGCCCTGCCTGGAAGCGCGCGATCGTCCCGACTTCGAGCTGCCTATGTCCACGCCCCCGCTCTCGCGCCGCTTCGGTCTGCTGCAGGCCACCGCCCTGAACATGTCGAACATGATCGGCATCGGGCCGTTCATCACGATCCCGCTGCTGATGTCGGCGCTCGGCGGACCGCAGGCCCTGCTCGGCTGGCTGGTCGCGCTCATCATCGTGATTGCCGACGGTTTGATCTGGAGCGAGCTCGGTGCGTCGCTCCCGGGCTCGGGCGGCTCGTATCGGTATCTGCGGGAGGGGTTCGCGCGAGCGGTGGGGACGGTTCGGGCGTTCCTGTTCATCTGGCAGTTCATCCTCAGCGGTCCGTTGGAGATCGCGTCGGGCTACATCGGATTCGCCAGCTATTTGCGCTACATCTGGCCCGACCTGACCGACCACCGGCACCATCTCGTTGCCATGGCAGTCGGTCTCGCCAACATCGCGCTCCTCTACCGCCGCATCGGCGCGATCGGCACGCTGACCGTCAGCCTCTGGATTGGGACGCTCGTCACGACGCTCGCGGTGATCGTCACCGGCGCCCTGCACTTCGATGCCCGGCGGTGCCTTCGACTTTCCGCCCGGCGCCTTCGAGTTCTCCCTCGGGTTCCTGCTCGGGCTCGGCGCGGCGTCGCGCGTCGGCATCTACGACTATCTGGGCTACTACGACGTCTGCTACATCGGCGACGAGGTGAAGGATCCCGGACGGGTCATCCCGCGGTCGATCCTGATCAGCGTGTTTGCCGTCGCGCTCATCTACATCGGGATCAACCTCTCGATCATCGGCGTCATCTCGTGGCGCGAGTTCGTCCCGGCCGCCGACCATCCCGAGTCGAACTTCATCGTCTCGGCGTTCATGGAGCGGATTTACGGGCCGCAGGTGGCGACGTTCTTCACCGTGTTCGATCCTGTGGACGGCGTTCGGGTCGGTGTTCGCGTTGCTGCTCGGCTACTCGCGCATCCCCTACGCGGCGGCCCTCGACGGCGAACTTCTTCAAGGCGTTCGCCCGCCTGCACCCGACCAAGGGGTTCCCGACCGTCTCGCTGCTGGTCATCGGCGGCGATCGCCATCGTCTGCAGCGTGTTGTCGCTCGACATGGTCATCAGCGTGCTGCTCACGACCCGGATGCTGGTGCAGTTCATCGGGCAGATCATGGCGCTGACCGCTGCTGCGCCGGGCGAGGCCGGCGCTGCCTCGTCCGTTCCGGGTGTGGCTCTACCCGCTGCCGAACCTCATTGCGCTCTTCGGCTGGATCTTCCTGTTCGCGACGTCCGGGGCCGAGGCCATTCTCTACGGCCTGCTCATGCTCGGGCTTGGCATCCTGGCGTTCTTTGCCTGGTCGAAGCACACGCGGACGTGGCCGTTCGCGGTCGCGTAACGGCTGGGCAGGTCTCTTGCATAACCGACCGTTTCGGTCGTATATTGTGGGGTCACCCTGACTTCCGGCCAACGGACAGTCGGGGTAGCCGACAGCGGAATGGGGCCCAGCCGGGAATTGGGGTCGGGTGTGATTTCCATCTAAGTGCACGATACATAGATGGAAATCACACCCGACCCGATCTCCCGCCGAGGCCGATCCGCGGGAGATCCCATGAGCACTGCCACCGAAACGATCGAGCAACTCGCGACCAAGGAATACAAATACGGCTTCGAGACGCTGATCGAGGCCGACACCCTGCCTCCGGGCCTCAACGAAGACGTCGTCCGGGCCATTTCGGCCAAGAAGCACGAGCCCGCCTGGATGCTCGAGTGGCGCCTCAAGGCGTTCCGGGCGTGGTCGGTGATGACCGAGCCGAAGTGGCCGAACGTCACCTACCCGGCCGTCGACTTCCAGAAGATCAGCTACTACTCTGCGCCGAAGGCGAAGAAGAAGCTCGAAAGCCTGGACGATATGGATCCGGAGGTTCGGAGCACGTTCGAGAAGCTGGGCATCCCGCTCGAGGAGCAGAAGCTTCTCGCGGGCGTCGCCGTCGATGCCGTGTTCGACTCGGTGTCGGTCGCGACCACCTTCAAGAAGAAGCTGGCCGATCTCGGGATCATCTTCTGCTCGTTCTCCGAGGCGGTCGCCGAACATCCCGAACTGGTGCGCAAGTACATCGGTTCGGTCGTGCCGTACACCGACAACTTCTACGCCTCGCTCAACTCCGCGGTCTTCAGCGACGGATCGTTCGCCTACATCCCGAAGGGCGTGCGCTGCCCGATGGAGCTCTCGACCTACTTCCGCATCAACGCGAAGGACACGGGCCAGTTCGAGCGCACGCTGATCGTGGCCGACGAGGGCGCCTTCGTGAGCTATCTCGAGGGCTGCACGGCGCCGATGAGAGACGAGAACCAGCTGCATGCCGCCGTCGTCGAGCTCGTCGCGCTCGACAACGCCACGATCAAGTACTCGACCGTGCAGAACTGGTATCCCGGTGACAAGGAAGGCAAGGGCGGCATCTACAACTTCGTCACCAAGCGCGGCAAGGCGATGACGGACGCGAAGATCACCTGGACGCAGGTCGAGACCGGCTCCGCCATCACCTGGAAGTACCCGAGCTGCCTGCTGGTCGGCGACAACGCCGTAGGCGAGTTCTACTCGGTGGCCGTGACGAACAACCGGCAGCAGGCCGACACGGGCACCAAGATGGTGCACCTCGGAAAGAACACGCGCAGCACGATCGTGTCGAAGGGCATCTCCGCCGGCCGAGGCCAGAACACCTACCGCGGTCTCGTCAAGATTGCGAAGGGCGCACTCGGCTCACGCAACTACTCGCAGTGCGACTCGCTGCTCCTCGGGGATCGCTGCGGCGCCCACACGTTCCCGTACATCGAGGTGAAGAACACGTCGTCGACCGTCGAGCACGAGGCGTCCACCTCGAAGATTGGCGAGGACCAGATCTTCTACCTGCGCCAGCGCGGACTGGCGACCGAAGACGCCGTCAACATGATCGTCAACGGCTTCTGCAAGGAAGTGTTCCGAGAACTCCCGATGGAGTTCGCCGTCGAGGCGCAGAAGCTGCTTGGAGTGAGCCTCGAGGGCTCGGTCGGCTGAGCCGACCTCACCGTCTTCGGTCGTCGGGCTTCGGTCGCAGTCCTGGGACGACGTGGCCCGAAGCTGACGTCGGCCGAAGCGCGGGACCGTAGACTGAAGACCGTAGACCGAAGACCACATGCTTCAAATCAAAGACCTCCACGCACGCGTCGAAGACAAGCCGATTCTCAAGGGCATTTCGCTTTCGGTTCCGACCGGCGAGGTGCACGCCATCATGGGCCCCAACGGGTCGGGCAAGAGCACGCTCGCCCAGGTTCTCGCCGGCAAGGGCGAATACGAGGTGACGGGCGGCCAGGTGCTCTTCGATGGCAAGGACCTGCTCGATCTCGACCCGGAAGAGCGGGCGCGCGAAGGCCTGTTTCTGGCCTTCCAGTACCCGGTCGAGATCCCCGGCGTGTCGAACAGCTACTTTCTGAAAGCGGCGCTGAACGCCCTTCGCAAGCACCGCGGCGAGCCCGAGCTCGATGCCATCGAGTTCATGAAGCTGGTGAAGGAAAAGCTCGCCATGCTCGACATGGACACGTCGTTCCTCAGTCGCTCGGTCAACCAGGGATTCTCCGGCGGCGAGAAGAAGCGTAACGAGATCTTCCAGATGGCGGTGCTCCAGCCGCGCCTGGCGGTGCTCGACGAGACCGATTCGGGCCTCGACATCGACGCGCTGCGCATTGTCGCCGGCGGCGTGAACGCGCTTCGCGGCCCCGACCGCGCGATCGTCGTCGTCACGCACTATCAGCGGCTGCTCAACTACATCGTTCCCGACGTGGTGCACGTGCTTTCGGAGGGCCGCATCGTCAAGTCGGGCGGCAAGGAGCTGGCCCTCGAGCTCGAGGAGAAGGGATACGGCTGGATCGACGCGGCCTAGAACCTGGCCTGCCCCCAGGGCTTCGGACCGGCCAGCGCCCGGCCTGTAGCCTGTAGCCCGTAGTCCGTAGCCCAAAGAGAATGACCCCGACGACCGAGGCACCATACGCACCGATGACGGCCACTCCGACCGCTACCCATCCTCTCTCGCATTACGCGGCGCGATTCGACGCGCTGCGGACGGGTCCGACTGCCGGGCCGGCGTGGCTGGCGGCGATTCGTGAGACAGCCGCGCGGCGCTTCCTTGCGGACGGCTTTCCGACGACTCGCGACGAGGAGTTCCGCTTCACGAACGTTTCGCCGATTGCCGAGCGGGCGTTTGGGCCCGTTCCCGAGACCAATCTCGCCGCCGCCACGGCCCTCAAGCGCCGCTTCGTGGTGCCCGGGCTCGACGCCTACGAGCTCGTGTTCGTCAATGGCCGCTTCGTCTCCGCGCTCTCGAACGTCGAAGCCCTTCCGAAGGGCGTACGCGTCACGAGTCTCGCGAGCGTGCTCGAAGGCGATACCCGGGCGATCGAGCCGTGGTTCGGCCACGCCATCAAGTTCGAGATGAAAGGCTTCACCGCGCTGAACACCGCGCTTGCCGCCGATGGCGCCGTCGTCATGCTGCAGAACGACGTGGTGCTCGAGCGACCCATTCACGTGCTCTTCCTCACGGACACGAGCGTTCCCGCGGGCTCGCATCTGCGGTCGCTCATCCTGGCCGGCCGCCACAGCCAGGCGCACATCGTCGAGACCTACGCCGGAGCCGAGGGGCAGGAGTACTTCACCAATGCGCTGACGGAAGTCATCGGCGGCGAGGGTTCGCAGATCGAGCACTGCCGCGTGCAGCGCGAGAGCCTCGCGGCGTACCACGTCTCGAGCACGCACCTCCACCTGTCGCGCGGCGCCGTATTCGCCTCAGAGAACGTCGTGCTCGGCGGGGCGATCGTCCGCAACGACGTCAACGCGCTGCTCGATGCCGAGGGCATCAATTGCACGCTGAACGGACTGTATCTCGTCGACGACCGGCGGCTCGTCGACAATCACACGACGATCGATCACGCCAAGCCGCACTGCGAGAGCCACGAGCTCTACAAGGGCATCCTCGACGATCACGGCCGCGGCGTGTTCAACGGGAAGATCTTCGTCCGCGAGGACGCGCAGAAGACCGACGCCAAGCAGACCAACCAGGTCCTGCTGCTCTCCGACGATGCGACCATCGACACCAAGCCGCAGCTCGAGATCTTCGCCGACGATGTGAAGTGCACGCACGGGGCGACGGTGGGCCGGCTTGCGCAGGACCAGCTGTTCTACCTGCAGGCTCGCGGCATCGCCGAGGAACACGCTCGGGCGATTCTGATTCACGCGTTCGCGAGTGACATCGTCGCGCGGATCGAGGTCGAGCCGCTGCGCAACTATCTCGAGCAGATTCTCGTCGAGCGTCTGCCGATGGACTGAAGGGGAAATGGGCCCCATGCGAACGTCAACCGCCCTCGATCCCGTCAAGGTCCGCGAGGATTTCCCGATCCTCAGGGAGCTCGTGCACGGGAAGACGCTCGCCTATCTCGACAACGCCAACACCACGCAGAAGCCGCGGGCCGTCCTCGACGCCATGGTGGCCTATTACGAGCACGACAACGCGAACATTCATCGGGCGAGCTATCTGCTCGGCGAACGTGCGACCGCCGCTTACGAAGGCGCGCGCAGCCGTGTGGCGCGGTTCGTCAACGCGCGTGAGGCCGCCGAGATCGTCCTCACCAAGGGCTGTACCGAGGGACTGAATCTGGTCGCGCAGAGCTTCGCACGGCCACGCCTCCGCCCCGGCGACGAGATCCTGGTGACGTGGCTCGAGCACCACTCGAACATCGTGCCCTGGCAGCTCGTCTGCGAGCAGACCGGCGCCCAGCTGCGGGTCGTGCCCATTTCCGATCGCGGCGAGGTCGACCTCGACGCGTTCGAACAGGCGCTCGGCGCGAACACGCGGCTCGTGTCCGTCATCCACGTCTCGAACGCGCTCGGCACGGTCGTCCCGGTGGCCGAGATCGTGGCCCGCTCGCACGCCAGGGGCGTGCCGGTGCTCGTGGACGGCGCGCAGTCGGCGGCCCACCTGCCCATCGACGTGCAGGCGCTCGACTGCGAGTTCTTCGCCTTCTCGTCGCACAAGATGTACGGCCCGACCGGCTCGGGAGCGCTCTACGGCAAGCGCGCGTGGCTCGAGGAGATGCCGCCCTACCAGGGCGGCGGCGACATGATCGCCAGCGTGACGTTCGCGAAGACGACCTACGCCGCCGTCCCGCACAAGTTCGAGGCGGGCACGCCGAACATTGCCGGCGTCGTCGGCTTTGGCGCGGCGGTCGACTACCTTCGTGGATTCGACATCGATGAGATCGCCGCCCACGAGCAGGATCTGCTCGCCTACGCGACCGCTCGCGTGCGCGAGGTGAGCGGCCTGCACATCATCGGCGAGGCGCGTGAAAAGGCCGGGGTCCTCTCCTTCGTGATGGCAGGCGTCCACCCCCACGACATCGGGACCGTCGTCGATCGCGAGGGTGTGGCGCTGCGCACCGGACAGCATTGCGCGCAGCCCGTCATGGACCGCTTCGGTATTCCGGCGACGGCGCGGGCGTCGTTTGCCATCTACAACACGCGTGAGGATGTGGATCGGCTCGTCGAGTCGCTGCATCGTGTCCGGGCCCTCTTCGGATGACTCGTACGATGAGCGATCTGCGAGAGCTCTACCAGGAAGTCATCCTCGACCATCATCGCCGACCCCGCAATTACGGCGCGATGGAGGCGCCCACGGGGCGCGCGGAGGGTTTCAACCCGTTTTGCGGCGATCGCGTCACGGTGTATGTCCGCGTGGACGGCGGGTGTCTGGCCGACGTGACGTTCGAGGGCTCCGGGTGCGCCATTTCGAAAGCCTCCGCGTCGATCATGACCGACTGCGTCAAAGGGCGGTCGATCGGGGAGTCGTCGGCGATCTTCGAGGCGTTTCAGGCGCTCGTCACGGGTGCCGCGCCCCCGGGCGCGGCGGGCATGGATCTCGGCAAGCTCGAGGTCTTTGCCGGTGTGCGCGACTATCCCTCGCGGGTGAAATGCGCCACGCTCGCCTGGCACGCGCTGCAAGCCGCCATCCAGCAGCGGCCGGAGCCCGTCAGTACCGAGTAAGCGCTGAGCCGAAGGGCAGGCGCACGCAGCGGCGCGCCTTCTCGTGCAGCTGAGCTCTTCGCTGCGGCTCAACCTATCCGCGCAGGACGTTTCCACACCGTTCCACGTCACAATGGGGTATGCCTGTCCGCCGGCACGCGCGCGTTGCCTTGACGACGGCGCTCGTCGCTTCGCTCGCGGCGGTGGCGGTCGCGCAGAGCGCCGCCCCGCCTCTTCCGAACCGCGACCAATTCGTGCGGGAGGTGCGCGAGCGCGTCCAACTCGACTACGAGGTGCAGACCAACTACACCTACATCGAGAAGCGCCGCGACGTGAAGCTGTCGAAGTTCGGAAAGGTCACGGTCGGGCCGCTGCGCACCTTCGAGGTCTATCCGTCCAAGAAGCCGGGCCGTACCTACAAGCGCCTGATTGCGATCGACGGCAAGCCGCTCGACGCGGCCGAGCTCGCTCAGCGCGACGAGGAGCATCGCCGCAACATGCTGGCAGCGATCGAGCGCGAGAAGACCGAGACGCCGGCGGAACGCGCCGAGCGCCTGAAGAAAGAGGCCGACGATCAGCGCGAGCGCGACGCGATCATCAATGATGCGTTCGCCATCTTCGAGCCTGCGCTCGTCGGCCGCGAGACAATCGACGGCCAGTCGGTCGTCGTGGCCACGCTGACGCCGCGCCAGCACGTCGAGCCCAAGACGCGCGAGGGGCGGTGGATGAAGAAGTTCGGCGGCCGCATCTGGATTGCCGAAGCCGACCGCCAGGTCGTCAAGATCGACATGGCGGCCAACGACGACATCAGCATCGGACTCGGCCTCGTCGGGCGCGTCCATCAGGGCAGCCGGCTCGTGTTCTCGCGTCGCAAGGTGAACGGCGAGACCTGGCTCCCCGCCGAAGCGCGGATCGACGCGAGCGGCAAGACGCTGCTCTTCCGCGCCTTCCAGATTCACATGCGCACCGAGTACTTCGACTACAAGAAGTGGTCGGTGGATACGAGCGTCACCTTCAGCGCGCCTCCAGGGTAATGGGGTCGGGTGCGATATCCATCTAAGTGTCCCTGGCGCCCTCTGACATTTAGATGGATATCGCACCCGACCCCATGACCGCTGGCCGCTGTCATACAATCGACCGCGCCATGACATGTCGCGGCCGGATCTGCTCGACGATCGCTTCGCTGTTCGTCCTGTCGATCCTCGCATCGGCTCAGGCGCCGCTTTGGCGCGCCGAGATGCCGGACGCCGAGGATCGCCGGGCCTCTGCGCCCCGCCATCTCGACAATCCGGCGGGCTTCACGCCGGCGTTCCCGACGCGTACCGCGTGGGAGGCGCGCGCGGCCGACCTCCGCCGGCAGGTGCAGGTGTCTCAGGGGTTGTGGCCGATGCCCGAGCGGCCGCCGCTTGCGCCGGTCGTTCACGGGCGCATCGAGCGCGACGGCTACACGATCGAGAAGGTGTTCTTCGCGAGCCTGCCCGGTCACTACGTGACCGGAAACCTGTATCGTCCGACGGCGCCCGGGTCGAAGCGGCCGGCCGTGCTGTCGCCGCACGGGCACTGGGAGAACGGCCGGCTGACCACGCGCAGCCGCGGCGATGCCGACAAAGACGTGGCCTCCGGCGGCGAGCAGACGATCGAGAGCGCCACGTATCCGCTCCAGGCACGCTGCGCGATGCTCGCGCGTCTCGGCTACGTGGCGTTCATGTACGACATGGTCGGTTACGCCGACAGCGGACCGATTCGTCACCGCGAAGGCTTCACCGATGCGCAGGCGGAGCTTCGTCTGCAGAGCTTCATGGGGCTGCAGACCTGGAACAGTCTCCGCGCACTCGACTTCCTGGCCTCGTTGCCCGACGTCGACCCGAAGCGGATCGTCGTCACTGGCGAGAGCGGTGGCGGCACCCAGACCTTCCTCGTGACGACGCTCGATCCGCGTCCGGTTGCGGCCGTGCCGGCCGTGATGGTTTCCGGCAATATGCAGGGCGGTTGCATCTGCGAGAACGCGTCGCTCCTGCGAATCGGCACGAACAACATCGAGCTGGCCGCGCTCTTTGCGCCCAAGCCGCAGGCGCTCATCGGCGCCGACGACTGGACGCACGACGTCGAGAAGCGAGGCCTGCCCGAGCTCAAGACGATCTACGGCTTGTTCGACGCGGCGGACCGCGTCGATGCGAAACACTTCGCGTTCCCGCACAACTACAACCAGGTGAGCCGTGAATACATGTACGGCTGGTTCAACCGCTGGCTGAAGCTCGGGCGCCCGGAGCCGATCCGCGAGCCGCCGTTCGTGCCGGGAACCCCCGCGGAGCTGGCCGTGTTCGACGCGTCGCATCCGCGTCCCGCCGACGCCAAAGACGCCGCGGCGCTGCGACGAGATCTCACGCAAACCTCCGACGCGCAGCTTCGGGCGCTGGCCCAGAAGCCCGATGCGTTCCGCCAGACCGTTCGCGATGCTCTCGAGGTAATGGTCGGCGATCGGTTTCGCGGCGAGTTCAAGGTGATCGAGCCCGGCCCCGCGCCGGTTCAGGCGGAAGGCTTCGAGGTCCGTCATACCCTCCTCACGCGCCAGGACGGCCAGTCGCCTGTCCGCACCATCGACATCGTGCCCGCGGGCTGGGCCACCGGCCCGCTCGTCGTGTGGGTGGATCCCGCCGGTCGTCGCGCGGCGTTCGCAGACGATGGGCGCACGCTCTCGCCGCTCGCGCGTGCCCTGGTCGACAGGCGTGCGCGCATCCTCGTGCCCGAGGTGTTCCTGACCGGCGAGGCCGGCAGCTCACGCACGCGAGTGAAGAACGAGGAGAAGTTTGCCGGCTACTACTACGGCTACAACCGGTCGCCGATGGCAAACCGCGTGCTCGACGTGCTGACCACGATCGCGTATGCCGCGCGCGCGGATACTCGCGACCTGCATGTGATTGGCACAGGAGGCGCTGGCCTCTGGGCGTTGACGGCGACGGCCCTCGGCGGTCGCGTGGTGAAGGCTGCGGCCGTCGATCTGGGCGGCTTCGACTTCGATCAGATCACGAACGTCGACGATGAGCGTCTGCTGCCCGGTGCGCTCAAGTACGGCGGCGTCCTTGGAATCGCGTCGCTGTGCACCGAAGGGCGCACGTCGATCTTCGGCGCGCCCGCGAAGCCCGCGGCACCTTGGTCGCCACGAGCCCGCCAGGTCTCGTTGATCGCCGGCGCCGCGACACCGACCGCTCTCATCGACGCCGTGCTGAAGTACGGGTCGGGTGCTATTTCTCAAGATCGGCTCCGAAATGAGAAATAACACCCGACCCCATTCATATAATGCCCCTCGTGCGATCCCGTCGCCTGCCGCTGACGATCATTCTCCTGATCGCCTTCTTCCTCGTGCCGTCGCTGGTCCAGTTCTACACGGACTGGCTGTGGTTCGGCGAGGTCGGCTATCAGCACGTCTACTTCCGTGCCCTCACGACCAAGAGCGGGCTCGGCGCTGCCGTCCTGGCGCTGGGGTTCGCCGTTCTGTACGTCAACTTTCGCTACGCATTCCGCACGCTGAATCGCCGCGAGATCGTCATCGTCACGCCTGACGGTCCTCGCGTCGTGGTCGTGGATCCGACGCGGCTCGCGCCGTTCGTCGGTGTCGCCGCCGCGGCGGGCGGCGTGCTGCTCGCCTTCTATGCCGGATCGCACTGGGAGCAGTGGCTGCTCTATCGCAACGCGGTGCCGTTCGGGACGGCTGACCCGATTCTCGGCCGCGACGTCTCCTTCTACGTCTTCGAGCTGCCGTTTCTTCAGTGGCTCCAGTCGCTCGCGCTCCTGCTGCTCGTCATCGCCACCGTCGGCGTCGGGTTCATCTATCTGAGCGCCGGCCGGCTCGGGCTGGCGTTCAGCGAGGGATTCTTCGTCAGGCCTCCGGCGCTCGGCCATCTGTCCGTGCTCGCGGCGCTCTGGCTGATCGTGCTGGCCTTCGGCGCCTGGCTGGCGATCCCGGGTCTGCTGACGACGCCGTCCTCCCTCATCCACGGCGCGACCTACGTGGATGTGCACGCCCGGATGCCGGCTCTGCGCGTGCTCAGCATCGCGGCGGCGCTCGGTGTGCTGCTCGCGGTGTATCAGGCGTTCCAGGAACGTCTGTGGCCGGTCGTCACCGCCTTCGGACTGTATGTGGCGGTGCTGCTCGGTGGGCTCGGCTACGCGACAGTGCTGCAGCGCTTCGTGGTCGCGCCCAACGAGCAGGTCCGTGAGACGCCCTACATCGAGTACAACATCGCCGCGACGCGGCAAGCCTTCGCGCTCGATCGCGTGGACGAGCGCGAGCTGTCGGGCGACGCCGAGCTGACCCGAGCCGACATCGAAGAGAACTCGGTGACGCTCAAGAACGTGCCGCTCTGGGATCATCAGCCGCTGCTCGACACGTTCGGCCAGATCCAGGAGATTCGGACCTACTACGACTTCGTCTCCGTCGACAACGACCGCTACACGATCAACGGCGAGTACCGGCAGATCATGCTGTCGGCGCGCGAGCTGGGCTCCGAGTCGCTGCCGAACCGCAACTGGATCAACGAACACCTGACCTTCACCCACGGCTATGGCCTCACGCTGGGACCGGTCAATCAGGTGACCCCCGAAGGCCTGCCGGTTCTCTTCATCAAGAATCTGCCGCCCGAGTCGACGGTCAACCTGCCCGTGACCGAGCCGAGCATCTACTACGGAGAGCTTTCGAACGACTACGTCTTCGTGCGCACGCGCACGAAGGAGTTCCACTACCCGCGCGGCGAGGACAACGAGTTCGCGGTGTACTCGGGGCGGGGCGGCGTGAACGTCGGCGGGTTCCTCCGCAAGCTTCTCTTCAGCATCCGATTCCGATCGCTCAAGACACTGCTCTCCGACGATCTCACGGCCGAGAGCCGCATCATGTTTTACCGGCGGATCAACGAGCGGGTCGAGAAGATCGCGCCGTTCCTTGCCTACGACGAAGATCCCTATCTCGCGATCGATCGCGGGCGCCTCTTCTGGATTCAGGACGCGTACACGACGAGCAGCCGGTATCCGTATGCCACCCGGGCCGGCAACTTGAACTACATCCGCAACAGCGTGAAGGTGGTCGTCGACGCGTTTCATGGCACGACCACCTACTACCGGATCGACGAGCGCGATCCGCTTGCGGCCACGCTCGACCGCGCGTTTCCGGGGCTGCTGCAGCCGCTGTCGGCGATGCCGGAAGGGCTGCGGGCCCGCCTCCGCTACCCCCAGACGATCTTCGCGCTGCAGGCGGCGATGTTCTCGACCTATCACATGAACAACCCGGCGGTCTTCTACAACAAGGAAGATCAGTGGGAGGTGCCCGCGATCGGGGCCGGCAACAATCCGCAGCGCATGGAGCCCTACTACGCGATCATGCGGCTGCCGGGCGAGCCGCGCGTCGAGTACATCCAGATGTTGCCGTTCACGCCACGCCAGAAGGACAACCTTGCGGCGTGGATGGTCGCCAAGAGCGACGGCGATCAGTACGGCCGGCTCGTCGCCTTCAAGTTCCCGAAGCAGAAGGTGATTTTCGGGCCGCGGCAGGTCGTGGCGCGCATCAGCCAGGATCAAGTGATCTCGCCGCAAATCACGTTGTGGAACCAGCAGGGATCCGAGGTGATTCAGGGGACGCTGCTGGTGATCCCGATCGAGGAATCACTCATCTACATCCGCCCGCTGTATCTGCGCGCGCAGGGCGGTCGCATCCCCGAGCTCAAGCGCGTGATCGTCGCCTACCAGAACCAGATCGTGATGGAGGAGACGCTCGAGGCAGCGATCGCGCGGATCTTCGGTGGCGATCGCCGTGCCGCAGCACAGCCCGCAGTGGAGAGCGCAGCCGCTCCGGCGCCCGCTGGCGCTGCGCCTGCCCCGGCAACCGCCCAGCCCGCGGCGCGCGACACCTCGGCGTTCGCGGCCCAGGCGCGCGCGCACTACGACCGCGCGATTCAGGCACAGCGCGACGGCAACTGGGCGCTCTACGGGGAGGAGATTAAGAAGCTGGGCGACGTGTTGCGGCAGATGGAGCGCCAGAAGTGAAGCTGGATTCCGGGGACTGGGAGGGCTTCAGGGGATAACGGCAAGAGGGGATTTCGAGGATTCAAGGTTTCTTGTCTCGAGAGTCTCTCCCGGCGGCCGCCCGCCGAAGAATCGAATGCCATAGGATCGGAGGATGCTTCAGCGTTCCGTTTTTCGTCATCAGGCCACGGTCGCTCTTCTCGTTGCTCTTACGTCCGCAGCGGCCTGGGGCCAGGCGCCGGCGCCCGCAACCGGCAGCCGCACGCAATCCCACATCGAGTTCCTCGCCTCCGACGCCCTCGAAGGCCGCCTCACCGGCACGCCCGGTGAGGATGCGGCCGCGCGCTATCTCATCGCCGAGCTGAAGCGGGTGGGCGCGACGCCGCTGCCGGGACGGTCCGATTTCAAGCTGCCGTTCGAGTTCACGTCGCAGGTGGTGGACGAGGGCACGGCCGTCGAGATCCGCCGCGGTGGCGAGACGCTGGAGCGATGGACCGGCCGCGACCGTGTGCTCGCGTTGTCGTTCTCGGATGCCGCACAGGTCAGCGGTCCAGCCGTCTTCGCCGGCTACGGTCTGCGTGTTCCCGGAGAGAAAGGCTTCAGCTACGACAGCTACGCCGGTCTCGACGTCAAGGACGCCATCGTCGTCGTGCTCCGCTACTTTCCCGAGGACGCTCCGCGCGACGAGCGTCAGTCGCTGGCGCGGTATGCCGGTCTTCGCTACAAGGCGCTGGCCGCCCGGCAGCTCGGCGCAAAAGGGATGCTGGTCGTGACCGGTCCGCGATCGCCGAAGCCCGGCGAGCTCGTGCCGCTGACCCTGGATACGGCAGCAGCGGGGTCGGGCATCGTTGCCGCCACCGTGAACGGCGAGCTCGGCGACAAGCTCTTTGCCGGTGCGCCGCGGTCGCTGGCCGACGCGCAGCAGGCCCTCGATTCGGGCAACCCCCACGTGGCGGGTTTTGCGCTGAAGGGCACCGACGTCACAGTGACGGCCAGGCTGTCACGCCAGACGAACACGGCCTACAACGTCGTCGGCATACTGCCCGCCACAGGGACCGCCACCGGCGCGAAGCCCTGGCTCATGCTCGGCGCCCACTACAATCATCTCGGGCGCGGCGGGCAGGGGAGCTCGCTCGCGAACGAGCAGGAACGCCAAGGTATTCACCACGGCGCGGACGACAACGCGTCGGGCGTCGCCGCCGTGCTCGCCGCCGGCAGCCTGCTTGCGAAAGGTCCGCGCCCGCGCCACGTCGCGCTGGCGTTCTGGTCTGGTGAGGAAATCGGCCTCGTCGGCTCGGCGACGTTCACGGCGCGCCCCCCGTTTGCGCTCGACCAGCTGGCGGCGTACATGAACTTCGACATGGTCGGCCGTCTGCGTGAGAATCGCTTGACCGTTCAGGCGGTGGGCTCGAGCGCCGTCTGGCCCCCGCTCATCGAGCGCGCGAATGCGACGGCGCGGTTCACGCTCGCGCTGCAGACCGATCCCCATCTCCCGACCGATTCCTCCGCGTTCAACCAGGCTGGTGTTCCCACGCTCTCGTTCTTCACCGGGAGCCATGAGGACTACCACCGTCCGAGCGACACCGCCACGAAGATCGACGTGGCCGGCGTGGATCGCATTGCCGCATTTGCCGCCGGGATCGTTTCGGAGTTAGCGGCCGAGCGCGAGCCACCGGCGTTCGTCCGCGTGGCGCCGACGAACCAGGGACGGGGCGCGCGCGAGGGGCTCCGCGTCTTCACGGGAACCATCCCCGACTATGCCACGCAGGTCGACGGTCTGCTCCTGGGGGGCGTCGTCGCCGGCGGTCCCGCCGAGCAGGCCGGCCTGCAGAAGGGCGACGTCATCGTCGAGCTCGCCGGTCAACGCATCGCGAACATCTACGACTACACCTACGCTCTCGACGTGATGAAGCCGGACGTGGCCGTGCCGGTGGTCTACGTCCGGAACGGGCAGCGTACGCAGACGATGCTGACACCGCGGGTGCGGAAGTAGGACGCGTCCATAGCGCGGCCAGGGGTTGGCTGTTGTTGACGCCGCCGGTGAAAAGGAACAGAATTGGAATTCAATGAATGTCCGATCCGAGTCCAGACGTGGTCCAGACCTCGGCCCGGATGAGCGGGTGCTCGCGGCCGAGGCATGGCGGCGAGCCGAGGCCATGGGTCTCGTTGGCGGCGACGAGGAACGGCGATTCGATCGGCCGGGCATTGCGCGGCTGGTGCGCAGCGTGCGCGACGCCGGGATTGGGAAGGCTTCTGCGCTGAGGTTCGACAACGTCGAGGTGCCCTCGAGCCAGGAGGTGTCGGCGGTGCTCGAGATGCTCATCGCCGCGCTCGAGCAATCGCCGGTCTCTCGCTTCGAGTGGCCGAGCGTCTCACGCGTGCTCGACGCCGAGGCACTGGCGTCGCTGCTCGGCATCTCGCTCTCGAGCCTGCGCCGCTACCTCACGGGCGCGCGCGAAACGCCCGATGAAGTGGCCGCGCGCCTCCACTTCCTCGCGCTCGTCGTTGGCGACCTCGCGGGCGCCTACAACGAGGTGGGCGTGCGTCGCTGGTTCGAGCGCCCGCGCACGGCCCTGGGCGGCAAGGCTCCGGCCTCGCTCCTCACCGGTGAGTGGGATCCCGACGATCCAGGACCACAGAAGGTGCGCGCGCTCGCCAGATCGCTCGTGATGCTCTCCGCCACATGATCGTGTTTCGACAGGCGGACCCTCGGTACCCCTTTCTCTGGTCCTCGGGGGATCAACCGCCGGGGCGGTGGCATGGCAAAGGGGAAGGTCCGGCCCACTACCTCGCCGATACGCCCGACGGCGCCTGGGCCGAGCTGCTCCGGCACGAGGAGATCACCGATCCGGCCGACCTCGCCACGATCAGACGTGCGCTCTGGGCGATCGACGTCGGCGAGGATGACGCCTCGCCGGTCACCCTGCCGCGTACCGATCAGACCGGCGGCCTCGAGTCGTATTCGCGCTGTCAGGAGTACGCGCGTCGGGCCCGCGCGCGCGGCATTCGCCGTCTCGAGGCGACATCCGCGGCCCTCGTGTCGGGCGGCGCCGCGGGCCAGCAGGTCGTCGACGGCGCCGAACAACCCGCCGACCCGCGCGACGGCCGCGTCATCGTGATCTTCGGAGAGCCCGACGATCTGGTCGGGTGGAAGGTGGTCGAGCAGGGATGCCCGCCGACCGATGTCCTGCCGCGAGTCCGCCACCTGCGACGACCGAGATGATCGAGGAATCAACGGAGGGATCGTCGATCACGGGATCAAGGAATCAAAGGAATCAAAGGACCTCAGGTTCTGCGTCCGGACTCAGTTGATTCCCTGATCGATTTTCCCTGCGCCCTGATCTACTTCCGTTGATTCGCTGATCGGTTCCAGTAAATCTTGACGTTCGCGGTCTTGCGGCCCGATGCGACGATGTCCGGGCGGCCATCCCCATCGAAGTCGGCGACCGCAAGATCCTCGGTGGCCATCCCGCCCGCATCAATCATCGACTGCGCGCGCACGGCGCCCTCTCGATCGAAGCTGTAGGCTGCGACGCCCGGTTTGTCGCCGTCGCGCCAACCGGCGACGAGCTCGTCGTGACCATCCCCGTCGAGGTCGGCCCACGCGAGCGCATGACCGCCCGCGACGCGATCCTGCAGCTCGCGGCGAGTCCACAGCGTGCCGGCGGGCGCCCCCTTCGGCGGCTCGAGATACACGACGAACGCCTGCCCGTGCCAGGGTTCCACGGTCGCCAACACGCGCCGCCCGTGCAGGCGTCCCGCTTTGATCTCGCCTGGCGCGCCCTCGCCAATCTTCGTCCGGGTCCACGCGCCCTTGGCATCGCGCTTCAGGGCGTGCAGCCCTTCGCGGCTCGCGGTGATGAGCTCCTCGCGACGATCGCCGTCGAGATCGAGAGGCAGGAAGTTGTGGAGGATGTGAAGCGTATCGTCGGCCACCTCCGTCGGCCACGCGTCCTTCGCGGGGTCGTTCGGCACGCGATACACCAGGACTCGCGCGCCCGGGCCATTCCACTCCGGCGGCTCGGTGCCGCGGCCGTGCAGGGGTGTGACGATGAGCTCGGGTTTGTCCGCGCCATCGACATTCGCCCAGCGGATGCGATGCAGCGTCGGCTCGGAGCCCAGATCGCGGAGCGCCCACTTGTCGCCCGCCGCTGGTTGCTGCACCCAGTGCAGCGTGCCGCCACCCTTGGTGTCGCGCGGGTTCCACGCTGCGCCGAGGGCGACGTCCAGCCGCCCGTCTCCATCGATGTCGTGCGGCGCGATCGTGACGTTGTCCTTCGGTGTCTGGCCGTCGAGCACGACGTGCATCTGCCACGACGGGTTCTCGAACCACACGAGCTGCGTGCCGTTGATCGCGACGATGTCGGCGCGCTTGTCGGCGTTGACGTCGGCGATCGCCACCGCGTAGCCGACGCCGAACTGGGTGCGGATCTCCTGCGCCTCGAACGTCCAGGGCGCAGGGGCCGGGGCGGGTGGCGCGGCCTGACCGGCCGCAGCTGCCGCCGAGAGAGCGAGCATCAGCGTGCGCATGAGCGTGTCAGCTTAGCGCACTGTGAGCTGATTCTCGATGCGGTAACCCGGTGCCTTCTCGGCGGCGATCTTCGCGATCGCGGCCTTCTCGGCAGCCGAGCGGGCACGCCCCTTGAGCACGACGACCTTCCGTGGTTCGTCGGTGTCGATGTCGACCTCGGAGACGTCGAGCGCTTTGTCGGCGAGCAGCGCCGACTTGATCGCCCCTGTCCGCAGCAGACCGGCAGCCCTCACCCCTGCGGCCTGTGCCGCGTCGCCGGCGACGACGGCGGCTTCCGAGCCGGCCTTGGCTGCGGCCGACGCGCCTTTGAGTGCGGCGTCGCGCGCTTCGGAGCCGAACTCCTTCGCGGCCTCCTTGGTCTTTGCTGCGGCGTCCTTCGCGGCCGCGGCCGCCTGTTCGCCCGCCTTCTCAGCGGCCGCGCTTGCTCGAGCGGCGGCTTCGCGCGCCTTCCGTTCGGCCTCTTCCTTTTCCGTGTTCGAGCATGCGGCTCCAGAAACGATGGCCACTGAGAGCCCAATCGTGACGAGCCACCGCAGGTGGGCGAACTTCACGGTCCATGAGTTCTGACGCATCACGAGCCTCCATTCCCACCTTACCGCCGATCGTCGGGCTGGCGAACAGTCCCGCGGCTGAGGCACCCGCCTCCGCCGCGATGCGGCTTCGGCGAGGTCCCGCCGCAGCGCGCGCTCGAAACGTGCGCGCGAAGGCGGACGCGGTGCGCTTGACCCTCGTCCGAGTTCGTGTTTAAGATGCCGCCTCAATCAGCAGGATTTCGGTCGTTCCCTCCGTCGGATTCTTGGGGAGTGCGCGGATGCGGCATCAACGTTCCATCGCGGACTCGAGGCCGTGTCATCCGTCCTCCAGCGGACCGGAGTCCTAGCCGTTGGCCCAGATCTTTCCCCCTGGTTGAACAAGCTTCCGCTCGTCGGCCGCCATTGCGGGCAGCCTCGGGCCGGCGCTCGCGATCGCCGTTATCTGGTACTTCTTTTCTCCCTGGTACACGGACGTCGGCTATCGTCCCGTTCAGCCCGTCCCCTACAGCCACAAGCTCCACGTCGGCGAGCTTGGTCTCGATTGCCGCTACTGTCACGCCTCGGTCGAGATCTCTCCCATCGCGAACGTTCCGCCGACGCAGCACCTGCATGAACTGTCATCAGATGGTGAAGAAGGACAGCGCGATCGCTCGCCCCGATTCGGGAGAGCGCGCAGAGCGGCCGGCCGATGCGCTGGATTCGCGTCCACAAGCTCCCGACTACGCCTATTTCGCTCACCACGCGCACGTGGCGGCAGGCATCGGCTGCGTCACCTGCCACGGCCGCATCGACGAGATGGAGACGGTCACTCAGATGACGCCGCTCAGCATGAGCTGGTGCCTCGATTGCCACCGCAATCCCGCGCCGCACCGGCGTCCCGTCTCGGAGGTCACCAACATGAAGTGGACGCCTCCCCGGGACGTCCAGCTCCTCACGGCGCAGCTGGATCGCGAACGACCGGTCAATCCGCCGACTCGACTGTTCGGGGTGCCACCGGTGAGTAGACCTACTGGCGAAGTCTCGAGCAGATCGAAGACCGTCCTGAATTCCGCGACGCTCTCGAGCGGGAGTTCCCGGAGGGCGCCTCGGAGCTTACCGAAGGGGTCACCCGGCGCGAGATGATCCTGCTCCTGGGCGCCTCGCTGTCGCTCGCGGGGCTCGCCGGATGCCGGCGTCCCGGTCGAAGAGATCGTTCCCTACGTCACCGCGCCCGAGGAGATCGTCCCCGGGATCCCGCGCTACTACGCGACGACGATGCCGTTCCGCCGGAGCGCCTACGGCCTGATCGTCGAGAGCCACGAAGGGCGGCCGACCAAGATCGAGGGGAACCCCTCGCACCCGTCGACGCTCGGCGCCTCGAGCTCGCGCATCCAGGCGTCGGTGCTCGGCCTCTACGATCCCGACCGCTCGCAATCGGTCACGTTGCAACGGTGCGAAGACGTCCTGGAACGATTTCGTGACGGCCTGGGGGCAACTGTCCGAGGCGCATGCCGCGGACGGCGGCGCCGGCCTCGCGGTGCTCTCCGAGTCGTTCTCCTCGCCGACTCTGGCGCGCCTCGTCTCCGCGCTCCGTGCCCGCTATCCCCGGATGCAGTGGGCGACCTACGACGCCGTCAGCGACGAGAGCCGGCTCGCGGGCTTGCGGCAGGCCACCGGGCGTGACGTCGATCTCCTGCTCCGGCTCGATCGCGCCGCGGTGATCCTCGCGCTCGACGCCGACCCGCTCCTGACCGACCCGGAGATGATCCGGCACGCGCGCGGGTTTCGCGGCTCGAAGACGTGCGGCGCCTCCGGTGGCGCGATGAACCGGCTCTACGCCGTCGAAGGCGTCTACTCGCTCACCGGAGCGATGGCGGATCATCGGCTGCGCCTCGGAGCCGGCAGATCGCGCCGTTCCTCGCGGCGCTCGCGGCGCGCCTCGCCGCGGCGGGCGGGGCCGCGAGCCTGGCGGGAGTCGGCGTCGTCGCGGGCGTGGAGCCGCGCTGGATCGACGCGCTGGCCAAGGACCTCCAGGCGAATCGCGGCAAGGGGCTGATCGTGGCCGGGGAGCGGCAGCCCGCCGCCGTCCACGCCGCGGTCTGCGCGCTGAACACGCCATCTCGGGCAACACGGGCAGACGGTCAGCTACTACGAAACGAAGGATGCGGCGCTGCCGAGCGTCGAGCTCGCTCGCCTCGCTCGTCGCCGCGATGAAGGCGGGGACCGTCCAGACCCTCGTCATCCTGGGCGGGAATCCCGTGTTCGACGCGCCCGCCGATCTCGACTTCGCCGCGGCGATGGCGAAGGTGCCGCACTCGATCGCGCTCGGCGCACGCGCGTCGACGAAACGTCCGTCCAGGGCGGAGTGGCACATCCCGCGCGCGCACTACCTCGAATCGTGGGGAGACGCGCGCGCGGTGGGCGGCACGCTCAGCGTCGTCCAGCCGCTGATCCTGCCGCTGTTCGGCGGACGATCCCCGGTTGAAGTGCTGGGGCTGATGGCGGGAGGCGCGGATCGTCCCGGCCACGACATCGTGCAGGAGACGTGGAAACCGATCCTGGGCGAGGGCGAGTTCGACAAGAAGTGGAATCGCGTCCTGCACGATGGACTGCTTGCCGGCAGCGAGCTTCCCGAAGTCGTGCCGGATCTCGCCGCGGCGCCCTTGCGGAGCTCGCGCGGCTCGTCGGCAACGCGCGGCGCGGCGCGGCCGACGCGGATCGGCGGGTCTCGAGATCGTGTTCCTTCCGTCCCCGTCGCTGCACGACGGTCGATACGCGAACGACGGGTGGCTGCAGGAGCTTCCCGATCCGCTCACGAAGCTGACGTGGGACAACCCCGCGCTCGTGAGCCCGAAGACGGCCGAGACGCTCGGTGTCGCGGGCGGGGACGTGGTCCGTGTCGATTACTCGGGCCGCTCGCTGGAGCTTCCCGTCTGGATTCTGCCCGGCATGGCGGACGGCGTGGTCGCGCTCACGTTCGGGTACGGCCGATCGCACGCCGGCCGGATCGGCTCGGGCGTCGGGTTCGACGCGTTCACGCTGCGGAGCTCCACGGCACCTGGCTTCGACGGCGGCGCCAAACTCAGCCGGCGCGGAGCGCGCGTATCCGCTCTCGGCGACCCAGGACCACGGCAGCATGGAAGGGCGTCCCATCGTCCGCGAGTCCACGCTTGCCGAGCTGCGATCGAAGGCGTCCGGACCAGCGCCAGCCGAGGGCGCGCACGCGCAGGAGTCGCCGCACGCGTCGAAGCCGGGAGGAACCCCCAGCCCGCTCGGCGTGTTCGAAGACGAGCCGCATCACTTCTCCCTCTGGAAGGAGCACACCTACGATCAGGGCCACCAGTGGGGCATGACCGATCGACCTGAACGCGTGCATCGGCTGCAACGCGTGCATGACGGCGTGCCAGAGCGAGAACAACGTGCCGGTCGTCGGGAAGACCCAGGTCGCGAAAGGACGCGAGATGCACTGGCTGCGGGTGGACCGGTACTTCTCCGGCGAGCCCTCAGGCAGCCCGGAGGTGGTCTTCCAGCCCGTTCCCTGCATGCACTGCGAGGACTGCGCCCTGCGAACAGGTGTGCCCGGTGGCCGCGACCGTTCACGACGCGCAGGGGCTCAACGTGATGGTCTACAACCGGTGCATCGGCACGCGCTACTGCTCGAACAACTGTCCCTACAAGGTGCGCCGGTTCAATTTCTTCAACTTCACCAAGGACACGCCCGACATGCTGAAGCTCGCGATGAACCCCGACGTCACGGTTCGTTCGCGGGGCGTCATGGAGAAGTGCACGTACTGCACGCAGCGGATCAACCGGGCGAAGATCGACGCGAAGCTTGCGGGGCGCGAGCTTGGTGACGGCGACGTCAAGACGGCCTGCCAGCAGGCGTGTCCGGCATCGGCCATCGAGTTCGGCGACCTTCGGGACCGATCGAGCCGGGTCGTGCAAGGCAAAGGCCGACCCGCGCAACTACGCGCTCCTCGACGAGTTGAACACCAGGCCGCGGACGACCTATCTGGCGAAAGTGCGCAACCCGAATCCGGATCGCGGGCGGCTGCCCACGAGCAGATCGACCGACCGATGAGGGCCCGTCGCATATCGCCGCACCCGGGCCGTCGCGGCTCGCTCGCGCTCACCTCGCTCGTCGCGCTCGCTGGCTGCGCGCGCGGCTGCACGTCGAGCCGCCCTCCGATCCATCTCAACCCGAGCATGGACAACCAGCCGAAGGTTCGCGCCCAGGCGGCCAGCACGTTCTTCTACAACGGCGCGGCCATGCGCGAGCCGGTTCCTGGAACGGTCGCGATCGGCGGGCTGAAGGAGGACGCGGCCTTCTTCACGGGCAAGGGAGCGGACGGGCAGTTCGTCGCGACGATTCCCGTGACGGTGGACGACGCGCTGCGTCGAGCGCGGCCGCGCAGCGCTACGCGATCTATTGCCAGCCGTGCCACGACGCCCGGGGTGACGGCAAGGGCATCCTGTTCCAGCGAGGCAACGTTCCGACCGCGTCGTTCCACCAGGAGCAAGATCCTGAAATACACGGACGGGCAGATCTTCGACGTCATCACGAACGGGACGGGACTGATGTCCGGATACCGGTGGCCGATCCCTCCCGCGGACAGGTGGGCGATCGTCGCCTACGTGCGAGAACTCGAGCGCAAGCGGCTGGCCAGCGCGACCGACGCGCCGCGCCGCGGCCAAGCTGAGGAGACGCCGTGATGAAAGGCCTGATGAACCGCAAACTGCTGTTCGTTCTCGGTCCCATCACTGCCCTCGTGATGTTCGTCGGCGGCGGTGAAGATGGCGTCGGTGCTTCGTGAGCGGCGACGAGTACCAAGAACCGTATCGGGTCGCCGGCCGCGACCGTGGACCCGACGCCCCGCGCGGAGGGGGTGGCCGCCGAGCAGGCCGAGGCCGAGAAGACAGGCCAAGGCGAAGCCCTACGAGGAGGCCGAGTACCGGACCTTTCCCGTCGTCGGCAGCCGCGTGGCCATCTGGGCGGTCGCGCAGCTGCACCTGCTGTTCGCCGCGTTCGTCCTGGCCGTCCCGATCTTCGCGTTCATCGTCGAGGCGATCGGCTACAAGACCGGCGACCTGCGATACGACCGGCTCGCGTACGAGTTCACGAAGCTCCTCTCGGTCTCGTTCTCGCTGACCGCGACCTTCGGCGCGTTCCTGACGTTCATGCTCATCATCCTGTATCCGAAGTTCACGAACTACCTGATGAGCGTGTTCTCGCCGACGTTTCTCCCGTACGTCCTGCTCTTCTTCGCCGAGGCCTTCTTCCTCTACACCTACTACTACGGCTGGGGGAAGTTCCATCCGCTGGTGCATCTCGGCCTGGGGCTCGGCCTCAACGTCGTCGGCACGGCGATCATGTTCATCGCCAACGCCTGGCTCACGTTCATGATGTCGCCGCACGGGGTCTCGAGCAGCGGGGCGGTGATCTCCGTCTGGGACGCGGTCTACAACTTCACCTGGATGCCGATCAACGTCCATCGCGTCATCGCGAACGTCGCGTTCGGCGGATCGGTCGCCGCCGCCTACGCCGCCTTCAAGTTCCTGCAGGCGGAGACCGACGAGGAGCGCGCGCACTACGACTGGATGGGATACATCGGCAACTTCGTCGCGATCAGCGCGTTCCTGCCGCTGCCGTTCGCCGGCTACTGGCTCGCGAAGGAGATCTACGCGCTACTCGCAGACGCTCGGGCTCACGATGATGGGCGGCGCGTTCTCGTGGCTGTTCATCATCCAGGCGGTCCTGATCGGGAACCTCTTCCTCGCCGCCAACTACTACCTCTGGCTCGGGATGGGGCGGGTCGAGGGGGCGCAGCCGCTCCAGAAGTTCATCAAGTACCTGCTCGATCGCGATCGCGCTCTGCTTCATGGTCTGGGCGACGCCGCGATCGATCATCGCGACCGTCTCCGAAATCCGGGCGATGGGAGGATCGTCACATCCGGTGCTGGGCTTCCTCGGGGTCATGTCCGCCAAGAACACCGCGGTGAACATCCTGATCCTCACGACCTTCATGAGCTTCCTCCTCTACCGCCGGACGGGAAAGGTCGCGACGGTGGCGTGGGCGAAGACGGGCCATGCGGCGCAGCTCGCGATCTTCGCCGGCGTCGCGTTCTTCGTCATCTTCCTCGGCGTCTACGGGTACTTCGTCGAGGCGACGGTCCGGATCGGGCTCTCCGTGCCGCAGGTGCTCTCGGTCCTGTTCGCGATGGTGGCGATCACCGCCATCGACATCTTCCTCTTCCGCGGCGCGAGCAAGACCGGCGAGGTGCGCTGGGGCAGGATTCCGGCGATCTCGCAGTACGTGCTGATCTTCATCGCGGTCACCTTCACCTGGCTGATGGGGCTCATGGGCTACGTTCGCTCCGGGCTCCGCCAGCACTGGCATGTCTACGGCGTCATTCGCGACACCTCGGCCGACGCGTTCACGCCCACGCTGGGCTTCGCGACGCAGGTCGTCTCGGTGACCGTGCTCGTGTTCTTCGTCCTGATCGGCTTCGTGTTCTGGATCGCGAGCCTGCACGACCGGCCCGATTTCGAGCGGCGGACCCGCCCGCGACGCATGGCGCCGGCGAGGTCTCGCCGGAGCTCGCGGTGGCAACCCGCGAACGTAGGCGGACCAGGGCGTCATGAGGGTCCCGCACATCGTCCGGATCGGCGCTCTCGTCCTCGCGACGACCGCGTTCTATACCTACGTCGGCCAGATGGTGCCTCAGAAGGAGGTGCAGCCTCCCAAGGAGACCGCGCTGGGAGGCGACATGACCACGGCCGACATGGTCAAGGTCGGCCGCGAGATCATGGCGGGCAAGGGCATCTGCCTGACGTGCCACACGATCGGCAAGACCGGCGCGCTCCGGTTCCCCGACCTCGCGGGAATCGGTGCCCAGCGCGAAGAGCCGCGTCCCGGGCCTGAGCGATGTCGAGTACCTGGCCCAATCGATGTACGAACCCACCGCCTTCGTCGTGCCGGGATTCCCGCCGGCGATGCCCCCCGTCAACCAGCCGCCGATCGGCCTCACCGACCAGGAGATCCTCTGCGTGATCGCCGCCCTCCAGACGCTTGGCGGCACGCCGACGGTCACGCTGCAGACGAAGCACAAATACAACAGCGGCACGGCCGCACCGGGCGGGACGCCGGCGCCGACGGCTGCTCCGGCCCCGGGCGCCGCGCCGGCGCAGCGTCGAGCCGCCCCGGCGAAGGGCGCGCCGCTGAGACTTGCCGCGCCATCCAGGCCGGTCGCGACACGCGACTCGCGCGGAGGGCCCGCACGATGAACATCCTGGTCGTCCTCGCCGTCGCCGCCGTGTTCGGGCTCCTCCGCTTCCGTCGCGCCAATCTGCTGGTGTGGGCCGTCGCCTGGTGGGTGGGAATCTACGTCCTCCTGCGATTCGGATTCACGGCCCCGATTCCCTCGTCGGTCGTCTCGATCTACATGGGGATCGTCTCGATCGCGATCCTGGCGTACATGTCCTCCAGCGAGGAGCGCCGCGAAGAAGTCTCGCGCCCGCTCGTCCGGTTCATGACGGACAAGCGGTACACCGCGCTCCTCGGCGCAACGGTCGTCGCCATCCCGGCGCTCGCGGCCGCGAACGTCTACGTCCAGATGAACGTCCCGCTCGAGCCGCCCTTCTTCCCGCGAACGGTCCATCCGGCATCGCCGTCCGAGATCACCGTTCACGACAAGACGATCGACCTCGACGCCGGGGAGAACCCCTTCCGGCAGCTCGAGACGTCGAATCCGGCAGAGTTCCGCAAACATGTCGAGAACGGGCGCCGCGTCTACTACCGGAACTGCGTGTTCTGCCACGGCGACGACATGGCGCGGCAACGGCATGTTCGTGCACGGGCTGGACCCGATCCCGACCAACTTCGCCGACGGGGACACGATCGCGAGTCTGCGCGAGACGTTTCTGTTCTGGCGCATCGCCAAGGGCGGGCCCGGGCTGCCCGAAGAAGGGGGGCCCTGGGACACGGCGATGCCCGCCTGGGAGAAGTTCCTGAAGGAAGACGAGATCTGGGAGTCGATCCTCTTTCTCTACGATTTCACGGGCCAGAGGCCTCGCGCCAGGGAGGAGGCCGCGCACTAATGACCTCTCGCCTGATCTCGCGCGGGTGCGTCGCGTCGTCCTGATCGCCGTCGTTGTGTGCCGCGCCGATGGGATCGGTGCGCGTGGCGGCTCAGGACGTCGGGACCGAGGCGCAGCGGGAGTCGGGCAAGCCGCTCTACCTCAAGTACTGCGCGCAGTGCCACGGCGAGAAGGGGGACGGTGAAGGCTACGCCACGCCGCATCTGCGCCCCAGGCCCCGCAACTTCACGACCGGCAAGTTCAAGGTGCGCACGACTCCCAACGGCGCGCTCCCGACCCATCAGGACCTCGTCAACATCATCAGGCGCGGCATGCCCTACACCTCGATGCCCGCCTGGCCGGACCTCTCCGACCAGGAAGTGTCGGATCTCGCCTACTTCATCACGACCTTCTCCCCCGACTTCTCGAGCACGGAGAATGTTCCCAAGCCGGTGCCGCTCCCGAGCGCGCCGAGCGCCACGAACGAGTCCGATCGCGCTCGGGAAGAAGCTCTACGAAGAGACCGGCTGCGTCAAGTGCCACGGCACGCTCGGCCGGGGCGACGGACCTTCGGCGCCAACGCTGAAGGACGACTGGGGCTATCCGATACGCGCGGCGAACCTCGCGCAGAGCTGGACCTTCCGGGGAGGGTCGTCCCGCGAGGACATCTTCAGGACGATGAGCACGGGGTTCAACGGCACGCCGATGCCGTCGTTCCTCGACGCGCTGCACGCCCGAGCAGCGATGGGCGATCACCGACTACATCGTCTCGCTGTCGGGGAGCAACGGGCCCGGCTATACCAACCTCGTCATCGCCAAGCACGTCCAGGATCCGATCGATCTGGCCAAGGGGGCCGCGAGCTTCGCCTCCGCTCCGGTGGCCCGCTTTCCGATCGTCGGGCAGATCATGGAGCCCGGACGCGCGTTCCATCCGCCCGCGACCAGCCGTCACCGTTCAGGCGATCTACGATGCGGACTCGATCGCCCTCCTGGTGCGATGGCACGACATGAGCGCGCAGAAGACCGGGAAGAACGGGCCGTCGCTTCCCGTGCCGCCGGAGGAGGAAGAGGAGGCGGCGGCCGCAGCCGGCGGGCGGCCGGCGGTGCGACGGCGAGCGCCTTCGGCGACGCGGAAGTCGCGCCCGGCGCCGGCCGGGCAGGCGCAGCGGACCCCTTTGCCGAGGCGGCGGCGCCAGCCGTCAGCCATCCGAGTTCTCCGACGCCGTCGCGATCCAGATTCCGTCGCAGGTGCCGACCGGCGCCCGCAAGCCCTATTTCATCTTCGGCGACGCGCAGAACTCGGTGGATCTCTGGTTCTTCGATCTGGCCCGCCCCGAGCCGCTGCAGTTCACCGGCAAGGGAAGCGCGGACATCGCGCCCGAACGACACAGGCGATCTCACCGGTGTCGCGAGCTACGACCAGGGCGAATGGTCGGTCATCTTCAAGCGGCCGCTTCGCCCAGCCTCGGGCGCGCCGTTCTCGCCCGGAGAGTTCATGCCGATCGCCTTCTCGGTCTGGGACGGGTTCTCGCGCGAGCGTGGCAACCGGCGAGGTCTCTCGCTGTGGTACTCCCTCTACGTCGAGCCCGAGAACGTTCCCTCGGCCGTCGGCCCGATGGTGAGGACGGCGCTGGTCATTCTCGCCATCGAGCTGGCCGTGATCGGCTGGGTGCGGTGGCGTCAGCGTGCTCGCGCGCCCGCGGCGAGCTCGGCGGCGAGCCGAGCCAACCGGCAGCCACCGGCGCGTGAGCTGTCGAGGGCTATCCGGAGGATCCGATGTACAAGAGCATCTACGTTCCCGTCGATAACTCAGACCACTCCAACCGCGCCGTCGCCTGCGCCCTCGGGCTGGGCAAGGCGTACTCGGCGAAGCTGGTCGGCTGCCATGTCTACGCGGCGAAACTGCACGACTATCGCTTCAGGCAGATGGAGTACACGCTGCCCGAGGAATACATCGACGAGGTCGAACTGGAGCGCCAGCGGAAGATTCACGACAGCCTCATCACGATGGGCCTCAAGCTCATCTCCGACAGCTATCTCGATGGCATGTCGCGCCTGTGCGGCGAGTCGGGCCTCGCGTTCGAGCCGCGGATGATGGACGGGAAGCATCACATCGAGATCCTCAAGGATCTCGCCGGCTCGCAGCACGATCTGGTCGTGATCGGCGCGCTGGGGATCGGACGCGCCCGCGACAGCGTGATCGGCTCGGTCTGCGAACGCGTCGCCCGCCAGTCCGACCGCGATGTCTGGGTCGTCAAGCACGTTCCCGAGCCGGGCGAGGCGGAGCGGGACACGATCCTGGTCGGCGTCGACGGCAGCCCGCAGTCGTTCGGCGCGCTCATGACCGCCATCGACCTGGCGCGCACGTTCGGCAAGAAGGTCGAAGCCATCGCCGTGTACGACCCGTATCTCCACTACTCCGTCTTCAACGGCATCGTCAACGTCCTCACCGAGCAGGCGGCAAAGGTGTTCCGCTTCGAGGAGCAGAATCAGCTCCACGAGGAGATCATCGACACCGGGCTCGCGCAGATCTATCAGTCTCATCTCGAGATCGGCGAGCGGATGGGGAGCGAGGCGGGCGTCGGGATCAGGAAGACGCTTCTCGACGGCAAGCCTTTCCAGAAGATCCTCGATCACGCGCGCAAGACGAATCCCGTGGCTCATCGTGATGGGGCGGATCGGCGTTCACAGCCCGAAGGACGAGACCGGGCTGGGAAGCAACGCGGAGAACGTTCTCCGCGCCGCGCCGTGCGACGTGCTTCTCTCCACGCGCCTCGAGGTGCCCCGGCTCGACGTGCGCGCGGAGGAGACCGTCCGATGGACGCCCGAGGCCGAGGCGCGCATGACGCACGTACCCGAGCAGGTCAAGGGCATCGCCCGCACGGGCGTCCTTCGCCTGGCGCTCGAGAAGGGGCATTCGGTGATCACCAGCGCGGTGATCGACGAAGCGATGGACCGGTTCATGCCGAAGAGCGCGTCGACCGCGACCAAGGCGCTGGCCGAGGCAGTGGCGCTCGAGCGGGCAAAGGCCGGGCCCGGTGTCGATGTGCCGGGCGTGCGGCGTCACGGCCACGCAGAGCGATCCCGTGAAGTGCACCGTCTGCGGCGCCACGGATTTCGAGGTGATCTCCCGGGAGATGATCGAGAGGATCGCCGAGGTCGAGGGAGGTCTCCAGGAGGAGACCACCTACGACGGGCGCAAGCTGCGATGGTCGGAGGATGCCAGGAAGGGCCTCTGGACCATGAAGAACGCCTATCAGCGCCGGCGAGTGAAGGCGCGGGTCGAGAAGCGCGCGCGCATGATGAAGCTCGACGCGATCACGCTCGACTTCGCCCGGGAGGTGATCGAGGAGGAGACGGGAACGCCGCTCGAGATCCAGTCTCCCTCGCCGCCTCCGCGCGAAGCGCTTCGGCGGCGGCGGCCGAACCTGCGGGCAACGGCGCTGCCGCCGCGAGCGAGGCCCGCCTGATCGCGCGCGACGAGAGGAAGAACCCGCTGATCTCGACGTTCGATTGGACCAGCGACGCCGCACAGCGCATCTTGCGCGTCCCGGCCGGCTTCATGCGGAACAAGACGCAGGAGCGGATCGAGGAGCTGGCGCGGGAGCGCGCCGCTGCGTCGATCGATCTTGCGATGGTCGAGGAGGGCATCGAGATCGGCAAGCAGATGATGGCGGAGATGATCGCGACCTACAACGCACCGGGCGCGAGTCCTGCCGTTGCGACCGCGGCCGCAACCAATGGCCCGGCCTCGAATGCGGGCGCGGCCACCAACGGGAGCGGCTATCTCAACGAGGTGAGCCCGCTGACGGCGCGAAGTGCATCCAGCGAACCTCGCGAAGCATGAGTGCTTATCGCTTCTGCCGTACGGACGACATCGGGCTGCTCGTCGACGCGCTGAATCGCTGCTGGTCGCCGTACTTTCCCGACGAGCCGCCGATGACGCCGGCGGCGTTCAAGCGGTCGATCCGCGACCTGCAGGTCTGGTGCAGCAGCTGCATGGTCGCCTTCGCGGGCTCCGATCCGATCGGCGTCCTGATCGGCGCCAAGCGGCCGTCCGGGACGCTCGTGCACAAGATCGCCGTCCATCCCGATCATCGGCGACAGGGGCATGGCCGTCACCTGCTCGCCTCGCTCGGGTCGAAGCTGGCGATTCTCGGGCCTCCGCGCATCGTCGCCGAGGTCCCCGAGACGCTGGCCGCGGCGTGCGGGTTGTTCGGCGCAAGCGGATATGTCGAGGAAGCGCTCCTGACGGACTACGTCCTCCAGGGTGAAGAGAACGACGTGCGGGCGGTGGCAAGGCGGGTTCGTCATCCCTGTCACGGTCGACGATCTCGCCGCCAATGGTCTCCTCGGAGGGGCTCGATCCTCAGGCGTGCTGGGAGCGCTCGGTCGAGACGCTCACGGCAAGAAAGGACGAGATCGCCGGACTCGCCGTCGCGTCCGACGAGCGCATCGAGGCGTATCTGCTCTACCTGAGCGACGGAGAGGATTGTGTCGCTCCGCTCAGTTCGTCGACGACGGCGGAGCCCGTCTGAAGCAACTGCTCTCGCGACTCCGCGCGCGAGGCCTGAGCGCTTCCGGTTCCCGAAGGTCCACCCGGCGGAGATCTCGAGGCGACCTCCTGGAGACGCTCGGTTTCCGCTCCGCCGGGGGGCATCGACTCTACGCGGCGAGGGCGCGGGCCGACTAATCTCACCTACGGCCGTATCGGCTGAACGCCGGCCTCAGCGAGGCACCGCTGAGGCGCTGCCGGCGGTTCCGCACTTCACGCGGGGATTCCAGTCGGCAAAGAGCCCGCTCGGGCTGGGCTCCCACGTCCAGACGTGGAGGTACCAGATGCCCAACCGGTCTGCGCGCTTGAGGGCTTGACCCATGATTCGCGGCGGCTCGGTGGCAGTCCAGGCGGAGATCGGCACCAGAAACTCCACGCCGTTCAGCTTGAACCCGCCATCGGGCTTGCGCTCGTAGACCAGCACTTCCGGATGGTCGACGTCGAGCGTCGTGTCGAGCAGCGCGTTGTTCTGAAAGTGGTAGCCCATCGCGCCGTGCGGTTGATGTTCGACGCAGTCGGTGACGCGCGCGTAGCCGGCCGCTTCGGCAGCCTCGGTCGATTTGAACCTGGCCGTCGCGGCACGCACTTTGGCAACGTCCCGATCGACGTCCTCGCCGAGCCCGCTCGGCACGATGCCCGGCACGTGCGCCGTGTCCGTGGCCGGCACCTGCGCCATGGCTGGACAGGCCGCCAACGCACTCGTCAGCACCAACACCCTGCCGACGCGCATGGATAGATCAGTCATCGTCGTCGTCCTTTCGAACCGGGGTTCGTTCGCAGCAATGGGCGGATCCTGGAACAGCGGCGAGCGGCCCGACAGCGGTTTTTGACGGACGGTCCCGTCCGAACGCCGAACCGGACCGAGGGCCCGGCGAACGTCGGACCTTGGTTGGATGGGGTTCGCGACGCGCCGAGCCGAGAGCCGCGCGCAGTGAGGTCCGCTCAGTTGGTCCTCGCGACCGGCCGCTTCGTCAAAAGCTGGCGCGGGGCACGACGACCCACGGCAGAATGAACGACTGATGTCGCCTCGGATGCGCGAGCGGCTCCGGCAGATTGCGGGACTGTGGCTCGCGTGGACGGCAGCCGGGCTGTTCTACATCACCCAGGACTCGGTGCCGCGCCTCTATCGCGGCGAGTACGTGCCCTGGAAGTACGTGTTCGTCGGCTGGATGACGGGCATGTACATCTGCGCCGCGCTCACGCCGGCGCTGCTGTGGCTGGGCAACCGGTGGCCGCTCGAGCGGCGCGTCGCGTTCGCCGGGTTCCACCTGTGCGTCAGCGTCGTCTTCTCGATCGTGGCCACGGTCATCGAAGTCCCGTTGCTGATGTGGCTCGGCGTCTTCCCGGCGGCGTCGCCGCCTTCGTCGGTTGCCGCGGGCGTCAGAGTGATGCTGTCGTTCGGCATTCAGGGGGGCGTCGTCCGGTACTGGGCGGTCATCGCGCTCCAGGCCGTGTACCGGTCGCAGCAGAACGCCAAGGTCCGTGAGCGCGAGGCCTTCGAGCTGAAGGTGCAGACCTCAGAGCTCGCGCAGCAGCTCGCGGCGGCGCAGTTGAGCGCGTTGAAGATGCAGCTGCAGCCGCACTTCCTCTTCAACACGCTCGGCGCAATCATCGTGCTCATCCAGCAGCAGCAGACCGTCCCGGCCGAAGCGATGGTCGCGCGGCTCGCAGACCTGCTGCGCCTCGCGCTCGACGACGTGGACGCGCAGGAAGTGCCCCTGTGGCGTGAGCTGGAGTTCCTGCGCCTCTATCTCTCGATCGAGGAGGTTCGCTTCAAGGACCGCCTGCAAGTGCGCATCGCAGCGGACCCCGGTCTGTCTGACGCGCTCGTGCCACACATGGTGCTCCAGCCCCTCGTCGAGAACGCCGTCCGTCACGGACTGGGTCAGAGCGAAGAGGCGGTCACGATTGACGTGAGCGCGACGACGCGCGATGGCTCGCTGGTCCTGATTGTCTCAGATGACGGGCCTGGCCTGCAGCCCCCGCGCCTGGAGCACCCCGGCATCGGTCTCGTCAACACCCGGAGCCGGCTGGGACGACTGTACGGCGATGGGGCCAATCTCGTTGCGGAGAACACCGCGCCACACGGTGCGCGCGTCACGATCTCTCTGCCCCTCCGCTCGACGCGGGAGGAGGCGGTATGCGGCTGAAAGTGCTGGTCGTGGACGACGAGCCGCTGGCGCGCGAGGGGTTGAAGCGGCTCGCCGGCCGCCAGCCAGGCGTCGAGTCCGTCACGGAAGCGCGAAACGGTCGCGAGGCGATCGCGATCATCCACGATCGGGCACCCGATTTGGTGCTGCTCGACGTGCAGATGCCGCAGATGGACGGGTTCGCCGTCGTCCATGCGGTGGGACCGGAGCGCATGCCGGCGGTGATCTTCGTGACCGCCCATGACCAGTATGCGATCCGCGCGTTCGAGATTGCCGCGTTCGACTACCTCCTCAAGCCGGTCACCGAGGAGCGCTTCGCTCTCGCGTTCGAACGGGTGTCCAGCCGAATCGGGATGCAGCCGCAAGACGAGACGGCACGCCAGGTCGTTGCGATGCTGGACGCCATCGCGAACCCGCCGCGGCGGCTCACGCGGTTCGCGGTGCGCTCCGGGGAGCGGACGCGCTTCGTGCCCGTTGACGATGTGGATCGGATCGAGGCCTTCCAGAACTACGTCCAGTTGCACATCGGCGAGACGACGCATCTGCTGCACGTGCCGATGAACACGATCGAGGCCGTTCTGGATCCCGAGCGTTTCCTGCGCATTCATCGGTCGCACATCGTGAACGTCCAGCGCATCTCGCAGCTGTGGTCGCTCGCGCACGGCCAGTACGTGATCGAGCTGCGATCCGGGCAGCGCCTGCAATCCGGGCGGACCTACGGCGACAAGATTCGCCGCGTGCTGTCGAACCCGTTCTGACCGGGCAGCGGCCGCGACGACGTGCTCGAGCGCGCGCTCGCGCACATAGGCGCACGGCGGATCGGGCGCTGAACGCTCGCTGCACCGGCGAGTTCGAGCGGCATCGCCGACGCTGGTATCCGGAGCGAGAGAACGACCTGACCCCAGTGGCCGCTAGTCAGAACTCCGCTCGCCCTCTCGGACCGTGAGGAGAGGTCGCTCGACTCTCGACCTTGACTCTTGAACTCACTCGTGGGCGACGCGGTTGAACGTCGCCGCGTACGTGATCGCCGACCCGATGACGGGTCCCGGTACCAGGAACAACTGAAACGTGCCGAGCGTCGTGCTCTCGACGAGGTAGGTACCCTGCACGAGCCTCGACGACTTGGAGCCGCGGAAGACCAGGACGAAGCAGTCCGGGTGGCCGACCGTGCCAGCGTTGTTCGCGCTGAGTACGTCCTCGACGCGCATCAGGCGCAGGGCAATGGAGCCGGCCCGCGGCTTCCGCACCGTGAAGTACTCGCCGACGCGAACCTCGAACAGGTCGCGTCTGAGCCAGGAGCCGTCGTCATCCGGCGGCGCAGCGACGCCCCCTGCCGCCAGCGCGACGCGGCCCGACAACCCCCCGAAGACCGGGACGACCGAGGCGGCGGCGCACAGGCCGAGCCTGATCAGATCGCGACGTGAGCTTCTCATCGTAGTCCTCCTGAGATGTGGATCGGCCCGAAGGATGCGGCGTGAAATTCGGCGTCAAAATTCACAGGGTGCGCTTCGTGCGACGCCTGTGCGCAGCGCTGGTTCGTCGCGAGAAGAACCGCGAAGACCTGGGAGAGTCATCTCGACGCGGGTCACGCGACTTCCGTCTGTCATCGGCAAGGTCGGCACCGCGCCGGCCCGCCTCGAGTGCTCGTCAAGCAGGAAACGAGGCCTTGCCCCTCACGAGTGGCTGACTGCGGCGTCCAGCCGCTCTACAAACCTGCCAGCGCGCCGGGGCCGCCGTCACTGACGCGGACGAAGGCCTCGGCCGCTGCGACACCGAGCTCGCGCCCGCGGAACGCGGCCATCGGTTCGTGGTGCTTGCGCCAGATGGCCTCGCCATCCTGGCTGCGATGCGCGAACAGCGCGCGTTTCTTCACCTCGACGACCGCGCTGATGTCGACGTGGACGTTCGGTGCGAAGCCCCACGTCTGGCTGCCCACGTTGACCTCGAAGTAGTAGATGGCCGGTCGGCGGGGCAGCGTGCGCGCGGCCCGCACGGCGCACAGGCTCGCGACCTGGTGATCGAAGTGCGTGTCGAGCGGCCAGTGTGTCAGAAGCACGTCGGGGTTCACATCCCGGAACAGCCGCGCCATCTCCTCCACGCGTGAACGCGTGTAGTCGGCGGCCCCGTCGATCTGGCCGGCAAAGAGGGCGCGCGCGCCCAGCAGCTTGCACGCGGCTTCGGCTTCGCTGCTCCGCCGCCTGGCAGCTTCCTCGAGCGATGCTCCCTCAATCCCGCGCTCGCCTCTGGTGAGATAGACGATCGTCGTGAGATGCCCCTCGCTCGCGTATCGCGCGAGCACGCCTCCGGCGCCCGACTCGGGATCGTCGGGATGGCCGCCCACGCAGACGACTTTGAGTCTGGTCCTCGGCTGGCCCTGCGCTGCGGTCCCCTGCTCCGTTGTCGGGCTCAGCCCGAGCGCCGAGGCGCCGGCCAGCAATTCGGTCATGAAGGCACGGCGTGCGGATGGCAATTCGCTCCTCCCGACAGTGGCACGGCCGGCCGCTCGATACGCACCGCCCCCACCTTGTGCCATCAACGGCTGATTTTCGAATGAGAGTCTTCGATGAAAGGTGTTGGGCTTGCTATTGGCCTTTGGAACTACTGAGCCTTCGATCGGGGCGAGCAGGCACTCACGAGCGCCGCCGGGGATGACCAAACATCACGGCTCTCCGCCGGCGCGGGACGGTATAGGCTAAAGGCTCGCGTGAAGGGCTACCACGACATCGTCGGCGACGGCGGATCCCGGATCCTCGAGCAGGTTGCGGAGCAGCGCACCCGGATCACCGACGGGCTCGCCGGAGTGCGCCATCTCGTCGCGGTCGGCTCCGGCAAGGGGGGCGTTGGCAAGAGCACCTTGACGCTGCACCTCGCGGGCGCTCTGCGCGCCCGGGGACTTCGAATTGCGATCCTCGACGCCGACTTCAACGGCCCCTCACAGGCGCGCATGGCGGGTGTCCAGGGAGCGCTGTTCGTTCCGGGCAGCCACAAGGTCTCGCTCCCGCGGACCCGGGACGGCATCGGGGTCTTCTCGATGGGCTCGCTGATCCCGGAGTCGGAAGCGCTCGAGTTCGAGAGCGCGGCGCGCGGAGAGTCGCATACGTGGCGAGCCACGAGGGAGTTCGCGCTGCTCGGCGAAGTCCTCGGGTCCTTCGAGTGGGGCGCGCTCGATCTGCTGATGTTCGATCTGCCGCCGGGAGCCGAGCGGACCGTCCAGTATGCCGAATTCCTCGGGCCCTTCGACGGGGCTCAGGGCAGGCCGCGAACCTCGTTCCTGCTCGTGACGATTCCCTCCGAGGTGTCACGCGGCGTGGTCGCGCGCTCGGTCGCCGCGCTGTCGAAGGGACCGAATCGCCTCCTCGGCTACGTCGAGAACATGAGCGGCTACTATTGCCGCGACTGCAACGGCATCAAGCCGCTCTTTGTTTCACCCGAGCTCTCGGGGCTGGGAATCCCCTGCCTCGGGACCGTGCCATTCGATCCGGAGCTCGCGCGGCACTGCGATCAGGGGATTCCCCTCGAGGACCTGCACGAAACCCCCGTTGGCCGGGCCCTGGAGCAGATCGCGCAGCGCCTCCTGGAGAGCCTCGACTAGGGAGCCTTCGTCGATGAAATTCCTCTGTGTCCCCTGCGACAGCCCGATGAAGCTCCAAACCGTCGGTCCGCCAGAGCGCGGCTCGCTGTCGGTCGTCTACTCGTGTCCCGAGTGCGGCTACGAGATGGCGATGCTCACCAACGCGTACGAGACACAGATCGTCCAGTCGCTCGGCGTGCGGCTCGGCCCCGAGACCGGCGCGGCAGCGTCGAGCACGTCAGGAGCCGGCTGCCCGTTTTCCGCAATGTTCCCGGCGACGGAGGGCGTGCCCGGAGGTGAGGCGCTTCCAGGGCAATCCGGCGAGCCGGGTCCGGTCCGGTGGACGGCCGCCGCGGAAGCGCGACTCGCGAACATCCCCGCTTTCGTCCGCCCCATGGCGAGGACCGGCATCGAGCGCTTCGCGCTCGAGAGAGGGGCCGTCGAAGTGGACGAGATGATCCTCGATGCGGCCCGCGAGTTCTTCGGCATGTGAGAACCGGATGAGCATGCCGCAGCCGAACACGAGTGGGGCTGCCCCGAGCCACGTCGAGGGGTTCGCTCGGCCCTACGTCATCTCCTGGAACCTCACCTATCGCTGCAATCTCGCCTGCGAGCACTGCTATCTCGACGCCGGCGGCAGGCCTCAGGTCGACACCGAGAACTTCGCCGACCGCAGCGAGCTCGGCACCGAGGAGTGCTTCAGGGTCGTCGACGAAATCGCGGCCTTCGCGCCTGAATGCGTGACGATTCTGACCGGCGGCGAGCCGCTCCTGCGGCGCGACATCCTCGAGATCGTCCGCCGCGCGGCCGAGCGCGGGCTCTGGGTGGTCGTCGGCACCAACGGCGTGCGCATCACCGAGAACGTGGGGCGGCGGCTGGCAGAAGCCGGAGCACGCGGACTGTCCTTGTCGCTCGACGCGCTCGATGCCGATCGTCACGACCGGTTCAGGAGGGTGCGCGGCGCCTGGCAGAACACCGTGGAGGGAGCGGAGATCCTCAACCGCAACCGGCTGCCGTTCATCGTGCAGACGACCGCCGGCTCCCACAATCTCGGCGAGCTCGAAGCCATCGCCGACTTCGCGCACGATCGCCTGGCCGCCAAGGTCTGGAACCTCTACTTCCTGGTACCCACGGGACGCGGGCAGTTCGTGTCGGACATCACCCCCGCGCAGTACGACCAGGTGCTGGCCTCGCTCTACCGGATACAGAGGAAGTACCAGGGCCGGATGCTCGTGAACGCGAAGTGCGCTCCGCACTACATCAAGACGGTTCTGGAGAACGCCATCGCCGAGCACGATCCGATCCCGACGGATGCCTGCTCGGCGAAACCGCCATCGATCCCCGGTCTGTCGGCGATCAGGACCTACTCCGGAGGAGCCGGCGGGTGCCCGGCGGGAACGCACTACATGGGGATTCGGCCGAACGGCGATGTCACGCCGTGTCCCTACCTTCCGGTCTTCGCGGGGACCCTTCGCAGCTCGCGTCTCGCGGACCTCTGGTCCTCCTCGGCGCTGTTCGCCGACATTCGCCGCCGCACCTCGCTCGGCGGCCGATGCGGTGCGTGCGAGATGAACGGCCACTGTGGAGGCTGCCGCGCCCGCGCCTACGGGATGAGCGGCGATCTGATGGCCGAGGATCCGCTCTGCACGCACACGCCGGGGAAGTTCGCCGGGTCGCCCCTTCTCTTGCTCGAGCGTCCTGCCGCCTCCGGGACGCCCGGCGCGCCGACGATCGAGTACGGCCCTGAATCGCCGGCGACGATCGCGTGGGACGATGCGGCCGCCGCGCGCATGAAGAAGATCCCCGCGTTCGTCCGGGGGATGGTCGTCAGGGCGGTCGAGGAGTCGTGCCGCAAGAGCGGCCTCGACCGGGTAACCGTCGAAGAGCTCGAGCGGATCCGCGCGCGAATGCCGACGCCGAAGTTCTTCGGGTAGGCGTGCGGCCGCGTCAATCCTGTTGACGGCGCGCCGTAGCCCGACGTGCGAAAGGCGGGAGGGTCGCCGGCGTCCTGCTCAAACGGTCGCCGACCGCCATTCTGCCCGGCAGGGACGCAGACCCGTCACGATCACTTCAACTGTTCCAGGAAAGCCGCCAACTCCGCGCTCCACAACTCCGGCGCCGAATGCGAGCCATGGCCGCGCGTCTGGTCCGAGACCGGAATCAGGACCAACCGTCCGCGCTTCACCTTCTTGATCAGCTCTTTCATCATCGGGAGCTCGGGCGGGTTGATGAAGTCATCGGCCGAGTTGATTGCCAGGAGCGGCGCGACGATCTTGTCGACGTGCGGCGCAGGGTTGTAGTCCTCCGATGCGCGGAAGTAATAGATCATGTCGTTGGCGTCGCTGGTGCGGCTTCGAGAGGCGATTTGATCCACCAGCCATTTGTCGGCCGCAGCCGCGGTTGGGAACTGCCGCTGCCACTGCAGCGGCGCGCTGCCCGCGATGAGGAGCAGGCCGAGCGCGTTCGACAGACCTCGGGGCTGTTCGGAGTATTCGCCGCCGTTCCAGGTCGGATCGTTCACGATGGCATCGACGAGCAGCCTGCGCCAGACGCGATTGCGGCCCGCTATCTCCACGGGGTTGCTGGCAAGAGGTACGAGACCGTCCATGAACCGCGGATGCATGTAGCCCCACATCCATGTATGCATGCCTCCCATCGACGTGCCCATCACGAGACGCAGATGCGACAGGCCGAGCCCCTGCGTCACCAGCAGGTGCTGCAGGGTCACCAGGTCGGTGTAGCCGTACTCGGGGAACTTCATCCGGAGGCCTTCACTCGGTCTGCTCGACTGGCCGTGCCCGAAGTTGTCCGGCAGGATGATGAAGTAACGCTCGGCGTCGAGCAGTTGCCCCTTCCCGAAGAGCCGCCCCGCGTACCCGTCGTTCAGGAACCCCCGGCCCGTGCCACCCGTCCCGTGCAGGATGAGCACGGCGTTCCGAACCACGCCGTCCGCATCCTTCCGGGGAATCCCGAGCGTTCGATAGTGCAGCCTGACCTCCGGCAGCGTCTCGCCGCTCTGGAAGCGGAAATCTCTTACGACGTAGTCATTTTCGACGGGCGGCGGGTAGCCTTGCGCCGCACAGATGCGCGGCGCGATGAGCATGACTAGTGTGATGAGCGGCGCAACGCGAGACATCACGCCGGGCAGTATGGCATCACGACGCCGGCTTCCTGAGTATTCTGCACGGCGAGCGGCTTCCGCGGTCGAGGCCAGTGGTCTGCGGTCGAAGAGGCATTGACCAGCAGGCCGGGCCGTGGCCGGCTCGTTACGTCGGAGTGCCGCCGCGCGTCTCGACGTAGACCGCGTACAGCGACTGGCTGCCCGCCATGAACAGCCGGTTCCGCTTCGAGCCGCCGAAGCAGACGTTCGCCACGATCTCGGGCATCCGGATGACGCCGATGCGTGTGCCGTCCGCGTGGAACACGTGCACGCCGTCGTAGCCGTCACCGACCCAGCCCATGCCCGCCCAGACGTTTCCGTCCTCGTCGCAGCGAATACCATCGGCGAGGCCCGTCTTGCCGTTGTACTCGCCGGTCGCGAACAGGCGCGGATTCCTGAGCTTCCGGCCGTCGACGTCGTAGCTCCAGATGCCGCTCTTCGCATTCGGATAGTGGGAGACGCCGGTGTCCGCCACGTACACCTTCTTGTAGTCGGGCGAGAAACAGAGCCCGTTCGGCTTGGCGGGCTCGTCCGCCACCTTCTCGACCTTGCCCGGGGCATCGATCCGGTAGATCGCCTCCTTCTGGATCGGTTGCACGCTCTTCGCGCTCGCCGGCAGTCTGTGTCCCTCGTAGTTCATCAGACCGCCGTAGCCCGGATCGGTGAAGAGCAGCCAGCCGTCGGGGTGGACCATACCGTCGTTGGGTGCGTTGAACTCCTGGCCGTCAGGAGACTTGTCGGCGAGCACCGTCACCGTGCCGTCGTACTCGTAGCGGATCACGTTCCGCGTCCCGTGGCAGAACGAGATCTGTCGTCCCTGCTGGTCGAAGGTGTTGCCGTTGGCATTGTGGGACGGGTAGCGAAACCGGCGTCCGACGTGACCGTCCTCCTCGCTCCATCGCAGGATCTCGTCGTTGGGGATGTCGCTCCAGACGAGAAACCGCCCGACGCCGTTCCACGCCGGCCCTTCGGCCCAGAGCGTGCCGCGATACAGCCGGACGATCGGCGTGTTCCCCAGCTTGTACCGGAAGCGCTTGTCGAGCGCGATCACGTCCGGCTCGGGATAGCGCGTGGGAGGTGCGTCGGGGTGGTAGCGATCGACCACCTGGGCGAAGACTTCCGGCGATGCGCTCGCGGCGAAGGCCGCCAGGCCCAGGCGGCGCACGAACTCCCGGCGGCGCGTCAGCGTGCCGCGCTCCTCGTCCGGCACCGGCCGTGCGAGATCGATGAACCGATGGTGCTGCAAGCGCTCCATGCGTCAGGGCCCTCCCAAGGATGTTGACGATGTGGTGGCAGTCATCGCCTACCTCTGCTGCGCGACGAACTTAACCACAGTTGTCATCGGTCGTAAAGCAACTGCGGAGGATCTGTCCGTGCCGTTCTGTAGGCCCTGGCGAGGTGCGCGCGCGGGCACAGCCGGCGCAGCTACAATCAAAGGCTATGTCTGCGACGGGCCCGCAGCCCCTGCCCGAGCGCATCGGCCGCTACCGGATCGATAGGGCCATCGGTGAAGGCGGCATGGGCATCGTCTACGCGGCCCGTGACGAACGTCTCGGCCGCACGGTCGCGCTCAAGACCATCCGCGGCCAGAGCGACGAGACCGCCCGGAAGCGGTTGTGGCGTGAAGCCCGCATTGCTGCTGGCATCAGCCATCCGCACATCTGCCAGCTCTACGAACTCGAAGAGACGGACGATGGGCTGTTCATCGCCATGGAGCTGCTCGACGGCGAGGCGCTCGGGTCGCGCTTGCGCCGCGGCCCCATGACCGCTGCCGAGACCTCGGCGACCGCACTCGAGACGCTCGACGCCCTCGAGGCGCTACACTCGCGAGGCCTCATCCACCGCGATCTCAAGCCGTCGAACCTGTTCCTGACACCACACGGCGTCAAGCTGCTCGACTTCGGCCTCGCGCGCCCGATGTCCGGCTGGCTGCCCGGCGATGCCGCCACCCTCACCGAAACCGGGGCGATCGCCGGCACGCCGAACTACATGGCGCCCGAGCAGGTGCGCGGCGAGACGCTCGACGCCCGGACGGACCTGTTTGCGATGGCCGCGCTGCTGTTCGAGATGCTCTCGGGCAAGCTGGCCTTCGGCGGCGCGACGATGATCGACGTGCTGCACGCGGTGCTCCACGAGCAGCCGCCGGCGCTGTCGGGCGGCGCCACGGTGGCCGGGCTCGACCGCGTGGTCCACAAGGCACTGCAGAAAAACCCGGTCGATCGCTACGAGTCGGCTGTGTCCATGGCGGCGGCCGTTCGCGAGGTTGCCGCGGCGCGCGACTCGATGGAGGTGGCGACGCCCGCCGCTCGCACGATGACGAGGCTCATCGCGCTGCCCTTCCGCGTGCTGCGTCCAGACGCCGAAACCGACTTCCTCGCCTTCAGCCTGCCGGACGCGATCACGATGTCGCTCACGGGAACGCGGAACCTGCTCGTGCGATCGAGCGCCGCCGCGGCGCGCTTCGATCCGCAGGCTCCGGATCTGCGCAGGCTGGCGGCGGACGCCGACATCGACGTGGCGCTGATGGGCACCATCCACCGTGCGGGCAACCAGCTTCGCGCCACGGCACAGCTCGTCGAGGCGCCGGCTGGGACGGTCGTGTGGTCGCACTCGTCGCAGCACCCGCTGCAGGACGTGTTCGCGCTGCAGGACGAGCTGGTCGGCGGCATCGTCTCGTCGCTGTCGCAGTCGCTGGGCGGCCCCGACAGCCGCGCCGGCAAGCGTGATGTGCCGCACAATGCGGAGGCCTACGAGCTGTTCCTGCGCGGCAACGAGCTGGGCCGCGACTGGGCGCGCCTGGCCGACGCGCGTGACCTCTATCTCCGCTGCCTCGACCTCGATTCGAGGTTCGCGCCGGCATGGGCGTGTCTGGGCCGGTGTCATCGCGTCCTCGCGAAGTATCACGATGTGCCGGGAGCCGCGGCCGAGGCCGAGCGCGCATTTCAGCGGGCGCTCGAGCTCAATGCCGATCTGCCGCTCCTGCACAGGTACTACGCTCAGCTCGAATGCGACGAGGGCCGCGCGGTCGACGCGATGCGCCGGCTGCTGCGACGCGCGCAGAAGATGGTGGACCCCGAGCATTTCGCCGGCCTGGTGCACGCCTGCCGCTACGTCGGTCTGCTCGACGCCTCGGTGGCCGCGCACGAGGAGGCTCGCCGCCTCGATCCGAACATCCAGACCAGCGTGCTCAACAGCTACGGCCAGCTCGGCGAGTTCGAGCGCGTCCTGCGCGAGGCGCCGCCAGGGGAGCCCGACACGAAGGCGTTCGCGCTCTATCGCCTCGGCCGCAAGGAGGAGGCGCAGGCGGCATGGCGGGCGCAGCCGGCGGGCGAGACGTCGATGATCAAGGCGTGGGACGAGATGATCGTCGCCGTCCTCAAGGAGGCGCCGAACGCGCTGGCTCTCACCGAGCAGGTCGCGCTCCACGCCGGCTGGAAGGATCCCGAGGGTCATTTGATGGGCGGCTTGTTACTCAGCATGCTCGGCAGCCACGATCACGCGCTGCGCAAGCTCGGTGACGCCGTCGAAGGTGGGTTCTACCCGGTGCACCTCCTGCTCCACGATCCGTGGCTCGCACCGCTGCGCGGCGATCCGCGCTTCGCCGAGATCGTCCGGATTGCACAGCGCCGCCGCGGCGAAGCGCTGGCCGTGTTCCGCGCCGAAGGCGGGGAGCGTCTCCTCGGGTTGCGCGCCGCGGCTTGAGCGATGCGATTCGTCCTGCTGCTGGTCGCGCTGCTCGCCCAGCCGCCTCGCCCCGACGTTCCGCCGGTGGTCGACCATCACCAGCATCTCTTCAGCCCGGCCATCACCGCGCTGTCGTCGCGCCCGCGGCCGATCGCCGCCGGCGATCTCGTGGCGCTGCTCGATGAGGCGGGCATCGAGCGTGCGCTGGTCCTGTCGCTCGCCTATCAATACGGCAACCCGAACCGCGCGCCGGTCGAGGACGAGTACCACAAGGTGAAAGCCGAGAACGACTGGACGAGCCAGCAGGTGGCGCTGTATCCGAAGCGCTTGCGGGCGTTCTGCGCGCTGAACCCGATCAAGGCGTACGCGCTCGATGAAATCGAGCGTTGCGCGAAGGACCCGCATCTTAGCCTCGGCCTGAAGATGCACTTCGGCAACTCGGACGTCGATCTCGCCAACCGCGATCATGTGATCAGGCTGCGCCAGGTGGTGGCCGCCGCGAACCGGCACGGCATGGCCATCCTCGTGCACATGCGGGCCTCGGTCACCATGAAACGGTCGCACGGCGCCGATCGCGCCCGAGTAATGCTCGACGAGATACTCCCCGCCGCACCGGACGTGCCGTTCGTGATCGCCCACCTGAGCGGTGCAGGCAGCTTCGAGGTGCCCGGTACACCCGATGCCTTGGCGGTGTTTGCCGACGCGATCGAAAGGCGCGACCCGCGCGTGGCCCGCATCTATTTCGACGTGTCGGGTGTTGCCGGCCTCGGTCCCTGGCGTGAGCGGGCGCCGCAGATTGCCGCGATCATCCGCCGCCTGGGTGTCGAGCGCGTCCTCTACGGCTCCGACGGTGCCGGCCCGCCGAACGAGACGCCGGCCATGATGTGGGCGTCGTTCCGCGAGTTGCCGCTCACGGAACGGGAAATCGCCGCCATCGCCGGCAACGTGGCGCCATTCATGAAGTAGCGGCGGGGCGCGACGCGATCCCGCGGCCCTTCTTCTGTCACGGGATGACCGGCCGGTTGGCCGGTTGGTGTGCGACTAGCGGAAGGGGTCAGGTTCGCTCTGCTCTTTGACCTTCTCGTCCATCCACTTCTGGAAGTCCTCGGCGGTCTGGACGGTGACGAAGCCCCGCATCTTGGCATGGCCCAGGCCGCAGAGCTGCGCGCAGGCAATCTCGTACTGGAACTCGGGTTTACCCGTCCGGGCCCGCATCTCCGCAGTGGTGACGGTGGGCACGAACCAGATCGGAATCGTGAGACCGGGGACGGCGTCCTGCTTCACGCGGAACTCGGGGACGCCGAAACTGTGGATGACGTCCTTGCTCCTGAGCCTGACGACGACCGGCTTGTGCGCAGGCAGATAGAGCTGATTGAGCGTCGTGACGTCATCCTTCGCGGCGGGATCGGACCGATCGAGTCCCAGGGGGTTCGACTGGAGGTCGAGCAGCTTGAGGTCCGTGCGGCCGAATACTCCGTCGGGGCCCGGATAGTGGACGTTCCAGGCGAACTGCTCGCCGGTGACCTGAACGACCAGCGCGTCGTTCGCCGGGGGCAGGTGATCGACCCTCGCGGCCCAGAGCGGGATCGAGAACGCGAACAGAAGAACCATCTCGACCACGAGGACGCCGCCCTCGAGATAGCTCGACGCGTGCGACTTGACGCCCGGGTAGTTTGCCACCGGGTTTCGCGATTTGCGGAACCTGAGCAGGGCGACGGCGAAGAACGCCCCCCACCCGATGAACAGGACGAGCATGAAGATGTGCGTCCAGCCGATCAGGCCGTCGATTTGGGCGCCGTGAGCCGAGGCGAGCGCCGGGAGTCCGAGCCATTCAGTCATGACGTTCTCGACCCTCGTTGGAGCTGCGACCATTCGGCTTCGAGATCCATCTCCGCCATCCGCTTCGCGCGCTTGCGGAGATAGAGAAAGAAGCCGGCGAACCCTCCCTGCACCACGAGCGTGATTGCGAGCAGCACTACGACGCCGAGCTTCGCCCCATCGATCATCGAGCTCTCCTCTGCGCCGAAGCATACCGGGCAGGCGAAGACGCTCGAGCTGCCACCCAAGAACACGGCAGCCACGGTGGCCAAGGCTGCCGCTCGCGCACGTCTCGTTCCTTCTGTCATCGCAGCGTCCTCGTCTTCCGCAGGAACCACGAGTCGTAGACGATCAGACCGCACGACACGGCAAACGCCGTGACCGCCGCCAAAAGGGGTGCGACCCCGTGCTCCCGCCAGTACAGCCCGAGGCACCAGACTCCAAACACCACCGCGAGGGCCGCGGAGAGCAGGATCAGCACCGCGTGAACCAACCTGAGGTTCATTCCGGAATCCAGAAGCCGTTGCTGTGGGTGAAAGTGGGAAGCGCCAGCAGTGCGGCGAAGAACACCGCGGTCAGCACGAGGACCGCGTAGATCAGCTTCTTCTCGGAGATCAGGTGCATGAAGTAGCAGGCCACCAGCGAACCCTTGATGGTCGCGACCAGCAGCGCCGCCGTCACGGCAATCGGCAGCGGAAGGTGCACGCGAGCGATCGCCACTGTGATGAGGGTCAGGACCATGAGCGCGACGAAGACGGTGATGTAGACCCTGACGTGCCTGTCGATGTCGGCTGCGTGGTCGCCCGTCGTGGCGGCCGCTGAGTGGTCGCTCGTCATGGATGCCCTCTAGAGAAGATAAAGAGTCGGGAACAGGAAGATCCAGACCAGATCCACGAAGTGCCAGAAGAGCCCCGAGTGCTCGACGCGGTTGGTGAACCACACCGGGTTCGTCTTCCAGAGCTTCGCGCCGGGACCCCAGAAGTAGGCGTTCACCGCCATCCCGCCGGCCACGTGGAGCATGTGCAGGCCGGTCAGCGTGTAATAGATCGCGAAGAAGTTGCTGGTGCGGGGGTAGAGCCCGTGGTGGAACTTGTCGCCGTATTCGAAATACTTGACGATCAGGAAGACCAGCCCGAGCAGGATCGTCGCCCCCATGTACAACCGAAACGTCCCGAACCGGTTGCGCATCAGCGACGCCCAGGCCATGACCATCGTGACGGAGGAGGTAATCAGGACGATCGTGTTGAACGTGGCGAGCGGGACGTTGAGAATCGAGTCTCCGCGCGGCCAGTTCGGCGCTCCCGTCCGGATCAGGATGTAGCTCGCAAACAGGGCCCCGAACAGCATCACCTCCGAGGCCAGGAAGAGCCAGATGCCGATCTTGCCGTTGGTCAGACCGGTGTCGCGACGCAGCTCGACGGTGTAGGGGATGTCCATCTGATCAGGCCTCGGACTGCGGCACGAAATCCCTGGCCGCGCCAGGAACGCTGTACTCGTAGGGCCCCCGGTGCGCTTCCGGCGCCGTGAGGAAGTTGCCGTGCGGCGGCGGCGAAGGCGCCGTCCACTCGATTGTGGTGGCCTGCCACGGGTTGTCGCCGGTCTTCTCTCCCTTCCTGATGCTCCAGAAGAAATTGAAGATGAACGGAATCTGGAAGAGCGCCATGATCCACGCGCCCCAGGAGGAGACGACGTTCCAGTGGAGCACCGGCTGCGCGAAGTCGTAGCTCGACCCGCCGTCGAACAGGCGGCGCGAGACGCCAGCCATCCCCATGATGAACATCGGCGTGAAGACGACGTTCATGCAGACGAGCGAGCCCCAAAAGTGGATCTTCCCGAGCGTCTCGTTCATCTTCCTGCCGGTTGCCTTCGGGAACCAGTAATAGATCCCCGCGAAGAGGGCGAAGATCGTGCCCGGCGCGACGACGTAGTGGAAGTGGGCGATGACGTAGTAGGTGTCGTGCAGCGGGATGTCCGCGACGTTCAAGCCGAGCGGAAGCCCCGTCAGCCCGCCGATGCCGAACATCGGGAGGAAGCCCAGCGCGAACAGCATGGGCGTATTGAAGCGGATCGATCCGCCCCACAGCGAGATGATCAGGGCCGTGAGGATCACGACCGACGGGATCGAGATGATCATCGTGGTCGTCTGGAAGAACGCGGCCATCGCCGTCCCCATGCCGGTCATGAACATGTGGTGCGCCCAGACGATGAACGACATGAAGCCGAGGAAGATGAGCGAGTAGACCATCGAACGGTAGCCCCACAGTGGCTTCCGCGTGTTGTTCGCGATGATCTCGGCCACGATGCCCATCGCCGGGAGGATCAGGACGTAGACCTCCGGATGCGCCAGGAACCAGAACAGGTGCTGCCAGAGGATCGGGTTGCCTCCGCCGGCCACGTCGAGGACCTGACCGCTGACCACGAGGCCGCTCGGAAGGAAGAAGCTGGTGCCGGCCACGCGATCCATCAGTTGCATGACCGCCGCAGCCTCGAGCGGCGGAAAGGCCAGCAGCAGGAGGAAGGCCGTTACGAACTGCGACCACACGAAGAAGGGGAATCGCATGAACGAGAGCCCCTTTGCGCGCAGCTGGATCGTGGTCGTGATGAAGTTGATGGCACCGAGCAGCGACGAGGTGATCAGGAAGACCATCCCGATGAGCCACCATGTCTGGCCCGAGCTCGCGATGATGGAGAGCGGCGTGTAGGAGGTCCACCCGGCCTGCGCGGCGCCTCCGGGGACGAGGAAGCTGAGCAGCATCGTCACGCCGCCGAGGAAGAAGAACCAGTAGCTCGCCATGTTGAGCCTCGGGAACGCCATGTCCGGGGCTCCAATCTGGAGCGGGAGGACGAAGTTCCCGAATCCTCCGACAGCGAGCGGGACCACCCCCATGAAGACCATGATGGTGCCGTGCATCGCCCCGAGCTCGTTGTAGAACTCGGGGAGCATCGATCCGCCCGGCATGCGCGCCTCGCCGAAGAGCCCGCCAATGAGCGGCAGCGCAGCGCCCGGGTAGGCGAGCTGCCAGCGCATGAGCATCATCAGCGAGAAGCCAAAGAGGAGGAACAGCAGGCCGGTGATCGCGTACTGGATGCCGATGACCTTGTGGTCGGTGGAGAAGACGTACTTGCGCCAGAAGCCCAGCTCTTCGTGATGGACTTCGTGTGCGACGTGCGGCGCGCCTGCGACGACGGCTGTCGGCTCGCTCATGGGGCCTCGTTATGGATCGCTACGCCGGTTCGCTACTTCGCCGGCATGGCGAACTTGAAGTTCTGGGTCTTCGTTTCGTTACCACCAACCGTGACCGAGGCCGTCTGCGTCCCCAGCCTCTCGTGCCAGGCCGTGATCTCATACGTTCCCGCGTCGAGGCCGGAGATCGTGAACTTCCCGTCCGCGCCCGTCACCGAGAAGAAGGGATGGGTGAAGACGGCGACCCAGGCGCTCATCCACGGGTGGACGTCGCATTTGACATGGAAGACGGCTTCTGGCTTTTCGAACGTGGTGGTCGCTTCCTTGAGCGTCGCCGGCATCGCCCGGTTGAACGACTTGTTGACCTTGGGAAGCGTGTGAACGTTATGGAGAATGCCGTCGGAGTTGAGGATCTTGTACGGCTGGCCGACCATGATCCCCATCACGTGCGGCACGTACATGCAACCGTTCTGGTCGAGAGTGACGGCCGTCTTGGGAGCGGGCCAGGTCTTCCCAGCCGGCAGTCCCTTCGAAACCCAGACCATGATGCTCCCCATCGTGTTTCCGCTGCCGAGCGACAGCATCTCGCTCGGCACCGGCTTCGAATGCTTCTTGGCGCACGCGGGGTCGGCCTCCATGGCGAGCGGCTTGAGATTGGGAACCTTCCCGTCGAAAGTCACCGTTCCGTTGACGGACGAGGCGGCGATGGCGACGCCCGGACACGCTGACACAGCGACCAGCAAAGCTGCCAGCCGCAACCTGTACGCTGTTCCGCCCATTATCGGCTCCTTGGTCATCGCAAACTTCGTCTCCGTCGTCACGATCGACGATGCATGCTGCCCGGTTGTCAAGTGGTCCGACTTTATAACCGAGCCCACCGTCCGTGCAACCCTCGACAGGTCAGGCGTTCTCGAACGCGAGCGATTCGGCGAGCCTCGGGTCGCGTAGCGGTACGAGCGCCTGGCGCCGCATCAGCCAGCTCGCCGCCGCCACCACGCATCCGCCGATCGCCACGAACGCGGCCACGTCCAGCGCCGAGGGACGGAGCCCCTCGGGATGGAGCGTCGGCATGATCTGCCAGTAGAGATCCACGAAGTGCATGGCCAGGAGCCAGGCTCCCCCGATGGCCAGGGTCGCCCCGTTCCGCTTCACGCTCCGCCCCATCAGGTAGAAGAACGGCGCCACGAAGTGTCCCGCCATGAGCAGCAGCGAGACCTGCAGCCACGACCCCTCGAGCCGCGCCTTGAACCAGACGGTCTCCTCGGGGAGGTTCGCGTACCAGACCAGGAAGAACTGGGAGAAGGCGATGTAGGCCCAGAACGCCGTGAACGCGAAGAGGAGCTTGCCGACGTCGTGCAGGTGCTCGGCGCTGATCACCGTGTCGAGCAGCCCGGCCCGGCGCATCGCCACGGCCACGACCGACAGGAGCGCGATGAACCCGATGAAGGAGCCCGCGAAGAAATAGACGCCGAACATGGTCGAGTACCAGTGCGGCGTCAGTGACATGATCCAGTCGAACGACGCGAACGTCTGTGTCAGCGCGAGGACGATGATGGAGGGGCCGGCGAGGCGGCGCAGGCGGGCCGACAATGCCGGATCCCCCGTCGAGTCCTGACGGCGCGAGACGTGGTAGTAGGAGAGGGCGATGAAGGACCAGGCTCCGAAGTACACGGCCGCCCGAATCAGGAAGAACGGCACGTTGAGGTAGGGCGCTTTCCAGCGCAGCAGCGCATCGTGCTCGGCGGCGCCGGGGACCGTCCAGGAGTAGAGCTCGCGCAGGCCGAGAAGCACTGGGATGAACAGCGCCGCCATCACCGGGAGCGTCGCGAAGGTCGTCTCCCCAATCCGTCGCAGCACGATTCCCCATCCCCCCTGGGCGGCGTACTGGATCAGGACGAAGAAGAGCGCGCCGAGGGCGAGGCTCAGGAAGAACAGGAACGACACGAGCCACGAATAGAAGAACTGTTTCGGATTCCCCGGGCCCAGAATCGCGCAAGCCACGGTTCCCAGGAGTGCCACGACGATCGCGATGACGGGAAGGCGGTTCCACGCGTGTCCCCGCGGGATCGTGGCCTGCTCGGGCCTCAACGCGACGTGCTCGCGTTTGGAGATCATTCAGGACTCCATCAGCTCGACGCTTCGCGCGCCCAGAGACTCGAGCAGCTTTGGCGTGCCGGACGGATCGAATCGGGGATCCCACGATTCGATCGAAATGAAGAAGGCATCGTCGGTGACCCGCTCGAAGACCTTGGACCTGAAGAGCGGGTGGTAGTGCATGGGCAGCCGGTTCAGGCCGAGCATCCCGCCGACCGCGCCGAGCGCGGCGAAGAGGACGGCCACCTCGAACGTGATCGGAATGTAAGCAGGCCAGGAGAAGTACGGCTTGCCGCTGATCACGAGGGGATAGGCACGCGCGTGCACCCACCACTGCAGGGCGAATCCGAGCGCGGCCCCCGCCAGGCCCATGCCGAGGACGATCCACGGAAGCGGCGAGCGCCGCAGTCCCATCGCGCCTTCGAGGCCGTGGACGGGGAACGGCGTGTGGGCGTCCCACTTCGTGAATCCCGCGTCGCGCACCCGCTCGCACGCGTGGAAGAGGTCGGCCGGTGTCGCGAATTCGGCGAGGATTCCGAAGTAGGGGCCCTTGGGGAGCCGGGGGAAGAGGAGCATTAGGAGGCGCCCTCGGGAGCGCGCTCGTGCGCCCCAGGGGTCGGCAGCGCGCCTCGGTGGTCCGTGATCTCGCGTTCGGGGCGGGCGTGGCCGTGCGGGTCGGCCTGCGGCAGCACGGTCTTCACCTCCGCCGTCGCCACCATCGGCACGAAGCGCACGAACAGACAGAACATCGTGAAGAAGAGCCCGAAGCTTCCGAGCAGGCACGCGATGTCCCAGATCGTGGGCGTGAAGTAACCCCAGGCCGACGGCAGGAAGTCGCGGTGCAGCGACGTGACGATGATCACGAACCGCTCGAACCACATGCCGATGTTGATGACAATCGACAGCGCGAACAGGATCGGGATGCTCGTGCGCGCCTTCTTGAACCAGAAGATCTGGGGGCTGATGACGTTGCAGCTCACCATGATCCAGTACGCCCAGGCGTACGGCCCGAGGGCTCGGTTCATGAACGCGAAGAACTCGTAGGGGTTGCCGCTATACCAGGAGGTGAAGAACTCGGTCGAGTAGGCGTAGCCGACCATCGACCCGGTCACGAGCATGATCTTCGCCATGTAGTCGAAGTGCCTGAGGGTGATGATGTGCTCGAGGCGGAACGCCTTGCGGCAGATCACCATCAGTGTCAGCACCATGGCGAAGCCGGAGAAGATCGCGCCCGCGACGAAGTAGGGCGGGAAAATCGTCGTATGCCACCCGGGAAGGATGGAGACCGCGAAATCCATCGACACGACCGAGTGGACGGAGAGGACGAGCGGCGTGGCGAGCGCGGCCAGCACGAGATAGGCGCTCTCGTAGTGGTGCCATTGCCGCACCGAGCCCCGCCAGCCGAGGGCGAAGAAGCCGTAAGCGAGCCTTCGCGTGCGGCTCTTCGCGCGGTCCCTGATCGTCGCCAGGTCCGGAATCAGGCCGACGTACCAGAACAGGACCGAGACGGTTCCGTACACGCTCACCGCAAAGACGTCCCAGAGGAGGGGGCTCCGGAAGTTGGGCCACACGTCCATCTGGTTCGGGACCGGGAACATCCAGTAGGCGACCCAGACCCGTCCCACGTGGATGCCCGGGAACGTCAAGGCGCACATGACCGCGAAGATGGTCATCGCCTCGGCCGCGCGGTTGATCGACGTGCGCCACTTCTGCCGGAAGAGAAAGAGGATCGCGGAGATGAGCGTCCCGGCGTGGCCGATACCGACCCAGAAGACGAAGTTCGTGATGTCCCACGCCCAGCCGACCGGGACGTTGAGGCCCCAGATGCCGATGCCCTCCCAGAACAACCACGAGATCGCCGCACCCAGCAGCGCGAGGAGCGCGAAGGACGGGATGAAGAAGAGCCACCACCCGATCGGGGTCGGACGCTCGACCGGTTCTGCGACGACCTCGGTGATGGAATGGAAATCGGGCGAACGCAGGATGAGCGTCGGCTGGCCCGCGACAGGGTTGTCGAGCATTTCTGCTTCGGTCTGGGCCAAGCCGGTTCCCCGCCCTTGGATGACGTCCCCGCCCCGATTTGAAGGGTGCGCGTTTGTACCATCGCGCATTCGCGGGAGTCAAGCACCGCGCCCTCAGGGCACGGCGGTCAGACCGATCTGCTTCAGCAGCGGTTCGAGATCGTCACCCGAGGCCGGAATGCTGGCGAGGATCCTCGCCGCCCTTTGACGAACCCACGGTGTTGCACCGGGAAGCGCACGCACCGCCCCGCCGTCGCCGAGGAGCCATTGCCACACCGCGTGCGTTCCGGTCCCGAACTCCTGGAGCAGCGACGGGGCGGCCCCGGCGCGCTGGATGCGCGAGATGCGCGAGGCCAGCTCACGCGCTTCGACCAGCCCCGAGTTCATGCTGTGCACGCCGACCGGCGCCGCCTGGTGCGCAGCGTCCCCGGCCAGCCACACGCCTCCTTTGCCGAAGCTCCGCGTGAGGCGCGACTCGAACAGGGCGAGCGTCGACCAGTAGAATCTGCGTCGGCCGCGCCGTCCACCACGGAGCTCGCTCGGCGATCAGCTGCTCGAGCCGTTCCATCGCTGTCGAGTGATTCGCGGCGTCCTGAATCTGGAATCCCCAGCGGCATCGCCCCGCCTCGAGGGGCCAGCAGACGCTCGTCAGGTCCGGATCCAGAACGACGCGCACGTCGGCGGGAAGCTCACCGGCCGCCTCGATCTCGTAGATGGAGAACACCTGGCCGCCGCCATGACCGGCCATCTCGATGCCTGCCATCCGTCGCACCGCCGAATCGTACCCGTCGGCGCCGATCACGAAGGCAGGACGGATCGTCTCGCTTCGAGCGACGAGCCACTCGCTTCGCGCCACCGGGTATCCGGTCGCGACCTGATCCAGCTTCGCCACTTCCGCCCGGAGTGTCCCGCCGTCCGAGTCGAGGGACTGGAGCCGGTGACCCCAGAGGACTTTGAGGTTGTTCTCGCGCAGCGCCTCCTCGGCCGCCTGTTCCAGCAGACTCTGGCGGACGACGAGGAGATACGGATGCCTGGACGCGAGGGCCGAGTAGTCAATCTCGGCGCGCCTCTCCCGTCCCTCATAGAAGGAGACCCTGGCCAGCTTCCGCCCCGCGGCGATCAGCTCTTCGGAAAGTCCTGCCTCGTCGAGAATGCAAAGCGTGCGCGGATGGATCGCGAGCGCGTAGCTGTGCAAAGCCGTCCGCTGGTTCATGTCGACGACTTCCACACGGACTCCGTACTGCTGCAGGAAGAGCGCCGCTACCAGACCGACCGGACCGGCGCCGACGACGAGGACCTCGGGATCGGGGTGACGGAACATCGAGCTCCCTCCTCACACGCACGGCGATTGAGGGCCGGTCAACGAGGGCCCACAAAACAGAGTTCCCGGACGCTCAAATGAAGAGGGAACCTATGATTCCCGCTACGGATTGTCAAGCGCGTGGGGCGCATCGACGAGGCTCTTGCCGCACCATGAAGCACGCACGGCGGGCGCACGAATCGGCATGGAGGCGCGGGGCGTTTCTCGTCGCGCCGATCGTCCTTGCGTCCGCCTTCACCGCCGCGCCCGTGTCGTCGCGGCCGCTCGTGAGAGCAGCAGGGACCCTCAGCGCTTCCGGAAAGCCGAGTGCGGCCTGTTCAAGCGGGCCGCCGGCAGAAGCCCTGTCGGCACGCGACTGATCGCTCAGCGCCCCGATTGCTGGCCTGCGCTACTGGCGTCGATCCCGGCGGTCCTCGCGTCGGTCACGCCGATTCTCACGGCGGTCGCGATGGCCTTCGCGCCGATCGCGGCGATCCTCCCGCAGATCCCACGCGTCCTCGCGCCAGCCGCGGTCCGCGAGGGCGTCGCGGCGATCCTCCCGCCGATCGCGGATGTCCTCGCGACGATCCCAGCGGTCTTCGCGGCGGTCCTCCCGGTTCTCGCGCCGGTCCCAGCGGTCCTCCAGCCGATCGAGCGCCGGCCGCGGTCGCGTCGTGGCCTCGGCCGCCGCGCTCGTGACGCCCAGCACGCAGGCCGCCATCAGAGTCGTGCTCACCAGCTTTTGCACCATCGTGACCTCCGTTCCGCCGAACGCTGGCTCCTGCTCGGTTGGACCGCAGTCTGCGGGCCGAGGTTTATTCGGGACGTGACGCTTTGGATGAAGACAGGTGGTAAAGCCAAAACACGGATCGCACGTAGGTCGCCGGGCGATTAGTGTTCTCTTCAAGACCCGAACTTTAGCGTTTCCTTTGAAAATTGGTATGTCAGTTGACGGCATTTTGGGTGACGTGTTAGAACACGGGCCTCTGATTGGATAGACCAATGGCTGCGCTGCGGCCGCACGGCCTGCGGCCGCTCCGGCGGGTTCTCGGCTCGTGGCATCGGCCCGCCACGCACGCGTCCCGCCGGTCATTGGAGGAGCATGCCGATGTCGGTGTCAGGACTGTTGCGCCACCTGGTCGTCGTCGCCGCCCTCGTCGCCGCGCCGGTGGTAGCAACCGCGCAGAACGTCACGGGCACCATTTCGGGCACCGTGACCGACGAACAAGAGCAGGCCGTGCCAGGCGCCACCGTGACCGTCGTGAACGAGGCGACGCGCGACCTCCGCACCACGATGAGCGGTCCACGCGGCGACTTCCAGGTGACCAACCTCGCACCCGGCAGCTACACCATTCGTGTGGAGATGCAGAACTTCCGGGCGGTCGAGCGGACGAAGGTCGTGCTCAGCGCGGCCGAGCGGCTCTCGGTCGGCAATCTCGTGCTCGCCGTCGGGCTCGGCGAGACCATCGTCGTCGAGGCGACCGGCACGAGGGTCAACACCGCCGAGACGCAGCATTCGGGGCTCATCACCTCGAAGCAGATCGAGCAGATCCAGGTGAAGGGGCGCGACGTCACGTCGTTGATGCGTCTGATGCCCGGCGTCCGCTACGAGGACACGACCGAATCGCTCGGCGAGAGCTTCGGCACGCTCATTCCGCACGTGGGCGGGCAGCGGCGCGACTGGAACACGGTGATGGTCGATGGCGTGCTGGGCAACGAGATCGGCCAGGCCAACCGGATGGCGCAGCAGATCAATCTGGACGCGGTTGCCGAGATCAAGGTCCTCCTGAACACGTACCGGGCGGAGTACGGCCGCACCGGTGGCGCGCAGGTGCAGATCATCAGCAAGAGCGGGGGCTCGGAGTATCTCGGCAGCGCCTACTACTACGGCCGCCACGAGCGCTACAACGCGAACAACTACTTCAACAACCGATCGAACCGCGCGAAGCCGCCGTATCGCTTCAACACCTACGGCTTCAACCTGGGCGGCCCCATGCCCTGGCTCAACAAGGACGAGAAGAAGCTGTTTTTCTTCTATTCCGTCGAAGCGCCGATCACCGAGCGGCCCGGCGCGCTCCTCAACTGGACGATGCCGACCGAACTCGAACGGCGGGGCGACTTCTCACAGACGCTGGACAATGCCGGACGGCTGATCGTGATTCGCGATCCGCAGAGTGGCCAGCCGTTTCCCGGGAACGTGATTCCTGCGAACCGCGTCAACCGGAACGGCCAGGCGATTCTCAATCTGCTGCCGCAGCCGACCCTCTCCGATCGCAGCTTCACGAGCGGGAACTTCAACCATCAAACCCAGTTCACCGCGGACAATCCGAAGCTCAATCAGATCCTGCGCTTCGATTGGAAGCCCTCGTCGAGCGACAGCCTGTACTTCACGTTCAAGGACTGGCGCTCCGACCAGCGCGGCGTCGGCGGCACCGGCGGTGTGACGGCGGGACCGGCTGCATGGGGGTGGTTCAACGCCCACTACCTCAACACCGACCGCGGCGGCAGTGTGAACTACACGAAGATCCTGAGCACGAACTTGATCAACGAGGCGGCGTTCGGCATCCGGCAACAGACCGAACAGTTCCACCCGCTCTCGGATGGCGACTGGCTGCGTGCGAGCCGCGCGAACGCAGGCTATACGCTCGGACAGTTTCATCCCGAGCTGAACCCCCAGGACGTGCTGCCGAAGGTGAACTTCAACTCGGCGAACCTGCAGAACCCGCCGAACTTCACCTTCGACAACCGGCTCGCCGAGAAGGGCGAGGCGTGGCTCTACTCGTTCCGCAACGATCTGACCTGGGTGCGCGGCAGCCATTCGTTCAAGACCGGGCTCTACTTCGAGCGGCTCGCCAACTCGGAGGGGCGCGGCGGCGTCGGCGCCGGCCCGTGGGCGGGACAGTTCAATTTCGGCGTCGATACGGCCAACCCCTTCGACACCGGCCACGCGTTCGCGAACGCCCTCCTCGGATCGTTCCGCGACTACACGGAGATCGACGCGTTTCCCGAAGTGCAGGCGCGCCGGTCGCTCGTCGAGTGGTACCTGCAGGACACCTGGAGGGCCAGCGAGCGGGTCACCCTGGACTACGGGGTTCGCTTCCTCTATTACCGCCCTTGGTACACGCAGCTGCCGGCGGCGGTCTTCGTGCCGGAACGCTACGACCCGGCGCAGGCGCCGCGGCTCTACCAGCCCGGGCGGATCAACAACACCAACGTCGCCATCGATCCCGTGACCGGCGAAGTACGGCTGAACGTCTTCGTGGGGAGTTTCGTGCCGGGGACGGGGAATCCGTACAACGGTATGGTGTCAAGCGAGGACCCCGATTATCCCCGAGGCTTCCGCGACAATCAGGGCATTCATCCCGAGCCTCGCATCGGCCTCGCGTGGGACATCTCCGGCGACGGGCGCATGGCGCTCCACACGAGCGCAGGCATCTATCACAACGCCCACATCACCGCGCGGAGCATGGACAGCGCCGCCAACAACCCGCCCGCCGTCAATACGCCGCAGATCATCTACGGGACCATGGACGCGCTCCTGGTCGGAGCCGCGTTCTCGAGCCGTCCGAGCAGCGTCTTCGGGCTCGAGCGCGACGCCAGGACGCCGACCAGCTACAACTGGTCGCTCGGCGTCCAGCGCGAGATTGGATGGGGCACGGTCGTCGATCTGACCTACTCGGGGAGCTCGACCCGCAATCTCGAGGTCGTGCGCAACATCAACGTCGTCCCTGACGGCGCGCGGTTCCTGGACCTGAACCCGCAGAACCGCGATCCGCGCAGTCCGAACAGCCCGCTTCCATCCGAGTTCCTGCGACCGTATCTGGGCTACCAGGACATCAACATCCGCTCGCACTTCGGCACGTCCAACTATCACGGCCTGCAGGCCCAGTTGAACCGCCGCTACATCCATGGCCTGCAGTTCGCGATCGCCTACACCTTCGGCAAGACGCTCGGCATCGCCGACGAGGACGAAGCCGCCATCAGCGCCGTTCGACCGACGAAGGGCTGGAACTATGCCCCCTATTCGTCGAACCAGACGCACAACCTCGTGATCACCTACACGTGGGACCTGCCGAGAGCGAGCTCGCTCTGGGACAACGCCGTGGTCCGCGGCGTCCTCGACAACTGGCAGCTCTCGGGAGAGAACGCGTTCGTGAGCGGCGACTGGACCCCGGTCATTCTCGCGACCACCGACAACTTCGACTTCTCGGGTGGCGACGGCGGCACCGGCGGCGACATCGGCGGCGGCGTCCGCACCGTGCGTCCCGACATCGTCGGCGATCCGATGAGCGGCAACCGAAACGCGATTCCCGGCGCCGACGGAAGCTGGCTGAACTGGGCAGCCTTCGCCCGGCCGTCGGGCCGCGGCGACTTCGGCGATGCGCCGCGTTACGTCTTCCAGCTGCCGGGCATCAACAACTGGAATCTCTCGCTCTTCAAGAACATTCCGATCGGGAACAGCCGCCGGCGGCTCCAGTTTCGCTGGGAGATGTACAACATCCTGAACCACACGCAGTTCAGCGTGATCGACAACACCGCCCGGTTCGACGCTGTGGGCGTGCAGGTCAACCAGACCTTCGGCGACGCGACCGCGACGCGTAATTCCCGCATCATGCAGGGGTCGATCAGGTTCAGCTTTTAGCGGGTCGTCTGGTGTACGGTCTACGGTCTACCGGTCACGTCTGATGCGCCCGCAAGAGGCGGCCGGGCGGGCTCGGCACTGGCCCCCGACGACCGAAGACCGAAGACTGAAGACCGAAGACGGCACCCGATCACTCGGCGGGTGCCGGTTCGGCGATCGGTTCGTAGGTGAACGCGAGCATGTCCTCGCCGAGCCCGATGCGGACGGTCCCGCCGCGCTCGAGTCTTCCGAAGAGGATCTCGTCGGTGAGCGGATCGCGGACGTCGGTCTGGATGACCCGCGCGAGCGGGCGCGCGCCGAAGACGGGGTCGTAGCCCTTCTTCGCGAGCCACGCGCGCGCCGCGGGCTCGAGCACGAAGGCGACGCGCCGTTCGGCGAGCTGCGCCTCCAGCTGCAGGATGAACTTCTCGACGATCGTTTCCATCACCTCGAAGTTCAGCGCGTTGAAGGTGACGATGGCGTCGAGCCGGTTGCGGAACTCGGGCGAGAACAGCCGCTCGATCGCGTCCTTGGCCCGGCTCTTGGCGGCGCTCTTCTGCGACGACGGACGAAGCCCGCATCGACGCGGCTCATCTCGCGCGAGCCGGCGTTCGACGTCATGATCAGCACGACCTGGCGGAAGTCGGCCTTGCGGCCGTTGTTGTCCGTCAGCGTCGCGTGATCCATCACCTGCAGCAGGATGTTGAAGATGATCGGGATGCGCCTTCTCGATCTCGTCGAGCAGCAGCACGCTGTACGGGTGTTGCCGGATCGCGTCGACGAGCAGCCCGCCCTGCTCGAATCCGACGTAGCCGGGCGGCGCGCCAATGAGACGCGCGACCGCGTGCTTCTCCATGTACTCGCTCATGTCGAAGCGGATGGAACTCGTTGCCGAGATGGCGCGCGAGCTGCTTGGCGAGCTCCGTCTTGCCGACGCCGGTCGGGCCCGGTGAAGAGGAAGCAGCCGGCGGGCTTGTCGGGCTGACCGAGGCCCGCCCGAGCGCGCTTGATCGACGTCGCCACGAGCCGCACGGCGTCGCCCTGGCCGAACACGACGCGATTGAGCGACTCCTCGAGCCCCTTGAGCCGTTCCTTGTCGGACGCGCTCGCCTGCTTCTCCGGAATGCGCGCGATCCGCGCCACGACCCGCTCGATGTCGTCGACGTCGACGACGCGCGGCGGTCTCATCCGGGGTGGCGACCGCGCCGGTCGCGCCGATGGCCACCGCAGCAGCCGCGGGCCGCTCGGCTACGGCCGGCGGCGGCTCCAGGCTGCAGGCGCAGCATCGCTCCGGCCTCGTCGAGAATGTCGATGGCGCTGTCGGGCAGCCGCGAGTCGCGCAGGTGCCGTGCCGCGAGCTTGGCCGCGGCGTCGAGCGCCGCGTCCGTGTACTTCACGTTGTGATGGGTCTCGTAGCGCGAGCGCAGCCCCTTCAGGATGCGGACCGTCTCCTCGACCGTCGGCTCGTCGATGGCGACCTTCTGCAGCCGTCGCGCCAGGCCGCGATCCTTCTCGATCTGCTTGAACTCCTCGAACGTGGTCGATCCGACGACGCGCAGCTCGCCGGCGGTGAGGACCGGCTTGATGAGCGTGGCGAGGTCCATGGTGCCGCCGGTCGTGGCACCGGCGCCGACCGTGGAGTGTACTTCGTCGATGAAGAGGATCGGCTTCCGCCGCTTCGCGAGCGCCGCGACGACGGCCTTGAAGCGCTCCTCGAAATCGCCCCGGAATCGCGTGCCCGCGAGGAGCGCGGTCGTATCCAGCGAATAGACCTCGGCGCCCTCGAGGATCGTCGGGACGTCGTCCTGCAGCAGGCGCTGCGCGAGACCCTCGGCGAGAGCGGTCTTGCCGACGCCGGCTTCCCCGACGAACACCGGGTTGTTCTTGCGCCGCCGGCACAGAATCTCCATCGTCCGCCGCAGCTCGTGCGTCCGGCCGATGAGCGGATCGAGCTCGCCGGCTCCGGCGCGGGCGGTCAGATTCACGGTGTACGCCGCGAGCGGATCGCGCGCCGAGGCGCGGCCTTCCTCACCGTTGCCGGCAGGCGCCGATTTGCTCGTGTCCTCCGGCTCGGGCGTGGTCGGCACCTTCGAGATGCCGTGGCTGATGTAGTTGAGGATGTCGAGCCGCGTCACCCCCTGCCCGTCGAGCACGCGGGCGGCGAACGATTTGGTCTGCTGCAGCATCGCCGCCAGCAGGTCGCCGGCCTGAACCTCGGCACGGTTCGCGCGACTGCACGTGCAGGACGGCCGTCTGCAGCGTCCGGCGGAACGCGAGCGTCTGTTCCGGCTCCTGCTGGCGACCGCGCGGGAACTGCTCGACCTTCTCGCCGAGATAGCGATCGAGCTCGCGGCGGAGCGCCGGCAGATCGGCGCCGCACGCGCTCAGGATGCGCTCGCCCTCCGTGTCGTGCGCGAGCACGTAGAGCAGATGCTCGAGCGTCAGGTGCGTATGTCGCCGCGCGGTGGCCTCGCGGTAGGCAATGCTGAGAATGAGTTCGACCGAGGAACTGAACATCTCGACCTCGTCAGGCTTCTTCCATCTCCGCCCGAAGCGGGTAACCGTTCTCGCGGGCCAGATCGTGGACGACGGCGATCTTCGTCTCCGCGATGTCGTGAGGATAGACCCCGCAAAGCCCCTTGCCCTGCGTGTGGACCTGCATCATCACCCGGAACGCTTCGGCTGGCGTCTTGTGAAACACCGACTCGAGGATCTGCACCACGAACTCCATCGTGGTGTAGTCGTCGTTCAGCAGGATGACCTTGAAGAGCGGGGGTTCCCGGAGCTCTTCATGGGTGCGTTCCTGTACCTGGTCGCCAAACTGGGGCTTGGAATCGGGCATTCAGGCCGCCGCGCGAGACACTCGCGTCCATTGTGTCCCGACAGGGCCGTTTGTGCGATCTGTCCGAGCGACCCGCGCCCGTCTGGTCCGCGTCCAATCTCGTCCTCTCCGATTGTGGGTCCGATCTTTGTCCGTGGCTCTTGTCCGTGCCCTCTGCTGTTCGTCCGATTTGGTCCGCGGCTCGTGACTTCGAGTATAGGGCACCGCGCTCGCTCCACCTGGTCGATCGGGTGGGACCCTGCGCGCGCCGTTCCGGATCGACAAGTCGCTGCGGAGCAACAACGGCTGACCTGTTCCCAGGACGGCGCCACCGCTGGGCTGTCGCGGCAAGTCTCGCGACTGCACCAGTTGACGAAACGGCACGAAGGTTGATCCGTCATCGGATCGGCCGGACCGTTGCCAGCAGGTCGACTGGAGGACGCACCATGCGCCAGGACACATGCACCCAGCTTGTTGATTGCGATGCTCGTGCTGACCGGCACGTTCGCGCGCGCGAGTGAATTGGCCGCGCGATCCGTATCGCGGCTGATCGAGAGGTCACGCTGCCGGCGGGCACCGTGCTCCCGCTCAGACTCGACACGCCGGTGGCGTCGGACGCAAGCCGTGTCGAAGACCGCGTCCGCGCGACGCTTCGCCGTCCCATCGTCATACAGGGGATGACGGTGCTCGACGCGGGCACGCCGCTCTCGGGCTTCGTGACCGAAGCGACGCGACCCGGGCGCGTGAAAGGACGAGGCCGGATCGGGTTCCGCTTCACGTCCCTCTCGCACGAGAGCGAGCGTTATCGTGTGAGCACGTCACGAGTGGTCCGCGAGGCGCCCGGCACCAAGAAGCGGGACGCCGCGACGATCGCGATTCCGGCCGGCGCCGGCGCTCTCATCGGCGGCCTGACGAAAGGCAGGAAGGGCGCCGCGATCGGCGGCGCGGCGGGCGGCGCGGCCGGAACGGGCGTCGTGCTGGCTACTCGCGGCAAGGACGTACGGCTGAGCCGCGGCGCGCTCGTGGCGGTAAGGCTGCTCGAGCCGCTGACGCTACGCGTGGAGGACGACCGGCGTTGACGGACGCGTGCGCCTGCCGAAGCCCGGGCGCGGGCCTGATAGCATCTTGACGTGATCGTCCTCGCGCCCGGGCTTCGATACGTCGACGTACGCTTCCAGGGCGCGCGGTCGGTGGTTGCGACCGCCGTCCTCGAAGCGCGCGGCCGCGTCGCCCTGGTCGATCCGGGTCCGACGAGCACGCTCGGCGGGCTGCGTGCCGGCCTCGAAGCTGGAGGCATAAGGGTCGCCGATCTCGAGGCGATTCTCCTCACACACATCCACCTCGATCACGCCGGGGCGACGGGCACGCTGCTCAGCGAGAACCCGGACATCACGGTCTACGTGCACGAGCGAGGGGCGCGGCACCTCGTCGATCCGACCAAGTTGCTGGCAAGCGCCACCCGCATCTACGGCGACCTCATGGACCGGCTGTGGGGGGCGTTCGTCCCCGTGCCGGCCGAACGGGTGGTGGCTCTGCAAGGAGGCGAGACCATCGCGGCCGGTGGACGCTCGCTGGACGTGGCCTACACGCCGGGCCACGCGTCCCATCACGTGTCCTATTTCGACCGCGACAGCCGCATCGCGTTCGTCGGCGACGTGGCCGGTGTCGCCCTGCCTGGCTCGTCGTTCGTCCTGCCGCCGACACCCCCGCCCGACGTCGATCTGGATGCTTGGGCCGTCAGCGTGGATCGCGTGCTGGCCTGGCACCCCGAATCGCTCTTCCTGACGCATTTCGGCGTCCGCGACTCGCCGCCGGTGCACTTCCAGGTTCTGCTCGAACGTCTTCGCGCCTGGGCCGGGCTCGCGCGCGAATGCCTCGCCCTCGAGGCGCCCGACCGCGCGCCGCGCGATTGCTTCGTCCAAAGAGCGTCGCGCGAGTTGCGCCGCAAGCTGTCTGAAGCCGACGCAGCCCGTTACGAGCTGGCCGTGCCGCCCTGGCAATGCTGGCTGGGCCTCGAGCGCTACTGGCAGAAGAAGTCCGGTTGAATCGCGCGAACAGTCCGGAAGGGGCCGACGGAGCCGACAGACCGCCCACCTGAAAGACCGATATGGCAGAATCGCCGCATGGCGGATCCCGCATGCCACGCAACGACCTTCGAGCGCCTCGGCTCCTTCTACCTCGGTCGCACCTACGATCTGGCGACATCGAACAACTCGGCGCCGATCCGGTCCTCTACGATTCCCGCGACCTCGTCACGCACGCGGTCATCGTCGGCATGACCGGCAGCGGCAAGACCGGCTGGGCCTCTCGCTCATCGAAGAAGCCGCCATCGACGGCGTGCCCGGTCCTCGCGATCGATCCCAAAGGCGATCTCGGCAACCTGCTGCTCACGTTTCCCAATCTCGCCGCGGCCGACTTCCGGCCATGGATCGACGAGGAGGAACCGCGGGACAGCGTGGGATCGGTCCCGACGAGTTCGCGGCACAGCAGGCCGAGGAATGGAAGAAAGGTCTGGCCGCGTGGGGCCAGGACGGCGATCGGATCAAGCGAAGCTGCGCGAGCCGCCGAGTTCGCGATCTACACGCCCGGCAGCCGCGCCGGCATTCCCGTCTCGATCCTGCGGTCGTTCGCGGCGCCGCCGCGCGGCCGAGCGTGAGGACACGGAACGGATGGCCGAAGCGGTGACGACGACCGCGACGGGCGTACTGACGCTCCTCGGCATCGACGCCGACCCGGTTCAGAGCCGCGAGAACATCCTGTTGTCGGCGATCCTCAACGACGCCTGGCATCAGGGCGAGGATCTGGATCTCGACACGATCATCCATCGCATCAAGCAGCCGCCGTTCACGCGGGTCGGGCGTGCTCGACCTCGAAGCGTTCTATCCGGAGAAGGAGCGCTTCGGGCTGGCGATGCGGCTGAACGGGCTGCTGGCCGCGCCGGGCTTCGCCCTGTGGCTCGAAGGCGCAGCGCTCGACGTCGGGCGCATGCTCTACACGCCCGAAGGCAAGCCTCGCGTGGCGATTGTCTCGATTGCGCATCTGAGCGACGGCGAGCGCATGTTCTTCGTCACGCTGCTCCTGAACCAGGTGGTGAGCTGGATGCGGGCGCAGTCGGGCACCGCCAGCCTGCGCGCCATGCTCTACATGGACGAGGTCGCCGGCTACATGCCGCCGGTCGCGATGCCGCCATCCAAGCAGGCGATGCTCCTGTTGATGAAGCAGGCCCGTGCGTTCGGGCTCGGTGTCGTCGTCGCCATGCAGAACCCGATTGACATCGACTACAAGGCGCTGTCGAACGCCGGCACGTGGTTTCTCGGCCGGCTGCAGACCGAGCGCGACAAGGCCCGCCTCCTCGATGGGCTCGAAGGTGCGCTCGCCGGCCAGGGCCGCAGCTTCGATCGCGAAGCCACCGTTCGCACGTTGTCCTCGCTTCAGAAGCGCGTCTTCTTCCTGCACAACGTGCACGACGACGGGCCCGTGATCTTCCAGACGCGCTGGGCCATGTCCTATCTGCGCGGACCTCTGACGAAGGACCAGATCAGGAAGGTTCAGCCTCGGGTCGAGATTCCGGCGCCGGCCGCCGTGTCGCGCACGGCGCCCACCTCGCGCGCCCCCTCTGCGGCATCCGGTCCTGCGGCGTCCGCTCGTGGATCGGCCGGGCCGCCGGTGCTCCCGCCGCAAATCGACCAGTTCTTCCTTCCCGCGACCGCGGCCACGCTCGACTACGAGCCGGCGCTGTTTGCGACCGCGAGCGTGCGATTCGTCGATCCCAAACGCGGTGTCGACCTCACGCGTCCCGTCGCGCGGCTCGTCCCGTTCGGCTCGGGGGCGGTCGTCGTCGACTGGGCCGCCTCGGAAGAAACCGAGGTCGCCGCCGAGGATCTCGCATCGGCGCCCGCGGGCCCCGCGAGGTTCGGGTCGCTCCCCGCGGCCGCGGCCAAACCACAGAGCTATAAAACGTGGTCCAAGGAGTTTCAGCACTGGCTGCTACAAGAGCAACTGCTTGAATTGTTGTCAGACGAGTATACGGGCCTGCTTTCAAAGCCTGGCGAAACAGAGGGTCAGTTTCGCTCGAGGCTCCGTCTCCGCGACCGAGAGGTGCGTGACGAAGCAATTGAGTCGACGAAACGTCGGCACGCCCCTGACATCGAGCGGCTCCGCCAGAGATTCAAATCCCTAGAAGCCCGCGCCGGTAGGGAGGAGCAACAGGCCTCGGATGCTTGGTGGGGTTTCTTCGCCTCAGTGGCCGGCACGCTCACAGGCTTTCTTCTTGGTCGGAGAGCACTCAGCAGAACCAACATAAACAGAGGGGTCGCTACGTGGGGCGGCGCCGCCGTGGTGTGAAGCAGTCTGGAGACGTGCGCGAAGCGCACTTGGAGCTGGACGGAGTTCGCGCTGAGATCGCCGACAAGGAGCGGGCCCTTGAAGTTGAGGTGGAATCCATAGAGCCGCCCGCACCAGCGGCCGAGCGTGCCTTGACCAAAGTGGAGATCGAGACCGAAGAAGACGCACGTCGTCGTTGAGAAGGTGCTACTGGTTTGGAGGTCTTCCGGCTGAGGCAGAATGCCCTATGCGCAACCAATAGTCCCGTTTCCGGCTCGGCACGGCCCGAGAATGCCCAGTTCCGAAGTTGAAGTCGATCCATCCGCGCTCGCCGCCGATTCGGTCAGAACCGGGATAACGGTGGGCTGGAGCTACCGGAAGTCTGTGAAGGCTGGCCCTTTCCGCGTGAACATCATTAAGTCCGGAGTCGGGTACCTAATAGGCGGACGCAGTTTACGACCGGCATGTGGGCATCAGGCCGCCGCCTCGTGAATGCGCGACATACCGAAGAATCTCCCCGGGCGGAAGAGCGACGGGCAGGAGAGCCAGTGGCTGCTGAAGCTGCACACCTACGGCCTGCTCCGGAACTCGTTCCATCCCCTGCCGCGATCCGCGTCGCCCGCACCTACTGGCGCCAACGCGGCGATCACGTGCGCGCGCTCAGCACGTGCGTCCAGCGCATGCAGCAGGCGCTGGCGCAGATGAACCTCCAACTCGCAAACGTCATCAGCGATCTCAGCGGGCGCACGGGCCAGGCGATTGTGCGGGCGATCCTGCGAGGGCGAGCGCGATCCCGCTGACGCTGGCCGCGCTCAGCGATCCACGCATTCGCGCGACCCGGGACGAGATCGCCAAGAGCCTCGAGGGCACATGGCAGGCCGATCTGCTCTTCGTCCTGCAGCAGGAAGTCGACCTGTAAGACGCGTACCAGCAACGCATCACCGAATGCGCCCGGGCGCTCCAATCGCATCTGCACGCGGTCGCCGACAGAGCCCGGCCACCGACGCCGACGCTCCGCGCCCGCCGACGCGTCCAGTCGGCCGTACCGGAAACCTCGTCCCCACGCGCCGCAGTTTGATCTCGGCCAGGAGCTCGCGCGCATCACCGGCGTCGACCTGACCCGCATCGACGGCATCGATGTCGGCGTAGCCCAGACCCTCATCAGCGAAGTCGGCCTCGACATGAACTGCTGGAAGACCGAGGCGCACTTCGCCTCCTGGCTCGGCCTGTGTCCTGACAATCGCATCAGCAGCGACAAGGTCCTGCGCACGGGCACCCGAACGTCGTCAATCGAGCGGCCACGCGCCTTACGCCTTGCCGCCACCACGCTGCTGCGGAGCCGGAGCTACCTCGGCGCCCAATACCGCCGTCTCCGCGCTCGGCTCGGCGCGGCGAAAGCGATCAGGCCATGGCCCATCGGCTCGACCTCGTCTATCGCCTGCTGCTGTGGGGGCACGAGTACGCGGAGAAAGGCTCGCATATTACGAGGAGCCGCACCGCAGCAGAAGGTGCACGTACTCAGGAAGCGCGCGGCGAAACTCGGCTTACAACTCGTCGAGCTGGCCCACTGCTTGATCCTTCGGGGAAGTTTCTGGAGATTAACGTCTCCACTTGCTTCTGCGGCTGAGCTTCGATAACGTCTGCGCTGAGAACTCAGACTGTGGGCTGGAGCTATCGGAAGTCGTTCAAGGCTGGCCCATTCAGGGTCAACGTCGGCAAATCGGGGATCGGGTATTCAGTCGGCGGTCGCGGCTTTCGCACGGGCGTCCGCGCCTCGGGTCGGCGTTATTCGTCCATGTCCGTGCCGGGGACCGGTCTGCGATACACGAAGACCGCCGGTAAAGGGTCCTCAGGCTGCCTGGTAGTTCTCATGGGGTGGGTTCTCCTCGCGGTACTAACGGGGATGCTGTTGTGACCAATATCGGCTTCGTTCGACTCCTTCGCACGCGTTCGTCGGAGCGGTTCATGATCAGCCGCGGTGACAGCGACATCGCCGCGTTGGAGATCCACTATCTGGACGACGGAAGGGTTCAGGCGACGTTGATCGCCTTCGATGGAATGCTCGACGAGAGTGAGATATCGGATTTGCTCGTCCACGTGGACGAGGTCTTGTTGCCAGACGTGAGCCTGGACGACAAGAAGTTGATCTTTACCGTCGTGTCCGGCCGCGTCCTCGGCGCTTTCGAGCCGACGCCAGACCCACCAGTCACTGAAAGTTAGTCCGCGGAGCAGTCAATGAGCGAACAGATTCCGTTTGGAACCGATGATTTTGCCGAGAATCCAGAGCCGCGGTGCCCTTCAGTGCTGATTCTCGACGTGTCGGGCTCGATGGGTGGAGCGCCTATCGCCGAACTGAACGCCGGCCTCCAGGTATACCGCGACGAGTTGGCGGCGGATTCCCTCGCTGCCAAGCGGGTCGAAGTCGCCGTCCTCACCTTCGGCGGAACCGTCGATCTTGTCTCGGATTTCTGCACCGCGAGTTCGTTCTCGGCGCCCACACTGACCGCCAGGGGCGACACGCCGATGGGCGCAGCGATCACTCAGGCGCTCGATCTGCTCACGCAGCGAAAGGAACAGTATCGAGCGAACGGTATCGCGTTCTACAGGCCATGGATCTTTCTGATCACGGATGGCGGGCCGACAGACCAGTGGCAGCCGGCCGCACAGCGCGTGCGTGACGGTGAAGCGAAGAAGTCGTTCGCGTTTTTCTCGGTCGGTGTCCAAGGAGCGCGAATGGACATCCTGTCGCAGATCTCATCGCGCGAGCCTCTGAAGTTGGACGGTTTGCGTTTTCGCGATCTCTTTCAGTGGCTCTCGAATTCTCAACAGTCAGTGTCGAAATCGACGCCAGGGGACGAGGTGCCGCTCGCGAATCCGGCCGCACCTGGAGGATGGGCTTCCGTTTAGACCATGTGGCGATACGTGGCCGCCTCGGTTCAAGGCACGTCGCATCAGCGCAATAACACGCCTTGCCAGGATTACAGCACAGCGATTGAGCTGAGTGGCGCAAGCCTGCTCTTGTTGGTCTGCTCCGATGGGGCGGGCAGTGGCAGCCGGTCTGAACTGGGGTCGGAGGTGGCGTGTCGCACGCTGGTCGATGAGGTGACGGAGTTCGCGCGGCTGGGCGGGCGAATTGAGAACGTTACGCGCGAGACGGCCGTCGAATGGCTTGAAGCGATTCGGACGAAACTCGATACGCAGGCCAGCGCTCTCGGCCTGACACCTAGAGATCTCGCCTGCACACTCATCGCGGCATTGATCGCGAGCGACTCCGCTGCTTTCATCCAAGTCGGCGACGGAGCCGTGGTGACGGTCTCTGCCGACAATGACTACAGAGTCGTGTTTTGGCCAGATCAGGGCGAATACGCGAACACGACCTATTTTGTAACCGGCCCAGACGCTGCAGATCGTCTTCGGGTCGACATCTGTTCAGAGCCCGTCAGGGATGTCGCGCTTTTCACTGACGGACTGCAACACATCGCTCTCCGCTACGAATCGAGAACGCCTCATGGGCCGTTCTTTGCGCCGATGTTCGCCAAGCTGCGCTCAGAGGAGCACTGGCAGGACCTTAGGGATCCCCTCATTGGGTTTCTGGGATCCGAAGCCGTCAGCAAGAGAACGGACGACGATTGCACGTTGGTGTTGGCCTCCCGGTGTGAAAGATAGAACGGGACGTCATGGCTGTCGCCTTCATCGACGATACGAGCGCGCCAGTCCTCCTGGGACGTGAACTCGGCAAGGGTGGCGAGGGATCTGTCTTCGAAATACCCGGAACCGCTCTGGTAGCGAAGATCTACCATCGTCCCGCGGAACAGCCCAAGGCCGAGAAACTTGAGGCGATGGTCAGGTTGAAAGCCGCGCCGCTGAGCGCATTCGCAGCTTGGCCTGAGCGCCGTATTCTCGACAAGTCGGGCAGGCAAACCTGGGGCATCGTTCTGCCGCGCGTGACAGATCACCGCGAGATTCACCATCTGTACAGCCCCGCGCACCGCAAGATCGATTTCCCCGCGGCCGACTGGTCGTTCCTCGTTCACGTTGCTCGCAACTGTGCCGCGGCATTCGAATCAATCCATTCTGCAGGGCACGTGGTGGGTGATGTCAATCAGGGCGGCATCCTGGTTTCACGTCAAGGGACGGTCAAGTTCATCGACTGTGATTCCTTCCAGGTGAGCGACGGGCGTCGGGTGTTTACATGCGACGTGGGCGTCCCGCACTTCACTGCGCCCGAACTCCAAGGGAAGTCGTTTCGAGGCCTTCAAAGAGCGCCGACGCACGACTCGTTCGGCCTGGCCGTACTGGTCTTCCACCTGCTCTTCATGGGCCGTCACCCGTTCGCTGGCAGATATCACGGCACAGGCGACATGCCGATCGAGCTGGCGATACAACAGGGACGGTTTGCGTACGGCGCTGCGGGGGCAAAGGTGCAGATGACGCCACCGCCCCATGCGCTTCGGCTGTCACACGTGTCGCCGGTTGTGGCGGATCTCTTCGAGCGCGCCTTTCGCCATGCTGCCGGTCAACTGATTCGACCAACGGCAGGAGAATGGGTCAAAGCTCTCGACGATCTCAAGAAATCACTCACTGCGTGCTCGCGGTTCGCGGGTCACAAGTTCATCAGCAACGCGACCCGCTCGTGCCCATGGTGCGAGATCGAAAAGGGCGGCGGCCCTGACCTGTTCATATCCATCACAGCATCCACGAAACTCAACAGCACATTCGACATAGCGCTGTTCTGGCGACAAGTTGATGCCGTTCCCGCCCCGAAACCAGTCGCCATCAGCCCGGCGATCGCGTCAAGCACCAGTGCGCCCGCGGCGCTGTCGTCTGGTACACGTGCTTCGGGGTTTTTCACCGTCGCTGCGGGTGCAGGGGCCGTGGTCAGTTTCGTCCTTTTCATGACCGGGATTCCGGCCGCAGCAGCGGCGGCCATGATCTTGGCCTTGCTCTGGCTAATACTGCGCTCCGTGTCGCCGTACGCGAAAGCAAGAAAAACACTTCTGGGAGACCTGAAGAACGCGACGGCCGAAGTGGCACGCGCAGAGTCCGAGTGGCGTTCGAAGGTGGACGCGCAGACGAAGGCATTCGCCGACAAGAAGCAGGGGTTGTCGAAGTTGCGTGCTGAGTACCAGGCACTCCCTCAGGTCTTCAAGAAAGAGGAAGATGACCTTCAAAGCAAGAAGCGCGAGACACCAACTCAAGGCGTTTCTCCGTGGACACTTCATCGAAGATGCCACCATCAAGGGGATTGGACCTGGACGAATCAGCGTTCTTCGGTCATTCGGTATCGAAACCGCGCTGGACGTCACGCCGGACAGGGTTAGTGCGGTCGACGGGTTCGGACCGGCGCGCACGAGCGCCGTTGTGGGATGGCGCCAATCCGTCGAAGCGCGCTTCCGATTCGATCCGAACAAGGCCGTGGACCCGGCGGAGCGCGCCGCCTTGGTCCAGCGTCAGTCTCAACGCCGGGCGGGCATCGAAGCGGCGCTCACGAAGGGCTTGACCGAATTGCAGCAGATGCGTTCGACAGCCGATCAGGCGTGGCAGACGCATCAGCATCGTTATGCAACCGCCGCTCTCCACCGCGAGCGAGCCGCGACTGCCGCTAGTGCGCTGACGCTTCCGTCTTGGGCGGCGTAGCGCCACTCAACTCGCGCGATCGTGGCCGCCCGTCACTGCCGCCGCCGTATATTAGTCATCGTCGTGACCGCTACGAGGATCAGCATGGTCCGGGAATTCCGCGACAACGCTACGTGCCTTCTGCCGTCGTGTGCGTGAGACCAAAATGCGGCCCGGTGGCGATGGGTGTGTGAGTCTCTCCAACGGGGTCACGATCGTCATCACGGGACGCCGATCGGCCACCAGGTCAGCGCCCGCCGAGACCGGAGCCATGCTGTCATAACGGTAAAACGATGAGGCAGTCGCAGGACGTCAAGCGCGCCGAAGAGACGCGCGCCGCACTCCAGGCGCAGCTGTCCGAGCTCGAGAGCAATCTCGACGCCGAGATTGCCGGGCTGGAAGCGGCGGCCTCGCTGCCCGGACGGGCCTTAACCGCGCTCGAGATCAAGCCGAAAAAGACCCACGTCGTGCCCGAGCGCGTCGTGCTCGTCTGGCGTCCGGTGTAATGGGGTCGGGTGCTATGACCGTCCGTCGTTCCGACTGATGGAAAAAAGCACCCGACCCCCTCCAGCGGCGCGGCGTATGATCGGAATCTTCGAGTACCTGCGTATGTCCACCAACACCGCGACACCTTCGGCGTCCGTCCTGGCCCCGCCCGCGTCGGGCTCGACGGCGGATTCGTTCATCAGCTTCAGCAGCGTGACCGCGCGCCGGCGCATTCCCGTCGTCACCAACGAGCCGGTCCGCTCGCTACGCGCCCGGATCGCCGGAGCGCGCCGAGCTCAAGGCGCGCCTCGCGTCGATGGCCAGCGAACGCGTCGAGATCCCGATCATCATCGGCGGCGAGCGGATCAGGACGGGCGAAATCGCGCAGGCGGTGATGCCGCACGAGCACGGCCACGTGCTCGCCGACTGGCACAAGGCGACGCCCGAGCTCGTCCAGAAGGCGATCGCGCCGTCGCCGAGGCGCGGCGCGAGTGGGCGAACTGGCCCTGGGAGGATCGCGCGGCCGTGTTCCTCCGGGCCGCCGAGCTCCTCGCGACCACGTGGCGCGACACCGTCAACGCCGCGACGATGCTCGGCCAGTCGAAGACCGCGTTCCAGTCGGAGATCGACGCGGCGTGCGAGCTGATCGACTTCTGGCGCTTCAACGTCCAGTACGCGCAGGAGATCTACGCCGAACAGCCGATCAGCGATCGCGGCATGTGGAATCAGCTCGACTACCGCGCGCTCGAAGGCTTCGTCTACGCCGTCTCGCCGTTCAACTTCACCGCGATCGGCGGCAACCTCTCGGCGCGCCGGCGCTCATGGGCAACACCGTCGCTCTGGAAGCCGGCGTCGAGCGCGATGCTCAGCGCGTGTTACGTCTTCAGCTGCTCGAGGAGGCGGGCCTTCCGCCCGGCGTCATCAACTTCGTCCCGGGCGACCCCGCCGAGATCTCGAACGCCGTGCTGTCACAGCCGCGATCTCGCCGGCGTGCACTTCACCGGCAGCACGACCGTCTTCAACAGCATGTGGAAGACGATCGGCGAGAACATGGCGCGCTACCGCTCGTATCCGCGCATCGTCGGCGAAACCGGCGGCAAGGACTTCATCGTCGCCCATCCGTCGGCCGATCCGCAGGCGGTGGCGGTGGCAATTGCCCGCGGCGGCTTCGAGTACCAGGGGCAGAAGTGCTCGGCGGCGAGCCGGGTCTACGTCCCGCGCTCGCTGTGGAGCGAGGTGCGCGACCGCACGCGTCGCCATCATGGAAGACATCCGGATGGGCGACGTGCGCGACTTCCGGAACTTCATGGGCGCCGTGATCGACAAGAAGGCGTTCGACAAGATCAGCGAATACATCGCCGAGGCGAAGCAAGCGCGCGACATCATCGCCGGCGGCAACGTCGAAGGGCGAAGGGCTACTTCATCGCGCCGACGCTCGTCGAGAGCGCCGATCCGGGCTACCGGCTGCTGTGCGAGGAGATCTTCGGCCCGGTCGTGACCGTGCACGTCTACCCCGACGCGAAGTGGAGCGAGACGCTCGCGTCGTCGATCACACGTCGCCGTACGCGCTGACGGGCGCCGTGTTCTCGCGCGACCGCCATGCGCGTGCGCGAGGCGATGCTCGGGCTGCGCAACGCGGCCGGCAACTTCTACATCAACGACAAGCCGACGGGCGCGGTCGTCGGCCAGCAGCCGTTCGGCGGGGCGCGCGCCTCGGGCACCAACGACAAGGCCGGCTCGAAGTTGAATCTGATGCGCTGGGTCAGCGTCGCGCACGATCAAGGAAACGTTCGTGCCGCCGACCGACTATCGGTATCCGTTCATGGCTGAGGAATAGCCGCGGACACGATCCGACAGGGTGCGACCGAA
>CAWJAP010000023.1:0-515000 GCA_963840865.1 Vicinamibacterales bacterium
TCAGTCCAGAGAGACAAGAGGTCTAACCACTGGGGTGCTCGATTGGCGGGCGCCCCGATCAGAGTTGTCACCGGAGGGCATTCGATATGAGTCTCACTTGTCCGGCTCCACAGGCGGGCCTAGCGGACTTCTGGCGGTGCTGGTCCCGGTGTGGTCGGCTCTGAACCCGCGGCGAAATCCACAGGCATGATCAAAGGGCAAGTCGTGGAACGGCAAGAAACCAGGCCGTGGAAGGCGCCGAGCTCGGTGCTCAAATCCGAGGATTCGGGCAACCGCCGCCGGTCCAGGTGCGCATGAACAAGCGGGGCGAGGACACGCAGATCGGGCTGCAGCCTGGGGTCTGGCTCCGTCACAGCGACCGAGGAAGGTGTCGGCAGTGTGACGAAAGAAGCTCAAGGAGTCTCGCTGGGGTTCGACCGAGGACGAGCTGACCCTGACCACTGTCCCTCACCGCGGCGACGAACAAAGGAAGCGGCTGCGAAAGAAGGCCGCGATGCGCAAGGTCTTCTATGAAGGTGTGGCTGCGAGCCAGGTCGGCAATCACGACGTGGCGATCGCCAAAAAGTTCTCCGAGGCGCTCGACGAGTCAGTCGACATCGGCGATGCTTGTCATTGGACAACCTCTGTGTCGCCTACATGGGCAAGAGAGGATTTCTGCGAAGGTCAAGGTATGGCTGTTGGCTGTGGTGGAGGCCGAACCCGCAGGCAGTCCGATCCTGACAACGAGCTCGACGGATGCAGGGAACGGTCGGAGAGCAGCTCGACAAGGTGGCTGCGAATGGCCGCGGAGGCGGGAAAGTGTATGAGCAGCAGCGGCGGCGGGGGTAGGCGCGGAGAGCCTGGTTGGACGCTGGGCGTCGTGCTCTGGTACGCTGAGTCCAGTTCGCCGAGGCCACAGCGAAGTTCGAGACCTGCTGATCAAGGTGCTTGCCCCTACTATGCCTGATGCTCACTACTGGGTCGGGCATGGCCGAATCCTCAATCAGGGCAGCCTGCTGGTGGCCGCGAAACCGCCTCCGAGACCCAGCCGAGATCTGCGCCAACCGGGCAAGCACGCCGAGCAGGCCAAAGGCACTCCTCGGCCAGATCTAGAAGTGAGCTGAGAGCGCCGTGGCTACGCATCGCCGTCGACCCCGGCGCGGAGGCGTTCGCGCCTCCGAGCGCGCCGCGGCCGAGAGCTGGTTGCCGCTGGACGTGGTCAGGCTGATCGCTGTTCTCAAGACTCTTCTGGTCGAAGCGCATCCGGGCGGCTAAATGGCCGGCGAGCGCGAGTCCGCGAAAATCGTGTCGAGGAGGCGATCCCGAAAATCGAGGCCATTCGAGACGCGGCACGTGCTGCGGGACCTGATCGGCCACCTGCAATCGAACAAGGCACGGAGGCGGCGGCGTCGTCTGTTCGACGTCGTCGAGCGTCGGTCTCATTGGGCTCTATTTCTTGCGGAAACTCTATGATGTGGTCGACGAGGCGCACTGCGAGCCACAGCTCTTGGCGGAGGTCGATTTTGTCCGGCCAGGCGACTGAAGGCACGGGGCTACCGAGTACGACGTTCGCAACGACACCCTCGATCGGGCTCGGTCTAGCTCAGGGGCGCGCGCTGGGTCGGCCTCGATGCCGCTGTCAACGCCCTCTTTGATGAAGCTGAGGATGTGCGTCTCGATCCCCGCCGTCGCCGCGAGCCGCGGATCGGCTCTCGTCGATTAAGGTCGGTCTGCCTGCGTAGCTCCCTGAGCGGTCCATGGGGATGCGACGAGGACTTCGAAGCGGCGGTGTCCGAGGGCGCCGACCATCATCCGTGTGGGCACGGCGATTTCGGGACGCGTCGACGCGGCTCATTCGGTACGCTGATGTTGACGGCGCTCTGACACCATCTCCGACCCGCAGCTCCTGCCCCTGCACAAAATCCAATCCAGATGATCTTCTTCATGCAGGCAAGACGATCGGTCAGTGCAGGAAGCTCAGGGCCGGCAACGGCGTGCGACATCGTGCAGTGAGGCCGCGCCGGGTACGCTGGGTCGCTCTACGTTCCGGCGCGGACGTGTGTTCGGTAGGAACGGACGCGATCTGACCAGGCGGCTCATCGGCGCCGTGAAACGTCGAGGGCTCGCTCTAGGCCTCGATCGCCCCGCTCTCCGACGCGTTCGAGTTCCACATGCGTCCTGGAAGGACCAGGCCGGACCGCGCACCAGAAGCTGCTGCTGCACTCGGCCGAAGACCGAGTTCTTGCCGGCATCGCGCTCGATCAGCGGCTGCTGATCGCCGATGTTGTGCAGAAAGTGGGATGAGCCGGCGATGCACCCGGGGTGGCCGCCGACGCGGCCGGCCTGCCTGCTCGTTGTCCGAGCCGATTCCGCGAGCGGCCCGTACGGCGGCGGCGGGTGACGGTGCTGGTGCGCTGCTCGTGCGCTCTGCCGCGCCTCCAAGTCGAGGGCGCTGGCCAGCTCACCCGCTCGCATACTCTCTACGATGCGCCGTAAGTTCCGATGCGTCAGCTCACCATCGTGCAGCGGCGAGTCGCCTCGAACGAAGCGCGCGCGCATCGAAGGCCCCTCACTGGGCGACGCGCTCGAGCGCCTGGCGACGAGCTCACGCGGCGAGCGCCGGGCCCCAACCGCCAGGCCATCAGCCGCCCAGTCCCCAACCTCCAGCCGCCCAGCCCGACTATCGCGAGGGCTGAAACTCACCGAAGCGGGGCTCGCCGCAATGTCGATCACGAACTCGAACGGGTAGGTACTGGCGTGGAAAGGTCAGCTGTACGTCGAATCGCGTGGCAATGCTCGTGGGCTGCTTCGCGACGAATGGCGAAGTCGCCCCGGTCCAGGGGCACTCGTAGTCCCTTGCCAGTCTGACAGCTTTGTCGAGCGACCCGTCGGCGGTTCGCCGCTCCGAGTAGGTCGCGAGCTCCGTCAGCGCGTCCCTGGGCCTCCAGTTCGTGTAAGACGCCGGGACGATCCGGTACGCGGCGTGCAGAATCATCGCGACAGTGGCAGTCTGATGGTCAACCCCGCCATGGCCATGCTCCAGTTCGGGGCCGCCGGGAACCCGCAAAAGACCTTGCTAACGTGCATATTGGCCGTGGCTCGGCTTTCTGAAGAGCTAGCGGACGAAATAGGAACGATGAAGGAGGAACTGGAGGGGGAACAGAACGGAGGCGGGACTCCGCCTTCGCTAGTGCGACGGCGGACGACCGTAGCCCTGGCGGATGTCTGGCCCGCCGACGAGCGTCAATGAATCTGATGGAGCAACCGGTTCCACCGCGTCCCAGTCAGGAACGACGTCGCGCGCGCGCTCCGGCTCGTACGACCAGTAGACCATCAACGCCTTGCCCTTCACGTAGGCCCGCGAGCAGGAACCCCAGCACCGGCTGTCCTGCGAGTTGTCGCGGTTGTCGCCCATCACGAAGTAGTGGCCTTCGGGAACGGTGACCGGGCCGTAGTTGTCGCGCTTGTCGAACGACGCCATCTCCCCGGGCGCAGGCGGCACGAGGAAGTGCGACGTACGGCTTCCGTCGAGCGGCTGCGCCGTTGATGTAGACCTCCTTCGGCGCAGCTCGAGCGTCTCGCCCGGCAGGCCGATCACGCGCTTGATGAAATCGCGCTCGGCTCCTGCGGATACTTGAAGACGATGACGTCGCCGCGCTTGACGCTCGCGGACCGGCAGCAGCGCGCGCTCCAGCGCGGTCGCCGCCGGCGCGAACACGAACTTGTTCGACCAGCAGGTGATCGCCGACGAGCAGGTTGTTCTCCATCGAGCCGGTCGGGATCTTGAACGCCTGGACCACCCAGGTGCGAATGAACAGCGCCAGGATGACCGCGATCACGATCGACTCGAAGTACTCGCGCGCCGGTCGGATCGTCTGGCTCGGTGCGGCCCTCGGAAGCCGGTCGGGAGTCGTCATTCGTCGTCCCCGACCTTCAGCACCGCCAGGAACGCTTCCTGCGGAATCTCCACGCGGCCGACGCGCTTCATGCGCTTCTTGCCTTCCTTCTGCTTCTCGAGCAGCTTGCGCTTGCGCGAGATGTCGCCGCCGTAGCACTTGGCGAGCACGTTCTTGCGCATCGCCTTGACGTCTCGCGCGCGATGATCCGGCCGCCGATCGCCGCCTGGATGGCGATCTCGAACATCTGCCGCGGAATCAGCTCGCGCATCTTCGCGGCCAGCGCGCGGCCGCGCGTGTAGGCCGTGTCGCGGTGCACGATGATCGACAGCGCGTCGACCGGCTCGCCGTTGACCAGGATGTCCAGCTTCACCAGCGGCGATTCCCGGTAGCCGCTGAAGTGGTAGTCCAGCGACGCGTAGCCGCGCGACAGCGACTTCAGCCTGTCGTAGAAGTCGAGCACGACCTCGTTGAGCGGCAGCTCGTAGGTGAGCAGCACGCGGTCCGACGTCGAGGTACTCGATGCTTCTTCTGCACGCCGCGCTTCTCCTGACAGAGCTGCAGCATGCCGCCGACGTACTCCGCGGCGTGAGGATCATCGCCGTGATGATCGGCTCTTCGAACTTCGCGATGCGGCCCGCATCGGGCAACTTCGCCGGATTGTCCACCTCGATCACCTCCCCGTCCGTCGTCGTCACCCGGTAGAGCACGCCGGGCGCGGTCGTGATCAGGTCCATGCGAACTCGCGCTCGAGCCGCTCCTGGACGATCTCCATGTGCAGCAGGCCGAGGAATCCGCAGCGGAACCCGAAGCCGAGCGCGGCCGAGGTCTCCGGCTCGAAGACGAACGCCGCGTCGTTCAGCCGCAGCTTCTCGAGCGCTTCGCGCAGCTCCTCGTACTGATGGCTCTCGACCGGATAGAGCCCGGCGAAGACCATCGGCTTCATCTCCTGGAAGCCCGGGAACGGCTGCGGCCGTGGGCCGCGCCGCCTCGGTGATCGTGTCGCCGATCTGCGCGTCGGTCGACCGTCTTGATGCCGGCGATCACGAAGCCCGACCTCGCCGACGCCGAGCTCGTCGACCGGCACCGGCTTCGGGCGAGAAGACGCCGACCTGCTCGACCTCGTACTCCTGGCCGGTCTCATCATCAAGCGGACCTTCATGCCCGGCGCGGATCGCGCCGTCGATCACGCGGATCAGCACGATGACGCCGCGGTAGGCGTCGTACCAGGAATCGAAGATCAGCGCCTTGAGCGGCGCTTCGGCGTCGCCCTTGGGCGGCGGCATGCGCGTGACGATCGCCTCGAGGATGTCGCGTGACGCCGATGCCTTCCTTGGCGCTCGCGAGAATGGCTCCCGCGCGTCGAGGCCGATGATCTCCTCGATCTGCCGCTTCGCCTCGTCGATCTGCGCACCGGGCAGGTCGATCTTGTTGATGACCGGAATGATGTCGAGGTTGCTGTCGACGGCGAGATAGGCGTTGGCCAGGGTCTGGGCCTCGACGCCCTGCGAGGCGTCGACGACCAGCAGCGCGCCCTCGCAGGCGGCCAGCGACCGCGTGACTTCGTAGGAGAAGTCCACGTGGCCGGGCGTGTCGATCAGGTTCAGGACGTAGCTCGTTGCCGTCGATGGCCGTGTAGTTCAGCCGGACGGCGTGCGCCTTGATGGTGATGCCGCGCTCGCGCTCGAGGTCCATGCTGTCGAGCACCTGCGCCTCCATCTCACGCGCCTGCAGGGCGCCCGTGACCTCCAGGAACCGGTCGGCCAGCGTCGACTTGCCGTGGTCGATGTGCGCGATGATGGAGAAGTTGCGGATCTGCTGCGGGTCCATGCGACTGCCGAACCCGACAATTGTAGCATCCGCCCTTCGGTGGCCCTGGCCGCTGGCCGCGGCGCCGACGATGGCGCCTGGGCGAACTTACCGCCGGCGCCGCCTTACCGGGCGGGACGGCGGCTCGAATCCGCCGTGCGTTTCGAGCCGCGCCAGGCGGAGGTCGTGCCCTGCGAGCGTCGCGCGATCGGTGTCGCGGTCAGCGAGCGACGCGTCGAGTCGGGCGACGATGGTGACCTGCCCTTCGGCCAGCAGGCGGATATCGTCGCGCAACCCTTCGGCAACCACGTCGAAGTGGCGCCGCGTCTCCTCGCTCGACCGGCGCATCTCCTCCCGGGTGCTGAGAATCAGCTCGTCGCGGGCCGCGACGTCCGCATGCAGCTCCTCGCGCGTGGGCAGCTGTTGCAGTTTCTGATCGATGCCCGTGAGCCGCGCGTTCATCTCGTTGCGTTCGCCCGGAGTGCCGCTGGTCATGCCCGTCCTCGATTCTCCAGGAATCGCTCGTCTCGCGCCCAGGCGAATCGCGATCCTAGCATCGTCGAAGCACGGAGAGTGCCAGCGGCCCGGTTGTGCGGCGATCGACGTCAGGACTTGCCAGGCGTGCCCAATACGCGCATCGAGATCCGCTGCGGCGAGCTGTCGGCATCCTTCGACCCCTGGTCCCGGACCAGCGCGAGCGCAGCATCGCCTCCGATGTAGTCCATCGCCTTGATCGTGTAGAAGCGGCTGTCCTCGTCTTCCGTGGCGTATCGTGACGCCAGCGTGGCGACCGCTTCGGGCGATCCGATCCGGGCCAGGGCGTCGATGATGGTCGACCGACGGTTCTCGTCGATTTCCTTGGGCAGCAGTCCGAGCAGCACCGGCACCGCCGACTGTGTAGCCGACAGGCCGATGAGATGCAGGTCCTTCTCCTTGTTCAGGACGCCACCCTGCAGCTGGCTGGCGAGCTTTTCGATCTCGGGCTTCACCGGCGCCTTGAAATGCTCGCGGTTCAACCGGCCGAGGATCTCCTGCGCTCCCTCGATGAGCAGGTGCGCAAGGCCCGATTGCGCCTCGTCTTTGCGCCCCATCCCCGCGTTGTAGCCGCCGGAGTAGTTGTGCAGGCGCATCGCCACGGTCGCCGTCTGCCCGGCAGGCCCTTTGAGCTCGAGGGCGACGTCCATGTAGCCCCAGAACAGCGTGGCGCCGTACGGAATCTGCTTGCTCTCGAGATACACGTCCTTGAGCGTCCCGCCGATTTCCCAGCCAGGGCCAGAGCCCGCGGCGAGGCCCATGGCCGTGGCTTCGGCACGCAGCGACTCACCAAGAACAGCTGCGAGGTCGAGACCCGGATCGAGGTTGTATTCGGGGCCTTTCGTGAAGAAGCCCGACCCGCCCTTCCGGACGACTTTCGCCTTGCGGTCGTAACCCGCCTTGAGCGGGCCGATGCGAACGGGGCCCGCTTTCGCGCCGTCGAAAATCGCGGTCGTAATGGTGTTGACGTCGTCACGACCGTCTTCGAGCTTCAACTCCTTGATGGTTGCGGCGGCGTGCAGGACACCTCCCATGAGCAGGACACACGAAAGCAGCAGAAGCAGACGACGCATGCAGACCTCCAGTGACGCGGTGGTTGACCTCGATGGATTCAACGCCCCAGGTGGCAGGTCCGAACACTCCTCGAGCCATCGAGTGCATGCAACGATCCAGGCGAAGTAGGCTGTCACGGGAGGCCTCATGTCGAAGCTCGCTCTTGCCGCTGCGCTCGCGACCGGCGTGACGTGTACGGCCGGCGCCATTTCCTCGAGCTCCCATCAGGGCGGCGACTGGCGTCTCGTGTGGGCAGACGAGTTCGCCGGCGACGGGCCGCCCGATCCCCGCAACTGGGCCTTCGAGCACGGGTTCGTGCGCAACGAGGAGCTGCAGTGGTACCAGCCGCAGAACGCGGCAGTTCGTGACGGGAAGCTCGTCATCGAGGCGCGTCGCGAGCACGTCGTCAACCCTCGTCGGGTCGACGGCAGCGCAAAATGGTCCGAGAGCCGCGCTTCCGCCGATTACACCTCGGCCAGCGTCATCACGAAGGGACTCCATTCATGGCGGTCGGCCGCTTCGAGATGCGTGGCCGCATCGACACCCGTCCGGGGATGTGGCCCGCCTTCTGGACACTCGGTGTGGAAGGCGAATGGCCAGAGGGAGGCGAGATCGACATCATGGAGCACTACCGCGGCATCCTCCTCGCCAACGTGGCGTGGGGATCCGACACACGATGGGTGGCCACGTGGGATTCAGCGCGCACCGACGTGACAACACTCGGTCCCGGCTGGGCCGATGAGTTCCATGTCTGGCGAATGGACTGGGACGAGCAGGAGATCCGATTGTCGGTGGACGAGCGGCTCCTGAACGTCACGCGGCTCGCCGACACCGTGAACAAGAGAACCACGGCGCATCCCTTCCGACAGCCGCACTACTTGCTGCTGAACCTGGCGATTGGCGGCACGCAGGGCGGAGACCCGTCGAAGACGACGTTCCCCGCGCGGTTTCAAGTGGACTACGTCCGCGTGTACCAACGCACGAGGAGGGCGGGGCTTTAGCCGCTGTCTTGACCGTTATCGACGTTCGAGAGGCACCCAGGGCTGAGGGTACGGCGGTCCGATGTAGTCGGCGCGCGGACGAATCAACCGGTTGTTCGCGTACTGCTCGAGGACGTGCGCCGTCCACCCTGACACGCGGCTCACCGCGAAGATCGGCGTGAAGAGATCGATCGGGATCCCCAGGGTGTAGTAGGTCGAAGCCGAATAGAAGTCGACGTTGGGGTTGAGTCCCTTCTCTTTTTTGACCAGCGCTTCGATCTGCTGAGACATCTCGAACCATCGCGTCCGGCCCGCCTTCTCGCCGAGCTCCTTCGACATCCGGCGCAGGTGCGTGGCGCGCGGATCCTCCGTGCGATACACACGATGGCCGAAGCCGGGAATCTTCTCCTTCCGCGCCAGCTTGGCGCGGATGGTCGACTCGATCCGGTCGGCGCTCGCGTCCTCTCCGAGCTCGAGCAGCAGCTTCATCACGTCGGCATTCGCGCCGCCGTGCAGCGGACCCTTCAGCGCGCCGATTCCCGCGACGATCGCCGAGTGAACGTCGGAGAGCGTGGCCGCAGTGACCCGCGCGCCGAAGGTCGAGGCGTTGAGCTCGTGGTCGGCGTGCAGCGTGAGCGCGATGTCGAACGCCCGGACCGCCGTCGGGCCGGGGCGGTTCCCGGTGAGCACGTAGAGGAAGTTCGCCGCTTGGCCGAGTGCGGGATCCGGTTGAATGGGCCCACCGCCCGCGTTCAAACGGCCCATCGTCGCGACGAGCGTCGATAGTTGGCCCGTCAACCGAACGGCTTTTCGAGCGCTGGCGGCCTGCGAGTTGTCGTCCGCATCCGGGTCGTAGTGGGCCAGGGCGGAGGTCGTCGTCCGCAGCAGGTCCATCCCGTTCGACGGGGGCAGTGTCCTGAGCAGCCGGACGACGGGCTCGGGCAGGGTGCGCGCGGCGGCGAGGGCGGTCTGCAGATCGCCGAGCTCGGCCCTCGTCGGTAGCCGCCGGTGCCACAGGAGATGGCACACCTCCTCGAAGGTCGCCTTCTCCGCCAGATCGTGAATGTCGTACCCGCAGTAGGCGAGTACGCCCCGCTCGCCATCGAGATAGCAGATTGCCGAGGAGGTCGCGACAACGTCCTCGAGCCCGCCCTTGGATTTGGCTTCCGCGGTCGACATACCGGGGATCATATCCGCTGGGCGGCTGGGCGACTAGGCGGCTGGGCGGCTGGGTACCGAACAAGGGCACGGCGGTGCCATGCCCTGCCTGTGATGAAGTTGACGACGCTCGGTGCCCTGACATCTGCAGCCTTTCGCGCTGCCGGCCCGCCCAGGGCCGGCTGAATAGCGGCGCGAATCAAAGGGCTGCCGCGCTGGTCGCAGAGGGCGACCAGCGCCCAACAGACACCGCTATTCCCCAGCGGCTTGGGTAGAGAGCGCGATGTCGTCGCCGCCGAACTGCTGGACGATCGACAAGAGGCCCGTATAGAGGAACCCTACCTGGAAGAGGATGAGGAACGGCAGGGTGCCGTAGATGCCGTTGGCCAGCGCGTAGAAGACCGTCACCGTGAAGTAGCAGCCGAGCCCAAGCTCGACGAGCGGCTGGGCGAGCGCGATCTGGCGGTACTTCTTGCCCTGCCAATCGTCCGAGTCTCGCTCGACCCCGTACTTCGGCGTCCGGGTGAACTCGCCACTGTCACTGGGCAACGAGCGCCTCGATGACCGCGCGCGCGTTGTTGATGCAGAGCCCGATGCCGATCGACATCAGAAACGGCAGATACTTCAATCGCGACATCCAGGTCTCGCGGAAGAGCTCGCGCTGGCAGACCAAGTAGAAGTTCGCGACCGAGAACGTCGCCGCGAAGAAGAGCGGCACGTCGATGAGCAGCATCTCCGTCCAGCCCATGTTGTAACGGACATACATCGCCGGGAACATCAGGATCGAGAGCACCACCATCAGCAGGTAGTTGAAGTTGGCGGTGAGATGGAAGAACGCCTCGGCCTTCACGTGCGTCGGCAGGTTCGACTGGAGAATCCGTGGCAGCACTTTGCGGCACGTCTGAACCGAGCCCTTCGCCCAGCGGTGCTGCTGGGACTTGAACGCGTTCATCTCGACCGGCACCTCGGCCGGCGCGACGAGATCCTGCATGAAGACGAAGCGCCAGCCGCGGAGCTGCGCACGGTAGCTGAGGTCGAGGTCCTCGGTCAGCGTGTCGTGCTGCCAGCCACCCGCGTCCGAAATGACCGTCCGGCGCCAGATGCCAGCGGTGCCATTGAAGTTGAAGAAGCAGCCCGCGCGGTTCCGGCTGCCGTGCTCGAGGACGAAGTGGCCGTCGAGCAGGATCGACTGGATGCGCGTGAGCAGCGAGTACTCTCGATTGATGTGTCCCCAGCGCGCCTGGACCATCCCGACCTTCGGGTCGGCGAATTGCGGCACGGTGCGCATCAGGAAGTCGGCGGGCGCCACGAAGTCGGCGTCGAAGATGGCGACGAACTCGCCGCGCGCAACGGCGAGGCCCGCCTCGAGCGCGCCAGCCTTGAAACCCGTGCGATCGACGCGACGGAGAGTACTTGATGTCGTAGCCCTGGCTGGCGTAGCGACGGACGGCCAGCTCGGCAATCTCGCGTGTCTCGTCGGTCGAGTCGTCCAGCACCTGGATTTCGATCAGGTGGCGCGGATAGTCGATCGCACAGACCGAGCCGATCAGCCGGTCGACGACGTACATCTCGTTGTAGATCGGTAGCTGAATCGTGACGACCGGGAGCGGATCCGGCAGAGGCAGCGGCTTCGGGACGTTGTCCTTGTGCTTCAAGTAGAGATACACAAGGTAGTACCGGTGCCAGCCGTAGACGGCGAGGATGACGAGGATGAAGAAATACGCCGCCAGAATCAGCGTCTCGGTTGGTGTCATAGTGGCGATTCAGCAGCCCCGGATCCGGCTGCCTCGGCCGGTCGGACCCGGCCGCGAAACGTTGAGTTTAGCGATGCGTTCCGGACAAAGTCAACGCATGAGGCGCTCATGACCCCGTCGGCCATTCGTGCCCTCCTCGCGGCGGTTCGGCGGCGGAACCCTCGCACCCGAAGCCGCAGAAGCTGAGCTTCTCGCCGCCCTCCGAGCGGCGCCCTACGAGAACCTCGGCTTTGCAAGAATCGATCACCATCGATTGCTTCGCCAGGGGATGCCGGAAGTGGTGTTCGGCCAGGGGAAGTCGCCGGCCCAAATCGCGGAAATTGCTCGGAGAATCGTCGATCGCGGGCACAATCTCCTGGTGACCCGCGCGATCGCCTGCCGCGTGGGAGGCCGTGCGGGCGGTGCTCCCCGATGCTGTCTTTCATGACACGGCGCGCACAATTGTCCAGATCCGTGACGCCGCCGCCTTCGGGCCGGGGAACGGTGCTGGTCGTGTGCGCGGGCACGTCCGACCTTCCGGTCGCCGAAGAAGCTGCGGTCTCGGCCGGCCGCACTGGGGAACGCCGTGGATCGGCTCTACGACGTCGGAGTGGCCGGGCTCCACCGCCTGCTCGATGAGCAGACCGCGGCTCGAAGCTGCCCGCGTGCTGATCGTCGTCGCCGGCATGGAGGGCGCCCTGCCCAGCGTCGTCGGCGGGCTGGTCTCGGCGCCCGGTCGATCGCGGTTCCGACGAGCGTCGGCTACGGCGCCAGCTTCGGCGGCCTGGCCGCACTGCTCGCGATGCTCAACAGTTGCGCCGCCGGCAGTAGCGGTCGTCAACATCGACAACGGGTTCGGCGCCGCGGCGGCTGGCGACCCGCATAAATCACGGCTAGAGGCGGCTGGGGGCTGGGCGGCTCGGGGCTGGGTGTGGGCTGGGCCGGATTGAGGCTAAGGACTCGAGCTCGCCGTTTCAGCATTGGTCAAGCAACGCCGCCCAGCCGCCCAGCCGCCCAGCCGCCCAGCCGCCCAGCCGCCCAAGCCGTCCCAGCCGCTCCAGCCGCTGCCAGCCCTGCTTCCGTGCTATAATTTCCGGTTCGCTCCGGCGGAGCGTCGACCAACCGGGCCTGGCCCGGTCCGGCCGGCTCCGATTCCCGGGCCCCAATTCCTCATGCACTCCGGTACCCTCCGAGCGCTCGAGTTCGATCGTGTCGTCGAGGCGCTGACCAGCTTCGCGCTCACGCCCATGGGCGCCGGGCGACTCGCCGCGCTCGAGCCCATGACCGATCCTGCGCCGCGTGGAGGCGGCGCTCGCGGCGACGAGCGAGGGCGTGCGCCTGCTCGGGGAGCATCCGTCGTTTCCGCTGCGGGCGCCGGACGACTTCGACGAAACGCTGACGGCGCTCGCGGTCGCCGATCGGCCGCTCGAGCCGCTGCGCCTGCTCGGCCTGGCCGACGCCGTCGAGTCGATGGACCGCGTGCGGGAAGTGATTCGCCGCTTGCCGGCTGCCGAGTGCCCCACGCTCGCGGCGCTCGCCGACGCGGACTCGCCTCGTTCGAACGCGAGGCGGCCGCGATTCGCAAGCGCCATCGACGGCGCGGGCGACGTCGTCGACGCGCGAGCCCCGAGCTCCGGCAGATTCGCGATCGCTTGCGGAAACAGCGGTCGCGCCTGCGGGGCACGCTCGAATCGTACGTGCGCGGCCGCGACACCGCGCGCTACCTGCAGGATCAGGTCGTCGCCGATCGCAACGGACGCTACGTCATCGTCGTCCGCGCCGAGCACCGCGCATGCGATCCCGGGCATCGTGCATGGCAGCTCGGCGAGCGGCGCGAGCCTCTATCTCGAGCCGCTGAGCACCGTCGAGCTGAACAACGAGATCGTGGCGCTCGAAGAGCAGGAAGCCGCCGAAGTCCGGCGCATCCTGCTCGCGACTGACGGATGCCTTCCGCGCGCGCGCGCTCGACCTGCGGCGCACGCTCGACGCCGCCGCCGAGCTCGATCGTCATTCAGGCGAAGGCGCGGCTGGCCGGCGCCTGCCGCGCGAGCGCGCCGGCACTGTCGACCGACGGACGCCTGGAGTTGCGCGCGGCGCGCCACCCGCTGCTCATCTCCTCGGTCATGGCACGCACCGAGGATGCGGGCGGCCGGCGAGTGGCGCGCGACCAGCGAGCCGCGTTCCCGTCGACGTGCTCGTCATTCCGCCGACTCGCGTGCTGGTCGATCACCGGCCCGAACACCGGCGGCAAGACCGTGGCGCTCAAGTCGGCAGGGCTGCTGGCGCTGATGGCGCAGGCGGGCCTGCACATTCCCGCGGACAGGCGGCTCGCTCGGTCCCGGTGTTCCAGTCGGTGTTCGCCGACATCGGCGACGAGCAGTCGATTGACGCGAACCTGAGCACGTTCTCGTGGCACGTCACGAACATCGCGGCGATGGATCGCGGCGCTGCGCACGCCGGCGCTCGTGCTCCTCGACGAAATCGGCGCCGGCACCGATCCGGTCGAGGGCGGCGCGCTCGGCATGGCGATCATCGATCACTTCCGCGCGCGCGGCGCGATCGTCGATCGCGACGACGCACTACGACGCGCTGAAGTCGTACGCCTCGACGACGCCGGAAGTGACGGCCGCGGCATTCGGGTTCCATCCGGACACGTTCGTGCCGACCTATCGGCTGATCTACGGATCGCCGGGATCGAGCCTGGCGCTCGAGATGGCGGCGCGGATCGGCCTGCCCGCTTCGATCGTCGAGTCGGCGCGCGGCTTCCGCACGCGATCGCGAGGCGCAGCTCGCCGAGCACCTCGCGAAGGTCGATCGCGAGCTGCACGCGCTCGAGCACGAGCGGCGCCTGGTCGGCCACGAGCGCGCGCAGATCGGCGACGCTCGAGGCGCAGTATCGAACGCGCGACGAGGGCGCTGCGCGAACGCGAGGCGCAGTCCCGCCGGAAGCTCGACGCCGCCGTTGCAGGATCGGCTGCGTGAGGCGCGCCGCGCGATCGACACCGTCGTCGACGAAGCCCGCCGCAAGGCAGCCGCGCTGGTCGACGATGCCGCCGAGGCGCGCGCAGCAGACGCATCGGCACGGACCTGTGCCGGCGACGCTGGTCGGAACGCCGATCTCGACCGGCGAAACGGGCGAGCCTCCGCGCCGATGCGCGGGCCGCGCTCGAAGACGTCGCCGGGCCGGCGTGCGCGCCGAAGCGAGCGGCGGCGGAACCGATCGCGGCCGCTGGTCCAGCCGCGCCGCAGGACCGTCGCGCCGGGTATGCGCGTGCCTGCTGCCGCTCGGGCATCGAGGGCGTGGTGCAGGCGATTCACGATCGCGAGCGCGGAAGTGAGCGTGCAACGGCAAGCGCATGCGCGTCGGCCTCGACGAGCTGCGCGCGGCGGGCAGGCCGTCGGCGCCGCGCGCGGCGCAGGTCACCGTGCACGTGCATCGCGCGAGCGCCGAGGGCGGCGTCCGATTTGAACGTCGATCGGGTGCACGGTGGCCGAAGCGCATCGAGCGCGCCGACAAGTTCCTCGACCAGGCGCTCATGGCGGAACTGCGGCAGGTTCGCGTCATTCACGGCCACGGGACCGGCCAGCTGCGGCGCGCGCTCGGCGAGTTCCTGGCGAGCCATCCGCTCGTCGCGCGCAGCACCCTGGCCTCGCCCGGCGAAGGCGGCGGCGGTGTGACGGTGGTGGAGTTGAAGGAGTGCAACTCGCGGTCAAGGTCAGACGGTCACGGCTAAGGTCACAAGGAAGGCCAATCAGGGTAAAGACCGCCTCGACTTGCTCCTGTGACCGTCCTGAGCCTTGCGCCCTGAGCCTTGAGCCTTGATTATGCCCCTGTTCCCCCAGCGTTCATCGACGACCTGCGCCTGCAGGCCGACATCGTGCAGGTCGTGCAGGAGTAGGTGTCGCTGCGGCGCGTCGGGGACCGGTACAAGGGGCTGTGTCCGTTCCACGCCGAGAAGACGCCGTCGTTCAGCGTCAACCGCGAGCAGGGTTCTTCCACTGCTTCGGGTGCGGCGTCGGCGGCAACGTGTTCAAGTTCGTCGAGCTGCACCGAGCGCGTGAGCTTTCCCGAGGCGGTGCGGCTGCTGGCGCAGAAGTTCGGCGTGGCGCTGCCCGAGCGCGAACGCGGCGCGACGCGGCCGAGTCGACGCCGAGCGCGAGGCGCTGCTGAAGATGCACGAGGTCGCGGCGGCCTTCTATCGCGGCGGCTGCTCGAGGGCGCCGGCCGGGCGCGCGCGCGCGCCAGATGCTGGCGCGAGCGTGGCATCGACGCCGGAGACGATCGAGCGGCTCGGACTCGGGCTTCGCGCCGCCGGGGCGCGACGTGCTGCTGAGCCACCTGCGGCAGCAAGGGTTTGTACCGGCGGCCATCGCTGTGCACGAGCGGGCTGGTGTCGAGCGCGATGGGCGACTGTCGATCGGTTCTGGAACCGGCTGATGATCCCGATCTGCCGGGAGAGCGGGATCGATCATCGCCTTCGGCGGGCGGGCGATGGAGGCCGACCAGCTGCCGAAGTACCTGAACAGCCCCGAAACGCCGATATATAGCAAGGGACGGACGCTCTACGGGCTGAACGTGACGAAGGCCGACATCCGGAAGGCCGGGACGCGTCGTGCTGCGTGGAGGGTTACTTCGACTTCGCGCAGGCGCTGCAGGGCGGCGTGACGAACGGTCGTGGCGACGTGCGGGACGGCGCTGACGCAGCCGCAGGCGCAGATGCTGCGCCGGTTCACGTCGCAGGCGGTCCTGAGCTTCGATCCGGACGCCGCCGGCCAGGGCGCGGCGGCGCGGTCCTGCGATCTGCTGGTGCGCGAGGGATTCCAGGTGCAGCGTCGCGGTGCTGCCGGCGGGTCAGGATCCGGACGTGTTCGTCCGGCGTCACGGCGGCGCGGCCTATCAGCGGTCGATCGACCAGGCGCGGCCGTATCTGGACTTCCTGATGGAGCGGGCGGCCGCGCAGCACGATCTGGCCGACTCCGGCGGGCCGGCTGAGCTTCCTCAACGCCATGCTCGGCCGTCGCGGCGCAGCATCCCGGACGCGGCCGGCCCGCGACCAATTTGCGGACCGGATCGCCGCATCGCGCCGGCATGTCGGAAGACGTCGTCCGGCAGGAGATCCGCAAGGCGGCGGTGGCGCGGAAGCCGGCGCTCCCGGCGCGGCGATCGCGCGGGCCCGGCTGGCAGGTTGACGACGCGGAACGGGACCTGCTGGCCAGCTCGTGTCGGATCCGGCGACGTGGTGACCGCGTGCTGCCCGAGCTCGAGGAGGACGATCTGGCCGGGCTGGCCTGCCGCGACGTCCTGCGCGCGGCGCGCGCGCTGGCAGGCGAAGACCCGCGGAAGCTTCCCGGCGGCGCTGCTGGAGCGTCTAAACGAAGAGGAAGCGGCGCTCATGACCGGGATTGCCGCCCGGTATCCGAAACCGGCGCCGGCCGCCGAATGCGTGAAGGCGCTGAAGCGCAGGCGCCTCGAGCGCGAACGCTGGATCGACCGCGCCAGATCGACGCCCTCGAACACAGGGCCGTCGGCCATCGAGCCGAGATCGACGAGCTGCTGGCGCGGAAGATGCAGGAAGCCCGCGCGGCGCAGCCGACTAGCAGGGACACGCGAGTGTCCCGGCGGACTCGCCGGGACGTCGCGGGTAAACTGGGCGCTAGCGCCAGCGCAGGGTAAGACTGCGGGCAGGCAGGAGGAATCACGTTGTCGATCGAAGAGAAATACGACGAGGTCCGGCAGCTCATCTCCATGGGCAAGGAGAAGGGCTATCTGCTGTACGACGAAGTCAACGAGCTGCTGCCCGTCGGACATCACTTCGTCCGAGGAGCTGGACGACCTGTTCAGCACGTTTGGCAACGCCGGCATCGAGGTCGTCGATTCGGAGCAGAAGTACCGCGAGGACAAGCTGCTCGACCGGCCCGACGGCGGCGAAGACATCGAGCTCGATCTGACGCCCGGCGCGCTCGACAAGACCAACGATCCCGTCCGCATGTACCTGCGCGAGATGGGCACGGTGCCGCTGCTCACGCGCGAGGGCGAGGTCGAGATCGCCAAGCGCATCGAGCGCGGCAAGCTCGACGGTGATCAAGTCGATCTCGCGCACGCCGACGATCGCGCGCGCGATCATCGACATGGGCGAGCAGCTGCGCGCCGGCAAGCGCACGATCCGCGAGCTGGTGATCTTCAACGACGAGGAGATCACCGACGAGCGCGTCGAGGAGCGCGCCCGCGAGGTGCTGCGCCAGATCGACGCGGTGCAGGAAGGCGCACGCCGACTGGGAGAAGCGCGAAGCAGAAGCTCGACGACACGGCCGAAGCGGCCGGTCGGCGCCGTACCGCAAGGCCCGGTGGAAGGCGATGCGCGCGCGCGTGCGCTGTCGCAGCTCATTCGCCGCATCGAGTTCACCGAGACGGTGAAGCGCCGGCTGGTCGACCAGGTCAAGGAGCAGGTCGAGGACGTCCAGCGGCTGCAGCGCGAGGTCGACTACATCGAGCGGCAGCTGACGGCGAAGGGCCGCAAGGCGCCGAAGCTCAAGGAAGAGGACAAGAAGAGCGCTCGCTGAAGCGCCAGAAGGACGCTGAAGCTCAGGATCAAGCGAGAAGAGCGAGCGAGCTCGAAGGAGTCGCCGGAGCGGCTGCGGCGGACGCTCGAGACGATCCAGAAGGGCGAGCAGCAGGCCGAGCAGGCCAAGAAGGAGCTGGTCGAAGCCAACCTGCGCCTCGTCGTCTCGATCGCGAAGAAGTACACCAACCGCGGCCTGCAGTTCCTCGACCTGATTCAGGAAGGCAACATCGGCCTGATGAAGGCGGTGGACAAGTTCGAGTACCGGCGCGGCTACAAGTTCTCGACTTACGCGACGTGGTGGATCCGCCAGGCGATCACGCGGGCGATCGCCGACCAGGCGCGGACCATCCGCATCCCGGTCCACATGATCGAGACGATCAACAAGCTCGATTCGCACGTCGCGCTCGCTCGTGCAGGAGCTGGGCCGCGAGCCGACCTCGGAAGAGATCGCGCAGCGGATGGACATTCCGGTGGCGAAGGTGCGCAAGGTGCTCAAGATCGCGCAGGAGCCGATCTCGCTGGAGACGCCGATCGGCGAGGAGGAAGACAGCCATCTTGGCGATTTCATCGAGGACCGCAACGTCCTGTCGCCGTCCGACGCGGTGATCAACCTGAACCTGAAGGAGCAGACCGAGTCGGTGCTCAAGACGCTGACGCCGCGCGAGGAGAAGGTCATCAAGATGCGCTTCGGCGTCGGCGACGGCAGCGAGCACACGCTCGAGGAGGTCGGCCAGAACTTCGCGGTCACCCGCGAGCGCATCCGGCAGATCGAGGCGAAGGCGCTGCGCAAGCTGCGGCATCCGTCGCGCAGCCGCAAGCTGCGGGCGTTCCTCGAAGGCCGAACGTAGCTGGTTTTTGCGGCGGCGGCCGTCGCGGCGCAGCCTTCGAGGCTCGCTGCCATTCAGCCCGGCCCTGGACGGGCCGGCTGGCAGCTCGCCGGCTGCGACAGGACCCGTCGGACGTCGGCGGGCCTTCTCGTTTTCGGCGGCGGCGACTTACGGCCAGGCTGATTCCGGCGCGGGAATCAACGGGGGCTGGCCGCGGCCATCGTTCAGAGCGAGCGCCGTAGGTGGAGCACGCCGCCGCGCGCCGGCGGCTGAGAGCCGCCGGCGCTTTCTAGCACGGGCCCATAGCTCAGCGGTCAGAGCCGCCGGCTCATAACCGGCCAGTCCCAGGTTCGAATCCTGGTGGGCCCACCACCTCCTCGATGTCCCGGCGGTTAGCCCTGGAGTTCACGACTTCGACTTGGGGGCTGTCCCGGTGATGGAGGTCTCGGTCGAGAATCTCGGTCTGGGGCTCTTCGACAATCTTCGAGGCCGTGACCTTCATCCCCTTCCTCAGGTCCTGCACGGAAGCGGCCCTACCGTCGACCATGAACTTGAACGACTCGGGGACCCGGAACTCTTTGTTCTCACCGTTTTCGAGCGTCAGGACCACGTAGTCGCCCTGAACCACCCACACGGTTCCGCTCAGTGAGCTGATCGTGCGCACCGTGACGGGGGTCGTCTTCTTGACGATCGTGCCGGTGAGGACCGTCCCCGGCTTGAGGTCGTTGAGCATCTTCTTCTGGCCGTCGATGATGAACTCCCGCCCCGGCTGTACCTTGAACAGGCTGTAGTTGCCGAGCGGCTGCATCTTGGCTAAGAGCCAGCCCTTCTCGACGGACACCACCTCACCGGTCATCTTGACAGTTTCAACCTTGGCCTCCCCTTTGACCGTTTCGGTCTGAGGCGGCGCCTGGGCGTGTGCGGCTGCGGCCACGGTCAGCACAGCCACACTCGTCGCGATCGCGAGGCTTGCTTTCATTGCGGTGCTCCCTTCGGATGCTGCTGAGTTGCGGACCTCCTCCGTCAGGACCAGGACCAGATTTGGCAGAGCTGGCGACGTGAAGAGCCAAGACAAGATGGTCAAAATTCGCCACTCCGTCAAGTCCCACCGCTGTCACATGATCAACGGTGCCCTGCTGTGGGCCGTCGTGGGGCTCAGGGCCTGCGCGCCTCTGGTTCGCGGTCAGTACGGGCGAGTGCAGCTGCCTCGCCGCCCGATCACCGAGCGCGATTCCGATCAGCACCGAGTCCAAGGGTGGACTGCTCACTCTTGTGTTTCCGCGCGATGAGGATCGCGAGAGCCAGCGCGTTAGTTCGCCGTCCAGTCCGTGCATGCGCCAGCCCCTCCGGCGCAGTAAGTAGCGCGCGATGCGTCACACGCGTCGATCCATTCTGGTGACAGCCACAATGCGATCAGCGCCATCGCACAATGCGATTCAAGCAAGTTGTGGAGCGAGTCCCAGGCCGCGGGGCGCGGCTTTGCCGGATGCTGTGCGTGCGTGGTTCTCCCGCGGCCGCTAGGCGAATTCTCCAGTACCCACATTACGACGGCCAGGGCGATCCAACAGACGCAAGCAGCTTCCACGGCGTTGCACCTGCTGCATGGTCCCTCCTGATCGCGCCGTCCGGGCCGGCGAGGTCGTCTCCGCGTCATGGCAAGGCACGTCCGACCGTGCTTGCAGGCCAGTGCTGACTACACTAGATTTAGACGCGGAGTTCACTTGCATTGAGCCGGTGGCACAGGCTTTCAGGGCTGTCCATCCGCTGGGAGAAACGGCTGAAGCCCCGGTGCCACCTGGGCGGGCCGGATCAACGGAAGTGAATTCCGGGGGTAGAGTCCACGGCGAGCCGTGTGCACCATTGACATCCCTGAACGGAAGCGCACGTGTGGGAGGCTACGTGAACGCGGGCGAGCCGATCGTCATCGCCAGGACCGGCAACCGACCCGCTCGCACGCGACATGCTTCCCGACCTTGAACGCCTGATCGACCTCCAGCACCTCGACGCCGAGAGCGACGAACGGCGGAAGTGGGTGGCCGACCTTCCGGAACGGGTAGCCGCGTTCGAAACCAGGCAGAACGAGCGGCGCGGCGCGCGTGACGCGGCGCGTCAGGCGCTGGCTGAGAATCAGGGCGCCCGCCGCGGCCTCGAGAAAGAGCTGGCCGTCGTCCAGGGCCGCCTGACGAAGTTCAAGGACCAGCTGATGGAGGTCAAGACCAACAAGGAGTACCTCGCCGTCCAGCATGAGATCGCAGGAGCTCAGGATGCGGTGCGCGGCTTCGAGGATCGCATCCTGGAGCTGCTCGTCGAAGCCGACGAACAGACCGCCGCGGTGGCGGCGACCGAGCGGCTGCTCGCCGACGAAGAGAAGGCGGTTGCCAACGAACGAGTTACGCTCGAGCGCGATCGGACGAGGATCGAGAGGGAGCTCACCGAGCTGGCGGCGCGGCGGTCGAGCCTAATCTCCCAGATCCTGCCGGATCTCGTCAGGCTGTACTCCTCGGTCGCCTCGACGCGGCGCACCGCCGTCGTCGAAGTGCGCGGCGGCCACTGCACGGCCTGCCACGTTCGACTCCGGCCTCAGCTCTTCATCGAGCTCCGGCGCAGCGAGCGCGTCTTTCAGTGCGAAAGCTGCTCGCGCATCATCTTCGTACCGCCACCCCCGGCGGCCCCGACGCCGGCGCCGTGATCGCCTGCCGATGCTGACGGCGTATACCGACGGCGGCGCTAGCGGGAATCCCGGCCCGGCCGGCTAAGGGGGTCATCATCGAAGACGAGCAGGGGCGGATGACCGCCGAGCTCAAGGGAGCGCTCGGCCGGGCCACCAACAACGTCGCAGAGAGTATGCCGCCCTGATCGCCGCGCTCCGCTATGCCCTCGATCACGACCACAAGCAACTGCGCATCCGATCGGATTCGCTGCTGATCATGCAGCAGATGAAAGGCATCTACCGGGTCAAGCATCCCGCGCTCCAGCCCCTTCACGAGGAAGCGACACGACTCGCCAACCAGTTGGAACGGGTCGATATCGAGCACGTGCCGCGCGCCGTCAACGCGCGCGCCGATGCCCTGGCGAATCAGGCGATGGACGAGGCCGAGCGCGCTGGCCAGAGAGAATCTGCCGGCGATGGCACGCCAAGAGAGAACCATCGTGTATAGTGGGCGGTCCCAAGCCCATCAGACTAGCTTCCCCCGGCATGGGCGACCTCCCAGCGTCGATGGGGCCCGATGCCTTTCTCGCGATGTCGGGCGGGCTCCCGGACCCGCGTCCGCAAGGCGCTCGACCACACGCGCCCCACCCGTTCCAGCCGGGCAACATAGGGGACGGAGCGTCTTCTCGGATGGCGTCGAGTTGAGAAAGGAATCCGCCTTGGTTATCGCCGCCGGATGACCGCGAGCATGCGGCCGGCTGCTGACCCCTGTTTCCGGTAGGACGGAAACCAGTCCAGGTGAGTGGCCGTGCACAACGCCGCCACGTGTATGTTCTCGGGGGCGAGGCCAGCGAGAGCAAGCCGCTGCCGCACGGCGTCCCAGAGATCCAGCCGCCACTTGCCTGCCGCGGGCGTGAAATGCTGCGCCGAGGCCGGCTGGATGGCCATGAATGCGGCTCGCACCTCGTCGCCCACTTCGTAGCAGCACGCGCCAATGGACGGACCAACGGCCGCGACGATGTCTGCGGGCGATGAACCGGTCTCGAGCGACAAGGCCTCGACGGCGCGCTCGACGATGCCAGCCGCCGCGCCCCGCCATCCGGCGTGGACCGCCGCGACGCCTCGACCGGCTTTGTCGGCCATCAGCACGGGGACACAGTCGGCCACCTTCACGCCGAGTGCGGCGTCGGACCGGCGCGTGACGCCAGCGTCCGCGCGAGGAGGCGGCGTCGCAAGCTCGCCGGTTCCGCGAACACGCTCGACCTCGTTGCCATGAACCTGATGGAATCGCCAGAGATGCTGCGGGGCCACGCCCACGTGCATCGCGATCGCGGACCAGTCGGTCGCGCCATTCCCGGACGGAATGGTCGGCGCCGTTCGATCGGTGAAAAAGTGCGGAGCAATCGCCGCGAGTGCAGTCGATTGAAGGACCAGGCCCCACGGGGCTTGCACCCACGTGAAGCCGCCATTAGGCTCGGGCGGGGACGGCGCTGAAGGGGGAGACGGCATGAGAATCGTCGGACTGGGCCTCGACGCGACCGAAGTGCCGCGCATCGCCCAGATGCTCGCGCGCTATGGCGATCGGTTCCGCCATCGAGTGTACACGGAGGGCGAGATCGCCTATTGCGAGGCGCGGCAACGTGGCGCCGCCGCGTCCTATGCCGCCCGCTTCGCCGCCAAGGAAGCCGGCATGAAGGCCATCGGTACCGGCCACGCCCGAGGCGTGATCTGGCGTGAGCTCGAAGTCGTTCGGCACGGTGGCCCCCCGCAACTGCAGTTTCACGGGAACGCGGCTCGTCATCTGGCGCGGCTCGGGGCCAACCGGGCGCTGCTCACGCTCACGCACACCGCCGATCTCGCGATTGCGCACGTGATTCTCGTTTCCGACTGATCGCGGCCCCCATCGCCCGGCGCCTCTCCGGGCGCGAGTGGCAGCAACTCCAGTTGTCGTTCGAGCGTCGCGCAGCGGACCGCCGCGCCAGGTGCCGTGCAGGCTCGCTCGAAAAGCACTGTTCCTCCGGCCTCTTTCGGGATGACGCGAACGCCCGGATGAAGCGGCATGCGACGTGCACTCCTTGCCGCCGTCGCAGCGCTCGTTCATCCGCGGCGTGCCTCGGACGGGCGCCGCGTCCAGGAGTCACCGTTATGGTCGTACGCATTGTCCCGAATGAATCGTCGAATCCGCCTGGCAAGCTCGCCGACGCCGAGCTCGTGTTCGAAGAAGGCGTGCTCACGGGCCTCAAGCTGATTGGGTTCGCCATCTGGGAGCGCAAGGGCGGCGCCCCGGGCCGCAACGTCACGTTTCCGGCCCGCCAGTACGCGGTCAACGGTGAACGCCGCAGCTACGCGCTGCTGCGGCCTCTTGCGGACAGCGCGGCCCAGGAACCGTTGCGGCAGCTCATTCTCCAGGCGTTCGCCGAGTACCGAGGAGCGTGCGGCGATCGCGCGATAGCGCGCGGTGGCGATTGTGCCGACGGCGAGGGTCGAGCCGCGTGGGCGCTCACCGTCGCTGCGGAAAGACGACACGCGTGTGGATGCGCCCGCCTGCCATGAACACCGGACGCTGCGCGGGGTCGTACACACGCACGATGGTCGGGGTCCGCAGCTCGATGAGCGGCGGCCAGTCGAGAGCGCCAACGGGCGATGCCGCGAAGCGGGTCTTGAACTGAGTCTCCTCACCAGCGTCGAGGACGATGAGCGGCTGGTAGCCGTGAGTGCGGACGTAGGTGAAAGCCGTTTCGAGGCCGTCCGGGGGGAGATAGTCCCAACGGAGCGTCGGCTGCGTGGTGTAGTAGCGCAAGCTTCCCGAATGCTGCACCGCAAACGCCATCGTCCGGGTTGCCGTGGGCAGTGCGGCCGCGATCGCCGCGTATCGGTGCTCGTTGGCCGCGAGCGACAACGAGTCGAGCGACTGGACCGATCGCATCGACGACCACCCGGCAACCAGCGTTGTTGCCGCGACCATCAACCCGCGCCAGCGTGGGCCGAGCCACGTGGCGATCCTCGAGACCGCCACGGCGGCCAGCACGAACGCCGCAGGCAAGCCCGGGATGAGAAAGCGGATGTACCACCAGTCGTCGAAGACCACGTAGGGCAGGTAGGCCGAAACAATGAGGGCGGCGAACGCGATGACGGGCCAGATAGGTTCGGAGAAGGAGCTCTCGAGGCCGCGGGCATCTGCTGTCGTCGTGGTGCGGCGGCGCGGAATGACACCTGCGAGCACCGCCAGCGCCAGAAGTGGCGATTCCGTGGCGGCGAGCCACGAGGTGTAGCGATGCAGGTTCGGAATGACGTTCTGGAGCCCGTAGAGGTCCTCGAGCGAGCCATAGCCGGATCGCAGCGGCGACCCATACAGTGCGGCGTTGATCGCCGCGACCGCCACGCAGCCGGGGACAACGCCGAGCAGCCATCGAGCGGCCATCCCCCATGCCGTCAGCTGATCCCCGCGGGGCGTACCAGCGTCACGTTCCGGCCGGCGGACTCGCGAAACCACGAGCGCGAAGATCGCCGCCGCGGCGGGCGCGAGGTTCGGCCGTGTCAGGATCGCCATCGACGTCAGCACGCCCGAGCCGATCGCCGCCAACCCGGTTCCGCGATACGCCAATGCGAGCGCGCCGGTCCACCAGGCGGCAGCCGGCACATCGGCCATCAGTTGTGTGGACTGTCGAAGAAAGATTGGGCTCGTCGCCAGTCCGACCGCGGCCAGAAGGCCGCCGTCAGCGCTGGTGAGCCGGCGGCCCAGGCTGAACGCCAGCCACACCGTGATGCCGGCCAGCACGGGGACGAGCACGTGAATCGCCGTTCGGCCGAACACGCTCTGAACGAGCGCGAGCGACATCGGCAAGCCGGGTGGATACGTCGGCACCATGGCCGAACGGACCGGTGCGGGCCGATACCCCAGAGGCGCAAACGTCCATTCCTTCTCCGGCCACGGCGCGCCGCTGGCCAGAGGAAGCGGCGTCGTCAGGTGTCCGGCCAGCCAGAGCTCGGCCTGACTGGCATAGCCCGAGGCGTCCGAGCCGCCTGCGCTCCACGTGTTGTAGCGAATGGTGACCGCCGCGGTGGTGAGCGCGACCATGAGAGCGGCCCATGCGGCGAGACGGCCGGGGTGGATCACCACGAGTGCGACGAGTCGAGTGGAACGGGCGAACGCGGCAAGCAGAACATGCCGCAGCGATCAGGATGTGGCGAGCAGTTGCGCGTTCTCTCGCGCGCGCTTCGGCGGGAGGGTCCATTCGGCGCGCATGGCCTTGTCGAACTCCGAGCGGAAGAAGCCTTGCTTCAGCCCGCCGTCGATGATGCTCCAGGGCAGAAGGGCATCCTCGCGCCGGTCGCGGAAGATGTAGAAGTCCGCGTCGATCCCGGCTTCGGCTACGGCCGCGCGCCACTGTCCGCCGTTGCGCTCGGCGGCGACGATGGCGGGAGCCACGCGTCGATCGCCCAGCGAGAGCAGCGCCTGGTAGAACGAGTGGCGCTCCGACTTGATCGTGAAGTAGACGTTGTCGATGCCGGCCATCAACTGTCGCAGCCGCTTCACCTTGCGATCGGTCTCCGCAATCGCTTCCATCGGCAGCCATTGATAGGCCGTTCCGGGTTTGGGGATCAGCGGGTTCACGCTGCCGACGATGCGGCCGAGACGGCCGCGAGGACGGCCGTGCGCGAGCATGCGCTCGCGCATCGCGAGCGTGAGCGTCCGGATGCTCTCGAGGTCCTCGTCGGTCTCGGTCGGAAGCCCGATCATGTAATAGAGCTTCAGGTTCTCGATACCGTTCCCGAAGATCAGATCCGCGCGATCGAGAATCTCCGCATTCGTCACCGTCTTGTTGATGACCCTGCGGAGCCGATCGGAGCCCGTTTCGGGCGCGATCGTGAGCGTCCGCTCGCCGCTCGCCCGCAGCTTCCGCACGATCGACTCGGTGAGGTCGTCGAGCCGGAGCGATGCCGGACTGATCGAAAAGCCCATGTCCGAGAGGCCCGTCAGGATGCGCTCGATCTCCGGGTGATCGCACAGCGCAATCGAAACGAGGCCGGCCCGGTTCGCGTGCGGACGTGCCGCCGCGGCGAGCTCGAGGATGCGGTCCGCCGGAAAGGGGCGGACGGGCAAATAGTTGTAGCCGGCCCAGCAGAACCGGCACAGGTTGGCGCAGCCCCGCACCACTTCGACCAGGAAGCGCGAACCGAACTCGGTATCGGGCGTGAAGATGCTCGTGTGAGGCGGATCGAGCGACTCGGTCGTCTTGACCGCGGCCTTGCGCACGCTGAGCGGCGCGCCCGTCCCCGGCTTCGGCTCCATCGACGCGAGGCGCCCATCGTCGCCATAGCTGACGTCGTAGAACGACGGGATGTAGAACCCCGGGCGCGCGGCCAGATCCATCAGGACGTCGCGGCGATCGGAAGGGGTCGCGAGCGCGGCGACCAGATCGGGAACGAGCGTTTCCCCTTCACCGGCCGCAATCACCTCCGCGAAGGGCGCCAGCGGCTCGGGATTGACGAAGGTGACGGCGCCGCCGATGACGACGAGCGGATGACGGGCCGTCCGCTCCTCCGCATAGACGGGCAGGCCCGCCAGACGCAGGAGCGACACCACGTTTGGATAGTCCCACTCGAACGAGACCGAGAACGCGATCACGTCGAAGTCGGCGAGCGGCGTCTGCGTTTCGAGCGAGACGAGCCGCGTCCCGCGCGACAGCATGTCCTGCACCTGAGTCCTCGGCGGCAGGAACACCCGCTCGCACGCGACTTCGTCGCGAGCGTTGAACAGACGGTAGACCGTCTGGAAGCCGAGATTGGACATCCCCACGAAGTACGTGTTGGGAAATACCAGCGCGACGCGCAGACGAGCCGCGCCGGGCTTCACGACGAAGCCCACCTCGCGAGCGAGGGTTGAATGCGCGAGGTCTCTCTGATTGACGCTTTTCATGCTGGTCGGCAGCCCGCGGTGGAGGAGGCGGGCCACCCAAGGGACCACGGTGGAGGGGTGGAATGCCGGTGGACAGCGGCCGTGTTGAGGCTTTCCCGCCGGCCCTCACGCGTCCCGTGGATTTATGAAGTCTACCATGCAGAGGAGGCACGGGACCCGAAGTCCAAAGCTACGAAGTAGATAGGTCGCCCGGCTCGGACGTTCTCATCACGAGCATCGTCCAGCTTGCCTGCTCCCTCCTCCCTCCTCCTTCCTCCTTCCCCCTTGCCACTTTCTACTTCTACCCTCCCTTTTCCCGCCCTGTGCCTCGCGCCCCTGTACCTGTGCCTTCCTATCCTTCCTGCCGTCGCATGAACGCGGGAACGTCGAGCGGCGACGCGTCGGGGTGCTGTTCGACATCGGCTGACACGGCCGGGCTCGGCAGGTCGACCACGGGCCGCCGGCTGATGGCAATTCGCCCGCCGCCGGCGACGGCGCGGTCGAGCGTCGCTTCCTGCCGCCAGGCCGTGTACTGGTTCAGATCGACCGGCGTCTGACTGGCTGAAGCCGCGAGCATGGCGTCGGGCCGATCGAAGCCGGTCGCGATGACCGTGATCTTCACCCGGCCGTTCATCTCCGGATCGATGACCGCGCCGAAGATGATGTTCGCGTCCTCGTGCGCCGCTTCCTGGATGATCGAGGCGGCGTCGTTCACTTCGGCGAGCGCGAAGTCGGGCCCGCCCGTGATGTTGATGATCACCCCGCGGGCGCCCTTCACCGACGCGTCCTCGAGCAGCGGGCTCGAGACGGCGCGATTGGCGGCATCGACCGCACGCGTCTCGCCCTCGCCGGTGCCGGTGCCCATGATGGCGAAGCCCATGCCCGACATGATCGTCTTCACGTCGGCGAAGTCGAGGTTGATCATGCCTGGCACCAGGATGAGATCCGAGATGCCCTGAATGGCCTGCCGCAGCACATCGTCGGCGGCGCAGAAGGCTTCCGGCAGCGGCGTGCGCCGGTCGATCGTAGCCAAAAGGCGCTCGTTCGGAATCGTGATGACCGTGTCCACGGCATCGCGCAACTCGGCGAGTCCCCGCTCGGCCTGGAGCTGCCGTCGGCGTCCCTCGAACTTGAAGGGCTTGGTGACGACGGCGATCGTCAGCGCGCCGAGCTCCGACGCGAGGCCGGCAATCACCGGAGCAGCGCCGGTGCCCGTGCCGCCGCCGAGGCCGGTCGTGACGAAGACCATGTCGGCATCCGACAGCACTTCGATGAGCTTGTCGGTGTCTTCGAGCGCCGCCCGCCGGCCGATGTCGGGATCCGCGCCGGCGCCCAGCCCCTTCGTGAGCTTGCTGCCCATCTGGATGCGTGTCGGCGCCGCGTTCGAGGTGAGCGCCTGCATGTCGGTGTTGGCCACGATGAACTCGACGCCCTCGAGGCCGGTCCGAACCATGCGATTGACGGCGTTGCTGCCGCCGCCGCCGACGCCAACGACCTTGATGCGGGCGCCTTCGCGGCGCTCGGGTTCGAACGTCAAACGGAACGGCTCCGCCGCTGCCGCCTGCACGTGTTCGTCACTCGTCAGATTCTCGGACATGGTAGATCCCTCCTGGCGTTCTTCACCCGCGCGCACCACGCACCTGGCGGCCTTGTCGCCCTTGTCGCAGCTGTCGCACCCCTCGCACTCGTAGCACCCGAGCACCCTCGCACCTCTAGCCTCCTCGCACCTCTCGCCACGGTTTTACCGCCCGATGAACCCGTGAAACATCGCGCGGACGTTCGCGAAGGCGCGAGCGAGCGCGCCGCCGCCGCTGTTCCGCTGCTGCTGGCCGTAATGCCGATGCGCATACATCACCAGCCCGACCGCCGTCGCGAACTCGGGGCTGGAGACGTGATCGATGAACCCGCCGACGCCAGTCGGATGACCGCGTCGAACGGGCAGGTCGAAAATCTGTTCTGCAATCTCCGCCATGCCTTCGAGCTGCGCGCCGCCGCCGGTCAGCACGAGGCCGGAGTTGAGCGACTTCTCGCACCCGGCGTTGCGGATCTCGTCCCAGAGCAGATGAAAAATCTCCTCCGCGCGCGGCTGGAGAATCTCCGAGAGGACGCGACGCGGCATCAGCCGCGGCTTTCGGCCGCCGACACTCGCCACCTCCATCGTTTCCTCTTCGCCCACCATCGTCGTCAAGGCGCAGCCGCAGCGCCGCTTGACCCGCTCGGCCTCGGGCAGCGGCGTGCGCAGACCGACGGCGATGTCGTTGGTGAAGTGATCGCCGCCCACCGCGACGACTCCCGTGTGCCAGACGCTGCCGCGCTCGTGGATGACGATGTCGGTCGTGCCGCCGCCGATGTCGACGAGAGCGACGCCGAGCTCCTTCTCGTCGCGCGACAGCACCGCCTCCGCGGCCGCGAGCTGGCCGAGGGTCGGCTCCAGCACGTGCACGCCGGCGCGGTTGACGCACGCGATGAGGTTCTGCGTCGAGCTCGCGCTGCCGTTCACGATGTGGACGTTCACCTCGAGCCGCGCGCCGGTCATGCCGATCGGCGCGCCGATGCCATCCTGCTCGTCGACGACGAAGTCCTGGGGCAGGACGTGGATGATCTCGCGGCCGGTCGGCAGCGTGACCGCCTTGGCGGCGTCAATCGCGCGCCGCACGTCCTCGCGCATGATTTCGCGGTTCTTGCCGGCCACCGCGACGACGCCGCGGCTGTTGAGACCGTTCATGTGCGCGCCGGACAACCCGAGGTGCACCGCGTCGATCTCGATCCCCGCCGTCAGCTCGGCCTCCTCGAGCGCCTTCTTGATGGATTCGACGGCGGCCTCGAGATTGACGACCACGCCGCGCCGGATGCCGCGCGATTCGGCACAGCCGACGCCAATGATGTTCAACGTGCCGTCGTCGCGCGGCTCGCCCACGATGGCCGCGACCTTCGACGTCCCGACGTCGAGTCCGACGATGCAGCGTTCCTCGATGCTCACCATTCCCACCTCTCCCAGCGTCAGCGTCCCTGGCCACCCTTCGGTTCCGCGTCGGTCTGCGCGCCACTTCCTACTTCCTACTTTCTCCTTCCAACTTTTCTCCTTTCTCCTTCCTACCTCCTTTCTCTTGCCTCCTTGCCGAGAGGCCTGACGAACACACGCGAGTCGAAACGCAGATCGACGTAGTCGATCGTCGGAACACGCGCGCGCAGTGCCGGAGCGAGATCCAGGTAGGCGCGCAGACGCTCGCTGAATCGCTCGCTTCCGAGATGCACGCGCGTGGCCTCGTCCGCAAGCAGCACGACCGCATCCTCGTCGTCGGAGACCTCGATCTGCGACACGCGGCCGTCCAGATCCGGAGACTGCCGCAGGTTTCTCACGACGCTGGCGGCCAGCGCCGCGCGATCGGGATCCACGTACTCGCCCACTTTGATCGGTCCGTTGTGGAGCCCGTCGACCAGCGGCAGGTCGTAGCGCGCGAGGGCCGATCCCTGCGCGAGCGTCATGCCGTCGGCCGCCACGAGGAACAGCCGCTCGCTGACGCGGCCGATGCCGATCGGCTCGCGCTCGACCACGGCCACTTCCACCGTCCGGGGCAGCGCGCGGCGGAGCGTTGCCTGCCGGATCCACGGATCGTGGAGGAGACGGTCGCGCCACGCCTCGAGGTCGGCCCGCAGGATGTTCTGGCCGATCAGCCCCTTCAGGCGTGCCGTCACCTCGCTCGGCGTGAGATGACGTGTGCCCTGCACCGCGACATGCCGGATGCGGAGCGCCGGCGCGCGTATGACGAGCGCGATCGCCCGATCGGTCACGTAGGCCGTCGCGGCCAGCACCGCGGCGGTGCGCAGCACGGGCACGATCCATCGCCACCAGTTCCGTTGGCGGCGCGGCGCGCGCACGCGCGCCCGCTTGAAGCGCTTGTCCGACGGCGCCTTGACCGCCATCAGGCCGGCGCTCCTTCACGCCGCAGCCGATCGAGGAGCATGGGCCCGACCGAACCAATCGAGCCGGCGCCCAGCGTGACCACCAGATCGCCGGGCCTCGTCAGTCCGGTGATCGCTGCCGGCAGATCGGCGATGGACTCGACAATCGTGGGACTCGCGCCGCCGGCCTGTGTGACCGCGCGTGCAACCGCTTCGACCGTGACGCCTTCCAGCGGCTCCTCGCCAGCCGCGTAGATGTCGGTCAGCACGAGGACATCGGCGCGTGCGAGCACCCTCGCGAAGTCGTCGAGCAGCTCGCGCGTGCGCGAATAACGGTGCGGCTGGAAGACCAGGACGAGGCGGCGGTGCCGGGTGACGCGAGCAGCATCCACGACCGCGGCAATCTCGGTGGGATGGTGGCCGTAGTCGTCCACGACCAGGACGCCGCGCGACTCCCCGAGCACCTGAAAGCGCCGCTCGGCGCCCCGGAATTCCGACAGCGCCGCCGCGACGACGCCGAACGAGAGTCCCAGCTCGAGGCCGACGCCGACGGCCGCGAGGGCGTTCAGCAGGTTGTGGCGTCCCGGCACCTTCAACCGCAGCTCTCCGAGCGCTTCGCCCGGCGGTGCGACGCGCGAGGCCGAACCAGCGCGGACGGTGCACCGCGCGGCAAGTGCCTCGAGCTCGACCTGTTCGCCGCGAAGGTCTGCTGTGGGATCGTCGATGCCGTAGGTCACGACGCGGCGGGTGACGCGCGGCCTCAGGGCCGCGACGTTCGGGTCGTCGGCACAGGCGACCACCGCGCCGTAGAACGGCACCTTGTTGGCGAACTCGACGAAGGCGTCGATCACACGCTCGAAGGTGCCGTAGTGATCGAGATGCTCGCGATCGACGTTCGTGACGATCGCGATCACCGGCGAGAGCCGCAGGAACGATCCGTCGCTCTCGTCTGCCTCGACGACCATGCATGCGCCGCGGCCCAGCCGCGCGTTGCTGCCGAAGACGCTGAGGCGGCCGCCGATGACAGCGGTGGGATCGAGACCCGCGCGATCGAGCATCAACGCCACCATCGAGGTCGTGGTGGTCTTGCCGTGCGCGCCCGCAACCGCAATCCCGTGCTTGAGCCGCATCAGTTCGGCGAGCATCTCGGCGCGAGCGATCACGGGAATGCCGCGCGCGCGGGCTTCGACAATCTCGGGATTGCTCGGTCGAATCGCCGACGACACCACGACGACGTCGGCATCGCCGACCTGCGCCGCGCGATGACCCTCGGCCACGCGCACGCCCAGCAACTCGAGACGTCGCGTGACGTCCGACGCCTTCGCGTCCGAGCCGGTCACCGTGTAGCCCAGATTCACCAGCACTTCTGCCACCCCGCTCATACCGATGCCGCCGATGCCCACGAAGTGGATGTGTCGGGTGCGGCCGAGCATCAGCCCCGCCGTTCCACGAGCGCGAGCACCCGGTCGACGATGATCCGCGCCGCTTCGGGCCGCGCGAACTGCGTGACCGCCGACGCCATCCGTTCGCGGCGGTCGTCGTCCTCGACGAGGGCCACGAGCCGCGCCGCGAGCGTCGTGCCCGACAGGTCGCGCTCGTCGAGCACCTCCGCGGCGCCGGCCTCGGCCAGCGCCCGCGCGTTCGCGCGCTGGTGATCGTCGGCCGCCGTCGGCAGCGGCACGAGCAGCGCCGCCCGGCCGACCGCCGCCAGCTCGGCGAGGGTCGTCGACCCCGCGCGGCAGACGATCACGTTGGCGGATCTCATCTCCTCGCCCATGTCCTCGATGAAGGGCTCCACCCGTGCGCGCAGTCCGGCCCGCTCGAGCCCCGTCCGCACCAGCTCCACGTCACGTTCTCCGGTCTGGTGCGTGAGAGCGAGCGGAGGGTGAGCCCGCGCCAGCTCGGGCGCTGCTTCCACCACGGCCATGTTGATCGCGTGCGAGCCCTGGGAGCCGCCAAAGATCAGCACCTTTCTCGCCCCTGCCGTTTCCGGGACGGTGCGCAGGAACTGGGGGCGAACCGGGTTCCCGCTGACGAACGCCTTCCTTCCGAACTCCGACAGCGTCGGCTCGAAGGTGACCGCCACGGCGCGGGCCACGCGTCCGAGGAGGCGATTGGTCAAGCCAGGCCGCGCGTTCTGTTCGTGCAACAGCACCGGCACGCCGCGCAGCCACGCCATCAGCGCCACCGGTCCCGAGCTGTAGCCGCCCACACCCACGACGATGTGCGGGCGCCGGCGCGAGACGACGCTCCACGCGTCGAGGGCGCTGGCCGGCAATGTCGCCAGCCCTCTGACGAGCGAGCCCAGGGACTTGCCCTTGAGGCCAAGGCTGCGGATGGTGTCGAGCTCGTAGCCCTCGCGCGGCACGGCACGCGCTTCGACGCCCCGCGAGGTCCCCGCGAAGGTCACGACGGCGCCAGGCACGCGCTCGACAATCTCGCGCGCGACCGCGAGGCCGGGAAAGAGATGTCCTCCCGTGCCCCCGCCCGCGACGACCACGCGCAGCAGCACCTGCGCGCCTGCTGGTTCGCCCGTTTCTCCCACCTGTGGCACCTATCGCACCTGAAGCACCTCGGGCACCCATCCCACCCGCCGGACCTGCCGAAAGACCCTCGATCACCGCGCTCCATCCCGGCACGAAGGCGTTCGTCATGCCGTCATCCGGACCCGAGGGCCGGTGTGTTGCGAAAGGTTCAGCAGGATGCCCATCGCGAGCATGCTCACGAGCATCGACGAGCCGCCCGCGCTGACGAACGGGAGCGGCAGCCCCTTGTTCGGCAGGATGCCGAGCACGACACTCATGTTGAAGAGGGCCTGTACCGACCAGAAGCGCCGTGAGCCCAAACGCCAGGAATCCGCCGTACTCGTCGGGCATCGACATCGCCACGCGATAGCCGCGCCAGGCGATGACGACGAACAGCGCCAGGACGATCGTCGCCCCGATGAGGCCGAACTCCTCGGCGATGACCGCGAAGATGAAGTCGGTCTGCGGCTCGGGGAGGAAGCCGATCTTCTGCTGGCCCTGCATGAACCCGCGGCCGAGCAGCCCGCCCGAGCCCACGGCAATGAACGATTGAATGATCTGGAAGCCGCCGCCCAGCGGATCGAGCCACGGGTTCCACCACGCGAGAAAGCGCTCGGTCAGCTCGGCGCTCCGATGCGACAGGGTCACGAGCGCCACGAGGACCGGGACGGCGACACCAGCGACGCCGATGATGTAGCCGTAGCCGAGACCCGCGGAGAAAAGCATCATCACGCTGACCAGCGAGAGAAACGCCGGCGTGCCGAGGTCGGGCTGCGCGAGCATCAGTCCGACGACCACACCCAGGACGATGCCGACCGGCAGGATGACAGCCGACGGCTCGTTCACGCGCGCCATGCGCCGCGCGACGAGGTCGGCGATGAACAGCACGACCGCGAGCTTGGCGAACTCCGACGGCTGCACGCCGATGCCGCCGACGCCGAACCAGCGCCGGCTGCCGTTGATCTCGGGCGCGATGATCAGCACCAGCGCGAGCGCCGCCACGACCGTCGCCACCGCCGACCAGATGACGAACGGCTGCCGGTAGCTGCGGTAGTTGATCCGCATCGCGACGCCGAGCAGCAGAAAGCCCACCGCCACCCAGGTGAGCTGCTTGAACAGAAAGCGCGTGACGTCCCAATTCTTCTGGAGCGCCGCCGCGGCCGACGCGCTGCACACCATGACCGCGCTCACGCACACGAGCGCAAGCACCGTCAGGAACAGCACGCGATCGGATTTGAGAGTTCTTCCCATGGCTACAAGCGACGAGCGACGAGTTGACGAGCGACGAGTTACCAGTTACGAGCTAGGCGTTGCGAACTGCGAATCATCAGCGACGTGGCGACCAGCTCGTCGTTCGTCGCTCGCCGCGAGCAGTCAGCAGTCATCAGCCCGTCCGAGGATGAGGACACCCGCCTCGCAGGCCGGGGCAGCCTGCGTTCCCAGCGGCCGGCTCCTCATCGCCACGGTCTGACTGATGACTGCTCACTGCTCGCGGACTCCCCGCATCTCCTGCGACAGACGCTCGAACGCCTCCTTGAACTCCTTGCCCCGTGCCGCGTAGTCCGGAAACATGTCGAAGCTGGCGCACGCCGGTGCGAGCAGGACGGTGCCGCCCATCGGCGCCAGCGTGTAGGCGACCCGCACGGCTTCGTCCATCGACGTGGCCTCGCGCACCATCACGACGTCGGCAAGCGCCTCACGGAAGATCGGGTGGGCCTCGCCGATGACGACGACCGACGCGCCGCGTGCGGCCAGGGGCCCGCGCAGCCGTGAGGGATCGCCGCCTTTGAAGCGTCCGCCGAGGATCACCACGAGGCCGCGATCGAAGCTCTCGATGGACCGCTCGGCGGCCTCGACGTTGGTCGCCTTCGAGTCGTTGACGAAGAGGACCCCATGAAGGCGGCCGATCGGCTCGAGCGCGTGCTCGAGGCCCGTGAAGCCCTGCACCGCGCGCGTCATCGCGTCCGGCGTCACGCCCACGAGATCGGCGACCGCTGCCGCTGCGGCGACGTCCACGAGCAGGTGGCGGCCAATCAAGCGGACCGCCACGAGCGGCACGAGAACGCGATCGCGACCACCGACGCGGCGCGCCACCGCCGCCGCCGTGACCACGACGCCGTCGTTGACCGACGCGAAGGGGCTGAGCGGCCGCGTCCGCGCCCGCACGCTGCGTGCCGCGGTGCGCGCGCCTTCGTCGTCCACGTTGACGATCGCCCAGTCGTCGCTGCGCTGGTTGGCGAAGATGCGGGCTTTCGCATCACGGGTATTCCTCGACGCTTGCATGTCGATCGAGGTGATCGGGCGAAAGGTTCAGCAACACCGCAATCCACGGCCGGAACGTCTCGATCATCTCGAGCTGGAAGCTGCTCGCTTCGACGACGTGGACGGTCTCCGGTCTCGAAGCGGCCACCTGCGCGCTGAGCGGGACGCCGATGTTGCCACCGACGCTGACGGTGAGGCCGCCTTCGGCGAGCATCCGCCCGGTGAGCGTGGTCGTCGTCGACTTGCCCTTCGTGCCCGTCACCGCGACGATGCGCCCGGCCAGCCAGCGCGAGGCGAGCTCGAGCTCGCCGATGACCGGCACGCCCGCGGCGCGCGCGGCGGCGACGTCCGGCTGCCGCGGAGACACACCGGGACTGAGCACGATGAGATCGGCATCGACGAACGTCGATCGACGATGACCGCCCAGCTCCAGCGTGACGCCCAGCCGGCGCAGCTCGTCCGCGCCCTCGAAGTCCGGTTTGAGATCCGTCAGCACCACGCTCGCTCCACGTCCCACCAGCAGTTCGGCCGCTGCCAACCCGCTGCGCGCCGCCCCCACGACCACGACCTGCTGCCCCTCGACGCTGAACCGTGTCGCGCTCATCGCAGCTTCAGCGTCGCCAGACTGCACAGCGCGAAGACAATCGCGATGATCAGAAAACGGAAGATCACCTTCGGCTCGCTCCATCCCACCAGTTCGAAGTGGTGGTGAAGCGGCGCCATGCGAAAGACGCGTTGTCCCGTCAACTTGAACGAGGCGACCTGGATGATCACGGACAGCGCCTCGATGACGAACAGGCCGCCGACGAGCGGCAGCAGCAGCTCCTGCTTGATGAGCAGCGCCACCGTCCCCAGCGCGCCGCCCAGCGCCAGCGAGCCGACGTCGCCCATGAACACATCGGCGGGGTACGAGTTGAACCAGAGGAATCCCAGGCTCGCGCCCACCAGTGCGCCGCAGAAGACGGTCAGCTCGGCGGCCGGCGCGAATCGCACGATCAGCAGGTACTCCGCGAACACACGGTGGCCGGTCACGTAGGCGAGAGCCGTGAACGCCGCGGCCGCCACCGCGAAGGCGCTGATCGCGAGACCGTCGAGGCCGTCGGTGAGGTTCACGGCATTGGATGCGCCCACCAGGACGAGCACCGCAAACGCCGCATAGAACCAACCGAGGTCGGGGATCAGCTGCTTGAAGAAAGGAAAGATCAACCGCGTGTTGTAGAGATCGTGCCTCGCGAGCACGAGCAGCGTGACGCCGACGGCGAGACCGACGACGATCTGCCCGCCCAGCTTGTAGCGTGGCCACAGGCCGTGATGACTGCGCCGCGAGATCTTCAGATAGTCGTCGAGAAAGCCGATGAGCCCGAAGCACATCGTCGAGATGACCGCGACCCAGATGTAGACGTTCGTGAGGTCGGCCCAGAGCAGGGTGGGGACGATCGCGCCGGTCAGGATCAGCAGCCCGCCCATCGTCGGCGTGCCGGCCTTCGGCCGGTGACTGGCAGGCCCTTCCGGACGAATCACCTGGCCGAACTGGAACTGCTTCAATCGCCGGATCAGCACCGGACCGATCAGCAGGCTGATTGCCATCGCCGTGATGCTGGCCGCGGCGGTGCGGAACGTGATGTAACGCGTCACGTTGAGCACGGAGTACCAGCCGACGAGCGAGGCGAGCAGGTGATAGAGCATCAGACACCTGCTCCTGCGAGCGCCTCGACGACGCGCTCGAGGCGCACGCCGCGAGAGCCTTTCACGAGGATCAGATCGCCGGCGCGGACGAGCGAGGCCACGAGCGAAGCGGCCTCGTCGCTCGTTTCCGCGTGGTGCACGTCTGCGGCCGGAATCCCCGCTGCGCTCGCCGCGTCGCCGAGGGCGCGCGCCGGCGCGCCCCCCACGGTGACGAGCACCGAAACGCCCGCCTTCGCGGCGGCCTGTCCGCAGCGCGCGTGCAGCACCGGAGAATCGGGGCCGAGCTCCAGCATCTCGCCGAGCACGGCGACGCGACGGATCGCCCCCGGGTCGGCGCCAATCACCTCGAGGGCTCGCATCACAGCCAGCGGATTGGCGTTGTACGCGTCGTCATAGAGCGTCGCTCCAGACGCAAGGGTTCGCACTTCGCCTCGATGGGATGGCGGCTTCAGGTGGCGCGCGCGCTCGACCATCGCGTCGAGCGGAACGCCGGCGTCGAGTCCCACCGTGACCGCTGCGAGCACGTTGGCCAGATTGCCGAGCCCCGCAAGCGGCGTGTCGAGTTGCATACGGCCCGCAGGCGTCGTCAGCACTGCCCGCACGCCCGCGAGCCCGCGCGACTCGATCGACCTCGCGTTGACGTCTGCGGGATGGTCGACACCGAACGTCAGCACGCGGCCCACGAATCGCCGCGCCCGAGTCATCACCCGCGCATCCGCGGCGTTGGCGACGAGCAGGGTTCTGGCATCCGCAAGCTCGAGAATCTCGGCCTTCGCATCGGCAATGTCTTCGATGGAACCGAACTGGGCGAGGTGCGCCTCGGCCACGTTGGTCCAGACGCGCACGTCCGGCTCGGCGGTCTTGATGAGCGTCCGAATCTCGCCGGCCGCGCTCATGCCCAGCTCGAGCACCGCGTAGGCCGGAGCCTCGGCGCGGCGAGACATCTCGAACAGCGAGAGCGGGAGACCGATGTGGTTGTTCAGGTTCCCGCGATTCGAGAACGTGTCGTAGCGCAGCGATAGAAACGCCGCGGTCACGTCCTTGGTCGTGGTCTTGCCGGCCGATCCCGTGATCGCCACGACGCGCGGCGCCACGCGGCGCCGGATCTCTCGCGCTGTTCGCTGCAGCGCGTCCGTCGTGTCCTCGACCTCGATGACGATCGGAGCCGACGCACCGGACCCCGCGAGCGTGGGGCCGCGCCCGACGCTCACGACCGCCCCCGACGCGCCCTTCGCGAGCGCCTCGGTCACGAACGCGTGACCATCGAGCCTCGCGCCGACGATCGCGAAGAACAACTGGCCGGCAACAATGGCACGCGAGTCGATCCCGAACACGTCGAACCGGCGCGCAGAATCGCCCTGAGCGAGCCGGCCGCCCGTCGCCTGTGCGATCTCGAGGGCCGAAAGGGCGACGGGCATCTCAGTCATCGGCGCGGCCCACTCCCGTGACCCGCCGCGTCTTGCGCGTGGCCATGGCCGCGCGCGCGACCTTCACATCGTCGAACGGCAGGCGGCGCTCGCCGATCACCTGATACTTTTCGTGCCCCTTGCCCGCGACGAGCACGACGTCGCCGGCACGAGCCTCGCGGATCGCGTGAACGATGGCCGCTTCGCGATCGCCGATCGTGACGAGAGGCGTGACCGGAAGGGGTGGGAGAACCTGTCCCTGATGCACGCTCGGGCGATCGCCGGGCGGCACGATGCCGCGCTTGATGTCCTCGATGATCTCAGCGGGGTCCTCGGATCGGGGATTGTCGGAGGTCAGCACGACGAGATCGCTCAACCGCGCCGCCACCGCTCCCATCAACGGCCGCTTCGTGCGGTCGCGGTCGCCGCCGCACCCGAAAACGGTGATCAAGCGGCCCTGCACCATTGGCCGAACCGTCTCGAGCACGTTCCGCAAGGCGTCGTCGGTATGCGCGTAGTCCACGATGACCGCGACCTCGTCGGCCGCGTCGGAGACCCGCTCGAAGCGCCCTGGAACAGTCGTGACCTGCGCAACTCCCTGCTGAATGGCGCGCAGCGGAAGGTCGAGCCCGACCGCTACTGCCGACGCGGCCAGGATGTTGTAGAGATTTGGACGTCCGGGCAGGCGCGAGTGGACTTCCACGGGACCGCGCGGCGTCTGAATCTCGAGGCGCAAGCCGAGTAGAGAAAGGTCGAAGGGACCGGCGTTGACGTCAGCCAGCTCATCGATGCCGTAGGTGACGCGGCGGCCCAGCATTAGCGCGAGCTCGCGTCCATACGGATCGTCGAGGTTCACCACCGCCGCCGCCCCGCCCGGCAGCAGCTCGAACAAGCGTCGCTTCGCGGCGAAGTACGAAGGCATGTCGCCGTGGAAGTCGAGGTGGTCGCGCGTCAGGTTGGTGAAGACGCCTGCGGCGAACCGGATGTAGTCGGCGCGCTTCAGGACCAGCGCGTGCGAGGAGATCTTCCGCTGCGCAGGCGCCGCATCCGTTCGTCGCCATCTCACGGAGCATCCGCTGCAAATCGCTCGCCTCCGGCGTGGTCCGCGGCGCATCGCGCTCCTGGCCGCCCACGTCGTAGGACACCGTCCCAATCCGGCCACAGCGAATGCCCGCCGCGTCGAAGACGGCGGCGGTCAGGTAGCTGGTGGTCGTCTTCCCGTTGGTCCCGGTGATGCCGACGACCAGCAGGTCGTCGCTCGGGTGCGCGTAGAAGACGGCGGCGAAGGCGGCGAGCGCCGCATGCGCGTCGCGCACGCGCACCCACGGCCCGTGCCAGCCGGGAGGCGGCGGCCCTTCGCTGACAATCGCGACCGCGCCTTTCGCCATGGCCTGCTGCGCGAAGGCGCTGCCGTCGACCTTCTGGCCGGGCATGGCGACGAAGATGGCGCCCGGGGTTACGGCACGTGAGTCGTATTCAATGCCCGCGACGGCCCGGTCGGCCAGCGCGGCTTGGGGCGGCGCCGTGGGCTCGACCGGCATGACGAGCGCCACACGCTCGAGGAGCGCGCCGAGGGTCATGGTTGGGCGCCGGCGTCTTCGCTCACGGGCACCGGCTCGCGCGTCAGCACGAGCCCGCATGTCCGGCCCGGCTCGATCCCCTCGCCCGGCTCGATGCTCTGGCGCGCCACGAAACCGTGCCCCTTCACCTGGACCTCGAGGCCGATCCGCGCGGCGACGCGCATCGCGTCGCGCGCGCTCAATCCGCGCAGGTCCGGCATGAGCCCTCGGCCGACGGCGAGCTCGATCGCCGCACCATGCTCTGCCGGTCTGAGCCGCGCGGGCACGGGGACCGGCGCCGACAACGATGCGCGCGCGACGAGAACGGGCGGCTGCGCATTGAGTGTGGGCGGCACGCGCAGGTAGCGCAGCGTTGCTTCACCCAGGCGCTTGAAGAGCGGCGCCGCGACGATGCCGCCGTAGTAGCTGCCCCGGCGAGGCGAGTCGATGACCACGATCATCGCGACCTTGGGTGCACGCGCGGGCAGGAAGCCGACGAACGACGCGTTGAAGTGCGAGTCGGAGTAGCGTCCGTTCACCAGCCGTTTCGCGGTGCCGGTCTTACCCGCCACCGTGTAGCCGTCGATCCGCGCGCGCGTGGCGGTCCCGCGCTCCACCACCTGCTCGAGGATCGCGGTCAGCTCCGACGCGGTGTCCGGGTTCATCGTCCGGCGAACGACGCGCCGCGGCACCTCGACACGCTGGCCATCCGCAATCGTCGCGCGCACGATCCGCGGCGCCACGAGCTCGCCGCCGTTGGCAATCGAGCTGATGGCGGTCACCATCTGCAGAGGCGTCACGCCCACCTGATATCCCATTGACACCGACGCGAGGGCGCTGGGACCGAAGCTCGCCATGCCGCGGACCTGACCGGCGCGCTGATGGGGAATGTCGCGCGCGATGATCTCGCCGAAGCCCAGCCGGCTCACCCACCGGCTCACCTCGACCGGGCCGAGCTCGCGGCCGATCTGAATGGCGCCGACGTTGCTCGATTTCACGATGACGTCGGTGAAGCTCAGCTGTCCGTAGTGGTGATCGTCGAAGATGCGCCGCGCGCCGAACTGCATGTAGCCGGCGCTGACGTCGAACATCCGCGCCGGGCTCATGCGCAGCGTTTCGAGCGCGGCGGCCGCGATGACGATCTTGAATGTCGACCCTGGCTCGTAGATGTGCTGGACGGCACGGTTCTGCCGTGCTTCGCTCTGCGCGTCGATGCGCGCGTTCGGATCGTAGGTGGGCGCGTTCGCCATGGCGAGCACGTCACCCGACCAGGGATCCATGACGATGACGCTGCCGCCCTCGGCGTTGAACTCCTCGACGGTGTTCGCGAGCTCCCGCTCGGCCATGAATTGCAGGTTGGCGTCGAGGGTGGTCTCGACCGAGATTCCGGCGACCGGCACCTCCAGCTGGCGCGTTGCGATGCGCTTGTGATCGCGCAGCCCCGTGATCTGTGCGATTTGCCGCCCGGGCTTGCCCGCGAGCTTCACGTCCATCGCTCGCTCGACACCGGTCTGCCCGATGCTGTCGGCGGTGTTCACGAAACCGACCACGTGCGAAGCCAGGTGCCCGTTCGGATAGTGGCGCTTCGGAAGCTCGACGATCTTCACGCCGGGTTCCTCGAGCGCCGCGATACGCTCCGCGGCTTTGGGCGAGATGTCGTAGCGGAGCACGACGTAGCGTAACGACTTCGGAGAGGTGAGGCGCATCGACTGCGCCATGCGCTGCCGCTCATCGGCCGTGCACCCGTCGATGACCGCGCACAGCCGCCCGGCGGTCGCCTCGGGATCCGTGACCAGCCGCCGCGACGCCTCGAGCCCGAACCCGCGCACGCTCATCCCCAGCACGCGTCCGTGCCGATCCCGGATTTCGCCGCGCGGCGCGGGCACGGCCGTGCTCAGCTCCTGCTGCCTGGTCGCCCGGACCATCAAATCCTCGTGGGCGACGACCTGCAGATAGAGGAGCCTCGCTTCGATGCCTGCCACCCACAGAAGCACGCACACGGCGAGCACGCCGAGCTGCCGTGAGAACGTCTGGTGCCAGTCATCGGCCGGCGCGGCGTGACGCGGATGGCCGGTGTCTCCTTTCACGCGCGGGTCGCGCGAATGACGGCGGCCGGGAACGTCGGTATGGAGCGGCTGGTCGGGTGTCATCGCCGGACTCCAGGGCCGCTCGGGACGGCCGGGTGCGCCGCGCGCTGGCGCGCCTCGACCGCGCGTTCGGGCGCCGGCGCCGCCGTCGCACGCTCGAGAATCAGCGTGCGCGCCTGATCGGGCAGCGTCATCTGCAGCGGACGACGCGAGGCGATCGCCTCGATGCGCAGCGGTGAGGAGAGCGTGCCCACCTCGAGGCGGAGCTGCGCGTTCACCTCGCGTTCCTCGGCCAGCGCGCGCTGCATGCCCTCGATTTCGGCGCCCAGCCGCATCACGCTGAACCGCTGCCACAACGAGAACAGCACGACGGCCACGAGCCCGATACCGATGCCCACCGATCGCCACAGCTCGCGCTGCCGGGTGCGATCGATCTCCCGGACGATCGGGTTGTTCCGCACGTCCATCTTGATTGTGTACTCGAAGTCGACGTCCGGCACGGGCGGCCTCACATTCGTTCGGCCGCGCGCAGCTTGGCGCTGCGCGCGCGGGGGTTCTCGGACACCTCGGCCTCCGAGGCCGTGAGCGGACGCTTCGTCAGCACGCGCAGCGCCGAGTCGCGTGCGGCGTCGCGCAAGGTGTGCTTGACGATGCGATCCTCCAGCGAGTGAAACGTCACGACGACCAGCCGCGCGCCCACCTGGAGCCGCGCGGCCGCGTCCCGCACGAAGCCGTCGAGCCCCTCGAGCTCGCGGTTCACCCAGATGCGCAGCGCCTGGAACGTGCGGGTCGCGGGATCGATCCGCTGGTACCCGCGATGCGGCACTGCCCGCCGCACGATGGCCGCGAGCCGCACCGTCGTCTCGATCGGCTGCGCCTCGCGCTCGCGGACGATGGCGCGCGCGATGCGGCGCGAGAAGCGCTCTTCGCCGAATCGGAAGATCACGTCGGCCAGATCTTGCTCGTCTGCGTCGCGGATGAAGTCGGCGGCGGTCGCGCCGCGTGTGCGGTCCATCCGCATGTCGAGCGGCGCATCGGCCCGGAAGCTGAACCCGCGCGCGTCGGTGTCGAGCTGCAGCGACGACACGCCGAGATCAGCGAGGATTCCGTCGACCGCGGGCAGCCCGCGTGCTTCGAGCACGGAGCCCAGATCGCGATAGTCTCCGTGCACGAGCTCCACCCGATCCCCCACCCCGACAGCCGCTCCCGCGCCACGGCCAGCGCCTCGCTGTCGCGATCGATCCCGATGACGCGAGAGGCGCCCCGCTCGAGCAAGGCTTGCGTATGCCCGCCCAGCCCCAGCGTGCCATCCACGAAGCAGCCCCCTCGCTCGGGCGCCAGAAGCGTCATCGCTTCGGCGACCATGACCGGCACGTGCCCAGACACGGCCAGGCCTCAGATGTCGAACTCGGACAACCGGCGGTAGTCGTCGGTCGTGAGCCGATGCGTGTCCCCCTGCGTCAGCAGGCGGTCCTGGTTCCACACTTCGAGGAACCGGCCCAGGCCCATCACCCTGACGTCGCCGAGCATGGCCGCCCGATCACGCAGCAGCGTATGAATCACCACCCGTCCCTGCGCATCGATCTCCGTCGTCTGGCCGTAGACGCTCGTCCAGCGCTCGAAGCGCCGGCGGGACGGGTCGGTCGACGGCATCTTTGCCAGCTTGGTCTCGATCTCGTTCCAGATCGGCATCGGATACACGCGGACGTACTGCCCGTCCGCATCGTCAGTCGTCACGTAGACCTCGCTCGTCTTGAGCTCGGTGACGATGAACGTGCGGTACTCGGTCGGAATCTTGAGCCGGCCTTTGTCGTCGATTTTCGCCGGGTGGCTGCCCCTAAGCACCCAACACTCCACAATGGTCCACGTTGGTCCACCGGAAGATTAGGACCGGCTTGTGCGGCTGTCAATCGGAATCTGCGTAAGTGTGTTTCCACGAATGGGTTACGCCTTCGTTTCGCTACCAAATGGCGAAACCCGGCCAATCCACCCAACGTGGTAGGATGTCGAGTTCGTATGCTGCGCGCGGGTCTGATAGGGTTCCCCTCAACGGGGAAGTCGACGCTGTTCCGACTCCTCACCCGCGCCCGCGAAGGCAATCGCCCTGCCCAAGGAAAGTCAGAGGCCAACGTCGGAATGGCCCGGGTCCCTGATCCGCGCCTGCGACCGCCTCAGCGCGCTCTATTCCCCGAAGAAGACCACGCCAGCGACGGTCGAGTTCGCGGACGTGGCTGGCAGCCGGGCCTCAGGGTCGGCGAAGGATTTCCTCGACGTCGGGGCCTTCCGCAACGCCGACGCGCTCCTGCACGTGGTCCGGCTGTTTCGCGATGCGACCGTGCCACACCCGGCGGGCTCGATCGACGCAGCCCGTGACGTCCGGGCGATGGAAGACGAGTTGATACTGGCGGACCTCGGCGTCGTCGAGCGCCGCCTCGAACGGCTCGACAAGGATCTGAAGAAGGCGCCGACTCCGGATCTCAGACGCGAACAGGAGATCCTGCAGGCATGCCGGACGGCGCTCGAGCACGGCACGCCGCTGCGCGCGATCGGCCTGAGCGGCGACGATCTCAAGCGCCTCCGCGGCTTTCAATTGCTCTCCGCCAAGCCGCTCCTGCTCGTGCTGAACCTCGACGAGGCCGACATCGGGTCACTCGACAAGGCGGTCGAGCTCGCCGGTGTGTCCGAATTCGTCGGCCGCGCTTCGACGCACGCCGTGCCGCTCTGCGCCAAGATCGAGCTCGAGATCGCCGATCTTCCAGAGGAGGACGCCGCGGCGTTCATGGCGGATCTGGGGTTGCGCGAGTCGGGGCTCGATCGCGTCATTCACGCGAGCTATCAGCTGCTCGGATATATGTCGTTCTTCACGGTCGGCGAGGACGAGTGCCGCGCGTGGTCGATTCCGCATCAGACGCCCGCGCAGCTTGCCGCCGGCGAGATCCACAGCGACATCCAGCGCGGATTCATCCGCGCCGAAGTCGTGCCTACGATGCGTTGATCGCACGCGGGTCGTATGCGGCCTGTCGTGACAAGGGTGAGGTCAGACTCGAGGGCAAGGAGTACATCGTCGCCGACGGTGACGTGATCAACTTCCGCCACGCAACGTGAGAAACGTGGATCAGAGATCTTCAGGCTGGCGGGGCTTCAGCCCCGCCACATCGCCGGCCCTCGTCGGCGGGGCCGCCCCTCGACGTCGCTCAGGGCACCCTGAGCGCCAGCCGAAGGGTGAAGCTCCGCCCTCCTGGTGACAACCCTTGCGTATCGTCGTCTGCGAGGCGCAGGTTCCGTTCGTCGAAGGGGGCGCGGAGTATCACGTTCGCGAGCTCGTGCGGCAGCTGCGCCTGCACGGCCATCAGACCGAGCTGGTGAGCGTGCCATTCAAGTGGTATCCGAAAGAGGAGATCCTCACCCACGCTGCGGCGTGGCGCATGCTCGATCTGTCGGAGAGCAACGGCACACCGATCGATCTCGCGATCGGCACGAAGTTCCCCTCCTACTTCGTCCGCCATCCCCACAAGGTGGCCTGGCTCATTCACCAGTACCGCGCCGCGTACGAGCTCGCAGGGACCGTCTACAGCGACTTTCAGCATGTCGAAGTCGATGTCGGGCTTCGCGACCGCCTGATCGAGCTCGATACGCGCATGCTGGGCGAATGCCGCCGGATCTTCGCCAACGCCCAGAACACGGCGCACCGGCTCGCCCGCTACAACGGGCTGCCTGCCGAACCGCTGTATCATCCTCCGAGGCTGGCCGAGCGCCTTCGCGGCGGATCCTACGGCGATTACGTGCTTTCGGTCGGCCGCATCGAATCGGTCAAGCGCGTGGACCTCGCGGTGCGTGCGCTCGCGCACGTGGATCGCGCCGTGCGGCTGGTGGTCGTGGGCGACGGCACCCAGCGTGAGAACACGGAGCGGCTGGCCGCCGAGCTCGGGCTCGACGGCCGGATTACGTTTGCCGGCGCCGTGGACGACGAGACGCTGCTGGACCTGTATGCGGACGCGCTCGCAGTCGTCTATGCGCCGTTCGACGAGGATTACGGGTACGTGACGCTCGAAGCCTTCCTAGCGCGCAAGGCGGTCATCACCGCCATGGACGCCGGCGGCCCGCTCGAGTTCGTCGACGACGGGATCAACGGAGCGGCGTGCCGGCCGAATCCGGAGGCGATCGCGCAGGTGATCAACTATCTGCATGCGCATCGCCGGTATGCGGCGGAGCTCGGCGACGCGGGTTATGCGCGCGCGAAGACGGTCACCTGGAACGGCGTGATCGAAAAGCTGGTCGGAACGTGACGAAGCTCATCATCCAGATTCCGTGCCTCAACGAGGCCGAGACGCTGCCGGAGACGCTGCGCGATCTGCCGACGGCGATTCCCGGCATCGACGTCATCGAGACGCTCGTCGTCGACGATGGCTCGCGGGATCGCACGTCGGAGGTCGCGCGCGCCCACGGCGTCACGCACATCGTGCGGCTCCGCCGCAACAAGGGTCTGGCGGCCGCGTTCAGCACGGGCATCGACCGCGCACTCGCGCTGGGCGCGGACTACATCGTCAACACCGACGCCGACAACCAGTACACGGGCGCCGACATCCCGAAGCTCCTGGCACCGCTCATCGCCGGCGAGGCCGACATCTGCATCGGCGATCGGAACATCCAAGCGATCGCGCACATGCCGCCAGGCCGGAAGCTCCTTCAGCGCGTCGGAAGCTGGGTCGTGCGCCAGGTGTCGGGCACGCAGGTTCCAGACACGACGAGCGGATTCCGTGCCTACACGCGCGACGCCGCCCTGCGGATGACCATCGTGTCGCGAGTTCTCGTACACGCTCGAGTCGATCATCCAGGCCGGCAAGCGGCGCATGGCCATCGCGCATGTCGAAGTGCGCACGAATCCGCGGACGCGCGACTCGCGGCTCTTCAGCAGCGTCTTTTCCTACATCAAGCAGTCGTCGGCGACGATCGTCCGCATCTACGCGTTGTACGAGCCGCTGAAGGTGTTCTCGTACATCGGCCTCGCGATCCTCGCGGTCGGCTTCGTGATCTCGCTCCGCTTCCTGTACTACTACGTGACCGGGTCGGGCATGGGAAAGCTGCAGTCGTTGATCCTGTCCGCCGTGCTGATGATCATCGGCTTCCAGGTGCTCCTGATCGGGCTCGTCGCCGATCTCATCTCCGGCAGCCGCAAGATTCTCGAGGACGTGCAATATCGCGTACGGCGGCTGGAGCTCGGCCAGGCGGCGGCGCAGACGCGCGCCGATTCCGAGCGGGAGCTCGCCGGGACCGCTTCGCGGCATGTCTGACCCTTCCTCGACGTCGGTCGTCATTCCCGCTTACAACGAGGGGCCGGCCGTCGCCCAGATCGTCACCGCTCTCAGGCAAGCGGGCGACTGGCGGGAAATCCTCGTCGTCGATGATGGATCCACCGACGGGTGTGGCGAGCAGGCGGCGGCGGCGGGCGCCACCCTGGTGCGGCATCCCTACAACAAAGGGAACGGCGCGTCGGTCAAGAGCGGGATTCGCCGCGCGACCGGCGACTACGTGCTGATCCTCGATGGCGACGGTCAGCACAAGCCGGAGGACGCGTGCCGTCTCGTATCGCGGCTCGGGGACTACGATCTCGTCGTCGGTGCCCGCGACCCGTCGACGCAGGCGTCGGGACGTCGGCGCGTGGGCAACGCCGTTCTGAACTGGCTGGCGGGCTTCCTGTCGGGGCGAGCGATTCCCGATCTCACGTCGGGCTTCCGCGCGGCGCGACGCGAGTACCTGCAGGAGTTCGTGCACCTGCTCCCGAACGGCTTCTCGTCGCCGACGACGATCACGCTCAGCTTCGTCAGGGCCGGCTACAACGTGTGCTTCGAACCGGTGTCGGCGCGGCAGCGTGAGGGGCACTCCAAGGTGCGGCTCGCGCGGGACGGCGTGAAGTTCTTCCTGATCCTGCTTCGGGTCATGACGATCTTCAGCCCGATGCGCATCTTTCTGCCGGTCAGCGGCGCGGCCCTGGTGCTCGGCATCGCCTACGGCGTCTGGACGGCGTTCACGCGCGGCCGCATTCCGAACGGCGCGGTGCTGCTGATCATGTTCTCGGTGATCGTCTTCCTCGTCGGGCTGGTCTCGGAGCAGATCTCGGCGCTGCGCCGGCAATGAGCGTGAGGCTGCCGCTGCCGTTGGCGCTGCGGCGTGCTTGGCCGGGAGCGGCGTCGGCGACGCGGCCGCTCGATCAGTTCGCGGGACGCCATCCCATGCGATCCGTCACCGCCGCGCTCATCGTCGCCGCCGTGCTGCGAGCGGGCTTCGGCCTGGCCTACTGGACCGGCAAGCCGCTCACGCACGACGAGCGCGAGTACCTGGCGCTCGGCATCAACTTGGCCGCAGGCCGCGGGTTCACTGCAGACCTGCCCGGCGAGCCGTACGATGCATCGGTCCAGAAGTTCGGCCGCGCTCCGCTCTATCCATTGTTGCTCTGCCGTCGTGGCGCGCCTCGACGGGACCCGGTCGATGCCCTCCGAGGTGCCCACGACGGTCAAGATTGCGCAGTCGCTCGTCGGCGTCGCCGGCGTGTGGCTGATCGCATCGATTGCCCGGCGCGCGGCGGGCGACCGCGCGGGGCTCGCGGCGGCATGGCTGGCGGCGATCTATCCGCCACTCGTCTGGACGCCGGCGTATGCGCTCAGCGAAGTGCTCTACTCGACGATCGCGCTGGCATCGGTGTGGGCGCTGGGCGCGGTGACCGACGCCCGCGATCGCGACGCCGATCGCTCGACGTGGCCGGTGCCGGTGGTGGCTGCCGGTGCGCTGGCCGGTCTCGGTGCGCTGACGCGTCCGGCGATGTTGTTCTTCCTGCCGCTGGCGGCCATGCTCCTAGTCCGCCGATCGCCAGCGATAGGTTCCGGCTTGCTGCGGGCGGCGGTCTTCTCGGTGGCCGCGTTCGCGGTCATTGCTCCGTGGACCGCGCGCAATGCGGCCGTGCATGGCCGCTTCGTGCTGATCGCGTCTGAGGGGGGCATCACGTTCTGGACCGGCAACCACCGGGAGGCTCGCGGCGAGGGCGATCTGGCCGCCAACCCGCATCTCAAGATGCTGAACCAGGAATTTCGCCAGCGCCACGCCGGACTGAGCGAGGAGGCGCTGGAGCCTCTGTATTACCGCGAGGCGCTGAGGTTCATCGCCGAGGACCCGATGCGGTTCGCGGGCCTGCTGGCGCGCAAACTGTGGTTCACGATCGTACCCATCGGCCCTTCATACCGACTCCATTCGTCGCTGTATTTCTGGGCGTCCATCGTGTCTTACCTGCTCGTTTTTCCGCTTGCCATCCTCGGATGGACCTCGCTCCCTCGGTCACGCCGGCCGGCCGCGCTTCTGATGCTGGCCGCGTCGTCGATTCTCGTGTGCCTCGTGTTCTTTCCGCAGGAACGCTTTCGCATCCCCGTGATCGATCCGACGCTGGTCGTCCTGGCCGGCTGCTGGGGTGGACTTCGGGGTCGGGCCGAATTTCCGGATCTGCAATTTGGGGTCGGGCCGAATTTCTGATAACTGCGTACATGAGGTGCGATCAACCGAAGCGCAGATCCTGCAAATTCGGCCCGACCCCAAATTGCAGATTCGGAAATTCGGCCCGACCCCTAACGGCGGAGGGCGCGGCGCAGAACCAGGCGCCAGGGCATGTAAGCGGACTCGAAGATCACGGGGCCGGACATCTTCGACTGGCCGACCCGCCGCTCGACGAAGATGATCGGCACCTCGCCGATGCGGCAGCCGCGGCGATGCGCTTCGAACAGCATCTCGACCAGAAAAGCGTAGCCATCCGATACGATGCGGTCGAGCGGAATGCGGGTGAGCGCCTCGCGGCGCCAGCACCGGAAGCCGCTCGTGCAATCGGCCGGCGGCATCCGCGTGACGGCGCGGATGTAGCGGTTGGCGAACGTGCTCAGAATCAGTCGATGCAGCGGCCAGTTCACGACGCTCACGCCTTGCGTGTAGCGCGAGCCAATCACGAGATCGCACTGCTGGGTGGACGCAGCCGCGACCAGATCGGGCAGGTACTTCGGATCGTGCGACAGATCGGCGTCCATCTGGCACACAAAGTCCTCGGTTCGCGATCGCGCGAGGATCAAGGCCTCGATGTAGCTCCGGCCGAGCCCCTTCCTGCCGGTGCGGTGCAGCACTTCGACGCGGCCTGGAAACTCGCGCGCCAGCCCGTCGGCCACCTCGCCGGTCCCGTCCGGCGACTGGTCGTCCACGACCATCACCCGGAAGCCCGGGTGTGCCATCACGGCACGCACGAGGGCAGGCAGGTTGTCGCGCTCGTTGTAGGTGGGAACGAGGACCAGCGTCTGCACGCCGGCAGAGGCCTGAACTGCTGGGACAGACGAATCGGACACCGGAGACAGAATATACGAACCGCTCGATGCCGACCGCTCACCCGTTGACCGTCGTCATGGTCGCGACGTCGTATCCGCGTTTCCCCGGGGATACGGTCGGCACCTTCATGGAGCCCATCGCACAGGGCGTCGCGGCCCGCGGCCACGCCGTGCATCTGGTGCTGCCATGGCACCCGCTCTGGCAGCGTCCCGATCGCGATCGCGGCGTGTCGTTCCATACCTTCCGCTACGCCCCGCTCCCAAGCCTCAACGTGTTCGGGTACGCCGGCGCGCTGCGGGCCGATGTCGCCATGCGCGGTCGCGCGTACGCGGTCGCTCCGCTCGCGCTCGCCGCAGGTATCCGCGCGGCTCGCCGTGTGGCCCGCAACGTCGGCGCCCACGTCATGCACGGGCACTGGGTCATTCCCGGCGGCGCAATGGCGGCAACGGCCGCGGCCGGCCGGCCGCTGGTGCTCAGCCTCCACGGCTCCGACGTGTTCCTGGCCGAGACGAATCGACTCGCCGGGCGCGTCGCACGCCTCACGTTTCGACGAGCTCGATGGGTCACCGCCTGCAGCGCCGACCTGGCCGGCCGCGCCGCGGCGCTCGGCGCCGACGCCGCCCGAACCGAGGTCGTCCCCTACGGCGTCGACGCCACGCGCTTCGCACCGAGTCCTGCCACGCGCGCCGCCGTGCGCCGGGAGCTGGGGCTGACCGAAGACACGCCTCTGGTGTTCACCGTTGGCCGCTTCGTCCGGAAGAAGGGCTTCGAGTACCTGGTCGACGCGGCCGTCAAGCTGGCGCCTCGACATCCGGGCGCCGTGGTGCTCGTGGCGGGCGACGGCGACCTGCGGGCCGAGCTCACGGCGCGGGCTCGCGCGGCGGGCGTGGGCGGGACCGTCCGGTTCCCGGGCCTCCTGTCCCAGGACGACGTGGCGCGCTACCTGGCGGCCGCCGACGTCGCGGCAGTGCCGTCGGTGCGCGACGAGGCCGGAAACGTTGACGGCCTGCCCAATGTGGTGATGGAGGCGCTGGCATCGGCGACCCCGCTGGTCGCCACTCCGGCCGGCGGCATTGGCGCGGTCGTCGACGATGGTGACAACGGCCTGCTCGTACCGGAGCGGCACGCGGAGGCACTCGCGGCGGCCATCGACCGCCTGCTGGCCGATCCCGGCCTGCGCGCGCGGCTCGGCGCTCGCGCCCGGAAGCGGGTGATCGCCGAACACGGGTGGGACCGGGTGGCGGAACGGCTGGAACAGGCGTACTTCCAGATCCTCGATCCTCGACCTTGAGCCGTTCTGAGCCAACCTGCTAGCATGTGGGGCTCGCGATGCCGCCGTCTCAAACGCCACCGGGCCTCAGCATCTTCTTTCCCGCTTACAACGACAGCGGCACGATCGCGAGCCTCGTGCTGCTCGCACTGCAGACCGCCGAAACCCTCACTCCAGACTTCGAGGTCATCGTCGTCAACGACGGCAGCGCCGACCATACCGGGGAGATCCTCGACGAGCTCGCGCGCACCTACCCGCGCGTCCGCATCCTCCACCACGTGAACAACCGTGGCTACGGCGGCGCCCTGCGCAGCGGGTTCGCGGCGGCGACCAAGACCTTCATCTTCTACACCGACGGCGACGCGCAGTACGACCCGACCGAGATGGCGCTGCTCTGGGCGCGGATGTCGGAGGACGTCGACCTCGTCAACGGTTACAAGATCAGCCGGTCGGATCCCTTGCATCGCATCGTCATCGGACGTGCTGTACCATCACACGGTCAAGACGCTGTTCGGTCTCAAGGTCCGGGACGTCGATTGCGACTTCCGACTGATGCGCCGCACGATCTTCGATCGCATCAGTCTCGAGAAGGACAGCGGCGTCATCTGCCTCGAGCTGATGAAGAAGATTCACGATGCGAGGTTCCGGATCGCCGAGGTGCCGGTCCACCATTACCATCGCGCGCACGGCAAGTCGCAGTTCTTCAACTATCGCCGCATCGTCCGGACCGGGATCGATGTCATGAAGCTGTGGTGGGCGCTCGTGGTACGCGGTGAGCACCGATCGTCGGCTCGCGTGGGACGCGCGGAGCCCGACCGGCCATCGCTCCAGGCCGGCGCGGGCCGCCCGCAGCCCCGTCCATGAACCCAGCGTACCGGGAGTTCTACGGCGGCCGCCGCGTGATGATCACCGGCGGACTGGGGTTCATCGGCAGCAATCTCGCACACCAGCTCGTGGCGCTCGGCGCCGACGTCCTGCTGGTCGATTCGCTCATTCCCGACTACGGCGGACTCCTCTTCAATATCGCGGGCATTGAGGATCGCGTTCGCGTCAACGTGGCCGACGTGCGTCAGCAGACCACGATGAACTACCTGGTGCGCGATCGCGAGGTGATCTTCAACCTCGCTGGCCAGGTCAGTCACATCGACAGCATGCTCGATCCGTACACGGATCTCGAGATCAACTGCCGCAGCCAGCTGACGGTGCTCGAGGCCTGCCGCCGGAACAATCCCGACACGAAAGTCGTGTTCGCAGGGACGCGTCAGGTCTATGGCAAACCCGCCCGGCTGCCGGTCGACGAGAATCACCTGGTCCAGCCGACCGACATCAACGGCATCAACAAGGCGGCGGGCGAGTACTACCACCTCGTCTACAACAACGTGTTCGGTGTGCGCGCGTGCTCGCTGCGGTTGACCAACATCTACGGGCCGCGACAACTGCGTGCGGCACAACCGCCAGGGCTTCATCGGCTGGTTCATTCGTCAGGCCATCGAGGGCAAAGAGATCCAGATCTTCGGCGACGGCCGCCAGCTTCGCGATTTCGTGTTCGCTCGACGATGCCGCGGACGCTTTTTTGCGGGCTGGCGCCGACGATGCGTGCAACGGACAGGTGCTCAACGTCGGGGGCGAGCAACCAATCAGCCACCTCGATCTGGTGGCGCTCCTGATCGAGATCGCGCAACGCGGTTCGTATCGACTCGTCGAGTGGCCTCCCGACAAGAAGGCGATCGACATCGGCAGCTTCTACGCCGACTCGACCAAGTTCCGGTGCATGACCGGCTGGACACCCGCGGTCTCGCTCCGCGAAGGCCTGACGAGGACGGTCGCCTACTATCGCGAGCATCTGCCACACTACCTCGCCTGAGCGGGTCTTCGGTCTCCAGTCTCCGGTCTTCGGTCTCATCTCCATCGTGGTCTTGCAGTAGCCTGTAGCCTGCGTTCGTAGCTGGTATGCGTATTCCGTTTCTGTCGTTGAAGCCCTCTGAAGATCGCCCGCTCCTCGACGAGGCGATCCGGCGGGTGCTCGATCGCGGGTGGTTCATCCTGGGTCTCGAGCTCGAGGCGTTCGAGCAGGAGCTCGCTGCAGCTTCGGGCACGACCACGGCGGTGGGCGTCGCGAGCGGCACCGATGCGCTGGCGTTGACGCTCCGGGGGATGGGCATTGGTCCGGGCGACGAGGTGATCACGTCGCCGCTCTCGGCGGCCTACACCGCGCTCGCCATCATGATGGCGGAGGCGCGACCCGTCTTCGCCGACATCGATCCCGACCGGCTGACCATCGATCCGCGCGCGATTGAAGCCGCCCTCACGACGCGCACGGCCGCGATCATGCCGGTGCATCTCTACGGGCAGCCGGCCGACATGTCCGCCATTCTCGCCATCGCCCAGCGCCACAATCTCGCGATCATCGAGGACTGCGCGCAAGCGCACCTGGCGACGAGCGAGGGACGTCAGGTTGGCACGTTCGGCGTGGCCGGCGCGCTCAGTTTCTATCCCACCAAGAACCTCGGCGCGCTCGGCGATGCGGGCGCGGTGATCACCAACGACCAACAGCTGGCTGAACGCGTCAAGCGTCTGCGGAACGGCGGTCAGTCAGCGCGCTACCGGCACGACGAGTTCGGCGTGAACTCGCGGCTCGACGAGATTCAGGCGGCGATCCTTCGCGCGCGCCTCTCCCTGCTACCGGCCTGGACCGAGCGGCGGCGCGCGCTCGGACGCCGCTATCGCGCGGCGCTGAGCGCGGAGCCGATCGCGGGGATTCGCGTGCCTCCACTCGCGGATGAAGGCCACGTGTATCACCTTTTTCCGGTGCTGAGTCCCGACCGCGATGTCATCCGTGAACGGCTGCTCTCGCGTGGCGTCGAGACCCTCGTCCACTACCCGATTGCGATTCCTCAGCAACCCGCACTCAGCACCGAGGACCCAGTCGACTGCCCTGTAGCCAATCGAGTCTGCAACGAGGTGTTCTCGCTACCGCTCTATCCACAGATGTCGGACGGGACGGTCGACGAGGTCGTCGCCGCCCTGCGATGAAAATGGGGTCGGGTCGAATTTCAGTTTCTTCGTACGCGGATTCTGAAATTCGACCCGACCCCATTTTCGAATTCCGTGGCTCAGAACTGGAAGTAAATGAATTGGGCCCCGCCGTACTGGCCGAACAGGATCGTCAGGTAGAACAACGCGCCGTAGACGAGATACCGCGGCACCAGCGGCAGTTTCGGAATCGCCAACAGATCGTCCCGCCACCACTCGTAGGTGTTGAGCGCGACGAGCGGCAGGCCATAGCCCACGAGCGACATCGCATGGGCCGCTGCCTGCGCGGTCCACGTGAACCGCGTCACGAGACTCGCGGACATCGAAGCGACCTGATCGAATCCGACTGCGCGGAAGAGCAGCCAGCCGTAGCACGTGAGGTGGATCATCACGAGCCACGCGACCGCGCGCGCGAGCCAGTCGGCCACTCGGCCGGATGGCCAGTAGCGGCCGACCCGCGCGTCGAGCTCGCGGTTGGCGATGAGGAGCGCGCCGTGGTACGCGCCCCACGCCACGAAGGTCCACGCCGCGCCGTGCCACAGCCCGCCGAGGACCATCGTGATCAGCAGGTTTCGATTCGTCGCCCAGCGGCCGCCCCGGCTCCCGCCCAACGGAATGAACAGGTAGTCGCGCAGCCACGTCGACAGGCTGATGTGCCAATGGCGCCAGAACTCGCGCGGCGTCCGCACGAAGTACGGGAACCGGAAGTTCAGGCTCAGATCGATCCCCATGAGCCGTGACACCCCGCGCGCCACGTCGGTGTAGCCCGAGAAATCGCCGTAGATCTGCAAGGCGAACGCATAGGCGCCGAGCAGCACCTCCGTTCCCGAGGCGACGTGGCCGGGCGCGAACACCGCGTCCACGATCGGCGCGAGATTGTCGGCGACGACCATTTTCTTGAAGAGCCCGACACCGGTCAGCCACAAGCCCTCCGAAACCTCGGCCGACGAGATGACCCGCGGCGGCCGATCTGTGGCAGGAGGGCAGGAGCCCTCAGAATCGGTCCCGCGATGAGATGCGGGAAGTAGGCGATGAACACCGCGAAGTCGACGAGCCGGCGCGCCGGCTCGATCTGCCGCCGATACACGTCCACCAGATAGGCAATCGCCATGAACGTGTAGAAGGAAATGCCCAGCGGCAGCACGACACGCATCGCGAGCAGTGGCGCCCGGATGCCGAATGCCTCGAGCAAGGCGGCAAGATTCTGGACGAAGAACCCGTAGTACTTGAAGAACCCGAGCGTGGCGAGATGCAGGCCGACACCGAGGACGATGAGCGCGCGGCGGCGGCCGGCATCGTCCTCGCGATGGAGCCGTAGCGCCAGCGCATAGGTGACGAGCGTCGAGGCCGCGAGGAGCCCCGTGAACCGCCAGTCCCACACCGCGTAGAAGTAGTAGCTGGCCGCGAGAAGCAGGCAGTTCTGCGCCCGGTGGCCAACCGCGCGGTACAGGCCATACACGATGGCGAAGAACAGCGCGAACTGGACGGAGTTGAAGAGCATCAGCGCGAGCGGGTGCGGGACGCGCTACTCGGGAAGGAGATGCTGTTCGGTGATGAAGGCGTCGAGCGCGGACGCGACTTGCTCGTGCCCGCTAGCGGTCAGGTGCACGGTCGTGGCAAAGAACGGGTTTTCCCCGCTCTCACGAAACCGCGGCAGCAGGTCGAGCATCGGGAGTTGCAGCGGCGCGAGCGTCGACTGGAATCGCTCGGACGCGCCATCGATCCGCAGTCTCCCACCCATCGGCTCGACGACGGCACGAAGGCGATCGAACTCGGCGGGATCGAGCTGGAACCGCGCCGGCATGAGCACGACCGCCGTCCGGGCGCCGTGCGCCGACGCCTCGGTGGCGAGCGTGCGGATGACGCGGCGCGTCACATCGAGCCCCTGCGGGATGAAGTCTGGAGGATCCTCGAGATACGTGGCGACCGGACGCTCGGGCGCCGGGGAGCGGCCGAGCCGTTCGGCGAACTGGTTGACCCGCTGCCGCGCGACCTGCAGCACGATGCTGCGGCGCACGACGCGGCGAAGGGTTCGCTCCGTCTCGTCGCGCGCCTCTGCGGCACGCGAGCGGGGCGGCTCGAGCCGCCACGCGGCATCGGCAGCCTCGACCGCATCGTTGGCAACGAAGGAGGTCACGAGGATCAGATCCGGCTCGAACGACGCGGCGACGTGCCGGTAGAAGAGCAATTCCTCGACCGGCCCGTATCCCTGAACGCCGGCATTGATCACCCGGTAGCGGGTCCCCGGTGCCGCCCGGGCGTTGAGCCGGCGCTCGAGGACCTTGCAGAACGTCTCGCTGAGATCGACCTGGACGGCGAGTACGATCGAATCGCCGAGGACGACGATGCGGCGTTCGCCCGGCGCCTTGGCGCCGACGGGCTCATCCCGGACGCCCTGGGCGTTGATCGCGATGTCGGTCGTGAACTCTCTCGTGGAGAACGTGATCGCGCCGCCGGGCCGCAGCCTGTAGCCGATGCGATCGTCGGGGAGGAAAATCTGCTGGAAGACCGGCGAGGCCTCGGTTCCGCCACGCCACCTGAGAAACCCTTCGAACGCGAAGAACTCGCCGACCAGCACGAGCGCGGCCGTCAGCAGCCGCAGTCCGATCCCCGGCATCGCGCGAAGGGTAGCATAGCGCTGTCATATGCTTCTTGCTGGTGACCAGTGACAAGCTACAAGTGACCAGGTGCTGCAAGCTGGTTGCCGTTCACTGGTCGTTGGTAGCTGATAGTTGGTAGCTGGTAGTTGGTAGCTGGTAGCTGGGTAGCTGGTAGCTGGTGTGAGCCTCCTTCACCTCCTGTCCCTCGTCGTCATTGCGTATCTCCCGGGCGCCGTGCTGTTCCGCGCCCCACTGCTCGATCCCCGGCAGCGCGCCGCGCTCGATCCCGAAGAGCGTGTGTTCTGGGCTGTCGCGTTGAGCGCCGGATGGTCCACGATGCTCGTCCTCGTGCTCGCGAGCGCCGGCCGGTACTCGTTCGGTCGCGTGCTCGTCGCGAATCTGGCGCTGTCGCTCGCGGGGCTCGCGTTGTGGCGTGGGGGGCTCCGGTATGCCGCGCCGGCCGCACGCCCCACCGTGGCGAGCCTCGTCCCTGTCGTGCTCGTGGCCGGTTGCGTGTGGCTCTACGGACCTCCCGCCGAATACGTGATGGGCGGCAAGGATCCGGGCACCTACATGAACGAAGGCATCCAGATCGCGCAGCGCGGGGCGCTCGTCACCGTCGACCCGACCGTCTCGACGATCCCGGCGGCGCTGCGCGACCTGTTCGTGCCGCCGCATCACGTGCCGTCGTACTACGGTCTTCGGTTCATGGGCTTTTTCGTGCTCGATCCGGAGGCAGGAACGGTCGTCGGCCAGTTTCCCCATTTCTATCCGGCGTCAATCGCCCTCGGGTACGGCGTCGGCGGCCTGACCGGCGCTCGCTACGTCACCTTCGCGTGGGCGATGTTCGGGCTCATCGGTGTCTACCTCACCGGGGCCCGCCTGCTCGGACGGCCGGCAGCCGCGGTGGGTGCCGCCCTCCTCGCGGTGAATGTGGTCGAAGTGTGGTACGCGCGCTATCCCAATGCCGAAGTGGTCGCGCAGGCACTCCTGTTCGCGGCGATGCTGGCATGGTCGCGCGCCCAGGTCGATGGCATCGCGTGGTTCGGTCCCGTGGCCGCATCGCTCGTCGGCATGCTGCTGTTCGTCCGGGTCGACATGGTCATCGCGCTCGGCGGGTTCGTCGCCGCGGCGGCGCTGGGACGAGCGGCCGGGCTCAGGCCGGTGGTCGGGTTCTTCCCTGTGCTCGTGTTGTGGCTGGCAGCGGCCGCGCTCTATCTGTTCGGGGTGATGCAGCCGTACATGGCTCTGCCCGTCATCTTCATCGCGAACCTGCAGGCCTGGCAGATCGCGGCGCTGGCAATCGGCGCGCTCGTCGCGCTCGGGCTGCTCGCGGGGGCGTCGCGGCTCGCGGTCACCCGCCGCGTGCTGCCCTGGCTGTCTTACGCGGTCATCGCAGCCGCGCTGCTCGCGATGACGTACGCCTACTTCTTTCGCCAGGCCGGCGGGCGCATCAGCGAGCTCGATGCGATGGCCTTTCGATCCTTCGGCCTGTACATGACGCCGCTCGGACTGATCGCGGCGATCGCCGGCTACGTGATGGCCGTGCGACGCTTTCTGGCCCGCGATCCCATCCTCCTGGTGACCGCGACGCTCTATGGCGCCTTCTTCTTCTACAAGCTCCGCATCGTCCAGGAACACTACTGGCTCGCGCGGCGTTTCCTGCCGGTGATTCTTCCGGCCGCGCTGCTCTTTGCTGGATACGCGCTGGCCCGCTGGTGGCCGCGGCGTTCGCCAGCCGTACTCGATGCGCCGCCACGCGACGGACCGGTCAGCGACACACCGGCTGGCAAGGTGCCGGCGTGGCTGCCGTTTCAAGACGTCCGCGTCAGGATGGCGGCCGGCGTGGTCGGCCTCGTCGTCGCCGCGATCATCGCCGTCGCGTTCTGGCGTCAATCGGCACCGGTCCGCTCGCACGTCGAGTACGCGGGTCTCATTCCACGCCTCGAAGCACTGGCGGCGAAGTTCACCGATCGCGACCTCGTCATCGTCGAGTCGCGCGATGCCTCGGACGCGCACGTGCTCGCGCTGCCGCTCGCCTACATCTACGCGCGCAACGTGCTGGTCCTCCCCCATCGACTGCCCGACCCGATACAGCTCGCGGCGTTTCTCGACTGGGCGCGCACGAAATACGAGCAGATCTACTTCATCGGGGGCGGCGGCACGGCGCTGCTCTCGCGCCACGTGGCCGTCACGCCGGTCGGAACCGAGATCTTCCAGATACCCGAGTGGGCCAGCTCGCGAACCGCGTTGCCAAGCGAGGCACGCCGGAAGGAGTTCGACTTCAGCGTGTATCGCTTCGTGGAGCCCGCGAAGCAGGCGGCGACCGCGCCGGGCGACGTCGTGCTCGACATCGGCGTCAACGACGATGTGAACGTGTTGCGGTTTCATGCGAAGGAACGGCATCAGAACGGCACGACGTTCCGGTGGTCGCGCGACGTGTCCTACATCAGCCTGCCTGGTGTGCAGGCCAACGACCGGTCGCTGGTCCTCGTGATGGACGATGGCCATCGGCCGCCGAAGGTCGCCGGGGCGGTGGTCGAGGTGTCGATGAACGATCGCGCGCTCGGCCGGCTCCAGGTCGGCCGTGATTTCCACACCTACACGCTCGCGATTCCGCCTGACGTGGCATCAGCCGCTGCGGCCGCCGAGACCCCGCCGCGCCTGAAGCTCGTGACCAACACGTGGAATCCAAGGGTGGCGCTCGGTGTCACCGATGACCGCGATCTGGGCGTGATGGTCGATCGGGTGGAGGTGAGATGAGAGCTCCTCGGTCTTCGGTCTTCGGTCTTCGGTCTTCGGTCAGGGTCCGACGAGAACGTAGACGGAAGACCGTAGACTGAAGACTCACCACAATGTTCGCCCACCTTCAAATCCTCGATCCGCGCGAACGGCTGCTCGTCGGCACGGCCGACGTGTTGCTGTCGGCGGCGAGCGCGGTGAGCCGGCTCGTTCCGCGGCGCCGTCCGGCCAGCCCTCCGCGGCGGATCCTGCTCCTGCGGTTGGAACGGATCGGGGATCTGATCATGGCTGCGGGCGCGATCGATCTGGTCAGACAGCGGGCGCCCGGTGCGACCATCGATCTCGTCGTCGGCAGCTGGAACGAAGAGGTCGCGCGGTGCCTGCCGGGCATCGACCGCGTCGAGATCGTCGACGCGCCGTGGCTCGCCCGAGGGAGCGATGGACACTCGATCTCGGCACTGGCCGCGCGTGCGTGGGGCTGGCGGCATCGGGAGTACGACCTGGCGATTAATTTCGAGGGCGACATCCGCAGCCACGCGCTCATGGCGTTGTCGGGGGCGCCGGCGCGGGTCGGATTCGACATGGCGGGCGGGGGACCGCTCCTGACCACGCGCGTGCCGTTCCATTCCGATCGCCATACGTCGGTGAACGCCGCCGCCCTCGTCGCCGCAGCGCTCGGCGGCACCGTACCGGACGCGCCGCCGCCGTTCCGCCTGGCGATTCCACCGGCCGCACACGAACGGGCCCGCGAGCTCCTCGGCGGCGCCGAACGCCTCATCGCAATGCACCCGAGCGGCGGACGCGCGATCAAGCAATGGGAGCCCGTTCGATTCGCCGAAGCCGGCGCCCGAATCGCGCGCGACCTCGGCGCCACGCTCGTCATCACCGGCTCGCCCGCCGACCGCTCGCTGACGGCGTCCGTGCGCGCGGTGCTCCCGGCCGACCTGCCCGTGATCGACCTCACCGGCGACGTGTCGCTCGTCACGCTGGCGGCTGTGCTCGAGCGGTGCCGTCTGCTCCTCACCGGCGACACGGGGCCGATGCACCTCGCGGCTGCGTGCGCGACACCGGTGGTGGCCGTCTTCGGACCATCCATGCCGGTCCGTTACGCGCCACTGACCACGCGGCATCGCATCGTCCGGATCGACTTGCCGTGCGCACCGTGCAATCGGATTCGGAATCCTCCCGCGCGGTGTCGAGGCCACACCCCCGATTGCCTCGTTGGTGTCGAGGTCGACATGGTGCACGCGGCCGCGCGCGATTTGATGAGCACCGAGGGCACGCCGTGACCCGACGGGACGCCGCCGCAGCTGCCGTGGGGCCGCGGCTGGTACGGCTGGAGCGAGCCGGTCGGCTGGACACCATCGATCTCGACCAGTACGCGTCGGGCGACATCATCGAGCGCAGCCACGTCTCGGCCAACGCCTGGATCAAGGGTCTGCGGCATGCCCAGGTGGACGGGCAGGCCTTCCGGGATCGCTTCACGTATCGCGGCGATTCGCTCTGGTGGTTCGCCGAGCTCTTTCTCCATCGCGAAGCGGTCGTCGACACGCTGTGGCGGACCGCGTTCGCACTCGATGCGCTCATCGCGCGCGAACAGCCGGCCGCACTCGGCGTCGCCGCGGGCGACCACGTTCTGGCCGCCCTTCTGCCGCAAGCCGCGCACCGGCACGACGTCCGCGTGCTCGAAACGCCCGAGCGCGCTGACGGGCGCGCGGCGACGCAGGCATGGCGGAGCCGCACCCTGGCATGGAGCGCTCGAGCCTCGCGGTGGCTGCCACAGGGATCGCGGCCGCAACGTGCGCCGGGGGGCGCCGCGGTCTTCGTGCATTCCGCGTTTTGGCGATCGATCCCGGGAGCGTCATCCGATGCGGGATCGGACGAGGTGCGATTGGACTGGCAAGGTGAGGAGGGCTACATCGGCCCCGTGCTCACGGAACTGGCGCGGAGCGCGTCGGATCCGATCCACCTCGTGGGCGTCGGCCCCACGACCAACTTCCGCGCGCGGCGCTGGTGGCACCCCATGGCGCCGTGGCGGCGTAGCGCACCGAGCGGCGGCGCGATCGTGCCGGTGGGGTGGTTCGCGACCCGCGAAGCGCTTGGATGGCGCGAGGTGTGGCGGACACGCCATGCGATGGCGGCCGTGCTCCAGGCGAGCGAGGACCTGCGCGCGCGGACGCGCGTCGACGGCTATGACGTGTGGCCGATCGTCGCCCACGAGCTCGCCGGCATTGCGACGTTGCAGTTCCCCTGGTCCGCGCGGGCGATGGACGAAGCCGGCGCGGCCCTCGACGCGTTGAAGCCCGACGTCGTCGTCACCTATGCCGAGGCCGGCGGCTGGGGCCGCGCGATCATGCTCGAGAGCCGGCGGCGTGCGATCGCGAGCGTCGGTCTCCAGCATGGGTTCATCTATCGACATTGGCTCAACTACCGTCACGAGGCGGACGAGATGCGCCCGTCCATCGTCAACGCCGGAGACGATGGGTTTCCGCGGCCCACGCTGACGCTGGTTCATGACGGGTATGCCGCCGAGCACCTGCGGTGCGCCGGGCGGTTCCCCGATCGCACCGTTCGCGTCACCGGGAGCTCCGGGTTCGATCGACTGGCCGCTGCGCTCGCACGGGTCAGCGCAGCCGATCGCGACGAGATCCGCAGGAAGCTTGGCGTGGCGCCGGACGCCCAGGTCGCCGTCGTGATCTCGAAGCGCGCGCAGCTCGCGCACTGGCTGCCCGCGCTCGTCGAAGCGGCCGCCCGGACCGAGACCCTTCGCCTCATCGTCAAGCCTCACCCGGCCGAAACCGCTGATGTCTATGCCGCGGACCTCGAGGGCTCACGAACGGCTTCGCTGGCCCCGGCCTCCGCGGGCCTCCCCAGCCTCCTGGCCATCGCGGACGTGCTCGTCACGGTCAATTCCACTGTGGCACTCGACGCGATGGTCCTGGGCATCCCCGCCCTGGCGGTCGGGTTGCCCAACAATCTGAGCCCTTTCGTCGACCGGGGCGCCATGGCTGGGGCTGCCCACGTCGACGACCTTGCGTGTCTGCTGCAGCGGGTGACGCGCGACGAGGACCACCGGGAGCGCCTGATCGGGCAGGCGCGCGCCTTCGCCGCCGACTACGGCATCGAGCCCGACGGACGGAGCGCGGAGCGGGCAGCCGCGGCGATTTGGGCCCTCCGGGCTGGGGGCACCCTATAATGGCTGGTTTGCATGCGTGCACTCATAACCGGCGGGGCCGGGTTCATTGGTTCGCATCTCGCTGACGCCCTGCTGGCGGCCGGCCATGACGTCTCGGTCCTCGACAACCTCTCAACCGGCTCGATCGAGAACATCGAGCACCTGAAACCACACCCGAGGTTCCGCTACACGATTGGATCCGTCGCCAACGAACCGCTCGTGGCCGAGCTCATCGACGGCGCGGACGTGGTGTTCCATCTCGCGGCCGCGGTCGGGGTGAAGAAGATCGTGGAGGAACCGGTCCACACGATCGAGAACAACGTGCATGGCACCGAAGTGGTGCTGCGCCACGCCAACAAGAAGAAGCGGCTCGTCGTCGTCGCATCGACGTCGGAGGTCTACGGCAAGAGCACCGACGTCCCGTTCCGGGAGGATGCCGATCTCGTGCTGGGCCCGACGATCAAGCATCGCTGGGCTTACGCCTGCAGCAAGGCAATCGACGAGTTCCTGGCGCTGGCGTACTGGAAAGAGAAGAAGCTGCCGGTCATCATCATCCGTCTCTTCAACACCGTGGGCCCGCGGCAGACCGGCCAGTACGGCATGGTGATTCCGAACTTCGTGCGCCAGGCGCTCGCCAATCAGCCGGTGACGGTGTTCGGCGACGGCACCCAGCAGCGCAGCTTCACGTACGTGGGCGACGTGGTCAACGGCCTCGCGGCGCTCGCGCTGCATCCGCGAGCAGTGGGTGCTGTCTTCAACATCGGCAACGGCGAAGAGATCACGATTCGCAGATTGGCCGAGCGCGTCATCCACCTCACCGGCAGCTCGTCCGAAATCGTGACGATCCCATACGACCAGGCCTACGAAGCGGGCTTCGAGGACATGCCCCGTCGGGTGCCCGACATCAGCAAGATTCGTGAGCTGGTCGGCTACGAACCGACGGTTCATCTGGACGAGATTCTGACAAGGGTGATTGAGTACTTCAGGACGAGGTAAGGTGTCGTTGAGTGCCGGGATGGCAACCTCTGAGTCTGGCTACAGGCTACGCTTCAGGCCACAGCGCTTGCCTAGACCCTCTGGCCGGTAGCCTGTAGTCCGTAGCCGTAGCCGCTAGCCTGAACATCGTGAGCGCCTCCATCAAGCGTCGAGCCCGGACGGCAGCCGAGAGCTTCCTGCGCAAGCAGGCGAAGCCCGTGCGCCGCCTGCTGCTCGCGGCCGGGCGCGACGAGGCGCCGAGGCTCCCCGAGATCGTCCAGATCGAGAGCACCAACATCTGCAATGCCAAATGCGTCTTCTGCCCGCGCGACGACATGGAGCGCAAGCAGGGCGTCATGGACATGGCGCTGTTCAAGAAGATCGCCGAGGAGTGCGCCGCGCTCGGCATCACGCACGTGCGGATGCACAACTACGGCGAAGCGTTCGTCGACCGCCGCCTCGTCGAAAAAGTGCGGTACGCGAAGTCGCTGGGCATCCAGGAAGTCGGCCTCATCAGCAACGGGTCGCTCATCACCGAGGAGGCCGCCCTCGGCATGGTCGAGGCCGGGCTCGACGCGATCAACATCAGCGTCGACGCCGCGGGCAAGGACGTGTTCGAAAAGACCCGGGTCGGACTCAAGTACGACAAGGTGGTCGCGAACATCGAGCGCCTGCTGCGCGTTCGTGCCGAATCGGGGCGCCGGCGGCCGAAGTTGATCCTCTCCTTCGTCCGCCAGAACAATTCCGACGAGGAGCGTGCCTTCATCGAGCACTGGGGGGCCAAGGCCGACAAGATCCACATCACGGACCTGCACAATTGGGCCGGCACGCTCAACCACGAATCCGGCGTCAACTTTCCCTGTTACCGTCCATGGTTGACCTTCACCGTGTTGTGGGACGGGCGAGTGTCCCTTTGCTGCGCCGACTTCGATGGTCGCACCATCCTTGGCGACTTGCGTACGCAAACCATCAGGGACGTCTGGAACGCAGAGCCCTATCGCAAAGTCCGCCGCGATCACCTCGACCACGGCGGGCCAGAGATCTGTCAGTCCTGCGACCTGCCCAAGAAGGACTCGCCGCTCTGGATCATGAAGCTGGTGTGAGGAATGGGGTCGGGTGCTATTTCTCGCGCTCGCACCGAGAAATGGCACCCGACCCCGATTCCCACGCGTTTTCCTTGACCCTCGGGCTAGGTTTCTCTAGAGTCTTCGGGGTTCGGATCCCCGGTTCCCAGCCTGGATTGTTCCGGACGACCCCTGCGCCTCCTATTTGAGGTGGGCCACCCCCTGCTGATCGGAGCCCGATCATCCGATAGGCGTGGATGGATTCGTGTCAGGTGATAGGAGACAGAGACAGATGGCTCTTCCCCGCCTACTCTTGCTCGCCCTCTGTGCCGCGACGCTGATTCCCGCCTTGCCCACGCCGAGCGTGGCGCAGGCGTCGCGGATGGGCCCGTCGTTCGCGGTATCCGGCAACTGGGGCAGCGCGGTGAGGCGTCCCGATGCCGCGTACCGATCCGGTCAACGACGTCTACCTCGTGATTTCGGGCAATCTGGCACATGGGCGTTTCGTGTCGCCCGATGGGGTGCCGCTCGGAGCGCAGTTCTACATTCCGACCACGCTCGCCCACAACCAGACGGCTCGTGTCGCCTATAGCCCCCACTTTGGCGGGTTCCTCGCAGTCTGGTTCGACACGAAGGGCACACCGGGCTATCAGATTTGGGGGCGCCTCATTCGGTTCGGTGCTGGCGGGGCTCCCAGTTTCGTGGGGCCTGACTTCCCGGTTGCCGTACCGCCAGGCGGAGGCAACGCGGAGCTCGGGCTCGACGTGGCGTACGCCGCGGTGAGCCAGCGCTTTCTCGTCACTTACCATCAGATCGGGCCGCCCGCCAATGACATCTTCGCCCAGATGGTCGACAACGCCGGTGCGCTGGTCGGCGGACCGATCGCGCTGACGTTCGACAACCACTCCCAGGCCGAGCCCAGCGTTACTTACAACCCGTCGACGGACCAGTTCATGGTGGCGTTCCGGCACTACTACGAGCCGGCGGGCCCAGGCGCCGTGTGGGTGCGCTCGGTGGCGGCGTCGACCGGCGCGGCCGGTCCGGTGCAGGAAATCGCCGTTGGTCTGGCGTGTTACATCCCGCAAATCGAGTACAACCCGAGCACGAATCAGTTCCTCGTCGCCTGGTATCAGCAGCCGCACATCATGGGTCGCCTGCTGAGCGCGGACGGGGCGCCGGCCAGCAACATCACGACACTCATCTTCAATTACTTCAGCTACGACGCACTGGGCCTGCGCTACAACCCGCATAGCGGGACGTTCTTCGCGATCGTCCACGGCCGCTTGAGAGAGGATGCCGGTGCGCAGATCTCGAGCGCGGCGGTGCCCGACGTGGAGTTCGACGTCACCGCCACCGGTGCGCGGAACGGCAACTTCAACCCGCGTCTTGTCGCCAGCTCGGCACGCAAGGAGTGGATGGTCGTCACCTCCAGCGACTTCGGCAACGTTTTCGCCCAGCGGGTGACCACGGCAAATGCCGGCGGCGGCGGCAACCCGCCACCGCCACCGCCGCCCCCACCGCCACCTCCGCCGCCGCCAACAAGCATCGACCTGTCCCCGGCCGCGGCCCCCAACGGCAGTTGGTTTCTCGCGGAAGGCGTCGAGAGCGGCACGCCAACCGGCTTCCACACGTTCTATTTGATCGCGAATGAGAACGACGGGCCGGTCAACGTCCGCGCGTACTTCGCCTCGGACGATGGGCGGCTGGTGGCGCGGGATTATTCGATCGCGGGCCGGAGCCGGACGACCATCAGCCTCGCGGATGCTGCTGGCCCAGGCGCGTTCGGCGCGGTGTTCCAGTCGACGACGCCGGTCAGGACATCTACGTCTCGCGCTCGATCTACTGGGGACCGAACTTCGAAGGCAGCACGGCCGCCGAGGCCGTCAAGGTCCTGTCGGGCGGCTGGTACTTTGCCGAAGGCTCGCGCGGCGGCGAGCTCTTCGACAACTTCTTCCTGCGTCTTCAATCCCCACCAGACGCCAACCACGGCCACGTTCCGATTCACGCGAGCCGATGGCGTCAACGTGTTGAAGGATTACATCGTTCCGGCACAGCAGCGCCTGACGCTCTACGCCAACCACATTCCGGAACTCGCCGGGCATGACTTCAGCACGACGGTCGGGTCGACGCGCCGGCGTAATCGCCGAGCGCGTGATGTACTGGCGGCAGATCGGCGGCAACAGCGCGGAGTGGATCGGCGGAACCGCCAGCGTCGGGGCAGCGCATCCCGCTCGGCCAGCTGGGTCTTTGCCGAAGGGCGCGGCCGCGCCGGGGTTCGAGACCTTCTATCTGCTGCTCAACCCGAACCCGTTGCCGATAACGGTCGCGCGGCATGTTCATGCCCGGAGGTGGGCGCGCCGGTTGAGCGGTCCTATCAGATCCCGCCGCTATCGCGGTTCACGGTGTATCTGAACCGGGAGATCGGCAACGTCGGCGGCGCGGCGGCGTACTTCGCGAGCGCGGACGGATCGGTTCATCGCCGAACGATCCATATACTGGGGTCAGGGCCGCGTCGAAGGCACGAACGTCGTCGGCGTTACTAACGTTGGCCAACGAATGGCACTTTCCGGAAGGCGCCTCGGGCGGACAATTCGACACGTTTCTGCTGCTGGGCAACATCAGCTTCGGAGCCCTCCACGGTTTGGATCACGCTCTACATCGAGGGAGTGGGCCGCTACACGGTGTCACAGCTGCCGCAGACGATTGCCGGCGGTGGAGCCGCAAGACGATTCACATGAACACGTTCCTGGCCGAGGTCGAGGCCTCGGAGGGACTGCCGCCCGGGACACTCTGCAAGGCAAGTCGTTCGCCTTCAAGGTCACCGTCGTCGCGGGCAGTCCGATCGTCGGCCGAAGAGGCCATCTACTGGCAACGGGACGGCGCAAACTACTGGCGCAGCGGAAGTGCCGCCTTCGGTATTCCTCGGTGAGCCGTGCCGGCACCCGCCGGCCGCCCGCTGAGACGAGCAGTCCAAAGGCAGGGGCAGGAGCCCGGCTCCGGTCTCTGCCTTTTCCGTTCTGACCTGCCGCATGTGTCATTGGTTCACGTTGATTGCGATCGTCCTGGTTTGCCAGAGCTCGAATCCCGCGGAGGCGGGTCAGGCGCCTGGCTCTGCCGACGTGTCCCGCGCCCAGCGCGCACTCGAGGCGGGGCGCGCCGACGAGGCGCTGCAGATCGCCGAGGGCGTACTCAAAGTCCATCCCGGACACGATGGCGCGGCCGCTGCCAAAGTCGACGCATTGGTTTCTCTGGATCGGTTCACCGCGGCGCTCGACGCGTACGACGCGTGGTACAAGTTCTCCCAGCGCGAGAACCTGCCGCTGGCGCGACGTCTCGCGCGATCGACGCTCGAGTCGCTTGGCCAGGCGGATCAGTCGAGCATCAGGATCGATGCGACCGCCGCGTTGGCCGGGTCGGGTCAAGCGGATGCCCGCAAGAAGCTCGAGACCGCCGCTTCCGCGTCGCCGCCCACGCCCGAGTCGTGGCCGGCCATCGTGGCCGTCGCAGGATTGGGGGACGCGAAGGCACAAGGACGCCTCCTGCAGGCGGCGAAGGAATCGTCTGGGAGCGGGAAGGTTGAAGCGATCGCAGCGCTTGCGTCTGGCGGCATGCGCGGCGCCGAGCCCGTGCTGCGCGACGCCCTCTCGACCCATGACGCGAACCTCCAGGCCGCAGCCGCGGATGCGGCCGTGGTGCTCGGGCTGAAGACGCTCGTGCCCGAGCTCGAACGGGTCGCGAAGGAGGGCGATCAGTTCGGGAAGCTCGCAGCCGCCGTGGCGGTCGCCAAGCTTGGAGGCAAGGGCGGCGAGGCCCTCGTCGACGCGGGACTGACGAGCCCCGCGCCCGATGCCCGGCTGCTCTCCGCGTCTGCGCTCAAAGCACGCGGCCGCTCGGGCTGGGTCGATGTCGTGCGGCCGCTCCTACAGAGCCCGGACGGACTCGTTCGATACCAGGCCGCCGAGCTACTGCTGTCCGTCGACCGCAAAGCGGCGATGCAAGTGCTGATGGCGGGCACTGTGGACCCGAATCTGAACGTGCGCGCCGAGGTGGCCCGGATCCTCGCAGCCGACCCCGATGTCGAGCTGGCGCAGTTCCGGCGGCTCCTGCGCGACGGCGCGCCTCGTGTCCGTCTCGAAGCGGCCCGGACGCTGCTGTCCCGCACGAGCGCTGACAAGGGTCCTCGGAAGTAGGTCTTTCACCCCACCACCCATCTCCAAACTGCGTACTTTTGCCGCACTTACAGGGAGGGGACTGTCCCCCTGTGGAAAACTTTGTGGAAAACAGTGTCGGGTGGACGACAGGGTAGGTCCCAACGCCGCTGGTAGACTGTGCCCGAGATGACACTCGCTCTGACCGCCACGCGCCGCACCGGTCTCGGCCTCGCGCTCGTGGCCCTCTCCACGCTGATGTACGAGGTGCTGCTCACGCGCATCTTCAGCGTGACCATGTGGTACCACTTCGCCTTCGTCGCCATCTCCGTCGCCATGTTCGGGATGACCGTCGGCGCGTTGGTGGTCTATCTCCGTCCGGCGTGGTTCCCGGAAGCATCGGTCAAGCGTCAGCTCGCGGTTGTCGGCACCCTCTTCCCCCTGGTGACCGTCGCCAGCTTCCTGACTCAACTCAGCATTCCCTTCCGCGTCCATCCGTCGGTCGTCGGCATCTGGGCCATCGTGCTCACCTACGCGGTGATCGCGGTGCCGTTCGTCATCAGCGGCATCCTCGTGGCGCTGGTCCTGACGCGGTTCTCACGCGATGTCGCGCGGCTCTATGCGTACGACCTCGTGGGCGCTGCGCTCGGGTGCGTGCTCCTCGTGTGGCTCCTCGACGTGACCGACGGACCGACGGCGGTTCTGGCGATCTGCGCCCTTGCCGCCCTCGGCGCGCTGGCGTTCGCGGCCGACGCGGCGTCCAGACGGCTGACGATTGTAAGCGCTGCCGTGGCGGTCATACTCTTCGTAGCGGCCGCCGCGCACACGGCGCTGGTCTGGCGCGGCTTCCCTCTGCTGCGCATCCTGTACGTGAAGGCAGGCTTCGAGGCGCGGCCGCTCTACGAGCGCTGGAACTCGTATTCGCGGATCCGCGTGCACGGCGATCCCAATCGCCTGGAGCAGCCGTACACGTGGGGGCTCAGCCAGACCTACCCCGATCGACAGGTCCATCAACTGCACCTCGACATCGACGTCGCCGCGGGAACCGTCCTGTCGAAGGCGGCCTCGCGGCCCGAAGATCTCGAGCACCTCGCCTACGACGTCACCAACATCGGCTATTACCTGCGTCCGACCGGCAAGGCGCTCATCGTCGGTGTGGGCGGAGGACGCGACGTCCTGTCTGCGTTGCGGTTCGGGGCGTCCTCCGTGGTTGGCGTCGAAATCAACCGCAACATCCTCGAGACGCTGAACGGACACTTCGGCGAGTTCACGGGTCACCTGGATCGCGACCCGCGTGTGACCTTCGTCAACGACGAAGCGCGCAGCTACATCGCCCGACAGCAGACGCGCTTCGACACGATTCAGATCTCGCTCATCGACACCTGGGCTGCGACCGCTGCGGGCGCGTTCGTGCTGAGCGAGAACTCGCTCTACACCGTCGAAGCATGGGAGCTCTTTCTGCGGAACTTGAACGAGAGCGGCATCCTCAGTGTTTCCCGGTGGTACTTCAAGAGCCGGCCCGGCGAGGTGTATCGGATGACGGCGCTCGCCACGGCGGCGCTCGGACGGCTCGGCGTCGAGAACCCTCGTGCGCACATGGCCATCGTCCGCAGCATTCGAGGGAACGACGAGGCCGACGGGCCAGACGGCATCGGCACACTGCTCGTCAGTCCCAAGCCGCTCTCGGGCGCCGATCTCGCCACGCTGGAAGCGAACGCCCACCGCTTGAGGTTCGACATCGTGCTGAGTCCGACCGAAGCCGAGGATGCGGTGTTCGCCCGCCTCGCGTCGGGGCGCGACCTCGAGGCGTTCACCGCGGCCTATCCCATCAACATTTCGCCACCGCGCGACGACTCGCCGTTCTTCTTCAACATGCTCCGCCTTCGCGACGTGCTGCGCGTCGACCTGCTCCATCACGGCAAGTCGACGCACAACATGGAAGCGGTGTTCGTGCTCGGCACGCTGCTCTTCACGGTCGTGCTCCTGACCGCGCTGTGCATTGTCCTGCCGCTCGTGGCCACGTCTGATCGACGCGCGCTGGAGGGCGCGGGACCGCTGGTGCTCTATTTCGCGGCCGTCGGCTTCGGGTTCATGTTGATCGAGACCTCGCAGATGCAGCGCTTGATCGTCGCGCTCGGCCATCCTACGTACGGCCTGACCGTGGTGCTGTTCTCGCTGTTGCTCTCGAGCGGTCTCGGCAGCTGGTGGATCTCACGCGGCGATCGAGACCTGGCGGGGCGCGCCGGGCTGGTCCGGTTAGGTCTGCTGATTGCCGTGCTGTTTGCGTTTGGACTGGCGACACCCCTGGTGGCGCGATCGATTGAAGGAGCCGCGACCGGAACGCGCGTCGTAGCATCCGCGCTGGTACTGGCGGTTCCGGGTGTGCTCATGGGTATGGCGTTTCCGCTGGGCATGCGCCTCGCGGCCTCGCGCGCGGCCGGCATCGGTCCGTGGCTGTGGGGCATCAACGGCGCGACGTCGGTCTGCGCATCAGTACTTGCCGTGGCCATCGCGCTCAGCACCACGATTTCCACCGCTTTCTGGGCCGGCTGGATTTGTTATGTGGCCGCGCTCGGTGCCTTCGCCTGGCAATTGCGTCGCGTTCGGGCCGAGGTGGACGTCGCGGAACCGGTAGGCGCGCGGGCTCGTGCGGCCGTGTGAGCTTCTTTTGCAAACCTAGGTCTTCCACCCTATACGCCGTTCACAACCTGCGTACTTTTGCCGCACTTACAGGGAGGGGACTGTCCCCCTGTGGAAAATTTTGTGGAAAAAGGTGTCGGACGGCCGGACAGATTCGGGGCTCGGTGAAACCGGACCCGCTCGAGCGGCGTCTCAAGGACGTCGCCGTCGGACCCGATACGCCTTTACGTGGCGTGGGGCGAAGCGTAGAGTGGTGAGACCTGCCCGGTCCCACGGCCAGTTCTGCAAGAGGTTGGAGCCATGAAGCATGCGACCCTCGTCGCGTTCGTTATCGCCGCACTGACCGCCGCCAGCGGCGCAGCCGAGGAGCAAACGGTTCAGCTGTCGATTCAGAATGGCCGCGTAACCTTGCAAGCCGACCAGGCGACGGTCCGCCAGATCCTGGCGGAATGGGAACGGATTGGCCAGGTGAAGGTGGTGGGCGTGGAGCGACTCCAATCAGCTCAGCCCGTGACCATCTCGCTCAAAGACGTGCCCGAGCGGCAGGCGCTCGACATCGTCCTCCGAAGCGTGCCCGGATACCTCGCCGTCGATCGATCGGCATCCGCTGCTGGCGTCAGCCGGTACGACCGCCTCGTCCTGCTGCCGCGCGTTACCGCGGTGGCATCCGCCGCCCCCGCCGGCCAGACTCCTGCCGCCGCCCAGGCTTTTACGCCGCCGCCAGAGGCACCGGCGGCCGTGGCCGGAAACGAAGTCGATCAGGGCGCCGATGCGGACGGCGATGCGCCGGAACCGCCGATGCCAGGCGCGCCCGTGATCAATCCGTATCCGGCCGGCGCGGCGGGCGGCAACGCGGGGAATGTCATCGGATCCGGCGCCGCCGTGGGTGTGCAGCCGCCCGAGACGCAGTTCGACTACGCCAACCCGCGGGCCTATTTCGAACGCATGCGCCAGCAGCAGGGACAGCAGCAGCAGCAACAGCAGCCCCAGCAGCGCCCGGGCATGCCCGCCGCCAACCCCAACACGCCGGCGCTCTTCCCCGGCAGCTACACGTCCGGAACACCGCCCGCGGCCACAACACCCAACGTTCCGACGGCCACGCCCACCGCGCCGGGAACGCTGGCACGTCCCGGCATCGCGCCCACGCCGGCACAGCAGGCGCCGCCTCAGGGTCAGTCCTTCAACCCGTACAATCTGCCGCCCGGCTACGTGCCGCCGACCACGACGCCTCCGCCAACGAGCAACGTGGAACCCGACCGGGCAAAGTACGCGAATCCGTACGTCCCGTCGAAGCCGCCGCAGCAGTAATTGTCGAATCCACCCTCTGCCGCGGATCCCGTCCGGCCGACCGGAGAATACGCCGAGCGTGGTGACTACCACCGGTCGCCCGACGCGGCGTGGGACTATCTCCCCACGTACCTTGCGAAGCGCGAGCGCGTCAGCCGCTGGCTGGCCGCGCTCCCCCGGGGCACGCGCGTGCTCGACGCCGGTTGTGGCGAAGGCGTGTTCGTCGAGGAGTTCGCGGGCCGGCTGGCCATCGAAGGCCTCGACCCTCACTACAGCTCGGCGTTCGTGCGCCGCGGATCGTTGCTCGCGCTGCCTTACGATGATGCGGTCTTCGAGCGCGCCTTGTGTCTGGACGTGCTCGAGCATCTGACCTATGCAGAGCAGCCGCGCGCGCTGGCGGAACTACACCGCGTGCTCGCGCCCGGCGGATCGCTCCTCGTCTCGGTCCCGAACCTGGCGCATCTGCAGTCGCGCGTGCACTTCCTCTTCACGGGACGTCTGATCCGGACCGCCAGCGAGAGCAAGCACCCCGGCGATCGGCCGGTCTCGGAGTATCTGCGCCTGTTCGAGCGGGCGGGCTTCACCATCGCGGGGCGCGAGGGAATCTTCCCGACCGTCCCCATCGTCACGGCCTGGATTCGGCGGCGGCCGGCCGAGCGGGCCTGGCTGCACCGCGCGCTGACCCGTGTGCTCCGGTTTCCCGGGCCTCTGCTTTCTCAATCTGATCGAGTTGCGACGAGTGTGAGCGTCTCGATGGGGCGGCTGACGTCGCGGGTGCTTCGCCACGATCGCAGAACCTGCAAATTCGGCCCGACCCCACATCGCCGAAACTGAAATACGGCCCGACCCCTATACTTTCCCTCGTGCTCGGACGGCTGCGCGGGCTCGCGCGAAACCTGGCCATCTACGGCATCGGCGACGTCGCCGCGAGCATCGTCAGCTTTTTGCTCCTGCCGCTCTACGTCCACTATCTGACGCCGACCGATTACGGCGCCATCGGACTGCTGCTTTCCGGGGAAGTCATCGCCAAGATCGTGTTCCGCATGGGCGTGGACGGCGCGTTCATGCGCCTGTTCTACGACTGTCGCACGGATGCGGACCGCCAGCGGCTCGCGAGCACGCTCTTCTGGTTCCTCGCCGCGACCAACGGCGTCATCGCCGCGGTCCTCATCGCCGCGGCTCAGGCCATCACGGCGGCGCTGTTCAAAGCGCCCGGCTACGAGCTGCCGTTTCAGATGGTCGTGATCAACACGTTCGTCATCGGCTTCTACTTCATCCCGTTCCACGTCATGCGGATGAACGAACAGTCGACCGAGTTCGCCGTGCTCACGGGAGTGCGAACCGCCGCGACGCTCATCGCCCGCCTCGTGCTCATCGTCGGCTTCGGCCAGGGCGTCTTCGGCTTCGTCGTGGCCGATCTCATCGTCACCGCGATCTTCACGCTGATCCTGGCGCCCAGGTTCGCGCCGTTCATCCGGCTGATGTTTTCGTGGGACCTGCTGCGCGAAGCGCTGCGGTTCGGGCTGCCGCGACTGCCCCACGGCCTCGCACAGCAGGCCATGGCGGTGCTCGATCGCTATCTGCTCGGCCTGTTCGCGGGGCTGCGCGAGGTGGGTCTTTATTCGATTGGCGCGAGCTTCGGGCTGGCGATCAAGCTGTTTCTGAGCGCCTTCGAGTACGCCTGGGCGCCGTTCTACTACGCGACCATGAAAGAACGAGACGCGAAGGACACGTTCCGTCTCGTGACCACGTACGGCGTCGGCGTGCTCGTCCTGCTCGAGGCCGGTCTCGCAGCCACGGCGCACGACGTCGTGCGCCTGATGACGACGCCCGAGTTCGTCGACGCGGCGCACGTCATTCCCTGGATCGGTCTCGGCGTGGCGTTCCAGGGGTTCTACCTGCTCACGTCAATCGGCCTCAACATCACCAAGGCGACCCGCTACTATCCCGTGGCCACGGGCATCGCCGCAGTAGCCAGTCTCGTCGGCAACCTGTTGCTGATTCCCAGATACGGCGCGATGGGAGCCGCCTGGATCAACGCGTGCTCGTACGCGGTGCTCGCCGGAACCGCCTACGTGCTCTCGCAGCGCGTCTATCCCGTGCGGCACGAATACGGACGTCTGGCGCGCCTCATCGCCGCGGGCGTGGGGGCGTGGTTGGCGGCCAGCGCGTGGCCGGCGACCGCTTCGCCGTTCGCCGGCTTCCTGCTGCGCGGCCTCACGGTGCTCGTCGCCTATCCGATCCTCCTCGCGATGCTCGGCTTCTATCAGCGCCGCGAAATCGACGTGCTCGCAAGGCTGGTCCGCGCGCAGCGCAGCGCCCCCGAAGGGGACGCCGTACCGATCGCGCCGGGCGACGAGCCGGTCGAATCGGCAGGCGCGATTCTCGAAGTGCCGCTCGTGCACGACGAGCTGCCCCCACGACGATGACCCCGACCGAAGTCCGGCCCTGGGGTTGGCGGCTCGCGCTCGTCGCCGTGCTGATCCTCGCGGCATGGCTGCGATCGTCCGGGCTCTCGTTCGGGCTGCCCGCGGTCTACAACCCCGACGAGGTCGCCATCATGTCGCGCGCGCTCGCGTTCGCGACGGGCGATCTCAATCCGCACAACTTCCTCTACCCGACCCTCTACTTCTACGTCCTCTTCGCGTGGGTCGGGGCGTCGTTCGTGGTGAGCTGGATCGTGGGCGCGACGCCCTCCCTCGACGCGTTCCAGACACAGTTTTTCGTGGACCCGACGGCGGTCTATCTCGCGGGCCGCGCCTTGGGAGTCGCCTGCGGCGTCGCGACCGTGGCGCTCGTGTTCGTGCTCGGCCGGCGGCTGTTCGGCGCCCGCGCGGGGCTTGCGGCCGCGCTGTTTCTTGCCGTGGCGCCGACCAGCGTGCGCGACTCGCATTACGTCAAGCACGACGTGCCGGTCACCCTGGCAATCGTCGGCGCCTGTCTCGCGATTGTGGCGCTGGCCAAACCAGCGGCGGGGCTGAAGCCCCATCCTCCTGAGGTAGCTGCGGGCACGGAGGCAGCTGGCACGCGCGGGAGAGACACCAGGCGAAGGCTGGTACTGGCCGGAGCCCTCTGCGGCGTCGCCTTCTCCACGCACTACTACGCCGTGTTTCTCGCGCTGCCGCTGGCGGTCGCCGCCTGGCAGGCGACGCGCAGCGGCGGTTGGATCGCGGTCGTTCGAGCCTGGACCCGCGCTGGTCTGGCGGCGGCGGTGGTGTTCTTGGCGTTGTCGCCGTTTCTGCTCGTCGAGCCCGCGACCGCCTGGAACGATATCGTCGCCAACCGCCAGATCGTGATGGATCGCGCCGTGAGCGGCGGTGGGCAGTGGTTCGCTTCAGCACCCACCTACGTGCGCATGCTCTGGAACGAGGCCATCGGCTGGCCTGTCGTCCTCGCCTCGCTGGTCGGGACGTTCTTGTTGGCGTGGCGGAACCCGGTGCCCGCCCTGGTCCTCATGGCCTTTCCGATCGCGTTTCTCGCGTTCATCAGCAACACCGTGGCCGCGAGCCGCTACCTGAACCCGGTTCTGCCGTTCATCGCGCTCACGGCCGGGTACGCAATCGGGGCATCGTCTCGATTGAAACCGATCCCCGCAAGGCTATTGACCGTTCTGCTGGCCGTGCCCGGTTTTGTCTTGAGTCTGGCCCTCGGGCGATTCTTCCAGCAGACGGATACGCGCACCATCGCCCTGCGCGCCTTCGAGAAACAGGCGTCGGCCGGCTCGACCGTTCTGGTGCAGCCGTATTCGGTGCCGTTCACCCAATCGAAAGAGAGCCTCGAAGAAGCCCTGCGCGTGCACCTGGGCGACCCCCAGCGGGCTTCGACCAAGTTCCGGCTGCGGCTGGGCCTCGATCCCTATCCGGGACCGGCCTTTCGGACGCTCTTTCTGGGCGAAGGTGGCCTGGACGCCGACAAGATTTACCTGAGCTACGACGAGGTGAGCGAGGACCGCGGCCTCGAGTCGCTCCGGCGCTACGGCGTGCGGTACGTGGTCCTGAAACGCTACAATATCGAGGATTTGGCCGGCCTCTCGCTGCGGACGCTGTTGAAGGCTCACGGCACCCGCGTGGTGCTGGTTTCCCCGTATCGACGCGACGTGACGCCGGCTGAAGCCTCCGCGGTCGCTCCGTTCCTGCACAACACGGATACGCCGTATCACCCGGGGCTCGAGCGTCCGGGGCCCGGCATCGAGATCTGGGAGCTGCCGGACGCGGTTTGGGGATCGTCCCAGCGTTTCGTACGTGACTGACGCACGCTTACCACGTTTTTCCGCCACCTGATGCTCCAGAAGGTCAAACGCGCCGTTCTCGATCGCGCCCGCGCGATGCCGCTCGCGCGCAAGCTCCACGCGCGGCTGCGCAAGCGCCGATACGAGCGCACGGTCGCCTCGTTCCTCGACGAGCGGACGGGCCGGGCGGGACGGCTGCCGATGGGACTCGTCTACGAGGCGACGATGCGGTGCAATCTGCATTGCGAGTTCTGCTACGTCGGCGACCTGCTGAACATCGAGGGCGAGTGGCGCGAGGAGCTCACGTTGGATGCTCTCCGGCGCGCGTTTCCGGAAGGCCAGCTGCAGGTCAACCTGACCGGCGGCGAGATCTTCATGCGGAAGGACATCCTGAGCGTTCTCGACGTCTTCCGCGAGAAGGGCTACACCTGCGGCTATCTGACGACCAACGGAACGATCATCAGCGATGAGCGGGCGGACGCGCTCGCCGAGCTCGCGCGCCTGAAGTTCCTCACGCACGTCTCGGTCTCGATTGACGGTCCCGGCGAGCTGCACGACAAGGCGCGGGGCGTCAAGGGCACGTTCGAGCGGACGGCCGCGGGGCTGCGCCGGCTGCAGGCGGCGGCGCGCCGCAAGCATGCGCCGCTGCGGGTCAGCATCAACACCACGGTGGCCGAAGAGAGCCTCGAGACGCTCGATCGAATGGTGGACGTGGCCGAGGAGCTCGGCGTCGACGCCATCGGGCTCAATCACCTGATGTTCGCGACGCCGGCCGAGCGCGACGAGACGCTGCGGCTGATTGGCGAGACGGACCCCAGAGATCGTCTCGACGTTCATCACGAGCGATCCGGGCGTGACGCCGGCGCGCGTCGGCGAGAAGGTCGCCGCGCTCCTGCGCAAGTGCCGCGAGCGCAACGTGCTCTTCGACTATCGCCCCAAGGTGCACACGCCGCTCATCGAGCCGTACTACACGCCGGGGGCCGCGCTCGCAGGCCGGTGTCTTTATCCGTTCCTCCAGGCCCGCGTCTCGTTCAGCGGCAAGGTGTTCTTCTGTCCCTTCATCCGGGTCGAGGTCGGGGACCTCACGCAGAACACGCTCGAGGAAGTGTGGAACTCGCCCCGTTACGTCGAGCTGCGCCGGCGCCTGCTCGAGCACCAGCTCTTCCCCGTCTGCCGGCGCTGTTGCAAGGTGGAGCTCGCGCCGCAGCCGATTCCGGGTGCGACAGCCGACGCCACTCGTGAGGCCGAATCGATCGCATCCGGGCCTCTCGAGAGCGAGCCCGTCGCCCTTCAGCCGTGACCGAGAAGCCTTACCCCCTGAGCTCACGCGTGTTGAGCACGGCACCAGCGTTGGCCAGTGCTGATTGCGGCCGAACGCGGGTATTGGATGCTCACCACAAGTGAGTCGAAAGGTACATCTCCCAGGATGGCCGGACTCAAGACCCTCTTCGTCAATCCCCCGCCCGTGAACGGCATCGCCTTCACGCGCCAGGGGCGCTGCCAGGAACGCGAGGAGGTCCTCGGCACCACCAAGCCGCCCTATTCGCTGCTCGTCTGCGCGTCGTTGCTGCGTGAGAAGGGCGTCGACTTCCGTTTGATCGATCAGACGGCCGCGAGGCTCTCGACCGAGACGGTCATCCGCCAGCTCGAGGCCGAGGGGTTCCGCCCCGAGCTGGTGGTCTTTCCGAGCACGACCCCGACGCTCGACGCCGATGTCGCCGAGATGGCGAGACTCAAAGCGCACTTCGGTGCGGCGCTCGTCTGCTTCGGTCCGCACGCGTCCACGGCGCCACTCCTGTCGATGGCCCGCGCCGGCGCCGTCGACGCGATGATCGTCGGCGAGCCCGAGGAGGCGATCGTCGCGCTGGCCTCGTCGACGCGACTCGATCGCGAAGCCTTCGCTCAGATACCGAGCCTCAGCTACCGTCTCGGGGACGAGATCGTTCCCCATCGCGCGCACGGGACCTTCGCCGGGTTCGCGGCGCTGCCGTTTCCCGCGTGGGACTTGATTCCGCTGTCGCACTACACGCTGCCGCTCGAGGGCAAGCCGTACATCATCGTCGAGACCAGCCGCGGCTGCCCCTACTCGTGCGACTTCTGTGTCGCGCCAATCCATCAGGGTCACAAGTTCCGCGAGCGCGACGCCGTGGCGCTCGTCGACGAGATCGAGCGCGCGACGAAGGAGCTCGGCGTCAGGCACTTCTATCTCTGGGGCGACACCGTCACGTTGAATGCCAAGTCGTTCTCGCGATTCTGCGACGAGCTCATCGCGCGGAATCTCGGCGTTCGATGGTTCGGCAACGCCCGGGCCGACAACCTCGTGAACCCGGAGTTCGTCACGCGCCTGCGCCAGTCGGGCTGCTGGATGCTCGCGATGGGCATCGAGTCGGCCTCGGAAGAGACCCGCCGCGACATGGTGAAGCGGCTCGACCAGCAGAAGATCGAGACCGCGTTCAAGAACCTGCGCGAAGCCGGCATCAAGTCGTTCGCCTTTTTCATCTTCGGTTATCCGGGCGAGACGCCGGCGACGCTCGATCAGACCACCGACTACGCGATCCGGCTCGACCCCGATTTCGCGAACTTCTATCCGGCCGTGCCCTATCCAGGGACCGAGCTCTACGAGAAGGCGAAGCGCGAAGGACTCCTCGCCACCGAGGACTGGTCGCGCATGGAGTATTCGTACTACATGCTGCGCGGCAACGGCCTCGACGAGCGTGTCGTCATGGGTGCGATCAATCGCGCGAAGCGGCGCTTCTTTCTTCGCCCGGCCTACATGGCGCGGCACGCGGGCGACATCGCGCGCCTGCTCGTCACCAAGCGCCATGTGATCGGCGAGGTCCTCCCCAGGCTGCTGTTCGGCGTCCGGCAGGAGGTCACGCGTGAATCGACGCCTGCCTCGAGGCGATCGGCGTCGCACACCTCCGGCACGAGGCGCATCGACGGTGTGCGCGCCGAAGGCACTCGCGGTGAGCTCAATCGGGCGAGCGCGGATCGAGCCAATACGGTCGCGCGCTGACCTTTCGTGGCGACGCGCATCGGAACTCGCCTCTTCTGGAGCCTCTTCGCCCTCCTCGTTCTGGTTCGCGTGCCGTCGCTGGCCCAGCCGGCCGGCGCGGACCAGTCGCTCTACGCGTACGTCGGCCAGCGCATCCTGCACGGCGAGCTGCCCTATCGCGACGCCTGGGACCAGAAGCCGCCCGCCATTCACTTCACTTACGCCCTGCTCTGGAGCCTCTGGCCCGACGAGCGGGTCGTCGCGGCCGCCAATCTCCTCGTCGCGGTCCTGACGGCGCTCGTCGTCTGGCGGCTGGGACGACGATTCGGTCCGCCTGGTGCGGGTGAGTGCGCGGCGTTGGTCTTTCTGCTCTTGGGGAACCCCGCGCTCGGACGCCTGGGTGGCGTGAGGGTACGCGGTCAGTGCGAGGTGTTCATCGGGCTCGCGAGCGCGGTGGCATTCCTGCTGCTGCACCAGGCCGCCTCCGCTTCGGGCGCGGCGTACGACGTGTACGAGGCGGGCGGTTGCGGCGGGCGCGCTGTTCGGAGTCGCCATTCTCTACAAGTACAACGCGGGGGCGATGCTCCTCGCGGGTCTGCTTGCCGCGTGGCTCTGGACGGGAGTCGAAGCGGGGCGACCCCGCTGGCGCGGCTGGCTCGGGCTGACGACGGCGCTCGCCGCCGGCTGCGCGCTCGTGGTCGCTGTCGCAGGCGTGATCTTCATGGCCGGTGGTGCCCTGGGCGATCTCTATCGAGCCACCATCGACTACAACCTGTTCTACTCGGGCGAAACCTACGACAGTCGCCTCGATCTGCTCGTCTATCTCTTCACGTTCCCCATCCGTCACGCCCGCATCGACTCGCTCTGGTTCCTCGGCGGCCTCGGCTGCCTGCTGCTCTTGGGGTCGGGCCGAATTTCACTGGCGGCAACATGGGGTCGGGCCGAATTTGCAGAATCCGCCACCCCCCTCCACGGACTCACGGTGGTCGCGTGGGTCGCCGCGGCGTGCCTGTCGATTGCCGTGAACGGCAGCCGCGGCCTACCGCAGTACTTCGTTCAGGCGTACCCGGCGCTGGCCCTCGCGTTCGGCCTGGCGGCGGCGCTCGTCTGGCGGGTCACGCGACCGCGGACGCGGGCTCTCGCCGCCCTGCTCGTCGCCATCGCGGTCGTCAGGATCTCGAACTTCGACAAGATCGCCGACTACACGGCTTGGGACCTGCGCGCCTGGGCCGGATCGTTGACGCGCGACGAGTACCTGTCGCGCTTCGGCGGCCGGGCCACGGGGGACAAGTACTCGGCGCTCGCCGTCCACGAGCTCGCGCAGCACCTCCGGGCGCGTGTCCCCTCCGGCGAGACGGTCCTGCTCTTCGGCTTTTCGCCGGGCGCGCTGGTCCAGTCGGAACGACGCAGCGCAACGCGCTTCTTCTGGAGCCGTCCGATCATCGTCGGCTTCGCCGACCGCCACCCGGGCTACGGCGTCAGCGCCGTGCTCGAAGAGCTCGATCGGAACCGCCCTGCCCTGGTCGTGCTGCAGCGGCACGACTGGGACCCGGATGGCCCTGACTCTTACACGTTCTTCACCAATCGGGCGGATCTGATGCGCTGGCTGGTCAAGGGCTACTCGCCGGCTGGCGAGCTGGGAAACTTCGCGCTCTGGGAACGCGGCACCGTCGCGTCCGCCAGCCCACCTGAATCGTGAGCCCGCGTTTTTGGCGGGACTGAATCCCCGCTCTCCTGCGGGATCATCCTCGCCGTCGTGGCGCCTCCTCGCTGAAGGAGGGCGAGGCGTCAGTCCCGCCCTGAGGCCGGGACAGCCCGCCCTGGACGGATTGAGCTTGGGGTCATGTCATGACTCGCCAGGAGGAACGCGGTGGTACCTGCGACTCGCCCGGTGACGTCGGTGATGCATCCAGAGATTGCGGACCTGCCAGAAGTAGCCCGCCGCTTCCCGCCAGCTCATTTTGCTCTCGCCCGCGGCACGATCCACGAACTCGTACGGCACCTCGACGATCGTCGAGACACGGCCGCGTACGAGCAGCTCTAGGCAGATCTTGAACCCGCCCGCCGCAATGCGGACATCGCGCACCGCTTCGCGGCGTATCAGGAAAAAGCCCGACGTCGCATCCCGTGCTGATGTGACGGGTCGCGCGAGCAGGCAGGCGAGACGCGACATCAGGCGCCGCGGGATCGGCCAGTTCTTGGTGCGGCCGCCGGGAATGTAGCGCGACGCGATGACCAGGTCCGCCTGGTGCTGGTCGAGCGCGGCCAGCAGTCGCGGCAGCGCCTCCGGCGGGTGACTGAGGTCCGCGTCCATCACGCCAAGCACGTCACCCGACGCCAGCGCCGAACCCGTCCACGACCGCCGTCCCCAGCCCGAGCTTGCCCGCACGATGCAAGACGCGGATGCGGTAGCGCGCCGCGAGTTCCTCGGCCAGCGCGCCCGTTCCATCCGGCGAGTTGTCGTCGACGATCACGAGCTCGGCGTCGAGGCCGTGCCGCTCGAACACGTGGAACACGGCGGCGACCAGCTCGCCCAGCCGCGCACGTTCGTTGTAGGTGGGGATGATCACGGAAAGGGCTGCGGGAACGGTCAAATGGCTTCCTGAACGGTTTGTCGTCCGCCACTATACTGGAGCGCGGCCCGCGGTGGCTCGCGGCCGGTTCGCGTGTGTCGACTCCATCAGCATCTCGCCCTCGCGGGCTCATCACAGGCCTCACCGGCGCTCTCGTCCTCGCCGCCCTGCTGCGCGGCCTCTTTCCCACCGCCGACCCGCCGTGGCGGACCACGGTCGGCGTCGTCTGGCACGACGAGGGCGCCTGGACGCACAACGCGCGCAATCGCGCGCTCTTCGGTGTCTGGCAGACCGACAATTGGAACCCGCTGTATATCGCGCCCGTGTTCACGGCGCTCGAGTACACGTCGTTTGCGACCTTTGGGGTGGGCCTCTGGCAGGCCCGGCTCGTTTCGATCGTGGCAGGTTGTGCGGCCGTGCTGCTTCTGGGTCTCGGCGTCGCGCGGATGGCTGGAGCGGCCGCCGGCATCATGGCTGCGCTCCTGCTCGCGACCAACTACGTCGGCCTGATGTACGACCGCGCCGCGATCATGGAAAGCCTCATGGCGGCGTTCATCGTTGCCGGCTGGTGGGCGTTCACGCGGGCGCAGACAGCGCCCGCGTGGGGCGCGGCGGCTGGAACATTCGCGGTGCTCGCCTTTTTCACCAAGGCCGCGGCCATCTTTTTCGTCGCCGCCCTCGTGCTCACGGCGGTTGCCTCGCTTGCCGACGCGTGGCGCGATCGAGCGACGGACCGCACGTCCGCGCGCGCCGCAGCATGGACGCTCGTGGGCCTCGTGCTGGCAGGCATTGTGGCGCTCGCGCTGTTCGTCGGTCCCTCGTGGGTGGAGTATCGCTTCTACAACTGGCAGATGTCGGTGACGCGGAAGCCGTCGTACGACCTGGCGTCGATCGTCACCCGCTTATCGTGGTTTCCCATCCTCCACGACGTGCTGACCCGGATGTGGATCGTCACCGCGATCGGTGCCTTCGCGTGGGTGATCCGCCTCGTCGCCTGGACCCGGCTCGGTGCGCCCGAACGGCTGCTCACGCTCTGGATCGGGATTGGCGTCGCGGAACTGCTGTTCCACGACGTCGGCAACGAGCGCCGCTTCGTCTTCCTCATTCCCGCGCTCGTCGCGCTCACGGCGCTCACGCTCGCGCGCGATCGCGCCTTCCTTCCGTCCTGGGTACCGACGCTTTCGACTGGACGGGCGCTCCTGGCCATTCCGGTGGTGGCCTACGCCCTCTACGTCGTGCTTGGGTCGTTCGTCCGGCTGGCGTTCCTTTACGAGGTCCGGCCGGCGGTCCGGCTCTCGGCGGCCGCGGCGCTGCTGGCGCTCGCCGCCGGCTGGCTGGGCTGGCGCCGCCTCTCGCCCTGGCTCGCCCGGCCGTGGCCGCTAGGCACCGCGACCATCGTGGCCAGCCTCGTCGCGTTGGGCGGTGTGGTGCAGTTCGTCCAGTGGGCCTCGCACCGAACGTATCTCAACGTCGAGGCCTCGCGCGCATTGGGCCGCCTGCTGCCGGCGGGTACTCTGGTGCATGGCAAGCTGGCCAACGGATTGGCGCTCGAGAACCGCATTCGCCCGATCTTCGTCGGGCGGGAGTTCGGCAATTACGCGGACCGGCTCACGCGGAACGATGTACCATACGTGCTGAGCTACATCGCCCCACGGCTCGGCTACGAGGGGCCCGTCATCCTCGACGTCCTCGAGGCCTATCCCAACCGGCGCATCGTCGAGACGTTCGCGGTGGCCGAGTCGCCCGGCGGCAACGATCGGGCGGCGCTCATCGAGAAGGGTCCACCGGCTGTGCCGGCCCCATCGCTCGCCAGTCCCCCGAACCCACCGCCCGCACCGTGAGAACGATAGACAACGCCGCCATCAAGGGGCACGCCGACCGGCGCTTTCGATCCGAGTACGACTACGCGCTGTTCGAGTACTACCGCAGCGCCAAGGTGCTCGCATTCCTCGAGCAGAGCGGCATCACGCTCGAAGGCCGCATTCTCGACGCGGGGTGCGGTGGCGGGGGCATGCCGTTATCGATTGCCGAGGAAACCGCGCAGGTGGTCGGCATCGACCTCGTGGATCGGTTCCGCGATGCCGGCACGCGGCTGGCGCGAGAGAAGTCCGTGTCGAATCTCGACTTCCTCCAGGCCGACGGCACGGCCCTTCCGTTCGCGGCCGGAGTCTTCGATGCGGTGCTGTCGCACGCGGTCATCGAGCACGTCGCCGACGCCGGCCGCTACCTGGCGCAGTGCCGGCGGGTGCTTCGGCCTGGGGGCTGGATGTACCTCTCGACGGCGCCGTATTTGTCCTTCGCCGGGGCGCACCTGCCGCGGCTCAAGGTGCCGTTTCCGCTTCACCTGCTGCTTGGCCGGCGCCTGGCGTTCTCGACGTTCCGGGCGCTCGCCCGACACGCGCCGTGGACCCTGCGTGAGCCGGCCGACGAGAACTCGTTCATCAAGGCGGCCCGCCGCAACGCGGTGAAGCACGACGATCTGCTGGAACTGGTCCGGATCGAGCGGCTCCGGGCCCAGATTGCCGATGCCGGGTTCCGGGTGGTGCGAGAAGAGCTGCACCTGACGGGTACGTTCCGCCGCCTCCCCGGATCGCTCCCGTCATGGCTCCGCAACAGCGCGCTCACGCAGGACGTTGTGATTGGTAACATAGAGTACGTCCTGCGCTAGTGCGTGGAGCTATCACGGTTCCTTATGGTGATTGATCGGTTCCGGATCGAAGATCGGGAGGCCCTCGACGCGCTCTACCGGCGCGTATTCGGCCCGGATGCGGCCGACTCCAGCCGGCTCCGCTGGGACTGGCAATACCGGCTCAATCCCCACAATCCATCGGAGAGCCCGCTCATCTGGGTGGCGCGCGAAGGCCCGTCGATCATCGGGCAGTACGCCACGATGCCGGTGGCGCTCAGCGTGAAGGGCAAGGAAGTCGGGGGCTCGTGGGGCATGGACGTGATGGTGGCCCCCGAACGGCAGCGTCAAGGCCTCGGCGAGCTGCTCTTCGGCACGTGGGACCGGCACGTCGGCGCGGCGCTTGGTCTCGGGCTCTCGCCTTCTTCGCACCGGCTCTTTCAAAAGTTGCGGTGGCCCGAAGTGGGGCCCGTCCCGTACCTGGTCAAGCCGCTCACGCGCCGGGCATTCCGCCGCGCCGAGTGGCCGATGCCGATCAACCGCCTCGTCTCTGCGGTGACGCTGCCGTACGTCAAATACGTTGCACGCAGTCGGCCGATGACCGGCGAAGTGCGCCTCATCCGGCGGTTCGACGCGTCATTCGACCGGCTGTGGGAGCGGGTCGCACCTGCATTCGACCTCGCCGTGCGCCGCGACGCACGCTACCTGCAGTGGAAGTACGTCTCCCCGCCGCACGTCCGCTACTCGATCGCCACGTTCTTCCGCGGCGAGGAGGCGGCCGGCTACATCGTGTACCGGCACGCGCGCGAACCGCGCGGCAGGGTGACGCTCGTCGTCGACTTCCTGGTGGCCCCGGGCGACGAAGCGGCGCTGACGACGCTGTTGCGCTGGGTCGATCGCGAGGCGCGCGCCGCCGACTCCGACAAGATCCGCTGCTTCTGTCTGCACGCGGGTTTCCGCAAGATGCTCAAGCGGGAGGGGTACGTGCGGGCGAAATCGACGCTGCAATTCGTCGTCAAGATCAACGCGCTCAACCTGCCGTCCGACTTCTACAAGGACACCGGTGGCTGGCACGTCATGCTGGGCGACTCGGATCAGGATCGCTGACGCCTCCGGACGACGAATGACGAATGACGAATGGCGCAGGGTAAACCCTTGCGCCTGGCCCGATCGGCTGGGTCTGTCACTCCCAAGTTCTTACTCGTCTCGCATTCGTCATTGGTCATTCGTCATTTCCCAATGCTGAGCCTGCTCGTCGGCATCGACACCGAGAGCGACAACCAGTGGGATCCGGCCGCGCGGATCAGTCCGACCTTCGAGAACCTGTACGCGCTCCCTCGCCTTCATTCGCTGTTCCGGCGCCATGGCGTGCGGCCGACCTACGTCATCACCTGGCCGGTGGCGCGCGACGCGAAGTCGGCCGACGTGCTGCGTGGTCTGCGCGAATCGGGGACGTGCGAGATCGGCGCGCATCATCACGCGTGGGAGACGCCGCCCTCGACCGACGAAGACATCCGCCGCCATGTCTACGCACTCGATCTTCCGGCCGCGAAGTTCGATCGTCAGCTCGATGCGCTGACGAGCGCGATCGAGGACGCGGTGGGCGAACGGCCGCTGTCGTATCGTTCCGGCCGCTTTGGATTCTCCGCCGCGCACGTCTCGTCGCTGGAACGTGCCGGCTATCTCGTCGACTCGAGCGTCGCCCCGCTCTTCTACGAAGGCCACAAGAAAGGTCCCGACTTCGCCGACGCGCCGCTCACGCCGTACTATCTTGCCTACGACCACGCGACCCGCCCGGGCTCGAGCCAGGTGCTCGAGCTGCCGCTCTCGGCCGCGCTCAACCGCCGCGTGCCGCGAGCGCTGGCACTCGCTTACGCCCGTGCGCCGCGCAACTACACGACCAAACGGCTGCTCCGCAAGCTGGGAGTCGCGCACGTGGTCTGGCTGCGGCCGTCCTACTCGTCGCTCGAGGACATGACGACGCTCGCGCGCCGGCTGGCGGAAGCGGGCGTCCCGCTGCTCAACCTGTTGTTCCACTCGAGTGAGGCCATCGTCGGCGGAAGTCCCTACAACCGCACGCAAGCCGAGCTCGACGCCTTTGTCGAGCGGCTGGATCGCTTTCTCGCCTTCGCCTCGCGCGATCTGGGCGCGGTCCCTCAGACCTTCCGCGAGTTTCGCGATTCACATCTCGGGCGCGGGTCCGGCGGATGAAGGCGGACTTGTGTCTTCGGTCTTCGGTCTTCGGTCGGTGTCTAGGGCAGGGCAGGCCGTGCCCCTACCGGTGATTCGTCATTCGTCATTCGTCATTCGTAACTCGTCATTGCAAGATCGTCACTTGTAGCCCGCCCTCGTCACTGATGCGAGTCCTCCACGTCACGCCGCACCTGCCGCCCGACCAGGCGGCCAATGCCCTGCTCCCCGCCCATCTGGGTGCCTGGGCGCGAGAGGCTGGACACGCCGTGACGTACCTCGCGCACCCGCCACGCGCCGGCGAGGCGCTGCCTGCCGCCGGGCCAGTCACGTGGGTGCCGCCACTCGAAGCGAGGGGGCTCGCACGGCGGCTCCGTCTCGCGGCGCTGGAGGGTGTCGTCCGCATCCGCCGTTCGGCGGTCCCGCTCATCGAGGCCTGCGACATCGTTCATTTGCACAGCAACGGCCTGCTGACCGAGGCGTGCGGCTGGCTCGCGGCGCGCCGTCGCAAGCCCACGGTCCTCACGCTGTACGGAACGGAGATCTGGCACTACCGGGCAAAGCCCGTCGTCGATCTCTTCACGCGCATGTACCGGTCCGTGGACCGCGTCACCTTCTACAGCCGCGGGCTCCACGAGCGCGCCGTGGCGCTCGGCCTCGATCGTCCGGGTCTGTGCGTCGCATATCCACCCGTCGTCGACCGTTTCCGGCCTGCAGGCCCGGACGAGCGCCAGGCCATCCGCCGGCGGCTCGGCCTCACGCGGCGCCACGTGCTCGTCAACGTGAAGCGCCTGCACCCGCTCGCGGGGCAGGAGTTCCTGATCGAAGCCATGCGCGAGATCGTGGACGCACAGCCCGACACCGAGCTCGTCATCTGCGGAACAGGCGCGCTCCGCGCCGATCTCGAGGCGCTGGCGGCAAAGCTGGGCCTCACCGACCACGTGCGGTTCGCCGGACTCGTGGAGAACGAGCTCGTGGCCGACTACAACCGCGCGGCCGACCTCTTCGTGTTGCCGTCGCGGCTCGAGGCCCTGCCGACGGTTGCGGTCGAGGCCCTCGCGTGTGGCACGCCGGTCGTGAGCGCGGATCATCCTGGCGGTGTGGAGCTGCACGAGCTCTTCGGCGATGATGTGCGGGTGGTTCCCCGCGAAGACAGCTCGCGACTCGCGCGCGCACTCATCGATGCGCTCATGGCACCGAGGCGTACGCTCGAGCCCACCGCCCGCACGCTCGATCGCGAGTTTCGTTCCGCCGCCGTGAAGCAACGGTACGACGCGATCTACGACGCGCTCCTGGCGGACGTCCGCCGATGACGCTTCCCCTGCTGCGGGCCGTGGCGGTGGGATTCCTCGGCGCGCTGGCAAGTGCGGCCGCAATCGTCGTGGCTTACGCCCGCGCACCCCAGCTGGTCCTGTCGATGGACGCGGACCCGCCCTCGCTCGTTCGCGGCCTCCATCCAATCGAGCGCGATCCCACCGGCCTCACGTTCGCGTGGACGCGCGAACGCGTCACGCTGTCGCTCCCGGGTCTCGATCGCAACCACGAATGGACGCTCGTCGCACGCGTGAAGGCGGGCCGCGGCGACGCGTCCTCGCTGCCCGACCTTTCGGTCGACATCGACGGCGTCACACGAGAGACGGTACGTGTCCCGAACTCCTGGCTCGAGGTGCGGGTCCCGCTTCCGACGAGTGCGGGCCGCGCGCGCGGAGCGCGGATTTCGCTGCAGGTCTCCAACACGTTCGTGCCCGGGCCGGGCGACCCCCGTGCACTCGGGATCGTCGTCGACGAGCTCCGCATCGACCCGCCCTCGAGCGGCATCCCCATCGTCCCGGTGCCAGCGCTGTTCGCAGCAACGTGCGCTGGCGCGTTCTTCGGTGTGGGGTTCGGCCTGGTCGGGCTCACGGCCGATCGCGCGGTCATCGGGACGCTGGCCCTCGCGATCGGTCAGGCGGCAGTTCTGACGCACGGCTGGGGTCCGTTCGCCGCGTGGACCCAGAAGATTCCCTGGCTGGCCTTCTGGATCGCGGTTGCGCTGGTCGTGCTGACGATGGCCGCGCGCGTCGTGGCAGCACGCAGCTCTCAAGGCACCATCGTCGCGGCCGGGCCGTTCGATCCGCATGGGCCCGGCAGACTGCGGAACACGGCGCTCTTCGTCGCCGTGTTCTCGGCCGGCGTGCTCTTTCTGAAGCTCCTGGTTCTCCTTCACCCCAACATGCCGATTGGTGATGGCGTCTTTCAGGCGCACCGGTTCGAATGGGTCCGCGCCGGACGCTGGTTCTTCACCTCGATCGCCCCGGGCGGCTACGAATTCCCATACGCGATCGGCCTGTATCTGTTCGCGTTGCCATTCGCTTCGCTCGTGCAAGGCACACTCGGGCTCATGGCGATGCTGCGCGTCACGGTCGCGGCAGTCGATGCCGTCGCGGGCCTGTTGCTCTACCCGGTGATCGTGCGGCGCACGGGCGATCGCCTGGCGGCCGCGCTCGCGGTGGCGGCGTTCCACCTCGTGCCGCTCAACTTTCGAGTTCAGACCACCGGCAATCTCACCAACGCCTTCGCGCAGGCGCTGTTCGTCGTGGCCATCGCGATCGTGCTCGGAGGCTTCGGGCCACGAACGGGATCGGACCAGGCGCCCCGAAGCCAAATGAAACGGCTTCGCTTGGTGAGCAGCGCCGCGCTCGTGTTGGCGGCGGCAGCCGCCATGCTGTCGCACACGAGCACGTTTGCCATCCTCGGGGTGGTGCTCGTACTGACTGGACTCGTGTGTCTGGTGGCTGGCGACGCCGAAGCGCGACGACGTGGCTGGCCCGTTCTGGGCGCGACAGTCGTGGCTACGCTTGTGGCGATCGGCCTGTACTACGCGCACTTCGGTGATACGTATGCCGCGCAGTACGCGCGCATCAGCGGTGAGATGGCGGCGCCCGCCGCACAATCCGATCCGGGTGGGCGCTCAGCCGCAGATCGCGCGGCCCTCGTGCCGTACTACTTGTCGATCTATTACGGATGGCCGCTGATGCTGCTCGCGGTGGCCGGTCTCGCCACACTCCGGCGCTCCGATCGGACGCTCGCCCTGACGATCGGCACGTGGGTTGCCGGCTGCTCGTTCTTTCTCGTGGTGGGCGTCGTCACACCGGTCGACCTCCGACACTATCTTGCGGCCTTCCCGGCCCTCGCCATCCTCGCCGGCCTGGGTGCGTCTTCGCTCTGGAAACAGGGTGTGCCCGCGCGCCTCGTGACGACGCTGACTCTGTTGGCGGCCACGTGGATTGGCGTTCGCGAGTGGCTGAGCTCGCTGGCTTGAGGTCCGTTCGGGTTCTGGCTGATTGAGCCGACCTGTTGCCTGACTCCGTCACAGCGGCATCCCAAACTCCATGTCGATCTGAACTCTTCGCAAACTTTGCACCTCCGAAGTCCGTCTATCTAAATCGAAAGGCTGACCAAGAGCCTCTCATCCATCCTCCTTGGGCCCCGGGTCCCCAACCCGGGGCCTTTTTTTTGGGGGCGACGAGAGCGAGGGGAGCCTCTCCTCAACAACCAGAGAGACTCTCGTTTCCTTACTGCTGTCCGAATTGGCCGGAACCGGACACCCGGAACCGCGTGTGCTACGCTGAGCACGTCCGTTCCGTTCGGTTACCCACCTCCGTTGTCCACCGAATCCCTGGCCCGCTCGGCGGGTCTCGTCAGCCTCGCCACGATGGCGAGCCGTGTCCTGGGGCTCATCCGCGATCAGCTCTTCCTCATCACCTTCGACGCGAGCCATGCCATGGACGCCTACAACGTGGCGTTCAGGCTGCCCAACCTCGTGCGTGACCTGTTCGCCGAAGGCGCCATGAGCGCGGCCTTCGTGCCGGCGTTCACGCGCGAGCTGCAGACGCACGGGCGCGAGGCCGCATGGGAGCTCGGCCGCACCGTCATCAGCGGCCTGGTCGTCGCGACCGGCGGGATTTGCGTCGTGGCGGTCCTGCTCGCCGAGCCGCTCACCGCTTGGATTGCGCCAGGATACGCCGCCGTCCCCGGCAAGCTGCAGCTGACGACGACGCTGACGCAGATCATGTTTCCGTTCCTCATGATGATCGCCGTCGCGGTGGCGTGCATGGGAATGCTGAACGCGCTGCACCAGTACTTCATCCCCGCACTGGCGCCGGCGGTCTTCAACGTCGCGTCCATCGCCAGCGTGTTCCTGCTCGTCCCGCTCGTCACGCGCGTGGGATGGGACCCGATGGTGGCGCTCGCACTCGGGACGCTCGCCGGGGGCGCCGGCCAGGTGCTGCTGCAGTGGCCGTCGCTGCGGCGCGAAGGCTTCAGGTTTCGCTTCCACTTTGCGCCGCGCGATCCACACTTCCGCGAAGTCGTGGCGCTCATGATTCCCGGCACCATCGGCCTCGCCGCCGTGCAGGTCAATCAGCTCGTGAACATGTATCTCGCGACCGATCAGGGCGAGGGCGCCGTCACCTACCTCGGGTTCGCTTTCCGGCTGATGTACCTCCCGATCGGATTGTTCGGTGTGGCAATCGCGACGGCCAGCCTGCCGGTGATCGCGCGGCTCGCGGTCGCCGACGACATGGACGGCCTGCGGGGACAGGTGTCGCAGGCGCTGCGCATGATGCTGATGTTGAACGTGCCCGCAACGTTCGGGTTGATCGCCCTGGCCGTGCCGATCGTCGAGCTGATCGTCGAGTACAAGGCGATGTCGCCCGACGACACGCGCGGCATCGCGGCCGCGCTCATCGGCTACGCGCCCGGACTCGTGGGCTATTCGGCGGTCAAGACGCTGTCGCCGACGTTCTACGCGCTCAGGGACTCGCGCACGCCGGTCACGGTCAGCATGGTGTCGATTGCCCTGAACATCGTGCTCAACGTGGTGCTCGTGCGGACGCTGAGCTATCAGGGTCTGGCGCTCGGCACGGGCATCGCGGCGCTGGTGAACGGCGGGCTGCTCTTCTGGCTGCTGCGCCGGCGGATCGCGGGGCTCGACGAACGCCGCGTGTTCGTCGCGCTCGCCAAGGTGCTGGTCGCGTCCGCCGTCATGGCGGCTGCCGCCTGGGGGATCGAGCACAACCTGTCGGTGGCCTGGCCGTCCGCCTCTGTGCTGGCGCGTCTCGTCCGCGTCGGACTGGCCGTGACTGGCGGCCTGCTGACGCTCGCCGCCTCGGCCCGGCTCCTGCGGCTCCACGAATTCGACGTCGCGTTCGGGCGCGTTCTTTCGCGGTTGCGCCGCCAGTCATGACCATCCGGCCACCCGCCAGTTCGACCATCGACCGCCGCCTGATCCGCGTCGCCTCGGCGCATCTCATCGTCGACGCCTACTCGAACGTCTACGCACCGCTTCTCCCGCTGCTCATCCCGAGGCTGCACCTGACGCTCGGCGTGGTCGGCACGCTGGCGATGGTCTTCCAGATGGCGGCGTCGGTGTCGCAGCTCGCGTTCGGCCGTCTCGCCGACAAGTGGCATCCACATCGGCTCCTCGTGGGCGGACCGATCGTCACCGTCGTCGTCTTGAGCCTGATCGGGCTGGTGCCGTCGGTGTTCTGGCTGGCGGTGGTGCTCGTCGTCGGCGGACTCGGCACCGCGGCGTTTCACCCGCCCGGCGCAATGGCGGCTCATCGCTTCGGCCACGAGCGTCCTGGCTTCGCCATGTCGCTGTTCGTGGGCGCCGGCGCCACGGGCTTTGCGCTCGCGCCGCTCATGTTCTCCTCGGTGACCGGCGCCTACGGGCTGCAGTCGACGTGGTGGCTGATGGTCCCGGGATTGCTGGCGCTCGCGTGGATCCTGCGCGACATGCCGGCGGTGCCGAAGGCGGCGCACGCCACGGGCGGCGGCCTGCGGGCACTCAAGCCGTACGCCAAACCGCTGACGCTGCTCTACCTGATCGTGGTGCTGCGAACGATCGCGGGGCTGTCGTTCGTCACGTTCGTCCCGATTCTTCTGACGAGCCGCGGTCTGTCGGTGAGCGAGGCCGGCGTCGTCGTGGCGCTGTACCTGCTCGCCAGCAGCGCCGGCGGGTTTGCGGGTGGACCGCTCGCTGATCGGTTCGGACCGCGGCGCGTGATCGCGACGTCGCTGCTTCTGGCCGTGCCGTTTCTCGCGGCGGCGCCGCTGCTCGGTGGCCACGCGTTCACGATCGTGCTGGCGACGGGCGGATTCTTCCTGCAATCGACCCAACCGGTGAGCGTCGCCTTCGGCCAGTTGATCGCGCCCGTGAGCGCGGCGACCGTCTCGTCGCTCATGATGGGCGTGGCCTGGGGAACCGGCGGTCTGCTCATCCCCTTCATCGGCCTGCTCGCCGATCGCATTGGTGTCGGGTCGGCGCTCACCACGATGTCCATGGTGCCCATTCTCGGGGCGCTCTGTGCGCTGCCATTGCCCGACCACGCCCAGGTCCACATCGAGTCACGCGCTGCCAGCCAGGTCGTGTCGTAGGCGCGCTCTGTCTTCTGTCGTCGGTCTTCGGTGATCGCCGCTCGGGCAGTGCCGTGCTCCTACCGGTCCTTCCTCAGTCCTCATTCGTCATTCGTCATTCGTCATTTCTGGTACGATCCTCCCCGTGGTGCGCTCGCCGTATTCCGTGTCGTACTCGTTCGGCCCCGGCCGGCTGACGTTCGGCGTCAAGTGGCTGCTCATCGCCAACGTCGCGCTGTTCGTCGTCAAGGCGTTCCTGCCTGCGAATCTCGAGGCCCTGCTCGTCCGTACGTTCGGCCTCACCCCGCAGCTGGTCTTCGAGCAGCTCCACGTCTGGCAGGTCGCCACCTATCTCTTCCTCCACGCCGATCTCCTGCACCTGTTGTTCAACATGCTGGCGCTCTGGATGTTCGGCGTGCCGCTCGAACAGCGCTGGGGCTACACGGCGTTCATGCGGTACTACTTCATTTGCGGCGTGGGCGCGGCCCTGACGAGCCTCATCGTCTCGTGGCTGCCGTTCGAGTTCGCGCAGTGGATCTACGAGGTGCCGACGATCGGCGCATCCGGGGCCATCTACGGCCTGCTGGTCGCGTTCGGCCTGCTCTTCCCGCACCAGATCATCCTGCTCCTCATCTTTCCGGTTCCGGCCCGCATCTACGTCGTGCTGGCGGCCCTGTTCATCCTGTGGTCGTCGATTCACGATCCCGTCGGCGGCACGGCGCACGCGGCTCATCTCGGCGGGATGCTGGTCGGCTATCTGTATCTGACGCGCGGACGCGGCGGCCCGTGGGCCGAGATCAAGTACCGCATCACCAAGTGGCGCATGAACCGCGCGCGCCGGCGCTTCGGTGTGCACCAAGGCGGCCGCGGCGGCTGGGGTGATCGCGTGCACTGATCAAGTGCGAAGTGCTCTCCTCACGCTCGCACCCAGGCACCTCCTTTCGCCCTCTCGCACCCCGTCGCGCCCGGCACCTCGCGCACCGACGCCCCTCTCGCACCTTTGGGCAGCGTTGGTGCCCTTGTCGCATCGACAAGGGGCAGAGATATACTCCCGCCGTGCAAACACCTCCCTACAACCTGCACCGCTGGGACGAAATCGAGCTCGAGAAGGTCACCGAGATGTTCTCCCGCAAGATCGTGAGCGGCGATCGGGAGATGGTGGCGCAGATCTACATGAAGAAGGGCGCGCTCGTGCCCGAGCACTCCCACGAGAGCGAGCAGATGTCGTATGTCCTGCAGGGAGCGCTGCGCTTTCTCGTGAAGGGTGAGGAGGTCATCGTCCGCGAAGGCGAGATTCTCCACATCCCGTCATGGGTCGAGCACCAGGCCGAGGCGCTCGAGGACACCTTCACGCTCGACATCTTCAGCCCCATTCGTCAGGACTGGCTGGACAAGACCGACGCGTACCTTCGCCGCTAGCGGAGCGGTCCGTGGCCAGCACGCGCACCCTCCAGCGCTCCTTCTGGAAGGACCTGCCGCCCTCGTCGATGGCCCTTCTGCTCGGGGCCGTCGCCGCGACCTTCGCCTCGTTCGGCTTCCTCACGGACATCGCATCGCTGGGATCGGATTCCCCCGCGGGTCTCGCGTACAAGACCGTCGTCATCGCCGCGATCTCGGCGTCGTACGCGTGGTGCGCCATGGGGCGCGCGAAGTGGATTCCGATCGCGGTCGTCGTGCAGGTCGTCCTGATCACGATCGGCGGGCGCATCTTCCCGGAACGTGAAGGCCCGGCCGACCTCGCGGCCATCGAGGGCCGGCTGGTGCTCGATACCGCGCTGACCATCGTCTGCCTGACGCTCGGCTACGGGCTGTTCATGATGCTCATCCTCCGCGAAGGCACGCGGTCGATGATGCTGCGCGCCGAGATCGCGCTCGCCCGCGACATCCATCAGTCGCTGGTGCCGCCGATCGCGCAGACGTCGGGCGGGATCGACGCGTGCGGGGTCTCGATCCCCAGCGGCGACGTCGGCGGCGATCTGGTCGATCTCGTGGAGCTCGCCGGCGGTCGCTGGATCGGCTACATCGCCGACGTATCGGGCCACGGCGTCCCGGCCGGCCTGCTGATGGCCATGGTCAAGAGCGCGACGCGCACGCGCCTCCAGTCCCCGGCCACGCTCGGCCAGCTCCTGGCGGACCTCAATCGCGTGGTCATCGAGGCGCGCCGGCCCAACATGTTCGTGACGTTCGCCGCAGTCTCAGCGACGGACCCCGGACGCGTCACGTTCACGCTGGCGGGCCACCTCCCGATCTTCCGCGTGCGTCGAGGATCGCCGGAAGTCGAGTCCCTCACGGTGTCGCAGATTCCGCTGGGCGTGCTCGAGCACCAGGCCTTCACGAGCGATTCGTGCGAGTGGGAGCTAGGCGACCTGTTCGCGCTGGTCACCGACGGTCTGGTCGAGGTCTTCGACGACGGGGACGTCGAGTTCGGGCTCGATGGCATTCGGAGCCTGCTCGGCAAGGTTTCCGATCGGCCCCTCCCCGAAATCCGCGACACCCTGCTCGCCGCGGTCCGGGCCCACGGACCTCAGCTCGACGATCAGACGCTCCTGCTCATCCGCCGAACCCACTGACCGAGGCGTGTTCGGCGGACCGGAGGGCAAGCGTTTGTGATCGCAGGCGCACCGGTCCAAGGCACGTCTCCGGGGTCTCGGAACCCCCTGGCTTTCCGTATAATTGGCCGGTTGGCCGACTGCCTCCGGGCCTGCCTGGGGAGGTCGGCTCTCTCTGGCCGGCCGCCGGTCGCTCCGGCCGCCCGAACGAAGAGATGACCAGCGCATGAAGCTGACCGCCGCGCATTCCGGTTCCACGGTGAGTCCGGGGTCTTCCGAGCGCGCGGTGCCGCGCGAGCTGGATGGGCTGACGAGAGACGACCTCCTCAGGGCCTACCGGCTGATGCTCCTGTCGAGGAAGCTCGACGACAAGGAGATCCAGCTCAAGAATCAGAGCCAGATCTTTTTTCAGATCAGCGGCGCCGGCCACGAGGCGATCCTCGTCGCCGCGGGCCTCGCTCTCAGGCCCGGGCAGGACTGGGTCTATCCGTACTACCGGGATCGCGCCCTCTGCCTCACGCTCGGCGTCACGCCCTACGAAATGCTGCTGCAGGCCGTCGGCGCCAAAGACGACCCCGCGTCGGGCGGCCGGCAGATGCCCTCGCACTGGGGTCACCGTGGCTTGAACATCGTGTCGCAGTCGAGCCCCACGGGCACCCAGTGCCTGCAGGCGGTGGGCGCGGCCGAGGCGACGCTGCTCTACCAGCGCGTCGAACAGATCCCGAACCGGCTCGATCATGTCCACGACGGCGAGGTCACCTACGTCTCGCTCGGCGACGGCACGACGAGCGAAGGCGAGTTCTGGGAATCGCTGAGCACGGCGTGCACGAAGCGTCTCCCCCTCGTCTTCCTGGTCGAGGACAACGGCTACGCGATTTCGGTGCCGGTCGACGTCCAGACGCCGGGCGGCAGCATCTCGCGCCTCGTGCGCAGCTTTCCGTCGCTGCACGTCGCGGAGGTCGACGGCACCGACTATCTCGCGAGCGTCCGCGTCATGCGCGAGGCCATCGACTATGCGCGCGCGCAGCGCGGCCCCGCGCTCGTGCACGCGCGCGTCGTTCGCCTCTACTCCCACTCGCTCTCCGACGACGAGCGGCTCTACAAGCCGGTGGCACAGCGCGAGCGCGAGGCCGAGCGCGATCCGATCCGCCTGCTCTCGCCACTGCTCATCGGCCAGGGGCTCGCGACCGAAGACGATCTCGCGCTCATCGGTGCCGAGATCGATCGCGAGATCGAGGAGGCGACCGATCGCGCGCTCGCGGCCGAGAAGCCGCATCCCGAGACGGCGACCCTGTATGTGTATTCGCCGTCGGTCGATCCTGCCTCATCGGTCTTCGATCGTGTGCCGGTGCCCGAGGGCCGTCCCGACACGATGGTCGCCGCGATCAATCGCACGCTGAAGGACGAGATGGCGCGCAACCCGCGCATCATCGTCTTTGGCGAGGACGTGGCCGACTGCAGCCACCGTGAGGCGCTCGCCGAGGTCTCGGGCAAGGGCGGCGTCTTCAAGGTCACGCATGGCCTCCAGCGTGAGTTCGGCGACGAGCGCGTCTTCAACTCGCCGCTCGCGGAGGCCAACATCATCGGGCGCGCCATCGGCATGGCGACGCGCGGGCTCAAGCCGGTCGTCGAGATCCAGTTCTTCGACTACATCTGGCCGGCGATGATGCAGATCCGCGACGAGCTGACGATGCTCCGCTACCGGTCGAACAACGTGTTCTCGTGTCCGGTGGTGATTCGGGTGCCGATCGGCGGGTACCTGCGCGGCGGCGCCCCCTATCACTCGCAGTCGGGCGAGAGCATCTTCGCGCACTGCCCGGGCCTGCGCCTCGTCTATCCATCCAACGCGATCGACGCGGCAGGACTGCTGCGCACGGCGATCCGCTGCGACGATCCCGTGCTCTTCCTCGAGCACAAGCACCTCTATCGCCAGACCTACAACAAGGGCATCTATTCCGGTTCCGACTACACGATTCCGTTCGCGCGGGCGGCCGTGAAGAAGGAAGGCCGCGACGTGACCGTGCTCACCTGGGGGGCGCTCGTCCAGCGGACGATTCTCGCCGCGCAGCAGGCCGAGCGCGAAGACATCGGCGTGCGCGTAATCGACCTGCGATCGCTGATGCCGTTCGACTGGGACACGATCAGCCAGGCGGTCCGCGAGACCAGCCGGGTCATCGTCGCCCACGAGGATCAGCTCACGTGCGGCTTCGGCGCCGAGCTGGCGGCGCGCATCGGCGAAGAGTGGTTCGCACACCTCGACGCGCCGGTCATGCGGGTCGCGGCCCTCGACACACCGGTGGCCTACGCGCCGGCGCTCGAAGAAGTCATCCTGCCGCAGTCGTCCGATGTCCTGGCGGCAATCCGCAAGATTGCGAAGTACTAGACCGGCGGCCTTCGCGCTCGCCCTCCTCGTTGCCATCCCGCTCGCCGCGCGGGCGCCCGACACGCTGCAAGCCGTCGACGCGATTCCGGCGCATCTTGCCGGAGCGTTCGGGCCTTCGCTCGTCTTTCAGCCCGCGGGTGGCGGCGCGACCTACGTATTCGATCGGCGCAACCACGCCGTGACGCGGATCGACGCGTCGCGCACGCGCGCCACGCCGCTCGTGACGATTGGCGGCGAGAAGGGCCGGCTGCTGGCGCCATCGGCGTTTTCCGCGGCACCCGACGGCAGCTTCGCGGTTGCCGATGCACCGCTCGAGAAGGAGCGCATTCAGGTCTTCAACGCAGACGGTCAGCGCATCGGCGGCTTCGAGCTGCCCTCGCGCGCGCTCCCACGGGTGAGCTTCGAGGGACACGTGATGAACGGCGTGGGCTCGCTGCACTTCTCGGGCCGGCGACTCCTCGTCAGTCAGCCCGACAGCGGAAGCCTGGTCACGGAATACGACATCTACGGGCAATCGGTGCGCAGCGTCGGCCGGCTGCGGCCGACGGGTCACGAACAGGATCACGAGCTCCACGTGGCGCTCAACAGCGGCCTGCCGATCGCGACCGCCGACGGCGGCCTGGTGTTCGTCTTTCAGACCGGCGAGCCGGCATTCCGGCGCTACGATGCGCGCGGCGCGCTCGTCTACGAGCGGCGCATCGAGGGCCGTGAGCTCGATCACCATCTGACGCAGATGCCGAGAGCGTGGCCGCGCCGGCGCATCGAGGATCGCGAGATTCCGCTGGTCACGCCGACCGTGCGTGCCGCCGCGCTCGATTCGGCGCAGCACCTCTGGGTCTCGCTCGCCGTGCCGTTCGTCTACGAGTACGACGACGACGGTGACAAACGACGGGCGGTGCAACTTCGTGCGGCCGGCGTCGTCTCGCCCACCAGCCTCGCCTTTGCAGGCCGCCGCCTGCTCGTCGCCCCGGGCCTGGCAGAGTTCGACACGCGATAGTGCACCCTCCACCGGCCCCCTCCATCAGGAGGGCGGGGCTTGAGCGTGGGATCCGCCTATGCCTTCCGAGCCAGCTTGTCGATGAGCGCGCCGCGGCGGGCGGTGGCCTCTTCGCCGAACCAGACGTCGACCACGCGCGCCATCTCGCGTTCCCAGGCTTCGCCAGACGGCCGCGGACCGATCGTATCGAGTGCGCGCTTGTGCGCCGCGAACGCGTGCGCGGGCTTGTCGCCGAGTCCCTTCGCGCGGGTGATTGCCACCGGCAGCACGTCGACGGCAGGCGCCGTCTCGGCCACGAGCCCACCCGCGAGGGCGCGCTCGGCCACCAGCACCTCGCCGCCGAGAAGTACCGCGCGCATCACGTCCGGATGACCGGCCGCGGCCATTGCGCGCAGCATGTGCTCCGGGAGCACCACGCCCAGGTCCACTTCGTTCACCGCCAGGCTGGCGCTATCCGACATCACCCGCACGTCGGCCGCGAGCGCGAGAATGGCGCCGCCAGCGAACGCATGACCCGAGAGCGCCGCGACCACCGGCTTCGGCAGCGTGCGCAGACGCTCGAAGAGATCGCCGAATCGTCCGAAGAACGCGCGCATGCGATCGCGGTCGTAGGCGAAGACTTCGGTCACGTCGAAGCCACCGCAGAAGACCTTGGCGCTGTCGCTCGCCAGCACGACGGCGCGCACGGCCCCGTCCGACTCGGCCTCGTCGACGGCGGCGTGCAGGTGGTCGACCATCGACGCCGTCAGCGCATTCGCCTTGCCGCGCGCGAGGTGCACGACCAGCACATGGCCGTCCCGTTCCCGGCGGATGCAATTCATGGCGGTCAGGGTACTACCAGGTTGCCGATACGCCCAGCCACCTGAAGTAATTTCTCCTTCCTCCTCGAGAACGTTCCCTGGCCGTTCGGCTGATCCGTGAATCTCGCGGGCCGGCTATCGTCGAACCATGTCCTCCCCGAACTCCGCACTCACGTCGTTGTCCGAGGCCGTGGCGTCGCTGGTGGCCGCGAGCGCCCCGGCCGTCGTGGCGATCCGAGGACGCGGACAGCGTCCGACGACCGGCACCATCGTCTCGGCCGACGAAGTCGTCGCCATCCATCACGTCATCGATCGCGACAAGCTCACGGTCCACGCGCACGACGGGCGCGAGCTCGAGGCCTCGGTCGCCGGCCGCGACGACAGCCGCGACCTCGCCCTGCTCAAGGTGCCAGGGCTCGCCGGAGCGCCGCTCGCGCCCGCCTCTGGCGACCTTCGAGCCGGCGACCTCGTCGTGGCGGTGTCGCGCAACTGGCAGGGATCCGTCTCCGCGTCGCTCGGCGTCGTTGGGGCCGTCGGCGGCCCCGTCAGGGTCGGCCGCGGCACGTCGATCGAGCGGATCGTGCGCGCCGACGTGGCCGCCACGAAAGGCATCTCGGGCGGTGCGCTCGTGAGCGCGTCCGGCGCGCTCGTCGGCATCATCAACGCCGGAGTGTCGCGCGGTGTGCCCCTCGCACTGCCGTTCGACGAAGTCGAGCGCAGCCGGCAGGTGCTGGCGCGCCATGGGCGCATTCGGCGCGGGTTTCTCGGCGTCGGCTTTCAGCCCGTGTCGCTGCCCGAGCGCCAGCACAAAGAGCACGGCGAAGGGCTGATGGTGGTCGCCATCGAGCCCGGAGGCCCGGCCGACGAGGGCGGGCTGCTGGTCGGAGACGTCATCGTTTCGGTGGCCGGCAGTCAGCTCCGTGACGTCGACGATCTGCAACCGTGGCTGGCCGGCGATCACGTGGGCCAGCCCTTGACCCTGCAGCTCGTCCGAGGCGCCACCGTGACGGAGGCCACCGTCACCGTCGGCGAACGACCCTGACCGTGTGACTCGACGGGCCCGGCTCGGACCGGGTCTCGACCCGGTCGCAACCAGGGAAACCGTGGTTGTCGATCGCGCATGGACCACGCGCGGTCGCACCCGGCGTGACGTCGACTACGATGCGGTCATGATCGCCGTCGTGCTCATCGCAGCATCCGCCGACCGCCGGGCCGGTCTGCGCGCGCGCGTCGAAGGCCCCGGTTTCGAGGTGGTCGCCGAACGCAGCCAGATCGTCGAGTCCGAAGTGGCCGGCGGCAACGTCGACGTGCTCGTGGTCGATGGCGCGGCCGCGTTCGCAAGCGCGATGGAGCTTGCCGCGGATTCCGGCGAGGTGGCGGTCGTGGGGATCATCGACGATCCAGATGAGGCCGAGGCGCTGGTCCGCGATGCCGACGTCCGAGGATGGGCGCTCCTGCCTGGAAACGCAGACGCGGGCGAGCTCGGCGCCGCCATCACCGCCGCAGCTTCGGGCCTCGGCGCGTGGCCGGCGTCCTGGTCGGCGCACCTGACGGGACCGGATCGATCGGGCCCGCTCGTGGATGCCGAGGGTGAGGTCGTCGATCGGGTGAATCGGTCCGATCGGCTCACGGCCCGCGAACAGGAAGTGTTGGAGCTGCTGTCGGAGGGCCTCTCGAACCGACGCATCGCGGAACGCCTCGGCATGAGCGAGCACACGGCGAAATTCCACGTCGCGGCCATCTACAGCAAGCTCGACGTCTCCGGCCGCGCGGCCGCCGTCAATCGAGCGCTGCGGAGGGGATTGATCAAGATCTGATTGGGCAGCAGGTAGCCGCAGGAGGGGCGGGACCTTCGGTCCGGCCAATATCTCATGAGCGTTGAACCTCTTTTCGATGATGACGCGTTGCTCGATGCGTATTCGACTGCTGTCGTGTCGACCGTCGAGCGCGTGTCGCCGGCAGTCGTGAAAATCGAGGCGACGCGCCCGTCGCGCGGACGCCGCGCGTTCCGTTCGGCGCGTGATGACAGGCAGCCGCATGGGTCCGGGTCGGGCTTCGTCTTCACACCCGACGGCCTCATCCTGACCAACAGCCATGTCGTCGAAGGCGCCGGGCGCCTGGATGTCGTCTTCCCCGAAGGCCGTTCGGTTCGAGGCGACCTCGTGGGCGAGGATCCGGATACGGACCTCGCTGTTCTGCGCGTCGACGCAGCGCGGCTTCCGACCGTTCGCTTTGCCGATTCCAAGCGGCTGCGCGTCGGGCAGGTGGTCGTGGCCATCGGGAATCCGTACGGCTTCGCGGCCACGGTCACCACGGGCGTCGTCAGTGCGGTCGGACGATCGCTCCGAAGCCGGACGGGGAGACTGATCGACGATCTGATTCAGACCGATGCGGCGCTCAACCCCGGCAACTCGGGCGGCCCGCTCGCCAATACGCACGGAGAGATCGTCGGCGTCAACACCGCCGTGATCGTGCCGGCGCAAGGCATCTCGTTCGCCATTGGAAGCGGCATCGCGCAGTACGTCGCCAGCCGATTGATTCGAGACGGCCGCATCGAGCGCGGCTACCTGGGCATCGGCGCGCGCACGGTCGCGATTCCGCGCGCGGTGGCCTACGCGCGCCGCCTCGCCATCGTGTCAGGCGTGCAGGTGGAATCGATTGCGGCGGATGGACCCGGCGCGCGAAGCGAGCTTCGCGTCGGCGACGTCATCATCGCCTTCGACGGCCGTCCCGTGGCCGCCGTCGACGATCTCCATCGCCTCCTCGCCGAAGGCACGGCAGGCCGTCGGTACTGGCCTCGTCGTGCTGCGCGCCGGCGTGAGCGTCGACGTGGACGTCACGCCGTCTTCGTCGCCGGCAGTCTCCTAGGCGAGCGTCTCGCAGGCGGGCGTCGTAAGCGAACGGCGAAGGAGGGCGGGACGATTCACTGTCCAATCAATCTCCCGGGTGCAAGCGACAACCCGCCATCGACCACGAGTGTGTCCCCGTTGATGTAGCTCCCCAGCTCCGAGCACAGAAACAGCGCCGCCCGCGCCACATCGTCGATGCTGCCCAATCGGCGAAGCGGCACCTGCGCTTCGACTGCCGACCGGCGGTCGTCGGGGAGCAGTCGCGCGACGCCCTCGGTGTCGGCGATCGGTCCGGGCGCAATGCCGACGACGCGGATGCCGTACGGTCCCCACTCGACGGCCAGATTACGGGTGACCGCATCGACCCCGGCCTTCGCTGCCGACACATGGAGCTGCGCCGGCGTGCCGCCATAGTGGAGCGTCGCGCTGATGTTCAGGACGACGCCACGCGACGCTTTGAGGTACGGAAGCGCGGCACGCGATGCATTGAACGTGCCCTTCAGATCGATGTCGACGACGGTTCCGAAGCCGTTCGGCGACAGCCGCTCGGCCGGGCACAGGAAGTTGCCAGCGGCACCGTTGACGAGGATGTCCAGCCTGCCGAACCGGCCCGCCGAGACGTCGATGGCGGCGCCAATCGCTGAGGCATCGCGAACGTCCGCGGCAATCCCCAGCGCATCGACACCCAGGGCCGTCAGTTCGGCGACGGTGGGGTCGAGATGTTCACGTGAGCGGCTGCCGATGGCGACGCGACAGCCGTGACGCGCGAAGGCGAGCGCGATCCCGCGGCAGATACCGGTGCCGCCGCCGGTGATGAACGCTGCGCGTCCGCGCAGCAGCTCCGGCGAGAACATGCCGGAAGCATAGCCCATCGGGGACGGCGCAACGGCTGTGCGCCGTCGGCCGAGAGGGCCGGACTGAATTGGTATCTACGCGGCAGGCGGCACGGGCGGCGAGTTGGTCTTCGCCGCGCCGGCCACCGGAGGCGGCCGTTGGGTCTCCCGCCGCCGCACCTCCAGCAGACCGCGGATGACCTCGACCAGATCGTCGGGCAGGCACGGCTTCGTGACGAAGGCATCGCAGCCGGCGCGCCGTGCCCCTTCCGCATGGCCGGCGAGCGCATGGCCGGTCAGCGCCACGACGATCACGTTGGCCGTTTGCGGATTGTTTCGCAACCGCTTCGTCGCCTCCCAGCCGTCCATCAGGGGCAGCGCGAGGTCCATCAGAACCACGTCGGGGACGAGCTCGAGGGCCCGCGCCAGAGCTTCCTCGCCGTTGCGGGCCTCCGCCACGCGAAAACCCATGAACCGCAGAAACTCGGCGTACATTTCGCGCGCATCCGCATAGTCCTCGACCACGAGGACCAACGGAGGACGTGCCGTCGCATCAACCGCATCTTCCGCCATACTTACCCCGCCGGCTCCCGGGCAGCCACCCGCGAAGGACCACCGGCTCAATCGGAGCCCGGCCGACCCTCACATCCTACGGTTCGTCGAACCGGGGCGTGTCTGCCCCATGGACGCTCAGGGGCCGGAATCGTCGCGGATTCTGGACACCTGCACCGCGGTAACGGCCCCGTGACGTCAAGAGCAATCACCGTGCCCGAAACGAAGTCCGTTGCAACGGTCGAGGTCCGGACGCCCACAGATGCGCTCCAGGCGGTCAGGTCAGCTTGGCGACGACCAGCGTCATGTCGTCGAAGGGCGCGACGCCGTGTCCGAAGCTCGCCACATCATCCAGGATCCGTTCCTGGACACGGGCGGCCGGCAGGCCGGCGTTCGACCGGACGATGGCTTCGAGCCGTGCATCGCCGTAGTCCTCGCCCCGGTCGTTGAGCGCGTCGCACACCCCGTCGCTGTATGCCAGCAGCAGGTCTCCCGGGGCCACGTCGATTTGACGCTGGTCGAAGGTCGTCTCCGGAAACATGCCGAGCATCGTGCCAGTCGGCTCGAGGCGGAGCGCTGGCGGCGATTCGCGGCCGGTCGCGCCATTTCGCAGCAGCAGCGGCGGATTGTGGCCGGCATTGACGTACGTCAGCAACCGACGGGCCGGATCGAGGACGGCGTAGAAGAACGTGGCGAACCGGTTGTCTGGAATCGCGTCGATGAGCAGCCGGTTGATGTCGGCCATCAGATCGCGAAGATCGTCGCCGCGCAGCGGCGCATGGCTCCTGAGCAGGGCCTGCAGGTTGGCCATGAGCAGAGCGGCCGCGATGCCCTTGCCCGAGATGTCGCCGACGGCGATACCGAGCCGCCCCTGGTCGAGTGAGATGAAGTCGAAGGAATCGCCGCCCACCTCGCGCGCAGGTCGACAGACACCGGAATAATCGATGCCCGCCACCGGCGGAAGCGTCTGCGGGAAGAGGCGCGCCTGCACCGTCCGCGCGATCTCGACTTCCTTGCGCAGGGATTCCTCTCGAGCGGCATGACGCGCCAGTTGTCCGTAGTCGAGCGCGAGCCCGACCTGCTCCGCCACGGTGACCAGCAGGCCGCGGTCGTCGCGCGAGTAGTGCTCTTCCGAGCGTTTCTCTCCGAGAAGGAGTATGCCGACGAGCCGCGTGCCCGCCGAGATCGGCACGGCCAGGATGGCACCGAGCTTCTCGACGACGGCCCGTTCCCCGGCACGTGACGGATCGGCGCGAAGCGCGTGCGCCCAGCTCCGCGGCTCGTCCGGAAACACGTCGGAGGCGCGCAGCCGCGGTGTGTGCTCGTCGGGCGTCAGACGCGCGGCCAGAACGCCGGACTCGGGAAGCACGAGCTCGGTGGCGTCGAGCGCCACGCCCTCGTTGCAGCGCAGTGCCGCGCACCGATAGGCGCCGGCTTCGCCACCCGCGCCCCGCGGATCGTGCAGGAAGAACGCGACCGTCCGCGGGTGCAGCGCGGCGCTGACCGCATCCACCACCTCGTTCACCAGTCGATCGGGATCGAGGAGCAGCTTGCGAATGGAATGGCTCAGCGACGAGAGAACGACCCGCGCATCATAGGCATCCCGGAAGAACAGGCGGTCGATGCCCGACATCACGCGCCGGCTGACCGACCTGAAGACGCGCACGACGACGAACGCCACACCCGCGGCCATGACCACCGCGACCACCCGATCGCGTGGCGCCGGCGTCACGCCCGCCGCGAGGACGACCACGAAGAGGGCAAAGATGATGGCGGCCAGCAGCAATCGGAATCCGGCCGAGACGAGCGCGTACTGGACGCCGCGGCGGAGGATCAGCCGGATGCCGAGCACGCGGTGACGCACCACCGCGTAGACGAACGAAATGGGAAACAGCGAGAGCAGGACAACGACGAGCGCCGCCACGAGTACCGGCACGGTCCGGTCCGTGACGCCGTAGGACACCTGGACGCCGATCAACGGTCCGAGGCCGAGGAACGCTCCCGCGAACACGATGAGCATGCGCCAGCGTTCGTCGCGCGACTTGAGCGCACGGGTGTTGAAAACCAGCGACGCGAGCCCGGTGAGCACCGACACGCCCGCGGCGAAGCCGACCGTCAGCGACAACCACTGCGGTTGGAGGGCGCCCCAGCGCCGGTTGAATTCCGCGAGCGACGTGAACGCCGTCCACGCGAGCGTGACGCCGAATGCCGCGACCGCCGCGAGCAACACCAGCATCAGGTACTGATCCAAGGAAAGCGCCGCTCAATCGGCGACGAAGTCGGGAAGATCAGAAAGAACCACAAGAACAGCAGATACATCGCGCAGGGCGAGATGATCTGCCCCGCGAGGATCAGCAGGGCCCATCCGGGCCGCAACGGCACGGCGTCGAACGTCAGCGAACCGGCGAGCGACAGGAACATCAAGCTGCCGACGAATGCGCGGGTGTCTTCCGGTTTGAGGAGCCCGAGGAGCAGGGCGGCCGTGAGTGCGGCGAGCGGCACGAACACGCTCCAGCCGAGGAGCAGGAACAACGTTGCCCGCTCGCGTCCGCGTGGCGGCACGACAATGGTCAGCCGCCGCCCGTTTTCGGATGACCGGCGTACGTGGAGCGTCATGGTTCCCCACGGGCCCGAACCGTAGATGACGTCGAAGAGGACCTGCAGGCTGTCGATGCGGCCGCCGGTCCCGGTGGCCGTGTAAGCGGCCTCGACGACGTCGCCTTGCCGCAGACCGGCCTTGCGAAGCCGGCCGATCGGCTCGAAGGCGCCTTGTTCGGTCAGGTCGCCGACCACCACCGCACCGTGGCGGATGTCGAAGGGGAGGAACGTGGCCGGGCCATCTCTGATCAGCGCACGGACGTGGATCACCTGCAGGACGGCGAGCAGGCCGGACAGGGCGACGATCAGCGCCACGCGGCGGACCACGCCACGATTCTAGCGGCCCGGCCGTCCAGGTGGTGTGCCGTGGAAGGATCTCGTCTCGCCGGGGTGCGGCGGCGGCCGGGGCGACACGAGATACGATTTCGCGGGAGGCACGGTGGATGCGGTCAGGTCGCATGTGGGTAGCTCTGACATTCATGTGCGCGCTCGCGGCGCGTGCAGAGGCTCGGGACGGCGCCGATGTGATAGCGGCGCGGCTGCTCGAGCGGCCCGAGGTGGCTGCCGTCGTCAAGTCGCTCGTAACCACCGAACCGGCGGTCATCGACGAGCAGATCCGGCTGTGCGAGATTCCCGCACCGCCATTCAAGGAGGGCGCACGCGCCGACGCGTACAAGCGCGCGTTCGAGGCGATCGGCCTGCAGAACGTCCGCATCGACCGTGCCGGCAACGTCCTCGGTGAGCGGCCCGGCCGCCGCACGCGGCCTCACGTCGTCTTCAGCGCTCATCTCGACACCGTGTTTCCGGAAGGCACCGACGTGCGTGTCACGCGCAACGGCCAGGTCCTGAAAGGTCCTGGCATCGGTGACGATTGCCGCGGCCTCGCCGTCGTCCTCGCGGTCGCGCGTGCGTTGGACGCCGCGAAGATCCAGACCGCGGGAACGGTGACCTTTGTCGGCACGGTCGGCGAGGAAGGCCTCGGCGATCTGCGCGGCGTGAAGCATCTCTTCGACACCGAGTTGAAGGGCCGCATCGATCGATTCGTCTCCGTCGATGGCGCAGGTCTCGGCATCACCCACGTCGGCGTCGGCAGCCGCCGCTACCGGGTCACGTTTCGTGGGTCCGGCGGACACAGCTACGGCGACTTCGGCATGGCGAATCCCATCCACGCCTTGGGGCGGGCGCTCGCCGCGGTCGCCAACCTGCAGGTGCCGTCGACGCCCAAGACGACGTTCAACGTCGGGCTCGTGGGCGGCGGTACGTCGGTCAATTCGATTGCGTTCGAGGCCTGGATGGAGGTCGATCTGCGATCCGCGGATTCGGGGGCGCTGGCCGAACTCGACGGCAAGGTCGCGGCCGCGGTCGATGCGGCCGCGGCATCGGAGAATGCGCGGTGGAACCGGCCCGATCAGGTGACCGTCGAACGCACGCTCGTCGGGAATCGATCCGCCGGGGCCACCGCGGTCGAGAGCGAGATCGTGCGGGCCGCCGTGTCGGTCACGCGCGCACTCGGCCTGCCGGTCGCTCTCGGCGAGGGCTCGACCGACTCGAACGTGCCCATGGGCTTGAGCGTGCCGGCCATCACGATCGATGGCGGTGGCAGCGGACACCTCTCGCACTCATTGAACGAGACGTTCGACACGCGCGACTCGTGGAAGGGAACGCAGCGCGCCTTCCTGCTGTGTCTCGCTCTCGCCGAGCTGCCGTAATCGACAACCGCAGTTGCCGCCCTCGTAGCGACGTATCGGCAGAATCTGCAAATGGGGTCGGGCCAAATTTCGCAATTTCTGAAATTCGGCCCGACCCCATCCTGACCCTAGTGACCCGCGGGGGTCTCGTTCAGGATGCGGCGGTAGACCGTGCGCGCGTGCTCGTAAGCGCGCTCGGCGTCCGGACGTTCGCGCTCGGCGATCCGCGTGACCTTCTGCGACCAGCACTGATCCACGGCGCGCAGACACCAGTCCGCACTCTCTCGCGAGGCCCTCACGGGCTTGCCGTCGACCACCACGAAGATGGGATTCGTGTGCGAAGAGGGCAGAATGCGGAGCGCCACCCAGCTGCTCTGGTCGATCGGCACGTCGAACGCGACATCCCGGACCGTGCCGTCGGCGACCATCGTCGTCCGCGCCACTGCGCGGCCGTTGACGATGACCTCGACGGGCACCTCGCGTGTCGCGCCCAGCCGTGCACGCTCGAGATGCCAGTACGGCTTCTCGTTCAACGGCACTGCCCTCACTTCCCGCTCGGGCACCGGGCCCGAACGCTGCGAACGAGGACCCTGGTCGACGTCGATGGCCGCCATCTCGGGCTGCGCCATCAGCCGCGCGGCGACGGCCGCCGTCACGCGAACGGTTCCGGGGCGCGCGAGCCGCACCTCGCTGCTCTGCGTCCCCACCAGGCGATCGTTCACCTTGAAGTCGATGAGATGGCTCTTGCCATCCGTGACATACGCCCGTCCGTCACGAATGCCCTGCGCCCATTGGTCGTAGTCGAGGCGCGTCGAGCTTGCACGTAGCTGCGGCCGAGGCCGACGCGGTCGCCGAAGATGCAGGGGAAATCGGTTTCGCCGCTGATGCGCGTGCGGAACCCGCACGTTGAGCGTGTGGTACCACATGTTGAGCTCCCAGTGCGCCGGCGTGTCGACCGTCGAGATGAAATCGACCGCATCGTGCGTGACGTCGACGATGTACTCGTTGGCGCCGATGCCGTCGAACTTCGGCAGCTCGCGCGTGGGGAACTCGGTGTCGCTTGACTTCCAATCCCCACCCCGAGTGCGCGAAGCCGACGACCGCACCCTGCGCGCTTCGCCCACTTGAGAATCGGCAAGTCCCACGTCGGCCACTCCTCGAGCACTTTCGCACCGGGATAGTCCTGCTCCTTCAGCCGCAGCAGCACGAGGTGGCCGGCGTGGCTCGACGGAAAGCCTGACACTTCGACGTCGTACCGCATGCAGGTTGTCGCGTCGTGGACAACTTGTGGTCGCGGCCCTCGAAGAACTGCTTCTGGTAGTAGTACACGGGTCCCCATGTGAGAACCGCGCCCACGTTCAGCGCCTCGCCGAGGATGTGGCGAATCATGTCCCGCGGCTCGACCCCCTCGCTCGGCGTCTCGTAGTGCAGGCATCCTGCCGCATGCACGTGATGGTCGCCGGAGAACCAGCCGCGCGACGGCAGGATCGATCCAGCGCTCGAGCTTGAAGCTCGCGGTCAACGGATCGCGTGAGACGCGAATCTGCTGGCGCTCGGCGACGTACTCCGGTCCTCGCGTCACCTCCACGTCGTAGGTGCCTTCGGCCAGGCGCACGGTTTCGCCATCGGACCGGTAGACCTGCGGATGGAAGGCGAAATCGGGGGCGAGGCGCTTGGCCTGCGATGGATACACGCGTTTCTGGGCGTCGCGGATGACGAATCCGGCAGTGGTCGGCTTCCCGTGCTCGTCGGCGACCCGAAGCGTGACGTCGACCGACGGATGGACGGTGAAGAGCACCGGCGCATCGTTGCGGAAACCGATGTCCTGCGAGCCTTGCCCGACGTCGGCGGCGAGCGTCGCCTCGCGCCGGCCCGGGTCGCGTGAGTAAAGCTGAAGGATGCGGTACTCGACCTCGAGCCCCGAGAGCGTCGGCGTCAGCGGCTGCTTGTCGAACGTGTAGAGGTCCAGCCAGCGATCGGAGACATCGCGGGTGGTCACCGTCTGGACCGGACGCGGCGACATGCTGAAGCCCTGCGGTCCGCGTGAAAAGACGCGTTGTGCATTCGGGCTCGTCACGCGCAGCGGCGCGGTCACGCCCGCTTCGTTGCGGACCTTCACGAGGAACGTCCGCCATCCCTGCTCGAGGAGCTCGGCGCGCGCCGGTCCCTGCGCCACCTTGACGCGGCTTTCCGGGTTGATGTGGACGTCGAGCAGGCAATAGCGGTCGAGGACGGCTTGGATGGCCGCCGCGCCGTCCGAGCGGCCGGCGGCCTCGTCGAGCGCCCGGCGATCGTCGGTCGCGAGCGGTGCGCCGATGAAGGCCAGCGCCTCGGCGATACGCGAGGCCTGTGCCGCGAGCGGCTGCGGCTCGACCGTGACCAACGGCAGCGCGGATCGCGACGCTTCGGGGCGCGGCGCCGCCAGCAAGAGCAGCAGTGCGCCCGCCATGACGACGGTTCCAGTGCGCATGGCTGGCATGCTACACCTCCACGACTCGGACAGCGAGCCATGGCGCGCCACCACCGCACATCGCAAGCGTGCGCTCACCGCACGCGTGTGCGGGCGGCCCGGGCGTGCACGCTGGCGCAGAACCCTGCAGGCTTGCGCGGACTCGGTTTCTGCCGATTCTCTCGGTGATTTCGTGCGTACGGCCGTGACCTTTCTCAGTTCCGCCAGAACCCCTCGGCATCTCGCCCGCGCGACCGGCTGGGCGACGCTCGCGCTCGGCGTGGCCATCCTCGCCGTGCGCGGCCTCGTCGCGGCGCAGCAGATCGCACCCATCCCGCTCGTCGAGACCTCATGGACTGTCAGATGCCCGAGATGGACGGGTTCGAGGCGACCGCCCAGATCCGCAAGCGCACCGTCCACGCTCGGTCACATCCCGATCGTGGCGCTCACTGCGAACGCGTCACCCGCCGACCGCGACAAGTGCCTCGCCTCTGGCATGGACGCCTACCTACCTCTCGAAGCCGGCGAAGATCGAAGGGCTCGCGACAGCGCTCGAGCCCTGGACGACGGCGCGTGTGGCCTGAACGCGCGGTACTCGCCGCGGCTCGATGCGGTGTTCGCCGCGCTGGCCGCAGTCATGTTCCTGACGCGACCCGTCGAGTGGTATGCGAGCGGAGGCCGGGCCGACGCAGTCGCCTCAGGGGTTGGGTGATGATCGCCCGAGGGCGGTGAGCTTCTCACGGGCGGCAGCGCCCGTCGTCGAGTCCGGCGCGTCGCGCACGATCTGTTCGAGCTCGCGCACGGCAGCGGGCGCGTCGCCCGACTGCTCGAGTGTGAGCGCCAGCTCGAGGCGGGCGCGCACGTTGCCGGGCTCCGACGCGAGCAGCCGCTCGCTCACTTCGCGCGCTTTCGGCAGGTCGGGCTTCGCGCGATACGCGCGCGCCAGCGCGAGTTGCACGCTCGAGAGCGCGGGCGCCCGTTCGAGCACGCTTCGATAGATGCCAATCGCTTCGTCGAGCTTGCGTTCTTCGATCAGCTTCGCGGCCCGATCGAGGTCGCTGACGATGGCGGCTGGCTTCAGGGTGTCGAAGGTCGGCGTTCGCGCCGCCCCGGGAATGCGCAGGAGTGAGATCGTGATTGGCGGTCCAGGCCGCTGGCCCTGCACGGTCTCCGTCCGCGTGACGGGCTCGTGACCCTGCGCCCGCACCAGCAGCGACCACACGCCCGATCGCAGCCCCATCAGTCCGAACCGACCGTCCTCGTTCGACACCGACGTGCGCGTCGGCGGCGTCGCCTGCCGGTTGTCGGCGACGATCACCGCCCCGTGAATGGGCTGCCCCGCGCTGTCGACGATCGTGCCGGTGATGCGGCCATTGAGAATCTGCGCGCCCGCGGAGCCCGACATGCCGAGTGCGAGCACCACGAATGCCGAAACGACGCGCGTCGATCCCATCATCTCCATCCTCGCTCGGAAGGCCTCAGTATAATCCAGCGCGTATGACCGGCCGAACGGGCACGAGATGGGACGCGCGCCGGACGCTTGCCGCTGGCGCGCTCGTAGGTTCGCTGGGGATCGGCGCAAGCGCGCAGGCGACCGATTCTGCGGCGTGGACCCGGCTGGCCGGCGTGGTCGAGGAGGCGATCAAGGAAAGCAAGCTCCCGGGAGCCGTCGTGCTCGTCGGCCAGGGCGACCGGGTGCTCTACAAGCAGGCGTTCGGCGCACGCGCGGTCGAGCCCGTGCGCGAGGCGATGACGCTCGACACCATCTTCGACGCAGCCTCGCTCACCAAAGTGGTGGCGACCACGACCAGCGTCATGCTGCTGGTGCAGGAAGGCCGCATCCGGCTGAACGATCGCGTCGCGGCGCACGTCCCCGGCTTCGAGCGGTACGGCAAGCAGGACATCACGATCCGCCATCTGTTGACGCACACCTCCGGCCTGCGCCCGGACGTCGACCTCACCTTTGACTGGATCGGCTACGACCGCGCGATCGAGCTCGCGATCGAAGAGGTGCCTCTCGCACGACCCGAAGAACGCTTCATCTACAGCGACATCAACTTCTTCGTGCTCGGCCATCTCGTGTCGAAGGTGAGCGGCATGGGCCTCCACGAGTTCACGCGAACCCGCATCTTCGAGCCGCTGGGGATGCGCGACACGATGTTCCGCCCGGGCGATGCGCTCAAGCCGCGGATCGCGCCAACCGAGAAGTGCACGCCGTACGGTTACCCGTGCGCGGGTCCAGACATGACGCTCCTGCGCGGGACCGTGCACGATCCGACGGCCAGGCGCATGGGCGGGGTGGCCGGCCACGCCGGTCTGTTCACGACGGCTGACGATCTCTCGCGCTTCTGCCGGATGCTCCTCGGCGATCCGCCGGGGAACGCACACGTGCTGGCACCGCTCACCATCGCGCGGATGGTGGCGCCGTCGACGTCGGCCGGCGAGCGCAACCTTCGCGGCCTCGGGTGGGACCTCGATTCGAGCTTTTCGGCCAATCGTGGCGAGCTGCTGCCGATTGGATCGTTCGGGCACACCGGCTTCACCGGCACGTCGATCTGGATCGATCCGACGACCGAGGCCTACGTCATCTTTCTCTCGAGCCGGCTGCATCCCGACGGCAAGGGCGACGTGACGCCGCTGCGCGCGCAGGTGGCGACCGTCGCCGCCACGGCTCTGTCGAACGTGCCGCCCCTCCCGGAGCTTTCCAGGCGAATGACCCGGCAGCTTCCGCCCCAGAGCTGCGCCAACGGGCCCGCCGGCAGCGCCGACGACGGCGAACCGTCCGCCGGTCGTGACCGGCATCGACGTGCTCCGCACCGAGAACTTCGCCCGTCTCAGCGGACGCAAGATCGGCCTCGTCACCAATCACACTGGACGAGCGGCGGACGGCACCGCCACGATCGATCTCTTCCACCGGGCGAAGAATCTCACGCTGGTCTCGCTCTTCAGCCCCGAGCACGGCATCCGCGGCGTGCTCGACGACAAAGTGCCCTCGTCCAAGGACCCGAAGACCGGGCTGCAGATTCATTCACTCTATGGAGAAACCCGGCGGCCGACGCCGGAGATGCTCGCCGGCATCGACACGCTCGTGGTCGACATCCAGGACGTGGGCGTGCGCTTCTACACCTACATCAGCACGCTCGGCCAGGTGATGGAGGAAGCGGCCAGACGCGACATCGAGGTCGTCGTCCTCGATCGGCCCAACCCGATCAATGGCTGGCGCATCGAGGGGCCGCTGCTCGACCAGGAGCGGACGAGTTTCGTCGGTTACATGCGCATGCCCACGCGGCATGCGATGACGATGGGCGAGCTGGCGCAACTGTTCAACGGCGAGCTCTCGATCAAGGCGAGGCTGCACGTCGTGGCGATGCAGAACTGGCGCCGCAGCGACTGGTTCGACGACACCGGGGCGCCGTGGGTCAACCCGTCGCCGAACATGCGCAACCTCATTCAGGCCACCCTCTACCCTGGCGTCGGCTCGATCGAGTACAGCAACGTGTCGGTGGGTCGCGGTACCGACACACCGTTCGAGCAGATTGGCGCACCGTGGCTCGACGGGGTGAGGCTCGCCGCGACGCTCAACGGGCGGAACATCCCCGGCATCCGCTTCTATCCGGTGCGCTTCACGCCGCTCGCGAGCAAGTATGCCAAGGAGGAGTGCGGCGGCGTCTTCATGATCGTGACCGACCGCGAAGCGCTGCGGCCGACGCGGCTCGGCCTCGAGCTCATCGCCGCGTTGTCGCAGCAGCACCCGAACGACTACAAGCTCGAAAACACCGACCGGCTCGTCGGGTCACAAGCGTCGCTCACGCGGCTCCTGAACGGCGAGGATCCTGCCGCGATCGCCGCGAGCTGGGCCGGCGACGAGGCGCGCTGGCGGTTGATGCGCGCCAAGTACTTGCTCTATACGCCGTAGGCAGCGAACCGGGCCCCGTACGCGCCGCATCGTTGCCGGCGTTCGCAAGCAGTTCCAACGGTATCGTCAGCGTCCCTCGTCAGGGCACGGCAATGCCGTGCCCCTACCGATCCAACCGGGCCGGGTTGGTGTGAATGTATTCGCGCTTGGTCCAGCGCCGAGGTATTACGCAACAAGGATTCGTAATAGCCGCGATGCCACACACGTCCCGTGCCAAGGTCACCATCAAGGTGAACGCACGTGTCGCGCCGACTTGAACGATCGAACCATCGTCGCAAGCGAGCCAGATAGGCGCGCCAAAAACCTCCTCGTGGCGGCCGGTCGGGGGCGGTTCGATCATCAGAATGCGGTGAAGATGGTCTGGCATCACGATGGACTCGTCACAAAAGGCGTGCGAAGAATGCAACGGTATGGATGACCAACAACGCGCAACTATTTCACCCGCCGAGTTCCGCCGCATTGTCCCGTCGAAGACTTGGCCGAAAAACGCTTCGACGGCGCGCCGCCACGTTTATCGTCACGAACCATGCCTCGAGCTCCAAGGACGCCCGCACCGGCAACCGAACCGACCCGACCCGACCGCCGACGGTAATAGGGCACGCCCCACGTATTTCAAAGCCCGTACCCTCCGGTACGGGCACGGCACCGCCGTGCCCTGACGAGGACCGTGTGCACCGCCGATAGCCGAGGGCGCCTCCGTCGCGTGTTCACGCGATTCGATCGGCGATCATCGCGATCCACACGAGCGGCAGGTAGATGATCGAGGCGAAGAAGAGGCGGCGGGCGTCGCGGCGTGTCCGGCGCGCGGCGAAGCGCAGGCTGAAGAAGAGGAATCCGAGCCCGAGCAAGAGCGCGACCAGGAAGTACGTGGGGCCGGCCAGACCGATGAGGCTCGGCGCAAGGCTGACGGGAACGAGCGCCGACGCGTACACTGCCACCTGATACGCCGTGCTCCGGCCATCGGGCTCGACGACCGGCAGCATCGGGAACCCCGCGCGGCCGTAGTCGTCGCGGAACAGCCATGCTATCGCCAGGAAGTGCGGCATCTGCCAGCAGAAGACGATCGCAAAGAGGATCCACGCCTCGCGCGAGAGCGTGCCGGTCGCGGCGGCCCATCCGATCATCGGCGGCAGCGCGCCCGGCACGGCGCCGACGACCGTGGCAAACGACGTCTTCGGCTTGAGCGGCGTGTAGAGGAGCACGTAGGTGACGAGCGTCACTGCCGCGACCGCCGCCGAGAGCACGTTCGCCCCGAGCGCGAGCCACGTCAGGCCGAGCGCCGACAGGACGAACGCGAACACGAGCGTTTCGCGCGGCAGGAGCCGGCCGCCCGCGACCGGCCGGTGGCGCGTTCGCTCCATCAGCGCATCCGCGCGCCGCTCCATCAGTTGATTGAAGGCGGCAGATCCACCCGCCACGAGCGCGGTTCCGCCCACGACATGGAACAGCGCGCCGAGATCGATCTGCGATCCGGAGCCGAGGGAGAAGCCGGCCGCGGTCGACGCGACCACGAGCAGGTTCAGCCGGGGCTTGGTGAGCGCGACGAAGTCGGTGGCCCGCGAGCGGACGGGAACGACGGCGGCAGCGGTGCGCATGGAGGAGGCCGGGGTGGAAGAGGCCCCAAACGTCGCTGGATTATACCGTGACCGGCCGTGCCCTCATTGCGACCCGCCCGCGGCGGTGGTGGGCGGCGACGCCGCGGGTGCCGGTCCGGCTTCGCGCAGCTTCCGCATCACGCGGTCCTCGACCCACTGGGCGCTCCACCAGTCGACGGGCGTCACCGCCTGGCCGCCGAGCACCATTGTGAAGTGCAGGTGGTCGCCACCTGCCAACCCGGTCGCTCCGCTCCGCCCGAGCGTCTGACCCTGCTGGACGTCCTGGCCTGGCTGCACGTCGATGGTCGACAAGTGCGCATAGAGCGACTGCAGTCCCATGCCGTGATCGAGAACCACGCAGTTGCCATAGATGCCGAGGAAGTCTGCGAGCACGACGCGACCCACGTTCGACGCCTGGACCGGAGCGGCTTGCGTCGACGCCAGGTCGTAGCCGAGATGGACTTGCCGATCGACTTCCTGGCCCTTGTAGAAGTACGTCCGCTGATCGGCGAAGCCCGATTCGACCGCGGAGTTGGTGAGCTGCCGGAACGGCCCCTTCCAGATGATCTGCGGGGCGCTCTTCTGGGCCAGCGCGGCGATCGTCTCGTTGTTCCGCCGCCGCAGCTCGCGGTTGATGGTCAGGTACGACTGCAGCAGGTTCGACGGATCGTCCACCTTGAGATCCGGCGTGTTCTCGAGAATCGCCGGCACCACACGGCCCAGAAACGCATCGTCCACTTCGAGGCGGCTGCGGCGGTACACCTTCGGGATCACCTTGAAGGCAAACGACGCCCGCATTTCGTTGCCCGCCGCATCGCGCGCGAACACGCTGATCGGCGTCGACAGGTCCTGATCGTAGGTCAGCGCGAAGAACGCCACCTTGAGCGAGGGGTCGGAGCTGGCAACGCCGGCGCCCGACGCCGGGTAGCCCGGATACACGCGGTCGCCGACGCGCACGCCCGACTCCGCGTCGGCCGGCGTCACCTTGTAGACGACCAGCTCCGAGCCGCCGTGATTGATGAAGTGATGCAGCGAGATGACGCCGACGCGCGGCGGCGTGAGCTTCACCTCGAAGTCGCGGGAGGCCGACGAGAACGCCTCGCGGTAGCCGAAGAGGACGGGCCGCGTGGCCGACACGACCAGGCGGGCTTTGCCCTGCTTGAGCATGGGAAGGCTCGTCTTGCCGATGGCGCGGGTGAGGCGGACGCGGTCCGCCGATTCGGTGATGAGCTTGGTCGATTCGTCGCCCGGCATGGAGAAGAGCGGGATGCGGGCGCCGTTCTGCTCGATGGCGACGTCGAGCGCATTGAGCTTGGCGGCGGGGGCGTCGACCGTCACGTCGAGCTCGCCGGTCTGGCCTACGAGCGCTCCGGGTTTGCCAATCGCGATGGTGGGGCCGGCGGCGCGGCCGGCGCCGAACCAGACGCCGACGGCGATGAGCGCCAGGAGGCCGATCAGGGCCAGGAGCTTCTGCATGACGCTCAAATATACCGGAGTGGTGATGAGCAAGGGCCGGTGGGGCTTCCGGCGACCCGCACGCGCAACATCGTCTGCTGGCGACATCCGGAACCGTTCCGCCGCGTGGACGCGAGCCCTCCTGTCGAAGGCGGACCGCGCTCGCGAAGCGCCTTGACCGGGGCGCGGTCGACCCCGTAAGATTGAAGATTCGTGCCCCTGTGCCGGTATCGTCTAGGGGTCAGGACACGTGGTTCTCAGCCACGGGACCGGGGTTCGAATCCCCGTACCGGTACCATCCTTCCATCCCGCAAGCTGTCAGTGACTTGTCGCGGATTCCTTGGCGGGGTCTTCGCTTCGAGCGAAGCTCTGTTCGGTGGGATCTTGAAAGATTGTTGAAACTCTGTCCGAGGCATCGATCTTCGGGTCGAACGTCTTGCCTCCTTCCAGCCGTTCAACAGCTGCCTGCAACGCCTCCAGTCGCTGATTGTCGTAGCGCTCGGTCGTGAGGATCGATGCGTGACCGAGCAGGTCGCGCACCTGGGCGAGCGGAACGCCGCGCTCGACCAGCCTGGAGGCGTACTCGTGCCTCAGGTCGTGCCAGCGCAGGTTGATGTCGCGAAACCGCTGCTGACAGTCCGTTGAGAGGTCCTTGTAGGCGCCCTTACGCCAGTGAGGGGCGACGCCGTGTGCCTTGAGCACGGCCACTACCCACGCCTTCTTGAACGTCTTCAGGGCCTCGCCAGCCTCGTTGCTGAAGACCGGCACATCGTCTGTCTTATTCTCGCCTTCACTGTCGAGCCGAAGCCATGCAAGCACGGCGAGTAGCCGGGCCGTGCCGATCGGCACCAAGCGGGTGCGTCGACTCTTGGTTGTCGCACCCCTGAGGGTGATCATTCGCCGCTTCCAGTCGATGTCCCCGAACCGGAGCGCCAGCATCTCGCCGCGCCGCATGCCAGTGTCCAGGGCGGCGATGATCATCGACCGCAGATGCGGTGAGGCGACGGCGAGTAGGGCAGCCTCTTCCGCCTCGGTGATTCGCCGGCGTCGCTTGTTGTCCTCGAGCTCCATTCGAATCAGCACTTCGGTGCCGCGCCGGAAGGGTGTCCGATCGAGGTACTCGCGGCCGACAGCCCAGTTGAGCATGTGACGGAGGAGTCCCAGCGTCCGGTTGACGGACGCCGGGGTAAGCCGTCTGCCCTCCAGACCGTTGACCACTCGCGGCCGCTTCAGGTCCGCGACGAAGTCGTCGATGTCGGCCGTCTTGATCTCGGCGACCGGCCGATTCCCGAACCGCTCGACCAACGGCCTAAGCCGGTAATCGATGGTGCTGGACAGCGCGAGCCCCTTCGCAAGTACGTGCCGTTGCTTGTAGACCTCGGCGAACTTGCCGAACGTCATCGGCGAGTTGTCCGGTGGCGGATCGAACCCTCGCTCATAGAACGTGCCGTCGCGAATCGCGGCCCGCAGTTCGTCGAGCGCGATACCCGCCTCCGCCTTCGAGCCAATCTCGCGATTCGTCCACTTCGCGAGACTCACCCGCTTTCCGCGAAAGCTGCCCCACCATGCGTGCTCGCAGCGGTCGCGGGCACGTGCCCTGTGCTTACAGATCTTGAATAGACCCACTGTTCGTGTCCTCCTTTCTGCTGCCCGTCACGATACACCTCCGTGCACCGATGTCGGGTCGGACACGTGCCTGTCCTTCGCATTCGGCGCGTGCCGTTCCAGCCATTCGTCGATCCACTCTGGTTTCAGACGAATCGCCCGACGCCCGCCGATGCGCGCGTGTCGAATCTCGCGACGCTCGCATGCGGTGTAGATCGTGTCTCGGCTCACTCCCGCGTAGTCCGCGGCCTGCATCACCGTCAACCAGGTCCTCATGGTCAACCTCCCCACGGGTGCACACACGTCTGGTGTGCACGATTGAACTGTTGTTGAGAAGTTGGTGCGCTCGGGGCGCGCTGACCTAAGGCCGAACGCGCCGGGATCAGAAGCGCTGATGAGGGCCCGAGGCCGACATCGAAGACCGGCAGGCTAAGCCTCGCTCGGTGCTCGCAGCGATCAAGGACCGGTGCGAGTCGAAGCGCTCCTACTGCACTGTGCGGTTGGCCGTGCTGTCCTCACGATCACCAACCGTGCAGTCAACGCTTCGGCGTGTTGGCCGCGAATCACGTGCCCAGTGGGCAAGTCGTGTGCGGGTCCAACGGTGATCGGCGTGCGCATCGCCGATCGCATCCCTGCTGGTTGCAGGGTAGCTGTTGATCCTGCCCTGAAGGCGACGATCAACGGCTGCTCCGCGTCGGTAGCCGATTCGCGGAGGGGGTGCTTGCAGCACCAACGAACACGCGCAGGATAGCGCCACGCCCACAGGAGGTCAATCCCCGATCGCAAGGTTCTTGCGTCGTCAGGCGTCGGGCATCACGTAATTGCCAATGGACGAGCTGCGCACAGGCACCGTCAAGGCCCGAAGGCCGCGCGGAGCGCGGGCGGAGCGAAGCGACGAGCCTTGCACGGTGCCGAGCACAGATCGAGCATCGATTGCGTGATGGTCGGCGCGTTCATCGCGGTCATGTTCTTGAGCACGCCACACCGTCCAACGAGAAGAACGATCCTGCCTCGCGCACGCTCTGCATTCGGCCGCATCGTGGGGCTTGAAATCAGCGCAGGTCGGAGACCAGAGTCTCCCCCACGAACGGGACCAGATTGTCCGGACCAAATGCATCACGATCGGCGACACACTCCCCCCGCAGATTAGCGCGGGACTAGCTCTAAACAGTGTCCGCATCGACAGCGACATCGACGCCGACAGCCATGGCGTGAGCGACCCCTCCGGACACGCGCGGGGCCATTGGAAGCGCGCGCGCCGGGGTCGCTCACGCCATGGTTTCCTGCCCTGATCGCAGCACTGGTCCCTGCAGTGGGCGGGCAAAGGGCGCCGCCCATCGTGCGCAGCATCCGTGCGCTTCGCGCGGAACCTGTTTCTGCTGAATCAATTGCTGGCGTGGGTCGCGACAGATGGGGAGCTCGCGTGGCCGTGCGGGGGATGACAGCCGGGTGAAGACTTTCGGAGACAACCTCATTTTCCGAGGTCGTCCCCAAGGTCGTCCTCTGCTGTGGTGTCAGGCGACGTCAACCAAGGGGGAGAGATGGAGGTACTGCCGTGACAGCTCGACGCACTCGACCTGCCCGTGGCCGCGGTCGATGTTGTCAGCGACGATGCGCGACCCGGCCAGCCAGAGAGTGTTCTTGGGATCATCCAGCCACTGCCGGTAGAGCGCTCCAAATCGCGGAATCCGATAGGCGCTGGACACCTTCAGGTAGCGCTCGTCGGCAGACCCAGCTCCCGGTTCGGCAAGCCGCTTCCGCTCGGCGAACAGCCACTCAAGCGTCTCCACGGTCGACGGCTCCAGCGGCGTCGCCAGGTGCTCCCGCGCGGCGTGCAGATAGGCCGGTCTCGACTTCGCGAGCTGCCGTGGAAACAGCAGTCGGACGGTCCATCGGAGGAGCACCCGGAGCAGGGCCGAGTGCCGCAGGAGGAACAGCCGGAAGTCCATCGGCGACGGGTGCGTCACCAGGTAGACGAAGACGTGGGGCTCGCCGTACGGCTGCATGCCGATCGGAAGCTTGTCCGGAAAGTACCGAACCGTCTTCGCGGGACCGTCACCGAACAGCAGGTGTGGATAGTCTCGAACCTCCAGGCGATCCCCGAGATGCCGCATAAAGTGACGACGCTTGTCCATCGAGGGCCCGAGCCAAACGAAATCGCGATCGTCGAGCACCGCATCGAGCAGCATGACGCGCTCAATGATCCGGCCCGGTGCGTTCGGCTTTCTGAACCGGCTGTCGGGCTCTCCAATCGCCGCCCAGAGCGGCTTGTAGTGGACGTGGAACATCCGACCGCGATGGAGCTTCCCGGTCGCGATCGGCGTGGCGAACCGCCGCTCGACCAGGCCACTGATGAAGTCCGTGCTCTTCTGGCCATGGACGATGCCGGCGAACGTGCAGTACTGGCGTTCGACGAAGACGCCCGAGTGCAGCAAGACGTTCAGCAGGAACCGCGCCTGCCGTTCGGTGAAGCCGAACGCCGCAATGGCCTCCTGGCGCTGCGCGTTGGCCAGCTCGATCGTCCAGCGGTCGGGCGGAGCCGGTAGCGTCATCCAAGCAGCTCCTCGGCGAGCCGGGGATGCGCCGTCCGCCGGCCGCCACCACCGCGTCCGCCGACCATCCCACTGACGACGGCATAACACCTGAACCCGGATTTAGCGGCGGCTCCGGCATGGGCACCGCGATAGTGTGGGGTCACGACCTCGATGTCCTCGTGGCGACGCCAGCCGTCGCGGTCCTCGTACTCGATACGGGCGTCAGGGAACTGCACGTGCCCGTCGTCGTACGGCAACTCGTGCTCCTGCGCCCACCGCGCTATCTCTTCAGGCTCGCGATCCGGCCGGCCGTCGCAGTCCTTCTTGCCGCGATTGCGCTCTTGGAGGAACAGCTGATACTCGCGCTTGAGCTCGTAGTCGAGGACCACGCGCCGCACCCGCCCGCCCTGTTCGCGGAGGCGCTGGTCGGCACGCTGGTAGGCGCGATAGACCTTCGTGTCGTGCGTCAGCTCGCGCGGCTTCCTGAGGCCCGCATAGAAAATCTGACGCGATTCGTCGCTGCGCTCGGGGCGTTCGTAGCGGCTGGCCTCGAGGAGATCCCGGCCGCGCTCGGTCAGGACGACCGCCCGGTCGTCCGAACTGAGCGGACTCCTGCGAATCAGCCCTTCGGTCTCGAGATGCGTGAGGCTCCGCCGCGAGCGCTGAGCGTCCTCACGCAAGTCGTGGAGATCACTCTCGGCGACCACTCGAAATGCGCCGATCGTCGCCAGCGTGCGGCTTTCGGCGCCGTCAATCTCGTACACGCGGTCACGCTCGCGTACCTGCTCTCGGTCGCGTCCACGAGGGAGGTCGAGATCACGCGTGACCGCGTCACGCGAATGTTCATTGTGGTCTCGCTCGCTTGCAGCGCCGCGGCTGCCGAAGCTACGGTCCCAGGAGTCGCCGCGGTCTCTACCGTCGTCGGATCGAGGCTCGTACCTGTCCCACATGAGCAATCGGCTCTTGGACGGCCATCGCTCCTCGCCCATCCGAGTGCGACGGTCGGCCGTTCGTCAAGCGATTGTGCCCATCCGAATCAGGCGAGGCAACGCGTCGTCAGGCGCTGTCGGTTGTTGTCGGGTCGCGACCGATCTTGTCGCCAGCGCGCATAACAACGGCGAGGGGCAGCCATCCAATTACAATGGGCTGTCACCTCGGCGTTTCATCGGGAAACAAGATCATCGTCCTGTATTGCTGCCAGTCTTGATCAGCTACCGACAGACTCTTTCGCCGCTTCCTGTTAATCGTTGATCTCTCCCAGCCTGTCGACGACCCCCGATTGTCAACGATGCTGAAATAGAGACGCTGCATGCAGTCTCCCGCAGCCGCTCGCCAGCACGCCTTCTATCGCGGTGAGCAGTTCGACGTCATTGACAGGGAAGCCGCCGGGATTTGCCGGCGGCAGCACACCATCCGAACGCCACTCCATCAGCGTAGCGAAGTTGTCTGCCAGGAGAGATTGCCACCGGGCGTCGCGAGGTGGAACACGCTTCGGCCCAACGACATGGTCGGCATCGATCGAATCTTTCCAATCGTGCTGACGCCCGATGGCAAGAGCTACTGCTATACGGCCACGCGGAACCTCTCGGATCTGGTGGCCGTGTCCGGCGTGAAGTTAGCCGCCGCGCAGTTGTCGCATCAAGGCGGCTCGCGTGCCGCGCATCTTTCGTCGATCGTCCACCGACTTACTTGAATTCAATCTTGATGGACGTGATCTCGTTGTCCAGCGTGGTGAGGTTGAACTGAAACGATCGTCCGTCCAGCAGCACGCCATGCGCGACGGTGCGCGTGTGACCTGGACGCTGGGTTCGGCTCGCGTTGGGCCGACCCGAGTTGTGCTGGATGAATTGATACTTGGTCGCGCGTCCGATCTGCAGTGACGGAAGGTTTTCCAATTCATCGACCGTCAGCACATCGTCGGCCATCGCGTCCACGAGCTCCGCTTCGAGTACAAAGTAGATCGGCACCGCACCCAGTCCTCGCCATTCCGCCAGCACAGGCGCCCGGAAGGTAGGCTCCCAGGGAAGACTGCCCCAGGGGCCGCCCGCCGTCGCGATGTCTTCCCGATACCACCACTCCCGCATTTCCACGGTCAACGCGCAGCCGAAAGCGTTGGGATCGACGAACAGGAGGAGATTGAAGCCGACCAATTCGGCACAACCAGGCTCGCGGTGGAAGTCGATCGCGACCCACTCCCCATCGGAGGAAGTCCCCCCAAAGGGACCGACGAAGGTATAGGTGAACTGTCCAGGGGTTTCGACCGGCGTGGTCAGGACGACGGGCCCGCGTGCGGCGAGCACGGGAGCACTGGCAAAGAACGTGACGGCGATCAGGGCTGCGCCGATACTGCCGGCTCCGACGTGTCTGAGTGTCATAAACGGCTCCTTCCGAACCCGGGATCACCTCGATTGGTGACGCGAATCGGTTCTGGAGGAGTAAGACGAAACGCGAGGAGAAGGTTCCTGACGTCGCGCTGCGCCTCACCAGGTCGGCGGCTCGCGGCCCCACCCCTGAAACGGCAAGAACGTCGGGCGATAGCCGCTGGCCGCCGAGGCGTCAGGAACAATGCGCACGTTCGTCAGCGACCGCAACTTCTCGAGGAATGCATCACGCGGCCAGGTGTGCAGCGGTTGTCCCTCGGGCATCGGCCAGATCCGCACCGTGCCGTCCCTGCTCGTCGAGGCGACGAGGCGCCCGGTTGGATCGACCCGGACACCCCAGATAGGTGCTTGATGGCCGATCAGCAGGTGTGGCTCTTCGCCGGTGACGGGACCGACCCGCACGATCCCATCCCGGCTCCCGGTCACCACGCGCTTGCCTGAAGGATCCCACGCCATCAAGGTCACCTGGTCTCCGTGTGATGAAAGCGGCCAGCCGCGCCGTTCCCGCAGGTCATACACGGAAGCCGTGCCCACCGGCTCTTGCTCATTCTCCGATCGGAGCAGCAGGAGGTGTCGGCCGTCAGGACCGAGGAAAGCCATGCCCGGCTGCGCGAGCAAGAGTTCGAAAGATCCGGTTTCCAAATCGAGGCGTCGCAGTCCCCCAAAGCTCGAGACGAGCAGGCCGCCGTCCGGCAGAAAAGCGACGCTGACGATATCTTTCCCGTCGCCGGGGTCGAAGCTCTTCACATCGCCCGTTTGCAGGTCAAAAACGCGAATGACGTGGCTTCGCCCGCCATCCATCGGCCCATCAGCAGCGATTCGCCTTCCCGTGGCATCGAAGGCAACCGCGTCCACCCACCCTTGGAACCCCCGTAACTCTCTGAAGCCTGGCCCTGCGACCGGCAGGACCAGCACGCTTCCAGACCTTGTACCCGTCGCGAGAAACTGGCCGTCCGGCGAAACGGCCAATTGGGACACGTCCGCAGCGATATGTCGGCGCGGGAAGCCGTTGACCGTCGAAGGCCAAATCTCAACGCCACCTCTCCCGGCCGACGCAGCAATCCACTTCCCGTCCGGATCGAATGCCACATCTCTCGACCCAGTACCGGCGGAGACTCTCATGACCGAGGGCCAACGCCCGGTAGCGGGCCAGAACGTCACACCACCCAGATCTTCGGCGGCCAGCCATCGTCCGGTTGGCTCGAACTCGGCCGCGATCGTCGTGATGGCGGCGCCGCGGCCGAGCATCAACGGTTCGGCATCCGGCGGACCTGTGAGATCCCACATCCGTAATCCTTGTGTTTGGAGGGCTGCGACGAGCCATTGGCTGATGCGATCGAACGCCACGCCGTTGATCGGCTCTTCCGGTTTCAGTGGTGAACCGATCAGTTGCCGAAGTTCGCTTGCGTGGGCCAACGAACCGACGCGTAATGCACTCGTTTCGTCCAGCAATGCGATCTGTTCACCGTTGCCGGCAAGCCAAAAGCTCGAGACCGCCGCACCCGTACGGAGCACGATTCGCTGCCCCGCTACGCCGGCCTTCAACGTCGATGCAAGCACCTGCCGCTCGCCGGGATACGAGACCCAATAGCCGTCGCCTGACGCGTCCACTTGCAGCCGGCGCGCCATCCCGTTGAGGAAGCCGAGTCTTTGGGCATTTCCGGCAGCGAGCGACCGCAGGACGATGTCTCTGCCCGGGCCATTCGGCGCTCGAGGCCTCACGGTGATGAGCCGGTCGCCCCGCACGGCCAGGAGCCCTTCGCCGGGGGTCTCGATCCGTTTCAGCAGCGTCAGCTCCGGAAGACTCAGAACATCGACACCCGCTGCGCCAGAGCTCCGCCGCCCGAAGATCACGAGCCTGCGCCCGTCACCGCGCGAACTGTGCGGTCACATAGCCCAGGAACGAACTGACGACCTCGAATGGTCCCGACCCATCGCGGCGCCACACGCGCGCATCGGTTCCCCAGTCGGCCAGCCATTCGCCATCGGTGCTGAAGGCAAGGCTCGAACGACCTTCGTTGCTTCCCTCGCTCCGCACGAACGCAAGCGGCCCTTTCCACATCTGGCGCAATGCGAAGCGCCGGATCTCCGGAGTATCGGCGCGCTCCAACGCGGCGAGCGCGTGCGCGAACGCCAGTGTCGGGTTCCGATCTTCCTCGACTTGCCCCAGCGCAAAGAGCTGCTGTGCCTCGGTGCGGAGCGTCTGCTGCACTGCCCGCTGCTCCGACGCGCGGCTCCAGATCCATAGTTGACTCACGACCACGAGTACGACGAGGAGCGCCGCAAAGGCAGTGCCGATGGCCACACCCATCTGGCGTCGTCGTCGGCCGGCTTGGGCTTCCATTGCCTTGCCGAACGCCTGCTCGAGCGCAGTCAGTCGACCGGCATAGCGCGATCTCCAGGCGACGTAGTCTGCGAAAGACGGTCCCGTCCACAAGAGACCGACCGGGCGCCCGCGCTCGTCCCACAGGCGTGCAGCCTGCCGGAGCTGATCGCGCAGACGCGCACCTTCGCTGTCCTGATCGCGCCAGCGCGCGAGCCGCGGCCAGGACGCGAGCAACGACTCGTGAATGATCTCCACCTGGCGGTGTCCGGTCGTTCCCGCGTCCTCGGGTGCCGCTTCGAAGGACGTCAGCAGACGCGCCTCGATGAGCCTGCCGAGTACCTCCTCCGCCTCACGACGGTCGGCGAAGGCGGAGAGGAGCTCTTCCCATCCCTGGAGCGCCCGCGTCCCTTCGGCCGTCACGAGGTTGCGCAGGATCTCCCGCACGATCGGAACGCGCGCGGCGCCGATCGTCTCGAGCGTCGCCTCGGCGTGCTGGGCAAGCGCGCCGGCCACGCCGCCGATGTCCTCGTAGCCACGGCGCGTGAGCAGGCCCCGCTCACGATCGCGGTGCTCCCACAGGCGCGCCAATGCGAAGGCGACGAGCGGCAGCGTCCCTCGCTCCTGCGCCACGTCGCGCAGCATGTCGTCCACGAGCCGCTCATCTTCGAACCGGTAACCGGAGACGAGTGCCGGCTGCACCAGTGCGCGGCGCAGCGCGGCGCCGGCTGGCGGCGCGAGCGGCGTCAGGTCGGAGAAAGCGGGGCGCAGGTCCTCGAAGGAGTGGCACTGCAGGAGGAAATCGTCTCGGATGGAGAGGAGGACGTGCACGTCGGCGTCGAGCACGAGTCGTCCCAGGAGCTGCGAGAAGCGATGCTGCACCTCGACCGGGTTCAGCGTGAACAATTCCTCGGCCTGATCGACGACAAGGAGCGCGTGATCATGCCGCTGGCGCCATCGTCGCGCCAGGGTGACGGACGTTGAGGCATCCTCGAAACGGGGCAGGAGTTGCACCGCTTCCGCATCGCCGGCCAGCTCCGGAGCCAGGGCCTGGGCCAGAGCGGCGAAGGGCCTGTCCCCCGGTGTGCACACGAGGGCCGACCAGCCAGCCGGAAGGGCCGGCACCAGTCCGGCCCGCAAGAAGGAGCTCTTGCCGGCACCGGAGGGCCCGATCACGGCTCGCAGGCGAGGGCGTCGCAACTGACGGAGCAGCGACTCCACTTCGAGCTCGCGGCCGAAGAAGAAGCGGGCGTCCTCTCGTGTGAAATGCAGAAGACCCGGGTATGGGCTCTGGTCGGCGCGACTCGTCTCCCGCTGCTCGATTTCCAGGGCGCGCGCCAGCGCACCCGCGGAGGAATAACGGTCCCCAGGTGAACGGCTCAGTGCCCGGCGGAGCACTGGACTCCAGGGTCCGGCCGAAACCTGAGGGGGGTCATGGCGCAGCTCCGCCCACAGCCTGCGTCTGTCGTTCGCTGATCCGTCTGTTCCGATCGCCCTCGGCGACACCATCTCCGCCAGAACCACGGCGGCCGAGAACACATCGGCTCGCGCGTCCACGGGAAGGCCGGCCGCTTGCTCCGGAGACATGTACCCCGGCGTCCCTGCGATGGTTCCAGCCTGGGTATCGGTCAGGCTCCGGGCGATCCCGAAGTCCATGACCACCACGCGCTTCGACAGGGTCAGCATGACGTTCTCGGGTTTGAGATCGCGATGCACGAACCCGGCGGCATGGATCGCTTCCAGGCCAGCCAGCAGCTGTCCGGCGATCTCTCCCGCCCGGCTGAGGTCCAACGGCCCCTTCTCCGCAAGAAGTTCGGCGAGCGTGGTGCCGTCCACGAACTCCATCGACACCATCTCATGGCCGTCCTCGACAACCAGGTCGAACACCCGGCAGACGTTTGCCGAGACGACCTGGCGCGCGCTGCGGACCTCACGCCGCAGCAGATCCCGGGCGCGATCGTCTCGAACCAGGTCGGCTCGAAGCGCCTTGAGCGCCACTTCCACTCGGAGCTTCACATCGAAGGCATGCCACACCTCTCCCTGACCACCGCGACCGAGCACGCGCAGAAGCCGGTAGCGGCCACCGAGAATCAGGGCGGGGCGAAAGCCACTGGAGTTGCGAGAGAGGGCGGGGATCGCTTCGGGATTCTGAGACACGGCTCCCTGGCTCTCGTCGACCGCGAGGTCCAGCAGGCACCTCGGGCACCTGCCTTCGAGCGCACCACTGTCAATCAACGGCGCGCCGCAGTCGTGACAGCTCAGCGAAGTCGACATCACTCCTCAAGATCTGGAAGACGGAGGCGAGAAGAAAGGTTACGCCGCTGGCGGCTCCCACGGCCTGATCGCCGACAGCAGATGATGAAGTTCGGAGTCGATGTCTCCGGGTTCGGCCACCGTGGCCCCGATCTCTTCCCGGAGCAGATGACCGTAGCGGCGACGCAGCCGGTGCACCATCTTCTTGACGGCGCCTTCGGTCGTCCCGAGGCGCTCGGCCACATCGTGGTAGCGCACCCGTGGTTCAGTGCCCGTCAGATAGCCTTCAAGCTGCTCGAACTCGGCGCCGCGACCTGCTTGCTCCAGTTCCTGACCGAGACGAGCCATCGCCCGCTCGAGGATGGTGAGGGCCCACCGCCGCTCGAAGAGCGCCTCGGGATCCAGGGTGTCGAGCGGGTCGTCAGTGTGCCGCGCCTCCGCCTCCCGGACATCGATCGACACCGGCACTCGGCCGCCGCCTCTCTTCACCGCCCGCGCGCGGTCGCGTTCCTTGGACAGAAAGTGCTTGAACGACGTCAGGAGGAACGCGCGGAATCGGCCCTCCCGCAACCGCACGTCACCGAGGTAGTCCTTCTCGATGAGCAGCGCAAAGTATCCCTGCGTGAGGTCATGGGCGTCCTCAGTCGTATGACCCAGCCCGCGGGCGAAGCTGTACAGCGGACGCCAGTAGGCCGCACACAGAAAGGCAAGCGCCTCCCTCGCCCCGGGCTCTGCGCCACTGCGCGCTCGCGAAACGGCTGTCCAGGCCGTGCTGGGAAAGGTGCTCATCGCTCACGGTCCATGCGGCCAGCCCCCAGTGGCCCACATCGACGCCTCGCAACGGGTGAGGACCGAACTCAACGCCCTCGTGCGTCTCAACCGGCGCGTGAGGGAACCGTGTCCAGAAGCAAGCCGGGAGGTCGAGAGAAACGCCCGCTTGGCGAGCACCACGGCGCGAGCGACGGACGCTCCACTGACGGGAACGGGCGCCATCGACAGTGAATTATAGCGACGCGGCGGACCGAGGAAGCAGTCCGCACACATCCAAAATGGCAAGAGGTGCAGGATGGAGCCGGGTGCGCGATGAGTGATTTCGGTTGGAGGGAACATGCCAGGTAACCTGCCGGCGGTCGATGAACACCGCGGCGCCATACTGGCAGAGGATCAGCTTATGTCTCCTTCACTTTCTGAACTTCTGAAGCTTCCGGCGGGCGAGCACGCCGAACTGGCGATGGCTTTGTGGGCAAGCCTCTCCGAGGCAGAACGTGAGGGCGAGCTCGAGTTGACGCCCGAGGAGGGTGAGGAACTGGATCGGCGCTGGATAGAGCACGTTCAGCGGCCTGAGTCCGCAATTCCATGGGACGATGTCCGCCGCAGGTTGATGGACCGGGAGTGAGACGACGGGCCCGAGCCAGGGGCGCTATACTCAACGTAAGGTTGCAGATAGCCATGTCCAACGAAACGCCAGTCATACACAGCGACCCTGAGATTCTCGGCGGCACTCCGGTTTTTGTCGGGACCCGGGTGCCCGTCAAGTCGCTGTACGACTACCTCGAAGCCGGGGATTCGCTCGACGAGTTTCTCGAAAGCTTTCCCTCGGTCACTCGCGAGCAAGCAGTTGCGGCTCTTGAACTGGCGCGCACGATGCGCTTGTTGGAATCCTGACGCGAGTCGGTCGGAGCCTTTATGAGGACTGATCCAGCAGGTCGATGACGTCGTCGCCGCCAGCGACAGCCAACCCGTGATCGCATGTCACCACGCGTCCTCCGTAGCGACGCGCGAGTCCCAACAAGTATCGGTCTGTCACTTGACGAGCTGTTTCCGCCTGCCTGAGCTCGAGCATGATCGCCGGCGAAATGGCGTCGGGCCAAAAGAGATGGCCGGAACTCGAAACTCGGAGTTGGAGGAGGGCATCGACTGTCGCGCGTGGTGGTCGACTCCCAATCGGAAGCTGCGCGCAAACTCGGATCACACCGAGTTCAGTGAGCGGGCACGTCGCCCACCCTTCTACAGCGCCGGTGGACGTAACCCACTGTCGCGCCACCGTATGGTGCTCATGCGTTGGGACCAAGAGAGCGACGAGCACGTTGACGTCGAGCAGGCCGACCACTACTGATCAAGATCGCTGTGCAGGAATCGGTCAACGTCTGCGCTGGTCAAGGTTGGCGCGTCAGGCGGCATGCGGAATACGGGAATGCCGTCGCGAATCTCGATGTCGGCGTCGACCAAGCCCTGGAGCACGTGTTCGACGAAGGCATCGACCGGTTGGCCGGCCTCGGCCGCCAGCGCGGCGATTCTCTCCGCCAGGCGATCGTTTAGCGTGATGCTTGTCGGCATGTTCCTCTTCGTTGGACCCCTGTAGGATCGCACGACAGGCCCGCCGTGTCGATGCAGGATGCACTTGAAAGATTCTTGAAACTTTGCGCACAAAACGGGCCAGTCAGGACCAAGACGACCCGAAGGTCAGCGCGAAAACCCAAACAAAACCGACGCAACCGGAGACCGTCGAGGTCTCCGGCTGCGTTTCTCAGCCACGGGACCGGGGTTCGAATCCCCTGTACCGGTACCAACTCTCCATCCCGCGGCTTCCCAGTGACTTGTAGCGCTTCGCCTTCGCGGAACGATGCGAGACCGCCTTCGGCGGACAAGTTGTCCGCGCCTTCGGTCTTCAGGTCGAAGGTCTTGCCTCCCTCCAGCCGTTCGACGGCTGCTTGACGCGCCTCCGCGGCGATCGAGAACAGTGGTGTTCCTTCCGATGCTGTGGCTCGCCGGTCTCTTCTTCCCGGCGCCGAAGGCACTGGAGCCATGGGTCGCATCTGACCTGCGTTCCACTTGAACCAGATCGGACTTGACCGCGGCGAACGTCGAGCGAATCAGCTTCGTCGACAAGCTGATGGCCACGATCGTCCTTGCCGGCGTGACGGTACGTTCGGCGGGCTCGCGATTCGCCGGCTCGCGCAGCACGGTTAATCGAGATATTTGATGAGTAGAACCTCGTTGCCGCGCTCGTTGTAGACGAGCTGGTCGGCGACCTGCCGCGCGATGAGCATCCCGAACCCGCCCGGGCGGAGCCCCATCTCCGCCCGCACCATCGCAGACTCCAGCACGGCCTCGGGTGTGTCCGAGGCGGCTGCGTGCTTCAGGTCCTCACGGTCGAACCCCTCGCCGGGATCGCGGAAGTGGTAGACGATGGCGCGGCGCGTCTTGGCCGCCGTGACTTCGATCACCTTCTCGGCGTCGAACCCCGCGCCGTGCTCCATCGCATTCAGCAGCATCTCGCGGAAGGCGGCAAGCAGCAGGTCGCGGTCAGCGCGGCCTGTCTCGGGCTGCAGTTCGGTCATGAAGCGGACCAGACGCTCCGCCGTCAAGAGATGGCACGACACGCGGAGCGTCAGCCAGTAGTCCGCGCCCGACACGACCTGAATGCCGTCCTTCCACGTGTCCGCGAAGAGCGCGGTCCTCGACATCGATGCGACCTCGCGGTAGTCGATCGGCTCGGTGAAGCAGGCGAACACGTGCGCGCGAATGGCCGCGACGAGGTCCTGGTGCGCGGCGGACGGCGCGAGCACGATGGACCTGATCGCCGGCCGCGCGCTCGCGAGCTCCGCAACGAGTGCAAGATCTTCGTCGATGGGGGTTGCCAGATCCGTGATCACGACATCGACCGCATGAGAGCGTACGCGGCGCACGGCCTCGACGCCACCCATGCAGGTCTCCAGCTCGCAGCGATCGAAGTCCAGAACGCTGCCCAGCATCGCCGAGAGCGATGGATCGGGACGAATCGCGAGAATCCGCCGCCGCGGCACGACTGCCGCCCGTTCCTTTCGCAGTTCTGCCGCCTTCATCGGCCCCCCATAGCTGCGTGAGTCACTTCAGCGCGCCCGCCAGCTGGCTGCCGGCTTGTGCGCCGCCAGACTTGGTCACGAACTGGGTCGGCACCAGGACGGCCTTGCTGACCATTTCCGGCTCGAGACCGAGCTTCGTGAGCGAGGAAGTGGCGGACGCCATGCCGTGGCCGCTCCTGGCCGTCGATAGGAAGAGCAAGCCATGCGCGGGGAAGAACGCGTGAGCTAGGCCACCAGCATGTAATGCCGTCGCAGGAATTTCCAGCACAATCCACCACGCCGCCGCCCGGCTCGCGCAGGGTCGACGTCGCCTGTTACGGTAAGCCGCGGGTACCCCCGCAGCCGCCGTAGGGCTCACAGCCCGCGAGCAGCAGCCCGACAATTCGCGTGGCCATCTGCCCGGCATGGACGCAAGACTTTCGCTGCCGTGACATCCGCCGACCGACTCCGGATCTACATCGATACGTCAGCATCAAGCGCTGATCCTCTCGCCCACGGAGGTGACGATATGACGGCCCCGAGAGTTCGAGCCATTGAGATGGTCAGGCGGATTCGCGACCGCCACGCGCGGAAGCTGCGCGGCAGGACCGCAGAAGAGGTCATCGCGTGCTATCGCGCGGCCGGTCAGTCAGCCCTGGAAGACGCACAGCGAGTCAAGCCGCGCCGTCGAAGGGCGAGCTGACCACTTGAAGTTGTGGATCGCGACCAGGCGGCCGGCGTTGGGATAGGCCGGGTCGCGAAGGACGACGCCGTAGAGCACACTGAAGAACGCCGTATTGGCGCCCATTCCCAGGGCCAGGGTCAGGAGGGCCACCGCGGTGAAACCCGGCGTGCGTCCGAGCTGGCGGAAGGCATACCGGATATCGCGCATGCGAGTCGCTTGTGCAGCGACCGTACCAAGAACCTGCAATGCGCGAGATTCCCCGAAAATGTGCACGCTGCTCTGTTCCTGCGACATGCGCTTCGACCAATCGCGAACAGGGCGTTCCATTTCCGACCACTTTGCGCTCCCCGGCCGCGCCAGCATACTGGACCTGGATTCAGGGTCACGCGACGGAACCAATCCTGGACCGGAACACGAGAGTACCTCGCGCCACGGAAGGCCGTTAACCGAGCCACGCCCGGTGCGTAATAGCGAGGCGGAGCTCGTGCTGCCAACTGAGTGGGCGCCCGTTCGGGCGGACATCGAGCAGGCTCGACCTCTGCGATGGGAGTAACCTGTGCGCAAGATCCTGACCGTCATGGCGCTCGTCGTTGCGCTCGGGGCTGCTTCCGCGGCAGCGCAAGAACGTATCGAGAAGAACGTCGTCTACGGGATGTACTCAGGGCTCGCCCTGCTGATGGACGTGCACTATCCCGAACGCCCGAATGGCTACGGGATCGTCTACATCGCCGGGAGCGGCTGGCAGGCCCAACAGCGGTATGGCGCTCCGCCGCTCAAGGAATCGCAGCTCGTCCCGTGGGTCCAGGCACTGCAGCGCAGTGGCTACACCGTGTTCGCGATCAATCACCGCGCGGCGCCCCGTTTCCATTACCCCGCTGCCGTCGAGGACGCACAACGCGCGGTACGCTTCGTCCGCCATCACGCGAGTCGATTCGGTGTGAATCCCGCGAAGCTCGGCGGCGTCGGCGGATCGTCCGGAGGCCACTTGATTGGTCTGGTCGCCATGCTCGCAGCGCCGGCCGTCGCCGACGATCCCGATCCGGTCAACGGCCAGCCGGCGACGTTGCAGTGCATCGTGCTGCGCGCCGCGCCGGGCGACCTCGCGGCGATGACCGTTAGCGGCGGCATCGGGACCGCGGCGGTCGTCTCGTTTCTCGAACGAGCACCCACGCCCGACGATCAGAAGCTGTATCGAAGCGCGTCGCCAGTGACGCACGTCTCGCGCACGTCGCCGCCGACGTTGCTGCTCCACGGCGACGCCGATACCACCGTGCCCTATAAGCAGTCGGAGGCGTTCGAAAGTGCTCTGGCGAAAGCCGGCGTGCCGGTCAAACTCGTGCGCGTCACAGGCGGCGAGCACGGAGCCACGTTTGGCGCCAACGACCATGCCCAGCTCCCCGAGGTGCTTCGAGAGATGGTGAGCTGGCTCGATCAGCACCTCGGGGCGATACCCGCCACGAAGTAGGCTGGCGGCTGATCGATCGCGTGCCGGCCCGAATCTGGCGTCCCCGATCGCACGAAACCCCGCCGCCGCGAATCGATCGAGGTGTCGACGCTCGCCGGGGAGACTGCACGCTCTCCTGCGGGCGCTCCTCCGGACTCACTCTCCCTCTCAGCACCATGGCCACGCGATCCGCAGCAGATCGACGTGCTCGACCACTGTCCCGAATCGATTGAAAACGGCTTGGCGGACATCCAGGTTCGGCCTCTCGGAGAGCCTAGAGTTGCACGACCGGCCCGTGTGTGACGGGAAAGGCGGGTAAAGGATTCCTGCGGCACACCGGGTTACGCTTTCACGCACCATGAACGCACCCGAAGTCCCGAAACGCCGGCGCACGCTGCGATCGGCGCTCCGCATCTACACCGAGCGCTCAGCGCTGGTCATGATCGGGCTGGGGTTCTCGGCCGGGCTGCCCTACTACCTGATCTTCGACACGCTGTCGGCGTGGCTGCGCGCCTCAGGCCTCTCGCTCGAGATCATCGGCTTCTTCAGCCTGGTCACGCTCGTCTCGACGTTCAAGTTCCTCTGGGCCCCCTTCGTCGATCGCGTCGCGCGTGCCGGTCCTGCACGGCTGGCTGGGGCACCGCCGCTCCTGGATGCTCGTCTGCCAGGCCGTCGTCATCGTCGGGCTCTGCCTGATCGCCGGCGCCGATCCATCGCGCAGTCTCGGCGCCGTCGCGGTCTTCGCGGTCCTCGTGGGCTTCGCCTCGGCGACCCAGGACATCGTCATCGATGCGTGGCGCATCGAGGCGGCGGAGAACGCGAAGCAGGGCGCGCTCGCGGCCGCCTACCAATGGGGCTACCGCGTGGCGATCATCGTCGCCGGCGCGGTGCCGCTCCTGCTCGCCGCCAGCCACGGCTGGAACGTCTCGTACGCCGTGATGGCGGCGCTCATGGTCGTGGGCGTGCTCGCCGTGCTCGGCGCACCGCGCGAGGCGCGGCACGCCATCAGGCCCATCGAGACCGCGGGCGTTCCGCCAGCGCCCGCCCGTGACGCGCTCGAGTGGGTGGCACGGCTCGCGGTTCTGGCGGCCGGAGCCCTCGTCCTCGGCTCCGGACTGGCGGCCAACGCCGCTGTGCTCGCCAACGTGCTCGGCGCCATCGGGCTGAGCGGGCTCGGGGATGCCGTGCTGGAGGCGTGGAAGTCGAACGCCCGGGTGTGGATCCACCTCGCCGCCGTGGTCGTCGGTTTCGCCGTGATTGCCGTCGCCGCGCTCCCGCTCCCGCGCGTCCGGACCCGGCCCGGCGTGTATCTCTCCGCGGCGCTCGCCGATCCCTTGCGCGACTTCTTCTCGCGCTACCAATCGTCGGGGACCCTGATTCTGGCGCTCATTTGCGTCTACCGGATTCCCGACTTCGTGCTCAACATCATGAACCCGTTCTATCTCGACCTCGGGTACACGCTGGTCGAGATCGCGGAGGTCCGCAAGATCTTCGGCGTCGTCATGACGATGCTGGGCGTGTTCGCCGGCGGGTTGGCCGTCGCGCGCTACGGGCTGATGCGGGCGATGGTCATCGGCGCGTTCGCCGGTCCGCTGAGCAACCTCCTGTTCGTCTGGCTCGCGATGCAGGACCACAGCCTCTGGGCGCTCTTCGCCGCCATCGGTCTCGACAACGTCGCCGGCGGCATCGCCGGGGTGTGCCTCATCGCCTACATGTCGAGCCTCACCTCGGCGGGGTTCACGGCCACGCAATACGCGCTCTTCTCCTCCCTCTACGCGATCCCCGGGCGCCTCATCGCCTCGCAGTCCGGGCGCATCGTCGAAGGCGCCGCACATTGGGCCGACGCGGGCGGCATGCTCGGCTGGCTGAAAGGGCTCTTTGCGGGCGATGCGCCGGAGAAGTTCGCCAAGGCGATGGAGAGGTCCGGGGTCACGCCGGAGGGTCTGGGAGCGGGCTATGTGGTGTTCTTCACCTACTCCGCCCTGCTCGGCGTCTTCGCCCTCGTGCTCGCGATCCTCCTGCAGCGGCGCCAGTCCGAGGCACGCGAAGAGCCTGACCCGTAACGAGACGCCGCTGCCGCGACGCGTGGCGGTGTCCGAGGCAGGCCCGATGACGCATGATGCGGATCCGGACCCGCTGAGTCCTTCACGGAGGAGCGTCCCGTGCCCGTCGAGATTAGAACTGTGCGCAGCGAGAACGCTTCGACACAGGGGCGTAGAATGAGCAGAACCCGTAACGATCATGCAGCGGCGCCGCTTCCTCGAAATCGCGGGCACCGGCGGAACGCTCGCCTGGCTGGGTGACCTGGGGTTTCTGGCCAGGCTGCCACCTGTCTCGTCAGCCGACGCCCGCCTCGATTCACGACTCGTCCGCCTCGCGCCAGAGATCGAGCCGCTCGTCCGTCTGGTGGAAGAGACGCCGCGCGAGCAGGTCCTCGAAGAGGTCGCGGCCCGCATCCGGCGTGGGCTGAGCTATCGCGAGGTGGTCGCGGCGTTGCTGCTCGCCGGCGTGCGGAACATCCAGCCGCGGCCCGTCGGCTTCAAGTTCCACGCCGTTCTCGTCGTCAACTCGGCCCACCTCGCGAGCCTGGCCTCGCCGGAAGCGGACCGCTGGCTGCCGATCTTCTGGGCCATCGATCAGTTCAAGAGCTCGCAGGCGGCAGATGTGCGCCAGGGCGACTGGTCACTCGGACCCGTCGACGAGTCCGCCGTTCCGCCGCAGCACCGGGCACGCCAGGCGTTCATCGACGCGATGGACGCCTGGGACGAAGCCGGCTGCCGACGCCGCGATCGCAGGGCTGGTCCGTTCGGTGCAAGCGGACGAGTTGTTCGAGATCCTCGCGCGCTACGGCGTGCGCGACTTCCGCGAGATCGGACACAAGGCGATTTACGTCGCCAACAGCTTCCGCACGCTGGAGGTCATCGGCTGGCAACACGCCGAGCCGGTCTTGCGCTCGCTCGCCTACGCGCTGCTCGACCGTGACGGCGCCAGTGAAAATCCGTCGCGAGCCGATCTGCCAGCCCGACCGCCCGTACCGCGACAATCTCGCCGCGCTCGCGAAGGTTCGCGCGAACTGGCGCGAGGGCACGCCGCAGGCGGACGCCACGACCGCGGTGTTGAAGTCGCTCCGCCACGACAGCGCGCGGACGGCAAGCGAGGCCGCCATCGATCTGCTCAATCGCGGTGTGGCGCCCCGGTCGCTCTTCGACGCCTACTTGCAGGCGGCGGCGGAGCTGATGATGCGCTCGCCCGGCATTCTGTCGCTGCACGCGACCACGTTCACCAACGCCGTGCACTACGCGTTTCAGCGCTGCCAGGAAGAACGGACGCGGCAGCTCCTGCTGCTCCAGAACGCCGCATTCCTGCCGCTGTTCCGCAGAACGAGTCGAGGCACGGAGATCGACACGCTCGAGCCGCTGCCGCTCGCGAGCTCGGGACCCGGTGCGATCGAGGAGATCTTCGCGGAGATGGGTCGCGACCGTCTCACGGCGGCCCGCAAGATCCTCGCGTTCCTGGAACAGCATCGCGACCCTGCACCGCTCGCCGATGCCGCACGTCGTCTGATCTTCCTCAAGGGCACCGACTCGCACGATTACAAGTACAGCTCCGCGGTCCTCGAAGATCACGCATCGCTGGCCCCGCCAGGCCGCAACCGCTTCCTCGCGGGCGCGGCGTTCTATCTCAAGCCTTCATCCGATCCCGACAATCCCCTCGTGCAACGGACCCGCGCGGCACTCGCGGGTTGATGGAGCCGACTCGAGATGCATCCCAAGCCCACCAACGAGCTCGACGTGACCGATCGGATCGCTGCGTTCAAACGATCGCTGACTCGCCAGCGCGACGCGCTGAAGCGCGCGTTTGCCGACGTGAAGGATCACATCAGCCGCGCCACCGAGGCCATCCAGGCAGACGCGGCGGCCGGCCGTCCGGTCGTGCCCGAGGTCGCCTATCGCGACATCGCCGAGGGGAAGGTGAGCGATGCGACGCGGGCGGCGATCCGCGGGGCCGGCTGCGCGGTCGTGCGCGGCGTGTTCCCCGCGTCGGTGGCGAGCGGCTGGTTCGCCGAGCTGGGTGAATACCTGGAGACCAATCGCTACGAGGAGCGCGAGCGCGAGAAGCGGGGCCTCGACAAGTACTTCTCGGCGCTCGCGGCCGGGAAACCGCAGATCTTCAACGTCTACTGGTCGAAGCCCCAGGTGAAGGCCCGGCAGGACGAGCAGCTTGCCGCGACGCGCGCGTTCCTGAACCGGCTGTGGCGCTTCGAGGGCGTGTTCGACCCCGACCGCGAATGCACCTATGCCGATCGCGTTCGCCGGCGCCAGCCGGGCGATCAGACGCTGGGCCTCTCTCCGCACATGGATGCCGGCACGGTCGAGCGCTGGATCGATCCTGGATATCAGCGCGTCTACGGGCACGTGTTCGCCGGCGACTGGCGAGGCTACGACCCCTTCGACGGCACGCACCGCCTGGAGACGCGCGAGATTCCCTCGCCGGCCGTCTGCAGCATGTTTCGCACTTATCAGGGCTGGACAGCGCTCACGCGGCAGGGCCCGAACGATGGCACGCTGCGGCTGATCCCGATCGCCGAAGGCATCTGCTACGTCCTGCTGCGCGCGCTGCAGGACGACGTGCCGGAGACGGATCTGTGTGGCGCGGCGCCGGGACGCGCGCTGGGCGTCAGCGCGCAGTGGCACCCGGACCTCACGGCCGGCCTCGTGTCGATTCCGGACGTGCAGCCGGGCGACACCGTGTTCTGGCACACGGACATCTGCCACGCGGTCGCCGACAAGCACGCGGGCAACGAGTACGCCAGCGTCATCTACATCGGCTCGGCGCCCGACTGCGCGAAGAACCGCGCCTATCTGCCGAAGCAGAAGGCGGCGTTTCTCGACGGCCGGTCCGCTCCGGACTTCGCGGCGATGGATCTCGAAGTCGATTTCAAGGGCCGGGCCACCGAGCGCGATCTCACGCCGCTCGGCCGTCGCCAGATGGGCTTTTGAGGCACACCGTGACGCGCCGGACCTGAAGGTCCGGCCTACCGAAAGGCTCTTGCCACGGATCACTTCCGGCACCGGTAGGGCGGGGCTTCAGCCCCGCCGATCAGCCTCAGTACCTGACCACGAAGATCAGATCGATGCCCCCGCGATCGGTGCGGTTCCCGATCGCGCGGTTGGTTTCGGCGCCTTCGACGATGTTGGTTTGGAGACGCAGGAACTCGGCGATCTGATACTCGAGCAGCAGCGCCGTGGCTTCGGTCGATCCGAACTGCTGGCGGACCCGCACGAACACGCGCTCGCCAATCTGCTCACCGACCGTGACCGATGGGCCACGCCCCTCCTCGCCGGCCGCCGTAATCTCTAACAGGTCGACGCCGAGCGCATCGCGAACGGCCTCGGCGAGCGGCGCCGCCACCATTCCGCCGACGAGCGCGGCCGTCTGCTGCGCGAGCGCGTCCTGCTCGCCGGCGCCGAGATCGTTGATCGGACGGTTGAAGACAATGAGCGAGAGGATGTCCGCCTGGTCGAGGGGCGGGCGGCTGGACAGCTCGAGCTCGGGCCGCTGTGCCGTTCCGCGGATACGGACGAATGCGTCCACGCCAGAGATGTTGCGTTGGGCCTGGAGATCGAGCGTGGGATTGGTGAAGTCGGGGCCCTTGAACGCGACCAGGCCATCGCGCTGGACGTCGAACCGCCGGCCCTGGAACTCGTAGAAGCCGCGGACGGTGTGCACGCTGCCGACAACCAGCGCACGCTGGTCCGGCTGCTTCTGAACGCGCACGTCGCCGCCGAGCGTCACGTTCATGTCACCCAGCTTGACCCCACGACCGCCGAGACGCAGGCTGCGCCCGCGAACGACCAGGTTGTCGGGCACGTGGATCTTCAGGTCGGCGGAAATCGTATCGAGGAGCGATGCGCCGGGTGCGCCAGCCGTCTCGGCAGGCTGGTGCGCCGCGGCCGTGGGCTCGGGCCCGGGGACCGGCGGCACGGGGATCGCTTGCGGCACCGCCGTGTCCGGCGAGACTTCCGTCGAGTAGAGCGGCCCCCTGATTTGCGCGAGCACCTTGTCGGCTTCGACGATTCCCTGGTGCAGCCCCACGGCGCCGCTCACCTTCAACCCGCGCGGAGCGCCAGCGACGCGCAAGTCGAGATCCACGTCCAGATCGACGATGTCGCTGTCGATGATCTCGAAGTCGTCCGCCTGCACGTGGACGTCGACAGCGCCGACCGATCGATCCGCGATCTCCACCGCGCCGCTCGCCGTCAGGGGATGGTTGGACGTATCGAGCACCCGGAACTGCTCCACGATCACCCGGCGATCCTTCAGCGTGAGCGTCGCGTCGAGTCCCGTGAAACGCGTATCGATGGCATCGACGAGGAACGCACCGTTCGCCACCTGCACGCGCCCGTCGAGCCGTGGATCGCCGAACGTCCCGCTGACCAGCACGTTGGCCTCCATTCGACCCGTCGTCTCGCGAAGCGCCGTCGTCAGCGTCTGGACGACGCCGAGGTCGATGGGACTGCTCTCGACCCGGAGATCGATCGGCGCACCCTGCCGGGCCAGGGGGTCGCGGAGAACGGCGAATGTCGGAAGCCGGCCCTTGGCCGTCACCCACTGCGAGGCGTTCTGATCAAGCCGCGCGTCGAGCTCGGTACCGCGAGCGTCGTGCTGCAGGTTTGCGGTCATCCGATCGAAGCGGAAGCGATCGACGCCACCCTGCGCGATGGTGACCGTCGCGCGGGCAACAGGCTCGTCCATCGATCCCGACACCGTCGCCTCGGCGTCGAGCTGTCCCGACAGACCGCGCTTGGGACCGAGCGCATCGAGGGAGGCGAGTTCGACGCCCGCGGCGCGCACGACCAACGGATCCGTGGCGTCGACCGTCGCCGACCTGTTCTCGAGGAGCAGGGTGCCGGCGGCGCTGATTCGCTGATCGCCGCTTCCGAGCTCCAGCCCACGCACCACGACGCGTGAGCCGCCATAAGTGATTGTCGCCGGTCCATCGACGGTGGACCAGTCGGCCCCCGGCGCGCGCAGCGCGAGTCGATCGAGCCGAAGCGTCAGATCGGTTTCGCCGGTCGTCAGCTCACCCGATGCGCTGAGCTCGCGCTCCTCGGGCGTGACGAGATTCGTTTCGAATGCCAGGCGGGGCTTCGAATAGCTGGCCTTGATGGTCGCTTCCCGAATGTCGCGGCCGGAGGCCTTCACCAGCGTCGCGCGCGCCGTCGCGTCGAGCGTGGCAGCCGAGGGCGCCAGATCGGGGATGGTCACGGTGTAGTCGGAGGTCGCGCCGGTGATGTCGGCCGCGGATCCGTATCGCAGGTTCGTGGCCGCGATCTTCCCGGTCGTCGTCAAGGCCGCACGCGATCCGTGAACCACGCCCTCCAGCGTGCCCGTGCCCGAAAGCTGCCGTTGACCCGCCAGCTCGCCGAGGGCAGCGAGGTCCTTGATGGTCGCGCGATAGCGCAAGTCCGAAGAGTCCCGGTCGTTCAACGCGAGCGTACCTGAAACAGACACGTCGGCCGGCGCGCTCGCGACCTCGAGTCTGCGAACGTTGATCAAACCCCGGTCGACCGCCGCATCGAGCGAGACCCGATCGATTCGCACGCCACCGACCGTTGACGGCGTGAGCTCGAGGAGCGCGCGCCATCCGAGCGCGTCGACGTGGACTGTGCGCACGTCTGGCAGCGACACGTCCGTTTGGAGACGGCCCGACAGGGTGCTCTTCGGCGCGTCGGGACCAGCGATGGATGCGGCGTTCAGGTTCTCGAACTGCGCGCTGGCACTACCATCGAGCGCCGCTCGCGACAGGTTTACCGTCAGGCGCATGTCGCGCACGCGTCCATCCAATGCGTCCACGCGAGGCACGAACACGTCGGCACGACCGACGGCGTCGGCAATGGAGCGACCGGATCCGGCCACGTCCAACTCGAGGTCCAGCGGTCCGCTCACAGGTGCGGACGCGAGCCTCGGCTGGTCCAGCACGCGGCCGAGACGACGAACGTCGACGTTGCGCAGGCGGCCCCGCAACGCGGCATCGACTCGGCCATCCGCGTATGCGCCCTGGGCGGTCGTGCCGCGCTCGATGCGGACGCCCTCGATCGTCGACGGCGCGAAGACGGCTCGGGCCTGGATGTTGCGGCCTTTGACGCGCAGACCGTAGTCCGCGCTGATGTCCGTCGCCAGTCGAGGAACGGTTCGAGACGGCAGTGGAATGTGCCGGAGATCCAGGCGGCCGACGCGTCCCTCCAGTTCCGCGTCCAGCGGGCCGCTCGTCAACGGATGCCAGACGCGGCCATTCATCGTCATGCGCGCGCGATACGCGTGCACGTCGCTCTTGATGAGGGCTTTCTTCGGATCGAGCGTCACGTCGGCCCGGACGCGGTCTGCGCGATAGCCGGCAACGGTGAGGCCGGACGATTGAGTCCGGACGCGACCGGTGACGACCCCGTCCGCGGAAGCAGCCAGGTCGAAGTTCGCGTGGGCGGTGATGTCGCTGGCCGGTAGCGCATCGATACCGATCTGCTCGAGTCTGAGGTGGGTGGCGTCGAGCGTGCCCTTCGCCGAGAACGGCGCCGCATCCACGTCGGCGCGCGCGCGCAGCGCTACGCGTCCGGCGCTGCCGTCGATGTCGAGGCTGGTCTGAAGATCGCTGGCTGGTCCCGAGATCTCGAGCGCAACGGCCGGCTGCACCTCGATCGGCGCGAGCACCGGAACGAAGCCGGCGATCTCGCGAACGGTCAGCCGATCGGCGCGAAGGCGCGCATCGACGATGGGTGTGCCAGTGTAGTCGTGCACCACGCCTTCGAGCGAGAGGGCGTTCTCGGCGGTATGCACCAGCACCCTCTCGAAGTAGACCTCGTCACCACGCACGCTCACATGACCGGTAAGGCGGTTCAACGACAGCGAGGGCGACTCCGCGCGGAACGACAGATGGTCGAGATCGAGCGTGAAGTGGACCGGCTGGTACTCGAATCGCGCCTTGGCATCGATGCGAGCGACGCGCGCCGGAAGGCGTGCCGGTGCGGTGGCCGGGACGCGATCGTCGATTGTGATCGTTCCGTCGCTGATCCCGAAGCTTGCGATCTGGACGGGCCGCGCCGGCCCCTCGCGATCGGCCTCCTGCGCCTGCTCCTTGACGAAGCGGCCGAGATTCCATCCGCGCTCGTCTCGCGTCAGGGCCACTCGCGGCTGGTTGATGCGGATGTCGTCGATGACGAGACCCTTCGTGACGAGCTCCAGCGCGTTGTAGTCCAGACCGACGTCTTTGACGATCACCACGTCGACGCCATCGAGCTTCAAGCGGACGTCCTGCAGCTCGAGTCCCGTGAACAGGTTGCCGCTGAGGCGACCAATCGCGAGCTGGCCGTTGAGATACTGAGCCGCCTCGCGGACGATGTAGCGGCGGAGCCAGTCTTTGAACCAGGGAGTCTGCGTGGCGACGAGCGCGAGAATCAGCGTCGCGAGGCCGATGACGGCCACGAGCGTCGCGATGCGAAGCGCGCGTCTGACGGCTGGGAGCAGAAGTCCTCCTAGAACGCTTGACCAATGCTGATGTGCGCGCGCCAGGCCCGGCCCTGGGGCTCGCCGTTCACCATCAGCCCGTCGATCGGGTTCACCTGGAATCCGACGTCGAAACGCGCAGGGCCAATCGGCGTGTCGTACCGGATCCCGGGCCCGACCGCGACACGCAGTCCCGAAACCTTCCAGGGGTCGGGGCTGACGTTACCCGCATCGACGAACGCGACCACCCCCAGCTTGCGCGTCACCGGCAGGCGCAGCTCGGACGAGAGCTCGACGAGCGTCAGCCCGCCGACCGGGAATCCCGTCCCGGTGAGCGGCGCGACCTCGTAGCGTCCCCATCCGCGGATGCTGCTCGCGCCGCCGAGGAAGTAGCGCTTGTAGAAAGGAACGCTCGCGTCGGTCGGGGCCGGCGCATCGATCGACGCAACCCGTGCGCGCTGGGCGAGGACTCGCCGGCGGCCGAGCGGCAGATAGTGCCGAACCTCGCCTGAGACCTCCGTGTAGGTGAAGGTCCCGGGCAGGAAGCCTCCGGCATGCTCGACCGCCGCGGAGACGATGTAGCCGCGGCGCGCGTCGAGCCTGTTGGCGACCGTACTGCGCTCGGCTTCGAGCCGAAGCGCGACGACCGTGCCGCGGGCGGCGCCGGTCTCGGGGTCGAGCCCGAGGGCAATCAGGTTGTTGCGGATCCCCTCGTCGGCAAGCCCTTCCTCGGTGATGGCGTAGTCGGTCAGCTCGTCGATCACGCTCAGCGAGACCGTCGTGGACGCGCCACGTGCGCGCGGCAGGTCGCGCTGGTCGCGACGCCACGTCACGGTGGCGCGGCCGCCATAGCTCGTCAGCTGAAAGACAGGCTCGTGCTCGTTCCAGGCGTGGCCGCGGAGGCTGAAGGCCAGGTGCCTGGTAAAGAGGTACGGTTCGGTGAAGTAGACCCGGGCGCCGCGATCGATCCACGAATACTTGGCTTCGACGCCTGCGCTCCGCGCACCACCGAAGAAGTTCACGTGGTCCCACGTGCCCCGCACGCGGCCTTTCTCTTCGGTGCCGTACCCGACCGCCGCGCTCAGACGGCGGTGCTTGCCTTCGGTGACTGTCACCCGCATCGGCACCTCGGGAGGGCGTGTCTCGCGGCCGCGCGGCTCGACGTAGGCGAAGTCGAACAACTCCAGGCTCGAGAAGCGCCGCTGGCTCTCCTGGACCCGGCTCTGACGGTAGCGCTCGCCAGGGTCGAAGGTCAGGTGCCGGAGGATGACGTCGTTGCTCACCGACTTGTTACCGCTGACTTCGATGGGCCCGAACGTCGCCAGCGGACCCGCATCGGCGGCAAGCGTCAACACGACTTCGCGCGGCCGCTCGCCGGGCACTTCGGAGGAGTCGACGCGCACGTACGGATAGCCATGTTCCTTGAGCTCGTTCGCAATCACCTCACGGGCCGTCGAAATCTTTTCCCGGTCGCGGAGATCGCCGGGCTTCAGCCCGATGCGGCGGTTCAAGGCGCCGCGGCGGCGCTCGGGGACGCCTTCGATGCCAATCAGCTGGACCGCACTCATGCGGACAGGCTCGCCTTCCGACACGACCACGCGGATCTCGACCTTCTCCTTCGAGGAGTCGAGCTCGACGTCGACGCGCGTGACGCGGGCATCGGGGAACCCGCGATCGGCGTAGAACGCACGGATTCGCTTCAGATCGCTGGCGAACTCCTCACGATCGAAGGGCGGCTTCCGGCTGAACGGAATCCAGCTCCCCGCCTGCGTGGCGAGCACCGCGCGCAGCGACGCCTCGTCGACGCGTTCGACGCCACTGAACTCGAGGCCCTCGACGAGGAGCGGCTCGCCCTCCTTGCAGGCAGCGGCCAAGCCGAGCAGGGCGGACATCGCGAACGCCAGCCACCGCCGCCGCGAACGGACCAGCCTCATGGCCACGCCCTTTTCAAGCCCCGTGCCACGGAAGATCCACGCAAGTGCTGGCGCTCTCGCGAAATGAACTCACAGGAGTGACGTGCCCGCATACGCAGGCGCGACGCGCTGGAGATCCACACGCAGTCAATCGCGCGCGGTCGAAACGCGCGCGACTGTGTCGGCGTTTTCGGATTGAATATCAGCCCCCACCCGGTTGGTTGGTTGAGCGGAAGCTCATCACGACAGGAGAGTGATGTGAGCACCGGGGCGACAAGCATTCGGCGGGCAGACGCCGGGGACGCGAGCGGCCTGGCCGCGCTGATCAATCGAGCATTTCTGGTCGAGGAGTTCTTCGTCGATGGCGATCGGACCAACGTCGACGAGATCGCGGCCAAGATGCGCGAAGGGATCTTCCTGGCGGCCGAGGACGAAGGCGAGCTGGTCGGCTGTGTGTACGCTGAGCGACGATCCGACGGCCGCGGCTATATCGGCCTCCTCGCCGTGGACCCCGTGCGCAAGGGCGGTGGCATCGGCAAGATCCTGATGGCCGCAGCCGAAGACTGGTGCAGAGCGGCCGGCTGTGCGATGGTGGACCTCAGCGTGGTCAGCGTTCGAACCGAGCTGTTCCCCTTCTATGCCTCTCTCGGCTACGTGGAGCAGGGCGCGGCGCCGTTCGACGTCAGACCGACCAAGCTGCCCTGTCACTTCGTGCTCCTGACGAAGGTGCTCGCTGGCAGCACGAGCTGACCCTTTGCCGATAGCCACTCGCTCAGGCTGAGCCTCACCCTCCGCGGTCTTCTGCGGACGGTGCTGTCCCCGGGTTCTTTGCGGGCTACGTGCCCTGGCGCTTTTCCCGCCGATGCCGGGGCTGAAGCCCCGGCCTGTTACCTGCGCCAGGAGGGCGGGGCTTCAGCCCCGCCGCACGCGTTGCGATCACCAGCGGTCTTAGCGACGGGAGGCGCGGTAGCCTTCCTCGTACCCGGAACGGTAGCCGGTGCGGTACTCGCGCTCGAAGCTCTCGCGTGACCCATGGCGACGATCGTAGCCTCGAGGCGATCGATCGGCGCTCGCGTTGAACCGCCGACTGCGGCGTCCATCGTCGATGCCTTCGCGGTAGCCATCGGTATAGCCGTTGTCGAACGCGACGCGGCCGTAGTTCCCTGACCCGGGATAGTAGCCGCCCGAGCCCGGATAGGAGCCGCCGCTACGGCCCGAGCCCGGGTAGTAGCCGCCGTTCGGATACCGGCCGTTCGGATACCGGCCGTAGCCGCCGCCGTTATACGCGAAGCGTCGATACCCGACGTCGTAGCCGTCTTCGTAGCCGACGCGATACTCGCGGCGATAAAGATCCTTGCTGACGCCACCGCGATAGCCGTTGTCGCCATCCTCGTAACGATCGTCGCGCTTGTAGCCGTAGTCCTTTCCATCCCGGCCGTCGCGCTCGCCTTCTCGCTGACCCTCGCGGAATCCGGTCTGATACGCGTCGCTGTTGCGGCCGTTGTACCAGCCCGGCTGCGAGCCTGGGTGGCGCGGCACCGCAATCTGAGCCGCAGCCGGCGCAGCCATCGCAAACAACGCCGCGGACGCCAATGTCAATGTCAGCCGTCGATATCCCATGTCCCTACTCCTCAGGTATCCGACCCGGTTACAGGCGACAGACAAAATTGCAGGAGGCGTGCCAGGAGAACCCCGGCCCGGAAACGACTGAAAATACAGTCAATTGCGAGCGGAAGCGGGAAAGAGCGGACAGCCCGTTCGATGCGGGCGTCACATGCAGGCGTCACATGCGGGCGTCACGCTCGAGGCGGCAGGGTCAGCCGCGAGCATCTACTCGGTCCACACGAGCACGCGCTCTTTGTCTTCGGTGGCGTCGACCAGGAGCGCTGGCCCGGCGCGCTCGATGTCTTCGGCATCGATCTCGAGGCGCTCGACACCTGCCTCGGGAACGTCGATTTTGATGCCTTTGCCCGTCTTGAACTTCAGCAGCCAGAGCGGAATGCAGATGCGCACGCGGCGCGGCTCGCCGCGCTCCCAGGCCATGATGCACATCTTGGTCGGGAGCGGACCCTGGTAGGTCGTCGCGCGCTCCTCCAGCCGATCGGTCGAGACGCGCCGTCCACGCCGGTCGAGCAACGGCTCCTGACCCTTGAACCGGCCTCGGATTTCGACGAACTCGCGCTCGATGGCCTGCCGCGGCATCTCGCGTACGTCGACGTGCTTCGAGAGGAACCACGCGCCGGCGCCAATCATGCCGAGGCAGCCCACGCACACGAACGCCATCAACCCGAAGACGACCCATACCCAGCGCCTGATCGCCATGACCAGTCCCCCGCCTAGCGGTAGCCGCCGGATTTCAGCCGCCGCGCGAGGGTTGCGGCCTCGTCATCGTAGGCGGCGGTGCACAGCTTCAGGCACCGATCGTAGTGGGCCTGGGCGGTTGGACGCTTCCCCGCGAGATCGGCGGCTTTGCCGAGCTCGAGATAGGTCCGCCCGCGCACCCACGCCTGCGTTTCTCTCGTCAACGCCTCGTTGAGATCGGAGGTGGCCTCGGCGTGACGCTTCAGCGCGACGCGTGCGGCGCCGCGCTTGTAGAACCAGAGCCCTTCCTCACCGAACATCCGCGGGCGCTTGTCGTCCTGGAGGGTGCGAATGCCTTCGCTCAGCACGGTTTCGGCCTCTCCGGGACGCCCCGCCCGCAGGAGGGTCGCGCCGGTCTCGAGCCACAACAGCCGATTACGCGGGTACTCCCGCCGCAGTTCCGCCAGGTACACGAGCGCGCGATCGTAGCGTTCCTCGCGGTTGAGCAGGAGGATGAGCGCGAACTTCGCGTCGGTCTGTGCTGCGCTCGGGTGCCGGGCAGCCTCTTCGATGAGGCTCAGCCCTTTTTCCTTGTCGCCGCCGAAACCGGCCACGTACGCGATCCACCGCGCCGGCAGGACGAGACTGCCGACGAGATAGCGATAAATGCCGACGATGAGGCCGGCGTCTTTCCTCTGTGGCGCCAGGCTCAGGACGCGCTCGTGTGCGTTGTAAGCCTTGCGCGCCGAACCGAAGGCCCCGAGGACCTTGCCCTCGACGGTGGCAGACCACGACGCCTGCAATCCGACGATGGTGCCGTATTCGTACAGGACGGCGGGATCGTTTGGGGTCTTGGCCAGCCGGCGCTCCGCGAGTTGGAGGGCCGTCGTGATGTAGCGGTTGAAGGCCGAAACCGTTTCGCTGGGCGGCGCCTTGAGCTTCACGTCCTCGCGCGACACGGGTCCGAGGTAGTTTTCGACGAGCACGATCCCGCGGCGAAACAGCAGATTCAGCCACGTGACGGTTGCAAGCGCGCGCGGCGGTGCCGGGCTCGCCGGGTCGTCGCGCATGATGGTCTGGAGCGCGACCACGGCCTCTTCGTGATCCAGGTTGTAGGCTTTGTGGAACGCATCGACCACCCGATCGTCGGTCGTCGAGGGCTGTGCCGCGGCCGGAACGGCGACGAGCGTCGCGCCGAGGGCAACGAGCGCCAGGCACGGCACGGCGGCGAAACTCACGAGATCATGATATCGCTGAGAGCGCGACCGATCCGTACCAGAACGGCGGGGCTTCAGCCCCGCCATAACCATACGCTCGAGAGCAGAACCTGCTGGCGATGCCGATGCCGGGGGTTTGAAAAAGCTCCGCTCTCCGAACGATCCAAAAACCGAGTGCCGGGTCTACTGTGAAAAGCGTCTCCTGCATCGAATGTCACGTGGCCGGGCAGCCGCTCCGGCTCATGACGGGGGGGCTGCCACCCATCCGCGGCAAGTCCATGGCAGAGCGGCTGGTGTACGCGCGGCGTCGGCTCGACGGGCTGCGCCGCGCGGTGATACTCGAGCCGCGCGGCCACCGCGACATGACCGGAGCCGTGCTGACCGAAGCCACGACCGCCGGAGCCGACGCCGGCGTCATCTTTCTCGATGCAGATGGCTGGCGCGGGTTGTGCGGTCACGGGCTGATTGGCACCACCGCGATCGCGCTCGAGCGCGGCCTGCTCATGACCGGACGCAACGATGGCCTCGTGGCCCTCGAGACGGCAGGCGGCCTCATCACGATCCGGCTCGCCCGCGAGCCTCACCCGGCGAGTCCCGCGGACGACGTTCCGGCGCGAGGCCGCAGCGCGACATTCACCGCCCCGCCGGCGCAGGTGGTCGCCGCGGGCGTTCATCTGCAACTGCCGAATCGCCGCGTCCTCGCGGATCTGGCCCGCTGCAGCGGACTGTTCGCCATCGTCGACGCGGAGCGGGTCGGCGTGGGACTGTCCACTTCGAACTGGCCTCGATTGCGGGAGCTTGCCACGGAGATTCTCGATGGGCTCCCGCCCGCCGACCGGGGGGAAGGCGTCATCTTCACGGGTCCCCCACACGGCGACGCGGACCTGCGAGCCGTGACGGTTTACGAGGGCGGCTGCCTCGATCGCTCGCCGTCCGGTCTGGGGCTGGCCGCGCTCGCGGCAGTCCTCCGAGACATGGGACTTGCCGTCGAAGGTCAGGACATTCGCATCGAAGGCGCGGCCGATTTGACGATGACGGCACGGATCGGCGCGGAGGTCGAGGTCGACGGCAAGCCGGCCATGCAGGTCGACATCACCGCCGCCGCGTGGATGACCGGCGAGCACACGTTCCTCATCGAGGACGGCGACCCGCTCGCCGAAGGCTGGCCGGGCTGACTGGCTCCCGCTTGTTCCGGCTCGTAACGTCGAGATAACTCCGCCGTAACTGTTCCTCGCACGGATTTGCCCGCATGATGCCGTGGCAAGGAGGTCATCCTGTCGTCCATCGCGGGTCGGGCCGAATTTCAGTTTCCGCCATTTGGGGTCGGGTCTAATTTGCAGATTCTGCAAAATCGGCCCGACCCCATTTTCCGATCCTCAGGCCATCAGGTCTTCGAAGGCACCGCGCACGGCCTTGATCGTCCGGTCGATGTCGCGCTCGGTGTGCGCGCCGGACACGAACCACGCTTCGAATTGCGAGGCAGGCGGATAGACACCGCGGGCGAGCAGTGAATGGAAGAACCGCGCGTAAAGCGCGGTGTCGGATGCCTTCGCCGTCTCGTAGTCGCGCACGTGGGTGTGCGTGAAGAACGGCGTCAGCAGCGATCCCAGACGGTTCACGGTCAGCGCGACACCCGCGCGCGCAGCTTCGTGCCGCAGGCCGTCTGCAAGGGTTGCGGCGAGACGCTCGAGACGACGATAGAGCGGGGCGTTGAGCTGCGCGAGCGCCCACAGCCCCGCCGTCACCGCGAGTGGATTCCCCGAGAGCGTGCCCGCCTGATACACCGGGCCCGCGGGCGCCACCAGAGCCATCAGTTCGCGCCGTCCACCATACGCGCCCACGGGCAGCCCGCCGCCGATGATCTTGCCAAGGCACGTGAGATCCGGGCTGACGCCGAACAGCGCCTGCGCACCGCCCTTGTGAACGCGGAAGCCCGTGATCACCTCATCGAAGACGAGCAGCGCACCGCTCTCGTCGCAGAGACGCCGCAGCCCAGCCAGAAAGCCGTCCTCGGGCACGACGACGCCCATGTTGCCGACGACTGGTTCGACAATGACGGCCGCGACGCGGCCGGCATGCTCGGTCAGCAGCCGCGAGACCGAATCCAGATCGTTGAACGACGCCGTCAGTGTCAGCGACGCGGTAGCAGCGGCCACGCCAGGGCTCGTCGGCACGCCGAAGGTCAGCGCGCCAGAGCCGGCGTCGACGAGGAATCCGTCCGCGTGGCCGTGATAGCAGCCCGCGAACTTGATGACGAAGTCGCGTCCGGTCGCCGCGCGCGCGACACGCAGCGCGCTCATCGTCGCTTCGGTCCCCGAGCTGGTGAAGCGGACCATTTCGAGCGTGGGCATGAGCGCGCGGACTCGCTCGCCGATGACGACCTCGGCCTCCGTCGGCGCGCCGTAGCTCGTGCCGCGCCTGGCCGCTGCCCCGAGTCGTTTCACGAGCTCCGGCGGCGCGTGTCCGTGGATGAGCGGTCCCCACGACATCACGTAGTCGATGTAGGAGCGTCCATCCACGTCTTCGAGGCGCGCCCCGCGGGCCTTCGCGATGAATCGGGGAATGCCGCCGACCGCCTTGAACGCGCGGACCGGGCTGTTCACGCCCCCCGGCAGCACGTCGAGGGCACGAGCGAACAGCCGTTCCGACCGCCGGGACGAGGAGCCTCGCGGCTTCATCGCGTTGCTGGATCGGCCAGCTCGTAGGTGGGATCGATGCGGCGGATGCGCTCGAGCAGCGCGTCAGCGAGATGGGCGCGCCCCAGCGACCGCGCGAGACGCGCGTTGCGATCCAGCCAGACCAGCCCCTCCGCCCACGCATCGAGGTGTGGGCTGGCCGCGATGCGATCGGCCATCGTCAGCAGCGAGCGCTCCCCCTGCGCGGGATCGGCGCCGGTGAGGTCGACCATCGCCGCCAGCGTGTTCACGTGCGGCTCCACGCGCCATCGTGGATTGAAGCTCCCCGGCAGCTTCATCGCGCCGTCCAGCGCGGGTAGCGCCTCGCGTGCGCGTGCGAGCGACGCCTTCGCCCCTGTGTGCTTGCCGGTGACGACGAGCACCTGGCCTTCGAGGGCCGAGCCCATCGCACGGGCCATCGGGCCGCGCCGCCCGGCGAGCGCGCGCGCGGACGCCAGGGCTTCCGCCGATCGGCCCTGCTGAAGCAGGAACTCGATGAGCGGCGCCGCGTAGTAGCCGCTGAGGGCGCCCCGCGTATCCAACCCGTAGGCCTCGCGCAGGAGCGCTTCGGCGCGGACGACGTTGCCGAGCTGGAGCTCGGTCATCGCCAGCAGGTGAACGTTGTGCCCGTGGTGCCAGTCTTCTTCAGCGGCGATCTTGTCGCGCGCGTAATTGGCCCGTTCGAGCGCGTCGGCCTTCACGAGCTGGGCCCGCGCTTCCTCCCACCGCCCGAGCCGTGGCAGGACGTGGGCGAACATGTGCTGCGCGTGCGGAACGCCCGGCACCGCCGCCGCATACCGTTGACTGTGATCGGCGGCCTTGGCGTGGCGCCCGAGGTTCTCCCAGCCGTGCACGAGGAAATGATGCGCCCCGAGATGATCCGGATCGCGGGCGAGCGCCGACTCGTAGAACGCAATCGAGGCGGGCCCGCCGCCCTGGCCGATGCCCCAGTTGATGCGCTCCTCGGCATTCCCCCGGAGCACCCAGGCATGAGCGTCGGACGGATCGAGCTCGATGAGCGCGTCGATCGCGCTGAGAAAAGCCTGGCGCTTTGCCGGCCGCGCGTCGTTCGATGCCTCCGCCATCTCCAGCTGCAGCGGAAGAAGCGCAATCCACCGACGCTCCTTCTCGGTGATCGAACAACCTTCGAGGGTCGTGGGCGACGCTCCCGCTGCGGCCGCCGCCGCATGAAACGCATCACCCCGTTCGGTCGCGCCGACAGCCGCCGTCGCCTTGCACGGCTTGGCCAGGGCCACGGCCTTCTCGAGCTGCTCGCGTCCTTCCGTCACCGCCTCGAGGCGGAACAGCGCCTTCGCGAGCCCGAGATAGGCCATCGCGAGCTGCTTGTCGTGGGTCAGCGCCTCGTTGAACGAGCGCGCGGCGTCAACCCAGGCATACGAGGCCAGCAGCGCGATTCCCTGGTCGTAGAACGCCTGCGCTTCCTTTGAAGATGTGCTGACCGCCTGATGAAGGCGCCCGACGTCCTCTCGCAGTCCGATCGGCCGGACCAGGAGCTCTTTCGAGGCGAGCCCAGCCAACGCGACTTCCGACGTGTGTCCGGCGTGGCCGGTGTGTTGAGCGGCCGCGGCGGACACGAACAACAGGCCTCCAACGACAACCGGCAGGAGCACCGCATGCCGTGCTCTCATTCGAATGCCGACGTTCATGTGCCCCTCAACGCGCGTGCGGCGTCCCGCGCGTAATACGTGATGACGATGTCCGCGCCGGCCCGGCGAATCGATGTCAGCGACTCCATCATCGCGCGTGCCTCGTCGATCCACCCGCGTTCCGCCGCCGCTTTGAGCATCGCATACTCACCGCTCACGTGGTACGCCGCCGTAGGCACGCCGAACTCCTCTTTCACCCGCGCGACGACATCCAGATACGGAAGCGCCGGCTTGACCATGACGATGTCGGCGCCTTCGTCCAGATCGAGGGCGACCTCGCGGAGTGCCTCGTCCACGTTCGCGGGATCCATCTGGTGGCTGCGGCGATCGCCGAAGGCCGGCGTCGACGCGGCGGCCTCGCGAAACGGGCCGTAGAACGACGAGGAGTATTTGGCCGCGTACGACATGATGGCGACCTCGTCGAACCCGGCCGCATCGAGCGCCGAGCGAATAGCGCCCACACGCCCGTCCATCATGTCCGAGGGCGCGATGATGTGGGCGCCCGCTTCGGCATGCGATACGGCCGCCCGGACGAGACGCTCCACGGTGACGTCGTTCAGAATGCGCTCGCCGTCGAGCAGCCCGCAGTGCCCGTGCGACGTGTATTCGCAGAGACACACGTCGGTCACGACGATGAGGCCCGGCACTTCGCGGACGATGTCGCGCACGGCACGCTGGACCGCGCCATCCTCCGCCCACGCGCCCGAGCCCTCGTCATCCTTCTTGTCGGGAAGGCCGAAGAGGAGCACGCCGGCCACCCCGTCGGCGTCGATCGCCTTCGCCTCCTGCACGGCCTGGTCCACCGAGAGCTGGTGAACGCCCGGCATCGACGCGACCGGGCGCTTCACGCCCGTTCCCTCGCAGACGAAGAGCGGTGCAATCAGCTGCTCGGGCGACAGCCGGGTCTCGCGCACGAGCGCACGCATCGCCGGCGTGCGGCGTAGACGACGGGGACGGTGAACGAGGGGAAGGCCCATGGCTCGGAGCTCGGGGCTTCAGGCGCGGGGCAGGCTCTGAGCCCCCTGGGCCTTGGGCGCCGCCGCCTGAGCTTCGTTGAAGTAGTCGACGAGCGCCTGCACGAGCCCGGCGGCCGTGTACTCCTTCGCCACGACCGCTGACTTGATTCCCAGCTGCTGGGCGGCTTCGGCCGTCACCGGACCGATCGAGGCCACGACCGTTGAGGACAGCAAGTCGGCAGCCTGATCCTCGCCAAGCGTGTGGACGAAGTGACGGACCGCCGAGGCACTCGTAAACGTGACCGCGGCGATTTGCCGCTCGAGCAGCATCTTGTAGATGTCGGGGCTGCCCTCGCGCACGCGGTTCTGGCACGGCCCGGTACGCCGACGACCTCGGTGACCTTCGCGCCGGCCTTGCGCAGATCGTCGGCGAGGACGTCACGCGCGATCTCCGACTTGGGATAGAGCACCGTCTGACCCGTGAGGTCGCCCCGGGCGGCCATCGCGGCTGCGGCCCGCTCGGCGCGGTGCTCGACCGGAGAGACGTCGACTTTGAGACCGTAGCGGGCAAGACGGTCGGCCGTGACCGGACCCACCGCGCACAGCTTCGGTCCCTTGAGCGATCGCACGTCTCCGGGGCCCGCCATCACGCGCCGCATGAAGTGCTCGACGCCGTTCTGGCTGGTGAACACGATCCAGTCGAACGATCCCGCACGCGCGCATGCCTCGTCGAGCGCGGCCTGGTTGGCCGCGGGCTCGAGGCGGAACGCCGCGGCCTCGATCGCCAGTGCGCCGAGCTCCTCGAGACGCTCGACGAGATCGGCCGCCTGCTCGCGGGCACGCGTGACGACGATGCGCTTGCCGAAGAGAGGCCTGGCATCGAACCAGCGGAGATGCTCGCGTAATCCGGCGACTTGGCCCACGACGACGATACCGGCGCTTTTGAGCGGTTCCTGTTCGAGCTGACGAACGAGGTCCGCGAGCGTGCCGCACAGCGTCTGCTGATCAGGCAGCGTGCCGCCGAGGACGATCGCCGCCATGTCGGTGGGCGATCGGCCCTCCTGCAGCAGCGATTCGAGGATCGCCGGAATCTGGCGCGAGCCCCCGTAGCACGCAATGGTGCCTTCGAGCTTTGCGAGGCTGGCCCAGTCGATGCGCGGCGGCTGGCTGCTGCCGTCCTCGTGGCCGCGGACGAAGGTCACCGTTTCGCCCGCACCTGGATACGTGAGCGGCACGCCCGCGTACGCCGGCACCGCGATGGTCGCCGGAACTCCCGGCACGACTTCGAACCGGATGCCCTGCTCGTGCAGGAAGATCGCTTCCTTGCCGCCGCTGTCGAAGAAGAACGGGTCGCCCCACTTCAACCGGACGACGGTCCGTCCTTCGCGGGCCTTCTCGGCGAGCAGCAGACAGATGGCTTCCTGCTCGAGCGCCTGCGGCGCAGCCGCGCCGACGTCGATCCGCTCGGCGCGCGCCGGCGCCGCGGCCAGCAGGCGCTGGTTGACCAGGTGGTCGTAGACCACGACGTCGGCCCCCTCCAGGCACCGCAGCCCGCGGAGGGTGATCAGGGAGGCATCGCCAGGCCCTGCCCCGACGAGGTACACGGTCGACATGGGCGCTGATCTTAGCAGGGGCTCGGGGTCGCGTGCTTTTTCTCGAGATCAATCGACAAAATGAGAAGAGAGCACCCGACCCCTCAGGGACTCCGGTCGGTCCGGGGTCGTGCCCCGGGTCCGGGACCTATGGCCGCAGTCCGTGGTCGGGGCCGCGGGCTACTGCGGAACGTTCGTCACGATGTACTCCATCACGTGGCCGCGCCGGGCGGCGTTCGAGTTGATGGCCCTTCTCGCCGGGATCTGGATGGCTCGCAGGCCTGCGCGCCGGGCCTCGCTGTTGCCGTCGTAGAGGTCGCGGATCTCGTCAGCAGTCGAGTTGCTGAGAAGGACGTGGCAGCCTCGCCCCGCCAGGTCGACGACGACGCGCTGCAGCGCCCGCTGGTCGGCCAGCGAGAAGCCTGCGGCCGTGTAGCTGGTGAAGTCGGACGACCGTCCAAGAGGCGCGTAAGGGGGATCGAGATAGACGAAGTCGCCGGCGGCCGCCTGTTGCAGCGACTCCGCAAACGATTCGCGGACGATGCCCACCGCCGGCCGCCCGAGCAGGCGCGCCGCTCGTCTCAAGCGATCTTCATCGCAGATGGTGGGATTGGCGTAACGGCCGATCGGCACGTTGAAGTCGCCGGCGCCATTGAGCCTGAACAGCCCGTTGTAGCCGGTGCGGTTCAGGTACACGAGCATGGCCGCGAGCTCGGGCGTGTAGTGCTCCCACCACCGTCGGTGACGTTCGCGCAAGCGGCGCCGCATCGGGTTGAACGCCTCGTCGCGCACGCGGTAGTAGTGCACGCACGCATCCGATCGATGGCCGCGATCGAGCTCCTGCAGCGCACCGACCACCTCGTCGAGCCGCGCGCACAGGGCCGTGTAGAGTCCGATCAAATCGTCGTTCACGTCCGAAAGCACGGCGTGCTTTCCGGCCAGCAGGCCGGTCTCGTGCAGATCGAAAAAGACGGCGGCACTGCCGACGAACGGCTCGAAATACGTCTTGAAGTCGCGCGGATAGTAGCGGCGAAGGACGGGAAGGAGCTGCCGCTTCCCGCCGGCCCACTTCAGGATAGGCCGCGCAGCAATCGACTCGACGTCTGTGAGGTGGACCCGGCGTCGAACGGTGGCGCACATGAGGTGTGCCGGTGATGATACCGCGCGCGCCTGACCAAACCGGAGTTCACTGAGACAGGGCTGAAGCCCTGTGTCACCCAAGCGGGCCACATCGACTCAGGTGAACTCCGCCCTAGTCGTCGGCTTCGACTTCTGTGGCGTCGAGCAGGTCGGCGGCGCCGTCGGCGAGAAGCTGCTCGCCGACGCGACGGCCGAGCGCTTCGGGATTCGCGATCTCGCCGAATGCCATCGCCCTGAGCTCCTCGCCCTCGAACGACGTGACCGAGGCGTGCAGCTCGAGGCCGTCGTCGTGCGGCAGCGCGAGCGCGCCGATCGGCGACTGGCACCCGCCGCCGAGGACGTCGATCACGGTCCGTTCTGCCACGACGGCGGCGCGCGTCAGGGCATCGTCGATGCGCGCGAGCGCCTGCGCAATTGCCACGCGCCCGTCGGTCCGGATTTCGACGGCGACGGCACCCTGACCTGGCGCGGGCACGGCCGCCGACACGGGCAGCGCCACCGTGACGCGCGTCGCCCGCCCCCAGGCGCTGCAGCCCCGCGCACGCGAGGACGATGCCGTCGTACTGACCTTCATCGAGCTTGCGAAGCCGGGTCTCGACGTTGCCGCGGATGGGCAGAAGGATCGCGCCCGGGATCAGGCGATGCATCTGTGTCACGCGCCGCACGCTGCTGGTGCCGAGCCGAGGTGATGGACCAAGGGCTTCGAGCGCGGCGCTCAGACGGCGCGGTTCCGACGAATCCGACGGGTCCCAGGTTTCGGCGCGAGGGCAGGACGAGCGCATCCCAGGGGTCGGCTCGAGGCAGCCACGCCGCAATCTCGAGCCCCGGCGGCAGCGCGACCGGCATGTCCTTCGTGCTGTGCACGGCCACGTCGATCCGTCGGTCGAGGAGCGCGTCTTCGATCTCTTTGACGAACAGGCGCTTGCCGCCTTCCTTGGCGAGTGTGACCTCGGCCAGCCGATCACCCGACGTGCGGATGGGGACGATCTCGACGTCGAGGCCACCCTCCGTCAGCCGTCGCGCAACCTCGTTGGCCTGCCACAACGCGAGCTGGCTGCCTCGCGTACCGATACGCACCGGCCGATCGCTCGACGAACCCACCAATTGGCGCCGGCCGCCAGGTCCCGCGTCCGAATCGCCGCCCTCTCCCTCGTCGTCGTCGGCGGCGTCGGGCCCGAGCGCGAACAGATGGCTGAGCGCGTCGGCATAGGCCGTGAGCACCTCACGATCGGAGAGCGCCTTGAGCTGCTCGGTCGGCGTAATCAGCAGCTTCTCGACGATCAGCCGGGTGATCTCGTCGACGCGCACGCGGGCTTCGGGAGCGAGCGGCGCGAGCTTGGGCTGCAGGCGCACCAGCTCGGCCTGCCTGATGGCCTCGAAACGCTGTCGCAGGGCCACGACCGTGGGCATGGCCGACCGCGACCGCGCCCACGCCATGAACGTTTCGACCTCCTCGTTCACGATCGATTCGGCGTGCGTCGTTTCGCTGGTGCGACGCGACACGTTCTCGCGCACGATCGATTGAAGGTCGTCGATGTTATAGAGGAACACCTCTTCGAGCCCGGCGGCCGCGGGATCGACGTCGCGCGGCACGGCGATGTCGATGAGGAAGATTGGCCGTCCCGCGGTGCGATGGCGCACGACCGACGCCAGAAGTTCGCGCGACAGGATCGGCACGGTCGCGCCCGTTGCCGTCACGACCACGTCGGCGTCGGCGAGCGCGCGGTCGAGCGAGGCCCACGCGATGAGCTCGCCGCCGGCCTCGCGCGCCAGCGCCTCGGCATGCGCGGTCGTGCGGCTGCACACGAGCATGCGAGCCGGCCGCTGTGCCGCAAAGTGCTTCGCGGTCAGCTCGGCCATGTCGCCCGCGCCCACGACGAGGACGTTCACCCTGTGCAGATCGCCGCAGATCTTGCGCGCGAGGCCAATCGCCGCGAAGCTCACCGACACCGCACCTTCGGCGAGCGCGGTCTCACTGCGCACGCGCTTGCCCGCGGTGAATGCCGTGTGAAAGAGGCGATTGAGCGTGGCGCCGGTCGCTTGATTCTCGGTGGCCGCGGTGTAGGCGAACTTGACCTGCCCCAGGATCTGCGGCTCGCCGACCACGAGCGAGTCGAGCCCCGCCGCCACCCGGAACAGGTGCCGCGCCGCGTCCGCCTCGCTGCGCGAGTAGAGATGCGGCCGCAGCGTGTCAGGACCGAGATCGCGCACGCCGGCGAGAAACTCCACGAGCGCTTCGTGTCCTTCCTCGAGACTCCGGCACGTGATGTAGGCCTCGGTGCGGTTGCACGTCGAGACCAGCACGGCTTCGCCGATCGACGGATGCGCTGAGAGTCGTGCCAGTGCGGCGCTCAGCCCCTCTGCGGGAATCGCCAACTGCTCCCTCAGCTCGATCGGCGCCGTGTGATGGCTCACGCCCAGGACCAGCAGACGCATCTAGTCGATCACTCGAAACGGTGGCTGCGGTCGAGATACGCCACGGGGAACAGGTTCACGAGCACGATCAGGAAGCCCAGTGCCGACAGCCATGCGGCGCGTCGCCCGCCCCAGCCCATCGATCGCCGCGCGAACAGCTCGAAGGCATACACACACCACGAGACGAGCGCGACCACGATCTTCGGATCGCGGATCGACATCGCCTGCACGCGAGGGTCGTCGGGCGCATAGCCGCGCGCTTGTGCCACCCACACGACGCCGATGATGACCCCCGCCGTCAGGAAAACGAGGCCGACGCTCACGGCGTGAAGGTTCATGCGATCGAGCGAGGGCAGCGACGGCAGGCGCGCGAAGAAGATGCCCGGCTGCTTCCGCTTGAGCTCGCGCGACAGCAGCACGTAGGTCAGGCCGACGACGAAGGCCAGAGCGAACGCCGCGTACGCCAGCAGGACCGACGCGACGTGCAGCGCAAAGAGCGGGCTCTCGAGCACGAGCGGCCGGTCCTGGGACGGGAGCGAGCCGGTCAACGGCACGATCGAGAGCAGCGCGATGAGCGGCGTGATGAAGACGCCCATCGCACGCTCGCCCGTCGACATCTCCACGGCGAGATACGTGATCGTCAGCAGCCACACGAACGCCGACACGGCCCCGGCCTGCCCTGCGAGCGGCAGGTAGCCGACCCGCACCGTCTCCATGCCCAGCACGAAGGTGTGGACGAGCAGCCCCGCGACGAGCACCGCCGACGCCAGCGCGCCCGTGCGCGTGGTCCGCCTGGCGAAGTGCACGCCATAGAGGATCGCCGCGAGCGCGTAGAACAGGAAGGGCAGGAGGAACACTGAACGTCAGGGCTCAGGCGACATGGGCTGCGGCTCGGGAGTCTTCAGGGCCAACACCTGGAGGGTCGGGGGCTATTTCCCACGAAGCGTCGCGCCTGATGAACCGAGCGCACGTCCGATCGGAAAAAGCACCCGACCCCTCCGTCGACCTTCGAGCTCTCCGATCAGTTCGTTGGCCCGAAATATCCCTGCTTCGTCCGCGCGACCATGTCGGGTTTCGTCGTGCGGACCACGATGCGGCGCCACTGGCCGTCGCGCTTCGGGTTCCTCGACGAATACGCCAAGGCGTACTGTGCCGCGAGCTCGTCGGCGATGAGCGAGTAAATCCCGGACAGCTCGCCGGCGGCGGTCGGAAAGAACGAGCGGCCGCCCGTTTCCTGTGCGAACTGGCGGAGCACGAACTCGGCCTCGTTGAACCCGCGCGTCCCGAAATCGCGGCCGCGGATCGCAATCGTGTACATGACGACCTCGGAACGCTTCGCCAGGTCGAGGACCTCCTCGAACGGCACGAGGCTCGACGTGTCCTCGCCGTCCGACAGCACCACGATCGCCTGGCGCCGGATCTCCTCGCTCGACTTCGCCCGGACCTTCTTCAGCTCCTTGAGCGAGATGTAGATGGCGTTGTGCAGCGACGTCGACCCGTTCGGAACCGTCTGGCGGATGGCGGATTCGAGCGCGTTCTTGTCCGACGTGAACTGCTGGAGAATCGAGACGCGGCTGTCGAAGTCGATGACCTGGGCCAGGTCTTCGGGCCGCAACCGGCGTGCGAAGCCGATCGCCGCTTCCTGGGCGATCGTCAGCTTGTCCTCCATGCTCGCGCTCGTGTCGATGAGGATCGACAGTGCGACCGGCAGCTGCGCCTTCGTGAAGTAGGTCACGTCCTGCTTGACGCCGTCTTCGAAGATGAGGAAGTGGTCGCGCTCGAGGTCGCGGACGAAGCTCTTCGCCCCGTCGGTGACGGTCACGTTCAGCGAGACCACGTCCACGCCGCTCCGGAAGGACGGCCGCTGCGGCGTTTCGGGCTGTGGCTGCTGTGGGCGATCCGGTGACGGCGGTGGCGCCGGCTCCTGACCGGCACCGCCCTGAAGCGGCACCGTCAGCACGGTCGTGGCGAGCGCGAGCGCAGCCGCTGCGCCCCAGCGGGGCGCCAGCCAACGTGAGAATCCGGGGGACACGGGTCTCGGCATGAGGTCGCTCTATCGGGCGGGCGGCGCGGGCGGCGTCTTCACCGGAACGCCGCGCGCGACGAGGTTCTTGTTGGACGCCGTCACGGTGATCTTCTCGGCCGGCACCAGCCGCTCGGGACTGGCATAGGTCACTTTGTGCTGCATCAGGAGCTCGGTGGCCAGCTTGTCGAGCATCGGCCGGATTGACATCTTCGTGATCAGCGTCTCGCGCCGGCCGCCGGTCTCACGCGTACCCCGATCCAGGACGACGTTGCGGTTGCGGATCTCGTCCTTGGTCAAATCCGGCTGGCGATCCTCGGTCAGCACGAGCGCGTGAAACGAGGCGCCGCTCTTCTTGAGCGCTTCGATCACCTGCTCGTACGACTGATTGCTGAACTCCACGCCCTCGGTGATGAGGGCGACGATGACCGGCCGCGGCGATTCGTTCTTGATGATGCCGCGCGTGGTCTCGATGATCCCCTCGAGCAGGTACGTGCCCGAGCCAGACTGCGCGAACAGCCGGTCGACGCCCTTGCTCTTGAGCGCGGCCCCGTCCGCCGTCATGTCGACCTGGATGGTCGGCCGGTCCCCCAGCGTGATGAACGAGACGGAGTGTCCGGCTGCCGTCAGGCGGGTGACGAACGGTCCGAGGCCATCACGCATGTGCTGGATGGCGTCGCGCGCGGCCTCGCTATTGTCGACCAGCAGCGACACCTGCATCGGGTCTTTGGCTAGCTCGACGCGGAGCACCTCCCGCGCCACACCATCCTCGCGAACCACGACGTCTTCGGGGACGAGGGTCTGGACCGGATCGCCCTGCTTGTCGAAGGCCGACACATAGAGCGCCTTTTGACGGGCCTGGCCGGCAACCGGGGCGGCCATCCCGAGAACGACGGCGGCGAGGGCGACTGAGCTGATGGCGCGCCAGATGCGCCGAGTGAGCTGTTGCACGGAACTCTCCATGGGCCTCCCGGCCCGGGAAACCCCCGACGCGACGCGGCGCGCACCGTCTGCAGGGGGTCGCGCCGGACCTGTCGAAGGCTGCAGGCAACTGAAAGTATATTACTCGGTCATGCTCGACCCACGTCCCGTAGCCGACCCGCCGGCCGGCGCCTCGTTGTTCGACGTGCTGTGCGTTGCCGTGCTGACGGCGGTGCTCCTGTGGGGCGCGTCGGCCATCGAGGGCGTCGCGCGGACGGCTGCACCCGTCTCACCGGCGCCGCAAGGGGTCGCGCATTGATGGCGGGGCTGAAGACCCGCCCTCCTGGATTCGGTAGGACGCGACTTTAGAGTCCCGCCTCCCTGGCCTTCGAGCCCCTACGCCTTCCATGCCGCCGCTGCCGCCCGACCAAGTCCGCATGATCGGCGCGTTGAGCTCGGTCGGACTCTCATTCGTCCTCGCCATCGTCCTCGGCACGGCCGCCGGCTGGTGGATCGACCGGATGGCGGGCAGCTCCCCGTGGGGCTTTCTGATCGGATTCGCGCTGGGCCTGGTCGCCGGCGTGCTCAACGTCTTCCGCACGACGAAGCAGTACATGAAATGACGTTCGAAACGGACCCGCTGCTGCGCCGGCTGCTGACGGGCGCAGCGGTGTGGTGTGCGGCGGCCACGGGGCTGGCGACGGTCGTCTGGCCGGGACGGTGGGACGTCGCGGCCGGCATCCTCGGCGGCGGCGTGCTGACAGGCGTCAGCTTCCTCGCCATCAAGTCGAGCATCGACGCCATCTTGCGGCACCTGCCGGCGCGGCCGGCCGAGGCGTCCGAGGGTGCCGGCGATGGCCGCGATGACACGCCCCCCCGGGTATCGCTCACGCTCGTCAAGCTCGTGGGCCGCTACGGTTTACTGGCTCTTCTGGCGTACGTTATGATTGCGTGTTTGCGACTGCACCCGTTGGGTCTGGTCGCAGGCGCATCGTCGCTCGTAGCCTCGGCCTCGTTCGAGGCGGCGCGCTGGGTGAGCGGGGGCCGTCCCGTTCCACCGCGCGCCAACTGAAGCCTCGATTCCCCTAGCGCATGGAAAAACTGCACCACGAACTCTGGATCGTGACGGTGGTGAACCAGCTGTTCGGCCCTGCCGTCAAGGCCGGACTGGAACCGCTCGGATTCCACATCGATCCGGCGCACGCCATTCCCGACTACCTGGTGATGTGCGTGATCATCTTCCTCTTCCTGACCGGGCTGTGCCTGGCGGTCCGCGCGAGGCTGAGCGTCGAGAAGCCCGGCGCCGTGCAGCTGCTGCTCGAGGACGTCGTGACGTTTCTCAACGGCCTGCTCACCGACTACATCGGCCCGAAGGGCACGAAGTATCTGCCGCTCATCGGCACCGTGGGGCTGTTCATCTTCACGGCGAACATGATCGGCAAGATCCCCGGATTCATGTCGCCGACCGCGAACATCAACGTCACGGTCGGCTGCGCGATCACGGTATGGGTCTTCTACCACATCCAGGGTGTGCGCGAGCAGGGCATCATCTCGTACCTGAAGCACTTCGCGGTGCTGCCCGGTGCGCCGGTGGTCCTGGCGCCGCTCATCATCATCATCGAGACAATCAGTCACCTGTCGCGCGTGCTGTCGCTCTCGCTGCGTCTCTACGGCAACATCTTCGGCGAGGAAATGGTCGTCCTCATCATCGCGATGATCGTGCCGTTCATTGCGCCGCTGCCGATGATGCTGCTCGGCGTGGTGACCGGCACGCTGCAGGCGTTCATCTTCGTGATGCTCACGATCATCTATCTCGCGGCGGCCGTGCACACGGAGCACGACCACGCCGAGCACGAGGCCTCCGCCCACGCGGCGGCGTGAGGTCCAAATTGCGGTCGCGTCGACCGCAGTCGCCCGGCCGGCACCACCCGGCTGGCGTTCGTTGCGGTGGCCACAGGCCACTGGCCAGGGGCCGGCCCCCTGCGCCCGGGATGCGGGTGCGATGCGCCGGACGAGAAATCCCCGCGCCGGAAGGGCGGCGGGGGATGGAGGTCCTGTGAAGAAGAGTGTTCTGACCGTGTTCATGGTGTTGGCGGCGGGTATGCTCGCGCCGCTCTACGCCCAGACGAACGACCCGGCGACGCGCTCGGTCATCGCGCAGTGGTCGATCATCACGGCCGGTTTCGCGCTGGGCATCGCGGCGTTCGGCGGCGCGCTCGGCCAGGGCAAGGCCGTCGGCGCGGCGGTCGAGGGCATCGCGCGCAATCCGGGCGCGGCCGGAGACATCCGCGGTTCGCTCATCCTCGGTCTGGTGCTGATCGAGTCGCTCGTCATCTACGTGCTGCTCATCTCGCTGATCCTGTTCTTCGTCTATCCGTTCGGCAGCTAGATCGCCGAGGGGATTCAAGCTGGCCCGGCCCGCCACGCGGTGGGCCGGGCCCTTTTTTTGTCGTCATTCGGCATTCGTTTCTGCAATTCGTCATTCGTCATTCGTCATTCGTCATCGTCCCATGTCCCCCCGCGCCTGGACCCGCATGGACGCGCTCCTGCTGGTGGTCGTCGTCCTGTGGGGCGCGAACTACACCGTGGTGAAGGGGATTCTGCGCGAGCTGCCGCCGCTCGCCTTCAACGTCGTCCGGCTGGCGGCGGCTTCAACGGTGTTCCTCGCGCTGATTGCGGCCAGCAGCTTCGTCCGGCGCGTCGGCGGCCCGGCCATGAAGTCGGCCATCGCCGAGCTGACGCCCGGCGGCAACAAGCCGTTGGCCCTCTTTCGCACCGCCGAGCGCCTGACCGGACGCGACTGGGGAACGCTCGCCATCCTCGGCCTGGTCGGCCACTTCCTCTATCAGGCGTGCTTCGCGAGCGGCCTGGCCCGGACGAACGTGGCCAATGCGTCCCTCATCATCGGCTGTACGCCGATTGCCGTCTCGATCGGAAGCGCGATCCTCGGACGCGATCGCCTGGGTCCGTGGCACTGGGCCGGGATCGCGGTGTCGGCGTTGGGGATGTATCTGGTGGTGGGCACGGGAGCCCAGCTCTCGGGCGCTTCGCTCGCGGGCGACGCGTTGATGCTGGCGTGCGTCCTGGCCTGGACGATCTACACCCTCGCCGGGCAGGAGCTGCTGGTGCGGCACTCCCCGCTCGTCGTCACCGGCTGGTCGATGGCGATCGGCACGTTGATGTTCGTGCCCTACAGCCTGCCCCAGGTCCGGAGCGTGGATTGGTCGCAGGTCCGGCCGCTCGTCTGGACCGGCATCCTGCTCTCGGCGCTCCTCGCGCTGAATCTCTCGTATGTCATCTGGTACGCGGCGGTGCAGCGGCTCGGCAGCGCGCGCACCTCGATCTATTCGAACCTCGTGCCGGTCACCGCGCTGGTGACGGCCGCGATCTGGCTCGCCGAGCCGGTCCCGCGCGGCAAGCTCCTCGGCGCGACGCTCGTCATCACCGGCCTGGTCGTCTCGCGGGTGGGTCGTGGCGCGATCGAGCTGCCGGCCGAGCAGTGACCGGAGATTCTGAGGATTGAAGCGGATTCATCCGCAATATCGAATCCACTGCCGCGAGCAGCTCGAGCTCGAACACGGTCCATGAATTGGGCGGGATCGGGCCGTTTCCGGTCGCGCCGTAGGCCAGCGAGGGCGGAACGATGATGCGACGCGTGCCGCCGACCTTCATGCCCGAAAGGCCCTGCTCGAATCCAGGAATGACGGCATTGGTCCCCATCCGGAACGAAAACGGTTGGCGCCCTGCATCCCTGGAGCTCTCGATGCGGCTCCCCTTCGAGTCGGTGCCGGCCGGGTCGTACAACCAGAGTGTGTAGTGCACGACCACCGCGCGCGTGCCCGTCGCTTCGGCACCCTCGCCTGTGGTCAGCTCCATGATCTGGAGCGTGGCTGGACCCTGCGGCGGGGGCGTGCTGGGTTGGGTCGGGGTGTTGTCTTCCGATCCGCCGCATGCGGCAACGGTGAATGCGAAGAGGATCAGGGGAACGATTCGGCGCACGAGGTCATCACATTTCTGGCAAGCTGGCGAAGCATCGTACCTCAGGTCTGTCTCCTCGCCGGAAATTGGGGTCGGGTGCATTTTTGTGATGGCTCCAGCCGAGAGAAATGCACCCGACCCCCTTCAGCCTTCAGCCGAGGCTTGAGCCGCGGCGCCTGCTTGACATAGCCTCACGGCCATGCGTTACGTCCGCTCCCGGGCATGCGCGCGTGCGCTCGTGGCCCTGACGATGACGATGTTGCTCTCTGGGCCCGCTCTGATCGCCGAGGTGAAAGTGGAGAAGGTTTCCTGCCTGTCGCTCGCCAACTGCCTCAAACTCACGAACGGCCAGATCGAGGTGGTCGTCACGACCGATATCGGCCCGCGCGTCATCCACTACGGCCTCGTGGGCGGGGAGAACGTCTTCGCGCAGCTTGGTGGAATCCATCGAGAAGAAGACCGAATGGCAGCCCTGGGGTGGACACCGTCTGTGGATTGCGCCGGAGGGCCAGCCCAGAAGCTACGGTCCCGACAACGGTCCGATTGCCCATGAAGCCGCCGGGCCTCGCGGCATCCGCCTGAGGCAGCCGGTCGAAGCCGCAACCGGCATCGAAAAAGAGATTATCGTCACGCTCGACGACACGGGGAGCGGCGTGACGGTCCTCCATCGCCTGACGAATCGAGGAAAGTCGCCGTTCGAGCTCGCGCCGTGGGCGCTCACGATCATGAGCGGCGGCGGGACGGCGATCGTGCCGCAGGAGCCGTACAAGCGGCATCAAGAGGCCCTCCTCCCGGCGCGCGCGCTCGTCCTCTGGCACTACACGGACCTCGCCGATCCGCGTTTCAAGATCGGGCCGAAGTTCATCCGGCTTTCGTCCGACGCCTCACGTTCGGAACCGCAGAAGATCGGCGTGATGAACAAAGCGGGCTGGGCCGCCTATGCGCGGCAGGGCACGCTCTTCGTCAAGCGCGTCGCGTGGCAGGAAGGCGCGACGTATCCCGATTACGGCAGCTCGACCGAGGTGTTCACCGAAGGTACCTTCATCGAGGTCGAGACCATGGGGCCGCTGAAGACGCTGCGGCCTGGCGAAACGGCAGAACACACCGAACGCTGGTCGCTCTTCAAGAACGTCGACATCGGCACGACCGAAGGCGACGTCGAGAGAGCGCTCGCAGCGATCCGGAAATAGAGGGAGTCTTTCTCAAATCGAGCTCGACATCGAGAAAAGACTCCCGTCCCCTATCTCCCAAGTTCGTCGCGCAACCACGCGCGCGCGCGCAGCCACTCGCGCTGCGCCGTCCGCAGCGACACGCTCAACGCGTCCGCGGTTTCCTGCTCGCTGAGACCCGCAAAGTAGCGGCATTCGACGACGCGCACCAGGCGCGGGTCGATCGACGCGAGCTTCTGAAGCGCGCGATCGAGATCGATCGTGAGCGCGGCGTCGCGTTCGACCGCGGTCGCGCGATCGTCGAGCGACGTGTGGTGCACCTCGCCGCCGCGCTTCTGCCGCCCGCGCGCCCGTGCATGGTCGACGAGAATCTGCCGCATCGCCATCGCCGACACCGCGAGGAAATGGCCGCGATCCTTCCAGCCTCCCTTCGCCTGGTCGACGAGCTTGAGATAGGCCTCGTGGACGAGCCCCGTGGTGTCGAGCGTGTGGCCCGCGGGCATGCGGCGGCGCTGCGATCGCGCGAGCCGCTTGAGATCGGCGTAGACGAGCGGCAGCAGCCGGTCGAGCGCGCCGTCGGCGCCGCGGGCGTGGGCGGCGAGCAACTCGGTAATCGACGGATCGGCCTTCACGGACGTGGGCCGGACGCGCGCGCGCGCACGTCGTGCAGCCACCCCTGGACGAGCAGCACCTGCGGCCGGGCGGCGGATGGAGAAGCGTCTCGAAACACGAGGAACCGCGCGCCGTCCGGCGCGACGTCGTAGAGCGGACCCAGGCGATCTTCCACTCCGCTCAACCGGAACAGTGGCTGGGCCGGCGCTGCCACGAAGCGCTCCCCGGCCTCGATCGGCACCGCCAGGAGCCGCTCGCGATCCGCGAAATACAGCTCACGCCCGTCGCGGCGCCACATGGGCGAGGTACCACCAGCCGTCGAGATCTGCCACCGGGCACGCGTGACATCGGGGAAGGGCCGGACGTAGACCTCGTACGAGCCCGACTCGTCCGACTGATACGCCAGCCACCGCCCGTCGGGCGACACGGCTGGCCGCACCTCGGCGAACGGCCCGAGCACCGTCTCGACACGGCGTTCACCGCTCGTCTCGACACTCAGAATGTTCTGCTGCCGATAGTCCTTGAACTCGACGAAGAGCAGCCGCAATCCATCGCGCGTGAACGCGTACGGCGTGTGAAACAGTCCCCGGGCGTCGGTCAGGCGTCGTGGCTCCGCCGCGCCGTCCGCGGCCCGAAGGAACAGACCGCCGCCGTCGCGATCGGATCGAAACGCAATCAGGCGGCCATCCGGCGACCAGACCGGCGCGGTCTCCGTCGCCGGGTCCGACGTCAGCCGGCCGAGGGTCCGCCGAGCGCGGTCGAGCACCCACACGTCGCGGCCCTGCGGCTCGCTCGTCGCAATCGCGAGGCGCGTGCCGTCCGGAGAGAGCGCGAACCGCGTGATCGGACGCTCCTCGAACTCCACACGCTCCTCGCGGCCGCCGCGATCGACCCAGACCAGAATCTGCCGGGTGCGCGGTTCGAGCGCGGGAACGTAGATGATCGATCCGTCGCCGGCCGTCGCGAAGTGGACCTGCCGGTTCAGGGAGCTGCGGGCCACGCCCTCGACGACGACCGCCGGCTCGCTCGCGAGCGCCCGGCGCGACGCGTCCCAGCGGGCGGCCCACACGCGCGACTCCCGTGCGAAGACGAGAAAGCCGCCCGGAAAGAACCGCGGCTGACGGCCGTCGGTCAGGATGCCGACCTCGCCGCCATCGATGCCGGTCACCGCCACCTTCTCGCCTGCGGCTGACCCAAAAGTGAAGGCGACCGACTGCCCGTCGGGCGCAATGTCGGGCGATCCGTGAAGCGCGGGGCTCGGCCCTCCCGCAACGCCGGCGATCGCGACCGGCGTGCCGCCGGCTGCCGGCATGCGGAACAACTGATATCCCGTGCCGGTCGCGAACACGATCTGATCGCCAGCCCAGTCGAGGCTGACGCCGCCGGGCGCGTCACACAGCACGACCGGCGGCCCGCCGGCGGTTGGGACCTTCAGCAGCTTCCCCCGCTGCCCGAACGCCACCCAGCGGCCGTCGGGCGACACGGCATGTCCCTCGGGCTCCTCGGTGCCGGCGAGCGGCTGGCTCCCGGCTTCGTCGAAGCGCCGGACGAACAGCTGCATCACGCCCCACTTCCACGCTCGATACACCAGCGTGCGTCCATCGTCCGATTCGGCCAGCGTCGTGAGCTGCCCCACCACCACCTCGTGGTCGGCGCCGATGGGGACTGACACACGGACGATCGGCGCCTCGACCGATTGGTCATGCAGCACCGCCAGGGTCAGGGCGGCGCCCGCGCCGATGCCCGCTGCCCCGACGAGCCACGGTGACCGCCAGATGGAGCGATGTGTTGACGGCGGGAGCGGCGCGTCGGCCGCAGCACTCTCCACATCCTCGAGGTCGAGCCGGGCGTCGCCGATGTACCCGAGCCTGCGTGCCGCGTTCTTGCGCAGGCAGCGCTTCAACAGCCGGACGATGGGCTCCGGCAGGCCGGCGGGCAGCTTGGACCAGTCCGGTTCGCGTTCGATGACGCGCGCCATCACGTCGGTGCGCGAATCGCCCTCGAACGCGCGTGTCCCCGTCAGCATCTCGAAGACCACGCAGCCGAACGCCCAGATGTCGGTCCGATGATCCACGCGTCCGCCGCGGGCCTGCTCGGGACTCATGTAAGCGGCGGTGCCGAGGACGAGCCCGGCATGCCTCACCGTCGAGGTGAGCGACGGACCGATCTCGTCGCCACCGCCGTCATCGTCCTGGATCGCCTTGGCCAGGCCGAAATCGAGCACCTTGACGTGGCCATCCGGCGTGACCTTGATGTTGGCCGGTTTCAGATCGCGATGGACGATGCCTCGATCGTGCGCAGCGGCGATCGCTTCCACGAGTTGACGGACGAGCGGCAAGGCCTCGTTCCAGGTGAACGGCCCGCGCGCGATGCGCTCGGCAAGCGTCGGGCCGTCCACGAGCTCGAGCACCAGCGCGACGAGCCCCGTTTCCTCGTAGACGTCATGGATCGCGCCGATGCCTGGATGGCTCGTTCGTGCGAGCGCACGCGCCTCGCGCTCGAGTCGCGCCACGCGATCGGGATCGTCCGCCGAGTGGGCGGGCAGCACCTTGATGGCAAACGTCGCGCCCGAGCCGCAGATCGCGGGCGCGGTAGACCTCGCCCATGCCCCCACGACCGATGCGATGGTCGACGCGGTACGGACCGAGCCGCCTGCCGTCCTCGAGCGCGGCGGGACGCGCGACATCGGCGTCACCCTCGATCTCGTCGCAGAACGCGGCGAACAGCGGGCCGCTCAATCCGCCGCCCGGCTGGAGGAACCCGTCGGCGCGCTCGGCCTCGCGAAGGATTCGCTCGAGCGCGTCGGCGAGCGCCGCGTCACCCTGAGCCGCCTGGCGAACGAAGGCCGCGCGCTCGGCGGCCGGCAGGGCGAGCGCCTGATCGAGGAGCGTGTCCGCGTGCGGCCAGTGGCCGAGATCCACCATGGCGGGCCGGGAATCCGAACGTCGTGACCCCTGCTGGGAGCAGCGACACCCCTGAGCTCACTTGTGTTGAGCGCACCACTCGCCTTTGAACCGGCGGTATTGCCGGCAAACGCTGTGATGGGTGCTCGACACAGTGAGTCGAAGCTAACTCTACCGCTGGCGTTCCCAGCCGACAACACCAACAGGAACATTCATGCAGAAGTGGACCCCCGACCAGACTTTCTATCCGTCTCCGAAGATGGCGATCGAGGCGCCTCCGGAAACGCTCGGCTACGTGCGGCATGTCGAGCTGACCGGCGATGCGTCCGTAGCCCTCCCTTCGAGGCGGGATCCAGATCGACGATGCCGAGCGCGCGTCGGGGGACGAGCGCTTCGCATCGAGTGCGCGAGGTATACGGGCACAGGCACGAGCCGCACGCGTTCCAGCCGAAGTGATGTAGCTCGTCGCCGACGATACTCGCCGCACCATACGTCGGCCGCTGCGGGCACGGGCGTGTCGACGAGTGCGGCCTTGATGGGCACCGCGGCACACGGGATGGGCTATTTCGCCGTGACCGCCGCCGCCGCGGTGGTCGTCTACGAGAAGGTCGGCGTGGGCATCCTGCGGACGGCGTGGATCAACCTCGATCTGCTGTGGGCGATCGCGCTCATCGCGGCCGGAGTCCTCACGATCGCGCTGTGAGACTCATCTCCCATCCCCCCGTTCTCCGTGAGCCGTTTTTGCGTCGGCCAGCACATAGTGATGTAGCTGGCATGCTTCGCTGGGAGATCATTGCGATCGGTTACGTGTCGTATCTCGCGGTTTGCGCCCTCGCGCGCCCGCAATTCGCCCGCACGCGCCGGCTCGCCGTCCCGATTGGGGTCGCAAGCTGGCTGATGCTGCCGCTTCTTCCAGCGATGGACCCGCCCGACGTGGCTCGCGCGCTGCTCCCGCTACCGGTGCTTCTCGGCGGCTACTGGCTGTCGGGCACGTTCTTCGTGGCACCGATGGTGACCGTCGAGGCAACGCTGGCCAGATGGGATGAAATCCTTCTCGATGGCATCGGATTACGCCGCTTGTATCAGCACGCACACCCCATCGTCCAAGCCGTGTTCGAAGCGGCGTACCTGCTCGTGTATCCGATGGTGCCCCTCGGCGCGCTCACGCTGGTCGCAGGCGGGCGTGCGGATCACCTCGGCGTGTTCTGGACCACGGTGCTCCTGGCCGCGTTCGTCTGCTATGGAACGCTGCCGTGGATTCAGACGCGCGCGCCGCGAGCGCTCGGACAACCGGCCTACACGGCTCTTCCAGCCACACCGCTCCGCCGGCTCAATGCATTCGTGCTGGGCCGCGGGAGCATTCAGGTGAACACCATTCCCAGCGGACACGCGGCGGCCGCCGTGGCCGTTGCCTTGTCGGTGGCCACCGTGCTTCCAGCCGCCGGTGCACTGCTCATCGTTCTCGCGGCACTCATCACCGCCGCCACCGTCCTCGGCGGCTATCACTACGCCGTGGACTCGGTCTTGGGGGTGATTGTCGGCCTTGCCGCCACGCTCGTGGTGACGGTTCTGCGGTAGCGAGTCCCCGGCCCAGCCGCCCCGTCGCCCAACCGCCCAGCCGCCAGCCTCTAGTCCGCCGACTTCTTCGGCCGCATGTTCGACGCCAGCACCTTCTTGCGCAGACGGATGCTCTTCGGCGTCACCTCGACGAGCTCATCGTCGTTGATGAACTCGATCGCCTGCTCCAGCGAGAGCTTGCGCGGTGGAATCAGCCGGATCGCCTCGTCGGCCGTCGAGGCGCGCATGTTGGTCTGCTTCTTCTCCTTCGTCACGTTGACGTCGAGGTCGTTGGCCCGCGAGTTCTCGCCGATGATCATCCCCTCGTAGACCTCGGTCGCCGGCTCGATGAAGATCTCGCCGCGATCCTGCAGGTTCGAGATCGCGAACGCCGTGGCGGGTCCCGGGCGATCGGCGACGAGCGCGCCGGTCGTGCGGGACGGGATCGGCCCGTGCCACGGCTCCCAGCCCGCGAACAGATGGTTCATGATGCCGGTGCCGCGCGTATCGGTCAGGAACTGGGAGCGGAACCCAATCAATCCTCGCGACGGGATGCGGAACTCCAGCCGCACCCGGCCGCTGCCATTGTTGACCATGCGCGTCGGCGTGCCGCGCCGCGTGCCCATCGTCGCGATGACGACGCCCTGGAAGTCCTCGGGGACGTCGATGACCACTTCTTCCACCGGCTCGACCCGGCCCGTGGGCGTCTCCTTGGTCACGATCTCGGGCCGCGAGACCTGCAGCTCGTAGCCCTCGCGCCGCATCATCTCGATGAGAATCGCGAGCTGCAGCTCGCCGCGTCCCACGACTTTCATGTGCTCGGGCGATTCGGTGTCCTCGACGCGGATCGAGACGTTGCCGATCGAGCTCGCGATTCAAGCCGCTCGCGCAGGTTGCGCGACGTGACGAACTGCCCCTCCCGGCCCGCGAGCGGCGACGTGTTGACGCCGAAGATCATCGACACGGTCGGCTCGTCGACGGCGATCGGCGGAATCGGCATCGGGTTCGCCGGGTCGGTGACCGTCTCGCCGATGGTGATGTCCTCGATGCCGGCGAGGCAGACGATGTCGCCCGCCGCGGCTTCGGCCACGTCCACGCGCTTGAGCCCTTCGAAGGCGAAGAGCTTGGTCACCGCGTCTGCTGCGAACGACCCGTCGAGCTTGGCCACCGACGACCAGGTCGTTCGATGCTTGACCCGCCCGTTGAAGATGCGGCCGATGGCGATGCGCCCGAGGTAGTCGCTCGAGTCGAGGTTGGCGATCAGCATCTGCAGCGGATCGATCGATCGCGCCGTGCGGCGGCGGAATGTGCTCGACGATGGCGTCGAAGAGCGGACGCGAGATCCTCGCCGGGCGCGGCGAGATCGAGCGTCGACGGTGCCGGCGCGCGCGTTGGCGTAGAGCACCGGGAACTCGAGCTGATCCTCGGTCGCGTCGAGATCGATGAAGAGGTCGTAGATCTCGTTCAGCACCTCCTTGCGGCCGCGCGTCGGGCCGGTCGATCTTGTTGATGACGATGATCGGCGTGCAGCCGCCGCTCGAGCGCCTTGCGCAGCACGAAGCGCGTCTGCGGCAGCGGACCTTCGGACGCGTCGACGAGGAGCAGGACGCCGTCGACCATCGACAGCGTGCGCTCGACCTCGCCGCCGAAGTCGGCGTGACCCGGCGTGTCGACGATGTTGATGAGCAGGTCCCGGTAGTGGACCGCCGTGTTCTTCGCGAGGATGGTGATGCCGCGCTCGCGCTCGAGGTCGGTGTTGTCCATCGCCCGCTCGGCTACCCGCTCGTTCGAACGGAAGATGCCGCTCTGGTGGAGCAGCGCGTCGACGAGCGTGGTCTTGCCGTGATCGACGTGGGCGACGATGGCGATGTTGCGGATGAGAGGGTTGGCTACGGGACGCATACCAATGACACAATGACGAATGACGAATGACGAATGACGAATGACGAATGACGAATCACCGCCGCCAGGACGGCGCGGCTGCAGCCCCGCCTGCCAATCCGGTGGTGCCGACGACGTGCGGCGCTTGGCGGCGTCCCGGGAGGGGACGCGAACCGACTATCGTCGCCCGCCGCAGGCCCCACGGTCAACATTCAGCGCTTCTTCAGGGATTCTTGACGCCGTTCATGGGCCGCCCGTGCATACTCGCGGCCGGAGGCCCTTCGATGGCGCGCGACGAAACCTCTCCCCCGCCAGCCCCTGCCCACATGTCCACGCTGGCGGCCGCCGGCCGGGTCGCATCCCTGGATGTGCTGCGCGGCCTGATCATCGTGCTCATGGCAATCGATCACGCCCGCGGCTTCATCGCCAAGAATCATCCCGGCGAGTTCTGGGGAGCCGCCCTGCCCGACTACCAGGGTGACTGGCTGGCGTTCCTGACGCGATTGGTCACGCACCTGTGCGCGCCAGGCTTCATGTTCCTCATGGGCGCCGGCGCGGCGCTGTTCGCGGCGTCGCGCGAGCGTGCCGGCTGGCGCGCGCTCCGTATCGCCGCCCAGTTGACGCTCCGGGGTCTCGTGCTCATCGCGCTGGGCTACCTGCTCGAAATCACCGCGTCGAATTTCGCGCTCGCGGGCGCCACCCGGAGCGAGAACTACGGACTCCGGGTGCCCGGCGCACCGGGCGCGATTACGGTCATCCTTGGCGTTCTCTACGGGCTCGGATCCGCGCTCGCCGTGTCGGCCTGGCTGGTGCGGCTGCCTCCGCTCGCACTCGTCGCCCTGTCGGCCATCTGCGTGCTCGTCACCCACGCGCTCACGCCGGCGGCTGCGAGCGCTCGAATCGACCCGCTCCTGGGGCTGCTCGTCGTGCCCGGCCTCGCACCGCCGGTCATCGCCGTGTATCCGACCATCCCGTGGCTCGGCCCAACCCTGCTGGGTCTCGCGTTTGGCCGCATGCTCGTACGAGATCGCGATGCCGCGTTCAAGTGGGTCGGCATGGCCGGCGCTGCCTTCCTCGTCGTGTTCGTCGTGCTGCGCGCGTCGGGAGGATTGGGCAGCTTTCAGCCGGCGCCGTCCGGCTGGATCGGGTTTCTCAACGTGACGAAGTACCCGCCGAGCCTGACATTTCTGCTCCTCACGCTCGGCGTCGACTTCGTGCTGCTCTCGCTGATCGAACAACGCGGTGTCGCCGACTCACGCTGGACGCGGCCGCTGCGCGTCTTCGGATCCGTGCCGCTCTTCTTCTTCATCGCTCATCTCTGGCTCTACGGCGCCATCGGCCGGTTCTTCCCGGACGGCATGGCGATTCTGCGGATGTATCCGTTCTGGCTGCTCGGCCTCGGTACTGCTGTACTTGCCCTGCCGCTGGTACGGTGAGTTCAAGCTGCGATGGCCGGCTGGGTCGTTGCTTCGACTGTTCTAGCCGGCCTGCGGTTCGCACTCCGCATTTGTGTCAAGGTTCTGGCCTGTCCCATGCGCACCTGGGCCACCGCGCTTTCGTCGGGCTCACGTGCATCTCGGCCACTGTCTCCGCAGGCTGGGCCGCGAACGCGGTAGGACGCCAGGATCGATTCAGCGTGCTGCGGCAGGAGAGCTGGTCTGTGAGGCGTCCTGCGCTCCGGGTGCTCCCCGGCGGCCGGTGAGCGAGGCCGCCGCGGAGGGATGGCTATCGCGGCGTCAACTCGATTTCGAGGGTCTTGACGTACTTGACGACCTTGCCGGCCTGCGTGGCGGGGGTGTACCGCCAATTGCGGATCGCCGCGAGCAGCTGCTGTTCGTACATGCGGTTCACCGATTGCCGGATCGACGTGCGCTCGACGCGCCCGAACTCGTCGATGAGTACGTCGATGACGATGATCGCGCGTGCGCCGGCAGGAATCGTGACGTCGGTCGGCCGCGGCACGTTCTGGATGAGGGCGATGGGAGGCACCACCTGCTCGGACGAGGACGGGCCAGACGCGGGACGTCCAGCCACGACCGACGTGGTGTTTGGCGCGGGCGGTGGCGCCGGCGGTGGCGCGGCTGCGGCGGCCGCGGCAGCGCGCTTGACTTCCTTCTCGCGCTCGGCGGCGGCCTGTTCCTGCGCCTGGGCTTTGAGCTCTTGATCGCGCGCGGCGACGGCGAGATCGCGGAAGCCGGTCGCCACGGTGCGGAGATCGGCCAGATCGCGGCTGGCGACACGCACGATCGCCGGATCATCGAGCAGCGTCAGCACGCTCGTGAAGGCCTCGGCCGCCGCCTCGTACTTCTTGTCCGTGTGCAGCGCCTTGGCGGCATCGAGCCGCTTGCGCAGCACGTCCGCAACCACCTTTGATCGCACGCCCGCGAAGAACGTCTGGAGCCGCGGCGGCGCCTCCTTGTCCTCGAGCTCCCACGTGGGATCGATCGTCACCGCACGCTCGACCGCCTGCTCCGCCTCCGCCGTCCGGCCGAGCGCGAAGAGACAGAACGCGCGGTATTGCTCGATGGTCCGGGCCTCGGACTGTACGCGCATCGGCCGGCGGGCGCATCCGGTCGAGCATCGCGAGCGCTTCGTCGTAGCCGGCGGTGACGTAGAGATCGCGCGCCGCCGCCAGGGTGTCGTGCGGGATCTGAAGCGAGCGATTCGCTCCGACGACGGCCGGCAGGGCCACCACGAGGACGAGCACCGGGGCGAGCAGTCGGCTCATCGCGTGAAGTCGAGAGAGACGCGGCCGGGCACGCCGATCTTCACCATGACGGACATGCGCCTCTCCCCGTGATCGGGATGACGGAAGACGATTTCGTGCGCGCCCACCGGAATGGCGAGCGACGCGACCGGCGTCTCGCCGACGCGCTGCCCGTCGACGAACACCTCGGCCCACGGGCGGGCGTTGATGTTGATCGTTCCCAACGGCAGTTCGAAGGGAACGGCGAGATGTCGCCCGGCCACGATCTCGATGCTGCGCGTCTCGCGCAGGCCGACCCCATCGTTCTCGAGGCTGATGTCGTGTGTCCCGACCGGCATCTGAATACGCGCATCCTCGCTCGTTCCCAGAAAGTCGCCGTTGCGGACGATGCGCAGGACGATCGGCGACTTGATGGCGAAGGTGCCGCGGCCCGTGGCGGCACGCACCGGCGTGTCGTCGGGTGCTGGATCCGCGTCGCTCGAGCGCGCCGGCGTCACGACGAGCAGCGCCTGCTGTCCGGCCGCGACGGTGACGGTGCGGGTCACGGAGCGGAACGGCCCGCTCACCTGAACCTGATGACGTCCGGGCTTGAGATCGCTGACAACCAGCGGCGTGACGCCGCGCGAGACGCCGGCGACGGACACGCGCGCACCAGACGGGTCGCTCCGGACTTCGATGGCCGCGGTCGCCGCCGCGTCCTCGCGCTTCGGCTCCGCGGACGCAAGCTCCACGGTATAGGACGAGAGCGTAGCCGGCTGCAGCGTGATGGCCAGCTGGCGCTGCAAGGAATCCGAGCGGACTTCGAGCTGATGGTTGCCCGATGGCACTTCGGCGCGGAACGGCGTCGTGCCCAGCACGCGTCCGTCGAGCACGACGGTCGCGCCAGCCGGCAGCGCGTCGACGACCAGCGTCGCCGGCGCTGGCGTGACGTTCGCGGCGGCGGCCGGCTGCAGCATGTGATAGGACAGCCACCCGATCTGCGCCACGAGCGCAACCGCCAGCAGGCCCAGCGCCAATCGCCAACCCCACGAGCCGAGGGTGATGCCCTCGCGACGCGTCGGATCCGGAATCGCGGGCGCGGGTGGGGAGGGGAGCACCGGTGAAGGCGGAACCGTCGGGGCCGCAGACCCGGGATGGATCAACAGGTCGCCCGCCGTGATCGGCCGTTCGACCGGAGGCGGCGTCGCCGGCTTGGGGTAGAGCGTCGAGAGCTTGACGCCGGTCGGGAGCGTATCGACGAGCGACGGCCGAACGTCCGCTGGCGGCGTGGCCGGCTGATTTGCGAGCGCGTCGAGCGAGATCCGGACCGGACCAGACTGCGAGGGATCCGTCGTGAACACGCCAGGACGCGCCGCGCGCGCTTGTGGCATGTCCGAATGCCATCGATCGCTCACGCCCGTCGATGCGGGCTTGTCGAAACGAGGTGGAGCCGGCAGGATGCGCGTGCTCAACCCCGGATCCGTGTCCTCGCGCGGGTCGTGCGCGTGCGCGGCCGAATCGAGCCCGACGCTCGTCGGGTGCGGCGGGTCGAACGGAGCCGTCGCAAAGCCAGGCAGCGTCGATCCAGCCGACGACCGAGATCCACTCGCCGTCGTCGGTGGCTCGACAGGCTTCGTCGGCGGATCGAGCGAGCGCTCCAGCGCGGGCAGCCGCAGCGGCTCGATGCCCTCGGTTTCGGGCAGACCAGCATCACGAGGTTGCGAATCCACCGCGGGATAGAACGTGGCCGGCGAATACGGAGGCGGTGTTGCAGGCGCGGACGACCTCGTCCGAAGCGCTTCGGCCAGCTCTGGCGACACCGCGACGGTGGCGTCCGACGGGTCGACCGGCATCGACGCGGCGCGCTGCGCGGGCGTCGGAAACACGAGCGGCGGTGGCGGTGCAGCCGGCGCCGGACTGCTGAACGGCTTGACCGGAGTCGTCGGCGCGTGCGCATCCGCGCCCGACGTCGGAGTGCGCGGGCGGCGTGTAGTTCATCGGCTCGATGATGGTGTGCCCGCTCGTCTGAAGGTGCAGCACCTCCCACTCTTTCATGTCGTCGTCGGGCGGCGGCCACACGAGCCCCCCGGACTTGTCCAAGCCCTGCGGCGTCACCTCGGGACCCGGCGGCGTCGTCGCTGGCTCGCCGACCGGCTGATCGATCGCAGGCGGCTGCGCGTCCGCGTGCTGTCCTTGCGTCGTGTGCTCGGGCGCACTCGGCGCGCCGTTGGTGCTACCCGAGGGTGGACCACCGGGAGGCCCGGCGAGCGGCGGAACCGGGTGAATCGAGCGTTTGCGCATTGTTGAACCGTGCTGTAGGACCTAACGGCGAAATCGCAAAAATCGAACGGTTAAAGCCTCACTTTGATACCGACGGGGCGGCGAGTCAAGCGCCGTGCGCGCTTCAGGGCACAACGTGGGCGAGGCGTGTCGCAACAGCACACGGCTGCACCAAAGAATCCGCTCGCAGGGAGACTTCTCGTCCTCGAGCTTTGCCGCGAGCGCCCAGGCATAAGATGGATGACGGAGGGCGACCATGCGATGGCGAGAGGCTCCACGGAGCGAGAACGTCGAAGACATGCGCGGGCGGGGCGTCGGCATGCGGGCTGGAGGCCTGGGGATTGGAGGGCTGCTGCTCCTCGCGCTCATCACCTATCTCGCCGGGGGCGATCCGCTGTCCGTGCTCACTCAAATCCCGGCTGAGACGGGTTCTGACACAGGACAGGCGCCGCCGGGACAGCCCGACGAGGCGAGCGAGTTCGTCAGGACCGTGCTGAAGGATACCGAGACGGTCTGGGACACGGTCTTCCCACAGCAGCTCAATCGGGCGTACGTACAGCCGAAGCTGTGGCTCTTCACAGGGCGGGTCGAATCGGCGTGCGGCCTGGCATCGGCGGCTGTCGGCCCGTTCTACTGTCCCGGCGATTCGAGGGTCTATCTGGACATGAGCTTCTTCCAGGAGCTCGATCGACGGTTCGGCGCGCCGGGCGACTTCGCGCAGGCCTACGTCATCGCGCACGAGGTGGGGCACCACGTCCAGAACCTGCTCGGGCTCACCTCACGCGTCTCGCAACTCCAGCAGCAGACGAACGAAGTGCAGGCCAACCAGCTCTCGGTGCGGCTCGAGCTGCAGGCCGACTGCTTCGCGGGGGTGTGGGGGAATCACTCGCGCATTCCGCTCGAGGAGGGGGACGTGGAGGAAGGCCTGCGCGCGGCAGCGGCGATTGGCGACGATCGCCTGCAGCAGCGCTCGCAGGGGCAGGTCGTGGCCGAGAGCTTCACGCACGGATCGTCGGCACAGCGGATGGAGTGGCTGACGCGCGGACTGAAGAGCGGTCAGCTCAAGGCCTGCGAGACTTTCGGAGGATCTTAGACGTCGGTGAACGTCGACCGGCTCCAGGCTACGGGCTACGGGCCTGTGCCAGCCCGCAGTCCCCGTAGTCCGTCGCCCCGTCCGTAGCCCCTCCAGCTGCCTAGAACCTGAACCCGAGCGAGATGCGGTACTCGCGCGGGAGCGGGATAGTCGTTCGTTGCTCGTCGCCTCGCCGAATCGCGGGCCGCGCGTGAACGTCGTCGGCAGTCCGAGCGAGTCGAGCGGACCGTCGAAGTCCGGATCGATCGTCGTGTCGTAGCTGATGAGCGGCTTGCTGTTGAACACGTTCCGCATGTCGAGCTTCAGGTACGGCTTCAGCGTTCGCAGCACCGGCAGGCTGTAGGTGACGCCGAGGTCGAACAGATGCGAACCGTTCGGGAAGAGCTCGGTGCCGCGCCCGCCGAAGTAGACGTTCTGCGAGCTGGTGGTGCTCGCGTAGTCGGCGAGCAGCGCCTCCTGCGTGTCGGTGAGCGGCACGCCGTCGCGCCCGCAGGCTGTAGGTCAGTGGCGAGTCGTATCGGTAGGCCCAGCCCACGTCCACGGTGCCGAAGTGGCCGAAGCTCGAGCGCGTAGGTCGTCCACAGCCGCATCTTGTGACGCTGGAAGCCGCCAGCCGGCCGATCGGGAAAGTGGCGAGTCGAGATTGAACGCCTCGGGATAGTCGCCGAACACCGAGCTGACGCCCGGCTGGTTCGCGCCCTCGCCCTCGAAGTTGCCTTCGTTCGTCAACTGCACGGTGCTGTTGCCGTAGACCGTCCACCGCGGCGTCAGGCGATAGCGGCCCTGGAACACCAGCCCCTGGTAGCGCCGCTCGGGCGTCGTCGGTGTTGTCGGAAGACGCGGTTCTGAGAAGGTCCCGAAGTCCTCGCCCTCGAAGGTGACGTCGGTCGATCCCGTGTCGCAGGTTGATGAAGTCCTCGACGAAGCTGCGACATGTTGCGATAGACGTAGGTGCCCTTCACGTAGCCGCGCCCGAGCTGCGTCGCCGAGCGAGGTCGTGAACTCACTCGTGACCGGCGCCGAGAGGCCGTCCTCGAAGAACACGTTCGCGGTCGGGAAGATGCCGAGGACGGTCTCGTAGTTCGCCGGATCGAAGCCGGGCGCGAAGTCGAGCCCCTGACCCGCGGGCCCGTGTAGACGCCCGAGCGTCCGGCTCGGGTTGCCGACGTTGGTGTTGCTGGCGAACTGCGCCTCGCTGTACTTGCCCGCGTAGTGCGCGTAGGTCGCCTGGATCACCCACCTGCCGTTGCCGAACGGATCGTAGCGTGGCGGCCAGGCGCGGCACCACCGTGTCGGTGTCGACGCCGACGATGCCGCCGGTGGCGTCGCTGCGGACGCGCTCGTAGCGGAGGCCGAGGTCGAGCGACAGCTGGCGCGATGAGCGCCCAGCGATCCTGCGCGTAGAACGACGTCGTCGTGATGTCGATCGTCGCGCCGCGCACCGGCAGCCAGTTCTCGATGAACGTCTCGCCGGGCACGAACACCGGAATCAAGCGGTCGCTCGCCGTCGTACACCGGATTGCCCTCGACGTCGGTGAGGTAGTCGGCGTCGAACACGTAGTTGGTCGCCGACTGCGAGTTGCCGCCGCGTGTTGGTCGCGGTGAAGTGCTCGACGCCGCCCTTGATGTCGTGGCTGCCGGTGCGGGTGCCCGAGAGGAACCAGGACACCGATCCGGTGAACTGCGGTTGTCGCGATCCTCGGGGTCGGTCGCGTCGAAGTACGGCGCGTTGTAGTGGCCGAGCGTCCTGCGTAGCGTGATGAACGGCGAGTCGACGATGTTGGTCGACGTGCCGCCGCTGTTGCGGAAGCCGAGCTTCTTGCGCGAGAACTGCGCCTCGGCGAAGAGGTTCGGCCGCAGCACGCCGCGATAGTTGGCGACGATGCGGTCGCTCGGGCGTCTCGGCGTGAATGCGCGTCGCCGGGTCGATGCTGAACGGGAAGGTGACGCGATCCTGCTTCGAGGCTGTTGCTTGAAGTAGCTGCCCTGCACCGTGTGGTCCGGTCGCGACGGTGCCGGTCAGCTTGACCTCGTAGCGCCGGTCCTCGTCGACGTCACGTCGAACTGGCATGCCGGTCTGCGGCAGCGGCTGCGAGTTGGTCGTGTCCTCCCACCGCGCCCGCCGCGAAGAACCACAGGCGGTCGCGCAGGATCGGACCGCCGAACGTCGCCTGGAAGACCTTGCCGAGATCGTCGGGCCGGGTCGTGTCGTTCTCTTCCTCGAACGGGTTCTCGTCGCGCCACGCCGGGTTGGTCAGGTCGGTGCGGAAGCTGCCGGAGAAGATGTTGCCGCCGCTCTTGGTGATGGCGTTGATGACGCCGCCCGAGAAGCGCCCGTACTCGGCCGAGACGCCGGACGTGATCACCTGCGTCTGCTCGATGGCGTCCTCGATGAAGAGGTCGTCGGGGCTGCCGAACAGGTTGTCGTTGATGTCGACGCCGTCGACGAGGAACACGTTGTCGTAGGCGAACGCGCCCGAAATCGTCACCTGATCGGCGTTCGGCGTGTTGGCGGTGAGGCCGGGCGCGAGCTCGGCGATCGCCGGCGAGCGTGCGGCCGGTGGCCAGCGTGTCGATCTCGGTCGCCGCGTAGTTGGCGCTGGCTGGCGGGCGTGACCAGCGCCGACGTCGTCTCGCGCGACGACGCTGGACCGACTCGGTCACGCCGGCCGGAGTCATCTGCGCCTTGAGCTCCGTCGGCAGGCCGAGGCTGACGGTGACGGTCTGCTGACCGGTCGTGAAGCCGCTCAGCTCGAAGCGTGACTTCGTATGACGCCGGGCGGCAGGCCGCGCAGCACGTAATCGCCGGCGGCGCCGGTGACCGTGTCGCGCGCGCCCTGCAGCGGCGGCCGAACGCGCGGTCACCGATGACGCCGGGCAGGGCGGCGCCGCTCGTGTCGGTCACGGTGCCCTGCAGCGTGCCCGTTTGCTGTCCCTGTGCTGCCGCGAGCGTCGCGGACAGGAGCCACGCGCTGCAGGCAATCAGAATTCGTCGTGTCATCACTGAACCTCCGATATGTCTCGATCGCGAGACTGTCGGAGACGTGCACGCGCGATGCCACGGCGCACCTCGATCGTCGGAGCGCTCGAAAAGCCGTCAATTCAGGCCCATTCGATGACCGGCGTGTGATGCCGATTCGTCACGCATCCACAACCCCGGATCCCGCACGCGGACGCTCATCCCAGAATGAGGGCCATCTCAGCCGACCGAAACTGCGGGCGAATGACACGTCGGGCCGGCGTAGTCGACCTGATCGCGCAATTCGACACTCGGCGCGCGCCGTTCATCCCCGCGCGAAAGATCCGATCGACGATCCAGCCAGTTGCATGATGGCCCGTTCGCGCGTCAGCACGCTCGGTACGCGTGACGAAGTGCGCGTGGATTGGGATGACACCCTAAGCGGGCGCAAGCTCGATGACGTCGTAGCAGCCGCGCCACCAGCGGCTCCAACGATCGCGGAGCGCGGCAAACGTTTCATCGTCCATGCCGTAAGTCGTGATGACCAGACTCCCGCCGCCGTACGCCGAGCCGGCCGTCTTCGGACGGGTGCCGACGATGATCAGGCCGTCCCCATACCCATCGACCGTCAGGCCGATTTGGTACGGGGCGCGGAACCAGACCGTCCCCTGCATCAGCTCGCCGGTCGGCGCGGTCAAGGCATACCGCTCAGCGACCGGTACGGCGGCAAGACTGATGAGACCGATCGCGTCGGCGGGCAAAGCCGCACCCTCGGATCGAGCGCGGCCGTTCAGGTACAGCGTGCGCCGTTCGGCGCCGCGGTGACGCTCGAGCGCGAACCGGAGCTGCTCGGTAAACGTCAACCACCCTTCAGCCTCATCGTCGTAGATCCCTCGCCAGCTCGCGTCGGTGACCGGGGCCGATCGGATCAAGCGCACGATCGTGCGATCGCCGCTGGCCTCCAGCGAGTACCGGTCGGGCATGCCGGTGGCTGACAGCGTGTGGCCCGCCTCCGACGCCTGCATCTGACCGAAGATCACGTCCACCTCGTCGGCCAGCCCGGCGCAGTCCCAACCGAACCAGCGGCGGATCTCGGCGGGCTCGCGGAGCGCGCGCCAGACGACGTCAATGGGAGCGGCGACGAGAATCTCGACGAGGACGCGATCGGATGTCTTCATGGTGCCCTCCTGGGTGCGGCGGACGTGGCGCCGACGGCTCGCCTCCCGTCTTCGGCGCCTGCGGGGCGGGGTGAGCGCCGATCACGACGCGATAGCGGCGCCCGTTCGGCGACTCGAGCGCCGCAGCTTCGCGCGCGAGGAAGTCGCCGAGGCTGGTCGCGAAGCGCTCGAAATCTGCGGGAGTGGCGAAGCCGATTTCGGTGTCCAGCGTGAAGACCAGCAGGCGCGTGTGCTGACGCTCCGCCTTCGCATGCATGCGGGCGACATCACGCACGATGGCGGCCGCAGAGTCGATCAGATGCTCGGCCGCGAAGCGGTCCTGCGCGGCCGCCCGCACGGCGGACGGCTCGCGCGAGCCCATGACCGCCGGATCGACGACGAAGGCGCGGGCGCGCGCGGCGAGCACGCGCTCGATACACCCACGCCGCTGACGCTCCTCGACGAGCTCGACGAGACCAGCCGACTCGAGTGCCCGCAAGTGGTAGTTGACGCGCTGCCGTCCGAGCGCCAGCTCCGAGGCGAGCTCGGTAGCCGAGGCGGGTGTCTTCAAGCGATCGAGGAGGCGCCGTCGCATCGGCGAGAGCGCCAGCCGCACGCGGTCGGGTTCGGCGACGAGCTCGATGGGTTCGGACGCCATGTGCGCGGCACCGTAGCATTTGGAAAATATTTTTGTCAATACGGTCGGAGTCTCCCGGGCGAGACCCGCCGATGCAACAGACCTCTCCGTGGCCGCGATTCAGACCAGTTTCAGACGAACTTGGGAATTCCAACAGAAGTCCGGGGGCCCGGCAGCGTTGCCTGAATCAAGACGGTTCGAAAGGCAAACACACCATGCTCCCGGTCACACTCTTCCTGCTGCTCCTGACTCAAGCGCCCTCGCTTTCCGCGGAAACGCCCGCGCCGGCCGCCGCACCGGCCGAGCGCCCGTGGCCGTGCACGCTCGGCGTGCCACGAGAGCTTCGTGCCGGCGTCGAGGAACTCTGGCAATCGTCACCGACGTTCCGGCGGCAGTGCGTCCGCATCGCCGAGGCCGATGTCACCATCGCCATGATGGTCGCGCCGGCGCGCACCCGGACCGCACGCGCGCTGTCGGCCATCAACCGGCGCCAGGGGCGCGTCTTCTACGTGTCGGTCGCCTTGCGGGACGCCCGGTTCATCTCGGAAGACCTGCCGCATGAGCTCGAGCACGTCCTCGAGCAGATCGAAGGGCAGAACCTCGCGGCGGAAGTCCGCGCCGGGCGCGCGATCTGGATAGATTCGATGCGCGCCTACGAGACCGACCGCGCACGCAAAGCCGGCAAGCAGGCGTTGCAGGAGATTCGCGCCTCGCGCGACCCGTCAGCACCACTCGCAGTGGTCGCCGGGCGCGAGCCTGAGAAGAAGGGACGAGTGACCAATGACGAGTGACCAGTGACTAGCTACGAAATGGCAGTTTCAAGCTCGTTGAGCGTGGTCGAGTCGGTCGCTGGTCATTGGTCGCTGGTCGCTTACAGGAATCGACTGACCCCAGGCACTTCGAAGAAGAACAGGCCGGGGATGACCGTCAGATTCCCCAGCACGACCAGCGGCCAGAACCATCGGCCGCGAGGCAGCAACAGATTGAAGGCCAGCGTGAGCGGCAGCACGATCCGGGTAATCGCGCCTGGATAGCCCTCCCAGACCACCGAGTGGACGGTGAGCATCAGCGCGGCGTACGCGATGCCCACGCGCCACCAGGGATCGCGCCAGCGGCGGACCGACACGATCAGCCAGACGACCTGCGTCGTGAGCGCCACGAGGATCAGCAGGTTGAAGCGGCCATGGCCGGTCCACCCACCGCTCGCGACGGCCCGCATGGCAACCGTCCACGCCTGCATGTAGGCCGTAAACGGCACGACCAGGTGGCCGTCGCCCGCGAGCGTGGCGCTCCGGTAGATCGATCGCAGGTAGTCGAGCCAGATGGCGAGCGGTGCAACGACGAGCAGCGCTTGCATCGTCAGCCGTGCTGCATCGCGTATCCGAACGTTGCGGACCGGCGCGAGAGCCACGCTGGCGATGAGGTTCGTCTCGCGCGCGAGCCCCGAGACGCCGACGAGCGCGGCGCCCAGCCAGTGACGTCCGCCGGCGACGGCCGTGACCGCGGCCGCAATGACGAGCACGCTCGGACCATCGAGGAGCGCGAGGCGCGTGGAGATGAGAAGGCCGTGGCCGAACAGAAAGCCGAACCACGCGGCGAAGTTCTCGATGCTCGTCGGCGGCAGCCATCGCGCGAGCAGCCACGCGAGCAGGAGCCAGGCGACCGCGTTCTGCACGGCGTAGGCCTGGAGAATCCAGGCGGGCCGGCCCAGACCGGCCAACCACGCCGTCCAGCTGAAAAGGATGCGCCGCGCCCGATACGGCGGGTTGTCGAGCGCGCGATCGATCGCCGGATCGCGAAGCAGCGGATCGACGGCGAGCTGCGCGTAGAACTGCCCGTCGTAGCCGGCCACGCCGACTGTACCGCGGATGCGGCACGTTCCGTAAGGCCACGACCTCGTCTTCGGGCACGAGCGCGAACTGGATGAGGGGCGTGAACCCGTAGACCGGATCGTAGAACCGCGCGAACGAGACGAGGAACAGACCCACGGCGCCGGCGTAGAGCAGCGGCACGAGGGCGATGCGAAGACGGCTCAAGGGCGAGGGCTCGGGAGGTTCGGGAACCCCGCCTCAGAAAGGCGGGCGTGCACCCCGCCGGCGGCAACAGACATCGCGCGGGCTAGCATAACGTGCGATGCCGAGCCGCGTCCTGTTCGCTGGCCTGCTGTTGCTGGCAATCGCGGGCTGCCGCCAGACACCGCTCCGCCAGTTCCAGCAGTCGCTCTTCGACCGCTTCCCGCAGGCCGAACAGCGTGCCGCGATTCCGCACGCGTTCGCGCGCGAGAACATCGTGATCGACGGCCAGCAACGCCGTGTCATCTACGCGCACGCGCCGACGCGTCTCACCTTTGGGGCGATGAAGCTGCCGGCCCGTGCCCGCCTGACGACGGCCATTGCGCTCAAGCCGCAGGCATGGACGGGCGAAGGCGACGGCGTCGTCTTCCGCATCGGCATCGCCGACGACCGCCGATTCGAGGCGCTCTTCCTCCGCCACGTGAACCCGTTCGCCAACCGCGACGACCGCCGCGCGATTCCCGTGTCGGTTGACCTCTCCGGCTACGGCGGCTGGCAGTGGAGCCTCTTCTACCGCCCTTCGAACACCACCTGGCGCCTCGTCCTCGCCACCGACGCGGGGCTGCCCGGCAGCAGCAACACGATGTGGGACTGGGCCGTGTGGGTGGAGCCGACGATCGAATGGACGGAGTGAGCGAGCTCGGGGCTGCGGGTTACGGACTACGGGCTGCGGGCCGGGCAGGCCTGAAGGTTTGCTCCAGCTCCTCACACAACTGAACTCCGGTTCGAGTAACGCCACCGACGGCCAGCGGCCACGTCGGAGAGGTTCGAAGGGGCGTCACGAGGCCTGTAGCCCGTAGCCCCCTCAGGCCTCACAACTCACGACTCAAGACTCACAATCACGGCTCACGCGTGTTCGCTCGGCCGTTCGCGTTCGTTCATTGTCTCGATCCCGCGGGCATCGCGCAGGGCTTGCGCGAAAGAGGCCCACCGCGTTCGGCGGAACCGCGCGAAACGACGCTCGTATCCTCCAGAGCGGGATTGATCGAATCCTGCGGGAAGATGCGTCGTCATATATGACTCATATCGTTGCCACCCTCGAGAGTCCGATCGCGCCCGCCATCAACCCCGCCGAGCATCTGATGCGGCTCGCCACCGGCTACGTGGTGGCCTCGGCACTGCAGATAGCTGTTTCGCTGAGGCTCGCCGATCGTGTCGCGCGTGGCGCCGACACCGCCGCGGCGCTGGCGCGCGAGACGGGCGCCGACGAAGACGCCCTGTACCGTGTCCTCCGCGTACTCGCGGCGGCCGACGTCTTCGAGGAGATCGCGCGCCGCCGGTTCGCGCTGACGCCGAGCGCGGAGCTGCTGCGCGAGCGCGCCGGCTCCCTGCGGCCGATCGTGCGGTGGATGACCGACCCGTTTCATTTCAAGGTGTTCGCCAATCTCGCTCACGCGGTCCAAACCGGCGTCCCCGCGGCCAACGATTTGCTCGGCATGCCGCTGTTCGACTACTTCGCCGAGGACGAGGCCGAGTCCGAGGCGTTCAACGACGCGATGACCTCGCTCAGCGCGCTCGTGGCCCCGTCGGTGCTCGGCGCGTTCGACTTCTCGAACATCGGCGTCATCGTGGACGTCGCCGGCGGCCACGGCCATCTCCTGTCGACCATTCTCGATCGCTATCCGATGATGCAAGGCGTGCTCTTCGACGTCGATCACGTCATCGAAGGCGCGCGCGAGCGGCTCGAGGGGCTCGAGGTCGCGGAGCGGGTCGACTTCGTCGCCGGCGACGTCTTCCACTCGGTTCCGGCCGGCGGCGACGCCTACCTCCTGAAGCACGTCATCCACGACTGGGACGACGAACGGGCCGTGTCGATTCTGCAGAACGTCCGGAGGGCACTCGAGGATCGGCCGAACGGACGCGTGCTGCTCGTCGAGTCGGTCATCCAGCCAGGCAACGACGCCGACCTCGCCAAGTACGGCGACATCGAGAGACTGGCCCTGACCGGGGGCCGCGAGCGGACCGAAGCCGAGTACGCCTCGCTCTTCGAGCGCGCGGGCTTCCGGCTCACCCGGCTGGTTCCGACCGGCACGCTGATGTCGGTCATCGAAGGACGGCCAAAGCTGCGACTCCTGTAGGGCACAATTCACAAGGCACCAAGCACAAGGAAGGCCTTTCCCTGTCCGCCTTTTGCCTTCCTTGTGCGTTGTGCGTTGTGCCTTGTGCCTTGGCAACGCTCGAGCGACCCACCCCGTCGAAGCGGTCGTGGACTCCCTCCTCAACGACATCCGCTTCGCGGTCAGGACATTTGCCCGCAACCCCGGGTTCACCGGTGTCGCGCTCCTGACACTGGCCCTTGGCATCGGTGCGAACACCACGATGTTCTCCGTGGTGAACGCGACACTCCTCAAACCGGTACCCTTCCCCGAAGCCGAGCGGCTCGTCACGGTGTGGCGTGGCTTCCTCGACAACCCCGACCGGCTCAACATCGTCTCGTGGCCGACTTTTCGTGACTGGCGCGAACGCAGCCGCACCTTCGAGAGTCTCGCGCTGTTCGATTCCGCCGGCCGCGGCTACAACCTGACCGGGAGCGGCGAGGCCGAGCAGGTGTCGGGCGTCCGGGTCACGGCGAGCTTCTTCACCGTCCTCGGCGTCCGGCCGCTCCACGGGAGGACGTTCACCGAGGACGAGGAGCAGCCGGGACGCGATCGCGTCGTGGTGCTGAGCCATGGCCTCTGGACTCGCCGCTTCGCGGCGAACCCCGCCATCGTCGGCCAGACCATCCAGATTGATTCGCGCGCTTACACGGTCGCCGGCGTCATGCCGGCAGGCTTCCGCTTCCGATTCGGCGGGCCCGAGCGCCAGCTGTGGGTGCCGACCGGCTGGACACCGGGCGACGCCGAGCGCGGCTCGAACTCGTTCATCGCGATGGGGCGCCTGAAGCGCGGGGTCTCGGTCGACGAGGCGCGCAGCGAGATGGACACCATCGGCCGGGCGATGTCGCAGCAATACCCCGTGGACTACGCGGGACAGACGGTGCGGATCGCGCCGGTGAACGAATTCGGCCTGAGGAACATCCGCCCGACGCTCGTGGCGATGCTGGGCGTGGTGGGCTTCGTCCTGCTCATTGCCTGCGTGAACGTCGCCAACCTGATGCTCGCCCGCTCGGCCGCCCGGTCGCGCGAGCTCGCGATCCGCTGCGCGCTCGGCGCCTGGCGCGGTCGCATCGTCCGCCAGATGCTCACCGAGAGCGTGCTGCTCGCCGCGGCCGGCGGCGCCGGCGGGTTGTTGCTGGCCTACTGGGGCACGCGCGCGCTGTTCCCGATTCTCCCGAACAACCTCCAGAACGTGCCGCTGCGCCCGGCCGATGGGATCCCACTCGACACCACCGTTCTTCTGTTCACGACCGCCGTTGCCGTCGTGAGCGGCATTCTCTTCGGGCTCGCGCCCGCGCTTGCGGGCTTTCGCAGCGACCTCAACGATTCCCTCAAGGAGAATGCTCGTGGATCGACGGGCGGCCGCAGCCGTCTACGCTATGGACTGGTCGCCTCCGAGGTGGCGCTGACGCTCGTCGTCCTGGCCGGAGCGGGAATCATGCTGCTCAGCGTTTCGCGGCTGCTCGGTGTGCAGCCGGGGCTCGACACGCGCAATGTCCTCGTGATGCAGATGGCACTGCCGCAGGAGAATCTCTATTACGGGCCTCCAGGCAACCCGCGGTTCTGTGAAGGGCTCGGCCGGCACGTGGGTGCGGTGCCAGGCGTGGTGGCCGTGAGCGGCATCGGGCACCTCCCGCTCAGCGGGGCTGGCGCGGGTCGTGGCATCGCCATCGAAGGCCGGTCCGACCCCGGTCCCAGAAACCAGCCGGGCGCCGCCTACTCGGTGGCGTGTCCCGACATCCTCCGGACCATGGGCATGACGCTCCTCGCCGGGCGTGACTTCACGGCCCAGGACACGGTGGAAGCTCCAGGCGTCGTCATCATCAACGAGGCGATGGCGCGGCGCGACTGGCCGGGCGAGGATGCGATTGGAAAGCGCTTCAAGATCGGCCGCACGACCGACGATGCACCGTGGCTGACCGTCGTCGGCGTGTTCAAGAACATTCGGCAGTTCGGCCTCGACAGCGAGCCGGGGCCCGCGTTCTTGCGGCCTTACCAGCAGGCGGGCTGGCCCTTCATGAGCATCGTCGTCAAGACCGCATCGCAGCCGGCGGCGTTCGTCGCCCCGGTCAAGCGAGCGATTGCCGCGGTCGAACCGGATCAGCCGGTTTCCGCGGTCCGCACGATGGAAGAAGTGGTCGGTCTCTCGATCTCGTCGCGCCGTTTCCCGATGCTGCTGCTGACCGGATTCGGTCTGCTCGCGCTGGTACTCGCTTCGGTGGGCATTGCGGGTGTCGTGAGCTACTCGGTCGCGCAACGGACGCAGGAGATCGGCGTGCGCATGGCGCTCGGCGCGCAACGCCGCGACGTGCTCCGCCTCATCGTCGGCCACTCCGTGGCGTGGAGCGCTGCCGGTGTGGCTGTGGGACTCGCGGCGGCTTTGGGCCTGCTCCGCCTGCTCCGGACGCTGCTTTATGGGGTCGAGCCGACGAATCCATACGTGCTCGCAGCGGTCTCGGCGATTCTCATCGCCGTCGCGCTCGCCGCGAGCTACGTGCCCGCACGCCGCGCAACGCGGATCGACGCGGTCATCGCCCTGCGCGAGGGCTGATCAGTGACCAGTTACGAGCGACCAGTTACCAGTTGATGACTACCCTGTTGCTTTCGGAATCTGCATCACGACAGAGAACGCGACTCGAAGAATGTTCAATCATCGCGAGCTTCGATTTCTGCGGACGGTCTCCTCGACCACCTTCAATTTTGCGAGGAAATCCCGCGTTGACTGCGCTAACCGCGTGCGGCGGTCGTTCGCGCCGACGGCGCTTCCAGACTCGCCCAGCTGCTTTCCGACGATGCGCCCGACCTGTGTCGATGGCAACGTGCCGATGAAGCGGAGGACGTCGATGGCAAAGGCGCGAGTCCGGCGAATCAATGGGCCTGACATGCATCACGAGCCTGCACGTGACATGCCCACTCGCGCGCAGCAACCGAAAGTCTTCGCGTGGAGCTCCAGTTGGTAACTGGTAACTCGTAACTGGTAAGTGGTCACTGCGCGAGCACGGTCCGAAGCTGCATGCGGTTCTCCGTCGCCTGACGGAAGAACGGCTCCGACTCGCGGCGAATCCGCTCGATGCGGGCCAGATCGCCGGCCGACGGGTTCACGCCCCGGCCGACGACGAAGAGGAAGGCCTGGCGATGGAGGCGCGGCGCCTCCGCGGAGGATGGCACCCGCGGCCCCATCGCATCGATCACGTCCTCAATCAGCACGTCGCGCCGCGTGCCGTTGAAGGTCGTGCCCACGCGCGGGGCCGATTCCCGCTCTCGCGGCGGGGTGACGTTCATCGGCGCGTCCACGTAGAAGAACGGCGCGACCTCGGCAGGCGAGGCCGCCCCCATCGCATACAGGTCGATGCGGCTGTAGCGCTGCGCCGCTGCCACCGTTCGGAATGCGCCGCCGCGCAGGTCCTCGATGTCGTTGCCTTCCATCACCGAGGCATCGGAGTCCACGAAGAAGCTCCAGTGCGCGCGCTGACGTCCGAGCAACGCGTCGGACGGCTGCCCGTGCTCGTCGCGGAACATGAGCCGCGCGAGCCAGCGATGGCCGGTCTCGTGGGCGAGCACGGCGAGGCTGCTGCTCTCGCCGAGAACCCGCACGTCCGGATCGTCGGGATACTTGCCGATGCGATCCATCACGACCATGCTCGCGAGGTTGCCGCCGCTGCCGAAATCGCGCGAGGCGTCGAACATGTCGAGGCCGAGCCCGCGAATCGCGTTCGACACGGTCGTCTCGAATGCAAACGCGTCCGAGACCACACGTGTGTCGGACCAGACGACCAGCTGATCGAAGTCGTCGCGATGCGTCTGATAGAAGCGCCGCGCCACCGAGACCAGGTCGAGCTCTGGTTGTTCGGCGAAGCGCTCGCCGATGGAACCCGAGCCGCCAGCCTTGCGGCCCGGCGCGGCAAGGTCGACCGGTGTGAAGGTTCCGGTCCGCCCGGGTGAAACCGCGACGATGCCCTCGGTGAGATCGATCTCGGCGCCGAAGCGCACCTCGACGATTCCGGTCGGGAAGAGCGACGTCTGGACCGTCATCGTGCGGGTGGAATCGAATCCGCGGACGCCGCACCAGGTGACGGTGAAGGCATCGGCGGCGGCCGAGACGAACACCCGTCCACCGGTCGTGGGATCGAGGTCGGCGAAGAAGGGCGCGACCCGCGGCGGCCCGCTGAGCAGGCGCGCGATCCCGCGCGTGGAGGAGGCCGAGTCGGCCTGTTCGAACGTGAGGTTGCCGTCCGAGTTGATGAAGACGGCGCCGTACGACTGTCCGTAGAGCGGGAACGCGAACAAAATCGACTCCTGGACGCTGTCATCGTCCTGAAGCGTCAGACGCCGGCCGAGCGGGGAGCGGAACTGCGCATCGGCCGAGACCGCGTCGTAGCCGCCGGTCGCATTGCGCTCGAACCGGACGGCCGTCGCGCGCAGATCGAACGGATTCTGCGGCAGCAGCAGCGTGCCATCGTCTTCGAGGACGGCGACGTTGCCGATGTCAGCGGTGACGGCGGGCCGCGCGCGCTCGATTGCCGGTCGCGCGAGGGCCCCGAGCGCGTGGAGCCACAAGGCATCGCCAGCTTCGCGCTCGTCGCTGCCCCACCCGTCGCTGCGCTTGGCAGCATCGATCTCCGTGCGATCGGGCCGGGCGATCTCGTCGTCCTGCGCGAGCGCCGCGATGCAGGGGTTCGGCGCAGGCGCGGGACCCGGATTGGAACTCGGTGGCGTCTGTGGAGGAGGGGTGCCGCCGCTGTCGCCGCCGCAGGCAGCGAGCGTCGCGAGCATCAGCGGAACCACGAACCGGGCGAGAGACATGGAATCGCGTCCGAAGACGCAGGCGCGATCACATGGTAGCAGGATCGAGGGGGCGTCTTCGGTCTTCGGTCTTCGGTCTTGGGCTTGGCTGTGATCCAAAATACGCAGAAGCGGCCGTGAGGGCGATGCCCCACGGCGCGTCTGGACTGAAGCCCACCGAAGACCGAGGACCCGATCGGGGCGCGGCGACCAGCCGCGCCCCGATCGTCTTAGAACTTAATGCGTGCGCCGAGGAACGCGCGGCGCGGCGGAACCCACTGAATCTCGTCGCCGAAGGCGTTCTCGCCCTGGCCGGCCACGAGGTCCTGCTGGCGGATCGCCGTCTGGTTGTTCGTGACGTTGAACAGATCGACGAAGAACTCGCCGGTCATGCGGCCGAACCGGTGCACGTACTGGGCGCGCAGATCGACCTGACCCCAGGACGGGTTCTCGAGCACGCCGACGGTGTTCGGCGCGATCCACCGGGTGGTGATGCCCGCGTACTCGAACTGCTCCGTCGCCGCCACGCGGATCGGGAGGTTGCGGCTGGACGCGAGGAACGTGCGGCTCGCCGCCGCGCCCGAGTTCCACCGGTAGGCGGCGCCGAGCTGCAGACCGAACGGGAGCTCATAAGAACCCGCCGTCTTGAACAGGTGCGCGATCGTCCCCGGCTGGCGCCCGAACTGGTTCGGCGCCCGCGGATCGAGGAAGATCACGTCGCCCTGGAAGTCGGCGTTCGAGTCGGAGTTCGTGTTGCCGTCCGCGTCGAGGTAGTTGTACGACGCGAGCATCTGCCAGTTGCGGTCGAAGCGCTTCCGGAAGACGAACTCGAGCCCCTGAGCGTTGCGTTCGCCGCCCGCCAGCGTGGCGATGACGAAGTTCGATCCGGGGTTCTCGGTGTAGCCGAAGTAGCCGAGGCCGAGGAACAGCGAGTCCGGGTGGTCGATCGGGCCGGGATAGTGAATCTGCCCGTCCTGCGCCGTGGCATACAGCTCGAGATCATAGTCCTCGAGGATGTCGCGGGTCGGCCGGTTGTAATACGTGGCGCCCAGGCTCATGTTCTTGCCGAGGTCGACCTCGTAGCCGAGCCTGGAACTCGTCGGTGTAGGGGGTCTGCGTCGTCGGCGAGAAGAACGCGTCCTGCACCGACGGGCCGCCGCGCGTCCGGTAGGTCACCCAGTCGCCGAGGACGAACGTCTGCTCCTCGAGAATCGAGCCGGTGAGCGTGCCGGCGAAGTTGGTCATGTTGTTGCGGATCGGATCGTAGTAGCGGCCGTAGTAGCCCGACGCCTTGTGCTTGCCGTTCCCGAGCACGTCGTACACCAGCGAGAGGCGCGGCGCGAACTCGAAGTCGAACGTGAAGATGTTCTCGCCCGTCGTCGCGTAGTGCTTCCACTGCTCGGCGCGGAGGCCGGCGTGCACGGTGAACCGGTTGAAGCGCCACGTGTCCTCGACGTAGAAGCTCAGGCCGCGCGAGCGCGTGTCCTGCGGGCCGGTCGACGACTGGAACGTGCGGTCGTAGTTGAAGCCGCCGAGCGGGTTGACGGTGTTGTAGATCAGCGCCGCGCCCATCTCGGCGGAGCTGATGGTGCCGTCACTGTTCGAGTCGAAGGCCGTGTAGAAGCGCCCGCGATCGGGGCGCGCGTCGATGGTGCGGATGAGACCGCCGAAATCGCTCGGGTTGGTCACGTCGAAGGCCAGGCGATTCCAGGTGAGACCGGTCCCCCCGGCGACCGCGGCCGCCGACGTGCCAGGACGTCCGCTGTTGATCGACTCGTAGGTCGAGCCCACGACATAGAGCGTGTCGCGGAAGTTGTCGAACTGCGACCACTCGAGGCCGCCCTTGAAGGTGTGCTGGCCCCAGTTGTACTGCATCGATCCGCGGAATGACTGCGTATCGCGCTGGTCGACCAGGTCTCGCCCGTAGCCGCCGAGCTGCTCGTCGGTCAGCTGACGGACGTCGGTGCTCGTGAAGAGCACATCGTTGCTCGCCTCGCGAATGGCCGAGAAGTCGGACACTTCGCCGTTGTGCTTGAAGTAGCTGAACTCGAAGAGCGCTTGCCCGGCGACGCGCGTGTAGGAGGTGTTGTAGCGGTTGCCGCCCTGCTCGCGAGCTCGATCGCGCTCGTTCAAAATGTCGCGATCGCGCCGGCCGCTGACGTCGGTCGGGTCGTTCAGGAACGTGAAGCTGACGATGTCGTTCGTCGTCGGTCCCCACGTGCCCTTCGCGAAGCTCTGGTGCTGCTGGTTCGAGACCGAGCGCAGGAACGCGTTCGTGTCGAGCGCGGTCACGTCGTCGTCGCGCTGGACGTAGCGGTAGCTGCCGAAGAACCACGCCTGGTTGCGGAGGATCGGACCGCCGAAGGTGAACGCCGTGTCATGCGTGGAGAACTCCTCACCCGCGCTGTTCTCGTTCTCGGAGACGAGGCTGCTGTTCTGGAAGAAGTAGTTGGCCGAACCGGTGAACGTGTTGCTGCCCGACTTGGTGATGACGTTCGAGATGAGGCCCGGCGAGCCGGCGTACTCGGCGGGGATGCCGCCGGTGATGACCTTCTGCTCCTGGATGATCTCGGTGTTCAGGTTGGCGCCGAACGTGCCCGTGACCGGGTCGGTCACGTTGATGCCGTCGAAGTAGTACAGATTGTCGGACGACACGCCCAGGTTGCCGTTGATGTCGCTGTAGTTGATGCCCGAGCGCGACGCGGGGTTGCCGCTGAGCGTCGGATCGTCAGGCAGCACGCCCGGCACCAGCTGCAGATAGCTCTGGTACGAGCGGCCCGTGGGCAGCGACTCGGTGAGCTTCAGCGTGATGTCCGTGTTGGACGTGGCGCTGGTCACGTCGACCACGGGCGTCGACTCGCCGCGCACCGTGACCTGCTCGGTGACGCCCGCGACTTGGAGGCCCGTGCGAATCGTCGTCACCTGGCCCGTGCGCACGAGTTGCTTCTCGAGCACCTGCGTCTGGAAGCCCGGCAGCTCGATCTTCACTGTATAGAGCGCCGACGGCGCGAGCAGATCGATCGTCGCCGTCCCTTCGGCGTCCGTCACCGCCGTTCGCTGGGTCACCGTGTCGGACGCGCTCGCCGTCACGGTCACGCCAGGCAGCAGACCGCCATCCTGATCGGTGACAACGACCGTGATCGTCCCGGTCGATATCCCCTGCGCGAACGCGGGGGAGCCGGCCAGCAACAGGCCGAGCGCCGCGATCGCACTCCACATCCTTCGCATATAAAACCTCCTCGCCACGGGCCTCGCGGGCCCGAGGTCTTCGTGAATGAACGCTGCCCTCCCGAGCAGGGCAGGCTGAACCATCCTCGGGAACGAACGACAACGATGACCGGGCCGGCGCGAAGTCCCTCGGGTAAGGGGTACCGGATCGTGGCCACCAACCTATTCGCTTAGGTCGGAGCCGGAGGAATCCAGCTCGACAACTGCACCGCTGGTCCGCCACAGGGACGAACCAGCGGCGCTGAGTGATGAAACATTCGTACCAGTTGCCGGCCGGCCGAGAGAGATGACGAGAACGTCAATGGACGCCGCGAGTTGCAGTTCATGCGTGAATGAACTGCAGTTCACAGGGGGGACAATGGGACGCAAATGGGACGGTTGTTTGGAGCGATTTGGACGCTCGATCCATCGAACTGAATCGACAGGTTGCGAGACGGAAAATCGGCAGAGCTTTGTTTTCGTCCATAACAAACCTCTGCTGTTCGGCGACGCACACCAATGGTCGCCTGCGAACAACAACACAGGCCACGGCATGCCGTGTAGCGCCACCTATTGAACGTGCCGCCTGAACGCGACTTCGCCGTGGAGGCCGAGAATCACTGGCTTTGGCGACATACCAGTCAGGCCACGGCTGTGTCGTCTTCCGACCTGGCATGGTCCTCGCTCGAACGAACCACCTATGTCCAACGCGATCGCGGATCTGAGCTTCGGGCTGCGTCTGCTGCGGCGATCGCCGCTGACCACCATCGCCGCGGTTCTCTCGCTCGGGCTCGGGATCGGCGGGACGACGGTGATGTTCAGCGCCGTTGATGCCGTGCTGCTGCGTCCGCTGCCCTACGAGGACGCGCGTCAGCTCGTCCGCATCCATGCCTCGTCCGCAATCGGCTCACGGATCGATCTCTCGCCCGGTGATTTCCAGGACTATCGCCGCACGCGCAGCTTCGAGGGCGTCGCGTCGATGGACGCCGCGTCGATGTCGCTCACGGGCGATGGCCAGCCAGAGCAGGTTCGCGCGCAGTGGGTCTCGGGGAACTTCTTCACGCTGCTCGGCACGCCGCCGCTCGCCGGCCGCGTGTTCCTGCCGAGCGAAGACCGTCCTGGCGCTCCGCCTGCCGCGATCCTCGGCGAAGGACTCTGGAAGCGCCGCTACGGAGGCGCGCAGTCGATTCTCGGACGCACGATCGTCGTCGGCGGTCACCCGGTGGAAGTGGTGGGCGTCGTGCCGTCCGCGTTCCGTTTCGACCAGCCGGCCGATCTCTGGCTCCTCGGCGATCGCGGCGTTCCCCGCAACAGCCAGATTCCAGGGGATCTTGCGGCGAACCGCGACATCCACACGATCACGGCGGTGGGTCGTCTGCGGCCTGGTGTAACGCTTGCTGCCGCGCAGGCCGAGCTCGCGCAGATTGCCGTGCGCCTCGCGCGCGAGTATCCCCAGTTCGACACGGGATGGAGCGCCAGCGCCGAACCACTGCAGGCCGCCGTGGTCGGCGATTCGTGGCGCATCCTCGTCGTCCTGCTCGCGGCCGTCGCGTTGCTGCTGCTCATCGCTGCCGTGAACGTCGCCAACCTGCTGCTGGTGCGGACGCATGCCCGCTCGCTCGAGCTCGCGATGCGCAGCGCGCTCGGCGCCGATCGCTGGCGGCTCGCGTCACAGGTGCTGGTCGAGAGTTTCCTCATTGCGCTGTTCGGCGGCGTCGTCGGCCTCCTCGTCGCGAGCTGGGGCGTGGATCTGCTCGTGCGGCTCGCGCCCGAAGGGCTGCCGCGCACCGAGGAGATTGCCGTGAACGGGCGGATGTTCGCCTTCTCACTGCTGGCGACGGCGGCGACCGGACTGACGTTCGGCATGTGGCCCGCCTGGCGCGCATCGCGAACGTCTCACGTCGCCGCGCTCGTCGCCGAGGCGCGCGGACAGGTCGGCCGCGAACGCCGCCGCACTCAGTACCTGCTCGTCGGCAGCGAGCTCGCCATCGCGCAGGTCCTGCTCGTCGGCGCGGGTCTGCTGCTGGCCAGCCTCGCGCGCCTGCTGGCCGTCGATCCGGGCTTCGATCCGCGCGGGCTCGTCGCTGTCAACGTCTCGCTCCCTGGCGCCAAGTATGCAGACCCGTCACGCAAGCTGGCGTTCCACCGCGCGGTGGTGGACGGGCTCAGCGGGCTGCCCGACACCACGGGCGTCGCCATGGCCATGCGCGCGCCGATGACGCGGCCCATCGACCGCGGCGTGCGCATCGAGCAGCGGCCCGAGCCCCGGCCGGGCGAGATGCCGACGATGTCGTATCTCACGGTGAGCGATCGGTACTTCGAGGTGACCGGGATTCGGCTGGTGTCTGGACGTCCGTTCACCGCGCAGGACGATGCCGGCGCGATCGCCGTGGCCATCGTGAACGAGGCCTTCGTTCGGCGGTACTTCCCGGGCGAGGAGCCGCTCGGCCGGCGCATCGGCTACGGCGATCCGAAGCAACCCTGGTACTGGCGCACCATCGTCGGAGTGGCGCGCGACACGCGTGACGGCATCGCGCGGGCGCCCTCGCCACTGGGCTATGCGCCCGTCGCGCAGGATCGCGAGCCCTGGAACTTCGCCAGCTATCTGGTGAAATCGCCGCTCGCCGCCGCCACCGTCGGCGATCGGGTGCGCCGCGCCGTGCTGGCGGTCGATCCGGATCAGCCGGTCGCGCGGGTGCGGGCGGTCGAGGACGACATGCGCAGCTCGATTGCCCTCGAGCGGTTCACGGCGCTCGTCGCCAGTCTCTTCGCGGGACTCGCGCTGCTCCTCGCTGCGGTCGGCACGTTCGGGGTCATGAGTCACGTCGTGGCGAGCCGGACGCGCGAGCTGGGCATCCGCCTCGCGATCGGTGCGACGCCACGCGACGTCGTCCGGCTCGTGATCGGCCGCGCCGCGCGTCTCGTCGCGATCGCGACGTTCGTCGGGCTCGTGGCGTCGGCGCTGCTCGGACGCTGGCTGAGCGCGCTGCTCTTCGAAGTGGCCCCCGGCGACACCACGACGATCGTCAACGCCACGAGCGTGCTCGTCGTGACGGCGCTCGTCGCGAGCTACCTGCCGCTGCGCCGTGCCCTTGCGGAGGATCCGATGGCGGCGCTTCGACGCTGAAGGGCGTTGCCCTTGCTGGCGGGGCTGAAGCCCCGCCCTACCGGTGTGAGACGCCGGTGTGAGACGCCGCTCCCCATCAACGGCGTGAGATCCCGGTCCCTCTCGGTGGCGCGGGGCTTCAGCCCCGCCAAACCCGGTACACTGACCCTCCGAATGCGAACGCGGTTCGGGATCTGTGTGCTTCTCGTCGGCGGCGCCGCACTCGGCGTCGGACGCGGACAACCCTCACCCGCGCCTACCTGGCCCGTTCGTCTCGTGAACCGGGCGGCCGAGCTCGGCCTGACTCGTCCGGTCGTGTACGGCGATCCCGAACGCAAGCGCTTCATCATCGAGACGAACGGATGCGGCGTCGGGCTGATCGATGTCGATGCCGATGGATGGGTCGACGCGCTGGTGCTGAACGGCACGCAGCTCGAGCCCGGCACGCGCGCGCTGCGCCAGTGGCCGAAGGACGAGGCGCCGGTCACGCGGCTCTATCGCAACGTGAAGGGCCGGTTCGTCGACATCACGGCCGGATCGGGCGTCGACCGAATCGGGCTCGCGTCGAGCGCGTGCGCCGGCGACTACGACGGTGACGGGAGGCTCGATCTGTTCATCACCTATTTCGGGCGCAACGTGCTGCTCCGCAATCGCGGGGGTGGCCGCTTCGAAGATGCGACGACGGCAGCCGGCCTCTCGACCGATCGCGATCGGTGGGGCTCCGGGTGCTCGTTTCTCGATGCCGATCGCGATGGCGATCTCGATCTGTTCGTGGCCAACTACCTGCGCTTCGATCTCGAGAAAGCGCCCGAGCCGGGACAGGGGCCGAATTGTCACTGGAAGGGCGTGCCGGTCAACTGCGGGCCCAAGGGGCTCCCGACCGACACGAATCTCTTCTATCACAACAACGGCAACGGCACGTTCACCAACGTCTCGGATGCCTCGGGGATCTCGAAGGTCACGGGACGCTACTCCATGACCGCCACCGCCGCCGACCTCGACGGCGACGGGTGGATGGACATTTACGTGGCGGCCGACTCGACGGCGGCGATCCTCTACCGCAACAACCGCGATGGAACGTTCACCGACATCGCGCTCGAAAGCGGCAGCGCGTACAGCAGCCTGGGCGGTGCACAGGCCGGCATGGGCCTCGCCCTTGGCGACTACGACGCCGACGGCGCGCTCGACCTCCTGAAGACGCATTTCGCCGACGATGTCCCGGCGCTCTATCGCGCATTAGGCGGCGGGCGATTCGAGGAGGTGGCGAACGAAGCCGGCCTCGCCGTCCAGAACCGCTACGTCCAATGGGGCGCGGGGATGCCGGATCTCGATGCAGACGGCTGGATGGACGTGGTGGCGGTCACGGGTCACGTCTATCCGGAAGTCGAGCGCGTGCTGCCGGAGTATCCCCACCGCGGCCCACGCCTCGTCTTCCGGAACACGGGCACCGGCCGCTTCGAAGACGTCACGCAGGCGAGCGGTCCGGTCGCGGCCGAGCGCCAATCGAGCCGCGGCGCCGCGTTCGGAGACATCGACAACGACGGCGACGTCGACGCGCTCGTCATGAACATGAACGCGCCTCCCTCGCTCCTGCAGAACGACACGCCTCGCAGCGGCCACTGGCTGAGCCTTGCGCTGCGCGGCGTGCGTTCCAACCGTCACGGCATCGGCGCCATCGTCACCGTGTCGGCCAACGGACGAACGCAGGCCAGGGCGGTCGTGAGTCAGACCAGCTATTACTCAATTGACGATCTGCGCCTGCATTTCGGTCTCGGCCGCGCACGGCGCGCCGATCGCGTCGTAGTGCGTTGGCCGAGCGGTCGTATCGATACGCTCACCGACCTCGCCGGTGATCGCGTGATCGAAATCGTGGAAGGATCCGGCGTTAACGGTCCAGCTCTGCCGCGACAATAGTTGCGAATATGACACAGTGGCGCTCCATGAAATCGTGGAGCGATCCACATGTTCGTATTAGGTCGATTCAATCGATTTCGTGCGAAAAAGTCATTGACGCATCGCCCCGCCGGCCCTACATTCGATTCCTCTCGCCACCAGTGAGCGGCGTCCCGCACCGAACCGTTCGCAAACGGCCACGTGACCTCGGACGTCCAGGAGCGCTGCCGCACCAGGTCGGCGCGGCGCAGTCTTTGGGGGTCGAACATGACGTCAGACACCGGGTCGAGACGACGCAGCAGCGTGTCACGGCTGTCGCGTGTGCTCGTAATCCTCGCGATCGCATCGATGTCGAGCGTGAGCACGGCCGCGGCACAAGCGGTCTACGGAAGCATCAGTGGCACGGTCTCGGACAGCACCGGCGGTGTGCTGCCTGGGGCGACGGTCGTCATCACGAGTGTCGAGCGCAAGACGGTCGACACCGTGATCGCGAATGAATCGGGCTTCTACGTGAAGGATCGGCTGCTCCCCGGCGTGTACGAGGTGAAGGCCGACCTCCAGGGCTTCAAGTCGGCGATCGTCCCGAAGGTCCAAGTCGCGGTCGACACCCAGGTGCCGATCAATTTCAAGCTCGAGGTCGGGTCCTCGTCCGAGGAGATCACCGTCACAGGGGGCGCGCCGCTGCTCAAGACCGATCGGGCCGACGTGGCGACTCGCTTCGACACCAAAGAGTTGACCGAGCTTCCGGTGCTCGATCGGAACTTCACGAAGTTCATCCTGCTGACGCCGGGCGCTCAGCAACTCGGCTGGCAGCACGCGGCATCCGAGAACCCGCAAGGGTCCACGCAGATCCAGATCAACGGCCAGCACTTCAGCGGCACGGGCTATCAGCTCGACGGCACCGAGAATCGCGATCCGATTCTCGGCATCATCGTCGTGAACCCGACGCTGGAGTCGGTTGGCGAGTCCAAGGTCACGTCGCAGAATTACGATGCCGAGTTCGGTCAGGCCACGGCCGGAGTCGTGTCGGTCCAGACCAAATCGGGAACCAACTCGATCCACGGCAGCGCGTTCGAGTTCTATTCGAGCGAGGCCCTGCAGGCGCGCAATCCCTTCACCCAGGCCCGGGTGGATCCACTGACCGGAAAGTTCATCCCCGATACCAAGCGGAACCAGTTCGGTGGCTCGGTCGGCGGCCCGATCGTGCAGAACAAGTGGTTCTTCTTCGGGGACTATCAAGGCACGCGTCAGGACCAGGGGGGATCGCGGCTGCTGTCGGTTCCCACCGACCTCGCCAGGACCGGCAACTTCAGCGAGTACGGCGTCCGCGTCTTCGACCCGCAGAGCGGTCAGGAGTTCGCCAACGCGACGGTGCCGAGCGGCCGCATCTCCCAGCAGGCTCTGAACATTCTGCAATTGATTCCGAGGGCGAACGCACCGGGACGAGTCAACGGCACTCGCGACAACTTCACGGCGTCGGGGATTGAGAAGTTCGAAGAGAACTCCATCAACGTCCGCATCGACGGCCGGCTGAGCGACAAGATCAACACCTTCGGCCGTTACTCGCTCGGCGACTTCCTTCGAGACGGGCCGACGGCGCTCGGCCAGGGCGGCGGACCGGACTTCGTGAGCCTCGGTGGCGTCTCCGACGTACGGAATCACAGCCTGGCTTACGGTGTGGACTACGCGCTGTCGTCGACGCTGCTCGCGGACTTCCGATTCGGCTTCTTCAATTACCGGGTGGACGTGCTCCCGTTCGACTTCGGGACAAGGCCCGCGGCGGATGCGGGCATTCCCAACATCAACAACGACGCGACGTTCACCAGCGGCCTGCCCGCCATGTTCATGCGCGGCAACCAGGAGGACATGAACTGGGGCTCCGGCCTCGGTGTGAACCGCTGCAACTGTCCGCTGGCGCAGAACGAGAAGCAGTGGCAGGCCGTGGGTAATCTCACGAAGCTGATGGGCAATCACAGCTTCAAGTTCGGCCTGGACATCCGCCGCGCCTACAACCTGCGGGTGCCGTCCGATAGCCACCGCTCGGGAGAGATGACGTTCAACCACGAGCGCACGAGCAGCCCGACGCTCGGCGGCGGGCTGGGGTTGGCGACCTTCATGCTCGGCGACGTGACGGGCTTCAACCGGTACGTCAGCACCAGCACCGATGCACGCGAGCGCCAATGGCGTCACTTCTACTACGCGCAGGACACCTGGCGCGTGAACACCAAGTTCACGCTCAACTATGGATTGCGCCTCGACGTCATCAACCCGCAAACGGTGAACGAGCCTGGCAACGGCACGTGGGTCGACCTGACGACCGGTCGCGGCCTCGTCGGCGGGGTCGGCAATGTCGATCTCGGCGGGCAACACCGAGAACCATTTGAACTGGGCGCCGCGGCTCGGCGCGGCGTACCAATTGAACGACAAGACCGTCATCCGCGGCGGGTACGGCATCAGCTACGACATCGGCGTGTTCGGGTCGCTCTTCGGACACACTGTCACCCAGAATCTCCCGGTGCTCGCGGGGCAGAGCCTGAACCGGCCCGGTCAGTTCGGTTCCGTCTTCACCCTCGCGCAAGGCCCCCCCAACCCCAGCACGGTGGAGGTCGGCTCCGATGGGACCTTCCAGTGGCCGGCCGGGGTCATGCCGCGCGTCACGCCACGCACGCAGCGGCCGCCGCAGGTCGAAGCATGGAACATCACCGTCCAGAGACAATTGAGCGACACGATGTCGTTCGAGGTCGGCTACGTCGGCAACCACGGACGCCACGTGTTCGGCGAGAACAACCCGGACGAGCCCGGAAACATCCCGGCGATCGATGGCTTCCCGGACGTGCCGCAGAATCAGCGCCGGCCCTTCTTCGCCGGCGGCGTTCGACCCAACGTCCTCGGCATCGGGGGGAATTTCGGATGGACGCAGAACGTCCTGCTCTACTTCAACGAGGCGCAAAACTGGTATCAGTCGATGCAGACCAAGCTCACGCGTCGCTTCTCCGACGGATGGTCTGCCCAGTTGAACTACACACTGCAGCGGGCCGAGCAGGAGCAGGACGACTACTGGATCTACGATCCTGAGTTGAACAAAGGCCCTGCCGATTTCGATCGGACGCACAACTTCACGGCCGCGATCGTCTACGAGCTGCCGTTCGGCAAGGACAAGCGGTACGGCGCCGATTGGGGCGGCCTGACGGAGGCGCTCCTGGGCGGCTGGCAGTTCAACACGAACATCAGGATCCTGAGCGGGACCGGGTTCGACGTCACCTACCGGGACTCGAGCCTCGACCGCGACACCGGTCCGAATCGGCCGGACCTCGTTGGCGATCCCGACGGGCCGCAGACGCAAGACGAGTGGTTCAACGCCGCGCCAATCGGCTCGTCCGGAAGTGCGTTCGGCCGGCCCGCTCGTGGCACGTTCGGAAACCTGGGGCGCTACGAGCTTCGCGGACCGGGGTTCTGGGTAGATCGATGCGTCGATCTTCAAGAGCATCTGGATGGGTCACGACGCGTCGCCTGGAGGTCAGGATCGAATCGGTCAACATCCTGAACCACACCAATCTCGGTAACCCCAATAGCGAGGTGGGCGTTCCCGGCAACGACAACCCCGACGCCGGCCGCATCACCGGCACGTCAGGGGCCTACGTGCCTCGGAACTTCCAGTTCGGGTTCCGTTTCATTTTTTGAGCGAACGGAGGGAACGGAGGGGACGGAGGGAACGGAGAAGACATATTCAGAGGAACGGAGAAACGGAGGAACGGAGAAGACATACGGGTTCTTCTTCGCCATTCCTCCTCTCCGTTGCTCCTCTCCGTTGCTGTTCTCCGTTGGTCGGCTGCCGTAGTGCAATTGCTGCCTCGGTTCGACACGCTGCAGGCCGCAGAACCAGCAGCTGTTCCCGCAAAGATCATTGGAATCGCTCGCAAAGGCTGTGGTTTCAGGATTGCTATGCGCATGGGCATGGCAGTCGACCTTTCGGCCTTCAATCACATCACTCGCCCGGTCCTCGGGGCCGCCATCGAAGTCCACCGTACGCTTGGCCCCGGCCTCCTCGAGTCGGTGTACATGCTCTGCCTCCAACTCGAGCTCGCCTCACCCGGCGTGCGCTTTGTCGTCGAGCGCGTCGTTCCGATCGTTTATAAGCGCAAGGTCCTTGATTCGTCCTATCGGATCGACTTGATCGTCGAGGATCGGATCGTTGTGGAAGTGAAATCCGTCTGGGCTCTGGTGCCCGTACACGAGGCGCAGGTCGTCACATACCTACGGTTGACGGGCTGTCCGGTAGGGCTGCTGATCAACTTCAACGTGCCGCTCTTGAAGGATGGCGTCAAGCGACTTGTAAACCCGACTTTTGAAGATCGCGTTAGGTCCTGAACGCGCGCTGCTGAGCCCGGGACCCGCGGGCGCGGCGGAGTCGCGCAGGAGGAGAGGACCACTGTCTTCTCCGCTACTCCGTTCCTCCGTTCCTCTGAAAATGTCTTCTCCGTTCCCTCCGTTCCCTCCGTTCCTCCTTCCCTCCGTCCTCCGTTCCCTCCGTTACCTCCGCTCCCCCTCCCTCAGCGTGACGATCCGGTTCGTCTCCACTTTCTCCCACACCTCCTCCTTCCCATTCGGCCAGCGCACCTCCAGCCTGTCCACTTGCTTTGTGGCTCCCACCCCGAAATGCACTCTCAGATCGTTCTGTGAAATGTAGCTGCCGCCGCCACGCACCTCCTCCACCAGCCTCACGTCACCGATGACCGCACGCACGCGCGCGCCAATGGCGCTTCTGTTCGACGCCGTGCCCACGAGCTTCACGAGGAGCCAGCGATTCGAGTTCCCGCTCTCCGTGCGGAACAGATCGGGAGCGTCGTGCACGTTGTTGACGACGATGTCGACGTCGCCGTCGTTGTCGATGTCGCCGAAGGCCGAGCCGCGACCGGCTTTGGGCGTCGAGGCGGGCGGGCCCAGGCGTTCGGTGACGTCGACGAAGCGGCCGTTCCCCATACTTCGGTAGACCACCTTGCGCTGCTGATAGGCGGCCTCCGTTTTCATCTGGCTCACCTCGGGATAGACGTGCCCGTTGGTGAGGAAGATGTCGAGCCACCCGTCGTTGTCGAGGTCGACGAGGGCCGCACCCCAGCCGAGCCACCGCGTGTTGATTCCGAGTCCGCTCGCAAACGTCCGGTCCTCGCAGAAGCCGTTTCCGAGGTTGGCGTACAAGGTGGAGGTGTCGCCCGCGAAGTTCGTCTTCACGAGATCCATCGTGCCGTTGCGGTCGTAGTCGCCAACGCCGACGCCCATGCCGGCCTGCGGCTTGCCATCCTGGCTGTAGGCGCAGCCGGCGCGCACGCCGACGTCGGTGAACGTGCCGTCGCGGTTGTTGCGGTAGAGCGCGCTCGGATTCGAGTCGTTCGCGACGTACACGTCCGTCCAGCCATCGTCGTCGAAGTCCAGCGTACTGACGCCGAGACCGTAGGTGCCGCTGGCCTTGAGAATGCCCGCGCGCTCGGAGACGTCCTCGAACGAGCCGTCGCCCCGGTTGCGATAGAGCACGTTCTTGCCACCCGGAAGGCCGGGCGGCCCGCAGGCCACGGGCACGCCCTTGTATCGGCACAGCCCGGAGTCAGGTGTGGGCGCGGTGGCGAGATCGAGGTCGATGTAGTTGGCCGCGAACAGGTCGAGATGGCCGTCGCGGTCGTAGTCGATGAAGGCCGCGCCGGTCCCCCACCGCAGACGCGTGCTCTTCAAGCCGGCGCGATCCGTCACGTCTGCAAACGTTCCGTCGCCGTTGTTCCGAAAGAGGCGGTTCTGGCCGTAGTAGGTGACGAACAGGTCCTCGTCGCCGTCGTTGTCGTAGTCGCCGGTCGCGGCGCCCTGCCCCCAGCCGTGCGCGCCGACGCCGGCTTTGGCCGTCACGTCCTCGAACGTGCCGTCGCCTTTGTTGCGATACAAGTGGGCCGTTGGCTCGGAGCCCTTCGGAAACCCTTCGAGCGTGGTGCCGTTGACGAGGAAGATGTCCAGTCGACCGTCGTTGTCGTAGTCGAAGAGCGCGACGCCGCACCCGGTCGTCTCGAGCAGGTACCGGTTGGAGCGCTGGCCGCCGAACACGGTCACGGCCGTGAGCCCAGCCTCGCGAGCGGTGTTCGTGAACGTGAACCCGATGGCGGTCGTATCGTCGGCAGGACGAACGGCCGCCGCGCACGAGAGCAGCCCGGCGAGAACGGCGAGAGTTCTCACGCCCGCCTTCAGTGTGCCGACCGCCGTCACCTGTTGGACTCCGGGATCTCGAGGTAGGGCGCCAGCTGCTGCGCCTTGGCAAAGTGCGCGCGGGCGTCGCGATGAGCGCCTTGCTGTCGAAGCGCGAGGGCGAGCTGATAGTGGGCCCGCGCGAGTTGCGGCGCGAGCCGGACTGCTTCCTTCAACTCCGTCACGGCACCCGGCACGTCGCCCTTGCGAAGCTTCTCCATGCCGCGGTTCAGGGCGAACGCCGCGGCTTGGCCGTCGGCCTTCTGCTTGTTCAGGCGCTCGGCTTCCGCGAGAGCCGCACTGGCCGCTCCGGTGTCGCCCTGCTGCTCGAGCAGTTGACCCAGGCTCATGTGAGCTTCGGCGGATTGTGGTTGCAACTCGATAGTACCGGCGGAATTGCGCAAGCGCTTCGGCGTTGTTCCCCTGCTGCCTGAGGATCGTGCCGAGCATGTAGTGGGCCTCCGCGTAGTCGGGCTTTTGCGCGATCGCGGTGCGGAAGGACCCGACGGCCAGCGCAGCCCGTCCCGTCTGCCAGAGGACGACGCCGAGCGTGAAGTGCGCTTCGGGAAGGCCGGGATCGAGCTCCGCCGCGCGACGCAGAGCCACCTCCGCCGCTTCGAAGTTGTCCTGCTGCTTGAGCGCGGTGCCGAGGTTGTAGAACGCCTCGGCGTTCGCCGGGCTCCGCCGCGTCAGCTCGCGATACACCTCCACCGCTGCCTCGAGGTCGCCTTTGTGCATGAAGGCGGTCCCGAGATTGTGCCGTGCGGTGTCGAAGCCGGGGTTCCGATCGAGCAGCGCCTTGAATGCCGCAATGGCGGCATCGCCATCACCACGATGCATTTGCACGAGCGCCAGGCCGTTCGCGGCGTCCTCGAGCGTCGGGTCGATGGTCAGGGCCTTGCGGAACGCGACCTCGGCGCCCTCGAGATCGCCGAGTGTCTGGAGGGCAACGCCCAGTTGCGTGTGCGCCGGGGCAATCGACGGGCTGATGCGAATCGATCGACGGAGATGCTGCACGGCTGCGATCGTGTCACCGAGCTCGCGCAACACGACGCCGAGGTAGGACCGGGCCTCGGCATGGTCGGGCCGCAGCTCGACGGCGCGCTGCAACGCGGGAAGGGCTTCCTTTGGCGCCCGCGTCCACCAGAGCGTCGCCCCGAGGTGATAGTGCGCATCGAACAGCTGCGGCGACAGCCGCGTCGCTTCGCGGAAGCGCTCGAGCGCTTCGGCCGTGCGTCCCTGCTGACCGAGCGCGAAGCCGAGCCGGTCGCACGCCTCTCCCATCGTGGGCGCCTGCTTCAACGCCGCCTCGAACGCCGCGGCGGCCCCCGCCCAGTCTCCGCGGCGCTCGTGTTCGAGGCCTTTGCGAAACAAGCTCTCGGCCGAGTCGGAAGCTGAGCTGGTCTTGGACTGAACGGCGGTCGCGGGCTGCACGGAGAAATGCACGGACCGCACGCGTCCTATCGACTGTGCAGTCAGGAGGCTGGCGAACGAGAGAACGGAGACGACGGCGATGAGCATGGGCAACAGGAGCAGAGTCAACGGACGACGAAGGGAACGGAGGACACGGAGGGAACGGAGAACGGCTTATACACAGAGCAACGGAGCAACGGAGGAACGGAGAAGATTTGGATTTCCTATTTCCTATTTCCTATTCCTGGTTTCAGCCATCCCAGTTCGTCTCCGCTGCTCCGTTACTCAGTTTCTCTTGTGAATATTTTCTCCGTTTCCTCCGTTCCCTCCGTTTCCTCCCTTCACTAGCTCTGCGCCGCCTCGAGCTGCTCGCCTGATGCCCTCGTCGTCAGGCCTCAGCTTGAGCGCGGTCTCGTAGTGCGAGATGGCCTCTCGCATTCTGCCCCGCCGCGCCAGGACCTCTGCCACGTTGTAGTGCGCATAAGCGTGTCCGGGATCGGCGCGGACCGCGCGTTCGAACATCTCGGCGGCGCGGCTCATCTGGCCTTGCATCGCGAGTGCCGTGCCGAGATCGTTCAGCGCGCCGGCGTCGCCCGGCCTGAGCGTCAAAGTGCGCCGAAATTCTTCGATGGCGCCGTGCGTGTCGCCTCGGGCCAGGAGCGTCGCGCCGAGGTTGTAGCGCGCGTCCGCGAACGTGGGTGAAAGCTTGACCGCCCGGCGAAACTTCGCGAGTCGCCTCATCCACCTTACCGGCCGCCAGGAGTGCGGCGCCGAGGTTGTTGGCTGAGGCCGCGTCATCCGGCCGCGCGGCCGCCGCCGCTCCGAGATGCACGAGGGCTTCATCGAGGCGTCCCAAGGACTGGAGCGAGGCTCCCAGGTTCGCGTGCGCCACGAAGTCGCCCGGGTACTTCTGCAGCCGGCGACGCATGAGCGCATCCTGGAGCGCGTTCAAGTCGCCTCGCTGTCTCGGCACCACCTGGATCCAGAGGTGACCCATTTCATCCGAGCTGCGATTGCCCGCGACGACGCGCCGTGGGGGTTGATGGGGGTTCCGCGGATTGTCACTCGAGTTGTCGTATCGGTACCGCATCGACACGACCGAGCCTTTCGGCAGGAACAGAGGCGTTGCCAGCCGGTATACGGCCTGCCAGTTCAGGTCCCAGTCCTTGATGTGGATCAGTGTCTTCTGCGTCCCGTCAGGCATGGCAACCACGCCAACGAGATCCTTCCCCAGATAGTGCGCGTGAGGATAGACCGCGACGAGATCTACATCGACGGGAACGACATAGGAGTCGCTGATCTCGAAGTCGCTCACACCAGGCGGGATGTCGAGGGCGCCGTCGTGCTCCAGTTGCAGCAGCATCGGGAACCGCGTGGGCGCCCGGTCCGTGAAAAACAAACCGATTGACGGCTGCAACCGCTCGGGCTTGCCGGATGGCTGCAGGTGCATGTTCAGGACGAGGTCGGTACCCGGGCCGATCCGCCACGCCATGTCGTCGGGCTCGAGTGTCGGCGGCGTCCCGGGCTTCCAGAACAGGAAGTGGCTGTCCGGTTCGAATTGATCGGACGCGATCTCGACGTCCATTCCTTCGAATCCCACGTCGGGGTCCGCCTCGTCTCGTCGTCGCGACGCGCCCGTCCGATCGACGATGACGTTGGCGTGGTGGACGGCACGCTTGGTACCGGCGAGGATTTCAATGGCGCGAACGTAACGCGAGGCGCCGCCCGGAACCGGGAACACGAAGTTCCGGAACACGTCCTCGCCCTCGGCAGCGAGCGTGTACGGCCCAGGCATCGTCAGCACCACATCTGGCTGACCGAGTTGCCAGCCCTCGGGGAATACCGGAGGGGGCGCAAGTGCGGAGGCATCTCCTCGGACCATCGACTGCGCCCATCGCCGGATCAGGTCGATCTGCGCAGCCGACAACCCGCGCTCGCCAACGAAGCGCAGGTCTCCGCGCTCCGGCGGCCAAGGTGGCATGTACCGGCTTCGGGTGACCTTGACGATGTCGGTGACGCGCTTCCGAACGTTTTCATAGTCGATCAGACTGAAGGGTCCGGCACCGCCGGGATGGTGGCAGGGAACACAATGCTCGCGCATGATCGGGGCCACGTCGTTCGTAAACGTGAGCGGGCGGGCGGCCTCGTTCGTGGCGGCCGATCGCGAGCACCCACAAGCCAGAACCAGGCCGAGCACGCCGCCCATCCGCCTGCCGGTCATTGCAGGTCCGCGATGAAGCACCCCACCGCCTCGGTCGTCCTGGGCTGGACGGCCGTTCCCGCGAGGAGCCTGTTCAGGACGTCCCGCAGGTCGTGCTGCGTCGGCGCGGATCGCACCTTGTTGAAGTCGACGTAGCGGTCGTCGATACGGCCGCGGTAACACCGATTCTTCCGCCACTGAAGACGGCGGCTTCGGGCGTCACGCGGGCACCGGTGAGCGAGACCAGGACGTGGCCGGGATCCCGCAGGCCCGGGATGTCGTAGCCGTAGTCGCGCATGTGCGTTCGAATGACCGGCACGGGCTCGCCTGCATCCAGATAGACCAGCCAGAATGCGACACCTTGCGGCCCGAACGCACGATGCAACCGCTGGACCTCTGGGGCATAGCGATTGGCGATGGGACAATCAGTTCGCGTGAAGATGATGACGATCGCGCGCGCCTCGGGCAGGTCGAGCGGATCGATTTCCCGGCCAGTCAGATCGTGGACACGCACGGGGGCGGCGGCAGCCGGCGTCTGGGCGGGTAGCGACGACGCCAGCAGGAGCGCCATCAACGGCCCGGTCAGGACGCCACACAGACCACGCATGGTCATGGCTGCTTGAGCGTTTCGGCGATGGCGAAGAGCTTCCGGGCCTCCTCCACACGGCCCACCTGCTGCATGAGCTGCGCGAGCAGGTAGTGTGCCGCGCGGTTGTTGGGATCGTACTCGATCGCCCGCCGCAGCATGCCTTCGGCCGTGGCCGGCTCCCCCTTTTTCATGTAGGCGCGTCCGAGCAGGATGTACGGCGCGCTGTAGTACGGGTTGAGCCACAACGACCGCTGCAGCGCCTCGATCCCGGCGTCCCATCGCGACTGCCGGATGTACGCGTCGCCCATCTGGTGATACGCCATCGCGTCCGACGGGTTGAGGGCAATCTCGGCTTGGGATCGCGCCAACGCCTCCTCGAGCTGGCCCCGGAAGAGCGCGATCGTTCCCAGCAGATAGTTGCCGCGGGCCGTTCTGGGATCGAGCGTCAGCGCGCGCTTCAGCTCGGCCTCGGCCAGGCCCTCGGCCTGGACGCGAATCATCATCTGCGCGGTCACGACGGAGGCCGCTGCGCTGTCGGCAGCGACACCAAACGTCCGCGCGAACGTCGCGCGCGCGGCATCGGGTTGCCGAGTGTGGATGTAAACCTGGCCGAGCGTGTGGGCGAGCTCGGGGCTGTTCGGCGCGAGCTTCTGTGTCCGCTCGAGCCACGGAAGCGCGTCGGCATACCGGCCGAGCAGGAAGAGTGACAGTCCCAGCACCTGTTCCGTCTCGACTCGCTCGGGCGTCCCTTCGGCGAGCGACGCCGCCAGCGGCTGGAGAATTGCCACCGCTCGTTGGTAATCGTCGGCATGGTAGCAGGCCACACCGAGGAGGTGCCGCACGCGTGGATCGCCGTCATCCATCGCCGTGAGCTGCGCGATCGCTACCGATGCGCGCCCACCGTCGATGGACGCCCGAGCCTCGGCCAGAGCCTTCGCGCGATCCGGGAGTGCCGCGGGCGCCTTCTCGACCTGCGCGCCAGCGGGGGCCGCCAGGAACACGACGAATGCGCAGGTCGCACCAAGAAACCTGGCGTCCATCACGGCATTCTACTGGCGGGCGATCGGAGGTTTCGAGGCGCCTGTCGTGGTGAGCTCATCCTCGGGCCTGTCGATCTCGATTGGATCGCGGGTTTGAGAGATGGTCGGCCCTGCGCCTAGAGTGAATGAACAGTCATTCATTTTCATGCCCCGTCCCGCGCTCGTCCGCCCCGCCTCGCCGTCAGCCAGCCGTCCAGCCGTCCGCTCCAATCCCCCGAAATGAGCTGCCGGGCGCAGCGGCGCGACCGGACAAGCGCGACCTCATCCTTCGCGCGGCCGTCCGCGTGTTCGCGGAGCGCGGCTTCTTCAGCGCGCAGGTCGCCGACGGTTCGACGAGGCGGTCGAGCACTTTCGCGTGTTCGTGCGCGCGCGCCCGGACGATGCCTCGGCCCGCGAGCATCTGAAACGCGGCTCTCCTCGAAGCCGCGAAGCGCCGCGGCAGCCGGAGGGCTACCATGGGCTCACGCTGATATGCACATGCTCCGGAGACTCGTGATGGTCATCGCCGCGCTCGCGATGCTGGCTGGCAGCGCGGTCGCCCAGCATGCACCGCTGTCGGTCGGCCTGGCGGAAATCGAGATTACGCCGCCCTCGGGCTACCGCATGGATGGCTATTTCGCGGAGCGCCTGAGCACCGGCACGAAGGATCCGTTGAAGGCCAGGGCGCTCGTCTTCCAGCAAGGCGCCACGAAGATGGCGCTGGTGGTGGCCGATCTGCTCGGCCTGCCGCAGGCGCTGACCACCGACGTCCGCACGCTGGCCGCACAGAAGACGGGGATTCCAGTCACCAACATCGCGATCACGGCCACGCACACGCACACGGGCCCGATGTTCTCGGGCCCGCGGGCGCGCCTGTTCAGCGAGCAGGCGGCCGCGAAGTTCGGCACCGACCCCCTCGCTTCGGTGAACTATCCCGAGATGCTGCGCGGTCGGCTGGTCGACGTGATCGTGGCTGCCGCGGCTGGCCTCTCGCCAGCGGCGCTGGAGTTCGTGCGCGCCACCGAGGACCGGGTGTCGTTCAATCGCCGGTTCCACATGAAGGACGGCACCGTGCGCTTCAACCCCGGCGTCTTGAACCCGGACATCGTGCGTGCGGCGGGACCGACCGATCCCGACCTGCCCTTCGTGCTGATCACGAAGGACGGCAAGGCCGTCGGGTCGCTGACCGTGTTCGCGCTGCACCTCGATACGGTCGGCGGGACGGAGGTACCTCGGCCGACTACCCCGGCCACCTCGAACACGAGCTGCGCCGCGAATTCGGCGAGAGCTTCATCTCCGTGTTCGGCCTGGGCACCTGCGGCGACATCAATCATCTCGACGTCAGCGGCCGTCGCCGCCTCCAGTCCCGCCTGATTGGCCAGCAGTTGGCCGTGGATGTGCTGTCGGCGCGACCACGGACGCCCCTCGTCACGCCCTCACTGGGCGCGGTATCGGCGCGCGTCACACTGCCGCTGCGCAAGGTATCCGATGCGCAGGTCGCCGCGGCGCGGGCGGGCATGTCGAAGGTCGGCACCAGCGCAGTCCCTTTCCTGACGCAGGTGGACATCGTGACCACGCTCGATCTGGCGAGCCGGGGCCCGAGCCTGGATGCCGAGGTGCAGGTCTTCCGCCTCCATCCCGATCTGGCGATGGTGCTCCTGCCCGGCGAGGTCTTCGCCGACTTGGGGTTGGCCATCAAGCACGCCTCCCCGTTCGCGCATACGCTGGTGATCGAACTGAGCAACGACAACCCGGCGTACATCCCCACGGAGAAGGCGTTCAAGGAAGGCAGCTACGAGACCGTCAACTCGCGCATCGCGCCCGGCGGCGGCGAGCGATTGGTGACCGAAGCCGTCCGGTTGCTGAACGCGATAACCGTGCGGTGACGGCGCGCGCGTGGCCACCCGGCCTGGCGATCATCGCTCCCGATGCTCGGCGCTCTTCAGGTACGCAATCACGTCGGCCAGTTGCTGCGCCGACATCGCCCGATCGAGCCCCACGGGCATCAGCGAGGACGTCGCCGCCGTCATCGACTCGACGTTCGTCCGTAGGATCGTCTGCGCCTCGCCTGCCACGTCGCGCAGCGTCACGCTGCTGGGAGCTTCCGATTCGAGGCGCCCGAGGATGGTACGTCCGTCACGCGTCTGCACGGTGTAGGCCTCGTGGCCCGGCGTGATCTCGTAGTCGGGAACGACGATGTGCAGCAGGAGCGCGTCGGCGGGCTGGTTGCGGATGCCGCTGAGGTCGGGGCCCACGCGTCCACCAGCGCCGTTGAATGTGTGGCACGCCGTGCAGTAGGTCTCGAACGCCGCGGCGCCCTGTGACGGATTGCCGGTCCGTGCCAGCACATTCCTCTGCGTGCGCTCGTAGACCTGCATCGCCGTGGCGGTGTCGGTCGCCGAGTACAAGGCATCGGCGCGTTGCTTGATGGCCGCGGTGCGATGCGTGGTCAGGCGGCGCCACCGCGACGCGCCGAGCGCCGATGCAGGCATGTCGCGCCGCGCCACTGCGTCGAGCAGCACGGACACGAGCCGATCCTCCGAGAGCAGCGTGGTGAGCACGGCATCGCGCAGGCGCGGCGTATACGCCCGCCAGCGTGCCGGCTCGACGAGCGTGGCGCCTGCGGCGGGGTCGCGGACCTGTCCGAGGGCGCGCACGGCCGCCATCTGGACCGCGATCGGCCGCTGCGGCTCGATCAACCGCAGGAGGGTCCCGCCTGCGCTCGCCCAGTCGCCCTGACCTAGCAGCTCGATCGCGGGCAGCCGTTGCTCGGGCGGCACCCCGTCGAGCACGGCCAGTTCCGCCGCGCGCGCCATCTGGATACCCAGACGCTCGCGGGCCGCGCGCGCCTGCGGTGTGTCGGCGGACACCAGCGCCATGAGCGCCGACTGCGAGTCGGAGGCCCTGCCCCGGTCGCGCAGGCCCGCGGCCACACCGGACAGGGCCGCCGGCTGCCAGCTCAACTCCACGCCAGGGTCCGAGACCTCGGCACAAATGCCAGGCATCGCTCAGGGGTTTCCGCGGCGCCGAACAGGCGCCCGAGATCCTGCATGACGGCTGCGCGGGCCGCCGGCGTGGCCGATGGCGCGCCAACGAACGCGGCGAGGAACGCGCTCGTGCGGTCGCGCATGCTGCTGAAGACCGCGGCCCGCACCCACCGATCGGCGCCGTCGCGCCGGGCGATCGCAGCCAAGGCGCTGATGGCACGGGCGTCCCTCGCCTCCGCCAGCGCAAGCGCCACATGCAGCCGCACGCGTGCGTCCGGGTCGCCGGCCAGTGCGAGGACGGCATCGGTCAGCCCTGGCGAGGCGGACAGCCGCCGTTCAGCGACGCGAACGGCATTCTCGCGGACGCTCGCGAGCGGGTCGCGCGTGGCACGGACTACGTCCTCGTCTCCCAGGGCGCCGAGGGCATCCAACGTCCACAGCGCATGCAGGCGCCCGAGCTCACCGGCGGTGGCCGCGAACGCCCGCAACCGGGGCGCCGCGCTTCGGGCCTGCCGCTCGACGAGCCGTCGCTGGGCGGCCTCGCGCCACCATGCGTTCGGATGGTCGAGGTACCCGACCAGCGTGGCATCCGATTCGCCGGCGAGGTTCACGACCGTGCGGGCCAGCGTCTTGTTCTGCGCCGCCAGGCGGTAGATGCGTCCATGCGCCTTGCCTGCCGTGAAGTCGAACAGTGGCCGGCTCGCCTCCGGCACGTACGCGGGATGGTCGATGTCCTTCCGGTACATGTCGACGATGTAGAGCGCGCCGTCGGGGCCGTTGGCGGCGAACACCGGGCGGAACCACGTGTCGCTCGACGCGAGGAACTCGACGCCCTCCCGTGCGGGTCGCGACTTGAACGTCACGCCGGCAGGTTCGCGCACCTGCCGCTGCACGAGGTTCTGCGCAGACTCGGTGATGAACACGCTGCCCCGGTGTCCCTCGGGCAGTGCGTCGCCGCGGTGGATGTGCACGCCGCTGGCCGACGTGAACGTGCCGGCGTGCGGGGTGTTGATCAGCGATGGCATGAACGACGCCGTGGTGAGATCACGGGTCAGCGGCCAGACCTTCGCCTCGGCGCCGACCGTAGACACTTCCTGCACCGTCTCGGAGGACGGCGAGGTGCGGGTTGCGCGCCAGCTGACGCGGCTCGAGCACAACGTGCCACATGGGGTGACGGTTCGCGCAGATGAAGCGGCGGCCCTGGTCGTCGAAGGTGAGCCCGTACTGCCCCTGTCCACCCACGAGCTCGAACGCGCCGGTCCGCGGATGGAACCGGGAGTCGCTCGATGCGAACTCCACGGCGGGGCGCTCGGGATGGGTGGGCGACGTGACGCGGCCGCCGTTGAGGCCGCTCGTGAGGTAGATCCAGCCATCGGGCCCCAGCGTCGGGTGGCTGAAGCGGATCTGCGCCGTGCGATTCGCGTTGAAGCCGGTGAGCGCGACACGGCGCTCATCGGCAACGCCATCGTTATTGGTGTCCTTCAGGTACAGCAGGTCGGGGGCCACAGTCACGAACACGCCGCCGTCCCAGACCATGAGGCCGTTCGGGTAGGTCAGGCCGGTGGCGAACTCGGTGCGCGCGTCGTAACGACCGTCGCCGTCGGCGTCGGTGAGGAGCGCGATGACACCTTCAGGCCTCGCCGCGGGCTGACCTTCGAGAGGGTCCGGATAGCCACGGTTCTCGGCGACGTACATCCGCCCGCGATCGTCGAACGCGATGGCGACGGGACTCTGCACCAGCGGCTCCGCGGCGACGAGGTCGATGCGGTAGCCGGGCTCGACGACGAAGCGAGCCAACGCCTCGGATGGCGACAGCGCCGGACGGTCCTGACCCGCCTGCGCCCACCGCGGATCGAGCGCGGCCACGTCCATCGACGATGGGGTGCCGATGACCGCGGCATTGCTCGCCACCGCGATGCCCCACATCGCCAGCGGTAACGCACGCATGAGCCAAATCCAGGGGACTAGCGCAATGGCACCGCGTTCTGTTTGATGTACTCCTCGACCTGCGAGCCGCGTGCGGTTTGTCCAGGCCCCACATAGTGGAACGCCTCGGCGTACTCGACGCCATGCTGTCGTCCCAGCTCGCGGTTCCGCGCAAGCACGAACTCCCTGATGTAGTTGCGGTCGGCCGTCGCATCGTCTTCGCCGAGCAGCGGCAGCCGGAGATCGCGCTTGGCGAGCTCCGCCCGCAACCGAGATCCGTTGGTGCCGGCTGGTCCCTTGGCGACGTTGGCACGGTTGGCTTCGATCTTCGTGTCGATCACCTTGCTGATGTCGACCACGCGCGTGACCTCTGGCCGGCGCGCGAAATAGTACTTGTCGGTCACGGCGTGGACCGTCAGTCCGGCAGCGAGCTGCTCCGGATAGTCGTGCGCACGCCCGGCGATCCAGCAGCTGGCTTCGACCGCGCGGGCCGTCATGTAGTGATCGGGGTTCTCCTCGTCATGCGCCCACGGATCCCAGGAAACGACCGTATCGACCTTCAGGAGGCGGATCAGGAATATCAGACGGCACATCAACTCGTTGAAGGCCACGCCGCCCATGTAGTGGTTGTTGTAATTGAGATCGAACTTTCCCTTGAGTCCGAGGACGGGGACGAGCTTGGCATTGTCTCGTTCGTTGCCGAGCACGTGTTCGCCGATGCTCCCTGGCGTTCCCAGTCCCGGTGCGTCGCCCATGTCGTCGTTGGTGGCGCGGACGAGATACCCCGTGTAGCCTTCCTGAACGAGCTTGGCCACGGTGCCCGCGGCGTAGAGTGGGATATCGTCCGAGTGCGCCTGCACCGCCAAGAGCACCTTGCCGCGATGTGGCGTCGCCGCCAGCGGACGCTCGATGACGACACCCGCAGAAGACTGAACGGCCGGTGAAGATGCGAGCCCCGCCGCGGCTGGGCCCGCCAGCATGTTGTTGAAGAAATCGCGTCGGAACATGGGCGCATTATAGGCGCCGTATGACTCCATCGACACCGCGTGCGCTTGGGCGGTTTCACCTCGACGCGCGCTCCTCGTGAGCAGCTCCTCCGCGTCGCGATCTTCACGCTGGGCGCCGATCTCGCGCGTGCGGCGTATCCGGGCGCCGCAACCTTCATCGCTGGTGACGGTAGGCCGGACCTTCAGGTCCGGCGCCAACAGAACGTCACGGCTGCTTCAGCCTGTCGGCGATCTCGAACTCCTTCTCTTCGCCTCGTCGACGCGGCCCATCTGCTGAAGCAGCTGCGCAAGCAGGTAATGCGCCGCCCGGTTGTTGGGGTCGTACTCGACGGCGCGTCGCAGCATGCCTTCCGCAGTCGCGGGCTGGCCCTTCTTCATGTAGACGCGGCCGAGCAAAATGTAGGGCCCGCTGTAGAACGGGTTCAGCCAGATCGATCGCTGGAGGGCCTCGTTGGCCTCGTCCCAGCGCGCCTGCCGCACGCAGGCGTCGCCGATCTGCTGGAACGCCAAGGCATCCGACGGGTGGATCGCGAGCTCCGCGCGCGAGCGCGCAAGCGCTTCGTCGAGCTGACCGCGGAAGAGCCACCTGCCCGAGCAGGTAGTTGGCCCGCGGCACCTTGGCGTCGACCGCGAGTGCCCGCTTCAACTCCGCTTCCGCCAGCGTCTCGGCCTGAAGGCGGACCATCGTCTGGGCCGCGACGACCGACGCCGCCACCGAGTCGGGCGGAACGCCGAAGGTCCGTACGAGCGCGGCGCGTGCTCGGTCCGGCTGGCGCGTGTGGATATAGGCCTGGCCGAGGGTGTAGCTCAGCTCGAGGCTGCCGGGAAGGACCTGTTGCGTTCGTTCGAGCCACGGCAGCGCATCTTTGCGGTCCTCGTCGCGAAATCAGACCCGGTCAGATCTGTCCCAGCACGCCTGGCCCGCGGCCCAGCCCGCCCGCGCGGCCCGGCGGCGCGCCGAGCGCCGTCGGGTTCGCCGCGCGGATCAAGCGGGCTGCCGCCCCGGCCGCTGAGGGCGGCCGGGGCAGCTAGAAGTCGAACCGCGCGCCGATCATCGCCGTCCGCGGATCGAGCGTGGCGTTGATGCGCCCATAGTTCGCGCCGTTCGACAGGTTGAAGTTCGTCACCGCGTTCGAGTTCGTGACGTTGAACAGGTCGCCCATCACCATGACCCGGTACCGCCCGAACCGGAAGCTCTTGTCGACACGCAGATCGAGCAGCGCAGCCGTGTCGGATCGGTTCGTGTCGATGTTCTCCATGAAGAAGACCTGTGTGCCCGCATTCGGCATCGGCACGCTGACGAGGCGCGCGTATGCCCACCCGCTCTGCACGCGCCAGTTGACCGCAGCGCCGAAGCCGCCTGCGAACTGATAGCGGCCGAGCAGACGACCCTGCCAGTTCGTGCTCGACTGCCGGTTCGAGACGGCTGGGGACACGTTCTGGAAGTAGTTCACATTCAGCGGATCCGAATCGAGCGGCGAGTTGCTCGCCGTGTTCGCGCGCAGCTCGTCGCGCCACTGATAGTCGAAGCTGCCCTGAACGAACAGCCCGCTCGTGAAACGCTTGTTCAGCGCGAACTGGATCGTGTCGAAGTTGTAGTCGCCCCCGCCCACGCTCGCCGGGATGGTCGCTATCACGTTCTGCACGCGGCCGCGGAGCGCATCGGGAATGTCGAAGACCTGGAAGGTTTGCGTCACGACCGTCGGGTCGCCGAAGTCCTGAATGCGCACGGTCACGTCCTGCGGCACGGTGAACTGGCCCTCGCGCAGCACGTTGTAGGTCGCAAAGTCGTCGCGCGACATCTTGCGCACGTAGGCCGCGCGCGCCGACGTCTCCCCCCAGAACTGCTGCTCGAACGACACGCTGATCTCGTCGGCGTAGGGCGTCGTCAGATCCGGATCGACCGTGGTTGACGAGCCGCCGGCTGAGGATACCAGCGCGCCGAGCTCCTGGATGCCGTCGTACAGCCGATTGCCGTTCGGATCGGTGAACTTGTAGTCGCGCCGGTTCGTGCCACCCGGGTTGGCGCCGCCGAGCCGATCGGCAAAGTTGAAATAGTACCGTCCGTAGAAAGCCTTGACGACGGAGCGGCCGCGGCCGCCGACGTCATACGCCACACCGATCCGCGGAGCGACCGTGTCGCGCGTGAAGAACGACCGCGCGGCCACGGTCTGCTCGGGGAAGATGTCGGTGAGGAGCGGCTTGCGAATCGAGGTCTCGTAGTACGGGCGCTGCCGGTCCCAGCGAAGGCCGATCGTCACGGTCAGCCGGTCGAGCGGGCTCCAGCGATCCTGCGCGAACAATGAGTACCGCTCGTTGCGATTGTCCGGGCCGGTCCAGTCCTGACCGAACGTCTCGAAGGTGTTGAGATCGGTGAGGCGTATTTCGTCCACAGCGCCGTTGCGATCGAGGTAGAGAATCGGCCCCGAGTTGCCGTTGTTGCCGAGGCGCGACTGATCGTCGGCCCACTCGAAGCCAATCTTGACGTCGTGGCTGCCGGCCTTGTCCGGGAGGAAGTAGGTCGCCATCATATTCACCTGCGGCTTGTTGCGCTCGAAGGTGAACGGCCCGCCGGCATCGCCCGTGAGCCAGCCCGCGCCCGTCTGGACCTGCGTACCGGTGTCCTGGCGCGGCGGCGCGCTGGTGAAGTCGACCGCCGGCTCCATCGGCCAGCCGAACCCGAAGAGGCCGATCTTCACATCAGTGAACAGGCGCGTGGTCCAGACCCGCTGGTGCTGCGCGTTGTACATCCACGACTGGCTGTCCTGCGCGAGGATCGAGTCAGGACCGATCGTCGCCGAGAGCCCGCGCCGTGGCTTGTACTTGCGGCCCCACTGGTAGTAGCCGACGGCGGTGTCCTTGTCGGTGGCCCGCCACGTGCCCTTCGCCGTGTAGCTGTCGAAGATGGCCAGGTCCGTGAACGGCCGGGCGACGCCCGAAACGACCTTGTCAATCTTGAAGTGGTTGTAGGCCGTATAGAACCAGATGCGGTCGCGGCGGATGGGACCACCGACGTCGGTATGGCCTTCCCAGAAGAGCAGATTCGGCTGTCCCGTGAATCCGAGCGCCCGCGTTTCATCGTCGATGTTGTTGTCGACGAACCGCTCGCCCTCGTAGGTGATGTTGCTCAGCGACTTGAACGTGTTGCCGCCGCTCTTGATCGACGACACGACGGCCGAGCCCGGCGTGTTCATCGAAACGTCGGCCCCAGACGCGCTGACCGACATCTCTTCGTGGGCGAAGAAGTCCTGGTAGAAGCCCGCGCCGCCAACACCCTCCGTCGTGTCGACGCCTTCGGTGACAACGCGGTTCTGATCGCGGATGCCGAAGCTCTCGTACCCGAGCTGCTGGCTCTTGTGACTGCCGCCCACATCGAAGCCCCTCATCCGAACGCCCGGCGCCTGGCCGAGCACCGCCCAGATGTCCGTCGCCGATGGCACCACCGCCAGTTTTTCGGCCGTGAACTCGACGCCGGTTTTCGTCGACTCGATGTCGACGAGGGGTGATTCACTCGTGACGGTGACGGTCTCGCTGAGCGCCGAGATCTCGAGCGAGGTGTCGAGCGTCAGCGTCTGGCCGAGCGCGAGGACGATGTTCTCGCGGCGCAGGGTCTTGAAGCCGGCGAGCTCGAAGGTCAAGGCGTAGCGGCCGGGCGGCAGTGCCGGAAACCGGTACCTGACCGTCGGCCTCGGAGACCGTCGCCTGTGTGCCGATGAGCGAAGGGGACTGCGCGGTGATCATGACGCCGGGAAGCACCGCGCCCTGGGCGTCGGCGACCGAGCCCACGATTCGTCCCTGATCGAGCTGAGCCAACGCGCTTGATGGGATCGCCGCGACGAGCGTCGCGGCCAGCAACGCATCGAAGGACCGCAGCATGGGCATCCTCCAGGGCAATCGGTCGCGGCTCGCGGGGAGTGCGCACCGCGACGCACACACAATAGGTGGGAAAGACGGGACGGATTGTAACAGCGCTGGCGGCACTGCATGCGGAACCAACTCATCCACAAGCCCGCTACCCATTCGAGCAACGCGATCGGATGACCCAGCAGATTCGTCATCAGACCTGTCCATCGACTCGGGTCTCTCCGGAGACTGTTGACAGACGGTGCGCCGCCTCCTAAAGTGAATGAACAGTCATTCAGTGGCCATGCCGCGCCCCGTCCTCGCCCGCAGCACCTCGTTGTCGACCAGTCGCCCGGCCGCCCGCGCGGTGGCCCGCCGTGCTGCGCTGCCGGGGGCCGCGGCGCGGCCGGACAAGCGCGATCTCATCCTCCGCGCGGCCGTCCGCGTGTTCGCCGAGCGCGGCTTCTTCGGCGCGCAGGTCGCCGACGTGGCACGCGTGGCGGGCGTCGCCGCCGGTACCGTATATCTCTACTTCCATAGCAAGGACGATCTGCTCGTCTCGATCTTCGAGCGGGTGATGAGCGATGCGATCGCCGAGGCACGCGCCGCGCTCGCCTCGGCCTCGGATCCGCTCGATCGCCTTCGGCGCATCGCCCGTCTGCACCTCGAGCGTCTGGGCCGCGACCGCGACCTCGCCGTCGTCTTCCAGGTCGAGCTCCGGCAGTCGACCAAGTTCATGGAGCAGTTCTCGACGACCAAACTGCGCGAGTACCCTGGGGCTCATCCGCGATGCGATCGGCGAGGGCCAGCAGGCCGGGCTCGTGCGCCCCGACGTGAACCCGACGCTCGCAGCCAAGATGCTCTTCGGCGCGCTCGACGAGATGGCCACCAACTGGATGCTCAGCCGCCGGCGGACGTCGCTCGACGGCGTCGCCGATCAGGTCGTGGATCTGTTCGTACACGGGATAGGGAAAGCCCCTTCTCCCTACCCTCTCCCCGGGGAAAGGGTGCCGCGAAGCGGCGGGTGAGAGGCCATTCGTCATTCGTGATTCGTCATTCGTCATTTGTGATTCGTCATTCGTCATTCGTCATTCGTAACTGGTAGCTGGTCACTGTAGCTGCACATGCGCACCGCCACAGTTCTCGGCGCCGGCACGATGGGAGCGCAGATCGCCGCGCATCTCGCGAATGCCGGTGTGCCGGTTCTCCTCCTCGACGTCACGCGCGATGCGGCAAACGAGGGGCTCAAGAAGGCGCGGGCGCTCAAGCCCGATCCGTTTTTCACACCGGACGCGCCGGCACGCATTCGAACCGGAAGCCTGGACGAGGATCTGGCCGCAGGCTGCCAGGCGGACTGGGTCCTCGAGGCGGTCGTCGAACGGCTCGACATCAAACAACCGCTCTTTGCCCGCGTCGAATCCCATCGCGGCCCAGCCACCATCGTCAGCACGAATACGTCCGGCATTCCTGTCGCCGCAATGGCCGAGGGCCGCGGCGACGCGTTCCGGCAGCACTTTCTCGGCACGCACTTCTTCAACCCGCCTCGCTACCTGAAGCTCGTCGAGGTCATTCCGACGCCCGACACGACTCGCGCCGTCATCGATCGCATCTCGGCCTTCGCCGACCTGCGGCTCGGCAAGGGCGTCGTGGTCGCGAAGGACACGCCGAACTTCATCGCGAACCATCTGGGCCTCCATGGGTTGATGCGGGTCTTCGACGCGCTGGGCACGGGCGAGTACACGATCGAGGAAATCGACGCGATGACCGGCCCGGCCCTTGGCCGACCGAAGAGCGCGACGTTCCGCACGCTGGACATCACCGGTCTCGACGTGCTCGCTCACGTGGCCCGCAACCTCGCTGAGCGGGTGCCGGCCGAGCAGGCGGCCGCCTTCGCCCTGCCGCCGGTCGCCGTCGAGCTGATCTCGCGCGGATGGATTGGCGAGAAAGCGGGTCAGGGCTTCTACAAGCGCGTGAAGTCGGCCGATGGTTCCGAAATCCTGACGCTCGATCCCGCAACGCTCACCTATCGCGCGCGGCAGTCGGCGCGCTTTCCGTCGATCGAGCAGGCCAGGAGCATCGACGACGGCGGTGCGCGGGTTCGCGCGCTGTTTTTCGGCACGGACAAGGTGGGAGCGTTTCTCCGCGCGACGCTGGCGCCAACGCTGCTCTACGCCGCGCGCGTCGCGCCCGACATCGCCCATTCGCTCGACGATGTCGATCGGGCGATGTGCTGGGGCTACGGCTGGGAGCTCGGACCCTTCGAAATCGCCGACGCCATCGGGCTGCGCGAGCTGGTCGACGCCGGCTCTCCGGCTGATGTTCCTGCCCTCGTAGCCGAGCGGCTCGCGAAGGGCGAGAACAGCTTCCGCGGCGGCACACGCGTGCCGGCGTCGCCAGGCGTGCTGCGCTTCCGCGAGTTCCGCGACGACCGACGGCTCGTCAAGAAGAACGCCGGGGCCAGCCTCGTCGATCTCGGTGACGGCGTGCTCGGGGTGGAGCTGCATTCCAAGATGAACGCGCTGGGCGGCGATACCGTCGCGATGCTGTCGGCAGCCGTCAAGGAGGCCGAACAGCGGTTCGCGGCGCTCGTCGTCTCGACCGACGCGGTCAATTTCTCGGTCGGCGCGAACCTGATGCTGCTGCTGGTCGAAGCGCAGGAGGGCAACTGGGACGAGGTGGACTTGATGGTCCGATCGTTCCAGCGCGCGATGATGGGTCTGCGCCTCGCGGCGGTGCCGGTCGTGGTCGCGCCGGCGGGGCTGACGCTCGGCGGCGGCTGCGAGCTCGCGCTCCACGGCGATCGGGTGCAGGCCGCCGCAGAGGCCTATCTCGGCCTCGTCGAGGCTGGCGTCGGCCTGATTCCCGCAGGCGGCGGCACGAAAGAGATGGTGGCGCGGTCCACGGCGAATCTCACCCTGACGCCGCAGACCGATCTGCTTCCGGCCATCCAGCGTGCCTTCGAGACGATTGGCTTCGCGAAGGTGTCGGCGAGCGCCGACGATGCGCGGCGGCTCGGGCTGCTGCGCGAAGGCGATCGCGTGTCGATGAATCGCGATCGGGTGCTTGCCGACGCGAGGCGGCTTGCGCTTGCGCTCGCGCCCGATTATCAGCCGCCCGAGCTGCGACAGGCCATTCCGGTCGGTGGCGCGCCGCTCGAGGCGGCGCTCAAGCTGGGCGTGCACCTGGCGCGGCGTGCCGAGCGCATCAGCGATCACGACGCGCTCGTCGGACGCAAGCTCGCCCACGTGCTCGCGGGCGGGTCGCTGCCCCAGGCGACGGTCGTCAGTGAACAGTATCTGCTCGATCTCGAGCGCGAGGCGTTTCTGGCGCTCTGCGGCGAGCGGAAGACGCTCGAACGCATCGCGCACACGTTGAAGACCGGCAAGCCGTTGAGGAACTGAGAATTGAGGGACGGACTACGCCTGCAGCCCCTAGTCCCTGACCCGTAGCCCAAGCGTCCAGTCACGTGACACACGTCTGCATTTTCGGATCGGGACCGCCCATGGTCGTCGTTCCTGGCGTCAACGGCCGGTGGGAATGGCTGCGTCCGGCCGTGGACGCCCTCGCGCGCGACTTTCGAGTCGCGACGTTTTCGCTGTGCGGCGAGCCCGGAACCCTCCCGATGCCTTCGACCTTCGACGATCATCTGGGTCAGGTCGATGCCGCGATCGAGGCGCTCGGTGTCGAGCGCGCCGTGCTCGTGGGCATCTCGTTCGGCGGGTGGGTCGCGGTCCGCTACGCGTCGCTTCGACCCGATCGCGTCGCCGGCCTGGTGCTCGCCTCGGCGCCAGGACCCGGCTACGAGCCGCCTCCGCGCCACGCGCGCTGGATTGCGACGCCACGCCGATCGATGCCGATCTTCATTGCGACCGCGCCCCGCCGAACGGGTCCCGAGATCCGGGCGGCCATTCCCGCATGGCGCGAGCGGCTGACGTTTTCGATCCAGCAGGGCTGGCGCGCCCTGCGCGCGCCGATGTCCGGCGTCCGCGCGGCCGCGAGAATCCGGCTGGGCCTGTCCCACGATTTCGGGGCAGACGCGGCCAGGCTCGCCTGCCCGCTCCTGTGCGTCACCGGCGAGGACGCGCTCGACAACGTCGTACCGGCTGCCAGCACGCGCGAGTACCTCACGCTCGTCGCGGGCGCTCGCTACGAACGGCTCGATCGAACCGGTCACATGGGTGCCGTCACGCGAGCTGGCGCCTTTGCCGGGCTCGGTACGCGACTTCGTGCGACCGCTCGACGCGTCAGTCGCGCGTCCGGTCCCGCGTGCTGAAACAGCCACCATGCATGGGCGCGGACCGGTCGCCGCCAGGCCGGTGGAGGACCTGTGATGCTGCGCGAGATTGAAGGTCCCGCCGGACGGCTCGAGGCGAGGCTCGACGCGCCCGAGGGCCATGCTCGCGGCGTCGCCATCGTCGCATCGCCTCATCCGGAGCTCGGCGGCACCCTGAACGATCGCGTCGTCTATCACGCAACGCAGGGCCTCAAGCGCGCCGGTTTCGCCGTGGTGCGCTTCAACTTCCGCGGCGCGGGTACCAGCGACGGCAAGTTCTCGGGCGGCCCTGGCGAGCTCGACGACTTCCGCGCGGCCGTCGCCGCCGCCGTCACGCGCGTCCCGGACGTGCCCGTGTGGGCCGTCGGCTATTCGTACGGCGCGTGGGTGGCGCTGACCGCCGGCGCAGCCGACGGCCGCATCAATACGCTGGTCGGCATTGCACCGGTCGTCACCGGCTACGACTTCGAGGCCGTGAGGCATTCGGGCAAGGCGACGTTCCTCGTGCATGGCGAACGCGACGAGATCGCGCCGCTCAAGGCGGTGCAGCGCTTTTACGGAACGCTCGACGAGCCGCGCGAGCTCATCGTCATCGATGCCGCGGATCACGTGTTCGACGGTCACGCGAGCGAGGTCGCCGACGCGCTGGAGGATCTCGCGAGATGAATGGTTGGCGGGGCTGAAGCCCTGCCCTGCTGGTGTCGGATTCGGAAAGGGGGGCGGGGCTTCAGCCCCGCCGACAAGGGTCATGGAAGAAGCCGTCATCGTTTCCGCCGTTCGCACGGCCGTCGGCAAAGCACCGAGCGGCTCGCTGCGCGCCACGCGGCCCGACGACATGGCCGCCGCGGTCATCTCGGACGCGCTCGCCCGTGTGCCATCGCTCGATCCCGCGGAGGTCGACGATGTGATCCTGGGGTGCGCGATGCCGGAAGCCGAGCAGGGGCTGAACGTCGCGCGGATCGCGAGCCTTCGCGCCGGTGTGCCGCACACGGCCTCGGCCGTCACCGTCAACCGCTTCTGCTCGTCGGGTCTCCAGGCGATCGCGCAGGGCGCCGAGCGCATCATGTGCGGCGCCGCGCACGTCGTCATCGGCGGCGGCACCGAGTCGATGAGCCTCGTGCCCATGGGCGGACACAAGCTCGCGCCCAATCCGACGCTCGTCGACACGTATCCCGACGTGTATCTGTCGACGGGCCTCGTCGCGGAGAACCACGCACGCGAAGCGGGCATCTCGCGGGTGGAGCAGGACGCCTTCGCGCTCGAGAGTCACCGGCGTGCCGTCGCCGCGATCGACGCGGGTCGGTTCGCCGACCAAATCGTGCCGCTCGAGATCGCCGTGCTCGACGCTGCGCCGAACGGCCTGTCGGGAGCGCGGCGCGCCGGAGGCACCGCTGCCGCCCCCGAGCGCCGCCGCTTCGAAGTCGACGAAGGCCCACGCCGCGACACGTCTGCCGAGGCGCTCGCCAAGCTCAGGCCGGCGTTCCACGCGCAGGGCAGCGTCACGGCCGGGAACTCGTCACAGACCAGCGACGGTGCAGCGGCGGCCATCGTCATGTCGCGATCGCGCGCGCGGGCGCTCGGCCTCACGCCGCTCGCCCGGTTCGTCACGTACGCGACGGCCGGTGTCGAGCCCGAACGCTTTGGCATCGGGCCGGTGCCGGCAATCCGCAAGGCGCTCAAGCAGGCCGGCCTGTCGCTCGACGACATCGGCCTCGTCGAGCTCAACGAGGCCTTTGCCGCGCAGATTCTCGCGTGCCTCAAGGAGCTGCCGATCGATCGCGATCGGCTGAACGTGAACGGCGGCGCGATTGCCCTGGGCCATCCGCTCGGCTGCACCGGCGCCAAGCTCACCGCCACGCTCCTTCACGAGATGCGGCGGCGCGACGTCCGCTACGGGATCGTCAGCATGTGCGTCGGCGGCGGGATGGGCGCCGCAGGAATCTTCGAGTTGTCGCGTGACTGATCGCCGGCAGGGGCGCGGCCAAGCCATGCCCTGACAATCGCAGGGCCCGCATCGGTGATGAGGCCGTCGACGAGGTACGGGCACGGCATGCCGTGCCCTGACAAGAAAACACCATGAGCACAACAGTTCCCACACCCACGATTCGCAAAGGCGGGGCCTGGCTTCTCGACGAGACGCCGTCGGCTGACATCTTCACCCCGGAGCGGCTCACCGAGGAGCACCGCCTGATCTTCAAGACCGCCGTCGACTTCTCGATTGGCGACGTCCTGCCGCACCTCGACGAGCTCGAAGCGAAGGACTGGGAGCTGGCCCGAACGCTCGTTCGGCGCTGTGGCGAGCTCGGATTGATGTCGACCGACGTGCCTGAGGCGTACGGCGGGCTCGAGCTCGACAAGGTGAGCTCGGTCCTCGTGGCCGAGGGAATCGCACGCTCGGCTTCGTTCGGTACGACGTTCGGCGCGATGACCGGTCTCGCGATCATGCCGCTGCTCTGCTTCGGCACCGAGGCGCAGAAGGCCCGCTATCTCCCACGGCTCGTGTCCGGCGAAATCGTGGGGGCCTACGCGCTCAGCGAGTCGGGCTCAGGATCGGACGCCCTGGGCGCGCGCACACGCGCGACGCGGTTGGACGATGGCAGCTTCAGCCTGACCGGCGAGAAGATGTGGATCACCAACTGTGGCTTCGCTGACGTCTTCGTCGTCTTTGCCAAGGTGGACGGCCGCGACTTCACGGCGTTCATCGTCGAACGCGCGTTTCCAGGCGTTTCGAGCGGGCGCGAAGAACACAAGATGGGCCTGCACGGATCGTCGACGGCGCCGCTCATTCTCCAGGACGCGCGCGTGCCCGCCGAGAACGTGCTCGGCGAGATCGGCAAAGGGCACAAGGTCGCCTTCAACGTGCTCAACTACGGCCGCCTCAAGCTGGGCGCGATGGCAAGCGGCGGGGCGAAGGCCGCGATTGGCGAAGCGACGAAGTACGCGGCGGCGCGCAAGCAGTTCGGCAAGCCGATCGCCGACTTCGGCGCCATTCGATTCAAGCTGGCGGAGATGACCGTCCGCGTGTACGCCATGGAGAGCCTGCTCTTCCGTACCGCAGGTCTCATCGACGAAGCCATGGCCGCGCGGCCCGGCGAGGGCGCGCTCCTCGCGGCGCTCGAGGAGTACGCCGTCGAATCGTCGATCGCGAAGGTGTTCGGCAGCGAGATGCTGGATTTCGTCCTCGACGAGAACGTGCAGATTCACGGCGGCAACGGCTACGTGCGCGACTACCCCGCCGAGCGGCACTACCGCGACGCGCGCGTGAACCGGATCTTCGAGGGCACGAACGAGATCAACCGGCTGCTGGTGCCGGGCATGCTCATGCGCAGGGCCGTCAAGGGCGAGTTGGGCCTGATCGATGCAGCCAAGCGATTGCAGGACGAGATCATGAGCCCGTCGCTCGAGCCGCCCGGCGACGGCTTGCTCGAAGCCGAACAGGCCGCGGCCGCGGGCTTCAAGAAAGTGGCGCTGGCCGTGCTCGGAACGGCCATGCAGACGTATGGCGAGCGCGTCAGCGACGAACAGGAAGTGCTCACCTGGACGGCCGACATCCTGATGGACGCCTTCGCAGCCGAAAGTGTCGTGCTGCGCGCGCTCGCGGCGGACGCGGCACGCCACTCGAACGCCGGGCTCCACGCCGCGGCCGCTCAGGTGTTCGTCGCCGATGCGGCGCTGCGCGTCGAGGCGACGGGACGGCAGGCGCTTGCCGCCATGACCGAAGGCGACACGCTCAGGGTCGGCCTCGCTGCGTTGCGGCGTTTCACCAAGCTTCCGCCCGTCAATACCGTCGCGCTGCGCCGGGAGATTGCGGCGCGCGTGCTTGCCAGAACCGCGTATCCGTTCCCGTGATCGGCCCGGCCGCGCGTCGACCGCGCGGCCTGGTGATACGCTCGACCGGTGCTGGTTCGACTCCTGTCCGCCATGAGCGGGCTCGTGCTCATCTCGGCGTGCACTGCGACTTCCGAGCCCCCATACGTCGATCGCATCGCCGCCGATCGCGCGCAGAAGGACGAGGCCTTCAGAACCTTGCGCGAGAGCCCCGTGCTCGAGCCCGATCGGACCAGGTTCGTCCCGCTCGCCTACTACCCCGCCGATGAGGGCTATCGCGTCCCCGCCGAGCTCGCCGCCGTGCAAGGCGAGCCGGCGATCGAGATGCCCACGTCGACGGGCAAGCGGCGGCCCATGCGGCGGGCCGGACATCTCAAGTTCTCCGTTCGCGGACAGAAGCTGTCGCTCACCGCCTTCGTCGAAGCCGACGATCGCGAGATGGTGCGACTGTTCGTCCCCTTCTCGGATCTGACGAGCGGGACCGAGACCTACGCGGCCGGACGGTACCTCGATCTCGATCGTACGGCGACGGGCCTCTACGACCTCGACTTCAACCGCGCGTACCATCCGTACTGCTACTACAACCCGCAGTATGATTGCCCCTATCCACCGCGGGAGAATCGCCTCGTCATCCCCATCAAGGCGGGCGAGCGCATACGGCAGTAGACGTGCGGCGGTGCGCCTCGCGACTGCCCAGCCGCCCAACTGCCCAGTCCCCCAGCCCGCCCAGCCAATATGCTCCACGCCGTAATCTTCGACTTCGACGGAGTGCTCGCCGACAGCGAGCCGCTGCATTACGAGGCTTTTCGACGCGTACTGGCAGGCGAGGGCATCGAGCTCGACCGCGGCGACTACTACGAGAAGTATCTCGGCTTCGACGATGCGGGTGCGTTTCGCGCGGTGCTCGGTGATCAGCGGCAACCGGCCGACGACGATCGAATCGAGGCGCTGGTGCAAGCCAAGCTCGAGGTGTTCCCCCAGGTTCTCGACGGACGCAACGTGCTCTTTCCAGGCGCGGCCGACTGCGTCGCGCGCCTTGCCGCGCACGTGCCGCTCGCGATTGCGTCGGGAGCGCTCTCGCACGACATCGAGCTCATCCTCGGCGGCACGGGCCTTCTGGCCAGGTTCCCCGTCATCGTCGGCGCCGACCACACCGAACGGAGCAAGCCCGACCCCGAGCCCTATGCGCGGGCCCTGGCTCTGCTGCAATCGCGTGGTCTCGTGCCGGCCGGCCGAGAAGCGGCCGCTCGGTACGGTGGCGATCGAGGATTCGCGTTGGGGTCTTCAGTCGGCCCGAGGCGCCGGGCTCAAGACGATTGCCGTCTCGACCTCCTATCCACCCGACGCGCTGACCGACGCGGATCTCGTCGTCGACGGGCTCGCCGACGTGTCGATCGATCGGCTCGAGGCGCTCGTCTCATGAAATCCGATGGTTCCCGAACCGACGCATTGCTCCGGACGCTGGCGGCGGAAAGCGCGGACGGCCTCGTTCGCGCCGGGCTGATCGTCGCCACCATCGAGCACGGCGCGCTCGACCCGGCGCCGACGTTGACACGTCTCGAAGCCATGGGACGCGACGCGGCGTCGCGCCTGGCGCGCGCCGCGGCGCTGACCGCCGAAGCGCGAGTGGACGCGCTGAACGCGTACTTCTTCGACGAGCTGGGCTTCACCGGCAACGAGCGCCGCTACGACGACCCGCGCAACAGCTTCCTCAACGACGTCGTCGAGCGAAGGACGGGCATTCCCATCTCGCTGTCCGTGGTCTACATGGACGTCGCACGGCGGGCGGGCGTCGCGCTCGAGGGCGTGAACTTCCCCGGGCACTTCCTCGTGCGATATACCGCGCGCATGGACGATCTGGGCCGCTCTCACGATCTGCTGATCGATCCCTTCAACCGTGGTGCCCTGCTCTCGGAGGCCGATTGCCGGGGCCTCCTCGAGCGCCATCTCGGGTCAGAGGCCACCCTGTCGCACGAGGCGCTGGCAACCGCCGACACCCGGCAGATCCTCGTTCGGATGCTCACGAACCTGAAGCGGCTGTACGTGCGGAGTCGATCGTTCGCGCAGGCCTTCGAGGTGACCGATCTGCTGCTCGCCGTGGATCGCGAGTCGCTCACCGAGCTCCGAGACCGCGGGCTGCTCGCCTACCAGCTGAGAGAATTCCCAACGGCGTTGCGCGATTTGGAAGCGTATCTGCAAGGTCTCTCGCCGGTGCCCCACCAGCTCGACGAGGAAACGCGAAAGGAGTACGAGCAGGTCTGGGAGCACGTGAAGTCGCTCCGCCGCCGTATTGCCGGATTCAACTGACAGGGCTGCCGGCTACAGGCTACGGGCTCCGGGCCCGATGCGGCGGAAGCGGGCCTCCTGGTGCAATGGATACGATCGTTCGCTATCGCGAGACGACGATCGCGTCGCTCGGAACGGCTCCCGCGACATAGCCGTTGCGGGTCCGCGGGCGCGCGTCGGGCCGGTCGGCCAGGCGGATGACGACGCGGCGGAAGGCGCCGTTGCGCATCGGATTGGTCGACACGTAGCCGATGGCGTACTGGTTCGCCAGCTCGCGGCCGATCGCGCCGTACGCGGCCGCGAGGTCGCGCTCGCAGGCTGGGAAGAACGCGCTCGCGCCCGTTTCCTGCGCCAGCGAGCGCATCGCGTGATCGGCCTGCGAGAAGTACTTCGCCCGCGTGATCCGTCCCGCGCTCGTGTTCTCGCGCAAGCCAATGGTGTAGATGGTCACGCCGGCTTTGCGCGCCTCGGTCATCAGCTCGTCGAACGAGAACACGCTCGCCGTGTCCTCGCCGTCGGTGAGCACCACGATGGCCCGCCGACGCACGGCGTCGCCCGGGACGAGCGATTTCTGGAATTCGCGCAGCGCCACGTAGACGGCGTTGTGCAGCGCCGTCGCACCCGATGCCGTCGTCGACGCGATGGCGCGCTGCGCCGCGGCGATGTCCTCGGAGAACGGCTGGAGCACGTGCACGTGTCCGTTGAAGGCGAGCACCGCGGCCCGGTCGCCCGGCCGCAACGTGGAAGCGAAGCCCGAGGCCGCCTTCTGCACGAACGGCAGCTTCGAGTTCATGCTCACGCTGGTATCGAGAAGAATGGCCAGGTCGAGCGGCACGCTGCTCGTCTCGAAATAGGCAATCTCCTGCCGCACGCCGTCTTCGAAGATCGCGAAATCCTGCCGTCCCAGCCCGGCAAGCGGCTGCTGTCGTCCGTCGGTCACGGTCACGTTCAGCGCGACGACGTCGACGCCGCCGCGGAAGGTGGGACGAGGAACATCCGTGCCTTCGGGCCCGGCGGCCGCCACCGAGTTCGACAGAAAGCAGGCCGGCGCGAGCGCCAGAACCGCGAGGAGAGAACGGGACCACGTCATCGTACCCACTCCTGCACCGACCGATGGCCGTTGGACTGCTGCCGACCGCCGCGTTCGCGCGTATCGAATGAGCCTCCGGCCGAGACGGGCACGCGCGGCCCGCCAGGCCGTTCCTGGAGTCTGTCGAGGAGCTGCTTCGTCGATCGGCAGCGCCTGCTGCGCGTGGAGCGGCTCAGGGCTCGCCGGGCTCGCGGCTCACGCGCCGCGAGCTTCGGACCAGAACGAGGCGTCGCGCGTCGCGGGTTGGCCGGACGCATACCGCCCTGGCTCCGACGCCGTTCGTCCTCTCACCGATCGCTGGAGCCGTTTCGGGCATAGACTGGCCGCTATGACGCGGACACCCCGACCCCTGACGACTTCCGCGACTTTGTGCGCGATGACGAGTCTCGCGACGCTCGTTCTGCTGAGCAGTAGCCCGGCGGCTCTCCAGGGGCCGCCAGTGACCGCCCTTGTAGATGTGAACGTCATTCCGATGAATGCCGAACGCGTCCTCCGCGGCCAGACCGTGCTGGTCAAGGACGGACGCATCGCCGCGATCGGTGCATCGGGCGCGACGCGCGTGCCGGACGGCGCCGCGCGCGTCGAGGGGCGCGGGCGCTATCTCATCCCCGGACTCGCCGAGATGCATGGGCACCTGCTGCCGCCCGCCAACCAGGCAGGCACGAACCTCGAGGCACTCAACGAGCGGATCCTCGAGCTGAACGTGCTCCATGGCATTACGACCATCCGCGGGATGCTCGGCCACCCCTCGCACCTCGCACTCAGGGCGCGCGTCGCCAAGGGCGAGCTGCTCGGGCCGACCATCTACACGTCGGGTCCGTCGTTCAACGGCAACTCGGCGAAAGACGAGGCGACCGCCAGCCGCATGGTCGAGGAGCAGAAGGCCGCCGGCTACGACTTCCTGAAAATCCACCCGGGTCTCACGCGATCGGTCTTCGATGCGATGGCGGCCACGGCCGGCAAGGTCGGCATCACCTTCCAGGGCCATGTGCCCGCCGACGTGGGATTGGCGCGAGCGCTGGAGGTTCGCTATCGCGCGATCGATCATCTCGACGGCTACGTGGAAGCGCTGACCGGCTGGAAGCCGGGCCCCGGGGTCCCGAACCCGGGCTTCTTCGGGTCGAAGCTGGTAGCCAAAGTCGACCGCTCGCGCATCGACGCGCTCGTCGCCGAGACGAAGAAGGCGGGCGTCTGGATGGTTCCGACCGAGGCCGTCGTGCACAGCTTTCTCGCGCCGGAACCGGTCGCCGAGCTCGCCAGGCGCGAGGACCTGCGCCTGGTCCCCTCGTTTCTGACCGAGGGCTGGTTGAAGCAGAAGCAGGGCTTCAACGACAACGTGGGCATCGGCACGGCGGAGGAGCGCGAGCAGTTCTTCGCACTGCGCCGCGCGCTCATCAAGTCGCTCCACGGGGCGGGCGTGAAGATTCTCTCGGGGGCCGACGCGCCTCAGGTGATGAACGTCCCGGGCGTCGCGACGCATCGCGAGCTCGTCCTGCTCGCCGCCGCCGGTCTCACGCCCTACCAGGTACTCGAATCGAGCACGCGCAACGTCGCGGAGTTCTTCGGCACCGCGAAAGATCGCGGCACGATCGAGGCGGGCAAGATCGCCGACCTCGTGCTGCTCGAAGCAAGTCCGCTCGAGCGAATCGAGAACACGAGCCGCATCGCCGGAGTCATGGTTGGAGGCCGTTGGATCGATGCGGGCGAGATTGCCCGGCGGCTCCAAGCCCAGAGCTCAGGTTCGCAGGAGTGAACGAGCGGCGGAATCCCCGAGCTCTTGCCGATGTCGGGGCCAAAGCCCCGGCCTCCTGATCGATTGAGTGCGCGCCCGCCGCGCCTGGGCCACACCAGGAGGGCGGGCTTCAGCCCTGCCTGTCTCCCGGCGCCATCGGCTCACCGCACCTGGAAGTCGGCGCCCTTGCAGCGCAGCGTGCCCTCGGCGTCCTTCCTGGCCGTGCAGATCGAGTAGAACCCGCCGGGCGTCGCGTCCTTGCGAATGGCGGCGTTCAGCCGCGGATCGCCCTCGAACACGATCTCGAAGCGCTCGGTCGAGCCTGGCAGCGGGCTCACTTCGAGGTGAATATGGGCCGGCGGGCCCGAGTTCGGGTATGGGCCGGGCTTGATGGTCCGGAACTGGTAGCGACCCTCGGCATCGGTCCGGAAGCGCGCCCGCAGCCTCGGGTTGCGTTCGTCGCTGCCCGAAGCCGAGTAAAGGCCGCGTGCGTCCGTCTGGTAGACATAGAGCTCGACGTTCGGCAGGCCCCGGCCGTCGGGCGCAAGGATGCGGCCCTCGACGAGCATCGATTCACCCGGCTCACCCGGCGGCGCGAGCGAGACCATGGTCTGACGAACGTCCGCCGCCACTCCGGCCGCCTGCGTCCAGACAGTGACACCCATCAGCCACGCACACGTCCAACGCCAGGTACGCATCACGCCCTCCGGCGAGAAAGACGACAACCGCGCGCCGAGGGTTCACCCGTTGGTCACAGGTAGATCACAAGTTCGAGGTCCAGCGGTCCCTGAGGTCCAAAGATCTCAAAGCTCAAGGTCCCAGGGTCCAGGGTACCTCGGACCTCGGACCCTTGGACCCTTGGACCCTTGGACCTGCATCGAGCCTCACCCCTTCAAGGCGAGAAAGTGAAGCAGATCGATGCGGGCGAGGATGCCGACGGGGCACCGGCGCTCGTCGACGACCACGACAGCCGGGCTCTTCGAGAGCAGCTCCTCGAGTGCCGAGATGGGCGTCGACAATCCGACGCTCGCCACGTGGCGCGTCATGCACTTCGAGACGAGCGCGGTCGGCGTGCCCTCGCCCGAGCCGAGGAAGTTCATCAAATCGGCCTCCGTCACCATGCCGACGAGAACCCCGCCCGACGTGACCGGCAGCTGCGAGATGCCGCGTTCGCGCATCCGCTCGACGACCTCCCGCAGGGTGTCGGTATCTTCGGCGACGACGAGCTCGGGCCGCTTCAGCTCGGTCCGCACGACGTCCTCGACCCGCCCCTCGATGCGCTTGGCCTGGAAGAAGCCGTTGTCGCGCATCCACTTGTCGTCGACGAACTTGGTCATGTAGTTGCGGACCCCGTCCGGAAGCACGACCACGCACGTCTGGCTTTCGCGCAACCGCGGCGCCGCCTGCAGGGCCGCATACATCGCCGACCCGCTCGAGCCGCCGACGAGGAGGCCCTCTTCGCGAATCAGCCGGCGCGCGAGCAGGAACGACGGCTGGTCGGACGTCTTGACCCATTCGTCCACCAGGCTGCGATCGAGCACCTCGGGAATGAAGTCGTACCCGATGCCTTCGACCTTGTAGGTGCCGACCTCGGTGCCGCCGCCGAGGATCGATCCGACCGGATCGGCGCCCACGATGATGCAGTTCGGGTTGACGGCCTTGAGCCGCCGCGCCACACCGGTGATCGAGCCGCCGGTCCCGGCGCCCATCACCACCATGTCGACCTTCCCGTCGAGATCGTCGAGGATTTCCTGCGCCGTCGTCTGCTCGTGCACCAGCGGGTTGTTGGGGTTCGAATACTGGTCGAGGATGTGCGCGTTCGGCAGCTCCGACTGGAACCGTCGCGCGACGTTGATATGGCTCTCGGGCGAGTCGAACGCGGCTTCGGTCGGCGTCCGGATGATCTCGGCCCCGAGCGCCTCGAGTACCACCTGCTTCTCGCGGCTCATCTTCTCGGGCATCGTGATGATCACGCGATACCCGCGCACGGCGCCGGCGAGCGCGATGCCGATGCCGGTGTTGCCGCTCGTCGGTTCGATGAGCGTGTCACCCGGACGGATGCGGCCCTCGCGCTCGGCGGCGGCCACCATCGACCAGCCGATGCGGTCCTTCAGCGATCCGCCGGGATTGAGGAACTCGCACTTGGCGTAGAGCGCGCAGGGGAGATGGGCGCCGACGCGATTCAGACTGACGAGCGGCGTCCGCCCGATGACGTCGAGGATGGACTCGAAACGCATGGCGCAATTGTACTGACGCTTGTCAATTCACAAGGCACAAGGCACAAGGCACAAGGAAGGTTCAAGGGAAGGGAACGAGGAAGGGATAAAGGGCAAATTTCAGCCTCGCTGCGGGGACAGGCGGGCATGTTTAACCGACGTGCTGAGAATGGCCACCAGCTCGCTGGCTTCCCGAATCAGGGGAGCAGCCCGCTCCCGCATGTCCGGGTGGGCGGCCGCGACGAGCCGCAACCAGTACCGCGATTCGAACGACTCTTTTCGCGCGATGCTCAGTGTCGCAATGAAGTCGGGCTTCGATTGAGCACCTATCGACTCCTCCACGTTCGCGCCGACCGACGTCCCGGCATCGAGCAGTTGTGTTGCCAGACGCCTCGCAAGCCCACCTTTCGAGTAAACCCTCTCGGCAAAGGCAACGATCGTGGTGGCAAAAACGAACGTCCGTCGATCCAAGTCGTAGCTCTTCGACATGCCTCCTACACGAGCAGTTTTGAGGCCAGCGTGGATCCGCAGAAACTGGCCGGTTTTTTAGGCTCCACGCCCCGTTTCCCTCGCACAAATGTGCGATCGCGCTTTGCACTTTCAGCAATGCGTCTGTCAGTTCTCTCGTGTACTTCCCCTTCCTTCCTACTTCCTCCTTTGCCTTTCACGTTCCGCCTTTTTACCTTCCTTGTGCCTTGTGCCTTGTGCCTTGTGCCTTATACCAGCCCACCATGTGCGCGCGGCGGTTCGCGCAGCATGTCGGCAATCGTTTCGAGCGCGTGGTCGAGGCGCTCGCGCGTTTCCGGCGGACCGAGGCAGATGCGAAGGGCGTCGACCGGGCGCTCGCGCCCGACGGCAAACGCGTGGCTGGCACTGACCAGCACGCCGCGCAGGCGTGCCTGCTCGACCGCTTCGGTGGGACTCAGACCGCCCGGGATCGGCAGCCAGACGTGCGGCGACATCGGGGCGACGCGGCAGCCCAGGATTTTTCGCGCGCGGGAGGCGCGGGCCGCGAACTCGGAGCGCTTCCAGTCGACGATCCGCACGGCCGTGCCGTCGGCGATCCACCGTGCCGCGAGCTCGGCGCCGACCGGCGGCGCCATGACCGCGCTCGCGAACACCGCCGCGGCGAGACGCGCCACGAGCGCGGCCGGTGCGCGCAGGTAACCGACGCGAAGGCCGGGCACGACGCTCTTCGACAGGCTCGAGATGTAGCAGCAGAGATGCGACGCCTCGCTCGCAAGCGGTGCCACGTCGGAGAGGAACCCGTATTGATCGTCCTCGATGAGGGTCAGGCCGCGGCGGGCTGCTATCTCCAGGATGGCCTTCCGGCGCGCGGGGCTCATCGAGAGTCCGGTCGGATTGTGCACGGTCGGCATCGTGTAGAGCACGCGGGCCTTCGTGCGCGCCGCGGCCGCCTCGAGCGCCTCGGCCGACACGCCCTCGTCGTCGAGCGGAACCGGCGCGAGGCGAAGCTGCAGGTGGTTGGCCAGCGAGGTGAGCCCCGGATAGGTGAGCGCCTCGACGAGCACCGTGTCACGGGGCCGCGTCAGGGTGGCCAGCGTGACGAGCATGGCGTGCTGCGCACCGGCGGTGACCACGATCTCGTCGGGCTCCGCAGCGACGCCGCGCGTTCGCACCCACGCGGCGCCGGCCTCGCGATGCCGCCGATGCCCGGCGTGCGGCTGGTAGCGCAGGAGCGCATCGAGGCCGTCTCGATCCACCAGCCCGGCGGCGGCGGCTGCGAGCTCTCCCGCAAAGGGCAGCGGTGCAAGCGAGTTGACGGTCAGATCGATGACATCGGGGTTCACCGGCGCGTACCCGGCATTCCTGACGAACGTGCCTCGCCCCACCGTCGCGTCGACCAGACCCCGGCGCCGCGCCTCGGCGTAGCTGCGCGTCACGGTCGCCACCGTCGTGCCGAGCGCGTCCGCCAGCTCGCGCTGTGTCGGCAGGCGCGTCCCCGGCTCGAGCCGGCCCTCGGACACGTCGGAGGCGAGGGCGTCCGTGATGCGCTGGTGGAGCGGAATGCGACGGGCGCCGGGCCGGCGCGCTCTGGCGTCACGCGCGGGCGAGGTCGGCGGCAGGCGGGGACGCCACATTGTCATAGTTCAATTTAGACATTGACACCCTGACAATTGCAACTCTATGGTCGTGCATGCCGCTGCCACTGTTCCAAATCGACGCCTTCACCGACCAGCCGTTCGCGGGGAATCCGGCGGGCGTGTGTTTCCTCGACGCGCCGCGCGACGCTGCGTGGATGCAGCGCGTCGCCGCCGAGATGAACGTGGCCGAAACCGCGTTCCTCGTCAGCCGCGGCGACGACAGCTTCGATTCTGCGCTGGTTCACCCCCGTCGTCGAGGTTTCGTTGTGCGGCCATGCCACGCTGGCGAGCGCGCATGCGCTCTGGTCGACCGGCCGGGTCATGCCGGGCCGCGCCATTGCGTTCGAAACCAAGAGCGGGACGCTCCGCGCCCGTCCGGCGGACAATGGCATCACCATCGACCTGCCGGCCCGGCCCGTCGCGGCCGCAAGCCTGCCCGAGCCGCTCGCCAAAGCGCTGGGCGTGTCGCCCATCTGGTGCGGCGCCGCGCGTAAGGGTCCGGGCGGGACCGACTATCTGGTGCGGTGCGCGGGAGAGCGCGATGTGACGGAGGCCCGGCCCGACTTCGTGGCGCTCCGCGCGCTCGACGGCGGCATCATCCTCACGGCCCAGGGCGAAACGCCGGGCTGGGACGTCGTGTCGCGCTACTTCGTGCCCGCCTTCGGCATCGACGAAGATCCGGTCACCGGCTCGGCGCATTGCGCGCTCGCGACGTACTGGACACGCGAGCTCGGCCGCCCGGCGTTCGTGGCGCGGCAGGTCTCGCCACGCGGCGGCACGCTCGGGGTGCGGCTCGATGGCGACCGCGTGTTTCTCACCGGCCGCGCCATCACCGTCGTACGCGGCGAGCTCGTTGACTAGGCGCGTGGCGGCAGGAATCGCGGCGACGCCAACCGCAGGAGGGCCGGGCTTCAGCCCCGCCGCGTGGATTCCCGAGCAGCTGACGACAGACAGGAGTACGTCCATGACCAAGACCGCGACCGATCGTCAGGCGCTCATCGCGCAATACAAGGACGGCTACCGCGCCGTGATCGACGCGCTCGCGGGCGCGACCGACGCCGATCTCGATCGCCGGCCGGCACCCGGCAAGTGGACGGCACGCGAGATCGTCCACCACCTGGCCGACAGCGAGATGACCTCCGCGATCCGGCTGCGTCGGCTGCTCGCCGAGGATCGACCGGTCATCCACGGCTACGATCAGGAACAGTACGCGCGAACGCTCCACTACGATCGGCCGATCGCGGCGTCGCTCGATGCGTTCCGGGCCGCGCGCGGCTCCACCGCCGAGATCCTGGAGCGGCTCACCGACGAGGACTGGCGCCGCGAGGGCACCCACAGCGAGAGCGGCCGCTACGGCGTCGAAGACTGGCTGCGAATTTACGCGGAGCACGCGCACAAGCACGCCGACCAGATTCGCCGGGCGCGCGGGTGATCGGGTTGGAGACCGGCCTCCACCAGGAGGCCGGGGCTTTGCCCTGCATCGGCAGGGCCCGGGTTTGTACGGTCCGCCGCTGCAGCCTGTCCGGCGGACTGAGACCGCCGCCTCCTGGTGTCGGCGCGGTCGCATCTCCTCGAGCCTGAGCGATGAGCAATGAGTCCACCATCGACCTCGACCCGGAAGAGTTCCGCAGGCTCGGGTATCGCGCCATCGATTTGCTCGCGGCGCGGCTTGCCGCGACGCGCGAGGCGCCGGTCCGCCAGCCGGTTCCGGAGTCGCTCAAGCACCAGTGGCTCGACCAGCTGCTGCCGGCACAGCCCGTCTCGCCTGACGCACTGCTCACGCGCATCGACGAGGACGTGCTCGCCCATCCGATGGGTAACGGCAGCCCCCGCTTCGTGGCGTGGGTCAACTCGCCCCCGGCGCCTCTCGGCATCCTCGCCGACCTGCTGGCGTCCGGACTCAATCCGAGCGTGGCCGGCGGCGATCACGCCGGCACCTATGTCGAGCACGCCACCCTCAACTGGCTGAAGGCGATTGTCGGCGCACCGGCCGACGCTGGAGCGGTGCTCACGAGCGGCGGGAGCGTCGCGACACTCGTTGGTCTCGCCGTGATGCGGCACGTGAAGACCGCCCGGACGGATCGAACGCGCGGCCTGCACGGGCGCGAGCGCCCGATGGTCGTCTACACGTCGACGCAGGGGCATTCCTGCATTCAGAAAGCGGTCGAGATTCTCGGCCTCGGCTCCGATCATTTGCGGCGCGTCGGCGTGGACGCGGAGTTTCGGATGAACGTCGCCGAGCTGCGCGATCGGATCCGCGCCGATCGGGCCGCGGGCTTCGAGCCGGCTGCGGTCGTCGCCAGCGCCGGCACCGTGAACACGGGCGCGATCGATCCGCTCGAAGCGATTGCGGATCTCTGCGCGTCCGAGGATCTGTGGCTCCACGTGGACGGCGCCTACGGCGGCGTCGCGGTGCTCGACCTCGCGACGCGCCCGCTGCTCGCCGGGCTCGAGCGCGCCGACAGCCTGGGCATCGACCCGCACAAGTGGCTCTACATCCCGGTCGAGTGCGGCTGCGCGATCGTGCGCGACGCGCGCGCCATGCGGGACACGTTCAGCCTCGTGCCACCGTATCTGCGCGACGATGCAGCAATGCCGTGGTTCAGCGAGTTCACGGTGCAGCAGACGCGCGGATTCAAAGCGCTCAAGCTGTGGATGGTGCTGCAGCAGGTCGGACTCGAGGGCTACGGCCGGCTGATTGCGCAGGACATTGCGCGGGCTCGCACGCTGCGAGCGAAGCTCCGCGCGCATGGCGCCTTCGAGCTCGTCTCCGAAGGGGCGCTGAGCATTACGTGTTTCAGGCACAAGCCCGCGTGGGCCGAAGACCTCGACACGCTCAATCGCCACATCGCGGAGCGCGTCCAGCGCGACGGCCGCGCGTTCATCACCACGACCGAGCTCGATGGGCGGCCGGTGCTGCGCGCCTGCATCGTCAACTTCCGGACGACGGATGCGGATCTCGACGAGTTGATCGCCGCCATCGTCGCCGCGGGCGAGGCGATACGCACAGCCCCGTAGGACCTGACGTTCGCGTGCACCCGGTGGATGCTCGTGTCGGGGTGAAGCCCCGCCTCCTGGTGAGCGGAGCCTGCCGTCGGTCGTGTTCTGAAAGGAGGGCAGGACTTTAGCCCCGCCGGGCCGCGGGGCTCCGCAGGAAGTCCCCCACCAGCCGCTGGCAGACGAGCATCCGGTACTCGCGCGTCGATCGCACGTCGTCGATCGGTGCGATGTCTTCGCCGACGCACGCGATCGCGCGTTCGATTGCCGCCTCGCTCAACACGTCACCATTGACCGCACGCTCGACGGCCCGTAGACGCTTCACCGTCGGCGCGACGCTGCCCACGGCCATGCGCAGCTCCTCCACGCGCCCGTCGGGGGCCAGCCACAACACACCGGCCATCACGACCTTCGAAATGGCCTGAGCCGCGCGTGTCCCAACCTTCCGGAAAAGCTGCCAATCAGGTTGCCGCCGTGACGCGGTCATCTCGATCGCCTCGATGAGCTCACCGGGCCCGAGATGCGTTCGCTTCGGACCCGCGAAGAGATCGTCGAGCGCGCAGCGCCGGCTTCCCGCCGTCGAGCACACGATCACGACGGCCTCGTAGACCGAGAGCGCCGGAAACGTGTCGGCAGCGGGCGACGCGTTCGCCAGATTGCCGCCGAGCGTGCCCCGGTTCTGAATCTGGATGCCCCCGATGGTGGCGGCGCTCGCAGACAACAGCGGAAAGTGCCGTTTGACGACGCGATGATCGCGTATGGCGGCGTGCGTGGCGAGCGCTCCGATGCGGATGCTGGTTCCCTTGGCCGCGATCGCGCGCCACGCGTCGATCAAGGAGAGGTCCAGCACCGGCCGGCCATCGAGGGTGCCGAGATTCCACGACACCATCACGTCGGTGCCACCGGCGAGCGGCAGTGCCTCGGGGGTCGCCGCGTACAGCCGCACGGCCTCGCGCGCGTTGCGCGGGCGGAGCACGGTCATCGTTTCGGGGGTTCCTCGCACTGCTGTCGAGATTCCTGGTATCCGACCTATCAGATCTATCCGTGCCGCGATTCGCGAACCGCGCGCACGACGGCGTCGACGATGTGCTGATAGCCGGTGCAGCGGCACAGATTGCCGGCGAGGTGCTGCTTGATGGCGTCGGGATCGTCGGATCCGCCCGCGCGAATCCAGGCCCAGGCCATCACCAGCATGCCCGGCGTGCAGATGCCGCACTGAGCCGCGCCTTCCTCGAGGAAGGCCCGCTGGATCGGATGCAGCGAATCGGGCGCGCCCAGCCATTCCACCGTGCGGATCGAGCAGCCCGAGACCTGGCACACTGGCACCAGGCAGCTGTTCACCGGTTCGCCGTCGACGAGGACCGTGCACGCGCCGCATTCGCCTTCTCCGCAGCCCTCCTTCGTCCCTGTCAGGCGGAGATCATCGCGGAGGACGTCGATGAGCCTCCGGAAAGGCGGGACGTCGATCTCACGACGTCGGCCGTTGACGACGAGCCCGATCGCTGAGCTGCGCCGCGCCATCAGCGGCGTTCCCCGGAAGAGACGGCCGCCGCGTGAACGGCGCGCGCGATGCGCTCGGGAAGAATCGGAAGCTCGGTCAGCCACGCTCCGGTCGCGTGATGGATCGCGGCAGCGACCGCGGGCGCCGGGACGTCCATCGGCAGCTCGCCGACGCCCTTCGCGCCGCCGGGACCGCGCGAGTAGCGTTCCTCGACGAGCGTCACGTCGACCGGCGGCATGTCCGGGAACGTCGGAATGATGTAGTTCGTGAGCTGCGCGTTCTGCATCATGCCGTCCCGATACACGGCGTGCTCGAGGAGCGCGTACCCGAGGCCCTGCGCCGTGCCGCCGATGATCTGACCCTCGACCAGGCGCGGGTTGATGGCCCGTCCGACGTCCTGCGCCGTCGTCACCCGGCGCACGCTGACCTCGCACGTGGCGCGATCGATCTCGAGGTCCACCGCCGCGGCCGCGTAGCTGTAGACCGGATACGCATCGCCGCGGTAGGCCTGTTCATCCCACGAAATGTCGGGCGGCGGCTCGTAGCGTGCCTCCACCCGGATGTCCGGTTCGTCCTTGCAGGCCTTGCGCGCGAATGCGGCCATCGCTGACTGCCGGGTCGGGAACGCGCTGCGCGGTCCGACGAGACGCCGCCGGAGATCTCTCGCCGCGCGATCGAGCAGTCCGCCGACAATGAGCACCGTGCGGCTCGCGACGGTTGGCCCGCTGTTCGGGTACTTTCCAGGTGTCGGGCGTTTCGACCTCCACCCAGTCGACCGGCACGCCAAGTCCATCGGCGGTCATCTGCGCGAGCGTCGTCGTTGCGCCCTGCCCCATCTCGGTCGCTGCCGCCAGCGCCTTGAAGACACCCGTCCTGGTGAGCGCCACTTCGACCCGGCTCGCGAGCACCACCTCACCGCGACCGGTGAAGCCCGACCCGTGGTAGACGAGCGCCAACCCGAGTCCACGCCAGGTTGCCCGGGAGGGATCGGCATTCCATCTCGCATGGGCGCGGCGGGCTGCGCGATAGTCGATCTTGGCGACGACCGTGTCGAGCACGGCCTTGGCACCGACGCTTTCGCGCAATTTCTGACCGGTCGCGAGCACCGCGCCACGCTTCACCATGTTGCGCCGCCGCACGACCAGCGGATCGAGGCGGAGAGCCGCCGCAATGCGCTCCATGTGGAGCTCCGCGGCAAACAGCGTCTGCGGCGCCCCGAAGCCCCGGAAGGCGCCGTTGGGCGGCGTCGTGGTCGCAACGACGGCCGATCGGATGCGCACGTTCGGGCAGGTGTAAGGACCCGTCGCGTGAAGCGTGCCGCGCGAGAGCACGACCGGCGACAGCGTCACGTACGCGCCGCCGTCCATCACGATCTCGATGTCCTGCGCCACGAGCCGCCCGTCGCGCGACACCCCGGTCCGGTGGCGGATGCGTGCCGGATGCCGCTTGGTGGTCGCCGCCATGTCTTCGTGGCGGTCATAGATCATCTTCACCGGCCGCCGGGACTTGCGCGCGAGCAGCGCCGCATGCCCGGCGATCATGTTCGGGTACTCCTCTTTGCCGCCGAAGCCGCCGCCGGTGGTCGTCTGGATGACGCGGACGTGATGGTCGGGCAAATCGAAAAGGTGCTTCAGCGCCTTGTGGACGTAGTACGGGCACTGCATGGAGCCCATCACGACGACGGTCCCATCGTCTTCGACCCAAGCCGCCACGCCGTTGTTCTCGATGTAGGCCTGCTCCTGGTGCGGGACGTGATACTCGCCTTCGACGATGACCTCTGCCGAGGCGAGAGCGGCCTCGACGTCGCCGCTCTCGACGAGAATCCGTTTGAAGACGTTGTCCTCGCCGTGCAGGCGCACCTTTGCCGCGAGCGCCTCGTCGATCGAGAGGACTGGTTCGAGCGGATCGATCGCGGCTTTGACATGGCGGAGTGCGGCCCAGGCGCGCTCGCGGCTGGGATGCGCGACCAGCGCGAGCGGCTCCATGGCGTGGCGGATCCGCGAGCGGGCGAGCAGCGGCTGATCGTGCTCGATCAGCAGGACGGCATTCTCACCAGGGATGTCGTCTGCGGTGGCGACGACGCACTCGTGCCACGGGAAACGCGGATCGAACTCCAGACCACGAAGCGTCCCGTGTGGCGCCGACGACCGCACGGTGACGCCATGAAGACAGCCCGGCAGGTGGTAGTCGTCGATGTAGCGGGCCGTCCCGCACAGCTTGTCCGGCCCTTCCCGACGCGGCGCGTTTCGACCGACTGCGCGCATGGCGCGCATGGTACTCGACTGACGAATGACTGGCTACAGACGACTGGCTGCAGGCGACGGGCTGCGCGGCAAGACGTCGTGGTCGTGTGGATTCAACTATGCGAACGTCCAACTCACGGAGTCGACCCTCCCGTCACTCCATCCGCAGGGCGGTCGCGGGATCGATGGCAATGGCGCGGCGAGCCGGAATCGTCGCCGCGGCGATGCCGACGAACACGAGCGCCGCGGTCACCAGGACGAAGGTCACCGGATCGGCAGGCTTCACCTGATACAACATTCCGGAGACGAGCGGTCCCACCGCCAGCGCGACGCCCAGTCCCAGGACGAGGCCGACCGCCACGAGCGCGAGTGCTTCGACGGTGACGCGCGTCGCCACGTGCCGGCGATCGGCGCCAAGAGCGACGCGGACGGCAATCTCACGCGTGCGCGCGGCGACCGCGCACGCGAGCACGGCGTAGATGCCGACCGCCGCGAGCACGACGGCAAGCAGGCCGAACGCCGCCACGAGTATCGTCGTGACCCGGCGCTGAAGGTTCGTCTGTTCGAACGCCTCGTCGAGGGTCTGGACCAGATACACCGGTTGATCCGGATCGACGGCGGCTACCGCGCGGCGTACGTCGGGCAGGATGGCACGCGGATCGCCCACCGTCCGCACGAGCAGGAACAGCTGGTTCCACCAGAGCTCGAGCTGGCGGACGTCGAGATAGAGCTCGGGAGACGGTGGTGTCGCAAGCCCCTGGCTGCGCGTATCGCGCACGACGCCGACGACTTCGGCCCAGCGGAGCTTGTCTTTCTCGGTGCTCTCACCCGCCATCGCGATGCGGCGTCCGATCGGACTCGAGCGACCGAGATAGCGGCGGGCAAACGTCTCGTTGACCACGGCGACCTGCGGCGCGCCCGGGATATCCCGCGTGTCGAACAGCCGTCCAGCGGCGAGCTGGATACCGAGGGCTGCGAAGTACTCCTGACTCGCGAGCGTGAAGATGGACGTCGGCAGCGCGCCCGCCCCGCTCGATGATGGCGCCCCTTCAATCCGCACCTGGGTCGAGAAGTTCACGTTGGGCGGATACTGCGTCGCGACCGCCGCGCGCGCCACGCCGGGAAGCGACCGGACCCGCTCGACGAGCCCCTCGAAGAACGCCGCGATCCCCGCCGGGTTGTACTTCTGCGGCGGTAACGTAATCCGCATCGTCAGCACGTTGTGCCGGTCGAAGCCCGGATCGATCGCCTGAAGCTTCAGCACGCTCCGTGTGAGCAGTCCCCCGCCGACAAGCAGGATGGCCGCAACGGCGACCTGAACGACGATGAGCGCCTGGCGGACGCGCTGCGCGCGCCGCGACGAGGTAACCGCCGCGCTCTGTGCGCGTAGCGTGGCTTCGGGCGAGACCAGCGAGGACTGCAGCGCAGGCACGAGGCCCGTGGCGACCCCCGCCACCGTGGCAAAGAGCAAGCCGTAGAGCACACCTCGCACCGTGAGACCGACGTCGAGTCCCATGGACTGCAGCATCGATGGCAGCCATGGCCGAACGGCGCCGAGCCCCGCGTAGGCCAGGGCGAGGCCGAGCGCACCGCCCAGCGCGGCGAGGGCGAGGCTCTCGACCAGCATGCGCCGTGCGACCGCCCATCGACTTGCGCCGAGCGCCACGCGAACCGCAACCTCGCGCTGGCGCGCGGCGGCGTGCGCCAGCAGCGCATTGGTCAGGTTCGCGCACAGCAGCGCGAGGACGAGCACGGCGACGCTCAGCAGCAGAAAGGCGAGCGGCCGCTGCTCGCGCATCAGCGCCTGGTGGAACGGCGTCGCCTGCAGCCGCCAGCCGTCGTATTCCTTCAGCCTCGCGGCGTGTTCGTGGGCCGTGCGTGACGCCAGCGCGGCGAGTTGCGCGTTGACGGTCGCCAACGGCACGCCAGGACGGAGCCGGCCGATCACGGTGAATTGCCGACGTTCGCGCGGCCACTCGATGGGATTGGCCGCCATCGGCAGCCAGAGATCCGTTCCGAGGAGCAGCAGGCCCGGCGGCATGATGCCGACGACGGTCCGCGTCTCGCCGTTGACGCGAACCGCGCGGCCGACGATCGCGGGATCCGCGTTGAACTGGCCGACGAACACGCGATGGCTGAGGATGGCCGCGGGCGGGCCGCCCGGGCGCATCTCCTCCGGGAGGAACCCGCGGCCGAGGAGCGGCGGCATGCCGAGCGTCTCGAATGGATTGCCCCAGATGATGCCGGTGAAGACGCGCTCCGCCCGGCCGCCGGCCGAGAGATTCCGGTTTCCGAGATCGAACGCCATCACCTGGTGAAGCCCCTCGATCGAGCGGATGTCGAGGTACTCCGCTGGCGACAGGACTTCGACGAAGCGCTCGTCCGCGTTGAGACGCGGGAACGCGGCCCCCATGACGACGAGCCGATCGGGGTCGCGGTAGGGGAACGGCTTGAGCACGAGGCCGTCGACGAGTCCGAAGATGAGCGCGTTGGCGCCGAGACCGACTCCGAGCAGCACGACGGCCATGATCGTCAGTGCGGGCCGGCGGACGAGCGCACGGAAGCCGTCACGAAGATCGTCGCGAAGCATGGCGGCGGGACTCCTCGAAGGCCGGTCGAGGCCGGCGAGGGATGGCAGGTGCGCGCGGCGGTGCAGGCGCGCGCGCGAGATCGCGAGGTCCTTCAGCACGAACGCCCAGAATCGGACCGATCCGGCGGGTCCGCCGAAGCGCGGCTCGCGCTGCGTTTCGAGAAAGGTCTCCTCGAGCTCGTCCGCGAATTGATCCCGGAAACTCGGCGGATAGATGCAGGTCAGGCGACGGTACAGCCGCAGTGCCGGGGCGGGTCGCGGGCGCTCCGGCGGTGGAGGCGCGGGCGTCATACCGGCTCGACTCCCTTGAGTCGCGGGCGCTGGCGGGCGTGGTCGACGAGGCGCTCGAGGCGCGCGACTTCGGTGCGGAGCGCCGCGAGTCCCTGAGCGGTCAGGCGGTAGTAGCGGCGCGGGCGCTCGTCGAGTTCGTCGCCTGGGCGCGGCGATCGGCGGACGAGTCCGGATCGCACGAGGCGTTGGAGCGCTTCGTAGAGCGTTCCAGGTCCGAGCCGGACGTCGCCGTCCGTTCGGCGTTCGACTTCCTGTTTGATCGCGTAGCCATGCCGCTCGCCGTCGATGAGCGAGAGCAGGATGTGCACCATCGTGGGGGTCAGGCTGCGTCGCATGGGCTCTGGTCGCTGAGTGGTCGGAAAACGATACATCGGAATCCGACACTTATCAACCCGCGTCCTGTCAACAAGATCCCAACTTCCAGGCCTGTCCCGCTTTCGCTCCCATTCGGGGACAGTCCCCCCTCGCGCACAAGTTGGGACAGTCCCCGACGGCGCACGTTCCGGGACAGTCCCCGAGCCGGTATCATCCGGCGGTATGGAGGAGGCGGAGGTCGAACGGCTCCGGCGTCTCGCGGCTGCGGACGAGATTCTGCCGACGCTCACCGGCGTCCTCGACATTCGCGCCGTGTTCGGCCGGCTCTCGGCCATCGCCCAGCGCGTCCTGCCGCACGACGCCCTCGGGCTGCCGGTCATCAGCGACGACCGTCAGGCCGTCATCCCCTACGCCCTGACAGGCGCGCTCGCCGATGGCGACGTGCCCACGCGCGTTCCCATCCCACCCGAGCTCCATCAGTTGCTCGCTCAGGACTGGGACTTCCGGATCTTCGACGACATCCAGACGGAGCCCTCCTTCCGCCACACACCGCCCTTCGCGAAGGGTTACCGCTCGTCGCTGGTCGTCCCCGTCCGCATCCACGGCACGACGGAAGCTGTCCTCAACTTCCTCTCCTACACGCCGAGCCGTTACCAGCCCGCCGATTTCGTTTACGCGCGACGCATCGCCGACTACGTGGCGCTCGCGCTGTCGCACGAGCGGCTGTCGGAGGCTGCGGCCCGTGCGGCCGAAGAGCGGGAACGCGCGGCCGCGCTCGAATCGCGCGTCCGCCAGCTCTCGCGCGAGCTCGCCTCGCTTACGCCGCATCACCGCGCCGTCGGCGAGTCGCCGGCGTGGCAGAACGTCCTGCGTCAGGCCACACAGGTGGCGCCCACCGACACCACCGTGCTCCTGTTCGGCGAATCGGGAACGGGCAAGGAAGTCGTCGCGCGCTACGTGCACCGCGCCTCGCGCCGGCGCGACGGACCGTTTGTCGCGCTCAATGGCGCGGCGCTGCCGGATCAGCTCCTCGAGTCGGAGCTGTTTGGATACGAGCGCGGCGCCTTCACCGGAGCCACGCACTCGAAGGCGGGCCATCTCGAGCTCGCCGCGGGCGGCACACTCCTGCTCGACGAGGTCGGCGAGCTGAGCGCATCGGCCCAGGCCAAGCTTCTGCGCGTGCTCGAGACACGCGAGTTCCAGCGCCTTGGCGGCACGCGAACCCTGCGCGCGGACGTGCGACTGCTCGCCGCCACCAACCGCGACCTGCGATCCGCGATCGAACGCGGGACCTTCCGTGAAGATCTCTACTATCGGCTGAACGTCTTCGCCATCGAGCTGGCGCCGTTGCGCGAGCGGCGCACCGACATCCTGGTCCTGAGCGAAGCGTTCCTCGAGGATCTCGGGCGCACGCTCGGCCGGCCGCCAGCCGGCATCTCGGTCGACGGCCGCGAGGCGCTCATCGCGCACGACTGGCCCGGCAACGTCCGTGAACTGAGGAATGCGCTCGAACGCGCCGCCATTCTGTGTGAAGGCGGGCTGATCACGGCGGCCCACCTGTCGTTCCCCCGTGCCAACGCCACAGCGGCCGCGCCTCCGACCCCATCACACACCGCACACGTCGACGGCGCAAACCCGACGCCCGCATCGCTCGATCTGTGGTCCGTCGAGCGCGAGCTGATCAAGCAGGCGCTCGATGCCGCGCAGTTCAACAAGTCGAAGGCGGCCCGCAGCCTCGGACTGACACGAACCCAGCTCTACGTTCGGCTCCGCCGTTACGGCCTCGCGTAAGCGGGCCAGACGCCCGATTCGATCCACGCGCCTGTCCAGGAATGCGCAGAGTGCGTGGATTCACGCACCTCGCGATGAGTCACCATCGAGGGCCGCCTGGATCGCACTCCCGCAATTCACTGACACGTATCCACTTGGCAGACCGCGTGCGGGTTCCGACACGGTTGGCGGGGCCCTTGCTCATACAGCGTCAGCCGACTTTCCAGCGGCACGAAAACGCTCATGGCACACCGCCACGTCGAAGTCATCATCGGGCGCCTCGTCTCGGACGAGCACTTCCGCGGTGAGTTCCGCCGCGCCGCACGTCGAGTGCTCGACGATCTCGACGCGGCAGGTCTCACGTTCACCGCAGCGGAGCGCGCCGCGCTCGTCGACACGCCATCCGCTTCGTGGACCGCCATGGCCGCGAGCCTCGACCCGCGGCTGCAGCGTGCCAGCCTCCGCAGGGAAGACTCCGATGATCATGCGTAGACCAGTGGCCTTCACCGGGACGCGCCACCCGCTCGCTCGCCCGTCTGCCCGCAACGGTACGTCGACCGTCAGGCTCGTCCCGAGCCGCCTGACGCGCGCCTGTCTGCTGCTGATACTCGCCAGCGCCGGGCCCGCGCATGCGCAGCAGGAACTGACGCTGGCCGACGCGATTGCGAACGCGCTCGCGCGCAACCCCGCGGTGGCCGTCGAACGCGAGTCGGTCACGCGAGCCAAGGAAGGCATCCAGCGCGCCGAGGGTGCCTACGACCCGCTTTTCCGCGCAGACTTCCGTTACCGGGATCAGACGCTCCCTTCGACCTCGATCCTCTCGGGAGCCCAGCCGGGCGATCTCGCGCCGACCTCGCGTGGCGTCGCGGGAAGCGCGAGCTGGTCGCAGCTCTTCTCCTCCGGTGCGACCGTGACGTTCTCCACGGCCGTGGCCCGCGACACGAGCAACTCGTTCCTGACACTGATCTCGCCGGCCTGGTCGACGGCGCTCGGCGTCGAGATCCGCCAGCCGCTGCTGCAGAACCGCCATCAGGATCCGGCACGCCTTGCGATCCGCGTGTCCCAGGTGACCCGCGACAGGTCCGACGCCTTGCTGCGCCGCACGATCGCCGAGACGACGGCCGCCGTCGAGCGTGCCTACTGGACGCTGGTGGCCGCCATGCGCGACGTGGAGATTCGGCGCGCCAGCGTGACGCTGGCCATCAGACAGCGCGACGATGTGCAGTCGCGCATCGAGGCGAAGGTCACGCCTGAATCGGACATCGCGCAGCCGACCGCCGAGATCGAGCGTCGCAAGGGCGAGCTCCTTCAGGCGATCGAGACGCGCGCACGCGCCGAGCATCAGTTGAAAGCCCTGATGGCCGACCGCGCGGACGCGCCGCTCTGGGACGTCGAGCTGAAGCCGATCGACCAGCCCGAGACTCCGGTCACGCCGAGTGACCTTCGCGCCGCCTTGCAGGATGCGCAGACGCACCGGCCCGAGCTCGCGGAAGTCGATGCCCGCGCCGCGCTCGATGCCATCGACATCGACGCGGCGCGCAATCGGCTGAAGCCGCAGGTCGATCTCGTAGGCACCTATACCGCGCGCGGCCTGGCCGGCGCCCAGCACGAGGACGCGCTGAGCGTCCCGAACTTTCCCGTCCAGTTCTCGGACGAGATGGCAGGAGGGCTCATCACGTCCACCGGGCTCATGCTGCAACAGCGATTTCCAGACGCCACAGTGGGCGTCTCGATGAGCCTGCCAATCGGGCGCCGGACGGCACGCGCCGATCTCGCTATTGCCGAAAGCGCCCGCCGCCAGACCGCAAGCTTCGCCGATCAGCTCCGGCTGCAGATCGCCGTGGAGGTTCGCAATGCGGTGGCCGCGCTGGCAGCCGCGGCCCAACGGATCGAAGCCGCTCGCGCGTCACGTGTCGCGTCCGAGACACAGCTTCAGGCCGAACAGGATCGCTTCGAAGCGGGTCTCACCACGACGTTTCTGGTCCTGACACGACAGAACGACCTGGCGTCGGCCAGGCTGACCGAATCGGCTGCCCTTTCGAGCTATCGCGTCGCGCTCGCCGAGCTGGCGCGGGCCCGTGGGACGATCCTCCGGGACCGTCAGATCGAGGTCCGATGATGATGCCCAAGACGATGCTTCGCACCTTCGCCATCTCGATGGTCCTCGTTTCTGCCGCATGTGGGCCGGGTGAGGACCCGAACGTCATCAGATTGAACGGTCGGCTCGAGGCGACGCTCGTGGACGTCAGCCCGCGTGTGACCGGACGTGTCCTGTCGGTCGAGGTACGCGAGGGCGAGCGCGTGAAGGCCGGTGACGTACTGGTGCGCCTGGACCTCGGCGAGACGGCGCTCTCGGTGGATCGCAACCGCGCGGCCGTCGCGGCGGCGGCATCGCGCGTCAACGACCTCGAAGCCGGCAGCCGCAAGGCGGAGATCGGCGCCGGCGACGCGGACGTCGCCGATCGGCGGGCCGCGGTCGCTGCCGCAGAGCGCGAGCTGGAGCGTCAGACGTTTCTGCTGGGTCGCAAGGTGGGCACCGAGCGGGAAGTCGACCGCGCCAAAACCGACCTGGATCGCGCGCGCGCCGCCCTGCAGGCGGCCGAGAACCGGGTGCGCCTCCTGCGCGAGGGCGCGAGGAAATGGCAGGTCCAGCAGGCCCAGAACGATCTGCAGCGAACGCGCGCCGAGCTGGAGCAATCGAAGACCGTCGTCGCGGAAGCCGAAATCAAGGCGCCGGCCGACGTCATCGTCATCCACCGGCTGGCGGAGCCCGGTCAGCTCCTGGTCGCGGGACAACCGGCGCTCACGCTCGCCTTCACCGATCGGCTTTACGTCCGCACCTTCGTTCCAGAGACGCGTCTGGGCCTCGTCAAGCCCGGGCAGGCGGCCGAAGTCGTCGTCGATGCGTGGAAGGACCGCACGTTCAAGGCGCGCGTCGCCGAGATTGCGTCGGACGCCGAGTTCACACCCAAAGCCGTCGAGACGCGTTCTGAGCGCGTGAATCTCGTCTACGCCGCGAAGGTCGATCTCGAGAGCGGGTGGAATGCGCCGCTCGTACCGGGTCAGCCAGCAGAAGTGATCATTCGCGCGGCCCCGCCAGCCGCATCGGGATCCTGACCATCTCACCCGAGCCGAACCATGATCACCGCGACGCATCTGACACGGACGTTTGGCAAGGTCACGGCGGTTCGCGACCTGTCGCTCTCGATCGCGAGCGGCGAGATCTTCGCCATCATCGGTCCCGACGGCGCCGGCAAGACGACGTTCTTCCGCATGGTCGCGGGCCTCCTCAAGCCGACCTCCGGCACCATCGTCAGGTCGGGCGCAACCTTCGGCCTGGTGCCGCAGCGCTTCGGCTTGTATCAGGACCTGTCGATCGACGAGAACCTCGAGCTGCGGGCGCGGCTCTACGCCGTGCCGAACGCGGTTGCCGGACCCCGAGCGACGGACCTGCTCGAGAGGGTCGGCCTCGCACCGTTTCGAACGCGACTCGCCGGCGCGCTCTCCGGAGGCATGAAGCAGAAGCTGGCGCTCGCCGCTGCGCTCCTGACGCGCCCCGATCTCCTGCTGCTCGACGAGCCCACGACCGGCGTGGATCCGCTCTCGCGGCGCGAGTTCTGGCGTCTCCTGCACGAGCTCAATCACGAGGGGCTCACGATCGTCGTCTCGACGCCTTACATGGACGAAGCGGAGTACGCCTCGCGGCTCGCGTTCTTCGACCAAGGGCGGTTGACGGGCATGGGGACGCGCGACGACATCCTCGCGAGCTTCGGCCGTCAGCTGGCCGAGGTGCGCGCGGCCGATCGCCTCGCGGCGCGCGCGCGGCTGCGCTCGGTCGCGGACGTCGACGACGTGTCGCTGTTCGGAACGGTGCTGCACGTTCGCGCCAGGGCCGATGCCGCGCCGGGGTTCGTCGACCGCATCCGCCAGGAGCTGGCCGGTGTCGCCGACCCGGCCCACGTCAAGGTGATCGTGCCGTCGCTGGAGGACGTCTTCGTGCTGCTCAGCGAGCCAGAGGCCGCCTGACGCTCGACACAGGAGGGCGGGGGTTCAGCCCGCCATCGCGGGACCAGTGAAAATGGTGGCATCCAGCGACCCGATCGTCTCGGTGAAGGGACTGACACGGCGCTTCGGCGACTTCGTTGCCGTCGATCGCGTGAGCTTCGACATCCCGCGTGGCCGCGTCCTCGGTTTCCTCGGACCGAACGGTTCGGGGAAGTCGACGACCATCCGCATGCTGACCGGTCTGCTGGCGCCGACGTCGGGAACGATCGTCGGCCTGGGCGGTCTGGACGCGTCACGCGACACCGAGCGCTGGAAGCAGCGCCTCGGCTACATGAGCCAGAAGTTCTCGCTGTATCTGGATCTGACGGTCGTCGAGAACCTCCGCTTCTTCGGCGCGATTTACGGTCTCGATCGCCGGCGTCTCGAGGGCCGGCTCGACGAGCTCGCCGCGCGCCTGAACTTCCAGCCGCTGCTCGGCACGATGACCGAGGCGCTCTCGACCGGCCAACGTCAGCGCGTCGCGCTCGCCGCCGCGCTCATTCACGAGCCCGAGCTGCTCTTCCTCGACGAACCGACGGGCGGTGTCGACCCGCGCGGCCGCCGGTTGTTCTGGGATCTGATTTACGAGCTCGCCGCCGAACGCGGGATGACCGTCCTCGTCACGACGCACTACATGGACGAGGCCGAACAGTGCGACCGGCTGGTCCTGATTCTCAATGGGCGCGTCATTGCCGACGGCACACCCGAGGTCATCAAGGCCCGCCTCGCGGGACGCATGCTCGAAGTCATGGCGAGCGAGCCGTTCGGCGCGCTGAATGCGGTGATCGGCCAGCCCGGGGTCGAAGACGCGTACTGTTTGGCCTCACGTTGCGAGCCGTCGCCTCCGAGGGGCGTCTCGCGGACGTTCGAACGCTGCTCGGCCGCTACGGGACCGTTGCGGCCGCCGACCCTTCACTCGAAGACGCGTTCGTCGCGCTCGTCCGCCAGGATCGCGCCGTCGAAGCGGCGAAGACCGAGGCGTCGGCAGGCGCGGCTCACAATCCACGGTAGGTGCCTCATGCAACGCCTGCTCGCCCTCACCCGCAAGGAATTTCGTCAGCTCGTCCGCGACCACCTCACGCTGCGGATGATCGTGATCGTGCCGCTGATGCAGATGATCATCTTCGGCTACGCGATCAACTTCGACGTGAAGCACCTGTCGATGGTGGTGCTCGACGAGTCGCGGTCGTTCGAGAGCCGCGAGCTGGTGGCCCAGATGCAGGCGAGCCAGTACTTCGACGTCATCGGCAGCGTCGACTCGTTCGAGCAGGTGCGGCGCGCGCTGGACACGGCCACGGCGATGGTCGCGCTCGTCATCGACGCCGATTTCGCCCGTGACCGACGTCAGGGTTCCCCGGCGCATGCGATGCTCATCGTCAATGCGTCGGATTCGACGACCTCTTCGCAGGCCATGTCGATTGCCGGCGGCATCGCGAGCCGCATGTCGATGCAGGCGCTCGCGGTCAAGGCGCGCTGGCGCGAGCGGGAGCTACCGGTCGATTTGCGCGTGCGCCCCTGGTACAACCCGGATCTGCGCACGGCGAACTTCATCATTCCAGGCCTGCTGGCGGTGATTCTGACCTTCACGCTCATCAGCTTCACGGCCGCCAGCATCGTCCGCGAGCGCGAGCTCGGCACGCTCGAGCAGCTTCAGGTGACGCCGATCACGCGCACGCAGCTCATCGTCGGCAAGATCCTGCCGTTTCTCGTCATCGGCTACATCCAGCTGACGCTCGTCGTGGTGTTGATGCGATTCCTCTTCGGCATCACGATCCAGGGCAGCGTGGTCGCCCTCTATCTCCTGAGCGGATTGTTCATCGCGTCGGTGCTCGGCCTCGGCATCTTCATCTCGACGCTCGCGCGGACCCAGCTTCAGGCCACGCAGATGTCGATGTTCATCCTGCTGCCGTTCGTGTTCCTGTCAGGCTACGTATTCCCGATTGGCGGGATGCCCGCGGTGTTCCAGTGGCTCACGTATCTGATTCCTGCCAACTACTTTCTGCAGATCGTGCGCGGGATCGTGCTGCGCGGCGCGTCGGCCGCGGAGCTGTGGCAGCCGATCGCCTGGCTGACGTTCTACATGTTCGTGATCATCGGGCTCGCCATCTTCCGTTTCAAGAAAACCGCGGCGTAGGGGAGTGGGGGGTCGGGCCGAATTTCAGTTCCTGCCAGGTGGGGTCGGGCCGAATTTTCCGTTTCTGCAACGACGCAGGAATGGAAATTCGGCCCGACCCCACTGAGAATGGTTCCGCCCCATGATGGGAACCCCGAGGAGGCCCCGTGACGTCAGAGGAGTTTCGAGCACTCGGGCACCGGATCGTGGATTGGGTGGCGGACTACCGCGACGGCCTTGCGAATCGCCCCGTGATGCCGTCGATCGAGCCTGGCGCGATTCGCGCGGCGCTGCCCAGGACGCCTCCCCAGGCCGCCGAGCCGTTCGAGGACGTGCTCGACGATGTCGACCGCCTGCTCGCGCCGGCGTTGATGCACTGGCAGCATCCCCGCTTCTTCGGGTTCTTCCCGTCGAACGCGAGCCTGCCATCGGTCCTCGGCGACTACCTGAGCACGGGCCTCGGCGCCCTCGGCTTGTCGTGGCAGTCGGGCCCCGCGCTGACCGAGCTCGAGGAGGTCGTCGTCGACTGGGTGCGCCAGATGCTCGGTCTCTCGGAGGGCTGGCGCGGCGTCATCCAGGACACCGCGTCGACCAGCACGCTCGTTGCGCTCATCGCCGCGCGAGAGCGCTCCTCGAGCTTCTCGCTCGCGCGCGGCGGCCTGCAGAGCGAATCCCAGCCCCTCGTCGTCTACGTGTCGACGCAGAGCCACAGCTCGGTCGAGAAAGCGGCGCTGCTCGCCGGCTTCGGACGAGCCAACCTGCGATCGATCCCGACCGACTCCCGATATGCCATGCGGCCCGACGCCCTCGGGGACGCGATCGGTGAGGACCGCGATCGCAACCGCAAGCCCTGCGCCATCGTGGCGACAACGGGCACGACGGCATCGACGGCGCTGGATCCGCTCGCACCAATCGCCGGGCACGCCCGGGCAGCCGGTGTGTGGCTCCACGTCGACGCAGCGATGGCGGGCTCGGCCATGATCCTTCCCGAGTGCCGCTGGATGTGGGACGGCATCGAAGGCGCCGACTCGCTCGTGGTCAACGTCCACAAGTGGCTCGGCGCGGCATTCGATTGCTCGTTGTTCTTCGTCCGCGATCCGGAGCATCTCGTGCGGGTGATGAGCACGAACCCGAGCTATCTGCAGAGCGGCGTGGATGCGCGAGTCACCAACTATCGCGACTGGGGCATTCCGCTCGGGCGGCGGTTCAGGGCGCTCAAGCTCTGGTCGTTGATCCGCGAGCAGGGCGTCGAGGGCCTTCAGTCGCGTCTCCGTCGAGATCTCGGGAACGCACGCTGGCTCCAGGAACAGATCGAAGCCGCACCCGGCTGGCGGCTGGTCGCGCCCGCGCCACTTCAAACGCTCTGTGTCCGCCACGAGCCCGACGGACTCACGGCCGATGCGCTCGACTCGCACACCCGCGCGTGGGTCGACCGCGTCAATCGCTCGGGTCAGGCGTACCTGACCTCGGCCGTCCTCGACGGCCGTTGGATGGTGCGGGTGTCGATTGGCGCCCTTCCCACGGAGCGCGAGCACGTCGAGGAGTTGTGGACGGCGATGCAGCTCGCCGTGGCGGCGGACTGACTGCGCCGATAGCCCGGCGCCCATGCCTGACGCCCCGCCCTCCTGTCGAGAATGATCGACATCGACGCGACGGGTCGGGACTAAGATCCGGAGCGATGGACGCCCCGGTTCTCGACCCGCCCGCCAGCTTCGAACCGATCGTCCTGGAGGTGATCCGGGGTCTGCTGTCGGAGGCCGACCCCGGTCGGGCCCGTCGCGCCATCCCGCCGGACGCGTCGCTCACGCGCGACCTCGGGCTGGGCAGCCTCGAACGGGTCGAGCTCGTGGTGCGGCTCGAACAGGAGTCCGGACTGCAGCTGCCAGAAACGCTGCTGGCCGAGGCCGACACGCCTCGGGCTCTCGCCCGTTCGCTCGAGCAGGCCGCAGCGGTTTGCGGTTCGTCGGTCTCGACATCCCTGCGTCGCGCGGCCTCCGCGCCTCACGCCGGTTCCACGGGTGCACGCCCGGCGCCCGCCACCACGCGCACGCTCGTCGAGGTTCTCCGCTGGCATGCCGATGCCACGCCCGACCGCGTCCACATTCATCTCCGCGAAGACTCGGGCCACGAACGGCCGATTACCTATGGCGCGCTGTGGCTGGAGGCGTCGCGAGTCGCGGCTGGTCTGCGCGATCGCGGCGTGGCGCCTGGCGAGCGCGTCGCGCTGCTCCTCCGCACCGAGCTCGCGTTCTTCGAGAGTTACTTCGGCATCCTGCTCGCGGGCGGCGTGCCGGTTCCGCTCTATCCACCGTTCCGCGCGGATCAGAATCGAAGAGTACGCGCGCCGCCAGGCCGGCATCCTGCGCAACGCCGGCGTGCGTCTGCTCGTCACCTTCGCGCAGGCCGAGCGCGCCGCAGGCCTGCTCCGTCCGCTCGCGCCCTCGCTCGAGCACGTCGTGACGGTGGACACGATTCGGTCCGACCGGCCGCTGTCGATCTTCCCGTCCATCGACGGCTCGGCGCTCGGGCTCATCCAGTACACGTCGGGGAGCACGGGGGTTCCGAAAGGCGTGGCGCTCTCGCACGCGAACCTGCTCGCGAACGTCAGGGCCTTCGGCGAGGCATTCTCCATCACGCCCGACGATGTCGGCGTGTCGTGGCTGCCTCTCTACCACGACATGGGGCTCATCGGGGCGTGGTTCGGCGCGCTGTACCACGGGACGCCGGTCGCCATCATGTCGCCGCTGACGTTCCTCTCGCGGCCGGTGCGCTGGCTCGAAGCGTTTCAGGCGCATCGCGGAACGCTCGCGGCGGCGCCGAACTTCGCCTACGACCTCTGCGTCCGCAAGGTCACCGAGGCGGAGCTGGAAGGCCTCGATCTCGAGCTCGTGGCGGTGCGCGTTGAACGGCGCCGAAGCGGTCATCGCCGCCACCATCGAGCGCTTCGTCGCGCGATTCGAGCCGCACGGATTCCGGCGCGAGGTCATGAAGCCTGTCTACGGCCTGGCGGAGGCGAGTCTCTGCATCACGGCGCCGCCACCCGGACGCGCCCCTCGCATCGACCGCGTGGCGCGCGAGCCGTTCGAACGCCATCGCGCCATCGAGCCGGCGCCCACGGACCACTCGGCGCCGCTGACGTTCGTAGCGTGTGGCGGGCCCGTGCCCGGTCACGAGGTGCGGTGCGTGGACGAACGCGGCACACCGGTCGGCGATCGGGTCGAGGGGCGCATCGAATTCCGCGGGCCGTCGGCGATGCAGGGGTACTTCCAGAACCCGGAGGCGACCGCGGCGGTCGTGCGCGACGGGGGCTGGATCGACACCGGCGATCTCGGCTATCAAGCCGACGGCGATCTGTTCATCACGGGCCGGGCCAAGGACGTCATCATCGCCGGCGGCCGCAACATCCATCCCCAGGAAGTCGAAGAGGCGGTCGGCGAGGTGCCCGGAATCCGGCGAGGCTGCGTCGCGGCGTTCGGGCTCGCCGATGCCGCGACTGGAACCGAGCAACTGGTCGTTGTCGCCGAATCGCGCGAGCGCGAGGCCGGCACCCTGGAGACGCTGCGAGCGAGCGTCACCACGCGCGTCGTCGATGCCATCGGCGTGCCGCCCGACGTGGTGTGCATTACATCCCCGGGCAGCATTCCGAAAACGTCGAGCGGCAAGAATCCGCCGCGCCTCGACCCGTGAGGCATTCGCAAGCGGGCGGCTGCAGGCCGGACGCGCAGCGACCTGGCTGCAGTGGGCACGGCTCATCGGCGCCGACGCCGGGTGGCGGCTGCGGCGCGCGGCTTCGACGCTCGGCGTGCTGTTCTTCTCCGTCTACGCATGGACGCTCGTGGTCCTGCTCGTCCCGTTCGTCTGGATCGGGGTGGCGGCGGCGCGAACGCCCGGTGCGGCGCGACGCATCATCCGCGGCTTCGCGCAGCTGCTCCTGAGCGTCACTGGCTGCCGGCCGGCGGTCCTCGGCGCCGGCCTCGCCGAGCTCGGGACCTCGCGACCCGCGGTCGTCGTCGGCAACCACGCGAGCTATCTCGACGTGCTGGTGTTGCTGGCCGTCCTTCCGACCGACGTGCGGTTCGCCGCGAAGGCCCGCCTGGCAACCTATCCCGTGCTCGGAACGGTTCTGAGGCACGCCGGCTACGTGCGCGTCGAGCGCGGCAGCACCGCATCGGCCGATGCTTTGGCGACGCCGCTCGCCGAGGGCGAATCGCTGTTCATCTTCCCCGAGGGCACGTTCATGCGGGCGCCCGGCGTGATGCCCTTCCGGCTGGGTGCATTCAGCGCCGCGGTCGAACGGGATCGGCCGGTCGTGCCCGTGGCGCTGCGCGGGACCCGTGACATGTGGCCCGACGGCACGTTCAAGCTGCGCCGGCGGCCGCTGGCGCTCGTGATCGGCAAGGCCCTGTGGCCACGCGAACCGGGCTGGTCGGAGATGGTGCGCCTGCGCGACGCCGCCCGCGCCTGGATTGCCGACGCCTCGGGCGAAGCGGAGGTCGATCGCGGCCTCCTCCATGTCGACGCGGAGCGAAGGATTCAGGAAGTTGGAAGGTAAGATTGTCGCGTGTCTCAGCCTTCAGCGGAGTCGCGCGTGCCGACGGAAGCCGTGATGGCGGAGCTCCGCGGCCGCGTGCGCGCCGGCCTGCGCGCTCGGCTCGTGGCACGCGGCGCCGCTGACGATTTCGCGGATCAGGCGGTCTTCGACGCCGTGGACGTTCTGTTCCGGCGAGCGCTCGCGCGTGACGATCGCCACGCGCTCCTGATGCCCGACCTGCTGGAGCAGCCCTGGCGTCCCGAGCTGTCGCTCTCGATCGCGAGCCATCGGCGCGGCCCGGTGGGTGCGCTGATCGTCTTCACGAAGCGCAGGATTCTGCTACCGCTCTCGCGCTGGCTCTACGAGTACGCGCTCGAGAACTTCCGGGTGCAGGACCGCGTCAACGTTGCGCTCATGTCGTGCCTGCAGTCGCTCGCCGCCGATCACGTCCGGCTCCGCCAGCGGCTCGACGCGCTCGAGGGCCGACCGGTCTCGCCGACCCGCGAGGCCTCGGCCCCGCCTCGATGAAGCTCGCCTGCGTCATCCATCGCTATGGTCCGCTGGCGACCGGCGGATCCGAAGCCCATTGCCGCGCGATCACACAGCAGCTGTCGCGCGATCACGACGTGACGGTGTTGACGAGCTGTGCGACCGACTACGTCACCTGGGCGAACGTGCTCGCGCCCGGCCGCTCCTCCGACGGCCCGGTCGCGGTGGAGCGATTCCCGGTCGATCGCCCTCGACACCTGAATCGCTTCCGCGAGCTGAGCGAGCGTCTCTTCGCCGAGCGTGCGACCGCCGACGAGGAAGGCGAGTGGTTCAGGGAAAACGGACCGCGCGTCTCGGGACTGCTGACGCACCTCGAACGGCGCGGCCGCGACTACGATCGCGTGCTCTTCTGGTCGTTTCGATACTTCCCCACCTGGTTCGGGCTGCCGATCGTCGCCGACCGCGCCATCCTGCTTCCGACCGCCGAAGACGATGAGCTCATACGGACGTCGACGCAGGCAGGGGCTTTCTTCGAGCGCCCGCGCGCGATGCTCTACCTGACGCCCGAGGAACAGTCGCTGGTCGAAGGCCGCATCGAAGGCGAGGCGCCGCCCTCTGCGGTGATTGGCGCCGGACTCGAGCCGCCCCCCGCCCCCGGCCCGCGCGCAGCCCTCGATGCTCTCGTCGGCGCGGGTCCGTTCCTGCTCTACCTGGGGCGCGTCAATCGCAACAAGGGGTGCGACCGGCTGTTCGCCATGTATCGAGACTATCTCGATGACGAGGCGGGCCGCGGCCGGCAACACCCGCTTCCGCTCGTGCTCGCCGGCCCCGTCCTGCTGCCGTTGCCGTCGCATCCGAACGTGCGCGCGCTCGGCGAAGTCTCGGCGCCGACGCGCGACGATCTGCTGGCGCATGCCCGCGCGCTCGTCATGCCGTCACCATTCGAGAGCCTGAGTCTCGTGGTGCTCGAAGCGTGGAACCGCGGGACGCCCGTCGTCGTGAACGGCCGGTGCCGTCCGCTGCGCGGACAGGTGCTGCGCGCGGACGGCGGCGTCTATTACGAGCTGCCGGGCGAGTTCATCGAAGCCGTGCGGCTGATGGCCGATCGACCGGAGGTCGCGTGCGCGCTTGGCCAGCAAGGCCTGGGCTACGTCGAGCGCGAGTACCGCTGGCAGCGAGTCCGCGAGAAGCTGGAATACGTGCTCGGGCTCCCTTCGACATCACGCGGGTTGAGCCCGTGCGGGCGGTGACTCCACTCACCGGAAAACGGCAGGGAGTGCAGTCTTTGCCGCTCAATCCTGGTGAGCTCGGGGTTCACGAGCGCCGGCCGGGACGACCCCCGATCGGCGGACGGATCATGTTGCGATACACGCTCGCGAGAATCTGCGCGCCGCGGCCGATGCGGTCCACGTCTACCAGCCCGTAACCGAGGAGCAGGCCGGCGCAGCGCTTCGCGCGGGTCGCGGCCAGACGCTCGGAGTACACCGCCATCGCGCTCCGTGGCGAGTAGACGCCGACGCCCCGCGCGCGGCACGCCGCCACGAGATCGTCCACGCGCTCGGCCGGCAGCCCGCGCAGCCAGGCGATGAGGTGCAGGCCAGCCTCTTCGCCTTCGATCTCGATCTCGGATCCGAGCTGCGCGTGCAGCGCGGTGACGAGCGCGTCGCGCCGGGCACGGTATCGCCGCTGCATGCGGCGGACGTGCCGATCGTAAGCGCCTCTGCTCATGAGCTCGCCGACGACGCGCTGCAGGATGGCGGGCGAGCCGAGATCGCTCAGCCACTTGCACCCGACGGCGGCAGCAACGAGGCCGCGGGGCAGCGAGAGATAACCCAGGCGCAACGAGGGGAACAGCGACTTGGCGAACGTACCGCAGTAGATGACGCCGGGATCGAGCGCCGCGAGCGCCTCGATGGGACGGCCGTCGTAGCGGAACTCGCTGTCGTAGTCATCTTCGAGAACGTACGCGCCGCGCCGGCGCGCCCAGGCGAGCAGCGCGTACCGGCGCGAAGCCGACATGACGGCGCCCGTCGGAAACTGATGCGAGGGCGTCACATACACGAGCCGCACGGGAGGACCCGCTTCCGGCAGCTGCGACACGACCAGTCCGTTTCGATCGACCGGCACGCGCACGATCTCGGCTCCCGCCGCTACGAGTGCGCTGTTGACGCCCTGATACGTCGGATCCTCGATGACCACACGGTCGCCTTCGTTGAGCAGGACGCGCGCGCAGATCTCGAGCGCTTGTTGCGCGCCACTGGTCACCAGGATCTGATCGGCGGGCCTGGCAATGCCGCGAATCGTTCGAAGACGTGCCGCGAGCTGCTGTCGCAGGCCGTCCTCGCCAGCGGGCTTGGCGTACATGAACGGACGCTGCCGGAGCGTGTTCTTCAACGCCGTGCGAATGGCGGCAGTCATCCGCGGATCGGGCTCGCACAGCCCGTAGACGAAATTGATGCCGACCTTTCTCGGCGGCTCGGACAGTGCGGCGACGACGGGTGGCGTGACCTCGACGATGCGTTGCCCGAGCCGGGAGAGCGCAATCGGATCCGCCGACTCTGCCTCGCCGTCCGACGCGCCATCGGCCGGCAGGTCTGGCGAGACGAACGTTCCGGCGGCCCGCCGCGAAATCAGGTAGCCCTCGAGCATCAGCTGCTCGTAGGCCAGCAGCACCAGATTCCGCGAACAGTCCAGGTCGCGGGCCAGCTCACGGCTCGGCGGCACGCGCGTGCCCGGCGGCAGCACGCCGTTCTGAATCAATCCGCAGACCGCCCTCGTGATCTGCGCGTATCGGGGGCCGTGCCCGTCCAGTCGAAGCAGCACGATTTGGCTCCATCAAACGTTGCGAATTTGGATCTTCTCATAGAACCAACACGCCGCTAGCGTACTTCGCAACCCAGCTCCAGCAAAGGGAGGAAGCATGTCGTTCGATCGCACGCTTCGCGCGGCCGTCGCCGCAGCACTCGCGGCGCTCGCGGTTCTCGCGCTGCCCGCCATCGCGTCGGCGCAGACGACGAGTGCGGCCGTTTCCGGTGCGGTTCAGGACGCCCAGGGCGCCGTGCTCCCGGGCGTGACCGTGACGCTGACGAGCCGCACCCAAGGCAACACACTGACCACCACGACCGATACCGATGGCCGTTTCGTCTTCACGCTCGTCCGGCCCGACACCTACGCGCTGCAGGTCACCCTTCAGGGGTTCAAGAGTCTCGAGCGGAGCAACGTGGTCGTCAACGCGAACGACCGGTTCTTCGCCGGCGTCCTCACGCTCGACGTCGGGCAGGTGACCGAGGAGGTGACCGTCTCGAGCCGCGTGACCGAAGTCCAGGCCACGAGCGGCGAGCGCTCGTTCACGCTCGAGAGCGAGGCGCTCAAGAACATCGCGAACAACGGGCGGGCGCTCTTCAACTTCGCGACGCTCGTGCCGGGCGCGCTGCCACAGGGGATGGGAGGCGCCGAAATCGGCTCGGTCAGCGGGTTCAGCGTGAACGGCCAGCGGCCGAACTCGAACAACGTCACCATCGACGGCGTCGCGAACATCGACACCGGCGACAACGGCGGCAACATGGCGACGACGAACATCGACGCCGTGTCCGAGTTCAAGGTGCTGACCAACGCCTATCAGGCCGAGTACGGCCGCGCCGTCGGCGGACAGGTCCAGGTCGTCACGAAGAGTGGCACGCAGGACTTCCGCGGCTCGGGCTACTGGTACGGCCGCCGATCGGGATGGAACGCCAACACGTGGCTGAACAAGCGCGTCACGCCCGAGATCGAGCCGCCCGAGGCCTCACGCAACGATTCCGGCTACACGGTCGGTGGACCGGTGTTCATTCCGGGCACGTTCAACGCGGAGAGAAAGAAGCTGTTCTTCTTCTTCAGTCAGGAGCACCAGCGGCGCAAGGATCCCGTCGCCGAGAGGCGCGGCCGCGTGCCGACCGCGCTCGAGCGTCAGGGCGATTTCTCCCAGAGCGTCGACAGCAGCGGCAATCCGTGGCCCTACATCCGCGATTCCACGACCGGTCTCGCCTGCGGACCCGCGGATACGCGCGGCTGCTTCGCCGATCAGGGCGTCCTCGGCCGCGTGCCCGGGGATCGTCTCTACCAGCCCGGCCTCGCAGCGCTCGGCATCTACCCGCAGCCGAACTTCTCCGGCGGCGGCGGCCTCAACTTCTCCAGCCAGATTCCCGACGAAGCTCCACGCCGCGAAGACCTCCTGCGCCTCGACTTCCAGGCGACGGACAACTGGCGTATCACCGGGCGCTACATGAACACGAAGGAGGACATCATCCAGGCTTACGGCACCACGTGGGCTGGCAGCGGCAGCAATCAGCTCCCGATGCCGGTGCTCTTCCTTCATCCCGGCTCGAACTACGTGCTCTCGGCCACCGGCGTGCTCAGCCCCTCGATGTCGCTGGAACTGAGCTGGGGCCGCGCGGCGAACTCGCTGAACTTCGACCTCCAGCTCGAGACGCTCACCCGGTCCGCTGCCGGTCTCTCGACGATCCCGCTCCTCTTCGGCGATGCCGTCCAGGCTGATTACGTCCCCGACTTCATCTTCGGCGGCGGACGCACGGCCAACGCCGGCCGCTACCAGACGAACCAGGGTCCGTTCACCAACGAGAACGTCACGCACGACGTACTCGCGAACTTCACGAAGGTCTGGGGCTCGCACGCGTCGAAGGCCGGCTTCTACTTCCAGCACAGCTTCAAGCCGCAGAGCCTCTTCGCCAGCTTCAACAGCCAGATCAACTTCGTCGACGATGCGAACAATCCGTTCGATACGGGCTTCGGCTACGCGAACGCCGCGACCGGCGTCTTCAACAACTACACGCAGGCGTCGAAGTTCGCGATTCCCGAGTGGCGCTACAAGAACCTCGAATGGTACATGCAGGACAACTGGAGGGCGACGAACCGGCTCACGCTCGATTACGGCGTGCGGTTCTACTACCTGACGCCGCAGTGGGACACGACCCTCCAGGCGTCGAACTTCCTGCCCGATCGCTACGATGCGAGCGCGGCCGCGAACCTCTACACGCCGGTGTGCATCGGCTCCTCTCCATGCTCGGGAAGCAGCCGGCGCGGGATCGATCCGCGGCTGGTGGCATCGGGTGTGACCCCGACGCCCGGCAACACCGTCGACGAGCGGTTCATCGGCCGGCTGGTTCCCGGCTCGAACCCGTTCAACGGATCGTTCCAGGCGGGTCAAGGCGTCAACGACGAGCTCCAGGACGGCAGCGCCCTGCGTGTCTCGCCACGCGTCGGCGTCGTCTACGACCTGACTGGCCGATCGGAGTTCATCGTCCGCGGCGGCTTCGGCATGTTCTACGACCGGCCGCAGGGCAACATGGTGTTCAACATGATCACCAACGCGCCGGGCGTGCTCCAGCCGACGCTGCAATGGGGCCGGCTCCAGGATCTGACGGCCGCCACCGGCGATCCCGTTCCGACGCTCACCATGAACCCGACGGCGTACGACTTCAAGCCGCCCCTGGTTTACCAATGGAACCTCGGGCTGCAACGCAAACTGTGGAACAACCTGATCTTCGATCTGGCGTACGTCGGCTCGGAGTCGCGAGAGCTGATACGCCCCGAGCAGATCAACGCCGTGCCGCGCGGTGCCACGTTCCTGCCCGAGAATCAGGATCCGACGCGGGCCGCGAGCGCGACGCCCGGCGCCGCGGCGCTTCCCTCGGATCTGCTGCGGCCGTACAGGGGCTACGGCAACATCGCGATGATCGACTACACCGGCTACTCGAATTACCACGCGCTGCAGACCGGGGTGAGCCGCCGGTTCGACAACGGCCTCATGCTGTCGTCGTTCTACGTCTGGAGCAAGGCGCTCGGCATCAACAGCACCGACTTCGCCGCGGGCTCGCCCAATCTGAGCGAGGCGGAGACGAAGCGGCTCGACTACTCCTACGTGGACTTCGACCGGCCGCACAACTTCGTCGTCAACTTCATCTACCAGGTCCGCCAGCTGACCGCGAACCGCGCGCTCGGATTGCTCGCGAACGACTGGCAGCTCTCGGGCATTTACCGATGGACGAGCGGCCGGCCGTACGGCGTCGGCTACTCGATTCCGGGCATCGGGCAGGCGAACCTGACGGGCAACGACGGCAATCCGGGCGCGCGCGTCGCGCTGCTGTGCGACCCGGGCCGCGGCTGGAGCGGCGACCCGTACCGGCAGCTCGACCCGTCGTGCTTCGCGCCACCGCAGCCCGGTAGTGACGGCGCGGAATCGGCCCGGTTCTTCGTGCGCACGCCGCCGATCAACAACCTCGATCTCTCGCTGGCCAAGTCGTTCGCGGGTCCCAGCCGACTCAGGTTCGAGGTGCGGCTCGACGCGTTCAACGCGCTGAACCACACACAGTTCACCGGCGTGAACGCGACGGCCAACTTCGCAAGCCTGACCGACCGGACGATCACGAATCTGCCCTACGACGCCAGCGGCGATCTGGTTCGGCCGAACGGGTTCGGCGCGATCAATGGCGTCGCTGCGCCGCGCACCTTGCAGCTCGTCACTCGCGTGACCTTCTAACGGCGGCGAAAACTGAACCAGGAGGGCGTGGCTTCAGGCTCGCCACACTCAGGGTGACGCGCGGCGGGGCTGAAGCCCCCGCCCTCCTCTGCAGCTCTTTGCAAGCCCGTAGCCCGGTCGATACTCATGTCAACGCTGGCTTCCGTCGGACGGACGCTCTATGCCCTCGCGATCCTGGCGTTCGGGATGCTGCACGTCGGATACGCGGATTTCGTCACGCGTGTGGTGCCGTGGTGGCCAGCAGCGATGCCCGGCCGGCCCTATTGGGCCTACGCCGTGGGGATGGCGCTCATGCTCGCGGGAGGGGCGCTGCTTCTGGATCGCCGGACGGTGACGACATCGATGTGGCTCGCTTCGGGCCTGCTCCTGTCGTTCGTGTGCCTCGGCGTTCCGCTCGTGGCGAAGGATTCGATTCTGGGAGGCGCCTGGACCGTGGCTGGGAAGGCCCTCGCACTCTGTGGCGGCGCGTTGCTCGTCGCGCACGCGTCATCGATGAAGGTCGACCCCCACCCGCGCGGATCGGTGTGGTCGGACGCGCGCGTGAAGAAGACGTGGTCGCTCGGACCGTGGTTTCTCGCCGGTTTCCTCGTCCAGAGCGGCGTCCAGCACTTCCTCTACATCGATTTCGTCGCGTCGCTCGTGCCGGCGTGGATTCCCGGGGCGCGGTTCTGGAGCTATTTCGCGGGTGTGGCGCTGATTGCCGGCGGCCTCGGGATGCTGGTGCCCGCAACCAGGCGGCTGGCGGCACTGCTCTCCGGCTCGATGATCTTCAGTTGGGTGTTCCTGGTGCACATCCCGCGTGCCGCCGGGACGTTTCCGGACACCACGAACGAGACGACGGCCGTGTTCGAAGCGTTGGCGATGAGCGGCATCGCGTGGCTCGTGGCCGCCGTGAACTGGCAGTGCCAGGCGACGATGGCCTCCGAGCTCCCGTCAGCACTTGACGTTCGGGTTCCAGTCGGCGAAGAGCCCTGAGGGATTGGCCTCCCAGATCCACACGTGCAGATACCAGATGCCGAGGCGTGGGGCTTTCTTCAGCGACTGCCCCATGATCCTCGGCGGTTCCTCCCGCGGCCACGCGGAGAGTGGCACGATGTACTCGACGCCGTTCAGCCGATAGCTCCCGTCGGACAGGCGTTCGTAGACGAGAATCTCCGGCTTGTCCACCTGCAGCCGGTCGTCGAGCAAGGCGTTGTTGCCGTGATGAAAGCCCATCGCGCCCTGCGGTGGGTTCGCCACGCAGTTCGGCACGTTGCGCTCGTACCCTGCGGCGGCGGCCTTATCGAGGTCCTTGAATGCCTCCGTCGCCTTACGGGCTTTCTCGACGTCGCGATCGACGGACTTGCCGAACGTGGTGGGCACGACTGGTGACGCCGGTGAGGCGTGGACGCTGTGCTCCTGCCCATCCGTTGTGGAACTGTTCGTAGCAACGGCAAACACCAACGGCGTAAGAGCCGCGGCGATTCGCCGGCTCATCGAGTATTCCCGTCCCATACGTCACTCCTTGCGATGCTGGCGGATCCGATGGTAGACGGGGCATTGGTTGCGCCCTAGATCCAGGTTCCGCCTTGTGACGTAGAGCCAAAGAAACAAAAAGGAAGAAGTAGAAAGGAGGACGTCGCACGGCTGCATGCTTCGCCGAGAGGTCGTGCCGGTACCCGCTTTCTACTTCCGCCTTCCAAACCTTCTAGACCTTTCTCAACTTCGTGACTCTTCCCACCTCCACCCACTCCACGACGTAGATGTTGCCGTCGCGATCGAAGCAGGCGCCGTGCGGGCATACGAACTTGCCGACCGGGAACCCTTCGCGCGGACCTTTGCGGGTCGCCTGCCACGACTCGGGACCGGCGTCGCCGAGATGTGTGATGACGGTGTTCTTGCGATCGATGAGCGTCACGCGCGCCCAGAGATCGGGCACGACCATCACGCCCTTGTGCTCGGAGAAGTGGCAGGGGTGCTGCGTGCCATCGATGAAGCGCAGGTGCGTGCCATCGAGCGAGAAGACCTGGATGCGGCGATTGCCGCGATCGGCGACCATCAGCGTGGACGTGGCCTCGCGGCGATCGACGATGAGTCCGTGCGGGCAGTCGAGCTCGCCCGCGCTCTTGCCCTTTCCGCCGAACGTTCGAATGTACGTGCCCTTGCTCGAGTACTGGTTGATGTAGCTCGAGCCGTAGCCGTCGCCGACGTAGACGTCGCCGTTCGGCGCGATGGCCACGTTGGTCGGCGAGTAGCGAATCGGCTTCCCGTCCGCACCAGCGGCGTATTTGTCCGATTCCTTCGGGTACTCGAGCGTCCAGACCGTCTCGCCCTTGAGCGTGGTCTTGACCACGACCGCGCGCTTCGTATCGCAGAGGATGAGCGACTCGTCCTTGCCCTCGCGCAGAATGTGGAGGCCGTGCGCACCGCCCTTGAAGTCCTTCCCCCACGAGCGCACGAACTTGCCGTTGCGATCGAAGACGACCATCGTGTCGTCGCTCTCGCTCACCGCGTTCACGGTGTGATGGACGTAGATGTGCCCCTGCGCGTCCTCGACGACGCCGTGCGTGTTGCCGTATTTCAGGCCGGCGGGCAGCTCACCCCAGTCGTGGTACACCTCGTAGGTGTAATCGCCGGAGCCGACGAAGGGACGCTTCGTGCCGGCTTTGTCGGTCGCGTGCAGGATCGTGGGCGAGCCGAGGGCGACCATCGCGGCCCCTGCCTGCTGCAGGAACTGACGGCGGCTCGACGTGTCGGAATGCATCATGTCTCCTGATGGCGCGGCTGGAGGTCGTGCCTTGATCGAGGGCAAGGATGGGCGGCATCGGGGCAACGGAACTGGAAGCTCCCGATCGTGAGGTCCGGGGCTCGAACCCGCAACGGAAACCGGCGGGTGCCGGGGAAGGCGACCCGCCGGTGAGGGCGGCGCCCCGCAAGAGACGCCATGGCGGGACGTCGGCCCCGCTCTTCGTCCGGCGCGCCTGGGCTCAGATCATTCAACGCCTCCGCGCGGTCGGCGGAGCCGCGCCGAGCCCTGATGGCGGTCGGACGCGGCATTCTACTGCCGGCCGCTCCGCGCCTCAAGACAAGAATCAGAAATCGAGCCCGGGGGCTGCAGGCTACCCGCTGGGGCTGCGGGCCACTAGATTTCGCCTCGTGAGTGCGGCCCGACGAGAGCGCGTGCCAAGGGCTGCACTCAGGCCCGTAGACCGCAGCCCGTAGCGCCTACTCTTCGAGAAACGCCTTGCCGAACAGCGGCGCGCTGCCTCGCGACTGCACGTAGGCGAACACGGCCAGCGCGCCGATGGCGAGCATCGTCACGACCATGGGTGCGGCGTACCAGGCCGTGAGGTTCGAGCTCCACAGGACGCGCTGGAGCATCTGGTTCGTGAACCACACGATGGCGAGCGTCAGCAAGCCGAAGCGGAGGAGCGCGGTGACGATAATCAGCGGGAAGCCGAGCGTGGCGACGACGTCCACCCACGACGCGTTCCCGCGGAACGCCCCCCCGCCTCCCATGAACAGGGTGATCAGCAGCACGACACCGGCCGCCGCGAGGATGGGGATGCGCACCAGGCGTCGCAGCACGACGTAGACCAGGATGAAGAACACGCTGTTGATGAGGGCGTTGGTGACGACTTCGGCGACGTCGGACGCGAGAAACCGCATCCCTTCGAGACCGCTGGTCTGATAGATCACGGGGTCCGGCGGTTCGCCCGTCGCCCACATGCGCCCGAGCGTCCAGGCGTACGCATGGCTCGCGAGCGCCGCGCCGAGTGCAACGCCGACAAGCACATCACGCCCCACCAGCGGATCCTTGAACCCGCGCGCGAGCGCGCGGCTCCAGCCGATGAGCCCGTTCGGCCAGCGCCGGCGCACCCAGGGTTCGAGCGCCATGTAAGCGCCCCAGAAGAGTGCGCCGGGGAACAGGGATTCGGCGAAGGCCTGGAACAGGCGATTCTGCTCGATGCTGAAATCGGGAAAGTGCTTGGCCTCGAACGCCCAGCTCACCAGGGCCATTGCGATGATCGCCACGGCGATGCGGTTGGCGCCGGCGCGATCGCCTCGACCGAGCACGAGGTGCCGCCGCGCAATGAGGCCGGCCGCGACGAGCATGCCCGTGACGATGACTGCCGCGGCCACGCTGAGGGTGCGCTGAGTCGCGTCAACGGCGACGGCTTCCATGCGGCTCGCCCGCGACCAGGGACCCACGATGCCGAAGAAGATGACGCGCCCCCGATAGGCCGCCGCTTCGAGACGGATCTCGGCGCTCCCGAGCTCCGGGATCGTGCCCACCCAGGCGGCACGTGTATCCGCGTAGCTGAGCGGCGTCCACGCCGGCGTCGCCGGCGCGAACGCGGCCTCGGAGAGCTCGGCCAGCTGGAAGAGCGGACGCCAGTCCGGCGTCGACGCCGGTGTCTTCTCATCGCGATCGCGCTGGGGAGGCACGGCATGGAATTCGACGAGCCGCCCACGCGTGTCGAGGATGGCCACGGTCATGCCTGTGATCGTGAGCGGCGGATCGTTGGTGGAGCCCGGCCAGGCCGTGGAGACGGCCGGCACGAGCAGGCGCGGGCTCGTGCGATACCAGTAAAGCAGCGTCGGTGGACGACCGCTCGCCAGCGCGCTCCATCGATCCGGCCCCTGCTGCGAGTCCCGAACCCACCGGCCGTAGTCGGACGAGTAGCTGAACCCGCCAGCGGTGTCGAGCGGCGTGTCGCGATACCCGAGCACCGACGCCACCTCGTGGGCGCGGTCCTGGAGGACCGCCACAGGCTTCTCGAGCGGGATGCGATGCGCGAACGAGATGAACGTGCTGCCGTAGATGATGAGAAAAAACGCCGCCGCGATGAAGGCCAGGGTGCCGAGGCCCTTCCAGACCGCCAGCGCCTCGTGGCTGCCGGCCGCCGCCACCATCTCGGGCGATGGCGTCTCGCCCGCGGCGAGCGCGGCCGCAAGCGGGTCGCCGCCCGGGAGCGCGGCCGACACGGCAATCGCAGAGATCGGCCGCCCCGCCGGGTCGGGCGACAGGCAGCGCTCGATGACGCGCTCGATGGCGGGATCGAGATCGCGCACCGCACTCGTCGGCGAGGCCTGCAGGCCGCGATCGTGCTGGCGCAGCAGCTCGGCGACGGTTTTCGCGTCGAAGGCGTGCTTGCCCGTGAAGATCTCGTAGAGCACGAGGCCGAGCGCGAAGATGTCGCTCCGGTTCGAGACGCCGCGGCCCGCCAGCTGCTCGGGCGCCATGTAGGCGGGCGTCCCGGACTGCACGTCCTTGATGTCGTCGGCGAGTCCCGCCAATCCGAAGTCGGCAATGCGCGCGCGGCCGTCGCCGTCGAGCATGACGTTGGCCGGCTTGAGGTCGCGATGCAGGACGCCGAGCTCGTGCGCCGCGTTGAGGCCGGCGCAGATCTGCCGCGCGATCTCGACGCCCTTGTCCTGCGGCAGCCGTCCGATGCGGCGCAACAGCGTCGCGAGATCCTCGCCGTCCACGAACTCCATCGAGAGGAACACGCGCCCGTCCGCTTCGCCGATGTCGTACACGCGGCAGACGTTGCGATGCGACACCTGCCGTGCGATGCGGACCTCGGTGTGGAATTGCGCCAGCCGGACCGGATCGCCGGCCACCGTGTCGGGCAGGAACTTGAGCGCGACCGGCTGGCCGAGCCGCAGGTCGTCGGCCCGATACACTTCGCCCATGCCGCCGCGGCCGAGCAGGCCGATGACGCGATAGCGCTCCCCCAGGATGGTCCCCATCGGGATGCGCCCAGCATCGGACGGGCTGGACGAAGCGAGCCATCCGCCCTTCGGCGAGGACGGCCGGCGCTCACCGGTCGCGGCCAGCGAGGTTTCGTCTGTGCTGGAGCCCATGCGGCAATTCTAGGCGGCCGGGGCGCTGGGCGGCTAGGCGACTGGCGGCTGGGCGGCGTGAGCCGATCGCCACGACGCGTGCTGCTGCGGCCACACGTTCCTGAAGACCGACGCGTCGCTGGCACGTGTGACGCATCCTCTCATCTGTGTGGTGCGTGGCCATTACGTCCGCTACGTGATGAAACGCGGGGGGTATGCCGAGTACGTGTGCCGCGACTGCGGGCACCCTTTCTGCTTCGCCACTACGGACGTGAGCACGGACGGAATCTGACATCATCCCCCAGGGACAACCTGGCCCTGGAGGAACCCATGCTCGTACGTGGTCTGGTGATCGTGCTCGCCGTCCTCGTGGGCTCGCCGGCTGCGCCACAGCCGGCGCCCGGACGCCGCGTCGTGATTGGCTACGTGTTCACGCCGAACGCGGTCGTCGATCCGGCATCAATCGCGGCACACAAGCTCACGCATATCAATTACGCCTTCGCCAACCTTCGCGACGGACGCATCGTCGAGGGATTCACGAACGACGCGGCGAACCTCGCGCGCCTCACCGGCCTCCGGCGTTCGCACCCACACCTGAAGGTGCTCGTGGCCGCGGGCGGCTGGACCTGGTCGGGCGGATTCTCCGACGCTGCGCTGACCGAGGCCAGTCGCGCCCGGTTCGTCGAGAGCGCGGTCGACTTCCTCCGGCGGCACGATCTCGACGGCTTCGACGTCGACTGGGAGTATCCCGGGCTTCGCGGCAACGGCAACATCCATCGTCCCGAAGACCGGGAGAACTTCACCGCGTTGATGGCCGCCCTCCGGGCGGCGCTCGACAAGGAAGGCGACACGCGCGGTCGCCGCTACCTGCTCACGTTTGCCGCCGGGGCGTTTCCCGCGTTCATCGAGCACACGGAGCTCGCGAAGGTGCAGGCATCGGTCGACTTCGTGAACCTCATGACCTACGACTTTCGCGTGGCGGCCGTGGATTCGGTCGCCGGCCACCACGCGAACCTCTACGACCACCCGGCCGACGAGAAGCAGCGCTCGGCCGATCGCGCCGCGCGCGAGTTCGTCGCGGCCGGCGTGCCTGCGAGCAAGCTGGTACTCGGCGTGCCGTTCTATGGACGCGCGTGGAGCGACGTGACGCCGGAGGGCAACGGCCTCTATCAGCGAGGCAAGCCACTCGTCGAACGGCTCGACATGGGTCACGGCCGCCTCGCGACCAGCCTCGTCGGTCAGAACGGCTTCGTGCGGTTCTGGGATCGGCAGGCGCGGGCGCCGTATCTGTGGAACGCCGACCGCCGCATCTTCATCACCTACGAGGATCCCGAGTCGCTGGCGCTCAAGGCGCGCTACATCCGCGAGCGTGGGCTGGCCGGCGCGATGTTCTGGCAATACAGCCAGGACACGACCGGCGCGCTGCTCGAGGCGCTGCACGCCGGACTCTGCTGCGACTGACGATCTCAGTCGCGAGTCGGCACGCGCGAGCGCCTATCGTGCCGCCGCCATCCCTTTGAGGAATCTCAGCGCCGGACCGCAATCGCCTTTGAGATCGGACGAATTGGCTTCGATGCTGATGCGTCCCTTGTAGCCGATCTTCCGGAGATTGTCGAAGAACTGTCGATAGCGCGGCTCACCCGCTTCCTGCTTGGGGAATCCCCGAGCCGCGGGGTCCGCGATCTGGAGGTGCACGATGAGATCGCGGGCCTCGAGAATCGCGTCCGGACTCTCGTTCTCGAACGTCAGGTGATAGAAGTCGACGATGATTTTCACCTTGGGATGCTTGACCTCTCGCGCCAGCCGCGCCGCGTCGACCACGGTGTTGACGATGTTGCTCTCGGGTTTCCGCAGCGGCTCGATGCCGATGACCATGCCGTAGCCGCGCGACTCGATGAGTGCGCCGGCGGTGCGAAGAAACGCGGTCAGCTGGGCCCACGCCTTCTCGCGCGGGAATCCTTCGGGAAACGATCGAGCCCCCGGGCTTCCGAACACGATCACCTTGGCTCCGAGCGTGTCGGCGAGCGCCAGCGATCGTTCGAGGTAGTCGCGGACGCGTGCCTCGTCGACGTCGGGTCCGGTGAGCTTGATGTCGGTGCCGGGCAGAAACCAGTTCATCGTCTCGATTGGAATCTTCGCCGCGGCACGCTGCCGCAGTTGCTCCTCGCGCGCCGCGTCGGGAAGCGCCAGCGTCTTCGAGAGCCCGGGTTCGATGTAGTCGTAGCCGCAGGCCGCGAGCGTCGGGGCGTCGCGGAGGGGGTCGACGTCTCCGAACGACGCCACGCCGTAGCGGAGGTTCAACGCTTGCGCTCCAGCGCCTGCGGGCAACGCGAGCGGCGACCATTACGACCAGCGCGCGAATCGGGCCTGACGAGCTCATCGATCCCCCTCTGGCGAACGCGAACCCACAGTGTCCCAGGCGACGGCCGCCCTCAGCGGCCATCGCGGCAGGCCGCTGATCCGGGGCGCGATTCAGCCGACCCTAAGCGGGCCGGCTGGCGCCACGGCGGCCTGCAGACGCCGCTTCGCGCGGCCAACTATGGCACAAAGGCGGCCCGCCGCTTCCTCGCCCAGTCGCCCAGTCGCCCAGCCGCCAGCCCGAATATGATGGCAACCGTGTCCGGCATCGGCAGGCTCCTCGCGCTCGTCGCCTTGACCGCGCACATCCTCTCGGCACAGGACGGAGGGCCCGATCCCTGGCGCCCGGTCGTGCATTTCACGCCGCCGTCGAACTTCATGAACGACCCGAACGGGCTCGTCTACTTCGACGGCGAATATCACCTCTTCTACCAGCACAACCCGCAGGGCAACGAATGGGGCCATATGAGCTGGGGCCATGCGGTGAGCCGCGACCTCCTCGCCTGGGAGCACCTGCCGGTCGCCCTGCACGAGGCGGACGGCTGGATGATCTTCTCGGGCAGTGCGGTCGTCGACGAGCGCAATACGAGCGGGCTCTGTGACGAGCGTGCGGGCGCCACGACCGCGTGCCTGGTAGCCATCTACACCGCGCACGGGCACAAGAAACAGACGCAGAACCTCGCCTACAGCCGCGACCGAGGGCGCACGTGGACCAAGTACGCCCGGAATCCGGTCATCGACCTCGACATGGCCGACTTCCGCGATCCCAAGGTGATGTGGCATGCCGAGACGAAGCGATGGGTGATGGCTGTGGCCATTCCCAAGGAGCACCGCATCCGGTTCTACGGTTCACCGGACCTGAAGGCGTGGACCACGCTGAGTGACTTCGGACCTGCCGGGGCAACCGGTGGCGTGTGGGAGTGCCCCGACCTGTTCCCGCTCGCGATCGAGGCCACGAACGAGACGCGATGGGTGCTCATCGTGTCGCTCAACCCCGGTGGCGTAGCCGGCGGCAGCGGCACGCAGTATTTCGTCGGACGCTTCGACGGCACGCACTTCGTGCCCGAGGGATCGACGGCCACGCCACGCTGGGCCGACTACGGCAAGGACTTCTACGCGGCGCAATCGTGGTCGAACGTGCCCGACCGACGACGCATCTGGGTGGGGTGGATGAGCAACTGGGAGTACGCGAATCGAGAGCCGACCGCGGCCTTCCGCGGCGCCCAGTCGCTGCCTCGCGAGCTGTCGCTGCGCCGCGGCGTGGATGGACCGACACTCGTCCAGCGGCCAGTCACCGAGCTCACCCGCTGGCGGACGGGTGCCGCGGCGGTCTCGAAGGTTCCGGTCGGACAGACGGCATCGCTCCTCGCCGGCCTGATCGAAACACCGCTCGAGCTCGGCCTGACGATCGACCCGGGCTCCACGCGTCGCATCACGCTGGCCATCAGGGCTGCGGGCGACTCCGCCGGACCGCCCGAAGAGACATCGATCAGCTACGACCGCGTGGCGGGAATGCTGGCGGTGGACCGCACGCGTTCGGGCCGTGTCGACTTCCATGACCGCTTCGCGGGCCGTCAGGACGCGCCGCTGCGACTTGCCGACGGCAGACCGCTCGCGCTTCGGATCGTCCTCGATCGATCGTCGATCGAGGTGTTTGCCGATGACGGTGCGGTCGTCATCACCGACCGGATCTTCGGGACCGCCGGCCGGCGCCGGCTCGAGATCCAGGCAGAGGGCGGCGCGGCCACCGTCACGAAGATGGAATCGTGGCGCCTGGCGCGGCCCCGTTGACGACCGCGCCGGGCCCTCTGTTTCCCCACCCGCTATTTCGTCTTGATCGGCGTGCTCGGCCGCGGCGGGTTGACGTACGCCGAGACGAGGCTTTCGTGCCCCCCCGGACCGATCGCCGCAACGCCAATGACGATGTCGTCGATCGAGAGGCTCTTCAGCGTGACCGTTTCGACGGCTCCCACTTGAAGCTCGTGCTGCCAGTCCATCGACCACGTGTCGCGCCAGACCACGCGATAGCCGGCCGCGCCAGGCGAGGCCTTCCACCGGAGCGTTGCGTCGTAGCCCGAGGGCTGCCGGCCGAGCTGTGGCTGGCCGCGCTCGTTGGTGACGACCGGCGCCGGCGGCGCGAGTGCCATCACCGCAACCGCGGCCACTTCGGCGCGGGCGTTGGCCGCGAGATACGGCGCGGACACGCCATCGGCGGTGTCTTGCACGGTGTGCTGGCGCGCGTAGTTCTCGCGGGCCTCGGTGAACCGGACGCCGGCGAAGCCGTGCTGGTTGAACGCCGTGTGATCGCCGCCGCGGCCGAAACGATCGTGGCGCGCGACGAGCGTGACGCCGTGCGACGGCAGGTAACGGGCGGCCTGCCGCTTGATGAACCGCGCGAGCTGCCGTGACGCCGAGTCCTCGGGTCCATCCGAGAACACGCGCACCCGGGAGGCATCGACGACGCCGTTGCCACCCACGGCATTGCCGACGATGTCGTTGTTGAAGACGGCATCGATGACCGTCTTCTCGGCCTCGGCGCGCTGCGCGTGCACCTTGGCGCCGACGAGCCCCTGCTCTTCCCCCGCGAGCGCGATGAAGATCAGCGTCGCGTCGAACTCGAGGCCGCTCCCGGCCAGCACGCGCGCCAGCTCGATCGTCAACGCCGTCCCGCTGCCATCGTCGTTCGCGCCGGGCGCGAGGTTGTCGGCCTTGCCCCAATCGAAGCCGCCGGCCGGCGACGGGCTCCCCTCTTCGGAGGACGTCGACTGTCGCGCCGCCGTCGGCTGGCGCGCCACCGTGTCGTAGTGGCCGCTGACGTAGATCCGCCGCGGCGACCGGCCGGGCAGAACCGCGATCACGTTGCGGAGCCGCGTGTCGCGAACGACGCGCGCGCCCTGCGCCGGCAGGTCGTAAGTATCGAAGCTCACTTGAAGCCTCGGGCTCGCCTGCCGGAACTGCCCGGCGATCCACTCGGCGGCAGCGCCGATCCCGCGCACCTTCGACGTTTGATCCGACAGCGTGTTTCGCGTCTCGAACTTCTCGAGCCCCTTCACGAGCTCTCCCAGCCGCTCCGCCGAGACCTCGTCGACGATGGCAGCAATCCGTGGATCGAGCGGTTGCCCTTTCGACAACGACGGAATCGAGAGCGCGGCCAGCGTGGCCAGACCGAGCAGCCACGTCCGGCGGGAACGAGAACGGGATCGGGATGGTTGCGTCATCGGTGCGTCGGCTCAGCGCGGGAGTCTATCGCAGCCGCGAAGAAGCGACGCACGCCTATGACGAACATGACGAATGACGAACAAAAAGGCCGCGACCCGCGTCGGCCTGGCCAACGCGGGTCGGGAAGAACCAATCCAGACGTCAGAAGTTCAACTTGACGCCCAATTGCAACTGCCGTGCATCGTAGGTCTGGGTGATGGTGCCGAAGGCCGCGGCGCTGCGGGTGCCGTTGGGCGCCCTGAAGTTCGTCTTGTTCAAGAGATTGAACGCCTCGAAGCGGAATTGCAGCGAGGTGTTCGTGCCGAACGGCAGACCAAAGCTCTTGGCCGCGACGAAGTCGACCTGCCAGAACAACGGTCCGCGGACGCTGTTGCGCTCGGCGTTGCCGAACGGCTGGCTGGGATCGGTCGGCACCAGGACGTTGTCACGATTGAAGTAGCTGGTGATCGAGCTCGTGTCCCCGTAGGGGTCGCCCACGACGTTCGCGCGATAGTTGTTGCCGCCGCGGAAATCCTGGGCGATCCCCGAGACCTGGAACGCGGCCGGCGGGAGCGAGCCCGGAGCGTACGCGGTGAGCGTCACCGGCTCCCCGGAGTAGAAGAAGCTGATCCCGCTCACCGTCCAGCCGCCGAGCAAGCGTCCACCAGCGCTGACGCATCGCCGAGCCACTTGCGCCCTCGCCCGACCGGCAGCTCCCAGATGACGCTGGTGGTGTTGTTGTACGGCTGATGGTAGTTGGACAGGCCCTCGTCGGCGGCCAAGTTGTAGAAGTCCTGTGGCGCCGGCGCGTTCCCGTTCTGGTTCTCGAGCGATCCCGCCCCGTTGTCCTCGGTCCGCGAGAGCGTGAGCGAGTTGAGCAGCGTGAGCCCCGAGAAGATCCGGCTCTCGACCTTCACCTGCACGCTCTGGTAGCGGGAGAAGCCACCGTTGAACGAGTAGGTGATGTCGCCGAACTCCGGAATCGGCCGCCGGTTGGCGAGCGGAATCGTCCCCGCCGCATTGTTCGGCAACGCCTGGTTGAAGTTCGCGAACAGCAGCAGACCGTCCGATTTGTTGCCGACGTAGGCGACGTCGAGAACCGTCTTCGTCAGGATCTCGCGCTGCGCCGAGATGAACCAGCTCTGGACCGAGCTCGAGTCGGTAGTCGCGCGGCATGTAGGTGATGTTGGCGAGCACCGGGTTGAAGCGCGACGGATCGGTGAGTCCTTCCGGATAACCCGCCTCGGTCGGACGGAAGCCGGCTGTCGTCGCCGTCTGATTGACGACGGCGTTGATCACCTGCGGGCCGTTGATCGGCAGCACGTTGGCGCCGCCGGCGCGATGGAAGTGAATGTAGGCCACGCCGTAGCCGCCGCGCACGACCGTCTTCGGGTCGATCGACCAGGCGAAGCCGAGGCGCGGCCCCCAGTTGTTGCGATCGGGATCGATCGTCGCGCGATCCGCCAGCGACCCGTCGCGCGCGAATACCATCGTCCGCGTGCGCCGGATCGCAGTTCGACAGGATGTTGTCCTCCTCGACCCACGGCGTCGAGTACTCGTAGCGCAGGCCCAGGTTCAGCGTCAGCGTGTCGTTCACCCGCCAGTCGTCCTGCGCGTAGAGGAAGTGCATGTTCTGGCGGAGGTTCGCCACCAGGATGTTGCTGAGCGCGTACTGCGACCGGAAGCCCAGCGCGAAGTCGGCGAGGTTGTAGAGCGTTGTTGGCCGCGACCCCGGCCGGGCGCGAGATCTGGCTGCCGTAGGTGTCGCGACCGTACAGCGGGTTGACGTCCTGGACCTCGGTCTGGACGTGCTGGAACTCGTAGCCGCTCTTGAACGAGTGGCGCCCCTGGACCCACGAGTAGTTCACCTTCGGGTTGAAGACTCGCGGATACTGCCACTGCGGGTTGGTCGCCTGACGGCCCGAGATCCGAGTAGCCCGTGATCGACCTGGTTGGGCAGGCCGCCCGACGACGCGCGGGTCGCGTCGGGAGCCCGGTGATGCCGTAGACCTCGAGCGCGCTGGCGGAGCCCAGCGCCGGCGGGTTCTTGCCCGCCACGGTGTACGAGTAGCCGAACCGCGCCTCGAGCAGCGACGTTCGCCGATCGCGCCCAGGTCAGCGCCGGTCGCGAACTGCTTGTTGGTCACGTAGGTCTGGCCGTTGCCGCTTCCGCCCGACGGCAGCGGGATCGGCGGGATTGTCGAAGATGTCCACGTCGCGATAGCCGTAGCGGCCGAACAGCGAGATCGCCGGCGAGACCGTGACGTCGACCTTGCCGTTGTACTTGTCGGTGTCGTTCGTGAAGAGCTGCAGCGTTCGATAGTTGTTGCGCCGTGCCCGCGCTCGTCGTCGCCGGCAGATCGCGCGAGCACGCGGCGCGCGAGCGCGGTCATCGGAATCGGCGTGCCGGCCGGATACGTCGTCGCCGGTGAAGCGGGTTGCGGACGTCGACCGCGAAGATACCCTGCCGCTGTGCCTCGGTGGCGATGGTCGAAAAGGTGACCACTTCGCGGTCCTGCCGGAAGCCTTCGAAGTCGGTGAAGAAGAACGCCCGGTTCCTCATGATCGGCCCGCCGACGACGAACCCGAACTGATTGCGCTTCAGCTCGGGCTTCCCCGCCGGCGACTTGAAGAAGCCCTCTGCGTTCATCGAGGTGTCGCGGAAGAACTCCCACGCGGCGCCGCTGAACCGGTTGCGTGCCGCTCTTGTAAGCGACGTTGATGGTCGCGCCGCCGCTGCGGCCGTACTCGGCGCTCATGTTGTTGGTGACGACGCGGAACTCGGCCAGCGCGTCGGGCGGCGGCTGCATCACCTGGTTCGAGAAGCCCTGGTTGCTCGTGCCGTAGGCGTTGTTGTCCACGCCGTCGATGAGGAAGTTGTTGAACGTGCTCCGCAGCCCGTTGACGTTGAACGCGCCTTCGCGCGGCGTCAGCCCGCCGGTGTTGAGCGCCGAGAGGCGCACGCCCGGGCTGAGCTGAGCGAGCGACGGAGTACTCGCGGCCGTTGAGCGGCAGCTCCGCGGCCTGCTTGCCGCTCACGACCTGGCCGCGCTGGCTCGTTGTCGGTGTCGAGCGTGCGCGCACCGCCAACGACCTCGACCGCCTCGCTGAGATCGCCGACCGTCATCGTCAGCTCGACGCGCTGCCGTCCGCCGACGCTCACCTGGACGTTGTCCGCGAAGGTGGTCGCGAACCCGGTGAGCTCCGCCGTCACCTTGTAGATGCCGGGCCGGACCGGTGAAGAACTCGTAGCGCGCCTTCAGCGTCGCGTCGTCCGCGTGACGGTTACACCGGTCTGGGTGTTGAGGAGCGTGACCGTGGCGCCAGGCACCACGGCGCCGGAGTTGTCGCGCACGGTGCCGAGTACCGCACCAGTTTCGAACTGGGCCCAGGCCGGCGACGCGGCCAGCCACACGACGAGGCACATCACACACTGCGTGGCGCGAGTCATGGTGTCTCCAAGTGACTGGTGAAGCGTAGGTATCGAATGTAAGCCCGCTGCGACGGGCACGTAACAGGGAATTGAACGACCTGAAATTGATGGGCTTTCACAGCATTTTGCTTTTTCTTCGCCTCGCCCATAGACTCCGTTCATGACCTCGCCGACCCAGGGGCGCGGCACGGCAGCGCAGCCGGCGAACCGGTTCGACCGGCTCCATCTCGACGTCGGTCCCGACGATCTCGATCCAGCGGCTCAACCGGACCCGATTCAGCCCACGCACTATCTGCGCGACACGTCGCGGACGATCATCGCGACCAACGACAGTCCTGACGTCGGCTTCAGCGCCAGCATCAACCCTTATCGCGGGTGCGAGCACGGCTGCATCTACTGCTACGCGCGCCCCACGCACGAGTACCTCGGACTTTCGGCCGGGCTCGACTTCGAAACCCGCATCTTCGTCAAGGAGGACGCGCCGGCGCTGCTGCGGGCGGAACTCTCTGCGCCGAACTGGGAGCCGCAGGTGCTGGCGTTGAGCGGAGTCACCGACCCGTATCAACCAGTCGAGCGGACGCTCGGACTGACCCGCACCTGTCTCGAGGTGCTCGCCGAGTTTCGCAACCCTGTCGGCATCGTCACGAAAAATCGTCTGGTCGCGCGCGACACCGACGTGCTGGCGGAACTCGCGTCGGACGGGTGCGCCAGCGTTGCGCTCTCGGTCACCTCGCTGGACGAGTCGCTGCGGCGGGTGCTCGAGCCGCGCACCTCGCGCGCCGATCTCCGGCTCGACGCGGTCGCGCGTCTGAACGAGGCAGGCGTTCCAGCCGGCATCATGCTGGCGCCCGTCATTCCAGGTCTGAACGATCACGAGATTCCAGCCATCCTGAAGCGAGCCGGCGAAGCCGGCGCGCGCTTTGCCGGCTACGTGATGCTGCGGCTGCCGCATGCGGTCAAGGCGCTGTTTGCCGACTGGCTCGAACAGCACTTTCCAGATCGCAAGGGGCACGTGTTGAGTCGAATCGAGGACGTCCGCGGAGGCCGCCTGAACGACCCGCGCTGGGGCTCGCGAATGCGGGGCGAAGGACCGACCGCGGCGCTGGTCGAGAACCTGTTCAACACCGCGCGCGCCCGCGCCGGCATCCCGCCGCGCGGGCCATCGCTGCGGACCGATGCCTTCCGCCGCAAGGGCCAGATGAACCTGTTTGTGTAGGCGGCTCCGGTTGATACGGCGCTCAGGTGGCACAGGGCTTCAGCCCTGCTCCCAGCAGGCCCGACAGGCCTGAAGCCCGTCCCACCTGCTCGACACAAGCGAGCTCCGGGTCTAGAGCGCGGCGTCAGCAGGGCTGGCGCTCTACCGCTCACTCCAGACGCAGGGCCTGCAGAGGATCGACGCGGGCGGCACGAATCGCGGGAATCATGCCGGCAATCGTGCTCGCGCCAAGTGTGAGCGCGACGACGCTGGCGAGGGAGGCGAGATCGGTCGGCGCCACACCATACAGCAACCCGGAAACCAGCCGGCCTGCCGCGAGCGCGACGGCGGCGCCGACGACGACGCCGGCCGCGGCGAGGGCGACCGTCCGACCGAGGATGTCGGTCACCAGGGCGCTTGGCCTCGCGCCGAGGGTGAGCCGAACGCCGAGCTCCTTCGTGCGCTGCCCGACCAGGTGCAGCATCACCCCCACGAGCGAGCCCACCGAGAGTACGAGCGCGGCCAACGCCAGCGAGAGCGCGAGGATGGCGAGCAGCCGCTCGCGCAGGATCGACTCGCGGAGGCGATCCTCGATCCGTTCGATGACGATCGGCGGGCGTGGATCGATCGCCTGGAGCGCGCGGCGGATCGCCGCGTCCGCCTCTCCGCCCTCCTGCCGCAGGCGAACGGCGGCCACCATCGGCGAGCCGTCCCGGAACTCGCGAACCTGGGAGTATGGCAGGTAGGCAATCCGCTGCTGCGGCTCCTGCAGTCGTTGATACTTCGCGTCGGCCACGACTCCGACGATGGTCAGCCCGCGCCGCGAGTCGTCCAACCCGATCGAGAGGCGATGGCCGAGCGGGCTCGCGTTGCCGAAGACCGCCCGGGCGAGCGTGCGATTGATGACGACCACGCGCTCGCCATGCCGCGTGTCTTCCGGCGTGAACTCGCGTCCGCTCAGGAGCGCCGTGCCTGCTGTCGCGAAGTAGCCGGCTGAGACGCCGTTGAAATACGTCGGTATGCTTTCCTCGACGACTCGACCGCCGTCCCGCGCGAGACTCCGCGTGCGATGACCCATGTCGAGACTGATGGGCGGATACCAGGAAAGACTCGCTGCCTCGACCTGCGGCAGCGCGCGCAGACTGTCGAGCGCTCGCCCGAAGTACGACTCGAGCGCGGCGGGGCGGGACGCCTCGTCGCTCGCGCGCACGAGTGCCGCCGGATCGAGACGCACGAGGCGCAGCCGGGCCGGGTCGAATCCGGGATCGAGTGAAAGGACGTGCCCGAGACTGCGCAGGAACAGCGCGGCCGCGACGAGAAGGATCACCGAGAACGCGGTCTGCGAGACGACGAGCGCGCGCGACAGACGTCCGCGCCCATACGACGTGAGTCGCGCGCCGGCCTGAAGGGCCCTGGCCGGATCGACGCGGGCCGTCAGAAGCGCTGGCGCAACTGCAAACAGGAGGGTCGCGACCACCACCGACGACACCACGAAGGCGAGCAGCCGCCAATCGGGCGCCAGATCGAGCAGCACGCCATCGGTCGTCGTCGTGAAGAGGCCCACGATCGCCGTCGCGCTCCATCGCGAGACGAGGAGCCCGGCCGCGGCGGCCACCGAGGCCAGCACCAACCCCTCGACGACGAGCTGTCGCGCCAGTCGCCGGCGCCCGCATCCGAGCGCCGCGCGCAGCGCGAGCTCGCGCGAACGCGCCAGCGCGCTTGCAAGGAACACGTTGGCGGCGGTCGCGCACGCGACCACCGCCAGGAGACCCACGAGCGACGCCAGCACCCAGAGCGGGGCACGGAATCGATTGCGGACCTCCGAGTATCCCGCGCCGCCTGGCTCGAGTGCGGTGCGGCGCGCGAGGAAACGGGCCCGGCGATCGGCAGGTTCGTCGAGCCCCGTAGTCGCTTCGAGCACCTGGGCCCACACGACCTGGAACGCGCCCTCGGCCCGCTCGCGTGCAAGTCGGCGTTGGAGCCTCGCCATCACGTGGAGCCAGGCGCGCGACGACAGCGCGGCACGATCGTCGGTTCGCAGCCGGGACACGAGCGCGAGCGGCATGGTGAGCTCCGGGGCCGTACCGGGAGCGACGCCGAAGAAGCCCTCCGGCGAGACGCCGACAATCGACACGGGCAGGCCGTCCACACGGACCGTTCGCCCGACCACGCCAGGGTCGCCACCGAAACGGCGCTGCCACGCACGATGACTGAGAACGGCCACGGCCGTGTCCGATCGAGCGTGCTCGTCACGTTCGTCGAGCAGGCGGCCTGCGGCAGGCTGCACACCGAGGGTCGCGAAGTACGGGCCGGTCACGAACACCGCCGTCGCAGGCGCGGCCTCGCCTGCCCACGCGACATCCACCTGCCGGAGGCCCCAGCCGAACGCGCCCGCGAACATCCCGGCGCGCTCGCGCACCTCGCGAACGATGGGGTACGAGAACGCCGGGTCGCGGAGCCACACGAGCTCGTGCGGGCGCACGACGGGAAGCGGACGGAGAAGCAGCGCGTCGACGAGCACGAAGCCGGTCGTCGCCGACGCGGACCCGATCGCGAGGGCGCCGACGGCGGTGGCGGTGAGCGCGCGCCGCCTCGCGATCGAGCGGACCGCATCGCGCAGGTCCTGGCGCAGGCCGTCGACCCACGGCGCCATCCAGATCGAGCGCGCCTCGTCGCGCGCCGCGAGCGTAGGCCCCATCTCGCGGCGAACGGCCAGATCGACGTCGCCCGCGTGCACGTCACGCGCTTCGACCTCACGCGCCTTCATGGCGCGGTGGAACGCGATCTCCTCGGCGATCTCGTCGTCGAACCGCCGGAAGCGCACGCGGTTCCGCCACCGCCGCAACCAATCTCGCATGACGTTTGTTCATTCACCGGTACGAACACGGCATGCCGTGCCCCCACCGTTACCCCGTTTGCAACACGCGTTGGATCGCGACGACGTATCGGTCGAAGTTGGTCCGCTCGCGTGCCAGATACCTCCGGCCCTCGGTGGTGAGCGTGTAGTAGCGCGCGCGCCGGTTGTTCTCGGACGCCGACCACTCGGCGTCGACGTAGCCGTTCAACAGCAGCCGCTGCAAGGCGGGATAGAGCGAGCTCTCGCCGACCTGCAGGACCTCGTCCGAAAGCGCTTTGATGCGCTGCGCGATGCCGTAGCCGTGCAGCGACTCGCGCGCGAGCACGCGCAGCACGAGCATGTCGAGTGTACCGGGCAGGATCTCCGCTGGGGGTCGGACCATCGCGTCTCCCATCGACTATCGATGGAAGCAGTATCGACGCCGGGAGCCATGGCGTCAAGCCCCATCGATAGTCGATGGAAGCCCGGGCCAATGACGAATGACGAATGACGAATGTTCGGCACGCGAGCCTGTTCGCATTCGTCATTTGTCATTCGTCATTCGTCATTTTCAGGGTTCTCACCAGGAAGGCGAGGACATCGGCGCGTTCCTCGATCTGTTTCGCCGTGGGCTTTCCCGCGCCGTGGCCGGCTTTGGTGTCGATGCGGATCAGCACCGGCGCGGGTCCGCGGTGCACCGCCTGGAGCGCGGCGGCGAACTTGAAGCTGTGGGCGGCGACGACGCGGTCGTCGTGGTCGGCGGTGGTGACGAGCGTGGCTGGATACGCCGTTCCGGGCACCAGCCGATGGAGCGGCGAGTAGGCGATCAGCGTCTCGAACCCCTCCTTCGTCGCTGCGCTCCCGTAGTCCGACGTCCACGCCCATCCGATGGTGAACAGATGGAAGCGCAGCATGTCGAGCACGCCAACGGCCGGCCACGCGGCAGCGAACAGATCGGGACGCTGCGTCATCGCGGCGCCCACGAGCAGACCGCCGTTGCTGCCGCCCGAGATGGCCAGCTTCGGCGTGGATGTGTATCCCTCGCCAATCAGATACTCGGCGGCGGCGATGAAGTCGTCGAAGACGTTCTGCTTCCGGGCGAGCCGTCCCGCGTCGTGCCAGGCCTGACCGTACTCGCCCCCGCCCCGTAGATTCGGCACGGCATAGAGCCCGCCCATCTCGAGCCACGCCACGGTCGCCGGCTCGAAGGACGGATTCAACGAGATGTTGAAACCGCCGTAACCGTAGAGGAGCGTCGGCGCGTCGCGGCCGCACACGCTCCCCCTCCGGCCCGTAATGAACATCGGAATCCCGGTGCCATCCCTGGATGAGAAGAAGACCTGCGACGGTCTCGAAGTCGTCGGGGTCGAAGGCCACCACCGGACGGCGGAAGACCTCGCTGCGCCCCGATTCGGGGTCGTATCGATAAATCGTCGCGGGGTGGGTGAACGAGGTGAGGGCATAGAAGCCCTCGGCGGCGCGCCGCTTCGACGCGAAGCTCACCGAACCGAGCGTCGGCGGTTCGATCTCGCGCTCGACCGCCCCATCGATGCCGTACACGCGGAGCCGATGGCTGGCATCGACCTGCCAGGTGGCGACGAACCGGTTGCCGAGCATCGCGACGGCGTCGAGCACGTCGCGCCCGGGCGCTTCCGGCACGAGCGTCCGCCAGTCGGCCGGCTCGGTCGCGCCGAGCGAAATGGCGACCAGCTTCCGGCGCGGCGCGTCGCGGTCGGTGAGAACGAAGAACGTATCGCCGTCGTTGCCGACGACCTGGTAGAGCGCATCGAACCGATCGAGGAACGGCTCGATCGTGGAGTCCGGCCGCCCGATATCCTGCACGAACACGCGGCTCTTCGGCTCGGTGCCTTCGTGCTGCGTGACGATCAAGTACCGCCCGTCGTCGGTCACCTCGGGGCTGAAGAACCAGTCCGGGTGATCGGGCCGCTCGTACACGAGAACGTCCTCGTCCTGCGGCGTGCCCAGGCGATGGAAGTAGAGCTGCTGGTTACGGTTCGGGGCCGAGCGTTCGTCGCCGGCCTCGGGCGACCGGAAGCGCGCGTAGTAGAAACCCGACCCGTCGTTCTTCCACGCCGCCGTGGAGAACTTCGCCCAGTGGACGGTGTCGACGAGGTCGCGCCCGGTCGCGATCTCGAGCACACGCCACTCGCGCCAGTCCAGTCCCCTGCGCGAGAGGCTGTATGCCATCAGCCGCCCGTCGTCGGAGCACGACGTCTCGCCAATCGCGATCGTCCCGTCCGGTGCGAGGGCGTTCGGATCGATCAGCACCTCGGGCTCCGCGTCGAGCGACCGCGCCCGGTAGAAGACCGCCTGATTCTGCAGGCCGTCGTTCTTCGCGAAGACGTAGTAGTCGCCTTCCTTCGCGGGCAGTCCGTATCGCTCGTAGTTCCACAGTTGGCCGAGACGCGCGCGCAGCCGCTCGCGCGCGGGAATCGAGGCCAGATACGAGAAGGTGAGCGCGTTCTGCGCTTCCACCCATGCCCCGGTCTCCGCGCTGTTGTCGTCCTCGAGCCAGCGATAGGGATCGGCAATCGTGCGGCCGAAATAGTCGTCGACCTGATCGACACGGCGCGTCTCCGGGTACACGAGTGGCTTCGCATCCACGGGCGTAACTATAGAGCGCGCGAGCCTTGCCGACGCCGAATTGAGCCGAAAGTCGGCCCATGACGGCTCGCCGTCTTGCGACAACGGAACGCCGACAGCACGGATCGCGCGTGCTCCGCCAGGACTGCGCACCATTGCACGCGCGGCACGCGTGCTGGTGTTGCGCTCGACCGACATCGTTGTCCGATCGACAGCCTTGAAGCCGCGCCCACTCAATTCGTAATCGATTCGAGGTGTGTCGGAAGCGCTCCCTCGGCCAATTGCGACGATTCCGCACACCGCCTCGAAAGGGCGCGCTTTGTCGCGGGCATTGCAATCGCCCGCGTCGCCACCATGCACAGTTAGTGGCGACGAACCGGCGCGCGCCGACCCCTTGAGAGGAGAGCTCCGGCCGGTAGCCCGTGCGCGTCCACGAACCCGAACCGAGAACCCGATCAAGCCATGAGTGCGCTCCCTCCCAAATCTCCAGCAACCGTTGCACCTTTCTCCGATGCGTTCGGCTTCAGCGTGCTCGGCTTCGACAAGAAGTCGGGCGACCGGCTCGAGATGGTGGGCTCCGCCCGCAGCTCGCCTCGTTGGCGATCTTCGAAGCCGCCTTGCGCGAACGGCAGCGCGCGCTCGGCGAGTTCCGCCATCCCGCGTTTGCGCGGGTTCGGCAAGTGGATCGGCCGGCCGGCCAGCCGGCGGCGCTCGCGATCGTGTCGAACCATGCCGAAGGCCATCGTCTCTCGGACCTCCTGCGGAACGCGGCAACGCACCAGGCCCGCGTCGATCTCGTGGCGGCGATGTGCATGCTGCGGCAGATGGTCGCCGGCGTCGCCCACCTGCACGAACAGGCCGAAGGCGTGAGCCACGGCGTCCCCATGAAGTTTCGCAAGACGCTGAAGGTCGCCGTGCAACCGGATTAGGGCGTCGATCTCTGACGGGTCTCGAATTGATCGGACTACGGGCACAGGCCGCGGGCTACGGGCCTGTCTTCAGTCTTCAGTCTTCGGTCTTCGGTCCTCGGTCCTGAGGTCCTGAGGTCCTGAGGCGAAGTCGAACGGCCCACGCACCGAAGCCTGCAGACCGAGGATCAAAGACCAAGCCGTTCATCCCACCTCGGGCAGGAAGTCGCGCTCGCGGCGTCTGATCTCGCGGTAGCGCCGGAACGCGTCCCGCTCGCTCTCCAGGCCGAGCCAAGTTCGCCACGTCGTGCCGCGGAACGTGTGCCGGAACATCCGGACCGCATGATGCAGCACCCACCAGGGGTCGTGCACCAGCGCTGTCGGGAAGTGGCGCGCCTTCATCCACCGCTCGGCGCGCCACCGCAGGAACTCGACCTCTTCGGCCGCGAGGTGCGCCGTGCGCACGACGGCGGTCGTGCCGTCGTATTCGTCGAGCTGCTCGCTCTCGATGAGGCCCCGCTCGCGAAAGTCCTTCGTCATCGGCGTTCGCGGATACGGCGTCGGGTGCTGGATGTAGGGCCAGTCGATGTAGCGCTCGGCGAACTCCAGATTGGTTGTGATCGCTTCGCGCGTGTCGTCCGGGCTGCCGACGATCAGTCCGCCGACGACGTACATCCCATGACGGTGGAGGTACTCGATGGCGCGCACCGAGGCATTCCCGACCCGGTGTCCGTGCTCGCGCTGCGTGTTCTTCGCGCTCGCCTTGAGGAAGGCCAGGTCGTCGTCGAGGATGTTCTCGATGCCCAGGAACACGTAGCGGAACCCGGCCTGCTGCATGAGCGGCGCGAGCGTCTCGCCGTGATTGGCAATCGACGAGGTCATCGCCTGGACGAAGTAGTCGACGTCGTTCAGCCCGGCGTCGGCGATCGCGCGGCACAGCTCCTCGAACCGCGGGACGTCGAGCGAGATGTTGTCGTCCACGATGAAAATCGAGCGGGCGCCGTGCTGCCTGGCGTCGCGGATGTCGTCGAGGACGCGCGTCATGTCGAAGCGGTGGAAGTTGCGGCCGCGCATCTCGATGATCGAGCAGAAGCTGCAGTCGAACGTGCACCCTCGCGAGGTCTCGATGACGTCGATTTGACGGCCGAGGAACGTGTAGCCCTGGAGCACGCGGGCCGATCGGTTCGGCGGCGCGATGTCGGCGAGCTGGCTCACGTGGCGATCGGCGTTGTGACGCATGCCCTCGCCGTTGCGCCACGACAAGCCCTGAATCGTCGACAGCGCGCCGGCGGGCGGCGCCTCACTCCGCGCGACGCCGTCCAACGCCTGCACCAGCGCGCGAAACGTCAGCTCGCCCTCGCCCCGGACGATGAAGTCGACGCCGGTCGAGGCGTCGGCCCACGCGTCGGTCGCCAGGGTCGGGTCGTAGCCGCCGATGACAATCCGTACCGACGGGCGCAGCGAACGGATCAACCGGATGATGCGCTGCGCGGTCCGGCGCTGGAAGGTCATGACCGACAGGCCGACGAGATCGGGCTGGTGGGACGCGACGAGACGGACGAGCGCCTCGCGCAGCTCGTGCTGCACGAGCACGAGATCGGCAATCGCGACGTGGTGGCCGGGGTCGAGGTTGCCCGCGAGCGACGCGAGCGCGCCGTTGGGCATGCGGATCGAGTCCGACGGCGTGTGCTCGAAGGAATCCGGCATCGAGAGGAGCAGGATGCGCATGGCTACGGACATCCCCGACGGGCACGGCCTTGCCGTGCCCCTACCGGTCGCTGTGCGAAGGGTCGAGTCTCAAGGCTAACGGATCTCGGGCCTCCGAGACGAGCGCAAATGCAACCACGCTGAACGTGAGGGTGACGAGCGGCAACGTCAGGAGCGACGCCACGATCGTGGTGACGAGTTGGACTTCGGGTCCGGCCGCGCCCTTCCAGGGGCCCGTGCCGAAGATCGGGCGGAATCGCTCGGGAACGATGATGAGCGTGACCAGCGAGCCGGCGGCGCGGGCCAGGAGCACCGCGACGTTGCTCGCGAGCGCGGTCACGACGAAGAGCCCGAGGATGGTGCCGAGATGACCGCGGCTGAGCCGCCGGGCGGCGCGGAGGGACGTGCCGACCGACAGCGGCGCGACCGCGGCCAGCGGCAGCGCCAGCACGTGACGGCCGAACCACCACATCGCCGGCACCACCCCCGCGACAAGGGACGGCAGGAGGACGAGCAGCGCCAACGACTTGGCGGTCGTCGCCGAGGCGCCCGCGGCAGGGAGCAGGATGAGCAGGTACGTGCGCGAGCGCCCCGGCCAGGCCGAGACCCAGCAGGGCGAGCGTCGACACGCCCACGAGGAGCACCATGCCGACGGCCAGCAGCTTGGCCGAGCACGCCACCAGTCGCGCCAGGACGGCGCGTGCGCGAACGTCCTCTCCGCGTTCGAACGCGGCGAGCGCGAGCGCCTGTGCGCCACACACACCCGCGACGAGCCACACACCGCCGGCCAGGTTCGGCATGGCCGCCAGCGCGCGGGTCACGCTTTCCGATTGGCCGATCGCCACGCTCGAAAGTGCACGCTGTGCGAGGAGCCAGACGACTCCTGCAGAAAGCGCAATGGGAGCGACGAGCGACAGCCAGAGGCGGAAGTGGCGCCTGTACAGGCTGAACGTGCGCTCGAGCGCCCGTTCACGCAGCGACGCGGCCACGACCTCTCGGAATCACTGAGTAATGTCGACCTCGAGCCCGCCGGAGATGCCGGAGACCAGGTTGAACAGCGCGGCCATGAGCATGCCGCCGACGAAACCCATGATGCCGTAAATGATCGGGAAGATGATGACGGCGGCCACGCCGAAGCCGAACATCATCCCCGCTGCTCCCGCTTCGTCTCCGCTGAGGCCGGCGCCCGCGCCCACCAGCGAGAACAGCGCGAAGAGACCACCAAAGATCAACCCCAGAAGCGCGTAGAGGAGCCCCGACAGTTTGCCAGCCGAGAGTACCCCGACCTTGTTCAGCCGCATAGACGACCTCCGGTGGAAGATGAATGGCCTGCGACGGCAGGCGGACTCATCTTAACCGGGATCCGCCTCAGCGGTAATGGATGACCGAAGCGCCGGATCCACGAAACCAGACGACAAGCGCGCTAACGTCCGGTCCTGGTCATATCTTGTCGGCGGCTCGTCCGAGGGTCGTGTTGTCGGGTTTCGGCAGACCTGGTCCGTGGCTCTGTCTGACGGCTTCGTCAGATTCGTCCCATCGCGAGCCACGGCCCGCGAGAACGCGAGAAGAGGAGGACGCAGACGAACCCAGGCCCGGGGGTGCTCTGCTGCCACCGAACGCCCGTTCGGTTTCCAAGCCCGTGCCCCGAATCGACCGTCTACGCCCTCCCCCACACGCGCGACGCTCACTGGACCGTGACGCGACCCGCCCACGTGGTCGAGGGGGGTGGGTTGAGATGATCGTGAATCCCGCAAACACGTGCCGCGCTCAACACCTGCGACGTCCGCTGCTGTCCAGGATTGAGATCGCCGATGTTGAGCGCGGGACAGTCGGTGTGCTGGGGATGCGGGTCGGACGACATGTCGTGCGTACGGTTGTCACCATTCACGAAAGTGATCGTCCCGCCGACGGCGACGGTCACCTGCGACTGGCTCAGACCGTTCGCCGTAATCGTGATGGTCACGCTCGACGGCGGCGGGGTTCCACCGCCACCTCCGCCTCCGCCGCCACCACCGGTAGTCGGCGGTGTGGAGGGCGCAGTCGGGCTGTCACTGCCGCCACACGACAGGGCGCCCACAGTCAGGATGGTCGCCGCAACCACTCTCAGAAACAGGGAACTGTTCGATCGGATCGAGGCTCTCGTGCACCAAAAGCTCATTCAGGGCTCCCCTAGCCGCGATGCAGACAGCAACGCGACGCATCGCCACCTCAGGGCAACAATGGTGCCAGTGAGAAGAGAAGGCGGAACGCCCAATGAGCACAGCGACCGCCACCCTCGCGTTTCGGCGGACGTAAAGGCTTACGAGGTCCGAAGGTCCAGCGGCCAGGGGTAATGGCTCCCAAGGGTCCTGGGTCCGAAGGGTCCTGGGTCCAAAGGGTCCCTGGGTCCCAAAGGGTCCTGGTCCAAAGGGTCCTGGGTCCTGAGGTCCAGGGCGTGAAGTCCAGGGTGCGGGGTCCGGGGTCCACGGTCCTCGAGGTCCAGTTCCGAGATCCAGCTGCGAGCCGACCCTCGTACCTTTGGACTTTGGACCTTTGGATCTTGCTAATCGACCGCGAGCACGAGGAGCGTCGTGTCGTCGCGGTGAGCGCTGCCGCTGAACCCGGCGACCGCCTCGACGACGCGCGTGACAATCTCGCGGGCCGAAGCCGTGCGATGGGTGGCAATCAGCGAGACGAGTCGATCGTCGCCGAATTCTTCGTCGCCGCGGCTCGCCTCGACGATGCCATCGGTGAAGAGAACGAGGCGGTCGCCCGCAGACAGATCGACGCGACCGAGCTCGGTACGGTGCATCCTTTATCACACCCAGCACCGGACCGCCGATGTCGAGCCTGTCAACGCCGCCATCGGCGCGCACGAGAATCGGCGGGTTGTGCCCGGCGTTGCTGTAGACGAACTGGCGCGTGGCCGGGTCGAGCATCCCCAGCACGAAGGTGACGAAGCGCCCGTCGGGGATCTGTCCCGCCAGCGCCGTATTCACGCGTCCGCAGACGCCATCCGGTCCAAGCGTCGGCGCGAGCGCACGGACGGTGGCCGAGAGGTTCGAGGCGAGGAGAGCCGCCGGGACGCCCTTGCCCGACACGTCCGCAATGGACACGGTCAGCCGATCGCCCTCGACGAGCGCGACGTCGAAGGCGTCGCCCCCGACGCCCGACGCCGGCCGCCAGTGCACGGCGAGCTCGAGGCCCGGGACGACGGGGAGCGTGTGCGGAAGCAGACTGCGCTGGATGTCGCTGGCATCCTCGATCTCGCGCCGCAGGCGGCGGGCCTTCAAGCGGCTCGCGCGGCCCTCGTCGACCTCCGCCCGGACCAGCGAGACGAGCGCCTCGTTGTCCCAGGGTTTCTGCACGAAATGGCGGACGCCCTTCCGCATGGCTTCGACGGCGAGCTCGACGGTGCTCCATCCGGTCATGGCCACAATCGGCAGGAGCGGTTCGACGGCCCGGATGCGCTCGATGAGCGAGAGCCCTTCGACGCCCGACGTCGTATCGCGCGTGTAGTTCAAATCCATCAAGAGAAGGTCGATCTCACCGCCGGAGAGCCGGGCCACGACTTGATCCGGCGTCGTGACGGCCTCGGTCCGGAAGCCTTCCGGGCCGAGCAACAGCCGCAGCGATTCGAGCACGTCGGTCTGATCGTCGGCGATGAGGACAGCAGGTCGCATGTCGCCCTGGGTCATGAGCTGAAGACCGACCAAAAGATGTGCCACGGCGGCAGAGCCCGCGCACCGCGAGTGATGATGGTGACGACACGCCGAGCTCGTCCGCTGGCGGGCCGATGGTGTTCGTTTTTGGAATGACTGTCGAATGACGAATCACGAATGGAGGCCGGCCGACCGCCATCAATCGTCATTCGTCATTCGTCATTCGTCATTCGTCATTCCCGACTCGCCATTCACCCTACTGGGGGACGACTCCCACGTACGAATCCGCGGCTCGACGTCACGGCGTCGAAGATCTTCTGACCTTCCACCTGGTTTCCCGAGAGGTCGTGCACGCGCCCGACGAAGATGTTGGGGTCGGCCCGACCCCGTTTCAAAGCTCGGACACGGCGGCGATCAGCCGATCGACTTCGTCGGCCGTGGTGTAACAGGCGCACCCGGCCCGGACGAGCCCGCCAGGTCCCGGTGCCAGCCGCTCGACGAGCGTGGCCGCATAGAAATCGCCGTGCGACACGAACACGCCGCGCGTGGCGAGATGTGCGGCGACGTCGCCGGCGTCGTGTCCTCGTACCGTGAATGCCACCGTAGGCGTACGCGGACGGCCGGGCGCGCGGCCGTAGAGACGGACCCCGTCGAACGACGACAGCCCTGCCCAGAGACGTTCCAACAGCGCGTCGCCGTGTGCATCGAGCCTGGAGAACGCGTCGCGGAGCCGGGCCCGGCGCGTCTCACCCTGGCCGAGCGCCGCCAGAAAGTCGACGGCGGCGGCCGCGCCGGCGATGCCCTCGTGATTCTGCGTGCCGGTTTCGACGCGATCGGGAGCCTCCTCGGGCGCCGGCGCGAGCTTGGGCACGTCGAGCGCGCGCAGCGCGTCGCGCCGGCCGTACAGCACCCCCACGTGCGGCCCATAGAACTTGTACGCGGAACAGGCGAGGAAGTCACAGTCGAGGGCGTGCACGTCGACGAGCGCGTGCGGCGCGTAGTGCACGGCATCGACGAAGACTCGTGCGCCGGCGGCGCGGGCCAGACTGGCCGCGCGCGCGACGTCGGTGATCGTCCCGAGCGAGTTGGCCGCCGCACCGATGGCGACCAGACGCGTGCGCGGCGTCACCTGCGCGGCGAAATGATCCCAGTCGAGTCTCCGCATCGGCCGGATCGATCCGGGCGGCGCGCACGACCAGGCCGAAGTCGCGCGCCGCAGCGCGCCACGGATGCGACGTTGGCGTGGTGATCGAGCTCGGTGACGACGATCTCGTCGCCCGGCGACCAGCTGCGCGCCGAGCGCACGCGCCACGTGGAACGTGAGCGTGGACATGTTGGCGCCGAACGCGATCTCGTCGGGCGCCGCGTTCAGGAGGTCGGCAAGCGCCTCGCGCGCCGCACGCAGGATGGCGTCCGTCTCCTCGCTCGTCGGATAGCGCCAGTGCGTATTCGCGTTGTGGTGGCGGAGGTAGTCGGCCATCGCCGCGACGACCGGCTCGAGGTACCTGTGTGCCGCCCGGCCCGTCGAAGTAGGCGACGCGATGGCCGAGATGAACGCGCTCGAGCGCGGGGAATGCGGCGCGAACCGCGTCGAGCCGGGGGAGTGTTGGCGTGAATGTCGGGCTAGCCATGACGGCGTGCAGCCGTCGAGCTTAACAGGGAATGGGGTCGGGTGTGATTTCCATCTAAATGTCAACCCGTGTTTCCTCGGAACGTACGGACATTTAGATGGAAATCACACCCGACCCCATTTCCGCCTATCTGAGGATCGAGGCGAAAAAGTCGACGGCGCGCGGATCCTTCGACTGACCCAGCCAGAACATCGCCGTCCGCCGCACTGCGGGGTTGGGGTGGTCGCGCGCGACCTTGATGAGCAGCGGCACGCTCTCGTCGGCTGGCAGCCGGCTGATGCCGAACACGGCCTTCTTCTTGACGTCGGTATCCGGGTCGCGGTCGACGGCCTCGGTGAGAAGCGTCGTGGTCTCACGGCTCGCCAGCCGCGCCACGACGACGAGCGCCTCGCCGCGGACGCGGGCATCCTCGTGCCGCTTCGCCAAATCGAGGAGGATCGTCCGCGCCCTCGGTTCGCGGCTCATGCCCATCGCCGTGACGATGCGCCGGCGGGTGTCCGAGTCGGTCTCCGCGCCGAGCAGACGCTCGAGCCTGGCAAGACCCGGCGCGCCGCGCGCGACACCGAGCCACGTCACGACCTGCCGGCGGATCTCGGGGCTGGCCGACGCCAGCAGCCGGTCGAGCACGGCATCCGCCTCGGGAACGCCGTGCAATGCGATCGCCGAGATGGCGGAACGCGACCGGCCCTTCTCCGATTCCTGGACCGGATCCGCACGCGCCTGATCCTCGAGCCACGCCAGGCTCTGCGCCGGTGCGACGCTGGTCAGCGTGTAGAACGGCAAGCCGCCTGCATCGAGAGGACACCCGATCGACACCGTGCGCAGGCGATCGACCCGTCCCTCCGCCACGCGGACGAGGACGACGAGCTCGGTGTCGCCTTCGAGCGCGAGCAGCGGCCGATCGCCGGGCGGGACGATGGCCGTGGGCGCGGGTCCGGCCGGCTGGCCTTCGAGCCAGCAGCCTTCGCAGTCGTCCGACCAGCAGCAGTTCCTGCCCCGTTGCGCGCTGCGCGACTGGGTCCACGCAATCCATGCGGGCTCGCGCTTCGCCGCAATCCGATCGATCACCGATGCCACGCCGGTTGCCGCATCGAGCGTCGATAGCTGCGCCCGAGCTACGCGCGGCTGAGCGGACAGACTGCCGGCCGCGCTCACCAAAAACGCGACCATCCCCACCACGACACGGAGCATGACGACCTCCCGCCAGTCACTTGGACGCGGGAGCCGCCCGGGGGTTAGGCGTCTAAGACCGCTGGCCGACAGGCCTGAAGCCTGTCCCACAGGCTCAACACCAGTGAACACGCGGCTCAGGTCACGGAGCGAAAACGGTAGGCCCCGACTGCAAAAGCGACGGCACCGACCGTCACGAGGATGGCAACCGGAAGGGCCATGTCGGCCGCGGTGAAGCCACGCCAGATCGCGCCCTCATAGGCAAGGATGGCCCATTTGATCGGGCTCAGATGGCTGGCCGATACCATCCACGCCGGCATCACGATGAGCGGCACCATCGCCCCGCCGAGCATCGCGAGCGGCATCATGAGCGCCCAGCCGGCGCCGGCGGCGGCCTGCTCGTTCTCGCCGAACGATGCGACCAGCATCATCAGACCCACGAACGCGGCAGGCGCGACGAGCGCCGCGATCGCGAATAGCGCGGGCGATCCCACCCGCAGGCCGAAGATCGTGACCCCGACCGCAAGAAGCAGCGCCTGGACGACGAGGATCGTGATCCAGCACGCAAGCGCCTTCCCGGCAAGAAGCGTCCACGCCGGCACGGGCGACATCCGGAGCCGCGTGAGGGTTCCCTGCGAGCGCTCGACGGCAATGCTCACCGCGAACGACATCATGCAGCCGATGATGCCCCACATCATGCCCTGCGGGAACGTGATGTCGAACCCCGACCTCGGCCCGGTACGCTCGCGCGCGATCGACTGCACGCGCACCTCGAGCGGTTGCCATGCCGGACGGCTTCCATCCGTCGACGAGGGCTGCGCCTCGAGAAACGTGTCGAGCTCGCCGAGGAATCGCCGCAGGCGGCCGGCCTGTTCCGGTGGCGCCGACGCGGCGTCCTGCATCGAGCCGACGATCATCCGGCGGCTCTCCGCCGGACTCGCAAACATCGTCTGCATACGCCGGGAGGCCTGTTCCACCAGCAGTCCCTGCAGCATCGAGGTTTCCGCCTGACGACTGGGATCGATCAGCAGATCGACCACCGGCGGCGCGCCGTAGAACATTCGGCCGCTCGCTTCACCGAAGCCCTTCGACAGGCCGACCGCCGCGACGCGCTGCCCGCGTCGGACCATGTCCACCGCTTCGGCGCGCGGAACGCGCACGACGTCGAATCCCTGCTTCGTCGCGAGCGCGTCGGCAAAGGCCCTGGATACCGGCGTGCCATCGTCGTCGGCAACCGCGATGCGCAGCGGCGGGGTGGAACGGCTCTGCCCGCCGAAGAGCATGCCGAAGAAGATGGCCACGAGGAGCGGCCAGCCCACCGTGAAGAACAACGCGGACCGGACGCGGACGAGCAGCTTCAGGTCCTTCAGAGCGAGTGCGACGACTGCGGACATGGGGAATCCTTGGGAGCTACGAGCTACGAGCTATGAGGCATCAGGCACGAGCTGGGAGCTACGAACGACGACCGAACCGCTGATGCATTCGGAGGGCCGTGGTGAGTGAAGGCGTTCGTCATGTGTCATTCGTCGCTCGTCATTCGTAGCTCGTAGTTGGTCAGTCCCTCAGAGTCCGTCCTGTCAGACGTAGAAACACCTGTTCGAGCGTCGGCTGGTCCACGTGGAAGCCGGTCACCGGCGGGAGCGTGCTCGACGCAGCGCGCTGGTTGAGCGCGCCCAGCGGATCGCGCGTCTCGATGCGCTCCTCGCCATCCGCGGTCTCGATGACGACCGTCGGCGGACCGCCGTGAGTCGCGAGCAGCCCGCGGACGGTATCGAGCGCGAGCAACCGGCCGCGGTCGACGATGGCGACGCGATCGCACAGGCGCGCGGCCTCTTCCATGTAGTGCGTGGTGTAGACGATCGTCTTCCCTGCGGCCTTGAGCGTGAGGATGTTGTCGAACAGCGCGTTGCGCGACTGGGGATCCACGCCGGCCGTGGGCTCGTCGAGCAGCAGCAGATCGGGGTCGTGCAAGAGCGCGACGGCCAGATTGAGGCGGCGTTTCATGCCGCCGGAGTACGCCTGCACGCGATCGTGGCGGCGATCGCTCAAGCCGACGAACGCGAGCGCCTCGTCGACACGCGACCGGCCGAGCGTCCGCGCCGCCAGGCCGTACATTCGTCCGAAGAAGCGGAGGTTCTCCTCGCCCGACAACAGCTCGTACAGGGACAGACGTCTGTGGCGCGACGCCGACGTGCCTCCGCACGGCGGGCCGCGTCGGCGCGCCGAGGCCGCCGACGTCGACTGCCCCGGAATCGGGCGCGAGCAGGCCGACCGCCATGTGGACGGTCGTGCTCTTGCCGGCTCCATTCGGTCCGAGCAGACCGAGGATATCGCCCACGCCGCACCTCGAGCGACACATCGTCGACAGCGAGATGCGATCCGTAGCGCTTCACGAGATGCGTCAAAGTCAGCATGGGCTGAGCTCGGGGTCGATGCGTCTGCGTCGGCTGAATGGCGGGGGGCTGACCGCCTCCGCCAGGCGACGGCGCGTCGCGCCGGAGCGGAGCGAAGGCGGAAGCCCCGCCCTCCTGGTGAGAGAGAGACGAAGCACGGGACGGGCCGTATGACCCGAAACGGTCAGCCACCCGCGAGACCCGGCCAACGCCGTCCCCATGACGGTCGGGAACTGTTCGAGCGGGCGGTATACTACAAAACTCGCATGCCGGCCTGGCCGCCGGCTTTCCGCGGATGGAGGTTGCACGTTCATGAGCAGCACCGCACGCGCCTACGCCAATCCCGACGTTCTCGTCTCCACCGAGTGGCTGGCCGCACAGCTCGACAACCCGACCGTCAGAATCATCGAGTCGAACGAGGACACGCTGCTCTACGCCTCCGGCCACATCCCGGGCGCCGTGCACGTCGACTGGACCTCGGATCTCAACGACCAGATTCGCCGCGACTACATCACGCGCCCGGGCTTCGAGGCGCTGATGTCGCGCCTCGGCGTCACGCCGGACACGACCCTGGTGCTCTACGGCGACAAGAACAACTGGTGGGCCTGCTACGCCTTCTGGGTGTTTCAGCTGTTCGGTCACACCCAGGCCCGGATCCTCGACGGCGGACGCCTGAAGTGGGAAAAGGAAGGCCGGCCGCTGACGCGCGACACGCCGGCCTATCCCAAGACCGACTACCAGGCGCCCGAGCGCAACGACACGCCGATCCGCGCGTTCCGCGACGATGTGTTCAAGGTCGTTCAGCAGAAGGGCCAGCTCGTGGACGTACGGAGTCCCGACGAATACAAGGGCCTGCGTCTCCACATGCCTGAGTACCCGAACGAGGGCGCGCTGCGCGGCGGCCACATCCCGGGGGCGAAGAGCGTGCCGTGGGCGAAGGCCGTGAACACCGAGAACGGGACCTTCAAGTCGGCCGACGAGCTGCGCAAGATCTACCTGGACGAGCAGGGCCTCGACCCGAACCAGCCCGTCGTCGCCTATTGCCGCATCGGCGAGCGCAGCAGCCACACGTGGTTCGCGCTCACCTACCTGCTCGGCTTCAAGAACGTCCGCAACTACGACGGGAGCTGGACGGAATGGGGCAATATGGTGGGGGTGCCGATAGAGAAGTAGAAAGGACACGGGTGCCGTGCCCTTCTCGTGCAAAGGGTGCGGCAATGCGCGCCCGACCTGACGTCGATGCCGTACCCAGACAAACTTCAAGAGCTCGTCGACACCTTCGCCATGTTCGACGATCAGGCCGAGCGCGCCAATCTGCTCATCAGCTACGCCGACGCGTTCCGCGAGGTCCCGCCGGAGGTCGCTCGACGCGCCGTTCCCGCAGGACCATCTCGTTCCGCAATGCGAGTCGGAGGCGTACGCGTGGGCCGTTGCGCGTCGCGACGGGACGCTGACGCTGCACTTCGCCGTGGAGAATCCCTCGGGGATCTCAGCCAAGGCACTCGCGACGATTCTCGACCGGACGCTGTCGGGATTGCCGGCGGAGCAGATTGCGACCGTCACGCCCGACCTCGTCGAGCGCGTGTTCCGCCAGAACATCTCGATGGGCAAGGGTCTCGGACTGATGTCGATGGTGCTCGCCGTCAGGGCGCTCGCCGAGCGTGCGCTGGCTAAGAACGCCAAGCCCGTGAGCGCCACGATCTGTCCCGAGTGATCATCAGGGCACGGCGTGCCGTGCCGCTATCATTCGTCATTCGTCATTCGTCACTCGTCACTCGAAACCGCCATGACCTACAAGATGGGCGTCGTGGGCCTCGGAGTCATGGGCGCGAGCCTGGCCCGCAACATCGAGAGCAAGGGCTTCCCCGTCGTCGGCTACGATCTCGATGCCGCGAAGATGAAGGCCTTCCTCGAGGGGCCGGCAAAGGGCAAGGCGATCGGCGGCGTCGATCGGCCCGAAGCGCTGATGGAAGCACTCGAGCGGCCGCGCCGCATCCTGATGATGGTGCCGGCGGGCAAGGCTGTCGACAGCGTCATTGCGCACCTCCGCCCGCACCTCCAGGAAGGTGACATCCTCATCGACGGCGGCAATTCCCTCTTCACCGATACCGATCGCCGCAGCGACGAGCTCGCCGCGGCGGGCTTCCGCTTCGTCGGCGCTGGCGTGTCCGGCGGCGAGGAAGGCGCGCTGCTCGGTCCGGCCATCATGCCGGGCGGACCGCACGAAGCCTGGGAAGCGCTCGCGCCGATCTTCCGCGCCATCGCCGCGAAGGCCGAGGATGGCGAGCCGTGCGTCGACTACATGGGGCCGCGCGGCGCCGGGCACTACGTGAAGATGGTGCACAACGGCATCGAGTACGGCGACATGCAGCTCATCGCCGAGACCTACGACGTGCTGCATCGCGGCGCGGGGCTCACCGCCGCGGAGCTCGCGAAGGTCTTCGCGGAGTGGAACGAGGGCGAGCTGCGGTCGTACCTGATCGAGATCACCGCGAAGATTCTCGAGCGCATCGACGAGCAGACCGGCCAGCCGCTCGTCGACGTGATTCTCGACGAAGCGCAGCAGAAGGGCACTGGCAAGTGGATGAGCCAGAATGCGTTCGACATCGGTGCGCCGATTCCGACGATCGATGCCGCCGTCGAAGCGCGCATTCTCTCGGCGCTCAAGCGCGAGCGCGCCGCCGCCAGCCGGGTGCTGCGCGGTCCTGCGGGCACGTCCGCCGTCGAGCGCGCGCGCCTCGTCACCGCCTCACGCCAGGCGCTCTACGCAAGCAAGATCACCTCGTACGCGCAGGGCATGGCGATGCTGCGGATCGCCTCGGACGAATACAAGTACGAGATCGATCCAGGCCGCGTGGCCAAGATCTGGCGTGCCGGCTGCATCATTCGCGCCAGCCTGCTCGGCGACATCCGTCAGGCATACTCCCGCGAGCCGGGCCTGGTGAACCTCCTGCTCGACCCGGCGTTCCGCGACGCGATTGCCGAACGGCAGGAGGGCTGGCGGCATTTCGTGCAGACCGCCGTCGGCCTCGGCATTCCGGTGCCCGCGACGGTCGACTCGCTGGCCTATTACGACTCGTATCGGAGCGAGCGCCTGCCCGCCAACCTGACGCAGGCGCAGCGCGACTACTTCGGCGCGCACACGTATCGCCGCATCGATCGCGACGGCACGTTTCACACGGAGTGGACGAAGACGACGGCCTGAAACGGGGTCGGGCCGAATTTCGGTTTCTGCGAAATTCGGCCCGACCCCGTACGCAGAGGCTGCCACCTGCACCAGCTCCGCGGCGTAAGGGCACGGCATGCCGTGCCCTGCGGTCCTTGTGCCTGGTCCCGTGTCACCTTAAATTACCTCCGCCATGTCCACCGCCCTCAACATTCCCGCAACGGGAGCTCTCGACTTCCTGTCGCTCGGCGCGCTCATCCACCGGCTCGATCCCGGCGTCGTGCCGTTCCGCAAGGCCACGACCTGCACGATTCACGTGAGCGGCGGCGAGTTCAACACAGCCGCGAACCTCGCCGACTGTTTCGGCCTGCGCACCGGCATCGCATCGGCCATGGTCGACTATCCGATCGGCGATCTCATCGCCGGCCGGGTGCGATCGATGGGGGTCACGCCGTTCTACAAGATGTTCAAGCACGACGGGGCGTGGGGGCCGAACATGGCGATGGTCTACAGCGATCGCGCGTTCGGCGTGCGCGCGCCCACCGTCTTCTACAACCGCGCGAACGAGGCCGCCGCGCTCCTCAAGCCCGGCGACTTCGATTGGAACGCCATCTTCGGCGCCGGCGTCCGCTGGTTCCACAGCGGCGGCATCTTCGCGTCGCTGTCCGAGACGACGAGCGCGCTCGTCATCGAGGGCATGGAAGCCGCGCGCCAGCACGGCGCAATCGTGTCCTTCGATCTCAACTATCGCGAGAAGCTGTGGAAGGCATCGGGCGGGCCGGCGCGCGCGCTCGCCGTGCTCGGGCGCATCGTCGATCACGTGGACGTGCTCGTCGGCAACGAGGAGGACTTGCAGAAGGGCCTCGGCATTCCCGGACCCGAAGTCGCCGCGGCCTCGAAGCTCGATCCGAGTACGTTCTTCGGGATGATCGACAACGTGCGGGCGCGCTATCCGCAAATGAAGGTCGTCGCGACGACGCTGCGCGAGGTGCATTCGACGAACCGGCACACCTGGGGCGCGGTCAGCTGGATCGACGGCAAGAGCTTCGTCGCGCCCACCTGCGACATCGAGGTCTACGATCGCGTCGGCGGCGGCGACGGGTTTGCCTCGGGCCTGTTCTACGGGCTGCTCACCGGCGAAAGCCCCGAGGAAGCGGTCAGGCTCGGATGGGCGCACGGCGCGATGGTGGCCGCCTTCCCCGGTGACACCACCATGGCCACGATCGATCAGGTCCGCGCGTTCGCCAGGGGCGGATCGGCGCGGATCCAGAGATAGCTACGCTTTTCGCAGGTCGTACACGTACAGATTGTCCTGATCGCGCACGTACAGGCGGCCGCCCGAGACGACCGGATACGGCCAGCTCGGTTTGTTCGACGTGGGCAGCTTGAACATCCCCTTCTGTCGGTACGCGTCGGGCGTCGCCTCGATCAGCAGCATCATGCCGTTCTCGTAGCGGTAGTACAGGTGCCCGTCGGCGTAGGTGATGGCCGCCGAGCCCATGCCTTCGTTGCGGATGTTGCCGCCCCACTTCACGGCGCCGGTCTCGAATTCCACACAGATCGGCATGCCGGCGCGGTGGCCGTGGCCGGCGTAGACGTGGTTGCCGACGAGCACGAAGCCGCCGTGGTGATTCTGGAACACGCGGCTCTCGAGGAAGTACACCTCGTCGGCCTTCACCTGACCCGTGCCTTGCGGCGAGAGCTTGAGCAGCGCGCTGCCGGTCTGATACGCCGACGACGCGAAGACGTAGTCACCGCGAACGGCGGGGGTCGAAATGTTGGCGACGTTGTTGGCGACGCGGTTGTAGCCCCACAGGAACGCGCCGTCCGAGGCGCGGATGCCGACGAGGCCTCGTCCGAGCAGCTGCACGTACTGCTTCACGCCGGCACCGTTCGAGATGACGACCGACGAGTATCCGGCGCCGTCGCGTCCGTTCGCGCCGAGATCGGGCATCGCGGCCTTCCAGAGCGGCTTGCCGGTGCGCCTGTCGAGCGCGACGAGCGCCGCGCTGCGGACCCCCGGTGTGACCACCACCCGGTCGCCGTCGACGAGCGGCGACTCGCTGAACTTCCAGTTCGACATGCTCTGTCCGCCGAAGTCGCCGGTAAGGCTCGCGCGCCAGCGCTGTTTGCCGCTGGCGGCATCGAGCGCCACGACGTCGCCCTCGGTGCCGACGGCATACACCCAGTCGCCGTCGATGGTGGGCGTCCCGCGCGGGCCCGGATAGCCGTCATCCCAGGCCGGCCCGACCTTCGCCTTCCAGATGAGCTTTCCATCGGCGGCCGACAACGCGATCACAAACTGGTCGCCGCCCTGGTCACCCATCGTGTAGATGCGCGGACCCACGACCGCGACGCTCGAAAACCCGGCCCCGAGGCCTTGAGCCTGCCAGACGGGCGCCGGTCCATCGGCGTCCCACGTCTTCAGCAGGCCGGTTTCGGTCGAGAGATTGTCGCGATTCGGCCCGCGCCACTGCGGCCAGTCGGTCGCGGGACGAGACGCGGTCTGCGCGAACACCAGTCCGGCACCCACCGTCGAAATCAGGGCAGCAGCGAAGGCGGATCGACGTGAGCGCGAGGTCGCCGGCATGGACATGCAGTGAATGCTGCTGGAACGTTCAGTCCGGACGCCCAAAACCGGGCGCCGGGAGCGGAATCGGGGCGTCCGGTGTCGAATGAGTCGGGCGTGCGGGCCCTCTGGCCGCAGCCTCCGTAATAAACGCTTCACGCGACCGGTCCGTTTAGCGTCAAACGCGGTATCGTGATGAGTCGCCTCCGTTTCGCGCAACTCAGCCAACCGGGGAGACCCTCTTTTCGTCTCAAGTGAGGTTGGAATTCCCATGAACGATCGTCCGAGGAGCGCCGCAGGTGGGCGCACGGCCCGAGCCGCGGCCGTGGGCGGCCCGATCCTGCTCGCCATCGTGTCCCTCGCCCTCTGGGCCGCGCCGCGCGACCCGGTTCGCGCCCAGACGCCCGCTCCGGCCCAGCCGGCACCGGCGGCCGCGGCGCCGCGCGACTCGTCTCTCCGTCTCCACGGCCTCGTCGAGGCGGTCGATTTCTACTCCGTGATGGTTCCCCGCGTGACGGGCACGGGCCAGGGCGGCGGCCAGAACCGGCTCACCATCGTGCGGCTCGCGCCGAAGGGCGCGCTCGTCAAGAAGGGGGACGTCCTCGTCGAGTTCGACCGCCAGCTCCAGGTGCGGGCGGCCCTCGACAAGCGCGCCGAGTTCCTCGATCTCGAGGAACAGATCCGGAAGAAGCAGGCCGAGCAGCGCTCGCAGCGGGCGCAGGAGGAAACCAGCCTCAAATCGGCGGAGAACGCCGTGTCGTTCGCCAAGCTGGAAATGACCAAGAACTCGATGCTGCCGCGCATCGAGGCCGAGAAGAACACGCTCAATCTCGAAGCCGCCGAAGCCCGCTACGCCCAGCTCCAGAAGACGGTGGCCCTCAAGCAGAAAGCCGCCGAAGCCGATCTCCAGATCCTGGTGGTGCGGCGCGATCGCGCCGAGAGCGCGAAGCTGCACGCCGAGCGCAATTCGGAGAAAATGCTGGTCCGCTCGCCCATCGACGGGCTGGTTGTGCTCAAGTCGATCTGGAAGAGCGGGCAGATGGGCGAACCGCAGGAGGGCGAGGAGCTGTGGCCCGGCAGCGCCGTCCTCGACGTCGTGGGCCCGAGCGCGATGCGCGTCCGGGTCAAAGTGAATCAGGCCGATTTGGGGCTGCTGCGTGTCGGGGCGTCCGCGACGGTGACGCTCGACGCCTACCCGGGCAAGAGCTACCCGGCGCGTCTCAGACAGGTCTCGCCGATCGGCGTGGCCGGGCAGTTCTCGCCGAAGGTGCGCTCGTTCCTGGCGCTCTTCGACATCGATGGATCGGATCCGCAGCTGGCGCCGGATCTGTCGGCGGCCGTTGATGTGGATGTGACACATGGCACGCAGTGAGTGGTTGTTCCGGTGGACGCCCAAGGGTCTCGCGCTCGGCGCGCTGGGATTGGCTGGCGCCGGCTGGCTGATCTGGCAGCTGGCGGGCTCGGGCCTTTCGGCCGCCTCGAAGGTCGAGACGGCCGAGGTCGTCCGCGGCGACTTCGTCGATCTCCTCACGCTGCGCGGCGAGGTCAAGGCCGTGCGCTCGGTCGTCATCGCGGCGCCGTCGGGCGCCGGCGACCTGCAGATCGTGCAGCTCGCGAAGAACGGCACCGAGGTCAAGAAGGGCGAGGTCGTCGCGCAGTTCGACCGCACCAATGGCGAGCGTCAGCTCGCCGAGAAGCGATCGCTCCTGCGCCAGGCCCAGGCCGAGATCGAGCGCGCGCAGGCGCAGGCGCGCCTCCAGGAAGAGGGCACGCTCACCGAGCAGATGAAGGGCCAATACGAGGTCGAGCGGGCGAAGCTCGATGTCGGCACGCGCGACGTCATCTCGAAGCTCGAGGGCGAAAAGGCCGTGCTCAAGCTGAGTGACGCCGAACAGAAGGTGCGCGAGGTGGATGCCAAGCTGGGCGCGACGCGCGCCGCAGGCCGTGCCGAGATCAACGCCCTCGTGCAGAAGCGCGACAAGGCCCAGGCGGACGTCGAGCTCGAAGCGCGGCGGCTCGCCGCGCTCACGCTGCGGGCGCCGATCGACGGGCTGATGACGCTCGGCCAGAACTGGCGCGCCGGCGGACCGTTCGGCGGCCGCGAGTGGCGGTCCGGCGATCGCGCCTGGCCCGGCGCCGTGCTCGGCGAGCTGCCGGAGCTCGCCTCGCCGTACGTCCTGGCCAAGATCGACGAGATCGATCGAGGACGCCTGAAGCCCGGCATGGATGCGACGGTCATCGTCGAAGCGCTGCCCGGCGTGGAGCTGCCGTCGACGCTGACGGCGTTCAGCACGCTGGCCAAACCGGATTACACGTCGTGGCCGCCGCCGCGGATGTTCGACGCGACGGTCGATCTCGCCAAGCCCGACTCGCGGCTCCGGCCTGGAATGACCGGCTCGATTCGCGTGCCGCTCGAGCGGCTGTCACGCACGCTGCTCGTCCCGAACCGGGCCCTGATGCAGCCCGGCGGTTCGCCTTACGTGTTCGTCGCCATCCGTCGGGGCTTCGAGAAGCGGCTGGTCGTCGTCGCCCGCCGCAATGCCGAGCAGGCCGCGATTGCCGAGGGTCTGCAGGAAGGCGAGCGCGTGGCGCTCGAGAATCCGGAGAAAGCGGCAAATTGACCATGAGGAATGACGAATCGGATGCTGGCTGCTGAAAAGGTTCGCCGCCCCGACAACCAGTCATTCGTCATTCGTCATTCGTCATTCGTCATTCATCACTCGTCATTCGTCTCGTAGTTCGTCACTGGTCCACTCGTATGAAACGCCTTGTTTTCGTCGTAATCGGTCTCTTCGTGCTCGCGGGCGTCGTCACCGGGACCCGCGCCGCGCTGGCACAGCTGAATCCACCGGGCGCCAACATTCCGACGACCACCGTCAAGCGCGGTCAGGTCGACACGAGCGTCCACGCGACCGGCGAGCTGCGCGCCACCAAGTCGGAGGTCCTCTCCGCACCGGCGTCTGGCGCTCAGCTCCGCATCCTGACGCTCAAGGCCACCGGCACGGAGGTCAAGAAGGGCGACCTCGTCGTCGAGTTCGATCCGTCCGACCAGGAGTACCAGGTCGAAGAGCAGAAGTCGATTCTTCGCGAGGCACAGCTCGAGATCGAGAAGCTGCAGGCCGAGAACGCGGCGCAGAAGGCGCAGGACGATGTGGATCTGCTGACCGCGCGATTCGACGTGCGCAAGGGCGAGCTCGACGTGCAGGGCAACGAGCTGCTGAGCACGATTGACGCGCGGAAGCGGGAGTTGACACTCGAAGAGGCGCGCCGGCGGCTCGCCCAGCTCGAGGAGGACGTTCAGTCGCGGGCGAAGTCGAGCGAGGCGGCGCTGGCCGTCGCGCTCGAGAAGAAGAACAAGGCGCAGCTCACGATCGACCAGGCGCAGCGCCTGCTCGACCAGATGCACCTGAAAGCCGGCATGGACGGCATCGTCGCGGTGCGCGAGAACCGCGAGACCAACTTCTTCTTCTGGGGGATGACGTTCAACGAGTACCGCGAGGGCGACACCGTCTCGAGCGGCAACCTCGTGGCGGAGGTGCTCGACCTCTCGCAGATCGAGTTCTCGGCGAAAGTCTCCGAGACCGAGCGCGGCCGGCTGGCGCAGGGGCAGCCCGCGGTCGTGACCATCGACGCGCTCGGCGGCACGCCCATCAAGGCGCACACGTCGCTCATCGGCGGCATCAGCCAGACCGGGCGCTTCTTCGGCATGTCGCAGGGACCGACCCGGCAGTTCGACGTCACCTTCAAGCTCGACGACGTGCCGGCGGCGCTGCGTCCGGGGCTCAGCGCGCAGGTGACCATCGAAGGCGACCCGCTCAAGAACGTGCTCTACGTGCCGCGTCAGGCGCTGTTCGACAAGAGCGGCAAGCCAACCGTGTTTATCAAGGCGGGCGCCGGCTTCGAGCCGAAGGAAGTGAAGGTGGTCGCGCGGACCGCGAGCGCCGTCGTGCTCGACCAGGTTTCAGAAGGCGCCGAAATCGCGCTCGCCGACCCGACGCGCCGCGCCGGCGCCGAGGCCCCGAGCCAGGCCGGCCCGCCTACGCGGATGGTTGGAACGCGATAAGCGCAAGGTCGTCGACGCTGAGGGTCGGGAGACGACCTGATTTCAAAGTCGACTCCTGACCCCTCTCACCCCAGACCGAAGACTGAAGACCGAAGACCGAATCCCGTGCACGACTCCGCCCCGGCTCCATCGTCGCGCTTCGCCCTCGCTGCCGACTTCGTCCCGACGGTGAAGCTCGGTATCGAGAACCTGATGATCCACAAGCTGCGGTCGCTGCTGACCATGCTCGGCATGATCTTCGGCGTCGCCGCGGTGGTCTCGATGCTCTCGATTGGCGCCGGCGCGCAGCAGCAGGTGATGGCGTTCATCGAAGACCTCGGCGTGCGCAACCTGATCGTGGAAGCGCGTGAGGCGCAGGACGATCAGGCGTTCCAGAAAGTGCGGCGCACCTCGCCCGGCCTCACGTTCCAGGATCTGCGCACCATTCGCGCCAACGTGAGCGGCATCCAGGCCTCGACGGCGCGAAAGCGATTCGTGCCGTCGAAGATGATCCCGAAGCCGACGACCGACATGCCGACGGTGTACGGCGTGGAAGCGTCGTATCTGCGGATTTCCGGCATCCGGCTCGCGGAAGGACGCTTCCTGACCGAGGAGGATCAGCTGCGGGCCACTCCGGTGGCCGTGCTCGGCGAGGGCGTGCGGGCGTCGCTGTTCGGCGGAAAGACCGCGCTCGGCCAGCACGTGAAGGTCAACGAGCAGTGGCTGCGCGTGGTCGGCGTCGCGGGCCCGCAGTTGTCGGCGCAGAACGATTCGAGCGGACTCCCCTCGGAGGATCGCAACAACATCGTCTACGTTCCGCTCGCGACGGCGATCCTCCGCCTCGAGGATGCGCAAAGCCAGCGCCGCGACGAAATCGACGGCATCTACATGCAGCTGGCCACGGCCGACGAGACGGTGCCGACGGCGCGGGTCGTGAGAGGACTCCTGAACGAGTCGCACAAGGACGCGGGCGACTTCAGCCTGGTCGTGCCGGCGGAGCTGCTCGCGCAGCAGCGGCGCACGCAGCGCATCTTCGAGATGGTCATGGTGGCTATCGCCTCGATCTCGCTGCTCGTCGGCGGCATCGGCATCATGAACATCATGCTCGCGAGCATTCTCGAGCGCACGAAGGAGATCGGCATCCGGCGCGCGGTGGGCGCGCGGCGGCGCGAGATCATCCGCCAGTTCCTGCTCGAGGCCACGCTCATCTCATCGGCTGGCGGGCTGGTCGGCGTCCTGGTCGGGTTCGGCCTGTCGCGGCTCATCGGTGCGCTGGCCGGCTGGACGACAATCGTGTCGCCAGCCTCGATTGTCCTGGCGTTCTCGGTCTCGATGGCTGTCGGCCTCATCTTCGGGGTGTACCCGGCCCGGAAAGCGGCCCTCCTCGACCCCGTCGAATCACTGCATTACGAATAGGCTTTCGGCCCTCGGAACCGATAAGCTGCCCCACTCGTCCCACCGGTAAGCCGCCGGACTGCGACCGTCGTTAAATGGGGTCGGGTGCGATATCCATCTAAATGTTTCGGTTTTGGATCAACATTTAGATGGATATCGCACCCGACCCCATTTTCCGGAGCCCCTGTGTTCAGACGCATCACCTTCGTCCTTGCGCTCTTGCTGGCCACCCCCGGTTTCGCGGTGGCGGATACCCCGCTCGCCGGCGTCCGCGGAACGATCCTGGACAGCGGCCGCACCCCGGTCGACCGCGCCTCGATCGTCCTCGTGCACGAGGAGACCAACGTCCGGCGCCAGGCCACCACCGACGCGTCGGGCGCCTACGTGTTCCCCTCGCTCCCACCGGGGGCTTACCGTCTCGAGGTCGAACAGGGCCGGTTCAAGAAGCACGTGCAGCGGTTCGAGCTCTCGGTCAACCAGCAGGTCCAGCTCGACGTGCAACTGACGCTCGGCGCGTTGACCGAGACGGTCGAGGTGACGGCGCCGCGCCTGCAGCTCCGGCGCGATTCATCCGCGCTCACCACCATCGTCGCCAACGAGTTGGTATCGGCGCTGCCGCTCGATGGGCGCAACTTCCTCGAGCTCGCGCTGCTCGTGCCCGGCGCGGCGCCGGCCGCGCAAGGCTCCGCCGGATCGGTACGCAACACCGTCGCGCTGAACGTCAACGGCGCGCGCGAGGACGCCAACAGCTTCGTGCTCGACGGCGCGGTCAACTACGACCCGACGCTCAACGGCAGCGGCGTGCGGCCGCCGGTCGATGCGATTCGCGAGTTCGAGGTCCAGACCGGCACCTACGATGCCTCGGTCGGCAACTTCGCGGGCGGACACGTGAACGTGGTCACGCGGGCGGGCACCAATCGCCTGACGGGCACGGCCTACGACTTCTACCGCGGCAGCGCGCTCGGCGCGCGCAACGCGTTCGCGCCCGAGAACGAGCCGGCGCCCGATTACCAGCGCAATCAGTTCGGCGTCGCGCTCGGCGGCCCCATCCGCCGCGATCGCACGTTTTTCTTCGCCGACTTCGAGTCGACGCGTGGCAAGGAAGGCATCACGCGGGTGACCAACGTGCCGACCGCGCGCGAGCGTGCGGGCGACTTTTCGCAGTCGCTGTTCGGGCGGCCGGTCATCCCCGGATTGGGCTTCCCGTTCCCGGGCGGCATCATTCCGGAGTTCCTCCAGAGTCCCGTCGGCCGCAACATCGCCAGCCTCTATCCGCTTCCCAACCGTGACGTCCCGTTCCAGAACTTCGTGTCGTCGCCGAACCGGATCGACGACAGCGATCTCGTCGACGTCCGCGTCGACGAGCAGTTCCGGCCCGGCCTGTCGCTGACCGGGCGCTACAGCCTGTCGGATCGCCGCGGCTTCGAGCCGTTCTCGGGCCCGGCGTTCCCGGCCATTCCCGGCTACGGCACCTTCATCGATCAGCGCGCCCAGAACCTGGCCGTCTCGGTGACCTCCGCCCTGTCGACGACGTGGCTGAACGACGTCCGCGTCGGCTACACGCGTGTGTCCGGGACGACCGAGCACGAGAATCGAGGGACGAGCATCAACAACCAGGTCGGGATGCCGGAGCTCTCGACCAACCCGCGCGACTTCGGTCTGAGCTACATCACGATCAGCGGCTTCTCGCCGCTCGGCGACGAGTACAACAACCCGCAGGCGAGCACGATCGATCTGCTCCAGATCGCCGACACCGTCACATGGTCGAAGGGCCGGCATCTCCTGAAGTTCGGCGCCGATCTCCGCTTCGTCGCGCAGGACGCGTTCCGCGACGTGCAGTCGCGAGGGTTCCTCACCTTCTCCGATCAGATTCCCCTGACCGGTAACGCGCTGGCGGATCTGCTGATTGGCCTGCCCGCCTTGACCGGCGGCGCTCGCATGGACAATCCGCAGCAGCTGCGCGGATCGAGCGTGGCATTCTTCGCGCAGGACAGCTGGCGCGTCGCGCGCGACCTGACGGTTGCGGCGGGCCTTCGCTACGACTACATCGCGCCGCCGGTCGACCGCGACGATCGCGCGACCCTCTACGATCCGGCGACGCACGAGCTCGTTCCGGTGGGGACGGGCGGTCTGCCGCGGAGCGGCTACGACTCGGACCGCAACAACTTCGGGCCGCGCCTCGGCGTGGCCTGGTCGCCGCTCGGCTCCGAGACAACGGTCGTTCGCGGCGCCTACGGGCTCGTCTACAGCCAGTCGCCGCTGGCACCCTTCGAGGGCCTCTACTTCAGTCCGCCTTACTACAACCTGAACTTCTACTTCTCGCTGCCGGGCCTGCCCCTCACCGTTTCGGACCCGTTCCCCTCGTCGTTCCCGGTGCCTACGCCGCCCTCGGCGCTCGCGTTCCAGGGCGATCTGGCGACGCCGTACCTCCACCAGTTCAACGTGACCGTCGCTCGGGCGCTCGGCAGCGCACGATCGATCGAGCTCGGATACGTCGGCTCGCGCGGACGTTCGCTGTTCGCGGGCCGCGACTTCAACCAGCCGGTGCCGAGCCCGCTGCCGCTCAACCTGCGGCCCGATCCGCGCTTCGCGGACATTCTGATTCTCGAATCGCGCGCCCGCTCGAACTACGACGCGTTCCAGGCGCGCTTCGAGCAGCGCATGGTCAACGGCCTGTCGCTGCTCGCGGCCTATACGCTCGGCCAGTCCAACGACGATGCCTCGAGCTGGTTCCCGAGTGCGGGCGATCCGAACTTCCCGCAGGACAGCAACAATCCGGCAGCCGAGTACGGTCCGTCGAACTTCGATGTCCGTCACCGCCTCTCGCTGAGCGCGGCGTGGACCCTGCCGATGGCGCGCGACGCCGCGCCGGGGAGCGCCGCCTGGTGGCTGCTCGCCGACTGGCAGGTGAGCGGCATCGTGACGCTGCAGAGCGGGCGGCCGTTCACCGTCGCCCTGCTCCAGGAGCGCGACAACAGCAACACCGGCCGGAGCAATCTCGGTTTCGGCGCCAACGATCGGCCGGACGTCACGGGCGATCCGTCGCTGACCGATCCGTCACCCGAGCGCTGGCTCGACACCGCCGCCTTCCGCGTGCCCCCCTACGGCACGTTCGGCAACGCTGGCCGAAACATTCTCACCGGTCCGGGTTATCAGACCGTGAACCTCGCCGTGGTCAAGCAGCTCCGCTTCGGCGAGCGCACGCGGCTGCAGGTGCGCGCCGAGGCCTACAACCTGTTCAACCACGTCAACTACAACCTGCCGGACAACTATTTCGGCTCGCCGACCTTCGGCCAGATCCTCTCGGCACAGGCGCCGCGACGCGTGCAGTTCGGTGTCCGTGCGTTGTTCTGAGGTCGGTGAATCGGACTGCGGGCTACGGACTGCAGGCTACCGGCCTGAGCATCTGCTGAGGGGCGCCGGCCCGCGCCGCGCCCCACCCCGCCTTCAAGCTAACGCTGGGCTGCGACGGTCGCGGGCGGGTAGGTGATTCGTGGCAGCGCCGCTTCAATCGCGGTGCGCTCGGTCTCGAGCCAAGGGGGGAGGACGAGCGACTCGCCAAGGCTTTCGAGCTTCTCGTCGACAGAGAAGCCAGGCCCGTCGGTCGCGAGCTCGAACAGCACGCCGCCCGGCTCGTGGAAATACACCGACTTGAACCAGAAGCGATCGATGACTTCGGTCGGCCGCCGGCCCGCCGTCTCGATGCGGGCACGCAGCTCCAGCTCGTGCTGGTCGTCATCGACCCGCCAGGCGATGTGGTGGATGGCCCCGACGCCCCAGCGGCCACGGCGCCCGTCGGGCACTTCGCGTACGTCGAGGATGCGGCCCGAGGCGTGACCCGACGCCCCGTAGCGCTGCCAGCCGTTCTCGGTTGCCAGCAGATGGAAACCGAGAACCGTCGTGATGAACTCTTCCGTGGGCTTCAGCTCGCGCTCCCAGACGCGAGCGGCGTGCAGCCCGCGGATCTGCCGATCCGCATCGACGGGGCTGTTCCCCCAAGGGGCGAACGTGCGGCTGAACGCGTCGCGGCTCTCGACGAGGGCGACCGAGAGGCCGTGCGCATCGACCAGCGGGAGCGTCGGCTCCCCGAACCGCGACTCGATGGCGCCGACCGAAACGCCGTACCTGCTCAACCTTTCACCCCAGAAGTCCAGGCTGTTCGGCGGGACCTCCAGCGAGACCTCGGTGCTCGTGCCGACACCCCGCACCGGCGGCGCCAGGTGGGCCCACGGGAAGAACGTGAGGTCCGTCCCGGCGTGACCGTCCCCGTCCGCATAGAAGAGGTGGTACGTGCCCGGATCGTCCTGATTGACGCTTCGTTTGACGAGCCGCATCCCCAGGATTCCCGAATAGAAGTCGAGGTTCTCCTGAGCCGGGCCCGAGATGGCCGTGACGTGATGAAGACCGTTTACGCCGCGCATGAACGCATCATACGCCGCGCAAAGCCGGCGCGTTCGAGTCAGGAATTCCGCAGCGCAATGAGCGGATCCACCGCGTCGCACGGCGCGCCGGCACGAGCGTCGCGTTGATGGCGACGAAAGTGAGAAGCGCCTGGCGAAGCCGGCACAAGCCCCGTAGACCGAAGGCTGACGACCGAAGACCGAAAGACCTTCAAGCCGCCCTCACACAATAGAGGTGGCCGAGAGCGCGGATCAAGATGCGGCCCTGCACCGGCGCGAGCGAGGCGTAGACCGGTTCGTCCACGGTGTTCGTGCGGACGATTTCGTGCACCGGACCGGCCTTGACGACGAAGGTGTCGCCGTCGGTGCTCGTGAAGTAGATGTTGCCGCCCCACGCGACCGGCGAGCCCATGAAGCGCGCCGGCTCGGGCGGCCGGCCGCCTTCGTACTTCACCGCGCCCGTCTTCGCGTCGAGACACGTGACAATGCCGTTGTCGGTGAGCAGATAGAGGTAGTCGCCGTAGAGGATCGGCGACGCGACGTACGCCGTCCCCTTGTCGTAGGTCCAGGCGATGCGATCGGTGCCGCTGATGTCGCCCGCTCCCGCCCGGCTTGATCGCGATGACCGCCTTGGCCGGATAGCCCGCGGTCACGATCACCAGGCCGTGACCGACGAGCGGCGTGTGGATGGAGTTGCTCTCGAGGCCCTTCGTCCGCCACAGCTCCTTCCCGTCGCCGGATCGTAGCCGACGATGCGCTCCGATCCGCTCGTCACCAGCTCGGTCGCGGCCGCCCGCGTCGACGAGCACGGGCGTCGCCCAGCTCACCTGCACGTCGCGCTTCGTCCTCCACACCTCCTTGCCGGTCTTCTTGTCGAGCGCCGACGATGAACGAGGCGTCGCCGTTGTTCTCGTCGCACTGCACGATGACCAGGTTCTTGTAGAGCACCGGCGAGGTGGACGTGCCCATGCCGAGGGTGGCGATGTCGCCGAGATCGGCTTTCCACGCGAGCTTGCCGTCGAAGTCGTAGGCGTAGAGGCCCTCGGAGCCGAAGTAGGCGTAGACCACGCTTGCCGTCGGTGACCGGCGTCGGCGAGGCGTAGCTCGACCGACTTGTGACGGTTGTCGAGACCGGGCCCTTCGTAGGCGACGCGCTCCCAGAGCGTCTTGCCGGTGTCGAGGTCGAGCGGCCATGACCTTGTCGGTGTGCTTCTTGTCGGCGCCCGACCGAGTCGGGGTGGAGGAAGCTCCGGCGGCTTGGACTTGTCCTCCTGAATGTAGTGGATCGGAGCCTTGGCCCCCGGGAGCACGTCGCCCTCGACGGCCGTCGTCAGGAACACGAGTTGCCCCAGACGATGGGCGAGGAATGGCCGCGGCCGGCAATGGGCGTCTTCCAGGCGACGTTCTTGCGTGGCCGACCACTCGGAGGGCAGCGCCGTCTTCGGTCGAGATGCCCTGCCCGTCTGGGCCGCGCCAGCGGCCAGTTGGCGGCCTGGAGCTGTCGTCGCGAGCACGAAAAGCCGTCAACGAAGCAGGCGGTGGCGTGTCGTAGTTGGGACATGGTGGCGTCGTGGGAAGGTCGAGCCTGTCGTTCGAGCCCCCCGCGCTGCTCGAAGCCTGGCGGATCGTTGACGCGCTCCCCGCCGAGGCTATATCGTCGGACGTTCGCGTCCCTCATCATACGCGTCCCCAGCTGCCTATGCTCGTCCCTGCTCGCACCAGGTCGGTCCCATTCAACACCCGCCGCTCGCGGCGCGTCTCGATCGTCTGCGGCGCCTTCGCGTGGTCGCCGCCGGTGCCGCGACCTCAGCCGACAACTGGCCCGAATGGCGCGGGCGGCAGCGCGACGGGCGGTCGGCCGAGACGGGCCTGCCCGAGAAGTGGTCGGCGCCGACCGCGGCCCACGCGGCTGGAGAGAACCTGGCCTGGCGGGTGCCGATCGGCAGCCGCTCGTCGCCGGTCGTCTTCGGCAACCGCGTCTACGTCGTACGCGCCGGCACGGCCCTGAAGAGCTGCGCCGCAGGAGCGCCTGGTCGCGCTCGACGCGGCCAGCGGCAAGGTGCTCTGGGAGCACAAGTTCAGCGTGTATCTCAGCGACATCCCGGCGCACCGCGTGGCGTGGGCCTCGCCCTCGGTCGATCCCGCGACGGGCAACATCTACACGTTCGGCGGCAACGCGGCGCTGATGGCGTTCTCGCCGGACGGCAAGCTGCTGTGGGAGCGCGGCCTGGTCGAGGACTTCGGCGCCATCACCACGCACGGCGGCCGCACGCCGTCGCCGGTCATCGACGGCGATCTCGTCATCGTCAACGCGCTCATCTCCGCGTGGGGCACGCTCGCGCGCAGCGGCAACCGCTACTTCGCGTTCGACAAGAAGACTGGCGCAGTCGGTCTGGGTCAGCTCGCCGCAGACAGCGCCACTGGGACACCAACTACGCCACGCCGGTCGTCGCCACGGTCAACGGCACGCGGCTGCTCATCGTCGGCGGCACCGACGGCGTCTTCCACGCTTTGAAGGTGGCACCGGCGAACCCGTGTGGCGGTTCGACGTGAGCAAGCGCGCGCATCAACAACTCGGTGGTGATGCACGGCAACGACGTGCTCATCTCGCACAGCGAGGAGAACTTCGACACCAGCGAGATGGGCATGCTCGCGACGCTCGACGCGGGCCGCAAGGGCGAGATCAAGGGCGCCGACGCGAAGTGGGCGACACACGGCTTGCAGGCCGGCTTCCCCACGCCGGTCATCGACGAGAAGGCCGGGATGATCTACGTGGTCGACAACGGCGCGGTCGCTCATCGGCATCGATCTCGCGAGCGGCAAGCGCGTCTGGGACGACAATCTCGGCACGCATCCAGAAGGGCTCGCCGGTCCTCGCCGACGGCAAGCTCTATGTCGGCACCGAGAACGGCAAGGTCTACATCCTGAAGCCGGGCAAGACCGGCGTCGAAGTCCTCGACGAGGACGTGCTCCGACTCGAAGCAGGAAGGCACGGGCGGCGCCGAACGGGGCCCGAACCGATCGTCGCGTCGCCGGTCGTGGCGAACGGCCGCGTCTACGTCGCGTCGATGGACGCGCTCTACGCGATCGGCCCGAAGACGCTGAAGCCCGGCGCGCGCGAAGCGGCACCATCGGCGGCAGGCAAGCCGACGGCGGAAGCCGCGGACCGCCCGCGGCGGTGCGTGTGACGCCGTCGGACATCAACCTGAAGCCGGGACAGGCGCAGAAGTTCACGGTGCGATCTCTTCGACGCGAACGGGTGCACCGGTCAGGCGGCCGCAGGCGGTGCCACGTGGGCGCTCGAAGGCCTGAAGGGCAGCGTCGCGCCGGACGGGACGTTCACGCCGGACGCGGCGGCGGGCGATGCAGGGCGGGCAGATCAAGGCGACGGTCGGGCGCGCTGTCCGGCACCGCGCGCGTGCGCGTGATGCCGCCGCTGCCGCTCGACGACGAACTTCGACGGCTGCACCGGCGAGGCGCCGCCGGTCGGCTGGATCAGCGCGACCGGCAAGTTCGACGTGAACGACCTCGAGGGCAGCAGGTGCTCCAGCGCCGCGAGGACAACACGCTGAGCCGCCGCGCGCGCCTGTTCTTCGGCACGGCAGGACATGGCCGACTACACGGTGGAGATGGACGTGCGCACCGTGGAGCGGCGCCGCCAGCAGGGCGACGTCGGCGTCATCGCGCAGCGCTACGTCGTTCGATCCTCTTCGGCAACAGCCAGAAGGTCGAGCTGCAGCCGTGGCAGCCGGTGGTGAAGATGACCGCGTCCGCGCCGTTCCAGTGGAAGGCCGACACCTGGTATCGCGTGAAGGTCGAAGTGCAGAACCTGAAGGACGGCAACGACGCGCGTGCGCGGCAAGGCGTGGCCGCGCGGCGAAGCCGAGCCCGCCGAAGTGGCTGGTCGAGAAGATCGACAAGATCGGCCACAAGCAGCGGCAGCCCGGGCTCTATGCCGACTCGCAGTTCGGGGCGTATCTACGACAACATCAAGGTGACAAGAACGCGGGTCGTAGTGCGGGCTACGGGCTACTGACTACGGCTACGGGAACGAATCTCGTTCACCTCGGGAAGGTCGCGAGTCACCATGCATCGCCACCGATTGATCTCACTGCTCGCCATCGCCGCTCGCCGGACTCGCGGCGGCCGGGACCTCGCTCGTCGGCAACGCGGCCGCTCGCCGGTGACAAGGAGTGGCCGATGTGGGGCGGCACGCCGTCGCGCAACATGGTGTCGGCGGCGACCGGACTCCCGTCCACGTGGGACGTGAAGACCAAGGCGAACGTGAAGTGGATGGCCGAGCTCGGCTCGCAGACCTACGGCAACCCGGTCGTCGCCGGCGGCAAGGTGTTCGTCGGCACCAACAACGAGCTCGGCCGCGATCCGAAGCAGGGCGGCGACCGCGGCGTGCTGATGGCGTTCAGCGAGGACACCGGCGAGTTCCTCTGGCAGATCACGCACGAGAAGCTCTCGGCGGGACGCGTCAACGACTGGCCGTTCCAGGGCATGGCCAGCTCGCCGCTGGTCGAAGGCGATCGCGTCTACTACGTGAGCAACCGCGCCGAGCTGGTGTGCCTCGACACCGAGGGCTTCCGCGACGACAACGAGAACGACGGCGCCGTCAAGGACGAGAAGTTCACGGGCGAGAAGGACGCCGACATCGTCTGGAAGTTCGACATGATGGAGGAGGTCGGCGCGTTCCCGCACAACCTCGCCAACTCCTCGCCGGTCAGCCACGGCGATCTCATCTACGTCATGACCTCGAACGGTCAGGACGAGAGCCACGTCAACATCCCCTCGCCCAAGGCGCCGGCGATCATCGCGGTCAACAAGAGACCGGCAAGCTGGTGTGGGAAGACAACTCGGTCGTCGACAAGATCCTGCACGGCCAGTGGTCGTCGCCGTCGATTGGCACGATTGGCGGCGTGGTGCAGGTGGTCAACGCGCAGGGTGACGGCTGGATTCGCGGCTACGAAGCGCTCACCGGCAAGAAGCTCTGGGAGTTCGACACGAACCCGAAGGACTCGGTGTGGCCGAAGACCCGCAACGAGGTGATCAGCACGCCGGTCATCGTCGACAACGTCGTCTACATCGCCAACGGGCAGGATCCGGAGCACGGTGAAGGCGTCGGCCACGCCTACGCCATCGACGCGACCAAGCGCGGCGACATCACCGAATCGGGCCGGATCTGGCACTACGACAAGATCCGCCGCTCGATCTCGACGCCGGCCATTCACGACGGGCTGATCTACTGGCCCGACTTTTCAGCGGCTTCTTCCACTGCCTCGATCACGAAGACCGGGAAGCCGTACTGGACGCACGACATGTTCGCCGCCGTGTGGGGCTCGCCGATGGTGGCGGACGGCAAGATCTATCTCGGCGACGAGGACGGCGACGTCGTCATCATGCAGCCGGGCAAGACGCTGAAGGTGCTCGGCGAGATGAACATGGGCAGCTCGGTCTACGCGACGGCGATTGCCGGCGAACGGCACGCTGTTCATCGCCAACCGCAACCAGCTGTTTGCGCTCGCCACCGGCGCCAAGCCCTCGAGCGCCGCCGCACGATAGGGAGACGGGGTCGGGTGCTTTTCCCTCGAGAGATCGTCGGTCCAGGAACCGGCGTACAGCTCGATAGAAATAGCACCCGACCCCATGGACCGGTCGTCAGCCGCCCGCGGGCGGGTCGACCGGGGTCGGCAACCGGCGTACGAGATTCTCGATCTCGTAGCCGTCCGGATCGCGAAAGAACACGTACGGCTCGCCAGGAATGAATTCTCCCTGGCGCAGGATCGATCCGCCGGCCGCCTCCACGGCGGCCACCGCGCGGCCGATGTCCTCGGCGCTCGTCAGCCGGAAACCCAGATGCGCGATGCCCCCGGCGTGCCCGGCGCGCTCCGGTGCCCGCTCGAACACGAGCACGTCGCGGCTGCCCGGCGTCTGCGCCTGGACCATGCTCGCATCCTGGTAGACGGGCACGATACCGAACACCGCCTGATAAAACGCGAGCGAACGCGCGGGATCGCGAACCGCGATCGCGGCGTGCGTCAAGCCGTGGGTCTTGACCGGTCTCGCCGTGGGTGCGCCCATGCGGGATGCCTCCTCCGCGGCGTACTTTATCAGCGCCGGCCGCTGACACAGCGGGCCGCCTTGACAAGTCCGAGTGGAACAGCGGACTATCTCTCTCCTAACGCTCTTAGGAGTCAGACATGCGCCGTCTCGGTTCGATCGCGCGCGCGATCGTCAACACCCTGCGCGGGAGCCGCCTCGATCGGGACACCCGCGACGAGCTCGCCTTTCACCTCGAGAGCCGCGTCGCGGACCTGGAGCGGCGAGGCATCCCGCACCAGGAGGCGCGGCGCCGCGCGTCCATCGAGTTCGGCAGCGTCGCGGGGTACGCGGAACAGGCGCACGACGTGCGTCACGCGCGCGCCCTCGAGGATCTCGCGCGCGATCTGCTGCACGCCTGCCGCGCGCTCCGGCGGACTCCCGGGCTCGTCGTCACGTGCGTGCTGTCGCTCGGGCTCGGCATCGGCGTGAACGTCGCGCTGTTCTCGACGATTCGATCGATCTTCTTCGCGGAGCCCACGGTCGCGCGTCTCGATCGTCTCGTCGTCGTCGAGCCCGGCAACGGCAACCAGCTTTCGTACCCGAACTTTCGCGATCTGCAGGAGAGCGGGATCCTCGCGGCCGTGGTCGGCTCGCGCCGCGTGGGCCTCAACCTTCGCGCGGGCGAGCTGGCGCAACGGGTCTTCGGGCTCGCGGTCACGCCCGGCTTCTTCGAGGGACTGGGCATCCAGGCGCGCTGGGGCCGCGTGTTCACGGCATCCGAGTCGGTGCCGGAGCGCGAGCCGCGTCTCGCCGTGCTCGACCATACCTTCTGGCAGCAGCGCTTTGCCGGAGACCCGACAATCGTCGGGCAATGGGTGACGCTGAACGGCGAGCGGTTTCTCGTGCTCGGCGTCCTCGCCGAGGACCATCGGCCGCTCAGTCAGCCGGCCCCCGAGCTCTACCTCCCGATCAGCGCGCACGTGCTACCGAGCCTGAACGTCCGTCTGAACGCCAACGCCCTGGCAGTCGTCGGTCGGCTCCACGACGGCGCCACGCCCGAGCAGGCGGAGGCCATGGTCACGGCATTGGGCGCCACCCTCGAACGCATCCATCCGCGCGACAACGAGGGGTTCGGCCGGCCGGCGCTGGTGGCTCCGCTCAGCCAGTCCCAGTTTCGCGGGGCGCCGGACGAGTTCTTCGCGCTTCCGGTGCTGCTGCTGATCCTCTTCGGCCTGCTGCTGCTGATCGCGTGCGCGAACGTCGCCGGTCTCCTGCTCGCGCGCGTGGCCGGCCGTCGTCGCGAGATCGCCGTTCGCATCGCGCTCGGCGCGCGCCGTGGACGCGTCGTGCAGTGGCTGCTCGCCGAGAGCCTCGTGCTGGCGGCATTGGGCGGCGCCGCCGGCCTGGTGCTCGCACGCGTCGGGCCTGGGCGCGCTCGGTGCGGTCGTCATCGACGGACGGCCGCTGAGCATCATCGTCAGGCCCGACTTCGCCCTGTATGTGTATGGGCTCGGCGTCGCGCTCGGCGACGGGGCTCGCCTGCGGCATCGTGCCGGCGCTGCGGGCGAGCCGGCGCAGCGTCGCGAGCGAGATCCAGCAGGGCGGCGGCCACGGCGCCACCGGCCGTCTCCGGCTCCGCCATGCGCTCGTCATCGGACAGGTGGCCGCCTCGATGCTGCTGCTCTTCGTGTCCTCGCTGATGCTGCAGAGCCTGCGGCACGTCTCGGCGCTCGACCCCGGCTTCGACGTTGACCGCGGCCTCGTCGCCACCATCGAACGGGACACCACCGGGGCAGTCGGACCGACCGACCTTCGTCGGGGCGAACGGCTCGTGGAGCGACTCGAGGCCGTGCCGGGCGTGCAGTCCGCTGCGCTGATGAACCTGGTGCCGCTCGGCGACGACATCGTTCGCACGTCGTTCACGGTGATTGGCCGGGAGGCGGAGGCCGGGCTGCCCCCCGCGTATCTCAACAGCGTCGGTCCACGCTACTTCGAGACGCTCGGCATCCGCCTGCTGCGCGGCCGCGACTTCTCCGCCGCCGACCGCGCCGGAGCGCCGGCGGTCGCGATCGTCAGCGAATCGTTCGCGCGAGCGTATTTTCCCGGCGAGGATCCGCTCGGTCGGCGGGTGACGAGCGGCCGCGACCCCGAAGTGGAAATCATCGGCATCGTCGCGGACAGCAAGGCCGTGCGCGTCAGCGAACCGGTGGCGCCGCTGCTGTATTTCGCGTACCCACAGAGCCCCGCGCGCCTGCGAATCGTGATGCGAATCGCGACCAGCCCGGCCGCGGCAATCCCGAGCGTACGACGCGCGATCCTGGACCACGATCCGCGCGCGCTCGCCGGCATCGAAACCCTGCGCGATGCCACGAGCTTCGAGCTCAACCTCCGTCGCGTGGCGAGTGTCTTGTTCGGCTCGCTCGGCACACTCGGCCTGCTGCTGGCGGTGGTGGGCCTCTACGGCATCATGGCCTTCCTCGTCGCCTCCCGCACGCGCGAGATCGGCATCCGCGTGGCGCTCGGCGCGTCGACGCCGCGCGTGCTCTGGGCTGTACTGGGCCGAGGACTGACGCTGGTGGGCGTCGGTGTGCTAATCGGCGGGTCCGTGGGCCTGCTCGCAACCCGCCCGGTCGCGTGGATGTTCGCGGGTGTGCATCCAGCCGCTCCGGTGGCGTGGGCCGTGCCGGTGCTTGTGTTGCTGCTGACCGGTCTGGCCGCCAGCTACGTTCCGGCACGCCGGGCGACACGGGTGGATCCGACCGTGGCCCTTCGCGATCAATGAGAACGGCGGCCCGGATGCGTCAGCCCGGAGGTCTTGACCGACTCCGCTCGGGCCATGTGCACCGGAGCCGGGCCGAATCACCGCACGCGCACCGGGAACGGCGGTGGCGACGGGCGCTTGGGTGGGTTCTTCTCGAGCGCCTCCATCACGGTCTTGATGGCGCGTTCGAGCTGCGGATCGCGCCCCGCGATGACGTCGGCCGGCGTCTGCTCGACCTCGATGTCGGGCGCGACGCCTTCGTTCTCGACAATCCAGCCTTCCTCGGTCCAGAAGGCGAGGTTCGGGGCGGTGATGGCGCCGCCATCCATCAGCACGGGATAGCCGAGAATTCCCACCAGGCCGCCCCAGGTGCGTTTCCCGACGAGCGGCCCGAGCTGGAACTTGCGGAACATCCACGGCAGCAGGTCGCCGCCGGAGCCGGCGGTCTCGTCGATGATCATCACCTTCGGGCCGCGGATCCCGCCGAGGGGCGTCTGCAGTTCTTCGCCGTAGCGCGTGTGCCAGTAGCTGACGAATGGCCGGCGCAGGATGTCGATGTAGTAGTCGGCGACCTGCCCGCCGCCGTTGAAGCGCTCGTCGACGATGATCGCGTCGCGGTTGGCTTGCGGAAAGAAGTACCGCTTGAAGTACTCGTGACCCGGCCCCGCCGTGTTGGGCACGTAAACGTAAGCGACACGCCCCTTGGTCGCTTCGGTCACCTTCCGCAGGTTGCCCTCCACCCAGTCGCGGCTGCGCAGCGCCGATTCGCTCGCGACGGGAACGACCGACACGGTCCGCGATCCCGATCCATCGGCGTTCGGCCCGACCGTGATCTCGACGAAGCGGTTCGCCGTGTTCTCGAACAGGCTGTATACGCTGGCCGGCGCCCGCAGATCCTGGCCGTTGACGGCGAGCAGGTACTCCCCGGCCCTCACATCCACGCCCGGTTCGGTGAGCGGCGAGCGCAGCTGCGGATTCCAGTTGAGCCCGCCGTACACTTTCGTGATGCGATACCGTCCTCCGACCACCTCGTAGTCGGCGCCCAGGAGTCCGCCGGGCACGTTATCGGCCTTCTGCCGCGTTTCGCCGCCGAAGATGTAGGAATGCCCGACGCCGAGCTCGCTGAGCATCCACTGCGTCACCCGCGTCGAGATCGCCGCGGTGCGACAGGTGGGGCAGAAACGGTGCGTACTTCTGCTTCATCGCCGGCCAGTCGGCGCCGTGCATGTTCGGTGCGTAGAAGTAGTCGCGGTTGATGCGCCACGCTTCGTCGTACATCTGCGCCCACTCGGCCGGCGGATCGATGCGGACCTCGACCCGATCCATCGCGAGCTTTCCCTCGCCCGCATCGACCTTGGCGCCCAGCGCCGCGATCGCCCACGCATTGTCCTTCCGGTGAACGACCTTCTTGCCGTCCGCCGAGATCTTGTAATCGTCGATGTCCGACAGCACCGTCTCGCTCTTCCGCTTCTTGAAGTCGAAACGCTGCAGCGTGGTCTTGCGGTCGGCGCCGACCGCTTCGTAATACAACTGACCATCTGTTCCGAACTGGAGGTTGCTCAGCTCGCCGGGCGGGATCGGCAGATCGACGATGCGGTTCTGCAGCCCGTCGAAATCGATCACGACCTTCACCGGTTCCTTGCGCTCGGCGGCCGGCTCCTTCGCATTGCCTGATGGCCGCGCTGCGGGCTCCTGCCCCGCGGCGGCTTCCGCGGCCAGACCGGTCGTCTTCGGAGGCGGCGCGCCCTTCTCCTCGTCGCTTTCACGGATCACGGGCGACGCCGTGCCCTTGGCCAGCACCACGGCATAGATCGCGCGGGTCAAGCGCATGTCCTGGTTCGACTGCGCGAACCAGTCCTTGACCGGCCCGGCGTTGGTCGACGCCAGCACGTACAAATACTTGCCGTCGCGATCGAACACCGGCTCGGTCACGTCGCTCAGGCCGTCGGTCAGGGGAAACGACTTGCCCTGGTCGATCGAATAGACGTGCACGGCCTCGAGCTGCGCGCGGGTGTGCAGCCCGTAGACCAGCCACTTCGAGTCGGGCGACCAGTCGTATCGCGTCGAGATGAACGCGCCCGGCATGTAGACCGGCTCGGTGGCCACCTTGATCGGCTTGGCGTTGGCGGCCTGGAGATCGAGCAGGAAGATCGAACGGCCGTTGTCGCTGTAGGCCAGACGGCGGCTGTCGGGAGACCACACGGGACGCGTGTAGAAGCCCGCTCCGCCGGCGGCGAAGATCCGCGCGTCGCCCTTCCCGTCCTGGGCGCGGACGTGAAGGGCGTACTCGCCCGACACGTCGGAGAAATAGGCAATCGACTTGCCGTCCGGCGACCACGCCGGCTGCCGCTCGTGCGCTCCGGTCGTGTTGGTGATGTTGCGCGGATCGCCCTTCTCTGCCGGCACGGTCACGATCTCGCCGCGATACTCGAATGCCACGCGCATTCCGGACGGCGACACGTCGTACGTGCGCACGTAGTCCGGGCCCTTCACGAAGCGGGCACGCCGCTCGACGAGATCGGCGGCCACGCCGATGCGCAGCCGCGAGCTCTTCCCCGTCTTCACGTGGTCGACATGTGCAGATAGCCGGCCTGCTCGTAGACGACCCGATCGCCGGCGGCATCGGCGTTCAGCACCGGAAAGTCGGTGTGCCGTGTAGCTGGGTGATCGCCTTGGACGTCGTGTCGTAGGCGAAGAGGTTGAACTCGCCGCTCCGGTCCGAACGGAAATAGATCGTGTCGCCGATCCAGCGGGGATCGACGTCGTTCGACGGTCCCGCCGGCTGGGGCACGCGCTCGACGACGTGATCGCTCGTCCGGTAGATGGAAATCGTCGACACGGTGCCGCCGCGGTAGTGCTTCCACTGCAGGTGCGCGGGGTAGATCGGGTTGTACGCGATGAAGGCGCCGGTGGGGGCATAGGCCGCACGAAAAGCGTTGGGAATCGGCAGCGCTGCCTCGAGCCCGCCCTTGATCGGCACCGTGAACAGCTGCGTGTACCGCTGCGTGAAAACCGCCCGCGCCGAGGTGAACAGGACCGCGCTGCCGTCGGCGGTGAAGCCCTGCACCGTGTCGGCCCCCGGGTGCCAGGTCAGGCGCGTCGGCGTCCCGCCCGCGGCGGCGACGATGTAGACGTCGGTGTTACCGTCGTACTGACCGCTGAAGGCCACGAGGGTCCCGTCGGGCGAGAAGGTCGGGACTCGTTTCGAGGCCCGCGTCCGACGTGAGCCGCCGGACGTTGCGCCCGTCGAGGTCGGAGATCCAGATATCGCCCGCGTAGACGAAGGCGAGTTGCGTCCGACTGACCGCCGGCTGCGTGAGCATCCGCGTGTCCGAGATGTCGAGTGCGGCCGCTGGTGCGGCCAGGGCAGTCAGGGCGGCGCTCAAGGCGACACCAATGAAGGTCGTACGCACGCGGGGATACCTCCTGCGCGGCGTACTCTATCAGGCTCTTCCTTGTCGCTCGTGAGTTGACTGGCGTGCCGCTAGTGGCCGGCCTCCGACAGGTCGTCGGCCGCCCGGTTCGCCCACCGGCAGAGCAGCTTGCGATCGGCGTCCGACAGCTTGGCGCTCCAATGGATCCAGGTGTAGGACGCGAGCGGCATCCGCTTGCGCTTCACTTCCTGACACACGCTGTCGAGCAGCTCGACACCTTCCTCGGGCGAGGTCGGCCACGAGGAGAAGTTCATGTGGTCGCGGCCGTCGCGAACGTGGCCGATGACGCTCCACGAGACCGGCGCCACGTATGCGTACCACGGCCATCGGGTTTCGTTCGAATGGCAGTTGGCGCACGACCGGGTCAGGATCGCGTTCACGTCGGCCGGGATCTTGACATGAGTCGACAGCCGTCGGGCCGGATTCGTCGGAGGGTTGATCCGCTTCGGCCCGACGAACTGCGCCACCACGAGGAGACCCACGAGGACGAGGAGCGTGCGTTTGAGGATGCGGGACACAGGGACTGTGGATGGTCGTCGGGACTTACGTGCTCGCCTGCATCATGCGAATCCGGACTGCGGGCGGGGGCACCTGGCCCCCGCCGTGCCGAGGCATTCTCGACCGTCTCCAGCACGTTCGCAAACCGCAGCCCGAAAGCCAAAGCGTCGTCGGACGGTCGATCGGTCTTCAGTCGTCGGTCTCAGTCGTCGGTCTTCAGTCGTCGGTCTTCAGTCGTCGGTCTTCGGTCTTCGGTCTTCAGTCGTCGGTCTTCGGTCTTCGGTCTTCGGTCTTCGGTCTGATGGGGCTACGGGCTGCAGGCTACGGGCCGGCCTCAATCTCTCATCAGGAGGACGGGGCTTCAGCCCGCCGCCACCAAGCCTCGTCACCCAGCCGCCCGGTCCCCAGCCGCCCAGCCGTCTAGAAAAACTTCCGCGTGATGTTGAACCCGATGTACCAATCGTCGTTGCTGAGGCCACCGCGGGCCGCCTGGCCCATCGTCGTCCCGAAAGAGTTCGAGAAATTGATCTGGAACGAATGGCCGCCGGCGCGCTTCTCCACGCCGAAGCTCGCGCCGTGCACGCCCGGCTCGTAGCCGCCGACCCGCGGGATGAACTCGCCGACCACGTAGACCGTCGGCCGAATTCGCACCCGCGCGCCGACGCCCAGCAGAAACGTGTCGTTGTCCTCGATCAGCTCGTCGGGCAGCGGGTTGGTGTTGTTCACGTATATCGGGTGGAAATAGAGCGCCGCGTGCGTGCCGATCGTCCGCGACACGATGACCCCGACGGCCGGCGAATAGCTGTCTCGGAAGTTGTTCGTGCCATCGATGGCCGCGTACGCGGCGAGGCCGAGCGGAAACGCGTCGGTCTGCGACTTGATGTCGTACTGACCGAAGAACTGAATCGTCCGATCGCTCGTGCGCAGAATCCCGACCTGCGTCCCCGGCAGAATCCCGAACCGGAACTCGAGCCCGATGATCGCACTGGAGTCGAAGCCGAAGAAGTCTTCGAGAAGGTCGCCGAAGTCGCCCTGGCCCAGCGAGCGGGTGAAGCGATGCGTCACGCGGAACGCGCTCTTCCACTGCGGCAGCCGCAACGTCGTGGGCAGGTTGACGATGGTGAAATCGGGCTGCGCGCGATCGAGCACGGCGTCGTCGCGCTGGTTCTGATCCGCGTCGGAAGCCGCCTCGGACTCGGCGGGCTTCTTGGCAGGCTCCGTCTTGTCATCATCGGTCTTCGTGCCGTCGGCCTTCGAGGCGGAATCGGTCGCGGGACCTGCGTCGGACTTCTGTCCGGGATCCGACGAGGGGCCGCTCGTCCGCGACGGCTGCGCCGCCGCAGGTGAGACGAGCGCCAGCAGGCAGAGCAGTGCGGCAGGCAATGAACGCGTCAAGAGTGGCTCCCTTCAGTTGTCGAGCGCGCCGTTCGCGATCCAGGTGCGAATGACGAGCATCTGCCCTTCGGTCAGGAACGGACCGGAGGTTCGCGGCATGCGCTCGCCGACGATGCCGGCGCGCCCTTCCAGCTTGTGCACGAGATAGCTGTTGTCGGGATCGCCGGGGATGACGCGCACCGCCCCCGGCTTCAGTCGGCTTGCCACGTTGACGAGCGAGGCGTACGCAGCGCTGGTGCTCAAATCCATCACGAAAGCCGCCGGACGGCCCGGGGCGTGACAGTTGATGCACGCCGCGCGACCGGAGCTGTCCGTGGATTCGAAGATCTCCGCCTGAATGCTTGAAAAGGTCGGTTTCAGATTCGGCGTGGGACCGGTGATGCTCGACAGCTTCTCGTCGCACGCGCTCAACAGCGCACCGACGGCCACCACCGCGACTCCCCTACCAAGAACATGCAACACACGTGGGCTCCGCACCGCACCTCCTTGCTCCCCGCGCCCGTCGTGCAAACGGGAGGCCACGGCAGGCGACGCCACCATGGAAAGTGCGGGCGGCGACGACGACAGGAGGCCGACGGGCGGATGGAGAGATCCCCGACCGGGACATGAGCGAGGCCTCAGCGGGCCCAGATTTACGAAATGCGAAAGATCTTACGGTCGCGGAAAGATCGCACGCGTCAATCGATGCGGTGCTTGGCCAGGTAGTAGCTGAGCGCGCGCTGGCTGATACCCATCAGCTCGGCCGCGTCCTTCTTCACGCCGCGCGAGGCTTCGAGTGCCCGCCGCACCGTTTCCCGTTCCGACCATTCGAGGTTCTGATGAAGATTGAGCGAAGGGACGCTCGCCGTGGGCGAAGCCGTCACGCCCGGCATGAAGAGCGCCTGTGCCGAGACGACCGCGCCGGGCGACAGCACCACCGCGCGCTCGATGGTGTTCTCGAGCTCGCGGACGTTGCCCGGCCACTCGTACGAGGTGAGCCGGGCGATGAGCCCGTCATCGAGGCGGTCGAACTTCTTCCCGGCGCGCTGCGCGTGCTTGCGGACGAAGTGGTCGACGAGCACGGGTACATCCTCGCGGCGTTCGCGGAGCGCCGGAATCGCGATGGGAATGACATTCAGTCGATAGTACAGATCCTCCTGGAACCGGCCGTCTACCACCATCTGCCTGAGATCGCGATTGGTCGCCGCGATCACGCGGACGTCGACCTTCTGGCTCCGCTCTGATCCCAGCGGCTCGAACTCGCGCTCCTGCAGCACGCGCAGCAGCTTGGCCTGGAGCGCCGTGCTCATCGTCCCGATCTCGTCGAGGAAGATGGTGCCGCCGTCGGCGAGGGCGAAGCGGCCCTTCTTGTTGGCCACGGCGCCGGTGAACGCGCCCTTCACGTGGCCGAAGAGCTCGGACTCGAGCAGCGACTCCGGAATGGCCGCGCAGTTCACGCGAATGAGCGGGCGCTCGCGCTCGGCGCTGCGCGCATGAATGGCGCGGGCCACGAGCTCCTTGCCGGTGCCGGTCTCGCCCGTGATGAGCACGGTGCTCTTGGTCTGCGCCACCAGATTGGCGGTGCGGATGACCTCCTGCATCACGCGGCTGCGGCCGATGATGCCGTAGTGATCGAACTCTTCGTCGCGCTCCGCCAGGAGATAGCCGTGGTGCGTGCGCAGCCGCTGGTGCTCCACTGCACGCGCGACGACGACGAGCAGCTCGTCGATCTCGAAGGGTTTCTGGAGGTAGTCGAGCGCGCCGGCTTTCATCGCGGCGATGGCGCTTTCGACGGTGGCGTGCGCCGTCATCAGCAGGATCTGCGGCCGCTCCTCGACCGCCACCGTGGACGTGAACTCGCGAATGAGCTCGAGCCCGGTCATCTCCGGCATCAGGTTGTCGATGATCAGCACGTCGAAGAATCGCTGCCCGAGCCACTGCCGTGCGACGCGCGGGTTGCCGGTCGAGACGACTTCATGGCCGTCTTCGACGAGCGCCTTCGCGAGCAGCTCGCGGATCTTGGCTTCATCGTCGACGAGCAGAATGCTTCCGGAGATTGGCATCAGCGATTGGTCGCCGGTCTTCGGTCCTCGGTCCTCGGTCTTCGGTCTTCGGTCTTCGGTCTTCGGTCGTGGGGAGCGCCCGGGACTGAAGTCCCGCGCTCCTGCGATTCCGTCATTCGTCATTCGCTAAGTCGTGGGCGCCGGCTGCCGTTCGACCTCGCCGGTCACATCGTCGCTAACCGGCACGGCAGCCCGGGGAATCGAGATCTTCACCGTCGTGCCGTGTTCGCGCAGACTCTCGACGGTGATCGATCCACCCAGACCTTCGACGACGTTCTTGGTGATTGCAAGCCCGATGCCGGATCCCGCCTTCTTGGTCGTGAAGAACGGCTCGAAGATGCGAGCGAGCTCGCCGGGCGCAATGCCCACGCCGGCATCCCGGACCACGATCCGGGCCGTCTTGTCGTCGGCGCTGGTCGTAACGACGATGGGGCCGTGGGTTGAAGGCCGGGGGTGGGAGGCTCGATCCGGCCCGCCGGCGGTCTCCCGATCCCGCTCCAGCACCGCGTCACACGCGTTGGAGAGCACGTTGACCAGCGCCTGCCGCAGGCGATCCCCGTCGGTCTGCAGCTCCACCGGATGTGGCGGTCCGTCGACGTGAATCTCCGGTCCGGGCTGACTGGTGACGACGGCGTTGGCGGCATCGTGAACGAGACGCCCGAGCTCGACGCGCTCAATCTCGAAACGGATCGGCCGCGCGTAGTCGAGCACGTCGTGCACCAGGCGATTGAGCCGGGCGACCTCGCCTTCGATGTCGGCGATGGCGGTCAGCGCGCCGGCTTCCTCCGAGCGCGTGCCACGGCGCAGCGTGCGCAGCGAAGCCTTGATGATCATCAGCGGGTTGCGAATCTCGTGCGCGAGCACGGTCGAGAGCCGGCCGAGCGACGAGAGCCGCTCGCGCTGCGCGGCCTCGCGCTGGAACCGGGCCAGCGACTCGGTGAGGGTGTGGAATGCCCCGGTCAGCAGCCGCGCATCCGCATCGTCCCAGCGGCGCGGACTGGTCGCCGCCGGGCGCGGCGTCAGGACGCCGGTCGACGCAATCTCGCCCATCGTCGCCGTCAACGCCCGGATCGGGCGGGTGGTCGTTCGCGCGATGGCATAGCTCAGAATGGTCGCAAGCAGCACCCCGGCGAGCGCGGTCAGCGCGAACGCGGTGTGCAGCGTGCGCAGAAAGGCGAGCTCCGCCGTGCGCGATCGCAGCGCGATGATCATTGGCGCCCCCTCGCCGCCGCGCGCGTCCATCGCGATTGAGTCGGCCGGGAGCGCCGTCGACGCGGGGCCGGCGCGGATGGCGAGCGTCAGCGGCCGCCCCGCCACCTGATACTCCTCCCCCCCGAGGACGATGCGCGTCGCACCCGGCGACGCGAACGTCTGCGTCAGCGCCGCGTCGTGCTCGCGCGGCAGGGTCGAGCCCTGCACGCGGCCGCCGCCCATGAACACCACCTCGCTGCGGGTCAGCGCCTTGATGCGTTCGGCCAGGTGCGCGCTGAGCCTCACCCCCACGCTGACCGTCCCCAGGATCTCCGGCTGACCGGGACCGATGACGATGGGCGTGGACACGACTGGGAGCAGACCATCGGCGCGCGACCAGAAGCCGACGACCGGTCGGCCGACGAGCGACTCGCGGACTCCCTGCCGGCTCGCGATGGCTTCGTGCGGAACGCCGGGGTCGCCAATCACCGCGAGCAGCCGGCCGGAGCGGTTCGTCACCACGAACAGATCCGCCTCGATCTGGCGGGCGTACTCCTCCGCCACCGCCTGCGCGGTCGGCGCGTGGGCGTCGTAGACCGCGGCCTTCAGACGCGGCAAATCGGCGACGAGGCGCGCCTCGCGCACGAGGTGCTCGAACAGCAGCGTCTGGACCTGCGCCACGAGCTCGCCCGCCTCGGTGAGGCTGCGTTCGAGCTCGGCCTCGGCCCGCCGCGTGACCGCATAATTGACGAGGAATACGGCGGCGCCGATCGACAGAACGGCAACGATGGCGCTGGCCAGGAAGACGCGATTCGACAGCGACGACAGTACGCGCACGCTACTGCCCCGTTGCCAGCGCCCGGTGTTTCGTGGCCCCGAAGTTCGCTTCCACCTCGCCGTCCTCCGGGACGACCACCTGACGGGATTCGGCCGCGGCCAGCTCGTTCCAGAACGTCACCGTGTAGGTCCCCGGCGGCACGTTCGGGATGCGATAGCGTCCCTCGGCGTCGGTGACGTCGAAGAAGCGATGCGCGAAGACCAGGATGAAGGCGCTCATGTGCGAGTGAATGTCGCAGAAGACCCGCACGATGCCCGGACGATCGAAGCGGACCGACTTCGAGCGGCCTGCGGCGTACCGTCCGAGGTCGAACGTCCTCGCTTCCGACAACGAGAACACGTTGTGATAGGTGCTGTCGGAGTTGGGGAAATCGACGACGCTGCCGACCGGAATGGCGACGACGTGGGGCACGAAGCGCTCGCCGCGCTGATCGATGCGGGCGCGCCGCTCGTCGGCTTCGCCAAAGGCGCCTCGCGGCGCGCGATCGAGATAGACCACGGCGAGGCGCCGATCGCGGACGTCGGCCGCATGATCGCGGGGATGCGCGGCGCCGACGTCACTGATGGCCGGACGGCGTTCCGTGACGAACGTGGCCGGCAGCTCGACCCGGCCGCGAATGGCGCCGCTCGCAACGCGCGCGGCCTGCGCACCAACGGGAACCGCTCCCGCCCGCCAGTCCGGCACCGACACCGCGACGAGCGCGACGACGAGCGTCGGAAGGCAGGTCGAGAGGGGAGGGCGCGGGAAGAACATGTTGTTTTGGCGGGGGTCGGGAGTCGTCCTGGTATTGATGACTCCTGACCCTCAAAACCAATACACCAGCTGCGTACCCACCAGCGTGTCACGCCTGATGCGGCCGCCGTCGCGCCAGTTTTCCTGCCACGACACCTTGATGCGCAGGTTGCGCCGGATGCGGTAACCGGCACCGGCCTCGACGCGCGACACCGGCGCATCCCACTCGACGTCCGCCGGCGGGCCCGCGCCGCTCGTGCCACCAGTCGCTTCGCCGTATGCCGGCATCGCGGGCATCGATCTGTTGATCGACTCGAACCCGAGACGCTCGCCGCGAACGGCCACATACCACCGCGGCGAAAGCGTGACCCGCCCTTCGAGCCAGCCCGACATGGCGCCGAGCCGGCGAGTCGTCTCGCCGCTCGAGAACGGCGTCGCCCACCGGCTGCCGATGATCTCGCCGCGGAATACGACGTAGCCGACGGAGTACTCGCCATCGACGCCCCATGCATCCTGGCGGAAGCGTTTGCCGGCCTCGCCATTCGGCAGCGACAGCCGGGCCGCATCGGCGACGAACTCGCCGCGGGCGATGGACGCACCGAGCTCGAGCCCCGTCACCGGCTTGACCCCGACACGTCCCGATATCTGCTTGCCCCCGTTGTCATCGTCGGTCAACGGCCGCGACAGCGTGCCACTCGTCAGCGCCAGCCCGACGTCCCACGTGCCTTGATCCCACTTCCCCTGGACGCCGGTGTCCCAGCGCCGGGCAGAGACGAGCGGCACGCCTTGACTTCCGCTGGCCAGGATCGCGGCCGGGGGATAGCCGACACGCCAGCCATTCCCGCGATTCTCGAGCAGCTGCTGCACGTTGGCGGGCGCGACGTCGCCACGCATGACGGTCGGGTAGTGATAGGCGAGGGGCACGCCGATGAGCGGATTGTTCTGGGCGTAGTCGAGCCGCGCGAAGCGGCCGAACACCGGCGGGATGCGGCCGGCCTGTACGTAGAAGGCGCTCTCCTTCAGCGGCCGCACGCGGACGAACAACGCATAGGGCCGGATGACGTGCCAGTCGGTCGGCCCGAACGATCGGCCGCGCAGCGCCACTTCGTCGATGACTTCGGCGAGCACGGCGACCCGATCGTGCGCGCGGAGCTCGGCGGAAACCGACACGCTCAGCAGGTTGAAGGCGTCGTGCGAGTAGTCGAGCGCGTTGAAGTACGCATCGTCCTGCGAGCCGAAAGAGACCGTCACCTCGCCGCTGACGACGAGGCGTCCGTTCCAGAGCGAGATGGGACGGGACGGCAGCAGATCGGCGGCCGCGTCGGTCGCGAAGACGGCGAGCAGCCAGAGGACGGCGGAGCCGAGTCGGCGCACGGACGTCGGCGTGGCGATCCTACGGGAGCCCGTGAAGGACCGCGAGCACATCGTCGATCTTCCAGTCGTTGTATTCGAAGACGCGCGCCACCTTGCCTTCGCCATCGATCACACCGGTGCGCAGGGAATGAATCACCTGGGTGGACGTCTCGCCATAGTAGTCGAGGCCGAAGAAGGCCGCGAGTCGCTCGATCTCGTCCGGCTTCCCCGTCGCGAGCTGCCAGCGCGTGAAGGGGTCGCCGTTCTTGCCGGGCGCGTGCCCGCCCGCGTTGTAGTGCAGGCCGTACTCACGCAGGCGCGCCGGCGTGTCGTGCGCCGGATCGAGCGTCACCGTCAGCAGCCGCACGCGCGCGAGCCGCGGATCGCCCGCCGTCGCCCGTTCGAGCGCCGCGAAGCGCTGCATCACGAGCGGGCAGTACTCCGGTAGCGGGCACCGCGTGTATGCAAAGGTGACGAGCAGCGGAGCGCCCTTGTAGCGATTGAGCTTGAACGTCCGCCGATCCTGATCGACGAGCGTCAACCCGGGGACGGGTGTGCCTGGCTCGGCGGGCACCCCCGTCCCCTTGGGCTCGTTCGGCTCCGCCGCTCCACGCGGATCGCTCGTCACCGCGGCCACCTCGATCCACGAGCGAGACCCGTCCACGACCAGCGTACCTTGCACGAGATCGCCCGGCTTCATGACCTGGAGCGCCCATCCCTCCTTCACCCGGAAGGGCATCGTCATGGGATCCATGAAGCCATCGATGCGTTCGTGAGCCACGGTCGCCTGGCGATCGGCTTTCGCCACCGCGATCACTCTTCCGCGGAGATCGAACCGGCGCGCCCCCTCGCCCGACGTGAAGTCGGAGCCGGCGGCGAAGCCGCAGGACATACTGCCGCCACCGCTGCAGGCGGTGGCGATTGTCAGATGAAGGAGGAACAGGAGACGACGCATTCAATCAGGCAATGGGCAGCAGGCTGCGGAGACCACGAGTCAGCCATCGAACGACGAGATCCGAGCGGTCATGGCGGGTGGAAACGCCGCTCTCGACGGCGGGGCTCACCAAAGCCCCGCCCTCCTCGACACTTCCTACCTTCTACTTCCTACTTCGCTTCAATCACCCCACATGCCTGTCGTCCGCCGGCGTCGCCGGTGGGCTGCGTTTTGAAGTCGTCGGCCTTCTCGTGGATGATCACGCCACGCTTGAGAATCGAGTTGGGCCCATCGAGCGAGAGCTGGCTGTCGACGAAGTCGATGCGCCCGAGGCCGTAGGGATCCGCCTTGAAGTTGCCGAGATCGCCGACGTGACGGTCGGCCGACTCGCGGGCGCCGTGATTCTTCGACGTCGGGTTGAAGTGGGCCCCGGCCGATTTGGCGTCCGGCGCCGAGCAGTCGCCCTTCTCGTGGACGTGGAAGGCATGCTCACCCATCACCAGACCGCTGAACGAGCCGACGACGCGCACGCCGTCGGCCTGCTGGGTGAAGGTCACCTCGCCGCGCGCCGTGTTGTTCGCGGTCGGCGCGAGCTTGGCCACGGCCACCTTGCCGGCCCCGGCCTGCTTCGCCGCCACGGCCGCGCCCGTCGCTACCAGCGCCGCCACAGTCAGGGTCAATCCCAGTCGCATCTGTCTCATGGTCATCTGGTGCTCCCTTATCGCTCCCCAGCCGCTCTACTCGTCCAGCCGGTCTACTCTTCCAGCCGCTCTACTCTTTTCCAGCCGCGCCATCCGCTCCAGCCGCTCCAGCCGCTCCAGTCTGGTCATGTTAACCCTTCGCCGGGCTCGGGCGTTGACGGTGTAACTGGCCGCGGCGCCGGCGCGCCCCGGCAACCAGAAGGAGCACCGCTCGTATGGAATTCATGATTCCGATCCTGCTCGGGCTCGGGTTTTTCGCCATGATCGCGTGGATCGTGTATGTCATCGTCGACGGAAACCGGCGCAAGGAACGGCTGAAGGTGTTCACCGACTTCCATGGCAAGCTCATGGAGCGGATGGGCTCGGCGCGGGAGTTCGCCGACTTCCTCCAGACCGACGGAGGGCAGCGATTCCTGGAGACGATGACCCTCGACCGCGACCACCCGGCGCTCCGCATCCTCCGGGCGGGTCAGACCGGACTCGTGCTGATGTGCCTGGGGGCAGGGACCTTTGCCGCGAGCAATTTCGCGCGCTGGGATTCGGAGGGCAGCTTCATGGTCGTGGGTCTGATGTTGATGACCGCCGGCTTCGGTTTCGCCCTGTCCGCGGCCTCGTCGTACATCCTCTCCAAGAAGCTGGGCCTGTTCGACGTGAAGGCCCCGCCAGTCGCCGAACGGCTGTGACGGATTGGGGTCGGGCCGAATTTCGGAATCTGCAAATGCGGGTCGGGCCGAATTTGCGGGATCTGCCACGTGGGGTTCACGTGCGGCCATGACGACCATGACAAGCGCCCGCACGGCCGGGGATGTAATCGCCGAGACAGCCGATCTGGCGCTCGTCGACGAAGCCAGCTTCGAGCGTCTCTACGCGCAGGCGGCCCGGCCGCTGTGGAGTTATCTCTACCGAGTGCTGGGCGACGCCGCGCAGGCCGAGGATCTGATGCAGGACGCTTTTCTGCGGCTGTTGCGGGCGCCCGTTGGAAAGCTCGAGGCGGATGCGCTGCGGGCCTATCTCTTCCGCATTGCCGGCAACCTCGCCGTGGACGCGTTCCGCGCCGGCAAGCGGCACGGCCAGGCGCACGACGCGATCGAGCGCGAACAGCCGCAGAGCACGCCCCCGGTCGAGAAGGACGTCGACACCGCCCGGAGCTTCGCGGCGCTCGATCCGCGCGAACGTGCGATGCTGTGGATGGCGTACGTGGAAGGGTCGCCGCACGAGGAGATCGCGCGCTCGCTGAAGGTCAAGCCGGCGAGCGTGAAGGTGCTGCTGTTTCGCGCGCGCAAGCGACTGGCCGGTCTCGTCACGCGCCGGGGATCCCAAGGGGGCCAGCGATGATCAGTCCGTTCGCCGCACCAGGCTGCACACGCGAGGCCGACATCGTCGAGGCCGCGCGCCACGGCCGGCGCACACCCGATATCGACGCGCATCTCGCGCGCTGCGTCACGTGCCGCGAGATCGAGGCCGCGGTCGCCGCCCTTTCGACGCTCGCCGACGAGACCGCCGCGATCGCCGATCGGCGAGTCCTGCCCAAGCCGGGTCAGCTCTGGTGGAAGGCGCAGCTTGCGCGCCGCTGGGAAGCCGAGGCGCGCGCCGTCGCGCCGCTCGACATGATGCAGCGCGTCGAAGTCGGCATCGGCCTGGTCGCCGCCCTCGCCCTGCTGGTCGCGCTGGTCCGCTCGCTGACGGGCCGGGCGGCGATTGCCGGCTCGGATGTCGTCCCGGCCCTCGCGGGGTGGCTGCAGGGCTCCTACACGAGTGTCATTGCGACTGCCGTCCTGCTCATCGCCGCCGGAAGCGTCGTCGCGCTGCACCGGTTCCTGGCATCGGAGTAGAGACCTCCCCGACCCGGGCACTGAGCGGCCCCGTCGGCTCGCCAAAAGCCGGTATCATTGAGCCCACTTTTCGCAACTCCGGGCTTCCCGCCGGAGCGCATTCCTGGGGGCTCCATGAATCGCAGGCCACCTCTCGTCATCAGTGCCACTGCGCTTGCCGCCACACTGACCCTGGCGGTCGTCGCGTTGCACGCGCGGACCGAGCGCGTCACCACGCCAAAGGAGCAGTTCGGCTTCAACCTCGGCGACGACTACCAGCTCGCCGAACTACAAGCAGCTGACCGAGTACTGGAAGAAGCTCGACGCGGAATCGGACCGGATGACGCTCGTGGAGATCGGCAAGACCGCCGAAGGCCGCCCGCACCTGATGGCGATCGTCACCTCGCCGGAGAACCACAAGAAGCTCGCGCGCTACAAGGAGATCGCCCGCAAGCTGGCGCTCGCCGAGGGCCTGACCGACGATCAGGCGAAGGCGCTCGCCGCCGAAGGGCAAGGCGGTGGTGTGGATCGACGGCGGCCTGCACGCCACCGAGGTCCTGGGCGCGCAGCAGTTGATGGAAACGGTCTACCAGATGGTGAGCCGCAACGACGAAGAGACGCAGCGCTTCCTGCGCGACGTCATCATCCTCTTCGTCCACGCCAATCCGGACGGGCACGACCTCGTCGCCGACTGGTACATGCGCGAGTCCGATCCGAAGAAGCGCACGACGCTCTCGACGATTCCGCGGCTCTACCAGAAATACGTCGGCCACGACAACAACCGCGATTCGTACATGTCGACCCAACCGGAAACCGACCAACATGAACCGCATCCTGTACCACGAGTGGTTTCCGCAGATCATGTACAACCACCACCAGACGGGGCCGACCGGCACGGTGCTGTTCGCGCCGCCGTTCCGCGATCCGTTCAACTACGTCTTCGATCCGCTGATCCCGCTCGGCATCGATCTGGTCGGCGCATCGATGCACAACCGGTTCGCCGCCGAAGGAAAGCCCGGCGCGACCATGCGCCGCGGCGCCGAACTACTCGACGTGGTGGAACGGCGGCCTGCGGACGACGGTCTACTTCCACAACATGATCGGCCTGCTCACCGAGACGATCGGCAGCCCGACGCCGATGGAGATCCCGTTCGTGCCGTCGCGCAACGCTGCCGAGCGGCGACCTGCCGTACCCGATCACGCCGCAGAAGTGGCACTTCCGCCAGTCGATCGAGTACTCGCTGACCGCGAACCGGGCCGTGCTCGACGTCGCGTCGCGCCATCGCGAGCAGTTCCTCTACAACATCTATCGGATGGGGCAAGCGCGCCATCGAGAAGGGCAGCACCGACACGTGGACGATGTATCCGGGCCGCGTGCAGCGCGTGCAGGAGGCGATCGCGCGCGAGAGCGCCACGCGAGGCACCGCCACGGCCGACAGCAGCGCGCCGCCGGTGATGAGCGTCGGCGGCTTCAGCCACGCCCGTCGCCGACGAAGTTCTACGAGCATGCTGCGCGATCCGGCGCTGCGCGATCCGCGCGGCTACATCCTGTCCGCCGATCAGCGCGACTTCCCCACCGCGATCGAAGTTCGTCAACACGCTGATCAAGACCGGCGTCACCGTGCACCGCGCGACCGCGGCGTTCGAGGTCGCAGGGCAGGAAGTATCCGGCCGGATCGATCGTCGTGAAGGCGGCGCAGGCGTTCCGCCCGCACGTGCTCGACATGTTCGAGCCGCAGGATCATCCGAACGACTTCGCCTATCCGGGCGGCCCGCCGATTCCGCCGTACGACAGCGCCGGCTGGACGCTCGCGTATCAGATGGGCGTGACGTTCGATCGCATCCTCGACGGCTTCGACGGTCCGTTCGAGAAGGTGACCGGGTTCCTCTCGCGCCGCCGGCGACGGTCACCGGGCCGGCGGCGCCGCGGGCTATCTGCTTCAGCCACGCCCAGAACGACGCTTCATCGTCGTGAACCGGCTGCTGAAGAACGGCGACGAGGTCTACTGGATCGAAGCAACGGCGCCGGCGACGCAGGCCGGCGGGCACGCTCTTCGTGCCGGCGCGTCCGCAGACCGCGGCAGTGCTGGCGAAGGCGGCCACGGATCTCGGCATCACGGTCACGCCGTCGCCGACGCCGTCCAGCCGGGCGAGATGGTGAAGCTCAAGCCGGTGCGCGATCGGCCTGTGGGATCGCTACGGCGGCTCGATGCCGTCGGGCTGGACGCGCTGGTTCTTCGAGCAGTACGAGTTCCCGTTCGAGGTGGTGTATCCGCAGACGCTCGACGCGGGCAACCTGCAGGCGAAGTTCGACGTGCTGGTCTTCGTCGACGGCGCGATTCCCGCGAGCCGGTCCGGCCGACCGGACGTCGCGGCGGCTTCCGGCAGCTCGAGGTCGATCCGGCAGTCGATCCCCGCGGAGTACCGCGGGTGGCTGGGGCAGCGTCACGGTGGAGCGACCGTCCCGCAGCTCAAGGCGTTCCTCGAGCAGGGCGGCACGATCGTCACCGATCGGCAGCTTCGACCAGTCTCGCGTACCACCTGAAGCTGCCGATGTCGAGCGCGCTCGTCGAGCGCACGGCGACCGGCGAGCGGCCGCTGCCGCAGGAGCGGTTCTACGTGCCCGGCTCGGTGCTCGCAGGTGGCGGTCGAACCCACAGCATCCGCTGGCCTGGGGCTTCGAGCCGCGCGCCGACGTGTTCTTCGACAACAGCCCGGCGTTCAAGCTGCTTCCCGACGCCGCGATGAAGGGCGTGACGGCCGGTCGCGTGGTTCGACACGCGCCGCGCCGCTGCGGAGCGGCTGGGCGTGGGGCCAGCACTATCTCAGCGGCGCCGTCGCCGTCGCCGAAGCGCAGCGTCGGCAAGGGCCGCCTCTTCCTCTTCGGCCCGGAAATCACCTTCCGCGCGCAGCCGCACGGCACGTTCAAGTTCCTCTTCAACGGCATCTACAACGGCCCGGCGGCATCCGAGGCGGGAGGCGCCGGTCCGTCACCGACATCGTCGCATTAGAAATGGTCGTCATTACGAATGACGAATGACGAATGACGAATGACAAATGGCGGACGCACCAAGCACTGATGTACGCAGGAATCGCACAGCGAATTTCGAGCACGCCGCAGATTCATCGTACGTGTAGGCGGCTGCGCTTGGTCTGGATTGAACTCACGACCGTGGCCTTGAGTTCCCCGCTTTCGCCGTTCAATCGACTTGCCTCACGAATGACAATGGCGGACGCACCAAGCACCGCTGCACGCAGGGATCGCACAGCGAATTTCGACGCACGTCGCAGATTCATCGGTACGCGTAGGCGGCTGCGCTTGGTCTGGATTGAACTCACGACCATGGCCTTGAGTTCCCCGCTTTCGCCGTTCAATCGACTTGCCTCGCGCTCATCGCCAAAGCCGAGTTCGAGACAAACGTCGAGCCAGAAGCAGGACTCGTCCGTCTCTTCCTCGACGACCTTGAGCTTTGCGATGAAGTCCCGATCCGATTGAGCGTGACACACACGGCGGTAGTTCGACCCCACCGCGCTTCCCGCCTTTGCCAGCTGCCAGGCGATCACCCGCCCATCGATCGTTCGTGGCAGCTTCCGAATGAATCTCAGAACGTCGACGGCGAACCTGCGCGTACGAACTTGAAGCTCTTTTGGCATACGCACGCAAGTGCACGTCGCGTACCGGCCGGCCTCGATTCGTCATTCGTCATTCGTCATTCGTCATTCGTCATTCGTCATTCGTCATTCGTCATTGGGGTGCTTTGGGCAATGACAACAGATTCGCGAACAGCCGATATGCTCCGGGCACGCCTGCGGGAAGCTGGCGGAACCAGGCGAACGACGTGTACACGAACTGCCCCTTGCCAAGCTCGCGTACACCTGCCCGCCGCGCTGCGGCGGCTCGTTGGGATCGGCCGTCTCGATGAGCGGCGTGAGCTCGGGGCCGAAGCTCGCGAACGCGTAGAGATTGCGCTCCTGGACCCAGCCGGCCCAGTCGTCGTCGGTGATCCGATTGGGAAAGGTGAACGCCGGGTGCTGCGGTTGCAGCAGCTTGACCGGCGCGCGCTCGTCGGTCACGCGGACGTTCCGGGCCATCTCGGCCTTGAAAGGCACGAGCCCGCGCGCGACGTAGTCCGGCTGCTGGTACTGGACGATCAGCGTGCCGCCGTCGCGCACGTACTGCAGCAGCCGTCCGTTGCTCGCGACGAAGGCGGGCCGCGCCTCCGAGGCGCGGATGCCGACGACGATGACGTCGAAGATCGAGAAGTCGCCCGAGGCGAGCTGATCGTCGGTGACGAGCGTCACGTCGAGGCCGAGACGCCGGATGGCCTCGGGAACCTGATCGCCGGCGCCCATCACGTAGCCGACGCGCACCGGCGCGACCTTCACGTCGAGCACCCGCGCCACGGCGCGCGCCGGATCGTAGAGCCGATGCTTCTGGATGTGCGGGTAATCAATCTCGCGCATCGCGAGCGTATTCGATCGGCCTGACACGATCGCCTCCGCGGCGAGCGTGTAGGCGCCGGCACCCGCCGCAGGGCCGGGTGTGATGGTGAACCAGACCGCCTGACGTTCGCCGGCGGCCGAGAAGCTCACGGGGGTCTCGGCAGGCTCGACCTTCCAGCCGGCCGGAGCGGTCAGCCGGACGACGCCATCCGATTGAGCGAGCGTCTGATTCTGCAGCCTGACGGCAACCTTTCTCGGCCGGGACGTGCTATGGGTCGGAACGATCTGGAGCGGCTCGTCGAAAGACAGTGTCGCCGCGGGCACGACGGCGAACTCGCGACGGATTTCGCCGCGCACGCTGTCGCCGTAGCGATACTCGAGGCCCCGCGTCACGGTGACCTGCGAGCCGCCGACGGTGAGCGTTACCGTCCCGGTCACATCGGGTGGCGCGAATGGGAGCGTCTGCAGCGCGGTCGGCACGTTCCACGCGAACACTTCCTGGTCGCGCTTCTCGACCAGCCAGTAAGGCTGGTTTGGCGATGCGGTCGGCGACACCGTCACGATGTAGGCGGCGCTCTTCGTCGGCGTCTCGCGGCCGAAGCGTGCGAACGGGCTCTCGGACGCGTCGTCGTTGGAGGCCGGCGCCGGCGCCACCGTCCATCCTGACGGCGCGGTCACACGCGCCTCGCCGATGACGACCGGCGATCCTTCGGGCACGAACACGGACACCGTGGCGCGCAGCGGGTCGCCAGCGGCGGCCACTTCGCGATCCGCCAGCAGGTCGGTGACGACACCGGCGGCACGAACGAGCGCGTCCTCGAACTGCTCGTCTTTGACCCGAAGCAGGAACTCGGCTTCGGCGCGAGCGCCCGCAGGCGCGTCGAGACCCGCGGTCTTGCGGCGCGCCGCGCGCACCGCCTCGAGACCGGCGGAGAGCTGCGGCACCGCCTTCGCCGGATCGCGAACGAGATCGGGGTTGGCGAGCACCGAACGCACGAGCCCCTCGATGCGGGCCAGGTCTTCCCGGAGCGCGCCGGCGGGCAGACCCGCGAGCGAGGCCAAACCCGGGAGCGAGGTGTCGATCCCGTCGAAGACGGTCGCTTCCGAGGCGCCGGACCCGTTCGTGCCCGCGCCGCGCAGGAGGTCGGTCACCAGCCGCATGTTCGACGTCTTCGGGCCGCGCGCTTCGACAGTGCCCATCTCCTGTGACTTGTGCTGGCTGCGGCCCTCCATCGCGATCTCGAAGAACGAGCGGCCCAGCAGCGGATCGAAGACACCGGTCGGCAATCGAAGCGACGGCTCGGCTGTCGAGCGGCCGAAGCCCTGGCGGACGTACAGCTTCTTCGGCTGCCACGGGCGCAGGCCTTCCCCGATCTGCTCGGGGAAACGCGCCGGATCGGCCGCCGCCTCGAACGCGATCGGCGTCAGCACGCCCGCCAGCTGATGCTGGCCGTGCCCGTCCGCGTTCGTGCCGCTGAAGCCCGAGAAGAGCACCAGCGGACGGTACATGCGGATCGCGCGAACCATGTCGCCGAGGATCCGATCCTTGTCCCACTTCTCCGCGGCCTCTTCGACCGTCTTGGTGAAGCCGAAGTCGAAGGCGCGCGTGAAGAACTGGTCGCCGCCGTCGAGCACGCGCGCCTGGAGGAGCTCCTCCGTCCGGATCACCCCGAGCGCGTCGAAGAGCTCGAGGCCGATCAGGTTCTGTCCGCCCTCGCCGCGATTGAGCGACAGATACGCCACGCGCGCGTGGTCGCCTCTCGCGACCCGAGCAATGAACGCCGTGTCCTCGTCGTCCGGGTGGGCGCCGGTGTGCATCGCGCTCGCCGTCGTGAGGAGACGCTCGACCGACTGCACGAGCCCGGAGATGCCTCGACTGTAGATGGGACGAACCTGCGCGGCCGTGGGCCCCGTGGCCGACGCCACAATCAGAAGGGCGGCCAAGGCCGCACCTGCGCGAGCGAACGGGTCACCCATAACGCAGAGTCTATCAATGGGAAGGTCCGAAGGTCCGTCGGTCCAAGGATCCGAATGGTCCGCAGGACCAGACCCCGGACCTTGGGACCCTCGGACCTTGGGACCTTTGGACCTTTGGACCTTCGACCTTTGGACCACTCGGGACCTCTCTTCGCGTGCTAAGCTCGCCCCATGAGGTTCCTTCTTCGCCCCACCCTCGCCGTGGGCGTCGTCCTGGGCTGCTCGGTGGCGGCCGCCACGCAACAACCCACCTTCCGGTCCGGGACACAGACGGTCCCTCTCTACGTCACCGTGACGGACGCGCAGGGACGGCTCGTGCCCGATCTGACGAAGGACGACTTTCAGATCCTCGACAACAACGCTCCGCAGGAGATCGCGCTGTTCGACAACTCCGTCCGGCCGATCACGGCGGTCGTGATGCTCGACACGAGCGGGAGCATGACGATGAACCTCGAGCTGGTGAAGCAGGCCGCCGAGCAGTTCGTCATCCGCCTGCTGCCCGACGACAAGGCGAAGGTCGGCGCGTTCAACGACAAGATCGAGTTCGGCAGCGAAGAGTTCACCAACGATCGCGACGAGCTGGCGGCATCGATTCGCGACCTCGACTTCGGCAACGCCACGCGGCTCTGGGATGCCGTCGACGCGAGCATCGACCAGCTGCAGGGCGTCGACACGCGCCGCGTCGTGGTGGTGTTCACCGATGGTGACGACACGGGCAGCCGCATGAGCCTCGGCCGCGTCACCGATCGCGCCCGCGCCGACGAGGTGATGGTCTACGCCATCGGCCTCGAGAGCGTCATGCAGCCCGGAGGCATGGGCCGTGTGATTCGGACGCGCCCGGACCGCGGACTCAAGCGGCTGGCCGAGGAAACGGGCGGCGGCTACTTCGAGCTCAAGAAGACCGAGGAGCTCGGGCCGACGTTCACGCGCGTCGCCGCGGAGTTGCACAGCCAATACCTGCTCGGCTTCACCCCGAAGAACCTCGACGGCAAGATCCATCGTCTCGACGTGAAGTCGCCCACCAAGCCCGAGCTCAAGGCGCGAGCGCGCAAGAGCTACCTCGCAAGCCCGCCAGGGGCCAAGGAGACGGGGAGCACGAAGTAGAACACGAGGCCTGTCCCGCGTCCTCAAGCTCGTCTCATCGGGACCGGGTCGAAGCGAGCACCGGTCGCACCCCGTCGCCCTGTCGCACCTCGTCGCACTGGTGCGCTTGCCGAAGGTTGTTCGCCACCAAGGCGAATCTCGTTCATTGATGAGAACCGCGCTATCGGGACCGCCACGAGCGGCCGACTTGACGACGCGCGCGGGCACGTTCGTGCCGGAACGTGCATGTGCGCCCTTCGGAGCCCCTTATGAAAGCGTTGACGCTCGCCCTCACCGTGTCGCTCGCTTCCGCCGTCGCGTGTGGCAAGTCCGCCGAACAGAAGCAGGCAGAGGAAGCGGCCAAAGCCATCGAACAGGCCAGCAAGCAGATGGAGCAGGCTGGCAAGAAGCTCGAGCGGGACGCCTCGAAGGGCGCCGAGGAAATGGCCAAGGGCCTCGAAGGGCTCGCCAAAGGGCTCGGCGCGCTGGCGGGGGGAAGTACGGAAGCGGTGGAGCCAATCAGCTTCAAGGAATTGCAGACGGTCGTTCCCCGAGCTCGCGGGTTGGGAGATGGGCAAGCCCACGGGCGAGAAGATGACCGCGCCGGTCAGCTACTCGAAAGCCTCAGTCACCTACCGGAAGGGCGACGCGCACATCGAAGCGACGCTCGTCGACTCCGGCTTCAATCAGCTGCTGCTCCTGCCCTATACGTGGATTCAGAACATGGGCTACGAGAAGGAGACCGAGCACGGCTACGAGAAAGCCGTGAAGGTGGCGGGCCATCCGGGCTTCGAGAAGTGGGACAGCGCGGGCAAGCGACGGCGAAGTGAACGCGTTCGTGAACAAGCGTTACATCCTGTCAGCTCGAAGGCTCGAACCTCGATGACACGAAGGTCCTCTACGAGCTCGCGACGAACGCGAATCTCGGGAAGCTCCCGGCGTTGAAGTGAGACTGGCTGTCGGTGCTACGGACTACAGGCTACGGTCCAGAGCGAAGCCGGAGGCATCACAGCTCTCCGGAGACCGTAGGCCTGAAGCCGAGCCGCGCAGCGCGATCTCACCGCCACGGCACGAGGCGCTCGAATCCACTCGATGCGCATCAGGTCGTTGTAGATGACGGTGACCATCAGCATCATGATGAGCACGAAGCCGGCGATCGAGGAGCCGCTCCTTGACGCGCAGGCTGAAGTCGCGCCGCGCCGCGCCTTCGAGGGCCATGATGAAGATGTGACCGCCGTCGAGCATCGGGATCGGCAGCAGGTTGAGGATCCCGAGGTTCAGGCTGATCATCGCCATCAGCGTGAGGAGCGGGATCCAGCCGAGGCGGGCTGCGCCGCCCGAGAGCTGGGCGATCCCGACCGGGCCCATGAGCTGCTTGGTCGATGCCTCGCCCTTGAACAGTCCGGCGAACGTCCTGAAGATCAGCGTCGACCATTCGACGTTCTCTGTCCCAGCTGAGACGCAGCGCCTGCGGAAACTGGCGCCGCAACCAGCCGCTCTTCGTAGGGCGCGATCGTGGCGCCAATGCGCCCCTCGCCGTCACGCGGTTGCGGCGTGACCGTCACCTCGCGGCGCGCGTCGTCTCGGCCGACGGTGAACGTGAGCGGCTTGAGCGGGCTGCCCTTGATCGACCTTGAGCAGGGCCGGGCTGATCGACGGTGACGCCGTTGGCGGCGAAGATCACGATCGCCCACCCGAAGGCCCGACTTCTCCGCCGGCTCGCCGGGCAGCAGCAAGGCAATCTGCGGGTGTGAACTCGGGGAAGAACGCCGATGTCGCCAATCTCGTACTTGGTCCTCGGCGCCGGCGTGACCCGCAGCGTCTGCTCGCGTCCGTCGCGTCGCACCGACGATCTCGATCTCGCGCCCGGCCGGCCGGCAGCAGCTCGATGTCGAGCTTTTCCCAGGTCGGCACCGGCCGTCCGTTCACGCTGACGATGAGATCGCCGGGGCGGATGCCGGCCGCGCGCGGCGGGCGACGGTGATTCGACGCGGCCGACGAGCGGCGGGTTCTTCTAGATACGCGGGCTCGGGCGCGCCGTGGTGTAGACGCCCGCCATGATCACGAGCGCGGTCATCATGTTCATCACCGGCCCGGCGATGTACACCTGGAACCGCTGCCACTTGCTCTTCGCCAGGAACTCGTCGGGCGCCGAGGGGACCGGCGCATCGCGAGTCCGGGTTCTCGCCGGCCATCTTCACGTAGCCGCCGAGCGGAATCGCGCTGACGCAGTACTCGGTGTCGCCGCGCCGGAACGTTCAGGATCTTCGGCCCGAACCCGAGCGAGAACGTGAGCACGCTGACGCCGTGCCAGCGCGCGACGAGGAAGTGGCCGAGCTCGTGCACGAAGACGAGCACGCCCAGCACGAAGAGAAATGGAAGAACGTTCGACAACTCGATGAAGTCCTTAATCAGGGCACGGCAATGGCGCGCGTCAGGACCTCGTCAGGGCACGGCAGGCCGTGCCCGTACCTGTCGAAATCCAAGCCTACACTCCGCGCTCGACGTGCGGCTCTTGCCGGTAGGGCACGGCACCGCCGTGCCCTCGCACGGACACGGCTTAATCCACTCCAGTATACGAGCGCGCCCACGAGTCGATCTCTCGGACGGCGGCCAGACTCTCGGGGTTCCCCAACCTCGTTGGGCGGCCTCGTCGAGCGCGGCCGCGATGGCGGCCGGAATCGCCGGAAACGGCGCGGCACCGCGCAGAAACGCCTCGACTGCCACCTCGTTGGCCGCGTTGAGCACGACCGGAAACGCCTCGCCGGCCTCGAGCGCGCGATAGGCGAGCGCGAGGCACGGGAACCGGGCGTGGTCGGGCGGCTCGAACTCGAGTCGGCGGCAGTCCACGAGGTCAGCGACGGCGAGCGCGCCGTCCCACCTGTCGGGCCACGAGAACGCGTACTGAATCGGCAGCCGCATGTCGGTGACGCCGAGCTGCGCGATGACGGACCCGTCGCTCAGCTCGACGAGCGAGTGCACGATCGACTGCGGATGCACGACGACGTCGATCGGCCGAACCAGGGACGTCGAAGAGCCAGTGCGCCTCGATGACCTCGAGACCCTTGTTCATCAGCGTGGCCGAATCGATGGTGATCTTGCGGCCCATGCGCCAGGTCGGATGCCTGAGCGCGTCGTCCGGCGTCACCGTCGTCGAGCCGCTCGCGTCGGCCGGTCGCGGAACGGCCCGCCCGACGCGGTGAGGATCAGGCGCCGCAGCTCCGCCGGCCTCGCGGCGGTGAAGGCACTGATGGATGGCGTTGTGCTCGCTGTCGACCGGCAGCACGTCGACGCCGTGCTCGCGCGCCGCCGCCATCACGAGGTGGCCGGCCATCACCAGCACTTCCTTGTTGGCGAGCGCGATGCGCTTGCCGGCCGCCAATCGCCGCCAGCACGGCTTCGAGCCCGGCGGTCCCAGACGAGGCGCACAGCACGGTATCCACGTCGTCGCGCGACACGAGCTCGCAGAGACCCGCGGACCCGCGGGCGGACCGTTCGACACTGGTCGCGACTCCGGACAGCCGGGCCTTGCACCTCGGCGAGCGCCGCGGCGCTGGCCATGGCGACCGCGCGCGGCCGGTACCGCGCGACCTGCGCGGCCATCGGTCGCGCGTTCTCGCCGGCGGCGAGCGCCGACGACCTCAGCCGATCCGGATGCGCGTCGACCACGCGCAAGGCGCCGAGCAGCCGATCGATCCGGTGGAGCCGAGGATGGCGAGGCGCATCATGCGAAAGTGAACAGTGACCAGTGACGAAGTGACCAAATTGACGCAGTTAAACCGTAGGTCGTTACCGAGCACGTGGGCTAGTCGTCGTCGATCGTCCGATCGCTGGTAGCCGATCTGTCATGGTTCGTAGCTGATCTCGTCCGATGCTGCGTCACTGCGTCATCCTGGTCACTGGTCAGCTGGCCAGTGGCTACCATCCCGCGGACACGAGAAACAGGTAGTAGCGCCGGACAGGCGAACAGCAGCGCGTCGATGCGATCGAGCATGCCGCCGTGGCCGGGGATGAGCGCCCGAGGAATCCTTGACGCCGGCGCTGCGCTTGAGCAGCGACTCGAACAGGTCGCCGGCAATGCCGGCGCCGGCGAGCAGCAGCCCAGGACGGCGAGCGGCAGCCACGTCGGCGCCGGGAAGCACGTGCGACCGAGCCAGCGGCGTGGCGACTCGCGGCAGCCATGATGCCGCCGATCGCGCCTTCGACGGTCTTCTTCGGGCTGATGGCCGGCGCCAGCGGCGTGCGGCCGAACAGCCGGCCCGCCGTAGTACTGGCCGAGTCGCTGACCACGATGGTCAGAAACGGCAGCAGCAGCACCGCGGCACTCCACTGCGTGCGCAGCGCCACCGCCAGCCCGAGCGGCAGACCGAGGTAGCACGCCGGGAAGAGCGCCGCGGCGGCGCGCCGCAGCACGTCCTCGTCCGGCCGACCCTCGCGCGATCGCCGGCGAGCCCGGTGACGAGCAGCGCGGGCGCCAGCACCAGCTCGAGCGGCACGCCGAGCGCCACGGCCACGCAGCGTCGCGAGCGTGGCGGCGCCCGACACCACTGCCGGAAAGCCCGGGCTGGCGCGGCGCGCCAGCGCCGGCGTACTCGACGAACGCGAGCAGCGCGACGACGCCGATGAGCGCCAGGACCGCGGTCGGCGGGCAGATACCAGACGATGCCGAGGACGATCGGCAGGAGGACGAGCGCGCGGACGAGGATCGCGCGTCACGAGAGCAGGTCTGTCCTACTTCACGCCGTCTCCGTCGCTTCGCTCGGCTTCAGCTCCGTCGTCGTCCTTCTCTGTCGATGCCGCCGTAGCGGCGCTCGCGCTTCTGGAAATCGATGATCGCTTCGAGCAGGTGCCGGCAGCGGAAGTCGGGCCAGAGCGTGTCGGTGACCCAGATCTCGGCGTAGGCGATCTGCCAGAGCAGGAAGTTGCTGACGCGCATCTCGCCGCTGGTGCGGATCAGCAGATCGGGATCGGGCTGGCCGGCCGTGTAGAGCAGGCCGGCGAAGCGCTCCTCGTCGAGATCCGTCGGGCGCGATGCCGGCGGCGAGCGCGCGCCGCACGGCATCGACGATCTCGGCGCGGCCGCCGTAGTTGAGCGCGATGTTGAACTGCATGCCGGTGTGCGCGGCGGTCCGCGCCTCGGCGTCGCGCGAGCTCGGCCTGGATGTCGGGCGACAGCGCGTCGCATGCGGCCGACGACCTTGAAGCGGATGCCGTGCTCGAGCAGCATGTGCAGCTCCGAGCGCAGATAGCGCCGCAGGAGCATCATCAGCGCGCTGACTTCGGTGCGCGGCCGCTTCCAGTTCTCGACCGAGAAGGCGTAGAGCGTCAGGACCGGGATGCCGAGGCGCGCCGAGGTCTCGACGGCGTCGCGCACCGCGGTGATGCCGGCGCGGTGCCCCTCGACGCGCGGCAGGTGGCGCTGGGCCGCCCAGCGGCCGTTGCCGTCCATGATGATGGCGACGTGCGCCGGCAGCCGCTCCGGGTCGATCTGCCGCGCCAGTCTCGCTTCGGGCGAGCCGGCAGGGATCCAGGCAAGGAAGTCGGCGAGGCTCATGGGCAACGGAGGATGATATCAAGGCTACGGGCTGCGGACTACGGGCTACGGGCCACCACTAAACCTGCTCCGTCGGCTGGCGAGATCGGGGCTTCTGGGCTTGCCGACGGGCTCACAGCGAAGGCGTGATGGCCCTGCAGCCACCTCACCCGCAGCCTGTAGCCCGTGGCCCACCGGCGTCAGTACTCCACCGCCACCAGAAACAGTCCCTGCGGCGGCGCCGTCGGTCCGGCGCGCGCGCCGATCGCGCGACGCGAGGAGCGCGGCCATCTGGCCGGGCGCCAAGCGGCCGCGGCCGATCTCCACCAGCGTGCCGGCGATGCTGCGGACCATGTGGCGGAGGAAGCCGTCGCCGCGACAGCGTGAAGGTGATGCTCGCGAGCCGCCGCGCGCGACCTCGACGTGCGGCGTCTCGAAGATCGTCCGGCCGGTGTCGCGGACGCGGCTGCCGCGTGGCCTGGAACGCGGCGAAGTCGTGCGCGCCGACGAGCGCGGCCGACGCCTCGCCATCGCGCGACGTCGAGCGGATGCGTGACGTGCCACGCATAGCGCGACGTCGAACGGCGAGACGATCGGCGCCGTGACGATGCGATACGCGTAGGTCTTGGCGCGCGCCGAGTAGCGCGCGTGGAACGTCGGCGGCCGCTTCGGCGAGCGCCGCACGCGCACCGCCGCGGCAGCAGTGCGTTCAGCGCCCGCTGAAGGTCCGTCGATGACGACGCCGTCGACGACGCGCGCGCTCGCCACCTGCCCGAGCGCGTGGACGCCGGCGTCGGTGCGGCCGGCGCCGCGTGACGGTGACCGCGTTCACCGGCAACGGCTCAGCGCCGCTTCGACCAGCCCCTGGATCGACGACGCCCCGGCCTGGCGTCTGCCAGCCGACAAACCCCGTGCCGTCGTAGGCGAGCGTCAGCTTCACAACCCGCATGATTCGAATCCAACGGCCTGCAGATTTATCCAACGGCTTGAAGACTCAAAAATACACTAAGTCATACGTCACGAAACGTGTTGACTCGGCTCGGCTCAGAGTGGTAATAACCACTCCGCATTCTCATTCCTCACCCAAGGAGAGAGCAGTGAGCGAGCCTATCGAACGAGGCCGTGCGGCTTTCGCATGTCCGCCCTCGTGGCGCTGTGGCACTGGCCATCGAGTCACGGCGCCGTCGGCCAGCGCCCAGGTGCTGTACGGCAGCATCGTCGGCAACGTGAAGGACGCGCAGGGGGCGACCATCCCCGGCGCGACCGTGACCATCACCAACAAGGAGAACGGCCTCACCCGCGACGCCATCACGACCGAGGACGGCGGCCTACAGCCTCGTCAACGTGCTGCCCGGGCCTACGACGTGAAGGTCGTCGCTGCAGGGCTTCCGCGAGTTCGTCAGCGGACGGACGTGCCGGTGTCGGCGTCGGCCAGATCAGCCGCGTCGACGTGACGCTCGAAGTCGGCGCGCTGACCGAGACGGTGACGGTCGCCTCGGCGGTGCAGCTGCTGCAGACCGACAAGGCCGAGGTCAACACGGAGCTGAAGGCGAAGGAAATCACGAGCATGCCGCTCCGGCCTACCGCAACTACCAGAGCCTGATCAACCTGGTGCCGGGCGCGACGCCGGCGCGGTTCCAGAACGCCGAGACCGACACGCCGGCGCGCTCGCTGACGACGTTCGTCAACGGCGCAGACTCCAACAACAACGCACGCGGACGGACGGCGCGGCGAACGTCAACATCTGGCTGCCGCACCACAACATGTATGTGTCGCCGGCCGAGACGATCGACACGGTCAACGTCTCGACCAACAACTTCGACGCCGAGCAGGGCATGGCCGGCGGCGCGGCGATCACGGTCGTCACCAAGTCGGGCACCAACGAGCTGCGGGGCTCGGCGTTCGAGTTCTACAACAGCGACAAGCTCAACGCGAGCCCGTTCTACTTCGCCGGCCAACGCGACGCCGGGAAGCCCGACAAGGTGCCGGTCTCGCGCAACATCTTCGGCGGCACGGTCGGCGGCCCGATCAAGAAGAACAAGCTGTTCTTCTTCGGATCGATGGAAGCCTACAAGGAAGACCGCAGCGTCCAGCAGTTCTTCAGCGTGCCGAGCGAAGCGCTGCGCGAACGGCGACTTCAGCCAGGCGCTGAACGCGAACGGCACGCTGCAGCAGATTTACGACCCGGGCGTGAACGGCACGGTCGACCCGGCGGCCCGCCAGCAGTTCTCGGGCAACATGATCCCCGCGAGCCGCATCAGCGCGAATCGCACGCCAGCTGATGGCGTGCTACCCGCGCCGAACACCCGGGAACCGGCGACGGCGGCATGACCAACAACTACTTCCGCGAGGAAAACCGGCCGTTCGACCGCTACAACTACGACGCCAAGGTCAACTGGAACCGCACGTCGTCGCACCAGATTTGGGGCAAGTTCAGCTACCTCGATGCCAAGGTCGACGACCGCACCTATTTCCTCATCCCCGATCCGAACGGCTCGGGTGACGGCGGCATCACCAAGGTCTACCAGGCCACGTTCGGCCACACGTGGACGCTCGGGCCGACGATGGTCCTCGACAGCACGTTCGGCTTCTCGCGCCAGGACCAGGACGTGCTCGGTCCGGATCAGAACGCGAGCGTCGGCAACTTCGGCCTCGACGTGCTCGGCATGCCGGGCACGAACGATCAGGGCAGCGGCGACGATCGCTACTGGGGCTATCCGCGCTTCGACACGGGCTTCTGCGATCCTCGGCAACTACGAAGGCTGGATGCCGATCTACCGCGACGAGCGCACCTACTCGTTCACCACGAACGTGACCAAGGTGAAGGGCGCGCACGAGTTCCGCGGCGGCTACGGCGTCAACTTCCTCTACCTCGATCACTGGCAGCCCGAAGCCGACAACCCGCGCGGCCGCTTCGACTTCACGACGCGCAACGTCACCGCGCTTCGCGGCGGCGCGCAGACGAACAACCGCTACAACCAGTTCGCGTCGTTCCTGCTCGGCCTGCCCGGCACGGTGAGCAAGAGCGTGCAGGCCGAGCTGATGACCGGCCGCGAGTGGCAGCACGGCCTGTTCATCCGCGATCGCTGGACGGTGAGCAGCAAGCTGACGCTCGACCTCGGCCTGCGCTGGGAGTACTACCCGATCATGCAGCCGCGCGGACCGCGGCGGATCGAGCGGCTCGACCTCCAGACGCTCGACGTGCTGCTCGGCGGCGACGGCGGCAACCCGAAGGACGTCGGCATCGAGGCCGGCAAGGACAACTTCGCGCCGCGCCTCGGCGTCGTCTACCGCATGAACGAGGAGACGGTGTTCCGCACCGGCTACGGCGTCACCTACAACCCGATGCCGTGGTCGCGTCCGCTGCGCGGCTCTCTACCCGCTGACGATCGCGTCGCAGTACTTCAACAACGACACGTTCCTGCCCCAACGGCCGGATCGAGCAGGGCATTCCGACGATCGCCGTGCCGGCCCGAGGGCACCGGGCGCGTCCAGCTCGATCGCGCGGCGTTCATGCGCACGCCCGAGCCGGGCAACATCGACCGCGGCACCATCAAGTCGTGGAACTTGGCGGTCGAGCGGCGGCTGCCGATGGACTTCTCCGTCGACCTCGCCTACGTCGGCGCCAACGGTGACGGCGGCTACGCCGACCTCGACATCAACGCGCCGCAGGCGATCGGCGCCGGCGACGCGGGCCGGCCGTACTGCTCGATGGGCCGATCGATCGCGCATCAACAGCTGGGGCCAGCGGCTGCATCACGCGGTATCACGCGCTGCAGATCGGGCTTCAACCGGCCGTTCACGAAGGGCCTGCTGCTGAAGGGCGCCTACACGCTGGGGCAGGTCGATGAACATGGCCGACGAGGACGGCTGGACGGGCGTCACCTTCAACACGCCCAGCCAGATCGACCGCAACTACGCGCGCGCCGGCTTCGACCGGAAGCACAACTTCCAGCTCGGGTTCGTCTATCAGCTGCCGTGGAGAATGGGCGAGGGCGAGCGGCGGCGTCGCTCAAGGCGCTCTTACGCCGACTGGCAGGTGAACGGCGTGTTCGGCGCGTTCAGCGGCACTGCCGTTCACGGTGACCGCGCAACGGCGGCGTCGTGAACACGCCGAGCAACCAGCAGACGGCCGACCAGGTTGCCGAGCTTACGCATGTCGGCGAGATCGGCGGCAGCGGCCGCTACTACGACCCGGCCGCGTTCGTGCAGCCGACGGGCGTTCGCGTTCGGCAACTCGGGCCGCAACGCGGTCCGTCGGCCCGGGCGGCGTGAACCTCGACTTCTCGATCTTCCGCGCCTTCCCGCTCGGCGGCACGCAGGCGATCGAGTTCCGCGCGGAGGCGTTCAACCTCACCAACACGCCGAAGTTCGCCAACCCGAACGGCGACGTGACGAGCGGCGACTTCATGCGCATCACCGGCGTGCTGAACGGCTACTCCGAGCGTCAGATCCGGCTTGGCGTGAGGTTCCAGTTCTAGACGGATCTCGGTCACCCGAGACCGCGTGGCCCGGTGGGAGCAATCCCACCGGGCTTTTTTGTTGGGGGATGCGATCAGGTGCCTTTTTCGCTCGAGCCACCGGAAAAAGCACCCGACTCCAATTCGGGATCTCAGCGGTCGCGAGAAAAAGCACCCGGCCCCATTCGCGCTATGCTCGAAGCGTGATGCGCGTGGCGCTCGTTGCTGGATTGGCGCTCGCCGGCATGGCCCAGGCCGAGGTGCCGCCGCTCCCGCTCGCTACGTACGCGGACGCGGCTCGCGCCGCGATCCAGCCGGCCTACGAAGCCGCACGCAAGCAGCCGCGCGATGCCGGGGCGCAGGGGCGACTCGCGATGACCCTGCACGCCTGGGAGCAATGGGAGCAGGCGCACGAGGCCTACGTGCGCGCCCAACGTCTCGCGCCCCGGGCCCTGGACTGGTGCTACCTCGACGGCATCGTCCTCGCTCGCCTCGCCCGGCCTGCTGAAGCCGCCGCAAAGTTCCGCGACGCCATCGAGCGCGCACCCGACAATCTGGCAGCGCAGGTGAAACTCGCCGAGGCGCTGGCCGATGCCGGCGATCTCGAGGCGAGCCGCGCCGCGTTCACGCGGCTGGCCGATGACCCGCGCGTCGAGCCGGTGGCGAGGCTGGGGCTGGGGCGCATCGCGGCTCAAGAGGGCCATCACGACGAAGCGATCCGGCAGCTCGAGCGCGCCGTGCAGCTGTTCCCGGAGTTCGGTGCGGCTCACTATGCGCTGGCACGCTCGTATCGCTCTGCCGGCCGTCTCGACGACTCACGAGACGCGCTGAGCCGCCATCAACAGTTCGGATCGCGGTGGCCGGCCGTCGACGACCCCCTCTCGGCGCGGATCGCCGCCCTGAGGACCGATGCGTCAACCGAGCTGCGTCGTGGCGTGAAGCTCGCGGAGGAGGGCGACGTGAAAGGCGCCATTGCGGCGCACGAGGCGGCGCTGAAGCTCAATCCACACGCAACCCAGGCCCAGGCGAACCTGATCCAGTTGTACGGCCGGGTGAAGAACTGGCCCAAGGCCGAGGAACACTATCGCCGCGTGGTCGAGAGCGGCTTCAACCTCGACGAGGCGCACTACACCTACGCGGTGGTGCTCGTCGAGCAGCAGCGATGGCCCGAGGCCGAAGCTGCGCTGCGACTCGCGCTGGACGCCAATCCGTCGCACGCGCAGGCCCGGAACAACCTCGGCCAGATGCTTGAGCGCTCGCGGAAGCTCGAGGAGGCGCTCGCGGAGTACCGCCGCGCCGTCGAGGCGCAGCCTGGACTGCGAATCGCCCGGTTCAATCTCGGCCGGATGCTGATCGCGCTCGACCGCGCCAAGGAAGCGGTTGTCGAGCTCGAGCCCCTTCGCAGCCCGCGCGACGCCGAAGCGCCTCGTTATCTGTTCGCGCTCGCCACGGCCCACCTTCGTGCCGGCAATCGTGACGAAGCGGTGAGCCTCGCGCGCGACGCCCGCCAGCTCGCCGCCGATCTGGGGCAGAACGATCTCGCCGCCAGCATCAATCGGGATCTGGCGCGGCTGCGATAGATCGGTTTCGTCTTCGGTCTTTGGTCTTCGGTCTTCAGCCTTCGGTCGGTCTCCGCTCATGCCACTCGCCCTCGCACTCGTCCTTCTGCTCGTCACCACGCCGGGCGCACAGCCGGCGAACGCAGCTGCCCAGAGCAAGGCGGCCGCACAAGCGATGAACGAGGGGCGTTTCGACGAGGCGGCGCGAATCTATCGCGAGCTCGTCGAGGCCATGCCCAAGGATGCGCGCATGCTCGCCAACCTCGGGATGGCGCTCGCGATGGGCGGCAAGGAGTCGGAGGCGATCGCGCCGCTCACCAAGGCTGCCGCGCTCGACCCGTCGCTCCTGCCGGCGCAGATGTTCCTCGGCACGAGCTATCTCGCGCTCGGCAAGCCCGACATGGCCATTGCGCCACTCGAGCGGGTGGTCGCGCTGAGTCCCACCGACGTCGAGGCGCTCGGTTCATTGGCCGAAGCCTACATGGCGGTCGGCAAGCACGACGAGGCCGTCGTGCGATTTCGCCAGCTGACCTCGCTCGCACCGAAGGAGCCGGGAGCGTGGTTCGGCCTCGGTCAGGCCTACAACGCGATGGCGCAGGAAGGGATCCAGAGCTTCGACCGGCAGCCCGAGGGCTCACCCTGGCAGATGCTCCTGCTCGCCAACGCGCTCGAAGCCGACAACCGGCTGCCCGAAGCCTTCACCGTCTACCGGCAAGTGCTCGAGAAGCTGCCGCGGCGCGCCGTTCACGACGCGCTCATCCGCATCTATGAAGCGACGGGACACAAGGACTGGGCGGACGCGCAGCGCAAGAAGGCTGCGGCCATCGAGCCCGACTGCGTCGCACAGAAAGCGGAGTGCGAGTTTCGCGCGGGCCGCCTTCGAACCGCGCTGGCCGCGGCGAGCGGCAAGGACGTCGAGTCGATGTACTGGCGGACACGCTCGGCAACCGAGCTCGCTCGAGAGGCCTTCGCCGAACTGGACAAGCTGCCCGACTCACGCGAACGGCGCGAGTTCCGGGCGGAGCTCGCGCGATCGCAAGGCCGCTTTCAGGATGCGGTAAAGGAGATCACGGCCGCCTTGACGTTGACGCCTGGCGACCCTCGCCTCACGTCCGACCTGGCGACCGCCTACTTCTTCTCGCGTGACTACGAGCGGGCGCTGAGCACGGTGAAGCCGCTCGCCGACGCCCACCCCAACGAACCGTATTTGCTGATGGTCACGGGCGATTCCCTCCTGCAGCTGCAACGGCTCGACGAGGCGCTGCCCATTCTCCAGAGGGCAGCAAAGCTGGAGCCGTCGAACGGTGCGGTACAGGCGGCGCTCGGCCGGGCTTACGTACAGAAGGGTGAGTACGCGTCCGCGATTCCGCTGCTCGAGCCGCGCCTGGCGGACGACCAGGACGGCAGTCTCCACATGCAACTCGCTCGTGCGTATCAGGGATCGGGTCAGGCGGACAAGGCGGCGCCGCTGCTCGAGAAGGCACGCGCCCTGCAGCAGGTCGCGCAGGATCGCAACGCGGCTTCGAGCGAAGGCAAGATCACGCCGCCTTAGCCGTACCGGGAGGGCGGCGCTTCAGCCCCGGCAGGCGCCACTTTGGGCTCGGGCGGGGCTGAAGCCGCGCCCTCCTGCGATCCTCACGGCGCTTCTCGCACGACCACGGTCTGGTCGACGGCGACGCCGTCGACGATCTGAACCTTCCCGCCTGGCCACCGCACTTCGACGCGCTGCGCTGCGGTCGACGTGCCGAGGCCGAAATGCATTCCGGCGAGCGTAGACGAGCCGTAGCCCACGCTGCTCGTCATCGTCCTCAGCTGGGATCCGATGGACACGCGCGCGCCGATGGCGTCGCGGTTGGCGGCGCTGCCCACGAGCTTCACGATCAGCCAGTGACCCGCCGGGCTCGTGCGATTCCTCCACAACTCGGCGCGCTCGCCGAGCGCCGAAACTGTCACGTCGAGCCGCCCGTCGGCGTCGAAGTCCGCGACCGCGCACCCGCGGTGCGCGGCGGCACGCGAGAGAAAGCCCGCCGCTTCGGAGACGTCTGCGAAACGCCCTCCGCCCGAGTTGCGGAACACGCCGTTCGCCTGCTTCCACGTGGCGGCTTCGAACGACTCGATGCGATCGTTCACATGGCTGTTCGCCGTGACCAGATCCTTGAGCCCGTCGTTGTCGAGGTCGGCGAACGTCGTGCACCATCCGCTGCGCCGAGTCGTCGCCATCGCGAGCCCGCTCGTGTGCGTCGCATCCGCGAAGCCGCCCTTCCCATCCCCCTTGAAGAGCGGAAAGGTCTCGCCGTTGAGCGCGGTGACATGGATGTCGACGTGCCCGTCGTTGTCGTAGTCCTGCGCGTCGGCGCCCATGCTCGACACGGCGCGTCCGTGCGATGGCACCGCGACGCCCGCGAGCAGCCCAACCTCCTCGAACGTGCCATTTCCCTTGCTGCGCAAGAGGAAGTTCGGCACGCCGTCGTTGGTCACGAACACGTCGAGCCGTCCGTCGCCGTCCACGTCGGCGAAGGCCACGCTCATGCCTTTTCCGACGTGCCGTCCGATGCCCGAGGAACTGCTGACGTCTTCGAAAGTCCCGTCCCCGCGATTGCGGTACAGGCGATTCGCGAGGCCCTGGAAGAACCGCGGATGGCAGTACACCCGGATGCCGCGGCTCTCGTCGCCACAGAACCGATCGAAGGCCGGGGTCCACTGCAGGTAGTTGACGACGAAGAGGTCCAGCCAGCGGTCCTGGTCGTAGTCGAACCAGCCGGCGGCGACGGCCCACTCGCCGTCGCGAATCCCGCTGCCCGCGCTGATGTCCTCGAAGGTCCCGCGTCCGGTGTTCCGCAGGAGCTGCTGTCGGCCGACGCCGGCGACGAAGAGATCGGCATCACCATCGTTGTCGAAGTCCGCGGCCGCGGCGCCCATGGAGTAGCCCACGCCGCGCGTGCCCGATCGCTCGGTCACGTCGGTGAACTTCCCGCTCTCCTCGTTCCGGTACAACCGATTCCAGAACCGCGGCTCCTGTTTGTCCAGCGAAGGCGAGGTCGCGCCATTGGTGAAGAAGAGGTCGGTGCGACCGTCGTTGTCGTAATCGAACGCGGCCACTCCGCCCGGCACGCTCTCAATCAGATGCTTCGCCGGCGTGGGCGAATACTCGTGCACGAACGTGAGGCCCGAAGCGGCGGCGCTCTCGGTGAAGGCGATGCGGCCCGTCGGCGGTTGCGGTGCGGCGAGCGCCAGAAGGGCACCGCCAAGTGTCACGAGGAGTAGCGGACGCATCACGAAGCCAGGGCCCCAATCGACGAGGTCGAAACCAGTCAGAGTCAGAATCTTGTCAGATTTGGTCCGTGGCGCCGTTGTCAGATTTGGTCCGTCGCGTTCTCGTCAGGTCTATCCATGGTCGTGTCCGTGGCGTCAGCCTCGAATCACGATGAGGTTGGCCGTTCCACGAAGCGCCTTCACCGGCACGGCCTGATCGAACGTCGCAAGCCAGCCGTCGTGCGATCGCGCGAGGGCCAACAAGTAGACATCGGTGAGCTGCCGCGCCGTCACCGGCATCCTCGCGTGAAACACCTGTTCGTCGCGCAATGACACTTCATCCGGCCAGAACGTGTGGCCGCCGCTGGCGCAGAACTTCCGCAGACGGTCCACGATGGCAGCGGCAGGTTCGGTATTCTCGCCGTAGGCCGGATGAGAAAGCACGCGGACGAGCCCGTTCTCGGTGATGGGACACGTCGCCCACCCATCCGCCCTCTGGTCGGCGAACCAGTCGTGCGCGAGATCGTGGTGGACGTGGTCGGGGTCGAAGAGCGCGACGAGCAGGTTCACGTCGAGCAGGGCGACGCGCTTCATGCTTCGTCTCGAAGGCGGTTCACGAGCGCCAGCGAGGGTCTCGGTGCTCCGGCCGGCCGGCGCGAGAGCAACGGCACGCCGTTGCGCATCGCGGGCCGTCGCCGAGGCTCGAGCGCGCGACGCATGAGCTCGGAGACGACCTCGCCCAGCGTGACTCCGCGTGCGACCGCCAGATCCCTGGCTGCCGCTAACACATCGTCGTGGAGATCGAGGGTCGTACGCATGTGCTCGATCATCACGCATCAAACATCAGATGTCAACGCAGGAAGGCTGGAGCGGCTGGGGCGGCTGGAGGAGCCTGGGGCGAAATCCCTGACGGCGCGCTCCAACGGTTTCAGAATCTCGACCGTTATGATCCCGGGATGCGTCTCGCGCCCGGACCCAGGCAAGTTACCGCTGCGCTCGCGAGTTGGATCGTGGCCTGTGTCGTCGGTGGTCTCGCCGCCGTCGATCCGCCTCAGGCGCCATCCGCTCCATCCGCTCCATCCGTTCCATCCGTTCCATCCGTCCGTTCGTGGACGCGGCCGACGAGACGGGTCTGCGCTTCACGCACGTCAACGGCGCCGCGGGCAAGTACTACATGCCGGAAGTGATGGGCTCCGGCGCTGCGCTCTTCGACTTCGACGACGATGGCGACCTCGATGTCTTCCTGGTCCAGAGTGGATCGCTCGAATCGCCGACCACCGCAGACTCCAGCAGCGCTCCGGGAAGCAGGTTGTTCCGCAACGACCTCACGGTCGGCAACGACGGCCGGCGGACGCTGCGGTTCACCGACGTGACAGAGGCGTCGGGAATCGGGCCCCATGGCTACGGGATGGGCGCGACGGTCGGCGACTACGACAACGACGGCGACCTCGACCTCTTTCTCACGACGTTCGCGGAAGACGCGCTGTATCGCAACGACGGGAAGGGGCGGTTCACCGACGTGACCCGCGAAGCCGGCGTGGGCGATCCGCTCTGGAGCAGCAGTGCGGCGTTCGTCGACGCGGATCGCGACGGCGACCTCGACCTGTTCGTGGCCAACTACCTGGACTTCACGGTGGCCGGCAACAAGCAGTGCTTCGACTCGGCCGGCGGGCGCGACTACTGCACGCCGCGCGCCTACCGGCCGGTGCCCGACCGGTTCTATCGCAACGAGGGCGGCCGGTTCGTGGACGCGAGCGCTGCCGCGGGCATCACGAAGGCGGACGGCGCGGGGCTCGGTGTCTCGACCGGCGACTACAATCGCGACGGCTGGCTCGATCTCTACGTCGCCAACGACGCGACGCCGAACCAGCTGTGGATCAATCAGCACAACGGCACCTTCGTCGACGATGGGCCGCTCTCGGGGACCGCGGTGAACGCCGCCGGCAACCCCGAGGGAAGCATGGGCATCGCGTCGGGCGACTACGATGCCGACGGCGACGAGGACCTCTTCATCACGAACATCGTCGGCGAAACGTTCGCCTTCTACGTCAACGACGGCAAAGGTGGCTTCGACGATGCGCGCGTGCGGACCGGCGTGGCGCAGCCGACGGCGCCCATGACCGGGTTCGGCACCGACTGGATCGACTACGACAATGACGGCTGGCTCGATCTCTTCATCGCCAACGGCGCCGTCAACATCGTCGAGCGGCTCCGCGGACAGCCGGTTCCCTTCCGCATGCGGAATCAACTGCTGAGGAATCGCGGCGACGGGAAGTTCGAGGACATGACCGATCGTGCTGGGCCGGCCTTCGCGCGGCTCGACGTCGCACGGGGCGCCGCCGTCGGGGACGTGGACAACGACGGTGACCTCGACGTGCTCGTGACGAACAACAACGCGCCCGTCCGCCTTCTGCTGAACCAGCTTCCGGCTGGTTCGCACTGGCTGCAGGTGAGCCTGAAACAGCCGGGCGCGAACCTGCGAGCCGTCGGCGCGCGTGTGGGCATCGAGCGGCAGGGACAGCCCACGCTCTGGCGGCGCGTCAGAAGCGACGGCAGCTACCTCACGGCCAGCGATCTGCGGGTGCACGCCGGGCTCGGACGAGCAGCGGGCATCGACGCGGTGGTGGTCGAATGGCCCGATGGTGCGCGCGAGCGCTGGACCGCCGTGAAGCGCGACGGGTCGATCGTGCTGACTCGTGGAACGGGGACGCGACCCTGATGGGCCGATTCGCGTTCGTCACGTGGGAAGGCCTGCCGCATCTTTCGACTGACGACAAGCTCGCGGCCGACGAGCTCGAGGCGCGGGGACACTCGATTGCGCCGGCGATTTGGACGGATCCTGCGGTCGACTGGCGGGGCTTCGACCTGGTGGTCCTGCGATCGTGCTGGGACTATCACAAGCGGTTCGAGCGCTTCACGGCATGGCTGGCCCGCATGGAGACGCTTGGCGTCAGGGTCGCCAACTCCACTGCGTCCGCACGCTGGAACGCCGAGAAGACCTACCTCCGCGATCTGCAGCAGGGCGGAGTCCGGACCGTGCCCTCCGTCTGGCTTCGACGTGGAACGCCTGTCTCGATGGATCGGTTGCGTGCCGAGGTCGCCGCACTCGGGGTCGACGCGGCGGAGCTCGTCCTCAAGCCAACAGTGTCGGCCACGGCGTGGCTGACGTGGCGAGTGTCTCTCGACGCCACGGCGCTTCCCGAGGGCTTCTGCGCCGCGCTCGCCGAACACGATTTCATCGTCCAGCCCTTCATCGACGAAATCGTCGAGGGCGAGTGGTCGCTCGTCTTCTTCGGGGGCACGTTCAGCCACGCGGTGATCAAGCGGCCGCGTGAGGGCGACTTCCGCGTGCAGGACGAGTTCGGCGGCCGCGCGGAACTGGTCCGTGCGCCCGACGCGCTCGTCTCGCTTGCTGCGCGCATTCTGAGGTGCGCGCCCGAATCGTCGGTCTATGCGCGCGTGGATGGCGTGGAGACGTCGGCCGGCTTCGTGCTGTTGGAGCTCGAGCTGGTCGAGCCTCACCTGTTTCTCGCGCTGGCGCCGGGTGCGCCCGCTCGTTTCGCCGATGCGCTCGAATCTGCGGCCGGGAATTGGGGTCGGGTGTGATTTCCATCTAAATGCTGCGAGGCGGACAGCATTTCGATGGAAATCACACCCGACCCCAATGACTTCCCTACTTCCTTGAACCTGGCTGGGTGAGCGGGATGGCGGCCAGCCAGTCGGGGATCCCGGCTTCGGGCCAGGTGGGAAACGAGACGGTGGCCAGGGCGTGGAATGGCACGCCCAGATTGACGTCGCCGCCGCGATTGACGATCGCCGCGGCGCCGACCACGCGGCCGCCTGACTCGCGAGCGACATCCATCGTCTCGCGCGTCGAGCCGCCGGTGGTGACGACGTCCTCGACGACGAGCACGCGTTCGCCGGTTTCGATGGCGAAGCCACGCCTCAAGGTGAGCCGCCCGTCCTGCCGCTCGGCGAAGATGGCGCGCACGCCCAGACTCCGCGCAACCTCGTGGCCGATGATGAGGCCGCCGAGCGCAGGCGACAGAACCACGTCGGCCCCGAGCTTTCGAACGCGCCCGCCGAGCTCGCGGCCAAGTGCTTCGGCATGGGCCGGATGCTGGAGCACGCGCGCGCACTGCATGTAGCCATTGCTGTGCAGCCCCGAGGTGAGCTTGAAGTGACCTTCGAGGAGGGCGCCGGTCGAGCGGAACAGGTCGAGGACGGATTCGGAGGTCATGGCTTCGTGGCTGGCGCGCAGCCGGGCTGAAGCCCGGCGTTTGCCCCGCCGCACAGGGGGCGCGACGCTAGCGTTTCAGATTGGTTTCGAACAGCTTGAGGATTCGCTTGTACTCGTCGGCCCAGCTCGTCTCCTGCTCGAAGGCGTGGTCTTCGACCGGATACACGGCGAGCTCCCAGTTCTCCTTGCGCAGTTCGATCAGGCGCTGAGCCAGGCGGACGGAGTCCTGGAAGTGGACGTTGACGTCCACCATTCCGTGGCAGATCAGGAGCGCGCCTCTGAGGTTCTGCGCGAAGTAGATCGGCGAGCTGCGCCGGTACGCTTCGACGTCGCTCTGCGGCTCGTTCAGGATGCTGGACGTGTATTGGTGGTTGTAGTGCGCCCAGTCGGTGACAGGACGCAGAGCCGCGCCTGCCGCGAAGACATCGGGCGTGGTGAACATGGCCATCAGCGTGATGAAACCGCCATAGCTGCCGCCGTAGACACCAATGCGCTTCGGGTCCACGCGCTCGTTGGCGGCCAGATACTTGGCTCCGTCGACGACATCCTCGAGATCCTTGCCGCCCATGTGGCGATAGATGGCGGTGCGCCAGTCACGGCCATGGCCGGCGCTCGCGCGATAGTCGGGGTCGAGCACGACGTATCCGCGCGAGGCAAGCAGGTGATGGAACATGTACTCGCGGTAGTACGACGACCAGTACCTGTGCGCGTTCTGCAGGTAGCCGGCGCCGTGGACGAAGATGACCGCCGGCTTCCCCGAATGACGCTTCGCGCCGACCATCTCCGGCGTGTAGAGGCGGGCGAAGACCTCCGCGCCGTCACGCGCCCTGTAGGTCACCAGCTTCGGCTCGGTCCACTTGTAAGCCAACCACTCCTCACTCGGGCTCGTCGTGACGCGGACACGCGCGGCGCCCGGCTTGCTGGCCGCGAAGAAGACCTCCGGTGGACGGTTGCTCGTCGAGAAGATCGACGCGAGCGTCCGGCCGTCGGGCGACAGCTCGACACTGTGCGAGCCCGGCTCGGTGGTCAGCCGCGTGCGCGATCCCCCGTCGAGCGGCATCGTGTAGACGTGCCGCTCCCCCGGATGCGCCTCGGTCGACATGATGAGGAACTGCGTGTCGTCAGGCGTCATTTCGACGGAGCTGATTTCCCATCGTCCGTTCGTGAGCTGCGTCGGCGTCGCTCCGGGGCTGGTCACATCGACGACGTAGAGATGCATCCAGCCGTCTTTCTCGGACAGGAACCAGAGGCGCCGGCCGTCGGGCAGGAATCCTGCGCCGGATCCACCGAACGCACCCGCCCCGCGCAGCCACGCTTCGTCGCTTGCGTGATCGAGCACGCGCGTCTTGCCGCTTTCCGGATCGACGAGCACGAACCAGCGGTGCTCGTTGTCGGCCGACAGGACGGTCGCGACCGCGTGCTTCCCGTCGCGCGAGACCACCGGCATGCTCCACCGCAGGTCGCGAGCCGGGTCGGTCTTGGCGGCCGGCGAAGAGGCGGCCGGCGAGGCCGAGGGCGGCGCCTGCGCGAGCATCGGACCCGACGGCCGGCCCGCCGGCGCCTCGTCGCGGGGGTCGGTGGTCGGCGGCGGCGACGATACATCTCCGCCCGGGTCGAGCGTGGCCCACACGGTTTTCTTGGTCGAGCGGTTGACGATCGCGAGGCGGCGGCTGTCCTGCGCATCGCCCACCTTGGACCGCGCCTGGATCTGCTCGGCGTATGCGCTGGCCGTCACATAGTTCGGCACGTCGGCGCGCCGCGCGTTCTGCGGCCGCTCCACGACGAGGGCATAGACGAAGCGGCCGTCGTGGGCAAGCTGCAGATCCGAAGCCGACTGACGCTCGGTGAGGTCGATGCGCGGCAACGCCTCCTTCTCTCGACGCGCTTCGGCTTTCTTTCGTTTCGCTTCCGCTTCGCGCACGAACTCGAGCAGCGACTGCTCCTCGGCCTTCAGGAACTTCTGACTCTCGGTCGTGGCGGGATCGCGCTTCGGTGGCCCGGCGTCGGTCAACTGCTCCAGCCCGCCGGCAGACTGTCCGATCGGCAGCAGGAACAGGCTGTTGTCACGGACGAAGGTGACCGCCGTATCCCCCGCGACCCACCGCGGACTCGACTCGCTGGCCGTGGTGTGAGTGACCGGCGTGCGCGTGCCGGTCACGGTATCGATGATGACGATGTCGCCATCCTGAACCGCGAGGGCGCGCCGGTGAGGCCGGTCCCACACGGCGGTGGGAGCCGGGGCCGACTTTCGCTCCTCGTCGGTGAGCTTCCGAGGTTCGCAGCCCGGACGATCGCTGTCGGATGCGGCCGCACCGTCGGCGCAGGACCGCGATACCACCCACGTCGACGTTTCGTCCGCGTCCCGCTCGCGCCACTCGAAGTAGAGCCGCTCGGAATCGCCCGACCATCGAAGGTTCGAGGGCGGGTAGCCAACGAGCCTCGGGCCGCGCATGATGCTCTCGACCGACAGGTCGAACGATGGCCCCGACGCCCGCATGGGCACGGCAACGGCTGTCGCCACGAGGACGGGCAGGAGGAATCGACGCATTGCTTAGGTAGACGAATGGGTCGGGGTGACCCGTGGTTTGTGACGGGGCTCAGGACCCGGCCTGCAATCGATGCCGGATTCTGACCCCTCGGCCCTCGCTTCCGCCGAACGGGACGGACGCGTGTCTACTATACAATCCCGGTGCGACCGGCGTCGGACACCCGCGAGGCGAACTCAGATGGTGGCTGGTCCGTCTATCTGAGGTCAGCCGGGATTTCGTGGCCAGGAGCGTCCACTGCCTCCCCGGCGGACGATGACGGCTGGAAGTCGGATGCCGGGAGCGCGTGGGTGACCCCGCCGACCACGCCGTCTTTGACGACCACGGGTTTTGCATAGAAGGCGGGCGTTCGAGCGCGAGCGTGGCTCGTTCGGGCCCGCGCACTTGCCAGTGCCTCCCGCGGGTTCCGGCCGTCTTTGGAGACTTCCCTGATGCACATGCGGTCCCTGGTTGCCCTGCGAGCGTTGCTCGCGGCATTCGTCCTCGCTGCGCCCACACTGTCCGTTTCCGGACAGGTGCCGACCAACGACGCACAGCAACCGCCGGCCCAACCCCCGCCGGCCCAACCCCCGCCGCCGCAGCCCCCGCCGGCACAACCCGCCCCGGCGCCGCCCCTCGGCAAACAGATCACGCCGCCGGCACCCTCGACGGAAGCGGCGCCGATCCAGGAGCAGCGCGGTGGCGGGCCCGTCCGAAAGCTGCCGCTCGACGAGGCGGTGCAGCTGGCGCTCGAGCAGAACCTCGACGTCCAGGTCGAGCGCATCAATCCGCAGCTCCAGGACTTCGCGATCGCACAGGTCCGCACCGCGTGGACACCGAACATCGGGGGGTCGGCGAACTACAACAACACCGCCTCGGTCCCCGACAACCTGTTCGCCGGCGCCCAGGACACCCTGTCGACCAAGCAGTTCTTCGGACAGGTTGCCTTGGACCAATTGCTGCCGACGGGCACCAGCTATTCCGTCGGGTGGGACGCGTCGCGGCGTATCACGAACAACATCTTCTCGAACTTCAACCCACGACTCTTCTCGAACTTGACCTTCAGCGTCGCCCAGCCGCTGCTCCAGGGGTTCAAGATCGACGGCACCCGCACGCAACTGCTCGTCCAGCAGAAGAACCGGGAGATCTCGGACGTCCAGCTGCGGCAGCAGATCGTGACGACGGTCCGCCTGGTGCGGAATCAGGTACTGGAGCCTGGTCGGCGCGCGCTTCAACCTGATCGTGGCGCAGGCCTCGCTCGACCTCGCGCGTCAGACCCTGCGCGACAATCGGACGCGAGTGGAAGTGGGCACGATGGCGCCGATCGACATCGTCCAGGCCGAGGCCGAAGTCGCGCGCAACGAGGAGGCGGCCATCATCGCGGCAGCGGCCATCGACCAGAACGAGGACGCGCTGCGCGCGCTCATCTTCGATCCGAAGGTCCCTGACTTCTGGACGATGGACCTGGAACTGACCGAGGCCCCGCCGCAGCCAGGGACGGCCGATGTGGATATCGAAGCGGCGGTCAGGAACGCCTTCGAGAAGCGGACGGATCTGATCCAGCTGCGCAAGCAGATCGAAGCGTCCGACATCAACATCCGGTTCTACAAGAACCAGACGCTGCCGAACGTGACGGCGTTGGTCGACTACGGGTCACAGGCTCTCGGCGGCGTCCAGGTGATTCGCGGGCCGAGCCAGAACCCGGACAATCCCTTCGAGCCCGGGCCGGTCATTGGCGAGGTCGAGAGGGGCTTCGGCAGCGTGCAGGGCGACCTGTTCGGGTTCGACTTCCCGCAGTGGACGGTTGGCGTGCAAGTGAGCTATCCGCTCGGCAAGAGCAGCTCAGAAGTGAACCTGGCGCGCCAGCGGCTCGCGTACACGCAGCAGCAGTTGTCGCTGCGGAGCCTCGAGCTCAACGTGACAACCGAAGTCCGCAACGCCGGGCGCAACGTCAACACCAACCGCAAACGCGTAGAGTCCACGCGCTCGGCGCGCGTCTTCTCGGAGCGGCAGCTCGAGGCGGCGCAGAAGAAGTTCGCCGTCGGCCTCGCGACCAGCCTCGACGTGCTCGTCGCCCAGCGCGACCTCACCAACGCGCGCAACAACGAGCTCAACGCGATGGTCGACTACGTGCAGTCGCTCGTCGACTTCGAAGCCGTCCAGGAGGCCGGCGTCGGCGGCGGATTCGCGGCGGCGCCCGGAACCGGCGCCGGAGCGATAGGGTCCACGAATCCGGTACGATGAAGATGGGGTCGGGTGCGATAACCATCTAAATGCCGTACGGACCTGGCATTTAGATGGATATCGCACCCGACCCCTTATACTCCCCGCGTGCCGACGCTCTCGGTCACGGTCATCACCCGCAACGAAGAAGTCAATCTCCCGGCGGCGCTCGAATCGGTCTCCTGGGCCGACGAGATCGTCGTCGTCGACGCCGAGAGCACCGATCGGACCGTGCAAGTGGCGCGCCGGTTCACCGAGCGGGTGCTCGTCCGGCCCTGGCCCGGGTATGCGCAGCAGAAGAACCACGCGGCAGACGCCGCCTCGAACGACTGGGTGCTCTCGATCGATGCCGACGAGCGGGTGACGCCGGCGCTCGGCGCCGAGATCCGGCAGCTGATCGCAAGTGAGCCCGGTCCTCGCGGCTTTCGCGTGCCGAGACTGACCTATGCGCTCGGCGGTCCGATCCGTGGAACCGACTGGTACCCGGACTGGCAGCTGCGCCTCTATGACCGCCGCGCCGGCCGGTGGGACGAGTCGAGACGCGTGCACGAATCCGTGCGCGTCGCGGGCGAGGTCGGACGGCTGCAGGCCGATCTCGAGCACCATCCCTATCGCGATCTCTCGCATCACCTCCAGACGATCGATCGCTACACATCTCTGGCCGCGCACGATCTCGCGTCTCGCGGCGAGCGCACGTCGCTCGGCGCGCTGGCGATCCATCCGCCGCTGGCGTTCCTTCGCAACTACGTCCTCAAGGGCGGCATCCGGCTCGGCGCTCGCGGTCTCGTCATCTCGGCGATGAACTCGTGGTACGTGTTCCTCAAGTACGCAAAGCTGTGGGAGATGACCCGGGAGCGGTCGTGAGCGTGGCTTCGGTCCCCGGTCGTCGGTCTTCGGTCCAGGCTCGAAGCGACCGAATGCCGTCTGACACCGCCAACACAGGACCAGAGACCGAAGACAGAAGACCGCAGACCGATCGATGATCAGCCTCCACATCGATACCGCGCGCACGTGGCGTGGTGGGCAGAACCAGGCGCTGCTGACGGTTCTGGGCCTGCGGGCGCTCGGGCACCGGACGGTGCTGGTGGCGCATCCACAGGGCGAGCTGCGGCGGCGAGCTTCCGAGGGGCTCGATCTCGTCCCCTTGGCGCCGCGATCCGAGCTCGACCTCGCGGCGGCCTGGCGTCTGGCGCGCGTCGTGCGGGAGTACAAGCCGCGGCTCATCCACGCGCACGATCCACATGGCGTGGCCATGGCCGCCTCGGCCCTCGGCCTGATGAGCGCGCGGCGTACGGAGGGCTTCGCGCTGCCGAAGCTCGTGGCCTCGCGCCGGGTCGATTTCGAGCTCAAGTCGAACGCGTTCTCTCGCTGGAAATACCGCCAGGTCGCGATGTTCATCTGCGCGTCGGCGTGCATCCGGCAGATGCTCGTGGAACAGGGCATCCCGCCGTCGCGCACCGAGACCGTGCACGAGGGCATCGATCTCGATCACGTCGACGCCGCGCCACCCGTGAGCGTGCGCGAGGCCTTCTGGCTGCCGCACAACGCGCCCGTCGTCGGCTGCGTCGGGGCGCTCGTGGATCACAAAGGCCATCGCTACCTGATTCGCGCGGCAGCGCAGATCGTGCGCGAGATGCCGGACGTCCGCATCGTCATCCTGGGCGAGGGAGAGCGCCGCAGCGAGCTCACCGATCTCATCAAACAGCTCAATCTCGAGCGGCACGTCCTGCTGCCCGGCTTCCGCCCCGACGTGCTGTCGCTGCTCAAGACGTTCGACGTGTTCGTGATGCCTTCGGTCACGGAAGGCCTTGGCACCAGCCTCCTCGATGCCATGGCGTGCCGCCGCGCGATTGTCGCGACTCGAGTCGGCGGCATTCCCGAGGTCGTGGCGCACGGTGAGACCGGCCTGCTCGTGCCGCCGAAAGACCCCGACGCGCTGGCCGGCGCCATCCAGCGCGTCCTCGGGGATCCGGATCTCGCCGCCAGACTGGCACGCGCCGGGCGGACCCGCGTCGAGCAGCGATTCACGACCGAGCGGATGGTCGCGGAGACGCTGAGCGTGTACGAGCGCCTCGGATAATCGTCGTTCGCCTCAGATCGGCGGCAGTATCGCGCAGCTGGGCAGCCGCGTGTCCCAGACGGGGCGCCACGGCGCTGGAAAGACATGCAAGGCGTTCGCTGCAATGGCGTACACGTGGCCATAAGGGCCGATCACGGGCGCGGCGAGTCCGCCATCGACCCAGGGCACGCTGTGCACCCAAGCCAACGTTCGAGCATCGAAGGTCGCGAGCTCGTTGGTCGTGGCCACGAACACGTGGTTGCACGACGCCGCAGCCGAGGCGATTGATTCACCGGTCAATTGGATCTGCCTCCTGTAACCCCCGAGCACGCTCATGATCCCTTCCCGGCTCACGACCAGAATCTTGCCGTCCGCCAGCCGGGTGGGTGCAGCGGTCAAGGTCCCCATACCGCTGCCGATTACCAGCTGACCAAAGTTCGCGGTCGTGACCGTCAGATAACCGTCGCGGGTCCCCGTGAGCGTGTCGCCATTGGGCCGCACCATGGGCGGCGTCGTGAACTGCCGGAGGAGATGCGAGGAGCGGGCGACCTGCGTGAATCCGGTTTGTGGAGAGAACGCGTAAGCCACTTTGTCGTGCCTGCCGTCGGTCACCATCACGAGCGGCGCTCCACCCTGCGGATCCGATCGAATCGCCACGCCTGGCAGCGGAAAGCCGGCGCCAAACAGCGGCACGTCGGCTCTGGCAAAGAACGGGCAGCCAAACGGCCAGCCGCCATCGAAATTGATGCACTGATCGAACAATTCGATGATCTCGCACAGCAAGTCGGCGCAGGTGGAATAGGCCGAGGGGGATTCCGCCCTCGTCACGAGTTGATTGGCGAGCACGGCGCCAGTCGTCGAAAAGGCGATCAACCGCAAGTCCGTGTAACGCGAGTCGGTGCCATCGCCGAATCGGCTGTACGCGACGGGCACGATGATCGCTTCGCTCCCGTTCGAGCGCCAGATGTTGGGCGGCGCGGTCGTGGCGCCGCGATTCGCTCTGGTGGGAGAGCCGGAGAACTCTTCAGGGAACGGTACCGCAAGGACCCAGGCGCCGCCCGGCAAGAACTTGTGCAGAAACGAATCGTTGCGCTCGTTCGTCACGCCGCCGCGATGGTCCGTGTAGTGGATCGTCGAAACCACATAAATCGAACCGTCGTCCCCCACCACAGGCGCCGCGAAAATGCCCCCGTGCAAACTGTTGAGCGTGCGAGTCCAGTACGGCGTGCCGTCGGCATGAAAGGCGCGCAATTCGCCTTCGAGGTTCCCGACATACACCGTGCCGTCGGAACTGACGACCGGATTGGCGCCCGGCGCGATGGAACCGAGGGGCCTGACCTGCGACCAGCGGGCGGGCACCGTGTCGATGATCACGAAGCCCGTGTTGGCGCTGTTCGCGTGGGCGTGACGCCAGTCGGCGATTGCCGGAACCGTCCCTGCGATCAGCGCGCCGCCGGTGACGATCGTTGCGGCGGCCAGATGGATGCGAAGCCTGCGTCGCCGCTCCACGCCGCGTCGTTGGACGGAATCGAACTCGCCGGCCGCGGCCGGCGCCTCATGGAATGGCAAGATGTGTCGTCATGGGTGTGCTCCGATGCTCGAACGCGCTCTGTCACTCAAATGCAAATCGCATCGGAAACGTGTCGGCGATCTGCAGCCTGACGGCGAGGAGGGCCAGCGATATCGCCAGACGACGAGGCCGGCCCTTTGAAGGAGGGGCGCGAATCCGCGAGCCCCGCGGGCTCGAGACTGTGCCGCCGGTGATCCGCGAGCTCAGAGTCCCGAGCCCACGAGAGGGCTCCGGTTCAGCGGACGATCTCGTACACGTGATTGTCGGCGCCGCGAAACGGAAGGTGTACCGTCGGGCCGGCGAGGAAGGCCGCGGGACGAGAGGACGACTCTACCAGCGTCACGGCCACTCCCGCGATGGTCAGATCCTTGTGTCTCGGTGTCAGAGTCCCGCAGCGAAAACATGTCGCGACCCGAATGGCTGAGACAGGCCACTAGACGCCGGCCCCGGCGATCGCTCGAAACTGGCCGGGATCGCCGGACTGGCTCTTGACGTCGCCGAAGCCAATCCACGAGCCGTCTGCGCGACGGATCGCGTGCCACATGCCGCCATCGCTGGAGATGCCGTACACATGCAGCTCTCCGTTGACGGCGGCGCATCCCACGGCGTCAAGGGGCCGGTGTGGTGTCCGGCCTGGCCCTTGACATCACCGAAGCCATCCCACCGATCGGCGTGCCGGATGGTGTGCCAGATGCCGCCGTCGATAGTGAGGGCGCAGACGTGGAGCTCTCCGTTGACGTCGGCACAGCCGCCGCCCTGAATGGGCCGGGGTGGCTTCCGGCCTGGCCTCTCACATCACCGAAGCCGTCCACGATCTGCGTCGCGAATGGCATGCCACATGCCGCCGTCGCTCGTGATCGCCGCACACGTGGAGCTCTTCGTTGACGCCGGCGCAGCCCACGGCACTGAGGGGACCGGTGTGGTGTCCGGCCTGGTCCTGGACATCGCCGGCGCCGCCCCACCACGCGTCACGGCATAATCGTGTGCCAGATGCCGGCGTCGTGTGTGACGCCACAGACGTGAAGCTCTCGCTTGACGCGCGGCGCAGCCCACCGCTTTGAAGAGGCGCCTTTGGGGTGGGTGTCCGGCCTGGCCTTGACATGGCCGAAGCCGCCCCATGAGCTCTGCGCCGCGAATCGCGTGCGCACATGCGGCCGAATCTGGTGACCGCGCACACGTGCAGCTCTCCGTTGACACCCGCGCACCCACGGCAGTGAAGGGTCCGGGGGGCTGCCGGCCTGGATCCTTGACATCGTCGAATTGTTCCCATCTGTCGGGGCGGCGGATGGTGTGCCACATGCCACCGTCGTTCGTGACGCCTGCGATCGTCGAGCAATTGATCGGCGAAGAGGATCTTTCCGGCCAGGGTCACGCACGAATACCGCGGGGTCCGAGGCCGCGAGCGAGGCGACGCGGTTCCGCAGTCCAGAGGCAGCTCCCCGTTGGCGAACCTGACGCGCACGGATCGCAAGGAGGTCTTCCGGATGCACGCTGTCCTCGTCGCTGGCGAGGAGCGGTGAGAATTTCTGCAGCGACATCGGGCGGCAGGCGCCGCGAGCTACTCGCCGCCTGGGCGCGCACGACGGGAGCGCGTGTCTCGCCGACGTTGCGCAGAATGGCGGCCGCCCTCGGGCCGCCGATCTGCGAGGCTAGCGACAACCGCTTTGCCGCCAGAAACCCGTCCGGCCCACCCGCGAGCGCCTCGACATGCGGGAGGATCTCTTCGCCCAACGCCGCGGCGGCCGTGTAGTTCGGCTCGTCTGCATCGAGCCGTCGTCTGGACTTCTGCCAGCGTCACGCTCATCTCGCCTCCTATAAGCCAAATGTCAGGGGGCTCCCGTGGATCCGCTGCCTCTCGGCCACGTTCAGATCAGGGGGAGGGTTCTTGATCGTTGTACGTTCCTTGCTCGGTACATCAGCCGGGTGTTGTCGTCGACGTGACCGAGGCCCAGGAGGTGACCCACTTCGTGGGCCAGCGTCCAGTCCGACGCCCCTCCGTGACGATCGCGCCCGGCCGGTTGGGCGGATGATGCGCGCATCCAGCGGACGCCTTCATCGTCTGCCGAACGAAGTAGATGACCATCTCGCCGCTCTCCTGCGAAGTTCCGATGCCGGGCGAGCTCCGCGATGTCGCCGGTGATGTTGTCGCCGAAGAACGGACCACACAGTCGCCGACGTCCACGTCCAGGAGATGCGGCAGGTTGAGCACTTCGGTCGAGCCGACGAGCACCCTGACGCCCGCGCTGGCATAGACCTCGCGCATCGACGCCAGCTGGCGCGCGATGGAAAACGACACGGGCATCTTCAGGATCTTCAGGTGCAGGCGCATCGCCTGAAGCGGCGCGAAGACGCCCGGAACGATCGTGCTCCAGCTGCGGCGCCAGTCGGTGTGCGTTCGAACCTCCGAGATGCCGCCGTGGCCGTCGGTCGAATAGAACTGACCCGTTCCATCCGTGCGATCGTAGAAGAGCAGGTCCGTGTGACCGCTGCCTCCAAACTCTCCAGGCAGGATTTCGGTCCACGAGCCACGCCAGTCCGTGTGTTGCCGGATCTGTTCGATGCCGCCGCTCCCGGTCGTCGCATAGAACTCGCCGGTGAGCGCCGACGGATCGTAGAAGAGCAGATCGGTCGCGCCGTTGCCGCCGAAGTTGCCCGGGACGATCGTTCGTCCACGTGCTCCGCCAGTTCGTGAACAGGCGCAATTGCTGAATGCCGCCGGCGCCGTTGGTCGCATAGAACTCGCCGCGTGAATGACGGGGATCGTAAAAGAGCAGATCGGTGTGACCGTTGCCGCCAAAGTGGCCGGGAACAATCTGACGCCACGACTGTCGCCAGTTGGTGAACGTACTCAAGTGGACGATGTCCCCGGGGCCGCGCGTTGTGTAGAACTCCCCGGTGGCCGGCCGAGGCATCGTAGAAGAGCAGATCCGTCAGGCCGTTCCCGCTGAACTGACCCGGCACAATCGTCGTCCACGACGGACGCCAGCCCGTGTGCTGCCGGAGCAGCCGGATGCCGCCATGCCCGTCGGTCTCGTAGAACTCGCCGGTCCCGGTCGCCGGGTCGTAGAAGAGCAGGTCGGTCAGGCCGTTCCCGCCGAAATTGCCCGGGACGATCTGACTTCCAACTGGTCCGCCAGTCAGGATGCAGACCGAGCTGTTCCATAACTCCTCGGTACGCCGAGTAGAATTCGCCGGTCGCGGTCGGCGCCTCATAAAACAGAAGATCGGTCGTCATATGGTGTCCGCTTGCAACTCCGCCGGAGCCCTGCATTGTTGCGACGGCTCGCTGTTGGAAGTGCGCGTCGGTACAAAACGTGTCGCCGCCGTCGCGCCGCAGGATGTCGGGTGTGCTTGTGGGTTGAGCATTTCAGGCTGCGCGGCAGCCTGCTACCGCCACTCGCCCTGGATGACGAAGCCCGCCCGGAAGTACGGGGCGGCCCAGCGGGGATCGCGCGCCCAGCTTCTCGAGGGCCGGGACGCATCCGCGGGTGCCCCCGACAGCCCGCGGTACGTCTGGGCGCTTACTGGATCTTCCAGATCTGCGCGGTGTTCGTGGAGCCCGGCGTGCACCTGTAGATCTGGACCGGCGCGCCCGGTTGGAGGGAACCGCCGGCGACGTCCAGACACCGTGTTCCGATACTGGAGTCGACCTTGAAGAAAGCCTCCGGAACGAGGGTGGTGAATCGCCATCTCATGGGGGAGACGTTGCGGCATTCCCACTGCTGTACGACGGTCCGGTTGGCGTTGACGCCATCCCGCACGTCCACGCACAAGCGGCTCCCCCGGTTGTGGATCAGCCAATGGGTAGCGGTGGCGGCGCTAAGTGCCCAGCTCTGTGCCAAACTCCCGTTGCAGGGCTTTTGAACGATCGGCTCGCCCCATCCATTGCCGATCGATTCGAGGCACATGCCACTTCCATGGTTGACGATGGTGAATGTGGTTGGTGTCGGCCGAGTGGGTCTTGCCGCCACGACGACACCGCCGACCGTCGGTACTGCGCCAACCACAAGCATGCCGACGATCCTGAGCGCGTTCTTCATACCTTCTCCTCTGTGAGGCCACCGACTCCGATTCCGCCGAGCCCGCATCCTGCGAGGCCGGCTGTCATGAAGTGCAGTTCGCTGCGGAAACGTGTCGCGGTCGGCGTGCCGCGGCCGGCGGACTGTGGCCTCGAGCCACGGACGAGATGACGCCCTGATTGGCGGGAGGACCGTCCGGATTTTGAATCCGATCCGTGGCTCTTCTAGCGAGCGATGGTGACGAGCGGCGCTCCGCCACACCATTGAGAGAGGCGCGGCGGTCGGAGCCACGGACAAGATCGGATCAATTGGGATCCTGGGAAGATCCGAACTTCTCAGATTGGTCCATGGCTTCCATCCGTGGCTACGGCTCCCGGCGGATCTCGGACAGCTTCGATCTCGCCGCGTCGCGAATGGAGGGCGCCGGGTCGCCGGCTTCGAGCTCGCGAAGTTTGGCCTGCACGGGTGCGCTGTGGTCTGGCGCCACCGATCGAATCGCGAACTTCCGCACGCCGAGCTCCACATCGCTCAATGCGCGCAGCAGGATGCCGTTGGCGTCCGAGGGCGGGAGGTTCTTCGTGCTGGCGGCGACGGCGACCCTGATCTCCGGCCTGGGGTCCGCGGCCGATCGGGCGAGGATTGCCAGCGCCGTAGGGGTCGGCACGTGGCTGAGCGCGAAGATGGCCCGGGCGGCCAGCCACGTTTCGGGATCGTTGACGAGTTGGTCCAGCAGCGGTACTTCTGACGGACCGATCCCGGCATAGGTCGCGTCATCGGCCTCGATGGAGCTCAGTTGCTGCTTCAGTTGTTCGAGAGTCATGGGCATGGGTCGGCTCCTAGCACCGGTTGGTCAGACCGCTGTTGCGCATCGTGTTCTCCTCGGCGGTCGTGATGTCGGGAGGAACGTTGGTCCACGCCGTCGTCGGAAACATCAGCCGATCGCTCTGGTTGCTTCCGGGGACGCACGGGTTCGAAGGATTGGGGTTCTGCGGTGTCGGGCGCGTGCAGACGTGATTCAAGTCGAGCACGTGGCCGACTTCGTGCGCGGTCAGCCAGCGCGCGGACGACTGGATGATCGCGGCACCGGGTTGTCCATCGGGGTGGGTCGCGCAACCAGCGAGGTTGCCACGCGGAGAGATCAGGCTCCGCACCACGTACACCACGACGTCGTTGCCGCGGGCGCCGGTGCGATTCTCGAACAGTGAACGCTGTTCCTGGGTGGGGACGCCACGGCACTGGCCGACGTCGAGATCGCGCAGCGCAGCCATCGACGTGTCGGCGCTCAGGTCTTCAGTCGGGCCTCTCAGGACGGTGATGCCGTTGCGCGCGTACAGCCGGAACATGTCGAAGTACTGGTTGTCCATGAAGGTGCGGACCGCGGTGGTGATCGGAATCAGCGACTTGAAGTGCACGACCATGCAGTGGCTCTGGCTCGCGAACTCGCCGGGGACGATCTGACTCCACGTGCCGCGCCAGTCGGTGTGCAGCGCGAGCTGTGAGATGCCGCCCTGCCCGTTGGTCGCGTAGAACTCGCCGGTCCCGCTCGGCGCTTCGTAGAACAGCAGGTCGGTGAAGCCGTTGCCGCCGAAGTTGCCCGGGATGATCCGCGTCCACGAGGAGCGCCAGTTCGTGTGCAGCGCGAGCTGTGAGATGCCGCCCTGGCCGTTGGTCGCGTAGAACTCGCCAGTCCCGCTCGGCGCTTCGTAGAACAGCAGGTCGGTGAAGCCGTTGCCGCCGAAGTTGCCCGGAACGATCTGCGTCCACGAGGAGCGCCAGTTCGTGTGCAGCGCGAGCTGTGAGATGCCGCCCTGGCCGTTGGTGGCATAGAACTCGCCCGTGCCCGATCCCGCCTCGTAGAACAACAGATCGGTGAAGCCATTGCCGCCGAAGTTGCCCGGAACGATCTGGCTCCAGGTCGTGCGCCAGTTCGTGTGCATCGCGAGCTGCGTGATCCCACCCTGCCCGTCGGTGGTGTAGAACTCCCCCGTTCCTGCAGCAGCGTCGTAGAAGAGCAGGTCGGTGAAGCCACTGCCCCCGAAGTTGCCGGGGATGATGTGCGTCCAGGTCGAACGCCAGTTTGTGTGCTGCCTCAGCAGACGGATGCGGCCGCGATCGTCGGTCCGGTAGAACTCGCCCGTGCCCGTCGACGGCTCGTAGAACAGCAAATCGGTGAACCCGTCGCCGCCGAAGTTGCCGGGAATGATCTTGGTCCACCCGCTGCGCCAGAGGGTGTGCAGCCTCGTTCTCGCGATACCGCCTTGCCCGTTGGTCGTATAGAACTCGCCTTCACCGACGGTCGGGTCGTAGAACAACAGTCCTTGCATGCAAATGTCTCCAAGGGGGTTGGTCCTGACAGACGAAGAGCCCTGCTCGCCAGCTCGAGACGCGACGGGGGCCCGATCGTAGGTGACGTTTGAACGAAAGACGTGTCGGCAGCCGGCTGCCGCCGCGGATACAACCGTGCCGAATCGGTTGATCACGCTCCCGTCCAGGACGCTCGACGAACCGCGTCAGCGCCACTCGCCCTGGATGACGAAACCCGCCCAGAAGTAGGGGGCCGCCCAACGCGGCTCGCGGGCGAGCTCGCGCTGCGCCGCGCGCAGCGCCGCCGCGGGACGCCGGCCGCCGCGAAGCATGTGGCGGTAGAAGCGCGTCATGAGCTCCGCGGTCGCCTGGTCGTCCACCTGCCAGAGACTGGCGACGACGCGCTTCGCGCCCGCATACATGAAGCCGCGGGTCAGGCCTACGAGGCCTTCGCCGCGAACTTCGCGGCCGAGCGCCGTCTGGCAGGCGCTCAGCACGACCAGATCGACCGGCAGCTCGCGGTTGTAGATGTCGTGCATCCGCAGGAAGCCATCGCGCGGACGGCCGTGCTCGTCGACGAGCGAGAGGACGATGCTCGAAAGCTGGGGCTGACGCGTGTCGATGAGCGCGTGCGTGGCGAAGTGAAGGATGCGATACCTGCCAAGCGGCGCCGAGGTCGCCCAGGCGCGGTTGGCCGCAAAGTCGGGCGTCACCGTCGCCACGCCTGGCGGCACCAGCGAGAGCAGTGCGTGCGCCTCGCCGCGTGAGAACGGCAGCCGTGCCAGCTGCCCGCCGCGCACACCGGTCAGCACGCGCTCGGCTTCCGCCTGCGCCACACTCGGCACGTTGCCCGCGCGGTTGTCCGCCGAGTGCCGATCGGTCGCCGGCCGCCGCGCCCGCCGCACGCGCGGGTCGCTCGCGTCGAACACCGGGTCGGCGACAATGGCAATGGTCGACAGGCCGGTCTGCGGCTCGGTCGCGGCCGCAGGACCTGGCAGTCGCGCATCGGGCTCACGTCTGAGCGCGGCGATGACAGACGCCGACGGCACCGCAACCACTTCGTGATCGTCGATCAGACGCGGCAGCGGGCCGGCTTGCGGCGAGTCGCTGGAAGCGGGGATCCGAAGCGCGGCAAACGGCACGTACTGCAGCGGGCCCGACGCGACGATGACCAGCCGCTTGCTGCGCCAGTCGCCGCGCAGCCGCGCCGCCACCGGACCGAGCAGGGTCTGTCACCCAGCGCCTTGAGAGCCTCTCGAGTCGGGCCTCGGCGAGGTTTCACGCGCCGCAGCGATTCCGCGGAGCCCAAGGCGCGGGTCCCGCCGCTGGCGGGTCGTCAGCAGTTCGAGGATGGTGCGCACGAGCGGTTCGATGGCGTTGCGCCCTGGCAGCTCGAAGGTGGCGATCTCCGTCGGGGTCACGGCCCAGAGCCAGCAACGTTCCTTGCCGACGGAGTATTCGAGCAGCACCGTCTCGGCATCGAGCACCTCACCCTGGATGCGACTGGCGGACAGCGAGCGCGGACGGGTGAGCGCGGAGAACGCGGGACTGCTCGCGGCGATGTGGCTCTCGACCACCTGCAGGTCGGCAGCGAGCGCCGCCACTTCGCGATCCAGCCGGCAAGCGTCCGACTTCCGTCCCTCGGCGCGGGCGTCACGCGCCAGCACGTCCTTGTCGTCGAGGCGGAGCCGGACATCGCGCTCGCCGATCGAGCAGCGCGCCATCGACCCGGCCGCGAATGTCTGCCGCCCCGGACGCCAGCACGTCGAGCAGGCTGCGAGCGCGCGACAGCTCACTCGCTTCGAGCGCAGCCCGACCGAGCCCCTCGCTCGGACGTGCCTGATGGAGCGCCATCAGAACATCGACGTGCTCCTCGTAGAGCTCCTGGTACTGCGCGGTCAATGACGTCCGCAGCTGTGCGCCACCAAGCGTCGCCCGCGCCCGCTCGATCCGCTCGAGTGCGGCTTCGACGTGCTGGCGGGCCGCATCCAGGTCGCCGGATACGCGTGCCGCGCGCGCAAGGACGTACTGCGCGTCGGCATCGAGCGTCCAGTGCCGGACGCCTCCGACGCAGCCGCGGCCTGAGCGCCGTAGGTGCGAGCCTCGCTCGGACGGCCCTCGGCGAGATGGGCCGCGGCGAGCAGGATCAGTGTCCTCGCCTCGCCTTCGTGGAAACCGAGGGTGCGGAACTGCTCGTGCGCGCGGGCCGCGAGCTCGACAGTCTTCGGTACTCGCCACGCGCTTCGTGAATCCTGGCGAGCACTTCGTTCGTGTCCGCCGTGTTGATCGGCACCTTGTCGACGTCGTTCAGGGCTTGCGCGCGTTCGACGGCGGCACGCGCCGCTTCGACGTCGCCGCTCTCGAGCAGCCACGCGGCTCTCAGGTTCAAACCCCGCACTTCCGAAATCCGATCGTCGATCGACCGGTAGACGTCGAGCGCTTCCTGCTGGACGGCGAGTGCCCGGGTGAGATCACCGACGTCGGACCACACGCCGGCGAGGCGCGACAGGACCACGGCCTCGCTGCGGCGCGGTCCGGCCTTGCGAAAGTACGCGAGCGCCTGGAGATGGGCGTCGAGACTCTCCTGCAGCCGGCCCATGCGTCTGAGCACGAAGCCGATGTTGTCGTGGGTGATCGCTTCGAGCTGCGGCGACAGCGGCAGCGTCAGGGCTTCCTGATAGGCCTCGTACGCGCGCCGCGTCTCGCCCGTGCGCGTCAGTCCATCCGCGAGGTGATTGAGCGCATGCGCGCGCTCGCCCCGCCATCGCGCACCCACCAGCCAGGCGAGACGCTGCTCGTTGATCGCGACGACCTCGCGATCGCGATTGCTGACGAGCAGCAACAACGACTTGAAGCGCCGCGCGCTGGCGAGTTGTCTCGACTGCCGGTTGGCTTCCGAAAACGCCATCACCGCATCGAGCGACGCTTCGAGCTGCCGCAACTCGCCGGCGCCTGGCGCGGCCCCTCTGGCGACCTCCATCAAGCGCGCGGAGGCGGTCGCCAGTTGATCCGCGTGCTGCTGTCGGTCCGTGCGGCGCTGACGGTCCTCGCTGCTCGCCTGGCGCACCGAACCGGCATCAATGCGATAGCGCCCGGCCTGGACGCCAGGCAGCGGCTCGGAGCGCACGATCAGGCGATAGGTTCCGGCCGCCTCAGCCAGCAGGTGGATGCGTTCCGGGCTCTCGTGCTCGGCGAGATCGTCGATCTCGTCGATCCGTCCATCAGGCCCCGAGACCGACACGATCGCGTCAATGCCCTGCTGGTCGAGGTCCAGGTCGATGGCCTGTCCGGCTGCGAGCGTCAGCTCGTACGCATGGGATTCGTCAGGCGCGAGCGCGCGCGTCACTGACTGGCCGGGGGTCAATGGATTGGGAGTCAGGACTGACAGGAGTCTGCGGTCGAGATTCCGGAGTCCCTCAATCGCCTGTGCTCGGACAGGATCCGCGGATCCCGCCAACAGAGTTCCTGCGAGCGTCAACGCGACGACGAATCTCGCGTCTGCTTGCCATCCAGTCGAATGAACGAGCAATCGACTGCGACCCGCACAAGCTCTTCCACGGAGATTGGCCCCTGAATCCGCCTCAATCCCCGAAATCCAAGCGGCGATTACTGCGGGGAGACGCGGACCGCGTACCGCGCCAGCTCGGTGCGTACCCCGGACGGATCGACATCAAATGCGGTGACGATGTAATCGTCGGGACGCAGTCGATCGGCTGGCACTCGAACGGACGCTATGAGGCCGGACCCGGTCTCCGCCGGCGTCGCAATCCCACTCCAGGCCCGTGCGGCCATCGACGGTGTCGCACCTCGACGTGGACGCGCTGCTGGCGGGCGTCTCTCGCCCCCTCGAGGCGAAGCTCGATCTCCTCCGTCGTCGCCGGAATCTTCACAACCGTCTGCTCCGATGCCCGCGTCAGGACGGATGGCAGCGTGACGGTCAGCAGAACGGGCGGGCGCGCGGAATTGGCGGCGTCCGGGGATCCCGGCGACGGCTGCGCCGGATCGCCGGGCTTCGCTGGCGTGCGAGGCCCGGCGGGAACGCCCGGCGTCTCGGGCCGGCCGCTTGCCTGCTGAACGGGCGCGGGAGCCGGGCGTCATCAGCCATATGGCTGCAAGGAAGAGAGCGGCCAGAGCGGCAGCCATGGCCCAGCGGAGCACCGGCTGGCCGTGCCAGGGACCTCGGATGACCCGCGCGGATGGGACGGCGGGGGCCCGAGCCAGCAGCGCGCGGGCAGTCGCCACGCGCTCGCGGTGAACGTCGGTCGAGAGGTAGTGCCGCTCGAACTGCGCGCGCTCCGCCGCTCGGAGCGCGTTCGACACGTACTCGTCGACCAGATCGTGCTCGACGGCCCAGACCTCGTCGAACAGCGCAGGATCGGCAAAATACTGCGATTCGAGTGCGGCAGCTCGCGATTCGTCGAGCTGTCCCAAAAGATAGCGACGGATCTCCGGCGGGGTGACAACAGGGGGCATCGTCAGATCACAGTGCGGGATCTCACCATTTCATGTCGCATCGGCTCGTGAGCGGCCCGTGCCCGCCGCGCAATTCCGGACGCACCGCTCCAGCCGGTCGCGCAGGCGCTGCACTCGGCTGCGCAGCGCGTTGGCTGAAAGTCCGAGGTCGGCTGCCAGCCGGACGCGGTGGTCGATTTTCGCGCGCCGCTCGTCGACGTAGTAGCCGAGGATCAAGCCCCGGCTCTCGGCCGGCAGCGCGTCGAGGCAGCGATCCAGACACCGTTGCAGCGGATGCTCGTCGCCCCCCGTGGCGGGCTGATGCACATGGCGGCGTTCTTCGAACTCGTCGTGGCGACTCGCGGGGCTTCGGACCTGCTCGAGCAGCACCAGCCGCGCGATCCCGAGCGCGAACCGCCGCACGTCTTCGATCGGCGCGCCCTCAGTCGAGCTTGCGCGCGAGCCGATCGAGCGCATCGTCCGTGCATTCGTCCGGAAACCGGGCGCCCTTCCAGTCGAAGAACTTGATGAGTGTTTCGCGGAGGGCCTCGTAGGCGGCGGCCGCGCGATCGGTGTCGGAATCGAGACGGGTCAGCAGCCGTGCCAGGCTGCTGGCCGTGAGCTCCTCCGAAGGCCGAGGCTCGCCTCGAGGTTTCATGGCGCCGTGGCGAACTCGAGCAGGGTGGGCAGCGGCTGGGACCATACGCCGGCTACCCCATGACGGGCTCCGGGCTACAGGCTACGGGCTACAGGCCTCGAAGGCACCGGCTGATGCCCCGCCCTCCTGCAGTGGAGTGGGCTTCGCAACGCCCGTCCCCAACCAGAAGGGTGGGGCTTCAGCCCCGCCAAGAGACGTTCAGCGCAGGTTGCTGATGCTGTTCTTCGCCGTGTCGTGGCGCGTTTTGAGCACGTTCGAGACGGACGTGAACTCTGCCCCCTGTCCGCCGGACACCTTGTCGAGCTGCTCGTCGGTGAGCTCCACGCCATCGGGGCGGACATCGGCCGCCACCTCGGCGTCCGCCACGGGTTCCGCCTGCGCCGTCTCGTCTGTCTCAGCCATGATTCCCTCCTGACACACAAAGGAACGCCGCCGGACCATAGCGCCGAACACGACCAGGGTCGGCGACGTTTCGTGCGGAGAGTCATAGAGCTTCTCGAGGCGCGCCTCGAGCGACGCGCGGAACGGGATCTTGTCCAGATATGCGTCGGTAACAGCGTTTTGCGCCTCGACCCATCTGGCGGTCTCGGGCGCGTTGTCGTCTTCGAGCCAGCGATAGGGATCCGGCACGGCCGTACCGAAATACGTGTCGACCTGGTCGACGGTCCGAAGGTACATCTGGCGGCACTCGGGTCTATACTGCGATTCATCCCATAAGCCAGGCTGCTGCCGCACCGAGTGCGGGTAAGTCACGACCCTCGGAGCGGCGTCGGGCGCCTGGGTACCGATCGCTGACGGCTGCTCGCCCACAAGGAGCCCCGCATGCAGATCTCGCCTACACCGATGCGCATCCAAGGATTCCGTCTGGCAGCGCTTGCTGCGCTGTCATGCTGCCTGCTTTTGCCGGCTACGGCAGGAGCGCAGGTTCTCTATGGATCGATCGTGGGGAACGTCACCGACTCCTCGGGCTCCGCGATGCCGGGGGCGACGGTCACGATTGAGCAGACCGAAACGAAGTTCAAACGCGAATTGGTGACCGATACGAGCGGCGCCTATCACTTCACGGCGGTCCCAACCGGCACCTATACCATCACGGTCAGCATGGCCGGTTTCCGCGCGTTCGGCCGGCAGGGTGTTCCCGTGTCGCTGAACTCGGTGGCGCGCGTCGACGCGAAGCTCGAGGTCGGCCAGCTCACGGAGACGGTCAGCGTGACGGCGGAAGCGCCGGTCCTGCAGACCGACCGTGCCGAAGTCCGTTCCGAGCTGAAGGCCGTCGAGCTCACCAACCTGCCGGTTCCGATCGGCCGCAACTACCAGCAGCTGTTCAAGACCCTTCCCGGCTTCACGCCGCCGGCCGACGCGCATTCGATTCCCTCGAACCCGTCGCGCGCGCTCGTCTTCAACGTGAACGGCGCCAGTCGCAGCTCGAACAACACGCGTATCGACGGCGTGAGCACGACGAACATCTGGCTGCCTCACGTGGCCGCGTACGTGCCGGCGCTCGAGTCGCTCGAGACGGTGAACGTCGTCACCAACAGTTTCGACGCCGAGCAGGGGCTCGCGGGCGGGTCGGCGATCAACGTGCAGATCAAGAGCGGCACGAACCAGCTGAAGGGTTCCGCGTTCGAGTACTACACGAACGAGCAGATGCGCGAGCGGAACTACTTTCAACCGCCAGGAACGCCGAAGGGCGATTGGGCCTACCACCAGTTCGGCGCCACGATGGGTGGCCCGATCCGTCAGAACCGGCTGTTCTACTTCGGCAGCTACGAGAGCACGCGCGACAAGCAGAACGCCACGCGGACGGTCTCAGTGCCCACAGAAGCCGTGCGACGGGGCAACCTCTCGGTGTCTCCGACCGCGATCTACGACCCCTTGACCGGCAGTTCGAATGGGACGGGCCGGACGCCGTTTCCGGGCAACATCATTCCCCAGGACCGCATCGACGCCACGGCACGGAAGATCATCGATCTGATGCCGCTGCCGAACCTGCCCGGCGAAACGAACAACTATTTCATCGCCGCACCGTTCGAGTTCAACCGCTGGACGCTCGACACGAAAGTGAACTGGAACGCCACGTCGAAGCTGAACGTGTTCGGCCGCTACAGCCATCTCGACTTCTGGACGTTCAACGAAACGGTCTACGGTGACACCTTACAGGGCTCGCCAATCGCTGGCGGCAATCCAGGCACGGGTCAGGGCTACACGGCGAACTTCTCGGCCGGGGCGACCTACATCTTCACGCCGACGCTGGTGCTCGACGCGCATTTCGGCTACGTCCGCATGTACACGACGTCGCGCACTCGGACATCGGGCAGAACAAGGGCATGGACCTGCTTCGGAATTCCCGGACTGAATGGCAGTCGCGCCTTCGAGGGCGGGATGCCCGTCTTCAACTTCGAAACGTACCATTCGCCGGGCATCACCGAGCTCTACATGCCGTACACGCGCGACGACGATCAGCAGCAGACGGTCGTGAACGTGAACTGGACGAAGGGCGAGCACAACGTGCGGTTCGGCACGGACATCTACTTCCAGGCACTCAACCACGTGCAGCCGGAGCTGAGCGGCGGCGACAACTTCGGCGCCCGCGGCGGTTTTCGATATCGCGGCGGCCCGACGCGGCTCAGTGGCGGCCCAAACAGCAACATGTACAACTCGTGGGCCTCATTCCTGCTCGGCGTCCCCGATCAGCTCGGCCGCCTGAACTTGTCCGTCGCACCCTACACGACGCGGATGCGCAGCTACAGCTTCTTCGTGCGCGACCAGTGGCAGGTGACGAATCGCCTGACGATCGCCTACGGTACGCGCTACGAGTACTTCCCGGTGCCGACGCGCTCGGACCGCGGGCTCGAGCGCTACAACCCGGCGACGAACATGACGGAAATCGGCGGCGTCGGCTCGGTCCCGATGGACCTGGGGGTCGAGATCGAGAAGGGACTCTTCGCCCCGCGTATTGGCGTGACGTTCCGCGCCACACCCACGATGGTGTTCCGTGCCGGCTACGGCATCACCAACGACCCGTACTCGCTCGCGCGGCCGATGCGGACGAACCATCCGATTCTGCTGAACCTGACGGTCGAGGCGCCGAACAGCTTCGGGTGGGCCGGCCGGACGGCCGATGGCGTACCGCCGATTCCCGATCCGGACCTCGGCAACGGCATCATTCCGATCCCTGGAAACGTGACCGCCTTCACGCTGCCCAACGAATTCAACCGCGGCTACATCAAGTCGTTCAACGTGGCCGTGCAGAAAGAACTGAAATGGGGCTTCGTCGGCGAGGCCGCTTACGTCGGGACGCGGCAAATAGACCAGCTCGGGTACAGACAATTGAACTGGTCGCCGATCGGCGGCGATCAGGCGGGCCGGCAGCTGAACCGGCAGTTCGGGCGCACTGCGTCGACGCTTCTGGTGACGAACATCGGCGACACCCAGTACGACGCGCTGCAGGCGCGCCTCGATCGACGGTTCTTGAATGGGTTCCAGATCGGCGTCGGCTACACGTTCTCGAAATCCACGGGGATCGCCGGCGCGCCCGACAGCGACAACTCGGCGCGTATTCAGATTCCGGAGTACTACCACCTGAATACGGCGCTCAGCCCGTTCGACCGGACGCACAACCTGCAGATCACGAACCTCACGGAGCTGCCGTTCGGCGCGGGCAAGCGATGGCTGAACGAGGGCGGTATCGTCGCCGCGATCGTGGGCGGCTGGCACGTGAACAACATCCTCAGCTTCACGAGCGGGACCCCGTTCGACGTCACCGCGAGCGGCACCTCACTCAACGCGCCGGAGAGCGCGCAGCGTGCGGATCAGGTGAAGGGGGATGCCGAGATTCTCGGCGGGATCGGTCGCGGCAATTCCTACTTCGACCCCTTCGCATTCGCGTCGGTCACCGAAGCCCGCTTCGGTACGGCGCCCTGGAGCGCCGTCAGAGGGCCCGGCTATGCCAACTGGGACCTCGGCATCTTCAGGCAGTTCATGCTCCCGCGTAACCTGGACCTGCAGCTTCGCTTCGAAGCGTTCAACGTGCTCGACACGGCGCACTACAACAACCCGGGCGGCAACGTGTCGGCCATGACGCTGAACCCCGACGGGACCATCCGCGGCCTCAACGGATACACCGAAGTGACGAGCGCGTACGGGGAGCGGCAGATGAGAATCGGCGTGCGATTGGGGTGGTAGCCCTCTGAAACGGTAGGGGCACGGCATGCCGTGCCCTTACCGGTCCCAAGACATCTCGCGTATCGTGAAGTTCGCACGGCCACGTCGCGCACGGACCTGGTGTGTGCGAACCACGAGCGAACCCGCAATGTGTCTGTGGTCCTGACCGCCACCCTCGACGTTGACCATGGAGCCGCAGCAGCATGATCAGCTCGTCCGCGGTCTGACGCTCGCGGACACGACCGCCCTCGTCGTCGGGACCGTCATCGGCACCGGCGTCTTCCTCAAGTCGGCCATCATGGCGCAGGACGCGGGCTCGCCCCTGCTCGTCCTCGCGGCGTGGGTGGCGGCCGGTCTCCTCTCACTCGCGGGCGCCCTGAGCTACGCGGAGTTGGGCGCCATGCTGCCGCACGCCGGCGGCGAGTACGTCTACCTCCGGCGGTCCTACGGCGATCTGTCGGCGTTTCTTTACGGCTGGATGCGCTTCATGGTCGCGGGATCCGGGTCGATCGCCATCCTCGGCGTCGGCTTTGCGACGTTTCTTGCCGCCATCGTGCCGATGGACACCGTCTGGGCCCACACGACGTACACCTTTCTGGGGCGCACGGTGGAGTGGCGATTCGGCATCACGCAGATCGTGGCCATCGGCGCGATTCTGCTCTTCGCCATCGTCAACTGCCTCACCGTCGTCGTGGGCGGCCGGGTTCAGACGGTGCTGACGATTCTCAAGGTCGGAGGCATCGGAGTCGTCGTATTCGGCATTGCCCTGTTTTCGTCGTCGGGCAACTGGGCGCACCTTGCCCCCGCGTCGAGCGGGCAGGGCGGCGGCGCGGCGGCGTTCGGGCTGGCGATGCTGGCGGCGCTCTGGGCCTATGACGGTTGGAACAACATGCCCATGGCCGCGGGAGAGGTCAAGGACGCCGGCCGCAACGTGCCGCGAGCGCTCATCGGCGGCATGGTCGCGGTCATGGTGATCTACTGCGCGGCCAACCTGTCGTACTTCTACGCGCTTCCCTGGAACGACGTCCTGACCTCGAACTCGACGGCCCACCGCGACGCACTGCCGGTGGCCACGAGGGCCGCCCAGACCGCGTTCGGCGATTTCGGCGGAAAGCTCATGTCGATCGCGTTCGTCCTGTCGGCGCTCGGCGCGTTGAACGGCTCGACGCTGACGGGCGCCCGCGTGCCGTTCGCCATGGCACGAGACGGCCTCTTCGTCGCCCGGGCGGGCGTCCTCAGTTCCCGGACGCGCGTGCCGGTTGCGGCGGTGCTGATACAGGCAGGGTGGGCGAGCGTGCTGGCCGCGTCGGGCACGTACGATCAGTTGACCGACTACGTCATCTTTGCGTCGTGGATCTTCTACGGCCTGGTGACGTCAGCGATCTTCGTTCTCCGGTCGAAGGCTCCCGAGCTGCCCAGGCCTTACAAGACGCTCGGATATCCCGTGGTGCCCCTGGTCTTCGTCCTGGTCGCCTTCTGGCTGGTCGTCAACACGCTGATCAACCGCCCGGTCGAGTCCGTAGCCGGCCTGGTGCTCATTGCCCTCGGGCTGCCCGTCTACTGGTACTTCCGGCGCGCGAAGCAATCGGCTGTCAGTGTCGCGCAGATGTCTCGCGCGGCAGACGAGTGAACTGAGGACGTGGGAGGTCACCTGGAGTTCCCGAGCAAGACGCGCTCGGGAACTCCCGGGAATGCGCTATTCAGCCAGTCACGCGCACGTACGCATCATGCCATCGAGAAAGTGCGGGCGGACGTTGCAGATGACCAGGTACACGCCAGGTTCGGTGAACGACACCGATTCGACGCGATTCTGGGCGCTGGATAGGGACGCTGGCGAGGGGAGGGCGGGACACCCGGAGGCAGCTGCGCAGGCGGAGGATTCGAGAACGGCGACACCGGATTGATCCCGATGTAATAGAGGTTGTTGAAGTCGTTGATGAAGCCTGGACCCATACCGGTCGGCGGTGGCCCGGCACCACGATGTCGCTGGCCCAGTGCCTGGGTTGTAAATGTAGATCTGGTGAAAGCCGGACACGGCGAAGTTGACGACGCCGCCCGACTTCACAAGAATCGTCTGCGGCAACACATGATGATTCGGCGCGTTGTTTGGCTGGGCCGTGTTCAGCCCGATTCCGAACGCCACCGTGACGCTCAGCCGGAGCGTTGTTGCCACCTTTGGCCTGCGACTCCGAGCGGTGACGCGATTGAGCAGACAGCGAACGACGTGAGGGCCACGATGGCCCTCGATCTCCATCGATGCATTTAGTGTTACTCCTTCTCGCCTGAATAGGAGCTTTGGCGGGATTCGATAGTTGTAGTCGCTTCTGCTGAGCTTGTCAAGGACAGTTCAGCTTGAGGACTACTGCGAGTCACCGGGTTTGCCGAAGCTCGCCGAGCCGACATCGACGACGTCGCGGGCCGACGAGAGGCGGACGGTGAGTGCCTGACGCGCCTCGCCCGGCCGGCCGTAGTTCGTGATGACGGTCGCCTGGACGGTCGTCGGCCCGGTCAGCGACTGGGATCGCGATCCGTAGAAGTTGGCCTTGACGTCGTACTTGCCGCCCAGCGCCTGGCGCGCGGCATACACCTCGGGACCGTACCCGCCGGTGAAGTCTTTCGAGATCGCCCCGCCAATCGTCGTGAGCGCGTGCGAGAAGAAGCACTTCTCGCCGCTCGGCTCGATCACCCACAGGTCCATGTCGGTCTGGTCGGTGTCCCACGTGAGCACGATGCGGACGTCCACGTCGAGCAGCCGGCGCAGCCGCGCGTCGAGCGGCCACGGCTGACGCGCGCCGCCGCGCTCCATGATGGCGGCAATGCGGTTGGCCTCCTCGAGCGCGATCACCTCGATCTCGGGAAAGCGTCCGTCCCACTCGCCCTGTACGACCTCCGCGAGCAGCTCGAGCGCTCGACGATAGTCGTCGATCGAGGCCGGCGTCAGCCGCCCGTCTCGGCGCTGCTGCGCGCCGGCGCGCCGGTCGAGCACGAGCGCCAGGTCGCGATGCGACTGCGGCTCTTCGGGACGCAGGCGGCGCACGCGGTCGAAGAGCTCGACGGCGAGATCGAGCTCGTCCACCTGTTCGAGGCGATGCGCGAGCACGCGCAGGAGCCGCGCATCCTCCAGCTTCAGCTCGGCGACGTTCGAGAGCACCCGCAGGCCGAGGTCGCGCTGTCCGTTCTTGAAGAACACGTCGGCGCAATCGAGGTAGAACGCCGGGCTGCCGCCATAAGTGTCCCGCTCGGCGAGATAGACCCCGTAGGCGTTCGCGGCTGGTGCCTTTCCGATTGATCGCAGGTACGGCGTGTCCGGATTCCACGGCTGAATGACGATGCTGGGACCGGAAGAGTCCGCTTCTTCCTTCGCCTCTGGAGCCGCAAGGGCTCTCGAGGTCTGCGCCGTCGGGGCTGCCGCGCGCCCGGTGACCGCTTCCGCGGCTTCGGGAATCGGCCCAGGAGGCGGCGGGGCCGCCACGGGCCGCGCTTCGTCACGCAGGCGCTGCGCCGGTGATGCGCCTCCGTCGGCACGCGGAGCGGGCACCGCGGGCTGCCGCTCCACGTAGCGGAATCCCGGGTCGTAGGAATACCGGCGCTCCCACCATTCCACGCGCTGCTCCCACATCGTGACGACGCGCTCCGTCCTGCCGGCGCGCTTTTCCGCCTGACGGCTGCCCTCTTCGCGGCGGCGTTCGAGATACGCCGACCGAAGCTCCGGCAGCGTCGCCGGCGGCGTGACGTCGTGCGAGAGATACTGCTCCAGCGTTTCGAGCACGAGCAGCGACGTGCCTGGCGTCACGAGCGAGAACCGCTGGCCGAGACGCACCATGTCCTCGTGGTTGCCTTCTTCGTCCACTGCGAGCGTGCCGAGGCGCTGCTGTGCCCAGAGCCGTTCGACGAGGCCGCCGGTCTTGGCTGACTGCCGCTTGACGATGACGGTCGTGACGGCGCTGGCCGGCTGCCCGGGCAGCCCGTAGCGAAGCGCGAGGCGCGCCTCGGGAGCGAGGAGCCGCCCGGCCACCCGCACGCGGCCACCCGTGACGGCACGGGCTCCTGCAGGCTCGAGGTCTGCGACCTGGGTCGCGTCGGCGTCGACGCCCAGCAACGAGAACACCGGACGCCCGAGCCGTCCGAGCACGTCATCGTCGGTATGGCGCTGGAGATTGAAGTACGCGCCGCCGCTGCGCTCGGCGAGCGCGCGCAGGCGCGCGTGATCGGCGGTCGCGTCGCCGCTCAGTGCGTAGACGGGACGAGCCGGGACGCGCGCGTCGCCACCGCCGAACGTCGACAGGCCATCCGAGAACAGCAGCGTGTAAGCGACATCCTCGGGGAAGCGCACGGCCGCAAAGTTCGTTGCACCGTCGTACGGCTGGTCGCGAAGGTCGGCGACGAGCGCGGACGCGTTTCCCTGGCGGATCGTGAAGCGGCGCACCGGCGCAGGGACGTCGCGGAAGACGATGACGTCGGCCTCGACGTTGCCGAAACGCTCGAGGTGCGCGGCGACCAGGCGCAGATCGCGCTCCCGATCGGCATCGCGCCGGCTGAGGCTCGCGTCCCAGACGATGGCGATGCGCTTCGGAGCGGGCAGGCGGTCGGCCGCCGTCGCAGGCACTTCAGGAAGATCGTCGACGACGAAGTAGGTTTCGCCGCGCTCGTTGGTCTCGGTCGCCGCCGCCGCGCGAGCAACGTCGGGCAGCGCCACGCGCAGATTGTCGCCAGGCTGGACGTCGCGCCGCGTCGTTTCGGCAACGTACCGGTCCTGCCAGCGATCGAACGTGAGGTTGGCGAGCCCCGACCGGATCGTCGGCGCGGCCTCGCCGCGGACGACCTCGATCCGGAGCGCAAGTTCCTCGAGCGGGGCGGCAAATCGAAGCGGCAGCTCGTACAGCGCTTCGTGACCCTCGCCCGTCCGGCGGGTCGCGAGGTCCGACAGATATTCGACGGAGACCGTCCGGCGCCCGCGCGCAGGAATTGGCCAGACGCGGGTTCGGAAGTTGTTGCCCCGGACCCATTCGACGAGCCCGGGATCGACGCCGCGGCGGATCTCGGTCTCGAACGCGACGCGGGCCTGCTGCGCCTCGACGACGACGCCGTCGACCATCCGGCCGTTGACGTCGAGCCCGTAGCCGGACACGACCGCGCCTTCGGGCAACGGGAAGACGAGCTCGCCTTCGAGGACGCGATCCAGATCGTTGCGGAACACGAACGTCGCGCGGGTCCGTGCGGAGAGACCGATGACGGTGACCTCGTAGCGGGCCTGCTCGAGGACGAGCGGCCGCGACGGCTCGTCCTCGCCCTGGCGCGCGAGCAGGGCTGGCGGCCGCGCCGGCGGAGGGGGCTGAGCCGGCAGCGTTTCCCGCTGCCCCGCGGTGACGGGACCCGCCGTGGCGTGGCGTCCTGGCCGGCCGCTCTTGGTTGAATCTGGCGGCCCGCCAGCAGGTACGACGGTGGTGACGGCGCCGCCCACCGTGGCCGTGACCGCGAAGAGGGCTGCTGCGAAAACCCGTTTGGTCGTGATCATCGGACGCTCCGCTCAGTACCTTCCGCACCGATCCGCTTCGTTCGCCGAGGCGGGGGGCGTGTCCCTGGTCTGAGAACGGCGCGTACGGGATTTCTTGCAGGGCGGTCGTCGCTGGAACGTGCCGGAGCTGAAGCTCCGGCCTACCGAGATCTGCCGCCACCCATTCCGGTAGGCCGGACCTTCAGGTCCGGCGAGCCCAGGACGCGGGCCGGCAATGTGCCTTCAGCGGGCACTGGCGGCTCCCCTGCTTCGTTCCGAAGCCGCACCCTTTCATCATCCCCAGGTGGCAGAGCGCGAAATCGTAGCGGATCGGATCGACGGGGTCGAGCGCGCGGAGCGCGGAGGTGATCTCGGCCGCCATCCTCCATCCCGGCGACGCGTACCTGGTCAGGCGCAAGCACCGACCGAGCCGGATGATGTGCGTGTCGAGCGGGACGATGAGCTGCGCGGGCCGGACCATCGTCCACCCGCCCGGATCGACCGCGTCCTGGCGCACCATCCAGCGGAGAAAGAGATTCAAGCGCTTGCAGGCGCTTCCGGCGGAGGGACGTGGAAAGAAATAGTAGACGCCCGGTTGCGCGGGCATGCGCCCGCCGTACGCGACCGACACGTCGATGGCACGCGCGCGCGTGGTGAACGATTCGAGGCCAGAGGTGACATCGCCGGAGGCCGGGTCGTGGCCGCGCATGAAGAAGCCTTCAATCGTTCCGGCTTCCCGCAGCATGCGCTGCAGCACGAGGACGAGCGCCACGAGGTCGGGACCCCGCGTCCAGCGGTGCACCAGGGGCTGCAGCGCCGCTCCATGGCGCGCCGGCCTGAACTCGCGTACGAATGCCGCCGGCGAGGGCGCCATGGCCACGAGCACGCGCTCGATGGACGCGAGCACGCTCGCTACCCGACCGAACGCGAGCGCAGTGGCGAGGAAGGCAACGATCTCTCGGTCGGCGGGTCGCTCGTACCGTCGAAGGAACTGGACGGGATCGGCCGCCGAGTCGCTCACGTTGAATGACTCGTACAGCTCGTCGAGGCCGGCTTTCATGGAACGACGAATGACGAGTGACGAATGACGAATGGACGCTGAAGCGGCGGTCAACGATTTGTCATTTCATTCGTCATTCGTCATTCGTCATTTCCAGCGTCAGAATCGAGTGACCGGCACGCCGCTGGCGCACAGCGGACAGCTCGCCGCGGCGAAGTTCTCGGGCGCCGCGTACTCGATGAGCGCAATGTTCGGCACGCCGAGGTCGACGACCGCCTCGAGCCGATCGTAGATCTGCATGCTCGCGATCACCTCGCCGCCCGCCTCCCGCACGACTGCCGCGCAGCGCTCCAACGTCTTTCCGGTGTTTCGCACATCGTCGGCGAGCAGCACGCGCCGCTCTTTCATGAGTCCGGCATAGAACGGCCGGAGCGACAGGCCGCCGTCGGCGTCGTATTGGAACGGCGCGAAGCTGCAGGGCGGGTGGCTCAAGCTCCGGCGTCCGTCGAGCAGGCCGGCAATCGTGTGGGCGAGGAGCGCACCTCCGGTGGCCGGGCCGGCGACGATCTCAGTCTTGAGCGCGAGCTCGCTCGGAAGGATATCGAGCAGATCCTGCGCGAGCCGCCAGACCGTCGAGGGCAGTCGGAACAGCTGGTGCGGGTTCAGATAGACCCGCCCGTGATAACCGTTGCCGTAGTCGAAGTGGCCGTCGGTCATGAGCACGCCGAGCGACTCCATGTCCTTGCGGGCGCGCTCGCGGGTCAGATGGTGGCGGTCCGTCACGGCAGAGGATGGGGCAAGTGGAGCTGGTGTACTCAAGATGTTCTAGAAGCGGAGGTCAGGGAATTGGACGACTGGCTCGAGGGCCCGTGACGCTCGCCGGTTTGCACGAACAGGCTCAGGCCCGACACTGCCGGATTCGCGTACACGGGACGGCCGCCGACGATGGTGGCGGCGACGCCGCCGCGCAGCGGCCAGCCGCCGAACGGCATGTTGCGCGACTTCGACCTGAACTGCGCGGGATCGACCACCACCGGCAGATCCGGCGCCAGAATCGTCAGATCGGCCGGCTGCCCCTCGGCAAGCGAGCCCCCGGCCACGCCGAGGATTCGTGCGGGATTGGTCGACAGGAGCTCGACGAACCGGCTCAGGGAAATCAGCCCGGGGTGGACGAGCCGATCCAGCGTGAGCGACACTGCGGTCTCGAGCCCGACGATGCCGAACGGTGCGCGGTCGAACTCGACGCCTTTCTCGTCCTGGTGGTGCGGCGCGTGATCGGTGGCAATGGCATCGATGCTGCCATCGACGAGCCCCTTGATCATCTCGTCGCGATCGGCCGCATCGCGAAGTGGCGGGTTCATTTTCACGTTCGTGTCGTAGCCTTCGAGAGCCTCGTCGGTGAGGACGAAGTGATGCGGCGTGACCTCGCAGGTGACGGCAATACCGCGCGCCTTGCCCGACCGCACGGCGCGCAGCGCCCCACGGGTACTCAGGTGCGCGACGTGAAACCGACCGCCGGTCAGGCCCGCCAGCGTGATGTCGCGCTCGACCCAGATCTCCTCGGCTTCTCCGGGAATCCCGCGCAGCCCGAGCCGCGACGCATGGTAGCCCTCGTGCGCCACGCCGTCACCCTTGAGCGTGGGATCCTCGCAGTGATCGATGACGGGTATCCCGCACATGGACGTGTATTCCAGCGCGCGACGCATCAGCAGGGCCGTGAGGACCGGCCTTCCATCGTCGGAAACCGCGACGCAGCCGGCCGACTTCAGATCGGCGATCTCGGCGAGATGCTCGCCCCGTCGATCCAATCGACACGGCGCCAATCGGGTAGACACGAGCCAACCCCGCCTCTGCGGCGCGCTGCAGGATGAACTTCGTCACGCTGGCATGATCGTTCACCGGATCGGTGTTCGGCATGCAGGCGACCGCCGTGAACCCGCCGGCAACCGCCGATGCCGTGCCGGTGGCGACCGTCTCCTTGTGCTCCTGACCGGGCTCGCGCAGGTGCACGTGCATGTCGATGAGGCCGGGGGTGACGACCAGCTCGCGCCCAGCTCGACGACGCGTGCATCGCCCGCAGGAATGTCGGTGCCGACGCGTGCGATGACGCCGTCATCGACGAGCAGATCCCTGACGCCGTCGATGGCGTTTGCGGGGTCGACGAGCCGGACGGATTTGAGGAGATAGGGCATCTGGGTCTTCGGTCTCGGTCTTCGGTCTTCGGTCTTCGGTCAATCGTCAGGGCACGGCGTGCCGGGCCCTACCGGTCATTCGCATTCGTCATTCGTCATTCGTCATTCGTCATTTGACATTGTCATTTGTCATTCGTCACGTGCCCGTCGTGTCCCGCGAGCAGATACAGCACGGCCATGCGCACCGCGATGCCGTTGGCCACCTGCTCGAGAATGACGGACGAGGAACCATCCGCGACCTCCGACTCGATTTCGACGCCGCGGTTCATGGGACCCGGATGCATGACGATGGCGTCGGGCCTGGCGCGGGCCAGCCGCTCGCGGGTGAGGCCGAAGAGCGTGAAATACTCGCGGAGCGACGGGAAGAAGTGTCCCTGCATCCGCTCCATCTGGATGCGCAGCATCATCACCACGTCGGCGTCGGCGACGGCCTCGTCGACGTTGGTGGTCGCGGTCACGCCGTAGCGCTCGATAGCTGGTGGCATGAGGGTGCGCGGGGCGCTCACCCACACGTCGGCGCCGAGCTTGCCGAGCAGCAGCAGGTTCGACCGCAGCACCCGGCTGTGCAGCAGATCGCCGATGATCGCGACCTTCAACCCCGCGATGCGGCCTTTGCGCTGCCGGATCGTGAACGCATCGAGCAGCGCCTGCGTCGGGTGCTCGTGCATGCCGTCGCCGGCGTTGATGATGTGCGAGCGGCAGATGCGCGCGAGCAGATGGCCCGCGCCCGACGACGCGTGGCGCATGACGATGCATGTCGGGCGACATCGCCTCGAGGTTGAGCACCGTATCGACCAGCGTCTCGCCCTTGCTCACGCTCGACGTCGCCGCGGCGATGCTGAGCGTGTCGGCGCTCAGCCGCTTCTCGGCCACCTCGAAGGACGTCCGCGTCCGCGTGCTCGGCTCGAAGAAGAGGTTCACGACCGTGCGGCCGCGCAGCGCGGGCACTTTCTTCACGGTGCGCGAGCCCACCTCTTTCATCGCTTCCGCGGTGTCGAGAATGAGGACGATCTCGCCGGGTGTGAGCTCGGCGATGCCGAGCAGATGCCGGCCGCGCAGCCGCGCCGCCGGCACGTCCGTTTCCGTCCGATTCGGCGGGTCGCCCGGGCTCGGACGGGCCGTGCTGCTGGGCGATTTCACGAGGGCCGTGGGCATCGCGGCGTCAGGCATGGCTCGGCTCCTCGAGCACGACCTCGTCGTGCCCGTCGATCTCGTGCAGGCGGACGTTGACGATCTCGCGGCGCGAGGTGGGCAGGTTCTTGCCGACGTAGTCGGCTTTGATGGGCAGCTCGCGGTGGCCCCGATCGACCATCACCACGAGCTGGATGGATCGCGGGCGCCCGAAGTCGATCAGCGCGTCGAGGGCGGCGCGGATCGTCCGGCCCGTGAACAGGACATCGTCGACGAGCAGGATCCGGCGATCGTCGATCGAGAACGGGATATCGGTGAGCCGCACGAGCGGCTGCGGCCCTACCGTGTTGTGCATCAGATCGTCACGGTAGAGCGTGATGTCGAGCGTCCCGACGGGAAGCTCCGCCTTGCTGATCTCCCGGACGATTGCGGCGAGCCTCTGCGCGAGCGGCACGCCCCGCGTCCGGATGCCGACAAACGCCAGCTCGTCGACGCCGCGGTTGCGCTCGACGATCTCGTGCGCGATGCGCGCGAGCGTCCGGGACATGCGATCGCCGTCGATCACGAGCGGCATGGAGCTCCTGATATCGGAGGGCGGACCCGTTGTGGGGCGGAAAAAAACGGGAGGGGGAGAGACTTCACGCGCACCTCTTGTCGGCCTCACAGGACCGACGTTAAAGAGGATTCCAGTCTACCACGTTGGGCTGCGGGCTACGGACTGCGGGCCGGTCAAGAGCTCTTCGCAGGCCCCGTAGCCTGTCGCCCGTAGCCTGTAGCCAATTCACCGTTCATACGTCGGGATGAACGTGATCGGCCGGTCGGCAATGAACGACGACTTGAACAGGTCGGTGCGGGCGTCCCCGTCCATGTCGCGCCCACGGGAAGGCCGAGGAAATACAGGATCGTGGGCGTCACGTCGGCAATCGATCCGAGGCGAACGCGGCCGTCGCGGACCGGAGTCCGTAGGCCAGCAGGAAGCCGTCGGGCGCGCTTTCGTGCGTGCCCGACACGTCGGGCTGGCCAAGGATGCGCGCGAGCGCACGTTTGCCCAGACCGACCGGCTCCATGCCGAACCCCGAGACGACCAGCAGCACATCCTCGGGACCGAGCGTCTCGAGCATCTGGCTGATCTCGCCGTCGAGAAACGCGTAGTGGCGATCGAGGAGGACGCCGAGGCGGGCGCGCTCCTCACCGCTGACGTTGCCGAATTCGCGCGGCCGCGCGTAGCGCAGAAACAGATGGCCGGCACGATCGATCCCCTCGAACCGCACCGCCATCAGCCGCGGGCGGTACTCGTCGCGGAGCTGCAGCGCGACTTCGCGGTTCCACGCATCGTCGGGCGATCGGCGGCCGGTCGGCGCTTCCGGCCGGCACGGCCAGCGGCCCGCGCACGATCGCCCGGGCACGCAGCACGGCGTCTTCCGGATAGCCGAGTTCATTGAGCTCGAGCGGCGTCGACGCGTCGAGCCCGGGCTGGAAGCGATCGGTGATGAGGAATCCACGCAGCGGCGCCGCCGGCGCGCTGACCGGCCACCCGACGACGCCGACTGCCAGCCCCTGGCTGCTGAGGATGGACCACACCGGTCGTGCGCGTAACGTCATCGATCGGTGCGGCAGCTCGCGGAGGATGCCGAAGTGGACGAGCGCATGCGCGAAGCACAGGTCGGGAAGCAGCTCGAGCGGCTCGAGGTCGGGGGCGAACGCATACGACGCGGCGGCCCGGATGCCGGTCTGCGGCGGATACTTGCCCGTCGCCACCGTCGTCCAGACCGGCGCGGGTTGCGTGGGTTGCAGCGTCTCGAGATGCATCGAGACGCCGCCCTCGAGCATCCGCCCGAGCGCCGGCAGCCGTCCGTCGGCCACCGCCTCGGACACGTAGTCGAGCGACGCGCCGTCGACCGCGACGAGCGTCACCTGCGGGCCCTCACGCTCGGCGGGACCGGAGAGCGACAAATCGATCGCTCGCGCAGCGAGCGGCCGCGCCATTCCCCATCCGCGCGCCGCGAGTGGAAAGAGCGCCGAGGCGATGAGCGTCAGGATGAGCAGCGTTGCGCCCACACGGCTGCCTCGACGTCCGAAGGAGTAGTGCACGAAGGTGATCGTCCCAAGCAGCAGCGCGCACAACGTCGTGGCGCCTGCCGCGGCGGCCAGGCGTCGGATGGAATCCTCGTCGAGCGCCAGCCCGTGGACGGCCGCGTTCGCCCACATCAAGCCAGCGGCTGCCGCGACGACGAGGGTGCCCTCCCAGGCGAGGGCGCGCACGCTCAGCCAGCCCGAGGAGCGTGGGCGGCGGCTCGCCAGCTCGCGCAGCGCGAGCAGCGCGTAGAACCCGACGAGGAGGTGGGGGCCGTAGAAGAGCGTGAGGCGCCCGTAGAGCGGGCCGACGATTTCGAGGGAAAGCGGAAGGTGCCGATTGAGCTGCAGCACCAGAATGGTGACGAACGCGGAGCCCAGCAGGCTGCCGAGCGCCGCGTTGACGAGCATTCGGACGTAGCGCATCCGTCCCCTTATACTGCACGGGATGCCCATCGACGTCGACGCCGCCGTTGTCTCGAACACGCGGCTTTCGGCCGACTACAACGTGCTGGCGCTCGAGGCGCCGGACGATTGCCGGCGCGACGCAGCCGGGTCAGTTCGTGATGCTCAAGCCCTCGCCGGGCCTCGAGCCGCTGCTCCGGCGGCCGTTCTCGGTGTTCGAGATTCTGCGCGACGATCGCGGGATGCCGACCGGCATCACCATTCTCAGCAAGCGGATTGGGGTCGGGACGCGCCAGCTCTACGAGCTCGACGCGGGCGCCCGGGTCGCATGTCTCGGACCGCTCGGCCGGCCGTTTACGACGCCGGAGCCCGGCCTGCCGGCATGGTTCGTCGCGGGCGGCGTCGGGCTCGCGCCGTTTGCGACGCTCGCCGAAACGCGTGCCTCGCACAGCGCACCAAGGTGACGCTGTTCTACGGCGCGAGGCGCGCCAACAATCTCTTCTACGCGGGCTGGTTCGCCGAGCGCGGCGTCGACGTCGTGGTCGCGACCGAGGACGGCAGCGCCGGCGTGCGCGGCTTCATCACGGCACCACTCGAATGGCGGCTCACGGGATATCAGGGTGGCCCGCCGCCCCATCTCTACGCCTGCGGTCCGACGCCGATGATGCGGGCCGTGGCCACGCTGGCCGGCCGCTTCGGCTACGACGTCGAGGTCTCACTCGAGCAGACGATGGGGTGCGGGCTGGGCGGCTGCTACAGTTGCGTCGTGCGCGTCGAACAGGACGAGGGGGCGCCGCATTTCGTCCGCTCGTGCATGGCGGGCCCCACGTTCCGCGCCAGTGAGATCGTGTGGGAGGAACTGTCGCACTAGGAAGTGGTTACGGGCCACAGGCTACGGCTACGGGAATGGATTTATCGTCGCGCATTGGATCGTTGACGCTCGCCAATCCGCTGATCGCCGCGAGCGGCTGCTTCGGCTACGGCGTCGAGTACGCCGACACCGTGGATCTCGCGGCGCTCGGCGCGGTGTGCGTCAAGGGCCTGTTCCTGGCCGAGCGCGAAGGACACGCTCCGCCGCGCATCGTCGAAACGCCTGCGGGCATGATCAACGCCATCGGCCTGCAAGGAATCGGCGTGCACCGATTCGTCCGCGAGCGGCTGCCGGAGCTGCGCGCGCGGCGCGCCGTGGTGTTCGTCAACATGTGCGGCACGTCGATCGACGAGTACGCCGAGGTGTCGCGGATTCTCTCGGATCACGAGGGCGTCGCCGGCCATCGAGCTCAACATCTCGTGTCCGAACATCAAGGCCGGGGGTATTCAGTTCGGCTGCAGCCTGCAGGGCACCTACGACGTCGTCAGTGCGGTTCGTCGCGTGACAACGCTTCCGCTCGTTCCGAAGCTGACGCCAAACGTGACCAACGTCGCCTCGTTCGCGCGCTCGGCCGAGGATGCCGGCGCCGATGCCGTGTCGCTCGTCAACACGTTCCTCGCGATGGCCATCGACGTCGAGACGCGGCGGCCGAAGCTGACCAACGTGATGGGCGGCCTGAGCGGACCGGCCATCCGTCCGATTGCGGTGCGCATGGTCTACGAGTGCGCGCAGCTCGTCAAGATCCCGGTCATTGGCATGGGCGGCATCATGACCGCGGAGGACGTGCTCGAGTTCATGATTGCGGGCGCAACGGCCGTGCAGGTCGGCACGGCCAACTTCGTCGATCCGTTCATCTGGCCCAGGCTGCTCGAAGGCCTGCGCGACTACGGAGCCCGCCACACGGTTGCTCGACTCGCGGATATCGTCGGCACGCTCGACCTCGGTCACCGGCACGCTGAGCCGGTGGCAACGTGAGCTGGCGCCACACGGCTGGTCGGCGGGCTGAAGCCCGCCAACGAGCTTGAATTCTACCCGGCCGCCCAACCACCCAGCCGCCAAGCCGCCCAGGCCCCATGCACCGTCTCCTGATCGCGCTCGACGTTCCGACTGCGGCCGATGCCGAACGACACGCGACCACCCTCGAGGGCGCCGTAGGCGGGCTCAAGGTGGGCAGCCAGCTCTTTACCGCGGAGGGCGCGGCGATCGTCGAGCGGCTGCGGTCCAAGGGGCACCGCGTCTTCCTCGATTTGAAGTTCCACGACATTCCGCACCAGGTGTCCGGCGTCGGTCCGCTCGGCGACGCGGATCGGGGCATGGATGCTGACGATTCATACGAGCGGCGGTGCGGACATGATGAGGGCGGCGGTCGACGCGGCTGGCGATGAAGCGCAGCGCCTCGGAGTGACGCGGCCGCTCATCGTCGGCGTGACCGTCCTGACCAGCCTCGATGCCGCGGGGCTCGCCTCCGTGGGTGTCGAGCGGCCGCTCGCCACGCACGTCGAACGCCTCGCCAGCCTCGCCCGTGAGTCAGGTCTCGACGGCATCGTCTCGTCGCCGCAAGAGGCGCAACGGCTGCGCGCGCGCTGCGGAAGCGAATTCCTGCTGGTCACGCCCGGCATCCGGCCGACGCCGGGGCCGGGAGCGCCGCGCGCCGACGATCAGGCACGCACGGCCAGGGCCGCGGAAGCCATTGCCGCCGGCATCGAGCTATCTGGTGGTGGGGAGACCGGTGCTGGGCGCACCGGATCCGCGCGCCGCAGCCGCGGCACTCGTCGAGGAGATCAACAGGCAGGGGCACGGCATTGCCGTGCCCTGACCGGCCTGTTTCGGGTGATCGCATCAGGGCACGGCGTGCCGTGCCCTTAGCTGTTACTTGCCAGTCACGATGAAGTGGCCGCGGCGGTTCTGCGCGAAGCAGCTCTCCGCCTTGTCTGTGCAGAACGGCTGCTCCTTGCCCTTGCTGACCGTGGCGATGCGGTCGCCCCCGACTCCGAGGCTGGCGAGATAGGCCTTCACGGCCGCCGCGCGCCGCTCGCCCAATCCGAGGTTGTACTCCGCGGTGCCGCGCTCGTCGCAGTGTCCCTCGACCGAGATCCTCGTCGTCGCCCAGCGCTTGAGCCATTCACTGTTCTTCGACAACGACACGCGGGCCTCGTCGGTGAGCTCCGAGCGGTCATAGGCGAAGAAAACGTCGCCGAGCGGCTTCTGCGCATTGAGCTCCGCGAGGCTCATCGCCGCGAACTTCTCTTCTTCGGTCAACGTCCGGGCTCCGGCGTTGCCGCTGGCGGCGGCGGAGGCGGTGGCGGCGGCGTTTCCGGCTTGGCTGCCGGAGGCGGCGGTGGCGGCGGCGCGGGTAGCGGTGGCGGCGGCTTCTTGCCGCACGCCGCGGCGGCCATCGCCGTGAAGAGCACGGCAACGGTCACCTCACGAACACGGAACATCGACATCAGTGGAGCTCCTCTAAGGGGCACTCGTGCGTGCCAGGCGCGCGAGCGGTGGTGAAAGTAATACAAGGCCGCCACGAAGCTGTCAACGAGCGATCGGCCCCGTCAGAGGCAGCGCTCCCGGCCGCTGCGACAACCGATCACGGTGCGGCGACGATCGACACCTCGAAGACGCGTAGTCCGAGTCGGCGCCTGTCGTTCCGGCGCGGATCGGAGGCGCCCACGTGATCGGCCGGCACGAACACCTCTGACGTCGTGAGGGTCAGCCGCCCACCTGCCGCCGAGAGATCGCTCGCCGGTACGGCGACGTCGATCGTGAACGCATCGTCCGGCGTCAGCCTGACCAGCTCGCGCGCACCGGCCCTCAGCGTGACTATCGGCGGCTCGGCGAAGGTCTTCAGGGGTGATTCGAAGGAAATCCGCACGCGGACGCCCCGGTCGGCAGGCCAGACGCGCAGATCGGCCCGATCGCTGCTCCATCGCCAGCGCAGGCCGGTGCGGGGGTTGTACTCGTCTTCGTGGAAGCCGGTGTCGTACCCGAACATCGGTGTGTCCGGTGGCTGCAGGTCGAACTGCTCGACGGCGGCGCGAACGGGCTTGCCCGTGACGTCAGCCGATTCGGCGCGAACGGCGACTTCAGCGAAGCGGGCGCCTCCAGTGAGGGGCGCCGCGAGGGCACCGGTGGGGAGGTCCAGGGCGCGCAGGAAGAACCCGGGGTTCGGCGCCACGTCCCAGGTCTCGAGGAGACGCCCGTTCAACGACAGCGAGAAACGGACCGCCGCATCTCCCGCAGGCCCGAGATTGCGGCCGCCAATCATCAGCCGTGCGGCGCCCGGCCGCGGCTGAACCCACCCGATGGCGCCACTCAAGGCGGGTCCCTTCCGATCCTGGTCGGCGATTCCCGACGTCTCGGGCGTCACCGCCCACCCCTCGCCGAGGAACCAGTGCGGCGGGCTCTCGATCGTCCACCAGTCGATCTCGTCCGGACGCGCGCCGCCGACCAGGGCGTGGGCGTGGGGGAACGGCCAGATCCCGCGCGCGCGCCGCTTTCGGCTCGCGGGATCGACGAGCGCCAGGTCGGTCCGGCGAGGTTCGGCGAGGAACCACACCGGACCGGTTCCACCTTCGTTCCAGTACTTCACGAGCTCCAGCCACTCGCGGCCACGTGGTGAAGGCAGCGTTCGCCACGGAAACGCGGTGGGTCCCTGCCACTCGCGGGCACGGCGCGTCTCGGTGGCCACTCGGCGGTGCATCGCCACGACGGGAGGCCCACCCGCGGGAACCGGGGCGGAGCGCATGGCCTCGAACAGTTGAAAGACGGGCGCCGGCTCGCGGGCGTAGGCCTGGAGCGCCGGGTGCGCGACGACCAGCGCGGCAGCCGCCAGCGCGGCCGCCACGGGCAGCGTGCCTCGCGCGAGGATCGCGTGCGCGCCGCGAACTGCGAGCAGGCACACGGCCGGCACGAGCGGCAGCGCATAGCGCGTCGTCTGGTTCTCCTGGAAAAGCAGATGGAAGACCGCATAGGGCGCGGCCAGGCCCATGAGCAGCGTGAGCTCGCGCCGCGAGCGGCGCGACATGGCGACCGCGCCGATGCCGGCCAGCACCAGGACCACGACGGCGAGGGGCCACCACGCCCACGGCAACACGAAGGTCTCGAGGAGATTGGATGCGAGGCGACGCGCTGGCTGCGTGCTCGTGAGCAGCATGTCGACGCCTTCGAAGTCCTCTCCCGCCTGCGACGTCAGCGCACGCCAGTAGCCCGTGGGTCCACCGGTGATGATGCCCACCGGGACGAGCCAGGCCAGGACACCTACCGTGAATGTGACGGTGCTACCCACGATGGCGGCGGCGGCGCCGCGGCCGGCCCGATCCGCGATGACGAGGACGAGCAGTGGCGCCGTGAGCCAGACGGTCTGCGAGCGCAGGCCGGCGGCGAGACCGGCCAGGAACGCCCCCAGGACGATGAGGCGGCCCGTCGCCGCCAGTTCGTGCGGAGGGACGTCGCGTTCGCGCCACCCGCGCTGCCGCACGAACGCCATCGCCAACACCAGCTGCACGCCAAGCGCCGTCGAAAGACCGATCGCGTCGCTCAGCGGACGGCTCGTCGTCACCCACCACAGCGGACACGCGAGGGTGAGCAGCATCGCGCCCACGGCCAGCCGGTCGTCGGAGGTCACCAGCCGGAACAGCAGAACCAGCGGAAACGCGGCGAGCGCGCCGGCGACGACGCCCCACCAGGCGAGCGCCCGCGCTTCGACCGGCCACGCGCCCGTCGCAGGGGCACCGACGAGACCGAGGACCGCCCGGCCAATCTTGCCGAGCCCGATGTAGAGGGGATAGCCGGGCGGATGGGGCTGGTGCGCGGCCACGTCGAAGTCGCGCACCCCCATCGCGAAGTTCAGCGCATCGATGTCGTCGAGCGAGCCGGGGCCCGCGACCGCGTGCGCGACGAGGAACGCCAGGCACGCCGCCAGCGCGGCTGCCATCGCAAGACGACGGCCGCTCACTCGACCGCTCGGAGGGGAATGCCTTCGTTCAGGCTGCCGAGACGATAGCCCTGGAGGTCGAGGGTCACGAACCGGAAGCCGGCCTCCTTCACGACGCGTACGATGGCCGCCGCCAGCTCGGGCTCGAGCGCGCGCCGCATCTCGTCGCGACCGAGCTCGAGTCGGGCGACCTCGTCGTGATGCCGCACGCGGCAGACGCGGAACCCGAGGGCACGCAGCGCGTCTTCTGCGTGCTCGATGTTCCGCAGCTTGTCCGGGGTCACCTCGTGATCGTACGGGATGCGGGAAGACAGACACGCCGAGGCCGGCTCGTCCCAGACAGGGAGACCGGCGTCGCGAGCGAGGGTGCGGATCTCGGCTTTGCCGAGGCCGATCTCGTCGAGCGGACTCCGCACGCCGAACTCGCGCGCGGCCTGGCGGCCGGGCCGATGATCGCCGCGGTCGTCCGCATTATTGCCATCGACGACGACGGCAAAACCCCGCTCACGCGCGAGGCGCGTGAGGTCCGTGTACAGCTCGTGCTTGCAGTAGTAACAGCGGTTGACCGGATTGGCGCGGTACTCGGGCCGTTCGAGCTCGTGAGTCTCCACGATCTCGTGACGAAGCGAGGTCTGTCGCGCGACGGCCTGCGCGAGCTCGTAGTGGTGTTTCGGGTAGCTGGGGCTGATCGGCGGTGACTGCGAGGGCCCGCTCTCCCAGCACATCGCGAGCGACCCAGGCAAGATAGGCGCTGTCGACGCCGCCGCTGAAGGCGACGACGACCGATTCGAACCCGGCGAGGAGCTGGCGGAGGGCGGCCTCTTTCCCGGCAGCATCCGTCGACACGCCAGCGTGGTCGACGGCGCCTGTGCCGGCCACCTCACTCGTCCCAGTCCTCCTGCTCGTCCTCTTCTTCATCGTCCTCGTCGTCTTCCTCGTCGTCTTCGTCCTCGTCCTCGTCCTCGTCCTCGTCCTCCTCGTCTTCGTCGGAGACCGCTTCGAACTCGAGCGGCGACACGCTGCTCACCTCGAGGCTGGCGCCGCACTCCGGACAATTGACGACGTCGCCCTCGTCGACCTCGTACTCGTCAACCTCCAGATCCTCCGCTTCACATACCGGGCAAGTCGCCATCGCGTGCTCCAGGGTGTCTTTCAGCCGGGTCTCCCTCGCGGATCCCAGGCTTCGGCCGGCGGCATGTCGCTGGGGGGCACCAGTCGAAGCGAACCCGGATTATAGCGAGAAGATTCGCGCATCTGCAACGCGCCACGGCGGGTCGGCTCACCGTACGTGTGGCACAATTGAGGCCGATTCATCGTGGTTGCCAAGACGGTCCTCATCGCGGACGACACGGCTTTCGTGCGTGAACGGTTCGGCGCCGCCCTGGCCGACGCCGGGCACCACGCCGTCACGGCTGGTTCGGCCCCGGAGCTGCTGTCTCGTGTCCGCGAGGCCGGCGGAGCGCTCGACCTGCTGGTCATGGATCTCCACCTGCCCCAGTCGCGCGGAGTCGAGGTCGTCCGGGCCGTGCGCCAGGCCGGACACCAGGGCCCGATACTCGTCTTCAGCGGGACGATTGCGAGCGCGCACGAGGTGCGCGAGTTGTCCGACCTCGGCGTAGTCGGATTCGTGAACGAGCACACGGCGCCGACGCACATTCTGCCCGCGCTCGCGCCGCATTTGTTCCCGGACAGCTTCAACCGGCGCAGCAGCCCGCGCGTCGCGCTCTCGGTGACGGTGTCGTTCCGCGTCGACAACATCATCGCCTCGGCGGTCTGCGCCAACGTGAGCAAAGGTGGCATCTTCCTGCGGACGATGAACCCGCAGCCGGCGGGCAAGCGCGTGCGCATCCGCTTCAAGCTGCCCGGCGGCAAGCGCGAAATCGACAGCGAGGCCACGATCGCCTGGAGCGACGCGCGCAGCGGCATGGGACTGCAGTTCGTCACGATCGATTCGGAAGCGCAGGCTGAGCTCGACGGCTTCGTCGATCGATCCTTCTTCTCGAATCGGAAGGCATGACACCGTATCCGTGGACGACCGGCTACGGACTACGGGCTACATGCCTGGACCAGATCTTCCGTTGACCCGTAGCCTGCAGTCTGTAGCCCGTAGCCTATTCACGGTGCCGTACGCGTCAGCCCCAGCAGCTCCCACGAGACGCGCCACGCGGTTCCGTTCGAGTCGAGACGCTGCTCGGTGAAGCTCCCGAGCATGACCGCCTGCACCGCATCGATCTGCGAGCGCCAGTCGTTGATCGATCCCACGAGCGTCACCGGGCCGCCCGACGTAGACGTGCCAATGGTGCCGACGAGCGGGAGCTGGCCGGTCGACGAAACCTCACCGGTCAGCGTTGCGGTAGGCGAGGCCGCCGGCGGCGCGAATTGCAGTGTGCCCGACACGCTGGCTTTCACTTGCGAGAGGACGAGGCGCGTCGCGAACTGCTGGGCGACGGGATAGTTCGTGGTGCAGAAGGTGGGGCTCGGATGCACGCAGGCGACCACGCGGCGCGCACCAATCCACGTCCCGGCGAAGTTGGGCGCCACACGCAGCGACTGTGCCGCCGTCCGTCCTTCGAACGTCGCACGAATGGTCGTCGAGCCCGAGCCGAGCCCGCTCACGAGCCCCTGCCGATCGACCGAAGCCACCCGCCCATCGTCGGTGCTCCAGTCGGCACTCACGACGCGCGGCGGCGATCCGGTCTCGGTCAGGCGGGCGGCCAGCGTGACGGTCGAGCCGATGGCGAGGAAGTCGGTGGCCGGAACGATAGTCAGCGTATTGGAGCCGTCCGGCGCCGTCGGGCTCGAATCGCTGCCGCAGGCCACGGTCATCGTGATCGCGATCGCCGCCAGCCCAGCCAGTTTCGAAGCTCGCATGACGCACAATTATCACAAGCCCCGCGCAGGCGAGGGCGATTGGGGTCGGGTGCTTTTTCGACGGACGCCTGCGAAAAAGGCACCCGACCCCTATTTCACGCGCAATAGACGCAGGGCGTTGGCTACGACGAGGAAGGACGCGCCCATGTCGGCGGCCACCGCCATCCAAAGGGTCGCGAAGCCCATGATGGCGAGTGACACGAATACGAGCTTGATGCCGAGCGCCGCGGCGACATTCGCGCGAATCGTGGCGAGCGTCGAGCGGCCGAGCCGGATGGCGAACGGCACGGCGCGCAGATCGTCGGACATGAGCGCGATGTCGGCGGTCTCGATCGCGGCATCGGTGCCGGCGACACCCATGGCGATGCCGACATCCGCGGCCGCGAGCGCCGGCGCGTCGTTGACGCCATCGCCCACCATGGCCACGAGGCCGTGGCGGCTCTGCATCTTCGCGACGAGCGCGACCTTGTCCTCTGGCAGCAGGCCGGCCTCGACGGCATCGACCTGACCGGCCTCGGCGGCCGCGCGCGCACTCCGCTCGTGATCGCCCGTGAGGAGCGCCACGTGCTCGACACCCGCTTCGCGCAGCGCGGCCACCGCGTCGCGCCCGTGGACGCGGAGCTCGTCGGTCAATCCGATGACGCCAAGCGCGCGCCCGCCGCGAGCGACGAAGGAAACCGCCATCCCTTGCGCCTGCAAGGCATCGGCGTTCGCCCGGAGCTGGCCGTCGACCACCCCGCGCTCCTCGAACAGGCGTTGCGATCCCAGCAGCACGGCTTCGCCGTTCACCCTGCCCTCGATGCCCTGACCGGGGAGCGCACGCACGTCCGTAACCGCGGCCGGCGTGGCGAGGTGCTGCCGGGCGTAGGCGGCGATGGCGCGATCGATGGGATGGAACGAGCGCATCCCCAGCGCGCCTGCGGTCTCGAGGACGTGCTCGCGCGTCGCTCCGACCGCGGGGACGATGGTGTCGACGCCCAGTACGCCGTGCGTGAGCGTACCGGTCTTGTCCAGGGCCACGGCGCGAACGCGCGCCAGACGCTCGAGGTGGACGCCACCCTTGACGAGCACGCCATGTCGCGCAGCCGCGGCCAGCGCCGAGACGATGGAAATCGGCGTCGACAGCACCAGCGCGCAGGGACAGGCGATGACGAGCAAGACGAGCGCGCGGTAGCCCCACGCCTCGAACCCGCCGCCGGCAACGAGCGGACCGACCAACGCAACGAGCGCCGCCAGCACCAACACCACAGGCGTGTAGCGCTGCGCGAAACGGTCGACCCAGGTCTGCGACGGTGCACGCTGCGCCTGCGCCCGCTCGACCAGATGGATGATGCGCGCGATCGTCGTGTCGTCGCCCACCGCCGTGACCGCGACGTCGAGCGCGCCGTGACCGTTGATCGTGCCTGCGAAGACACGATCGCCGCTCAGCTTTGTGACCGGGATCGACTCGCCTGTCACCGGCGCCTGGTTGACCTCGCTGACGCCAGACGCCACGACGCCGTCGAATGCGATGCGCTCGCCAGGGGCCACGACGAGCGTGTCGCCGATCCGCACGCACGAGACCGGGAGGGTGCGTTCGGAACCATCCCGACGAACACGAACCTCGGAAGGCGTGGCGGCCACCAGCGTTCGAATCGCCTGCCGGGCGCGGTCGAGGCTGCGCCGTTCGAGCGCCTGCGCGAGCGCGAAGAGCACGACCACCGTCGCCGCCTCGAGCCATTCGCCAATCAGCGCCGCGCCGAGTACCGCGACGAGCATCAGGACGTACATGTCCAGGCGGCGCTGCTTGAGCGCCGCAACTGCGCGGCGGCCAGTGCTGACGCCGCCCAGCAGGACGGCGAGGACCATGCCGGCGACGGTCAACCCGTCGGGCCCTCCGAGCACGCGCACGCCGAGGCCCGCCAGGAGCGCGACGCCCGCCCCGGCGAGGAGCGCGGCCTGGTGCCGCTCCCCAGTTCGCGGCTCAGGATGATCCCGATCGCGGTCGATCCAGGCGCGCATGCCGGTCTCGGCGACCGCCTCCGCAATGCCTGCCGCGGATGTACGCGCAGCGTCGTAGTACACACGGAGCTGCTGGCGGACCACGTCGGTCGAGAGCCGCTCGACGCCCGGCAACCCGGACACACGTCGCTCCAGCATGTCGGCTTCGTGCTGGCAGCACAGCCCTTCGACGCGGAAAACGGATTCGGTCACGAGTGTTTTTCGGTCCTCGACCAGTCTTGGGTCTTCAGTCTTCGGTGCCCGCTCGACGGGCTAGCGTGGCTCTTCGATATGCGTCCGGCCCTGCTCGAGGAGGGTCCGAATGTGGCCATCGTCGAGCGCGTAGAACACCATCCGGCCCGAGCGCCTCGATCGGACGAGTCTCAGCGTGCGCAACAGGCGGAGCTGGTGCGAGACGGCCGACTCGGTCAGCCCAACGAGCTCGGCGAGATCGCACACGCACAGCTCCTTCTGGGCGAGCGCGTCGAGGAGCCGCACCCGCGTCGGATCGCCAAGAACGGCGAAGGTCGCCGCCAGGGCCGACGCCGCACGCTCGCTGACCAGCCGCGAGCGGAGCTCATCGTGATCGCCGTGTTTGGAGTGCGCGTCGCAAACTTCGGCGGGTGAAGCTGTTACGAGATCCGCGGTTACTGAATTACTGCTCATATGAACAATCGCTCATATGTTATCACAAGCCTAGTGGCCAGTCCCACCGACGAGCACCATCGCTCGCAGAAAGCCGATCGAAAATGCGCCTCGGTGAAACGAGCGAACGCTGAAGGTCAGCGGGTTGCACTGTTTTTTGCCAGCGATTAGCATGGCTAGCCGCGCTGGGCTCGGCAAAGTCCACGAGGCACACACCAGCTCGGCTGTTCAAGCCGGCCCCTCCAGGGAGCGTTATCGGTGATCGAAGTGCAGCAGCTCACGAAGCACTACGGCCGGTTCACGGCGGTCGACAACGTGAGCTTTCGGGTCGCAAAGGGCGAGATTCTGGGCTTCCTGGGGCCGAACGGCGCCGGAAAGACCACCACGATGCGGATTCTGACGGGCTACATGCCGGCCACGTCAGGCAAGGCCGTCGTCGCCGGCTATGACGTATTCGACCACCCCCTCGAGGCCAAGAAGCGGACTGGCTATCTACCGGAAACACCGCCGCTCTATCCGGAGATGACGATCCGCGACTATTTGCTCTTCGTCGCGAAGCTCAAGGGCGTTCCGTCGAAGGCGCTGCGGGCGCAGGTCGACACCGCCATGGAGAAAACGCGCGTGGCGGACGTGGCAAACCGGCACTGCGGCAAGCTCTCGAAGGGCTACCGTCAGCGCGTGGGGCTTGCGCAGGCGATCCTCCACAACCCCGAGGTATTGATCCTCGACGAACCGACGGCCGGGCTCGATCCAAAGCAGATCATGGAGACGCGCGATCTCATCAAAGGGCTCGCGGGCAGCCACACGATCGTGCTGAGCACGCATATCCTTCCCGAGGTCGCTCAGACCTGTCAGCGCGTCGTCATCATCAACAAGGGCAAGGTGGTCGCGATCGACACGCCCAAGAACCTGACGCAACAGGTGCAGGGCGCTCAGACGATCTTCGTGCAGCTCGACGCCCCGGCGGGGACCGACGTGAGCGCGCCCTTGACCAAACTGCCGGGCGTGGTGCGCGTCACACCGGTCGAACAACACGAAAAGACAACGAGCCTCGAAGTCGAGTGCCAGCGCGGCCAGGACCTGCGGAGCGAGGTCGCGAAGGCCGTCGTGTCACAGGGCTGGGGACTGCTCGAGCTGCGGCCGACGCGTCTCAGCCTCGAAGAGATCTTCCTGCAGCTGACGACCGATGAATCGCGGGCGGCGGCTGAATCGAGCGTCACGGAGGCGGGCGCGGCCTAGCGAAACGCGCCGGACCGGCTGCCGGACGTCGCGAGCCCACGCGCTCACGACTCGCCACAACACCCTATGTCGAACATTCTCGCGATCGCCAACAAGGAGCTGCGCTCCTATTTCGCTTCGCCAATCGCCTACGCCGTGGTCGGCTTTTTCGGCCTGGCGTTCGGGTTCATGTTCTACAGCTTCCTGCGTGCCTTCGGCATGCAGAGCCTGCGCATGGGCCAGACGGGCATGGGCGGTCCGGTCAACATCAACCAGATGATGATCCGGCCTCTCGTCATGCAGATCAGCGTGATCGTGCTGTTCATGCTGCCGATGATCACCATGCGCACTTACTCCGAGGAGAAACGGTCGGGCACGATCGAGCTGCTGCTCACCTCGCCGGTCACCGACTGGCAGATCATCCTCGGCAAGTTCCTCGGCGCGCTCGGGCTCTACGCCACGATGCTGCTCGTGACGCTGCCGAGCATGGCGGTTCTCTTCTGGTACGGGAACCCGGATTGGAAGCCAGTTGTCACGTCCTATCTCGGTCTGCTGCTGCTCGGCGCGAGCTTCATCTCGTTCGGGCTGTTCGTCTCGAGCACGACCCGCAATCAGATCGTCGCCGGCGTGCTCACGTTCGTCCTTCTGCTGATGCTGCTGCTCGTCTCGTGGCTTCGCGACTTCGGTCTCGGCCCCGTCGGAAGCGGCATCGTGTCGGCGCTGTCGATCTTCGAGCGTTTCGACGACTTCTCGAAAGGCGTGGTCGACACCAAGCAACTCGTGTATTACCTGAGTCTGATTACGTTCGGGCTGTTTCTGACGTCGCGCTCGGTCGACTCGGAGCGCTGGCGCGGCTGAATGACGAATTGTACGAATGACGAATCACAATGGTGTCTCGCGCTGATTCGCCGTTCGGCCATACGTAATTTGCATTCGTCATTCGCATTCGTCACTCGTCATTCGTCATTCGTCAATTCAAGCGTCATGTTTGCTCGTATCGCAAATATTCTGGGCTGGTTCGGAGTCGCGCTGGTGTTCGCCGCCGTGGCCGCGCGCTTTCTGCGGCCCGAGATGATGAATCTGTGGTGGTGGCTCGCCATCTCCGGGCTGGTCGCCATCCTCGTTTACGTCCTGAGCCAGTGGCGCGAGATCGTCGCGGCCTTCTCGGGCCGGCAGGGCCGCTACGGAACGCTCTCGCTCGTCAGCGTGATCGTGGTGCTCGGCATCCTCGTCGGCATCAACTACATCGCGCAGCGGCAGAACAAGCGTTGGGACCTGACGGCGTCGCAGGAGTTCACACTGTCGGATCAGACGCGCAAGGTCATCCAGAATCTGAAGCAGCCGCTGAAGCTGATCGTGTTCGAGCGCGAGGAGCGGATGGCGCAGTTCCGCGATCGCCTGGGTGAGTACACCTACACGTCGAAGAACGTGCAGGTGGAGTACGTCGATCCCGACAAGCAGCCCGCGCTGGCGCGTCAATACCAGATTCAGAACTACGGCACGGTGGCCGTCGAGCACCAGGGCCGCATCGAGCGCGTGACCGGCACGAGCGAGCAGGACATCACCAACGCGATCATCAAGGCGGTCCAGGGCCAGCAGCGGAAGGTGTACTTCGTCACGGGCCACGGCGAACACGATCCGGGAAGCTCCGACGAGCGCGCCGGATACAGCGCGATCTCGGAGGCCCTCAAGCGCGACAACTTCCTCGTCGAGTCTCTGCCGCTGCTCCAGAAGCTCGACATCCCGGCCGACGCGGCGGCGCTCGTGGTCGCGGGCCCGACCACCGATCTGCTGCAGCCCGAGCTCGATGCGCTGCGCAAGTACGTCGGGAGGGGCGGCAAGCTGATGCTCCTCGTCGATCCCGTGATCGGTCCGAATGCGAAGCCGCTCTCGAACCTCGTCGCCTTCGCGGCGGAATGGGGCATCGAGATCGCGGACAACATCGTCGTCGATCCCAATCCGGTCGGGCAGTTGCTGGGCCTGGGCCCCGACTCGCCCGTCGCGGGGCCACCGTATCCGGCGCACGCCATCACCGAGCGCTTCCGTCTGAACACCGCGTATCCGCTCGTGCGCTCGGTCCTGCCGGCGACGACGGCGCCGCCCGGACGAACGGCGCAGGCGATCGTGAACAGTGGCCCGTCGGCGTGGGGCGAGACGGACCTCAAGGCCCTCACCGAACGCCGGCCGGTCAAGTTCGACGAAGGCGCCGATCGCCAGGGACCCGTGTCGCTCGCGGCCGCCGTGTCCGCGCCGGCCGCCGACGCTCCGACGCCGACGCCGGCCGCGGCGGGTGCAGAGGCGCCGCCGAAGCCCGAGTCGCGCGTGGCCGTCTTCGGCGACTCCGACTTCGCGGCGAACCTCGGAATCGGCATCGAGGGCAACGCCGATCTCTTCCTGAACACCGTGAACTGGCTCGTGCAGCAGGAGAACCTCATCGCGATTCGCCCGAAGCAGCCCGACGATCGCCGCGTGACGCTGACGGCCGAACAACAGCAGTGGGTCGCCTGGTTCTCGGTGCTCCTCCTGCCCGGCGCGGTCATCGCGGCGGGCGTCTACACCTGGTGGAGGCGGCGGGGATGAACCGGGGCCGGAGTACGCTGCTGCTGCTCCTCGCCGGGCTGGGGCTCGGCGCCTACATCTACTTCGTGGAGATGAAGCGCGAGCCTGCGTCCGAGACACCGGAAACGAAGCTCGGCAAGGTCTTCACGAACGTCGACGCCGCCAAGCTCGAAGAGATCCAGGTGAAGGCGAGCGCCGGCGACCAGACGACGCTGCGTCGGGCGAACAAGGTCTGGACGATCGTCGCGCCGGTCGAAGGGTCTGCGGACGACAGCGAGGCGTCGGGCATCGCGTCCAGCGTCGCGTCGCTCGAAGTGCAGCGCGTGATTGCCGAGAAGCCGGATGCGCTCGATGCGTACGGTCTCGCGAAGCCGCGGGTCGAGATCACGTTTCGCGGCGCGGGTGACAAGGAGCCGCGAAAGCTCCTCATCGGCGACAAGACGGCCACCGGTGGCGAGCTGTACGCCAAGGTCGCGAACGAGCCGAAGGTCTTTCTGATCTCCGGCTACCTCGATTCGACCTTCGACAAGTCCACGTTCCAGCTACGCGACAAGGCGGTGCTGAAGTTCGACCGCGAGAAGGCGGACGGCATCACGGTGGAAACGCCGAAAGGCCCGGTCGTCGCCGTCGCGAAGCAGGGGGACGCCTGGTCTGTCGCGCAGCCGTGGAAGGCCCGCGCCGACTTCGGCGCGGTGGAATCGCTCCTGAGCCGCCTGACGAGCGGACAGATGAAGTCGATCGTCTCGGCCGCAGCGCCCGATGCGAAGACGCTTGCACGCTACGGGCTCGAGCCGGCCGAACGGCGCATCACGGTGAAGACCGGCAGCTCCTCGGCGGGGCTGCTGCTCGGCAAGCCCACCCCGACCGGCGAGATCTACGCGCGTGACGTCTCGCGGCCGCTCGTCTTCTCGGTCGAGAAGGCGCTCGCCGACGATTTGTCGAAAACCGCCAGCGATTACCGGATGAAGGACGTCTTCGGCTTCCGGGCCTTCACGGGAACGCGGCTCGAGGTGGCGAGAGGCGGGTCGACGATCGCGTTCGAGAAGAAGAAGGGTTCGGAGAAAGACGCGGTCGAGAAGTGGACGCAGGTGCAGCCCGCCGCCAAGGTCGAGGACTCCAAGATCGAGGATCTCGCCAGCAAGGTGGCGAACCTGCGCGCCGACAGCTTCGTGGACGCGCTGCCGGCCGGCGCGGCGGAAGTGGCGCGCATCTCGACGAAGTTCGACGAGGGCCGCAAGCAGGAGACGGTGACGATCCTCAAGGCCGGCGAGGATTACTACGCGACGCGCGCCGACGAGGCGGGCGCGGGCAAGCTCGCCAAGGCCGACGTGGACGCGGCGATCGCCGCGCTCGACGAAACTCAGAAGCCGCCAGCGCCCGCGGCGGCAGCCGCCACGCCAGCGACGCCAGCTCCTCCCAAGCCGTAGGGTCGGAGAACGGGATTCACACCATCCGCTCCAGGACCTCTGCCGGCACCTTCTCGCGCAGCCCGGGGTAGCTCTCCAGGATTCGCGCGATGTCCGCCAGGTCCTTCTGACGCTTGCTGGCGACGCCGACGCTGACGAAGCCTTCGTTGGCGGCCAGGTCATAGACGCCGTATGGGATCGCTTTGCCGACTGCATCGGACGGGAAGTCGTGGACGTCCACCAGGTCGGGCTCGCCCTTCGGTTGCCACTCGCGTCCGCCGTTCTTGAAGTCACCGACCAGCTCCTTCTTCTTGGTGTCGACGGAGATGACCGGCACGCCCCGATCAACGCAGTCCTGCGCCTTCGCGTTGATGTGCTCGAACTGCGCGTTGCGGTCTGGATGCTGGGCACCTTCGACGGACTTGTTTGGCGCCTGCAAGCTGTAACCGTGGTCGCGCAGCAGCTTGGCCACCGTCTTGTGGCTGATCCGGATGCCGTGCCGCACGAACAGCCCGGCGGACAACGCGTGTGTGCTCTTGCACGTCCAGCGCAGCGGCGACTCAGGGTCGCCGCGCGTGATCGGATCGATAAGATTCTCCAGCGCCGGCCACACCTCGGGATGTGCGACCTCGTACGGTCGTTTGCCGGCGCTGCGCCGAACCTTGACTACATCCTCGGGCGTCGCACCTCTGCGAGCCTCGTTTCGCCCCTTGCGCACCGTGCTGATCGCCATGCTTGTGCTGGGCTTCGAGCTCGCGGATCACAGCCTCGGTCTTGTCGTCGAGGGCGGCGAGGACCTCGGCGGGGTTCTCTTCCGCGTAGTGAAGAGCCAGGCCGCCGACGCGAGATCGACGACTTCATGACGGTCCCACGCTCGCGCCCAGGGTGACGAGAAGGTCGTCCAGTTGCGCGAACGTCTCGACCATCGCATCCGCCGCCCCGGTGCCGGCAGCGTCGAGAGCTTCCTTCGAGGGATAGAGCTCGTGCATGACCAGCAGCGTCCTGCCACCCTTTTCCTCGAAGGTCACCGTGGTGACGGGCCCATCCTCACCACCTTCCTCATTGGTCCAGACGAGGCGCGAGTGCGGTGTCACTTCGAGGTACGTGCCGAAGAACGACATAGCATCGTGTTCGAACTCGAGACGGTACTTGCCCCCGACACGAACATCCATCTCACAGGAAAGCAGGGACATGCCCATCGACTTCGGCGCCCACCACCGCTTGAACAGCTCGGGCTTGGTCCACGCCTCGAACACGATGCGCGCCGGGGCGTTGAAAGTTCGCGTAGTGACTAGCTCACGCTCGGACTTCCGTTCCACCGTCGTGCCGTTCTTCATGGGAATAGGCTCAATCTCTCTTCTTGCGTCCATCGACCTTCTCCTTCCGTTTCAGTTCTTCGACAACCTTGTCCAGCTCGTCGAAGCGCGCGTCCCAGAGCTGGCGGTACCTCTCAATCCATGCCGCCTCTTCCTCCAGTCGGCGCAGGCCGAGCTTGCAGGTCCGCACGCGCCCGACCTTCTCCGTGGTGACGAGCTCCGCCTGCTCCAAGACGCCGACGTGCTTCTTCATGCCCGTTAGGGTCATGTGGAACTTCTCGGCAAGGTCCGTGATCGAAGCGTCTGCACGCCCGAGTTGCTCCAGAACGCCGCGTCGCGTGGCGTCCGAGAGCGCGGCGAACGAGGCATCGAAACCGGTTCGAGAATACTGAACCATGTGGTTCAGTATATAACACACGGATTAGCGGCATGCAAGGGGAGGCTGAGCGCGCGCTGCGTTACCGCCCGCCTTCACTCCCGAATCGACCTCAATTTCGATGCAGATTCGATCGACTCGGCGATCCCCCAGGCCCTAAGCTGACACGCAATGCGTTACCGCCGGGCCGGCCTGCTGCTCAGCACGACACTCTCGCTCACGCTCATTACCGCGTGCGCAGGCCGATCGCAATCGCCTCGGCCTGCGCCCACGCCCGCAGCGCCTGCCCAACCCACACAGTCATCCCCGATCGATCGTCTCCGCGCCGAGATCGCGTCTACGCTCGACGGCCCTGCGGTCAGTGCGCTCTGGGCCGTGGAGGTGCAGTCGCTCGAAACCGGCGAGATTCTCTTCGAGCGGAACGCGCACACGCTCGTAATCCCCGCGTCGAACATGAAGATCCTGACGATGGCGGTCGCGGCCGAGCGTCTCGGATGGGATTTTCGCTTCCGCACGCGGCTCTCGACCACCGGGACCATCGACAATGGCACCCTGCGCGGCGACCTCGTCGTCGTAGGCGGCGGCGATCCGACGATCAGCGATCGAGGAGGCGACCGCACGCGCGTCTTCGCCGAGTGGGCCGCGGCGCTCAAGGCACGCGGCATCACGCGGATCGACGGTCGAATCGTCGGTGACGACAACGCGCTTGCCGACCTCGCGCTGGGCGACGGATGGGCGTGGGACGATCTGCACTTCGGCTACGCGACACCGGGTGGCTCCCTGCAGTTCAACGAGAACGTGGTCGTGCTGGTCATCAAGGCCGCGAACCCGGGCGAGGCGGCGGCCGCGAAGCTCGAGCCGGAGGGAAGCGGTCTCGTGCTCTCCGCGGCCGTCACGACCACCGACGCCGCGCAACCGGCCGAGGTGCGTGTCTGGCGGCGCGCGTTCGACAGCCGCGTCGTCGTCAACGGCTCGGTGCCGGCGACCGAACGCGACTACACGCGACAGCTCTCGGTCGACAACCCGACGCTGTTCTTCGTCACTGCCCTGCGCGAGACACTGGTGAAGCAGGGCGTCGAGGTGACAGGCGCGGCCGTCGACATCGACGATATCGCGCCAGCCAACGAAGCAGCGCCTCCGACCATCCTGCACGAGCATCTGTCTCCGATACTCGCCGAGATCGGCACCACGTTCATGAAGTCGAGTCAGAACCTGTTCGGCGAGACGCTGATGGCCGAGATCGGCCTGCGGCAGGGTGCAGCGCCGGACGCGACCGTGCGGGCCGCACGCAAGGACTACGAAGACGTCCTGACCGGGTGGGGCGTCCCACCGGCGGAGATCATCGTCTCGGACGGCTCCGGGCTGTCGCGCTACAACTACGTGACCGCCCATGCGCTCGTGACCATTCTGCGCCGGCTCGCGCGGGACGCGCGCCACGCCGCACCCTTCGAGGCAACGCTTCCGATCATGGGCAAGGATGGGACGTTGTCTCGCCGCATGCAGGGGACAGCCGCGGAGGGCAACGTCCGCGCGAAGACTGGCACCATCGCGAACGTCCGTGCGCTCTCCGGCTATCTGACGACCGCGGGCGGCGAGCGTCTCGTCTTTTCGATTGTCGCGAACAACTTCAAGGCGCCCTCGGCGTCGGTCGACGCCGTCGCCGAGCACGTGGTCGAGCGGCTGGTCGGCTTCAGGCGCTAGCGAGCGCGTCCCGGACGGCGGCCGTGAGCTCGTCTGGGGCGCCGTCGAGTCCGCCGCCCTGCGCCAGATCCGGGCGGCCTCCGCCCTTTCCTCCGAACCTCATCGTCAGCGCGCGCAGGACCCTGGCGGCGTCGACCGAGGCATCGCTGCTTCGTGCCACGACGACCTGAGCTGGACGCTCGGCGGTGAAGAGCACGGCAACCCGGCCCGGCTCGGCAACAATCGACGACGCCAGGACCTTCAGGCTGGCGGCATCGTGTCCGGTCGCCACGTGAGAGACGACTCCGAGCGGGCCGATGCGTTCGGCTCGAGCTGCGAGCTCGACGGCTTCGTAGCCGGCGAGCCGCGTCGTGAGCGCACGCATCTCGCGGCGCAGATCGCGGCTCTCGCCCTGCAGCTTCTCGATCGTGGCCGGCAGCTCTTCGGGCAGGACGGAGAGCAGCCGCGTCGAAGCGGTCGTGGCATCTCGAAAATCGCGCAGCGCTTTCAACGCGCGAGCTCCGCAGACGAACTCGAGCCGCGAGCCGCCCTTGAATCGCTCCCAGCCCTTCGCGGCGATGAGCCCGATCTCGCCGGTCCGATTCACGTGGGTTCCGCCGCACGCAGACAGATCGAAGTCGGTGATGTCGATGAGCCGCAGCTCACCGCTTCGCACCGGCTCTTTCCGCAGCGGCAGCGCGGCGGCGTTCTCCGACGAGACGAAGCGGATCGTGACCGGCCGGTCCTCCCAGACGACGCGATTGGACTCGTTCTCGGCCGCCTCAATCTCGGCGGGTGTCACCTCGCGCGCAAGGTCGATGGTGGAGACGACCGCGCCGAGATGAAAGCTCAGCGTCCTGACACCGTGCAGGCGCAGGAAAGCGGCCGAGAGCAGGTGCTGGCCCGAGTGCTGCTGTCGATGGTCCGTCCGGCGAGGCCCGTCGATGATGCCCTGCACGATCTGGCCCGCTTCGAGCTCTCGATCCACGACATGCACCACGCGCCCATCGTCATCCTCGAAGACGTCGACGACGTTGGCAAAGCTCAGCTTGCCGGTGTCGTTCGGCTGACCACCCGTCGTGGGGTAGAACGCGGTGTCGTCGAGCACTACGTGCCACCGATCGCCGGACGATACGACGTCGGTGATGCGACTCGTGAACTCGAGGGACGCGGGATCTGTGTAGTAGATGCGGCTCATTTCACCAGGAAGGCGAGGCGTCCGCCTCCGCTAAAGCTACGGCGGACCACCGTAGCCTTGGCGAAGGTGGTCAGCCCCGCCGAATGCTACCGGGTTCGAGAAGCGGATCGGGCACGCCGGCCTCCGCGAACCCCTTCGCACGCAGCACGCAGCTGTCACAGTGACCGCAGGGTCCGCCGTCGGGCAGCGGGTCGTAGCAGCTGTGCGTCAGGGCGTAGTCGAGCCCGAGAGCGGTGCCCCGCCGGATGATATCCGCCTTGGAGAGCTCGATGAGCGGAGTATGGATGCGGAACCGTGCGCCCTCGACTCCAGCGCGCGTCGCCAGACTCGCCAGATGCTCGAACGCGCGCACGTACTCGGGCCGACAATCGGGATATCCCGAGTAGTCGAGCGCGTTGACCCCGATCACGATGTCCCTGGCCTCGAGCGATTCAGCCCAGGCCAGGGCCAGCGCGAGAAAGATCGTGTTGCGCGCGGGGACGTAGGTGGCCGGAATGTCTTCGAGGTTCAGGGGACGATCCTTGGGGACTGGCTCGGCCCCGGTCAGGGCAGAAGCGGCGATGGCACGCAGATCGACGTCGAGCTCGACGTGACGCACCACGCCCAGCGACTGCGCGACGGCGCGCGCGGCCGCGACTTCGCGCGCGTGGGTCTGGCCGTAGCGCACCGTGAGCGCGTGAAGCGTCAACCCGTCCGCCCGGGCGATGGCACCGGCGGTATAGGAATCGAGTCCACCACTCAAGAGAAGGACGGCCGGGTTTGCGGGGGGCACGTTGTCTTCGGTCTTCGGTCTTCGGTCTTCGGTCTTCGGTCTTCGGTCTTCAGTCTTCAGTGACCATGTCCTGCGGACACCCCGCAGGATGAAATGAGTATCGTAGTCATTGCGCGGCCCGGTCGACGTCGCCGAAAGACGTGGTACGGCAAGTCCGGCCTTCAGTGTGACGTGGGAGCTGTGAGCACCCCGCATTGTCGCTGCGAGCACGACGAGCAGATTTCTGGTTTGAAGCTTCCCCGAGCCGCGTGAGGGGAGGACGGTGATGACGACGATCCTGGAGCGCTGCGCGGGGCTGGATGTGCACAAGGCCACCGTGGTCGCGACCGTGCGGACGCCGAGCGCGACGGGGGAGCGCCAGGCCACGACGCACACGTTTGACACCACCACGCCCGGCCTGCTGACGTTGCGGGACTGGCTGGCGAGTTGGGGCGTGACGCACGTGGCGATGGAGAGCACCGGCGATTACTGGAAGCCCGTGTATTACCTGTTGGAAGACGGGTTCACGGTGCTGCTGGTCAACGCCCAGCACCTGAAACAGGTCCCGGGCAAGAAGTCGGACGTGCGCGACAGCGCGTGGATGCGCAACGCTGGAAGGCGGCCTGCTGCGGAGCAGCTTCGTGCCGCCGCCCCCGATTCGCGAGCTGCGGGATTTGACCCGCTATCGCAAGCAGACCATCCGGGATCGCAGCCGCGAAGTGAACCGATTGCAACGCGTGCTCGAAGACGCCAACATCAAGTTGTCCAGCGTCGCCAGTGATGTCATGGGGGTGTGGGCCGATAGATGCTGGCGGCGTTGATGCAGGGCACCACCGACCCGGCGGTCCTGGCCGACCTCGCGCAAAGGGAGCTCCGAAGAAGCTCCCCGCCCTGCGCGCCGCCTTGCAGGGCCGCTTTCGCGCACATCATGCGTTTCTGCTCACCCAGATTCTGAGCAAGCTGGACACGTTGGACGCGATCATCGCCGACTGCTCGATGCAGCTCGAGGCGCAGTTGGCCCCTTTTCGGACCGCGCTCACGCAGCTGATGACCATCCCGGGCGTGAAGCGCCGGACCGCGGAGGTCCTGATGCCGAGACCGGCGCTGACATGAGCCGCTTCCCCTCGGCTGCCCACCTCTGTAGTTGGGCGGCCCTCTGCCCGGGCCAGCACGAAAGTGCCGGCAAGCGCGAGAGCGGCCGCACCCGTCACGGGAATCCCTACTTGCGGACGGCGCTCATCGAGGCCGCCTCGGCGGCGGCCCGGACGAAGGGCTCGGCCTCCAGGCTCGGTATCGGCGCATCCGGGCGCGCCGCGGCCATAAACGTGCGGTGGTCGCCGTGGCTCGCCAAGCTCTGACCATCACCTACCACGTCCTCGCCGCCGTGGTCCTGTACACCGAGTTCGGCGCTGACTACTTCGATCAGCGCTTCCGGGAAAGGGCGGTACGTGCCATGTCCGTCATCTCGAGCAACTGGGTACCACGTCGCTTGGAGGCCGCAGCCTAGCGACTCACATTTCTGAGCAGTCTTCAGTGACCATGTCCTGCGGACACCCCGCAGGATGAAATGAGTATCGTAGTCATTGCGCGGCCCGGTCGACATCGACGAAAGACGTGGTACGGCAAGTCCGGCCTTCAGTGTGACGTGGGAGCTGTGAGCACCCCGCATTGTCGCTGCGAGCACGACGAGCAGATTTCTGGTTTGAAGCTTCCCCGAGCCGCGTGAGGGGAGGACGGTGATGACAACGATCCTGGAGCGCTGCGCGGGGCTGGATGTGCACAAGGCCACCGTGGTCGCGACCGTGCGGACGCCGAGCGCGACGGGGGAGCGCCAGGCCACGACGCACACGTTTGACACCACCACGCCCGGCCTGCTGACGTTGCGGGACTGGCTGGCGAGTTGGGGCGTGACGCACGTGGCGATGGAGAGCACCGGCGATTACTGGAAGCCCGTGTATTACCTGTTGGAAGACGGGTTCACGGTGCTGCTGGTCAACGCCCAGCACCTGAAACAGGTCCCGGGCAAGAAGTCGGACGTGCGCGACAGCGCGTGGATCGCACAGCTGCTGGAATGCGGCCTGCTGCGGAGCAGCTTCGTGCCGCCGCCCCCGATTCGCGAGCTGCGGGATCTGACCCGCTATCGCAAGCAGACCATCCGGGATCGCAGCCGCGAAGTGAACCGATTGCAACGCGTGCTCGAAGACGCCAACATCAAGTTGTCCAGCGTCGCCAGTGATGTCATGGGGGTGTCGGGCCGATCGATGCTGGCGGCGTTGATGCAGGGCACCACCGACCCGGCGGTCCTGGCCGACCTCGCGCAAGGGAAGCTCCGCAAGAAGCTCCCCGCCCTGCGCGCCGCCTTGCAGGGCCGCTTTCGCGCACATCATGCGTTTCTGCTCACCCAGATTCTGAGCAAGCTGGACACGTTGGACGCGATCATCGCCGACTGCTCGATGCAGCTCGAGGCGCAGTTGGCCCCTTTTCGGACCGCGCTCACGCAGCTGATGACCATCCCGGGCGTGAAGCGCCGGACCGCGGAGGTCCTGATTGCCGAGACCGGCGCTGACATGAGCCGCTTCCCCTCGGCTGCCCACCTCTGTAGTTGGGCGGCCCTCTGCCCGGGCCAGCACGAAAGTGCCGGCAAGCGCCAGAGCGGCCGCACCCGTCACGGGAATCCCTACTTGCGGACGGCGCTCATCGAGGCCGCCTCGGCGGCGGCCCGGACGAAGGGCTCGGCCCTCCAGGCTCGGTATCGGCGCATCCGGGCGCGCCGCGGCCATAAACGTGCGGTGGTCGCCGTGGCTCACCAGCTCTTGACCATCACCTACCACGTCCTCGCCGCCGTGGTCCCGTACACCGAGTTCGGCGCTGACTACTTCGATCAGCGCTTCCGGGAACGGGCGGTTCGTCGCCATGTCCGTCATCTCGAGCAACTGGGTACCACGTCCGCTTGGAGGCCGCAGCCTAGCGACTCACATTTCTGAGCAGTCTTCAGTTCGTCGTTCGTAGCTCGTAGCTCGTTCAGACCCCCCTTGCCGCCGGGTCCCAGATGTATTTGTGCAGTTGAAGCTGGACGCGCACCGGCAGGTGATCCTCGAGCACCCAGGCGCAAAGATCCTTGGGGTCGAGTACGCCGTGGACCGGCGAGAACAGCACCGCCGCCGCGCGGCGCGCGAGATCGTAGCGGCCCGTGACGTCGCGCGCGTACTCGTAGTCGGCGCGATCCTGAATCACGAATTTGACCTCGTCGTGCGGCGCGAGCCGATCGAGATTCTGCCAGTCCTGCCTGGCAGCTTCGCCGCTCGCAGGGCATTTCACGTCCACGATCTTGACCACGTCGCGCGGCACCCGCTCGATACTCCGATGGCCGCCCGTCTCGAGCAGCACCGTGTGACCCTGATCGAGCAACTGCTCCATCAGCGGCACCACGTCCGTCTGAAGTAGCGGCTCGCCGCCGGTGATCTCGACCAGCGGAACACCAAGTCGTGCCACCTCGGAAAGGACCTCGTCGACCGCCATCTTCCGCCCGCCGGTGAAGGCGTAGGGCGTGTCGCACCAGGTGCAGCGCAGGTCGCACGCCGCCAGCCGGACGAACGTGCACGGCCGGCCGGCGTAGGTCGACTCTCCCTGGATGGACGCGTAGATCTCGAAGATCGTCAGCATCGGAACACATGATTGGACCAGCCCGACGCTTGTCGCGCGACCCGTTGAGCTCCGCGCGTGGCTAGAATGACTGAATGCCTCGCGGCGACTTACGGATTGGAACGTCCGGCTGGAGCTATCCCTCCAATCCCGGCTCGTGGACGGGTCTCGTCTATCCCGTGCGCGCGGGCCGCTCCTGGAAGGGCGGCAAGTTCGACGAGCTCGAGTGGTACGCCGGGCGGTTCGATTCGGTCGAAGTGAACTCGACTTTCTACCGCATACCGGACCCGAAGGTCGTCAAGAGCTGGGCCAGCCGCACGCCGCGAGGCTTCGAGTTCTCGGTGAAGCTGTTTCAGAAGCTCACCCACCCGAAGATGTTCCTCGACCGCATCACCGAGCCGACCAAGGGCGCACGTGCCAAGACCGCCGAACCCGCTCGCGATCGCCTGTCGCATCGCGAAGCGCTGCTCGCCGCCGGCGTCTCACAACGCGACATCGATCAAGTCCGTGCGGCGATCGATCCGCTCGCATCGGCTGGTAAGTTGGGCGCCCTGCTCGCGCAGTTCCCGGCCTCGTTCAAGGCCGATCCGGCGTCGCAGGCGTACCTGGAATGGCTGCTCGACGCGCTGGGCGACTACCGCGTGGCCGTGGAGTTGCGTCATCGCAGCTGGAGCGATCAGCTCTCGGATACGTTGTCGATTCTCAACGCGGCCAAGGCGGCCTGGGTGCAGATCGACGAGCCCAAGTTCCACTCGTCGATTGCACAGAACTACCTGCCGAACGTGAAAGGCTTCTACTACCTGCGGCTTCACGGCCGCAACGCCAAGGCGTGGTGGACCCACAAGGACAGCGCGGATCGTTACAACTACCTGTATCGAGCGAGGAGCTGGATCCCTTCGTCGAAGTGGCCGAAGCCGTCAAGGCGCTCGTGAAGAAGATGTACCTCTATACGAACAACCACTTCGAGGGAAAGGCGGTCGCGAACGCACTGATGCTGCGAGATCGGCTCGGTCTCGCGACCGATGCCGAGTACCCGGCGGCGTTCGTCGAGCGGTATCCGGAAGTCGCGGATCTGGTGCGCGTGGAGAGCGCCGGCACGCCGGCTACGGGGCGCCGGTCACGGTCACTCTTTTGAAGCGATCGCCGACGGCAAGCGCGGCGGCAACCTCCATCCCGGACGTGACCTGGCCGATGATGGCGTACTTGCCGTCCCACGCCGCAATCGGCCGCAGCGCGATGAACATCTGGCTGTCGGCCGCTGCCGCGCTGCCCGGGTTGGCCATCGACAACGAGCCGCGGCGGTGTTTGCGCGTCTTCGAGATCTCCGCGACGCCGATGGGCTCGCCGCTCCCGCTGTTCGGGCCGCGACCCCACCATTCCTTGAGCTGCATGTTGCGCGACTGCTGATCGCCGAACTGCACGAGTTGACCGGCGACGGTGCGGTGCACCGCCGTGCCGTCGTAGAAGCGCCGCTTGATCAGCTTGACGATGTGCTCCACCGAACGCGGCGCATCTTTCGGATACGTCTCGAACACGATCGTGCCCTTGGCAGTCTCCATGGTCACGACTGGACCGGCCGCAGGGGCGGGCAGGGTCGCGGTGTCCTTTGGTGCAGGCTTCGCGGGAGCCTGGGCGCCGGCTGGCGCGAGGCCGGCGAGCGCCAGAGCGATGGCGGCGGCGACGAAGGTGGCGCAGTGACGCATGGGCAAGGTTACCTCGCGGTGAGCCGCTTGGACCCGCGGATTGACGAGATGTCGGTCGCCTGCGAGCATGGACGCGGCGTCCGGCTTCTTCACGACACCACACAGCTCGACGACACGAGGCGATTGCACATGCTGACCAGACGCGTCGTGCTCGAGCGAGCCGCGGCCGCTCTGACGGCCGGCCTGCTGAGCGCCCCCAGAACGACGGCTGCCCCTCGGTCCATGGCGCGTCTCGACCGGGTGGGCGTGGCGCTGTTCACCATCCCGAAGCTGCTCGACGCGGACGTCGAGGGCGCGTTTACGCTGCTGTCGGACATCGGCTACAAGGAGGTCGAGCTCTTTGGACCGTACCCGTTCAGCGTGCCGGCGGCACACGAGCGCTGGAAGGCGGTGGCGACCTCGCTCGGTCTGAAGAACAGCGGCTTGTTCGGACGGACACCCGGCCAGATGCGGGCCACGCTCGACCGCCACGGCCTATCCGCGGCCGGGATGCACGTCGACATGGGCACGCTTCGCGCGCGCCTCAGCGAGGCCGCGGATGCAGCGCACGCGCTGGGAATGAAGTACTTCGGCATCTCCGCGATTCCGGCCACGGAGAGAAAAACGCTCGATGGCTACAAGCGGGTGGCCGACGACTTCAACGAGGTCGGTGCCCGCATGGCCAAGCTCGGCGTGCGCTTCATCTACCACAATCATGGCTACGGGTTGACCCCAATGGAGGGACAGGTCCCGTTACGGGTGGTGCTGGATCGAACCGACCCGAAGCTGGTGTTCATGGAGATGGACCTGTTCTGGACCGTCGCCGGTGGAGCCGACCCGGTGGCGCTCCTGGACGCGTATCCGGGCCGCTATCGCCTGATGCATGTCAAGGACATGAAAGAGCGCGTTCGCTTCAAGGGCGACGGCGGCGATGCGCCACAGTGGATGGAGCTCTTCCCCTACATGGCCGACGCCGGTAGCGGCGTGCTCGACCTTCGCGCGATCCTCGCCCATGCGAAGAAATCGGGCGTCGAGCACTTCCTCGTCGAACAGGATCTCGTGGCGAATCCCGCCGAATCGCTGCGCACCAGCCATCGATTCCTCACCGGCCTGGAGCTCTAGGCTATCAGGCGCTCGATTTCCGATGTGGAGCCCGGCATCCCGCGCGGCGTGGGCGCCCCGCAGCCGCGTGCTACAGTAACAACCGCCGCCTAGAGTCCACGGGTTTCGGGCCCATGCACGAAACCTCGAAAGACGCGCCTTACCGCATCACGTTCGGGGTGTTCGAGCTCGATTTGCGCTCGGGGTGAGCTGCGCAAGTCCGGCACGCGTCTCAACCTCCAACAGCAGCCGCTACAACTCCTCTCTGTTCTGCTCGAGCGCCCGGGCGAACTGGTCACGCGAGACGAGCTGCGCAAGCGACTCTGGCCGGAAGACACTTTCGTCGATTTCGAGCACGGGCTGAACGCGGCGGTCAAGCGCCTGCGGGACGTGCTGGGCGACTCGGCCGACTCGCCGAGATTCGTCGAGACGGTGCCGCGCCGCGGCTCCCGCTTCGTCGCCCCGACGAGCGTGCCCCGACCGGCGGTGTTGCCCGCCGACGCCGAGCCCGCAGGAGGACGACGCTGGAGTTGGCCGTGGTTGTTCGCCGGTGCGGTCGCCGCGGTTGCGCTGGGGCTGGGCCTGCGTGCGCTGCTGGCGCCGATGGAGACCACCCGTGACACCGTCTCGGCATCCGCTCCTGCCGGCCCGGTCCTGCGGCTGACCACGGGCTCGCATCTCGACACGGAGCCGGCCATCTCGCCAGACGGCGAGTGGATCGCTTATGCGTCCGATCGCAGCGGCGAAGGGCACCTCGATATCTGGATGCAGCGCCTGACTGGTGGCGACGCCGTTCGTCTCACCGACAATCCATCTGACGATCGCGAGCCGACGTTCTCGGCAGACGGAAGCCGAATCGCGTTCCGGTCCGAGCGCGACGGGGGTGGGATCTTCGTCATGCCGGCGCACAGCCGTGGCGAAGCCACGCGACTGGTTGGCGGCGGCGCCCACGGGCCGCGCTTCTCTCCGGACGGTCGCTGGCTCGCCACAACACCGCCGAGCTCGTCCGCTTCGCCGCGAGACATGGGTTGCTCGTGTAATATCCACGTTGCAGTGTGGGCACGTGGACCTGCCCCCGTCCCACCGAATTTGAGGCCCTCTGGCCACTCAAGAATGAGGGGATCCCCTCATTGCTTCCGACGGCGCTCGATTCCATCCTGAAAACGTCGTTGCGGGTGGCACCCGCGACGCGATCGGCCGGCCCCCTTCACGGCATCGATCGGTCCCATTCAACGAGGACGCCGAGGTGTCTCGACTCATCGCCGTCTTACGCCGGGGCCTGTTCGCTCTCGATGTGGCACTTCCCTTCTCGGTTGCCGCGCCGCGACTAAAACGATGTCTCGCACTTTGTCGATGAGGAGCGGGTCGGGCGACAGCTTGAAGGTCCCGGTCCGATGCGGCTGCAAGCCGAAGGCGCGCCACACGCGGGCGATCGTCATATGACTAAGCCCCGTGGCCTTCGCCATGCCTTGCGTACTCCAGTGGGTGGCCCCGCGGGGCATCGTGTCCAGCGTGCGCACGATCACCTGCTCCACCGTCTTGTCCGTGATCGTGCGCGGCGCGCCAGGCCGCGGCTCGTCGTACAGCCCGTCGAGGCGATCGCGGACAAACCGGGCGCACCACTTGCACACGGGTCGTCGGCGAGAGGCGCAGTCGCTTGGCGACGGTCGTGTTGTCGCGTCCGTCGGCACAGGCCAGCACGATGCGCGCGCGCCGGGCCAGCTGCGGCGCCGTCCGCGACCGGTGGGCGATCGAGTCCAACTGCTGTCGTTCTTCGTCGGTCAAGACCAACACGGCTTTCGGGCGGCCGATAGGCATGATGGAGACTCCTCGATCATGCCCTACGCGGCTGCTGGCGCCTTTATTTTCACTAATTACTGTTACAGGAAACTAGAGTATCGGTGGATCGCAACGCCTCAGCGGGTTTCGATTCGATGGGCGAACCCTCCGCAGACGCGCCTCACCGGATTACGTTTGGGGTGTTCGAGCTCGATCTGCGCTCGGGTGAGCTGCGCAAGTCCGGCACGCGTCTGAACCTCCAACAGCAGCCGCTACAACTCCTCTCGGTTCTGCTCGAGCACCCGGGCGAACTGATCACGCGAGACGAGCTGCGCAAGCGCCTCTGGCCAGAGGACACCTTCGTCGATTTCGAGCACGGGCTGAACGCGGCGGTCAAGCGCCTGCGCGACGTCCTCGGGGACTCGGCCGACTCGCCGAGATTCGTCGAGACGGTGCCTCGGCGCGGCTACCGTTTCGTCGCGCCGGCAAGTATCCCCAACGATGCGCCACTGCCTGCCGCCAGGACCGCTGCACCACGCTGGCGCTGGAGCGCGTGGATCACGGGAGTGGCCGCAGCGGGCGCGCTCGGGTTCGGGCTACGGGCCCTCCAGCGAGGATCGATGGACGTGTCGCTTCCGGCCCAGGGCTCGTCGGCGACGTCTGCGGCCTCTCACGAGGGCGACCTGGCGGTGTTGCCGCTCCAGGTGCTGACGCCGATCGACCCGGCGCTCGAATACCTGCGGATTGGCATTCCGGATACGATCATTACCAGGCTCGCGGCCATTCGCAGCCTTCGGCTGAGGCCGACGAGTGCGGTGATCCGTTTCGGCAAGGGCTCGATCGACATCCGCCGCGCCGCCGAAGAGTTGCGCGTCAAGCACGTGCTGACCGGCACACTGCGCTCGCAAGGTAACCGATACCGACTCAATCTCCAGCTCGTGCGCGCCGCCGACGGCGCCGTCGTCTGGGCCCGGCCGTACGAGATCCCGTCACATGACCTGGCGAGCCTGCAGGACGATGCCGTCGCCGAGCACGTTGTTCGCGCGCTGAGCCTCACGCTGACCGCGGCCGAGCGCGAGCGCGTCCACCGCCGCTACACGCAGAACGGCGCGGCTTACGCGGAATTCCTCCACGGCCGCTCGCTGCTGGTCGAGTACACCGAACGCCGGATGCTCGAGGCGATGGGCAAGTTCGAAGCGGCGCTCGCGCGTGACCCGGGATACGCGGTGGCACGGGCGAGCCTGGCGATGGCGCTGGCGTGGTATAGCGTCCGCTATGTCGCTGAGGGCAATGCGGGCCAATGGGGCGCGCGCGCGGAGGAGCAGGCGATGCTGGCGCTCCGCCAGGATCCGAACCTGGCCGAGGGGCATCTGGCACTTGCGAGCGCCGCCGGCACGGCGTATCGCAACTTCGACTGGCCGCGCGTCCTCGACGAGACCGCCGTGGCGCTGTCTCTCGACCCGAACCTGCACCTCGCTCACACGGCCCGAGCGCGGGCGTTCTTCCACTACGGGCTGTTCCGCGGGGTGGAGATAGAGACCGAAGCGGCCGCCGCGCTGGCGGGCGGGTCGAGCGTCGAGGACGACCGCATGCGTTTCTACGCCGCGCTCCACAGCGGTCACTTCGCACAAGCCGTTACCCTGGGCGAGGCTCTGCAAAGACGAACCGACGCGGTGGCGATTCCGACCAATCTTGCGCTGGCGCTCTACTACGTCGGCGACAAGGGCCGCGCGTTCGAGGGGCTACGCACGGCGAAGCGCAGCGGCATGCCCGACCTGCGGGCGCAGGCAGCGCTGGCCTCCCTGGAAGCGGCGGTGGGGCGTCATGGCACCGCTCGTGCGCTCGTGGGTCGGATTCTGGAGCAGCCCTATCGCGACCACCACATTGCATACAGCCTCGCGGTCACACACGCACAGCTGGGACAGATGGACGAAGCCGCCCGCTGGCTGACGGAGGCCGCGAAGACCGGCTTCCCGTGTTACCCCTGGTTCATCAGGGATCCCCTGCTCGAGCCGCTTCGCAACAGCGCGCAGTTCCGCCAACTCGAGCCCGGGCTGCGACAAACCTTCGAAGCGGATTCGACGCGCTATGGCACGTCCGGTTCGAGATGAACCTCGAAGCGAGTCGGCTCTCGTCGGCTGAAGCATTTGTGCGTGAGAGCTTCTATGGCACCAGCGCGAGGCTTCGCAGCCAGAGCCGCACCGTAACCGGGCGCTGCAAATTGCCACGACTGCGGCACTTATCGGGTGACTTCTGCGTCCCTCACGCGTGACCTCGCCGTCATTGAGGTAGCCAGTCAGCGGCGCCACCGTCGGGCACCTGCCTGCACGGAGGTGCGCCGATGGGGAGGCTACTCCATCCTTGGTACCCCACGTTGGTCATCGCGATGGTCGCGGCTGCGCCTGCGGCAGGAGCGGTGGACGACGAATCCGCGCCGCGGGTTGTCGCATCGGCGTCAAAGGAGACCGCCCACGACGGAGCGGCCGACGCATCTTTCGCGCCCACCGCATGGCCATGCCGGGTGGGGGCCACCACCGACTTGCAGCCATTCGTGCAGCGTGCCTGGGACGGATCGGCGACATTCCGCGACCAGTGTCGGAAGCTTGCCGCAGCCGGGGCCGTGGTCAGCCTGGGTTCGAGCTCCCCGCGGGACGTCTGGAGAGCAGCGGCGAGCATCGGCCGTTCTCGCGAAGGTCTGACGGTAGCTCTCGTGCGCGTCCGTGTCGGTGCCAGGACCGTGGAGCTCATCGCTCACGAGCTCGAACACGTGCTGGAGCGCATCGAGGGGGTCAACTACTTGCTTGATACCCGTCGTGGCAGGTCGACGCTGTTGCCCGGAGGGGCCTTCGAGACCCGGCGGGCCATCGAAGCCGGTCGGCGCGTCGCCCGTGAGGTGGAAGAGGTGACGCGACGGCTCGCCCAATCGAGAAAATGACGAGCCTGCTTCCGATCGCGAATCACGCCCTGGCCTGGCGTTCGACCACCCCGATTCTCGGACAGAGATCGGCGAGGGGACACCTGCGGCAGAGCGGATAGACCGGCTTGCACACGTGCTGGCCCCAGGTGACGAGATACAGGTTGACGCGCGACCACCAGCGGCGCGGAAGGACATCGTAGAGGGCCCGCTCGGTCTGTTCTGGCGTCCGCGTGCGCACCCATCCGAAGCGGTTCGAGATGCGGTGCACGTGGGTGTCGACGCAGATGCTGTCGGGACGGCGATGCGCGACGATCCGTACGAGGTTGGCGGTCTTGCGCCCGACGCCCGGAAGCGTCAACAACTCCTCCATCGACGACGGCACGACGCCCTCGAAGCCGGTCAGCAGGCGCTCGCACGTGGCCTTCACGTGAATCGCCTTGTTCCGATAGAAGCTGACCGGGTAGATCAAGCGTTCGATCTCCGCCGTGGAGAGCTTCAGCATGGCGTGCGCGTTCGGCGCACGCGCGAACAGCCGCGTCGAGGCCTCGAGCGTCGTCTCGTCGCGCGTCTGCGCCGACAGCATCGTCGCGATCAGAACCTGGAAGGCCGTGCCGGACTGCTCCTCGGAAATCTTCTCGATGGCGGGAAGTCCCAGGTCGCGGATCCCGCGGCCGATCCGCTTCAGCATGCGCTCGACGGGCGCGGCCCGAGCGTTCGCGCGGATCGCCGAGGAGGTGGGCACGTCAGAACCCCGGAAGGTCTTCGAGCTCGGGCACCGGTGTGAGCGGCTTGCGGCGATAGAGGATGTTGACGCAGTTGTCGACGGCGAGCTGCGCCATGGCCGTCCGTGTCTCGACCGTCGCACTGCCCAGATGCGGTGCGAGCAGCGCGTTCTCGAGCGTCAGCAGGTCGGCGTGCACCTCCGGCTCGTGCTCGAACACGTCGAGGGCCGCGCCGGCGATGAGGCCCTCGCGCAGCGCCCAGGCGAGCGCGGCCTCGTCGACGACCGGTCCACGCGACACATTCACCACGTAGGCCGACCGTTTCATGCGCGCCAGCACTTTCCGGTCGATCAAGTGGTGGGTGTCCGGCGTCAGCGGCACGTGGATCGAGAGGACGTCGGAGGTGGCGACGATCTCGTCGAACGGAAGCGGCCGCGCACGGAAGCCCGGGAAGCGCGTTGCCGACTGCCGCCGCTGCTTGCGCGGGCTCGGCAGATATACCACTTCCATGCCGAAGGCGAGACCGCGCCGCGCGACCGCCTGTCCGATCCGTCCCATGCCGAGAATGCCCAGCCGCTTGCTCCGGAGATCGGTCCCGAGCATGAAGTCGAACGCAAACCCCTTCCAGCCGCCGCGCCGAACGAGCCGGTCGCCCTCGGCGATACGGCGCGTGATGCCGAGGATGAGCGACCACGTGAGATCGGCCGTGGCCTCGGTGAGCACGTCCGGCGTGTGCGTCACCATGATGCTGCGGCGCCGGCACTCGGCGATGTCGATGTTGTTGTAGCCGACCGAGGCGGTGCAGATCGCACGCACGGAGTAGGCCTTCGACAGCACCTCCTTGTCGATTGTATCGGTCAGCAGGCAGATGGCCGCGTCCACCTTGCCGATGCGATCGATGAGTGCCTCGCGGGTCAGCGGCTCGCGCCCGTCGTGCAGGTCGACCTTGCACTCCGCGCGCAGCACGTCGAGCGCCGAGGTGGGAAGCCTACGGGTGACGAGAACCTTGGGCAGGGACATGGGAAGTGAGCAGTGACCAGGTACCAGTTACCAGCTGAAAGCTACGTCTGATCGCCTTTTAGCTGGTAACTGGTACTTCGTCGTTGGTCACTGCTAGTAGCCGTGGGACTGGCAGTACCCGCAGTGGTTGCAGCGAACCGCAGGCTCGATGAGACACGGGCCTCCGAGCTCGGTCCCGCGCGGCAGCGCGTAGCGTGCGAACCCTGGGTGGTGTGGCAATGGCGGAGATGCGGCCGTTACCCCTGGCGCGGCCGGTGTCGCGGCGAGGTGACGCATTACCGCTTCTCGCACGATCGTCCGGAGCTCTTCGTCGGTCATGACGCGTCGTCCACGCGATCGATGATACCCACGATCGCCGCATCTACGGGCGCGGCCTTGCGGCCGAGCGCGTCTCCGGCCGCCTTGCCTTCGATGACGACGAGCACCCGCTCGCCCACGCCCGCGCCGACCGAGTCAATCGCGAGCAGCGCGGTACCTCGCGGCGTCCCGTCGGGCGCCTGGGGCTGAACCAGCAGCAGCTTCGCGCCCTCGAGCTTGCGGTGCTTCTGCGTGGCCACGACTGTCCCGACGACCTCTCCGATCTGCATCAGGATTCCGTTTTGAGATCCACCCGATCGACGATGCCCACAATCGAGGCGTCGGTCGCGACCACGGTCGGATAGAACGGGAAGGATGCCTCGGCGCCGCGCACGAAGAACACCTCCTCGCCGACACCCGCGCCGGCAGCGTCGGTCGCCACGAGCGCACGGCCGGTCGGTTCGCGGGCCGCCGTCAGCGGCTGGATGACGAGGAGCGTCACCGCGTGCAGGCTCGCGTCCTTGTGGGTCGAGACGACGGTGCCGATGACTCTGGCTAACTGCATGAAGCGCTGATGGCGGAGCTGAAGCCCCGCCCTCCTAGCCCACGGTCACGGTGTCCACGATGCCGACAATGACCGCGTCCACGGGGCAATCTTTCATGCCCGTGGCCATGCGCGCCGAGCTGCCGCTGACGACGAGCACCGTTTCTCCGTTTCCCGCGTCGACCGTGTCGACGGCGACGAGGAAACCGCCCTCGTACTTTCCCTGGGGATCCACTGGCCTCACGAGGAGCAGCTTGTTGCTCACCAGCCGCTCGTCCTTGCGCGTGGCGACGACGGTGCCGGCAACGCGAGCGAGGATCATGGGTTGAGACTGAATGAAGGTGGAAGGAGAAAGGGGAAGGAGGAAGTGGAGCTTCCCCCTGTCCGTCTTCCTGCTTTCTAGACCTTCGCGGCCTTGCCGATCGGGAGGATGTCCTCGAGATTGCTGTGCGGGCGCGGAATGACGTGCACCGAGACGAGCTCGCCCACGCGCCGCGCGGCGGCGGCGCCGGCGTCGGTCGCCGCCTTTACCGCGGCGACATCACCCCGGACGATGGCCGTCACGTAGCCGGCACCAATCTTCTCCCACCCGACCAGCGTCACCTTGGCGGCTTTGACCATGGCATCGGCGGCCTCGATCATCGCGACGAGCCCCTTGGTCTCGATCATCCCCAACGCTTCACCCATCTGGCGCCTCCGCAGGAAAGCCTGCTGCGACGACGGGGCTGGGCCCCGCCCTCCTGAAGCTATCGAATCGCCCGCACCGCATCTTCGATGAGCGCCGCAAGCTCGCGGTATGTTAGCCGAATTTCGGCGTCTTCGCTTGGAATCGGTGCGCGCCGCGCGGGACCGCCCGCCCCTCTAAGGGCGCTGTCCGGCACCAGCCGCTCCCCAGCCGTCGTCGGGGCGAGCACCACCTGACAGTCCTCCGCCGCGACCGGGCCCGTCGCCGGGTCCGCGCAGATCGGAGCGGGAGCGCGAATGCCGTACATCTCCCGCAGGTCCTGCAGCCGCATGACCTCGGCGCGCGAGAGGATGCGCTCGCCACCGAGCTGGCGCGCCACGAGGCTGATCTGCGCGAAGTGCTCAATCGTCTCCATCTTGTAATAGGCGTTGTAGAGATCGGAGCCGACGGTCAACGCGCCATGGTTCGCCAGCAGCAGGCCGTCGTGCGCCTTGATGTAGCGCTTGATGGCGTCGGGAAGCTCCTGCGTCGACGGCGTCGCGTAGTCGGCGATGGGAATGCTGCCGAGCGTGCAGATCACTTCGGCGAGGACCGCGCGATCGAGCGGCACGCCGGCGACGGCGAACCCGGTCGAGAGCGGCGGATGCGCATGCACCACGGCCTGCGCCTCAGGGCGGTGCTCGTAGACCGCCAGATGCATCTTGAGCTCGGACGATGGGTCGCGCGAGCCTTCGAGCTTGTTGCCGGCGAGATCCGTGACGACCATCACGTCGGGCGTCATGAACCCCTTCGACACGCTCTTCGGCGTGGTCAGCAGGCGGGTGTCGTCCAGCCGGACGCTGATGTTCCCATCGTTCGAGGCCACGTAGCCTCGCGTCCACAGCCGGCGCCCGACCTCCACGATGTCGGCGCGCAACTGCTCCTCGCGTCGATTCGTCACACGTCCCCCAGCAACGGGCCGATCATGCTCTAGGAAGCGCGCGCGGTCCAGGCACGCCGGCAGTCCTCGGAACAGAAGTACTGCACGCGATCCCCGGCGCCCACCGTGAGCGCACGGGTCCGCGGAATGTAGGTGCCACAGACCGGATCCTGCACGAGTGGAACAGGACTGTCGCGGCGCGCCCGGCCGGGCTCGGGCGACAGGCCTTGGAACAGGCCCATGACGAAGCGCAGCACGAGCCGCAGGACGATCAGGAAGAGGATGATACGGAGCGCCCAGCCGATCATGCGCCGCCCTTCGCCGGCCCCTGCGCGCCGGATTGCGGCCCCGCCGTGATCGGGCTTCAACGTCTCGAGCAGTTGACGCGCGGCCCGTCCCTCGGGGCTGTCGGGGGCGAGCGCGAGCACCTGCTTCCAGGCTTCCATGGCCCCGCTGAGATCGCGCTTCGCCGACGCCCGGACGACTCCCACGTTGAGCAGCGTCTTCGTGTGCTTCGGATCGATCTGGAGCGATCGGTCGAATTGGCCGAGCGCACGGTCAGGCTGGTTCGAATAGTAATAGCTCACGCCGAGGTCGGTGCTGACGTCCGGATTCTTCGGATCGATCTCGAGCGAGGCCTCGTACCAGCGGATGGCCTCCGGATAACGCTCCGCGTCGAAATACAGGTCACCCAGACGACGGCGTACCGCGGCGTCCTTGGGATTGGCCTGCGACGCCGATTCGAGCGACTTCACCTGGGCCTCGTCGAGGGATGCGGGTCGTGGCGCGGGAGCAGCGTTGGCTTGTGGGGCGGCTGACTCGACCCGCGCCGGCTCGGCCGGCAGCGTCCGAGCGTTCTGGCTTCCGATGATCCAGCCGACCAGCAGGCCGAAGACGATTCCTGCCGCGCCCACGACCAGTGATTCGCGGTTCATGTTGTCACGATCATAAGGCGGCTGGGGGCTGGGAGCTTGGCGGCTATGGCGCGGATGGAGCGGATGGGGCGGATGGAGCGGCTCCGGACAGCACGGCCAGATACTCACGGACCGTTGGATCCAGGCCGTTGAACAACGCCCGGCTCATGAGCGCGTGACCGATCGAGACCTCGGCCAGGTGCGGCAGGCGCCGGAACAGCACCAGGTTCCGGTGGTCGAGGTCGTGGCCGGCGTTGACGCCCAGATCCTGGCGATGCGCCTCCTCGGCTGCCTCGACGCAGGCCGCGAACGCGCGGTCCGCCGCTTCCGGTCCCTCGTGGAATGCGCGGGCGAAGGGTTCGGTGAACAGCTCGACCCGATCGCAGCCCAGCCCGGCCGCCCATCGGACCGCGTCGGCGGTCGGATCGATGAACACGCTGACGCGGACGCCCGCGCCCTGGAGGCCCGCGATGGTTCGCTTCAGTTCGTCGACGGGCGTCGAGGCCGGCCATCCACCCTGGCTGGTCACCTCACCGGGCACGACGGGCACGAGCGTGCACTGATCGGGACGCACCTCGTGGACGAGCGCCATCAGATCGGGGCGCGCGTCGCCCTCGATGTTGTACTCGACACGGCTCCGCCACGGCGCGAGGAGCTCCGCGACGCTCCGCACGTCCGCATACGTGATGTGCCGTGCGTCGGCACGCGGGTGCACGGTGATGCCCGGCGCGCCGGCATCGACGATGACCCGCACCGCGTCGGTGACGCTGGGTTCGCGCCCCCCGCGCGAGTTTCGCAGCGTCGCCACCTTGTTGACGTTGACGCTCAGGCGAACCATTCCAGCTACGAGCTACGACCTATGAGTGACGAGCCGAGGACATACGAATGACGAGTTACGAACTACGAATGACGAATGACGAATGACGAATGACGAATGACGAATGACGAATGACGAATGACGAATGACGAATGACGAATGACGAATGACGAATGACAAAGGATTACCGAACCCAGACCTGAAAGTTCGTGTTCGTAGCTCGTAGTTCGTCGTTCGTAGCTACGCAAGGTGCGTTCTGACGGCGTCCGCAATCTCGTTGGCCCAGCCCCGAATCTGATCCTGATCCTTGCCCTCGATCATGATGCGCAACAGCGGCTCCGTTCCCGAGTATCGCACCAGCAGTCGCCCCTCGCCGTCGAGGCGCTGTTCGATCGCGTCCATGATCGCCTTGATCGGCGGGACGTCCACGAGCTGCACCTTCCGCTTGACGCGCACGTTCACCAGCACCTGCGGATACGTCACGAGCTCGTCGGCCAGCGCGTCGAGCTCCCGCCCCGTCTCGAGCATCACGCGAATGGCCGAGAGCGCAGAGACGATGCCGTCACCCGTGAAGAGATGGTCAGAAAAGATGATGTGGCCCGACTGCTCGCCGCCGAGCGACAGGTCGCGCCTGATGATCTCCTCCATGACGTACTTGTCGCCGACAGGGCAACGCACGAGCGCGATGCCGAGCGCCGAGAGACCGAGCTCGAGCCCGATGTTGCTCATCACGGTCGCGACGACGGCGTTGCCCTTCAGCCGGCCTTTTGCCTTCATGTGCTTGGCGCAGATGAACATCAGCGCATCGCCGTCGACGAGACGTCCCCGGCGATCGACCAGGATGGCGCGATCGCCGTCGCCGTCGAACGCAATCCCGACGCGCGCGCCGGATTCGCGCACCAGCGCCGTCAGCGCGTCAGGATGCGTGGATCCGCACCCGAGGTTGATGTTCCGGCCGTCGGGCTCCGAGCCCATGACGACGACGTCGAAGCCCAGATCGCGGAAGAGACGCGGCGCCGCCGTCGTCGTGGCGCCGTTGGCACAATCGAGCGCAACGCGCGCGCCGGCGAGCGCCCCCGCGCTGCCGAGCGCCTCACGCGCGTGCGCGAGATAGGCCTCCACCAGGCTCTCCCGAACGATGGGCGCGTCGTCGGACGTGTGCACCGTGAAGGCCGGATCGGCGATGAGCTGCTCGATGGCACGCTCGCTGGCCTCGTCGAACTTCTCGCCGCGGCCCGAGAAGATCTTGATGCCGTTGTCTGCGAACGGGTTGTGCGACGCCGAGATGACGATGCCGGCGTCGAAGTCGTCGCTCGATCGCGTGAGATATGCGACCGCCGGCGTCGGGACCACGCCGGTCGAGACGAGCTGTGCTCCTTCGCTCGCAACACCACGCGCGAGCGCAGCCTCGATCCAGTCACCCGACTCGCGTGTATCACGGCCGACCAGGATGCGCCCGGCCCCGCGATGGGGCAGCACACGCACGAGCGCGGCGCCGAGGCGCGCCACGGTGACCGGATCGAGTGGCGGTTTGCCGGCCACGCCACGCACGCCATCGGTTCCGAAGAGCTTGGTCATCGTCTCGCCGTCCCCTGCCCTTCCCCCTCGAGGAGAGGGAACCGACGCTGCAGCACTCCGCTTACCTGATCCGGACCTGCACCGTTTCGGGCTCGATGCGCAGTACGTCGACACTGCCCACCGGTTCGATGCGGACGGGCAGGTCGAAGCGTCCCCGTGAAAGGCCGCTCAAGTCGACGAACGCGTCGAGCGCCAGCGCAGCATCGACGATCCTGCTCGGCCCGCGGACGATGACCGCGATCGTCTGCGGCACGACGGCAACCGCGCGGCCCGGTGCATGTCGCGGCGTCACGCGCACGTCCGGCACGCGGCGCTCGACAGCCGCAGGCACGATCTCGACGGTGACCGTCGCCGTCTGCGGCTGTTCCAGCCGTATGGCGTCGTTCGCCACGCCCACGGTCACGCGGTCCACCACGGTCGAGCTGGCATTGGCCACCGACACGGGCTCCGTCGTGGCCTGCTTGATCACGCTCACGTGGCTGACGGGCCCCTTCACTCGCACCACTGCAGGATCCGAGCTGATGCGCCCCACACTGTAGCCTGCGGCCGGGTCGCCGTCCACGGCCGGCACGACAGGGACGGTCTTCGACTGCGACGCTTCGAACGTCAGCGCCACCGCGCCGGGAATGATTTGCGCGACGTTAACGCCGAGTGGAACCCGGACCTCGTCGGTCAACAGGTTGAAGAGGCGCGTTCCGGGCCGCGCCGCCTTCAGGTCGAGCACCGCCACGACCTCGCCTGTCGGGAGACGGCCGAGCGCTCCGAGCGGACCTCGCAGCCGGACTTCCACCGTGTCGGGTGGGCTGTTGACCAGTTCGAGGCCGACGGGCAGATCGTGGAACTCGAGCGGCACGCGCATGCTCCGCTCGACGGCGCGTTGATCGCCGACGCTCAGCCAGAGCACGACCGCGAGCGCGATCGACAGGAACTTGAGACCGAGATGGCGGAACGGGTGGTACGCCATCACGCTCTCGGAGCGGCCGCCGCTGGCGCCGGTCGGCCGCCGGTCGATTGGCGCTGCACGACCAGGACCTTGAGCCGATTGCGTAGCTGATCCGGGGTCAGACCACGCTCGATGCCGCCGTCGAGCGCCAGCGACACCAGGCCGGTCTCCTCGGAAACAACGATGGCAACGGCGTCGTTCTCCTCGGTCAGCCCGATCGCGGCGCGGTGGCGCGTCCCGAGCTCGCGGCTCAGAATCGGCTGGACGGTCAGCGGCAGAAAGCAGGACGCGGCAGCGACGCGCCCTTCCTGGATGATGACGGCGCCATCGTGCAGCGGCGCCGATGGCTGGAAGATGGTGACCAGCAGGTCGTAGGTCACCTCGGCATCGAGTGGAATCCCGCTCTCGATGTAGTTACGGAGGCCGATCTCGCGCTCGATGACGATGATGGCGCCCTGGCGGCGCTGCGATAGCGCGCCCGAGGCGACGACGACCTCCTCGACCGTCTCGGCATCCGTATCGGATCGGGCGAGAACGCGGAAGAACGGGGCACGGCCGAAGTGCGCCAGCGCGCGGCGGATGTCCGACTGGAAGAGGACGATCGCGGCGAAGACGATGTATCCCGCGGTGTTCCGAATCAGCCAGTTGACCGTCTGCAGCGGCACGGCCGTGGACGCGAAATAGAGCCCGACGATGACGCCCGAGGAGACGGCCATCTGGACGGCTCGCGTCCCGCGGATCAACTTCAGGAACTCGTAAATCAGGACGGCAACGAGGAGGATGTCGATGACATCCCACCACCCGAAGGCGGTCCTGGGTGCGAACGCACTCAGCACGTCGAGCATTGCTGGGCATTCTACCCTTCGACTCCGTTGTGCTGCGCTCAGGGTGTAGACGGCGTCCCTGTGGGCGGGGCTTCAGCCCGCCGACAAGAAACCCTGCGCGGGACGTGATCAGGCTCGCTTCGCCAGGATGGCGTCGGCCACTCGTGCGACCTGCACCATCTCGAGAACCCCATGCACCCGGATGATGTGGGCGCCATGCAGGATGGCGGCGGTCACGGCCGCGGCGGTGCCCCACTCCCGGTCGGACGGGGGCCTGTCGCCGACGGCGGCCGTCAGGAACGACTTGCGCGACGGTCCCACGAGAATCGGCCGATCGAGCGCGGCCAGCGCCGGCGCGTCGAGTTCGGCGAGCAGGCCAAAGCTGTGCTCGGCGCGCTTGGCGAACCCGATTCCCGGATCGATGACGATCGACGCGCGATCGACGCCTGCGGCCACGGCCCGCTCGACGCTCCAGCGGATCTCGGTCGAGACCTCGCCGATCAGGTCGCGGTAATCGGCCCGGGCATACATGTCCGACGGACGTCCCCGCATGTGCATCAGCACGAGCGCGGCGCGGTGGCTCGCTGCGACGCCCGCCAGCCCGGGGTCATAGCGCAAGCCGCTGATGTCGTTCAGCATCGCTGCGCCGGCATCGAGCGCGGCACGGGCGACCTCGGCCTTGGAGGTATCGACCGAGATGGGTACACGCGTCTCACGCGCGAGCCCCTCGACAATCGGCAGGATCCGCCGGCACTCCTCGTCGGCGGGCACAGGCTCGGCGCCGGGCCGGGTTGACTCGCCGCCCACGTCGATGATGTCGGCCCCGGCCTCGATCATCGCCAGGCCGGCCGCCACGGCACGCCCTGTATCGGACTGAAGTCCGCCGCCGGCAAAAGAATCCGGCGTGGCGTTGAGAATGCCCATGACGAGCGTGCGCTCGCCAAGTTGGAGCATCCCGCCATCTGGCAGCGGCACGTCGTAGCGTCGCCGGAGCATGAAAAAAGGGTCGGAAGTCCCGACAAGAACTCTTGGGACTCCCGACCCCTTGAAAGCAAAGGCGGCCCGCGCAGGGCGGCCCGGCTATTCCTGCGGCAACGGCTTCGGAAGCGGCGGCACCAACGGCGACGGACGCTCCTTGCGCCGATCTTCGAGGGTTGGCGGGGCCGGCGGCTGCGGCGACACGACCGGCACCTCGCCGAGCGATTGTCCCGTGACGAGCGCCTTCACCTGATCGGCGTCCAGCACCTCGCGGACCAGCAGTTCGTCGGCGATCCGGTCGAGCACCGCCCGGCTGCCTTCGAGCAGGTCCTTGGCTCGCTTGTACGAGTCGAGGACGATTCGGCGCACTTCCTGATCGATCTGAATCGCCGTCTGCTCGCTGTAGTCCTGGTGCTGCGCGATCTCCCGACCCAGGAAGATCTGCTCTTCCTTCTTGCCGAAGGTGAGCGGCCCGAGCGCTTCGCTCATGCCCCACTCGCACACCATGCGTCGGGACAGCTCGGTCGCCCGCTCGAGGTCGTTGCCGGCGCCGGTCGTGATGTCGCCGCGGGTAATCTCCTCGGCGATGCGGCCCCCGAGCAGAATCGCGACCTGCGAGTTCAGATAGTCGCGCGAGTAGTTGTGCTTGTCGTCCATCGGGAGCTGCTGCGTCAGACCGAGCGCCATGCCCCGAGGAATGATCGTCACCTTGTGCACCGGATCCGCGTTCGGCAGGAGCGCCGCGACGAGCGCGTGACCGGCTTCGTGGATCGCCGTCACCTTCTTCTCATCGTCGCTGATGATCATCGAGCGCCGTTCGGCGCCCATGAGCACCTTGTCCTTGGCGAACTCGAAGTCGACCATGCGGACGACCTTCTGGTTGTACCGTGCGGCATTGAGCGCCGCCTCGTTGACCAGGTTCGCCAGATCCGCGCCCGAGAAGCCGGAGCTGCCGCGCGCGAGGACGTGGATGTTCACGTCGTCGGCGAGCGGGATCTTCTTGGTGTGGACGGCAAGGATGCCCTCGCGGCCCTTCACATCCGGCCGATTGACGACGATGCGGCGGTCGAAACGGCCCGGACGGAGCAGCGCCGGGTCGAGGACGTCCGGGCGGTTCGTGGCCGCGACGAGAATGACGCCTTCGCTCGACTCGAACCCGTCCATCTCGACGAGGAGCTGATTGAGGGTCTGCTCGCGCTCGTCGTGCCCGCCGCCGAGCCCGGCGCCGCGATGGCGGCCGACCGCGTCGATTTCGTCGATGAAGATGATGCAGGGCGCGTTCTTCTTGCCCTGCTCGAACAGGTCGCGGACGCGCGACGCGCCCACGCCGACGAACATCTCGACGAAATCCGAGCCGCTGATCGAGAAGAACGGGACATTGGCTTCACCCGCGACGGCGCGGGCGAGCAGCGTCTTGCCGGTGCCCGGGGAGCCCATGAGGAGCACGCCCTTGGGGATGCGGCCGCCGAGCTTCTGGAACTTCTGCGGTTCTTTGAGGAACTCGATGATTTCCTGGAGCTCTTCCTTCGCTTCGTCGACGCCGGCGACGTCCTTGAACGTCACCTTTTTCTGGGTGCTGGACGACAGCTTCGCGCGGCTCTTGCCGAACGACAGGGCCTTGTTCCCGCCGCTCTGCATCTGCCGCATGATGAAGATCCAGAAGCCGATCATGATGATGAGCGGCGCCCAGGCGTAGATGATGGATGCCCACGGGCTGACCGTCGGCTCCTTCGCCTCGACCTTCACGTGCTGATTGATCAGCTTGTTGCCCAGATCGCTGTACTGGGTCGGGGCGTACGTGCGGAACTTCTGGTTCTGCTTGGTCGTCCCCGACACCTCGTTGCCGACGATCGTGACCGCCTGCACCTCGCCCTTGTCCAGCATCTCGACGAACTCGCTGAACGCGATCGGATTGTCACGAGTCTGGAACGACGTGGAAAAGTTCCAGATCAGTACCCCGACGACGACGAGGACCATCCAGAACAATAGGCTCTTCAGCGTGGAATTCACCCTCGGCCTCCCTTAGGAGCGTGATCTTCTACAGTAGCACCTCCGGAGCGGTTCTCACCGCATCCGTCGGAGAAATCGTCGGCGGCCCGGCTCGGCGATTCCGCGGGCCTGCCGCGGCGCCGTCCCTCGCGGCCAGGGTCCGGTTCGGCGGGCCGGAATACGAGCCGGCCACCCCTCATCTCGACGCGTTGACCCGGCAGATCGACCGCCGTGACCGTCGCGCCGATCCCCCGTTCGGGCAGGTTCAGCATGCCCAGGACGGCCTCGACGTGGGAGAACCCGACGAAGCGGCCGCCCGCGACCTCTCGAAGGACCCCCAGCACCACCCGTCCCCTCAGCGCTGGCGGAAGGTCCGTAACCGCCCTGACGTCCATTTCGCAACGGCCCTCTATTGGTAAGACGAGCCGATTCGCGATTTCGGTCGCCTGTGCCTCCAGCCACTCGCCGTCCTCGCGAAACAACGCCGCCTGCCGCGCCAGCACATCCACGATGCCGCTGCCGGCGCGCTCGACCAGTTGCGGCAGCAATTCGTGCCGGATCCAATTACGCGGCAGCGAGACGTCGCGATTCGTCGGATCCTCGCGCCACGTGATTCCTTCTCCAATGAGAAACCGCTCCACGTCGTTTCGGGTCACGTCGAGCAGCGGTCTGACGACGGCGCCAACGCGGGGAAAGATGCCGGCCAATCCGACCGGTCCGGCGCCGCGGAACAACCGGAGGAGCACCGTCTCCGCCTGATCGTTCTTCGTGTGGGCGACGCCGATGCGGGTCGCACGCAGCTCGCCGGCCGCCTCATTGAGGAACGCGTATCGGACGTAGCGGGCGGCGTCCTCGATCGAGGTGTGCAGGCGTTGGGCTTCCCCCTGAATATCGGCACGGCGGGCCACCAGGGGCACCTGCAGGGTCTCGGCCAGCGTCCCGCAGAACGCCTCGTCGTCAGCCGCGGACGGCCGCAGCTGGTGATTCAAGTGCCCCAGGCCGACCACGGAGGCCCCGAGTTCCGGCCCGAGGCGGGTCAGGACGTGGGCCAGCGCTGTCGAATCGGCGCCGCCAGAAGCGGCCACGAGCAGCCGGTCGCCAGGCCCGACCAGCCCGTACTCGAGGATGGTCCGGCGAACTCGGGCAAACATGAAAGATGAAGAAAGTAGGAAGAGGAAGGTGAAGGGAGGAAGTGGATCTCTCCAGAGCCTTTTTCGGGCCTCCTTCCGCCTCCCTACTTTCGAACGATGTGGTGCCGGAGGGCAGACTCGAACTGCCGACCTAGCGCTTATGAGACGCTCGCTCTAACCACCTGAGCTACTCCGGCCAGGACGCAAAAAGCGTCGCGCCCAGGCGCGGCTACCGACGCGAATGCGAACGCTCAGTATAGCAGTGTTATCTGGGCGGCGGCGACCTAGCAGCAGCAGCAGCAGCAGCAGCAGCAGCCGCCGCCGCCGCGGCAGCCCTTGATCCGCGTGGCATTTCAGCCGGCGCTGGGTGCGTCGGCTGGTCTCGGGGGCTGCATCGTCGGGGCGCCTCCCCAGCGCGGAGCTGCGTTTCCCCTCCCCCGGAGGGGGGCTTTTAGAGCCCCGCCATCAGGCATCTCGGAGAGCCGCAGCCAGCAACGGGATAAGGATTTCGTGGTGGCCGGTCAGAGAATACCCGCGGCCTATACCAGCGGTCGGCCTGGACACGACGTTGGTCAACGGCCGGTACAACCGGAGGAAATCGATGTTCACGGCCGTCAGGCCCTCGAGCGACAGGCCGCGATTGCGAACGAGGGCCACGGCCTTGAGGAAGACCTCCGGCAGGATGACGGCCGACCCGCAGTTCACGTAAACACCTCGCTCGAGGCTGGCCACGTTCGTCACGAAGTAGCGGAAGTCGCGGAGGCTGCCCTCGCCGAGCGCGGCACCTGAAGCGGTGGGATGCATGTGGATGATGTCGGTCCCGATCGCGACGTGCACCGTCACCGGAACGCCCAGCCGAGCCGCAGTGGTGAGAAGGCTCTTGTCGGCATGAGGCGGGTCGAGCGAGAGCAGATACAGGCCGACGGCCTGGCCGAGCCCGAGACCATCCGCGACGCCTTCGTTGATGGCCTGGTTGAGGATCGTGCCCGTTTCCTCGGCCATGCCGAACCGGCCCGCCCCGAGCGACTCGTCCACGTCTTCCGAGGTCTCGCCCGACAACGCAATCTCGAAGTCGTGAATGACGCCGGCGCCGTTGAGCGCAATCGCCGACACGTAGCCGCGCGACATCAGGTCGATGAGCACCGGTGAGAGGCCGGTCTTGATGACGTGCGCACCGAGCCCCCACACGAGCGCGCGCCCGTCTGCGCGTGCCGCCTTCATCGCGGCGACCACGGCCTTGAAGTCGGAGCCCGCGAGCACGTCCGGCAGCGACGCGATGAAGCCCGAAGTGGTGTCGGACGGCACGCTCGCAAACGCGCCGACGCCGACCTTGCTGCGACGCGACGCCAGCGGATAGCTGGCGAGACCGGACAGGTCGAATTCGCTGTAGGAGAGCTTCATTTTCGGGCTACAGGCTGCGGGCTACAGGCGACAGGAAGAGCCTACTGTCTCTACCTGCAGCTGTCTTCGGTCTTCGGTCTTCAGTCTTCAGTCCTTGGCAAAGCAAGCCCCGTAGTCCGTAGCCTGTAGCCCGTGGCCCTTTACTTGATTTCCACTTCGATCACCCGAATCGGCGTCTTGCCAGGATTGCTGCCGGCGTGCGTGACGTTGGCTTCGCGGTAGCCCGCGCCGCCGGGTGCGAGCTGCAGGGTCTCGGCCTTGCCGTCGGGCGACGTCAAAACCAGCGTGCCGCCTTGGATGATGACCCCCACGTGGGCCCACTTGTGCGTGTGCATCGGATACGACGCGCCCGGCGCGAAGGTCACGTCGCGCACGCGCACCTTGTCGTTCTCGAGAACGACCTTCGCGTCTTCCTGCTTCTGCATCTGGACGAGGGACAGCGCGTCGAGGGCGTCGCCCGACCATGCGAACGACGTCAGGGCGCTGCCCGCCACGACTCCCGCCACGAACGTCGGCCAGCGATTCGTCACGATCGATCCTTTCGCCTGTTCGCGGGGCTGAAGCCCGCTTACAAGATCAGCATGGCGTCGCCGTAACTGTAGAACCGGTAGCGCGCGGCGACCGCCTCATGATACGCGCGCAGCACCAATTCCCGGCCCGCGAACGCGCTCACCAGCATCAGCAGCGACGACCGGGGCAGGTGGAAGTTGGTCAGCAGGCCGTCGACGCCACGGAAGGTGTGGGCGCCAGGCCGGATGAAGATCTCGGCCGTGCCGGCCCCGGCTGCGATGCCACTGCCGCGCCATGCGGACTCGAGCGCCCGCGTCGTCGTCGTGCCGACGGCGATGATGCGTCCGCCGCGAGCACGCGTCGCGTTGATGCGTCTCGGCAGCCTCCCCGGTGATGTGATACCGCTCGGGATCGACGACATGTGATTCGACATCATCGGTCCGGACCGGCTTGAACGTCCCGTATCCGACGTGCAGGGTGATCTGCGCCCGCGGCACTCCGCGCGCCGCGAGACGATCGAGCAACGCCGCCGTGAAATGCAGACCGGCCGTCGGAGCGGCAACCGAGCCCCGTGCGCGCGCGTAAACCGTCTGATAGCGGTCGCGATCGCGCGGGTCATCGGCTCGATCGATGTAGGGGGGAAGCGGCATGTGCCCGATGGCGTCGACTGCCGCGTCAAGGTCACCGCCGCCCGAAACCGTCAGTCGAACCGTCCGCCGGCCGAACGGGCGGTGCGCCACGATTTCGCCGTCGATACGCAGCGCGCTGTCGGGCGCCGACTCGAGCGCGAATCGGGCTCCCACCTTGAGCTTCTGTCCGGGATGCACGAGCGCGTCCCACAACCCCTCGTCGAGCCGCTCGAGCAGCAGAACCTCGACCCGCCCGCCGCTGGGTACGCGGTGTCCCGCGAGCCGCGCGGCAAAGACCTTGCTGTCGTTGACGACGACGAGGTCTCCAGGGCGAAGCCAGTTCGGGAGGTCCTGGATCGACTGGTGCGTGAGCATACCGGTCGACCGTTCGAGCACCAGCATGCGTGAGGTGCCTCGCTGGGCCGGGGGCTCCTGCGCGATCAGTTCGCGCGGAAGGTCGTAGTCGAAGTCGGCAACACGCACGTGTGGATGCTACTCTCCCGGCCCTGGAGTTATGGGTCAGGACTCCTGCGCGCATTCGACAACCATGGACGAGTTCTCATATCGCTCGAGAATGCCAGCATCGGCCGACGCGGTGTGGGCGTGGCTCGCCAGACCGGGGGCGTTGGAACGCCTGACCCCGCCGTGGGACGATGTGCGTGTCGTTGCCCGGTCCGGCGGGCTCGAAGACGGCGCGCGAGTGACGTTGTCGGTGCCGGTCGGCCCGCTGCGTTTCAACTGGATCTCGCGCCACCGCGACTGCGTCGCCGGCCGTCACTTCGTCGACGAACAGATCCAGGGGCCCTTCGCGCGCTGGATTCACACGCACAGCACCATCCCCGACGGCCCACGCTCGTCGTGGCTGGAGGACCGCATCGAATACGCGGCGCCCGGCGGCCCCGCCGGTGCACTCCTGGGACGATGGCTCACCCAGCACCGGCTGGCCGCAATGTTCCGCTATCGCCACGACCTGCTCCGCGGCGATCTCGGCGAGCATGCCCGTCACGAAGACCGCCCGCGACTGACCGTCGCAATCACCGGCGCCACGGGTCTCATCGGGCGCGCGCTCACGGCTTTTCTGTCTACCGGAGGCCATCGCGTCATACGACTCGCGCGTCGTCCGTCTCGGGAACCCGACACGCTGCACTGGGACCCGAATCGTGGGCTCGTCGATCGGCCGCCTCCGCTCGACGCCGTCGTGCACCTGGCGGCCGCGAACATCGCCGGCCGGCGCTGGAACGAGACCCACAAGCAGGCGATCCGCGACAGCCGGGTGAACGGCACGCGCGCGCTCGCCGAGTCGCTCGCTCGTCTCCCGACCCGGCCGGCCGCCTTCCTCGCCGCTTCGGCCATCGGCTTCTACGGTCACGAGAGTGGACCCTTCACCGAAGAATCGGGGCCGGGCACGGGCTTTCTCGCCGAGGTGTGCCAGGCCTGGGAAGCCGCCGCGGGGCCGGCGGCCGACGCTGGCATCCGGGTCGCGCACTTGCGATCCGGTCTGGTCCTCTCACCCGCTGGAGGCATGCTTCGATTGCTGCTTCCCCTCTTCCTCGCCGGTCTGGGCGGACCGGTGGGCTCCGGAACGCAGGTCATGAGCTGGGTCGGGCTCGACGACGTCGTCGGGGCGTTCCATCACGTGTTGATGGACCCGCAGACGAGCGGTCCGGTGAACGTGACCGCGCCAAACGCGGTCACCAACGCGGAGTTCGCCCGGACGCTCGGTTGCGTGCTCCGGCGTCCTGCATTCCTCCCGGCACCGGCCTTCGGCATTCGCGTCGCGATGGGGAAGGAGATGGCGGAGGAAACGGCGCTCGGCGGACCTCACGCGCTCCCCGCCCGGCTGTCGAAGGCAGGCTTCACGTTTCGCGCGCCTCGATTGGAAGACGCCCTGCGGCACTGCCTCGGACGGCCGGGTCATTGAGGACGCGCGTCTTTTTTGCGTTGACGTCCCTCCCGCCGATACACTCTTGCGGCCGCCGGCCCGCGGCGCCTGCGATCGTCTTTGTCCCACATGCGCGTTCCGCTCACTGTCTGGCCAGGAAGGCCGCATCCATTGGGCGCATCGTGGGACGGGACCGGCGTCAACTTCGCGATCTATTCAGTCCATGCAGAGGCGGTCGAGCTCTGTCTCTTCGACTCGCCGTACGCGGATCGCGAATACGCGCGTCTGCCGCTCACCGAGCACACGCATCACGTCTGGCACGGATACGTTCCGCATCTCATGCCGGGGCAGCTGTACGCCTATCGCATACGCGGGCCGTGGGCGCCCGCGTTGGGGCAGCGGTTCAATCAGGCAAAGCTCGTGATGGACCCGTACGCCCGCGCAATCGGCCGCCGGCTGCGGTGGCACGACTCGCTCTTCGGATTCAGACTGGACTCGCCCCAGGTGCGCGACGAGAGCGACTCGGCGGCGTGGGCGCCCCTCGGCGCGGTCGTCGACGACGCCTTCGCCTGGGGCGACGACCAGCCACTACGAACGCCGTGGCAGGACACGGTCATCTACGAGATGCACGTCAAGGGCTTCACGCGCCGCCATCCCGGCGTGCCGGAGGACCTTCGCGGAAGGTATCTCGGACTCGTCAGCGAACCCGGGATCGAGCATCTGAAGTCGCTGGGCATCACCGCCGTCGAGCTCCTCCCGATTCACGTCCACGTCGACGAGCAGCACCTGCTCAAGCAAGGTCTGTCGAACTATTGGGGCTACAACACGCTCGGCTTCTTCGCGCCCGACCCGCGATACGCCGTCTCCCGCACGCCACTCGATACCGTCCGCGAATTCAAGACGATGGTCCGCGGCCTGCACGCGGCCGGCATCGAAGTCATCCTCGACGTGGTCTACAACCACACCGCCGAAGGCAGCCACCTCGGCCCGCAGCTCTCGTTCCGCGGTATCGACAACCTCACTTACTACCGCCTGCAGCCCACGAACCTCAGCCTGTATGAGGACTTCAGCGGCTGCGGCAACACGCTGAACGCGCGGCACCCGCAAGTGCTCAAGCTGATGATGGACAGCCTCCGGTACTGGGTGACCGAGATGCACGTCGACGGCTTCCGGTTCGATCTCGCGACGGCGCTCGCGCGCGAGACGAGCTGCTTCGACCCGTCGAGCGCGTTCTTCGACGTCATTCATCAGGACCCGATTCTGTCGAGCGTGAAGCTCATTGCCGAGCCGTGGGACCTCGGCGAGCACGGCTACCAGGTGGGCCAGTTCCCGCCGGGCTGGTTGGAGTGGAACGCGCGCTACCGCGATAGCAGCCGGCTGTTCTGGCGCGGCGATCGCGGGCAGATTGCGGAGTTCGCTACCCGCATCGCCGGCAGCAGCGATCTGTATCAGACGTCCGGCCGGCAGCCGCTCGCCAGCATCAACTACGTGACGTGCCACGACGGCTTCACCCTCAACGATCTGGTCAGCTACAGCCGCAAGCACAACGAGGCGAACAAGGAGTTCAATCAGGACGGCGAGTCGAACAACCTCAGCGCGAACCACGGCGTCGAGGGACCGACGACCGCTCCCGCGATTCTCGATCTTCGCTTCAGACAGATGCGCAACTTCCTGGCCACGCTGGCGGTCTCGCAAGGCGTGCCGATGCTCCTCTCGGGAGACGAGACGGCGCGCACGCAGCTCGGGAACAACAACGCCTACTGTCAGGACAACGAGATCGGCTGGCTCGACTGGACGCACACGGATCTGGAGACCACTCTGCTCGAGTTCACGCGCAACGTGCTGGCGATCCGGCACGCGCATCAGGTGCTCAGGCGGCGCCGGTACTTCGACGGCCGCGGGCACAACGGCGAACGCGACCTGTCGTGGATTGATCCGGCAGGGCAGGAGATGACGGCAGCCGAGTGGGCGAACACCGACCTGCACGTGTTCGGCATGCGGGTCTCGGCCAGCATGGTCGACGAACGGACGGGCGCCACCGATCCGGTCGAGCACGACGTGCTCCTGGCGCTCTTCAACGCGGCCGCGGCGAACGTGCCGTTTCTCCTCCCCCGATCGAGGGCTGCTGGACGGTGCTGGTCGACACCGTGGAGCCGACGGGTCATCCGGCGGAGTTCCGACCCTGGCGTGGGGGCGAAGGCTATCTCCTGCAGGGACACAGCGTCGTGCTGCTGCGTGCCGATCCCGTGGCGTTACCAGCCGAGGTCACGCCACGCCGGCCCCACACACCTCGTCGCCCAAGGCGCCGCGCCTCCGACTACCGGTAAATGGGGTCGGGCCGATTTTCAGTTCCTGCACCTTCGCTGCGCCAATTCACCCTCGGAGTACGTAGTTACTGAAAATCGGCCCGACCCCATTTCACACGGCCCGGCTTGACGGAACCGCTCGGCGGCATGCAGGCTCGTCGAATGGACGACGCCGCGGGCGATGATCCCCTCTGGTACAAGGACGCAATCCTCTATCAGGTCCATGTTCGGACCTTCTTCGACAGCAACGACGACGGCGTCGGCGACTTCGCCGGTCTCACGAGCCAGCTCGATTACATCGCGCGCCTGGGTGTCTCGGCGATCTGGCTGCTGCCGTTCTATCCCTCGCCGCTCAAAGACGATGGCTACGACATCGCGCACTACGAGGGGGTCCATCCCGCGTACGGCACGATGCGTGATTTCCGGACGTTCCTGCGCGAGGCACACGCCCGGGGGCTGAAAGTCATCACCGAACTGGTCGTCAATCACACCTCGGACCAGCACGCCTGGTTCGACGCGGCGCGGCGCGCCCCGAGGCACTCGCGCAAACGCGACTACTACGTGTGGAGCGATACGCCCGACCGCTATACCGGCGTGCGCGTCATTTTCGGCGACACGGAGCATTCGAACTGGGCCTGGGATCAGATTGCCCAGCAGTACTACTGGCATCGCTTCTTTTCGCACCAGCCCGATCTCAACTTCGACAACCCACGGGTTGTCCGGGGGGTCATCAAGGTGATGAGCTTCTGGCTCGACATGGGGGTCGACGGCATGCGCCTCGACGCCGTGCCCTATCTCGTCGAGCGCGAAGGCACGACCTGCGAAAACCTGCCGGAAACGCACGCCATCCTCAAGCGCCTGCGCGCCGAGGTGGACGCGCGCTACACGGGCCGCTTGCTCCTCGCCGAAGCGAACCAATGGCCCGCGGACGTGCAGCCCGTACTTCGGCGACGGCGACGAGAGCCACATGGCGTTCCACTTTCCGCTGATGCCGCGGCTCTTCATCGCCGTCAAGCAGGAGGACCGGTATCCGATTGTCGACGTGCTCCGGCAGACGCCCGACATTCCCGACGCCTGCCAATGGGCGACGTTCCTGCGCAATCACGACGAGCTGACGCTCGAGATGGTGACGAGCGAAGAGCGCGATTTCATGTGGCAGCAGTACGCGTCCGATTCGCAGATGCGCATCAACATGGGCATCCGGCGCCGTCTCGCCCCGCTGCTCGAGAACGATCGCCGGCGCATCGAGCTGCTCAACAGCCTGCTGTTCTCGCTGCCGGGAACGCCGGTCGTCTACTACGGCGACGAGATCGGCATGGGGGACAACGTGTACCTCGGCGATCGCAACGGCGTGCGGACGCCGATGCAGTGGACGGGCGATCGGAATGCCGGGTTCTCACGCGCCGATCCGGCACGGCTCTTCGCCCCCGTCGTCATGGATCCGGTCTACGGCTACCAGGGGCTCAACGTCGAGGCGCAGGAACGCTCGCCGCAGTCGCTGCTCAACTGGATGCGGCGGATCATCACGATCCGCTCCCAGAACAAGGTGTTCGGGCGGGGAGCGATCACGTTTCTCGAGCCGGAGAATCACCGCATCCTGGCCTTCGTCCGCGAATACGCCGGCGATCAGGTGCTCGTCGTGGCCAACCTGGCGCGCTCCGTGCAGCACGTTGAACTGGACCTGCGTGCCTACCAGAACCTCGTGCCGGTCGAGATGTTCGATCAGAATGTGTTTCCCCGAATCGGGACCGCGCCGACGACGCTGACGCTCGGGCCTTATGGCGCGTATTGGTTCCGGCTGCTCGAGCCTGCCGCCGTCCCGACGACGGCGCGCCTCGCGCCACGCCGCGCACTGGTGGCGCCAGACGCCCGACTGAGGCTGCTCGTGGGTCCGCAGTGGGAGAAGCTGTTCGACAGCCACGCGCGCACGCTGATCGAGCGGCAGGGTCTGCGGCCGTTCCTCAACCGCCAGCGGTGGTTCGCCCCCGCCGTGTGCTCGGCGGGCGGCATCGAGTTCGAGGACTGGATCCTCCTCGAGCCCGGCATCGAGCCGACGCTGCTCGCGATCGTTGCCGTGTCACTGCGATGACGGAACGGTCGAACGGTATCTGGTGCCGCTCGTGATGGCCGCCGGCGAGCGCGCGCAAGCGGCCGCCGCCGAACATCCGGAGCGGGTGCTCGCGCAAATCTCCGGCGCCCGGACTGGCGCGATCTTCGACGAACTGCCCGACCGCGCCATCCTCGTGCTGCTGGAGCACCTGCACCGATCGGAGTTGACGAACACGCCGCTCAAGGGTGCCCGAGGGACGCTCGGCGTAACGGTGTTCAGGCGGCTCGGGCCACCGGACCCCACGCCTCCACGCCTCACACATCCCCCCGACGCCAGGAACCTTGTCGCGCTGCTCGGCGATCGAGACGTGCTGAAGCTGTTCCGCCGCCTCGATCCCGGCCCGCATCCGGAGGTCACGCTCCGACAGCACGTGACGGGACCCGGCGGATTCGGCCGCGTGCCCCGAGTGACCGCGTCCATCGTCTACCGTCCCGCGTCGGGCGATCCGGTCACTCTCGGCGTCATCGACGAGCAGTTGCTGCACCAGCGGAACGGCTGGGATCACGCGGTCGCCGACGTGGAGCGCTACCTGATTCGCGCCGCCGCCGAAACCGGCCCGCCGCCCGACGACGAGGTGCGTCCCATCGCGGGCCCCGATCACACCGAAGTTCCGGAACGGGTTCGCGCGGCGATCGGCGGCTATCTCGAGACGATGGCGCTCATCGGCCGGCGAGTCGCGGAGCTCCATCTCGCCCTGGCTGCGCCGGGACGTGACTTCGGCCTGCTCCAGGGTCTGGGCCCCGAATACTTCGTCGACGTCGTCGCCGCCATCGAGGCCCAGGCCACGGTCATCAGGGGGTTGGCCGACGAGGTGCTCCCACGCCTGCCCGACTCGCTGGCCGACGCCCTGCGCCGCTTGATCGATCCAGCGACCTCGCTGCAGTCGAACCTCGCGGTGCTGTCAGCCCGCGCGGCGCCGGACACACCGATGATGCGCGTCCACAACGACTTGAATCTCGGCCAGATTCTCCTGCAACAGGGAGACGCGCTCTTCGTCGACTTCGAAGGCGACCCCGACCGGCCGGCGAGCTGGCGCCTGCGGCGGCATTCGCCGCTCCGCGACCTGGCGACACTCGTCCACTCGATCCACTACGCGGCGCACGCGGGACTGCGGCGTCACGTCGCGACCCGCCCGCAGGATGCGGAGCGGCTGGGGCCATGGGTCGATTCCTGGCGGCAGTGGCTTTCCGCTGTGTTCCTCGAGAGCTACCAGGCTGGCGTCGCCGGCACGGCACTCGCCACGGAAGAGGCGGTCTTACGGCAGGCGGGCCTCGACCTGCTGGTCGTGGATCAGGCGCTGCAGGATCTCGAAATGGAGATGCGAAGCCGTCCGGACTGGATCGGCGTTCCGCTCGACACGCTGATGCGAATCTGCGGGCCGATGGTCTGATCGTCGACGATCGAGCGCCGCGTCAGGCGCCCACGTGCTGCACTTGGGGCGTCATCTTCGCGCGAGGATCGGCCTCCGACCAGCCGCCGTTGCGCAAGCGATCCTTCCATTCGTTGGCACGCTCCTCGAGCTGCTCGAGATCCCGGGCGACGATGCCAATCAGTTGCACGCCATTGAAGACGTAGCGAATCTCATGGCCAATCGCGTGGGGAGCGATGATGCAATACGCTTCCTGCCCGCCGCTGAGGAAACGCCACAACACTGTTGTTTCGGAGATCGGAGTCACGGCCATCGTGTGCGCCCGCAACGCACACGAGCAAGAAAGCTGCCCGACTGGTACAGCCCGCCGTTGCTCAGGAGTGCTCGCGCCTAATTGCTGGTTTTGCCTGTTTTATCAGCATCGGGCGACCGCGTCGTCGCTCCGGCGGACGTTGAGCGACGGTCGTCGGTCTCTCCCACGGCAGCCTTTTGTTGGTCGAGGAGGAACCTTGGCCTGCAGGCGGCCTCTGGACGCCGACGCCCGGCCTATCCCCAGCGAAGCAGGACGGCACCGACCGTGAACCCTGCCCCGACCGAGGTGAGCAGGATCAGATGGCCGGGTTGGAGCCGGCCGTCGGACCGGGCATCGGCGAGGGCGAGGGGAATGGTCGCGGCCGTCGTGTTCCCGAAGTTCTCGATGTTGATGACGACCCGCGACTGGTCCACGCCGAGCTTCTCGGCGGCGAGCTGGATGATCCGGCGGTTGGCTTGATGGGACACCAGCAGATCGATGTCCCCGGGGACGAGCCCGTTGCGCTCGAGGAGGCGACGGCAGATCTCCTCGGTCTTCCTGATGGCGAACTTGAAGACCGCCTGACCCTCTTGGTGCACGTAGTGGAGCCGCTTGTCGATCGTCTCGTGCGACGCCGGCAGGCGGCTGCCTCCCGCCGGCATGCAGAGCGCCGGCCCGCCGCTGCCGTCGATCTCGCACGCGAAGTCGAGAATCCCGGCTCCCACCGGCGCCGGGGCGAGGACCACGGCGCCGGCGCCGTCGCCGAACAGCACACAGGTCGTGCGATCGGTGTAGTCGATGATGCTCGACATCACGTCGGCGCCGACGACGAGGGCGTGCTGGTGCATGCCGTTCGCGATGAACTGGGACGCCGTCGCGAGCGCGTAAGTGAAGCCGGAACAGGCCGCACCCAAATCGAACCCCCAGGCCCGGGTGGCGCCAATCCGGTGCTGCAGGATGCACGCCGTGCTCGGAAAGATCGTGTCGGGCGTTGTCGTCCCGACGACGATGAACTCGATGTCCTCGGGGGTGAGCCCGGCCTCCGCGATGGCGCTCCGGGCTGCTTCGACGGCGAGGTCGGAGGTCGCCACGCCGGGATCGACGATGTGCCGCTCGCGGATGCCGGTCCGCTGCTGAATCCATTCGTCGTTGGTCTCGACCATCCGCTCGAGGTCCGCGTTGGTCAGAACGCGAGGCGGAACGAAGGTGGCGAGCGACGCGATGCGGGCGTGCTGCAAGGCGCGCGGCGCCGACGGCGCAGGCTGTCGCGGCTCCTCCGACGTGGTTACCACAGACGTTGGTCCTTTCCGGGCGTGGCGAGCCCGAAATACTGATAGGCACGCGGCGTGGCTACGCGACCGCGAGGCGTGCGATCGAGAAAGCCGATCTGCATGAGAAACGGCTCGTAGATGTCCTCGATCGCGTCCGGCTCTTCGCTGATCGAGGCGGCGATCGTCGTGAGTCCCACGGGACCGCCGCCGAACTTGTCGATGATGGTCCGCAGCAGCCGGCGATCGATCTCGTCGAAGCCGTGCGCGTCCACCTGCAACATCTCGAGCGCCGCGCCGGCGACCTCCAGGGTGATCACGCCGTCGGCCCGCACCTGCGCGTAGTCACGCACACGCCGCAGCAGCCGATTGGCGATTCGAGGCGTCCCGCGCGCGCGCCGCGCAATCTCGCCGGCCGCATCGTCGTGGAGCGTCACCCCCAGGATGCGGCCCGATCGGCGGACGATTTCCTCCATGTCGGCATCGGCGTAGAAGTCGAGCCGATGCACGATGCCGAACCGGCTGCGCAGCGGCGCGGTCAACAGCCCGGTCCGGGTCGTGGCGCCGACGAGCGTGAAGGGCTGGAGTGGCACCTTCACGGATCGCGCTCCCGGCCCCTGACCGATGATGAGATCGAGCTCGTAGTCCTCGAGGGCGGGATACAGGATCTCTTCGATCGCAGGCGACATCCCGTGGATCTCGTCGATGAACAGGACGTCGCGCGCCTTGAGATTGGTGAGGATGGCGGCGAGATCGCCGGGCCTTTCGAGCACCGGACCCGCCGTCGATCGAATCGGCGCGCCGAGTTCGTTGGCAATCACGTGCGCCAGCGTCGTCTTGCCGAGGCCCGGCGGACCGTACAGCAGCACGTGATCGAGCGCCTCGCCCCGCTGGCGAGCGGCGGTGATGGCGACGTGGAGGTTCTCGCGGATGCGGTCCTGCCCGATGTACTCGTCCATCGAGCGCGGGCGCAGCCCGACCTCGTATTGCCGCTCCTCGTCGGCGCGGCCGGCGTTCACGAGGCGCGTCGGATTCGGGGTCATCGACCGTCGGTCGTCGGCTGGCATCGGCACCTGGTGGTCACCGCGCGAGCTGGCGAAGCGCGTCCCGCAGCACGTCTTCGAACGGGCGCGGCGCTCCATCATCCTTCAGAACGAGCCCCACCGCACGCTCGACCGGGGCGCGCTGGTAGCCGAGATTGACGAGCGCCGACACCACATCGTCGCGCAGGCCGTCGTTGGCGACGGGAGTCTCGGGCTGGTCGTCGGGTTCGACAGCGGGCAGGCGGTCGCGCAGCTCGAGGGTCATCCGCTCGGCAGTCTTCCGCCCGACGCCGGGAATCCGCGTGAGGCGCGCCACGTCGCCCTGCTGCACGGCGCGCACGAAGTCGCGTGGCTCGATCCCCGACAACACGGCGAGCGCCACTTTCGGCCCGATCCCGTTGACGCCGATCAGCCGCTCGAAGAGCTGATGCTCGAGCGCGGTGGCGAAGCCGAAGAGCGCAATCTGATCTTCACGAACGTGCGTGTGAATCCGGAGCGCCACTTCACAGCCCATGGCTCCGGCTTCGTAGAAGGTCGAGACCGGCACCTGCACGTCGTACCCCACACCGTGGACGTCGACGACGAGCCGGCTCGGGTGCTTTTCGATCAGGCGGCCACGGAGCTGCGCGATCATGGTTCGGTTGCGAATGAAATGACAAAGCGTGGGTTGTGAGATCAGGTAGGGGGCACCGCATGCCGTGCCCTTACCGGTCGTCGTCATTCGTCATTCGTCATTCGTGACCCGCGACGTTGTAGTGACGCCAGCTCCGCGGCGCGCGTCGATCCGGTCCGGCCGCTGCGGTGACGCCGTCCGGGCGCCGTGCGTGAAGATGACAGATGGCGACGGCCAGCGCATCGGAGACGTCGAACGCCGCAGGCACCTCGTCGAGCCCGAGCAGCAGCCGGATCATGTGCTGGACCTGCTGCTTTTCCGCACGGCCGTAGCCGACGACCGCACGCTTCACTTCGGCCGGCGAATACTCGGAAATCGCCAACCCCGCCTGCGTGGCTGCGAGCAGCGCGACGCCGCGCGCGTGCCCCAACTGCAGGGCGCTTCGCGCGTTCACGGCATGAAAGAGCGCTTCGATGGCGACCGCGTCGGGGCGGCACTCGGCCAGCCGCGCGGAGAGGTCCGAGTGAATTTTGAGGAGACGCTCAGGAAAGGGAAGACGCGCCGGCGCGGCAATGGCGCCGCAGGTCACGAGCCGATGGCGGCTGCCGTCGCTTTCGATGCAGCCGAAGCCCGTGCGCACCGAACCGGGATCGATCCCGAAGATCCTCACGCCAGAGAGGCCTCGATCTCCTTTTCCTCGATATCGAAGTTCGACCACACCTTCTGTACGTCGTCCTGCTCGTCGAGCGCGTCCATCAGACGCACCATCTGCTGGGCGGTCTTCCCCTCGAGCTTCACGTAGTTCTGCGGGAGCATCGCGACCTGCGCGCTCGCCGGCTCGACGATCTTGCGCACCGCCTCCGCGACGGCTTCAAACGACGCCGGCGCGGAAATGATCTCCCAGCTGTCGCCATCGTCGCGCATGTCGTCGGCGCCCGCGTCGAGCGCGGCGCTCATCAGGTCTTCCTCGCTCGCCTTGCTCTTCTCGACGACGATGTAGCCCTTCTTGTCGAACATCCAGGCGACGCTGTTCTCGGCGCCCAGGTTCCCCCCGTGCTTCGAGAACACATGCCGGATTTCGCCCACTGTGCGGTTCCGGTTGTCGGTGACGGTCTCGACGATGACCGCGGCACCGCCGGGGCCGTAGCCTTCGTAGGTGACCTCTTCGTAGCTGACGCCTGGCTCCTCGCCGGTGCCGCGCCGGATCGCCCGCTGAATGTTCTCGGCGGGCATGTTGACCGACTTGGCTTCGGCCACGATCGTCCGCAGCCGCGGGTTCGACGACGGATCACCGCCGCCGGTGCGGGCGGCCACCGTCAGTTCCTTGATGATGCGCGTGAAGATCCTGCCGCGCTTGGCATCGAGGGCGCCTTTCTTGTGTTTGATCGAGTGCCACTTGGAATGGCCGGACATGGCGGAACTCCAGCTCCGCACGCGGAAAACGCGCGGAAAAGAACGGACGATTCTATCACGCGGGTGCGAGGCCCGGCCCGTCAGCCCGAGGGTGGCCGGAGCGTGGCCAGAACCACCCAGGTGCCCGCACGGGGATCCCAGGGCTCGTTGTCGTAGCCGCCCAGGACCGCGTCCACCGCAAAGCCCGCGCGCTCGAGCCGCCGGCAGAGCGCCGGCACGCCGATGGTGCGGAAGGTCAAGGCGAACCGGTGCACGCGGCGCCCACGGCCCCAACCCTCGGTGAACTCCTGGTCGAAGATCGTGAGCCGCTTCGCCCGGTCCTGCCGCACGGACTCGACGAGCGAGATCGGTACGCCCCGCGGTCCCCGCTGGCCGCGCAGGGTGACCTTGCGCGCGTACTCCTGCCAGTTCGGCACGTCGGGCACGAGGTCGATGCCGAATCGACCGCCCGGCCGGAGCACGCGCACCACCGATTGGAGCGTCCTGGACAAATCGGCTTCCCGAACCAGCGACTGGAGGATGCCGTACGGGGCTATCACGAGGTCGAAGGTGTCCGACGCGGCCGGCAAGTCGCGGATGTCGGCGCGGGTCAACGCCGCATCGACCGGCGTGCGAAGCCGGCGCAGGCGCTGACACGCGCGGGCCAGCATCGGCGCGGACCGATCGACGCCGACGATGGGGACGCCCGCTTTCGCGAGCGGCACGAGGACGCGGCCGGTGCCGCACCCGAGCTCGAGCGTCCGGCCGGCGCGTTGCGCCACGCCGCGCCAGAACGGCACGTCGCGCCGCCCGAGTGTGCGAGCGTTCTCCCAGTCGTAGAACGCGGCGTAATCGTCCCAGCCGTGCCAGCCTTCTCCGAGGGGTTGGGCGGCTGGGCGGCTGGGCGAGGGAGCTGAGCGGCTCCGCGGCGACTCCGAAGACGCGTGACTGCCCGGACCGAGTCGGCTCCTGCGGGTGGGTCTGGTCATGCGCGCTGGGCGACCGTGGCGTAGAGCATGGTGTGCTGAATTTCGACGAACGCGGGTCCCGCTGCGGTTGCGGCCCGCGCGTATCGGCCGACGGCGGCAATCAGGTCGCGCCCAAGGCGCGCGAGCGATTCATCGGTCGTCCTCGCCACTTCGCTGGCGATCGCGCGCGTCCGCTCGTCCCAGACTCTCGCGACGGGCGCCCCGATGCGGGAGAGCGCGACGGGGAAGAGATGCACGGCGAGCGGTTCGAAGCCGTACCGCCGCAGAAGCCCCGGCAGCCGCGGGCCGAGCGAGGGATCGCCGCGCTCGCCGCGCGACCTCTCGAGCGCCTCGAAGAACCGCGTCGCCAGCGCGAACGCCTCGTGGCCGGTGGCAGGCTCGCTGTACCAGCGCCGCTGCGCATTGTCGGGCTCGACAATCACGAGCCGGCCGCCACTGCGCACGACGCGCGCGAGCGCCGAGAGCGCATCTTCCGGCCGTTCGACATGCTGCAGCACCGCCACGGCAAATGCCGCGTCGAAGCTGGCCGATTGAAACGGGAGCGCGGCCGCGTCCGCCGTGGCGAGCTCCGCCGCCACGCCGTGCGCGCGCGCGGCCCGCTGTGCGTCGGCGACCCGCGCCGGGACCAGGTCGATGCCGACGAATTGCGCGCCTCCGGGCTGAAGCATCGCCAGAATGAGCTCGGCCGTCCCCGCCCCGCACCCGACATCGAGTACACGTTCGCCTGGCTGAGGCCGCATCGCGTCGCGCAGGAACTCGGTGAACGCGGCGTCCCACCAGCGATCCCGAAGGTGCTTCAACGTGAACGACGTGAGGAAGTCGATGTCGCGGGCCAACGGTCTGGGGTCGGGCGGTCTTCGGTCTTCGGTCTCGGGGCTACGGGCTACGGCCTGGCCATCCTCGCCACGCGCGATCGTGGTCTGCCGGTCTGGCGGTCAGATCTTGTCCGTGCTCTCGTCCGTGGCTCAGGAGGGCGGGGCTTCAGCCGCGCCGTCAGTCAAGCGTTGCAATCTCACCCGGAACGATGGGCCGCGTGCGCGGGAGGCGGCCACGCACGGCGAGGCGGCCCATGATCGCGAGCGTGGCGGCGAAGGCGACGAGCTCGACGATGTCGCTGATCCGAGTCCGCGGCAAGATCCTGTAGAGCAGCCACAGCACGGGCTGCGCGACGGCGACCGCCCAGACGGTGCCGTAGAAGTAACGGCGCTCGTGTCCTTCACCAGCCGTCGACGGCTTCACGCGCGGAAGCTGCCCGGCGGCGCCCAACAGCCAGATGGTGCCCGCCAACGGAAAGTAGGCGTAGCGATAGATCTGCTCGAGCGCCCAGCGGCCGGTGACGATGGCGCACGACGAGCCCCGCGATGTTCAGCACCGCAAACGTGATCGCCTCGCTCCAGGCGAGCGTGTAGCACACGCGACGATAGAGCGGGTTCGGACGATCCTCGGTGAAGCGGATGATGTACGGTGCAGGCTCGACGCCGGGCAGCCGTCCGCGCAGCGCGAAAAACCCGGTGCCCATTAGGACCAGACCGAGCCACACGGCCATGCGGGAATCGAACCCGGCCTCGAAGAGATCGAAGGTCAGTGGCCCCGGTGCGATGAAGCACACGAAGATCCAGATGGGCCAGTGCAGGACGCGGTAATACAGCTTGTTCCGAGTTCGGATCGTGCGATGGCTCGCGAACTCGACGGGGATTTCGTGCACGGGAAAAACGGGCTACAACGAGCAGTCCACGCAGTGAACCTCGTCGAAGATGGCGTCGTGTGCTTCGGGATGCTCCCGCGCGTAGTCGATGAGGCAGCGGACGGCCTTCCCCATGTCGGTGAGCCCGTGCTGGCGGACCATCTCCTCGAGGAATTGCGCTTTCGCCGGCTCCATCTCGATCGCGTACGACTGCTTGTCTTTCATCGAACCTCCGTGGCCGCGGCGCTCCGGGGCGCCGCCAGCGCGCAGTAGCATACGTCAACCGGCGGCCGTGTGCCCCTGGTCGCCGCGGGGTTACCGGACCCAGGAGCGGGCGAGCCCCGCGAGCGAGAAAACGGCACGCGGATCGACGCGCTCCTCGAGAATACCGGCAATGGCGTCCTGCAGGTACCGGCTGCGCCCCGCGCGGCGGACCACGAAGTCGCCGAGCCGCGGCCACGTCACCCAGCGCTGGGCGATTTCGTAGCCGAGGTACCGCGGCTTCAGCTCGAGCTCGAGACGGCGCACGTAGTCGCCGAGCGCGAGCGCACCGCCGCCATCGAGCGCGTGGGCGACGGCTTCCGCCCCGAGGATGCCGGTTTCGATGGCCTTGCCAATGCCCTCACCCGTGAGCGGAAACGTGGCGCCAATGGCTTCGCCAATCGAGAGCGCGGTTCGCGGACCGATCGGGTGGACGCCGGTCAGGCCGCAGCGGAGGCGCGCCCCTTCGAGGCGCGTGACCTGCGAGGCGCGGCGCATCAACGAACGGGCAAGCGGAAAACGCTCGACGAATGCCTGAAAGTCGCGCCGCAGGTTCATGCGCCGCCCATCGCCGACAATCGTCGTGCCGCAGCCGACGTTGTAGAGCCCGCCTCCCATCGGAAAGATCCAGGCGTAGCCGGGCGCGATGGCACGGTCGTAGGAAACCACGAGCTCCTCGATCCGCTCGTCGGACTTCACGTAACAGCGCAGGGCCATCGCGTTGGCCTCGGGCCGCGACAGGAGCCCGTGGCCGCGCAGGAGATCGACGCTCGCCCCGGTGGCCGTGAGTCCAGCCGACGCCGCGACCGGGGCGTCCACGCCCCGAAACTGCGCGTGAATCGATCCGTCCGGCTGCGGAATCAGCGCGTCGACGCGCCCGTGGGCGAAGCAGGCACCCGCGTCGATGGCCTTCCGGACGAGGAACGCGTCGAAGCGCCGTCGTCTCATCGTGACGAACGTGCTCCTCACGTCGAGCCTCGCGCGCGCCGAGCTGTAGAGCGACAGGGTCGAAGCGGCATGCCCGAGAGACCGCGCTTCTTCGACCAGGCCCAGCCGCTCGAGCACCCTCAAGGCGTCGGGGATGAGCGCATCGCCGCAGACTTTGTCCCGGGGAAAGCGTGCCCCATCAACCAACAGGACCCGGCGGCCCCGCCGCGCCAGGACCAGCGCCGCCGTGGCGCCGGCCGGGCCCGCGCCGGCAACGACGGCGTCCCATCGCGTTTCCCCGAGCTCACCAACGGAGAGCTGCGTGATACCGAGCGGCGGGTCCCCGGACGGGGTCATGGTCGACGTGGGGCCGGAAGCCGTCCCTGTGGATGGCCACGACTCCCGACCCCGCAATTGTGTCATGCTCGAAGTATCATCCGCACGGAGGAGCGTCCCATGAGCGAACGCAAGTATCGCCAGCGTGGATACCAGGACGATGACCGCGGGTCCGAGCGGAAGCCGCCGCCGCGTGAGAACAAGCCCCGCGACGATCGGCCGCGAGAAATGCGTGCGCCGAACTTCCCCGGCTTCGTCGAAGCGATGCGGTGCGCGCGCTGCGGGCGCCCCTATTCGGGTGGGTCGGAGGCGTCGTGTCAGGGATGCGGCGTCGCGCTCAGATCGTGCGTCCAGTGCACCTTCTTCGATCCGGGCGCGCACTTCCAATGCATGCAGCCGATACCCGCGCTCATCGCCGTCAAGGACGTGGCGAACGACTGCACCTTCTTCGAGCCGCGCGTGCGCGTCGAGCGCCAGACCGGCTCGACATCATCCTCGAGTGCCCGCTCGGCGTTCGATGACCTGTTCAAGTTCTAGCCAGACACGCGCCACGGACTCGGTCTGACTGAACCCGGACAAGGGCCACGGACCAGATCGGCCCGGCCGTGGACGCGTGAGAATCGGTCCGTGGCTAGTGGGCGCGTTCGAGGCCCGCGACCGCCTGTTCTTCGGTGTCGTAACAGTCGAACACGGTGAGCAGCTTCGTCATGACCAGCACGTCGCGCATCCGCGACGTGATGCCGGTCAGCACGACGCTGCCGCCCTGCCGCGTGGCAAACGCCAGGCACGAAACGAGCTCGCCGAGGCCCGAGCTGTCGATGTAACCCAGCTTGGCGAGATCCAGCACGATCTGCCGGCGGCCCTGAAACACGAGGCTGTTCACCTTGTCGTGCAGCATGCCGATCGGATCGGATGCGGTCAATCGCCCGTTGATCGTCACCAAGGTGACATTCCCCACCTGCTGCTCGTGGATCTCCATAACCTGCTCCTGACTCCAGGAGGCCGAGCCGTCGTGGCTCCGCGGCTCCTTCTGTTTCTAGACGCAGGTGGAGGGGTTCCGTTCCTGGTGAGGTGTGAAAGTTGTGTGACGAGCGTGCGACAACTGACCGCGGCCAGGGCCGCGGCAGTCGATATGCGCAGAAAAATCAGCTATCCGGCGAGCGTCAGTGGGCGCCCAGGAGCTGTTGCCAGCCGTCGCCCATCTGGATCGCGCGCTTCGCGATCGACCGTTTTGCGGCTTCGTGGGATCGCGCCGAGCACGACCCGGTCCGCACGAACCGCAGCGACTCGGCCAGCGAAGCCTCGGCCGGGTCGCCGAACTCGTGATCGAGATCGTCGGCCGCGCGGCAATCCGGCGGGAACCCGCTGAAGAAGTCGCTCTGTCCGTTGGCGTTGCGCAGGATGAACGACACGGGATTCAGCACCTTGTCGCAGAACGGGAAGCCGGTACTGGCCGACCGGCTTGCCGAACGTCGTGTCGCCGACGATGGTCACGGGGATGAACGGCCGGAGCGCGTTGATGACCAGCTCGCTCGCCGATGCCGAAGCGCGCGTGGTCACGACAATGAGCCGATCGAGATTCAGGGTGTTGGGCTTCCCCTGGAAGCGGACGGTGCGATTGAGATCGGGATGGCGGTCGTTGTGGAAGAACTCGGCGAAGAGCTGATCCTGCGTGCGCTGGCCGCCGATGAGGCTCGCGAGGTGCTGCGCCACCGACACCAGGCCGCCGCCGTTGTAGCGCAGATCGAGTACCAGCTCGGTGGCGCCCGCTTCCTTGAGCTGTGTGAACGCCGCATCGAGCGCGGCGACCGACGGCTCCACGAAGTTGCGGAACATGATGTAGCCGACTCGCCGGCCCTCGACGTCGTAGACGCGCGTGTGCGACACGGTCGGGATCGTCACGGCACGCTTGACCAGCCGCGCCGAGCGCTCCTCACCGGCGAGCGTGCGCCAGACGAGCTCGGCCGCCACGCCCTCTTCGTTGGGGCCGAACGCCGTTCCGAGCTGGCCGCTCTCGTAGAGATCGCGAACCGTGCGGCCGTTGATGCTCAGGATGCGGTGGCCGCGCGCGAGCCCGGCTTCGGATGCCGGACTGTCCGGGAAGACCTGCGACAGCCGCATCTCGGTGCCATCGAACTGCGTGGAGATGCCGAGCCCGATGAACTGCGACTCCGAGAAGAACGCTTCCTGCTCGCGCCGGTTGGCGATGTAGCTGTACGTCTGGTCGAGCGCCTTGTAGCGAACGGCCTCGAGATACGCCTCGGGTGAGGCAAACGTGGTCGGGTTCGTTCCCGGCAGCTCGTGATACCAGAAGTAATACTCGAACAGGACATCCCGAACGAACTGGTTCTGTCCCGCGACCGTACAGCTCGTGGGCTGGGCTTCGAGCCGCGACTGGTTCAGTGCCGCGGGCAGGAACCCGAACAGGAGCGCGATCAGAACGACGTGACGAATCCGCATGGCCCTTGGCGTGTCCGCGCTCCCGGATCGGGGTGCACAGATTTTCACAACCGGCGACTGGCCCATTCAGGTTAGCACGGGCGCCTCGTACCGCCGGCACCGCCCACCCGAGGGTTCGACGCCGCTCACTCCAGGGAGAAGTGCGGGTTCTCGATGATGCCGAAGATGTTGCCCCACGGATCGAGCACGGTCGCCACCTTGATGCCTTCTCCGACATCACTGACCTCCTGATGTCGGGTCGCGCCAAGCGCCAGCAGCCGATCGAACGCCGCCTGACAATCGGCGACGCCCCAGTACGCGAACGTGCTGCCACCAACTACGATGCCCGCCATGTCGGGATGAAGACCGAGCTCGTAGCCGCCGACCTTGAAGCCGACGTAGAACGGCTCGTCGAAGTACGGGCCGAATCCCAATACCTTCGCATACCAGGCCTTCGCGTCCTCGAGATTTGGTACGTGATAGATCGCGGTGCGGAGCCCCTGCAGCACGTCGCCCTCCTCGCTCGCGGATCACGGTCGCCCCGGGCGTCGACACAGGGCGGGGAAGCGAATTATACCAACCGACGAACCTCGACCGCCGCGTGCACGTAGTTAACCCTGGCGAGCCTTGCGCGTAGGACCGGCTGAAGCGCTCGCGCCGCGTGCCGCGGTGCACCGTTTTCATGCCGGTCGCCCGTCCTCGACCCGGCTCCCGTCCGTTGCCGCACGAGACGCCCGCAGGATTCTCTATGGCGCTTCCGAACGATCTTCGCTATGCGCTCCGCATGCTGTGGAAGGACCGCTGGTTCACGGCCGCGGCGGTCGCCGCGCTCGCGCTCGGCATCGGCGTCAACACCACGGTGTTCACGTTCGTCAACGCCGTGCTCATCCGCGGCCTGCCGTTCCCGGATCCCGATCGCATCCTGCACCTCGACTCCCGTCGAACGGGGCCCGACCAGAACGATGGGATGGGCGTGTCGTTGCTCGACTGGAAGGACTGGCGCCGCGATCAGCGCGCGTTCCAGGATCTCGGAGCCTGGTCGGGCACGGCGATGGACCTGACCGAGCCGGGCCGGCTTCCCGAACGGTTCCGCGGCACCTACGTCTCGGCCAACACGTTCCGGCTCCTCGGGCAGCAGCCGCTGATCGGCCGCGACTTCGCGCCCGACGAAGACCGTCCGGGCGCCGAGTCGGTCGTCATCCTCGGGCACGGTGTGTGGCGCGACCGGTACGGCGCCGACCCGGGCGTGATCGGTCGCGTGATCCGCGTCAACGAGGTGCCGGCGACGATCGTCGGCGTCATGCCCGAGGGCATGAAGTTTCCGACCAACTCGGATCTCTGGCAGCCGCTCGACCCCATTGCACGCGACGAGAGGCGCGATTTCCGCAGACTGAACGCGTTTGGCCGGTTGCGGCCCGAGGCCAACGCCGCGCAGGCCCACACCGAGCTGGCGACGATTGCCGAACGGCTGGCGAAACAGTACCCCGACACGAACAAGAACGTGACGGTTCTGATGATGACCTTCAACGAGCGGTTCAACGGAGGTCGAATCCGTCTCGTCTTTCTCAGCCTGCTGGGCGCCGTCGGGTTCGTGCTGCTGATTGCATGCGCCAACGTCGCCAATCTCCTTCTGTCCCGATCGGTGCAGCGCACGCGCGAGGTGGCGATGCGGATGGCGCTCGGCGCGAGCCGCTGGCACATCGTGCGCCAGCTGCTGCTCGAGAGCGTCCTGCTCGCGAGCCTGGGCGGACTGGTCGGCCTCGGGCTATCGACGATCGGCATCCGCCTCTTCGATCGGGCGGTCGCCGACGTCGGCAAACCCTACTGGATCGTCTTCTCGATGGATTGGGTCGTCTTCGGCTACCTGGCCGCGATCTGCATCGTCACCGGCATCGTGTTCGGCATCGTCCCGGCGTTCCAGGTCTCGAGGACCAACGTCAACGACGTGCTGAAGGAGGGCGGGCGCGGCCACGCCGGCGGCGTGCGAGCGCGGCGAATCACGTCGGTGATGGTCGTCTGTCAGATCGCCTTGACGCTCGTGCTGCTCACCGGCGCAGGTCTGATGATTCGCAGCCTTCTCAACCTCTATCAGCTCGATCTGGGCTTCGACACGTCACGCATCCTGACGATGCGCCTCAACCTGCCGGACAAGCGGTATGCGGATGCCGAGGCGCGGCGACGATTTCACGAGCGCCTCTCCGCCGAGCTCGCGAGCGTGCCGGGCGCCGAATCCGTCACCGTCGCATCACATCCTCCAATTGCCGGCGCGATGCGGCGCGCGCTCGAACTGGATGGCCGCCCCGTCGACAAGGCGGTGCGCCGGCCTGAGGTGTCGGTCGTGCTGGTCGCGGATCGATACTTCACCACGCTGGGGTTGTCGCTCAGGCGCGGCCGCGAGTTCACCGAGCGTGACGGCACGTCGGGAACCGAGACGGCGATCGTGAACGAGCGCTTCGTGGCCCGCCATTTCCCCGGTGAGGAGCCGATCGGCCGGCGGATCCGGCTCCAGGAAGGCGATCGGGAGATCGGACCGTGGGTCACGATTGTCGGCGTCAGCCCGACCGTCCGGCAGGGCAACGTCCAAGACATCGAGCCGGATTCGGTCGTCTTCCTTCCGTACCGTCTCGAACCTGCGGGGTTTGCGACCCTCATGGCTCGAGGCCGCGGCGAGCCCACGCTTCTCTCGGCGCCGCTCCGCCGGGCGGTGCAGGCGATCGACGGCGATTTGCCGGTGTTCGACGTGAAGACGCTCGACGCCGTCCTGCGGCAGGCGCGCTGGCCCTACGCCGTGTTCGGGACGATGTTTGCCCTGCTCGCCGTGATTGCGCTGGTGATGTCGTCGGTCGGCATCTACGCCGTGATGGCCTATTCGGTGAGCCAGCGCCGTCAGGAGATCGGCATCCGGATGGCGCTCGGAGCCGGCAGCAATACCGTTGCGTTCAGCGTGCTGCGAAGCGGACTGATTCAGTTGACGATTGGGCTCGTGCTCGGGCTCGCGGGTGGCTACGGGGTGAGCCGGCTGCTCGCCACGCTGGTGGTGCAGATGGAGCCCAGCGACCCCACCACCTTCGTCGCCATCGTCGCGATTCTTGCGTCGGTGACGGTTGGCGCCTGTCTCATCCCGGCACGCCGCGCCGCGCGCGTGGATCCGCTCGTGGCCCTGCGCGCCGATTGACGGCGGACCCGACGGGGCCGAGGTCCGCGCCGAACCAATGGTTGCGGGGAGATGCAGGGACGGGAGTCTCTCAGATCCCGGAGTCCCCGTCCCTCAGTCTTGTCTATCCGAAGACGACCGGGACGAGGAAGGTCACGAGCGCGACGATGACGATGAAGCCGATCACGTCGAGAATGATGCCGTAACGCATCATCGCGGTCAGCGGGATCAGCCCCGAGCTGTAGACAATCGCGTTCGGCGGTGTCGAGATGGGCATCATGAATCCCATGCTCGCGCCCAGCGTCGCCGCGAGCGCAGGCGCGAGCGGATCGATTCCGCTCGCCTTCGACACCGCAATGGCAATGGGCACGATCATGTTCGCCGAGGCCGTATTGGACGTGGTTTCGGAGAGCACGATCGCCGCGAGCGTGAAGAGCACGGTCAGGCTCAACGTGGACGGCGCCGGCGACCACGCCGTCAACCCTTCACCGATGGCTTTGGCGAGGCCGGTCGAGAACGCCAGCTCGCCGAGCGACAGACCACCTCCGTAGAGGAGCGCGATTCCCCAGTCGATGCGCGACGCCTGGGCCCAGGTGAGGGTGAAGCGCCGGCGCGTCCAGTCCACCGGCAACACGAACAGCAGCGTCGCGCCTATCATGGCCGCCACCGCCTCGGGGACCGACGCTTCGAGCCTCTTCGCGATCGGCGACCCCTGCTGGCCGACGATCACGAAGAGTCCTGGGATCACCCAGAAGAACACCGTGACCCCGAACGCGATCAGGACGTTGCGCTCGCCACGGCCCATCGGGCCGAGCGCGAGGAGCTCGCGACGGACGGCCTCGACACCGCCCGGCGCAAGCGTGAGCCCACGGGCCGACGTCCAGGCGAAGAGCGCGGCGATGATCCCGAACAGCAGGAGCGACGCCGGCAGGCCGAGCATCACCCACTGCACGAAGTCGATCGGACGCCCGGCGACGCGCTCGATGAGGCCCATGCCGATGAGATTCGGCGGCGTCCCGACCGGCGTCGCCAGGCCGCCGACCGAGGCGCCGAACGACGTGATCAGCAGCATCGCGATCGCGTAGCGCCGCGTGGCTGGCGAGTGCTCGGCCGATCCCTGGAGCTGCGCGACCATCGCCAGGCCAATCGGGAACATCATGGCGGTCGTCGCCGAGTTGCTGATCCACATCGAGATCACCGTGGTCACGGCGCCGTAGACCACGAGCGCGCGTGCCGCACTCGATCCAACCAGCCTCGACGAGAGCGCGGTGTAGGCCACACGCCGATTGAGCCCATGGATGAACATCGCCTCGGCGATCATGAAGCCGCCGATGAACAGAAAGACGATGGGATCGGCAAAGGGCGCGAACACCTGGCGCGCAGGCGCGACTTGGCACACCACCGCCAGCAGCGGGCCGAGCAGCGCCGTGATCGCCATCGGCAGCGACTCGCAGACCCAGAGCACGATCACGGCCGACGCGATGGCGGCAAGCCGATGCGCCGGCAGGTTCAGCCCGAGCGGCAGGAACCACACGAGCAGGAACACCGCCGGCGCAACGAAGAAGCCTGCCGTCCGTCGTGCGAAGTCGAAACGCGCCTCGGCTTCCGAGATGAGCTCTTGCGGCTCTGCCTGCTCCATCGCGGCCCGCAGTGTAACGCGGCTCAGCCGGCGGCCGGTGCGATCGCGCGTGCCCAGGCGTAGAATTGGCCCCACAAACTGTCCATCGACTTCGAGGAGGGCATCATGGCCATCGTCCCGTCGATCGCGCAGTTCCTCGCCAGCCAGGGCATCCCGTTCAAGACCGTGCCGCACGCGCTGGCCTACACCGCACAGGAGGATGCGGCGCTCACCCATGTCCCGGGTCGCGAATGGGCGAAGACCGTCGTCTGCATCGCCGACGGCGAGCCGATCCAGGCGGTGCTGCCGGCGCATCTGGCCATCGACGTGGATCGCCTGCGCGCGCTGACCGGCGCTCGCAGCATTCGCCTCGCCGAAGAGTCGGAGTTCGAAAGGCTCTATCCCGGCTGCGAGCGCGGCGCGATGCCGCCGCTCGGTCCGCTGTACGGACAACGGGTGTTCGTCGACGCGGCGCTGGCCGAAGACCAGGAGATCACCTTCAACGCCGGGACGCATACCGACGCGGTCCGTGTGCGCTATGAGGACTTCGCGTCGGTCGCGCATCCGGTCGTCGGCGCCTTCGCGCATCGTCCTGCGATCCGATCGGCGGGCCTCGGGCGATAATCGGGCGTGGCCACCTCTTCGTCCACCCTGAGTCCGGAAGACGTCCGCGCGATCGAAGCGGTGCATCGGAAGTGGATGGCCGACGAGCTCTCGGGAAATGCCCGCGCCGTGATCGACCTCTGCGCGGAGCACGTCGTCTGGCTGCCACCGGGGGGACGTCCGCTGAGGGGCCGGCAGACGATCCTGCGCTGGCTGTCGGGACCGCCCGTGCCGATCCTGTCGCTGGACCTCTCGAACGTCGAGATTCGCGGCGATGGCCGCGTCGCCTACAAGACCGCCGAATACGTCACGACCTCGCAGCCACCGGGCTCGAAGGGGACGGTGACCGATCGCGGCGCGCACCTCTGGGTGCTCGAAAAGGGGGACGATGGCGCCTGGCTGATCGTGGTGGCGACCTGGACGATGCTGTGACGCACCTGCCGATTCACACCTTGCGCAGGCGGATGTTGCGGAGTGCGGCGGTCGTGCGCCAGCTCGCGATGCCGAGCGGACGCGAGGCTTCGACTTCCGGGCGGATGCCGATGCGGCGTCCCGACGTTTTGACGTCGGCCCACACCGCCTCGTCGATCCAGGTCTGAATTCGATCGGCTGTCACCCGGACGCGGATCGCGTACCACCGCTGGTCCTCGAAGTTCTTGACGGTGGTCGTCTCGTTCTCGGACGCGTCCTGGCCGTCGAGGCTGGAAAGCCCTGTCACGGCGCCGCCCCAGCCTCCCACGATGAACGAGCAGGACGCCTGACCGACCGGGAAGGTCAGCCCGCAGAAGAAGTCGTTGCCGGTGAGGCGCCGCGCCTCGACGCCGATCTCGTAGCCGATCCGCTCGAGCGGACCCGCCCAGGTCACGCCGGTGAGATCGTTGCCGCGCTCGAGCACGATCGCGCCGTCCTCGACGCGCACCTCGCCCTCGCCGCCGAACTGGGTCGGCTTCCATTGGCCAAGGCTCTTGCCGTCGAAGAGGCTGCGCCACGAGTCGGCCGGCCCCTGCGCTCGGCGCGACAGCAGGACAGCCGGCAGTCCGATCAGACAGTCGCGCCTGGTGAGCTCCATTGCAGCATCCTGAGAATGTTCGACCGCGGTTCAGCGCAGGAGTAACCGAAGGCGATGGCGCGCGTCAAGACGCTGGAGGGCGTCGGCGAGGAGCGGGTGCCGGTCGCCGCCCAACGGATCCGCTACAATCCAGGCTCCAGCCCCGCCCCCGGATCACGGCGTGAAAGTCGGAATCGTTCCCGAGAATCTCCTCGAGCGTGCCGCGCTCTGGCTCGGCGTGGCGCCGGTACCGCTCGTCGATCTGCTCTTCAGCCTCATCAAGGCACGCGCGATCATGTCGGGCGTGTCGCTCGGGGTGTTCGAAGCCTTGCGCGGTGGAGGTCGGACGTCGGCGGACCTCGCTGCCGCACTCGCCTGCGACGAACCGGCTCTCGATCGGCTGCTCCGGACGCTCGCTCATTCGGGCTACGTGGTCGAACGCGGCGGCGAATACGCGCTCTCACCGCTCGCGCGTCAGACGATGGTGCGTGGCGCGCCGATGGAGCTGACGGGTTACGCGCGGTGGCACGAGACGCAGTGGGGCTTCCTCGAAGCGCTCGACACGCTGGTGCGGACCGGTCAAGGCATCGACTTCCACCGGACCATGACCGACCCGCAGGCGTGGCGGCACTACCAACAGGCGATGCTCGAGTTGGCCCGCCTCGATGCGCGAACGGTCGCGCGGCATGTGCCGGTGCGTCCTGGCTCGAGGGTGCTGCTCGATCTCGCCGGCTCGCACGGTCTCCTCGGCGCAACCATCTGCAAACGACATCCGCCGCTGCGATCGACCGTGATCGATCTGCCGCCGGCGATCGAGCACGGCCGCGCGCTCGCGCAGGAAGCAGGGCATGCGGACCTCGTCGATTACCTCGCGGGCGACATCCTCACCGATCCGCTGCCGAAGGCCGACGTGGTCCTGATGTCGAACATCCTCCATCACTTCACGCCCGACCAGACACGCGCCCTGCTGTCCAGAGTGCACGCGAGTCTGACGGCGGATGGGACCATCGCGATCTGGGAGGTCGAGGCGCCACGACGCGGTCACCGCCCTGGAGCCGGGGATGCGATCGCGCTCTACTTCCGCCTGACGTCCACGGCCGAGACGCCGCACGGCGAGGAGTACGCGGAGTGGCTGGCCGCGTGCGGGTTCCGTCGCGTGCGCCAGATCCGGCCGAGGCTCGCCCCGGGCCGCGTGCTGGTTGTCGGACGCCGCTCGTGAAGAAGACGGTTACTGAAACCTAACCGAATCGGCCGCTCGACCGGTCTACGCTGTCATCTATTCCGCAACGCGCGCGTCGGTGATGTAGACTCGGTTTTTACGATAGCGAAGGAGGCGACATGCGTCGTGCGTTCGTCGCGCTGGCATTCGGCTGGGGACTCGTCGCAGGCTCGATCGTCGTCGCCCAGCAGAGCCCCGCGCCCCCGCCACAACGGGTCGAGCCGGGCCCGATGGCTCCGATCACGACCGGGGCAACGCCGACCTTCACGAAGGACGTCGCGCCGATTCTCTACAAGAACTGCACGGGCTGCCATCGGCCGGGCACGGTCGCGCCGATGTCCCTGCTCACCTACAAGGACGCCCGGCCCTGGGCGAAGTCGATTCGCGACAAGATCGTCGACGGCGAGATGCCGCCCTGGCACGCGGATCCGAAGATCGGCCGGTTTGCCAACGCCCGTCTCCTCACCGATGCCGAACGGCAAACACTGGTCACGTGGGCCAACACGGGCTCGCGCGAGGGCAATCCGGCTGATCTCCCGGCCGCGCCGACCTACACGGAGGGCTGGAGCATCGGCGAACCGGATCTCGTGGTTCGCATGGAAAAGCCCTTCGAGGTCCCGGCTGACGGCATCGTCGAATACCAGTGGTTTTCGGCCCCGTCCAACCTGACCGAGGACAAGTGGATCAAAGCCATGGAGATCCGGGCCGGCGACGCGAGTGTCGTGCACCACGCCCTCGCTTACGCCTGGTCGCCGGATATGCCGCCGCGCCCGCGCCTGATCCGCATCGACGAAGCGTTCGCGACTCCCTCGTCGCGCAGCGCCCCGGAGCGATCCCCGGGCGGCGTCCTGATGGTGGTCGCCAGTGGCACCGGACCTGTACACCTTCCCAAGCGGCTCCGGGCGCCTGCTGCGCAAAGGCTCGATCATCACGTTCCAGTTGCACTACACGACCAACGGCAAAGCGGCAAAGGATCAGACCGAGATTGGCTTCGTCTTCGCCAAGGAGCCGCCGCAGTCGGAGATGCGGGTCGCCTTCTTCAGCAACGCGCAGTTCGTCATCCCGCCAGGCGCAGCCGATCATCGCATCGACGCGGAGGCCACGTTCCTGGAGGACGTCAAGCTGTGGAGCATCTTTCCGCACACGCACCTGCGCGGCAAACGCTACGAATACAAGTTGATATATCCGGACGGCCGCAGCGAGATGGTGCTGTCCGTGCCCCGGTACGATTTCGAGTGGCAGACCGAGTACCACTTCGCCGAGCCGTTGAGCGTGCCCAAGGACACGAAGATCGTCGGGTCTGCCTGGTACGACAACTCCGCGAACAACCGGTTCAACCCCGATCCGAAAGCCGAGGTGCGCTGGGGCGACCAGACCTGGGAAGAGATGATGTTCAACGCCGTGTCGTTCACGGCGGCCGGTCCCGCGAAGCCAGCGCAATCCGCCGCGCGCTCGGGCGGACAGTGATCCCGATGGGCGCCACGGCTTGAAGGGTCGGCCTGCCTGGCAGGCCCTCACCACCACATGCCTGTCGGACCGCCCGCTCGCGCACTCGCAGCCGTGGCGACAGCCGGCGCTCTTGCCGCGACGCTCGCCGGTCACTCGCGCGTGACGACCCGTCTGTCGTGGCACGCCGACGTTCGGCCGATCGTCGAACGGCATTGTCTGAGCTGCCACACGGGACGCGACGCCACGGTCTCGCTCGACACGTATCAGGAGGCGCGGCCGTGGGCGCGCGCCATCCGCGAGGAAGTGCTGGAGCGGCGCATGCCGCCGTGGTTCGCGCGGCCGGGCGGCGCCCGATTCGCGAACGAGCGGCGCCTCTCGCCCGTCGAAATCGATCTGCTCGTCGCGTGGGCGGATGGCGGGGCCCCCGAGGGCAAGCCGCCAGTGGCGGACGGAAGCTCTCACGACGCGCCTCGAGACAGCGCGCGCGAGGCGCAGACACTCGCCACGAATGGCATCGGGCCCGAACGTGGACTGACCTTCACGTCAGGTGTGACCCGCACCACCTCCGCGGCTCACTGGACTGCGGTCGTTCCGCACTGCCCGGGCGTGGTGGGCTCATTCAGCCTTGCCATCGAGCGTCGCGCGGGCGCACAGGTCATTCTCGAGATCGCCGACGTGTCGAAAGCGGGCGCGCGTGATCCGTATCGCTTCAGCGACCCCCTCACGATTCCATCCGGCACGCGTATCGAGGTTGGCGGCTCCGCCGGCTGCTCCGCGACTGCCGTGGTTCCGCACGACGAGTCAGCAGGCAGCCCTCGTCGGAATGCGAACGGCGCTCCGACTGACGACTCGAGCACGGAACGTCTCACGTCATTGGGGTATTGGTGCCCCATGCATCCGGAATGGCAGACCGACCAGCCAGGAACCTGCCCCCGTTGTGCGATGACGCTCGTCGACTACCGCGTGGACCTGACGCGTCGATTCGAGCTCGTGGTCGAGTCGCAGACGGCGCCGCGTGCGGGGCGGTCGACCACGCTCACGCTCGAGGTGGGTGAGCGCGGAACCTCATCGCTCGTCAACAGCTTCGAGCGTGTGCACGAGCAGGACATGCACGTGTTCATCGTCAGCGAGGACCGCGCGCAATTCGATCACGTGCATCCCCGGAAGGACGCGAACGGACGGTTCACGATGCGCTGGACGCCGCCGCAAGGCGGACGCTACAAGATCTACGGCGACTTCCTGCCGCGCGGCGGATCGCCGCAGATGCTTCAACACTGGCTGGTGGTTCGCGGCTCGACCGCCGGCGAGTCGCGGATTGTTCGCGCAGAGTCGGGTCGAGCGCATCCTGCAGCCGCACGAGATCGGACCCAGGCGGGGGTGCGGGCGCGGTTCGAAACCGAGTCATCCGTGTCTGGAGATACGACGCGCGTCGAGGTGTCACTGGAGGATGCCGCGTCGGGTGAACCAGTGCGCGACCTCGAGCCCTACCTCGGATCGCCCGGTCACATGTTCGTGGTCTCGAGCGATCTCGACGAGGGATTGCATGCACACCCCGACCTCAGCAATGGGTCGACGGGTGCGAGTCAAACCTTCGATGTAAGGTTTCCGAAGGCGGGCTCCTGGAGCATCTGGGTGCAGGTGAAGCGCCGAGGCTCCGTTCTCACCTTTCCCTTTGCGGTCGAGGTCCGCCCGAAAGCGTGAGACATGCTTCAGCTGTGTCGGTCGCTGCCGATCGCCGCCGCGTCTTCACGGCGGGCCGGGCGATCCGTTGATCGTTGCCGTCTCCCCGGCCTGCTGGGCGTTTTCGTTCCACATCAGGGTGCAAACGGCATCCGCTACTAACACGCGCGTCCACCAGTACGCGTCATCCGGAGGCATCGTCCCGTCCTGGATGCGAAGACAGATGAGGTTTGAGATCGCCTCGAACTCCTCCTCAGCCAGCGGCGGGAGCCACGAGGGAAAGCGGGGCAAGAGGGTTGCGCTCATGACGATGCTCCGGTGGCAGTCCCTCGTCTCGGAGGAACCGGACTGCTGTGGTCGTAAGCAAGAAGCGCACCGATCGGGCGACGCATGCGCCCGTGGCTTTATGCCAGGCTGCTCGATCCCTGCGAGGAGCAACCGCATTCCGTGCAGACGCGGTTGACCGGCCGGACAGTTGAGAGGTATGCGAGACGATTGATCGCGGCCTCGACGAGGATCCGCGTCCACCAGTAGGCTTCGTCTGGAGGGAGGCTCCCGTCGCGCAGACGGGCGCAGATGGTGTCGGCCAGCACGTCCTGCTCGGAAAGCAGGTCGGCCATCGCATCACGTGGAGCTGTCCCGAGGGCTATGTCACTTTCTTCCTGCCGAACCATGGCCGTCTCCAATCGCACTCCTGCGATGCCACCCGCGCCCACCGAAAGCGGTGGGCGCCGAGTTTCGCATGACCCGGGTCCACCCGGTCGGGCGGTGCCGAGCCTCTCTGCCGTCCATAGGGCAAAAAACCTGCCAGTCACGCATATGCGACAATCCCGATTGAGACTTGGTTCTCGGACCAAGGGTTGGCGATTACGGGCACCGGATTGGCGCCGGGCCGCCGATCAGCTGTCCTGTGCAGGCCACAGCCCAGGTTTGCGCCTGCCTTGCTCGATCCGACTATCGGACGCCTGCACCGACTTCGATATATCCCTGCCGCTGATACGGCTGGAACACGCACCTTTATCGTTAGACGCCGATGAGCGAACAAGCGGATCGACGGGTCTTCTACGACGAGGATGCCGATCCCGGCCAGCTCGAGCGTGAGATCGTTGCCGTCCTCGGCTACGGCATTCAGGGACGCGCCCAAGCGCTGACGCTGCGCGACGCGAAGGTGCGCGTCCTCGTCGGCAATCGGGAAGACGAGTATCGAGCGCTGGCGGAGCGGGACGGCTTCGCGACGTACTCGCTGCGAGAGGCATCGGCTCGCAGCACGCTCATCCTCCTTCTGCTGCCCGACGAAATCCACGGACGCGTGTTCGACGAGGCCGTCGGTCCGGAATTGTCGGCAGGCAAGGGGCTGGTCTTCGCGCATGGCTTCTCTGTCAACTACGGGATGGTTCGTCCACCGGATGATGTCGACGTGATGCTGCTCGCGCCGCGGCTACCCGGGCACTATTTGCGGCAGCGCTATCTCCAGGGATGGGGCGTCCCCGCGTTCGTCGGTGTGCATCGGGATGCGACCGGTCGAGCCTGGCCGCGCCTGTTGGCGCTGGCACGTGGATTGGGGATCACCCGCTGCGCGGCGTTCGAGGTGAGCGTGGCCGAAGAGACCGAGCTCGACCTTTTCTCGGAACATTTCGTCTATCCGCTCGTGTTCGCCACGCTGGAATTGGCGTTCGACGCGCTCGTCGAGGCTGGCTATCCGCCGGAGGCGGCGCTCATGGAGCTCCACGGTTCGGGCGAGCTGGGCGAGGTTCTGCTCGCCGCGTCGCGAGAAGGCGTGCGCGGGATGCTGGCGAGTCACGCGTCGCCGGCCTGCCAGGTCGGCATCGCGCATCACTGGAGCGAGGCGCCTGGACCCACCGATGCCGTTCGGCGCCGCATTGCGGCGGTACTCGACGCGATTCGATCGGGCTCGTTCGCGCGACACCTCGTGCGGGAAGAGGCGGCCGGCTATCCGGAGCTCACGGCATGGCGCGCGTCGCGGCTCGCGCGGCTGGAGGAGGCCGAAGCCCGGCTGAGAACGCAGCTGCGCCCGCCCGCGGGCGGCGGCACGCGCTGACGGGCATCCGTCAGATCACGCCCCGAGGAGCTTGTCGGCTCGCTCGAGATCCTGCGATCCCACCGCGATCACCGCCGCCGTCTTCTGCGCCCGCACGTGAGCGGTGGCGTAGGCGAACCGGATGTCGATGCGGGCGCGCGCGAGCTTCTCCACGGTCCGCGCGAGCGCGCCCGGCTTGTTCTTGATCTCCACGAAGAGGACTTCGTCGGCGACGAACGCATATCCCGCGCGCTGCAGTGCCACGGACGCGAGCTCGCGGTTCGCGACCAGGAGACGAACCACGCTGTCGCGGCCACCGTAGGTCTCGGTGGTGGCGATGGCGAGGAGGTTGACGCCGCCGCTTGCCAGGTCTCGGCAGAGGCGTGCGAGCGTCCCAATCTCACTCTGCAGTCGCAGCTCGAGCTGTGTGGCGCGGGGCATGGACGTGTCTCCGGCATGGATCGCGGCGCTTCCGCGTCGGGCGGAGCCCGCAAAGCGACCACTCAGGAACAAGGCACGGCCCTACTGTCTCACAGGGGCTGTGCCGCCGTACCCGGCGAGCCGGGAGTGACTTGTGGACTGCACACTACATCAAACGACCACACCCAGGACTCGCCGGAAGATCGCTGCCCAACCGAGGCAGGCCCCCAGGAAGACTGCCCACCACGCCGCGCCAAGGCCGAGGATCGACACGCGTGCCGCGGGATACGTCACCCTGACGTGTTCGATCCGGCTCTCGGCCGGCAACGCCGGTTCGGCCGCGGAGACGAGCCCACCCAACATTCCCCGCTTCACACGCTTCACCGAGCGGGGAACGGGCGCGTCGGCGACCATGACGCGCTTGTCGGCCGCCTCGCCGTCGACGGTCACGCGGACGGAATAATCGCCGCGCCGCACCGCCGTCAGCCGCCACGACGCTTCCCGCAATGACGGGCTCCACAACGCCTCGGTGTCCATCCGCAAACCGTTCGGGACCTGAACATCGAGCGCCGGCCTCCGTGCGCCTGCGCCAACGCCGTCCTCGAGGCGAACGGTCACGACCGCGGATTCCCCCGTCCGCAGGCCTGCGTACGCATACCGCGCGTGCAGGTGCGCGAGGAGTACCGTCACCGGCACCAGCGCCAACGCGAGCGGAAGGATCGACAACCGCACGAAGGCGATGCTCTGCCCCACGAGGTCGAGCGACGTTCGAGCGATTGCCACGAGGTCGTCATTGAACAGGCGCAGCTCCAGCAGACCGGCGTGCATGCGTCGCTTGACGGCGGCCAGCCGACGCTGGGCCGTGGTCCATTTGAACAGGAGCAGCATGACAATCGTCGTGGGCAGCGCCACCGCGACGAGTCCGATCGACGAGGGCAGGCCGTGCACCGGAGCGAGCCACGCATCGAGCGCGGCCTCGACGAATCTGTGCACCGCGGTCATGGGCAGCGTCGAGAAGGCTTCGGCTCAGCGAACGGCAGGCGCGATCACGACAGATAACCGAGGCCTTTCAGGCGCTTCTTGATTTCGTCTTCCGACGGTGACGCTTCGATCTGCTGCGCCTCTTTCTCGAGCGCGTGCCTGACGAGCTCCTCGACCGACGCATAGCCTGCCCGTTCCGCGCACTCCTTGAGGCGATCGAACAACGGCTTGTCGATGCTGATCTTGACGGATCCGAACATCCTTCGTGCTCCTGTGATGCGGTCCGAGGCCAAAGGTCAGGATCGCTCAGTTCCATTCGATGCCGTACTCGGCGAGCAGGCTCCCGGCGAGCTCGCGCAGCGTCGACGCCCGGCGGCGGAGAGGCCGGCTGGACAGCAGCACGCCGGGCACGGCCTCGTGGTCCATACAATGATCACCGCTCCATGCATCGAGGTTGTCGGCGAACACCTCGGCCGGAATCTCCCCGATCGCCGATTGGTTCGACACGCGCGTGCCCTTCGCGTACCCGATCACCAGGTCCGGCGCGCGCTCGGGCCGCCGCGCGCGGGACCACAACACCTCACGTTCGTAGACCTTCGTGATGGCTCGCTGTCCCGTCTTGGGGTCGACGACCGCCAACAACCTCGAGGCGAGCTCCTTGACGAGAGACGGGCGGGCATCCTCGGGAACTACGCCGTAATGCTCGCGCCCCTTCAGGTTGACATAGAGAGCGTTCAACCCGAGCCCGTAGGCGCGCGTGCGGGTCCAGTCCACGTCGGCCAGCAGCGTGCCGCTCCAATCCGTCCGCCTCGTCCTCGCCAGATAGCCGTTCTGCTCGAGCCAGCTGTTCAAGTGGAACGAGCGGCGCCAGGAGGCAAAGCCATGGTCCGACATGACGACCAGCGTGGCGCCCCGGGGCATGGCCTCCAAGGTCTCGCCCACCATGCGATCGAGGTCGGCGTACAGCTCCTCGATTACGCCCCGGTACGGCTCGTCGCGCTCGCGCGCATACGCGGGGTGTTCGGGATCCATCACCCGCCACATCACATGGGAGACCTGATCCACATGACCGACGTAGTAGAACAGAAACCCGCCCTGGAACCGCGCGAGGAGGTGGCGATACTGCTTCCTGACTTCTCCGGCCGAGAAACGAGCCTGCTGCAGGAACTCGTCGACGTTGAGGACGCCTGCCGCGAGGCCTTTGGTGTCTTCGGGCATGCCTTGCGTGTAGAAGCGGCCGGTCGCGTGGGCCAGATCCGTGGCGAACGACGCGGGTGACGAGATCGGCAGCGCTGGCGTCAGCGGGTCGATGTTCGTCGGCGTGACGTACAGCTCGAGGTGCGGAACCACCTGCTTCAGGTAGAAGCGGCACATCCCGCGTAGGTGCTGCATCAGCGACAGCGGAAACGACACCGGCACCCAATCGGTCCACTCACCGGCTTTCAGCACGCGCTCTTCGTCGCCCATCGAAAGCCGCACGAGCTCGGTGTGCGTGTCGACGTGCAGATCGAAAGGCACCGACGATCGCTCGCGCGAACGACGGAATGGATCGTCGGGGCCGGTGAGACTCGCCTGAACGACACCGTCGACCGGCGCCACTCGATGGATCGTTCCGCCGGGGACCGGACCAGGAACCGCCCGGGGGTTCGACGTGTAGAACGCAAACGTTCCATAGGTCCCGAGCAGATCGGGTGTGCCCATCCCGCTCAGCTCGGCGTGAGCGCTGCCCGACGGCGGAAAGTTCGCTGGCATGCGAACGATCGTCGAAGGCACCCCGCGTTCCTCGAGCGCCTCCCAGAAGGCGCGTCCCTCGCGAAGCAGCGTCACCCGTCCGCTCCGCAGCGGCCATTGGTAGCGGCCGATCGGAATCGTCGGGCCCGGCGGCTCGGTTCTCGTCGTCGAGAGATACGGCGTCAGCGTGGCGGGGTTGCGGTGCATGAAATCGAAGATGCCGTGGTCTCCGGCATCGCTCCCGGCGATGAACGAGGACCACGCGACCGGACTTTGCGGTGGCACGCTCGTCGCGAGAGGGGTCAACCCGCCTGTTCTGGCGAGGCGCGCGAAGTTCGGCAGGCGGCCCTGCGCGATCATGCGCGTCGTCAAGTCGTAGTCGAGGCCGTCGAACCCGAGCACGATCATGCTGCCAACGCCGGGGGAACCCGACGCGCGTGGGGCGCCTCCGCACGCGGCGCAGGCAACCGCCAGCACAATCGGAAGAACACTGAAGCTCTCGAGCGGTCGGGTCGAGGCTTCGAGCGCGTCACCCCAGACCCGGAGGACGCGAATGGCCGTCTCACGCATCGGGCCTTCGGCGCTCTCGGGATCCGGCCCGAGCATCCGTGGACAGCAAGGTCCGTCCTTCCATGTACGACGGCACCGGAAGTCCGAACAGGTGCAGCGCCGTCGGCGCGATATCAATCAGGGCGGGGTCCGAGGTGTCGACGCGTCGGCTGCAGAAGAACACACCGGGCACGAGCCGCGAATCGATGGCGTAATCGCCGCTCCACGGCCTGAGGTTGTCTTCGAGCACCTCGCCGGTGACCCTCCCGGTGGCCGTGCTCCACGAGACGCGGTACCCCTCGTTGTAACCGACCACGAGGTCGGGAGCGTTGGCGAGGTAGGGCCCGTCGTAAATCATGCGGGTATCGAACACGTCGGAAATCGCGCGAGCGCCGTTGCCCGGATCGACCAATTCGCGCAGCCCCTCGGCAATGACCGCCTTGAAAGCGGCGACCTCTTCCGGCGCGACGATCCCCTGTGCCTCGCGGCCACGCACGTTCACGAACACACCGGTCAGGCCCATGGCATAGGCCCGCGTCCGGGACCAGTCCACGTCGCGCAACCACTCCGACGAGCCGTCCGCGCCGGGCTGGAGCGTCAGCAGACCGCGATCGAGGAGCCATCGGTTCACATTGACCCCTCGCCGGAAGGCGCTGAATCCATGATCCGAGATCACCATCAGCACATCGTCCGGCCGGACGCCGTCGAGGAGGCGGCCGAGCAGGACATCGTTGCGGCGATAGAGCTGTTCGATCGCGGTGGCGCGGTCCTCTTCACCGCCGCCGGCGGCAAAGCTTGCCTCGAGCTCGCGCCAGCACATGTGCTGGACGCGATCCGTCGCGTCGAACACACACACGAGCACCCCCTCACGCAGACGATCGAGTCCGGCCAGACACATCCGCTGCCGCTCCTCGTCGATGTCGTAGGTCAGGTCGAGAAACGCGCGCGGTTCGATGACACCTTCGTTCAGGGCACCTGTATCCTCGGCGAGGCCGAGCGTCGCAAACCGTCCGATCTTCTTGGCCATGTACGTCGCATAGAAACGCGGATGCGAGATCGGCATCGCCGGGCGATCGGGATCGAGGCCGATCGGCGTGACGTAGAGCGAGACGTGTTCGCCGAGCTCGGTCAGAAGGAGCCGGCAGATGCCGAACACGTTCATGAGCGGTGCGGCACGAAAGGTCAGCCTGACCCAGGGGCTCAGCGTGCCCGGCGTCAGCTCGATGGTCTGGCCCGAGACCCCGACGCGCGCACGACGTGCGACGCGATCGATCGAGATCCGGAGAGGAAGGCGCAGCGCCGGACATCCCTTCCGGAATGCGTTGGCGGGACCCAGCACTTCCGTCTCGGCGGTCTCTCCGTCGAAAACGAGGCCGATTCTCGTGCCTCCGGGCGTCGAACGGATGCCACGCTCACGCGTGCTGAAGTACCAGAAGGCTCCCTGCGTCCCGAGCAAATCCGGCGTCGCCATCGCCGACAATTCGGCGCCATAGAAGCGATCGGGTGGAAACGTGATCGGCACGCGCAGAATGGTGCTCCAGACGTACCGCTCGCCCAGGAGCTGCCAGAACGGCTTCGAGCGGCGCAGCAACTCGAAGCGGGGACGCCCCAGCGGCAGGCGATAGCGCCCGATGGCCAGGGCCCGCTTCGGCGCCGTAATTCGTGACGACGAGAGCGTCGGCAGATACGTGCGCGGATCGCGGTGCACGAAGTCGAAGATGTTGTGACGCGCGGGGTTGGTCCCGGTGCTGAACGATGCCCAGGCCACCGGTGAAATCGCGGGACACGTCGTCCGCAACCGGTGATAGCAGCCCATGCCGCGAGCCGGACGAAGTTCGGCAGCTTGCCTTCGCGCATCCACCGCTCCGTGAGGCTCGGCTCCTGGCCGTCGAAGCCGATCACGATCAGGCGGCGGGCGAGCGCCTTCGGTCGCGGCCCGAGTCGCAGCCGCCGCCAGACGCGGCGCGCCGGCCAGAGCACGAGTGAGAAGAGCGCCGCCACGAAGGTGGTCAGCAGCACGAAGAACGACGTGACGAGCGCAAACCCGGCGCCAGGTCCGATGTAGGCCTGGGCCGTGGCCGCCATGTCCGGCAGCAGCACTGCCGCCACGACGAGACCCAGTACTCTCAGCACTCGGCCGATCGATGGGCCGTCCTGCAGCATGGGATCGCAGTAGTGAACTGTTCGGAGGGATTCATCAGCGGACCGGTCGATGGCGTGTCGCGGGGCGTGCGCGTCGGCCGTAATGGTCTGCCGGAATCGGCGTAGTGTAGACCGGAACGATGACCTTCTTCCAGCCGCCCCCGCGGCGCGATCCGGATCGCGCGATCGTAGTCGTGTCGGGACTGCCGCGCTCTGGCACGTCGCTGATGATGCAGATGCTGCGCGCTGGCGGACTGCCCATCGTGACCGATGACGTGCGGCAGCCCGACGAGTCGAACCCGCGTGGCTACTTCGAGCTCGAGGCCGTCAAAAACCTCGACCGTACGACCGACTGGACGTGGCTCGAGCGCGCGCGGGGGCGGACCATCAAGATCACGTCGCCGCTGCTGCGGTATCTGCCGGACGGTTTCGAATATCGCGTGATTCTCATGCTGCGCAACCTGGACGAGGTGCTGCGGTCACAGGATCGCATGCTGGCGCGAGCTGGCACTCCTGCCGCCGAGCACGAGTCGGCGGACGCTGCGGCGCCATTACGAGACCCATCTTGTGGAGTCCGTCGAATGCTGCAGCAGCGCCGCTCCTTCGAGACGATAGAGGTGCAGCATGCGGACGTGCTGCGCGATCTCGCGGGACGGCGGCGCGGGTCGCAGGGTTCCTCGCGCTCGACCTTCAGCTCGATCGCATGGCCGCCGTCGGTCGGATGCAAGCCTGTATCGCAGCCGCCGCTGAGCGCCGGGTGGCAGGACGCTGACGGTATACTTCGCGACGATATGGCGTCAGGTAAACACGTCGAGCGGCGACCGCGCAGACACGCGGCAAGGCCTCGGGGCTGCTGGGCGTCGTCGCGGCGCTGGCCACGGCTGCGATGGCGCACCAAGTCCGCAGCAGCCGCGCATCCGGATCACCCCACCGGAGCGGGACCTCGGCGTCGTCGGTCTGGGCACGAACCCCACCGTGGATTTCAGCGTGGAGAACACCGGCGGCGCGACGCTGGAGCTTTCCGTTGGCGCGCTGCCGCGCGGCTTGCGCCTCGTCGACGCCGACACCGTCGTCGAGCCCGGACGTGCGGGCCGCGTGCGTCTCGAACTGAACACGTTCGAAACCGGTGGCGAGACGCACTGGAAGGCGTCGGTGAAGACCAACGATCCGTCTCAACCTTCCGTGGATCTCGCCGTCAAGGCGGACGTGCGCGCGTTCATCGTCATCGCCCCCGCATCCGCGCGGTTCACGTTCGTGCAGCACGAGCGCGAGGGCGGCACGAAACACTTAATCGCCGCAGTCGACGATGTGGATTTCACCGTGGTGTCGGTGGAGTCGCCGCTTGCGTTCATCCGGCCGACGTGGCACGAGCTGCCGGTATCGGAACGGCGGGGCGACCTCTCGAGCGGGCGGCAGTGGCAGGTCGACCTCACCATCTCCAGCCAGGCGCCCGTCGGCCCGATTGCCGACTACGTCATCGTCAAGACCTCGCATCCACAGCAGCCACGAGCGTTTCTTCCGGTGAGCGGCTTCGTGCGCCCGTTGTTCGCGGTCACGCCGCCGTCACTGCACCTGCCGGCGGTGGCGCCGCTGCCGGACGGGGCGCCGATTGCGTCGCTCGTCGTGAAGAACTTCGGCTCCGACGCCATCTCCATCACCGATGTCACGACGGACGTGCCAGGGTTTGCGACGTCGCTCGTCGAGGTTCACCCAGGACACGAATGGCGGGTCGAGGTGCGTCTCGTGGGAGCGCAGAAGGCGGGCGCGTTCAAAGGGACGCTGCAGCTGGTTACCCGAAGTCCGCACGCGCCCACGCTCATTGTGCCTTTTACGGGGGAGAGACCGAGCTCGAAGTGACGGACGGAGGCAAACCTCGCCCCAATCCAGCCGTTCGACCTGGAGGCGTGCGTCGTACGTCGTCAAAGGAAGCCGGCGGCTCAGATCGGGAGGATGATGGTCGTCGCCTGCTTGGCCGTATCGAACATGGCTGCCGGCCAGCCGGCGCTGTAGCGCCCGGCACCCTTGAAGTGCACGGTCACCCATGCCTGCGCGGCCAGCGGGTTCTCGGGGGGGTTCGGCGCACCGGCGATTGCGGTCTGGAAGTTCAGGTACACCCATCCGACGGTGAACGCCGTTGGCAGCGCTGCACTGCCGACCTGCACGCGCTGGGCACCCGCCGGAAACGCCACGAGCAGACCCGTCGGAGGTTGAGGGGAAAAGGGGAACCTCGACGCCGCTTCGGGCCGCTCCTGCTCGTCGAACACCACGACCTGGCTCTGCCCCAGCGGATACCACGACGGCCGCGACCCGCAGCCGAAATAGCTCTGATTCACCTTGGCATCCCGCCAGACGGTGAGCGTGGTCTGCGAGAAGGCCGCTCCACCACTGCCGAACCGCGCGGCGAAGACCGTGGAGAGCGGTTCGCGGTTGTCGGCCGCCGTCCATGCGACGAGGCGGCCATAGAACGTGTAATTCCCCGGGACGCTCGTCTCGGGATCCGCTGCGTTGGCGCGGATGTGCACGAGCGGCGAGCCGTCTCCGGATTCGCGCCCGCCAAGTGGTCCGTGTACAGATAGTCGCCCCAGAGAATGTTCTGGTTGGTCGCATCGCCGCTCCCGCCCGCCACGAAGTAGCCTGGCTCGTTGGGCAGCCGCAGCGTGCAGTTGCTGACCGTGTCGACAGTGATATAGCCGCGTGCCACCTGCGTGCCATCCGAGATTGCGGCGCACTGGCCGTTCATCGGGGATGGCGCACCCGTCAGCGCCGCGCGGACGTGATCGATTGTGGCTTGTGGCACGGGTGCGGGTGGAAGTTGGCCGGAACAGCTGGCGAAGTCGATGTCCTGCGACAAGGGGCCGAGCGGAGTGAATCGTATCGGTGGGATCCTGTCCCGCGCTGGCCGTGCTTGGCAGGACGCCGTTCAACACGCTCCGAACATTGATCGTCTGGGCGTCGTAACCCCGTCAGGTAGATGTTGAACGAGTACACCGGCACGTGCATCGTGCTCCACACCGTGACATGTGCGAGGGCCGCGGTCGCCGATGAGTTGTTGACGCTGAACGTGGTGTTCTGCCCGGCCGGATTGGCCAGATCCACCTCGAAGTAGGGGAGCAACAGCGTGGCTGCCGGCTGGTCGGCGATCGAGGGCGGTAGCTGTGCGAGCGCTGGCTGTGCGACGCCTGAAGTCGCCGCGACCGCGATCGCGAACAGCGTGCGCCGGATTCGCCGTGTTCCTCGCATGGCCATCTCACCTACGGGATCAAATGCGACGCGTTCTGCGCCGAATCCAGCCGAATGGCGCGGTAGCCGACGTCGTACCGGCCGCCGTTCTCGCCTTGCATCACGCGGTGGAGCACCGTCACCCAGGCCTGCGACGCGCCAGGATCTTCCGGCGGGTTGGGCCCGGCCGGCGCCACTGCCGTATTCAGGTTGAGGAACAACCAGCCGCTCGAGAAGGTCACTGGAAGCGACGTCGACGACATCGCCACGCGCTGTGTCGCGGCAGGGAACGGCGGGGCGGGTGTCGTGGGCAATTCCGTTCGCTCCTGCTCGTCGAAGCCGCGGACCTGCTCCTGCGACAGCGGATACCAGGACGGAGTGGTGCCGCAGGCAAACGGCTGGTTCTGCGTAGGAGCGACCTTGGGATCGCGCCAGACCAGCAGTTCGGTCCCAGGCGGAAACACGGCGCGGCGCCGGGCCTTCGTGGGAGTCTTGAAGTCCTTGGGCGACACGAACCGCGTCGCGAAGTTGGTGGCCAGCGGCTCGCGGCCATCGGCCGCTGTCCAGGACACCAGGCGCCCGTAGAAGGTGTACTCACCCGGAACGCTCAGCTCAGGGTCCGCAAATGACTGGTCCGCGCGAACGTGGACGAGCGCATCGCCGTACGCCTGCTCCTGGCTGGGATTCACGTAAGAGATAGTCGCCCCACAACACGTTCTGGAACGTGGCGACGCTTCTGAAAGTACCCGGCGTCCGCGGGAGTGATCAGCGTGCAGGAATTGGTCGTGTTGACGGTGATGTAGCCGCGTGCGATCCCGGGAGTGCCAAGATTGCGCGACACACATTGCCCGTTGTGGAAGCTCGATGGCCCACCGGTCAAGGCGGCGCGCAGATAGGGAAGGTAGACGGCGGGCACGGCCGGCGGCGGAAGTATCCCACTGCACGATGCGAAGTTGATGTCCTGGGAGATGCGGACCTTGTGGGCTGATTTGTGTCTCGGGCAAGGTCCTGACCGGCGCTGGCCGTCCTCGGCACCGTTCCGTTGAGCACGTCGCGGACGTTGATGGTCTGGACGTCGTAACCCGTCAGGTAGACGTTGAAGCTGAACACCGGGAACGCCAAGTCACTCCACAACGTGACGTGCGCCAGGATCGCTGTCGCCGACGAGTTGTTGATCGTGAACAACGTCGTCATGCCCTGCGCGTTGTCGAGATCGACCTCGAAATAGGGCAGCAGGAGGGTTGCGGCCGGCCGATTCGGATTCGGCGGCGCGGACTGCGCGGCAGCCGTCGACGCAACCGCGACGAGGAGCAGCGACAGACCGAGAGCAGCAATGGCCCTTCGCATGGATCGCGTGGTGCGACTTGGCTTGATCGGTTCGGGGCGCCGGGAGTATTGCATACTGACTTTGCAGCGTCAACGCAGCTAATTCTTCTGTCAGGTGTCCAAGGACGCGCAGATGACGCGCAGGCGTGCCCCGCACCCGATGTCCGGACACTCGAGATCCGGCGTGCGCGCGCGGCCGCCCCAGATGCGTATCCTGTGGATCGCGACCAAGACTCCCCTTCCGGCGACCGATGGCGGCCGCCTGGTGGCAGCGCTGACCGTCGAGGCGTTGACGGCCGCCGGCGCCCACGTGACCCTGGTCGCGCCTTCGCGCGCGCGTGAGAACGGTGAATCGCCGGCGAGTCGCACGATTCTGGTCGACGACGAACCCCTGAGCTGGAGCCGAGCCGTGCTGCGCAGCATTGGCTCCAGTCGACCGCTCAGCATCGAACGCCACGCGTCTCCCGCCACCGCCGCACGTGTTGCCGAACTCGTCACGAGCCGGGACTTCGACATCGTGCACGTGGAGCAGGTCCAGGCGCTGCCATGGGTGACCGCCGCTCGAGACGGCCGTCTCCCGTGCGTGCTGAGATCCCAGAACGTCGAGAGCGCCGTCTGGTCCACCGCCGCAGACGTGTCGGGCGGCGCGCGGGCGGCCGTCTTCCGCCGTGAGGCATGGCGCCTCCGCCGGTTCGAGCAGGAGGCGTTGAGGAACGTCGAGACCATCATCGCGCTCTCGGCGAACGACGCGGCCGCGCTGCGAGCGCGGGCGCCGCACGCGGCTATAGAGGTCATCCCGCCGCCCATGCCCGAGAGGCTTCGCGGGGCCTCGTCACAGGCCGGCGACGAGCCATCGTTCGTGTGGATCGGGAGCGCGGGGTGGGCGGTCAATGACGATGCCATTCGATGGCTGCTCGACGAGATCTGGCCCGCCATTGCGGCTCGTCTGCCCACGGCGCGGCTTCACCTGTTTGGACCCACGGTTCGGCGCGACACTCGGGTGGTTCATCATCCCGCGCCGTTGCAGAGCGTCGACGCCTTCGTCGCGGGCACCGTGCTGCTGCTGCCCTTGCGCGCGTCCACCGGCGTGCGGATGCGCATCCTCGAGGCGTGGGCGCGAGGCGTGCCGGTGATCGGCTCGCCAGCGGCCGTAGCCGGGCTGGTGACCCATGCGAACGACGACGTGCTGGTCGCTGAATCTCCGGACGCGTTCGCCGAAGCGGCCGCCCGCCTCACCGGCTCCCCGGCACTTCGCGAGCACCTCGTGGCCGGCGGCCGTGCGGCGCTGCGTACCTACCATCGGCCGGACGCGATCGCAGCCGCCATGCTCGGTGTGTACGAACAAGCCATCGCCCGCCGGCACTCGACGATCGCACCGTCGCAAGGGGACCCCGCTCCCACACGACACGTGCCGATCTGATCCAGCCCTATGCCCGGAGACACCGGCGAGCGATGCCGCGAGCTGTACCTCGATCTGCTGAAGAACACGCTCGCCGGTCTGATTTACGACGACGACCAGATCAAGGGTATGTGGTTCCCGGTCGTCCGGAAGGGCGTGCGCGCGCAGCGGATCGAGGGCCGGGACTGGCCCGTTCGCGCGCACACGATGGTCGGCCGCCTCCGGCTCGATAACGTGCAGGAATGCACGGAACGTGCGATCGCCGACGGCGTGCCGGGCGACTTCATCGAAGCGGGTGTGTGGCGCGGCGGTGTGGCGATTCTCATGCGCGCCGTCCTCAGGGCTCACGGCGACACGAGCCGTACCGTGTGGGTCGCCGACTCGTTCAAGGGACTTCCCAAGCCCCGGCCGGCACTCTTTCCGGCGGACCGCGGCCTCAATCTCCACCGCGTGCGGTACCTCGCGGTGTCACGCGCGCAGGTCGAAGAGCATTTCGCGCGCTACGGGTTGCTCGACCGCCAGGTGCGCTTCCTCGAGGGATGGTTCCGCGAGACGCTGCCGTCGGCGCCCATCGAACGTCTCGCGGTGCTGCGGATCGACGCCGACCTGTACGAGTCGACGCGGGACGCGCTCGTCCACCTCTATCCGAAGCTGTCGATTGGCGGCTACGTGATCGTCGATGACTACGGCCACCTGCCGTCCTGCAGGCAGGCCGTCACGGACTATCGCCGCGAGCACGGGATGACCGAAGAGATCGTCGCCATCGATCATTCGGGGGTTTTCTGGCAGCGGCAGCGGTGATCTCCCCAGTCGACGCCGCGATCAGCGTGGCTCGCCGAGCGTGCCGAGGGCCGCGCGATAGCGCGCACTGTCTCGATTCCAGCGGGCGCGGTCGGGTTCGGAACGCCACGGGGCCGCGAGCGCCCGGGCTGCGAGTCGCAGGCGCAGTCCCGCACCCAGCACCCGGCACAGACGATCGGCGCGAGCGGGATCGTGGCGCCGGCGGATCCAGCGAGCCAGGTCGCCGACGAGCGCAGCCGGGTCGAACCCCCCGGCCACCGCGGTGTCGTCACGCCGCATGGTGGCCCCCAGCCAATGCATGACGTGGACGCCGGCGAGCTGCGCCACCCGCCATCCGGCGCGGCGCGCGCGGACGCAGTAGTCCAGGTCCTGCGCATAGGTGGCAAAGGCGGGATCGAACAGCCCAATCTCACGCCGTACTCGATCGCGCACGGCCATCGCCGTGGCGGGCACCCAGTCGGCGTCGCCGTGTGCGTGCGATTCCTGGCGGACCCGGCGCCACCCGGGGAGCTTGCCCAGCGCGGCCGCACCGCCACTCGCGAGGGCGAAAAGCCAGGCCACATCGGGCTCGCGGCCCGCGCTCCATTGCGGGCGGCCGTCCGGGTAGTGCAGCGAAGCGCCGGCAATTCCCAGATCGGGTTGACGCTCGAAGGCCTCGACAAAACCGCGCAGCGCGTCTGGCGCCACTTCCGTGTCGCTGTTGAGCAACAAGACCACTTCGGTGCGTGCCAGCAGCCACGCTTCGTTCACCGCCGCCGTGAAGCCTCGTGAGTGCTCTCTCCGCAAGACCTCCACCCGCGGCCACGCCGCGATCACCGCGTCGGCGGTGGCGTCGGTACTGCCATCGTCGACGAGCACGATCTGCGCCGGGCGGGCGTCGGCGGCGTCGAGCGCTGCGAGGCAGCGCAACGTGAGGTCGCGGGTGTCCCGCGTGGGCACGATCACGGAAAGGGGAATGGTGTTCCGCATGCGCGGCTGCGCCCAGCCCTCGTCGATGGACCACGCACTGGTCAATCGTTGTCGCTCAAAATGTACCCACTCTCTTCGCTTTCGCGATAATGTCGCCCACGCCATGCGCGAGCTGTCCATTCTTTTCGTGGCCTCGCGATTTCCGTTGCCGCTGCGCTCCGGGGATCGGGCGCGCGGCTTCCACCAGGTACGCCTGCTTGGGCGGCGGCACCGGGTGACGCTCCTGACTTACGCGGACCCGGCCCAGGCGGAGCGCGGCCGCGGCCTGCTCGAGTCCGACCGCGTGTCCATCGTCACCGTCCCCTTCTCGAAAGGCGCCGCGCTCGCTCAGATCGCGCGGCACGCCTGGTCGGACGTGCCGCTCCAGGTCGCGCTGTTCGACTCCCCGCGGATGCGGGCAGCCATCCGCTCGCTCGTCGCCACCCAACGCTTCGATCTCGCGCACGTGCAGCTGGCCCGGATGGCTCCCCTCGTGGACTCGTCGCTGGGGCTGCCACGCGTTGTGGATCTCATCGACGCGCTCTCGGTGAACATGAGGAGCCGGGCCGAGCACGATACGGGACCGCTGCGATGGGCCGCGCGCATCGACGCACGCAGGATGGCGCTGTACCGAGCGGCGCATCTGTGACGAGGCGGAGGCCGCGCTCGTCGTCGCGCCCGCCGAACGACGCGCCATCGGCTCGCCGATGTCGCTGACGGTGAACTCGAACGGGGTGGATCTCTCGGAATTCCCACCGGCCACGGGGCCCCGCGATCCGCGGCTGGTCGTCTTCACGGGCAATCTCGGTTACTTCGCCAACATCGATGCGGTGTGCTGGTTCGCCGATCGCGTGCTGCCCCTCATCTGGCGCGAGATGCCGGATGTCCGGTTGAGGGTGGCGGGCGCGCGGCCGAGCCGACGCGTCCTCGCGCTCGGCGCTCGCGATTCGCGCATCAGCGTGGCCGGCGAAGTCGAGCACATGCATCCCACGCTCGCGTCGGCGCAGGTGGCGGTCGCGCCGATGAACGCAGGCTCGGGTCAGCTGCTGAAGGTGCTCGAAGCCATGTCGACGGCTACGCCGGTGGTGGCCACGTCGCGCGCCCTCAGCGGCATCGACGCAATCGACGGCCGGCATGCCATTGTGGGGGACACTCCCGAGGCGTTTGCCAGGGCTGTCGTCTCGCTGCTCGCCGACCCGCGGCGGGCCGCTGAAATCGGCGCTGCCGGCCGCGAGCTCGTCGAACGTCTGTACACGTGGGAGCGTTCGGTCGCCGAGCTCGAACGTGTGTACGAGACGGTGGTCGACCGGACGCGCACGGCCGCCGTGAGCTGCGCGTGAAGCGCTCGCCTCGAGTCGTACGCGGCGCCACGCGGCCTGCGGTCGTGACTCCCCCAAGACCCGCCGCCGTGCGCGGTGCCGCGCTCGTCGTCGCTGTCCTGATTCTGATTACACCGCTCGTCGTCGCACCCGCCGGAAAAGAGGCCTTTCGCTTGCCGCAAGGTCTGGCGGCCGGATGGCTGGCCCTGCTCTCGCTCGCGTTCGTGGCCGGATCGCCGCGCGCCGCACGGTCCCGAATCGGTACCGGATCCCAGGCCAATCCGCGTTTCAAGCTCTCGCACCGCTCACGATCGTCGTCGCCATTGGGGGATGGTTCACGGGACATCCCGTGCACTTCAGGGCGGCATTCGCCGACTTCATCATCGCGGTTGCGTGCCTCGTCTCGTGGACGATGGCCATCCAGGCCGCGGCGCTCTGGAGGGTCCTGGGCTGGACGATCGTGCCCGCGGCGATCGTCGCGGTTCTCGGCCTCGATCAGTACTGGGGATGGCTGGGCCTGCTCGACTGGCTACCGGTGCAGGCGCCAACCGACCGACTGAGGCTCACTTCAACGCTGGGCAATCCCGGCGACCTTGCTGCTCTTGTCGTTCTTCCGCTGCTCGTCGCGCTGAATCGAGTCGCACGCGCACCACGAATCGAACTCCTGGCGCTGGTCGTCGCCATCATCGCGTTCACCGCGGTCCTCGCCGTCACGGCGACACTTGCCGCGCTGGCCGCCGCGGGGCTGGGCATGGCCGTGCTGCTCGGGTTCGTGATGCGGCGCCGCGGAATGCTCGATCGGCGTGCCGTCCTCGGAATCGGCCGTCCTCGCCGCGGGAGTTGCCATTGCAGCGGTCATGACACCGCTCGGCACCCGCGTCTCCGAAAGATCGGGCAGCTCGCGCGTGGTGATGTGAACGCGTTCCTCACAGGCCGCTTGGACGGCTGGCGCGCGGCGATGGACATGCTCGGCCGCCGTCCAATCAGCGGCGTGGGTCACGGCGCATTTCGCGCCGAGTATGCGGACACTCGCCTCGCGCTGGTCGAGCGTGGCGTGCCGATGTTCCCCGAGCAGACGAACGTCATGATGGCGACGCCGCACAACGAGCTGCTGTCGGTGGCAGCCGAGCAGGGCGTGCCAGGGGTTCTCGCGCTGGCCTGGGCGGTCTGGCGTCTGTGCCGCGCGGCCCGTCGCGTTGCGGACGATGCGCGGCGCGCAATGGCGTGGTCAGGATTGGCCGCGCTCGCGGCGCCGGCGTTGGTCTGGTTCCCGTTTCACGCGCCGACTGTCGCATGGCCGTGGCTGCTGTTCATCGCATGGGTGTTCCGCGAGGACGACGAGGCGCGGGCCAGCGGCCGAGCGTTGACGCCCGTCCCCGCGAGCGCCGGCGCGCCGCCTGCATCTGCGCAAGTGACCCGCTGGGCCTGTCTCGTTCTGGTGGTGCTGGCGCTCGGCTGGCAGACGTTCCGGGCGCGCGACCGCCTCGAGGCGAGCCGCCTGCTCGCCCAGGTCGAAGCGCGAACGCGTTTCGCCATCAGCGCCAGGCGAGCCCCGTCGACGCTGTTCGCCGAGCATCTGGCGTGGCTGGACGTGGCCGCTCGGCTGGACCCGCTCGAGGTCGGCATTCCGGTCGCGCGCGGCACCCAGTTCCTGCTCCTGCGCCGCCCGGCCGAAGCGCTGGCCGCGTATCGCGCGGCAGCGGCGCTCGAGCCACGTCCGGAAATCGATCTGAATATCGGCCGCGCGCTGTCGATGCAAGGCTCACATGCCGACGCGCGCGCAGCATTCACCCGAGCCGTGCGGCTCGACCCGCATCTGCGCGCCGAGATACCGGCCGGAGCGATTGATTGAACCGGAGGGCTCCGGGGTCGAGGTCGGACCTCGAACGCTAGTACGTCCTCGGCTTGCCGGGCTTCTGGCCCGCGGGCCGCTTTGCGGTCTTCCACGCTCGCAGGGCGCCCTCGCCTTTGCACACCGCCGGGTTCGTTGTCGAGGATTCCTGGGCATAGCCAATCAGCAGATCGGCCAAGCCATCGCCGTCGAGGTCGCCGATGGCCACGGCTGCACCGTCGCAGCCGTCAGGCGCGGGTAGTGTCTGCCGCTCGCGGGTGAAGCCGCCCTTGCCATCACCGATGATTATCGCCGTCGTGCCCTGTGGAAGGACCGCGACCACGTCACGCGCGCCGTCACCATCGAGATCGGCGACCGCCAGGGCCTCGACCCGCGCGCGCCCGGACTGCCTGGCGAGGGCGCGCCGATTCCAGTTGCCATCCGCTCCCCGGCTGAACACGTCGACGCCGAAGTGTACGGCGTCGCCGATGAACTCGGTGTAGCCGACGAGCACCTCGTCACGCGCGTCGCCACTCACATTGCCGGCAGCAACAGCCGTCACATAGCTCCGCGGCCGCAGGGACTCGAGTGCTTCGGGACGCCAGCCGCACGCACCGTCGCCGATGTGGAGGATGCGCGTGTCGCCCAGCGTCGCGGAGGCCGTGACCGCGTCGAGCCGTCCGTCGCCGTCGAAGTCACCGGTCGCGAGCGACGAGCCGAAGACCGGGCTCGGGTTCGCCTGCGGCACCAGCGACCAGGTACCGTTCTCGTCGCGTCGAAAGCTGGCGAGGCCGCTGGCCGTATCGATCGACGCTCGGCCGGGAACGGGCGGCCGGGGCCCCTCACCGAGCGCGATGAAGTCCAGACGCCGATCGCCATTGCAATCGGCCAGTGCGACGGCGCGCGACGAGAACGGGGAGGCCTCCGAGCCCGATGCCAGTGGAAGCCCGGACGAAGCGTCCTCGAACGCCCCGGGCGGAACGCCGCGCAACACCATCAACCCTCGCAGGTGCACGCCCAGCGCGAGATCGAGCGCGCCGTCACCATCGATATCGCCCACCGCCACGTCACCGTAATCGTAGGGACGCGGCGGAAACCGAGCCCCCGGCATTCGTCGCCAGCTCTTGCCGTCGTGGACGAAGATCGACGGGGGGCGCAGACTCTTTCGCGCCGGGCTGACCACGATGTCGAGCCGGCCGTCGCCCGTGAGGTCGGCGAGGGCCAGGCCCTCGCGCCACTGGCCCGCATCGGGCAGGCCCGGCGAGAACGGCGTCCAGCGCAACCGTGCGCTTGCTCGCGGTAGCGGCTCCGCTGCCGGTGCGCGGGCCGGCGCCGCGGTGGCCGACGTCACCGGAGGCCGTGGCCCCACGCGATAAATCTTGATGTAGAAGAACTCCTCGTCCTCTCGCGCGAGATCGGCCTGCACGCCCCAGATCGTCCGGATGCGGGTGTCGTCGATCTTCTGTCCCTGGCTCTTCGGAAGCGGCTCGAGACGATAGACGCGACCCTCGCTGTCGGTGAGCCACTCCTCGCTCGGGGCCGCCGCCCGCTGCGGCGGGACTTTCGGTGCGGCCGACTGCGCCGCAAGCAGAGCGGGAAGCGCGACCAATCCAAGCAGCGCGAGTGAGCGTCGGATCCTGGTGCTCGGTGTCATGAACGGGTGCAGTGCCGTTTTGTGGCCCGTGGGTGTTCAACTGGTTCACGATGACCGCACGAGCGCTTGGAATCGCGGGTCGGCGCGGAGCGTGGACAGGTCTGGATCGGTTGTCAGCAGCTCGCGGTCGGCGCCCGGGCGATTCAAGCTCTCCCGGAGCGCTGCGAGCGCGCCGTCGACATCTCCTTGCGTCGCGCGGAGGCACGCCAGGTTGTACCAGGGGATCCACGACTCCGGACGCACGTCCGCGGCGCGCGCGAAGCTCGCGGCGGCGCGCCCGGGATCGCCGATGCGCCGCGCGCTGTTGCCCGCCTGCACCAGTGCCTGGAACAGCTGCGGCGCGAGGGTCAGGGCCCGATCGTAGTGCGCGAGCGCCTCGCGGTAGCGTCCCTGCTCGTAATAGAGATCGCCCAGCCGCCGCGCGGTCGCCGGGAACCCCGGACTGGCCTCGTCCGCCCGGCGATACCATTGCTCGGCGGCTGCCCGGTCGCCGCGCAGCGAGGCGATGAGTCCTCGGTTCAGCATCGCCTCGATGAACCGCGGGTTCATCTCGAGCGCGCGCCCGAACGCCGCATCGGCCGCGTCGAGATCGCGCGCGATCATGGCGAGCGATCCGAGCATCCCGTGCACCCGGAACTGGTCCGGCTCGGTCTCGAGCGACTGGCGATACGCCTCTCGCGCTTCGTCGAAGCGGCCTTGCCGGACGAGGGCCAGCCCGAGGACGTTTCGGGCCGCGACGTGCGCCGGCAGCGTGTCGAGAATGCCGCGGGCGGCCGACTCGGCCTCCCGCCACTTTCGCTCCTGCCCGAGCTGCCGCGCGCGCTCGAGCTGACGGTAGATCTGAATCCCGTCCTTGGGATCGATGCCGCCCATGCTGCGCCGATCGGCAGTCGGCGCGAGATAGCCGAGCGACTGGAGCATTTCGACCGTCTCGCGGTTCATGGGGTTGTCGCGCGCCGCGCCGCTACGTCCGGCGCGGATCACCTGCTCGAGCTCGGCATCCATCGCGGCGGCGCGCGCCGCGTCACCAGGGAAGAGGTTCGTCAACTCGCTCGGGTCCTTGCGCAGGTCGTAGAGCTCGGCGCGCGGCGCCCGAATCCACTTGTACCCGTCCTTGCGCCAGGCGTGGAGCGGCGCCATCCCGAAACCCAGCTCGGACAGCATCGACTCGGCATACTGACCCAGTACGGGCGCCGGGGCTTCGCCGCGCCACGCCGGGGTGAGATCGACGCCCTGCGTCTCGTCGGCGCCGGGCAGGCGCAGCATGCCGAGCACCGTGGGGACGATGTCCACGTGGCGCACGGGTCCTCGGTAGGTCCGGCCCTCGGGCAGCCGGCGCGGGTAGCGCACCAGGAGCGGCACCCGGATCGTGGCGTCGTACACGAAGATGGCGTGGGTCTCCTCCCCGTGCTCTCCAAGGCTTTCGCCGTGGTCGGCGGTCACGATGACGAGCGTGTCGTCGAGGACCCCGGCGCGGCGAACCGCCTCGATGATCCGGCCGAGGCCGCGATCGGCCGCCGTCACCTCGGCGTCGTAGGGCGAGGCCGCGCCCTCGCGGTCCTCGGGCAGCGCGTCGAGCGGTTGGTGCGGATCGAAGAAATGGACCCAGGCGAAGAACGGGGCCGGGCGAGTCCGCTGCCAGCCATCGAACCACGCCAGGAACCGCTCCGCCGTGCGCGCCGCGCGCCGCTCGCGAATCATGAACAGCCGCGGCGCGTCTTCGCCCCAGAGATCGTCGTCGTAGGAGGCGAACCCGGCGTCGAGGCCGTAAAGGCGCCCCAGCACGACTGCCGACACGAACGCGTGGCTGGTGTAGCCGGCGTTCGTCAGCCGCTCGGCCAGCGTGACGACCTCGTCGGGCAGCGCGGCGATACCGTTGTCGCGCACACCGTGCACCGGCGGGTAGAGGCCCGTCAGCAGCGTGGCGTGCGCGGGCATCGTAATCGGCGCTGCCGCCACCGCGTCCAGGGCAAGAAGCCCCTCGGCGGCGAGCCGATCCAGCGTGGGTGTCCGCGCCTGCTTCCAGCCGTAGGCGCCGACGCGATCGGCTCGCAGCGTGTCGATCGTGACCAGGAGCACGTTCGGGCGCGGCCCGCGTCGCCCGGTGACGAACCACGCTGACGCGACTGCCGCCGCGACGAGAACGGTACCGGCGACGATGAGGCGAGCGCGCCGAGTCGCGGCCCTTGGCTGGTCGACCATCTGCTGGACACCGGTCAGCGCACAGATTATGCTAGGCCGCCCATTTCAACCTACCCGGTGATTCGTTTCGTCTCGTTGCAGAATGCGGCCCTCACGCGATGACGGACAAGCCCGCGCAACACGGCGGGGTGCCAACACGAATGAACTCCGGCCTAGGCACACGGGAGCCTGACGCATGCGCGTTCGAGCAATCGCCGCTCTGCTGAGCTTCGTCGGCCCCGCCTCAATCGCGTATGCCGACGTGTCGCTGACGGACGAACAGGTGTACGCCAGGGCGCTGCGCTATTCAGCGCGGACACCTTCGCAGGGCGTCATCGCGGGGCTCGCGGCCGGTCAGGTGCCCCGTCTGATCGATGCGAGCGGGCTCGAATGGTTCATCAACGACGAAGTGACGTATGCGACGACCAGTTCGGCGGTCGGCGCTGCGTCCGATGCCGCCTTCGTCGGCCCGGTCGAAGCCACCACCGCCGGGGGCGGCAGCGAGCTCTCGGTGCTCGCCGACGCGTTCGATGGCTACAACGGGCTGCTCGTGAGCGTGGCTGGGGCAGCGGCCGTGTCATACAACCAGGCGGGTCCTGCAGCCTCCGACTGCAACGGACGCCAGATTCTGACGCCGGCCCGCACCATCGGCGGGCTCACCGTGTCGCGCAAGATCTACGTGCCGGCGAACGATGGGTTTGCGCGTTGGCTGAACCTCGTTTCGAATCCGACCGGCGCCCCCGTGGCGGTCACGCTCCAGATGGTGAGCGACCTCGGCTCGGACGCGGGCACGACGATCGGTACGACCTCGAGCGGTGACGCGGTGGTCGACGCAACCGACGACTGGGTCACGACCTACGAGGCGTTCGTAGGGACCTCGTCTCCGTCGCCGCGACTGGCGCACGTGCTGCAGAGTACCCGGCGCCACGGTACGCCTCTCGTCGGTGTCGTTCGCGAATGGCGACGACACTCCGGATTGGTCCTACAGTTTCTCGGTGCCCGCCGGCGGCACCGTGGGCATTCTGAACTTCGCGGCCGGGCTCGGCTCACGGGCCAACGCGGCGGCGAAGGCGGCGCAGCTTGCGGCGCTGCCGCCCCGGCAAGCGCGTGCCTCACGAGTGCCGACCTGCAGAGCCTCAGCAACATGGTCCCGGGGATCATTCCGAACGGTCCGGCGCCCACGGGCCCTGCGTCGATCACGATCACGTCGCCCACAGCCAACCCCACGTACACGGCGACCACACCGTTCGTCTCGATCGGCGGCCTGGCGGGCCCGGCGAGCCTGACTCAGGTCAGCTGGTCGAGCAACCGGGGGTTCAGCGGAACGGCGCAGGGGCTCAGCGAATGGGCGATTCCCTCGGCCGCGGTCCTCCCCGGAGTGAACGTCTTCACCGTCACGGCTCAATACGCGGTCGGCCTGCCGCTGACCGACACGATTACGATCACCAGTGGCGCCCTGCAGTACCAGCTGCCGGAAGGCGCCACGGGGTCATTCTTCTCGACCGACCTGCTGATCGCCAATCCCAACGCGACCGAGGTCGAGGCGGGTGTGCGCTTTCTCAAACCGGACGGCACATCGGTCGCGCTGCCCTCGCAGACATTGCCTCCCCACTCGCGCCTCACGATTCCGATCGACAGCGTCGCAGGTCTCGAAGCCTTCAGCGGCATCTCGTCGATCGTGACATCGAGCTCGGGCGCGCCGCTGATCGTGGAGCGCTCGATGTTCTGGGACGCGACCTCCTACGGATCGCACGGGTCTGCCGCCGGCGAGGGCGCGGCGACACAGTTCCTGTTCAGTGAGGGCTCGCAGGGCTTCTTCGACACCTTCCTGCTGCTCGCGAACGCGAGCGAGACGACGGCCGCCAACGTCACGGTGCAGTTCCTGCCGGAACTCGGGCTCGTCGTCACGCGCACATACGAAGTTCCGCCGAACACACGACTGACCGTTTACGCCGGCGGGATTCCCGAGATCGTCAATACGTCGTTCTCCACGCGCGTGCAGTCGGATCTTCCCATCGTTGCCGAACGGGCCATGTACTTCGGCACGCCGCTCTTCAGCGGCGGCCACAACTCGATCGGCGTGCCGCTGCCGGCCACGCGGTGGTTCTTCGGCGAGGGCGCGACAGGCTCGTTCTTCAACACCTTCTTCCTGCTGGGCAACACGTCGAGCCGGGCGGCCAACGTGGAAATGACGTACAGGCTCCTGTCCGGCGCGTCGGTCGTCGTCAATCGGGTCGTGCCAGCGTTCAGCCGTCTGACGATCAATGCGGCAACCGAGCACGCATCGCTGGCGGACGCGTCGTTTGCCCTGGAGATCAAGTCCGACGAGCCAGTCGCCGCCGAGCGCTCAATGTACTGGTCGCTCGCGAGTGGCGCGTGGTACGAAGGGCACAATGCCACCGGCGTGAACGAGCCAGGACTCAGGTGGGGGCTCGCCGAAGGCCGTGTCGGCACAGATCGCGACTTTCAGACCTACATCCTGATCGGCAACACGACGATGGAGGAAGCGAGCGTGCGCGTGACCTTCCTTCGGGTCGGCGGAGGGACGGTGTCGAAGATCTACCCGTTGGCTGCCAGCAGCCGCTTCAACCTCCATGTGAACTCGATGGTCCCCGAGCTCAGCACGAGGAGTTCGGCGCCGTCATCGAGGTCATCGACGGCGGTCCGATCATCGTCGAGCGGTCGCTCTACAGCACGAGCGGCGGCCAGGTGTTCGCCGCCGGCACCAACACGTCGGCCGTGCGTCTTCCTTGAGGCGACCGTCGCGGTCGTGGCGGACGCCGCTTTCGGCAGTGCCCAGGTTGGCCGGCGAGACTCGAGGCGCGTTGCCGGGCCGTCTGCGAACCAAAAAAAAGCCCGAGCCGTATGAACGACTCGGGCTGTGAAACAATTCCCGGCAGTGACCTACTCTCCCACAAGGCTTCCCTTGCAGTACCATCGGCGGTAGAGGGCTTAACTTCCGTGTTCGGAATGGGAACGGGTGTGACCCCTCTCCTATAGCCACCGGGAAACTGGTGCGGTCCGACGTGGCGCACGTGTGAGCTCGCCGGCGCCGGAGGAGACATCTGCCCGCACTGCGGGCTGGGATGTTCCACGCGCGACTGGGGAGCGGCCTATCTCGCCGCTTGCATGTCGCGATCCGCAATCTGTCAAAGAACTGAACCGCCTTCGCCGCTCGAGGCGGCTTCGGCGAGACAACTGAATACCCTGCAAACGGTAGTTCCCGGCCTTGGCGTAAAGGAATATGGTCAAGCCTCACGGCTGATTAGTACCAGTAAGCTCAGAGTGTCGCCACTCTTACACACCTGGCCTATCACCTGGTAGTCTTCCAGGAGCCTTCAGGGGTCTTACGACCCAGGGAGATCTCATCTTGTGGAGGGTTTCACGCTTAGATGCCTTCAGCGTTTCTCCCTTCCGCACGTAGCTACCCAGCGCTGCCGCTGGCGGGACAACTGGTACACTAGAGGTGCGTCCAACCCGGTCCTCTCGGTACTAAGGTCAGCCCCACTCAAATCTCCTGCGCCCATGGCAGATAGAGACCGAACTGTCTCGCGACGTTCTAAACCCAGCTCACGTACCGCTTTAACCGGCGAACAGCCGGACCCTTGGAACCTGCTACAGCTCCAGGATGCGATGAGCCGACATCGAGGTGCCAAACCTGGGCGTCGATGTGAACTCTTGGCCCAGATCAGCCTGTTATCCCCGGCGTACCTTTTATCCGTTGAGCGATGGCCCTTCCATGCGGAACCACCGGATCACTAAGGCCTGGTTTCCCACCTGCTCGACTTGTTTGTCTCGCAGTCAAGCTCGCTTATGCCTTTGCACTCTACGGCTGATTTCCAAACAGCCTGAGCGAACCTTCGCACGCCTCCGTTACAGTTTAGGAGGCGACCGCCCCAGTCAAACTACCCACCTAGCAGTGTCCCTGACCCGGATAACGGGTCGAGGTTAGAACGCCGAAGTAGTAAGGGTGGTATCTCACCGTTGACTCCCCGAACCCCAAAAGGCTCGGTTCAAAGTCTCCCACCTATCCTGCGCATACCACGTCAGCATTCACTACTAAGATGTAGTAAAGGTGCACGGGGTCTTTTCGTCTAGCCACGGGCAACCGGCGTCTTCACCGGTACCACAAATTCGCAGTGCCCCTCGTTGAGACAGCGCCCAGATCGTTACGCCATTCGTGCAGGTCGGAACTTACCCGACAAGGAATTTCGCTACCTTAGGACCGTTATAGTTACGGCCGCCGTTTACCGGGGCTTCAATTCAAAGCTTCACCTTGCGGCTGACCTCTCCTTTTAACCTTCCGGCACCGGGCAGGCGTCAGACCCTATACGTCGTTTTCGACTTCGCAGAGTCCTGTGTTTTTAGTAAACAGTCGCCTGGGCCTCTTTATTGCAACTCCCTCGCGCTTCGTGGGCAAGCCAATACACGCTACCGGAGCACCCCTTCTTCCGAAGTTACGGGGCCAATTTGCCGAGTTCCTAAACGAGGGTTCTCACTTGCGCCTGAGGATTTTCTCCTCGCCTACCTGTGTCGGTTTGCGGTACGGGTACCTGGAACACTCCTTAGAGGCTTTTCTCGGCAGCGTGGCGTCGGTGACTTTGTGACCCGAAGGTCTCGCTTCGGCACCTCAGGATTGACGACCCACCGGATTTTCCTGGCGGATCTCCCTACATGCCTCAACCTGGTCTGCCTTTGCGGCCCTATCCAGGCTCGCCTAGCCTCCTGCGTCCCCCCATCGTGATAACGTGTTCCAGGTAGTTCCGGAATATTGACCGGATGTCCATCCGCTACGCCTTTCGGCCTCGCGTTAGGACCCGACTAACCCTGAGCGGACGAACCTTCCTCAGGAAACCTTAGGCTTACGGCGGAGAGGATTCTCACCTCTCTTCTCGCTACTTATGCCGGCAGGGTCACTTCTCTGCACTCCACCAGTCCTCTCGGTCTGACTTCGCTGCGCAGAGAACGCTCCTCTACCAATCACAGCTCCCGCAGGAGCCATCATTCTACGGCTTCGGTCCCGTGCTTGAGCCCCGTTATATTGTCGGCCCAGAGCCGCTTGACCAGTGAGCTATTACGCTTTCTTTAAAGGATGGCTGCTTCTAAGCCAACCTCCTGGTTGTCTGAGCGTCTCCAGATCCTTTACCACTTAGCACAAAGTTAGGGACCTTAGCCGGTAGTCTGGGCTGTTTCCCTTTCGACGATGAAGCTTAGCCCCCACCGTCTCACTCCCGGGATACGTGTCGCTGGCATTCGAAGTTTGGTTGGATTCAGTAAGCTGGTAAGCCCCCTAGTCCATCCAGTGCTCTACCACCAGCGCCGACCTCCCGAGGCTGTCCCTAAAGACATTTCGAGGAGAACGGGCAATCACGAGGTTTGATTAGCCTTTCACCCCTACCCTCAGCTCATCCAAGTTGTTTTCAACCAACACTGGTTCGGGCCTCCATACGGTGTTACCCGTACTTCACCCTGGCCAAGGGTAGATCACCTCGCTTCGCGTCTATTCCCAGCGACTATACGCCCCATTCGGACTCGCTTTCGCTTCGGCTCGCTTTCGCTTAACCTCGCCACTGAGAATAACTAGCCGGCTCATTATGCAAAAGGCACGCGGTCAGGCATGACCGGCGGCCGAAGCCTCCGGTCATAGCCCTCCCACTGCTTGTAGGCATACGGTTTCAGGTACTATTTCACTCCCCTCACAGGGGTGCTTTTCACCTTTCCCTCACGGTACTGGTTCACTATCGGTCGCCAGAGAGTATTTAGCCTTGCGAGATGGTCCTCGCAGATTCCCACGGGATTTCTCGTGTCCCGCGCTACTCAGGTACCTGCCCAGCGAGCCAGCAGCATTTCGCCTACGGGGCTGTCACC
>CAWJAP010000023.1:520000-654763 GCA_963840865.1 Vicinamibacterales bacterium
GCCGATCAGGAAGATGACGCGTGTGACCCGAGATCCTGGAAGTGCTTCATCTTGCGGAGCAGCACGGTGTGCCCGAGGTGGAGGTCGGGCGCGGTGGGGTCGAAGCCGACCTTCACCACCAGCGGCTTGCCGGTCTCCTGCGACCGTTCGAGCTTGTTCGCGGCAGATCGTCGCGCCGGACGACGTCCACGCATCCTTTGGTGAGGTAAGTCAGCTGATCGTCGATGGTCATACGTGGCGGCCGCGGCGCCCGAGGAAGTCCGATTATGCCTCGTCTTCGAAGCGCACCGTGCGAATCTTAGACTGCCCATCCATCCCGAACCGGAGCACCGACGAGAGTGTCCAGCCCCAATCGATCCGGACAGGCGAAGCCGACGCGGACGTTTCTGGCCGATCGATCTCGAGCGTGGAGCCCGGAGCGCGGTGGCTGCCTGGATGACCACTCTCGTTGCTCGTCTCGGGTCGAAGGGCGCCAGACACGTCAAGTGGGTCGAGGAGCCCAACCTCCACTTGACGCTCCACTTCTTTGGCGGTTTGACGGAGGCTCGAATCGAGGCGGTTTCAGCGGCACTCGAGCCCGACTTGCCCATTGCCGCCTTCGATTTGCGCATCCAGGGTTCCGGGGTCTTTCCGTCGCACGGCGCACCGCGCGTCATCTGGGCCGGCGCGACCGCCGCCGACGACGCGATGGCCACGCTCCACGGCCAGGTGGAGCAACGGCTGGCACCGATCGGTCTCTCCCAACCGGATGACGGACGGCGGTTCGCACCGCACCTCACCGTCGGCCGCGTGCGACCCGACGTGCCGAAGGGTTGGACCCATGATCTGCAGCGCGCGCTCGACTCCGGCATCCCGCCGATCCTCTCGCGCGTCGATCGCGTCACGCTCTTCGCGAGCCGCCTGTCTCCGAAGGGCTCGACCTATCACGTCCTGGCCGAGTTCGGTTTGCGGAACGCGTGACCGCGCGCGTTTTTTTCACAAACGACGCGCCAGACCGGCAGGAACCGCGCTGGCGCGAGTACCATGTCACGGAAGAGATGGCCCGCTGGAGCCAGGATCGAGTCAGGCCGGGTACCCGAAACCACGCGCCGCAGATTCCTGCGGACGCTCGTGGCCACAGCCGTGGGCGTCGGCGCCGGGGGCGCCGCGCACGGTTACCTGTACGAGCGGCACCGCGTCGGCCTGACGAAGGCCGACGTGCCGGTCGCCGGACTGCCGGCCCCGCTGGAAGGTTTGCGGGTCGCGCTCCTCACGGACCTCCATCTGAGCGGAATGGTGCCGGCTCGCGACATCGAGCACGCGGTGGCGCTCGTCGCCTCCAGCAGCCCGACCTCATCGTGCTGGGCGGCGACTACGTCACCGACAAGGACCGGCGATTCATGGCGCCTTGCGCCGAGTTGCTCGCGCCGCTCGTCGCACCCGCCGGCGTGTTCGCCGCGCTTGGCAATCACGACGACGAGGTCGAAATGGTGGCGCAGCTCCGGAAGCGCGGTATCCAGGTGCTGGACGATGCGCGAACGACGATCCAGGTCCGTGGCGAGAAGGTCGAGATGGTAGGGCTGAAGTTCTGGACGAGGCAGACGGCCGACATCACGCCGGCTGCTGCGCGGCGCCACGGGGTGGACCATGCTGCTCGCGCACGATCCGCGCCGCTTCGAGCAGGCGACGGCGCTCAACATCCCGCTCATGCTGTCCGGACACACGCACGGCGGTCAAATCGTGCTGCCTGGACTCGGCGCGCTCGCGGCACGAAAGTTCCCGATTGCCGAAGGTCTTCGGGTGGCCGAGAACACGGCCGCGTTCGTGAGTCGCGGCGTGGGGACCGTCTACGTGCCCTGCCGCATCAATCGTCCACCTGAGGTCGCTCTCCTCACCCTGAAGCGTCGAGAGCGGCGCTCCTAGTCGGCCGCGCCTGATCGAAGACGACCCGCCTTCCTTCGATTCGCCAACCGCCGGCGAGCACGCGCGCGATGGCCGCAGGATAGAGCCGGTGCTCCTGCTCGAGAATCCGCGCGGCCAGAGTATCGGGCGTGTCCTCGTCGAGCACGGGGACAGCCGCCTGCAGGATGATGGGGCCGGCGTCGAGCTCCACGGTGACGAAATGAACCGTCGCACCGGTGACCTTGACGCCATGGTCCCACGCCTGATGCTGCGCGCCGAGACCCGGAAACGCGGGCAGCAGCGATGGATGGATGTTGAGGATGCGCTGCGGGAAGGCGTCGACGAGCTCCCGGCCGAGCAGGCGCATGAAGCCAGCCAGACAAACGAGATCGACCTGGCGTCGAGCGAGCTCGCGGGCGAGAGCGCGGTCGTAGTCGTCGCGCGAGGGAAACGTTCGCGCCTCGACGACGAGGGTCTCGATGCTGGCAGCGCGTGCGTGCTCGAGCCCCGGCGCTGCGGCCCGATTGGAAGATGACGACGGCTACCGATGCCGCAAGCCGGCGATCGTCGATGGCGGCCAGGATTGCTTTGAGGTTGCTGCCGCGTCCCGAGATCAGCACCCAGAGGCGTGGCGATTCGCCGGCCATCAACCGGGCGCAACTCCACCACGCCGTCGCCGGCGATGATGCGTCCCACGATGCGCACGTCGGCTCGCCGCACTCGCGCAGCCGTCGCGACACGCGGTCCGCGTCGGCCGCGTCCACACGACGAGCAAGCCCAGTCCATGCTGAAGGTGCGGAGTGATCGGCCGGCGGAACATCTCCCGCGCGCACCAGCCAGCGGAACAGCGGCGGACTTCCCAGGCACTCCGATCGATTCGCGCATGTTCCCGGCGGCAGGATCGAGGCAGGTTGTCGGTGACGCCGCCGCCGGTCATATGGGCCATGCCCTTGATCGTGCCGTCGCCGAGAAGCGGGCGGATGATGGGCAGATAGGAACGGTGCGGCGCGAGGAGGGCCGCTCCGACGGTCGCGCCGAGCTCGGGAACTGGCTGTCGATATCGAGGCCCAGGTGATCGAAGACGATGCGGCGTGCCAGCGAATAGCCGTTCGTGTGGAGGCCCGACGAAGGCAGGCCGAGAACGACGTCCCCAGGCGCAATCGATCGGCCATCGATGAGCCGATCCCGCCGGACGGCGCCCACGATGAATCCGGCGAGGTCGTACTCACCGTCGTTGTAGAAGCCCGGCATCTCGGCGGTCTCGCCACCGAGCAGCGCACAGCCATTGTTGCGGCACGCCCGCGCCATCCCCGCGACAATCGACGCCGCGACCTGCGGTGCCAGCCGTCCGGTCGCCAGGTAATCGAGGAAGAACAGCGGCTCGGCGCCCTGGACGAGGATGTCGTTGACGCAATGGTTGACGAGGTCCTCGCCCACCGTGTCGTGCACGTCGGCGAGGAAGGCGACCTTCAGCTTCGTGCCGACGCCGTCGGCGCTCGCGACGAGCACGGCGTCGCGAAGACCGAGCGATTCGAGGCTGAAGAGGCCCCCAAACGATCCGATCTCGGAGAGAACGCCCGGTGTGAACGTGCCGCGCGCCAGGTCCTTGATCCGGCGGACGACTTCATGGCCGGCATCGATGTCGACGCCACTCGAGCGATAGTCCATAGCGTTGGGCGGCTAGACGGCTGGGCGGCTGCGCGTATCCGGCATGAGCTCAGAAATCGAGTGTCGCCATCACCCGCTCGATGCGTGCACGGCCAGGGCTGCCGGCTTCCGTCTTCCAATAGGCGCCGCGCATCTCCGCGTAAAAGCGCTCCTCGACGAAGTCCTCCGCGAGCATGTCGAACCCGTCGCGCAGCAGGAGCAGCGCGGCCTTCGAATCCGACACACGGTCGAGCGCGCTCAGGAGCGCGGGCGGACGCGCCATCGAGGCGGTGGCCGTCGCCAGCGCGATCGGCGCGCGTAGGGGTCGACCGACGGAATGCCGAGCTCGAGGAGCGCGTTCCACGAATCGACGCGATCCCGCTTGGCCAGCTCCGTCAGCCCGCGGGCAGCCGAGCGCGCCAATTCCTGGAATCCCATGTTGACGGTCGTGAACCGCAGCGTCTCGACCAGAAAACGCTCGTGCGACTCGCAGTTCACGCCGAGCAGGCAGATGGCGGCGGCCAGTGCCGCCTGCCGCTCGCGCGGCGCCGTGCGTTGCAACTGCGCCAGCGTTTCGAGCGCCCGCTTGTCGCCGATCTGTCCGAGCGCGAGAACCGCATCGTCCTGCAGCGGGCCATCGAGCTTGGCGATGGCGATGAGCGCGGGGACGGCGTAGGCGGCCCGGTGTTCGCCGAGGGCCTCGATGACCGTGCTGCGAAAGAGATCCTGTCCGCGATTGGCGTCGCGCACGAGCGCCTTCTGGACTGCCGGATCGGAGCCGATCGCGGCCAGCGCACGGACCAGCGAGGGTCTGACGAACTCGGAAAGCTCCTTGTCGAGCCTGGCGAGCAGTCGAGGCGCCAGCGTCGGGTCCGGATGCGTCTCGAACCAGGAGTACGCCACATCCCGCAGGCGATCGTTGGGATCGTCGATGGCCGCCAGCATCACGTCCCGGGCGCGCGGATCGTTGAATCCCGCGAGCAGGACGAGCGCACGGAAGCGCACATAGCCATCGGGATGGCTTCCGACGGCCTTGACCAGCGACGGCACCGCCGCGGCGGCGGCGGTCCGGCGAACGAAGCGGGACGCGGCGACGCGCGTGGGGTAATCGAGTTTGCCGAGTTGATCGATGGCGGTCGCCAGCGTGAGCTTCGGCGAAGGCGTCGCAGACGGCGCCGTCCCGACGGGCGACTTGGGCGCGGGGGTCTGGGGCTTCGGCGCCGTCGTGGATGGCGGCTTCGGCGTCGTCTGCGCCACCAGCCTCGCGCGATGCACGCAGAGTGCAGCCAGGCACAACCCGGTCAGCAATGCCGCGCGTCCCGCCGCGCCTGCGCCTGGTGTGGGCACGTGGGCTCCGCTCTAGCTCGAAGCCACCTTATCGAGCTTCAACGCGAGCTGCAGGTATGAATCCGAGTCGCGCGGGAACTCGACGGGATACGTCCCGGTATAGCAGGACGTGCAGTAGGATCGTTGCCCCGGGGACACGGCATCGAGCATGCCGCCCAGGCTGAGATACGCGAGGCTGTCCGCGTTGAGATACGTCTGAATCTCTTCGAGAGAGTGAGTGGCGGCGATCAACTCCGTGCGCCGGGGCGTATCCACGCCGTAAAAGCACGGCGAGATCGTCGGCGGGCAGTTGATGCGCATGTGCACTTCCCTGGCGCCCGCCGCCTTCACCAGCTTCACGATCTTCCGGCTCGTCGTGCCGCGCACGATCGAGTCGTCGACGAGCACGACTCGCTTCCCCTCGAGGATGCTGCGGACCGGATTCAGCTTGATCTTCACCCCGAAGTGCCGGATCGATTGCTGCGGCTCGATGAACGTCCGTCCGATGTAGTGGTTGCGGATCAGCCCGAAGCGCATCGGAGTGCCGGACTGTTCCGAGAAGCCGACCGCGCCGCACACCCCCGAGTCGGGAATCGGGCACGATGACGTCCGCATCGACGGGCGCCTCACGCGCCAGCTGACGTCCGAACTCGGTCCGCACTTCGTTGACGCTCCGGCCGAAGACGTAGCTGTCGGGCCGCGCGAAGTACACGTGCTCGAAGATGCAGTGCGCGAGCGGCTGCGGAGGGAACGGCTTGATCGACTTCACCCCTTGCGGACCGATGGCGACGACCTCGCCCGGTTCGACGTCGCGCACGTAGGTGGCACCGATCAGATCGAGCGCGCACGTCTCGGAGCACACGATGACCGCGTCGCCCAGGCGTCCGAGGACCAGCGGTCTGAACCCGTGCGGATCGCGGGCCGCGAGCACGCGATCCTTCGTGATCATCACGAGCGAGAAGGCGCCCCGGACCTGTGTCAACGCGTCGATCACCGCGCCTTCGACGCTCTGCGCCCTCGACCTGGCGAAGAGGTGGACGATGACCTCGGTATCGGTCGTGGTCTGGAAGATCGAGCCCTGGCGCACGAGCTCGTCACGGAGCTCGATGGCGTTGACGAGATTCCCGTTGTGGCCGATGCCGAACTGGCCGTGGGCGCAATCGATGAGGAGCGGGGCGGCGTTCTCGATGCGGCTCGAGCCCGCGGTCGAATAGCGCACGTGCCCGATCGCGTTGCTTCCGACGAGCCCCGCGAGCGTCTCCTGGTTGAACGAGTCCGCGACCTCGCCCATCGCCCGCGACACGCGCACGGTCTGGCCGTCCGACGCGGCAATGCCCGCGCTTTCCTGACCCCGATGTTGCAGGGCGTAGAGCCCGAGATAGGTCAGGTTGGCCGCCTCGGAGTGGCCATAGATCGCGAAGACACCGCACTCGTCTCGGAACTTGTCCATGTGATTCAGTCAGTCGTCATCGGGGTCGGGTGCTTTTTCGCGCTTACGAAATCCTGGAAAAAGCACCCGACCCCGAACTTCCATCCCGTGGTTACGCGGCGCCGGCTTTCCGGGCCATGCGCGAGGCGATTGCCGACGACCACGTGCGCTCGGCCTCGGCAACCGTCACGTCGATCACCGAGCGACCTGCGATGCCAATTCGAATGGCGCGCCCGTCAGTGCGCCCGATGATGCGAGCCGGAAGGCCCACGGCAGCGGCTCGTTCGAGAACGGCCGGCGCCTGCTCGTCGGTCGCGGATACGACGACGAGCGGCGCGGATTCTCCGAACAGCGTCTGTTCGTCTGCAGCGGAAGTGCGGTTGGCGACGAATGCCTGCCCGGTCGCGGGTGCGAGATCGACATCGATGCCGATGCCGCCGGTATCGAAACAACTCTCCGCGAGGGCAACCGCCAGGCCGCCTTCGGCGACATCGTGTGCAGACTCGATGAGACGGTCCGCAGCCAGGGCCGGCAAGAGCCGTTGCACCGCACGCTCGCGCGGGAGGTCGACGGCTGGTGGCACGCCACGGACGAGGCCATGGATCGTCTTCAGATACTCGCTCCCTCCCAACTCACCCGCGTTGTCACCGAGAAGTATCACGGCGCGGCCGGATGCCGTGAATCGGCGATCCAGCACGGCGGCTGCATCTTCGATCAGCCCGACGATGCCGACGACCGGTGTGGGAAGGATCGCGCGGCCTGCTGTCTCATTGTACAGGCTGACGTTCCCACCGGTGACGGGAATCTCGAATGCGCGGCACGCCTCGCCAAGCCCGGCGATGGACTCGACGAGCTGCCACATGATCTCCGGGCGCTCCGGGTTGCCGAAGTTGAGGTTGTTGGTCGCGCCGATCGGCACGGCGCCGGCACACGCGACGTTACGCGCGGCTTCGGCCACTACGGCCATCGTGCCCTGCCTTGGATCGAGGAACACGAAGCGGCCGTTGCCATCGACCGAGATCGCCAGCGCGCGGCGCGTCCCCTTCACGCGCACTGCCGGCGTTCCCGCGCCGGCGAGCACGAGCGTATTGGTCCGCACCATGGAGTCGTACTGCCGGTAGACCCACTGCTTGCTCGCAATCGTCGGCGTCGCGAGCAGCGTGAGCAAGATGTCGCGCGCGGGCTTGGACGGCTTCAGCTCGCCTGCCGGAATCCGCCGCGCCTCGTCGAGATCACCGGGCCTGGCAAACGGCCGCTGGTAGAGCGGCGCTTCGTCGGTCAGCGCACCGCCCGGAATCTCGGCCACTACGACGCCGCGATCGCGCACGCGGACCAATCCGTCGCCGGTCACGGTGCCGATTTTGACGGCGTGCAGGTCCCACCGTTCGAAGGTCCGCTCGACTTCGGCCTCGCGTCCCGCCTTGACGACGAGCAGCATGCGCTCCTGCGATTCCGAGAGCAGCGTTTCATAGGGCGTCATGCCGGTCTCGCGCCGCGGAACCGCCGACACGTCGAAGTCGATGCCCGTGCCCGCGCGCGCGGCCATCTCGCACGTCGAGCAGGTGAGGCCGGCGGCACCCATGTCCTGGATCCCGACGAGCGCGTCGGACTTCATCACTTCGAGACACGCCTCGAGGAGCAGCTTCTCCATGAAGGGGTCGCCGACCTGGACCGCGGGCCGCTTCTCCGCCGACTGCTCGTCGAACTCGGCCGAGGCCATCGTCGCCCCGTGGATGCCGTCGCGTCCGGTCTTCGAGCCCACGTAGTAGACGGGGTTGCCGACACCTTCCGCGCGGCCCTTGATGATGTCGGCGGTGCGCGCAATGCCGAGACAGAGGGCATTCACCAGCGGATTCTCGGCATACGACTCGTCGAAGGCGACCTCGCCCCCAATGGTCGGGATTCCGATGCTGTTGCCGTAGCCACCGATGCCGGCAACCACGCCCTCGAAGATCCGCCGCGTCCGCGCATCGTCGAGCGGACCGAAGCGCAACGCGTCGAGGAGCGCGATGGGACGCGCACCCATGGTGAAAATGTCTCGGATGATGCCGCCGACCCCCGTCGCCGCGCCCTGGTAGGGCTCGATGAACGAGGGATGGTTGTGCGATTCGATCTTGAAGACGGCGGCCAGCCCGTCGCCGATATCGACAGCCCCGGCGTTCTCACCCGGCCCCTGCACGACACGCGGGCCGGTCGTCGGCAGCGTTTTGAGGTGAAGGCGCGAGCTCTTGTAGCTGCAGTGTTCCGACCACATGACCGAGAACATGCCGAGCTCGGTGAGGTTCGGCTCCCGCCCCAGCCGCATCGTGATGCGGTGGTATTCGTCGGGAGTGATCCCGTGTCTTGCGAGGGTCGCGGTTTCGAATGGCATGGGTGCGGTCGTCACACGCGCGGCGGGCGTGGTTCGCGAATCATCGGGATTGCCTGAGCCAGTAGATGCCGAGGCCGAGGTCGGTCAGCCCGACGAACGTGAGCGCGCCGGTCGCGAGCGTCCGCGTGTTCTCGGAGAGGCCGAAGAGGCCCTGCCAGAACGCGATGCCGAGCGCGAAGGTGGCCACGGCAGAGATCACGAGCGCGCGTCCGACGCTCCCACGCTGTCCCGGTGGAACACCCATCGGCCTGGCTGCGCGTCACGCGCGCGCGGCAATCGGCGCGCCCGCCTTCATGTGCGCGATGACCGATTCGAGCACGATCCGGCCATCGCCGCTGCCGAGCACGGGCTCGCATGCCCGCTCGGGATGTGGCATCAGCCCGACCACGTTGCGGGCGACGTTGGTGATGCCCGCAATGTTACGGAGCGACCCGTTGGGATTGGCCGCATCCGTCACCTCGCCCTCTGCGCTCACGTAGCGGAAGACGACCTGCCCGTTCCGCTCGAGGCGATCGAGGACCTCCGGGGCCGCGTAGTAGTTGCCCTCGCCGTGCGCAATCGGGATGCGTAGCCGAGCGCCCGCCGTACAGAGACTCGTGAACGGCGTGTCCGTCCGCTCGACCCGAACGTTCACGTACTCGCAGCGATACTTGTCGCGGTTCCGGAGCATCGCGCCTTCGAGCAGCCCGGCTTCGAGAAGGACCTGGAATCCGTTGCAGATTCCGAGCACAGGGCCGCCCGCCGCGGCAAACTCCGCCACGGCGTCCATCACCGGCGAAAAGCGGGCGATGGCCCCTGTGCGGAGATAGTCGCCGTGCGCAAATCCGCCCGGCAGGATGACCACGTCCGCACCCCCGACCGACGCGTCCTTGTGCCACACGAACTCGGCGTCCTGGCCGAGCACGTGTTTGACGGCATGGTAGGCGTCATGGTCGCAGTTCGAACCGGGAAAAACGATGACGGCGAACTTCATGCTGGCGTCCGGCGGGGCTGAAGCCCCGCCCTCCTGAATCATTGGAGAGCCGCGCCCTCCTGGTGTCAGATCCGGGGAGCGGCCCCGTCGCGATGCTCGATCTCCACGCGGTAGCTTTCGATGACCGGATTCGCCAGCAGCCGGTGCGACACCTCGTCGACCGTGGACCGGGCCGAGTCGCTCGAATCGGCCTCCACGTCGAGCTCGAAGTACTTGCCCTGCCGGACGTCGCCGACGCGGCCGTAACCCATCGAGTGCAGCGACTCGACAATCGTACGGCCCTGCGGGTCGAAGACCGAGGGCTTCAGCGTGACGAACACTCGGGCGCGGAAGGTAGGCATACACAGCTACGAACGACGAGTTACGAACGACGAGCTACGAATAACGAATTACGAATTGCCGGTGACGGGCTGGGCGCGACACAGGGCGATGACGATTGACGCATCCCGTTCTCACTCAGCCGGCCGCGCTCGCGGATGCGGGCGTGCGGACCTCTTCCGACGTAGCTCCCTCGCCGGCGAACACGCGGTCGATTATGTGGCCAACGTTGCGCAGCTGTACCTCGAGATCGAAGACCTTCTCGATCTCTTCGCGCGGCAGGACGCCGACGACCTCTGGATCCTCGATGAGCAGCGTCTTGAAATCGAGACCGTCGTGGAACGACCGCATGGCCTGTCGCTGGACCAGCTCGTACGCGCGCTCCCGCGATAACCCGCGCCGGGCCAACTCCAGCAGAACCGTCCCCGAAAAGACCACGCCCCGCGAGCGCTCGAGGTTCTCGCGCATGCGCTCGGGATTGACCACCATCCCGTCGACGATCCGCGCGAACCGGCGGAGCATGTGATCGAGCACGATGAAGCTGTCGGGCAGAATCACCCGCTCGACCGACGAATGCGAGATGTCGCGCTCGTGCCACAGCGCGATGTTCTCGAGGGCTGCCATGGCATTGCCGCGAACGAGGCGCGCCAGGCCCACGATCTGCTCGCAGCCGACCGGGTTGCGCTTGTGCGGCATGGCCGAGGAGCCCTTCTGCCCCCGTCCGAATGGCTCCTCGACCTCGCCGAGCTCGGTCTTCTGCAGCCCGCGAATCTCCAGCGCGAACTTCTCGAGCGACGCCGCGAGAATGGCCAGCGCCGTCATCAGCTCCGCGTGCCGATCGCGCTGGACGATCTGCGACGACACCGGCGCCGGCTGCAGATCGAGCGCCCGGCATACCGCCGCTTCGATCGAGGGATCGAGGTGCGCGAAGGTCCCGACCGCTCCCGAGATCTTGCCGACCGCCACCCCGGTCCGGGCGTGGCGAAGACGATCGAGGCTGCGGCCCAGTTCCGCATACCACAGCACGAGCTTGAGACCGAGCGTCATGGGCTCGGCATGCACACCGTGCGTCCGGCCGATCATCGGCGTCGACCGGTGCTCTTCGGCCCGGCGCCGGACCGACGCGCGCAAGGTCTCCACGCCGCGCACGATGAGATCGCACGCTTCGGTCAACTGAAGCGCCAGAGCGGTGTCGACCACGTCAGACGAGGTGAGGCCGAAGTGGAGCCACCGTGCGCTCGGACCCACGTGCTCGGCCACGTTGGTCGTGAACGCAATCACATCGTGCTGGGTGACCTTCTCGATGTCGTCAATGCGCGCGGGGTCGAATGCGCCGCGTTCACGGATGTCGCGCGCGGCTTCCGCGGGAATGATGCCGGCCGCCGCCATGGCGTCCGCGGCGGCCGACTCGACGGCGAGCCAGGTCTCGAACCGCCGCCGGTCGCTCCAGATTCGCCCCATCTCGGGGTGCGTGTAACGAGGAATCACGCGAGATCCAGCCGGGCTGGGGAAAGATCGAGACCGGTCATCCCCGGGCCGAGCACCGTCACGCCGAGCGACCCGTTCGAGAAGAGATGACCCGCGACCCGACGCACGTCGTCGGACGTCACGGCCTCGATGCCCTCGAGCGTCTCGTCGAGCGTGAACGGGCGGTCGAAGTAGATGTCCTGCCGCGCCAGGTGGGACATGCGGCTGGACGTGCTTTCGAGCCCCAGCATGAGGCTGCCCTTGAGATGGTCCTTCGCGCGCCGCAGCTCCGCCTCGCCGAGCGGCGCCTGCTTCATTTCGCGCATCTCTTCGACCACGAGATCGACGACCTCGCCCACGGTCTCGGCCGCGCAGCCCGCATAGACCGTCAGCATCCCTGCATCGCGATACGCACTCAAACCGCTGAAGACGGCGTAGGCGAGACCGCGCTTCTCGCGGATGTTCTGGAACAGACGCGAGCTCATCGAACCACCGAGCACGGTGTTGAGCACGTAGCTCGTGTACCGGTCATCGTGGCTTTGGGGATAGCCGGGCGTGCCCAGGCAGATGTGACTCTGCTCGAGATCCTTCTCGCGAACGATCACGATCGGCACGGCACCGGGTCCGCCGCCGTTCACCTGGCTGCCCGTGCTACCGACGCCTTCGAACGCCTTCTCGACCAGCGCCCGAAGCTCGTCGTGCTCGAAGTTGCCGGCCGCGGAGACGATGAGGTTTGGCGCGATGTAGGCGTCGCGGAAGTAGCCGAGGAGCGCCTCGCGCGTGAAGGCTTCGACCGTCTGACGGTGTGCCGAGAATCGGCCGCCCCAAGGGATGTCCCGCCCAGTAGCTTTCGGTGAAGATCTCGTGGACCAGATCGTCGGGCGTGTCCTCGACCATCTTGATCTCTTCGAGAATCACCTTCTTCTCACGGTCGATGTCTTCGTCGGCCAGGCGCGGGATGCAGCACCACGTCGGACAGCAGGTCGACCGCGAGCGGCAGGTGCTCGTCGAGGACCTTGATGTAGTAGCCGGCGTATTCCTTGGAGGTGAAGGCGTCGAGCTGCCCTCCAATCGAGTCGATGGCCTGGGCGATGTCCTCCGCGCTGCGCGTCTCGCTGCCCTTGAAGAGCATGTGCTCGACGAAATGGGCGATGCCGCTGCGCGCGTCGCTTTCGTGGCGAGACCCGCGGGTCAGCCAGACACCGATTGCGACGGAGCGCACGTGCGGCATCGTCTCGGTGAGCAGACGCAATCCGTTGTCGAGGACGGTTCGGCGAATCATGGTTCTTGAGTCCGGGGAGCCCCCACGGCGAGCCCTTCGCGCCAGGTCGGAAATCTGGATCATATCCCAAGCCGTCCGGGGCAGCCCGGCCGTTTGACACGTGCCGAACGCCGGACGGAAAGTGCTATAATCGCTGTCTTTGTAAGTAGTTGGAAGACAAAGACTTGGCAGACTACACCACGGCCGGATTGGACCTCGCCGAGCTCGACCTTGGCGGAGCTCGAAACGCTCGTTGAATCGCTCGGCGCGCCGCGCGTTCCACGCTCGCCAGGTCTATCGCTGGATCCACAAGAAAGGGATCACCGACATCGACCAGATGACGGACCTGCCGCGTCCGCTGCGGGCCGAGCTGCGCGCGCGCACACGCGTCGGGAGCCCGCGCGTGGTCCGCAAGGACGTGTCGACCGACGGCACGACCAAGCTCCTGCTCGCGCTGGCGGACGGCGCCCAGATCGAAGCGGTTTACATTCCCGACACGCCGGCGCAGACCTTCTGCATCTCGTCCCAGGTGGGATGCGCGATGAAGTGTGCCTTCTGCCTCACCGGCAAGATGGGACTCTCACGGCATCTGTCGGCCGGCGAGATCGCGGGGCAGGTTCGAGTGCTCGCGCGTGAGACCGGGCTCCTCGACCGCGCGTTCAACATCGTCGTCATGGGCATGGGCGAGCCGCTGCACAACTACGACGCGACGATGAAGGCCCTCAGGATGGTCGGAGCCGAGGAGGGACTGGCCGTGCCGGCGCGCCGAATCACCCTCTCGACGGTCGGCCTCGTCCCAGGCATCGAGCGGCTGGCCACGGAGCCGTTCATGCCGAATCTGGCCATCTCGCTGCACGCCACGACGGCCGGACAGCGCGATGCACTCGTCCCAATCAACCGGAAGTACGATCTGGACGCGCTCGTCGACGCGTGCCGGCGGTTTCCGCTGAAGCGGCGGGCGCGGATCACGTTCGAGTACGTGCTGCTCGCGGGCGTCAACGACACGCCGGCCGACGCGCGGCGGCTGGCGAGGCTGGTCGGCAGCCTGCGGTCGAAGGTGAACCTGCTGCCGCTGAACGCGGCGCCGGGTATTCCCTTCGATCGTCCGTCGGACGATCGTGTGAATGCGTTCGCGGCGATCCTGGCCGAGATGGGCGTCACGGTATCGGTCCGCAAGAGCCGCGGACGTGACATCCGGGCGGCCTGCGGTCAGTTGATCGTCGAAGGCGAGGCGCAATCGCCCGCCCAGAGGGCGGCGGCGCGCATGTTGTCTACGTAAAGCGCGTCAGGACGACGTCGACCTGGCGTTGACGCGTCGCAGCTTTGGCCCACTGCACGAGAATCGGACTCTGATACCTGCCCTGGATCGGACGGCCGATCCCTTGCTGCCCGCGGTCCGACACGAGCAGGCTGACCGAGCGCTTCATGCGAAGGAAGCGCGACGCCGGGTACGCCAGGACGCGGGCCACGAGCTTTTCGACGACCGACTCGTTCATGCTGAACGCGTCGAGCACCTCGTTGAAGACGCGGACCATGTTGTACTTGGCGTATTGCAAGCGTCTTGTTGGGGATGGCACGAGGGTCGGCGAGCAGGTGGCGTCCCTTCTCGGCCATGAAGCGAAGCGGCTCCCGCAACACCTCGACGAGATCGTGCTGCATCAACAGCGTCTCGTACTCGTTGATCGTGAGCCCGGCCTGACGCTCACCGGGCGACAGCGAGAGCTGGATGCGGCCCTTCGCCACGCCGTGCTTCAGGGCCAGCGCCTCGAGCTGCTCGTAGAGTCCGAGGCGCGGATCCTTCAGGTTCACCGAATCCACCGGGTGCGCCGAGACCGGCACGATCAGTTGCTCGCGCACGACCTCCTCCTCGGCTTCGAAGCCGACGATCGTCGTGTGGCGCTGCCGCGGGCGCGTGCCGTTCATGCCGTCGAGATCGACCAGAAAGACCGGCTCCCCGGGACGGTTCACATAGGTGACGCAGGAGCGAAGTCCCGAGGCAATGAAGGCGAGATGCGAGTCGGCATTCTGTGGCTCGTGCTGCCGCTCTTCTTCGGAGAGCTCCGTCCGCAAGATGGAGCTTGTCGTGCTCGTAACCGGCGCCTTCGGGGAAGATCGTCTGAAAGACCTTGACGTACGGCTCGACGCCCGAGTCGCCGGGCTGCCGGAGACGCGTCGCCAGTCCCTGATCGAGGTAGCCCGCTGTGGTGTGGAAAGAGCAGTACAGCGCGCGCGGGAACGGCGCCAACGCCTCGGCGTGCTCCTCGTGAAGGCCGCCTCGAACGTCGATGACGTCGAGACGCGCGCAAGGACTCACCTCGAGGCTCACCTCGACGGGCCGCATGGACATAGGCAACGGCAACGTCGGCGTCCGGGCTTCATGTCGCCAGGTCGCCAGCCCTTCATTGTAGGGGATCCGCGACCAGTCGCAAGCCCGGGACCACGTGCCCGACGCGGGTCTACAGAGCTCTGGCGCCGATGTCGCGCCGGACGTGCATGCCCTCGAAGCGTATGGCGTCAACGCCTTGGTACGCCCGGGCAATGGCCCCCTTTACATCGGGCGCACGGCCCACCACCGTCAGCACCCGCCCGCCGCTGGTCACGAGGCGCCCGCCCTCGCGTCTCGTGCCGGCATGGAACACGAGGACATCCGCCATGCGCGGCGGCGCGGTCGAGGCCGTCGATCGGCCGCCCCTGCTCGATGTGGCCGGGGTAGCCCTCGGAGGCGAGGACCACGCCCACGTGAGGGTCGGCCTTCTTCTCGACCTGCACGTTCTTCGGCAAGCCGTCGGTGGCGGCGGCCAGGAGCAGTTGGCTCAGGCTGGTGTCGAGTCGAGGCAGGAGCACCTGCGCCTCGGGATCGCCGAGGCGGACGTTGAACTCGATGACTTTTGGACCCTCGCCGGTGAGCATCAGACCGGCGTAGAGAAAACCGCGAAACGGCGTGCCCGCGTCCTTCATCGCGCCGATGACCGGGCTCACGATGTCGCGCATGATCCGGTCCTCGAGGTCGGCGATCCACGAGCCGGCTGGGCGAAAAGGCTCCCATGCCGCCAGTATTCGGCCCTCGATCGCCATCGTCGACCCGCTTGTGATCCTGCGCGGTCATCAGCGCGATGGCGGCATCGCCGTCCGCGACGGCGAAGAAGGAGACCTCCGGGCCCTCGAGCCGCTGCTCGACGACCAGCGTCCGGCCGGCGTCGCCCACCTTGCGCTCGAGCATCAACTCGCCGACGGCGCTGCGGGCCTCTTCGCGCGTGCCGGCAACAATCACGCCCTTGCCGCCGGCGAGGCCGTCGGCCTTGAGCGCGACCTGCCCGCCAAGCTCGTCTATGGCTTCGTAAGCCTGCTCCGGCGATTCGGCGACGCGGTAGCGAGCCGTCGGCACGCGGGCCAGCGCCATCAGGTGCTTGGCAAACGCCTTGCTCGTTTCGAGGCGCGCCGCGTCTCGGGAGGGGCCGAAGAGCACGAGACCTTCGGAGGCGAACGCGTCGGCCAGGCCACGTTCGAGGGACGCTTCGGGTCCGACCACCGTGAGCGCGACGTCCTCGCTGCGCGCGAGCTCCACGAGGCCGTTGACGTCGGTGGCGGCCACGGGAAGGCACCGGACATCGCTGGCGATTCCGGCGTTCCCCGGGGCGCAGAGGACCTCGGACACGCCGGCTTCCCGACGGAATTTCCAGACGAGCGCGTGCTCCCGGGCGCCGGATCCGACCACCAGGATTTTCATGGCCGCGCCATTCTAGTGCCCGAATCCGACGTTCGTCGGCCGCGCTCCACGCTTGACGAGCTTGTGTCGCACGGCATAGAGTGTTCGTTTGCTTGCGGAAAAGAGGATCCAGCAGGCCTCTCAGCCGGTAAGGGGGGTGCAGTCGCGTGGCTGAAGTGAAAGTCCAGGACGGCGAGTCAATTGAAAGCGCGCTTCGCCGGTTCAAGCGGAAGGTTCAGCAGGAGGATATTATCAAGGACATCAAGAAGCATTCGTTCTACTTGAAGCCGGGAGACAAGCGCCGGGCCAAACAGGCGCTCGCGCGCAAGCGGAGTCGGAAGAAGCAGCGTCGGGAATTGGACTAGGGGTCGTTTCACTCCCTTCTCCATGAGGGTCGCGTCTGGCGTCCGCCACCCGGATGTCAGCCGTGGCCCCGGCACATGGTCAAGTGCCTGAAAGGACTCCTCGTGCACCTTGGGGGCAAGGGCCATGGAGCTCCAGGACAAGACACTGCACTGCGTGGACTGCGGGACGGAGTTCATCTGGACCGCGGGCGAACAGGCGTTCTTCGCCGACAAGGGATTCAAGAACGAGCCCAAGCGGTGCAAGAACTGCAAGATCAAGCGGGCGGCGCAGGCGCCGTTCCCGCAGGGCCCACGCGAGCGGGTGGAAACCGTCGCCATCTGCGCCGTCTGCGGCAAGGAAACCACGGTTCCGTTCAGACCTACTCAGGGGCGCCCGGTGCTGTGCCGGGAGTGCTTCCAGCAGCGCAAGGGAGCCGGCGCGGCCGGCTTGTGACGACCGCAGTCAAACGCCGCGCGGTCGTTTGACGCTCTCGGATTCTTCGTGTTAGTGTCCGGCTGCTTCAGCGGTCGGATTCACGCACAGACGTGTGCCGGGTCAGGGTACGCCCCGCGACGCCGACAGCGCGAGCCGGCAGCCGATTCCATCTTCAGGAGCACTCGTAATGCAGATCGATGAGCGGATCGTCGACGACGTGACGGTTCTGGATCTCAAGGGCAAGATGACGCTCGGCGAAGGCGACGAGCTGCTCAAGGACAAGATCAACAGCCTCGTCAGCCAGGGCCACAAGAAGATCCTGTTGAACCTCGAGGCCGTGCCGTACATCGACAGCGCCGGGCCTGGGCGAGATCGTGCGGACCTACACGAGCATCAGCCGCCAGGGCGGCAAGCTGAAGCTCTTGAACGTCTCGAAGCGCATCCAGGATCTCCTCGTCATCACGAAGCTGATCACGATCTTCGACAGCTACGACAGCGAGACCGAAGCGGTCCGGAGCTTCGTCGCCTAGCCTGCGCGGGCGGGCGCGCAGCCGCGCTCCGCCGCACGCACGTTCGGCCTCCCCACCGAGCGGCCCGCGCGCGGCCGTCCGTCTCAGCCAGCATGTCCGATTTCGTGGAGCCCGGGGCGCGCCCCTTCCCATGCTCCTCTACGCTCGCTTCGACCCGAGCAGTGGACCAAGAACCTCATCCTCTTCGCCGGGCTGCTTTTCGGTCTGCGCCTCATCGATCCCGTCGCGGTCGAGCGCGCCGTGGTGGCATTCGTCATCTTCTGCGCCCTGTCGGGTGTCGTCTACATCGTCAACGACGTCGTGGACCGCGAGGCGGATCGACTGCATCCGCTGAAGCGCGGCGTCCGATCGCCTCGGGCGCGCTGCCGCCCGGGCGCGCGCTGGCCATCGCCGCGGCGCTTGGATCGATCGCGCTTGCCGCCGCCTGGCTGCTCGGCCGGGACTTCGGCGCGACAGCCGCGGCCTATGTCGCGCTGCAGACCGCCTACTCGCTGGCCCTCAAGCAGATCGTGATCCTCGACGTGCTCACGATCGCGATCGGCTTCGTGCTCCGCGCGGCGGCCGGCGCCGTCGTCATCGACGTCCGTTCAGCCAGTGGCTGCTGCTGTGCACGGTGCTGCTGGCGCTGTTCCTGGCGCTCAGCAAGCGCCGCCACGAGCTGACGCTGCTCGCGGACGAGGCGGCGGCCACCGCCGGATTCTTCAGGAGTACACGCCTTATCTGCTCGATCAGATGATTGCCGTGGTCACGGCGTCGACGCTGATGGCCTATGCGTTCTACACGGTCAGCGGCGACACGGTCGCCAAGTTCGGCACCGATCGGCTGGCGCTGACGATTCCATTTCCGCTGTACGGCATCTTCCGGTATCTCTATCTGGTCCATCAGAAGCACGGAGGGGGGCAATCCCAGCACGATGCTGCTGACGGACAAGCCGCTGCTCGCCTGCGTGGCGCTCTGGGCAGCGCATGGTGGCGATCATCATCTACCATCCCTTGTTGAGCCTCTCCTCCGAAGGCCCGCCCGGCGGCCAGCCGGCGGCAGGGTTAGGCGCGACGGCTCGCGCGTGCCATGCCAGAGTTCACCGTTCGAGCCGATCACATCGACGTCGAGCAGATCATGCGCCAGATCCGGGCGCGGATCCGCGACAAGCGCGGCGCCGATTACACCGAGGCGGAGATCCGGGAGCTCGCGAGCGTGAAGCTCGATCGCTTCCTCGATCCGCGCGCCGTCCGCTCCGATCTGCTCGTCCACTTCAAGCGGCAGCACCAGCCGGCGCCGCTCTTCCTCGAGGACGAGTCGTGGCCGGCGCTGTACGCCTTCGACGGCGAGCTGGTGTACGCGTCGTCTCGCGGACTGCGTCGGGCAGGCGCTGCGGCTGATCCGCCGGATCCTGAACCCGGTCCTGAAGCTGTTCATCAACCCGGACCCGGTGCTGCACGTGCTGCACATGCAGGGTCCGCTCAACGCGCAAGCACAAGGAGCTGTTCGAGCGCATGTCCGAGCGGCTGCGCACCCGCGACGAGCTCGACGCGTTGAACTTCGAGATGTTCAACAACCTCGTCGTCGAGATGACGCGGCTCGGCATCGAGAGTGAAGAACCTGCGCATGCAGGTCGAGTCGCTCAGCACGCGCCTCGACTTCGACGAGCGCCGGGCGCGCGCGCTCGAAGGCGTGGTGCAGTACCGGCCGGGCGCGCCGCTCGCGCCGGCTGCGGCTCCCGAGGGCGAAGCCGGCGAGGCGCCGGCGAAGCGGCAGGCGAGGGTCGAGGCGCGCGCAGGCGCCGTCGGCGCCGAGGCCGGCGGCGGGGAGGTCTCGGACCGGAGGGTGCTGCGGCCGATGCCCGGCTTCCGAGGGCGCCGCCGCGGACCAGGCCGAGGATGAAGGGGCGCCGCGTCGCTCGACGAGGACGAGGATGGCGAACCGGGCGGCGAGGCCGCAGTCACCGCCGATGAGTCGATCGACGAGCTCCAGTCGGCTGCGGAGCGCGGCGTGACGGAGGTCTCCGAGGCGCCCGCCGCAGAGCGGACGACGCCGGTGGCAGCCCCAGCGTCGCAGGAGCCTGAGCCGACGTCACACGACGGGTCCTCCGCCGTCCCGACCGGCCGGCACACCCGAGCGTCCCGAGTCGTGAAGCTCGCGGTCGTCGTCCAGCGCTACGGCGCCGACATCAACGGCGGCGCCGAACTCCATGCGCGCTACATCGCCGAGCTCCTCGCCCGCCGGCACACGGTCGAAGTGCTGACGACGTGCGCGCACGACTACGTGACCTGGCGCGACGAGTATCCGGCCGGCGACCGAGACGCGTCGGCGGCGTCAAGGTGCGGCGCTTCGCGCGTGGCGCGCGAGCGCGACCCCGAGGAGTTCGGCCGCCGATCGACGCTGGTCTTCGAGTCGCGCGCACTCGATCGCCGACGAACTCGCCTGGCTCGAGAGCGAAGGGCCGACGAGCCCGGCGCTGGTCGACGAGATCGCGCGCACGCGCCGACGAGTACGACTGGTTCCTGTTCTTCAGCTATCGCTACTACCACGCGTATCACGGCATCCGCCGCGGTCGCACCGCAAGGCGATCCTCGTCCCGACCGCCGAGCGCGACGCGGCGCTCGGCCTGTCGATCTTCGGCCGATTTTCCGCGGCGTGCGCGCCATCATGTACAACTCGCACGAAGAGCGCGCGATGATCCAGGCCGCGTCGGGCAACAGGCCGGTGCCTGGCGTCGTCGTCGGCGTCGGATCGGAGGTGCCGCGCGAAACCGTCGCCGAGCGCTTCCGCCGCAAGCACGACATCCGATGATCCCTTCGTGGTCTACGTCGGCCGCATCGACGAGAACAAGGGCTGCCGCGAGCTGTTCGACTTCTTCCTGAACTACCGCCCGCGGCTCGGCCAGCGCTTGCAGCTGGTGCTCATGGGCAACTCGATTCTGCCGATCCCGGACCACCCGCACGTGCGGCACCTCGGGCTTCGTCTCGGACCAGGACAAGTTCGACGCGCATGGCCGCCTCCGATGCGCTCGATCATGCCGTCGTTCTTCGAGAGCCTGTCGATGGTGGCGCTCGAGGCCTGGGCGCTCGGCACGGCCGGTGCTCGCCAACGGCCGCTGCGACGTGCTGCGCGGCCAGTGCATCCGCAGCCGCGCCGGGCTCTACTACGACAACTTCGAGGAGTTCGCCGAGACGCTGTTCACCCTGACGATGAACCGGTCGCTCAACGCGGCGCTGGGCGAGAACGGCCGCCACTACTTCGCGCGCACTACGCGTGGCCGGTGATCGAGCGCAAGTACACCGATCTGCTCAACCGGCTGGCTGCGGAGGCGAGCCGACGGGCCTCGACCATCGAGGCGCTGCCGGCTGGATCGCGCGCCGCCGGCATACGCAATCTCCGGCATCTGCGATGGTCGATGCGCTTCCTCGAGGTCCGGTCGTGGTGGACGCCGACGCCGACGCCTGGGGTCCTGCCGCAGCGGCCGATCCGGCACGAGCATCAACTCCTGCAGGACCGATGGGGTCGCCAGGCACGGCCGGCGCGGCGGCGGCAGTCGCGCCGACGACCTCTCGAGAAGGCATCGGACGCCCTGCGATGAGTGCCGCACCGCCAGCCGGGCAGCGGCCACCGGCGCGGGGCCGCGACGATCGGCCACGCCACGTGCGGGGCCGCGCGGCCTCCGCGGAGATAGGGCCGTGACACAGGAGAGCCATCCGCGCGACGCGGCCAGCGCGACGCAGCCCGCCGTCCACCAGGTCGCTGGCGACTCTCGGCTATGGCGACGCCATCGGCCACGAAGTGCTGGGCATCCAGAGGTGCTGCGCGCCGCCGGGTACGGTCGGAGATCTTCGTCGAGACGGCCGACCCGCGCCTCGAGCACCTGACGCGCGACTACCGCGACCTGATCGGCGAGAGCACGCCCGACGACGGTGCTGATCCACCACTTCTCGATCGGCTCGCGCGCCTCTCGCATCGCCTATGCGCTGCCCGGACAAGATGGTGCTCGTCTACCACAACATCACGCCGCCGCAGTACTTCCTCGGCGTGCATCCGCTGCTGGTGCAGTTGTGCTTCCTGGGCCGTCGCGAGCTGGCGCCTATCGCCTCGCGCTGCGTGCTGGCGCTCGGCGACTCCGAGTTCAATCGGCAGGAACTCGAGGAGCTCGGCTTCCCGCGACACGGCGGTCCTGCCGGTCGTCCCGAGCTTCGACGCATCTCGACGTCGACGGCGAACCGCATGCTCACCGGCGAGTTCGACGACGGCTGGACCAACATCCTGTTCGTGGGCCGGATCATCCCGAACAAGAAGATCGAGGATGTCATCCGCTTCTTCCACGCCTACCGGACCCGCTACAATCCGCGCTCGCGGCTGCTGCTCGTCGGATCGTATCGGCGGCTTCGAGTCGTACTTCGCGATGCTGCAGCGGCTGATCGCGCAGCTGGGCGTCCGCGACGTGTACTTCCTCGGCCACGTCAGCAACGAGGAGCTCGTCGGCCGTCTACGACGTTCGGCGATCTGTTCCTCTGCGCCAGCGAGCACGAGGGCTTCTGCGTGCCGCTGATGGAGGCGTTCCACACGCGCATGCCGGTGATCGCGTACGCGGCGACGGCGATGCCGTCGACGATGGACGGCGGCGGTGTCCTGTACGACGACGAAGGATTCGCCCGCATCGCGGCCGCTGATGGCTGCGATCCTCGACGACGAGGAGCTCGAGGACCGCGATACTCGCGTGCCAGGATGCGGCGCTCGCCCGGCTGGTCGCGCAGGGACTTCGCCGGCCTCGTGCTGAGTTTCGTCGAACGAGGTGCTCGCCGCGCCGCCGCAGCCGGCGCCCGAGGTGACGTTCGACTTCTGGGATCAGTTCGAGTTGCAGCGAACAGCTCGAGGAGGTCCGTCAATACCGGCCGGCGGCTTATCGCAGTCTCCCCGCAGCGGGATCAGCGGAATCAACTGGAGCAACGAGGAATCAATCGGTCGAGGAATCCACAGAATCAATGGAAATCACGGAATAGGATTTCACGGTCCGGTCTCGTCTGGTCTTGTTCTCTGATTCACGTGATTCCCGATCTGCATTTCCTGACTCCGATCCCTTTCCTTTGATGCCCTGACCCTGAGCGTGCACCAGTGGGTGCCGGCCGCGCACAAGGGCGATGCGATCGGCGACTGCGCCCGGCGCGTCCGCGACCTGCTGCGCGCCGAGGGGCATCGAGTCCGAGCTCTTCGCGATGACGATCGACGACGACCTCCGGCACGAGGTCCGGCCGTTCGCCGATCCGGCCGCCGGCGCGGCGACGTCACGATCTTCCATTTCGCGCTGCCCTCGCCGATGACCGCCGCGTTCGCGACGCTGCCCGGCGCGCGGGTGCTGCAGTACCACAACATCACGCCGGCGCACTTCTTCGCCGGCTACGACGCCGAAGATGTACCGGCTGGCGACGCTCGGCCGCCAGGAACTCGCGACGCTGGTCGGCCACGTCGACCTCGCGCTCGGCGATTCGGACTTCAACCGGCAGGAGCTCGAGGCCCTGGGCTTCGCGCCGACGGGGGTGATGCCGATCGCGGTCGATCTCGATCGCATCACGCAGGCACCGCCGCGCCCGGCGCTCGCGCGCATCCTCGAGCGACGGCCTGATAAACTTCCTGTTCGTCGGCCGCATCGCGCCGAACAAGCGGATCGAGGACCACATCCGGCTGGCCGAGCACTACAAGCGCTACGTCGACGCCTACTACCGCTTCATCTTCGTGGGCAGGTGCGACGCGGTGCCGATCTACTACCGGACGATCCGGGCGTTGATGCTGGAATATCGGATGCCGGCCGACAGGTTCTGTCTTCACCGGGCCGGTGCCCAATGCCGACCTGGCCGCGTTCTACCGGCATGCGGACGTCTACATCTCGCTGAGCGAGCACGAGGGCTTCTGCGTGCCGCTGCTCGAGTCGATGGCCGCCGGTGTGCCGGTTCTCGCCTACGGCGAGGCTGCGGTGCCGGAAACGATGGGCGGCGCGGGCGTGGTGTTCGCGCCGAAGGATCTGGAGCTGGCGGCGGAGTGGCTCGGCGTGCTCGCCTACGAGCCGACGTGCGGCGGCCGGATCATCGCCGGCCAGCGCGCGCGGCTCGAGGCGTTCGGCGATCACCGGACGTCGCGGGAAATCGATCGCCTCGTCGCGGAGTTCGCATGATCGCGACCCAGGAGAACGGCAGGAGCATGGCACGTTGAAGATCGCGCTCATCGTCCAGCGCTACGGCACCGACATCCTCGGCGGGTCCGAGTACCACTGCCGGTTCATCGCGGAACGCCTGGCCGTACGCCACCAGGTGGAGGTGCTCACGACCTGTGCGCGCGACTACATCACCTGGAAGAACGAGTACCCCGAGGGCGTCGATCGCGTCCGCGGCGTCACCGTCCGCCGGTTCGCCACCAGCCGCCAGCGCGACATCCAGCAGTTCAACCGCTACTCGGACTGGATCTTCCACTATCCGCACTCCGACGCCGACGAGCGCGAGTGGCTCGAGCAGCAGGGCCCGTGGAGTCCGTCGCTCATCGAGCACCTCGAGCGGTACCACCGTTCGTTCGACGCGCTGATCTTCTTCACCTATCTCTACGCGCCGACCGTGCTCGGCGTCCAGGTCGATCCGTCACGCAGCATCCTCGTGCCGACCGCGCACGACGAGCCGGCGATTCGCCTGCGCATCTACCGCCAGCTGTTCGGCAAGGCGAAGGCGTTCGCCTACAACACTGACGTCGAGCGCCGGTTCCTCAACGCCAACTTCGACATCGCGGCGATCGCCGAGGAGACGGTCGGCTGCGGGGTGGATCTCCCGCAATTCAAGCCGCATCCCGGCAGCGAAGAGGCGGCGCGAGCGGCGGCCGAGAGCGACGAGGAGGCGCCGGACAAGGGCTATGGCAACCGCAAGCGGATGCGCGGCCGGGGCGAGGCCTTTCGCCGCCGGCATCGGCTCTATGGCCCCATCGCGCTCTTCGGCGGACGCATCGATCCCGGCAAGGGCTGTGAGGAACTGGTCCAGTATTTCAGCGGCTACCAGCGCGAGAAGGGCGATGCGACGCTCGTGCTGATGGGGGTCAAATTGATGCCGCTGCCCGAGGACCCGTCCGTGCGCTTCGCCGGGATGCTCTCGGAGACCGAGCGAGCCGATGCGCTCGAGGCCGCATCGGTCGTGGTCGTCCCCTCACCGCACGAGAGCCTGTCGCTTCTCGCGCTGGAAGCGCTGGCGGTGGGCACGCCGATCCTGACGAGCGCGCGAAGCGCGGTGCTCGTGGATCACTGTCTGAAGAGCCAGGCCGGGCTCTTCTATGCCAACCAGGACGAGTTCACCGAAGCGCTCAAGCTCCTGCTCGCCGACGATCGACTGCGCGCCGGCATGGGACGCAACGGCCGGCAGTACGTGAAAGCGAACTATCGCTGGGACGTCATCCTCAGCAAGTACGATCGGCTGCTCGGCGCGCTGCCTTGAACGAATGGGGCGAGGGCGGGTGAAAGTCGGGCTACGGGCTACAGAGCTTGACGGCAATTCGCTGGCGAGCGCCCGTCGCCCATTGACGAAGCATCCACACGTGCCGGGGTTCTGCGGTGACTCGGTCCCGGGTCGACGATCGCCTTGGAATAAAGGGTGACTCCACGCCTGTCATCGAATCCGCCGTTCCTCGGTCGAGCCACTGAGCTGGCCCAGCTGACTGGTCTGCTGGACGAGACCGTCGCCGGCCGTCCACAGATTGCCGTGCTGCGGGGTGCCGCCGGTATCGGAAAGACCCGCCTCGCCGAAGAGGCCGCGCTGGTTGCTCGCAGCGCCGGGTTTCGAGTGGCGTCCGGCCGCGGATGGCCGGACGGCGATGCACCGCCGTTCTGGCCCTGGCGCGCCGTCCTCGCCGACCTTGGCGCCGACCCGCGCATACTGGACGACTCGCACACGTCCCAGGAGCCCGGCCGCTTCGCCCGATTCGTGGCCGTGCTCGAACAACTGCGCGCGGCCTCGCGCGTGTCCCCGCTCCACATCCTCCTCGACGATGCCCACCTCGCGGACCCGGCCAGCCTTCTGCTCGCGGGATTCGTCTCGCGCGAGCGGCAACTGCCGGTCTCGTTCCTGCTCGCCTGTCGCGACGACGATGATGCGGCGGCATCGGCCGGGTCGGTGGCGCTCCTGTCGGATCTGATGCGACATGCCGTCGTGATCGCCCTGGGCGGCCTGCCGAACGACATCGCGGGCGCGTATCTTGAGGCCTTCAGCGATGCGGAAACGGATCCCGACCTGCTGCGCGTCATGATCTCGATCACGAAGGGCAATCCGCTCCATCTCCGGAGCGTTGCCTTCGGAAGCCATCGGGGCGCGGGCGGGATCGCACGAGGGTTGGAGCGCGCGATCGGCGAACAGCTCGACCGACTCGCCGACGGCGACCGTCGGCTGGTTGGAGTCGCGGCACTGCTGGGCGCCGACGTCTCGATCCACGACGTGGCGCGAATCACGGACTCCTCGCCCGCCGCCGTCGGCGAGTCGTTCTCGCGCGCCGCGAACGCAGGCCTGATCGACCCCGTCGAAGGCGGAATCCGCTTCGTTCACGACCTCGTCCGCCGGCAGGCCGCCGGTTGCCTCGCACTGACGGACCGCCTGGCGGCGCACGCGCGCGCCGCGGAATCACTCGTCGGCCCACAGCCCGACCGCGTGGCCCGGCGGGCGTACCACGCACTGGTCGCGGCCGGCCGCTCGACCGCGGACGCCGAGCGCGCTGTGGCGATCGCACGCGATGCCGCGCGGGCTTTGAAAAACGCGGATGGCCCCGAGTCCGCCGCCGCGCTGTTGGGTCGCGCTGTCGAGGTCCAGGCCGCGGCGCTGCCCGACACGCCGGCAGCACCGCTGGCCGTGGAGCATGCGGAAGCCGTCCTCTCATGCGGGCGGCTTGCGGAGTCCCGCCCGCTGTTCCAGCACGCCGCGCGGGTGGCCGAGCACGAGGGCGACGCCACCGCGCTGGCACGCGCGGCCCTTGGCCTCGGCGGACTCTGGATCAGCGAGCACCGCCTGGAGTCCGAGGCGGCGAGCATGCTCGCTCTGCAGCACCGCGCGCTCGACGCGCTGCCGACAGGCGATCGCGTTCTGCGGGCGCGATTGACCGCACGGCTGACCGCCGAGGCTGCCTATCGCGGCGGCGGGATCTCGCCGGTGCTCGACGCGCTCGAGGATGCCCGCCGGACGGGCGACGCTTACGCCACCGCGGAGGCGTTGTCGCTCGCGCATCACGCGCTGCTCATGCCGGCATACACGCAGCGCCGCCTGGCAATGGCCACCGAGCTCGTCTCGATGGCAGGCGCCGCCGGGGACGGCCTGCTCACATTGGTCGGGCTCTGTTGGCGCGCGGTCGATCTGTTTCACCTCGGACACCCACGCGCGCCTGCCGCGCTCGAGGAGTTGACGATCCGCGCCGACGCGCTGCGCTGCCGGTGCGTGTCGTTCATCGCCCACGCCATGAGGGTGATGCTCGCGATTCGCGCCGGCGCGTTCGAGCGCGCGGAGGCGGACGCCGCCGCCTGCTTTGCACTCGGATCCGAGGTCGGCGATGCGGACGCGGTCGCCTACCACGGCGCGCACCTGTCGGCCATCCGGTATTTCCAGGGCAGAGAGGCCGAGCTCGCCGACTTCGCGGCGACGATCTCGGCGTCCCCCACGCTGATCGGGCAGCGCGAACGGGCGTTCGCCGCCGCGGCTGCGATCTTCGCGTTGCGCGCCGGGCGTCCGCAGCCGGCGCAGGCGCTGCTCCAGCAGCTCGCACGCGACGGCCTCGGGTCGATTCCCGCGTCCAGCTCCTGGCTCACCACGGTGTTCATCGTCGCCGAATTGACCCAGACACTCGACGCGACACGCGTCGCGAAAGCCGCCTACGATGCGCTGCTGCCCTACGCGCACCTGCCGGTGATGCCCTCGCTGGCCGTCGTGTGCTTCGGGTCGGTACACCGATCGCTCGGGGCGGCCGCCGCAACCTGCGGAAACCTCGACCTCGCCATCGAGCATCTGAGTGCGGCCGTCTCCGCCAACGAAGAGCTCCGACACCGGCCCGCGGCGATTCAGGCGCGCGCTGAGCTGGGCCTCGCACGGCTCCGCCGTGGGTCTGGCGACGACCGCGCGCACGCACGGGGGCTGCTGCAGGAGGCCATCGACGAAGGCGAGGCGCTGGGCATGACCGGTCTCGTTGCGCGCTGGCGGCAAGCGACAGCCTCGTTGCTGCCGGCCGACCGCGCAGAAGCGAGGTTTGCGGTGATGGCGCAGGTCCAGGGCGGCAAGTGGCGCGTGGCGTTCGACGATCAGGTGGCGACCGTGCGTCATCGCGTCGGCCTGCACTATCTCAGCCAGCTCGTGGGCGCTCCCGACCGGGGCATCCCGGCGCTGGCGCTCGTGCTGCAGGGCGACCCCGAGCCCGAGGATGGCACGCGCGATCCGCTCATGGACGCGAAGGCGCTGGCGGCGGTGCGCGAACGAATCGGCAGTCTGCGAAACCTGTCTGATCCGTCGCTGGACGAGAGCGACGAGTTGGAGGCGCTGACGCGGGAGCTGGCCCGCGGAACGGGCCTGGGCGGACGGCTTCGATCGTTCGCCGATGCACCCGAGCGCGCACGGACCGCCGTGCGGAAGGCCATCAAGCGCGCGATCGACGAGATCGCGGCCGCCAATCCCGCGCTGGGCCGGCACCTCGTGTCGCGCGTCGAGACCGGGACCGTCTGTTGCTATCACTCACGAGCCTTCGCAGCAGGGCGCCCGTGAAGCCGACGACTTGCTGCGCCTCGACTGATCCCGCTCACCTCCACCACCACCCGCAACGCGACCGGGACACAGGAGCTCGGCTCGCTCTCCCTGCAAGGGGCTGAGTTCGCGCACGTCGGGCGCTGGGAACGCGACCGCTGCCGTCCGTCCTTTGGTCGGTCGTACCACCCTCACGGCGCCGCCCAACCCCCTGGCACCTCGCCGTGCCACGGCGAGGCACGGCCGCGTCACGCCTACCAGTTAGCGCGGCAGGAATTCACTTCTGTCACGCGGCGGAGATTGGAAGACGAAGGAGGAGTGGACGATGGCTCTGTTCAATTGGCGGAGATGGTCAGCCGGCCTTCTGGGGATCGCCGGCTTTGCCGGGATGGTGGCGCCCGCCTTCGGCGCTGGGACGAACTCGTTCGTGCCCGCACTCGCGGCGGGCACCAACTCGTTCGCGGCGCCGGCTGATTTCGACTGCGACGGTCGGGCTGACATCAGCCGCAAGCTGCACAACGGCGCCTGGGTCGTGGACTATTCGAAGACCGGCTTTGGGTGGCACGACGTGACGTTCCCAGGCTATGGCTGGTCGACAGCCGTTCCGGTGCCGGCCGACTACGACGGAGACTGCCACGCCGACCTCAGCGTCAAGGGAGCGGACGGCGTCTGGTACATCGACTACGCCCGGGATGGGTTCGGCGCGTGGAATGAGATCCTTCCGGGCTACGGCGCGCCGAGCGCGGTGCCGGTTCCGGCCGATTACGACGGCGACCGCCGAGCCGACCTCAGCGTCAAGTCGCCGGACGGGGTCTGGTTCATCGACTACGCGTCAGATGGCTTCGGAGCGTGGAACGCGATCTATGAAGGATACGGCCCCGCGAGCGCCTTGCCGGTACCGGCCGACTACGACGGGGATTGGCGCGCCGATCTGAGTGTCAAGTCGGAGGCCGGCGAGTGGTTCATCGACTACGCGTCAAATGGATTCGGCGTCTGGGACGTCATCTACTACGCCTACGGCCCCGGCAGCGCCCTGCCCGTGCCCGCCGACTACGACGGCGACAGGCGCGCCGACCTCAGCGTCCTCAGCGCCGCCGGCGATTGGTACATCGACTACGCTGCAGACGGTTTCGGCGCCTGGAACGCCGTCTATTCGCGCTTCCATTCGAGCGGCCACTTCTATTTCCCGAACAAGCGGCCCGAGCCCGTGCCGGCCGACTACGACGGTGACGCGCGGGCCGATCTGGCCCTGCATTCCGACGATGAGTTCTGGTTCATCGACTATTCGGCGAACGGATTCGGCCTCATGGACCCGCAGAACCCCTTCGGCTGGGACTTCCAAGATGCCCTCGGCCCTCCCGTGCGGCCCACTGTGAAACTCGACAAGCGCACGAAGAACTCGCTCTCCGTGACGGTGCGCGCGGAGGGTGGCAGCACCACCGGCCACTCCGCGGCAAGTCAGTTGCGGACGAAGCTACAGGCGGTGCCGGGTTCGGGGCACTCCGTCTACGACGACTACCACCACGAGACCTTCAGCGATCTCCAGCCCGGAACCGACTATTGCCTGGAGGCGACCGCCATCAACAGTAAGGGCACGTCGAGCACGGTGGCGTGCTTCAAGACCGAGGAGGCAACGCCGACAACCGGCACGACGTCGGTGTGGCTCGACCCACAGATTCCGTACGAGGGCCTTGTCACGTATTTCGGGACGTGGGGGCCGATCATCGGGGCCCGTCCGGTGCGGCTGTGGGTGGAAGACCGGCCCGGCGACCACTACATCCATTTCCTCAAGCCCGGACACAGCACAGACGAGTGCTCGAGCCCGTACCTCTCCCGGATCGCGGTGACCCTGCGCGATGGGGCCAGCCTCGGCCCGACACAAATCGCGCAGATCTTCGGCGGCACCCCGCCGGCCGGGGTGGAGCTCGGTTTCCCGGCGTGCTACTCGTCGACGGACTTCGACCCTTACCGGGTGCCCCCCATCTACTTCAATCTGGATTGGGCGAAGCAGTGATGCGCCGGCACGCACGGGTCGTGGGCCCGTGCGCGCTCTTTCTCGCGCGGCTGCCTTCCATGCGGTTCGTGGGCGCCGGGGCTGAAGCCCCGGCCCATCGTGTGGGGGTGGGACCCACCTTACCCGCGCGTGGGCTCTGGGGTTTCCTCTTCCTCGACCATCCCCAGCTCGTGATCGCGCACGCCGTTGCCGGAGCTGGCCTTCTTCCGGCGCGGACGGATGTCGTACCGCTTGATCATCTCGTTCAGCGTCGTCGGCTTGATGTGCAGGAGCTCGGCGGCGCGCTTCTGGACGCCGCCGGCGGCCTCGAGCGTCGACTCGATCAGCCGCTTTTCGAAGTCGCTCGTGACTTCCTTGAACGAGATGCCCTCGGGCGGTACCACGAAGGTCGGAATCTGGAACGGCCGCGACGTACGCACGTGCTCGGGGATGAGCTCGACGTCGATGCGCGTGCCCGGGCAGAGGACGACCGCACGTTCGATGACGTTCTCGAGCTCGCGCACGTTGCCCGGCCAGTCGTACTCCATCAGCAGATCGAGCGCGTCGGGCGTGAGCTCCATCCCGATCTTGCCGTTCTCCTCGCCGTACTTGCCGAGGAAGTGCTGCGCGAGCAGCGGAATGTCCTCCTTGCGCTCGCGCAGCGCCGGCAACTGGATGGTGATGACGTGGAGCCGGTAGTAGAGGTCCTCTCGGAACCGGCCTTCCTCCATCATCCGCCGCAGATCGACGTTGGTCGCGGCGATGATGCGAACGTCCACCTTGATGTTCTCGACGCCGCCCAGCCGCATGAACTCGCGCTCCTGGATCACCCGCAGCAGCTTGGCCTGCGTCTCGATCGGCACGTTGCCGATCTCGTCGAAGAAGATGCTGCCCTTGTCGGCGACCTCGAAGAGGCCCTTCTTCGGATAGACGGCGCCGGTGAAAGCGCCCTTGACGTGGCCGAACAGGTTCGACTCGAGCAGATCGGGCGGCAGATTGCCGGAATTCACCGTCACGAACTGGCGCTCCGCCCGCGGCGAGTTGGTGTGGAGCGCGCGCGCCACCAGCTCCTTGCCGGTCCCGCTCTCGCCGTTGACCAGGACGGTCGATCGGCTGGGCGCCGCCTGGATGATCAGGTCGAAGACCTGACGCATGCGCGGGCTGCTGCCGATGATGTTGGCGAACTTGTGGTACCGCGTCTGCAGGTTCTGCCGCAGCGCGCGATTCTCGCTGACGAGCTGCCGCCGCTCGAGCGCGTTGCGCAGCACGACCAGCACCTCGTCGTTCTTGAACGGCTTGGTGATGTAGTCGAGCGCGCCCCGCTTCATCGCGGCGATCGCCGTCTCGATCGACGCGAACGCGGTCACCATGACGACCGGCAGATCCTCGTCGATGGTCTTCAGCTCGTCGAGCGTGGCGATGCCGTCCGCACCCGGCATCATGATGTCGACGATCGCGGCATCGAACGGCATCGTGCGCGCGAGGTCGACGCCTTCGGCGCCGGTCGAGGCGAGCCGCACCTGGTAGCCCTCGCGGACCAGGAGGGTCTCGAGGATCTCCCGCATGATTTCTTCGTCGTCGATGACGAGAATCGAGCCTTGCCGTGTCATGAGCCCCACCAAACTTCCTGTTTGCCGCCGCCGGCGTTGCCTGTGTCGGGCTCGGGCGAAGAGCCGGCCCGCGTTGGCTCCCGGCTGCCGGGAGGGTCAGCCTGAACACCGTCCCCTTGCCATCGCTGTCGCACGTGATGAGCCCGCCGTGGTCGCGGACGATGCCGTAGGTGATGGACAGCCCGAGTCCCGTGCCCTGGCCGATCGGCTTGGTCGTGAAGAACGGATCGTAGATACGCGAGAGGTGCTCGGCCTGGATGCCGGCGCCGGTGTCGCCGACCTCCACGACGATCTGCCCGGTCTCGACCCGCGTCGAGATCGACAGCCACCCGCCCTTCGGCATCGCATCGCGCGCGTTCAGGAACAGGTTGAGGAACACCTGCTGCAGCTTGTGCTCGATGGCCAGGACGATCGGCGCCGCCGCGGCGAGATCCTTCCGCACCTGGACGTTGCTGGTCCGGAACTGGTGCTCGAGCAGCGACAGCACGTCGTTGATGACGACGTGCAGATCGACCGGCGCCTGCTCCACCTTGGCCGGCCGCGCGAGGTTGAGCAGGCCGTTGACGATTCTGGCCGCCCGGAACGTCTGCCGCTCGATCTTCTCGAGCAGCTTCGTGCGGGGATCGTCCGGATCCGCGCCGTCGAGCAGCATCTGCGTGAAGCTCGAGATGCCGGTGAGCGGCGTGTTCACCTCGTGCGCGACGCCGGCGGCGAGCAGGCCGATCGAGGCCATCTTCTCCGAGATCTGCAGCTGCTCCTCGAGCTGCACGCGCGACGTGATGTCCTCGAGCAGGACGATCGTCCCGCCGCTCGCGCCCTCGCCGGTCCGGCAGCGGCGCCGACGCGACGTTGACCAGCAGCTCGCGCGCGCCCGTCGGCGTGTCGCGAGGACACGGGCGTTCGATAGAGCGCCACTTCTTCGGTGGCCTGCTCGCGGCGTGCGGCGCGGAGCGATGACAGGAAGCGCCGCATCGAACAGCTCGTCGAGACGCCGCCCGACCGCCTGCGCCCGCGCGATGCCGTAGATCCGCTCGAGCGCCGGGTTCCAGCGAAGCACGCGGTCGTCGAGCGAGGCGACCAGCAGGCCGTCGTCGAGCGACTCGATGATGTTCTCGTTGAAGCGCTTCTCGCGATCGAGCTCGGCGGCCTTGCGCTGCAGCTGGTGATAGAGCCGCCCGTTCTCGAACGCCGTCGCCACCTGGCCGGCGACCGCCTCGAGCAGGCCCATGTCCTCGCTGTTGAGCGGCTCGCCGCTCTCCTTGCCGCCGAGCGCCATCACCGCGATCGTCCCTTCCTTCGACACGCAGGGCACGAGGCAGTGGACGCCGCGATCGCGCCACAGCGCGACCTTCCTCGCCGGTGAAGCGGCGGCTCGTGAACGGGTCGTCGAGGTTCACCGTCTGCCCGCTTCGCAGCCGATGGCCGATGCCGGATTCGGTCTCGATCGGCGGCAGCAGCGGCGCGAAGCCCACCGACTGCGTCGGCACGTACCGGCCGCGGCGCGTCGTCGCCGAGCGGCGCGAGCATCAGGCACATGCGATCGAGCACGAGCGTCTCGACGACGCGGTCCGACGAGCCGCTCGCTCAGACGCTGCAGATCGAGGTCGCTGTTGAGATCGCGCGCGAAGCCGACCAGCGCCTGGCGGTAGTCGTAGCGATCGCGGTAGTAGGCGCGGTCGAGCGCCATCTGGATCGTGTTCTTGACGATCGGCGCCAGCAGCACGACGACGAGCGTGGCGAGCACCGCGATGATCGTGTTGTGCTGACCGGTGCCGCCGAGGAAGAACTCGCCCGCCAGCTTGAGCAGCACCGCGTAGATCGCCGCGATCGCCATGATCGCCGCGGCATAGACGACCGTGCGCTTGATGATGACCTCGACGTCCATCAGCCGGTAACGGACGACGGCGGAGGCGAACGACAAGCGGGACGAACGCCAGCGGGATGGTCAGCAGCCCGAGCTGCGGGCTCGGCTCGAACCCGGCGACCCAGGGCAGCACGTAGCCGAGCAACGAACGGCAGCGCGCCAATCGTCGTGCCGCCGACGATCCAGCGCAGCTGACGGCGCGCGGTCATGGACTTCGCGCGGCCCAGCGCGCGCACCATCACGGCGAGCCCGCCGAGCAGGCCGAAGGCCAGATAGCACGAACTCGAGTCGATCGAGGGCTTCGAGCCAGCCGGTCAACGACGTGTCGTCGAGCGTGGGCCGCGCGAGCAAGGCCGCGCGCAGGCCTCCCAGCAGCAGCGCGGGCAGGTAGAGGACTGGCAGCGTCGCCCGGCCCATCGGCGTCCGGACCCACGCGTTGGGCCGATCGGGGAAGACCAGCGCGAAGTGCAGGAACGAGTGGCGGCAGCAGCAGCAGCGAAACGACGTCCGCCCAGTAGACGACCCAGTCGAGGCGATCGAACTGGCCGCTGAACGAGAAGGCGAAGACGCCGAAGAACGCGACCGACAGCCAGAAGAAGTGCAGCGACGCCTGATCGTCGGGCCGCCGCAGCCGCACCAGGCAACCGACGAATGAGCGTGAAGATCGCAACCGCCGCCTGCACGAAGTGCAGCGCGCGGTGTCCGGCCGGCGTGCCGCGCAGCTGCAGGCGAACGATGCCACGTTGCGCCTTGCCGGAGCACGGTGTAGGTGAGCTGTTCGCCGCGCCGGCTGCGGTGGAGCACGTCGAGCACGTCGGCAGGCGAATCGATCGGTGCGATCGCCAATGGCAACGAGCAGGTCGCCAGCCACGATGCCGGCCCGCATCGCCGGCGCCGCCATGTCGCCACTTCGCGCGCGACGACACCTTCGGCCGACTGCGTCCAGAGCACGCCGTCCTCCGCCTCGTGCCAGGTCGCACGAGCGCGCAGGTTGGCGAGCGCCAGCGCAACGAGCACGACGGCCACCACAACCGGCAGCATGCGCTGCCCGATCGCGGCCATCGTTCCCGAGCTCGTGTGGCGGCTTGCCTCCATTCGCGGGTGATGTCCCGGTCGAGATGAAGCAAAGCGCGTTCCACTAGCCGTTGGTGCAGGAATGCTCTTTCTCCTTGTTATTCAGCGAGTTATAGCCACGAAACGCATCGCTCCGATCCCCGCTCGAATCCAATCACCAGGATACGCGCTTCAAAAAGACGGATCCACTGCCCTCCAGAACGGAATTGCATCGCGAGTGGCCAGCCGCAGATGGCGCAGTTATGCAGGCGTCCCCGGCGTACGCAGATCGCCACGGGCGGCGCCCGGTCCAGGAAGGCAGGCTTCGAGGCTTGGCTCAGAACTGAACGGTGACGCCGCCGACGACGCGCTTGGGCGGTCGGACGACCAGCAGATCGTCGTAGATGGACCCGACTTCGTCCGTCGAAGCTCGCGGAACAAGATTGCGGACGGCGAAGACGAGCTCCCACCGCGCCCGGCCCGTGAGCGAACGGCAGGCCCTGATAGAGCTGGACGTCGAAGCGCACTTCCGGCGCCGGATCGGTCACGTCGAGGCGATCCTGCGAGTAGCGCGAGTTGAGCCGATAGGTGGCGAGCACGCGCGTCGAGGTCTGCGGCACCTCGGCATCGAGACGGCGTCACCACGTCGTGGAGGCGCTCGTCGGCACCGCGCACGGCCGAGGGCGCATGCCGCACGAGAGCCTCGGTGTCTGGCCACGCTGGTCCACTCGCGCCGACGACATGCGGTACTCGATCGCTGCCGCGCACGTGAGAGGCGACGGGACGGCCGACGCTCACGCCCCAGCCCGTCGCCGTGAAGCCTCCGGCGTTGGCCACCGAGTAGTGCCCGAGATCGGGGCCCGGGCGCGCCGTCCGGCTGCCTCGATGCCGAAGATCGTCGACGAGCTGATCGTCGCACATCCTGCCGGAAGTGCGAGAAGGCGACTACGAACGACCCAACGTCCTGTTCGATGGCGAAATCGAGGTGGCGCGTGCGCTGGCGGACCGAACGCCGCGCCGTGGACGAGCGGCGCGAACGTGCGCTGCGGCGGCAGCGCGAGGCTGCCGTAGGCCTGCGGCACGAACTCCTCGGCGCCGGGAGCGGTCATCTGCTGGGTCAGCTCGCGCGCACCCAGGTGCGATCGGCCGGCGAGACGGCGACCGCAATCGACGGGCTGAAGAGCGCCGAGTCGTTCAGATAGTCGAAGTACTCGTAGCGCCCGCCGACGGTGACGAGCGCGCGCGGCGACAGCGTCCAGCCGATCGGAGACCTGCACGCCGCCGACGTTGCGGCTGCCATCGACGAATGCCGCCAGCGCCTGCGGGTTGCCGCCGGCGTAGCGCTGACGGCTGTAGGAGCTGTGCACGTCGAGCGCGTGACTCTCGGCGACGACCGTGGCATAGGACCCGCCACGAACCACGACGACACTTCACCCTGCGCCGTGGCCGCTTCGACCGACCCAGCTCGTGCGCGTGCTGACCGGGCGCGGCGAGGTTGAAGTAGGCGACGCCGGCGGCGCATATCGCCGGTCGGCACGTCCTCGAATGGTTGGTCGAACGCGCCGCTCGTCAGGAGCTGAACCCGTCCACGCACGCCGCTGTCGGTGGCGAGCGACGAAGCCGTACGCGCGAGTCCGATGGCCCAGTCACCGACGTTGAAGCCACCCTTGTCGGCAAGGATTTCACCCTCGACGAGATCCGGGTCGCTCAGCGCCATCGTGCGACTCGCGGAGCACCGATCGCTTGAGATGGCGCAGCCGCCACGCCGACGATGAGTGATCGTGCGGCTCGGTTTCGGCCGGGCCGGTTCGGGCGACGCGGCGGTCGAAGCGTCGAGGGGCGACGAACCGCTCAGCGGAGCGCTCGCGGTGACCTGTGAGGCGCCCATGCCGGCGGCGATCACGCGCGACTCGGGGCGGTGGCGACATCGTCGGCGGACCGGCGCAGCCGCACGTCGAGGCGCGTGCCGCGGGCCAGGGACGACCTGGATGAACTCCCGGCGTGACGCCGAGTGAACCCGCGTCCCTGCACGCGCAGGAGATACGTGCCCGGCGGCACGCTGCGAACCGCGAACCGGCCGTCCGAGTCGGTCTCCACAAGCAGGAGATCGCGACCGTGCGCCGTCACGGCCGCGCCGACGATCGGCCGGCTGCCCGTCGTCGGTGACGACGCCTTCGATCCAGCCAGCCGAGAGGCTGGCGGTCAGCACGACCGGCGACGGGTCGGCCGGCCGCGCCGTGACGATTGACCTCCGAGCTGCGGCTCAGGCTGCCCGCCTGTTCCGCCCCACACACCTCCGGCGCTCCGATCAGGGCCGTCAATGCGACGATGCGGACGAGCCGGGGCATGCACTGCCTCCTGGCTGACTGGTCAGGACGCGGGCACGACCGAGAAGAGCACCTCGCGCGTGAGGCTCTTCGTGTCTTGTTGTCCGTCACCTTGATCTCGAGCCGGAAATCGCCCTCCGGGAACGACGCGAGCGGCACCGCCTGATCCGCCGACGATCTGGTGCCCGGCGGCGGAGTCGAAGTTCGGCGGCAGGCTCTGCGCGTTGAAGGCCTGCGGCGGCGTCTTGTTGAACATCTTCTCGCCGGTGCCGTCCTTCTGGTGGAACACGTAGTCGACCGTCAAGTCGGGCTTCTTGTCGTCGCCGATCTTGGCGCCGTAGACCTGGAAGATCGACCTGCAGCTCTTCGGTCTTCTTGAACTTCAGATCCTGCGCTGGCACGATCTCGGCCTCGCCGAGCACATAGGGACGCTCCTTTTGCGACTCGGGTGCGAGCGGCGCCGACAGCTGATCGATCTTGTCCGCGACGATGACCGAGCTGGTCTGGAGCTCGTCGGCGTGGAAGTTCGGCACGGTCAGCTCGTGCTTCAGCACGGCGACCTTCACCGGCGCATCGGCCGAGCGCTCCGGACTGCGGACGCTCGCGCAACGCGATGTAGACGTCGTAGGTCCCCGGCCGGCACGGCGAACGCACGCGTCAGCTTCAGCGGCTGACCTGCCGTCGCGCGCAAATCGGTGAAGTAGACGTCCTCGAACGGATAGGTCCCCGCATCCTTGCTCTTGCGATCCTTGTCCGTGGCCTTGTCCGAGGCCTTGTCCGAGGCCGGCGCCGGAATCGGCGCGCTGCCCTTCGGCGCCACGCGCAGGTACGCGGCGATCGACGGCGTCGCGAGCTTGCCCGGCTCGATCTGCACCGTGAACGGCACGTAGATCAGCTGGTTCTGCGCCTTGAGGAAATCGTTCGTCAACGTCAGCGGGCAGCGTCGGCGCGGCGCCGCCTGCGGCTGCGGCGCCGCGGGCTCCTTGGCCGTGGCCGAGGGCACGAGATAGGTGCCGGGGCCCGTGCCCTTCATCACGTCGTCGACGAGCCGGAAGAGCGGCGCGAGCTCCTGGCGTTCGCGCCTGGTTGAGCCCCGAATCCGCAGGCTTCTTGTCGTCGCGGCGCTGGGCGTGGACGACAACGCCGAGCGCGACACAGAGAACGATCAGGGCCGAGCCGGCCCGAGGCTGTACGCACCATCAACCTGCTGACTCCCACGACGGACCCGGGTCACGAACCTCTCGATCATAGGCGACCGTCCGGACCAAGTCAAACCACTGTAAAGTCAGCTGATTCCATCAGCAGTTGAGGGCGCGCCGAAGGCCGCATTCATCGTGGTATCATCCGCCGCATGCCGGACGACACCCTCGTCATCATTCTCGCCGGCGGGGTGGGCGAGCGGCTGTATCCGCTGACGAAGGACCGCGCCAAGCCCGCGGTGTTTTTCGGCGGCCCGTACCGGATCATCGATTTCACCCTGAGCAATTGTGTGAACTCGGGGTTCCGGCGCATCTTCATCGCCACGCAGTACAAGTCGCTCTCGCTCTCGCGTCACATCCGCATGGGGTGGAAGGTGTTCGCGGAAGAGCTCGGCGAATTCATCGAAATCCTGCCGCCGCAGAAGCGCGTCGGCGAGCACTGGTACCTCGGCACGGCGGACGCGGTCTACCAGAATCTCTATTCGATCAAGCGTGAATCGCCGCGGCACATCGTCGTGCTCTCGGGCGATCACGTCTACAAGATGGATTACGCGAAGATGCTGCGCGCGCATCGCGAGCGGCAGGCGGCCTCCCTGATCGGGTGCCTCGAGGTGCCCGTCGCCGATGCGACGCGCTTCGGCGTCGTGCACATGGATACGACCGATCGAGTCACCGGCTTTCAGGAAAAGCCGAAGCATCCCGCGCCCATGCCGGGATCCGACGGCATGGCGCTGGTCTCGATGGGCATCTACGTCTTCGAGGCCGACTCGCTGTATCGCGCGCTCGAGGCCGACGCGGCGCGGCAGACGAGCCACGACTTCGGCAAGGACATCCTGCCGGCACTCATTCAGGACGCGCAGGTCGTGGCCTATCGTTTCTACGACGAGAACAAGAAAGCGTCGAAGTACTGGCGCGACATCGGCACGCTCGACGCCTACTACGAAGCGAACATGGATCTCTGCCAGGTGAACCCCGAGTTCAACCTGTACGATCCGGAATGGCCGATGCGCACGTGGCAGTCGCAGTCGCCGCCGGCGAAGTTCGTGTTCGCCGACGAAGGCCAGCGGTGCGGGCAGGCGCTCGACTCGATCATCTCGGCCGGCTGCATCGTCTCGGGAAGCCGCGTCGCGGGCAGCATCCTGTGTCCGAACGTCCGCGTGCACAGCTTCTGCCGCATCGAGCAGAGCATCCTCATGCCCGGCGTGCGCGTGGGACGGCACTCGAGGATCCGGCGCGCGATCATCGATCGCGACGTGTTCATCCCGCGAGGCGCCTGCATCGGCTTCAACCCCGAGGAGGATCGCAGGCGCCACACCGTGACCGACAAGGGCATCATCGTCGTCACCACCGACGACGAGCCGCTCGTCGAGGAGCCGCCGTCGTCGGTTCTCGATGTCGAAGCGGAATGGGACGAAGAGGAACTGAGCTGACGCTCGTGGTCCAAAGGTCTGGAGGCTCCAAGAGTCCCATGGTCCGAGGTCCGGACCTGGGCCGCTCGACCTTGGGACCTTTGGACCTTTCGACCCTTTTGATATTCCCCTGGACCTTCCGTAAGGAGCCCTCTTGGAAATCAAGTGCGTGGTTGGTCGTGAAATTCTGGATTCGCGTGGCAACCCGACGGTCGAAGCCGACATCGAGCTCTCGGGCGGCGGCTTCGGCCGTGCCGCCGTGCCTTCCGGCGCCTCTACCGGCACGCGCGAGGCGTTGGAGCTTCGCGACGGCGATCGAAGCCGGTACCTCGGCAAGGGCGTGCGCCGCGCCGTCGGGCACGTCAACAGCGAGATTGCCGCTGCCATCCTCGGCAAGTCGTTCGATCAGGTCGGTCTCGATCGCGCGCTGCGTCGATCTCGACGGCACGCCGAACAAGGGGCGGCTCGGCGCCAACGCGACGCTCGCTGTGTCGATGGCGGCGCTGCGCGCCGCGGCCGACGAGGCCGGCCAGCCGCTCTACGAGCACATCGGCGTCGTTGCGGCGCGCGCTCGTCGGCGGCGAGGCTGCCGACGCTGCTGCCCGTGCCGATGATGAACATCCTCAACGGCGGCGCGCACGCGGACACCAACGTCGACTTCCAGGAGTTCATGGTGATGCCGTTCGGCGCCCCGACGTTTGCCGAGGCGCTGCGCATCGGGGCGGAGATCTTCCACGCGCTGCGCGGCATCCTGAAGAAGCGCGGCCTCGGCACCGGCGTCGGCGACGAAGGCGGCTTCGCGCCCAACCTGAAGTCGAACCGCGAAGCGCTCGACGTCGTGATCGAGGCGGTCGCAAAGGCCGGCTGCAACGCCGGCACGGACGTCGTGCTGGCGCTCGACGTCGCGGCCAGCGAGTTCTTCGAGGAAGGCGGCAAATACGTCTTCAAGAAGTCGGGCGACAAGACGCGCACGTCGGACGAGATGATCGCGCTCTACGACGAATGGACGCGCCAGTACCCGATTGCCTCGATCGAGGACGGTCTCGGCGAAGGCGACTGGCCGGGATGGGCGCGCTGACCAAAGCACTCGGCGACCGCGTGCAGCTCGTCGGCGACGATGTCTTCGTGACCAATCCCGCCGATCCTGAAGGAAGGCATCGCCCAGGGCATCGCCAACTCGCTCCTCGTGAAGGTGAATCAGATCGGCACGATCAGCGAGACCCTCGACGCGATGGCGATTGCCTGGTCGGCGGGCTACACCACGATCGCTTCGCACCGGTCTGGCGAGACCGAGGACTCGACGATTGCGGATCTCGCTGTCGGCACCCGCGCCGGGCAGATCAAGACCGGCTCGCTCTGCCGCAGCGATCGTGTCGCGAAGTACAACCAGCTGCTGCGCATCGAAGAAGCCCTCGGCAGCCGGGCCACATACGCCGGCCGCGGCGCGTTGAAGCAGTTGAAATAAGGCTACGGGCTACAGGCTACGGGCTGCAGGCCAGGGGAGACGTCCGAGGTATCGCGAGGTTCGATGTCCTGGCAACTGATCGCTCGAAGCGCGCAGCCCGCTGGCCCTGGCCCGTCGCCCGGAGTCCGTAGCCTGTAGCCCGTCATGCGTCATCCGAACACTCCCCTCGTCCTCCTCGTCCTCGACGGCTGGGGGCTGCGCGCCGAAACGCGATCACAATGCCGTCGCACTCGCCCAGCCCGCGGCGTTTCTCGATCTGCTCGCGCGCTATCCGAACGGCACGCTCGACGCCTCGGGCGAGGCCGTCGGGCTTGCCCGCCGGCCAGATGGGCAACTCCGAGGTCGGCCATACCAACCTCGGCGCCGGACGGGTCGTCTACCAGGACCTCACGCGCATCGACAAGAGCATTCGCGACGGCGACTTCTTCGAGCGCCCCGTGCTCCATGCCGCGTTCGACCGGTGCCGGAACGATGCACACGCGCTCCACCTGATCGGGCTGCTCTCCGATGGCGGCGTCCACAGCCACCAGCGACCACCTCCACGCGCTCATCGCGCTCGCCGCACAGCGCGGCGTCTCGCGCGTGTTCGTTCACGTCATCACCGATGGACGAGACACCTCACCCACGGGCGGACGAGGATACGTCGAGACGCTCGAGCGCGTGATGTCGACCGAGCGCACGGGTCGCGTCGGCGACCGTCTCCGGCCGTTACTTCACGATGGACCGCGACAAGCGCTGGGAACGGACCAAGCTGGGCTACGACCCGATCGTGCACGGCCGGGGCCCGTCCGCGCGGACCGCACTGGAGGTGATCGAGCGCGGGTATGCCGAAGGTGTGACCGACGAGTTCATCAAGCCGCACGTGATCGTCGACGAGGAGGCAAACCCGGTGGGTCCGGTGCGAGACGGCGATTCGGTCGTCTTCTTCAACTTCCGGGCCGACCGGATGCGGCAGATCGTCCGCGCGATGGGCCTCCCCGACTTCGACGGGTTCGATCGCGGACGCGTGCCGGCGATCGAGATCACGACCGTGACCGAATACGACCCCACCTACACGTTTCCGGTGGTCTTCCCGAACGATCCCGCGACCGGCTACATCGCCGAGGTGCTTGCCGGGAACGGTCTGACCAACCTGCGGCTCGCCGAGACGGAGAAGTACGCGCACGTCACCTACTTCTTCAATGGCGGGCGCGAAGAGCCGTTCCCGGGCGAGGAGCGCACGCTGGTCCCGTCACCGAAGGTCGCCACCTACGATCTGCAGCCGGAGATGAGCGCGGCGGGCGTCGCCGACGCGCTCGTGGCCAGCGTCTCGTCGCGGCAGCACGACGTGGTCATCTGCAACTTCGCCAATCCCGACATGGTCGGCCACACCGGCAGCCTGCCCGCGGCCATCAAGGCCATTCAGGCCGTCGACGCCTGTCTCGCGCGGGTCATTCCGGCGATTCTGGCCGCCGGCGGCACGGCGCTGGTCACGGCCGACCACGGCAACGCCGAGCAGATGTGGGACTACGAGCTGAACGCGCCCCACACAGCTCACACGACCAACCTGGTCCCGCTCATCTACGTGCAAGGGCCGGGCGCGGCGCGCCCGCGGCGGCTGCCGCATGGCGCGCTCTGCGACATCGCGCCGACGATGCTGGGGCTGTTGGGGCTGCCACCGTCGACGGAAATGACGGGGAAGGACCTGATCGGGGATTAGAAGGTGCGGGGGCGGCCGCGTGGCCATCCGAAAAGGGGCACGGCGTGCCGTGCCCCCTACCGGTCGTTCGGCGATCTCTCGAGTTCGTTTGATTCCTTGACTAGCTCTTGACCTCCGGAATCTCGTCGGGCGCTATCCGCAGCGACTTCAAAAAGAGACGATCGCTGGCCGTCAACTCGCGCTGCGTCGTCTTGCGGGCCCACATGGTGCCCGGCCTGGCCGCTGCACCCGTCGCGACCGGACCAGGCCCGTGGGCTTCGTGCGGCTGGCAAAGCCGACCTCCGCGTCGATCGACAGGTGCAGCTCGTAACCGGCCGCCCGCGCTTTGGCACGACATGCCTCCACGTTCGGGTCCGATTGGACGGCGGCCGCAATCGCTTGTGCCAGTTCCTTCGCGAGCCGATTGACAGTGTCATCCATGGGACTGTCTCCTTTACCCGCCGCCGGCTGGGATCCGGGAGCGGAGGCCCGCGTCCGCGCGCAGGAGGATGGCGAACGGACGAGGCGCCAGAACGGTCTTCATAGAGAGGAGTGCGAGTGGAGCGGATCTTGCGGGCATTCTAGACGTGCGATCCGGCACTGTCAAGGCAGAATGAAGTAGAATTTGGTCCGATTTTTCGGGACTTTTTTGTCTCCGCCCACCGCCGTCGCCCCCGGGTGACACGCGGTCCGATTGGCGCGCCCGTCCCCCTCCACGACCCCTGCGATGCCGCCCGATCGCGCTTTCTTCACGCCGTCCGACCATCCCACGGCACCGGACACGGATGCCTGGGCTTCCCCGGGGAGTTCCCGTTCACGCGCGGCATCCAGCCGACGATGTATCGGGGCCGCCTCTGGACGATGCGGCAGTACGCCGGCTTCGGCACCGCCGCCGAGTCGAATCGACGCTACCGGTACCTGCTCGGGCAGGGTGTGACCGGGCTCAGCGTCGCCTTCGATCTCCCGACGCAGATCGGCTACGACTCGGATCACGCGCTCGCCGCTGGCGAGGTCGGGCGCGTGGGCGTGGCCATCGATTCGATCGAGGACATGGCCGAGCTCTTCGACGGCATCCCGCTCGGCCGCGTGTCGACGTCGATGACGATCAACGCGACGGCGCTCATTCTGCTTGCCCTCTACGCGGCCGTGGCCCGCCGGCAGGGCGTCCCGCTACGCGATCTCTCTGGCACCGTTCAGAACGACATCCTCAAGGAGTACATCGCCCGGGGCACCTACATCTATCCGCCGCGCGCCTCGCTGCGCATCGTCACGGACATCTTCGCGTTCTGCGAACGTGAGATGCCGAGCTGGAACACGATCTCGATCAGCGGCTATCACATCCGCGAGGCAGGCTCGACGGCGGTCCAGGAAGTGGCCTTCACGCTGGCGAACGGGTGCGCCTACGTCGAGGCGGCGCGCGCGGCCGGGCTCGACGTCAACGGGCTCGGCGAGCGGCTGTCGTTCTTCTTCAACAGCCACAACGATTTCCTCGAAGAGATCGCCAAGTTCCGCGCAGCGCGCCGGCTCTGGGCGCAACTGATGAGGGAACGCTTCGGCGCGACCAGGCTACGCGCCCAGCAGCTGCGCTTCCACACGCAGACGGCGGGCAGCACGCTCACCGCGCAGCAGCCCGACAACAACATCGTCCGCGTCGCCATTCAGGCGCTGGCCGCCGTGCTCGGCGGCACGCAGTCGCTCCACTGCAACGGCCGCGACGAGGCGCTCGCATTGCCGACGGAGGAATCGGCGCAGGACGGCGCTGCGCACCCAGCAGATCCTCGCGCACGAGAGCGGCGTGGCGAACACGGTGGATCCCCTCGGCGGGTCCTGGGCCATCGAGGCAATGACCGATGCCATCGAGCGCGACGCCCGAGCCATCCTGGATCGCATCGATCGGCTCGGCGGAACGCTCGCCGCCATCGAAGCCGGCGTCATTCAGCGCGAGATCCAGGACGCGGCCTACGAGAGCCAGCGGGCCGTCGACACCGGGGACCAGATCGTTGTCGGGGTCAACCGTTACGCGAGCGACGAGGCCGCGGCGCCCGAGGTTCACGCGGATCGACCCGGCGATCGAGGCGCGCCAGATCGACGGTCTTCGCGCGGTTCGCGCGAGCCGCGACCAGGCGCAGGCGAAGGCCGCGCTCGACGAGGTCGGCCGGGTCGCGCGAGACGGAAGCAACCTCGTGCCGGTCGTGATCACGGCCGTCGAGGCACGAGCCACGCTCGGCGAGATCGCCGACGCGCTGAGAGGCGTCTTCGGCGAGTACCGCGACCAGAGCTAGGAGTGAAACGGGGTCGGGCCGAATTTCAGTTCCTGCGATATGGGGTCGGGCCGATTTTGCAGAAACTGAAATTCGGCCCGACCCCATTTATCGGATAGCATCCCCACTCAGTCGCGAAGTGACCGCGTCCCAGCCTCCTTCCCAACCGTCCCTGCTCGAGGTCGAGCACCTCACGACGGTGTTCCCGGTGGAGGGCCGGCTGGTGGCGGCCGTCAATGACGTCAGCTTCAGCGTGCGCGCCGGCGAAACGGTCGCGCTCGTCGGCGAATCGGGATGCGGCAAGTCGATCACGGCGCTCTCGATTCTGCGGCTCGTCGATCCACCTGGCCGCATCCTCTCCGGCGTCGTCCGGTTCGAAGGAAGGGACCTCCGCCAACTGCCCGAAGCCGAGATGCGGCGCGTGCGCGGCGCCGGCATCGGGCTGGTGCTGCAGGAGCCCATGACGGCGCTCAATCCCGTTTACACCGTAGGCAGCCAGATCGCGGAAGCGCTCGAGGTGCACGGCCGCGCCCGCGGACGCCAGGCGCGCCGGCGCGCGATCGAGCTGCTCGATGCCGTGAAGGTGCCCGAACCGGAGCGGCGAGTCGACGAGTACCCGCATCAACTGTCGGGCGGCCTGCGCCAGCGCGCGCTCATCGCCGCTGCCCTCGCCTGCGAACCGAAGCTCCTCCTCGCGGACGAGCCGACGACAGCGCTCGACGTGACCGTCCAGGCGCAGATTCTCGAGCTATTGCGCGACCTGCGCGCACGCTTCAACCTGGCGCTGCTCCTCATCACGCACGACCTCGGCATCGTCGCGCAGAACGCCGCCCGCGTCATCGTGATGTATGCCGGGCGGATCGTCGAGCAGGCGGACGTCGGACGGTTGTTTCGCGATCCGGCGCATCCCTACACCCGCGGCCTCCTCGGCTCGATGCCGGGACGCGTCAAGGGCGGCCGCCTGCAGGCCATCGACGGCGCGGTGCCGCGCCTCGGCAACATCCCCCAAGGCTGCGCGTTCGCGCCGCGCTGCGCGAACCGTTTCGATCCCTGCGACCAGCTGCCTGCGCTCGCGGCCGTGAATGGCGGATCCGCCGTCCGCTGCTTCCTCCATCACGGCGAACGGGAATCCGTGCCGACGGCTCTGCGCTGATCCCATGCCACTCGTCGAGGTCAGGAATCTCACCAAGACGTTCACGCGCAAGCCGCGCTTGTTCGGCCGCGCCACGCTCGTCCGCGCCGTCGACGATGTGAGCTTCTCGATCGAGGAGGGGGAGACGTTCGGGCTCGTGGGTGAATCGGGCAGCGGCAAGACCACGACCGGCCGCTGCATGCTGCGGCTGATCGAACCCTCGTCGGGCGAGGTGACGCTGCGCGGCGAGAACGTGCTGGCCTTCGATCGCCGCCGGCTGCGCGCCGCGCGCCGTCACATGCAGATGGTCTTCCAGGACCCGTATTCCTCGCTCAACCCGAGGATGCGCGTCGAGACCATCGTCGAAGAGCCGCTCGTCATTCACCGGCTGGGCACGCGCGAAGAGCGGCGGCGCCGCGTCGTCGAGCTGCTCGAGCACGTAGGGCTCGACCCGGCGCTCAGGACGCGCTACCCACACGAGTTCAGCGGCGGTCAGCGTCAGCGGATCGGCCTGGCGCGGGCGCTCGCGCTCAACCCCTCCTTCATCATCGCGGACGAGCCCGTCTCGGCGCTCGACGTCTCGATTCAGGCGCAGATCATCAACCTGTTCGCCGACCTGCAACAGCGGTTCTCGCTCACCTACCTGCTGATCGCGCACGATCTGCGGCTGGTCGAGCACGCGTGCACCCGCGTCGCCGTGATGTATCGCGGGCGCATCGTCGAGATGGGCCCGACGAGGGCGCTCTTCGCCAGCCCGAAGCACCCCTATACCCAGGCGCTGCTGTCGGCGGTTCCCGAACCGGATCCGGACAAGCCGCCGCGACGCATCGTGCTGGATCCCGCGGCATTCAAAGAAGGCGCGCCGCTGCAAGAGCTGGCCACCGGCCACTTCGCAGCGGTCTGACGTGCCGTCGTTGGCGCCCTCCTGGTGAAGGCTGAGGGCCGCCATCGCCAGGGAAGGCTATGCGGCGCGGCGGGCGTCGCTTTCGACCATACCGTCGCGGAGGTGGATGATGCGATGGGCGTGCGCCGCGACGTCGGCCTCGTGCGTCACGAGGATGATGGTGTTGCCGCCGTCGTGCAGCCGCTCGAAGATCGCCATGATCTCCACGCCGGTCTTCGTATCGAGGTTTCCGGTCGGCTCGTCTGCGAGCAGGATCGAGGGGTCGTTGACCAGCGCGCGCGCGATGGCCACGCGCTGGCGCTGACCGCCCGACAGCTCGTTCGGGCGATGTTGCATCCGCTCGCCGAGCTCCACTTTCAGCAACGCGTCCTTCGCCCGCTCGAGCCGGCGCTTCGAGTCGATGCCGGCGTAGACCAGCGGGAGCTCCACGTTGTGGAGCGCGGTTGCCCGGGGAAGCAGGTTGAAGGTCTGGAAGACGAACCCGATTTCCTCGTTCCGGATACGTGCGAGCTCGTCGTCGTTCATCTGGCTCACCTGCTTGTCGTTCAGCAGGTAGCCGCCGCTCGTGGGGGTGTCGAGACAGCCGATGAGGTTCATGAGGGTCGACTTGCCCGAACCCGACGGCCCCATGATGGCGACGTACTCGCCCCGCTCGATCTGAATCGAGACGCCGCGCAGGGCATGGACCTCCTCGTCGCCCATCTTGTAGGTCTTCCAGAGTTCCTTCGTTTCGATAAGCGGCATGGCGTTCAGACGTCTCGGTCCAGCTGGCGGTTGACTCCCAAACAGGATACGTCAACCGCTCGTACCAGGTTCGAATCAGCGAGCCAGCCCCGCTCACAGGACCGGGATGCCGGCGAGCGGCGGGAAGCCGGGCAGGACCAGCGTGACGGGCCCGGAATCTCCGGGATGCCCCGTGAAAACCAGCCAGGTCGTCCGGCGTCCGCCGGGCTCGGGCGCCTCCAGCGGACCTCCGACCGGCCGGCCCGTGGCGTCGCGCAGCGAGAACACCCGGCGATGCCCGCCGGCCGACACGAGTGAGGCATCGGCCAGAGCGGCGACAGCGCCTTCCACGGCGGCCTGCGCTGCCTGGTCTTGGACACCGGCGGCGGCGGGACCGGCCAGCACGAGGTCGAGGCGAACCGAATCCGGCGACAGTCGACGGGCCCCCACGACCTGCACCCGTAAGGGCACCGAAGTGGCTGCGGCCTCCGCGAGCACCCGCGGCACGGCGGCTTCGGCGCGGCCGCTCTCGGGGCCCACCTGTCGCGGAGCTTCGCCCGCGCCACATCCTGCGGCGGCGAAGGCGCCCACCATGAACGCGAGCCGTTTCATGGGACGGTGATCAGGGGTCCGGAATCGCGCCGGCCGCAATGTCGATTCCCGACCCCTTGCGGGATTAGTGCTCGTCCTCGTAGCTCTCTTTCAGCTTCGCGACCACAGCCGGATCGGCCAGCGTTGTCATATCGCCAAGCGTCCGTCCCTCGGCAATGTCGCGAAGCAGCCTTCGCATGATCTTTCCCGATCGCGTTTTCGGCAGGTCGCCGGCGAAGAGCACTTCCTCGGGCCGCGCGATAGCGCCGATCTTCTTCGCGACGTGCTGGCGCAACTCGTCCATGAGAGCCGGGGAGCCGGCCTTCCCGCCTTTGAGAATCACGAACGCGGTAATCGCCTGACCCTTGATCTCGTGCGCACGGCCCACGACCGCCGCTTCGGCCACCGCCGGGTGATCGACGAGCGCGCTCTCCACTTCCATCGTCCCGATACGATGGCCCGCCACGTTCAGCACGTCGTCGACGCGGCCGAGCAGCCAGTAGAAACCATCCTCGTCCTTCTTCGCCCCATCCCCCGTGAAGTAGGCGCCATCGGGCCATTGACTGAAGTAAGTCTTGACGAACCGCTCGCGGTCGCCATAGATGCCGCGCAGCATCGCCGGCCAGGGCCTGATCAGCGCCAGCAACCCGCCGCCGACGTCGACCGCATCACCCGACTGCTTGCGGATCTCGGGCGACACGCCTGGGAACGGCAGCGTCGCCGAGCCGGGCTTGGTCGCCGTCATGCCAGGCAGCGGCGTGATCATGATCTGCCCGGTCTCAGTCTGCCACCACGTATCGACGATCGGGGCACGCTGCTGGCCAATGTGCTGGTGGTACCACATCCAGGCCTCGGGGTTGATGGGCTCGCCGACCGAGCCGAGCAGCCGCAGGCTGGACAGGTCGTGCTTCGCGGGGAACTCGGTTCCCCAGCGCATGAATGCGCGGATGGCGGTGGGTGCGGTATAGAAGATCGTCACGCCGTACCGCTCGACGATCTCCCAGAACCGATGCCGGTCGGGCCAGTCGGGCGCGCCTTCGTACATCACGACGGTGGCGCCGGTGGCGAGCGGCCCGTACACGACGTAGCTGTGGCCGGTGACCCACCCGATGTCGGCCGTGCACCAATAGACGTCCTCGTCCTTGAGATCGAAGACCCACTTCGACGTCGCGTAGGTGCCGGTGAGATATCCGCCCGTCGTGTGGACGATGCCCTTCGGCTTCCCGGTCGTGCCCGACGTGTAGAGGATGTAGAGCATGTCCTCCGAGTCCATCGGCTCCGGCTCGACGTAGCGGCCGGCTTCCTGCATCAGCCGGTGATACCAGTGGTCGCGTCCCTCGACGATGTGCACGGGGAACCGCCCGCCGCGGTCACGCTGCACGACGACGACGTTCTCGATCGAGGGCGTGTCGCTCAGCGCCTCGTCCGCGGTCTGCTTGAGCGGCACGAGCGACCCGCGCCGGTAGCCGCCATCGGCGGTCACGAGCAGCGTCGCCTTCGCGTCGTTGATGCGGTCGCGCAGCGATTCGGCGCTGAAACCGCCGAAGACGACGCTGTGCACGGCGCCGATGCGAGCGCAGGCGAGCATGGCAATCGCCAGCTCCGGAACGAGCGGCAGATACAGCGCGACCCGGTCGCCCTTTTTCACGCCGAGCGACTTCAGCGCGTGCGCGAAGGCGTTGACCTCGCGGTACAAGTCGAAGTACGTGAGCGTGCGCCGGTCGCCGGGCTCGCCCTCCCAGATGATCGCGGCCTTGTTCCGGCGCGCGGTCCGGGCGTGGCGATCCACGCAGTTGACGGATGCATTGATCTTGCCGCCGACGAACCATTTCGCGTCGGGCGACTTCCACTCGAGCACCGTGTCCCACGGGCGCATCCACTCCAGTTCGCGCGCGAACGAAGCCCAGAACGCCTCGGGGTCCTTCGCCGCCGCCTCGTAGACGGCCGGGTCGGAGACGCGAGCTCTCGCGCGGAACTCGGGCGGCGGCGGGAACGAGCGATCCTCGGTGAGGAGCGCGGAGATTTCCGTGCTGTGCTGATCGGATGGCTTCGACATCACGAACCTCGGAGCGATTGACGAGAAACCGGGCCACGGGTCACCGACTGTTGGACGAGGCCCATGCGATTTCCGCAAGTCCCGTAACCGGAAGCCCGTCGCACGTAGCCTGACTCAGAACTCATCACTCAAAACTCGAAACTCGAACTCGAAACTTCAAGACTGTCAGCCTTCGGTCTTCGGTTCTCAGTCTTCGGCCTTGGGACGTCGATCTTCGACTGGTGGCGCTGGCTCGTCGGCTGGCGGCTCGATCAACGTCCTCGCCTCGCGATCGGCCGGCGGAGGTACGTCGGCGGATGTGACGACAGGCGGCGTCCACGGAAACGGCTCGGGCGGCGGAGGCGGCACGGGAACCGGCGGAGGCGGCGGTGCGGTCGTCCGGAAGATAGCGGCGCCGATGAGACCCCCCACCGTCCCGAACATCAGATCGGCGACGAAGTCATCACGACGCAACGAGCCCGAGAGAGACGCCGGGCCCGACCTGCTCGAGCGATGTCGCGCATGTCAGGCGTCAGTCCTTCCTGCGCGCAGCAGCCATCCGAGAAGCCCTCCATCAGGCGTGCCCTGGAAGATACGCGACTCGGGATCAGGCGACGAGCGCGACGCCGAACCGAAGAGGCCGGCGAGCAGCCCGACGAGCGCGCCCTGGCCCGGCGTGACGGGCACAGGCGTGGTTCTGCTGCATCACCCAGGCCGCGAGCACGCCGCCGATCGACGACCCACAAGCAGCAGCAGACGTTCGCTGCATTGACGATGGGCAGCACCGACAGCACGCCCATGAACAGGCCGCCAAGGAGCGCGGGAAGGGCTTTGCGTGGGGTCAAGGGCTCAGGGCTCCGGGCCAAGTCCGCGGACCAAAGGTCCGAGCGTACCAAAGGTCCGAGGCCACCGATGAGGGCAGGGCTTCAGCCCCCGGACTCTGCTCCGGAACGGCGGGGCTTCAGCCCCGCCGTTCAGTCGTAGTGACTCACGTCCTAGATGCGTGATGAGATCCTCGCCGCGCAAGTAGCGCAACGTGTTCTTCAGCTTCATCAGCTGAATGAAGAGATCGTGCTCGGGATACAGGCCCGGCGCGTGCTGAGGACTCTTGAAATAGAACGACAACCACTCCTGGATGCCGCTCAGCCCCGCGCGCCGCGCGAGATCGAGAAACAGCACGAGGTCGAGCACGAGCGGCGCGGCCAGGATGCTGTCGCGGCACAGGAAGTTGATCTTGAGCTGCATGTCGTAGCCGAGCCAGCCCGTCAGATCGATGTTGTCCCAGCCCTCCTTGTTGTCGCCGCGCGGCGGATAGTAGTTGATGCGGACGACGTGGTGGAGGTTCTCGTAGAGGTCCGGATAGAGATTCGGCTGCAGGATGTAGTCGAGCAGCGACTTCTTGCTCTCCTCCTTGGTCTTGAACGACTCGGGATCGTCGAGCACTTCGCCGTCGCGATTGCCGAGGATATTGGTCGAGTACCAGCCCTTCACCCCGAGCAGCCTCGCCTTCAGACCCGGTGCGATCACGCTCTTGATCAGCGTCTGCCCGGTCTTGAAGTCCTTTCCGCCGATCGGCGCCTTCGTCCGCGCAGCCAGATCGACGAGCGCCGGAATGTCGGCGCTGAGATTCGGCGCGCCATTCGCGTACGGCACGCCCTCCTGAAGCGCCGCGTACGCGTAAATCATGCTCGAGGGAATCGAACAGTCGTTCGCTTCGAGCGCCGCCTCGAAGGCCGGCAACGATTGATGCGTCGGACCTTCCTGCATGAAGATCTCGGTGCTGCCGCACCAGATCATCACCAGCCGGTCGAGCACCTGGTCGCGCTTGAACGACCGGATGTCCTCGCGGACCGCTTCGGCCAGCTCCCGCTTCGTCGCGCCTTTCTTGACGTTGGGTCCGTCGAGCCGCTTGACGTACTGCCGATCGAAGACGGCCTTCCAGGGTTTGATGGCCTGCAGCTCGGGCTTGATCTGATCGAGCAGCCGGCGTGTCGAGCACGCCGGCCGTCGTCGCCGCGGCGTAGCCGTCGTCCTCGAAGATGTCCCACCCGCCGAAGACCACGTCGTCGAGCGCGGCGAGCGGAACGAACTCCTTGATGAGCGGCGACCGTCCGTCCGTGCGCTTGCCCAGGCGGATGGTCCCCATCTGCGTGAGCGATCCGATCGGTTTGGCCAGGCCCTTCCGAACCGCCAGGACGCCCGCAATGAATGTCGTGCTAACGGCGCCCAGACCGACGAGGAGAACGCCGAGTTTCCCCTTGGCCGGGGCGATCTCAATGGGTGCTTTCACGGCCGGACACTATATCCGTTTTGCGACCGGCGCCCTCAGCGCGGGCCGCCTGACAGCCCTTGGACCGCGCTGCAATTCAGCCGCCGCCGGGCGCGCCGGCTGGCAACTCGCGAGGCTGTGCTGGCGGTTTGGCGCAGTCTCGAGACGGCCGGGTGGCGTTCGAGATGTTGCGCTCACGCCATGCCCGCGCAGCCCGCCGCGCTGCCAGCCGGCCCGCCGAGGGCCGGCTGAATGGCGGCGGCGGATCGAAGGGCTGCCGCGACGGCGGCTGAGGGCAGCCGTCGCCAGAGAAACGGCGCCGCTCACTCCGCCAGCTTGATGGCTTCGTAGAAAGAGAGCCCGAGTCGCTCGGCGATGAGGCGCGCGACGCGAAAACCCGCACGCTGCAAGCGCTCGATGGGCGAAGGCGCGTCGCCAGTTCCGGCGGCGGCGACGACCGCGACGCAGCGGCCGCCGGTGCGAAGAATGCGGCGCGCGTCAGTGACGGCGCTCGCGAAATCCGAGCTGGCCGGCACCACCACGACATCGAACGCGTTGGCGTCGTACGGCAAGGCGTTCAGCGGCGCGGATTCCACTTCGAGCAGAACTCCCGCAGCTGTGGCCGTCTCGCGGACGCGATCGGCGCGAGCCGCATCAGGCTCGACCGCGCAAATCCGGCCGGTGAACCCGGTGGGCCGGCCGAGCGCGGCCACGAGCGGACCGTCGCCGCCGCCAACGACCAGCAGTCGATCGCCGAGCCGCGTCCCGACCATCGAGACGATCAGATCGTTGCGGCTCGTATCTCCGCGGATCAACTTGACGAACAGGTTGTTGGCGAACAGGTCGCTCAGTCCCACGAGGTGCTCCTCGCCTCATTGGACACCGGGCTGCGGTCCACTGGCCGGTTTTTATCGCGCACACGTGAGGTGGCGGCCCCCGTCGATGGAAATCGTCTCGCCGGTCACCCAACGCGAGCGCGAGGAGGCGAGGAACGCGATGAGGTCGGCAATCTCGTCAGCATCGCCCGGCCGGCCGAGCGGATGGGTCTCGCGTGACCGCTCGAGGAAGGCGGCGTACTGGTCCTCGCTCATCCCCGACCGCCGATGCAGGTTCGTCACGACGACGCCAGGATTGACGGCGTTGACGCGCACGCCCCGCGGCGCGAGCTCGAGCGCCGCGCACCGCGTCAAGTGATCGACGGCCGCTTTGCTGACGCAATACGCCAGCACGCCTGGAAACGCACGCAGCCCGGTCACGCTCGACACGTTGACGATCACGCCCTTGCGCTCGGTGAGCGCTGCCGCCGCGGCGCGCATCAGGCGGAACGGCGCCGTGACGTTCAGCGCCATCATCCGATCCCACGCCTCGTCGCTCGTCGTCTCGATGGTGCCGGACGCGATGATGCCCGCGGAGTTGACGAGGATATCGATGCCCCCGAAGCGCTCGAGCGCGCGCCGGACGATGCGCGCCGGCGCGTCCCGGTCGAGCAGATCCGCTTCGCACGGCTCAGCCTGACCCCCGGTCGGCGGGATACGTTCGATGGTGCGGGCCAGGGCGGCGGCGTCGCGCCCCACCGCCAGGACGGCCGCGCCGGCCGCGGCCAGCGTCACCGTCGTCGCCGTCCCGATGCCGCTCGACGCTCCGGTCACGATGGCCACCTTCCCCGCCAGCTCGTTCGTCATGGCGCACGTTGTAGCACACCGTCCTGCCGGGACGACAGCCGCGGTGTCTGCGCGTGACGACAACCCAGCCTCCCCGATGTCCGCCGCCCCAAAACGGCGCGCCATTGACGCCTGTTCCACGGCACGGCTTCCTCCTGATCACCCGGCAGGATTCTTGCCTGATCGGGAAGTCTGACCATGCCGACGCCCGCCCACGCCGACGTCTATTCCGCCCGCGAAGTCGCGCGCGCCGCCGGCGTCGGCGTCGAGGCGGTGGTTCGCGCCGGCGCGCAAGGCCGGGCGCGAACGGTGCCGGGAGGCTTCTTCACCTACGACGAGGCGCTCCGGTTGGTCGCGGCGTTGCGCGCGGACCTGATTCAGGAAGTCGTCCCTGCGGTACCGCCCGGGTTGTTCGAGGACCTCCGGTCCGCTCGGCGTGAAACCCGCGTGCCACTCGCCGCATCGACCGGCTTTCACGGTGTCTTGCTCGCGGCGGTCGCCCTGTGGCCGCTATTCGGCCTGGCGAGCACCACCGAGGTGCCGATCGAGAAGGGACCCGAGGTCCGGTTGGTCTTTCTCGCGCAACCGGGACCGGGCGGTGGAGGCGGTGGGGGAGGCCTGCGCCAGCCGAAGCCGCCGGCGCGCATCGCCCGCAAGGGCGAGTCGCGCATGAGCAGCCCGATTCCTCCACCCAAACCGGCACCCGAGGTGACGCCGAAAGCCGATCCGCCGGAACCGCCGCCACCCGATCCGGAGCCACCGGTTCAGGCACCGGTGGCCTCGCGTCCTGCGGATCCCGAGACGAAGGCCGGCGTGCCCGAAGAGACGAAAGCCGACGACTCGAACGGACCCGGTGCGAAGGGGGGCTCGGGCGCCGGAGAAGGCACCGGACTTGGCCGGGGCCAGGGACCGGGCATTGGCGAAGGCAGCGGCGGCGGAACCGGCGGCGGTCCGTACCGGCCGGGCAGTGGCATCGAGCCGCCGACGCTGGTGCGCGAGGTGAAGCCGGACTACACCGAGGAAGCGCGTCGCCGCAGTGTCGAGGGCGAGGTCATCCTCGAGATCGTCGTCCGCCGCGACGGCTCGGTCGGTGACGTCCGCGTCATCCGCGGGCTCGGCCACGGTCTCGATCAGCGTGCGGCGCAGACGGTCGCCCAATGGCGGTTCGCTCCCGCACGGCGCTTCGGTACGCCCGTCGATGTCGTCGTCGAGGTCTCGGTCGAGTTCAAGCTCCGGTAGCAGGGGGTCCTTAGAAGGCCATGTTTCTGATCATCACGGTTGCCTCCATCCTCGTGGCGATCGCCGCGAGTCTCGTGGCGTGGTTCACGGTGCGGGAGGACCGCCGCCGATCGAATGCCCGTGTCGCCGCGCTCATCGCGGGCCCCGAGCCGTCCGACGATCTCGGTTCATTCGGAGAGATGCGGTTCGTCTCCGAGGACGCCGAACCGGACGACCGGACGGCGGCCGTCGACGCGCGCGGGCTGTTCGAGGAGCCGGAGCGCCAGAGGGCGGTCCCATTGCGTCCCGCGGCCGTGGCGGCCGGCGGGCTCGCGCTCGTGGCCCTGCTGTCCATCGTCTGGCTGGTCAGCCAACCGGCCGGGGCGGAGCGGGCCGCCGACAAGCCCGCGGCGGCGCTCGAGCTGATGTCGCTCTCGCACGAGCGGCGTGGCGACGAACTGACGATCATGGGTCTCGTCCGCAACCCGGCCGGCGGCGCCGAGCTCGATTCCGCTCACGCCGTCGTGTCACTCTTCGATGAACAGAACCGGTTCATTTCGACGGCGCGCTCGCCGCTCGAGCTCCGCCGGCTCGCGCCGGGCGGCGAGTCGTCCTTCCGCGTCACCGCCACGGTCACCGCTCGATCTCGGCCGCTACCGCGTGAGCTTCCGGCGCATGGAGGGCGGGATCGTTCCGCACGTCGACCGGCGCACACCGGTAGCCACTCCGCAAGGCCACGGCACGACGCCCGGCCCGGCGCCCGTTCGACGGGCGGGGCTGTGAGGACACCATGACCGCGCATCAGTCCATCAAGCGTCTGACCCTCGCCGCGCTCGTCGCCGCGTCCTTCGGGATCGCGTCGCTGGCGGCGCAGCAGTCCAAGCCGCAGGAGCGTCAGGAGCAAGCGGAAAGTGGCGGCTTCAGATTCAAGACGAGGACCGAGCTCATCAACGTGACGGCGACGGTGTTCGACCGCAACGAGCGCTTCGTCAGCGGATTGCGGCGCGAAGACTTCACGATCTACGAGGATGACGCATCGCAGCCGATCACGCATTTCAGCGATGAACGCGTGCCCGTCAGCCTGGGTCTCGTGCTCGATGTCAGCGGCAGCATGGAAGGCGACAAGTGGCACGACGCGCGCGAGCGCGATCGGGCGCTTCCTCGACCTGCTCGGCTCGGAGGATGAGTTGTTTCTCTACAGCGTTCTCGGACCGGACGGGGCTCGTCGAGCCGTGGACGATCGGATCGCGGGCGCGTTCAGCGCGCGCTGGATCGAATCGAGCCGCGAGGCGGCACGGCGATGTACGACGCGGTTGCCGAGGCCGTCCCGATCGCGCAGGAGCGGCTCGCAGGCGCAAGAAAGCCATTGTCATCATCTCGGACGGCAACGATCGCAACAGCACGACCGACGTCCGATCGATTCGGCGTCTGATTCGCGAGACGGAGGTGCTCGTCTACGCCGTCGGCATCGACGGCGAGAGCCAGTCGACATGGTCGACGGGAAGCCCGCGCCCGCCGCGGCTCCCCTGGCCGTTCCCCCCGACCGGACGCAACCCGCCACAGTGGCCGCGTCAACCGCAGCCGCGGTATCCGCGGATGCCGGGCGGCACGCGCGACGATGGAGTCAACGTGTCGTCACTGCGCGAACTGACCGACGACAGCGGCGGCCGGACCGAAATCGTGCGCCACGCGCGCGATCTCGGACCCGCGACTGCGGGCATCGCCGACGAACTGAGCCGGCAGTACTTCGCTCGCCTATGCGCCCGGTGGCGCCCAAGGACGGCCGCTGGCACGCAATCCGCGTCGACGTTCGCAACCGCGACTACCTGGTTCGCGCACGCAAGGGATACATGGCGTTGCCGTAGCAGGCTGCGGTGCAGCCTGCAACGGAAGGCACAATTCACGAGGCCGCAGGCACACGGAAGGACCAGGCCCTTGTGCCTGTGACCTTCACCTTGTGCGTGGTGCCTTGTGCCTCATGCCTTGACTGGGGCTGTTCACGCATATGATCCCCGGCGTGCATCCGCTGGGGTTGGCCGTTGCCTTGAGTGTCGTCGGCAGCGCTGCCGGGCTCGCCGTCGCTTCGTCCGTGCTGCTCGTCTCGGATATGGCGCGCGCGAGGCTCGTCGCATCGCTCGTCAGCTATGCGGTGGGAACGCTCCTCGGCGCGTCGCTGCTTCATCTCGTGCCGGAGTCGCTGGCCAGGCTGGCGCCCGAGCACGTGCGCTGGAGCGCTGCTCGCCGGCATCCTCACCTTCTTCGTGCTGGAGAAGCTGGTCATCTGGCGGCACTGCCACGAGGACGTGGATTGCGCCCGCGCACGGACGTGCGGCGACGCTGGTCCTGGTCGGCGACGCGTTCCACACGTTCGTCGATGGCGCCATCATCGGCGCGGCCGTGCTCACGTCGATCCCGCTGGGCATCAGCACCGCGCTGGCCGCGGCGGCGCATGAGATTCCACAGGAGGTCGGCGACTTCGCCGTGCTCCTGCACGCGGGCTATTCGCGTCGGCGGGCGCTCCTGCTCAACGTTCTGTCGGCAGTGGCTGGCATCCTCGGCACCCTGGTCGTGTACGTTGCCGATCGGGCCGATGCCGCAGGCGCTCCCGTATCTGATTGCGTTTGCAGCGGGAGGGTTCCTCTACGTGGCGATGGCCGATCTCATCCCCGATCTCCATCGCAACCCGCGCGATCCCAATGCGGTTCGACAGACCGTGCTGATCGCCGCGGGCATCGGCACCATGCTCTTGCTGTAGCCGATCGCAGGACCCTGGCTCACCCTGCCAATCGATAGATCCTATAAGCCGTTCTAAAGCTGACTTCCGCCGCATGGGACACGCGGCATCGTCGAGCTGACGCCTGCAACGGACAAGCTGGTGCCGCGCTGCTGCGCGATCGTGCAGATCTCCGAGCGTGCGCCATTCGTAGCCTCTGGTACGGGCTTTGATTCTTGAGCCTGTGGAAATCGCGGCGACCGTTGTGGTAGCCGCCGCATCGGAGGCGTCATGAGGAAGTCGGTGTTGGCGTTGATGGTTTTCGCAATGGTAGGACTTGGCTCGTCTGCCTGGGCGCAGATCGATCATATCGATCGCGCCAAGTCGGACATTTTCAAGGACGTGTCGGCTCAGGTGAACCGCTACGTCCACTTCACGGTGTTCGACAACATCGCCGCTGAGATCGAGGGCGGCACGGTGACGCTCTACGGCCGGGTGACGATGCCGTACAAGAAGGACGATATCGCGCGGCGCATCGCGAGGGTCGATGGCGTTCGCGAGATCCAGAACCGCATCGAGGTCCTCCCGGTCTCGTTCTTCGACGACGAGCTGCGCTTCCGCATCGCGCGCGCGATCTACGGCAACCCGGCGTTCTGGCACTACGCCAACATGGCGAACCCGCCGATCCACATCGTGGTCGAGCGCGGGCACGTCACGCTGACGGGTGTGGTCAACAGCAACGTCGAGCGCGCGCTCGCACGATCGCTGGCGACCGGCTTCGGCGCGTTCTCGGTGACGAACGATCTGAAGACGGATGCTGAAATGAAGGACGCGCTGGAGAAGATCGAGTAGGAAATGGGGGCGGGTGCGATATCCATCTAAATGTCGTGCTGGCAAAGTGACATTTAGATGGATATCGCACCCGACCCCATTTATGCCTTACGCTTCACCCAGAAGACGACGCCGGCGAGCAGGCCGAGCGCGGCAATGGCCGCGAGCGCGAAGATCGTCAGGGTCCGCACGAGAATCGACTCGGTCTCCATCCGCACTTCCGCTTTGAGCGGCTTCCCCTGCAGGCGCTCCGCGAGCGACTGCTCCCAGATCAGGATGTTGCCCCGCTCCACGCTGCGCGAAGGGGCGTTGTGGTATCGATTCGACTCGGGACGTGCATGCGCACGCCCACGATCTCGGTCCCCGACCACGACGCCGGCGAGGCCGTGCTCTGCGCCACGTCGCCGACCGTCTGCACGAACGTGTACCGTCCCGCCCGCTCGCGAAACTGGTAGGTCGACCACGCGAACGGCGCTGCCCGGCCCAGGGTACGCACGTCGTCGGTCTGGATCCGCACCTGCACGAAGCGCCGCCCGTCGCGGCGCCACGGACGGCTCACGCGGGTCACCTTCGTCGTCGGCGACGTGTAGAAGGCGCGGATTCGGTCGCGGTCGACGGATGCCTGCGGATCGGTGTCGAGCACGACGCCGCGCAGCGCCACCAGCGCGGGAATGGACGTGTTGACGATCACCGTCGCCGACCCATCGAGCTTCAGATAGATCTCTTCTTCGTATTCGAACTGCCGGAAGAACCCGCGTCGGCACGGCGCGCTCGCCACAATCGCAGCAGCGAGCAGCACGGCCGCGACCAGTCGCCTCATGGAGGCAAATGATATAACTCCTCTTGCCCCACGGCGTCCCCGCGACGGGCCGCGCGGCGTGTGCCGCCCCGACGCCGCTTCTTCAGCTCTCTGTCAGATTTGGTCGGATTCTCTCCGTGGCCCACCCTCGTTTGTTCCTGATCGACGGCAGCAATCAGATGTACCGGGCGTACCATGCCCTGCCGCCGATGAACGGCCCCGACGGCCGTACGACCCACGCCATCTACGGCTTCGTGACGATGCTCCGCAAGCTCATGGCCGACCACCGGCCAGAGCACATCGCGGCCGCTTTCGATCTCGCCGGCCCGACGTTCCGCTCGGAGATGGCCGCCGACTACAAGGCCACGCGCTCGCCGATGCCGCCCGACCTCATCGAGCAGGTGCCGTTCGTGCGCCAGGCCTGCGAAGCGCTCGGCGTTCCCATCCTCACGCTCGAGCGGTACGAGGCCGACGATGTGATGGGCACGCTCGCACGCCAGGCCGCGGAGCAGGGCTACGAGGTCGTCCTGGTCACGGGCGACAAGGACTTCTTCCAACTCGTGGGCGGACCCATCTCGGTCTACAACCCGCGCGACGAAGGCACGTGGTTCGACGAGGCCGCGGTGCGCGAGAAGTTCGGCGTCGCGCCCTCACAGGTCATCGACGTCCTGGCGCTGATGGGCGACACCATCGACAACGTGAAGGGCGTGCCGGGCATCGGCGAAAAGGGCGCGCGCGAGTTGATCTCGACCCACGGCTCCCTCGACGCGCTCCTGGTGGCCGCGCCCGCCCTGACGCAGAAGCGCTATCGCGAGGCGCTCAAAACCCATGCGGATCAAGCCCGCGAAAGCCGCAGGCTCGTCACCATCCGCACCGACATTCCGGTCACCTTCGAAGCCGAATGCTGTCAATACCGCGGCGCCAACCGGAACGCGGTCTTCGAGCTCTTCTCCAAGCTGGGGTTCCGGTCGCTCGTCACCGAGTTCGCGCCGACCGCCGATTCGATCGTGCGCGACTACGTCGTGCTCGACCAGCCCGACGCGGTCGAAGCCTTCGTCGCCGAATGCACGGCTCGCGGGCGAGTGGCCGTCCACGCGGTCATCGACAGCGATGCGTCTCCGATGCGAGCGAGCCTTGCGGGTGTGGCGCTGTCAATCGACGCCCGGCAGGCGCGCTTCGTCCCGGCACGTTCTGGGTCGCCGCCTTCACCGGCGCGTGCGGCGAAGAGCGTGAACGGCCATCCAGGCCTCTTCGACGACGCGCCGGCAGCCGACGAGCAGCTCGGGCCGCCGGCAGCCCCGGAGCGTTCGTTGCTGCAGCCCCTGGCGCCTCTCCTGGCCGATTCAGGGATCCCGAAGATCGGACACGATTTGAAGGTCACGACGATCGTGCTCGCGCGCCATGGCTCGACGCTGGACGGGCTCGAGATGGACACGGCAATTGCGAGCTATCTCGTCGACGCGACGCGCACGGACCATCGCATCGAGGACCTCGCCCTCGAGCGGGTCGGCTATCGGGCCACGAGCGAAGAGGACGTGCGCGGCAAAGGCGTGAAGGCCGTCTCGGTGGCGACGCTCTCACCGGCCGCTCTGTTGACCTTTGCTGGCGAGCGCGCCGATCTCGCCGGCCAGCTCGCGCCGGCGTTCACCGCGGCGCTCGAAACCGCGGGGCTCGACACGGTCTATGAAGAGCTCGAGCTCCCGCTCGTCCCCGTGCTCGTGGACATCGAGATGGCCGGGGTCCGCATCGACGTGAACGTGCTGCGCGAGCAGGGCGCGCGCCTCGACGCCGAGCTCGACGCGCGGGCCGAGCGCATCTACCTTCTGGCCGGCGAACGCTTCAACATCAACTCGCCAAAGCAGCTCGGCGACGTGCTGTTCAGCAAGCTCAAGCTCCCCTCCCTCAAGCGGACGGGCAAGGCTCGTACGGCGTCGACGGCTCAGGACGTCCTCGAAGAGCTGGCGCAGTCTCACGAGCTTCCGCGCGAGGTCATCGACTGGCGTGCGCTCCAGAAGCTCAAGGGTACCTATATCGATGCGCTGCCCGCGCTGGTCCATCCCGAGACCGGGCGCGTCCACACGTCGTTCAGCCAGACGACCGCCGCGACGGGACGGCTGAGCAGCCGCGATCCCAATCTGCAGAACGTGCCGATCCGCACCGAGATCGGACGCGAGATCCGGCGCGCGTTCATCGCCGATCCGGGATGGCGGCTGATCTCTGCGGACTATTCGCAGATCGAGCTGCGCGTCCTCGCGCAGCTGTCACAGGACGATCAACTCATCGAAGCGTTCCGGCGGCAGGAGGACATCCACGACCGCACGGCGAAGAAAGTCTTCGGCGTCGCGAGCGGCCTCGATCCTCACGAGCTCCGGCGCCGCGCGAAGATCATCAACTACGCGTTGCTCTACGGAAAGACGGCGTTCACGCTGGCGAAGGACATCGGCGTGACGCCGCAGGCGGCCCAGGAGTTCATCGACGCCTACTTCGCCGGATTCCCCGGCGTCCGGACATTCCTCGATCAGACGCTGGCGCACGCGCGCGAGACCGGAGTGGTTACGACGCTCTTCGGGCGCCGGCGACTCGTGCCCGACATCAGGAGCCGCAACGGACAGATTCGCTCGGCCGCCGAGCGGGTCGCGGTCAACATGCCCATCCAGGGCACGGCCGCCGACATCCTCAAGCGCGCCATGATCGACCTCCACGCGGCGCTCTCCAGAGCCGGCGGGCGCGATCGCGCACGGATGATCCTCACCGTTCACGACGAGCTCGTCGTCGAGGCGCGCGAGGACGCGGTGGCAGAAGTGGCCGAGATCGTGAGGACGTCGATGCAGTCGGCGGCTCAACTCGCCGTGCCGCTGATCGTCGATGTGGGGATTGGCCGCAATTGGAAAGAGGCCAAGGACTGACGGTCAGTCATCCGTGACCTGTTACCAGGTAGGTTCTCAGCTGGTCACTGCCACTTCCTCCTCTCTCCCCTTCCTCCTTTCTACTCTCTACTTTCTTTCCCACCTTTCCTTGATCGATTCCCACTCGTTCAGGAGACCGGCTTGTGCCTGCTCGGCTTCGGGCGTTCCCGCGTTCGGCAGGCGCCGGATGCGCTCGGGGATGATCGCTTCGCGGACGAGGCGGTCCAGATCGGGGCGCAGCGAAGCCCCGCGGTCGAAGGCAAGCAGGCCGCGCACGTAGCCCGCGATGGCGGCGTTCCACGCGCGATCGACGTGCCCTCGCGCGAAGGATGCGGCCGCCAACCAGTAAGCCGCGGCCGATGAGGTCGCGTCGCGCCGCAGCTCTTCTTCCATGCGCGAAATGAGACGATCGAAGGCATCGGCGCGCTCGTCGGGTGGCAGCGCCCGCACGTGACGATCGATGGCCGTCGCCCACCAATCGAGCACCTGGTCCCGAGCGAGAGGGCCCACGACGGCCCCCTGGTCGAGGGTCGACTCGAAGAGGTCGGCGGCGGCGCGATAGTGCTCGTCGAAGAACAGCGCCTCGCCCAGGCCGATGACGAGGTCCACCCGATCACGCAGGTCGAGCGCTGAAGGGTCTACTCCACGCAGCGCGTCGCGCGCCCTGGCGAGATCGGCCGGGTCGGCCGTGGTGCGGTAGCGCTCGAGCCCGGCGCGCCCGATGATGAGCGTGGCGGCGTTCGCGTGGTGGGGCTGGGCTGCCCGGGCCGCGTCGATCGCCTCGACGTAGCGGCCGGCGTTGTAATGGGTGCGGGCGCGCGCCAGGGCCTCGGTCGCGGCCGCATGAGCCGCGCTTGCTGCGGCCGCCGCCGAGCGCCTGGCGGCCGGCGTCTGAGCCGGCGCCAGCGCCGGCAACCCAGCCACGAGAAGGATTCCGAACGTCCACGAAAGGACGGCCCGTGTGTGCATCTACCACATGACGCTCGCCCCGCCGGCCGGGACGAGCTGAGTTGGTCTGCTACAATTCAGGAACGATGGCTGACCCCATCGTCCTGCCCCGGACAGAGCATACCCTCTCCCGCCGCGACATCGACCCGGACGCGCTCAGAGTGATGAGCCGGTTGCAAGAACTCGGCCATACCACCTATCTGGTGGGCGGCAGCGTCCGCGATCTGCTGCTCGGACGGCGGCCGAAGGATTTCGACCTCGGAACCTCGGCCCAGCCGCACCAGATCAAGCGGGCGTTCCGCAACTGCTGGATCATCGGCCGGCGGTTCCGGCTCGCGCACGTCAAGTTCGGCACCAAGACCATCGAAGTGGCGACGTTCCGCAGCAACCTTCGGGCCGAGGACGGCGACGGTGCCAACGGCGAGGTCGCGGACGGCGCCAACGGTACGCTCGATGGACAGGCGCCCGGGACGCTTGTCATCCACCGCGACAACACCTACGGCACGCCCGAAGAGGACGCCTTCCGGCGCGATTTCACGATCAACGGGCTCTTCTACGATTCCTCCGAGCGCGCCATCATCGACTATGTCGGCGGGCTGGACGATCTCAAGGCCAACGTCGTCCGGTCGATCGGCGATCCGTTCGAGCGCTTCCAGGAAGATCCGGTGCGGATGTTCCGTGCGATCGTGTTCGCGGAACGCCTCGGCTTCAGCCTCGATCCGGATGTGACGCGAGCGATCGAGGTCCTTGGCTCGCACATCCGGTTCAGCGCGCCGCCCCGGCTCATGGAGGAGTACTTCAAGCTCCTGCGGAGCGGCGCCTCGGCGGCAGCCTTTCAGGGTCTGGCGCGCGCTGGACTCATCGAGCACATCAGCCCGGAAATGGAAGAAGGGCTGTCGGAGGAGTTCTTCGAGTCGCTGGATCGGCTCGACGAGTTCCGGAAGGGATTCCCCGAAGTCCCCGCACGCCTGACGTCGACCATCCTGGTGGGCTCGCTGCTCGTCCCGCTCGGCCTCATGGACCCGGCGCATCGCCGCTACGGCGTCACCGAGCAGTGGTATCCCGCGCTCGGACGCCTGCCGGTCCCGCGCAAGGACGTGGAACGGCTCGAGCAGGTGCTGGCGTTGCTGCCCAAGCTGCGCGACGTCCACGCGCCCTCGCGCGCTCAGCACGCGTTGATGGCGCGAGGCGTATTCGGCGACGCGCTGACGTGGCTCGAAATCTACGGCGACGACCCCGGCATCGTCCGCCATTGGCAGGACGTGCTGCAGCAGCCCGACGCCCCGGCCGCCGCGCGCACCGACCTGTTCGGCCAGCCCGGTGAGCGCGGCGAAGCCGGGCGGCCCCGCCGGCGGCGTCGCCGCCGGCGCCGTGGCCCGGTGACCTCACCCGCCTCGTAAGCAACGCCGTTAACCCGAGAAATCCGCCCGAATCCCCTGAATCGGCGCTCGCTACCGCCAGAAATAGCGCACACCCACGCGTACACATCGGGGCAATCCGACCGTGAGGATTGGCGTCCGGCCGGTGGGCACCTCCTCGTTCAGCACGTTCTCGACGGCGACGAAGGCGTGGAGATCGCGCGCGACCCGGCGGCCCGCATACACATCGACAATCCCCACCGGCGAGAGCGGCAGGGTGTTGCGATCGTCCTCGAACTGGCGTCCGATGGCTCGAACCTGGATCGACGCCGTCAACACCTTGGGATCGGTGAACCGCAGCGAGACCGCCGCCTGATAGCGCGGCACCTGCGGCACGTCGAGGCCATCGAGCGCCCCGCCGTCGAAGCGTGCGCGGGTGGCGGTGATGTTCCCGGTCACGGCAAAACGGGCGTCGAGCCGCACATCTGCTTCGACCTCGAGCCCGAGGCTGCGCACGGTCGCCGCGTTCTGCCGCTGGCGCGTGACGAGCGTTGGCGTGGTCGAGATCGTCACGTTCGTGATCGCATCGTCGAGGGTCGTGCCGAACATCGTCGCGCGCCAGCTCCATCTGGACGATGACCACAACGAGGAAAGCTCGCCACCGGTGAGCGCTTCGCGAACGAGGTCGTCATTGGCCAGCGTGAGCGTGTCTCCGGCCCGGAAATTCCGGTTCAACTCGTTGAGCGTCGGGGTGCGGAACGCGCGGTAGGTGCTGCCTCGCAGCGACCAGGCGCTACCGGGACGCCACGTGACCGCCACGCGTCCGCTCGGGTACACGTCGCTTCGCTCGGAGCCCGTCGTCGAGCTCCAGTGGTCTACGCGGCCGCCGCCGACGAGGGTCCACGCTGGAGAGAAGACGTAGGTCGCCTGCGCGAAACCCGCGAACGTTCGCTGCCGCCCGCCGGCTTCGGTCTGCGGCAGCGGACTGCCCGCGACGAACCGTATCTCCTGCGTGGTGCCGTCGACGTGGCGTCCGTCGCCTCCGAAGACGAGGGTCAGCCGGTCGAGCGTCCGGAGCCATTCGGCGGAACCGCCGACCATCTCACTCGGCACCCGCTGGCGCTGGGTGATCGACTCCGAGGTCCGGTCGGCCGAGACCGCGCTGAACGCCTGGTCGTATCCCTGCGACGCGCCATAGGCGCCGGCTCGCCACGAACCGCCAGCCAGGTCGCCCGACGAGGCGATCGCCATCTGCCGGTGATTGGTGTCGTTGGTTTGAATCGGCGTTCCGTTCTGCCGATCCTCTGCGAAATACTGCCCGCGAAGGTCCACGGACGGTCCACCTGATGGACGCCACGCGACCCGCCCGACGAGCGAGTGGTGCACGACACCGGCTGGCACATCGATGGGGCCTCGCGCGGCCTCGGAGATGACCGGCGCGCCTTCGGTGTCGAGCCGTTCGGCGGCCAGGCTGATGCCGGCGCTACCTCTGCGGAGCGAACCGTAGGCCGACGCGCGCGAGGTCCCGAGGGATCCGCCTTCGACCGTCGCCCGCGCACGCTGCCGCCCGGCATCGGCCTCGATGATATGGATGACACCGCCCACGGCATCCGCGCCATACAGGTCGCTCGAACCGCCGCGCACGACCTCGATACGCTCGATCGCCGCTTGCGGCACCCTGCCCCAATACACCCAGCCGCCAAATCCGTCGTTGAGCGGCACGCCGCCGGCCATTACCAACGAACGGCTGGCGCCCGACGCCGAAAGCCCGCGCAGGGTGACGCCCTGGGTGGTGGGATTGGCCATGCGGGACGGCGCCCGGCGAAACAGCGTGAACCCCGGCGTGGTCCGGAGGGCATCGTCGGGCGCGAGCGCCGCCATGCTGAGCAGTTCGCTCGACGGGAGCACCGACGCCGCAGCGGGCGAATCGGCGCCGCGCAGCTCGCGGCGGCCGGCCGTCACCGTGACCTGTTCGGAAAGTGAGGCCGGCTGGAGCACGATGCGAACGCGTGTGGTCACACCGTTGGACGTGGAGATCGTGGTCGGCGAGAAACCCGGCGCCACGACGGTGAGCGTCGCCGTGCTGCGTTCGCGATCGATTGAAAAACGCCCGTGCGCGTCGGTCGTTGCCGCAACCGGACCATCGGGTCCGCCTTCATGGACGGAGGCGAGCACGGGCGCCCCGGCGGCATCGACGACCTGGCCGTCCAGACGTTCCGCGCCCTGGACAACCGCGATCAGCAGGCACAGGATGACAACACTCATGGCCTCTATCTACGATATGCCGACACCGGCCGTTGTCGTCGACCAATCTCGACTGGCGGCCAACATCGACCGGATGCAGGCCGCGGCCAACGCTGCCGGTCTGCGGCTGCGTCCCCACGCCAAAACGCACAAAAGTCCGGCCATCGCGACGCGCCAGCTGGCGGCAGGCGCCGTCGGGATCACCTGCGCCAAGCTCGGAGAGGCGGAGGTGTTTGCCGCCGCCGGCATCCGCGACATTCGCATTGCGTATCCACTTCACCCCTCCAACGCCGGCCGTGTCATCGCGCTGCCCGATCGCGCCGCGCTGTCGATTGTCGTCGATCATCCGCGGATCGCTCGGGAATGGTCGTCGGCGATGCTCCGCGCCGGTCGAACACTTCCCGTGCTCGTCAAGGTGGACGTCGGATTCCATCGCTGCGGGGTCAATCCAGCTTCTCCCGACGCGATCGGCCTGGTGACGCTGGTGGCGAACCTGCCGGGTCTGGAACTTCAGGGCCTGTTGAGCCATGCGGGTCATGCCTACCACGCCGACTCGGAAGAGACGTTGTGCACGATCGCGCGCGACGAAGCCGGAACGTTGCGCGGGCTACGCGCGCTGGCGCGCGAGCGCGGCATCGAGATCCGCGAAATCAGCGTCGGCGCGACCGCCACCGCACGCTTCAGCGCACAGGATCGACGGCTGACCGAGCTCAGGCCCGGCAACTACGTCTACAACGATCGAACCCAGGTCGGGCTGGCAGCCTGCGCGATCGACCAGTGCGCGCTTACCGTCGTCGCCACGGTGGTTTCCAAGCCAGCCGCGGACCGTGTGATCTTCGACAGCGGGAGCAAGACGCTCAGCTCGGACGCCGCGCGCGGGTTCCGCGCCCAAGAGGGTTATGGCGCGGTCTTCATCGATCCGGAGTCGATCGAGCTCGACGAAGACCTCCTGATCGAGCGGCTCTCGGAGGAACATGCAACCGTTCGGGCCAGGTCGGGATCGACGCGCCTCGAACCTGGCGACCGGGTCAGGATTCTGCCGAATCACTCCTGCGTCGTCTCCAACCTGATGGACGAGATCCACGTCGCCGACGGCGCCACGCTCATCGAGCGGTTGCCGGTCGCGGCGCGCGGGAAGATCGCGTAGCCGATACCCTTCGACTCACGGGTGCCGAGCTCAGGGTGTAGAATCCCTGGCCGTGGCGAACGAGCGACCGGACAAGACGGAGAAGTCGGCCGCGAAGGCTGGTTCGGCCGACCGCGGCGACGCGCTCGGCATGGTCGAGACCCGCGGCCTCGTCGGGATGATCGAAGCGGCCGACGCCATGGTCAAGGCCGCGAACGTCGTCTTCGTCGGCTGGCAGAAGGTCGACGCCGGCCTGGTGACGGCCATCGTGCGAGGCGACGTCGGTTCTGTGAAGGCGGCAACGGACGCCGGAGCCGCCGCGGCGCGGCGCGTCGGCGAGCTGGTCGGCGTGCACGTGATTCCCCGCCCCGCCGATGACCTGGAGAAGGTCTTTCCGATTTCGTGAAGTTGTGAGTTCTGAGTCTTGAGTTACGACAACTCACAACTCATAACTCATGACTACTCGTACACGACGGCCGTCCCGCTCGCGCAGACCATCAGCATTCCGCCGCTCTGCCCGATGTTCTCGTAGTCGAGATCAACGCCGATGACGGCGTTCGCGCCGAGCTGTCTGGCCTGCTCGACCATCGCTTCGATCGCCAGCGCTTTGGCCTTCCGCAACTCGTTCTCGTAGGCCGACGAGCGTCCGCCGACGATATCGCGGATGCCCGCGAAAAGGTCGCGCAGGATGTTGGCGCCGAGGATGGCCTCCCCGGACACCAGCCCGCGGTACACGAGAATGCGTTTTCCGTCGAGGGTCGAAGTGGTCGAGATGAGCATGACTCACGGCTCATGAAAGGATCGCGTCGGCGGCGCCCGCACCATCGAAGTCCTTCTGGGTCAAACCGCCGGCGCTGTGCGTCGAATAGACGAGTGTGACTCGCCTGTAGTTCAGCACGATGACGGGGTGATGATCTGCGGCTTCCGCCTCGAACCCGAGCCGGACGACGAAGGCGACCGCATCGGGGAAGCTCGGAAACGTAATCTCGCGCCGGATCGAATCGCCCTCACGCGCCCAACGTGGCCGCGCCTCGAGCCCCTCCGCAATCTGACTGTCGGTCAAGCGAGTCATGAGCCCCCTCCAGGCGTGGTAAGCGAGCGCGTGAAGCGATCGGGTGCGAAATCGGCCAGCAGCGGATGCTGCCGGCCGTCAATCAACAGGTCGGCGACCATCGACGCGGTAATCGGAGCGAGCAGCACGCCGTTTCGGTAATGGCCCGTCGCCACGATCAGACGCCGATCGTCGCGCCACGAGCCGATCGCCGGCAAACCGTCCGGCGTCGCCGGCCTGAGGCCTGCACGCGCGGCAACGAGCCCGGCATCGCGCAGCGCCGGCACGAGCTCGCTCGCCGCCGCACCGAGCGTGCGAATGCCATCGACCGTGGTTCGCTCGTCGAACCCCACGTCCTCCACGGTGGCTCCGGCGAGCAGCGTGCCGTCTGCCCACGGCACGAGATAACAGCTCGGCCCCCACAGAATCCGCTGCGAAAGCGCGACTCGCGGCCGGAGATGCAGCAGCTGTCCACGAACGGGGTACACGGGCAGCTTTTCTCCGCCGATGGAGAGCTGGCCGGACCAGCAGCCGGCGCAAACGACGACCGCTCCGGCCGTGTAGTCCTCTTTGGAGGTCCGAACGCGGACGCCATCCGAGGCCGGCACCACGCTGGTGGCGACGATGCCGGTCTCGACGATCGCGCCGCGACGTTGCGCCGCCGAGAGAATGGCGGCGACGAAGGCGGATACCGCGACGAAGCCATGGGTGCCGACGACGATGGCCCCGACCGTTTCTTCGGTGAGGGCGGGCTCCTGGGTGGTGGCTTCCGAGGCATCGAGCCACCGGGCCTCCACACCGGGCAGTCGCGCCAGCTCCTTTGCTTCGAGCTGGAGCTTTGCGGCGTGCGCCTCGTCGAGGGCCACTTCGACGGTGCCGCAGCGCGCGTAGTCGAAGGGTTCGTCCGTCTCCTGCCGAAGGCGCGCGACGAAGTCGTCGTAGCGGCCGAGCCCCTCGACACAGAGCGCGGCGAAGCTCGCAGGCGTCCGTGCCTCGGTGTGCGGCGCCAGCATGCCCGCCGAGGCCTGCGAGGCGCCCTGCCCCGGCGCCCGGCCGTCCAGCACGCGGACCTTCAAACCGCGCCGGGCAAGCTCCCCCGCCACTGCCGCGCCGATGATGCCCGCGCCAAGCACGAGCACGTCTGACTGATCCCTCACAGCGTCGCAGTGTACTGCGTGTCCAGCTCCCGGGCCCGAGGCGCCTGGTCGCCAAACCTGGGGCAGGGCGGCTGGCCGGCTGGGCGTTTGGCGACTGGGCGACTGGGCTACTCAGTCCCCAACCGCGGACGCGGACCGTCCTGAGCCAGCCACATCTTGCGAGGCCGCGTTTGCCCTCCTGCCGATAAAATGGGCGACTTCGGAACCGGTGCGGTCCGGTACGGGACTTGCTCGATTCAGCCCCGAGGATTCTTCACGATGTCTGGGACGAATACGCCTCTCGCGGTTGTCTCGGTTGCCGCCGTTGCACTGATGGGCGCGGCTGGTTACTACGCCTTCGGACGCTCGCCCGTCGAGGCCCCGGCGTCTACGGTCCAGGCGGCTCCGGCAGCTCCAGCAGTCGCCGAAACCGAGGCCGTGGTTCCACGGGAACAGCCTCCGCCCCCCGCGCCGATCGAAGCCCCCGCACCTGCGGTGGAGCGACCAGCGCCCGCACCAGGCGCGGCTCCTGCCCCGACATCGCGGACGGCCGAACGGCGTCGCGTCGAGCGCCCCGCGGAGCGTCCGGCGTCCCCCGCACCGCGCCCTGCTGAACGGCCATCCACGCCGGCGGAGCCTCCGGCAACCGCCCGCAACGAGGGCCGGACCGTCCCGGCTCCGGAGCCTCCGCGGCAGGAACCCAGTCGCGAGATTCCGCGCGACACCGCACCTCCCGTCGAGGCGTCCCGGGAACGGGAACGCACCGTCGAGGAACGCCCACAGGCCGCCGAGCCTCCGGCGCCGCGCGCCCAGGAGTTCGTAGTGCCCGCCGACTCGGTCATCGGCCTCGAGCTCGATGACACCATTTCCTCGGAGACGGCGAAGCTCGAGCAGCGCGTGCAGGGCCGTGTGACCCGCGAGGTCCGCGTCGGCGGAACGGTCGTCATCCCCGCCGGCGCACGAGCGATCGGCGAGGTGACGCTCGTCGAGGCCGGCGGACGCTTCAAGGAGCGCGGGCGGCTTGGCATCCGCTTCCACACCCTGGTCCTCGACAACGGCTCGGACGTGCCGATTCAGACCGAGACCATTTATCGCGAGGGGAACAGCGTCGCCAAGGGATCGGCCGCGCGCATCGGCGGCTCGGCGGTCGGCGGCGCGATCATCGGCGCGATCTTCGGGGGCGGGAAGGGCGCCGCGATCGGAGCGGCTGCGGGCGCTGGCGCGGGAACGGCGGCCACGATGGCCACGGACAAGAGCCACGCAAAGCTGAACGCCGGCACTCGCCTCACGGTCCGGCTGACCAGCCCGGCTGCGGTCACTGTCGAGTCGCCGCAGCAGCAGCCATAGCTCTGGACGATTGAAGCGGCGCCCGTACACTCTCTCGATGCGCCCGCTGTTGACTCAATCGTTCCTTCTCGCCTTCGCCGGCGCTCTGAGCGCGACGGGTCTGTTCGCGCAGGACCCTTCGGCCGTTCGAAAGGACGTGCTCGAAGGCGTGACGAACTACTCGCGCGTGGGCGACACCGTCGGCTGCGCCGGCGCGATCACGACCGGTTCGATCGACGCCATCAAGGCGGAAGGCTTCAAGTCGATCGTCAATCTCCGTCTCGCGGGCGAACCGGGGGCCGCCGTCGACGAGCAGCGCGCGGCCGCCACCGCTCGGGGTCTCCGTTACCACCATCTCCCGTTCAGCACAGCCGCGCCCGACACGGCAGGTACTCGACCGGTTTCTCACCGTGGCTGCCGATCCGGCCAACTCGCCGATGTTCCTCCACTGCGCCAGCGCGAATCGCGTGGGTGCGTTCTGGCTCGTGAAACGCGTAAAGCAGGATGGGTGGACGGTCGATAAAGCGATCGACGAAGCCACCGCGATCGGGCTCACGAATCCCGCGCTGAAACAGTTCGCGCTCGACTACCTCGGCCGCGCGAAGTAAGGCGCACGGCCCGTCCGGGGCTCACCGTCGGGAGCGGAGGACCTCATCATGCGATCGACTCGATATCTCTCTGCCTTGGTGCTCGCGCTCGGGCTCGGCTCGGCGCAGGCCTCGGCGCAGACCACGCTCACACCTTTTCTCGGGTCCACCTACGGCGGCGACACCGAGGAGAACCGCTACATCTATGGGGGCACGGTCGGGTTCGGCACCACCTTCGGGCTCGACATCGATTTCGCGTTCGCACCCAATTTCTTTGGCGACACCGATCCCTTCCTCGAGTTTCAGAGCAAGCTCAATGTCACGACGTTCATGGCGAACTTCCGCATCGGCGGATCGCCGGCGGGCGCCGGCGTCAGGCCGTTCGTGTCGGGCGGCGCGGGCCTGCTGCGCGCCAGCGTCAGCACCGCCGGGGATCTCTTCGAGGACCTGACGCGCAACGACTTCGCGTTGAACTTCGGCGGCGGTATCTCGGGGTTCTTCAGCGAGCACTTCGGGCTGCGGGGAGAGGTCCGCTACTTCCGCAGCCTGGCCGACGGTGGTGACGATGGGTTCCTCTTCGATCCGCGCGACTTCGATCTCGGCGACTTCGATTTCTGGCGGGCGACCGTCGGCGTGTCGTTCCGCTTCTGAGATTCCCGAGATTGGGGCGGCAGCGACGGAAACGGCAAGAGCTGACGGCCGCGGTGCCGCAGGTCCACCATTTGAAAAACGGCATCCGCGGATGCCCCGCTGCGCTTTCATCCAGCGCGCAGCCGGCAACGGATTTCAGGGTGTAGGGGATTCCCCAATGTCCACCTGACCGGCGGGCGCGGTAAAGCCGGTTCGCAGCATCCCGGAAATCCATCTCGTTGACAGCGCGCGCGGGTCTACGCTACCGTTCCCGAGTCATGATTTACCGGCTGTTCGCGTCCGGCCATCATCACCACCACGGGGCCCATCATCGGGCCGGCCACGGGGCTGGTGTGGGTGCGCGGGGGCGGTAGGCCGCCAGAAGCAGACAGCGAAATCCGCTTCGACATGCACGCCTCGCCGGCACCACGCGGCGAGGCTTTTTTTTTGCCGGAGCGCCGGAACGGCATCCGGCCGGGAGCCTTCGATGGCCACGCTCGACTTCTCCAAACTGCAGGGCCTCATCCCCGCCGTCGTCCAGGATGTGGATACGCGCGAAGTGCTGATGGTGGGGTTCATGAACGAAGAGGCCTGGGAACACACGCGGCGCACGGGGTTCGCCACCTTCTTCAGCCGCACGCGCGGCAAGCTCTGGACGAAGGGCGAGACGTCAGGCAACCGGCTGCAGGTGGTGCGCACGCTGATCGACTGCGATCAGGACACGCTGCTCATCGAGGCGCGATGTCTCGGCGATGGGGTCGTGTGTCACACGGGCGAACGCAGCTGCTTTTTCACGGAGATTGCAGACGGCGGGGCTGACCGCCTTTCCCAGGGCTCCGGCGAGCCTCGCCGAAGCGAAGCGTAGGCGGAAGCCCCGCCATCCTTGTAACCCCATGAAGCTCCGACTCGGCATTCCGAAGGGCTCGCTCCAGGAGGCGACGGTCCAGTTGTTCGCGCGCGCGGGCTTCAATCTCTACGTCAATCCTCGTTCGTACTTCCCCGCGAGCGATGACGAGGAGCTCGAGTGCATGTTGATCCGCGCGCAGGAAATGGCGCGGTATGTCGCCGACGGCGTCCTCGATGCCGGACTCACCGGACAGGACTGGGTGGCCGAGCAGCTCGGCGCGCCGGTGCTGCCCGTGGAGTCGGTGGGGCGAGACGTGCCGCCCGTGCTCAACGTCGCGGATCTGGTGTACTCGAAACAGAGCTTCGGCAAGGTGCGCTGGGTGCTGGCCGCGCCCGAGGACTCGCCGTTCGTCAAGCCCGCCGACCTCGAAGGCAAGACGGTTGCCACCGAGCTCGTGCGCGTCACCGAGCAGTACTTCAAGCGGCTCGGCGTGCACGTCGTAGTCGAGTTCTCGTGGGGCGCAACCGAGGTCAAGCCGCCCGTCCTGGCGGACGCGATCGTCGAGGCGACGGAAACAGGGTCGACGCTGCGCGCCAACCGTCTGCGAATCCTCGACACGGTGATGGAGTCGAACACGCAGCTCATCGCCAACCGGACGGCCTGGCTCGACTCGTGGAAGCGCACGAAGATCGAGAACGTCGCGCTGCTGCTGCGCGCTGCCATCGCCGCCCAGGGACGGGTGGGCATCATGATGAACGTTCGCCGCGACCATCTGGATGCGGTTCTCGAGCTGCTGCCGGCGCTGCGCCGTCCGACCATCTCCTCGCTTGCCGGCGACGACTGGGTCGCCCTCAACACGATTCTCGAGGAGCGGACGGTTCGCGACCTGATTCCCAGGCTGCGGGCCGCGGGCGCCGAAGGCATCGTCGAGTACCCGCTCAACAAAATCGTGATGTAGCCGCTGATGCTGCGACTGATCTCCGCTTCCGACACCCGGGCGCTCGATCGCCTGCTTCACGCGGACGAACGCGCCGACTCGACGCTCGCGCGCCGCGTCGCCGCCATCGTGAGCGATGTGCGGCGCGGCGGCGATCGAGCCCTCATGGCCTACGCAAAGCGCTACGACAAGCTGACCGGCGGTTTGGAGGTGCCGAAAAAAGAGATGGAAGACGGCGCCCGGCGCTGTCCGCGTCCCGTGCGGCGGGCGCTGGCGGCGGCCGCGCGCAACGTTCGCGCCGTCGCGCGAGCGCAGGTGCCGAAGGGATCGCGTATCCGCGTGGCGGAGGGCGTGAACGTCGAGCAGCGCGTCACGCCACTGGCGCGCGTCGGCTGTTACGTTCCAGGCGGACGATTCCCGCTGCCCTCTTCCCTGCTGATGACGGCCATCCCGGCGAAGTTGGCCGGCGTCGACGAGGTCATCGTGTGCTGTCCACGGCCCGAGCCCGTCGTGCTCGCGGCCGCGCTCGAAGCCGGCGTCACGCAGCTGTTCGCCGTCGGCGGGGCGCATGCCGTGGCGGCGATGGCCTATGGGACCGCGAGCGTGCCTCGCGTCGACAAGATCGTCGGGCCGGGCAACGCGTGGGTCGCGGCAGCGAAGGCGCTCGTCGCCCGGGATTGCGGCATCGACTTCTACGCCGGGCCGAGCGAGATCGTCGTCGTGTCCGAGACCGGGCAGCCGGAGTGGATTGCCGCCGACCTGGTGGCGCAGGCCGAGCACGACCCCGACGCGCGCGCCATTCTCCTGACCTCGAAGAAGCGTCTGGCCCAGGCCGTGCGCCGCGAGATCGAGGCGCGCGCCCCGCGCGAAGGCGCAGCGCCGCAAGCGCTCAAGCGGCGTGGCGGCATCGTCCTCACCCGCAGCCTCCGCGAGTCGATCGCCATCGCCACCGCGATTGCCCCCGAGCACCTGGTCGTGGACGAGCGAGACAGTCGGCGACCAGATTCCGACCGCAGGCGCGACGTTCGTGGGGCGCTGGTCCGCACAGGCGGCCGGTGACTACGCGACGGGCTCGAACCACGTGCTGCCGACCAGTGGCGCGGCGCGCTTTCGTGGCGGTCTGAGCGCGGCCGACTTCGTGCGGGTTTCGTCGGTGCAGAAACTGACCCGCGCGGGGTTCGCTCGAATCGCCCCGACCGCGATCGCGCTCGCCGATGCCGAAGGCCTCGCCGCCCACGCCGAGTCGCTGCGCATCCGGCTTCGCGAGCTGAAGAACGGTAGGAGGACCGGGCGTTCCCCGTCAGGAAGGAGGGCGGGGCTCTAGCCCCGCCAGCGGCCGCCAAAATGTCCGAACAGTACCAGCGCGAGCCCGACCTCGGCGAAGGCCTCCGGCTCCATCTGAACGAGAACACGGCGGGGTGCTCGCCCGCCGTCATCGAGGCACTTCGCGCGCTCGAGCCCACACGACCTGGCGTCGTATCCCGGACTACCGCGCCGTGACCCGAGCGTGCGGCGAGTACCTGGGTCTCGACGATGAACGATTCGTCGTGACCAACGGCCTCGACGAAGGGCTGCTCGCCGCGGCAATCGCATACCTGCAGCGCGCTGCGTCCACGCGAGCGCCCGAAGCGATCATCGTCGAGCCTGCGTTCGGCATGTACGCCGACTGCGTCGAGGCGACTGGTGGCCGCAAGGTCACCGTGTTGCCACGGCCCGGTTTTGCGTTTCCGCTCGCGGAGACGCTGGCCGCGATCACGGCCGCGACACGTCTCGTGTTCCTCGACGAGCCCCGGGAATCCCACAGGTGTCCTGATCTCGCATGAGGATGTTCGCACCGTCGCTCGGGCGCTGCCGCCCGAGGCCGTCGCTGTTCCTCGACGAGGCCTACGCCGACTTCACGCCGCAGCATTTCCTCGACCAGCTCGACTCGGCGCCGAACGTCCTGGTCGGCCGGACGTTCGCGAAGGCGTACGGCCTGGCCGCTCTGCGCATCGGCGCTGTGGCCGGAACGTGCCGAGGCCGTCGACGCGGCTCCGCCGATCGTTGCCGCCTTACAGCATCAATGTGGCCGCGGCGACCGCCCTGGTTGCGGCGATCGCCGATCGCACATACCTCGACTGGTATCGGTCGGAGGTCGAGGTGTCGAAGCAGCGGATCTATGACGCCTGCCAGCGGCTCGGGCTCGCCTTCTGGCGGAGCGAAGCCAACTTCGTGCTCGTCCGCGTCGGACCGCAGAGCGCGGACGTGGTGGAAGCGCTCAGGGCGCGCCGCGTGTTCGTGCGCGATCGCTCGTCGCAGCCGGGCTGCTCCGGCTGCATCCGCATCACGGCCGGCGTCGCCGCGCACACGGAAATCTGTCTGCAGGCTCTGGAGGAGGTCGTGTGCGCCGCGCGGTGATCGACAGGCGAACCACGCGAGACCCAGATCGCCTTGAAGCTCGCGCTCGAGGGTCGAGGCCGCTACCGCGTGCGGACCGGAATCCGGTTTCTCGATCACATGCTCGAGCTGTTCGCGCGCCATGGCGCGTTCGACCTCGACATCGACGCGCGCGGCGACCTCGACGTCGATCAGCACCACACGGTCGAGGACCTCGGCATCGCGCTCGGCGAAGCCGTCTCGCAGGCGCTCGGCGATCGACGAGGGATCAATCGCGCCGGCTATTTCGTCATGCCGATGGACGAGACGCTCGCCGTCGCCGCGATGGATCTCGGCGGCCGCCCGCACACCGTCGTCGATCTCAAGGTCAAGGTGCGCATGGTCGGCGACCTGCAAGCCGAGCTCGTTCACGATTTCTTCGAAGGCTTCGCCATCGGCGCCCGCGCCAACGTCCACGTGAAGGTGCTCTACGGACGCTCGAGCCATCATCACGTGGAAGCGGTGTTCAAGGCGTTTGCCCGCGCGCTTCGCGTCGCCTGCTCGAAGGATCCGCAACTGCGAAAGTCGCTGCCGAGCACGAAAGGCCTCTTATAGGCAGTTACCAGTGACGAGTTACCAGTTACCAGCTGGTAATTAGTCGTTGGTATTTTCTTTCTAGCTGGTCACTGGTACTTCGTCACTGGTAACTATGAAGGTCGCGCTCATCGATTACCGCGCCGGCAACCTGACGTCGGTTCGCAAGGCACTTCGAGCCGTCGGTGCCGACGTGTTCACGCCCGACGCGCCCGCTGACATCGCGACCGCTGACGGGATCATCGTGCCCGGCGTCGGGCACTTCGAAGCGACGGCGGTGCTCGACGAGCCATGGCGCGAGGCGATTCGTCGCCAGTTGCGACGGAGGCCGTCCGCTCCTCGGCATCTGTCTCGGCCTGCAATGGCTGTTCGAAGGCAGCACCGAAGCGCCCGGTCTCCGTGGTCTGGGGGTGCTCGCGGGCGCCTGCCGTCGGCTCGGGCCGGACTGGAACTCCGGCGGGAGGACGCCGGCTCGGGCCTACGAGGCGTGAAAGTGCCGCACGTCGGCTGGAACGCCGTCACGCGCCGTTCGCGCGTCGACGATGCTCGCGGGGGTTCAGCCGGACAGCGCAGGCGTACTTCACGCACTCGTACGCAGCGCCGATCGGCGATGCCGCAGCGGCGACGACGACGACGGGCCCGAGACGTTCGCGAGCGTGGTCGAGCGCGGCCACGTGTTCGGCGTCGCAGTTCCACCCGGAGAAATCGTCCGGCGACCGGGCTCGCGATTTTGCGGAACTTCCTGGCACGCGTCGCCGGCCGCTCCCCAGCGTCGAACGCTGCAGACGCGAGACCTGACGGGCGTCGAGCGGTCCGATGTGCTTCGAAGCGCATCATCGCCTGCCTCGACGTGCGCGACGGCGCGGTCGTCAAGGGCGTGAAGTTCGAGGGGCTGCGCAACGCCGGCGATCCGGCGGAGCTCGCCGCGCGGTACAACGTCGAGGGGATCGACGAGGTGGTGATCCTCGACGTCACCGCGACGCTCGAGAGCCGCCGCGCGCTCGCGCGAACGATCTCCGACGTCGCCCGCGCGGCTGTTCATTCCGCTGGCGGTGGGCGGCGGCATTCGCACCGAGGACGATGCGGCGGCGGTCGTCGACGCGGGCGCCGACAAAGTGAGCCTGAATACCGCGGCGCTGCGTCGATCCGCGATCTGATCACGCGTCTGGCCGTCGCGCTACGGCAGCCAGGCCGTCATCGTCGCCATCGATGCGAAGCGCCAGGGCGGCGGGTTCGCCGTCTACTCGCGCAGCGGCAGCACGGACGCGCGCGCGAGGCGGTCGAGTGGGCGCAGGAAGCGGCCGATCGCGGCGCCGGAGAGATCCTGCTGACGTCGATCGACAAGGACGGCACGCGCAGCGGCTTCGACTGCGAGCTCACCGCCGCCGTGTCGAGCGCGGTGCCGATCCCGGTGATTGCATCGGGCGGCGCCGGCAAGTTCGATCACTTCGTCGACGTCTTCACGCGCGGCCGCGCCGACGCGGCGCTCGCGGCGTCGATCTTCCACTTCTCCGAGCACGGCGTTTCCGCGCTCAAGCAGCACCTCGCCGCCGCCGGCATTCCTGTGAGAATGACGAATGACGAATGACGAATGACAAATGAATGGTATCCCTTGCCCCGATGTCCCTCACTCGTCAGCGTTCATTCGTCATTCGTCATTCGTCATTCGTCATTCGTCATTCGACCTTGGTCGTTCTCGATGTTCATTCCGGCAATCGATCTGAAGGGCGGACAGGTCGTCCAGCTCGTCCAGGGCAAGCAGCTCGCCCTGGCGTCCGACGATGTGTTCGCGTGGGTGGCGCGAGTTCGAGAAGTACCCGAAGGTGCAGCTCATCGATCTCGACGGCGCGCTCGAGATCGGGCGCGAACGACTTGCCTGGTTCGCCGCATCTGCAAGCATGCTCCCCTGCCGTGTCGGCGGCGGCATCCGCACGATCGAGCGCGCGCGAAGAGCTGCTTGACGCCGGGGCGCACGCAGGTGATCGTCAGCTCGGCGCTGTTCCGCGACGGGCGGCTCGATCTGGATTTCGCGCGCACGCTGTCGCGATCGCGGTCGGCGTCGACCGCGTCATCGCCGCGGTCGACAGCTTCGGCGGCAAGGTCGTCATTCGCGGCTGGACGGAGTCCACCGCGATGTCGCGCCGTGGACGCGGCCCGCGCGCTCGAGCCGTTCTGCGGCGAGTTCCTCTACACGCACGTCGACACCGAAGGGCCTGATGCGCGGCATCGACATGGCACGCGGTCCAAGCCGTGCGCGAGGCGACGACCAGGCCGCTGACCGCCGCCGGCGGCATCACCACGCGCGAAGAGGTGCTCGCGCTCGACGCGCTCGGCGTCGACGCCGTCATCGGCATGGCCATCTACACCGGCACGCTGTCGCTCGACGATCCGGCGCTGCAACCTCGATAGCTCGCGACAATTCGTGGCGGGGCTTAAAGTCCCGGTCTCAGTGCGGCATCTCGGACAGCGTGCGCTGATGGCGATTGGGGTCGGGTGCCATTTCTCGAGGCCGCAGCGAAATAGCACCGACCCCAATTCCGAGCCTTGAGACTGCGTGCGTGGCCCTGTAGGCTCTCGCCATGCGTGGCAGCGCGGTGGCGATCCTTCTGCTGGTGGGTCTTTCGGCGGCGGCGTGCACGAGGCAGAGCGCGGTTCCCTTCCGCGTCGAGAACGCTCGGGCGCACGTCGAACGGCTGGCGGGCACCATCGGCAGCCGCCCGATCGGCACGTCCGCAGAACGCCGCCGCACGCGCCTACCTCATCGATCAGCTGCGCCTCTACGGCTTCGACGTTCGCGTCCAGGAAGGCGAAGCCTTCGACGAGCGCGAGTCGGGCTGACGGCACGGGTCGCCAACATCATCGCGATCAAGGCTGGAGACAGCGCCGACGCGCATCGGCGCTGGTCGCTCACTACGACTCGCGTGCCCGAAGCGCCCGGCGCCATGGACGATGGGATGGGCGTCGCGGTGAGTCTGGAGGCGGCACGGCTGCTGGCGGCGCGGCCGCGCGCGCGCCACTCGCTGGTGGTGCTCCTCACCGACGGCGAGGAGATCGGGCTGATGGGCGCGGTCCACGCGATCGGCGACGCCGAGCTGCGCAGCCGCATTCGCGCGTATCTGAATCTCGAATCGACGGGCGCGAGCGGGCCCGAGCATCCTGTTCGAGTCGGGGCCGGGCAACGAGCCGCTGGTGCGCGCGTGGGCTGCGCTCGCCGCGCGCCGCGCGGGTCGTCGTTCGCGCTCGAAATCTACAAGCGGCTGCCGAACGACACCGACTTCAGCGTGTTTCGCGCGGCCGGCATGCCGGGCTTGAACTTCGCGCCCATCGGCGACAGCTACGCGTATCACACCTCTCGTGACACGCCGGAGCGGGTGCACGTCGGCGACGCTCTTTCAGATGGGCGAGACCGCGGTGGCCACCGTCGACGGCGCTCGACGCCACCGACGTGCCACGAGCGCGCGCCGCGACGTCCGGTTCTCGGACCTGGCGAGCCGTCACGTGCTGATCCTGAGTGACGGGCAGGCGCGCGTTCTGCTCGTGGTCGGCGCCCTGGCCTGCCTCATCGCGTGGCGTGCGTCTCGTCCGCCGCGTCTGGTCGGCTGGCGCATTGCACGCGCTGTTCACGGTGATATGGGGCATCGTCGCCATGGCGGCGGCCGCTGGCGCCATGATCGGCGCGGTGTGGCTGCTGCGCGCTGGCGCGAGGTCTATCACCCCTGGTACGCGCATCCCTCGCGCTTGCTGTCCCTGCTCGTCGTCTGCGGCGTCGCCGCGCCGTGGTACCGTGACGCGCCTCGCGATGGCTCCTGCCGGAGCGACATCCGCTACGCTGCGGAGCCGGCGAGCGTGTGGGCGACCGTGCTTCCACTGTGGGCCGCGCATCGCGATTGCACTGCGAGCGGTACGCGCCCGCCGCGTCGCATCTCTGGATGGTGCCGCTCGCTCGCCGCGGGCGTGCTCGCTGGCGGCGATTCCGCCGTCGCGCGACACGCTGCCTGCGCAGTCGCGTCGCTCGGCATCGCTGGTCATCTGTGCGGCCTGTTCTTCCTGCGCGACGGACTGGTGCTGTTCCAGTTCCTCGTGACGGTCATCGGACGGCTCCCGATCGTCACGCCGGCCTGTGCTCTATCCGGCGACTCGTCGTTCGTCCTCGGGCTGATGCTCGCCCCGCCGATCGCCGCCGCAGCGATCGGACTCGTGCGCGGCGCCTCGCCGGCACGGCATCGCCGGCGTCCTGCTGCTCGTCGCGCTGGCGGTCGCGACGGGCCTCGCGTACGGCGCCGACGCGTATACGCAACGAGCGGCCGCTGCGCCGCATCGGTGCGCTTCGTGGACGACCGGCATGCCAGCCGCGCCTGTGGGAAGTCGCGGGCAACGAACCAGGACTCGACCTCGACCTGCCGCCGCCCGAGGCTGGCAAGTGGCGGCCGCGTGAATCGCGACACGCCGATCGGCGCATCAGTCGCCGATCGCGCGCGCGGAAGGCGCCTTCCTCTTCCAGCGGGCCGGGCGCAGCCGGTGCCCGCCGCCCGCGACGCTGACGTGGCGGCAACGCCGCCGCCGATGGCGCCGCGACGCAGGTCGAGTTCGAGCTGACCGTGCCGCGCTGGAGGGACTCGCCGTCGGCTTCGCAGCTGCCGCCAGGCGTCGTTCCCGACGCGTGCGACGCCTGCGGGCGGCGCGGTCGGACGAGTCGCTGGCAGTCGGCGTACGCCGGCATCCCGGCGAGCGGCATCGCGTTCCGGGGACGCGTGCCCGCGAGCGCGGCCGCCGGAGCTCGCGAGAGCCGCTGTGGTGATCGCGTCGTGCGCGTCTGCCGAGCAGCCGCCGGAGGCGGTTGCCGCGCTGGCTGCCGCGCGAACGGACCGACTGGAGCCCGCGCGCGCGCTGGATCCTCCCGGCGGCAGCGGCGAGCCGCTCCGGCCGAGCCCGCCAGCGGCGTTACGCTGATCTGCGTCATCATTACGGCGCGTGACGTACGAGCGGCTGGGGCGGCTGGGGCGGCAAGACCGGTTACGGGCGGCCGGAGCGGCTCGCGGCTAAGGCCATTCCATCCGCTACCATCCGCTCCATCCGCTCCATCCGCTCACGAAACTTCCATGCCCAATCCGTTCGTCTACGGCGAGATCGTGCCGCTCGACGCGTTCGCCGACCGCGGCGGTCGAGCTCGAGCGCCTGGTCACCGATCTGGCCGCGGCCAGAAGGTCTTCCTGATCTCGCCGCGCCGCTACGGCAAGTCGTCGCTGGTGCGCCAGGCGCTGGCGGCGCTCGCGCGGAAGAAGGTCGTGACGCTGGAGCTGACCGTGAGCAGCTTCAGCTCCTACATTGCGTTCCTCGAAGGGCTACGCGCGGGCGCTGGTGGCGCTCGAGACGCGCGTCGAGCGCGCCCGCATCGTGGCTGCCCGAGCTGTTCTCGACGGTCCGGCCCGAGGTGCGCCTCGACGCCCGGACGCGGCGGCGACGCGAGCCGCTTCGACGCTGTCGTTTCCGGCGGTGCGCACGGCGCGCGACACCGCGCGGCTCGCCGAGGAGGTGTTCGCGCTGCCGGGGCGCATCGCCGAACGGCTGAACCGCCGCCTGGCGATCGCCCTCGACGAGTTCCAGGCGATCGGCGCCTTCGACGGCGAGCACGTCGAGCACGCGCTGCGCGCGGCCGTCCAGCAGCAGCGGCAGGTCGGCTACGTCTTCGCCGGCTCGGAGCCGACGCTGATGGAGCAGATGATCGGCGCGAAGCGGCCGTTCTACAAGGCGGGACCGGTGATGCGCCTCGAGAGGATTCCGGCCGACGAGTTCGCGCGCTTCATCGAGCGCGCGGTTCGAGGCACGGGGATCCGGCCGGAGCCGGGCCTCGGCGAGGCGATCGTCGATCTCGCCGGCAACCTGCCGTACGACGTCCAGCGCCTCGCGCACGAGACGTGGGACGACGTGACGGCGGCGCGGCGCCGGACGGCGGACCTCGAAGATCTGCACGCGACGCTGCGGCGGCTGCTCGCCGAGCAGGACACGCTGTTCGAGGCGGTCTGGCAGCGCCTGACGCTGCGCTCAGCGCGCCACGCTGCGCGCGGTCGTCGTCGAGCAGGGGCGCGAGATGCTCGCCGCCGAAACCCGCGACGCGCCATCGGCTCGGCGGCGCGTCGAGCGTGCAGGCAGCGCTGGCCGCGCTCGTCCGCGCAGGATCTCATCGGCCGCGAACCCGACGGCCGTTACGTCGTGGTCGATTCGCTGTTCCGCGAGTGGGTGGCGCGGAAGACGTTCTGAGTGGTGTGAAAGGCTACGGGCGACCGGCTGCAGGCGACGGGCTTGTGGAAGTGCTCTTGACTGGCCCGCAGCCCGTAGTCCGTCGCCGGTAACGAGATCATCATGAGCTTCGAGCGATGACTTCCCTTCTGGCACGCTCGGCTTGCACCGCCCCGAGCTGCGCGCGTGGGCCATGTACGACTGGGCCAACTCGGCCTTCTGGACGACCATCATCGCGGCGGTGTTCCCGATCTACTTCGCGCAGGTCGCCGCCAGCGGGCTTCCGCCCGACGTGGCCGCTTTCCGCTTCGCATCGCGACCACCATCGCGCTCGCGCTCATCGCAGTGCTCTCGCCGCTGCTCGGCGCGCTCGCCGATGTCGGCGGGCATCAAGAAGAGGTTGCTCGCGGCGTTCATGCTCATCGGCGCGCTGGCGACGGCGGCGCTCGTGTTCGTGCGCACCGGCGACTGGCTGCTGGCGCTCGTGCTCTTCATGGTCGGCAACATCGGCGCGCTGGCATCGATGATCTTCTACGACTCGCTGCTGCCGCACATCGCGCGCGGCGACGAGCTCGATCGCGTGTCGACGGCCGGCTACGCGATCGGCTATCTCGGCGGCGGCCTGCTGCTCGCGATCAATCTCGCTGTGGATTCAGCAGCCGGGATGGTTCGGCTTCGCCGACGCGGCGCCGGCGACCCGCGCTGTCGTTCCTGAGCGTCGGCGATCTGGTGGGTCGTGTTCTCGATGCCGCTGTTCCGCCGCGTGCCCGAGCCGCCCGTCCTGGCCGCGCAGCGAGCAGCGCGACGCTGCGATCGGCGCGTCTCCGCCGGACTCGGCCACACCTTCACGCGAGCTGCGCCGCTACCAGCACGCGTTCCTGATGCTGCTGGCGTTCCTGATCTACAACGACGGCATCCAGACCATCATCCGCATGGCCGTCGCTCTACGGCACGCAGGTCGGCATCGGCAGGGCAGCCTGATTGCCGCGCTCCTGCTGGTGCAGTTCGTCGGCATCCCGTTCACGTTCCTCTTCGGCAGCTCGCCGGCGCATCGGCGCGAAGCCCGCGATCTTCCTCTCGCTCGTCGTCTACCGGCGATCGCGTCGCTGGCTTACTACATGACGACCGCGTGCGCACTTCTTCGTGCTCGGCGTTCTCGTCGGGACGGTGCAGGGCGGCAGCCAGGCGCTGAGCCGCTCGCTCTTCGCTCGATGATCCCGCGCGACAAGTCGTCGGAGTTCTTCGGCTTCTTCGCGGTGTTCGAGAAGTTCGCCGGCATCTTCGGGCCGCTGCTCTTCTCGGTGGCGATCGCGCTCACCGGCTCGAGCCGCGCCGCGATTCTGTCGGTGATTCTGTTCTTCGTCGTCGGCGGCGCTGCTGCTCTCGAAGGTCGACGTCGACGAAGGCGTGCGGGTCGCCGACGAAGAGAACGCGCGGGTCGCGAAGGCGTCCCTCGCGTCTTGAGACCGGCCCGGAACGGCCGGCCTACTTCAGCGCCGCGCGCGCGCGGTCGCGGACCAGCGCGTTCTGCAGGCTGTGTCCATTCTGCGCGAGCACCTTGGTCCAGGCCTCCCTCGGCGCAAGCCGTGTCCTTCTTGCGTTCGCAGGTCTGCGCCTGCAGCGCCAGGATGAACGGGTCGGCCTGATCGGCGCGGGCGAGCTCGCTCGCGAGCCCGATCGAGGTCGCCCAGATGGAACGCGTTGTAGCCCAGGAGGTAGCGCAGAATCGGCTCCTGCTTGGCGTTCTCGCCCCCCTTGTTCACGAGCGCCTCGAGGGCCGCCGCATGACGATCGGCTTCGGCCTTCCGGCCGCGCCGGGCAGCGAGTCGCGACTGCGCGTGCAGCCATCGCATCTCCCAGAGGTCCACCTGGTCCTGCGGCAGTCCGGGCAGCTTCTTCGCGGTCTCGTACCCCGTGCGGTACCACTGCTCGGCGCGATCGACGTCGCCGGTCTCCAGGTACACCCGTCCGATGGCGTTCGCCGTGGCCGCCGCGCCGTCGAGCGCCTGGCCGGCCATCTGCAGGTCGAACTGCTTCTCGTAGAACTTCGCGGCTTCGTCGACCTTCGACTCGAACAGGTAGGAGACGGCCATGGCGCCGAGCGCCGTGCCGCGGGCGTTTTCGGGCGCGATCGAGAGCGCGCGACCGAGGTGGTCCCGGGCCGGTTCGTACTCACCCTGCAAGTCGAGCGCAATCCCGAGTCCGAGATGGGCATCGAAAAGTTCGGGATCGGCCTTCAGCGCGTTTTTGAACAGTGCGACAGCTTCTGCGATCTTGCCCGTCGTCGTCAGGCGGCGTGCCTGGGCCGCCATCTGGCGAGGGTCGGTTGCCGGAGTGTCCTGACCGGCAGCGGACACCGTGGCCACGAGCAGGATGACTGCGAGACCTCTCGCCGGGGTAGGCAGCAGCATGGCGCCAATTATAGGGATTCCGGCGTGGCGTTTCTGGCCGGCCGATGTCGTGAGGTCACGATAAGATTCCCTCAACCACAGCAGTTCGTCACGAGGTCATCATGCATGTGCGCAGGTTATGGCTTGCTCTCACGTTCGTCGTGCTGACGCCGGTTGCGTCGCTCGCGCAGGAGGGCCCGCTCGCCGGCCTGGTGGCGCGGGTCATCCAGGACGCGACGCTCAACCGCACTGCAACGGCTGCCCCGAACGTGCCGGGGGGCATCCACGAACCGCATTTCCTCGTCGGAGAGAGCCTGGCGCGCGCACCGCGCGAGATGAACCTCTCGCTCGGGGCCCAGGTACTGTCCTTCCCCCTCAGCTCCTCCTCCGGCGGGTTCAGCTACGCGACCGACCCGACGACGGGCGAGGCGGTGCCGGTCAGCACGACGTTCGGTCCGGCGTTCGCCGAGCGCGCGCTGACCATCGGCGAGGGCAAGTTCAACATTGGCTTCAGCTTCCAGTCGACGTCGTACGATTCCTTCGAAGGCGTCGACCTGGAGGGCGGCGCCCTCGCCTTCACGCGAGAGCATAGCGACTGCTGCCCCCTCCTCGTGGACAGGACCGCGCCCACCAATCTCACGCCCGACTTCGAAAGGGACCTGCTCCGGACCAGGCTGTCGCTCGAAATCGAGAGCCGGGCCACCGCCATCTTCGCGAACTACGGCGTCAGCGACCGCCTCGACGTCGGCCTGGCCATCCCGTTCGTGAACGTCGATATGACAGCGCGCGTGGATGCCGAGGTGCTGAGAACCGGATCCCGGCTGCTCACCCCGCTCATTCACAGCTTCGACGGAGCTGGTGCTCCGACCGGCACGTTCGTCGAGACCGGCTCGTCGAACGGGCTGGGCGACATTCTGCTCAGAGCGAAATACAACTTCGCACGCTCGACGACCGGCGCCTTTGCCGCGGCGGTCGACCTGCGCCTTCCAACGGGTGACAAGGACGAGCTCCTGGGCACGGGGGCGACGCAGCTGCTGCCCTTCTTCGTCTACTCCGGCGAGTACGGCATCTTCAGCCCGCACGTGAACATCGGCTACACGTTCTCGAGTGGTGAATCGAGCGCTGCCGCCGTGGCCATCGATGTGGATCCGACGACTCACCAGGTGGACACGCTGGACCCGAACAACCCCAACGGGCTCGAGGTCTTGAGAGACCTCGACTTCGACCTGTCGGTCCCCAACGAGTTCAATTACACGTTCGGCTTCGCGGTGGCGGCGGGACCGCGCGTCACGGTCGGCTTCGACCTGCGCGGGCGTACGTTGCTCGACGTCTCGCGCTTCGAGCAGCGCGACACCACGTTCACGAATCGGGGGCCCTCATCGCTCCCGACCGAGAACTTCGTCGCCGAGAACGACTTCTCGGTTCTCGACGAGACCGGAAATCTCAATCTCGCGTTGGGGATCGTCGGCGCGAAGATCAACGTCGCCAAGACGCTGCTGTTGAACATCAGCGTGCTCTTCCCGTTGACCGACAACGGGCTCAAGTCGAAGGTCACTCCGGTGATCGGGTTCGACTACGTGTTCTGAGAGGACGGCGGCCTGAGGGCTGGCCCGCCAATCTCGTGAGGTGTGCGCGGCGACTCGTCAACGGGCCACGACCCAGGACGAGTCGCTGCGCCGCAGCGTCCATTTGATCTGTCCGCGCTGCTCCGCGGGACCACTCCCGACCCGCCAACGGTACCGGTAGACGACGTCGGCCTGCAGGAAGGCCGCCTGGCCGTCTTGCGTCACTTGGACCTGCTCGTTCGAGAACTCGACGGACGCCGCCTGCAGCCGGATGTGGGACTTGGAGAGATTCTCGCCGGCCACGGGGTGCATGCGCCGAATCGCATCCACGTTCATCGCGCCGTAGGCCTCTTTGTAAGTGGCCAACCACTCGCGGATGTCCTGGCGCGCCAGTTCCTGCAAGCTCGGACCGGTGGGGCCGGTTGCGCCGCCTCCCAAGGGCGTGGTGGCTTCGGGCGGCTTCGTCGACTCGCCGCCGGCCACGGTGCCTGGACCGGCCGGATTGGTCGTTCCGGCACTCGACGGCACAGCCGCCGACTCCGAGCCGGCTGGGGGCAACCCGGCGGTCTGTCCTCCCGCGGGCTGCTGCGTACTCGACTGACCGCCGCTGGGTCCCGCGCCGGCCGACTGCGTGCCGCCCTGCCCGGCGCCACCAGCGGCGCCGGGCGACGTCACACCCCCTGCCTGGGACTCAGGTCTCTGAGTTCCAGACGGGAGCTTCCTGACCGCAATGGTTCCGCTCGACTCCGGCAAGCCTCGCGGCGCTTCCGTGCCGGCGCCCGAGGCGGCGCCGGTGCTCGTGCGACCTTCGTGCTGGCCCTGCTGTTCGCGGCGGAGCGCCTCCTCCATGTCGTACGGCTTGTCGGCCTCCGTCTTGATGACGAGGTCGGTCTTGTGTCGTGGGCCGGGGGGCGGCAGAACCAGCGCGTATTCCGAGGTGGACCAGAGACTCCACGCGCCCACGGCCAGGACCGTAGCGGCGATCAAACCCTGCAATCGCCGATCGCGGACGAGCGCTCCCAGCGTCGCGCTGGCGGACCGAACAAGCTCGCGGCGACGCGCCGCTTGCTCGGCCCGCCTCGTTTCTCGCTGAATCGCGTCGAACCGCGCGCGCAGATCCGCGAGTGTCGCGGTCGCCAACGGATGCGTCGGCGAGAACCGCTCGAGCAGCGCGATCGCGCCCGCATGATCGCCGCGCTCGAACAGCGAGAGCGCCTTCTCCGAGGTGTTCTCGGCACGCGCGTGAAGCTCCTCGGCTTTGACGACTTCGGCGCGGAGGGCCCGCGCGCGGGCGTGTCCCGGTTCCTGCGTGAGAATGGTCTGAATGATGGCGCGGGCGGCGCTGAACTCGGCGCGCGCGGCCTTGTCGGCCGCGGTCTTCAGGTCGGCCGCGATCTTCTCCTGGCGCCGCCGCTCGGCCTCGGCCAGCTCGAAGCCCTTCTCGGCCCTCGACAGCAGCTCGAGGAACGCGCCGTCGTGCGACGCCTCCGGACCCTGCGCTAACGGGCGCAGGAATTTGACCGCATCCGCGAAGCGTCCCTCGTCGACCGCCTTCCCGCCCCGTGCAATCTGATCCTGGATCTGGCGCCGCTTCTCTTCCTGCCGGCGCCGCATGTCCTCGAGGAGGCGGCGGGCCTCGGCGTTGGCGGGATCGATCTCGAAGATCTTGTTGAGCGCCGCGTGGGTGCGCTGCTCGTCGGGGGCGCTGCCCGCTTCGCGCAGCCAGGCATCGATGGTCCGCTGGCGCTCCTGCTCGGCGTGCCGGCGCGCCTCTTCTGCCTTGCGCTCGTCGAAGGCCTTCTGGACGCGGTTGGCGAGCGTGACGGCCGTCGCGTCCCCGGGCCGCAGTCGATACGCCTCCTCGGCGGCCTGACGTGCCCGCTCGAGCTCGCCGCGCGCGAGGAGGGCCTCACCATCCTCGAGGCTCTGGGTAGCGCGCTGGAGCTCGCGCGCCCGAACGTCCATCGCGCGTCGGACCGATTCGACCTCGACCTCCGCAACGCCCAGGGCTGCCGCTTCCTGCAGCCTTGCTCCAGCGCCCGCCAAATCGTCCAGCGCGAGCGACTGCCGGGCCGCAGCCGCGAGCTGGCGCACCTGATCGGTACGGGCCTCGAGCTCGCGGCGCGCACGCTCCTGCTGTTCGAGGAGGGCGCCCAGATCCTCGATTGCCCGCGTCACCTCGGCGTGCGGCGGCGCGAAGCGCTCCAGACGATCGAACGCGGCCGCGTGCTTGCCGTCGGCGAACAGCCGCTTCGCCTGGGCGATGGCTTCGAGCGCGGCGCGCTCGTGCGCCTCGAGCCGCCGGATCTCGGCGATCGCGGCGTCGATCTGGCGCTTCAAGCCTCGCGCGACCTGATTCTGCGGATCGGCGGCCAGCGCTTCGTCGGTGGCCTGGAGCGCGCTGTCGTAATCGCGGCGGTCGAAAGCGGTCTGCGCGTGATTGAGCGCGCCGGCGAGCGTTCGCGCCCGGCGCACCCGCTCGGCTTTCTGCAGCAGCTCGCGCGGACGTGGATCGTGGGGCGCCAGCGCCACCGCGTGCTCGGCCACCGAGATCGCACGATCGACGTCTTGCCGCGCGAGGGCCGATTCGGCCTCGGTCAGCAGCGGCGCCACCGTGTCGGGAGGAATCGGCGGAGGCGTCGAGACCGGCGCGTCGTGCGGGCGCACGGCCGTCGATCCGGACTCGGACTCTTCGACTTCAAGGCGCTGGCGAATCCGTGACAGATCGCGGCGAAGCGGCGTCAGGTCCTGGTAGCGCCGGTCGGGGCTCTTGTCGAGGCACCGGTGCACGGCCCGCTCGATCGCCGGCTCGATTCCGGGACAGACGCTGCCGAGCGGCTCCGGTTCCGCATGGACGATCTTGTACAGAACCTCCGCCATCTCACCGGGAAACGCTCGCTTGGACGTCAGCAACTCGTAGCAGACCGTGCCGACCGCGAACACGTCGCTGCGGTGATCGATCGTGCCGCTGCCGGCAATCTGCTCCGGCGACATGTAATTGACGGTGCCGACGAGCACGCCATGATGCGTGAGGCCGGACCCGGCCATGCGCACGATCCCGAAGTCGAGCACCTTGATCGACGCCTTCCCCATCGACCATCAGGTTGGCGGGCTTGATATCGCGATGGACGATGCCGGCGCGGTGCGCGTGCGCAAGGCCCGCGCAGAGTCCCTCCATCATCTCGAGCTTCTGCGGAAGCGTGATCGGAGCCCGGCGACGGATCAGCTTGGCCAGCGACTCGCCCGCGACGTACTCCATCGCGATGAACGGCCGGCCGTCGAACTCGCCGAACTCATAGACGGTGACGATGTTGGGGTGTGAGAGGCGGCCGGCGGCACGCGCCTCGCGCTCGAAACGTTCCCTGAGCTCCTCGCTGTCGAACCCCTCGCGCAGCAGCTTGATGGCCACGGGGCGGTCGAGCGTCGGGTCGCGGGCGAGATAGATGTCGCCCATCCCGCCGCTCTCGATCCAGCGCTGAATCGAGTACTTCCCGATGACCTCAGGGCTCGAAGGAGGCACGCGCGCTCCGACCTGTTCGCGCGCCGGGCGTGGTGCGCGTGGGTATCGTCAATAGGTCATTGTACATTGGCGAGGACGGACGCCCGGGCGCGCGGCCGGGTCCCCCGAACCCGCGCCGCCGCGGCTGTCGGCGGCTGGAATTATGCGATAGTGAACGCCCAGCATGGTGACCGTCCAGGCGGTGACGCACCCGGGCCTCGTGCGGCGGGTCAACGAAGATGGGTTCTACTACGACGTCGGGCTCGGCCTCTACCTCGTCGCTGACGGCATGGGCGGACACAATGCCGGCGAGATCGCGTCGCGGCTGGCGCTCGAGAGCATCGAGGCCTTCGTCCGGCGCACGAAGGACGATGAAGAGTTCACCTGGCCGTTCGGAGTCGAGACCGAACTCTCGTTCGATGCCAACCGGTTGAGGACGGGACTCCGGCTCGCCAACCGGCGCGTCTTCCAAATGAGCGAAAGCGGCGTCCAGTACTCCGGCATGGGCACCACCATCGTCTCGGCCATCATCACCAAGGGGACGATGACCTTCGCCACCGTCGGGGACAGCCGGCTGTATCTGGTCAAGGATCACGAAATCTCGCGGCTGACGGTCGACGACTCGTGGCTGGCGACGCTGCGGGCGCAGGACCCGGGGCTCGACGAGTCGCAGTTCGAGCGGCATCCGCTGCGGCACGTCATCACCAAGGCGATCGGAACGTTGGGCGAAACCGAGCTTCGGATCCACGAGAGGAAGCTCGAGCCGGGTGATCTGCTGATGATGTGCACCGATGGGCTGCACGATCTCGTCAGCGACAACGAGATGCTCGCCACGCTCGAGACCGACGATCCGCTCCAGGTTCGCGCCCAGCACCTCGTCGACCGCGCGCTTGCCGGCGGCGGTCGCGACAACGTCACCGTCCTCGTGCTTCGGTTCGACGAAGGCGCCGACGTTCCGCGCGATACGTCTTCGGACGAGACGGTGATCGGCGAATAGAGTAGGGCTGCGGGCTACAGGCCTGGCAGGGCGGCTAAAGCTCGTTGGCCGTGATGCGTCCTTCGGCCACGCCCTGCAGGATGATGTAGGGCTGCATCAGCGGATTGCGGAAACGGTAGCGCCGTCCGTGGCCCATCTCGGTCGCCTGCAGCACGGACTCCTCGGCGGGCTCGGCGAAGTGCTTCAGATGGCGATCGAACCGGGCATCTCGCTCGCCGCCACGAAGACGATCGAGCGACAGGCGCACGTCGGCCTGTCCGAAGTAGCCGAAGGCGTCCGTCTGCGCGAGTGCGCAGGCCAGCAGCACGTCGGGATAGCGATTGTGCGCCTTGCGACTGGCCGTGGCGCGGTGGTAGGCGCTCTTGATGGAATGCTGCGCCTTGTCGAGCGCCTTGCCGATGGCGCCGAGCACGTGCGCGATCTCGACCGACTCGCTGCCCCCATCGATCGCGAGCCGCGTCGCGTGGAGCGCCAGCAGATGCGTGTAGTGCGGCAGTCCCTGCGACAGCGACGAGATTACCGACAGCGCATCATCGGGAATCGTCATCCCCAGCAGCTCGAGGCCTTGCGTGACGATGTGCGCGAGCTCGGCCTCGGACATCCGCGGCATGCGGACCTGCACGAGGGCACGCTCGACCGACTGGTGCTGCTCGATGAGTTGCTCGACCGTGTCGGCCACACCGACCAGCACCAGCGTGGCGGGCACCGCGTGATCCGAGAGCACCTTGATCGTGTCGGCGAACGAGGCGCGCACGTCGACGTCGCCCAGGCGATCGAACTCGTCGATGATCACGACCAGCACGCAGCCCTTGCCGACGCTGGTGAGCGCCTGCTTCACGTCGGCCGAGGCGAGCGCGTCGGGCAGCGACTCGGACACCGCCGACTGCTCGGGCCGCGGCGACGATCCGAAGCCGATGAGGCTCCGATCGCGGGTCACCTTGATGTCGTCGAAGATCCGCCGCCACAGCGACGAGAAGTCGTCGGTCCGCTCGCAGGTGACGCGCGGCGCGACGACTGGCACCTTCCGCGAATCGAGCCGGCTCGAGAGGATGTTGGCCATCGACGTCTTACCGACGCCGGGCTCGCCGAAGATGACGACGTGAACGCCGGGTTGGGCGATGGCGTCGATGACCTGCTGGAGCTGTTCGAGCCGTCCTGCGAACACCGAGCTCTGGCCCACCGGAATGGCCGGCGTGAAGGTGCGGGCCAGGAGTGCCAGCCGTTGCTCACGATCCATCGGCGATAGGTTGGCCGGCAGAGGCTCGGGGGTCGTCATGCGGACTGCTAGTGTCTACGAACGGACGCCGCTCAGACAAGGAGGGGACGGGAGTCTTTTTTCAACCTGCCCGTGATTCTTGAGAAAAGGCGCCCGTCCGCTCGTTCATCGGGTGCGGAACACGAGCTCGACGAGGCCGAAGCGGACCCGATCCCCTTCTTCGAGCTTCACTTGCTGACCCGCCGTCAGCCGGTCGCCGTTGACGAACGTGCCGTTGCGTCCTTCCTCTTCGCGCAGCAGGTAGCCCGCGGCCGTCCGGGTGATACGGGCGTGGCGGCGGCTGAGCGTCTTGTCCGGATCGATGTCGGTGAGATCGAGGTCGGGCACGACGCCGGCCGCGCGGCGGCCGATCCCGAACTCGGCGCCGTCGAGCGAGAAGCGGGCGCTGCTCTTCGTGTGAATCAACTGGCCGGGAGCCGAAGGGGCTTCGGTTTCGGCCGACGCGGCGCGTTCCGTGATCCTTTGCAGCATGACCAGCGCGATCTCGGGCTGCGCTCGGACGAGGTCGCCGAAGGTCGACCGGTCGATTCTCAAGAGCCGCGACGGCGCGGCCGCGCGCGCCGAGATCTCGCGCGGACCATCGGCCAGCAAGGAGGCCGTGCCGAAGAAGTCGCCGACCTCCATGGTCACGGTGTGGCTCGGCGCCGCGCTCATCGAGAGCTCGACCCGGCCTTCCTCGACAAAGAAGAGCTCGGCGCCCGCGTCGCCTTCGCGAAACACGTAGTCGCCCGTCTTGACGTTCACGGTGAACCGATCGAGGGCAGGGTCTGGACTGGGCATGATGGCGACTCTATAACCTATCAGCGATCAGTGGTCAGCGGTCAGCTGTCAGGCGACTGAGAGGCGGCCGGCGCCGGCGGCTGGAACGTGACGGCCGGCGCGAACACGTGGTCGAACGTGCCCATGTGGCGATGAACGGTCCCTCGAAACCCGCGCTTGAACTTGTAAAGGTTCCACCAGCCGCCCGACCGCTGCGAGTACTCGGCTTCGAGCACGCCTTCGTCGTGGTCGGGGATGCCGAACAGATCGTACGCGGTACAGCCGCGCTCGCGCGCCCACTGCATCGCCGTCCAGTGCAGCAACTGGTTCGGGTTCAGCTTGCGCGCCGAGTCGCGGGCAGACGACGCGCCCCAGAGGTAGGTGGCCGTCCGGCCCCACAGAAACACCATGATGCCGGCGAGGTCTTCGCCGGCGGCGCGCGCCAGAAAGAGCCGCATCGTGTCGAGCGGACCGAAGTAGCGAGACGCGAGATGGAAGGCTTCGGTCCGTGCCAGCCGCAGCCCGTGACGGGTGTTGGTCTCCTCGAACAGGCGCGCGAACACGGCGACGTCGTCAGACGTCGCGACGCGTACTTCGACTCCCAGCTTCTCCGCGAGGCGGACACGGTTGCGCGTGTTCGAACGGAAGCCGGCCCAGATGCCCTCGAGCGGCGGGCTCAGGTCGACGATGAGGGTGCGTGCCGGCATGATGCGCTGCCGCGCGGAGGCAAAGCCGCGCTCGGCGAGCCGCGCCGCAATCGCGGTAGCCGACGGCCATTGCGGCTCCACACGCACCATGAAGCACCCGATGCCTTCGCTGACCGCGAGCGCCGCTTCGAGGAGCCCGTCGGCGACGCCATCGTCGGTTGGATCGGCGACGGGCCCGCGCGGCACGTAGGCGAACTTTCTCGTACCGGTGTCGAAGACGAGGATCTGCACGCAGCCCACGAGGCGGCCGTCGGCCACCGCGCCGAGCCGGAGCGGACGCCCACCGAGGCCGTCCTGCAGTTCGCCCCATTCCCAGCTCTGGAAGAAGTGCCCCGACGGATGCGCCAACACGAACGCATTCCAGCGGTCTCGATCGTCGATCTCGAGGATGTCGGGCGCGGCGGTCACGGGAGCGAACCCACGGCCCGCGACGAGGCGGAAAGCGCTTTCGAGACGCCGCGCGTCTCTCCGGTGTAATGCACGAAAGGCGCGACGCGACGCAGCGCGAACTGCACCATGTTCGCGAACTCGGCAGACGTGACGAACACGCAGGTGATGCCCGACCCCTCCAGGCTCTTGAGGGATGCGACATACAACGGAAAAATCGCACCGAGTCGCTGCATGTCGGGGCGCATGAAGCTGGTCGTGAATCGGACGAGATCGGGCTGGACGCGATGGTTGATCACCCAACCCACCACTTCGCCGTGGCGGCGCATGCCGAAGCTCGAAACCTCGTCGAACACCTTGTCGCTGCGCCACGGTTCCAGCAGTGGTGGGATCCAGGCGGTCTCCGACTGCGATCGCTTGAGGGCGTCGCGCTCTTCCGGCGTCAGCTCGACCCACGGGAAGATGGAGGCGTGCGAAGGCATCTTCGCGCGGCGATACCAGAGCGCCCGCGACGGCTCCTCGGGGGTGTACTTCACCACGATCTTGCGGAGCTCGGGCGGTGTGAAGCCCCGCTTCACGAAAATCCGCTCGATGGCGCTGATCGACGGCTTGCCTGTCATGTACGTGCCGATCAGCTCGCTCACGCCGGCGTTCGCGAGGTCGGCCTCGAGTCCTTCGAGGAGGCTGGTGGCCAGGCCACGACCGCGCTGCTCCGGCACGACGAACATCGACAGCAGCTCCGCCGACGGACGCTGAGGCGTCGGGAGCTCGGCGAGGATGAGACCCGCCGGCTGGCCGTCGACGAGCGCATAGCGCGCGACGGGCGTGACGCCTTTCGGATCGGACGCTCCCGTTCCCAGCAGCCCGAGCAGGTGCCGGTGGAACGGGAACGTCATGCCGGCCCATTCTTCGCCGAGCGAGCGCGTCGCCGGCTCGGTGACGAAGTTGCTCACGTCCTCCTCCCGATCGCGTACAGTCTCGACATGTCCGACCCGTCGGTCACCGAGGCCACGCAGCGTTTCTACGACGCCGTCGCGCGGCGCAACCCCGAGGTGCCGTTTCTGAACTACGGGTTCGCGGATCCGGATGTTGCGTCGAAGGATGCCACGGCTCCGACGGATTTGGTGACCGTGTGCCGCCGGCTCTACGAGGCCGTGCTCATGCCCTTCCCTGGCGCCGCGAACGATGTCTTCGAAGTCGGATGCGGCCGTGGCGGCGGCGCGGCCTTCCTGCTGGATCGCCGCCCCACGCTCCGCTATCTCGGCCTCGATCTCTCAACCGAGCACCTCCGCGTGTGCCGGCAGCGCTTCGCGTCGAACCCAAACGCCGGCTTCGCGCAGGCCAATGCCTCGCAGCTTCCCGTACCCGAGGGACGCTTCGACGTCGCGTTCAGCGTCGAGGCCGCCCATCACTTCGACGATCGCCCCCGCTTCTACGGCGAGGTGGCGCGTGCGCTTCGGCCGGGCGGCTGGCTCCTGCTCACCGGTCTGTGGCGGCCGGGCCAGGATGCCACGGAACCCTTCGGCGATGCGGGTTTCAGCGTCGTCGAACGCGTCGACATCACACCCAACGTCGTCGCGTCGCTCGCGAGCACGAGCGACCTCCGGCAGCAGATGATCGCGTCGCTCGGGCTGCCGGATCGGTTCACGCCGCTCCTCATGAGCTGGGCCGGTGTGCGCGGCCACGGCGCCTACGAGAGCCTCGCCGCGCGCGCCCTGCTGTATCTGCGCTTCCGCCTCCAGCGCCGCTGACCTCATTTCATCCGAAACACGAGCTCCACGAGACCGAACCGGACCCGGTCGCCTTCCTCGAGCTTCACCTGCTGGCCCGCGGTCAGCCGATCGCCGTTGACGAACGTTCCGTTGCGCCCTTCTTCGTCGCGCAGCACGAACCCGGCCGCCGTTCGCGTGAGACGGGCATGCCGCCGGCTGAGGGTCTTTTCCGGGTCGAGCTCGGTGAGGTCGATGTCAGGCACCACGCCGGCTGCCTTGCTCGCGCGCCCGATGCCGAAGTCGACGCCATCGAGCGTGAACGTGTGGCCGCTCTTCACGTGAACGAGCGTTCCTACCGTTGCGACCGGCTCCGTCCCGTCACGCGACATGCGGTCGGCGACGCGCTGCAACATGAGCAAAGCGATGTCGGGCTGCTGGCGGACGATCTCGCCGAACGTCGATCGATCGATACGAACCAGCCGGCACGGCTCCACGGCGCGGGCCGAGATCGCGCGGGGCATGTCCGAGAACAGTGATGCCGCGCCGAAGAAGTCGCCGACCTCCAGCGCCTCGACATGCTCGGGCGCCGCGCTGCTCGACAGCTCGACGCGACCCTCTTCGACGAGGAACAGCTCGGCCCCCGTGTCTCCCTCCCGGAACACGAACTCGCCGTTCTTGATCGAGACAGCGTGACGATCGACAGCGTCAGGGGCCGGCATGCAGTCCGTCCTCGTTTGATCGGTAGGGGCGCGCCCGGACACGCAGGGCACGGCAGCGCCGTGTCCTGACGAGAATCAAAACGCCAGCGAGAATCCGGCGACGACACCAGCCTTCGGCGTCAGCCCGTTGTCCGTGATCGGCAACAGCACGTCGGCGCTCAGGATGAGCGGACGGCCGAGATGCACCCGCACGCCGATCGCCGTGAGGATCTGGGTGACGTTGTCGCGGCCGACGAACAGCAGTTCGTCGGGCACGGCCGACAGGTTGGCGAGGCCGCCAGGACCCTGCACGGTACCAAACCGTGGCACGTCGCGGATCTGGCGCGCGATCAGATCGCCGGAAATCCCGACCCGTGGCGCAAGCGCGTATTCGATGCCGCCGACGACGCCGATCTCGTCGGGCACCGAGAGATCGAGCAACGGCCGGTTGGCCGCGACCGCATTGGGGTTGCCCGGCGCGAGCAGCTCTCCAGAAAGCGAGCCGCTCGAATAGATGTAGGAGCCGTTCAGGTGCGCGTCCACGCGGCCGAACTGATCGGACCACACCACGCGACCTTCAGCCCGCGTGGCGCCCGTCCCCAGCAGATTCGCATCGTCGCCCGTCGGCAGCTGCACGTTGACGACCGCCGCCAGACCGCCGTTCTCGGTGCCCACGAATCGTAATTTCGCGTGCACGACGATGTCGCCGAAGCCGTGGGCATTGCCGTTCGCATACGTGGTGCGATGCTGGAGCTCGAGCGCGTCGACCTTGTGGATTTCGGGGTTCGCCGCGGTCGCGACCCGCAAGATGCGCGTGTTGACGCGCGTGTGAAGGTTGACCTTCGTGATGGGAATCGACACACCGACGTCGAACGCGTCCGCGATGCCGAACCCGAGCTGGAACGCGTAGACGTTGCGGTCGATGTCGACCGAGACGCTCTCTTCGAGAATGTCCCGCTCGAACGGCGGCACGCCGTTGCCCGGCTCGCCGGCGTCGACCGGCCCCGGCGCACAGCAGTTGTTGTGCTGGAAGTACATGCGCAGCGCGCCGTCCTCGACGTCGATGCCGTCGAGGGCGCTGTAGTGCAGCGACTGCGTGCCGAACCCGAATGCGAACGCACCCTTGCCGAGTGTGACCGCGCGTTCCGCGAAGGACGATCGCGCCACCGGACCGGTCGTCGCGCCCGTCTTCGAGTCATCGAGCTTCCCGCCCCACGACGTGGCCACGGGGAACATCGTCAGCTGGAGAGCGATGGCCGTGTTCAGCGCCGCCGGCACCGGCGACAGATCGGTGCCGACGACGAAGTGGAGGCGATGGTCGTCGGGTGTGCGGAAGTTGCTGTTCCGCGCGCCGTCGGCAATTGCGGTTGGAATCAGCCGCGACAGCGGCGAGATCGGCGGCGGATTCTGGAACCCGCCCGGCGGGGGCGGATCCGGGGGTGAGGTCTGGGCCATCGCCCGAGGCGCAGCGGCCAGTGCAAGGGCGCACACGGTCAGGAGAGCGAAGCGATCAGGCATCGACGTCACGGATATGACCTCACTCGCTGTAGAGGGGACGGCTGACCAGGCTCGTACGCACGTCGCTACAGCGACGAGGGTGCGAGCAGCTCCTTCGCAACGGCGCGGCTCTCGCTCACGTGCTCGAGCCACGGGAGACAACGCCGCTTCAAGAACTGTGTCATTTCCCTATAGTAAATAGGCACCGCGAACGAACAGACCACGCACCCGGCGCGTTCGAGCCGCCGAATCGACTCCGTGTAGAGCGTGAGCATGCGTCCGCGCCGGCTGTGACCCGGCCTCATGAACTGACACGTGAAGCGCACGCTCCCCGGCCGCACTTCGTGGTTGATGATCGAGCCGACGATGGTGCCGCGGTGGCGCAGGCCGATGCTCGACACCGGGTCGAAGCCGTAGAAGTCGTGGCGCCACGGCTCGAGCCCGCGCGGGATCCACGGCGCAGCCTCGTGCGAGCGCGTGAGCGCCGCCTTCTCGTCCGGCGTCACGTCGGCCCAGGCACAGATTCTCGAAGTCGGGCGGTTCGACCACGATACGGCCGAACCACGGCATGCGCATGGCTTCTTCGGGCGTGAACCACACGCTGATGGTGCGGGCTTCCGGCGGCGTCCAGCGGCACTTCTCGAAGACGCGCTCCATCGCCGCAATCCCGGGCTTGCCCGTCATGTACACGGCGCTCACGGTCTTGACCCCCGCCGCCCGCAGGTGCTGCTCGAGCCGATCGACCAGGCCGGTGGCGACGCCGGCGTTGCGCCGATCGACCTCCACGTACACCGAGAGGAGCTCGGCGCGATCCGGCGCCTCGACGGGCCGCTCCGCGAGCAGCAGGCCGACCGGATGCTCGCCCTGCCACGCGACCAACCCCACCGGCTGGACGACGCGCCTGTCCCCCAGTTCCGGATGACGCGGCGTCGGCCGGAGGGCGAGGAACTTGCGATACACGGGGAAGGTCATCTCCTCCAGCGTGGGCACGACAGTGCCTTCGCGCAGCACCTCGAAGGACAACGGCAGCGATCGCGGGACCGAACCAGTCATGACGGAACCCTGAACGTGCGTAATCATCCCTCGTCCCGCCTAGCGGCGCTGCGCCCGGGCCGGGCCCGCCAGCCTGCTGCGCCCGCCGCCCGCCGGAGGCGCCTCGAAGGCCGCCACCGACGGCAGGTGCGCCGGCGAGGCGAGATGCAGCAGCGAGTAACCGATGCCCGACAGGCCGCGAAAGAAGCCGGGATCGAAAATCCGATATTCGAAGCCGTTGGCCGTGAGGCGGAAGTGGCCGCTGGCCCGGGCCCGCGCAACCACCACCCGCGCCAGCCGACGCGCCCCCTCGAACGCGTCGCGGCGCATCAGCCGCCGGCCGGCCGTGAACAGCGACTCGCAGCGGCCCATGTTGCCGCAGCACACGTGATCGGCCTTGTGTGGCGAGACCGTGGCGGCGGTCCGGAGCGCCGCCTCGAGCTCCTCGAGCAGACGCGGATCCACGGTGTCGGCCGTGCCCGCGGCCGTCGCGAGCGCGATCCCGGGCGCGCCATGGCACCACGCCGTCATCGTCGAACCCTGGACGGGCAGGCCTTCGGCCGGCTCACCCAGGATCGGCCAGTTCCCCGGCCCTTCGAGAAATCGCGATGCCACGTACTTATAACCGCCGGCCGCCGCCCGACCGAACCGGCGATCGTTGGTGGCATCGTGCAGGCGGCTCAGCGCGTACGCGATGCCGGCCACGCCATGGGCCAGGCCGGTGAAGACGCGTCCGTCCGCGGTGCGCCAGCCCGTTCCACCTTCGAAGGCGAGGGCGGTGTCGATCAGCCGCTCGCCGCAGCGGACGGCGCGCTCGAGCACGTCCGCTTCGCGCGTGACGCGATACAGCGCGAGCAGCCCGAGCGCCGCACCCGCGACGCCGGCCACGAGATCGAGGGCCGTGTCCGCGGCAATCCGCTCCGGGGTGATGTGCGCCGCGACCCGATCCGCGAGCGCCGTCACCTCCGCATCCTCGAGGAAGCTGCCGGTCATCGCGAGCGCATACACGATCGAGCCGAGGCCCGATCCCACGCCGAGATCGTCGGTGGTCGGATCGGCGCGGTCGAGATCGGCGCGCAGCGGACCGAGGGCTTCGCGAGCAGCCGTGGCCCAGTCCGCGTCGCCGGTTTCGGCCGCGACGGCCGCGAGGAAGAGCGCCGGCCCCGTCGACCCGTCGTAGAGATGATGGCGGCGGAACGACGGCGCGTCGGCCGCGGCGCCGCGACGCCGCTTCTGGACCCATTCGAGACCGCGAGCGGTTTCGGCGCCGTGCGCGAGGAACTCGCGCGCAATCCACAACGCGTGGGCGGTCAGGAATTCGCCGGACGTGACGTCGAGATCGCCCTCGTCGTCGCGGACCGGCTCGCTGGCATAGCGTGAATGGACCGAGACGGCCAGCGCTTCGCGGACGCGCTCGAGCTCGATCTCGAGATGGTCGGCCGAGAGGCGCCGCAGGCGTTCGGTCACCGCGTCGAGGCCCGACTGCACGTAGTAGCCGTCGAGGAGCAACCGGTGGCCCGCATGGACGGCCGTCTGATTGGTGCGCACCGTGAAGTGCGGCACGTCGAGCAACTCGAGCGCGCGCCGCTCGGCGACGAGCACCGGCCAGACCTCCGGGCGGTCGTGCGATTGACTCACGGTGCGGTTGAGGGCATCGAGCGCCGAGCTCCACCGGCAGCCGTCCTTCTGATACTGCGGCCGCGCCAGGAGGAAACTGAGCGCGGCATATTGCGTCGTCGGGCGCGGGAGCACGCGCGTCGGACAGCCGGCCAGCCACGTGAGCGGCCCACCCGGCGCGAGGATCGCGCTGCGGTTGGCGAGCAGGAACTGGTAAGCCTGTGCGAACCCGCTTTCGATGGCTTCGGCCCAGGCCTCGGGGGTCTGCACGACCCCCGCATGAACGACGGCATTGCGCACGCGTGAGTGGAACGTTCGTTCGTCCGTGAAGTGGATGGCCTCGGAGTCGAGCCCGTGCCACACCCGTCCCGACACGGCGCTCGTACCCGTCCCGGTGCCACGGAGACCGCCGACGTCGAACACCTGTCCGCCGACCGATTCGACGAGCGTCAGCAGCCCGCTCGTGAGCGCGTGATCGGGATCGCGGCCTTCGCCTTCGGCGTGATCGCCCGCGGCCGGGGCCGCCACCGCGGCCGCCGAACGCGGCACGGGCTGCAGCGTGAGCTCGAGGTCGATGAGCACCGGGCCCTCGCGCGTGGCAATCACGTTCTCCATGTGCAGGTCTTTCGCCCTGAGGACATAGGCGAAGCACAGGAGCGCACCGGCGCGGTGATAGTAATCGCGGACCTGATCGGCCGTCTCGAACGTCTCCTGCTCGACGTATTCGACCCAGCCGGTACTCCCCGCAATCGATCGTTCGGAGGTGGCGTTGCGCGGGCTGCAGGCCGCGCTCGGCCGCCCAGCCGAGGAACGAGTAGAACGCTGCGTCGAGCGAGATGGATCGGGGCTTGTAGACGATCTTGAGCTCATGCTCGAACGTGAGAATCGCCACCCGCCGGCCGCCATGATGCGGATCGGACAACGCGGGATCGATCGCAACGACGAGCCCTGGAGCGCGGCCCTCGCCAAACGTTTCGGCAATCTGCGGCCGATCGGCTTCCAGCCGAGTGGCGAGCTCCGTGGTGGCCGACGCCCAGCGGCCGGCGAGAATGGCGAGCTGGCGCGCCAGGACCGGGTATTCGAGCAGGAATCGCACGAGACCGCCCGCCAGCATTTCGCTGACGAAGTCGGCATACCCGGCGCCCGCGGCCGCTGCGTGCCGGAACGCGTCGAACAAGGCGAGCTCGGCAAAGATCGATGCGTTCCGCAGCAGGTGGGCTTCGAGGGCGGCTCGCGCCTGCGGCCCGAAGAGCTGCTCGAAGTCGACCTCCCCCCGCGACGACCGCGCAGCCCTCAACACCGGCACCAGCAGGTCGAAGAACGGCGGCGGATCGCCGCCGGCGAACAGGAAGCGCTCCGCGAGCGGGCCTTGGGCGCGCTCGTCGGCGACCTGGCGGGCGGCGGTCGCAATCGCGTCGACCCATTGCAGCCAGTCGGGTTCGAGAACGGTCGTGGGCGGAGCCGACAGCGCCCGCGCCACGTCCGCGAGCGTCAGATCGTCCCAGGTCAGGCGACGCTCGAACGCCTCGGGATCGCCGGGAGAGAACGCGTGAATCCAGGATCGGAGGACCGTGAGCGCCTGGTCGCTCGGCACGAACCCCTCGGGTCGCGGTCCGCTGTCGGACGGCACCGAGAAGGCCGTGCGCTCGAACACGCTCGCCGCGCCGAGAGCCAGTTGACGGCGCTCATCGCCCGAAAGGTGCCGGATGTCGCGCTCGGTCATGACGCCCCGGGGACGTGCTCTTGAAGGGCCCCCCAAGAGGGAGCGCAAAACACAGAGGGCACGGTCTCGACCGTGCCCATAGTCGCCTCACCCCGCACTCTCCCCGGTGGGGAAAGCGGGCTGACAGCAAGAGGAACCCGCGGTGCCAGCGCCATGCAGCAGCCCTTCGCGCCGCCAATCACCGCAGCCCCGCGCTGCCCGCCGGTCAGCTGAAGACCGGCGGAACAGCAGCGCGGATCAATGGCTGCCGCGATGGTCGCTGAGGGCGGCCATTGCCAGCTTACAGGTTCAGCTGCATGACCGTGTTGATGGCGCCGCCACCGTGCACGGTGCACTCCGCCTCGATGTCCTGCTTGCCGCCCGCAACCTTCTCCAGGTCGGCGTCGCTCAACTCGCCTTCCTTCGCCGCGTACGGAATCACGACGTGAACCGTGTCCGCCGTGTCGGCGACGGCCTTGACGGTCACGCTGCCGAGCGACGTGTTCAGCTGCTTCTCGATAATCGACTTCGGATTGCTGAGCAGCGCCGAACGATACTTCGGGTTCTCCGTGGCGAACTTGCCGACGAGGTCCTGGATCTGGCCGCGAGTCATTTTCTGTCCCATAGTCAAGCCTCCTGTGAGTTGAGGTGGATTAGCGCGACGGGGCCGGGGCCTGAACGGGACTCCAACGCCGCCAACAGTCCAAAACGACGGGGAAGCGGGAACCGAACAGGACGGGTTTGGTGCCGCTCGGGCTCTGGTTGGTCGCGCCCAGACGCCGGTCTGGCGCTCACGGCTTCAGGTCGTGATGGCGCAGGAAATCCATGAACCGCTGGTAGTCGGTCGCCGGCAGGCGGAACAGCTCGAGCACCTTCCGGTAGTTGCCGCCCGCGGTGGTCAGGCCGCTGCGGATGACCGCCTTCACCTGCGACCGGTTCAAGTCGCGGTTCATGAAGGCTTCGTAGACGGTGGCCCAGAACTCCTCGCCGAGGTCGACCACGCGCTCGTAGGGGGTCGGCCCTTCGCCGCCAGGCATCGCCGGTTCGGCCTCCTGGAGCTGGAAGGTGAAGTCGTCTGGCTCGATGGTGGCGGAATCGGCCATGGCGTAGGCGGTCTTGACGACGCCAATCAGCTGGCGGACGTTGCCGGGCCATTGGCACCGCTCCAGCACGCGCATCGACGCCGCCGAGAACCGCTTGGCGACGCCGTACTGGCGCGCCAGGCGCGCCAGCCAGTAGTCGGCGAGCAGGCGCCAGTCGTCGCCGCGCTCGCGCAGCGGCGGAATGGCGATGTGGAACTGCCGCAGCCGGAACAGCAGGTCGTAGCGGAACTGGTTGGTCATCACCAGCTGGTTCAGCGGCCGGTTGGTCGCCGACACCACCCGGACGTCGACCGTCCGCGAGCGCGTCGCGCCGACCGGGCGGAACTCGCCGGTGGCGAGAGCGCCCGCAGCAGCATGACCTGTGCGCTCTGCGTGCAGATCCGCGATCTCGTCGAGGAAGATGACGCCGCCGTCGGCCTCCTCGAAGGCGCCCTTGCGGTCGGCCACGGCTCCCGTGAAGCTGCCGCGGGTATGGCCGAACAGCTCGCTGACGGTGAGGTTGCCTTCCTGGTACTGCGGACAGTTGACGGGGACGAAGGGCGCCTGGCGGGCCCCGCCGAACAGGTGCACGGCCTGGGCGAAGAACTCCTTGCCGGCCCCGCTCTCGCCGGTGAGGAGCACCGGCTCCCGATACTTCGCGATCTTTTCGAGCTTGCCCAGGGCGTCGTTCAGGCTCGGCGCCAGCCCCACCAGCTCGATGGCCCGGTCGGCGCCCAGCCGGTCGATCGAGAGCGCGCGCAGGCGCATGGCCGATCCGAGAAGAGCGCGCTCGTCAGCCATGGCACCGCCGGGCGTGACCGGAGCGGCCGTGGAGGACGCATGCATCGTGCCTGGCTGACTGACCGGGCTGGACCGCCGAGACCGATTGGCATCTTCGGCCCCACCGCGGAGGCCGGCGCGCGAACCGGCTCGCGAGACGGTCTAGACTGGCGGGAACGTGATGCCCTTGACCTCGACTTCGGTCTTCACGTTCCGGATCCTTCCGGGAACTGGTTGCACGGGAAGATGAAGCCGGGCGCCTCGATCTGGTGCGTCTGGCCCGGCTGCAGATCCTTGATGAAATAGAGGATCGTCGAGAGCGGTTCGGCCGGGCGTTCGGCCCGGGCGGCGCGTTGAAGGCCGAGAACTTGATGGTGACGTGAACCGGGACGCTGTTTTCGTTGCGGGCCAGGCCGGTGACGTGGCAGCAGCACAGCCCCGGGTTGCCTGCGACGGCAGTCCGAGATTGGAGACCGGAACCGCGCTGAGCGACGGGCCGACCGGAGAGTCTTCGCAGGCGGCGAGCGACAGCGCGCTCAAGCCGACGAACAACCAGGCGCGACAACGAAGCAGGCCGGTTCCGCTCATGGTCGATTACTCGCGCTGACAAATGCCCTGTGGCGCAAAAACCCGTCCGGATGTCTCACGCGCGGTCGTCGACCGTCGCAGCCTGCCGGGCGGGAATGTCGGCGGGACCTGCGGAGCCTAGCACAGCGATCTGACACCCGCAATCACGCCCATATATGAGCGGCCGACGCGTCGTCGCCGCGGTACACGGTGGATAACGACTCGCGCCCACCATCCGAACACGCCGCTCCCGCGCGCGACGACATCGCCCGCGCCGGGCCTCGCCGCGGAACGAGCGTTGACCGAATTCTTACAATGTGCGGCCGCCGAGGACGGCAGACGGCTTGTCGAGGATGGTCATCGCGATCGCCGTGAGCGCGCCAAACGACGGTGACGCATGCGAGGTCGGCGTTCGGTCCGGAGCGTTCAAACGTTTTTGGTAGAATCCGGCCGCTCTCCGGCCGTCCAACGCGATTCCAACGAGCGAGAGAACCGACCCGTGAGTGTTTTCGAGCGGCGCTCGTTCGGCTGGCGGTGCTGACGGCGTTGAGTGTGTGAGCGTGCGAAGCCTCCGGGGGCGCGCGCACTGCCGACAATCCGAATTCGATCGACGAGCCGTTCCGAGGGAGAAAACCGTCATGAGGATGAGCGTGGCAGTGTGCCCGCGGCCAACCGGTGCGTGGTGGCGATCGCGCGGGTTCGCGTCGAGACTGCTGGGCTGTGGCTGTCGGCGGCGCTCTCGATGCCCTCCGCGGCCTTCGCCCAGGCTGGTGCGCCGCCGGCGGGCGGGAGTCAGACTCCTGCCGCGCCGTCACCGCCCAACGCCCCCGCGCAGCCCCCGGACCCGGCCGTCGTCGGCCAGCCTCCCGTGCTCACGTTCGGCGCCGACGGCCTGACGCTCGACGAGGCCCTCCGCCTGACGCTGCGGCACGAGCCGAACATCCAGCTGGGCGCCGCGAACCTCGATCGACTCGCCGGCGTCACCCAGGAACAGGGCGGCATCTTCGACCTGACGCTCATCGGTACCGCCTCCTATGAATACCGGATCCAAGAGCTGACCGAGACCCGGAAACAAGCCGAGCGCAACAAGCGCGAGCGGATCGACGATTCATCGAAAAGACGCGGCCGGACGTCGCGAACGCTCAGCGCTCGCTCAATATCCTGCGACAGATCCTGGCGAACCCCGGCAACGACGCGAACTGGTCGCTCAGCTGACCACGCTGAGCCCGTAGCTCGGCTCGCAGCTGGGCGTGCTGAACGCGATCATCGCGAACACGTCGCCCAATCAGCGAGCGGAGCTCGAGCGCGTGAAGTCGCAGTTCCTGACCGACGCGATCACCGGTTCGGCGGCGCCCTCCAGCCGCAAATCGACTCCTTCGAAGCGCGCAGCAGAATCTCGCCAACCTCGGCGAGGCCCCGGACGACGAGGTCTTCCAGAACACCCGCGCCAAGGTCCAGTTCTCGAAGCTGTTTCGCAACGGCATCCAGGTGGCGCCGTTCGTCGACCTGCGCATGGAGGCTCGAACTTCAGGGGCAAGCCGAAAGGCGGAGTTCGGCGGCAAGGGACTGAACGACCTCTGGACGCCAGACCGGGTCGAGCTTCACTTCTGCCGCTGATGCGCGGCCGGGGCGCCGAGGCGTCGCCGCCGTCGAGCGCGCCGCCGCCGTCGAAGCCCAGGCCGGCACGCTCGACGTCGAGCACCAGCGCGCGCTGAGCATCCTCGCACCGCGCAGGCGTACTGGGAGCTGCGCGCGGCACAGGAATCGCTCGCCATCCTCGAGCGGTCGGTGACGCGCCAGGGCGACCTGATGAGGGCCACCGAAGCGCTGGTCAACGGCGGCGAGCTGGCCCGAAGGTCGAGCTCGCCCGGTCGCAGGCCGGCGAAGCGCGCGCCCGCGCCCGCGACCTCGACGCGCGGCAGCGCCTGACCGACGCGCGCATCGGGCTGCCGACGGCCCTCGGCGTCGCCAGCAGCGGCGCCGACGCGACGCTGCCGACCGCGGCAAGGGATCCGTTCCCGGTGGCGCCGCCGCCGCCGCGCTGCAGCCGTGGGTCGGGGCCGGTGCCGTCGGCGGACAGCGCCGCGACGTCGAAGCGGCGATGCGCCGCGAGGAAGCCGCCGTCATTCTGCAGCGCGGCGCCGAGACCGAGCTGCGCTCGCGGCTCGACTTGACGGCGTCCACTCTTCTACACGGCGCTCGGCGAGGTCGGCGCCGTCGAAACGGACAAGGATGTCGACGGCAACCCCATCTACCGCCGCGACGGCTTCAGCGACGTCGTGGATCGCTGGGTCGGCCCGAGCTTCACGCTGTCGCTGAACTACGAGAAGCCGCTCGGCAACAACTCCGCGAAGGGCCGGCTGGCCTCGCGCGAGGCCGAGCGCCGCCCGCAGCAGATCGAAACTCGGCGATCTGCGCCGTCAGGTCCGCCTCAACGTCGCCCGGACGGCGCAATCGCTCCTCGAAGCCCTCCGGCGCCTGAAGCAGGCGCAGAATGCCGCCAAGTACGACGACACCACGGTGCAGTCCGAGGTCCAGCGTTCCGCGCCGGCGAGGCGACGCTGATCGACACGATCACGACCGAGCAGCAGGCGACCGAGGCGGACCTCGCGCACATCGCCGCGCAGCAGGCGGTGGCGAACCTCCTGGCGCAGCTCCGCTTCGAGAGCGGCACGCTCGTCAGCGCCGGCGCTGCCCCTGTGCCGACGTCGTCACGCCCCCGACCGGGAGGCAGCCGTGACGATGGCGCGTCCACGTCCACGCCCGCGACGGCGGGTATCGATCGGCACGCCGGCACGCTCGCCGTGCTGGCGCTGGCTGCGCCGGTGTGCGGGCAGGAAGTCACCGCGCCAGTCGCGACCGAGTCGCTCGCGGCGCGCACCTACGAGGCGGGGCGCGCCACGCAGGCCCAGGTCAGCCTGGCGACGCCGTGGCGCTGACGCTCCGCTATCAGCCGCGGCTGTCGCTGGCGGCCCAGGACGTCCGCGTCGCCGAAGGGCGACTGCGCGAGGCCAGGGGCCTCTTCGACACGACGTTCAGGTTCGCGCCCGGGGCCGACTACACCCAGCAGCCGCCGGGCCCGGCCTGCTCAGCAGCACCGGGATCACGCACGCTGCTCCTCAGGTGCGGCGCAGTTCACCCGCTCGAACCTGCAGCTGCGCGACATCCTCGTCAACTCGAACCCGCTGCCCCGCTGCCCGCTCGACTTCAACTTCAATCGCCACCGACGCCATCCTCGTCGACGGCCTCGACCGCGGCGAGATCGCGGTCCTCGGCATCAACCGGGACGTGTCCCGTTGTCATCGTCGACCTCGAGGCGCGCTCGGCGTCGACGCTCGCGGACTTCTGCACACGCCGCTCGGGATCCGAATCTGGACGCGATCCTGTTCGACCTGAGCTACGGGCGCCAGGCGCCATCGATCAGGGCCATCCGTTCGGCCTCGGGCGATCCTGCTGAGCGGCGTCGAAGCGCCGAAGGAAGCGGTCCGCCTGCTCGCCGAGATCAGCGAAGCGGTCGCCGCCCGCGCCCGCCTGGCGCTCGAGCGGCTCGGCCCGCTGCCGAAGGATCGAGTTCACCCGCCACTTCAGCCTGCGCACCGCGCCTCAACAAGCCGTGGCGCAACGGCATGACGACGAGCGTGGAGCTGCTGCTCGAGAGCGAGGAGAACAACTTCCGCGACAAGACGCTCGATCCGACGTTCGGCGGCGCCGGCTTCCCGCCGCGCTTCCCGTCCAGCCTGACGTTCGGGCTGCTGATGCCGCTCGGCAAGGGGCCGGGGCAGCACCAGCGTCGCGGCGCAGGAGCGCGCGCGGAGTTCACGCTGCGGGCGCGCGAGGAGCAGGCCCGTCAGATCTCGACCGAAGAGGTCTACCGCACGCTCCTCGCCTACATCCGCCTGATCGCGGCGCAGGAGAACCTCAAGCTGGCGCAGGCGTCGGCGGAGCGCCAGAAGGTCTTGGTCGGGCTGATCGATCAGCGGGTCCGGGGCGGTGAGGCGCCACGCGTCGAGGGCTTCCGCGCCCAGGCGCGCGCGGCCTTCGTCGACTCGTCGGTGGCCGGCGCGCAGGCGCGAGCTCGTCGACGCGCGCATGAGCCTGGCCGAGGCCATGGGCGTCGACGCCGCCACGCTCGCCGAAGCGCCGGCGCGGCCGATCGGTTCGCCGACGTGCGCTCGATCCAGCAGACGGTCGGCCAGCTGATCGCCTCGGCGATGGAGGCGCGGCGCGACGGCTGGCGCTCGACCAGGCCCGCCGGGCGTCCGCCGAGCTCGCGGCCGGCGCCCGCGACGACACCCGCCGCGGTCTACGACCTCAACTTCAGCGGCGGCCTCGCGCAGGCCTACGAGAGCGAGCAGTTCCGCTTCCTGCCCGACGAGCGCAACCCGATTTTCAGCGAGCTGAACCCGCCGAAGCAGTTCGGGACGCCACCGCTACTACTCGCCGCAGGGGCTACTGGCGCGGGCTGAGCGGCCGCTGGGAGCCGTTCGTCACGGCCGAAATCTCGTTCGAGATCCCGCTCGGCAACAACGCCGCCAAGGGCCGGCTGGCGCAGGCGCAGGCGACGCTGCGCTCGTCGGAAATCCAGTCTGGGCGATCGCACGCGGCTGATCGGCGACAACATCACCGGCGTCGTGCCGCGCTGCGCGCCGCCGCCGAAGGCGTGCAGCGCGGCGGCGAAGCGGTCGAGCGCGACGACAACCTTGACAGGCGCGCTGGCGCAGCTGCGGGCTGGCGAAGCTGACGCTCATCGACACGCTGACCACGGAAGAGGAGCTGCTGCGGCGACCAGACCGAGCTGCTGCGGCAGCAGCAGGTGTACTTCAGCCTGCTCGCCCGTCTGCGCTTCGAGGCGGGTCAGCTGGTCACCTTCACGGGCGTGGGCAGACGCGACCGAGGCTCGCGGTTCGTGCCGACCGAATTCGTCACCGCGTTGACGCGAGCCGAGTGCACGAGTCGTCGATCGAGAGACTGCGGCCATGTCAGAAAATCCCCTGTTCCGGAAGGCGGCGCTCGACAAGCTCGCGTCGCCCGAGCGCCTCGACGTCCTGATGCGGGTCACCTCCCCGATGGGATGGCTGGCCCTGACGACCGTCGGCGGCATCCTCATCGGCGTCATCGTCTGGAGCATCCTCGGCTCGATTCCCGAGCGCATCGACGGCCAGGGCGTGCTGCTGCGCGGCGGCGGCAAGAACGAGATCCGGGCCACCGGCTCCGGCACGATCACCATCGCTCAACCTCAAGGTCAACGACACCGTCAAGACCGGCACAGCCGATCGGCCAGAACACCGAGGCGCAAGACGCCGACCAAAGAGCTCGAGGAGCAGCGGCAGGATCTCCGAATCACGGCGCCGGGAATACGACAGCACGGTCAGCATCGAGCAAGGCAACATCGCCCGGCCGCACGGACGAAATCCACGATCCAGAGCGAGACATCGACCTGAAGCGGAAGCACGCACGGGATGAGGCCGAAGTCGCGCGCCTGAAGCCGCTGTACGACGAAGGCGATCACGGCAACGCGGTGGACAGGCGCACGCAAGCCGTCGAGCGTCCAACTCGCAGATCCGGCAGCGCCGCAACTCGCTGGGCGACCAGGACAGCTTGATCCGAAGCGCGAACGGACGGATTGGGATCAAGCTCGAAGCCGACGGTCGGCCGAAGTGCGGCTCCAGGAGATGATGAAGGGCGTCAAGGAGCAGACGGCCGTCTCGAGCCAGGTGGCCGGACGCGTCATCGAGGTCAGGAAAGGGATCGGCGACCGAGTCGAGAACGACGAAACGATTGCCACGGTCGAACGGACGCCACCGAGATCCAGGTCATCGCCTTCGTCGCCGCGGACGTCGCCAAGCGGATCAAATCGCCGATGAAGACCGAGGTCTCGCCCACCAACGTGAAGCGCGAGGAGTACGGCTTCATGCTCGGCAACGTCCGCGAGCTCGGCGAGTTGGCGGCCTCGCCACAATACGTGCAGATCACGCTGCGCAACGACGCGATGGTCAAGGAGATGACCGGGTCAGGCGGATCGGTCACCGAGGTGCGCGCGGTGCTGCGCGAAGCCAAGGACACGCCGAGCGGCTATCGAGTGGTCGACCTCGACGGCCCGCCCTTCAAGATCGACGGCGGCACCCTCGTCAACGTCAACATCGTCGTCGACCGCAAGGCGCCAATCACGATGGTGATGCCGTTCCTGAGCAAGACGTTCGGGGCCGCATAGCCGCACCGTGCTGACTCACCGCGACTCGTCGCGCGGACCTTCACGCCTCGACCGCGCTCGGGGAACCCGGGCCGGGTCGAGGGAGGCCCGCCTTCAGTTTGCTGGTCTTTCAGCAACTGCCGATCCCGCCGGGCGTCGAGAACGACGGGGCTGAAACCCCGGCCCGCCGGTCACGACCGGCGGGTCCGGCAACGGGACGAGACTCATGGCCGAAGAAGAGAAAGCCCAGGCCCCGGCCGAAGAGGCCGCGCCCAAAAAGCTGCTCAAGCCACCGAGCAAGCGCGTCAAGACGCCGACCATCCTGCAGATGGAGGCGGTCGAGTGCGGCGCCGCGGCGCTCGCCAGGGTGCTCGCCTACTTCGGCCGCTGGGTCGCGCTCGAGGAGCTGCGCCACGAGTGCGGCGTGTCGCGCGACGGCAGCAAGGCGAGCAACGTGCTGCGGGCGGCGCGCAAGTACGGCCTCGACGCCAAGGGCTACAAGTACCGAGGAGATCGAGAAGCTCTACGACGCTGCCGTTCCCGGCCATCCTGTTCTGGAACTTCAACCACTTCGTGGTGCTCGACGGGTTCGGCAAGGGAAGGCGCTACCTGAACGATCCCGGCGCAGGGGCCGCGCGAGATCTCGATGGCCGAGCTCGACGGCTCCTACTCGGGCGTCGTCCTCGACCTTCGCCAAGGGCGCCGAGTTCAAGAAGGGCGGCACAGGCCCCGAACATGGTGCCGGCGCTGCGCCGGCGGCTGGTCGGCTCCGAGGGCGCGCTGCTCTACGTGATGCTCTGCGGCCTGCTGCTGGTCATCCCGGGCCTGGTCGTCCCGACCTTCACGCGCATCTTCATCGACGACTATCTGGTCGGCGAGCCAGGAGTGGATCGTCCGGCCGCTGCTCTGGTTCATGGCCGCGACGATCGGCATCCAGGCGGTGCTGACCTGGCTGCAGCGCTACTACCTGCTGCGGCTCGAAACCAAGCTGGCGCTCGGCGACGTCGAGCCGCTTCTTCAACCACATCCTGCGGCTGCCGGCGGCCTACTTCGGCCAGCGCTTCGCCGGCGAGATCGGCTCGCGCGTCCAGATCAACGACAAGGTCGCGCGCGATCATCGGCGGCAAGCTGGCGACGACGACCATCGACAGCATCATGACGATCTTCTACGCGACGCTGATGTTCCTCTACGACGTCGAGCTGACGATGGCGGTGCTCGCTGCTCGTCGGCGTTCAACATCGCCGCGGTCAAGGCTGGCGGCGCGCGCGCGCACCGACGCCAGCCGCCGCCTCAAGCAGGACCTCGGCAAGCTGCAGGGCACGGCGATGAACGGTCTGCAAGATGATCGAGACCCTCAAGGCGACGGGCTCCGAGGGCGAGTTCTTCGGCCGCTGGGCCGGCTACTACGCCAAGACGATCAACACCCGCAGCAGCTCGGCGTGCTCGGCGCAGGTCGGCGCCGCGGTGCCGCCGTTCGTGCAGACCGCGTCGACGGCCGCCGTGCTGGTGCTCGGCGGCATGAAGGTGATAACGGCGAGGGCGACTTCACCGTCGGCATGCTCGTCGCCTATCAGACGCTGCTCGGCCAGCTTCACGCGGCCGCTCGCCAGCTTCGTGCAAGTTCGGCTCGACGCTGCAGGAGCTGCAGGCCGACATGAACCGCCTGGACGACGTGCTGCGCTACCCCGCCGACCCGCAGTACCGCGACCTAGGCAGAGCCGAAGGCGGCCGCGGTCGCCGCAGCTGCCGCCCGCGAAGCCTGCCGAGCAGCAAGCCAGCCCGAACGTCCCGGTCCGGTCGGCAACCAGGCCGGCCCGGGTGAAGCTGTCGGGCCGCGTCGAGCTGCGCGGCGTCACCTTCGGCTACAGCCCGCTCGAGAAGCCGCTGATCTCAGGACTTCAACCTGGTCGTCGAGCCCGGCCGCCGCGTCGCGCTCGATCGGCGCCAGCGGCAGCGGCAAGTCCACCGTGGCCAAGACTCATCTCCGGACTCTACGAGCCGTGGGGCGGCGAGATCCTGTTCGACGACGTGCCGCGCCAGAACCTGCCGCGCGACCTGATGGTCAACTCGCTGGCGGTCGTCGACCAGGAGGTGTTCCTGTTCGGCGGCTCGGTCACCGAGAACGTCACCATGTGGGACCCGACGATCGCGCGCGCCCCGCGTCGTCGCAGTCGGCCCGCGACGCCGCGATCGACGAGGTGATCGACGCCCGCGAGGGCGGCTACCAGTCGCGCGTCCAGGAAGGCGGCGGCAACTTCAGCGGCGGCCAGTGCCAGCGTCTCGAAATCGCGCGCGCGCTCGTCGGCGAGCCGACGATCGTGGTGATGGACGAGGCGACCAGCGCGCTCGACCCGGCGACCGAGGTGCTGATCGACGAGAGCATGCGCCGGCGCGGCTGCACGACGATCATCATCGCCCACCGGCTCAGCACCATCCGCGACAGCGACGAGATCGTCGTGATGGAGCGCGGCAAGATCGTCCAGCGCGGCACGCACGACGAGATGAAGGACATCGACGGCCCTTACAAGCACCTCGATCGGTCACGGGTAGCAGGCGGTGCGAGTTGTGAGTTCTGAGTGCTGAGTGCTGAGTGGGCGACTGGCTGCGGACTGCAGGCTACGGGCTTGTAAAGAGCCCTTGACTGGCCCGTAGTCAGCAGCCCGTAGCCGGAAATAGACTCTGAATGGCTTCCACTTTCGTTCTGCGTATCGTCACCGCGGGAGAGGCCGGCCGCGCCGGCCAGGAGCAGCCGGTCGCCGGACCGGTGACGATCGGCCGCGACAAAGCCTGCACGATTACGCTCGACGATCGCAGCGTGTCGCGGCAGCACGCGCGCGTCGAATCGCTGCCGCACGGTCTGCGCGTGGTGGATCTCGGCAGCGGCAACGGCGTCTGGGTCGGCAACACCAAGGTATCGGACGTCGTCCTGGCGCCGGGCGAGCAGTTCCGCGTCGGCGCGACAGTGTTCGAGTGCCGCAACGTGGGAGACCCGGCCTCCCATCCGGTGCTGCCGCCCACGGCGAAAGCGCCTCCGCCCGCCCCGCGCGAGCCCGCGCCGGCGCCAGCACCCGCGCCGCCGCACCCGGCGCGCATCGGCCCGTTCCCGCCCATCCGTCTGCGTGTCGTCTCGGGCGGCGAGCGCGTGCCGGCCGGCAAGGAGTTCGTCTTCGAAGGCGAGGTGGCGACGCTCGGACGCTCCGAATCGTGCGACCTCGTCGTCAGCGAAAAGGACATCTCGCGCCGGCACGCGCGCCTGGAGCACACCGACGAGGGGCTGCGCGTCATCGACCTCGACAGCGCCGGCGGCGTGTGGCTCGGCACGCAGCAGGTGATCAGCCAGATCGTCGTCCCGGGGGATCGCGTCCGCCTCGGGACGTCGATCGTGCTCGAAGTCGTTGGCGATCAGCCCGCGGCCCCGCCGGCGCCAGCCGCCGAAGCGCCACCCGCGGACGTGCCGTCATTGCATGCGACGCGCGCGGTCGTGCGTCCACCGGTGACGCCCGAGCCTCCAGCCTCGCAGTCCACGCGAGCGGTCGTCCGTCCTCCGCCGGCGCCCGCTGCGCCGGCGCCGCCTGCGCCCCCGGCCGACGATTCGGGTTCCACGCGGTCGATTCCCGCCATCGTCGAACCGGCCCGGTCGCCGGAGCCGCGGTGGGACGTCCCGATGCGCGAACCGGCCATCGCCGCCGAGGCGGTCCGCGCACCGGTCGCTGCCGGCGCTCCCGTGGCGCAAGCCGAGGCCGACGTCACGCAGTTCATCGTCGCGCCGGGCGATCGGGTCGTGCGGGCCATCGAGTCCGCGCGCCATCAGGCCGCGTTCGCGGACGCCCGCAGCGGCACCCACGAATCGGGTCAGACCGCCATCATCACGCCGGCGCGTCTGCGAGAGATGTTCGAGTCGACGCATGCGATGCCGTCGACCGGTTTCTTCACCCGCCCGACGCGGGCCGAGACCGAGAGCGGCGGCACCGCGGTCATGGAGGTGGGCCAGACCGTCGTCATGCCGGCGCTGCCGGAGTCGGGCGACACGACGCTCCAGCTCGAAGACGAGGGCGAGGAGGTCGTGGGCAGCGCGCACAAACCGTTCCTGCTCGACGATCCGGAGTCGGTCTACTACGTGGTGTCGGGCGGTCTGCTGATCTTCACCGTGGCCCTCGACAAGGGTCAACCGGTCGGTCAGCGCACGCACTTTCTGGGCATCGTCCAGGGGCAGTGCTGTTTCGGCTTCGACCTGAAGGGGTACGGGTTCGGCTCGGGCTTCCTCTGCGTGCCCAAGCAGGGCACGACCCTTCGGAAGATCAAGGTGTCGCGCGTCCGCCAGCTCGCGGCGATGCCGCGGCACGGCGAGCGAATGGCCGCCCTCGTCGACACGTGGGTGTCGGGCCTGACCAAGGCGCTCGAGCCGACCACGGCCAAGCGCACAGGAGAGCTGACGCTCACGCCGGGCACGACGCTGAAGCTGTCGAAGAAGAGCAAGGCGACGAGCGCCGAGGGCGTGGTGTGGGTGGCGCTCTACAGCGGCAGCGTGCTCTACGACGACATGAGCACGCTGACCTTCCCGCGCAGGCACGCGCTGTTCCCGATCACGCGCGACTCGTGGATTCGCCCGCTGAGCGAGGAGTTCGGCGACCTGTCACTCGAGCCGAAGAAGACCGCGGCGGTCTTCCCAGATCCGTCGTTCTGGTTCAGCGTCGACGTCTTTCATCGCGTCATCTGCGAGGGCGAGTTCGTCAACAAGAAACTGGCGAACGTCGACGAGTTCGTACGGCTCCAGGCCAAGGCGCGACACCAGGAGGCCGCCGAGGCCCAGGCCTACGACGCGATTGGCGCGGTCATGCGCGCCGAGGGCGACACGCCGCGCGAGCTGCTCGAAGCGGTCGGCAGCGAGCCCGTGGTCAAGGCCTGCGCGCTCGTCGGCCTCGCGCTCGGGATCTCCGTGCGCGCCCATCCGGGCGCGACCGAGGAGATGCCGTACGAGGACCAGGTCGCGGCGGTCTCGACGGCGTCCGGCTTCCGGACGCGTCTGGTTGCCCTGCGCGACGACTGGTACCGGTACGACCACGGGCCGCTGCTCGGCCAGATCCAGGGGACGCGCGCGCCGGTGGCGCTGCTTCCGCTGAGCGCGGGCTCGTACGAGTGCATCGACCCGAAGACAGGCACACGCACCAAGGTGACAGCGGCCCTCGCCGAGACCCTCGCGCCGTTCGGCTACACCTTCTACCGGTCATTCCCGGACGGCGTGATGAGCGTCTGGCAGGTGATCCAGTTCGCCGGACGCGGGCTCAAACCCGACATCCGGTGGCTGCTGCTCACTGCCGTGGCGATCGGGGTCTTCGGATCGGCTACCCCGTTCCTGACCGGCAAGCTGTTCGACGAAGCGATTCCCCAGGCCGACAAAGAGACGCTCGTCATCTACGGCGCGGCCTTGCTCATGGCGGCGTTCGCCACCGGCGCCTTCAAGTTCGTGCAGGGCGTGACCACGGTCCGCATCCAGTCGCGGATGCAAGGCGTGGTGCAGTCGGCGGTGTGGGATCGGCTGCTCAACCTGCCGGTCAACTTCTTCCGCAGGTTCGCGGCGGGCGACCTGGCCGATCGCGCGAGCGGCATCGATCGGATCCAGGAGCTCATCGCCGGCGCCGGGGTGGCCGCCATCCTGGGATCGCTCAGCGGCCTTTTCTACGTCGGGCAGATGTTCACCTACAACATGACGCTGGCGCTGGTCGCGGTCGGGCTGACCGCGTTCTACGTCAGCGCCAACATGATGGCGAACTATCTGCAGCTGCGGTTCCAGCGAGTCGAGATTGGATTGAACGGCGCGATCTCGGGGCTCGTCCTGAACCTGATCAGCGGCGTCTCGAAGCTGCGAATCGCGGGCGCGGAGAACCACGCGTTCAAGGTGTGGGCCCGCCAGTTCGCCGATCAGCGCAAGATCAGCTTCATCGTCGGCAACGTGCAGAGCGGGGCGGCGGTCTTCAGCGCCATCTTCCCGGTGCTGTCGTCGATGGTGATCTTCCTGATCATGATCAGCGAGCAGGCGGCCGCGGCCGAGAGCGGGCAGCCGGGACTCACGGTCGGCGAGTTCATCGCGTTCAATTCGGCCTACGGCCTCTTCCTCGGCGCCATGCAGGCCCTCGGAGACGCCTCGCTGAACCTGCTGCGGATCATCCCCATCTACGAGCGCATCGTCCCGGTGCTCGAAACGATACCGGAGGTCGACCGGTCGAAGGCATTCCCGGGGAAGCTGACCGGCGACATCGAGCTATCGCACGTCCACTTCAAATACACCTCGGACGGGCCACTCATCGTCAAAGACCTGTCGCTCAAGATCAAGGCGGGCGAGTTCGTCGCCTTCGTCGGATCGTCGGGGTGCGGCAAGTCGACGCTGATGCGGCTGATGCTGGGATTCGAGCAGGCGTCGAGCGGAACGATTTACTACGACGGCCAGGATCTGGCGACGCTCGACCTCCAGATGCTGCGGCAGCAGCTGGGCGTGGTGCTGCAGGTCAGCCGCGTGCTGCCGACCGAGATCTATCGCAACATCGTGGGCGCGAGCACGAAGACGCTCGACGAGGCCTGGGAAGCAGCGGAGAAATCGGGCTTCGCCGAGGATATCCGGGCGATGCCGATGGGCATGCACACCTACGTCTCGGAAGGTGGCGGCACGCTCTCCGGCGGGCAGCGCCAGCGCCTGATGATCGCGCGCGCCATTGTCAACAAGCCGAAGGTGATCTTCCTCGACGAGGCGACCAGCGCGCTCGACAACCGCACCCAGGCGATCGTCACCGAGAGCATGGACCGCATGGACGCGACTCGGATCGTGATCGCGCATCGCCTGAGCACGATCATCAAGGCCGACAAGATCTGCTATCTCGAAGCCGGTCAGATCGTCGAGATGGGCACCTACGAGGAGCTCATGGCGAAAGACGGCGCGTTTGCCGCCCTGGCGAAGAGACAGATGGCGTAAGACAAGTTGGTGCGACGGTGGAATGGGTGCGGCGCCCGCGCGGCGGTCGCGAGCGTGCGATGTGACCGACGAACTGACGAAATACTTCGAACATCCCTACACCCCGGCGCTGGATCCGGCGGTCGCCGACTGGCCGCTCGACGACGAGCCGCACGTCGCGGTCTGGACGGAGTACGCGTCGGACGCGGAGCGTGAGGGCGCGTTTTCTGCGCTGCGCCGGATCTTTCCGCAACTGCGAGTGGCCGTTCGCGAGGGCATCAGCGAGACGCCGGAGTACCGCGCGGCGACGCGACGGGGCGACTTCAGCGGACTCGACGCGCTCGGTGCCGGGCTGGTGCTGGAACGACCCGACGAGCTCACGCTCGGCTTCTCGGGCGGCGCGGCCGGACGTCTCCCGGTGCTCACCGCGGGCACGCGGGCGGACTTCGTCGCGCTGGTACAGGCGTTCACGGAGCGCAACGAGCCGGCACGGGTCCCGCCCGCCATGGGCGCGGCCCTGGTCAAGGGCCTGACCAACTGGGATCGTGTGGCGCGTTATCGGTCCACCTGGGAGAAAAGCTCCGGTTCGGAAGGCGACGAAGACGCCTGGCGCGAGGAGATGGCCCGATTCAGCGCGAACAAGGCGCTGTATCAGGACCGTCTCGTGATCCTGTCACGCGGGCCGTACAGCGGCATCTCGGCCCAGGACGCGGGCTTGAGCGGGGACGCCTGGCTCGAACGCTCGGTGATCATCCGCCGCGAGCACGAGCTGACGCACTATCTGACCTGGCGTCTCTACGGCATCATGCGGACCCACGTCACCGACGAGATCGTGGCCGATTTCGCCGGGCTGGTCGCGGCGTTCGGCCGCTATCCGGAAGATCTCGCGCGCCGCTTCCTCGGGCTCGAGCGCTTTCCGCCCTACCGGAAGGGAGCGCGGCTCGAGCAGGTACTGCCCGACGCTCTCGTCGGCGAGCTTCGAAGAGGTGGCCAGGCTGACCGAGCGGGCGATTCGTCAAGTGGGCCGGCTGAGCGACCGCCGCGCCGCCGACCTGGCCGATCCGCTCCGGCTCGCCCGTCTCACGTGGGCGCTCGCCACGCTGCCGCTCGACCAGCTCGCCTCCGAGAGCCTGCCCGAGCGCATCGACCAGCGGTTGAACTAAGCGCTGAAAGCGGGGCGGGTGCTTTGTTCGCGCCGCGCCCCATGACTGGGGTCGGTTGCTGGCGACGTGTCTGATCGCTGCACGAGAAGGCACTCGACCCAACATCGCCGAACCCGAAAAAGCACCCGACCCCCACCTGACTATTCGCGGCCGAAGCAGACGAGCGTCAGATCGTCGCGGGGCGGACGCGACCCGCTGAAGCGGGCCACTTCGTCGCGCACCGCGCGGACGATGTCGCGCACGCTGCGGCCGGCGCCGCGAACCGTCTCGAGCAGCCGCTCGGGCCCGAGCTGCTCGTCCTGTTCGTCGACCGACTCGGTGACGCCGTCGCTGTACAGCAGGATCGACTCGCCAGGTTCGAGCGCGTGCTGCACTTCGGGGAACTTCGCCCGCTGGCTGATGCCGAGGGGTGGTCCGCTGGCGAGCGTGAGCAGCCGCGCGTCGCCGTTCGCGCTCCTCAGAACGGGCGCGAGGTGGCCGGCGCTGGCGATGGTGAGCCTTGCGCTCGACACGTGGAGCACGGCCGCAACCGTGGTCGCGAACATCCCGTCCCGGCTCGCGAATGCCAGCGATCGATTGACGCGGCCGAGTACGCCCGCCGGTCCTTCTTCCCCGACCGATTGATACCGGAGATCGCTCGTGACGCGCGCGGCGAAGAGCGCCGCGGACACGCCCTTGCCCGAGACGTCGCCGAGCACCACCGCGACGCGCTCCGGCGCGAGATTGAGGAAATCGTAGAAGTCGCCGCCGACCGCGAGCGCGGGCGTGTACTCCACGCCGAACGCGAAGCCCGGCAGCTCGGGCGGCCGCTCGGGAAGGAAGTCCTGCTGCACGCGCCGCGCCAGCGCGAGGTCGCGCTCGAGCAGCTCACGCTCGAGCTCGCGGCGGTGCATCCGTACGTAGGCGAGCGCCATCCCGATCTGCGCCGCGAGCGCAACGGCCTGGGTCAGCTCCGTGCGCTCGAAGGGCGCGCCGCTCGGAATGCTATCGAGCTGCACCACGCCGAACACGTCCTCGCGGAAGGCAATCGGCACGGCGATAATCGATCGGATGCCGAACAGGAACATCGACTCGGCGCCGGTGAGCTTGGCCTCCTGAGCGGCGTCGACGATGACGACGCCTTCGCGCTTGCGGAGCGCGCCGTCGAGAATCGTCCGGCTGTACATCATCGCCGGCGGCTTACCGGTTCGCGTGCGGGCGTTTCGCGGCACGAGCTGGCCGGTGGCCTCGTCGCGGATGAGGATGAGGCCGCGCTCGGCGCGCGGAATCGCCGCCAGCAATTCCACGAGTACGAACTCGAGCAGCATCCGCTCGTCGAAGGCGGTGCCGAGAATCTCCGCGAGCCGATACAGCAGGCCCGCCTGCTTCGTGTCGGCCGCGACGGCCGCAATCGCCGGATCCACCGGCTCGCTCATCAGGACGCGCGTGTTCGACGGGGCCTCGACGCAGTACATCGTGTCGGAGCTCGGCTGAGGCGGCGCGGCGTGCTCGTCGTAGCGGAAGACGGCGGTACCGACCGTGATGAGATCGCCGGGGCGCACCGACACGGGCCTCGACACCGGCCGGCCGTTCACGAGCGTGCCGTTCGCGCTCTCGAAATCCGTGATGCGCCAGCCGGTGCCGTGGCGTTCGATGGTGGCGTGGCGGCGCGACGTGCTGGGATCGTCGAGCGAGATGTCGGCTTTCTTGCCTCTGCCGATGACGATGGGGTTCTCGAAGGCGAACACCTCGCCCGCGCGCTCACCGCTTTGAATGGTCAGCGAGGGCATGAGGCCGTCGCAGAAACGAGAGGACTATCGTCTGGATGCCGACGCACGCGAAAGGGCCTGCAGGACGCGGCTCGCGAGCTGCTGGGCGGCCGCGTCGGGAAGCGGCGAGGCGCCGCCCCCGGGCGCGCGCTTGGGCGCGCCGATGCTGAGCAGACGGAGCACCCGGCGCGCGAGCGCGGCCGACTCCGAATCTTCCGACTGCGCCGACGAGGGAAAGCAGGCCATGGCCTCGGCCGCCGTCCCCACGAGGGTGAACTGCCCCGACAAGCCCGAGACCTCGAGCACGGTCCGCACGTAGTGGTTCAATCCGCTCAGCACCAGGATGCCGTCGCGCGCCTCGAGCTTGTGGAGCATCAGGATGAGCACGCGAATGCCGGCGCTGGCGAGCAGTGTCACCGCCGACATGTCGACGATGACGTAGCGCGCCCCCTCCTGGAGGAGCTCCAGCGCGTCCTGCTCGAACTGGAACGCGGCCTTGCCGTCGACCTGACCGGCGGGAAAGACGCTCGTGACCGGGCCCTGACGCGTGAACTTCAGTTCCATGGAAGGAGCATCCCCCGGCGCCGCAACACGCGAGACGCCCGGCCTCAGGCGTGTCTCGCCGCGCTCTGTGCGCTGCGGAAGATCAGATTGACCTCTCCGATCGTGATCCGATCGCCGTCGGCGAGCATCCCCTCGTCGACGCGATCGCCGTTCACATACGTCCCGTTCTGCGATCCGAGATCGCGGAGGGAGTAGCCGTTCTGCGTCGCCGAGATCAGGACGTGCCGCCGCGACACGCCGGGATCGTTCAAGCGCAGCTGATTCTCCTCGGAACGTCCGATGTAGGTCAACGCCGTGAGACGGAAGTTGACCGCTTTGCCATCGTCGGCCTCGCTCACGAGTGTGGCCTCCGGCACGATGAACGTGCGGTCTTCGAGCTCGGGGCCCGACTTGGCGCCCGAGGGCGGCGCCGGCACGAGGTCGACGCTGCTGGTGAGATCGGGACCACGGGCCGACCCGCGCGCGCCCGACGCAGCACGGCGCGTCCCGCTCGTCGATGGATCCTTCGGAACCGCGTGGATGCCCGAGCGTGAGGGCGACTTGACGGTCCGGAGCTCGTCGAGCGCCGCGGGGTTTTCCACGAACGTGGCGTCGGACGGCTCGAGATCCGGCGTGAAGTCGACCGACGTCGAATCGCCCGAGTCGTGCGACGGCACGACGCGATGCGGGCCCGAGACGGCCGCGGCGGCTACGGCTGCCGACACCGCCGGCAGCGTCGGCTCGGGCGCCGCGACTTGTGCGGCGAGATCGACGTTCGGCAACGCCGCGCGGAAGAGCGCTTCCTGGGTATCGAGCGCCGCGATCTCGCTCGCGCTCTCGGCGAGCACGCGCTCGGGCTCCTGCAGGCGCTCGGTCTTCGCGGCATCGTCAATCTCGCCGAGCGTGTGGCGGAACTCGACTTCCTCCTTGTCGAGCCGCGCCGCATTGTGCGTGCGCTGCACGCGCTCGTAGATGGCGCGCAGCTTGCGGTATTCACCGAGCGCCTTGGTGACGAGCGGCGCCGCTTCCTGCTCGAGCGCGGTGCGGCGCTTGGCATAGTCGGCGGTGACCCGTTTGTAGACGGCTTCCTCGACCTTGGCTTTCAGTTCTTCGGCGCGCTTGCAGTACTGGTCGACCAGCTCCTGCTGCTTGCGGAGCTCGATGAGCGCCTCCAGCACCGACACGTCGATGTCCTTGTCGTGCTCCATGGTCGTCCTCTTGCCTGTGAGGCCTTTGATTATCGCAGATTTGGCGCCAGCCGGGCTGCTGCTTCGCTACGCGTCCGCCGGCCGGCCGGGTTCGAGACGGCGCTCCATGGCTTGGAGCGAGGGCCCCAGCCCCACGCCGGCCAACGTTCGACTGTAGTCTCAAATCGCCAGATTTTTCAGGCAATTTTCGGTAAGGCGACGATTGGCACAGCCGTTGCTCTTTAGAGGGCCATCACGCACTGACGCGTGAGCGAAAAAGAGCTGGGGTCAGGCGTCGTCACCGCGTTGGACGACGAGTCCGGACCCCGAGACAAATAGGAGACAACGACCATGAGCAAGATGACCCGCGGCCAAATCCAGGACCTCGTCGGCAAGTTCGCGGTGGAGAACCCGAAGTACCGCGCTGCCCTCCTCGCCAACCCGAAGGCGATCATCGAGAAGCAGCTGAACACGACGCTCGGCGACGTGACGATCAAGGCGGTTGCCGAGACGGCTGACACGGTCTACGTCGTGGTGCCCCACGCGGCGGCCGAGGGCGAGCTGTCGGATGCGGACCTCGAAAAGGTGGCCGGTGGCAAGCAGGACATCGAGGCCGAGTGCACGGTGCACGGTGGTGGCGCGATCAACACCGTGATGCAGCTGAACCTGTGATCTGGCGACGCCCGCCCTCAGCGGGCGTCGCGGCAGCCCGTGTATTCGCGCTGCGATTCAGCCGGCCCTGGGCGGGCCGGCTGGCAGCGCGAAGGGCTGCGGTGATCTGGCGCTGGCCTCCCTCAGTGGCCAGCGCCGGCAGCCCCTTGATCCGCGCGGCGATTCGGCTGGTCCTTGGCAGACCAGCCGGCAGCGCGGAGGGCTGCGGTGATCTGGCGACGCCGCACGCAGCGGCGTTCGCGGCAGCCCTTCGATGCGCTCGGCGATTCAGCCGGCCCTCGGCGGGCCGGCTGGCCGTGCGGAGGGCTGCGTTGTTTGGCGCGATGCGGCTGATCGATGGACGAGCCGACGCAGCCGGCGAGCTGCCAGCCGGCGCGCCCAGCGCCGGCTGACTTGCCGCGAGCCTCCAAGGCTGCGTCGCGACCGCGGCTGAGAGCCGCCGGCGCCAGACCAACGCAGCCAGCGAGCGGGCTGCCGACCCGCTCAGGGTTGGCAGCGCATAGCGAGCTTAAAGGCTGCGTCGCGACGGCGGCTGAGGGCCGCCGGCGCCAGACCAACGCAGCCAGCGAGCCTGAATCTGTCCAATTCACAGAATCCCGTCAGCCCACGATCCGGGTGACCGTCCAGTACGCGCCGACGATCGCGATCGCGAGGCTCGCGGGCACGACGACCCATCGCCGATAGCTCGCCGCCTGCGATCGGCGCCACCAGCCGACGGCCGCGAAGGCGATCACGATGACCGCGAGCTGCCCCGCTTCGACACCGACGTTGAACGTGACGAGCGCGGTGAGGAACTGCGAGCGCGGCAGGCCCAGCTCGTTGAGCACGCCGGCAAACCCGAGGCCGTGCAGCAGGCCGAACAGGAACACGAGCCCCGCGCGCCACGGCTTGAGGTCGGTCGTGAACAGGTTCTCGATCGCGACGTAGCTGATGGACAGCGCGATCAGCGGCTCGACGACGCCAGACGGCAGCGAGACGATCCCGTACATCGACAAGCCCAGCGTCAACGAATGTGCGACCGTAAACATCGTCACCTGAAGGAACAGCGCGCGCCACGACGCGCTGAGCAGGAAGAGGCCGACGACGAACAGGATATGGTCGAGGCCTTTGGGCAGGATGTGCTCGAAGCCGAGCACGAAATACTCGCGTGCGGTCACGAGCCGTGAGGCCGGCAACAGCCCGTCGCGCAGATCGAACGCCTCACTGTCCTGCCCGCCCGCCAGCCACACGGTCGTGCGCTGGCCGCCCGACGCGCCCGCGAGCGTCAGCGCGTACGAGCCGAGCACGAGGCCATAGTTGATCTGGAACGCGCCGCGCGCCCGACGGCACGTTGCCGGTGAACCGCATCGTCGCCGTGGAGGCCGTCCCTGGCGGGTACGCCCGGCGTTCCAGGCGCAACCGGGTGACCGGGGAGGTACTGAAACGAGGGCTCCGCGCGCACGCCGTCGAACAGCAGCCGCGTGCGTGCGAGCGCCACCTCCTGCAGGCGGGTGATGCGACGCCGGCAGCTCGCCGAGCGGCACGCCGGTCGAAGGCTGCTGTCCGGCGAGGATCTCGAGCTTCGCCAGCAGCGACTCGGGATCGACGAGAACGTCCATCTGGTAACGGCCGTCCGCGGTGAACGTCACGGTCACGCGCGTCAGGCCGAGCTCGTGCGCGCCACTCGACACGGTGAGCGTCAGCAGGAGCACGAGGACGAGCCCGAGCCGCTCGAGCGGTGAGCTCGTCGAACGTTCAGCCTTCACGTGCCGTTCCCGTCGTGGCATCGATCGTTCCGGTGCTCGCTTCGATGACCCTGGCATGCTAGAGGATGGTGGCGTCGCGCGTGCCGGTGCGGCGCGCCTCACGCGAAGCCTGCACGGCAATGTCCAGCCGGCCAGCCTTGAACGCGGCCCACGCGAGCGCGTCCATCGTGTGGATGTCTCGCCGGGCCGCCGCCGCACGCTCGCGCGATGGCGAGCGCCTCCGGAAGGCGGCGATTCCGGGTGGCGAGGAACCGGACGAACGCGGCCGGTTCCGGCGTATCGTAGCGCCATCCGTTCTCGGCGAGCGCGAAGTAGCGCTCGGCCTCGGCGGCATGGCCGAGCCGCGCGTGCAGTTCGCCGATGCGCGCCGCCAGATCGGGCAGCGGACCCGTCGCTCATCAGGTCTTCATAGATCGCGAGCGCGCCGGCGAAGTCGTTCGGGCGCTGCGTCACGCGCGCGAGTCCCATCGCGGCCAGCGGATGATCGGGGAAGATGATACGCCGCGTGCTCGTACTCGCGCTCCGCCGCGGCGAGTCGCGCCCCGCTGAAGGTGCAGGTCGCCGAGCTGCACGTGGTGCCACGCCTGGGACTCGGGATCGTGCGCGCTCGTCGCGTCGAGCGCCATCTGCATCAGCCTGCAGCGCGCCATCGAGATCGCCACTGATCTCCCGCGCGTACGCGACGCGCGCGTACGCTGCCGCCGAGGGTCGCGCGCGCATCATTCGATCGAACGACGCGAACGCGCGATCGTAGTCGCCCAGCTCGAGGTGCGCATCGCCGCGCACGCCGTAGTTCCAGGCGTCACGCGGCTCGAACCGCGGTCGCGCGCTCGGCGACCTCGATCGCCTCGCGGAACCGATGCTGCGACAGCAGCACCGTGCCGAGCATGCGCGTGGACTTCGTAGTGCGTCGGGATGCGCCGCGAGCGCGGCGCGCAGCGACGTCTTCGGCACGCGACCGCGAGCCCGGGATTGTTCGTCACGCGCGCCTGGCGCACCAGCGCGTCGGCCAGGCGCGCCGCGGCGGCCGCGTCGGCCGGGATCGACGGCGAGCCGCGCCTCGAGCGCGTGAATCGTCGACGCGAGGCCATCGCGCGCGACGTGGACGGCCCGCCCGGGCGTTCCAACCGCCGCGGCGGCGCCGCGTGTCTTGGACGCCGACAGCTCGCGCCGCTTCGCATCGCCAGTGGACGGCGAGACCGAGTGCACCGACCAGTCACGCACGGCCACCAGTAAACGACGAGCACTTACATGGTCACATGCCGCTGCACATCGGCGTCAGGTGTCGCTCACCGAAGCTTCGGCACCGTCCCCGTCACCCACTTCGCTACCGATTGCCCGCTGCGGCACGCCGAGATACGGGAAGACGTGCGCAGTACGGCACGTCGTTGCCGTTCACGCCGTCGCCCAGCGTGTTGTTCGGGCTGCGGTTGAACGCCGGCGTCAGCGGCGTCGCGCCCGCGACCGCCCGCACCGCGATATCCAGCACGTCGTCGCCCACGCGCCGGCCGTTCGGGAAGCCGCCGACGTCGCCGCCGAGCACGCCGAGGTTGCTGTAGCCGCCGGTGTTCGGCGCCACGGGCGGAATGCCGGTGTTGAGGCGCAGCATCTCGGACGGCCGCACGTTCGGCGGCTGATTGAGTCCGGGAATGCCGGTCAGGAAGATGGTGACGAGATCGTTGCGCGGCGCGGGCGGCACTGCGATGCCGAAGACCGCGGTCAGCAGCTTCGGCAGCTCCGGATCGGTGACGCGATCGAGCGCCGCCGCGTCCTGCGTCGGCTCGAGGCTGTTGAAGGCGTCCTTGCGCGCGAGATCGATCACCACTTCGTTGACGAGCGGATTGCCGAGGCGCGACACCTGCACGAGATTGCCCGCTGTAGGTGATGCTGCCCGGCGCGCGCGTCGCCATCGCCGGACGGCTCGTCGTCGACCAGACGCCGATGACGGCGTTCGGATCGTTGGGGCCGGACGGCTTGCGCCGATTGCGCGTCAGCTCGCGAGATCGGCACCTGGATCGCGATGCGTGTTGACGTTCAAGCCGGCGGTGCTGTCCTCGATGCCTGCTCGAGCCGACGCCGAGCAGATCGAACACCGCCGAGGTCGACGAAGAAGCCCTCGTCACGCTGGCCGGCGAAGACGCGATTGCCGGAGGGCGGCAGCTGCTGCACGCCGCCGGCGAGCGCGGCGTAGTTCGGGGACGATGCGCGGGCCGATGTTCGACGGCGGCACGGGCAGCCGGCCGAGCAGTTCGCGCAGCGTGCCGGTGCGGCGCGGGCCGTCGATGCGCACCAGGCGATAGAACTGGCGCACGTTGAGATCGGGATCGTCGAGCGAGGTCACCTGGCCCGTGGCGTAGAGGAACGTGCCGGGATTGCGGATCTCGGTCGTGAACCGCCACTGGAACGTGATGTCCTCGACCGCGTCCGCGTTGTTGTCGACGTGGATCTCGTAGACGACGTTCGGATCGAACTGATAGAAGTTCGGGCCGCCGTCCGGCTTCTGGAGCGGGATGAAGTTGGCGATCAGCGTCACGAAGTCGCGGATCGTTCGGATCGACGAACGCGTACACGTCGGTGTTGTCCGCCATCGGATCCTGCGCGATCAGCGGCGCCTCCCGATGACTCGATGCCCGGCCCGGCATCATCGCTGCGGCCACGATCAATGCCGTGAGCACAGCACAGTCCCGCTCGTCTCACCCCAGCACCTCCTGACCTGACTCGTGACTCGTCAGAGCCTCGACACGGTGCGTGCCTTATCGCGGGCTCACAGGTCGGATTATACGCGGCGGGCAGCAACGTGCGATTGGATGATCGAGCCCGGCGCAAATCGATGCGCCCTGCGCGCGATCCAGCCGATGGGCTAGCGGAAGCTGACTAGCCGTAGCAGGTAGCAGAGATCCCGATCGGCGTGCGCGTTAAAGACCGGTTGCGCCGATCAGGACCTTGTCGCCGGTTGGCTGCGGCACGCCGCCTTCCGGTTCGAGCGTGACCGCGAGCGCCACCGGCACGGGGATGTCCTGCGGGGTGACGAAGTGCGCGTTGACCTGGCCTTGCGCGTCGGGCGTGAGCAGGCCCGCGCTGATCGGGTTGACGCCGTTGGCCACCACCCACAACTGATAGACCTTGCCGGCGGGCAGTCTGCGGCAGCGACGTCGCGGCGAAGACCATGCCGCGCGAGCGGCTCCAGAACGCGCGCGCCGCGGCGCTTGGGCGCGGCTGGCTGGCCGGCGAGATCGACGCGCGCCATGTCGGGCGCGATCAGCACGGCGGCCTGCATGCGCACGCGCGCGTCTGTTCCTGCGACCGAGTCGAGCACGCGCCGCATCTCGACGACTTCACGTTCCGCGGCGGACGCGCGCGCGCTCGGCTTCCTCGACGCGATCGCGCAATTGCAGCGCATACAGTGCCGGTGCCGATCGCGGCGATCAGCGCGGCCGCGGCGGCGAGCCAGCCGGGCCACGGCGCGCGCCGCGGACGATCGATCCGCACGACCGTCGCGGCGCCGCGCCGGCGGGTACGGACGCGGCCGCAGCCGACCGACGACAGGCACTTCGAACGGCACGACCGCAGGGCCGAAGTCTTGCCCGTGATCGACGTCAGCACGCGGGCGCGCAGCGCCGCCGGCGGATCGACCAGCGGCACGGCCTGCGCGAGGCCGACGCGTCTGGCGAGCGCGCGCAGCCCTCGTCCGCGACGCCGCCCGCGGCCAGCTCGCGGCCCGTTCCTCGGCGCGATCATCGCGCCCAGCGCATACAGGCTGGCGAGCTCGGCAGCGTGCGTTCCTGAGTTCACGGCGCTCGCTCATGTCGTCGTCTCCAGAGAAACGCGCTCCGCAGCTTCAGCAACCCGAGGCGGATCCGCGTCTTCACCGTCCCGAGCGGTTCTTCGAGCCGCTCGGCAATCTCCACGTGCGTCAAGCCTTCATAGAACGCCAGCTGGATCGTCATCCGCTGCGGCAGCGGCAGCGTATCCAGCGCGCGCTTCAGCCGGCGGACCTGCTCCGCGCTCAGCGTCTGACAGTCTCCGGTCCTTCGCCGGATCGGCCATGGCCGCCAATCCCTTTCAGCCGTCCGGCGCGAGCGGCGGCAGCCCGCGGCGCGAGCGGACGCGATCGATCGCGCGGCTCCGCGAGATCATCAGCAGCCAGGCGACGACCACGCCGCGCGACGTGTCGTAGCGCTCCGCCTGGCGCCAGGCCTGCGCGAACACGTCCTGCACGATTTCTTCCGCTTCGGGCGGATCGCCGAGGATGCGGAACGCGAGCGAATAGACGATGCGGGAGTGGCGATCGTAGAGGAACGCCAGGGCGTCGGCATCACCGCGCGCGACGCGGCGGACGGCGTCGAGGTCGGCGGCTGCCGCGGACTCGCGATGCGGTGCGCGCTCGTCCGGGCACCGAGAGGGCCCACAACAGCCACATCATGGCGTTCAAACTGAAGACTACGAGTCCGCGAGCGCCGGCGGATTGGCGCGGCGCCGGCACTGGTCTGGCAAGCGCGGTAGTGTATCACCGCGTGCAAAACACCCCGGTCACGACGTTCGATATGATGAGGCCCTCGCGCTCATGCGACTGCCCTGGCTGCCCCTCGTCATCCTGCTCCTGCTGCCGTCGGCCGCGGTCGCGCAGCAGGCCTGGGTGCGGGCCTACAACGAGGGCGTGGAAGCCTTCAACAACGGCAATCTGGCGCTGGCCGAGAGCAAGTTGAAGGATGCGAAGGAGCGCAATCCTCGACAGGGGCGCAAGGTCGCGTTCTCGAGCATCGATTTCCGGGCTGTACATTCCCGACTACTACCTCGGCCTCATCGCGTCACGGTTGGGACGCCACGCCGAGGCCCGCGAGCTGCTCGAGAACGCGATTCTCGGACGGACTCATCACCCAGAATCAGCGGAACGAGTATGCGGCGGCGACCGGGGCCATCAACGCAGCGAACACCGCCCTGGCCAAGAAGCGCGGCGAGACCACGGACGCCGACAAGATTGCGCGGGACGCGTTCGAGAAGCAGATGACCATCGCCGAGCAGGCGCTCAGGAACAGGCGGTTCGCCGAGGCATGGAGCGGCGCGAAGACGGCACGCGCCGCGGCCCGGGATGACCGCAGCCGAGGCGAGGTCACCGCGCTCGAAGGCCGCATCCGGGTCGCCGAAAGCGCCGATATCGGCACGTCGGTGCGCGACGCCCTTGCCAAAGGCAACGACGCCGAGGCCCAACGGCAAATCAACCGGCTGGCCGAGCTGAACCCGCAATACACCGGCCTCGAACAGCTGCGCAACGAGCTGACGGAATACAGGCGCCGCCGCGACGCCGAGCAGCGAGGACGGGACGCCGACCAGATTGTGCAACGGGCGCGCACGGCGATCGACAATCGCAATGCCGCCGGTGCGGCCCAGGAGATTGCCCGGCTCGCCGAGGCCAACCCACAGCATTCGTCCCTCGGTCAGCTCCGCAACGATCTGCGTTCGCTCGAGGCCTCACTCAAGCAACCGAGCAACCAGCCGTTCCAGAAATTCGTGGCCGACGCGCGCACGCACATCCAGGCGCACCGCTACGCCGACGCGCGCGCCAGCGCCGATTCGGCGTTCAAAGCGGCCGGAGACGCCTCGAGCCGTCAGCAGGTCGAGCAGCTCCGCAGTGAAATCGACACCGCCGAGCAGCGGAGGCGGACGCAGGAAAGCGGCCGCGCGGTCAAACTGGCTTGGACGGCCCTTGCGGCCGGGAATCCGGGCGCCGCGCGAAGTCAGATTGAGGTGATCGCCGGTCTGGACCCGCAGAACTCCGAGCTGCCAAAGCTCCGTGCGGGACTGGCGAAGTTCGAGCCGCGCCCCCCGCCCACGACGACTGCGGGCGCCGACATCGCGCGCATCGAGCGCGAAGCGATGCGGCAGTTCTTCAGCAAGGACTATCAAGGCGCCAAGGCGACGCTTCAGTCGTCGTTGAAGGCGGGCCGGACGTCGCCACGGATCTACCTCTACCTGGCGTGCAGCGACGCGGCGCTCTCGCTGCTCTCGGGCCCGTCACAGGATGCCGCGCTCCTCCAGCAGGCGCGTCAGCACTACGCGCAGGCAAAGCCGCAGGAGAACGGGTTCGCCGCGGACCGGCAGTACATTTCTCCCCGCATTCTGCAGCTGCTCGGCGCCACGCCCTGATCGATCGGGATCGTGGAGATTGAGACCACGATCCGCGGATGCCTGTTTCAATCGTGATGGCTTTGCAAGAACCGTCGGCAACCACAGGGGCAGAAAGCCGCCGAGCGTGCGGGATGGTCAGGAGTCGACTTCGCCGCGCGGTCGACTCCTGACCCTCTTCCGATCAGAAGCGATAAATCCCCGAGATGGAGAACGTCTTCACGCGCTCGGAGTGATCGTAGCCGACGTCGATCTGGACCTTCGAAAGGACGAGCCGCCGCCGCCCGTGACGTGCCATTCGTCTTCGCCAGAGGGGAAGAGAATGGTGTCAGGAACATTGCTGCGGGCTCTCCCTCGAACCGGATGCGATGGTCCGGATCGAACCACGCCCCGCCGCGCAGCGCGAGCACGCCGAACGGCAGGTTCGTGAACAGGTACTCCCCGGCCAGGCGAATCTCGTTCGCATCGTCAATCACGTAGTCGCGGAGACGGGTCGATTCGCAGATCACGACCGCCATTTCTTCGTCACCTGCGAATACGGACGTAGCGGTAGTCGAACGTGAAATTGAGCGACGTGGTCGGCTTGATCAGCGCGCCGAAGGCAAGACGTCCGGCACCTGGAACGTGCTCTCGTCACTGCTGCGCAGCGTGCCTTCGACGAAGCGCTGGTAGGAGATGTCGAATTTCGGTCCCTGCCGGTAGCTCGCACCCAACCTCACCTTTTCGCTCGGATTGACCGACACGCCGACGTTGATGCCAACGCCCATTCGTCGCCCTCGATGGTCTCCAAGCTCTGGACGTTTCTTCCGTACCGCAGCGGGGCCCGAAGAAGAAGCCCGGCTGGACCGCGAGATTGATGTGGTGCTCGGAATCGCTTGATAGCGCACGCCGACCGATTCCAGCGAGAAATCGTAGAACGACAGGCCAACGCCCAGCGAGAACTGGTCGGAGGCGCGCACGGCGAACGAGCCGCCGTAGTTGGCAATCTTGATGTCGAGCGCTCCGTCGACCGGCAACAGCCGCTGTGGCGCATTGTTCTGGTCGAAGAACACTCCTTCGGTCCGAATCGCGGTCTCGAAGTTCGCGAGCTCGGTGCGGTAGAACGCAAACGCCCATCGCGAACGCGGGATGACCGCCGAAACGAACGAGAGCGCGTTGGTCTGGTCGTTCGACTCGCCGGAATGATGAGAGGGGGAAGAGTATCGACGCCGATATTGGTCACCTGGCCGTCGAACCGGCCCTGATTCACGAACAAGGTGGAGTAGTTGAAGCGGCGGTACTCGAAGCCTATCTCCGCTCGTGAGATGTTGGTCAGGCCGCCCGGGTTCGTCCACGCCCCGGTCGCATCGTCGCCCGCTCCGGTCAGCGCGCCGGCCAATGCGAGACTGCGCGCCCCCGGGTTCGAGAAGTTGAACTGCAGCGCCGACATGATCTCGTAATCGACCTGCGCCGCTGCATTCTCAGCTCCGAACGTCGCGCCCGCGACGAGCGCGCACACGACCGCGCGTCCGAGCGACTGTGCCGTCAACATCGTGGAACCCTCCAGTGCCGGGGCAGCGCTCGTTCAGACCGAGGGCGCCGGCCGTGATATGGGGGGACAGTATACGCGGCGGTAGCTCTCCGGCCGGGACCTCCCCCCTGTGGATAACGCGCCCGCCGCGAGCCCCGAACATCTCGAAGGACGGTGACCGTTCCCGCACACGCTGGCGCGCGGTGGTACGGCCCTCTACTGCTCGGACTCGGGACCGAGGATG
>CAWJAP010000024.1:0-171365 GCA_963840865.1 Vicinamibacterales bacterium
ATCGGACTGTCGGAGGACGTGAGGCAGGTCGGCGGCATCGACATCCCCACGATCCAGAAGCACTTGAACTTCTGGTTCAGTCAAAGCCTGGACCTGCACGGCAGCGAGGTGTCGACCAACGCCGCGTCGTACTTCGCGAACGGCCTCAAGGGCCGCGCCTACGAAGCCAGCTTCCAGGATCACAAAGCCGTCCACGGCACGTATCAGGTCGACATGCTCACCGACGGCGTCTTCGTGAACCGCGACGTGCCGATGCGCGCAGCGATGAACGAGATTCTGCGCGACTGGTACGCGAACGATTGCCAGAAGGCCGTCGAGCGCTGGAACAAGGTCCTCGCCCGGCACGGGCTCTCGGATCGGCTCACCGTGCCCGATCGCAAGTTCAACCGGCACATCGGCATCTATTCGGCGTTCCGCTTCGATCCCACCGGCGTGCCGATCAGCGAGGAGGAGTGGACCCGGCGCCGGTACGAGTGGCTGCCGTCCGCCTCGGACAAGGCCTATCTCGAGAGCATCATGTGCCACCCGGTGTACGAGCCCGGCAAGTTCGCGCAATACATCGCCCCGCCGGCGAAGGGCATCAACCAGCGTCCGGTGGATTTTGAGTATGTGAGAAGAGAGATGTAGTCGTGAGTCATGAGTCATGAGTTGGGTACGGGCTCCGGACTACAGGCCCGTAGCCGTCAAGCCCTGTCGCCGGCAGACAGTAGCCCATCGCCGGACGCACAACTCACCACTCCGAACTCACAACTTGCACCGGCATGTCCGCATCCGATCCCCTGCTGTCGTGGCGCTCCGAGTTCCCGATTCTCGAGACCTGCTCGTATCTCGTCAGCCACTCGCTCGGGCCGATGCCGAGGCGTGTGCGCGCCGAGGTTGCCCGCTTCCTCGACGCGTGGGAGTCACGTGGCGTGCGGGCCTGGAGCGAAGGCTGGTGGGAGCTCGGACTGACGACCGGCGACCTGCTGGCGCCGATCCTCGGCGTCGAGCGCGGCACGATCTCGATGCACGAGAGCGTTTCGGCGGCCCAGGCCATCGTGGCGTCCTGCTACCGGTTCGACAGCCCGCGGCACAAGGTGGTCATGTCGGCGCTCGACTTTCCGACCGACATGTACGTCTACGAAGGCTTCCGCCGCTACGGCGCCGAGGTCGTCTACGTCCCGAGTGACGACGGCCTGCGCGTGCCCGTGGAGCGCGTCGTGGAGGCCGTGGACGAATCGACGGCGCTCGTCCCCATTTCGCTCGTCCTCTTCAAGAGCTCGGCCATTGTCGACATCGAGCCAATCGTCGAACGGGCGCGGGCCGTCGGCGCGCACGTCGTGCTCGACGTGTATCAGTCGGCCGGTGCCATGCCGCTCGATCTTGCTGCCCTCGGCGTCGAGTACGCGGTCGGCGGATCGGTGAAGTGGCTGTGCGGAGGACCGGGCGCGTCGTATCTCTACGTGCGTCCGGATCTCGCGGCCACACTGCGGCCGGCGGTCACCGGCTGGGCCGCGCACCGGGATCCCTTCGCCTTCGAGACCGGCGCCATCCGCCATGCCGACGGCGCGGCGCGGTTCCAGAGCGGCACGCCCAACGTGCCGGCGCTCGTCAGCGCGCGAGCCGGCTACGAAATCGTGGCGGCGGTGGGCCCGGCGGCCATTCGCGAGAAATCACTCCGGCTGACGGGCCGGTTGATCGACGAGGCCGCGGCGCGGGGCTTCACAATCAATTCGCCGCGTGCTGCCCACGAGCGTGGCGGCTCCGTCGTGATCGACGTCCCCGATTCGGCTGCGGTCGCCAGAACGCTCATCGAGCGCGAGGTCATCGTCGATCACCGGCCCGGCGCCGGCATCCGGGTGTCGCCGCACTTCTTCACGAGCGACGCCGACATCGATCGCGCCTTCGCGGTACTCGACGAGATCGTCGAGTCGCGCAGAGCCCGCACGGCGACCGACGCGTGAGCCGCCTGCGTCGATCCGGCCACCCCGACATTCGCTTTTGACCTCATGCCAGGCACTCATTTGACCGTTCTCGGCGCCGGGACGATGGGTCACGGCATCGCGCACGCGGCGATGATTGCGGGCTACGACACGACGCTCTACGACCCGGTGCCCGACGCCCTGGTGCGCGCGCGATCGGCCATCGAACAGATCCTGGCGAAGTCGGTCGAGCGGAGCTCGACGAGCGTGGCCGATGCCGCGGCGGCGCGACAGAAGTTGCGGGTCACTGAACGCCTCGCCCAGGCGGTGCATCACGCCGACGTCATCATCGAAGCCTCGCCCGAACAGCTCGATCTGAAGCTGCGCCTGCTGCGCGAGGTGGAATCGCATGCGCCGGCGCGAGCGGTGGTCGCGTCGAACACGTCCGCCCTGAGCGTCACCGAGCTGGCCGCCGTCCTCGCGCATCCGGGACGGCTCGTGGGCATGCACTTCTTCAACCCCGTGCACCGAATGGCGCTCGTCGAGATCGTTCGCGGCATCGAGACCACGCCCGAGACGCTGGAGGTCGCGCAAGCCGTCGCCGCGCGGATGAAGAAGGAAACGATCATCGTCCGCGACTCGCCTGGCTTCGTGACCAGCCGCATCAACGTCCTCATCGGGAACGAGGCGTTCTACATGCTCCAGGAAGGCCTGGCCTCGGCGCGCGACATCGACAAGGCACTCAGGCTGGGGCTGAACCACCCGATGGGACCGTTCGAGCTGGTGGACCTGGTCGGCCTCGATGTCCGGCTCAGCATCCTCGAGTTCCTGCACCGCTCGCTCGGCGAGAAGTTCCGGCCGTGCCCGCTGCTCGTGCAGTATGTGAAAGCCGGCCGGTTGGGCCGGAAGGTGGGAAGGGGAGTGTACCAGGTACTGAGTAGTGACCAGTTACCAGTTACGAGTTACGGTACCAGTTAGGAATTGCAACTCGGTTTAGCTGGTCACTGGTCACTGGTCACTGGTAACTGGCAACTGGTAACTGGCCAGCGGTCACTGGCTCACTCATATCTCAGAGCCACCGTGGGCTGCACGTTCGCGGCGCGCCGTGAGGGAATCAGCCCGGCGAGCAGCGCAACGATGGTCAGGCCGGCAATGGCGCCGCCGATGGCGAACGGGTCCGTGGGTTTCACGCCATAGAGCTGGGCGGCGACGTAGCGTCCGAGCCACCAGGCGGCTGGAAGCCCGGCCGCGATGCCGAGCGCAACGATCAGCAACACTTCGCGCGTGACGAGCCAGCCGATGTCGTGGCTTCGCGCGCCGAGCGCCATGCGGATGCCGATCTCACGCGTGCGTCGGCCGACCGAGTAGGCCATTACGCCATAGAGCCCCACGACCGCGAGCAGCGTCGCCAGCACGCCGAACGCCGACGACATCGTGGCCACGAGCCGCTCGTTGCGGAGCGACTGTGCGACCTGGCGTTCGAGGGTGCGTGTGGCATACACGGGCAAGTTCGGGTCGAGGCGCTGCATTTGCTGGCGAATCGCGCCGAACATCGCCTCGGGCTCGCGCGACGTTTGCGCGTATACCGTAAAGCCTCCAGGGTTCCGCCCTTCCAGGTACGGAAAGAACACCTGGCCCTGGATCTCGTCGCGCACGTCGGTGTACTTCGCATCGGAGACGACGCCCACGATTGCGATGGGCGTCGGCGTGCCCGGATCGCCGCCGAACCCGAGATGCCGGCCGATCGGGTTGCTCGTCGGGAAGTACTGCCTGACGAACTTCTCGTTGACGATGGCGACCCGGAAGTCCGTGGCCTCGCGGCCGTCCGGCAAGTCAGGGGGCGGCACCGTGCGCGCATCGCGATCGGTGAAGTCGCGGCCCGACAGGAGCCGCATCCCCATCGCCGCGAAATAGCCGGGGCTGATCGCCTGGTTTAGCAGATTCACGCTCTCATCCCCTTTCGGCGTGTATCCCTCGATCGTGTAGGAACTGCTCCAGCGATTGCCTTCGAGGATGCGCTGCGTCGACAAGCCGGCCGCCGAGACGCCCGGCAGCGTGCGCAGGCGCGCGAGGACGTCCTGCGACAGCTGCTTCGTCCGGGCCGGCGTGTAGCCGTTGAGCGAGGGGTCTATGGCGAAGGCGATCAGCTGGGACGTCTTGATGCCGACGTCGACCGCGAGCAGGTTGTCGAGTGTGCGCAGGAACAGACCGGCGCCGATGAGGAGCAGCAGCGACACGGCCACCTGTGAGGCGACGAGTACCTTGCGGAGGCGCCCCTGATTGCCGCCGAGGACACTGCCGGCGCCTTCCTTGAGTGTCGGCGCGAGCGACGGCCGCGTCGACTGTATCGCCGGAGCCAGGCCGAACCCGATGCCGGTCACGAGCGACACGGCGATGGTGACGCCAAGTACGCGCAAATCGGGCCACGTGGAAATCGGCTGCGGCTGGTCGGGGTTCACGAAGAAGCTCAGGAGGAGTGGCGCCCCGACCACCGAGAGCGCGAGCCCTGCGAGCGTTCCGGCGATCGCGAGCAGGACGCTCTCGACGAGAAGCTGTCCGATCAGCCGGCGGCGCGCCGATCCGAGCGCGAGGCGAATCGCCATCTCCCGCTGGCGTGCGGCGCCGCGGGCGAGCAGGAGATTCGCCACGTTGGCGCATGCAATGAGCAGCACGCCGCCGGCGATGGCGAGGAGCACGAGCAGTGGCCGCGTCAGCGTCCGCCTCAAGCCCGATCGTCCCCCCGAGCTCGGTTCCACGACCAGCCGGCTCTCGACGAACCGCTGTCGTGTTTCCGGAGAGGCCGTGGCAAAGGCCCGCTCCTTTACTTCGCGCTCGAGCCGCGCCCGGTACTGCGGCTGCAGCGCCGCCCGTGCCTGCTCGGGCGGGATGCCGGGTTTCAGCCGGCCAAAGAGACGCACCCAGTGGAAACGCGGATCGTCGAGGCCGTTCCACCCCGGCGTGATCTGTGCCTTCATCATGATCGGCACGAAGACCTGCTTGGGCTGGCCGACTTCGACGCCGTCGAAGCCCTCGCGGGCGACGCCGACGATCTGGAACGGGTGCCCGTTGACGACCATCGACTGGCCGACGACGCCCGGATCCGACGCGAAGCGGCTGGTCCAGAAGGCATGGCTCAGGACGACCACCGGATGCCCGTTTGGCTTCAGGTCGTCGTCGGGCGTCAGGACACGGCCCAGCGCCGGGCCGACGCGCAACACGGGGAAGTAGGTTCCGGTGACCAGCTCACCCGCGACGCGCTCGGTGCGGCCGCCGTAGCCGATCTGAAACGCAAATCCGAAGCGACCGAACATGCCGTCGAAGACCCGATTGTGATCCCGCAGATCGAGGTACATCGGGAAGGACTGCTCGCTGCCGTCGCCCCAGTTGCTGCCGTACTTCGATCCCTGGCTCGTCACCTGGACGAGCGCCCTGGGGTCGTCGACCGGTAGGGTGCGCAGGAGTACCTGATCCACCAGCGTGTAGACCGCCGTAGTGGCGCCCATGCCGAGCGCGATGGACGCGATGGCGACGATGGTCAACAGCGGAGCACGGCGCCACAGGCGGAACGCCAGCGTGATGTCCGCGAAGAGATTCGACATGCCTGCGGAGTATGACGAAACGAGGGGTCCGATGGTTTACCGCTCGATTCAGCCCGATTATGCGGATGCTTACCGAGCCATGGGGGGCACGACGTCAGGAAGATCTGACAGACCGGAAGTGCGATGACCGCCCGAGCACGCTCACACCGGAGCACCGGACTCGAGGAATCGCTCGATCCGCGCGACATCTTCATCGTCGAGCTGCAGCGTCGCCGCGGATACGATGCCGTCGACCTGCTCGGGGCTGCGGGCGCCGACAATGGCGCCGGTGACGGCGGGATGGCGAAGGACCCAGGCAATCGCGGCCTCACCGGCCGAGCGTCCGTGCCTGCGGCCAATCGCGGCCAGCAGGTCCGCTGCTTCGAGATTGCGCGAGAGCGCCGGTTCCTGGAAGTTCGGGCTGCTGCGCCGCCAGTCGTCGGCAGGCAGCGCGGCGATCCGCTCGCGCGTCATGCGGCCGCTGAGCAATCCCGACAGCATCGGCGAATACGTAATCACCCCGACGCCATGCGCCTGACACCACGGCAGCACCGTCCGCTCGACGTCGCGCCGCACGAGTGAATAGGGCGGCTGCACGCTCGTGATCGGGTGCATCGCGTGCGCGCGCTCGAGTTGTTCGACGTTGAAGTTGGAGACGCCGATCTCACGCACCTTGCCCGCCTTGCGCAACCCGGCGAGCGTCGCCCACGCCTCGAGGTACGAGCCGGGATCGTGTCCGGGTGGGCTCGCGCCCCAGACCGGCCAGTGGATTTGATACAGGTCGATGCGCTCCATACCGAGCCGCTGCAGGCTGTCGTCCACCTCGCGGCGAATCGACGCTGCGTGAAGATTGTGCGTGACCGTTCTCGACTCGTTCCAGACGAGACTGCACTTGGTGAACACCAGCGGCCGGCGAGCGGCAGGGAGGGCGGCGACGGCGCGGCCGACGACCTCCTCGGAATGACCGAGGCCGTAGACCGCGGCGGTGTCGATCCAGTTGACGCCGAGATCCACCGCGCGATGAATCGCGTGGATCGATGCTTCATCGTCCTGTGGACCCCACCCGAACCGCCAGTTGCCGCCGCCGGCCGCCCAGGCGCCGAAACCGATTGGCGTGATGTGGAGATCGCTCTGACCGAGCGTCCGCGTGCGCATAGAAGCTCCTCTGGGGTCGGGCCGAATTTCAGTTTCTGCGATCAGGGGTCGGGCCGAATTTGCAGCGATGGCGATCGAGCTCGCGACTGGGCGGGATCGCCTATTCTGCAAATTCGGCCCGACCCCATGTGGCAGAAATTGAAATTCGGCCCGACCCCCGTTACGCCGGTGGCGGCTGGCGGCGTGACGAATGACCGGGGAGCTGCGATCGCAAACGCGCCAAACGCCCGGTCGAGTTGCCGCTCCGGGTCTTCGCGCGGTCCATGAGCTCGCGAGCGATCGCGCGGCCGCGCACCAGACCTTCGTTCGCAAGGGATCGGACCAGATCGCTCGTCACGGCGCGGCCTTCTGTCAGCCAGAGCACGACCGCCCGGCCGATCGCCCACGTACCGCCGTACACGATGGCTACCTTCGGCACGATGCCGACGACCGGAATCATGCCGACCAGTTGCCGCGCGAGCTGGCGGAAGAGGAAGCCTCCGCCGAGCAACGCCAGCAGCTCAGCGACGAGGGCGCGTGGATCGCCGTCGCGACCGGAGGCCAGCACCAGCCGGTACGCCATCACCAGCTGGTTCTTGGTGAGGATGATCATGTCGCCGAGGTTCAGCGGCACGTTCAGCACAGGCACGATCTCCGCGACACCGGTCGTCAACGAATAGGTGGCGTTGGCACGAGCGGTCTCGTCGATGAGGAGATCGAAATATCGGCCGCGAAGCGCCGGCAGTTGACGTGCGAGGGGCAGCCGCAGGTCGACGGGTACGCCTTCGAGCAGGGTCGCGGCCATGACGTCGAGGCCGGCCGCGTCGAACGCGCCGACGCGCACATGCCCGGGAATGCTCAACCGCTCCGGTGCTGCACCCGGCGCCACCTGCACGACGATGGTCGGAACACCCGCGCTCGTGAATCTGCGCGCCGCCGCGTCGTCGTCTGGCGCGTCAGTGCGAACGCTCGTGACGACGATGACCGCGGCTGGGACGATGCCCGACGGGTCGTCGCGGATCGAGGTCGCCCGCACCCACGGATGGGGCGTCCCACGATTCAACGCCAGCCGCAGTTCGTGTGCGAGCGTCTCCGGATCGCCCGCGATCAGGAGATCGAACGGCGCGAGCCCCTCTTGACGAATCGCCTGGAGGTCGGTCTCACGGATGACTCGCCAGAGATTGGCGAACTTCAGCGAATGCGAGATGGCGCCCACAGTTGGATCTTAACTCGGGCGGGGCGACGATAAGGATGAGGTCCGAGGTGGAAAGTAGAAGGTCCCAAGGTCCCAGGGTCCCAAGGTCCCAGGGTCCAAGGTCCAAGGTCCAAGGTCCATAGTCCAGGCCTGGGTCCTCGGTCCCACGACCGTGACCGACAACCGACGACCGCCACTGAATCATGGTCGCAAATCGAACGCAGCCATTTCGCGGCCGTTGCGCACGAGCAGACGGCCGTCGGCGATGGCGGGATGGTTCCAGGTCTTGCCGTCGATGGCCGGCACGAGCGCAATCTCCTGATGTGACTCGGGTGTCGCTTTCACCAGCACAATCTCGCCTTGCTCGGTCAGCACGATCACATGACCGCTGGCGAGCAGCATCTGGCCGTATCCGTACCGGCCGCCCTTCCACTTGAGCTCGCCGGTGGCCGCGTCGACGCACGCGAGAATCGATTCGTCGAGGCCATAGACATACCCGTCGTAGAACACCGAGCTCGAGAACTTGTTCTTCATCCGCGTGTTCTGCCACACGGCCTTCGGCGACAGCCGGTCGCCGTCGACGGACAGCTCGATGACCACTGCGCCATGGCCGTAGCCGGCCGATACGAACAGCCGGTTGTGCGCGACGACGATTGGCTGCGACGCGTTGACGTCGTAGTCGGTCACCCACGGGAAGTCCCAGAGCACAGTCCCATCGTCAACGGTCAGGCCGACGATACGGCGCGCGCTGACGACGACGATCTGACGGCGGCCGGCGAGCGTGGCCACCATCGGCGCGGTATAGGCTTGTCGATCGTCGAGCACGCTCCACAACTTCGTTCCTTTCGTCTCGTCGTAGGCGACGACGCTGTTGCGATCGGTCCCACCCGGCAGGACGATGACCTTCCCGTCGACGACGAGCGGCGAGGCCGACATGGCCCATTGCGTGTTCCGGGCACCATTCTCTTCGAGGATGTTGTGCCGCCAGAGTAGCGTGCCGGTCAAGGCATCGAGCGCGCGGAGCTCGCCCATGGCGCCGAGCGCGTAGACGCGGCCGCCGTGCCAGGCCGGCGTCGCACGCGGACCATCGCCGGTGGAGTCGCCGAAGCGCGCATTCCACTCGTGCGTCCACAGCTCGCGGCCGGACTCGACGTCGTAGGCCGTTACCACTTCTTTGTCACGCCGCTGCTCGATGGTGAACGCCCGGCCCTCCGCAATGGCGAACGACGAGAAGCCGTCGCCAATCGGCTGCTTCCACAGCAGCCGCGGCGGCGACGCGGCCCACGTCGTGCGGATGGGGGAGTCGCGATACACGCCGTCGCGCCGCGGTCCGCGAAAGCCGGTCCACGACGCCTTGACCCCGCCGGACGCGTCGACCGGCGGCACCGCGACCGGCTTTTCGGCCGATGACGGCGCTGCCGCGTCGCCCGATGTCGCGGCTGTTGTTGATGCGGCAGCCGGCGTTGATGCGGTGGCCGCCGGATGGTTCGCAGGAGGTGTCGGTGGTGCAGCCGCCGGCGCGGCGGTCGCGGGTGGAGCGACGGGTGGCGGTGCGCTGGCGCGCTGCTCTGCACGCTGAGCCTCGAGCCGGGCGTAGTGCAACTCGGCCGAGCCGAACCGCACCATGGGCCACATTCCCGTTCCGTCGGGGCCGACCTGCATCCCGAAGCCATAGACGAGCACGGCGCCGAGAACCGCCACGACGGCAACGAGTGCCAGGACGACTTTTACGAGGGTTCGGAGAAACTTCATCGAGATCCCATCAACCCATAGACGAAGCTCGACAACCCCATAGAGAAGCTCGACGCTGGCTCGAGAGCGTGAAGCGCGTGAGGCGGCGTGGTCGAGCTATCGAAAAACCTACGTCGAAAGGCGGCGTGGCGTTCCTTCCAGGCCGCTCGCCCCGGCTGCCAGTGCACCTTCGATCTGATGTATCGGACGCTTGCCGGGCTCGCTTCGCGGCTGCACACAATTGCCAGGGCGCACGCACCCTGGCGCCGAGCCTTCTTGCGGATGGGCCTACAGGGTCTCGAGCCCGTAGTCCGCAGCCTGCAGCCCGTAGCCTGACCGAGAACCGAAGACCGAAGACCGCGACCGAAACGACCGACGACCGACGACCGACGACCGACGACCGAGGGACCCATTCACCATCAGTCCACCCGATACACCGTCGTCAGCTCGTCATCCACGATTGGCGCCTCGCCATCGAAGGCTTCGCGGATGAAGGTGTTCGACGAGGCGGGCGTCGGCGCTCCTCGCGGCACGCCATCGGCGCCCTGGTCGACACGGCCGCCGCCGAACAGCTCCGGGTGCTTGTGCCAGACCACGTAGCGATAGCCGAGATCGCGCAGGCGCGCGCGCGTGGCGCGCTGGTCAGTGATGTTCGCGTTCCACAGGCTGTCGAGCCCATCCACCGGGAACCGCGTGTAGAAGCGTGAGAGATACGACCACGCGATCGGCTTCCGGTGCAGCGTCTGGAAATACTGGTACGCCGATCCCGGCTGATTGCGTCCGTGCCAGGCGTGGGGGAGATCGAGCACCGCAAAGGTGCCCGCATCGTGGGCGAGGCCGGCATAGAACTTCGGAACGGGCGGCAACGCGATCTGGGGCCAGACGCGGGGCCAGCATTCGAGGAGCGCGAGGACCATCGCGGCGCTGGCGAGCCACCGCATGCGGCCGGGACGAGCGCGCAACGCCGCCGCGCCGAGCGCCGCGCTCAGCACGAACCCGATCGCTCCCATCAACATGAAGCGGCCGGGTACGCGCATGACGTTGAGGCCGGGGACCTGCATGAGCAGGAAGTAGGGCAAGCGCAGCGCGTGCCATTGATGACCGAACGCGCGCAGGAATGGACCGAGCGACAGCACGGCGAACACGACGCCGAAGCCCAGCCAGCCCGCCGCACCACGCACGCGCAGCACGACCGCGGCCACGATGAGCGCCAGCGCCACCAGCGGCACGTTCACGGCCGTTTCCATCCCGCTCCCGTACCAATCTGGCCGCAGCGCGAGGACGGAGACGACCGAGTTGCGGACGAAGTCGGCGAGCGGCGTGTCGTCGGGATACAAGCTGTGCGCGATCGCCTGGTGCGGGGCCGGTGCCAGCAGTTGCACGAGATCGGGCTGATAGTGCGGCGAGGCGTCGCCGAGCGCGATGAGCATCCACGGGTGTCTCATCGTTTTCACGATGGCGCCGAGCATGGGTCCGCAGACGACGAGGCTCGCCACGATGACGAGTGCGATACGCACCGCCTGCGGCCGGCGCGCGCCGGCGTCTGCGCGATAAAGGGCGGCGGCCATCAGGAGGCCGAGCGCCAGCATGGCGAAAACGAACTGGTTGCCGTTCTGCAGGAGCGTGCCCAGCAGCGCGAACGCCGGGCGCCGCCACCCACGCCGGCCGGCGGCGGAGGTCGAGCGCGATCGAGCCTGCGAGTACCGTCAGCGGCAGCAGCCCGACGAACAGCTTCTCGACGTGCCCGAAGATCGCAATGAGGTGGATCGGCCATGCCATGAAGAGGAGGCCCGCCCAGAAGCTCGAGCCACGATCGAGCCCGATGTGCCGGGCGAGGAGATAGAGCATCCAGCCGCTCAGCGCGCATCCCGAGAGCGCGGCGCCGTTGAACGCGGCGGCCGCGCCCCAGGGCCAGAACGGCCACGCGAGCACGGCGTTGATCGGGCCGACGCCGTCCACGAGCACGCTCATTCCGTACGGGAAGTGCAGCAGCGTCGTCCAGGGCCAGGTCGCCTGCCCGAGCGCGGCCTCGCGCGCGTGCCACATGACCCAGATGGCGTGGCGGATATCGAAGTGAACCTCGCCGATGAGGCGCGTCGAGAAGTCGCGGACCAAGGGCCAGGTGAGCGCGACCGCGGCGAGCGCGTAGCCGCACAGGATGACGACGTGTTCGGCGAATCGGCGTCCGAGCGACGTTGCGCGGGTCACGATTGAGGCGAATGGTAGTCCAGTCCGCGAACCGGCAGGTTCGCGGCGGAGCCCGCGGCGCTGTCGGTGGTCGGCCCGGTCACGCGCCGACTCGCGTTCAGGTATGCTGCGAGGATCGATGACGCGTGCGACGACGACCATGCATCAACCTGCTTACCCCGCCGCCTGGGCGGCTGCCCGGAAGGTCCACGCACATTTCACGAAGCTGGCGGAGGCCGCAAGCTTCGCTTCGGATGCGGCGGTTCCGGACGTCGAGACCATCGAAGAGCTCATTGGCGCGGCTTTCTGGGCCAGTCTGCGGCGGGAAGAAGGCTACCTTCCGCGTATCTCGCTCGCCTTCGTCGCGTCCGAGCAGGCGGTTGCGCCACTGCACTTCGAAACCCCGCTTCCGCTCGCGGCCGACGCGCTGGCGCGCCTGGCACCGGCGGTCGAGCGCCCTGGCATCCATCTGGCCGTGTGGGGTGGCGGCGTCGACACGCTGCAGGTCTGGGGCACGACCTGGGCCGTGCCGCCGCACGCTGTGGTCATCGAGGTCGTCGGGCCCGGATTGCTCGTCATCAAGCACCGCCAGGCGGACGGATCCACGAAGTTCGTCAACGTGGCCGTGCTCGAGGGCAATCAGGTGAAGGTGCTCGACGAGCGCGTGCCCGGACAACCGGATTGCCCCAAGCTCGTGACGTCGCTCTTCGGGTTCGACTCGGCGGCCGCGTGGGTCGATTCCTCGGACGTCCTCGTGCAGTTCGCCATCTCGATGCGCTTGCACGGCCGCGGAGGCATGCTGCTCGTGGTACCGGCCGAATCCGAAACGTGGAAGGAATCCATCGTGCAGCCGGTCGCGTACGCCGTGCGACCCATCTTCGGCGAGCTCGCGAGCTTGATGCGCGACCCCGCGTCCGTGTCGCACGAGCAGCTCGCCCGCGCGGTCGAAGCGCTCGCCGGGCTGACTGCAGTGGACGGCGCCACAATCCTCACCGATCGCCACGAGCTGCTGGCGTTCGGCGCGAAGATCACGCGCCGCAAGGGCCATCAGTCGGTCGAGCGGCTGCTCGCGACGGAGCCCGTCGAGGGTGCGTCTCCGGACATCGTCCATCCAGGGCAGCTGGGAGGGACGCGGCATCTCTCCGCCGCGCAGTTCGTCCAGGACCAGCGCGACGCGGTCGCGCTCGTCGCCTCGCAGGACGGCCGATTCACGGCGTTCAGCTGGTCTCCTCTGAAGGAGATGGTGCAGGCACACCGGCTCGAGTCGCTGCTGATGTGAGGGGCGTCTCGACCGGCCGGGCGGCCTGCTGCGGGCGGACCGAAAAGTCGCTGACCGGCACGCGTCGAACCAGGACGATGAGCGCGACGCCCGCGGCGATGATGAGTGGTCCTTCGGCCATGGTCCACCACCACGGCATACTGCTCGTGATGTCGATGCCGAGCATGATGGTGCCGAACACCAGGTTGCTCGAGCCGAGCAGCGAAATGAGCGGCCGATACCGGACGAGATCGCTCGCGGCGAGCAGCAGCACGACGCCGTGCAGCGCATGGAGGATGGACGTCGATCGAGCGAGATAGAAGGTCAGTGGGATGTCGGAAAGCGGATCGAGGCCCAGCGCGGCATTGGTCGCCACCATGTTCTCGCGCGGCATGAAGACCGCGAATGTCGCCGAGCAGAGCAGCAGACCGCCGAAGCGAAGCAGCCAGGTGAGGGCCGTCAGTTTCATGGTGCGACGAACGGACCGGGGCCGCAGTATATACGTGCCTCCGGGACACCACGGGTAGGGGCACGGCATGCCGTGCCCTGACCAGCCACACCGACGAGTGCCAGGGGCGGAACCTATGCGTCAAAACGTTTCGACCGGTGCTCATTGGGAGCCGATCGTCGGGTATTCGCGCGCCGTGCGCGTGGGGAACCATGTCTCGGTTTCCGGCACCGTTGCCATCTCCGCCGATGGCGAAGTCGTCGGACCAGGCAATCCGTACCTTCAGGCCAAGCGGGCCCTCGAGATCATCCGCGAGGCGCTCGAGAGGGCCGGTGCATCGATGAGCGACGTCGTGAGGACGCGGATGTTCGTCACCGACATCAGCTGCTGGCAGCAAGTCGGCCGCGCCCACGGCGAGGTGTTCGGCGACATCCGGCCGGCGACTTCGATGATCGAGATCAGCCGTCTCATCTCCCCCGAATATCTCGTCGAGATCGAAGCCGATGCCATCGTCGAGTGAACTGCCGGAGATGCCGAGGTCGCGACGTGCGCTCGCCGCCACTGTCGTCGCGGTCGCGTATGCGCTGCCGCTCGTGGCGCAAGCGCCTGAGCCGCTGACCGTGATGTCGTTCAACATCCGGTACGGCACGGCGAAGGACGGACCGGATCACTGGGAGACGCGCCGCGATCAGCTCTTCGATCTCCTGCGCGAGCAGTCGCCCGACGTCATCGGCCTGCAGGAGGCGCTGCACTTCCAGATCGAAGAGATTCTGAAGGCGGTCCGGGGCTATGCGAGCGTGGGTGTGGCCCGCACCGACGGCAAGCGCGAGGGCGAGTACGCGGCCATCCTCTACCGCACGGGGCGGCTGACGGCACAGCGCAGTGACACGTTCTGGTTCTCCGACACGCCCCAGACGATCGCGTCGAAATCGTGGGGCAACCGCATCGAGCGGGTCTGTACGTGGGTGCAGTTCGACGATGCGACCGGAGGGACGTTCTTCGTCTACAACGTCCACCTCGATCACGAATCGCAGCCGTCGCGTGAGAAGAGCGTGGCGCTGCTCCTGCAGCGAATCGAGGCGCAGAGCCCGCGCGCGCCGGTCATCGTGACCGGCGATTTCAACGCAGGTGAAAAGAACCCCGCGGCTGGAGCCATGCGCACGCGATTCCGAGACAGCTTTCGCGTCGTCGATCCGCAGGCAACGGAGGTCGGAACCTTCACCGGCTTCAAGGCGGGCGCCATTCGCGGAGAGAAGATCGACTTCGTGTTCGTCGAGCCGACGGCCGAGGTCATCTCGGCCGCCATCCTGCGCCACGCGCGTGACGGACGCTACCCGTCGGATCACTTCCCGGTGATCGCGAAGGTGCGAGTGCGTTAGCCGGGTACCACTGTCGATCGCGACCTGGCGATCGATCTACTCCACGCGCAGGTTGCGCCAGTATGCGTTCCCGGCTACGCGATCGGGAACCAGCACGCGCTGGTACAGCCGTATCTCGACGGCCTGGCCGGCGAACCCTCCGAGGTTCACGTCGATCGACTGCCACTGCCGATCCGGACCTGCAGTCGCCACCTGCATGGTACGGCTCAGGAGGTTGGTGTTGTTCACGTAGACGTCGAGCAGCCAGGCGCGTCCGCCGTCCACGCCGGCGTCGAAGCGCAGCACCGGCGCCGGGCCGAGCGTGAGACGGCGGCGCAACACGAGGCCGCGGACTTCGTCGCGTGGATAGGTTGCCAGGACGTGACCGTCGAGGTAGGTGATGCCCCGGATGCCGCGCATGCCGCCGCCCGCGCCGCCAAACCCAGCCCGCTCGAGCGTCCAGGACGCATTCCAGTCGCGCGTCAGATCCGCCAACACGAAGAGCTCGGCCTCCTGCGTGCGCACCGGACGATCGGGCACGGTGATGCCGGACGCGTCGGCGGTGCCCCCGTTCGCCCCGATCAGGCTGCGGCCCACGACCGTCGTCCGGCGGGCGATGTCCGAGAGCCGCTCGTCGACCGGCGGCGTCAGCGTGACGCCTCCCATCACCGACCCGATGAGCCGATCGCGTAGGACCGCGGCGAGGCCTGCCGGGAGCGCCTTCATGCCGTGCATGGCGCCCACCACGGCGGCGGCGTTGGCGGCATTGCAGTCGGCGTCGGTGAAATCGGCCGCGCGGTAGGCGAGATTGACGGTCTTCAGGAAGTCGCCCTCGCCGAACCAGACGCTCGCCGCGACGAGTCCGCCGTTCGCGACGGCGTTGTTGGTGGCCGGGTACTCGATGTGCCAGCGGTCCTCGATCGTCTGGAAGACGGCCTCCGGCGGCTTCCCCTCGCTGGCCAACGCGATCACGAGATCGAGCGCCTGCCGGTACGGCGACGCGGGATGTATCAAGCGCGCCGCCTCGCGGACGATCGCTCTCGGATCGGTGGAGCGGAACGCCAGGCTCACCATGCCCGCCATGAAGACGGCGCCGTCGACGCCCTCGGCGTGGCCGTTGATGCGGCCGTACGTGCGCGCCAGGCGCCCGGCGAGATTCGGGTCGCCCGGCGCGAGCAGGCCGTAGATGTCGGCGCTGAACTGCGGACCGATCGTGAACCACAACTTGTTGTGCCGTGGGTGCCCGGTCTCGCTGCCTTTCACTCCCTGCGCCAGCTTCAGCCGCGTCTGCTCGCTCGATCCCCACGAGCCCGCGGCATTCTCCTTCCACTGCTCGCCGAGCTCGTCGAGCGTCAGGTCGATGCCATGGCGTTCGAACGCGCGCAGCGCGACGAGCTCGTAGTAGTAGTCGTCGTCGACCGGCGCGGCGTCGTAGGCCTTGGGAAACCGATCGACCCATTCGGTCGACGCCGTCTTGTGTTCGAATTGGAACCCCATCAGGGTGGCGACCATCTGACCGGTCCAGGCGGCCAGCACGCGATCTTCGTATTCGGCGCTCGTCAATCGGAGCGCGGTCTGCGCACCTGATGTCCCGCTCCAGCAGGTCGCGGCCAGGAGAGCCGCCACAGCGATCCGCATGATGCCCTCCGCTCGGCTCGGACAGGAGCATAGTCGAACGCCGGACCGGGCCGCCGCGCTCATGCCGTCCCGGGCGCCATGCTCCGATGCGCGCCCCGCGCATGTTGGACGTCGCCACCGGAGCCGCGTGATGATTCTGGGAGCTCACCTCGGTCTTGCGGTCCGAACGCGAGGCGCGTTGCCGCGACCGGCAATCGGAATCGCACTTTGGCGCGTGTGCGTCGGCGACAGGGCCGCGACGCCACGCGCGCGCGATGGTCGAGCGTGCCTGCAGGGGATTCCACGACGACTTCGAGACCCACGATCTGAAGACCGCGCGCGCGTTCCTCGAGCCCGCGAGCCTTGCGCCGCCTGAGCCTCAATCCCGAGGCGGCATGGCCGCGAAGGTCTTCTCGATGTTCTCGAGGACCTTGATCGTCGACTTCACGCCGAGCTCGAGGTACCGCTCGCCCATGGCCGGCGTGGCATCGCGCGCGTCGCCCCACGTTCCCGATTTCGTGGCCCAGTAGACCGAGCCCGGCGAGGTGAAGAAGAACGCCGTGTGCACGGGGTGCGGGTTCACCGTGTAGTCCGGGAACGGCGGGAACTCGGCGTTGGCCTTGTCCATGTCGACGAGCGCCGGGTCGATCGCCAGGATGGCCGCGGTCTCGGCCGCGTTGGCGTGCATGCCCTTCTTCAAGCTCACGTAGTCGGCCGCTTCTTCGGCGGTCATGCCGTCCCAGTAGTTCACTGGAAACGCCTTCACATCGCGCGGCAGCCTGTCGGCCGCATTCGCGCAGGCATAGGCGATGGCGTACGTGTTGTCGTAGTGCCCGTTCAGGAACACGATGCGCTTGAAGCCGACCTTGGCAAAGCACACGGCGAGGTCCTCGATCAGGGCCATGAACGTGGGAATGCGGATGTGGGCGAGCCCGGTGAAGCCCACATGGGGATACGAGAGCGCGTAGGAGAGCGGCGGCGCAACCAGGGCGCCCAGCGTCGGCGCGGCGCGTTTGGCGATTTCCTGGGGAATCAGGACGTCGGTCGCGAGCGGCGCATGCGGGCCGTGCTGCTCGGTCGCGCCCACGGGAACGATCACGGTGTGCTTCGTCTTCAGGAACGCTTCGACTTCGAGCGTGGTCATCTCACCGAGGAAAACGGTCGGCGGCTTCATGGCGCAGGATCCTCCGTCAATGGCGGGCCGATTGTGTGCGATCGGACCGCATCGTTGCACCTGTTTTTCCACGGCGCGCGCCGGCAGTTGGAGGCGGAGTTCCACAGGTTGGAGCCCCAGCCCCAATCGGAGGTGGCGGGCGCGGGCCGCGGAGTCGAAAAACATCGGATTCTACGGGCGGTTTCGCACCGGCGTTCATGGCACTCGAGTTGCTCCCCTTCCCCCGGTCACGCGCATGTCGTGCGAGACCGACGTATCAACCGTACGTCGGAGTTCAGCCAGGAGGCACACGATGGGACAGAAGATGACTCGCGGCCAGATCCAGGACCTCGTCGGCAAGTTCGCGCTCGAGAACCCGAAGTATCGTTCGGCGCTGCTCAGCAATCCGAAGTCGATCATCGAGAAGCAGCTGAACACGTCGCTCGGCGGCGTGACGGTCAAGGCGGTGGCTGACACCGCGGACACCGTTCACGTCGTGATTCCGTACGCGGCGAAGGAAGGCGAGTTGAGCGACGCCGATCTGGAGAAGGTCGCGGGCGGCAAGCAGGACATCGAGGCGGAGTGCACGGTGCACGGTGGCGGCGCCATCAACACCGTGATGCAGCTGAACCTCTGATCCAGCTTCCACTACCGGGACGCGCGCCCCTTCGTTGCGCGCGCGTCACACGGCGACGCACGGCGCATCGGGCCTGGAGATCTCAGGCCGGTGCGCCGTTCGTGTTTCAGGGCGGACTGCGTCTCAGGTCTTCAGTCTTCAGCCTGGCGAGGCTACGGGCTACAGACTACGGGCTACGGGCCTGACAGGTCTGAAACAAGAGCCAGGACAGATCCGAACGATCTGATGAGTTCTTCCTTTTTCTTCAGATCTTTCAGATCGGTCCTGGCTTCCAGTCTTTCCGATCCGCGCCCACAAAACGTACGTGCGGTTTTGCGCCCCGTTCGTGTCCCGGATGCGGTCGCCGGTTCACGCCACGGCGGGCGGATCAGCGTCACTGCGGTGGTCCATGCCGAGCCCACGCATCTCGAGATGCCGACCGCCACCGCCTGCGGGACCTGGTCGTGGCCCTCGATGGGGCGATCGCGCTCGGCAACTACCACGTAGCTCGCCGCGCCTTGGCGATGCTCGCCGCGGCGCTCCGGGTGCCCGGGATTCCCGGAACGGCAACGGTGCGGCTCGTGCGGATTGGCGAGCGATGAGGCGCTGAGCGAGCCCTGACGGTGCCTTACAAGCGCCGCGGAAGCCGGGACATGTCCGGGGCGCCTCCGACGGACGGCACCAGGTCACTGGCCTCGAAGCGCGTGTCCGGAAGCGGTTCCAGTCGACGAGGATCGTCGGAATCGGATCAGCCCTACCGCGGCCAACGTGCTCGATGGACAGTTTGCGGCCGAGCGGCCGGAATCAGCGGTGGGTCGAGCGAGCCGCAGGCCACGCTCGGGCCTACGAATGAAACGAGCGTCGCCAGTCCGACTACTCTGACGGTCGGCAGGCCGCAGTGCCGCTCGAATTCGGCCTGCGCCTACACGTTCTCTAGGTCATTGCGGCGGGGCGCCTCAAGAGCAGAATGCGAATTCGTCCTCTCCCGGACTCTTGACTGGCCTCTTCGACAATCGCCACCTGGGCACAACGTGTTCGTTCATCCAGTGCAGGAGCGCGGACGACATCTTAATCGGGGAGAAAAAAGGGAAGGTATGAGAATCATGTGGAAATGCTGATTCCTGGTCTTCCGCCGGCCAGTAGCTGTCTGACCTCGGCTACAGCGGCCTGCGCCATTCGAGCAATGCACGTGCACGACGTCGTCGAGGAAATACTCGAAGTCACGCGCAGGGCTCGCGATCCAGGTGAGTCGGCAATCATGTTGCTCCAGCGTGGTAAGCCGACGCGTAGCCCGATCGAACGTTCTGCGCTTGTCTGAGCCACGTATCAGATACACATAGCACGCCCGGGTGTGACCGACGACGCGGCAGCCAGTGCTGCAGCCGACGCCGAATCGGGTTCCTTATGGTGCTCGATAATGTGACGTCGGCCACCGAGAAAGTTGTACCAAGACGTCGTTCGCGACCTATGGCCAGGTCGTTCGGCATCGTGCAGATAATGTGCACCGGCACGATTTCGTCCGCGAGACGCTGGAAAGGCACGCTTCAGGGTCTCCGCGGTCCACGCGGTCCACGTTCGTCATCGCCATGCCGGGATGCGCTGGCAGCGGGCGATGAGAGGGCCCAGTTCCAGCCCCCTTCGGACCCTCGAGTCTCTCGGCGAAATAGAGACGCCTGGGTCACGTGCTCGAGTCCTGGCGAGTCAGACTGGTCGTCGCACGAGCATTAGCTCGAGGCACCTGGGTTTCGAACTCAGCCAACGCACCTGCGAGTTCGGGACGTTCGCTGACGAAACCGAGGATCAGGATATCAATCGCCTATGGTCGATCGCCACCAGGGAGCGAAACGCTAATGGACATGTCGGGAGCCAATGCCCGCACGTGAATCACGGCGACACGAACAGGTAGAGCGGCCTTTTCACAGACGGACGGTCCACCATACCAGATCGCTGCCCGCTGCGCGGCATTGCACGAGCCACCATTAGACGATGGCGACGGTGAATGGTGTACGCTTCAATCTCCCTGCTTACTTGCATTTTTTCTTCTCATAGTGAGGCGTGTCGTCGACTTCGGCGGGAGATCCAGTAAATGCCCGCACGAACGGACGATGGGTCAATATACGCGCCAGTCTGCGACGCTCTGACCAGGTGAAGCGCGTGACTGACAGGAAAGTGCGTAGGAAGAGGAGACGGGCGACTAGACGCTCCCAGCCACAGGAGGCGTTTGTCCTGATCGTCGCTGACGCTGGTGCTCATCGCGGCGGTGGTCGTGCTTACGACTGTCGCCAGCTGCGCTGACATTCCGGCGCCGAGCCCTCAGGGCCGAGCGGTCGTCGTCGGGAATGCCGGCTACCTCCCGACATGCGTGATCCTCGATGACGAAGCGCAGCGTCTCGATCTGCTGCGCCCTCGGGCGGTCCGAAGGCGTAATGGAACAGCAAGATCAGGACTGGCGGCGGCAGGCAGCCGCGCTGATACTGCTCGAGCAGTTTGCTTGTCCCTTCGGGCTCTCCAAGATCCGTTGGGCGAATTCCGTCACCTCGCGGGACACTTTCTTCTGCACGCCCTTCGGACGCCCCGGTGATCCTCCTCGCCTCAGCCCGCGCGTCCGAGCAGACCGATTGTTCACGGATTCTTTTTCCGTCAGACGCTTGGGCGCTGTGGACAGGTTGCTGCAGTCACGGTTAGCCCGCCGTGTTTGCCGTCACCAGATGCGCGAGCGCGGCACCCTTCAGGACGATCGCGTCGAGCGGCACGGGATCGGTGGACTGGCCCCCGCTGCGCGCGTCGACGCGATCAGGAGAGCCAGCGGATGGAGTTCATCATCCAGCGCGAAAAGCAGGAAGCCGACCGCAAGCGCATCGAGGCGCAGGGCATCGCTGACTTCCAGCGCATCGTCGCCGAAGCCATCAGCGAACCGCTGCTGCGGTGGAAGGGCATCGAAGCGACCCACAAGCTGGCCGAATCGGGCAACGCCAAGGTGGTCGTGATCGGCGCCGGCAAGGACGGTTTGCCGCTGATCCTCGGCGGATCGAACTAGGTTGAGCAGCCTGCAGGACGGCCGAGCTGGTCGGCGTCGGCGTTCAGGCCGGCGATGGGTCGGCTGTTCGGACGGGTTCGCATCGACGTTAACCTTCACGTTGATCTCGAGCGGTGGTCGTCTCGACGCGGGACGGGTTCCCGCGTCGACCGCTGCAGAGACTCTCGAGCCAGGAGGTCCGTCGTGCACGAGATCGTTCCGGTCGCTCTGGGAGCGGGCGTCGCGCTGGTCTGTGGTCGCGTGGCTTCCGTGCGGCTGCGGCGCAGCGTGTTTGCGGTGCTGATCGTGGCGGCGGCCCTCGTCGCCTCGTTCGTCAACGGCGAGCAGCCCGGCTGGCCGCTGTTCATCGCGGCGGACCTGTGTTTTGCGTTGGCGGGCGCGGTCGCCGCGCGTCTCGTCGCCGGCGCCGTGCGAAAACTGCGGCCCGGCTTTGCCGAATGGAGTGTTCCAGCCACGCGGCGAGTCGCCTCGGCGCCATCCCGGATTAGCGCGGCGGCTGCGACGAGGCCGGGAGAAGCGCGACGACACGAACCGGTCCCCCCGAGCCGCCCTCGATCTTCATCGGCAGCGCGATGATCGTCGCCCCGCGAGCCGGTAGACGCTCGAGGCCCGTCAGGTTCTCGAGTCCCGGCACGTTGCGGGCCGCGGCAATGCGGTGCACGACGAAGTCGGTCGACGGTCCGTAATCCATCGAGGCCGTGTCGATGCCGAGCATCGCGACCTCGCGGTCTTCCACGAGCAGCCGCGCCGCGCTCTCGCCATAACCCGGAAAGTGCAGTTTGGACGCGTCGCCCGGCGTGTCGTCGCCGAGATACGCCTTGCGGTCGGGCCAGTGCCGGTTCCATCCCGTCCGTGCGACGACGATGGTGCCGGGCGCGATGCGGCCGTGCATCTTCTCGAACTGCTCGACGTCTTCCCGGGCCACGCGATAGTCGCGATCGCGTTCGGTCCGTGCGGTGACGTCGATGACGACGGCCGCGCCCATCAGACGCCGTAGCGGCACGCGATCGGTCGAGTCGCGTCCCTCCCCGAAATGCAGCGGTGCATCGAGGTGGGTACCGCCGTGCTCGGGCATGCAGAACGCGAACGCCGCATAGAAATAGCCGCCGGGCGTCTTGCCGAACGCGCGCGGCTCGAGCTTGAACGTGGCCTTCTCCGTCGGCCAGTACACCGTCTTCTCGTTGTAGGGGTGCGTCAGGTCGACGATGGTTGACGCCGTGAAGTCGATGGTCTGCGCCAGCGTCGTGCGGCGTTGAACGAGCACGCACACGACGAGCGCGCCGAGGACGACACGAGCGGCGAGCGCTGCGGTCATGCGATGCCCCTCCTCCAAGCGCGTGAATGCCGGGCGGCGAGACGCCGGCCCTGACCAGCCCAGGATCCTGACAAGTCCCGTAGCCCGTAGCCTGTAGCCCGTAGCCCCGTAGCCCGAACACACACACCCTGTCGCTGAGCGAATGTCATCATACATACGGCGAACGGAGGACCAGCCTGCCCGAGATTCCCGATGTCGAGCTGTACGTGTCAGCGCTGCGGCCGCGCCTCATCGGCCATCAGTTGAAGGGGGTGCGTCTGCGGTCGCCGTTCTTTCTGAGGACGGTCGATCCGCCGCTCGCGGCATTCGAGGGCCGAACGGTTCAGGAAGTGAGGCGGCTGGCAAAGCGTATCGCGCTGGCGTTCGACGAGGACTCGTATCTCGTGATTCATCTGATGATCGCGGGCCGGCTGCACTGGCTCGGCGAGGCGCGCGGACGCGGGCGTCCCAAGGCGCTCGCCGAGCTCGTCTTCAGCTCGGGCACGCTGATCGTGACCGAAGCCGGATCGAGGCGCCGCGCGTCGCTCCACGCCGTGCGCGGCGCCGCGCGGCTCGCCGTTCACATGCCGCCGGGCGTCGACGTGCTGTTCTGTTCGCTGGACGAGTTCGATGCCGCGCTCCGCCGCGAGAACCGGACCCTCAAGCGCGCGCTCACCGATCAGCGCATCGTTTCGGGCATCGGGAATGCGTATTCCGACGAGATCCTCCACCGCGCCCAGCTCTCGCCGCTGACGCTCACGTCGCGTCTCGACGCGCGCGCCGTGGAGACGCTGTTCGCGGCTGCCCGCGAAACGCTGCTCGACTGGATTGGTCGCCTTCAGCGCGAGGCCGGCGAGGACTTTCCCGAGAAGGTGACGGCGTTCCGCCCCGACATGGCGGTTCACGGCCGCTTCGGGCTGCCGTGTCCCCGCTGCGGCTCGCCCGTTCAGCGCATCGTGTACGCGGAGAACGAATGCAACTATTGCGTGCGCTGCCAGACGGGCGGCCGTCTCCTGGCCGATCGCGCGCTGTCGCGGCTGCTCGGCGAGGACTGGCCGAGAACCCTGGAAGAATAGCCCGCCCTCCTGCGCTTCCCGATCTTCGAATCCGTCGAGGACGTCTTATCCTTCTGCCATGACCCAAGGATTGCGGCGTGTGCAAAGCGGAGTGCTGCCTGCGGTCGTGACCGCGGCCGTGGCCTGTGCGGCGTTGCGGGCTGCCGCGTCCGACCCGCCCGCGGCGTCCTGGCCGGCGTTTCGCGGGTCCAGCGCCGCAGGCGTCGCCTCCGGTCAATCGCTGCCCGCCGGCTGGAACGGCACGACGGGCGACGGCGTGCGCTGGAAGGTGCGCGTGCCCGGCCTGGCGCACTCGAGCCCCATCGTCTGGGCCGATCGCGTGTTCGTGACGACGGCGGTGAGCAGCCAGGGTGATTCGACGTTCAAGCCGGGACTCTACGGCGATGGCACCGCTTCGCAGGATCGATCCCGCCACCAGTGGGTCGTCTCGGCCTACGACCGGTTGACCGGGAAGTTGCTCTGGGAGCGAGTGGCGCACGAGGGCGCGCCGCTCGACAAGCGGCACATCAAATCGACCTATGCCAGCGCGACGCCGGCCACCGACGGCAGGGTCGTTGTCGCGCTGTTCGGATCCCAGGGCGTTCACGCCTACGACGTCTCGGGCAAGCCGGTGTGGAAGCGCGACCTGGGGCGCATGGACGTCGGCGCCTACAATCTGGCCGAGTACGAGTGGGGGCCGGCGAGCTCACCGACCATCTGGCGCGATCGTGTGTTCGTGCAGGTGGACACGTCGCGCGACGATTTCCTGGTGGCGCTCGACCTCGCGACTGGGAAGACGCTGTGGCAGACGGCGCGCGAGGAGCTGCCGTCGTGGGCGACGCCGACGCTCGTCGAGGCGGGCGGCCGCGCCGAGATCGTGACCAACGCCCCGCAACTTCATCCGCGGCTACGATGCGGAGACGGGCCAGGAGCTGCTGGCGTCTCGGCGGCAGCTCGAAGATCACGGCTCCGACGCCCATCTTCGCCGGCGGGCTGATCGTCGTCGCCAGCGGCCGCGCGCCGGAACGCCCGATCTTCGCCATCGAGCCCGGCGCGACCGGCGATATCACGCTGAAGGACGGCCAGCGCGTCAGAACCGCAGCGTGGCGTGGAGCTGGACGCAGCGCGGGCTCGTACATGCCGACGCCGCTCGCCTACGACGGGCTCGTCTACGTGCTCGCAAATCAGGGGCTCTTCGACTGTTACGACCTCGCGACGGGGGCGGAGGTCTACCGGCAGCGCATCGCCCACAAGGGCAGCGGGTTCAGCGCGTCGCCGGTGGCGGCCGACGGCCGTATCTATCTGTCGAGCGAGGATGGCGACATCTTCGTGGTGCGGGCCGGCAGCGGATTTCGAGCTCCTGGCCGACCAACCCGGTGGGCGAGCCGCTCATGGCGACGCCAGCCATCGCCGGCGGGCACGCTGTTCGTGCGAGGCGAACGGCATCTCTACGCGATTGGTGGCCCTCAGGTCCCCGTGCCCAGGCGGGGGGGAGGGTAGGGTGAGGTGGCGAACTCTGCCGCGAAACGGGCGTAGAAACGGTGTTGTCGGCTCGCGGCGAGTGTAGAATCGGCAGGTCCCGCTCGCAAACAGCGAGCTCGAGGCTCGTTCATAGGAGACCTTCATGCGCTCACGGATCGCAGCCCGCACACTGGTGCCCGCACTCGTCTTTTCATTTGCCGCTTCCGGGGTGGCGCTGGCACAGGCGCCCGGCGCCCAAGCCCGCTCGCACGCCGGATGTCATCTTCGTGCCGACGCCGCCCGAAGTCGTGAAGGGCATGCTCGAGCTGGCGAAGGTCACCAAGAGTGACTTGGTGTACGACCTCGGGTGCGGCGATGGCGGCATCGTGGTCGCGGCTGCCCGCGACTTCGGGGCGCACGGCATCGGCGTCGACATCGATCCCGTGCGCATCAAGGAAGCCAACGACAACGTCGCCAAGCACAAGGTCGGCGACAAGGTCAAGATCGTCCAGGCCGACCTGTTCGAGTTCGACGTCAAGCCGGCCAGCGTCGTCACCCTGTACCTGCTGCCATCGCTCAACGACAAGCTGCGCCCGATTCTCTGGCGCGACCTGAAGGTGGGCACGCGAGTCGTGTCGAACTCGTTCGCCATGACCGACTGGAAGCCCGACCAGACGATCGATGTCGATGGGCGTACCGTTTATCTCTGGACGATCAAGCCCGAGCACAAGGCCGCGAAGTAGCGCCAGCAGCCCGGGCTCACCGATGCCGGTCGCGCCTCGAGGTCACGGTGCGGCCGGCGCGGAACGCCCGCGCGGTCCGGAGTAGACGGTGTCGCATCTCGCAATCGAGGATCTCGCCGCATCGGTCGCCGATGGAGACGAGTCGACTGGTCGGCCAAGGAGATCGAGGCTCGGCACGCGACAAGCAGCGGCGTGTCCTCCGCGACCTTCGCGTCATTGCCGGCATCGCCGCGTTCTGCCGAACGCAGGCCGAAGACGAGCCGCCGCTGCCGATTCGTGAGTCCCGAGACGCCGCCGGCTCCGCCGCCGCTCGGCCATTGGGGACCGTTCGAGCTGATCCAGCAGATCGGCGAAGGCGCGTTCGGCAACGTGTATCGCGCGCGCGACGCGTTGCATCGCGATGTCGCGCTCAAGCTCCTGCGCCAGACCAGCGGGCGCTCGGCCGAGCAGCAGAAGGCCCGCATCCTCCACGAAGGGCGCGTGCTCGCCCGCGTCCGTCATCCCAGCGTCGTCACCGTCTACGGCGCCGAAGAGACCGACGGCCGCGTCGGGCTCTGGATGGAGTTCATCGAGGGCCGGACGCTCGAGGCGCTGCTCCAGTCACAGGGATCGTTCGGGGCCCGCGAAGCTGCGCTGATCGGGCGCGAGCTCTGCCGCGCGCTTGCCGCGGTTCACGGTGCGGGCCTGGTGCACCGCGACATCAAGGCCCAGAACGTGATGCGCGAGGCCGGCGGCCGCCTGGTGCTGATGGACTTCGGAGCCGGGCAGATCATTCAGGACGAGCCCAGACACGGGCCGGCCGGTGACTGGCACGCCGCTCTACCTCGCGCCCGAGCTTCTCGGCGGTGCGCCGGCGAGCGTCCGGAGCGACATCTACGGCCTCGGCGTGCTCCTCTATCACCTCGTCACCGGCGGCTATCCGGTCAAGGCTTCGAGCCTGGACGAGCTGCGGCGGGCCCACGCCGCGGATGCGCGCCGCCGCTTGACCGACGTCCGGCCCGATCTTCCGGAAGAGTTCGTGGGCGTCGTCCATCGCGCGCTCGAGCGCGATCCGGCGCGGCGGTTTGCCAGCGCCGGCGCAATGGCGGACGCGCTGTCGCAGACGCTGACAGCCGACTCCTGGGGCAGCGATTCGGGGAAAGCGATCGTGGCCGAGCCCGTGCCCGCCGAGTCGGGCGGTGGTCCGGCGGCCGTGCTCGCGAGGCTGGCGAGGCGGCCGGCGGTCTGGGCTGCGATCGTCGCGGCGTGACCGCGCCTGGTCGGCGCCGGCATCTGGGCGTGCCTGGCCGACGACGCCGACCTCCGAGCGATTGCGACGCGCGTGCAGACGCTTCGGCTCGCCGTCCGTGCCGGAGCCGGCGGCGAATCGTCGCTCAGCTCGCTCCTTCGCGATCAACTCGCGCAGGACCTGGCTGTCGTCGCCGCACCTGCGGATGATCGCGCCGGCGGCGGTCGACGCGTTGCGTGATCGGCCGGCATCGGCGCTGCTGCAGTCGCTCGAAGCCGACGCGCTGGTCGACGTCAGCGGTGTGCCGTCGAGGCTCCGGAATCGTCGGACCGCCCGGGTCGCTCGCGGATCCAGTCCGCCGGTGGTCCTCACCAGCCGGGCACCGCGGCAACGCGGATCTGCGCTCGCTCGCGCGTGAGCTTGCCGCGCGCGTGGTCGACGAGCTGCATGTGCAGCGACGGCACGTGGCGGCCCTCGATGCGCAGCGAGCTGCCGCTCGACAATCCCGAGGCGCTGCTCGCCTTCCGACAGGGACAGGCGCTGCTCGACCACGGCGGCCGCGAGGACGCGCTCGCAGGCAGCCGAACGCTTCCGTCGAAGCGACGTCGCTGGCGCCCGACTTCGTGCTGGCATATGCCAAGTGGGCCGAGGCGCTGCTCTCGATCTACCGCCACAACGCGCTCGGCGCCGACCAAGCGTTTCCGGTCGCGCAGGACGCCATCGCACAGGCGCTGCGTCGCGACGACGGGAGCGGCGAGGCCTATGCCGCACTCGCCGATCTGCTGGTCGAGAAGGATCGCGACTGGGCGCGCGCGGAATCGACGTTCCGGCGGGCGCTCGAGCTGCAGCCCGAGCTCCGAATATGCGCGGATCCGGTTCGCGATGATGCTGTCGGGACGCGGCCGCACCGACGAAGCGGTTGCGCAGACGCACGAAGCGCAGAGCCTCAACCCGCGCTCGTCGTCGCTCCGCGGCTACGCGGGTGCCGCGCTCCATTACGCCGAGCCGGTATGCCGAAGCGGCGCGGATGTACGAGGGGACGCTGCAGCTCGATTCGCAGTACACGGGGGCGTGGATCGGCCTCTGCAAGGCCTACACGGCACTCGGCCGGTTCACGCAGGCCATCGACGCCTGCGAGCAGGTGCGCAAGACCGGCGCCGCCGAGCCGACGTTCGTCGAGTCACAGCTCGTGCAGGTTTACGCGGACGCCGGACGCCCGCGCCGATGCGCGCCGCCATCTCGCCCGGCTCGAGCAGCTCTACAAGGAAGCCCCCGAACGGCGACACGGCGTTCTGGCTCGCGCTGGCGTACGCAGCCTGAACGACAAGGCCGGCGGCGTTTCGCTGGCTCGATGAGGCGATCGCCCAGCGCTCGTCACGCCTGCTTTACGCGCGCGTCGACTCGCGGCTCGATCCCATCGCGATCCGATTCCGCGGCTACTTTCGAGCGCGAGGCGCGAATGGACGTGACCACCGACCAGCGCGAGCTAGGCCATCTCCACGGGTAGCTACAACCATCCTTCCAGCCGTCGAGCATGCGCCGCAGCTCCTCCATCTCGGCCGCGTGACGTCGACGAGCGGCGGGCGCGACGGGCCGCCGGCCAGGCCGAGCAGGCGTCATCATCGCCTTCATCACCGTCACCTCGTAGCCCTTGCGGCGCGCGCGGAACGCGTAGAGCGGGACGACGTACTGCCGGATCAGCCGCGTCAGCTCCTTCTCGTCCCCGGCGGCTGCGACGTCGTGCAGCGCGAGCGACAGCCGCGGCGCGACGTTCGAGATGCTCGACGTGTAGCAGCGGATGCCGAGGCGATAGTAGGCGCCGACCAGATCGTCGCCGGCGCCGCCGACCCAGTGCAGGCGATCGCCCACGCCACCCATGATGATCTGGTAGCGGCGCATGTCGCCCTGGCCGTCCTTCCAGGCGACGGCGGTCGGGCAGCGCTGCAAGCCTCTCGACGAAGGCCGGGACCGGGGTTCACCCAGTCGCGGCTGTAGACGAGCAGTCCGCGAGCGGAGGCGGCGCCGATCGCGGCGTAGTAGGCGAGCAGTCCCTGCTCGTCGGCGTGCGGGTAGTAGGGCGGCAGCGCGAGGATGGCCGCGGCGCCCCGCCGCGGTCGCCCCCGCTCGCCTGTTCGCGCGCGACCGCCACGCTGCCGCCGACGCCGGCGATGACCGGCATGCGTCCGGCCGTGGCGCTCCACCGTCGTGCGAACGACGTCGGTGTGTTCGGTCGCTGAGAGCGAGTAGAGCTCGCCCGTGCCGCCGGCCGCGACGAGCGCGCAGAACGGATGCGGCCGCCATCGACCTCGACGTTGCGGCGCAGACCGGCGAGATCGAGCTGAGCCGTCGGCGGCGAACGGCGTCACCGGAAAGCCGACGACGCCAACGAGGCTGGCCTTGAGTTCAGCAGGTGTCATGGCAAGGGCGAAGAAGGAGTGACGATTACCAGTGACCAGTGACCAGTGACCAGTGACCAGCTACGAACTAGCTACCAACTTACCCAGTGACACCTACCAGTGACCAACTAGCCGTTCTGCGAACTCGCTCGTCACTGGTCACTGGTAGCTGGTAACTGGTAACTGGTGGACTACTACCAACGCGGTAGCCGCCGCGTCCACGTTGGATCCACGTGCTTCCGCATCTCGGCCTCGTCGTCGCGTTTGCGATACGGGCATCGCGCGTAGCGCTCGCGGCCGCGGGCGAGCCGGTCGGGATCGAGCTCGACGCCGAGTCCAGGGCGATCCGGGATGCGCACGCAGCCGTTCTCGATCGGCACGCGCCCGCCCGCGACCACCTCGTCATCGTCGTCCTGCCACGGGTAGTGGGTGTCGCAGGCGTAGGTCAGGTGCGGCGGCGGCGGCGGCGGCGTGGGCCATGGCCATCAGCGACACGCCGAGATGGCTGTTCGAGTGCATCGACAGGCCGAGGCCGAACGTCTGGCACAGTCTTGAGCAGGTGCTGAATCTGCCGGATGCCGCCCCAGTAGTGCGGATCGCACAGGACGATCTGGACCGCGTCGGCGCTCGAGGCCGGCTTGCAGATCGGCGAAGGAGGTGACCGCGACGTTGCTGGCGAGCGGCGTGTCGATGCCCTCCGCGAGCAGGCCGCGGCGCACCGCGGCCATGCCGTCGAGACCCGCCGTCGGATCCTCGAGATAGCCCCCGCGCCCAGCTCGTCGCGCGAGGCGACCGCCCGACGTGGACCGACGTATCGACCGACCAGGCGCAGTTGGGATCGATGCGCAGCGGCACGCCGGGGCCGAACGCCGCGTAGAGCGCCTCGATGGTCGCAATCTCCTCGTCGGGCTCGAGCACGCCGCCCTTCAGCTTGATCTCCGTGAAGCCGTACGCCGCCATCATCTGCTTCGCCTGTCGGCACGAGCGCTTCGGGCGACAGCGCCTCGCCGTACTCGTCTTCGCGCGCGTCGCCGCCTTCGCCGCCGCCGCCTGCGTGCTTGTAGAACAGGTACGCGGAGAACGGCACGTCGTCGCGCGCGCGCCCGCCGAGCAGGTCGCAGACCGGGCGGCCCAGCGCCTTGCCGATCAGGTCGAGACACGCGATCTCGATCGCCGAGTAGAGCCGGGCGCCGGCGTCGAGCGGGTTCTCGCCGGGCACGCGGAACGTCTGCGACCGATCGGCGGCCGGCACCGCGGCCGGATCGACCATCGGCAGAAGATCGCCCATCAAGCGAAACGGATCCGCGCCGACGAGTCGCGGTCCGGCAGCGCCTCGAACTGCCCCGCGATGGCGTCGCCGCCGTGCGTCTCGCTGATGCCGACGAGCCCGTCACCCGCATCGAGCTCGATGATGGTCCGCAGCGCATACGGCGCGTGCAGCCCGTACGAGCTGCGCAGCGGCGGATCGGCGATGGCGATGGAGTGGACGCGGAGGTCGGCGATGCGAAGCCGGCGAGTCATGCGCGGACTATCCATTCGTCATTCGTCATCGTCACTGTCATTCGGATTCGTCACCGGTCACCGGTTCACTGATTCCCAGTCCCGACCCACGGCACGCTGTGGTCGCCGATGACGGCGACGGTCGAAGGCGGCGAGTCGAGGCGGAAGATCGACCAGGGGCCGGGAAGGAACGGGATAACGATCGATCACGCGTTCGTCGATCTCGATGCCGAGGCCGGGGCCATCGGGACTGTGAGGTACCCATCGCGATCGCGAGCGGCTCGGCGAGGATCTCGTCGGCCGCCGGGAACGGATACATGCCGGCGCGGCCCGCGTTCGCGTAGCACGGATACTCCAGCCACTCGACGACCGACTCGGGCCAGCAGATGCCGAAGTGCGCCGCGGCCAGCACTTCGAGCGTCGTGCCCCAGCTGTGGAACGCGAACCGCGAGCTCGCGCGCCTGCGGCGCGCGGCCGCAATCTGCGCGAACCAGTCGAGGCCGCCCTGGCAGCAGACGTCCATCTGGATGACGTCGGCGGCGCCGGTCTCGATCAGGTCGGTGAAGCCGTCGAGCGTCCTGCTCGTGCTCGCCGGTGGCGATCGGGACGCGCGTGGCTGCCCGCAGCGCGCGATAGGCGGCGTGATCGTCGGGCGGCAGCGGCTCCTCGAGCCACGTCGGACCGGAGCGCTCGAACGCGCGCGCGAGGTCGGCCACCGTCTCGCGGCGAGTAGCTCCGGTCGCCCATGCGCCACCACGAGTGCGCGTCGATCATCAGGCCGAAGTCGGGCCCGTGGCCGCGCGCATCCGCTCGACCGTCTCGCAGGTCTCGCTCGGGGCCGAGCGCGGGCCGCATCTTGTAGGCGGGGAAGCCCATCGCCTGCACGGCCGCCGCCTCGTCGGCGTAGCCCTCGGGCGACATGTACATGCCCGCGCTGCCGTAGAGCTTGATGCGGTCGCGCCGCCGGCCGCCGGCAATCTCGGACAGCGGGCAGCCCTCGTACCGCGCGACGAGATCGAGCAGCGCGATCTCGACCGCGCGGTACGTCTTTTCGCGTGCGCCGGATCGCTCGTGAACCCGAACGTGCGCCAGGCGCGCGGATCGCGTCCGTCGAGGAACGGCGCGATGACGTCGCGGATCTGGACCGCCGCGGCCTCGTGCGCCGGACCCGGGCGCGAAGCCGCGCAGGCCGGTGTCGGTCGTGACGCGAACGATCATCGCGTCGCGCTTGAGGATCGTCCGCTCGCCGCCATGGAACGGCATCACGAGCGGCTCGGGCAGCGGACACGACAGCAGCAGCGGATCGACGCGGGTGACTTTCACTGGACGTTCTGAGTTGTGAGTCGTGAATTGTGAGGGGCTACAGGCTACGGGCTTCGGGCGACAGGGTTTGTGAAGAGCTCACTGGTCGTTAGCCGCAACGGAGCCTGCTCGGTGGCCCATAGCCCGTAGTCCGTAGTCCGTAGCCCATTTGTCAATTCAGCGTCCGGCAGCGGACCGCTTTCGGCGCTGAGCCGCTGAAAGGCGACGCCCGGGACGCCGTCCTGCCGCGTCGTGATTCGCTCGCCAACCTGTTGAATCTCGATGGTATGCCAGGCGGAGGGAGAGGCCGCCTGCAGGCCGACGAGGCCGGCGCCGCGCAGCCGCAATCCGAGCCGCGCATCTGGCGCGCGCCAGTATTCGAGCTTCAGGTTCGCGTCCCCGATCTGGCAACCGTCGTCGCGACGGCGTGCTCGCGGTGGTGCCCTTGTGCGTCAGCACGTTTCCGGCAACGACCCACGCGTCGGGCGCGCTCGACTTCCATCCGTTCAGCGAGCGCCCGTTGAACAGATCGGTGAACCCGCGAGCCGGCTGAGCAGACGGGGGTGGCCGCGAACGCGAACAGGATTGCGGCAGCCGCCAGATCTCGCGCGAGACGGGATCGGCATGAGCGTGTGCATCATAGTCCGGCTCGAGCATCCGTGGATGGGGTCGGGTGCTATTTCCGCTCGGTGCCACGTTCCGGAAACAGCACCCGACCACCAGCCCTCCAGCGGACCGGCAGGATTGCCGTATGATGCCTTCACGGTGAAGCCCCACGATCTCGTCCCTGCGCTCGCCAGGGTCCTGCCGCCGTCGCGGCTGCTGACGGCGCCTGGCGGGCTTGCCGCGTTCGAGTCCGACGGCCTGACCGCGTTTCGCTCGCGCCCGCGCGCGGTCGTCCTGGCCGAGACGGCCGACGAAGTGATCGAGACCGTGCGGCTCTGCCATCGCGCGCGCGTGCCCTTCGTCGCGCGCGGCAGCGGCACCAGCCTGTCGGGCGGCGCCGTCCCGCAACGTCGACGGCATCGTCATCGCGCTCAATCGGCTGAACCGGATTCTCGAGATCGACCCGTCGACCGTGTCGCGGTGGTCGAGCCCGGGCGTCGTGAACCTCGACGTGTCGCGTCGCGGCGCAGGCGTACAACCTCTACTACGCGCCCGATCCGTCCAGCCAGTCGATCTGCACGATCGGCGGCAACATCGCCTTCAATTCCGGCGGCGCGCACTGCTTCAAGTACGGCATGACGCTCAACCACGTGCTCGGCGTGAAGGCGGTGCTGCCGACGGCGAAGTCGTGCACGCTCGGCGGCCGCAGCCTCGAGAGCGTCGGACCGGATCTCGTCGGCGGCTTCGTCGGGTCGGAAGGACTGTTCGGCGTCGGCGCTCGAGATCACGCTGCGCCTGCTGCCGCGGCCCGGCTGCTATCGCACGATGCTCGCGGCCTACCAATCGCTCGAGGCCGCGGGCGACGCGGTGTCGCGCATCGTCGCCTCGGGGTTGCTGCCGGGTGCGATGGAGATCATGGATCACCTGGCGATTCAGGCGGCCGAAGCGGCCGTTCATGCCGGCTATCCGCTCGACGCGGCGGCCATCCTGATCGTCGAGCTCGAGGGCGAGCCGGTGGAAGTCGAGGCGCAGTTCGCGGCCCTGTCGGCGCTCATCGACGCAGTCGGGCGCGACGAGTGCGCGTGGCGCAGACGCGCGAGCGAGCGGCTCGCGATCTGGAAGGGCCGCAAGTCGACGTTTTCCGCCGTCGGGCGCCTGAGCCCCGACTTCATCGTGCAGGACGGCGTCGTGCCGCGCAGCCGGCTGGGCGAGGCGCTGGCGCGCATCCAGAGCTCGCGCGCGCGCACGGCATGCGCGTCGCCAACGTGTTTCATGCCGGCGACGGCAACCTGCACCCGCTGATCCTGTTCGATGGCCGCGAGCCGGGCGCGCTCGAACGCGCCGAGACCCTGGCCGGGCAAATCCTTCGACTCTGCATCGCGCTCGGCGGATCGATCACCGGCGAGCACGGCGTGGGCCTCGAGAAGCGCGCGTATCTCGACGGCATGTACGGGCCCGACGATCTCGACTGCATGCGACGCTTGCGGGAAGCGATGGATCCGCACGAGGTCGCGAATCGCGGGAAGATGTTCCCGGATGGCAGCGCGCCCGCGCTCGCCGCGCAGGGTCTGCATCCGCTCGAACGCGCCGGCGTCCTCTCGCGCGAATGAGCGTGCTCCCATGACGTCATCCGCGACCACGCTCACGCCCACGTCGATTGCCGACGTGCAGGACGTCGTGCTGTTCGCCGTCCCGGGTGGGATCGCCGGGATCGACGCGACGGAGGAGGGCGAGCCGCAACCGATCGCCAGCGATTTCGAGCCGCCCGCCGCACTGCGGCCGAGCGGCGGCCGCACGAAGCCAGGCCTGTCGGCGCCCGGTCCGGGACACGTCCAGCTCGATCTGTCACAGCTCACTGGCGTGCTCGACTACCAGCCGGACGAGTGCACGTTCACGGCCCTCGCCGGTACCCCGGTCGAGGCGATTGACGCGCTGCTTGCCGAGCACGGGCAATGCCTGCCCTTCGAGGCGCCATTCGCCGCGCGCGGCGCGACGCTCGGCGGAACCGTGGCTGCTGGACTGAACGGTCCGGGACGCGCTCGCTACGGCGGCGTGCGCGATTTCCTCATCGGGGCGCGATTCGTCGACGGCGAAGGCCGGCTGGTTCGCGGCGGCGGGCGAGTGGTCAAGAACGCCGCGGGCTTCAACCTGCATCACCTGCTGCTCGGCAGTCTGGGGCGCCTGGGGGTCCTCGTCGAGGTGACGTTCAAGGTGTTTCCGCTGCCCAAGGGGCGCGCGACCCTTCGGGTCCGGTGCCCTTCGCTGGCCGATGCGCTGAATCGGCTCGCGGAGCTGCGGCGATCCGCGTTCGAGCTCGATGCGGTGGAGCTCGATCCCGATGGGACGCTGCATCTTCGGCTCGGCGGGTCTCCATCGGCGCTGCGATCGCGTGTGGACGCGCTCGCGCAGTTCTTCGCGGGCGCGGCGGTCGACGAAGTCGACGACACGGCCGCCGGGACGTTCTGGGTCGAGGCACGCGAGCTGGCCGGAGAGGAAGGCACAACGCTCGTCCGCGTGGCGACCACACTGGGAAGCCTGCGCGGACTCGACGCGCGGCTCGATGCGACGGGCGCGCGGCGGCGTTACAGCGCATGCGGAGAAGCGGCGTGGGTGTGGGGGGGCGGACCCGTGGCGGACCTCGACCGCATGCTCGCCGAGCTCGCGCTTCCAGGTGTTCTGGTCCGAGGCGGCGATGGTCTCGATCCGTTCCTCGGCCGTCGTCCGGACCGGCCCTTTCTGGAACGGGTGACGCAGACGCTCGATCCGCGGGTACCTTCGGGGGGTTCCCTTCCTCCCGGCGGCAATTCGGGTCGGGTGCTTTTTCCTTCGCCAGGGATCGAGAAAAAGCACCCGACCCCAATTTCTAGGGCGCGGTACTGTGCATCACGAAATCGACATCGAACCACTGCATCCCCATGGCGAGGACATGGCCCGCGCGGTGGCGACGTGTGTGCACTGCGGCTTCTGCCTGCCCGCGTGTCCCACCTACGCCGTGCAGCGGCGAGGAAATGGATTCGCCGCGCGGGCGAATCTTCCTGATGAAGAGCGCGCTCGAGGGCAGGCTGCGTCTTGCCGACGCCCTGCCGTATGTCGATCGCTGCCTCGGATGCATGGCGTGCGTGACGGCATGCCCTTCCGGCGTCGAGTACGGCGAGCTGCTGACACCGTTTCGAGCGCACGCCGAGTCTCGCCGCCACAGGCCGATGATCGATCGGCTTCGGCGGCATGTCGTGCTCGAGACGCTGCCGTATCCCGGACGATTCCGGCTCGCCGCGCGGTTCGGGCAGCTCACGCGACCGCTCGCGCCCCTCGTGCCGTCGGCCTTCCGCGCGATGCTCGACCTGCTGCCGCCGCAGCTTGCCGCCGGAGCAGCCGCTTCCCGAGCTCATGCCAGCCGCCGGACCACGCCGCGCGCGCGTCGCGCTGCTGGCGGGCTGCGCGCAGCAGGTGCTCGCCCCAGGGATCAACCACGCGGCGCTGCGAGTGCTGTCGAGAGCCGGGGTCGAAGTCGTGGTGCCTCACGCTCAGGTGTGCTGTGGTGCCCTGCCTCTGCACGTCGGCGACGATGCGCTCGCGCGCGAGTTCGCGTCGGCCAACCTCCGTGCGTTTCCGGAGGACGTGGACGCGATCATTACCACCGCTTCGGGCTGTGGCTCCGGGATGCACGGAGTATCCCTTCACCCTGAAGAACACGCCCGAAGAGGATGCGGCGGCGCGGCTGGCCGCCAAGGTGATCGACGTCGCCGTCTTTCTCGAGCGCCTCGGGCCGGGCGACATGCCCGCGCTGCCGTCGCCGATGACCGTCGCGTACCACGATGCCTGCCACCTGCTGCACGCGCAAAACGTGCGCGACGAGCCGCGCTCGCTGCTCGCGCGCATCTCGAACCTCACGCTCGTCGAGCTGTCGGACAACTACTGCTGCGGGTCGGCGGGCACCTACAACCTCGACCAGCCAGCCCTTGCGGCTACCCTCGGAACCCGCAAGGCGCGCGCGATTCTCGCAACCGACGCTGACGCCGTGGTGATGGGCAACATCGGCTGCCTCACCCAGATCAAGACCAACCTCGATCGTCTCGAGCGCCCTTCGAAAGGCTCGCGGGAAGCCCCTTCGCCAGGCTCAGGGCGAGCCGCGGGGTCAGCCAGCCGGAGGCCGGAAGTGCTGCACACCATCGAGCTCGTGGATCGCGCGCAGTCAGGAACGGCTGCGGCACCGGGACGTCCCGCACCCGGGTAGACTGGATCGGTGACTGGCCGCGCTCGCGTCACGCGCCACGAGTCGCCAATCGGCCGGTGGGAGATGGCGTTCGCCCGGCCGCCGGAGCCGCTGCGGCCGTTCGTGCGCGAGTACGTGGGGTGGTTCGAGGAAATGGCCACTCCGATCTGCCGCCGCGAGCTGCCGACCGAGATCATTCCGCTCATCATCAACTTCGGCTCGCCCATCCGTCTTTTCGAGGTCGGCAATCCCTCGAAATGGCATGACTTCGGCAGCTTCACGACCGGCGCCTACGACACGTATCAGCTCGTCGGATCGGCTGGTCCCTCGGGCGGTGTCCAGATCAATCTCACCCTGCTCGGCGCGCGGCTCTTCCTCGGCCGGCCGCTCGTCGACCTGAAGAACCGCGCCGTCGATCTCGAGGACCTGCTCGGGCGCTCCGCACGCCTGCTGACGGGCGAGCTCCACGACGCGCCCGATTGGGACGCACGGTTCGCCATCGTCGATCGTGCCGTGGCTTCGCGTGTCCTGGCGGCGCGGGCCGTTCCGAGCGGTGTGCTGTGCGCCTGGCACCGGCTCAATGCGAGCCGCGGGCGGACGAGCATCGGCCGCATCGTGGACGAGGTCGGATGGAGCTCGAAGCATCTCATCGCCCGCTTCCGCGAAGAGATCGGGCTGACGCCGAAAGTGCTCGCGCGCATTCTGCGGTTCGGCCACGCCGTCCACTTGATTCAGGGCGGCCGGGCGACCAAGCTGATCGACGTCGCGCTCGACAGCGGCTACTACGATCAGGCGCACTTCACGCGCGACGTGCGCGAATTCGCAGGGGTGACGCCGGGCGAGCTCGTGGCCAGCCTGCTGCCCGATGGCGGCGGGTTTCTCGTGGCCGACGCGTGGGAGCCCGCCCCCCCGAGCGTGCCCGACGCCGCGAGCGCGAACGCTCCGCGCGGGTAAGTTTCGTCCAAGATCCCCAGCCCGACCCGAAGCTACCCTTCTGGCATGGAGGTGTGACATGCCCGGTGAGCGTCGACAGACAATCTTTGCCGCGCATCGCTATGCCAATGCGCGAGCGGCAATCGACTTCCTGGAGCGGGCGTTTGGGTTCGAGCGGCTGGCGGTGTTCGACGGTCCAGGCGACTCGATTGCCCATGCCGAGCTTCGGCTCGGAACCGCCAGCTTCGGGTTGAGCTCGGCGACTCCACCGGTGGCGGACAACCCGTGGAGCACGGTTCGCGCCGGCGTCTATGCGGTGCTTCCCGACCCGGCCGCCGTGGACGGCCATCACGCTCGGGCGCTCGCTGCCGACGCGAAGGTGGCGCGGCCGGTTCAGAACACCGACTACGGCTCGCGCGAGTACCTCGGTGTGGGATTGCGAACGCCATTTGTGGTCGTTCGGCACATACACTCAGGCCGTGGCGGGAGAGCCGAGCCTGTTCGTGTGCCTGCACTATGCCGACGGACGCAAGGCCATCGACTGGCTGGTTCGCGGGTTCGGCTTCCAGAACGGCCTCGAGGTTCCGGGTGAAGCGGGCGCTATCGTGCACGCCGAGCTCCGGCTCGGCGACAGCGTGCTGATGGTGAGCTCGGGCCCGCGGGACGAGCGCCTCTGGGGGCAGGACCGTCACTGCGTGTGCGTCTGTGTGCCCGACCCCGACGCGCATTTCGAGCGCGCGAAGCGCGGCGGCGCGGCGATCGTGCAGGAGCCGAAGGACACGCCGTACGGTGCCCGCGATTACTACGCGCGCGATCCAGAGGGGTTCCTCTGGGGCTTCAGTACCTACCGACCGAATCTGAATTGACGGGTCAGCCCGACGCGACGACGCGGCGGGGCTGAAGCCCCGCCCTACCGCTGGAGCAACCTGGACGTCATCCGCATCTACGGTAGGCCGGGGCTTCAGCCCCGGCGATCTCTCATGGTCCGGCGACCATCGACGTGAATGGCGGCGACGTACGCCTGCAGGACGACGAGCAGCCCCACCAGGCACGCGAGCACGATGCTGTGCATGAAGACGAAGCGCAGGATGTCGCCTTCGTGCCCGTACCAGCGCGTGGCTGTCGACGCGACGACGATGCTCTGGGCGTCGATCATCTTGCCCATGACGCCGCCCGAGGAGTTCGCCGCGGCCATGAGTGTCGGGCTCAACCCGAGTTGTTCGGCCGTGATCCGCTGCAGGCTCCCGAACAGCACGTTCGACGAGGTGTCGGACCCCGTCAACGCCACTCCCAGCCACCCGAGCATCGTGCCGAAGAACGGATAGAAGACACCCGACTGCGCGAAGGCGAGGCCGAGCGTCGCATCGAGGCCCGAGTAGCGCGTCGTGAAGCCGAGCGCCATCATCGCGGAGATCGTCAGCAGCGAATGGCGCACCAGCTTGAGCGTCGACAGGTACACGCGCGCGAGCTGAGACGCCGGGTGTCCCATCACGAACCCCGCGATGACGGCCGCCAGAAAGATCCCCGTGCCGGTGGCCGAGAGCCAGTTGACGGCGAACACGGCCGCTTCCTTCTTCGGCGCCGCGACGACGGGCGGCACCCGCAGGACGAGCTCGTGAAGGCCCGGCACCGGGACGCGAATCACCGACAGTCCGTCGAGCCACGCCTTCGTGCTCGGCAGTCCCCACACGAACACCAGCACGCTCAGAATCAGCCAGGGCGTCCACGCGCGAAAGACCATGGCTCGATCGAGCGCCGGCGTCGACGCGGCAGCGGCAGCCGCATGGCCATCCGTTCGATCGGTCGACGTCCAGATCCGCCGCGGATGCCACACGCGCAGGAAGAGCGCCACCAGTCCGAGCGAGGTGACCGCGGCGACCACGTCGACCAGCCACGGGCCGTGGTAGTTCGAGACGAGGAACTGCGGTACCGCGAAACCGAGTCCGGCGACGAGAATCGCCGGCCACACCTCGAGCATGCCGCGGAAGCCGGCGAAGGCCCACACCAGCCAGAACGGCACGAGCACCGAGAAGAACGGGAGCTGACGGCCCACCATCGCCGACAGATCGAGGAGGTTGAGATCGGTGACGCTCTGGAGCGCGATGAGCGGCGTGCCGAGCGCGCCGAAGGCAACCGGCGCGGTGTTGGCGATGAGCGAGAGCCCCGATGCCGCGAGCGGCGAGAAGCCGAGGCCGATGAGGATGGCGCCGGTGACGGCGACCGGAGTGCCGAACCCCGACGCCCCTTCGAAGAACGCGCCGAACGAGAAGGCGACGAGGAGCAGTTGCAGCCGTCGATCCTGCGTCACCGTGGTGATGCTCTCGCGCAGCACCTTGAACAGGCCGCGCGCTTCGGTGAGCTGATAGAGAAAGATGACGTTGATGACGATCCAGCCGATGGGCAGCAGGCCGTAGGCGGCGCCGTAGAGTGCGGTCGCGGCCGCCATCGGCGTGGGCATGCCGAAAGGCCCGATGGCGACGACCAGCGCGGTCGCCAGTCCGGCGAGCGCCGCCGTGTGCGCCTTCATGTGCAGGAAGGCCAGGCCGCCGAGGAGCACGAGCACGGGCAGTGCGGCCACGAGGGTGGACAGCACCATCGAGCCGAGCGGGTCGTAGACTTGCGCCCAGGGCATGGGGGCAGAGTCTACATGGGCTCGGGGCTGACCGGCTACGAGGCTACGGGCTGACAGACACACGAGCCAGGCCGGACGAGACCCGGAGCCACGTAGTCCGGAGCCCTGAGCCCGAAAACTGTCGACCCATGTTCACCGCAACCGCCGACCTGATGCTTCCGACCACCGTGACCGGTTCGTGGCCCCGCCCTCGCTGGTTCGACGTGAGCATGTGGGGGACGCCGCTCGACACCTGCATGCTCGACGTGCGGTTCCGGGAGAAGTTCCAGGATGCGCTCGCGGTCGTCATCAGCGAGCAGGAGCGGGCCGGCCTCGACCTGGTGACGCACGGCGACTACCACTGCGACGAGGACCTCGCCGGCCGGTCGTGGCACCACTACCCGCTGCAGCGCTGGAAGGGCTTCGAGGGCGACTACCTGCAGCCGGACGAGACCACCGCGCCCTGGCTGCGCTACCCGCCGGGCACGCTCCTCAACGAGATCTACACCGGCTGGCGCTGGCCGCACGTCGTCGACAAGATCGAGCACCAGCCGCTCGACTATCCCAAGCTGTGGCGGATGGCGCAGGCGCGCGCGTCGAAGCCCGTCCGCTTCGGCACCTGCTGCTCGCAGGTGATGGGCCTCTTCCTCGACATCCACACGCCGAAGTACACCGACAAGCGGCAGATCATCTGGGACATGGCGGAAGCCATGAACACGGAGCTCCGCGCCCTGCGCGACGCCGGCTGCCGGTTGATTCAGATCGAGGAGCCGACGCTGCACTTCATGGCGAACTCGTTCGGCAAGGACCACGAGTCGGTGAAGTTCATGATCGACGCCTACAACCGCGAGGTGGAGGGCCTCGACGACTGCGAGATCTGGATTCACACGTGCTGGGGCAACCCGAACATGCAGCGGGTGATGGAGGATACGAGCTACGCCGCATCCATCGAGCTGTACCTCGAACGCTGCAAAGGCGACGTGTGGACGCTCGAGATGAAAGACCGCAACCGCCGCGACCTCGAGCTCTTCGAACCGCTGAAGCACGACCTGAAGAAGAAGATCTGCATCGGCGCCGTGAGCCATCGCACGCTCCAGGCCGATCGAGCCGAAGACGTCGCCGGCGAGATCCGCGCGGCGCTGAAGTTCATTCCGCCGGAACGGCTCATCGTCTCGAGCGACTGCGGCTTCGGACGTCAGGGCTGCAACCGCGAGATTGCGTTCTACAAGGCCACGGCCATCGCGCAGGGCGCCAACATCGTGCGCGCCGAGCTCGGGCTGCCGACGACGGTCGTGCCCGCCGCCGCCGCGGTGCTCCAAACCGACCGGCTGGCGAAGCGCGCGCAGGCCTGAGCGGCGATGTCCGTCCTTCGTGGCGTCCTCGTCGTTGTGGCCCTGCTCGTCCCGGCGATCCCGGCCGGGCTGGCCGCGCGATCTGCCCCGCGCGCGACGTTTCCCGAAGCCAGCCTCGCCGCAAGCTATGTCATGCAGGCCGGCGTCGGCGGGTTCTCGGCCTCGGATCTGTCGAGGGTCCTCGCGGGCAAGCTTGGATCGGCCACGCCGTTCATCGGCCTGTCTTCGCACGGCGTGTCTGGCGGCGCCCGCCCGAGTTCCTCGAGACGGCGCTGCAGTTGCTCCACCTCGCCATCACGTCGCCGAATCACGATCCAAACGCGCTCGCTGTCATCAAGCGCCAGAGGCGTTGACGACCGAAACCGTGCGCGACACGGCGCGCGCGATGTTCTCGAGCGATCGCTACACCATCGTGTCACTCGTGCCAGAGTCGCAGACACAGTAACGAGCCGTCTCCCGCTCATCCGGCGAGTCTGGCGTGGATTTCGCAGCGCGTCGGGCGTGTCGCGCATCAAACTGAATGACCTAAGTTCATCCGGTGTGCACTTGACACCGCACGAAGCGGTTGCCGTCGTGCATCAGGTGTGCAATCTTTTGAAGGTCGAACGCCGCGGATCGCCCCTTCATACGCCGACATTGGACGAGTTATTCGTCACCGATGAAGGTGAAATCGGTATCGAGCCGCAGCGCGAGCCCCTCCCACGTGTTCCGCTGCGCTCGCTGAGCCAGCTCGTGGACGAGCTCCTCGATCCGGACGCCATCGGGAACGAAAAAAATTCCGGTGGCGAGTCGCGGATGTACGGAGTTCAGACACACCACCGACCCATTGTACGGTTTGGCGCCACGTCAACCGTCAAGCCCGGCGATGAGCGTGCCGTTCTCCGCCAGCTGTTCGATCGCGCACAGGTCGAGAGGCCGCCTGCGATCCCCGACTCTGCGAAGGCGCCAACGGTCGAGCCGATCGAAAGCGACGCGCAGTTCACGGTCTTCTTCGAGGCCCCGAGCGACTTGGCGTTCGCGGATCAGGTTGAGCAGTCGGCTGCGGACCCCGCGCCGCAAGCGGACGAGGCAACGGTTTCGGAGAACGCGGAGCGGTTCTTCGAGCCGGCGTTCACCACGCTGCCCGACGGCCGCGGCGGCATTGCGACCGACGGGCTCGCGGCAAGCTCGGGCGAGGTCTCACGGCAAGGCCAGCAGGAGGCCGCGCCATCCGGCTCGTTCTTCGGTGAACGCCAGGAGGCGGTGTTCTTCCCGCGAGAGGATGCCGGGCAGACGACATCCTCGCATCGTGAGGAGGCTGAGAGCGCGACGCCGGAGCTGAGGATCCAGCCGGCTGACATCGCGGCTCGGGTGGAGCCGACAACGGTGGAGCCCAACCGCCGGGCATCGCGATCGGCCACTTTGTTCGTTCAGCCGCCACCTCCCGAGGCGGGCCGAGGCCTCCAGGTTCTCTCGGCATCCTTCCTGATGGCCGCGGTGGCCGCCGCCGTTGCCGGGCAGTGGTCGGGTGTGATGGACTTCGACCGGCTGTTGCCAGGACGCACGACCGGTGCGAATGACGAGATTCCGCGGTTGCTCTCGGCAGGCCTGCCGGACGCTCGAGCTGACAAGGGTGACGTCCGACCAATCCAGGCGGTCGACGGGCAGGCAGCGGCCCCCATCGAGGTGTCGAACACCAAAATAGGGGGCGACGACGCAACGAGCTGGTCTCCGGCCACGCGGGACGAGCTCGCGACTCTTCAGACTCCTCGTTGGAGCGATGACATGATGCCGTTCGGCGACGCACGGATCTCGCCGGACGGCCGCTGGATTGCATTCGTGGACGAGCGGGGGAGGGCGCGCGGGGCGTGTACCTCGCCGATCGCGACGGCACCAACGCGCGCCGCATCGGCGGCTCCGAGCGTGCGACGGCGCCAAGCTGGTCGCCCGACTCCGCGTTCCTTGCGTTTGTGAAAGCCGAGCCGCAGCGACCAGGCGTCTGGAACGTCTGGGTTCATCGCATCTCGACCGGCGAGGACCGGCAGCTCAGCTCGTACGATGCCGGCGTCGTGCGTTCCGCCACCTGGTTCCCGAATGGGGAGCGGCTGGCGTATTCGCACGGGGCGACGCTGGTCATCGTCGATATCGAGACGGCCTCGTCGCGCCGCATCGACTCGCCCGTGCCCGGCCGCCGGCTGCGCGCGTCCTCGGTCTCGCCCGATGGGCGCTACGTCGCCATGCCGCTCGAACGGGACGGGGTGTGGCTGCTCGAGGTGCGGACCGGCCGCATGCACCGGATCATCCAGGATCCGCAGGTCTCCGACGACGTGAAGTGGCTCGGACGGAGCGGCCGGTTGGCGTACTACCGGCTGCGTCCCGATGGCGGCTGGCGCACGTGGCGCGGTTCGGCGCCGCTGCGTGGAGATCCTTCCATGGACGCCTCAGGGGAGTCGGGCTCGGGCGACGCCTCGCCGCGATGAGTGGCCGCTCCCGGCTCGCAACCACCGCATCGAGTCCTCGAGCTCCGCGAGGGTTCCACCGGGCAAGAGCGCGTCGACGAAGGGCAGTGCCGCCATCAAGCCGCGCGTGCGCGCCTCGAAGCCCGGAGTTCCGGCGAGCGGGTGGAGCCAGAACAGCCGGTGACAGTTTCGTCGCAGCCGCGCTGTTTCATGCTCGATGATCTCAGGCTCTCCCTGGTCCCACCCATCACTCACGATGATGACATCCGGTCCGCGATTGAGAACCCGACGGGCCCAGTCGTTGTTGAAGCGGTGAAGTGACTCGCCGATACGCGTGCCGCCCGACCAGTCCGGGACCAGTGCCGCCGCGGCCGCGAGGGCGTTGTCGACACCACGTGCCGCGAAGGCGCGTGTGACGCGGGTGAGGCGCGTACCGAAGACGAAGACCTCCACTGCGGTGCGATGCCGCCTGCGTCTCGCGCCGAGCGCCGTCAGATGCACGAAGGTGAGGATGGCGCGCGCGAATCGTTCCATCGAGCCGCTCACGTCGACCAGCACGACGAGGGGCCGCGGCCTGGTCGTGTGGGCCCGGTAGCGACGAATCAGAATCTCGCCGCCGTGGCGAACCGCCTCGCGAATCGGTACGGCGCCAGTCCGGGAACCTGCCCGCCGGTCGCCGGCGGAACCTCCGTGTCCGGCGTTCGGCCGGTCGGCCACGTGGCCCGCTCCATCAGCCGCCGCAGAGCGGTCTCCTCCTCGGGCGTGAGGCGGTCGAAGTGTTTGGCGCGCAGCCGCTCGGTATCGCTCCAGGTTGCGCTGCGGTCGGAAACGTCCTGCGGCCGATCGTCGCGCTCGCGGCCCGGCTGGCGGATCAGCGCGAGCTGCGCCGTCAGCCGCGGCAGTGTTGGCGGGGGCACCGGCGGAGGCGCGGGCTTGCGCCGCAGCCAGACGCGGTCGAACACCGCATCGATCTTGTCGGCTTCCTCGCGGCTCGTGGCGAGCGTGGCGCGTGCCGCGTCGCGGACGTTCTGCGCCCGCTCGAAACCGACCAGCTCGAGCGCGCGCACGAACCGCTCGATCTGGAGCGGTGTCACCCCCACGCCGGCCGAGCGGACCTCACGCGCGAACCGGACGACTTCCGCGAGCAGCGTGCTCATGCCTGAGCCGCGATGAGATCCCTGATGCGGGTGCGGACGGTATCGAAGTCGTCGTGCGATTTCACCAGCGCGCCGATCGTGTCGGCGGCGACGGCTTCGGTGATCTCGGGCGCGCCGAGCGCCGCAGCGCCGCGGCCCAGTCGAGCGTCTCGGCGATGCCCGGCGGCTTCTGGAGATCGAGGCCGCGCAGCCCCTGCGACGAAGGCGACGATCTGGCGCGACAGCACGTCGGGCAGGCCGGCCACCTTGCGCGCGGACGATGCGCAGCTCCTTGTCGAAGGAGGGATAGGGAATCCAGTGATAGAGGCAGCGGCGCTTGAGCGCGTCGTGCACCTCGCGCGTCCGGTTCGAGGTGATGATCGACGACCGGCGGCTGCGCCGCGCGGATCGTGCCGACTTCCGGGATGGTGATCTGCCAGTCGCCGAGCAGCTCGAGCAGGAACGCCTCGAACTCCTCGTCGGCGCGATCGATCTCGTCGATGAGCAGCACCGGCGGCGGGATCCGTCGTCGTGCTCGATCGCGCGCAGCAGCGGACGCTTCCGGAGGAACGCGGGCCCGAAGATCTCCTGCTCGAGATCGCGCGGTGTCGCGCTCCCGACGCTTCGCGCAGCCGGATGTGCAGCATCTGCCGCGCGTAGTCCCAGTCGTAGACCGCCTGCGCCACGTCGAGGCCTTCATAGCACTGGAGGCGGATCAGCGGGCGTGCCGGCACGGCCGCGAGCACGCGCGCGATCTCCGTCTTGCCGACGCCGGGCTCGCCTTCGAGCAGCAGCGGGCGCTGCAGCCGCAGCGCCAGGAACACCGACGTCGCCAGCTCGCGCTCGGCGACGTAACCGCACGCGTCGAGCGCGTCGAGCGTGGCCTCGATGCGAGTCGGCCGGTCGAGGGACATGTCTAAGCAGGAGGCGGGCTCAGCTCCGCCTGGCAACCTCGTCGCCGGGGCCAGAGCCACGGCCTCCTGGTGCGTTCGTCCACGCGCCCTCGCGGCGGCGCTGAGTGATGGCGCGGCGCGCCAGCACGTCCACGAGATGCGCCCGGTACTCGCCGATGCGAACTGGTCCCCGAGCAGATCGTCGGCAGCGACGAGTCCGCGGCACGCCGCACGCGAGCGCCGCGTCGTCGAGCGCCGTGCCGGCGAGCGCCGCTTCGAGCGCCTGGAGACGGGTGGCGCTGCGACGCCGCGCCGGTGACGGCCACGCGCGCGCCGCGGCAGACGCCGACCGTCAGCGTCGACCACGGCCGCGACGCCGACGACGGCGTAGCGCGACGCCGGATGCGGGAACTTCTCGTAGGCCATGCCGGTGCCGGTTCGAGATCGAGCGGCACGTGGATTTCGGTGAGGACTTCGTTGGCTCGCAGCGCCGGTCGCGAACAGGCCCGTGAAGAAGTCGTCGGCGCGCAATCGTTGCGGCCGCCCGATCGGTCCTTCGACGCGGATCGTCGCGCCGAGCGCGAGCACGACGGCCGGGAAGTCGGCCGCCGGATCGGCGTGCGCGAGGCTGCCGCCGATGGTGCCGCGGTTGCGCACCATCGGATCGCCGATGAGCGCCGCGGCTTCTGGCAGGATCGGACAGGCCGATCTGCAGCTCCTTCGAGAACTCGATCTCCCGATGCGTCGTCAGCGCGCCGATCGCGATCGATGTCGCCCATCGCGCCGGATGCCGCGCAGCTCCTGCATGCCGCCGAGATCGACGAGCGTCGGCGGGCTCGCGAGCCGCAGCTTCATCGGCGGAATCAGCGAGTGGCCGCCCGCGAGCAGCTTCGCGTCCGGGTCGGCTCCGCGAGCGTGCGCGAGGGCGTCCTGGACGCTCGTGGCGCGGTGATACGTGAACGCGCTGGATACATGGCGATCCTCGGACGCTGCCAGCTGAAGCTACGTGCCCTCAGGCTGCGTCAGCTTCACGCGTGCGCGGCCTGGCCGCGGCCGCCTCGATCGCGCGCCACACCTTTTCGGCGGTCAGCGGCATGTCGAGATGCGTGACGCCGAAGGGCTTCGAGCGCGTCGATCACCGCGTTGGCGACCGCCGCCGTCGACGCGATCGTGCCGGCTTCGCCGATGCCTTTGACGCCGAGCGGATTGTGCGGCGACGGCGTCACCGTGTGATCGAGCTCGAACGACGGCAGATCGTCGGCGCGCGGCATCGTGTACTCGAGGAACGAGCCGGTCGTGAGCTGCGCCTGATCGTCGTAGGCGCGCCTCCTCGAGCAGCGCCTGGCCCGTGCCGTGCGCCACGCCGCCGTGCAGCTGGCCTTCGACGATCAGCGGGTTGATGTGCGGGACCGCAGTCGTCGACGGCGACATAGCGCCGCAGCGTACGTGCGCCCGTGTCGGCGATCCACTTCGACGACCGCGATGTGCGTGCCGAACGGATAGACGAAGTTCTTCGGATCGTAGAAGTGGCTGGCTTCGAGTCCGGGCTCGACGCCCTCGGGCATGTTGTGGCACGAGGTGCGCCTGCAGCGAGACGTCGAACCACGACTTGGAGCGATCGGGCACGCCCTTCACCCGGAACTTGCCGTCGACGTACTCGACGTCCTCGGGCGCGGCTTCGAGCAGGTGCGCGGCGATGCGCGTGGCCTTGTCGCGGATCTTGTCCGGCGGCGAGCTTGATGCGCCGACAGGCCGACGGCGGCGCTGCGGCTGCCGTACGGTGCCCCAGCCGAACGGCATTCTTGCCGGTGTCGCCATGCACGATCGTGATGTCGCCCATCGGCACCTGCAGCTCGTCGGCCACGACCTGCGCGAACGCGGTTTCGTGGCCCTGCCCGTGGCTGTGCGATCCGGTCAGCACTTCGACCTTGCCGGTCGGCATGACCCGGACGACGCGCGCTCTCCCAGAGGCCGGCCTGCGCGCCGAGGCTGCCGACGACCTTCGAAGGCGCGAGGCCGCACGCTTCGAGGTAGCTCGAGAAGCCGATGCCGAGATAGCGGCCCTTCGCGCGCAGCGCGTCCTGCTCGTCGCGCAGCTTCGCATAGCCGAGGCGATGCCAGCGCCTTGTCGAGCGCGGGCTCGTAGTTGCCGCTGTCGTACTGCAGCGCGACCTTCGTCTGATAGGGAAACTCGGTCTGGCTGGATGAAGTTCTGCCGCCGGAAATCCGCCGGGTCTTCGCCGAGCTCGTCGCGCCATGCGGCTCATCAGCCGCTCGACGACATAGGTGGCTTCCGGCCGGCCGGCGCCGCGCACCGCATCGACGGCGGTGGTGTTCGTGAAGACGCCCGTCACCTCGCAGTAGATCGCGGGGAAGCGATACGCGCGCGTTCATCAGCGTTCCGTACAGGTAGGTCGGCATCGCCGGAGCGAAGAGCGAGAGGTACGCGCCGATGTTCGCGATCGTCTTGACGCGCAGGCCGAGGACCTTGCCGTCGGCGTCGACGGCGAGCTCGGCCTCGCTCTCGTGATCGCGGCCATGGCGGTCGCTGACGAAGCTCTCCGCTGCGGCGGGCCGTCCATTTCACCGGCCGGTTCAGCTGCCGTGCCGCGTGGAGCGACGATGACTTCTTCCGGGTACGGAAAGATCTTCGAGCCGAAGCCGCCGCCGACGTCGGGGCTGATGACGCGCAGCTTGTGCTCGGGGATGCCGAGGACGAACGCCGCGAGGATGAGCGCGATGGATGTGCGGGTTCTGCGTCGTGGTCCACAGCGTGAACTCGTCGGTCGCGCGCGACGTACTGCGCGACGCGAGCGCGCGGCTCGATGGCGTTCGGCACGAGCCGGCTGTTGCGCAGCGTGAGCGAGACGGTCTTCGCCGCCTTCGCGAAGTGCGCGTCGGTCTCGGCCTTGTCGCCGATGCTCCATCGGAAGGCCGACGTTGCCGGGGCCTCGTCGTGCAGTTGGACGGCACCGGCTTCGACGCGCCTTCGAGCCGAGGCGGCGGCCGGACAGCGGATCGTAGTCGACGTCGCACGAGCGCCGCCGCATCGTCGGCCGCGGCCCGGTCTTCGGCGACGACCGCCGCGACGATCTCGCCGACGTGCCGCACGCGTGTCGACCGCAATCGCATAGTGCGGCGGCATCTTGAGGTCGGGCAGCAGCCAGCCGGTCGGAATCGAGCCGCACCTTGGCGTCGACGCAGGTCCTTGCCGGTGATGACCGCGAGCACGCCGGGCTGCGACGCGGCGCCGCGGGCGTCGATGCCCGGTGATGCGCGCGTGCGCGTACGGGCTGCGGACCATCGCGACGTGCAGCATGCCGGGCAGCGGTCACATCGTCGGTGATACACGCCCGATGCCGGTGAGGAAGCGCGGATCCTCGACGCGCTTGATCGGCTTGCCGACGTACGTTCGTTCGCCATGACGTTGCTCCTCGGAGCGTGTTGACTTCCGTGGTGCCGGACCTGAAGTCCGGCCGCTCCGGTGGCAGGTTCAGCCGCGCCGACCTGCCGTGCCTGGTAGGCGCGGCTTCAGTCCCGCCGCCGGCGTCGACGGGCCTCAGGCTTGTCCGCCCAGACGCTCGGCCGCGAGGCGCACCGCGCTGACGATGTTGTGATAGCCCGTGCAGCGGCAGTAGTTGCCTTCGAGCGCGTGGCGGATCTCATCGTCGGTCGGGTTGGGCGCGTGCTGACAGCAGGTCGTACGTGGCGATGACCATGCCGGGCGTGCAGAAGCCGCATTGCAGACCATGGGCTGTCCCAGAACGCCTGCTGCATCGGATGCAGGGCGCCGTCCGTCGACAGCCCTTCGATGGTGGTGATCGTCGGCGCCGTCGGCCTGGACGGCGAACATCGTGCACGACTTGACGGCGACGCCGCCGAGGAGCACGCGTGCAGGCGCCGCACTGGCTCGTGTCGCAGCCGACGTGCGTGCCGGTCAGGCCGAGCGATCTCGCGCAGGTACTGCACGAGCAGCGTGCGCGGCTCCACGCTCGCGTGGCGCTCGACGCCGTTGATGGTCAAGGTGATCGGCACGAGCGCCGCCGACGCGTCTGGCGACAGGGCATGCGCAGTCTGAGGCATGGCAAAGGATCCCTTTCGGCGATCGACCGTATGCAGTCGTCGTCGCTACGTGCGACGCGCTTCCTCTTCGAGTCGACTGAAGAACTGTGCCGCCTGCGCGCGCGCCACCGGCTCGGCGAGACGCGCGCCGACCGACGCCAGCAGGCCGACGAGCCGCGGCTCGCCGCTCCACGTGACACGCGTGTCGGCGCCTTCGTCGCCCAGCGCGATGCGGCCCCGCGCATTGGCGCCGCCCATGGCGCTTCCAGCCGTCACCTTCAAGGTCATCGCTTCTTCCGGCACCTTGTCGGTCAATTCGATCTGGCCTTTGAACGGAACCGTGACGACGCCCAGCTTCACGGTGAACGCCGCCTTGAAGCGGTCCTCCCCGTCGGGCTCGAGGCTCTCGAGTCCCGGGGTGCAGCGCGCGAGCACGGCCGGGTCGTTCAACAGCGCCCACACACGCGCTCGCGGCGCTTTGACGAGCGACGTGCCCTGGATCTGCACCGTGGTCGGCTCCGGATTGGTCGATGACGGTCGCGTATTATATCCGTCAGCCACGCGCATGGAACGACGGGAAACGACCGACCTCGTCCGCGCCTACGACGAGGCGCGCCGCCAGGGCCACCGCGCGGCGCTCGCCACGGTCGTCCGCGTCCATGGCTCCGCCTATCGCCGTGAGGGCGCGCGGATGCTGGTCCGCGACGATGGCGCCATCACCTGCATGTTGAGCGGGGGCTGCCTCGAGCCCGAGGTGGCCGAGGTCGCCCGGCGCGTCCTCGCATCGGGCCGACCCGAGCTGCGGCACTACGACCTCGAGGAGGAGGCCGTCTGGGGGCTCGGTCTCGGGTGCGGCGGGACCGTCGACGTCTACATCGAACCGGTTGCCGAGTCGTCGCTGGTCGCCGAATGGCTCGAGGTGCTGAGGCGCGGCGAGTCGGGCGTGCTGGCCACGCGGCTCGATGCGCCGGGCGCGCGCCTGCTCGTCGGGCCGGACGGATCGACGGCGGAGGCTTCAGGTCCGCTGGCCGGCGGAACGAGTGATGAGGAAGGGTTCGGCGACCTTCAATCGCGCGTGGTCGACATCGCTCGGGAGCTCGCGAGCCGGACGCACCCCCGGTCGACCACCCACGCCCTGTCGACAGCGAACGAGCGGGTCGACGTCTTTTTCGATGTTTCGGGCCCGCCACCCGAGCTCGTCATCTTCGGCGCCGGCCACGATGCCATCCCGCTCGCATCGCAGGTGGTCGACCTCGGCTGGCCCGTCACCATCGTCGACGCGCGCCCGGCCTTTACGACGCCCGAGCGGTTCCCGGGGGCCCGGCTCGTGCTGGCGCAGCCGCCCCAGTTCGGCGCGTCCGTCGAGCTCGGCGAACGATCGCACGTGATGGTGATGAACCACCATCTCGATCGCGACCGGGCCGCGCTCGCCTTTGCCCTGGGGTCGGGTGCGCCGTGGATTGGCGTGCTCGGACCGCGTGCGCGCTATCAGCGGCTGCTCGACGGCCTTGCCGACGAGGGCTACGTCCCGCCGCCCGGCGCGCTCGACCGCGTACGGAATCCTGTCGGCCTGGACATCGGGGCCGAATCTGCCGAAGAGGTGGCGCTCTCGATCGTCGGCGCGCTCGTGGCCGAGCGCCGCGGATTCCGCGGCGGCCAGCTGGATGGCGTCACGGGACGAATCCACGAGCCTCACCGGAATTCGGCCGGCTAGTCCTCTTGCCGGGGTTGCTGCAGTGCACGAGCACGTGCCGGGTGATTTCCTCCGAGAGGGAGGGTTTTCGCCCAAGCCGAAGGTGTGAAGGATCTCGTGGATGAACGCCGCCACAATGTATTCGCGGCGGACTGGGCGTTTGGGCGGGCCGCAGGTTCGTGGCTCCGGGGCCCGGAGGTCCGGATTCTCGACCGCGGCATCGAGATGGCATGGGCCGTCAGCGATCGGGGTTCGCTGACCCTCCGATCGGCGAGCAGACCGTTTCCAAACTGCTACAGACGACAGACCTTCTCGGCCGTCGAGACCTCGAGCTTGCCCGGCGCGTCGACGTTCAGTTCCTTGACCGTCCGATCCTCCACGACCATCGAATAACGACGGGACCGCGTGCCCATGCCGAACCGCGAGCTGTCGGAGTCGAGACCGATGGCCTTCGCGAAGTCGGCGTTGCCGTCGGCCAGCATCAGAATCCGGTCGCCGACCGCGTTGGCCTTCGCCCACGCGCTCATGACGAAGATGTCGTTGACCGCCGTGCACGCAATGAGGTCGACCCCCTTGGCTGTGATGGCGTCGTGCTGAGCGAGATAGCCCGGCAGGTGAAGGTTGTTGCAGGTGGGCGTGAAGGCGCCGGGCACCGCAAAGAGGACGGCCTTCTTCCCCGCGAAGACCTCCTGCACCGTGCGGGGTGCGGGGCCGTCGGCTGTCATGACCGTGAACGTGCCGTCTGGCAGGCGATCTCCAACCTGAATAGGCATCTCGACTCCCGGAAGGTTCGAGCCTGTCAGCTCGAGCGGTTCGAGGCTCTGGGCAATGCCCGGCCGCCGACGATCCTATGCGATCCGCAGGAGGGCGGGGCTTCAGCCCCGCCATCAGGGGCCACTGCCCGACGGCCGGGGGCGGGACTGAAGTCCCGCCCTCCTGCGACGGCCAGGTCCCGCCGTTCCCATGACGGCTCGCGAAGAGCCGATTCCCATTCGTTCCGCACATTCCCTGGTGTGGAGGTTCTTTTGACGCAGCAGATGGGGGATCACGTCCGGGAGCACGGCAGCGTGCTGGCGCGGGTCGAGAAGCAGGCATTGGTCTGGATGGCGGAACGCATGCCCCGCGCCATCAACTCCGACCATTTGAGCGGACTCGGGCTCGGTGCGATGGCTCTGGCGGGTGCGTCGTTCGCGCTGGCCCGGCTCGAACCGCTGGCGCTGTGGGGCGTGGTGGTCGGACTGTTCCTCAACTGGTTCGGTGACAGCCTCGACGGCACGCTCGCCCGCGTCCGGCGACAGCAGCGGCCGCGTTACGGCTACTACGTCGATCACGTCATCGACATTCTCGGGGCGAGCTTCCTGCTGGGCGGCCTCGCGCTCTCAGGCTTCATGACCCCGGTGGTCGCGCTCGTCCTGCTCGTCGTCTACCTGCTCGTGTCGGCGGAGGTCTACCTCGCCACGCACGCGGGTGGCGTCTTCAGGATGGCGTTTCTCGGCTTCGGCCCGACCGAGCTTCGCATCGTCCTGGCCGCCGGCACCCTGTTCCTCTTCCGCAGCACCGTGGCGAGCCCGTTCGGACTCGGCCCGTATCTGCTGTTCGACGTGGGCGGCGTCGCGGCCATCGCGGGGATGAGCGTTGCGCTGGTGGCCGCAATCGTCCGCAACACGCGGCGGTTGTATCTCGCCGAACCACTCCCCGGACGATGACCTCGATGCTGCCGATGCCACAGGTTCTTCGCCGCTACGCGAGCTACAGTGCCGTCGGCGCGATGGGCACTGCCGTTCACCTCGGCGCCCTGAGCGCGCTGGCTCGCGCGGCGGGACTTCACCCCGCCGTGGCGAGCCTCCTGGCGGTCGAGCTCGCATTGCTGCACAACTTCTGCTGGCACGAGCGATGGACCTGGGCGGATCGCGGTCCCGGGCACCGTCGCCTCGAGCGGCTGCTTCGCTTCCATGGCGCGAACGGCCTGGCGTCGCTGACGGGGAACGCGATTCTCGTCCCGCTGTTCGTGCAGGCCGGGCTCCCGGTCGAGGGCGCCGGCATCGCCGCCATCATGGCGTGCTCGATCGTGAACTTCCTGCTCGCCGATCGTGTGGTCTTCACGGGTGCCGCGGCCATCGTCGCGCTCGGGGCCGTAGCGGCGCCGGCCTCCGCGGGTCCCAGCGCCGTCGCGCTCGACGGCTGGCGCGCGTACATCCAGGCCGTCGAAGCCAGACGGTCGACCGAGCGCGCGCCGATGGCGTCGATGCCGGCCGCGAGCCTGCGTGCACTGCATGCGGGTCGAATCGAGGTGGAAGAGCTCGCCGCCCGCGGCGACAACGGCCAGCCGATCGAGATCGACTCTGCGAGCGTCCATCATTGGCGAGGCAGGATGTTCGTCAGCGGTGTGCATCTCGAGACGCTGCTCGCGCGCGTGCGCGATCCCGCCGTGCATCGCGCGCAGCCGGACGTCCTCGAAGCTCGCGTCCTGCGCCAGGACGCCGACAGCCTCGATCTGTTCCTCAGGATCACGCGCTCGCAGATCGTGACGGCCACCTACGATACCGAGCATCACGTCCGGTACGGACGCCTCGGCCCGTCGCGCGCCACGGCGACGAGCGTCTCGACCCGGATCACGGAGCTGGGACGGGGCGGGGCCGACCGTGGATTCCTCTGGCGCCTCAATGCGTACTGGCGGTACGAGGAGATCGATGGAGGGGTGCTGATCGAGTGCGAGTCGGTGACCCTGAGCCGCACGGTGCCTGTCGTCCTCCGTCCGGTAGCCGGCCCGATCGTCCGCTCGTTCGCGCGGGAGTCGATGATGCGCACCCTGACGGCGCTCGGCGACGCGCTCCGACGGACATCCTGATCCGCGTCGAAGGATCCGTTATTTGTCGGCCGTGCGCCGCGGCTCGCGCCATTCCGACGCGGCGAGCGCGGAGATGCGGCCGGCCACTTCGGCGAGCCCGTAGCGGACGTGCGCCCGCATCGCCGCACCGGCCTTCTGCGGGTCGCCGCTCACGAGAGCCTCGGCGAGCGACGCGTGGAAGTTCGCCGGCAGCGGCGTCCTCCGGCCCGCCACGTCGAACAGCCAGTTGAGGATCAGCACGTGATTGCGCTCGATCATCTGGCGCAGCAGCGGGCTGCGGGCATGCTCCGCAATCTGCATGTGCAGCTGCACGTGGTGGCTGTGCACGACGAAGTGCAGCGCCGGGTCGTCGGTGCTCGCGGCCAGCTGTCCGAAGAGGATGTCGACCTGCGCCGCAGTCCGCTTGAGCGCGAGCCGTTCGGACGGCGTCGCCCGTTCGGCGAACAACCGCGCCGACTGGGTCTCGAGCGCTTCGCGCAGCTCGTAGAGCTGCTCGACGTCGGCCTCGGTTGGAACCCGCACCCGCGTGCCGGCGCGGGCTCTCGTCTCGAGCAGCCCGTCCTCCTGGAGGCGGCGGAGGGCATCGGTGACGGGAATCACGCTCATGCCCAGCTCGCGGGCCAGCCGCCGCCGCGACACCGGCGTGCCTGGCCGCAGCTGTCCGCGGAGGATCTCGTCCCGGATGGCCAGGTACGCCCGATCGGCAAGGCTCACGTCGCCGCGGCCGGCCGCCGAAGGCGCGGACCGATGCCGGGTCTTGAGAGGGGTGGACACGTGCGCTCGCTTGGAGTACGAGTGGACTGTATCAGATTCGACCACGGCCGAGGATGCGAGGGGGCACGACGTGAAGGACACGACTGGCGACAAGACGGACGAGCAGTGGAAGCGGGAACTGACGCCGGAGCAGTACCACGTGCTGCGGGAGCATGGCACCGAGCGGGCGGGCACGAGCCCGCTCAACGACGAAAAGCGAACAGGCGTCTTCAGGTGCGCCGGATGCGGGCAGGAGCTGTTCGACTCGACCGCCAAGTACGAGAGCGGAAGCGGTTGGCCGAGCTTTTACGCGCCCAGGGAGGGCGCCGTCGACACCAGCGCCGATCGCAGCCACCTCATGACCCGGACCGAGGTCCACTGCAGCCGCTGCGGTGGCCACCTGGGGCATGTCTTCGAGGATGGTCCCCGCCCCTCGGGGCTTCGCTACTGCATGAACGGCGTGGCGCTCGATTTCGAGCCGGAGAAGTAAACCGCGCCCCGGCGGAAGGCGCCCGCCACCGCGCGTGGCGGGCGTCACCGCGATCGCTCCGCGCGTCGGCGAACCGCTCGCAGCCACATCCGGCGGATGAAGGCGCTGCCTGGCTGGATGGTTCGCCAGTAAAGGCCAAACCGGCGTCGCGCGCCTGCGCTCGTCGCGTAGACACGCGTTTCGGTCGACACCATCGATCCGCCGGTCTCGTCGCCTTCGACGAGGAAGTTCGCGGCGGGTGGGCGCGGGAAGCAGCGCGCCCACGACGAAGGCCAGAAGGCCCGTTGCCAGCAGCACGACAGCCGCCCCGCCGCCCTGGAACCCGAGGCCCGTGGAAGCGAGCGCAGGAAGGCCTGCGGCGATCAGCGCGAACCCTGCGTGGACCAGGACGATTCCCAGCACGATCGAGCCACTGTACCCGCTTCCGCTGCGACCGGCCCGCGCTATGATCGGCCGCAGCGTTGGCCATGCTGAGCGCGATCTCGATCGGTCTGGTGATCGTCGCCGCCCTTTGGGTACTCGACCGACTGCTCGTCCGGGCTGAGCTGCGCGGTTGGATCACCTACCGGCTGACACCGCGCCCGACGCGCAGCTTCCGAGGTTCGGCGGGAGACGCCATGCTCGGGCTCGGCGTCTTCTTCAACCCGGGCGGCCGGCACGTGCAGGAGATGAAGCGGGAAGCCGAGCTCCACCGCGAAGGCGTCGATGAAGCCGGCGCCGACAGGTAGGGTCGCAGCATTGCCGTGCCCTGTTGTCAACGACCAACGACCGACATCGATGCCATGAGACTGACGAGTGCGTGCGTCCTGCTTTGTGGTGTGACCGTATCCGTGTCGGGGCAGACACCTGCGCCGTCATCGTCGACGCCATCGCCGTCGCGCATTCAGTTCGAACCGACTGCCGGCGTGCCGACCTTCGCGGTGCGGCCGCCGGTCCTGCGCGTCAAGCCGGGCGACATCGTCGAGTCGCGCACCTTCTCCAAGCCGGGCGACTACTACGAGCGGGCGGGCGGGGCGTGGCCGGGCGAGGTCGGGCCGTTCCACATCGAAGGGCGCGACGCCGGACGACACGCTGGTCGTGAAGATTCTCAAGGCTGCGCCCGAATCGCGACACGGCGGTCTCGGCGGTCGACCCCGCACGGCATCAGCGCGGTGGCCGGCGACGGCCGCACGCGCATGCTCAACGATCCGCTGCCCGCGCGCCGCTTCGTCTGGCAGCTGGATCTGCCGCGCAACGTCGGCATCCTCGATCTGCCGAACTCGGCGAGCAAGCGCATCGAGCTGCCGCTCAAGCCGATGCTCGGTCGCGTGGCGGTGGCGCCGGCCGGCGAGGAAGCCTGGGGCGGCCTGTGGCCCGGCAACTTCGGCGGCAACATGGACGCCTCCGACGTCGCGGAGGGGCGACGGTCTATCTGCCCGATCTTCCACGACGGCGCGTTGTTCTACTTCGGCGACGGCCACGCACTCCAGGGCGACGGCGAGATCGTCGGCTCGGGCCTCGAGACGACGATGGACGTGACGTTGCAGTTCGAGTTGATCAAGGGCAGGACGAATCCGCTGGCCGCGCATCGAGGACGCGACGCACATCATGGTGGCGGGCAGCATCCGGCCGCTCGTCGATGCGTTCCGCATCGCGCAGGTCGAGCTGATCGAGTGGCTCGTGGACGAGTACGGCTTCGACAAGATGGAGGCCTATCAGGTCGTGTCGCAGGCCGGCACGTCGCGCATCGCCAACGTCGTCGATCCGAACTACACGGTCGTCGCGAAGTTCCCGAAGTCGGCGTTGCCGCCCAAGGTGACGCGTCCGTGAGGGGCGCGCACGCGACAGTGGAGGACGGCCGTACGGCCGTTCCCACGCGCGCGCGATCGAGCACGGCGCTGGTCGTCGTGGTGTCTGCGGCGGCGATGGTCGGGACGCTGCCGGGACGGACTCAGGGTCTCGGGCTCATCACGGAGCCGCTGCTCGCCGAGCTCGACCTCGGGCGCGTGCCGTACGCCACGATCAATCTCTGGGCCACATTGGTCGGATCGGTCTTCGCGCCCGGCATCGGACGGTTCATCGATCGCTACGGGAGCCGCGTCGTGGTCACGGTTCTCGCCGTGGCGCTCGGCCTCACGGTGGTCGTGATGAGCCAGGTGGCGGCGGTCGCGGCTCTGGGGGTGGCGATCACCCTCACCCGCGGTTTCGGGCAGAGCGCGCTCTCGGTGGCCAGTCTCACGCTCATCGGCCGGTCGGGCGCCGGCCGGCTGGATTCCGCGATGGCGGCCTTCAGCATCGTGATGAGCATGGGTTTCATGATCGCGTTCCCCATCGTGGGTTCGCTGGTCCAGTCGCAGGGCTGGCGCGTCGCATGGCTCGCCATCGGCCTCGCGCTCATTGCGGGATTGGCCCCGTTCGTCTGGTTCGCGCGGCAGGGCGACGATGCGCCCGAGGTCGCGGGGGATGCGGCGCAGGCGATCGGACTCGAGTGGGGCGCCGCCCTGAGGACGCCGGCGTTCTGGGTGTTCGGTCTGGGCGCCGCGATGTACGGGCTGGTTGCGTCGGGCATCGGACTGTTCAACGAGTCGATCCTCGCGGAACGCGGCTTCGACGCGTCGGTGTACTACCAGACGCTGGTCGTGACGGCGCTCTCGGCGCTCGCGGGCAACTTTCTCGGTGGCTGGCTCGCGCGAGTGTGGACGTTGACGCGACTGCTCGCGGCGTCGATGTTCGTGCTGGCGCTGGGGCTCGGCGCTCTGCCGATGCTCACGACGCTGTGGCATGTCATGGCGTGGGCGGTCGTCATGGGCATTGGCGGCGGTTGTGTGATGGTGTTGTTCTTCACCGTATGGCCCGAGGTGTACGGCCGCCGGCATCTCGGCCGCATTCAGGGCAGCGCGCAGGCTCTCACGGTCGTGGCATCGGCCGTCGGACCACTGCTCGTCGCCTGGGGCGTCGAGCGCACCGGTTCGTACACGCTCGTGTTCCTCGTCCTGGCAGTCGTCATCGGCGCGCTCGGGATGGGGGCGTTGGCCGTGACATTACCGCGTCGTGCTCCCGTCCACAGGAGGGCGGGGCTCTAGCTCCGCCACAAGGTCGCCATGTGGCCCGAACTTGTGCTGCGCTCCTCGATCTGGATCGCACTCGCGCTTTTCGTCATCGCGGAGTACCAGGCCGCCGACCAGGCCGCGTTGCGCCATGGGCGTGGGGCGTGTGGACGGCCGGTGGACTCACGTGCGCGTTCCACATCGCATGGGCGATGGGCTGGCATCACGGGTGGAGCCACTCGTCCGCGGTCGCTGAGACGGCCGCACTGACTGCGTCCGTCTTCGGATTCCCATTTGGCGGCGGCGTGCTGGTGAATTACCTGTTTCTCTTCGTGTGGCTTGGCGAAGCCGCGTGGTGGCGGCTCGACCCGGGGTGGCCGGCCCGGAGGCCGCGGGTGATGTGGGGGCTGCGCGCTTTCTACTTCGTGATGATCCTGAACGCGACGGTCGTGTTCACGGGCGGAATGGCGCGCGTGGCGGGAACGATCCTCGTGGTGGCGCTGGCCGCCATCTGGCTGGTCGGCGAGCGAGAGCGTGTCACCCAGCCCGACCATGCGGGAGGACGGTCGTCCCGTGGCGGAGCCTGTCTCCCGTAGAATCGACAGGTGTGAATCGTGCAGGCGGGCTCGGCATGCTGCGACGCGTTGTCCTCTGCTCGCTTCTTCTTCCGCTCCTCGGCGCGTGCGACGAATCTCCGTCATCGCCGAGCGTCGGCGGTCCCGTGAATCAGACGCTCACGCTGGCGCCGGGACAGACGGCAATCGTCACGGACACGACACTGCGCATCCGCTTCGAGGGTGTGTCGCAGGATTCACGCTGCCCCGGGGATGCGCTCTGCGTGTGGCAGGGTGATGCGACGGCCGTGTTTTCCGTCGCCGATCCTCAGGACCCCGTTCGGGTCGAGCTGAAGACGGACGGGCCAATCGCGGCCGTGGGGCGTTACAAGCTGCAGATGCAGGCGCTGATGCCCTATCCGTTCAGCAGCCTCGGCCCCATCGACCCCGCCGACTATCGGGCCACGGTCGTGGTCGTGGCCAATTAGCAGCAGATTCCTCGCGTCGAGGTGATTGACATCAGGTCGGATGCTCCCGGTGCGCCGCGGCCTTGACGGTCGGTCTCGAGTTAGCTAGATTAGCTAATGTGATCACGGTCAACATGCACGAGGCCAAAACCCGGCTCTCGGAGCTCGTCAGGGCAGTCGAGGAGCGCAACGAAACGGTCGTCCTCTGTCGGGACGGACGCGAAGTGGCTGAAATACGCCGCCGCGTCAAGCGCCGTCGTCTGCGCAATCTCACGCCTGATCCGCGCTTCCGCGTGGAGTTGGCGTCCGGCTATCGTCCGACCGAGCCGCTGACGGAGGATGAGTGGCCGGACACGTCGCGATGAACGTCCTCCTGGACACATGCGCCGTGCTGGCACTGGCCGGAGGTGGACTGCCGGATCGGGCCGCGCAAGCCTTGCGGAAGGCCCCCGAGGCGCATGTGTCAGTCGTCAGCGCGTGGGAGGTGGCGATTAAGGTTGCAGGCGGCAAGCTTCGCCTCATGGAGACGCCGATCCTGTGGTTCCTTGCGCTGCTCGAACGCTACGACCTTCGGGAGGTCCCCCTGGACTCGGGGATTGCGTGTGCGGCGGCGGCACTACCTCCCGTTCACCGGGATCCGTTCGACCGCGTCATTGTCGCGCTCGCGCAGGCACAACACTTCACGGTGTTGACGTCAGACGAGAACATCCGGAAATACTCTGGCGTGAGAACGCTTTGGTGAACGCCCGGACGAATCTCGCTCGCCCGAGCGTTCCGTCACCCGGGTGTGGGACAGGCCTTCAGGCCTGTCGCGCCGGCGGGAGACCGGGCTTCACCTGGATGATTCATGAATTCAGACGTCTCGAATGACCTGATAGGAAAACGGTCCGCGGATAGAACGGGACTCCGAGCTCCCACGGACGCTGGCTTGGCCCGGTCGCAATGGAATTCAGGAATAATCCGGGTTCAGCCCTGTGCCACCTGACGGGCCGTGTCAACCGAAGTGACTTCCGGCGAAGGCGGGAGCATGCGCACATTCAATCGACGACAGTGGATGGCCGGGCTCGGCGCGGCAGTTGCGGCCGGCGGGGCACGGCGCGCGAATGGCGAGACGAGAGAAGCGGCCGCGGCCGCAGCGGCTCAAACGCCCGCGAAGGCGCCGCCGCTGCTGCTCACCGACTTCCAGCCGCGCAGCATGCTGCACGTGACCGAGACCAAGGTCGAGAAGGCGCGTTTTCCGGTGGTCGACGTCCACACGCACCTGACGTTCTCGCGCGGCGGCACGCCGACGCGGTACTCGCCACGCCGGACGAACTGCTCGCGGTCATGGACCCCTGCGGCTTGCGCACGATGGTCAATCTCACCGGCGGCACCGGCGACTCCCTGGCCGAGACCATCAAGCGCTACGATCGCGCACATCCGGGCCGCTTCGTTACCTTCACCGAGCCGTCGTGGGGGCGTGCGTCCGAGCCGGGCTACGCCGCCTGGCAGGCCGAAGAGCTCGCGCGTGCGAAGAAGGCCGGCGCGCGCGGTCTCAAGGTCCTCAAGACGCTCGGCCTCTATCTGCGCGACGGTGGTCCGTCCGGCAAGCTCGTCGCCATCGACGATCCGCGGTTCGATCCAATGTGGGACGCGTGCGGCAAGCTCGGCCTGCCGGTAGCCATCCACATTTCCGATCCGGAAGCCTTCTTCCTGCCGACGGATCGCTTCAACGAGCGCTACGAGGAGCTGGCCAACCATCCCGATTGGGCGTTCAATACGCCCGGTTTCCCGAGCCATCTCGAGCTCATCGCGGCATGCGACCGCGTGTTCCAGCGTCATCCGAAGACGACGTTCGTGGCACTGCACGTGGGCCACAACGCCGAGAACCTGGCGCTGGTCGCCGGGCGGCTCGACCAGTCGCCGAACATGTTCGTCGAGCTCGGCGCGCGCATCGGCGAGCTGGGGCGCCAGCCGCGAACGGCGCGACGCTTCTTCGAGAAGTATCAGGACCGGATTCTGTTCGGGACCGACGCCGTGCCGCGCGGCACCGAGACGCCACAGCAGATCTTCGGCGACGAGCTGTACCGCATCTACTACCGGTTTCTCGAGACGGAGGACGAGTACTTCGACTATGCGCCCGCGCCGGTACCGCCGCAGGGCCGCTGGCGAATCTACGGGCTTGGACTTCCCGAGGCGATCCTGCGCAAGGTCTATCACGCCAACGCGGATCGCGTGCTCGGGCTCTCCGCATGACGAGCTCGACGTCGCCGCATCCCGATCCACGGGAGGGCTGCGCCGCCGCGTGGACGAATGCGTCCCGGTCGACGCTGCTCGCCGGCGACGAGGCCGGGTGGAGCCTGGCGTCAGCGATCTCGTGGGGACCCGAGCGCTATCGGACGACATTCCGCGCGTTGTGGAACGATCGGGCGCTGTATACGCGGTTCGACGCGACCGATCCCGACCCCTGGCACACGATGACGAGCCACGACGACCACCTCTGGGAGGAGGAGGTCGTGGAGGTGTTCCTCGATCCTGGCGGGCGAGGCGTCGACTATTTCGAGCTCGAGATCAGTCCCGCCAACGTCACGTGTGACGTGCGGGTGCGCGCGCCGTACCCGAACCTGGTGTCCGATCTCACATGGAATCACGAGCGTCTGGCGACCGCCGTACGGCCGATGCCTGGCGCGGCCGGTGCACTCGTCGGCTGGACCGCGATCGCGGAGCTGCCGTGGGAGGGCTTCCGGAGCCTGCCGGTTCCGGATGCGGTCGCGCTTCCACCGAAGCGTGGCGATCGCTGGCCGTTCAACGTGTTCCGCATCAAGCGTCCAGGCGGGCGCGAGCATCCCGACGATGGCGTGTTGCTTTGGGGTCGGGTGTGATATCCGTCTAAATGTTTTCGATGCGGTGAACATTTAGACGGATATCACACCCGACCCCTACCAACGGCTGATCGTCACCTTCTTGTCGGTGTAGAACTCGAAGGCGTCGCGACCGTGGACCTTGAGATCGCCGAAGAAGCTGTCGCGCGCGCCACCGAACGGAAAGTACGCCATCGGCGCGGCCACACCGACGTTGATGCCCACCATCGACGACGTGGCGCGGTGGCTGAACGCGCGCGCGATCTTGCCGCTGGTCGTGAAGATCGACGCGGCGTTGGCGTTCGGATGCGCCTCCATCACGCGGCAGGCTTCGTCGAGATCGGCGACGGCGCAGACCGACGCCACCGGCCCGAAGATCTCCTCGCGCGCAATCGACATCGCCGGCGCCACATCGTCGAACACCGTCGGTCCCACGAAGAAGCCTTCCTCGTGGCCGCTGACCACGATGTCGCGGCCGTCGACGAGGAGGCTCGCGCCGTCCTGGACGCCGCGATCGATGTAGCCGACGACGCGCTCGCGATGGCTGGCGCTGATGACGGGACCCATCGCCACGCCCGGTTCGATCCCATCGCCGACCGTGAGGGCGCGCGCCGCTTCGATCAGCCGATCGCGCGCTCGCGCGTGCGCCTCGCCGACCGGCAGCAGCACGCTGCCGGCGAGACACCGCTCGCCCGCGCAGCCGTAGAACGACTCGGCAATCGCGGTGATGTGGCGATCGAGGTCGGCGTCGGGCATGACGACGACGAAGTTCTTGGCGCCGCCGAGCGCCTGCACCCGCTTGCCGTGCTCGGCCGCGCGCCGGTAGACCTGCCGAGCCACCGGCGTCGACCCGACGAACGACAGTGCCGCGATGCCCGGGTGGTCGCACAGCGACTCGACGACCTCGCGCCCACCGTTCACGAGGTTGACGACGCCCGGCGGAAGGTCGCACTGCTCGAGCAGCTCGAAGATGCGCTTCTGTGAAAGCGGCACCTGCTCGGACGGCTTCAGGACGAACGTGTTGCCGCAGGCGACGGCAAACGGCAGGAACCAGAGCGGCACCATGGCCGGAAAGTTGAACGGGCCGATCGCGGCGCACACGCCGACGGGCTGACGCACGACCTGACAGTCGATGGCCGGCGCGATGTTCTCGAGCCCGAGGCCCATGAGCAGCGAGGGCGCGCCGCAGGCGACCTCCACGCACTCGATGCCGCGCCGCACGCTGCCGCGGGCTTCGTCGAGCGTCTTCCCGTGCTCGGTCGTCACGATCCGCGCGAGCTCCTCGGCGTGGGCCTCGAGCAGCGACTTGAACCGGAACAACGCCCGCGCGCGCACGACCGGCGGCGTTTCGCGCCAGTCGCGCAGTCCCTGGCGAGCGGCCGTCACTGCCGCGTCGACGTCCTGGAAGGTCGAGAGCGGCGTGCGGGCGATGACCGTGCCTCGTGCGGGGTTGTGGACGGGAACCCATTCCCGGCCGGTCGACTCGACCCAGCGTCCGCCGATGTAGTTCGGGAGCAGCTCCAGCTCCGCGTGCGGGACGAGGGGCGATGGCCGCGCTGGGGCAGATGCCGGGTCCGACATGGGTCGACGAATCAGCGCGGGCTCCAGGCCATCCCGTCGCCCGGAGTCGGTCGCGGCCAGCGTGAAACCAGAAACATCGGGCGCCGCATTATACGGCCGGCTTCAGCCCCGGGCCGCGTGGCTCCCCAGCTCCAGAAAACGGCGTCCCGCCTCCACGCCCGGAGGCGCGTGAGTCGCCGCACGCGTCGCATTTCTCGGCGTCGCCGCGCGGCACGACCATTGCGCTGTTCTCGAGCAGCGGATTCTTCGTTGGAATAGATGAGGACCGCCGATTCACGCGCGGTGCGTGAGTTGCCGATTGCAGGTAGAGAGTCGAGCGTCATGCGTCATCCCTTGCTGGCCGTTTACCTGGTTGCCGTGGCACTCCTGCCACGGTCGGTGACCGCTCACGAGCGGGCTTCGCGGTCCGCCGCGGACTCACCTGCTCGCGCGGAGGCTCCCGTCCGGGCACCGGCGGCCGTACTGTCCAACGTGCAACAGTCGCTGGGCGTGATGGCCGGCGCGCTCGAATCCTCGCCCGAATCGATTCGGAATCTCGAGAAAGCGCTGTCGGCGGCGCGTGGCCGCCCGATCGCGCCCGGGGTGCTGCGCACCCTCGCGGTCGACCTGTCGCTGGCGCTCGTAAGCGTCGACCTTTATGAGGAAGCTGCCGAGCGACTGGCGCAGAACCTTTACTCGGCCGTCAACAGCCGGACTCTGACCAGCCGCGAAGTGGGACTGCTGGTCGCCGATACCGTGACGCTGCTCGCAGACGCGGGGGCCGAGCCGCCGGCGATCGAACGCGTGACGCGCGCACTGGTGGTGGTGTGCCCCGTGCCCCCGGACACGATGCCTTCCATTCGAGACCGCGCCGGTCCTACCGTGTTGACCCGGGGTTAATCCGCGCCGGTGGGCACGGCACGCCGTGCGCTCACAGGTCTAACGGGTTTTCCACAAGAAACCGCTCCGGTCCCGTCACGTGCTCCTCGACGTGCGCTCGCCGCCTCGCCCACAGCAGGTCGAGCCCGGCGAGCCGTCCGGTGCGAAAGATCAGGACCACCAGCATGGCGCCCCACTCAATCAACGTCTTGTTGACGATGAGGTAGGTGCCTTCCGCGCCCGGACGCGGCACGCCGTCGAGCGGGATGGCCGCTGCGTAGAAGAGCGTCAGCAGAATGAGCGCACCCCACGCTCCCACCTGCGTGAGGAGTCCAAGCGTCAGCGACAGGCCGATGAGGGCGAGCGCGATTGGCACCGCCACGTCGATCCAGCCCGACGCGCTCGACGCTGCCAGCGCGTGGAACCCCGGAGCCAGCGGCCCCGTCGCCGCCTTGAGATAGCCCGTCGCACTCCAGGGCGCCAGCGGCGAGCCCGCGCTCGACCATCCGGGAAGCGCCAGCTTGTAGTAGCCCTCGTACAGGAAGTGCCACCCGATCAGCGTGCGCAGCAGGACCAGGATCGTCGATTGGACTCGTGTGAGTGGGGGCATGGGAGACGGCAGCAGGGCGGGGCTTCATCCTTCGACGAGCTCAGGATGCTATGTCACCGAGTAGTTGACCGCCAGCCGGGTCTTCTGTTCGACGGCTTCGTCGGCCTTGAGGCACGCCGCCGCCGAGCGGAGCGCCTTGTCAGGGCCGCACGCGAGCGGCGAGCCCACGCGGACCGCCGCGCAGAAGCGCGAGACCTGATTCCGGTAGGCTGCGAGGCGATCCACGTTCTGACCCGCGCTTGCGGTGGCGGAACGTCCCGCCGCGTCCGCCGTCCGGCTCTCCGAGGCTTCGAGGGCGGGACCGCCCGTGCGGGCTGCGACCTCGATGCCCGTTGCCTGTCCGCCGCCGTTCTCGTCGAACAGGTACGCCTCCGACTCGCCGCGCAGGATGAGCGTGCCCTTCGTGCCGAAGAACGCTTCGTAGTTGTGGTCGAACGCGTTGGACTCGATGGTGGAGAAGACCGCCGTCCGGCCGCCCGGATACTCGAACGTCGCGTAGAGGTAATCGAACACCTCGCGGCCGTCCTTGAACCGGTCGATCCCGCCGGTGCCGAGCACGGCGTCGGGCGTCGAGTCGAAGAACCAGTTCGAGACGTTCACCTGGTGGCTGCCGAGCTCGGCGAGCAGGCCCCTCGAGTAGCGCTTGTAAAGCCGCCAATTGAGCAGGTGTTCCCACGTGGGGTAGCCCCACTTGGAGGGATCGTAGTCGGCCGAAGGCGGGTCACCCTTGCGGCGCCAGTTGCCGTTGCGGTGCCAGGCCAGGCGTGCGTGGAAGACGTCGCCGAGGCCGCCGGCCTTGACGATGCCGTCGTAGGCGGCCTGGTAGACGGCGTTGTAGCAGCGCTGATAGCCAATCTCGAGCAGGCGGCCGGTTCGCGCGGCCGCCTCGCGCATCCGCACGCAGCCCGCGAGATCCCACGCCATCATCTTCTCGCACAGCACGTGCTTGCCGGCTTCGAGGCAGCCGGACGTGATCTCAGCGTGCGTCCAGAGCGGCGTGGCGATGATGATGGCTTCGAGGTCGTCGCGCGCGGCCAGTTCCTTCCACTCGGTGATGTGCGGCGCCGGCGGCCGCTTGGTCTTCGACAGGACCTCGTCGGCTTTGGCGAGCTGGGCAGGATTGATGTCGCAGAGTGCGACGACCTCGGCGTAGGCCGGGTCGGTCTGCGCGAGCAGGACGCGGCCTTCTCCGCCGACGCCGATGAAACCCACTCGGACCGGGCCGCCGCGCACGGGACCGTTCAGAGCGGCGGCGGTCCCGAGCCCCGCGATGGCCGGCACGCCGGCGACGACTTTCAGGAAGTTGCGCCGGCCGACGGTTTGCTGTTCGGGTGTCAAATGCACCTAGTCCTCCACGATCGCGCCGCCGTATCTGCCGAAGACGAGGGGATGGCTGGTGCCGTCTTCGGGGGTCAGGATGGCCAGGACGTCGGAATGTGCCTCGCAGTAGCGCCTGGCGAGCTTCGCTCCGCCGATGAGAAACGCCGTGGCGAGCGCGTCGGCCGTGGCCGCTTCAGCCGCCACCACGCTGGCACTGAGCACGCCGTTCGCGGACCAGCCCGTGCGAGGGTCGAGCACGTGACCGTAGCGGACGCCGTCGACTTCGACGAACTGCTCGCCCGCGCCGCTCGTGCCGAGCGCGCCGTTCCGGAGGCGCAGCCGCGCGAGCCGCTGGGCGGCGCGGCGTGACGTCGAATCGACGAGCCAACCCTGGCCGCGGCCGCCAATCGCCGCCACGCTGCTCGTAGCGGCCGACACCAGGGCGTGCCGCACGCCACTCGCACGCAGCCGATTGGCAATGCAGTCGACGGCGTAACCCTTGCCAATCGCGTTCAGGTTGAGCTCGATGCCCGCGCGCGTGAAACGGACGGTTCGCTCTGCCGCGTCGAGCGTCACGTGCAGCATGCCGGTCCGCGATCGCGCCGCATCGACCTCCGCCGGGGAGGGCAGTCGGCCCTGGCGCACGAAGAATCCCCAGCACCGCGACAGTGGCGTCGTCGTGATGTCGAAGGCGCCTTCGGTGGCCGCATGGAGCGTCGCGCACCGTGAGAGGAGCTCGAACAGCTCGGCGTCGACGACGACGGGCTCGTGCGCCGCGCGGCGATTGACGTCGATGAGGTCGCTGGTCTCGCGGTAGATCGTCAACGCCGTCTCGAGCCGGGCGGCCTCGTCGAGCGCGTCGCCGGCGGCGGCCAGCAGCCGCGCATCCTCACCGTCGAGGACGACTTCGAACCGGCAGGCCATCGCCGGCCGGTGCACACGCACCCAGCATCCCGCGGGCTGTGCGCCGCGTGGCTCTCCTAGTCCAAGCCAGTCCCGGCGGCTCAGGAGGGAGGGTAACGGAGACACAGGCGACGTTGACGGCAACGTGGCTTCCTGTCCTGATCCTCGCAGAAAGGCCAATCATATATGATCTAGGGACCAGCAAGAAGGGTCAGACCCGGCAAATGCGGTCTGACCCCCATTCCTACGATGTTGCTCGCTTTGCCACGAATTCCTGCGTCTGGTCGCCGCCCTCGCGCTGGCGTGTGAACTTGATTTCCTGCCCGGCAACCTTGCCCTTGTAGAGCATCTTCACTTCGTTGCCCTGGAAGTTCATGACGACCGTGAACGAGAGGTCGTCACCGGAGATCTTGCCGTCCGTGATCGGAACGTCGCCCTGACGGCCCGTCACCGATCCCGTGAGCTTCTCGCCTTCGGCCTTGAAGGTGAAGGTGGTCTCGCGGGTCTGGCCGTCGCGCCCCGGCACCTGGGCGACCCACTTGCCGGTCACGTCGGCCGCCTGGAGCGCGGCCGCGAGCACGACGGCGAGTGCTCCGACCATCAAAGACATCCGCTGCTTCCTCATCGTCCCTCCTCGAGCGCTGTTGACCGAAAGCGGGGACGTGCCCCGCCGCTGCCGATTCTGGCATTTTTTGTCGTGGCCGGCGCCAGGTGGTTAAGGGCGCGCTAAAACATTGATCCACTTGTAAAAAGTTTGCTTGGGACAGCTTCGAGTTGTTTCGCCTTGTTTCTCTCGCCAACTTTCGCCCATCACGTCGTGTTACGTACCCTCACCCGTCTGCGTTCAATCATGCGCCTCACTGACGATGGGACAAAGGCTGAGGTCGTCATCGATGTCACTAGCCGGCAGGCGAGGGATGACTGGCGCTTTGTGAAGGCCAACATCAAGGTGGGTGAGCGAGTCTTCGCCCTGGAGGGGACGAACGACGACGGAGACTGGAGCGATGCGGCCACCGACGCGGCCAAGCGGTTCGCGTCCTGGATTCGCGACAACCGCGAGCACATCCGCGGGAACTGAACGCAGCCCTCGCCGTCGGTCCGGAGAGCCCAGCACCACCACCGCCACGGGGTGCCGGCGTCTGACCCCTATCCCTACGATGTCGCTCGCTTCGCCACGAATTCCTGCGTCTGGTCGCGGCCCTCACGCTGCCGCGTGAACTTGATCTCGTCGCCCGCCACCTTGCCCTTGTAGAGCAACTTCACTTCGTTGTTCTGGACGACGATGGTGAATGCGAGGTCGTCGCCCGAGATCTTGCCATCGGTGATCGGCACATCGCCCCGGGGGCCGCTGACCGATCCGGTGAGCTTCTCGCCATCGACCTTGAACGTGAACGTCTGTTCCTGCGTCTGGCCGTCGCGCCCGGGGACCTGCGCGACCCACTTGCCGGTCACGTCGGCCGCCTGGAGCGCGGCCACGATTACCACCGCCAGCGCGCCGACCAACAATGAAATCCGCTGCTTCGTCATCGTTCCTCCCTCGATCGCTGTTGAGCTTCGGCATCGTAGCACCGTACGAGGCGTGGGACGAGGGACGCGGTGCAACGCCGGCAGATTTGCAAACGTTTGACGCCCAGCCCCCGAATCCGCGAAATCCTTAAGCAAACCACGCCATCCGGCACTAAGACATTGTTAAGCGTGTAAAAACATTGAAAACGTCGACCAGACTGGGCTGAAGCCCTGTCCCACCGGGACCAGGTGGGCCAGCCCTTCAGGGCTGTCCTCGACGGTGGCCGAAAAGCCGATTCTGAGAGGCACGGCTGAGCGCCGCCGTCAAGCCGCTTCATCGCCTTCCGGCTCGACCGTCGATCGCCACGAACTCGCTCGGCGTGCGCTCGCCGGCCATATAGCGCGCGCGGTCGTCGATCGCGAACACACGAACCTCCCGTCCGAATGCCGCGCGCGGCGGCCAATCGAGCGCGGCGAGCGCGCTGGCCGCGCCGAACCGCGCGCGAAACGCCGGCTCCTCCCAGCGTTCGAGAAGAAGAAAGGGCTGCAGTCCGCGCCCGCGGAGGTAATCGACCGTGCGATCGAGGGCGTCGGGCGGAATGGCGTCCCACACCACCGTCTGTCGATGTCCGTAGTAGCGCACGCTCCCGCTGTGCCAAATCGTCAGAACGATGGCGTTCGGCGGCAGTGATCGCGCGAGGTAGTCACCGGCGAGGCGGAATCGCCGTTCTGCGGCCTTGACCTCGAACGCGTGTCGCCTCTGTGCCGTTCTCACGAACAGCCCACAAAGGACGAGCCCGATCGCGACGAACGTGACGACCGACCATCGATGCGGGAGCCGCAAGGTCCATGCCCGCAGGACCGCCGCCACCAGGACGAACGCGAACGGCACCGCCGGCAGTAGGAATCGCAGGAACCACCAGGCGTCGAATGACACGTACGGCAGATAGCAGGCAACGACGGCGGCCGTGAGTGCGAGGAGTGTGGCGGCCATCCATCGCTCGCGCGCACGGCTCGACGCGTCAGAGGCGGCCGGTCGCGCGACGAGTGCGAGCGGCGCCAGCAGTAACACGGGCGTGTGCGTGTCGATCGCCCACCAGCCGTATCGCTGGATGTTGGGCCAGACGTGGGACGCGGAGAAGAGCGCGGCGGGGTTGCCGTAGCCCGAGCTCGTGACGGACCCGTAGAGGACGTACTGCACGAGCGCGACGGCGAGCGCGCCTGGCGCCGCGCCGGCGCAGAACCGCAGCGCGCGGCCCACACGCGAGACATCGCCCGGCTGTCGCGGTCGAAACCACACCGAGGCGAGCAGAACAACAGCGAGCGGCACGAGATTGGGGCGCGTCAGCACCGCGACGCCCGTAGCCAGGCCGGCGCCCACCAGAGCGCGTGGACCACCACTCACGACCAGAAAGGCAGCGAGCACCCACCACGCCATCGCCGGGACGTCGCTCATCGGCTGGACGACTTGATACAGGAAGACGGGGCTGACGGCGGTGAGCGCCGCGGCAAGGGCGCCGGCCGGGTGACCGGCGAGCGCGCGTCCCAGCAGGAACGTCACCCAGACCGCCATCGCGCCCAGTAGCGGTACGACGAGGTGCACGCCCTCGCGTCCCAGCGCAATCCGGAACGGCACCATCGTGAGCGCCAGGCCCGCCGGACAGATCGGCGCGATCGCCCCAGGGACGTTCGAGGAGGGAATGAACCCTGTCGGCGCGAGCGGGAGCCAGGGGTCGAGCCACGACGCCCCGGCGAAGAGCGAAGACTGTGGCGTTCGAATGGTCCCCGCTGCCCAGCGCTCGGCCTGTTCGAGATAGCAATAGGAGTCGGAACCGCCGGCCACGCGCGTGCCCCAGACGAGGCCGACGACGAGGGCGGCGAGAGCGGCGCCGAGCGCGACCGCCCGGCTGGAGTTAGAAGCGTTCAAAGCGATACTTCAAGAGCACGCCGATGGCGTGCACACCGTCGCGCCAGCCGATCTTCTTGCCGGCCTGACGCGAGCGGGGCGAGAAGCGCACGGGGATTTCCACGATGTCATGCCGCGCGCGGAGAAGCTTGGCGGTAATCTCCGGCTCGATCTCGAAGCGATCCGCAGTCAGATTCAACGATCGCGCCACGTCCGTCGTCATCACCTTGTAGCACGTCTCCATGTCGGTCAGGCGAGCACCGAACAGAAGGTTGGTGGCGGTCGTGAGAAAGCGGTTGGCCGCAATCGTCATCCAAGGGGCATCGGGACGCGGTCCCAGGAAGCGCGATCCATACACGACCTTCGTGGTGCCCGCGAGGATCGGCGCCACCAGGTCGGCGAGCTGTGCCGGATCGAGCTCGAGATCGGCGTCCTGGATCGCCATGATCGAGCCACGCAGCTCGGCGAGGCCACGCCGGATGGCGCTGCCTTTGCCGCCGTTCCGCTCGGCATGGACGATGCGCAGGTCGGGCCCGGGCGGTGAGGCGTCGAGCACCTCGCGCGTCCGATCGGTGGAGCCGTCGTTGACGACGACGATTTCGCGCGGAACGGGGAGCGGGATGGAGCGGAGCCGCGCGAGGACAGCGCCGACCGTCCCTGCTTCGTTGTAGACGGGGACGATGATGGACAGCAGCGGCGAATCCGTGGCGACGGTTCCGAGTGGGTCCGATGTGGTCCGTGGCTTCACGTGCGGCGCAGAAAGCGCGGTGACTATACCAGCAACGTCCCTGCGATCCGGACTCGAAGCCGTCTGGCCACGAGCGCACTCACGGTTTGCTTACCATGTCTTCATGAATGAGCTTCGCGCCGGCTCTACGCTCGGCGGATTGTTTCGAAGGTGAGGTTTCATGCTTCGCTTTGTCATGGCAAGTCTGAGTGTGACGGTGGTTTCGGGCGCGGCGGTATGGGCGACCGCGCAATCGACCGAATCGAAGCGGGCGCAGACGGCTGCAGCGCCGGCCGGTGCGGTGAGCGCCGCGCCACTGGCGCCCGAGCTATCCGGGCTCGGGACCTGGCAGCTTCAGGTGTCGACGAAGGTGGCGCGCGCCCAGCGCTTCTTCGACCAGGGGCTCCGGCTCCTGTATGGCTTCAACCATCCGGAATCGCTGCGTGCGTTTCGCGAGGCGGCCCGTCTCGATCCCGGCCTCGCCATGGCGTATTGGGGACAGGCGATGGCGCTCGGCCCGAACCTCAATGCGCCGCTCACGCCCGAGAACGGCGCCGCGGCGCTCGCGGCCATCGAACAGGCGAAGGTGCGTGCCGCCTCGGCGGCCCCGCTCGAACAGGCGTTGATCGACGCGCAGGTCCGCCGGTTTCGCGCCGACGGCGAGCGGGCTGCGCTCGACAAGGCCTACGCCGAAGCCATGCGCACGGCGGCGTCGCGGTTTCCGAATGACGCCGACGTGCAGACGCTGCTCGCCGACGCGCTGATGAACACGATGCCCTGGGACTACTGGCAGAAGGACGGCTCGGCGAAGCCGGAGACGGCCGTCGCGCTCGAGGCGCTCGAGCGCGTGCTCGCGCGCCAGCCCGATCATCCGGGCGCGAACCACTATCACATCCACCTGCTCGAGGCGTCGAACGACCCCGATCGCGCGGTCGCCAGCGCCGATCGGCTCGGGCCGCTCATGCCGGCCGCCGGGCACATGGTCCACATGCCCTCGCACATCTACCTGCGCGTCGGCCGCTACCGGGATGCCGCCGAGTGGAACGAGCGTGCCATCCTGGCCGACGAGGACTACCTCGCGCAGTGCCAGGCGCAGGGCCTTTACCCGGTCAGCTACTACCCGCACAACGTCCACTTCCTTTGGGCCGCCGCGACGCTCGAGGGCCGCAGCGCGGTCGCGATTGCGGCGGCGAGGCGGGTGGCCGAGAAGGTCCCGCATCATCACGCCGGCGCGGTGGCCTGGACGGCCGACTTTCCGGTGACGCCGATGCTCGCCTACGCGCGCTTCGGACGGTGGGTAGACATCCTGACCACGCCCGAGCCGCCCGCACAGGAGCCGTATGCGCGCGGGATCTGGCATTACGCGCGCGCACTCGCGTTCACGGCGCGAGGTGAGCTGGCACGTGCCAGAGACGAGCTCGCTCGAGTGGAGGCGCTCATCGGGCACGAGGCGTTCAAGACGCGCTTCAAGGACACACCCCTCGCAACCGCGCTGACGATTGCGGCGCGGCTGGCGGCCGGCGAGCTGGCGGCTCGCGCCGGACGCATCGACGAGGCCGTGGCCACGTTGCGCGAAGCCCTGACGCTCGAAGACGGCCTGGCCTACAACGAGCCCCCGGTGTGGCATCACCCGACGCGTCAGGTGCTCGGGGCGGTCCTGCTCGAAGCGGGCCGCGCGAAGGAGGCCGAACCGGTCTATCGCGAGGACCTGGCGCGCGTTCGTGAAAACGGGTGGTCGCTCTTCGGACTGTCCCGCAGCCTGAGCGCCCAGGGCAGGGACGTGGAGGCCGCGGAGGTCCAACGCCGCTACGCCAAGGCCTGGGCCCGCGCCGACATCACGTTGACGTCCTCGCGGATCATGCCCCGGCCCGGGACCGCGAAGACGAACTGACAGGGGTCTTCGGTCCGTCGGTCGTCAGTCTTCGGTCCTGTTGCCGGCCTTGCCGATGCCGGGGCTCTACCGAGGATTGGGAGGTAAGTAATGCCTGGCAGGAAGCACTCGGATGCGGGCAGCACAGCACCAGCCCCAGGCAGCCGGACGACTGCGCCGACGAACGTCAGCGTCAGGGCGGCTGACGACTCTGCTACTTATCGTCCTCAGCAAGCCGATAGTATTCTGGAATAAATGTCTGCTGTGTCATCGGGGGTCGCACGTATCCGCCCATCCCCCGTTTGCTGCGAGGTGGCAGCTCAACCTTTTCGCGCTTCGTCTCCTTATAAGGAACCATGCTCAACAAGTGACGGATCAAATTCAAGCGGGCAAGCCGCTTGTTGTCGGCATTGACCACATACCAGGGAGCTTCCTTGATATCCGTATACGCAAACATCTCATCCTTCGCCTTCGAGTATTCCACCCAGCGTGACAGCGACTCCAAATCCATGGGGCTCAACTTCCACTGCTTTGTCGGATCGTTCAGTCGCTGGGAGAATCGTTTTTCCTGCTCCTTATCGTTGATTGAAAACCAGTACTTGATCAGAATGATTTCCGATCGAATCAGCATTCGTTCGAATTGCGGGCATGAATGCAGGAATTCTGTATGTTCCGCATCTGTACAGAATCCCATTACCCGCTCGACTCCGGCGCGGTTGTACCAGCTTCTATCGAGGAGAACAATTTCTCCGGCAGCGGGGAGATGTGCGGCGTATCGTTGAAAATACCATTGAGTCTTTTCCCGTTCCGTTGGTGCAGGCAGCGCAACCACTTTGCAGATGCGTGGATTCATCGATTCAGTGATCCGCTTGATCGCCCCTCCTTTTCCTGCTGCGTCACGTCCCTCGAAAATGACCACCACCTTCAGGCCTTTGGCTTTCACCCATTCCTGAAGCTTGACGAGTTCCACGTGCAGTCTGGCGAGCTCTTTATCGCATTCCTTTTTGCTGAGAGTCTTGGAATTCTTCGAATGTTCTGACGACGAAATCTCGTTTGATTCTTGATTGCTTTCATCCTTGGTCTTTTTTCCTTTTTTTCGCATTGAATGTCTCCGCGTGTTTGATGGCGACATGCAGAGCTACGGCGCGCAGCGCCGCTCGGTGATATGCCGTACCTTGTCCTTGAAAGCAGCGACCCACGCGTCCAACCCGACGTGAGATTTCCCGGTGGGGATCTTCCCACTCGTGTGTTTCGGAGAGCTTCTCGACGCGGGCAGTCGTCATGAGCGCGCGCACGTGTGCGTCGGTCAACAGGCTCAGGCGCTCCTGCAGGAATGCGCGCCCGGCCTCGCCAATGCGAGGGTCGCCCCGGGCGTCGTCGCCCGCGGCCATCGAGACCGTGAGACTGCCGTGGCATTCCGCCACCCCGCCCGAGTCGGAAGACTTCGCAGGCTTGAAGACAGTTCGATTCGTCCACGCCTTCAGGTTCATCTTCGAGTTCGATTTGCTGGTGCGGCCGGCACCGCCAAACGTGGCACCGATATCTTGTAGCGCGATCACCGGCTCGCTGCACGCCGAGGCGTCAGGGCGCTCGAAGAACACAGGTGGCCCGCCGTCGTCTTTCTCGAGTGGACGCGCCTCGCCCGCGCGAGGCATCGAGGCTCCGGCACTCCAGTCGCTGTTGCTCGGGCTTGCGATCACCGTGCTGGATGAACACGCCCAGGAGCGTGAGCGCGTCGAAATGCGTGCGCTGTCGCGCCCGCAGCTCGCCCTCGGGGAGCTTCGCGATGGCCTGATCGACCTCGCCCCAGCGCCATCCCTGGTCGGGGTCGTCCTTGGCAACCATGACCAGACGGGTCGCCTCCGGTTGGAATGTGGCGAGGTACGAGCGTCTGCCGCGTTGCCCCTCGCCCGACATCGGGTTGGCCGGGCAGTCCTTGCAGTCGATCGTGATTGGATAGATCGGATCGGATACGAACCCGAGAGCCCACAGGAGTTTCGCCGACGCGACCGCCGAAAAGATCTCGCGGTTGCCATCCTTCGATCCGTCGCTGTACTTGACACGGATCGTCGTGCCGCCCGGTGTCCGGCACGTGAATTTCGGCGTGGCGCCGCCGAGCTCTTTGCCTGGTTTGGCGAAATCGCACGGCAGCGGCTGACCGCGAAGCACAGCCTCGACCCCCTCCGACTTCGTCTGCAGCGGCCGGCCCGCCATCACCATTTCGGGGGTCACGTCTCCCGGGTCGGACCAGATCTTGGCGGTTGCCAGATACTTCAACCGCTGCTGGTCGCTGGCGAGGCGCACGAACGCGAATTGGGTGTCGCTCTGGGCGACGACACTGATGTCGAGGACCAGCGCTGCGACCGCTCCTAACGCCGATGCCGAAAGGATCTTGGCTGACATGCTCGACCGCCCTTCCACCACTCCGTCGTCCGATCCCGTCCGGAATTAAAACGGGTCAGGATGACGGGCTCTAAGGCACACCGTCACTCTCACGTCACGGACGACCGACAAGCAAGGTTTGATCCGTGTGGCCGCTCGACCTGGGATCGGTGTGCGCAGAGATTGTCCACGAAACTTTCGGTCTTTTTTGAGACCAATCCACGGGTTGACGAACCGAACCCTCCGGCGGGGCGGAGGCTTGCCCCCTTTTTCCGGAGCCGCGAAGCGGGGGATCAGCGTCGTCAGGACCGAGCCGCGTCGCGCTGTGTCGCTTCTTTCTGAAGCGTCAGGTGCATCCGCTCGTGCCGCCCGCTTGCGGCAGCCCAAATTCTTTGATCGTCCACTCGAAGACCGTGAACCGACATTTCCGATTTGCCTTCCGCAGACTGGCCACATCCTACACCTGCTCGACGGCTCCTGATCGACTGTTGTTGTCGCCGGGGTCGCACCTCATGACGCCGCCACGGCGACCTGAATTTCCGGCAGACGAACTCGCCCCCGGTCACAGTTGTCCGACACCTCTCCCGCGGTGCGCCCCGTGCTTCGCTCTCAACGGTCGCCTGCCGCCGTTGTCCGTCAGCCGGTTGGCGGGAGCGCCCAGATCCGCCGCGGATCCCCGAACACCGCCGCTTCCCCTCCTTGATCCATTCCTCGGCGGCCCCGCGCTTGTTGTAGAAGGGAAAGACCCCAGCACGAAACGGGAGCCCGGTCCCCTTGTATGATCGCGACGCGGCGGGTCGTGTTCGCTGCGGGCGGGCCAGCCGTTCAAGCCATAGATGAATCCACCGGTCCCAACGTCTGGCGCGCTCGAGCTTCGCACATCGGCGTCGATGGTTCGCTGGTCGCGCGCCGCGCTCGGGCTCGGGTGCTTCGCGCTCGGTGCCGTCGGCGCGGTGGTGCCAGGCATGCCGACGACGGTGTTCCTGCTCGTCGGGTCGTACCTGCTGACACGATCCTGTCCGGTGCTCGAGCAGCGGCTGCGCAGCAGCCGGCTGTTCCGGCCGTACGCCGTCTACCTCGACCCGGCCGTTCCGATTCCACGGCGGGCTCGTGTCACGGCGCTCACCGGCATGTGGGGCTCGCTCGTCCTCAGCGCGCTCATCCTCGACTCGGGCCGCCCGTCGCTGGTCGTGCCGGCCGTTCTGCTCGGTTCCGGGTTGGTCGGCACGATTGCGATTCTGCGCTTTCGCCGCGGGCCGCACGCCGCGGACCGGGCGCTCTGAAAACCCCGCCAATCCACGTCCGATCGGGTAGGATCGTCGGGTCGCTCCCATGACGGCCCGACGACTGCTGGTCGCCTCAGTGTTTGGCCTGTGTGCCGTGGCTGCGCCGGGCGCGCGCTCGACTGCGATCGTCTTCGATTCCTTCCAGCAGCCCGCCACGCCGGCCCAGACGCCCGACACGCCGGTGTTCCGCTCGCGCGTCGACGTCATCGAGATCGACATGCGCGTCGTGGACGCGCGCGGCCAGACCATCACCGACCTCGACGCTTCCGAGATCGAGATCTTCGAGGACAACGCCCCGCAGGCCCTGGCTGGCTTCACGCGGGTGAACGTGCCCACCGCGCCGGCCGAGGCTCGTCCGGCGCGCCTCGCGCCTCCCGACGTCGCATCGAACCGCGCCCTCGCGTCGAGCCGCGTGTTCGTTCTCCTGCTCGACGATCTCCACGTCGACAACCGGAACGCCGAAGCCGTCAAGCGGAGCGCGGCCCAGTTCGTCCGCGGGCACTTCGCGCCCGGCGACCTGGCCTCGGTCGTCTACGCGAGCGGGCGCGCGGATGCGGTGCAGGACTTCACGACCGACCCGGACCTGCTGCTGACCGCGATCGGCAAGTTCGTCGGCCGCAAGCTTCGTCCGGCTACCGTGGAGCGGATGGACCAGTACAACCTGCTCTTCCGCGGCCGCGGCCGCCCGCGGTTCGAGGACCTGCGCGATCGGCAGGACGGCGAGCGCGCGTTCAACGCGCGGTCGGCATTGGCCACCATCGAGTCGGTCTCCGGCGTGCTCGCCCGCGTCTCCGGCAAGCGCAAGGCGATGCTGGTGTTCAGCGAGGGCATCGACTACGACTTGTCGGGCCTTCGCAGTCGCGGCCGGGTGCTCGACGCGTCGGCTTCGACACCCGCGGCGCTGCCGACCACCGCGCCGACGGGCGGCGGTGAAGGCGAGGCCGTGGGCCGGACCGACGTTCACAACTACTCGAACGAGGTGCTCATCAGCCTGCAGACCGCGATCGGCGCCGCGGCGCGCGCCAACGTCGCGCTCTACACGATGGACACGCGCAGCGGCGACGTGACCGACTCGCTGAGCGATCTCGGCGCGCCGGTGGCCGACCCCGGCCTCGGGTTGACGGCGCAGCACACGGCCTCGGAGATGCGCGATGCCCAGGAAACACTGTGGATGCTCGCCGAGAACACCGGCGGCTTTGCCACGCTCGCCGGCACGGCCCACGACGATGTCTTCAGCCGCGTCATTCGCGAGAGCAGCGACTACTATGTCGTCGCTTACAGTCCCACCAACACCGCGCGCGATGGCACGTATCGCCGCATCAAGGTCAAGGTGAAGCGGCCCGACGTGCGCGTGCTCGCGCGGCAGGGCTATTACGCGTCGCGGGCGCCGACCAAGGCAGTGTCGCGCTTCGCGGCGCCAGGCATCTCTCGCGAGACGAGCGCGCTCATCATGTCGCCGCTGCCGTCCGCCGGTATCGGTCTCGACGTCCAGGCGGTGGCGCTTCGCCACGATCGCAAGCTCGCCGACATCGCCGTCACGCTGCTGGTCGATGGTGAAGAGCTCGCGCCAGGCGCGAACCCGGGCGGCGTGAACAACACGCTCGAGATCGCGCTGATGGCGCTCGACAGTACGGGCAAAGTGCAGGCGGCCACGGGATCGACCGTTCCGATCCGCCTGGACGAGGAGTCGGCACGCATCCTCAAGCGCGCCGGCTATCGGTCCATTTCGCGCCTGCGCGTGCCGCCCGGCCGCTACCAGATCCGGGTCGCCGCGCGAGAGCAGAACGGCGGGCGCCGCGGCGCCGTGCATGCCACCGTCGACGTTCCCGACTTCAACGGGCGGCTTTCGCTGAGCGGCTGGCTGCTTTCATCGGAGACGACCGAGGTCGTGCCCACCGCCATCGACAACGAGACCAACGATCGCATGCCGGTGCTGCCCGTCGTGCGGCGCAGCTTCTCCTCGGACGATGAGCTGTCGGCCGCGATCGAGATCTACGACTCGGCCCGCCAGCACAACCTGGTCGTGACGACGACCGTCGTGGACGCGGCGGGGCGCGAGCGCTATCGCAGCGCCATCGACGTCGGCCGCGAAGACTTGAAGGCGCTGTCGGGCGCGTATGTCCACGCCGTGCAGATTCCGCTCGCGTCCATCTCGGGAGAAGCTCAGCTTCTCGTCGAGGCGCGTCCCGCATCCTCGGGTGCCGCGGCCGTCACCCGCCGCGTGTCGTTCACCGTCCTCGCCAGCGACTCGAGTGGATCGGCGCTCGCGCGGCCGTGATCGGAAGTTTTGAGTTTTGCGTTCTGAGTTATGAGTTTTTGAAGCGCTCAGCTTCAAGCAGTGGGCTCGTGACGCAAAACTCAAGACTCATCACTCGCTCATAATCTCCCCCATGTCTCGCCCGATGGGTCGGCCGCGCCTCGGTCTCCTGCTCATTGCGTTCGGCGTCTTCACGACGGCTGCTGGCGTCGCAGCGGATTGGACGCAGTTCCGCGGGCCGGATGGAACGGGCATCGCCGAGGCTCGCGGCGTGCCGCTCACCTGGAGCGAATCGTCGAACATCACCTGGAAGGCGCCGATTCACGGGCGCGGATGGTCGTCGCCGGTCGTGCTCGGTTCGCAGGTGTGGGTGACGACCGCGACGCCCGATGGCCGCAAGTTGTCGGCCCTCGCGGTCGACCGTGAGACCGGCAAGGTCGTGTACGACCTGTCGCTCTTCGACGTCGAGACGCCGCAGTACGCGCATCCCTTCAACAGCTATGCGTCACCGAGCCCCGCCATCGAGCCGGGGCGCGTCTATGTGACGTTCGGCTCGCCGGGCACGGCGGCCATCGACACCAAGACCGGCAAGGTGCTGTGGACCCGGCGCGATTTCGTCTGCAACCACTTCCGCGGTGCCGGGTCGTCGCCCGTCATCGCGGGGAACCTGCTGCTCATGCACTTCGACGGCAGCGACCATCAGTTCGTCGTCGCGCTCGACAAGCGCACGGGCAAGACCGTCTGGCGGACCGAGCGGTCGGTCGATTTCAAGGACATCGGACCGGATGGGAAGATTCAGGCGGAAGGCGATTTCCGCAAGGCCTTCGCGACGCCGCGCGTCGTCACGGTCGGCGGGAAGCCGGTGATGTTCAGCATCGGATCGAAGGCGGCGTACGGCTACGAGCTGTCGACGGGCAAGGAGTTGTGGCGAATCGAAGAGCCGACCAACCATTCGGGCAGCACCGTGCCTGCCGTGGGTGACGGCCTCGTCTACTACCAGAGCGGCTTTCCGCGCGGGCAGTTGCTCGCGGTGCGGCCCGACGGCGCCGGCGACGCCACCGCCACGCACGTCGTGTGGCGGGTGACGCGCAGCGTGCCCAACAAGCCATCCGTGCTGCTCAAAGACGGTCTCATCTACATGATTGGCGATGCCGGTGTGGCGAGCGGCGTGGAAGCGAAGACCGGTGAGATCGTCTGGAGCTCGCGCGTCAACGGCAGCTTTTCGGCGTCGCCGGTCGCGGCCGACGGCCGGGTGTATTTCTTCAGCGAAGAGGGCAGGACGACCGTCATTCAGGAAGGCCGCGAGTTCAAGGTGCTGGCCGAGAATCAGCTGGGCGACGGCTTCATGGCCACGCCGGCGATTTCGGGCCGCTCCCTGTTCCTGCGTTCCCGGACGAATCTCTATCGGATCGACTGACAGCCGCCGGCGCTGAAGCTCGCCACCCTGGGAGGATCGAGGCGCTCGAGCAGGAGCATGACCGATCGAACCGTCATCGTCGTCGACTACGACGAGGATTGGCCACGCCGGTTCGAGCATCTTCGGGCACGAATCTGGCCGGTCGTCGCTGATGTCGCCGTCCACATCGAGCACGTCGGGAGCACGTCGGTGGCGGGACTTGCCGCCAAGCCAATCATCGACATGACGGTGGTCGTCGCGGCACGGGTGGACGTGCCGCGAGCCATCGAGCGGCTGGCCACGATTGGCTACCGGCATCTCGGCGATCTCGGCATCGAGGATCGAGAGGCGTTCGAGCATCCCTGCGGCCTTCCCCGACACCATCTGTATGTCTGCCCCGAGGGGACGATCGGCGTGGTCAATCAACTTGCCGTCCGCGACTATCTCCGTTCGCACCCCGCCGCCGCGCGACAGTATGGCGAGCTGAAGAAGCAGCTCGCCCGCGAGTTCCCGCAGGACATCGACAGCTACGTGTTCGGCAAAACCGACTTCGTCCTGGACGTCCTTCGCAGAGCAGGGCTCACCGAGCAGCAGCTCGCGTCGATCGAGCGTGTGAATCGGAGGGGGTAGCACCAGCGCGAACGCGAGCCCGTCGCGGACGGGCGACGCGGGCCGGGACTTCGGGTAGTCTCTTGGCGGAGGCGTGATGAGCGGCAGGCGTGACGTCTGGATTGGCACCGACGGCGGTGCGACGACCAGCAAGATCGGCGGGGTGTGGGCCGACGGCAGTACGGTCTCCACGAAGCTGCTGCAGCACGCGACCAACTCACACCTCGGGCCACTCGAGGTCGTACGGGGGTGGGTCAAGGCGATCGACGAGTATCTCGGCCAGAACGGTCTCGGGTGGAGCGACGTCCGCGGCGTGGGCGTCGCGGTGCCCGGTCCGCAGCAGCGGTACGGCGTCCTGGAACGCTCGCCGAATCTGCCCGAGAGCTTCGCCGGTTTCGACGTGCTCAACGAATACGGGGCCGCGCTCGCGGCTCAGGCCGGTGCGCCGGTGCCCGTGGTCGTCGGCAACGACGGGAACCTTGGTGGGGTTGCGGAGGCGCAACGTGTGCGCGGTGCGAGCCGGTCCACCGTCGTGATGCTGGCGCCGGGCTCCGGTCTGGGCTGCGCCTTCGTCGACAAGAACGGCCTCCCGCTCGATGGCGACACGCTCGCCGGCATGGAAGCGGCGCACATGCCGGCGCCGCTCCATCTGCTGAACGTCGAAGCCTATCCGTGCGGGTGCAGTCGGCGGTGGGGCTGCTTCGAGGTGTACACGAGTCTCTCCGGGCTGCCGTACCTCCTCGCCGCGGAGCTCACGCGCCATCCCGAGCACGAGCTCGCGCGCTCGCCGCTGCCACCGCGGGAGCGCGCCTTCACACTCCGCGGGCTCGCGCAAAAGGGCGACGGCCTCGCGCTCGAGTTGTTCAGGTTCCAGGCCCGCGCGCTCGGCCTGCTCGTCGCGATGCTGGCGATGACGCTCGACCCGGAGTTCGTCGTCATCGGTGGTGGGCTGATGGACCCCGAAGCGACCACCGACGCGTTTCGCGAGCAGTACCTGCGGACCGTTCGCGAAACCGCGGCGCCGCATCTCTGGCCCGCTCAGCGGTCCAAGCTGACTGTCGTCCCTGCGGCGCTGGGCGACCTGTCGCAGGCCATCGGCGCGGCGCTCGTGGCGCTGTACCAGAAGTAGGGGACGGGAGTCTTTTCGGGCCACGAAGGGGTCAGGAGTCGACACAACAGCAGGGTCGACTCCTGACCCCTCCATTCAATGGAAAAAAGCACCCGACCGCTATTTCAACGCGTCGATCGCGCGCTGGACAGCAATTACGGGACGGTGCGCGCGTGGGTTGCCGCGACCGTCCTGCTCGTGTGTGCCGTCGCCACCTGCAGCATCACCATTCACGCGCAGCATCCCACACGGCCTGGTGACGGTCCGCGTTCCGGAGCCGAGCTCTATCGCGCGGCGTGCGCGAGCTGTCACGGGCTGGATGGCCGCGGCGCCCCCGTCGAGACGACGGGTCTCGATCTACCCCTGCCCGATTTCACCGATTGCCGATTCGCGAGCCGGGAAGCCAACGCCGACTGGCTGGCCGTGGTCCACCAGGGTGGGCCCGCCCGCGGTTTCGACCGGCGGATGCCAGCGTTCGGCGACGCCTTGCCCAAAGCCAAGCTGCTGCAGATTCTCGGCCACGTCCGGACGTTCTGTGCCGACGACGACTGGCCCCGCGGTGAGCTGAACCTTCCACGTGCGTTGAGAACTGGAAAGGCGTACCTCGAAGACGAGGCGCTGTTGACGACCAGCGTGGGGAGCGGATCGGCGACCACCAGCCTGATCTACGAGCGACGCGTCGGACCGAGGAGTCAGCTGGAGGTCGCGGTGCCGGTCGGCGTGCGATCGGTGAATGACGTCGAACGCGCCGGCCTCGGCGACGTGGTGTTGGCCTTCAAGCGCTCGGTGGCGCACAGCGCGCCGCACGGCTGGATTGTCAGTGCCGGCTTCGAGACAAAGCTCCCCACCGGCGCCCGCGATGTCGGGCTCGGGACCGGAACGTACGTGTTCGAGCCCTTCGTGGCCTTCGGGCAGGTGTTGCCGAGTGAGACATTCGTGCAAGTCCACGCAGGCGTCGACCTGCCCGCCAATCCGGGTCGGGCGGCGCGCGAGGCGTTCTGGCGAACCGCAGTCGGCAAGACGTTGTCGAGCGGCGGCTTCGGCCGAACGTGGATCGCCGATGCTCGAGCTGACGGCGATGCAGGAGCTCGAGGACGAGGCGCGTACGGAGTGGGATGTCGTCCCGCAGGTGCAGGTCTCACTCAGCAAACGGCAACACGTGCTCCTCAACGTCGGCATCCTGGTGCCGCTTGCCGGGCGAAGCGGCCGCAGCACGCAGCTGCTCGCCTACATCCTCTGGGACTGGTTCGATGGGGGATTGTTCGATGGCTGGTAGGGCGGTCCCGTCCAGGATCGCCATCGTCCAGTCAGCCGCGCCCTTCGATAGCAATCGCGGGCGCGATTGGATTGCTGATGTGCGGACTCGTCCTTCGCGGTGCGGGTACGCCGTGCGCGGCGTCGTCATCGACGGGCCATGAGAATGCGATCGAGGCGCGAGGCGTAGGGCCGGATCAGTCGCTCGTCACCGGCGACGCGTGCATGGCTTGCCACAACGGGCTGTCGACCCCGACCGGCGAGGATGTGTCGATTGGCCGCGCGTGGCGGGCCTCGATGATGGCCAACTCGGCCCGCGATCCGTACTGGCAGGCTGCCGTCCGTCGTGAGGTGCTCAATCATCCCGCCCACGGCGCGGAGATTCAGAACGGATGCGCGCGCTGTCACATGCCGATGGCCCACGCGCGCGCGCAGGGGCGGCTGCTCGACGTTCTGACCGAGCTGCCTCGTCTTGCCCGATTGAAGGGCGCTCCCGGACGGGCGGACGCGGGCGAAACGGGACTTGCCGCCGACGGCGTGTCGTGCACGCTCTGTCACCAGATCAGCGCCGCCAGACTGGGCACGCACGAAAGCTTCACCGGCGGGTTCGTGCTCGGTCGCCCGACGTCGTCGGGCGACAGGCCGCTCCTCGGACCGTTCGAGGTCGATGCGGGTCGTCGGACCATCATGCGCTCAGCGAGCGGGTTCACGCCCGAACGGGCCGAGCACGTCCAGCGGTCGGAGCTGTGCGCGACCTGCCACACGCTCTACACCGAGGCCCTGGGGCCCGATGGCGCGATCGTCGGACGGTTGCCTGAACAGATGCCTTATCTCGAATGGCGGCACAGCGCGTATCGGTCATCGCGAAGCTGTCAGAGCTGTCACATGCCCGAGGTGAGCCGACCGACGCCCGTCACGTCGGTCCTCGGCGAGGCGCGCGAAGGTCTGTCGAGGCATGGCTTTCTGGGCGGGAACGCCTTCGTGCTGCGGATGCTGGCCAGGTATCGAGACGCGTTGGGTGTGCGTGCGTTACCAATCGAGCTCGAAACCGCCGCGTCGGCGACCGAGCGCCAGCTTCGCCATGACACCGCGAGCGTCATGCTCGATGTGGCGCTCGATTCTGACGGCAGGCTGTCGTTCGAGGTGCTCGTCGAGAACCACACCGGGCACAAGCTTCCGACCGGCTACCCGTCCCGTCGGGTCTGGCTGCATGTCATCGTTCGCGATGCACGGCATCGCCTCGTCTTCGAGTCGGGCGCTGTCGACCCAACCGGCGCCATCAGCGGCAACGACGCCGACGAAGATGCCGGGCGGTTCGAGCCGCACTACATGGAAATCGCACGGGCGGATCAGGTGCAGGTCTACGAATCGACGATGGTCGATGCTGTCGGGCGGGTGACGACCGGCCTCCTCTCGGGCGTGCGGTTCGTCAAGGACAACCGGTTGCTCCCGCGTGGATTCGACGGTGCGACCGCGTCACCGGACATCGCCATTCAGGGGGCGGCGTCGACCGACGCCGACTTCACGGGTGGGAGCGATCGAGTCCGCTATCTCGTCGACGTCGCGGACGCGCCGCGTCCGATCCTCATCGAAGCCGAGCTCCTGTACCAGCCGATTGCGTATCGATGGGCACAGAACCTGCGGGGCTACGACGCTCCGGAGCCGCGGCGGTTCGTCGGCTACTTCGAGTCGATGGCCTCGACGTCTGCGACACGCCTGGCCGACGCGACGCTGATCCTGAAATAGGGTCGGGCCGAATTTCAGTTCTTGCGCACGCGCGCTTGCAGTCTGGCGCGCGAGTACGCAGTTGCTGAAATTCGGCCCGACCCTATTTCACGGTGAACGGGCGGGTGACGCGTTCGGGAATCGGAACGGCGCTGGGAGGCGGGTTGATCTCGAACGGGCGGCCGATGCGATTGCCCGAGGGATCTTCGAGCACGTTCAGCGCGACGAGCTGATAGGCGCCAGCCTGCCAGGCGTCGCGCGGCACGAACCCCCATTCCGTCACGTGGTTCGAGACCGTGCCGGTACCGGTGAGCATTGTGCCGCCCGCGCCTTCGATCGCGAGGACACGTTCGACGAGCGCCCGATCGAGCGCCCAGGGGAACCGCACGACGAGCGCGTCGCGGCTGCCCGATGCGGGCGTCGTCAGGCGCCACGCCGAGGAGATCGAGCCCCTGGAGAATCTCGGGCCCGACCTCGAGCGCTCTGCGAAACGGTGCTGCGAGCGGGCGGCCCTCCGCATCGCGCCAGTCAGCGTCAATCTCGAGGAAGTACTTCTTGCCCGCGTGGAGAGGACGGCCGATCTGCTCGTTGGGCAGAATGCCGCGTCTTGACCCGTCCGGGATCGAAGAGCAGCGTGAAGCGCGTGCGGTCCGCGTTCCACAGCGCCTGATCGAGCGGCACGAACGGGTCGACCACTTCGCGTCCGTCCGCGGTCGTGAGCCGGATGTGCGGCAAACCGCCGGCGAGCCCCATCGGCTCCGAGAAGTGCACGTACATCCGCAGCAGGTTCTCGGGAACGCGTCCGGTCGGCGAGACCTCGACCACGCGCGCCGTCGGCTCGGACTCGCGTCTGGGCAGGCCCACACGCGCGACCACCGGCGCGTTGCGCCAACCGCCCGAGCCCGATCCGCCAATCGATCGCGGATCGAAGCGCACGTCGTAGAGCCGGCCGGGATCGAAGGGGAATGACGGCGTGAACCGGATGCTGGTGTCGTCGACGGTGTGGCTTCCGGCAACCGGGGGCGTGCCGGGTGCGGCGCCCGCCCCGGCCACGGTCACGGTCAGGACGGCGTTCCAGCTGTCCGGGCCCTGTGCGCGTGCGTGGAGCGTCTCGAGATCGGCCGGCGCCAGACCCACCACGTCGACGTGTGCCCGGTCGACGTGCCGATCGGCCCCGGCGAGCCGAATCTCCGGCGGCGACGACGTGTCGGCGCGCGCGCCGGAGCACGCGGAAACGGCGAGCAGCAGCGAGAGGGGACGGAAGCCTCGCAAGGCGGCGGCCAGCTGTCCACCACCTGGGGCATGGCGAGGCTTCCGTTGGGGCATCCCTATGGGACCGGAACGGTTTCGAGCGACTTGCCGGTCGCGCTCGACTTGATCAACACGATCGTGTTCTTGCCGAGCAGATCGAGCTGTTCGACGCCCGCCAGGTCGGCAATCGTCTCGTAAGCGATGCCGGCCTTCTCGGCTTCGACCCGGTTGGTAATTCCCGGCGCCGACCCGAAGTCCGCAGTCGGAATCTTCATCACGCCGCGGCTGGTGTTCGACATCAGCAGATAGTCCTGACCGCCCTTGTTGTAGACGACCATGTCGATCGGCCGGTTACGGTTGCCGAGCTCGGCAATCGTGGTCCCAACCACTTTCTGGGTGGAGTCGAGCGCCGACATCGGGAACTTGACCAGCGGCGTGCAGAGATACCCGGCGATGAGATGCGGCGTCGAGCCAATCTTGTAGGGTACGAACGCGAAGATGGGCGAGCGGGTTTCGAGCTGGCCGTGGTTGCCGTGGTAGATCTCCACGCTCGTCCCGGCTGGAACCGCCGAGAACGGATAGGCGACCGACCGGAGCTTCGACGCGAACTCCTCGTTCGAGAGCCCGGTGACGATCAACCGTCCGTCGACGAACGCCATGTCGGTCACCGACTGCGGGCGAGGATTGCGCCGGTCGCCGGGATTGGCGACGGGCGCGTTGGGCAGTGCCGCGCGCGTGTAGCTCACCTTGTCGAACGGTATGGACGACAGCTCACCGTCCCCGTCGATCCGCACGAGCGCGGGTGCCGCGCTCGCACCCTGGCCGCGCATGATCGCCACGTAGGTCTCTTGCGACTTCGGGTCGACCGCCAGATCGGTCACCGTGATGCTCGCCGCATCGGTTCCGAGCAGCGCGGCAATCTTCTGGTCGACGTTCGGCACGGCCTTGGTGCCGGCGGCTTTCGCCTTCGGCAAGCTCGACAGGTTCAGGGCGTAGATGGCGGCTCCCTGCGGATCGGCGGCGAACAGCACGCCCTCGGGACCGAACGCCAGCGGCCCGATCGATTCGAGGGACGCGCCCGTGACGGCCGCCGGGGCACTGGGCGGTGCCGCGGCAGGCAGACCCGACGAGACGACCGCGAGGACGAGAGCGAGTCCCAACCTGACGAGACGTAATGGCATCATCGAGCTCCTTTCGCGCCGAGGCGAAACCATCCGCTGCCCGAAAGCTACGGCGGACCGGCCGCGACCGCTTACTGTCCCGCCCCGGCCGGTGACACGGCGATGGCCGGGTCGGCGACGGCGGGAGTCGTTGCCGGCATCTGCAGCTCGGGCATGGGTGGCGCCATGAACAGGCGCCGGGCCGCCCGGCCGATGAGCCGTGCCCACCGCTGCGACCGCGCGACGCGCGCGCTGTCGGTCGCGATGCCCGTGTTCGCATACATTTGCCGGTAGAGCTTCGACAGCAGCACGAACGCCAGCCGCCCCCTGAACGATCGGATGCAGGCCGAGCGCTGCCACACGAGCGGCAGCCGGTAGAAGTGATCCCATGTCGCCTGGGTGCCCCGGCGAATGTCGTCCGGGGTCATGTGGGCGTGGGGCGTATACACCTTCGGCCGCCGCGAGGGTGGGATCAACCAGTATCGGGTGAGCGGCACGCCGTCGATGGTCGTGACCGGCGACTCCTGCTCCCATTTCTGGAAGTCGAGCGTCCCCGGAAACGGCGTGAGCATGACGAACTGGGCGAACGAAACGCCCGCCCGCTGCGCCACGTCGGCCGTCGCGGCGAAGGTCGCTGCCGTGTCGCCGGGCAGGCCGAAGATGAACGATCCCAGAATGTGAACCCCGTGCTCGCGAAACGCCTGGAGGCGCCGGACGAGCGCCTCGCCGGCCAGGTTGAAGTCCTTGTAGACCGATTTCAGTCCCGCGGCGGTCACCGATTCGATTCCCACCAGCGCGCCGCGGATGCGCGCCCGCCGCATCGCGTCGAGGAACTCCGGATCCTCGGCCGCTTCCATGGTGATCTGCGTGTAGAGCACGATGTCGTCGGGCAGCTTCGAGAGCTGCTCCATCAGGGCGAAGCGCTCACTGCGGATCGCCGTGAGCTCGTCGAGCGTTCTCGGGTCGGTGCGGCGCGCGGCCATCTCGAGGTCCGTTTTCGTCACCGGATAGAAGTTGTCGTCGGCCAGCAGGATGAAGCGGAAACCGCGCCGGCGCAGCTGCACAATCTCCTCGACCACCGAGTCCACGTGGCGCTGGCGCGGCTTCTGGCCGTCGGTACGCCACACGGAACAGAACGAGCAGTGCTTCGGACAGCCTCGCACGGTCTGCACCGACGCCCACATGTACTTGTCCGCGGGCAGCAGATCCCATCGCGCGGGCATGAACGAGGTGCCGTCCACCCGGCCACCGTCGTAGTGCGGCTGCAGCGCGCCGGCCGCGCAATCCGCGAGCACGCTCGCCCAGACGTGGTCGCCGTCCCCCTTCACGACCGCATCGGCGCCGCCGTGCTGGTGCGCCTCCTCGGGGAAGAGGCTGGCGTGAATGCCGCCATAGACGACCCTCGCACCGCGAGCGCGCGCAAGCTGCCCGACGGCGTAGCCTCGCAACGCGTTCGACGTGTGAATGCCGATGCCGACGACGTCGCCCGGCTGCACGGTGGCCGGGTCGAACGCGGCGAGCGTTTCGTCGACGATGACGGGTACGCCGTAGCGGGGCGGGGTAGCCGCCGCCAGGACGTAGAGCCAGCGCGGGGTGATGACCGCCGTGCCGAAGGCCAGGTCGCTCGGATTGACGAGATGTACGCGCATGTCGTGTGTCGAGACGCAGCAAAATGCCGCAGCTTGCCCATGGGTCGGACTTCGAGCGAGACCGGCGATCGTCGGAACAAGAGGACGGACGTCAGTCAATCGATGTCAGCGAAGGACTGCTGGAAAAGACTCCCGTTCCCTTCTCCGGCGCGCTAGAACGAACCGCCAATCGACTTGCCGAAACGCGTGAACAATCCCGCCGTCGCGACGGCGGCCTTGCGTGAACCCTCGCCGATGGCCACACCGCCGTCGGCCGTAGCCCCCCACGGTGTTTGGGGACGGTCGTGGCGTTGCGCGATCGTGACGGGCGCCGGGGCGACCGGCAGCGTCGTGAGCACGTGCGAACCGAGCGGCGTAGCCGCCACCGGGAGATCGGCGGCGTCGATGGCCCCGGGCTCCGTCGTCGCCGTCACGATCGAGTTGTGCACCGGCGCGCCACTGACGATGGGCGCGCGAACGATCGCCTCGCGACCGGCGCCCGCTGCCACATCGTCGATCGCGCGTGACCGTCGGCGATCGAGCGAGGACCTTGCCGGCCTTGCCGGCGAAGGTGCGGGCCGCCGCGCATCGGGCGCGATGGCAGGTGCCGCCGCGTCCGGCTGGCGATCGACGTGCGCCAGCAATCGCTCAGGCGCGACGTTCTCCTGGGCTCGCGACGCGAGCGTCCGCGTGGCGACGAGGTCGATGGCCGAGAGCTGGATGCCGAGACCAGCGGCCAGAATCGCGACCACCAGGACCACCGGTGGCGACGCGCAGATGGCGCGGTTCTGATGCCGATCGAGCAGCCGGTCGACACGTGCGGTCAGTGCCGAGCGCCCCAGCACGCCGAGTGCGAGTTGCAGCCGTCTTGCGGCCGCGCGTTGGAGCTCCGCCAGCTTCACGAGCGATGCGGCATACGGAATTGCGCCACCGGTGAGCGCCACCACCCAGTCGTCGCACGCGGCCTCGCGTTCCGCGCGCAGCCGTCGAATCGAGCCACCACACGGCGGGATGCCAGCCGGCGAACGTGCGGATGACGAGCTGCGCGAGGTCGGCCCAATCATCGCGGCGGGCGACGTGCGCGAGCTCGTGGACGACGATGCGATCGAGCTCGGCGGGCGTGAGCCGCGCGGCGACGGCCGGCGACACCGCGACGAGCGGCGGCCAGAGGCCGAACACCGCCGCACCGCGCACATCCTCGGACAGCACGAGCCGTGACGCCCGCGCACGTTGCCGGTGCCGCGTCCAGGCGGTGAGCCGGGCTTCGAGCGCCGGCGGGAAGGGCTGGCAGGTGGCTCGAACCCGGTGTAACGCCGCGAGTGCCTTCACGAGGCGGACGATGCCGACGAGCGTCCACAATGCCCACGCGCCGAGACCCGCCATCACGACGAACGAGGGCACGCTCTCGATCGAGACGAGGCCATTCGCGCGGGTCGCCGCCGAGCCATCGACCGCAGCGGCCGGCGTGTCTGGCAGCAGATGCAGGAGCGGGAGCCCGATGACGAGCGCCAGCGTCACCCAGCCGATCTGGTAGCGAGTCGTGGCGCTCGCGCGCGGCCAGTGGTCGGCGAGCGTCATGACCCCCACCGCCAGCACCAGGCCTCGCCAGCCCCACTCGATGACTAGGTCCAAGATGGCCTCAGGCTTTCTCGATCAGCTCTTTCAGACGCTCGATTTCATCCGGATCGATGTGCTGGTCTTCGAGCACGTTCAGCACCAGCAGGCTCGGTGAGTTGTCGAACAGTCGCACCAGCAGGTGGCCGAGCGCCAGGCGGCGTGCCTGGTGCCGGTCGAGCACCGCCCGGTACACGAAGGCCCGGCCCACCTTCTCGTGCCGCGCGTAGCCTTTCCGCTCGAGGATGCGCAGCATCGTCTGAACCGTGCTGTAAGTCGCCTTCGGCCCGGACAGCGCTTCCACCACGTCGGCAACCGTGGCCGAGCCGCGATCCCACAGGACGTGCATCAGCCGCACTTCACCATCCGTCAGACTGGGCAGACGATACCTTGCCATCACTTAATGAATTAAGAATTCGCCGCGAACTCTATCGCTCGCAGTGCCGCGTGTCAACAGTGAAGAAAAACGGCAGTCCGTCGCCGCCCGATGGCAGGCGGGTCGAAGGCGGCGGTCGGAGCCAGGGCAGCCGCCCGGCCGACGGGTTGCAGCCTATTCCGTGACTGAGCACTCTCGCGGGGTCCGTGCGCATCGCGCGAAGCGCCGGCCCGAGCGCCGTCGCGACGCCGACCAACGTCAGCAGCCCCACCACGGCTGCGACCACGCCGGCCTCGGTGGCACTGGTGCGGTAGAGGACGGTCTCGAGCCAGCGCTCGGCGATCCACGACGCCGCGACGCCAATCAGACCGCCCAGGCCCACGAGCGCTGCGCTCTGGCGCGTGATGCTCCAGAGCAACTGACGGGGACGCGCGCCGAGCGCCAGACGTACCGCCAGCTCGCGGCCGCGCTCGGCGACGACGTAGCTGAGGAGCCCGTAGACGCCGCTCGCCGCCAGCAGCAGGGCAATGGCTGCAAATGCCGTCAGGGCGGCCGCGCCCACCCGTGGCCTGCTCAGGGAATCGGCGAACATCTCGGTGACCGCCGCGTGCTCGAACGGAACGTCGGGTGCGACCTGTCGAATCGTCCGGCGGACATCGGGCCATACGACGTCCGTGGTGCCTTCGGTCCGCACGATCAGCGTCATCGTCGGCATCGAAAGCTGCGTGTGCGGCCGGAACATGGTCGGCGCCGCATCGGCATCGGGCCTGAAATCGCGGAAGTCTCCGACCACGCCGACGATTGTTTTCGGCGAGGCGCGACGGCCCCACAACAGACGACGTCCGACCGGGTTCTGATTCGGCCAGTAGCGGCGGGCCATGTTGCGCGTGATGACGACCACCTCCTCGGCACCGTTGGCATCTCTCGCGTCGAGCAGGCGGCCCTCCACGAGCGGAAGCCCGAGGGCGTCGAAGAAGCCGGGCGTGACGGCGCGCCAGGCGGCCGACGAATACTCGCCGTCGGGCGAACCATCGACGCGGAATTGATTGGCGGTTCCGAAGCCCTGAAACGGCGTCACGCTGGTGGCCCCGGCGGCCCGCACGCCGGGCAGCGCTTCGAGCCGCTCCGCGATCTCCTGCAGCCGGGCCACACGTCTCGCCGCGTCGGTACTGCGCTTCGGGAAATACCAGCGCAATCGCGAGGGCACGATCCTGGTCGAAGCCGACATCGACCGTGTTCATGCGCAGGAAGCTGGCGCCGAGCAACGTGGCACCAACGGCCAGAAGGGTGGCCAGCCCGACCTGCGCGACGACCAGCACACGCCGGCCGGTGAGCGCCGGAGAGATGGTGCGTCCGGCGCGCAGTGCGGACGTGAGCGCCGTCCGTCCGGCCTGTCGCGCCGGTGCGAGCCCCGCTACGACGCTCGCGGAGGCCGTGACGAGCGCCACGAAGCCGAGCGAGGCAGCATTCAGCTCCACACGCGCGAGCTGTGGAACGAGCGGCGCCGCCCACGCGCGCAGCGCATCCACGAGCACGGTGGCGACGACAACCCCGCCCGCGGCGCCGAAGGTTGCCAGACAGAGACTTTCCATCAGCAGTTGAGCGACGATGCGTCCTTGCGAGGCGCCGAGCGCCCGCCGCATCGCGAACTCCTGCCGGCGGCCGCTCCCCCGCGCGAGGAGCAGACATGCCACGTTCGCGCATGCCAGCAGACCCAGTGCGACGACGGCAGCGAAGAGCACCCATGCCAGGCGCGTCAACTTCGGGCCGACGACCCACGCTTGCAGCGGCGACAGACGGATCGTCCAGCCTGCGTGACTGGCCGGGTGCTCGCGCGCGAGCTGCTGCATCACGCGCGCGAGCTCTCCTTCGGCCGCGGCCATGGAGGTGCCCGGGGCGAGCCGGGCGATGGCTTCGACCTCGCGCGCCGAACGCGACCCTTCCGGGTCGGCGGCGAGCGGCGTGAAGACCTCGACGCTGGGCAGGAGATCGACGCGCGCGGCGAGAACGCCCACAATCGTGACGGGACGGCCGGCGACGCCGAGCGTCCGGCCGACGACGCGCGGATCGGCGCCGAGCCGGCGCTCCCAGAATCGCCGCGTCACGACGGCCACGTGCGCATCGCCGGGGCGATCTTCGTCGGGGGTGAACGTTCGACCCTGGCTGGCGTGGCGGCCGAGCAGCGGGAAAAACGAGGCCGTGACCGCCGCACTGGGCACCTGCTGCGGCCCGTCGGCGGTCTCGACCGCCAGCGTGGCAGTCCGCCAGCCCGCGAGCGTCACCGTTGTCGCACCCCGCTGGATGTCGACGATGTCTGGCTGCGGCAGCGGCCAGATGCCTTTCGAAGGATCGACGGCGTCGACCCGGACCAGCCGGTCAGCTGCGGGGTAGGGGAGTGGCCGGCGGACGAGCGCGTCGACCACCGCGAAGACGGTCGTCACCGACCCAATGCCCAGGGCCAGAACGACGATCGCCGTGAACGCGAACTGCGGGCGCGCCCTGATCAGCCGGAGCGCGAACCGCACGTCGTGCCACATGGTCTCGACCAGCGGCAGGCGCCGGCCTTCGCGTCTGGCCTCGACGATCTGCGTCAGTCCGCCGAGTGCGAGCCGAGCCTCGGCGCGCGCCCGCTCCGGCGTCAACCCACGCCTGATCCCATCGTCGACAGCCAGTTCGAAGTGCTCGAGGATCTCTGCACGGAACTCGTCGTCCAGCCGGCGTCGTGAGACCTGCGCCCGAAGGCGCGCGGCCACCTGCCGCAGGCGGCTCACGATCGACCCTCGAGCAGCCGCGCGACGATCGTGGTCGTGCGCTCCCAGGCCTCGGTCTGGGCGGCGAGCTCCCGCCGCCCCGATTTGGTGATGGCGTAGAAGCGGGCGCGGCGGTTGTTCTCACTCGTGCCCCAGCTCGAGCTGATCCAACCGCGTTCCTCGAGCCGCAGCAGCGAGGGATAGATGGTTCCCTGATTGAGGCTCAGCGCGCCGTCGGCGACCTGCTCGATGCGGCGGGCGATGCCGTAGCCATGGAGTGATCCCAGGGTGTCGAGCGTCTTGAGCACCATGAGATCGAGCGTCCCGTATGGAACATCGGATTTCGGGTCGGCCATGCGCGCTCCTGTTGACCGTCCACAGAATACACCGCTTCTGTTGAAAGTCAACAGGTGCCGGCATTCGCGCGCACTCGCGCGATGCCGTGCCCGGTCCGGCGATGCGCCGCCCGTGTCAATCCGCGCCGCCATGTGGCATCGGCAGCGACAGTTTTCGTCACCCCGACAAGAAAACGACAGAAGCGAGGACGGCCGTCGTGTCGTGCTGCGCATCCTGCCTCTCCGGGGACGCGGGCAGCGTTGACAACCCCATTGCGAACTAGGCATAGTTCAACTATGCCTCGTGAAGATGGGCTGCCGCCGGGAACGCTGGCGATGTTGATTCTGCGGGTGCTCGCCGGCCAGCCCCTGCACGGCTACGCAATTGCACGGCGCATCGCGCAGCTCTCGGGTGACGAGCTGAGCGTCGAGGAAGGCTCGCTCTATCCTGCGCTTCAGAAGCTGCTGCTGAAGGGATGGGTGAAAGCCAGCCCCGCGGTCTCGGAGACCGGCCGGCCGGTACGCGAGTACCGCATCACTCCGGCCGGCCGTCGTCAGCTCGACGCCGAGCGCCGTCACTTCCGCCGCGTCACCGCGGCCATCGACAGCATTCTCGACACCGCCTAGGTGCGCTCATGTCCTTCTTAGGGGAATGGGTTCGCCGGCTCGGCTTCCTGATGAACCGTCGCCGCTTCGAAGAGGCGCTGCGGCGGGAGATGGACGCGCACCGCGCAATGATGGACAGGCCCGCCCGGTTCGGCTCGACGCTGCGCCTGCGCGAGGAGAGCCGCGATGTGTGGGGCTGGCGGTGGCTCGAACAGCTGGCGCAGGACGTCCGGTTCGGTGCGCGCTCGCTCGCCTTCAGTCCGGCATTCGCCCTCACCGCGATTCTCGTCCTTGCGCTCGCGACCGGCGCCACCACGGCCATCTTCAGCGTGCTGAACGGCGTGGTGCTGCGGCCGCTGCCGTTCGCCGATCCCGATCGGCTCGTGCAGGTCTATGGACGAAGCTGGCGGGAGGACCGTGAGAACGCACCGCCCGATCCGATCCGAGGACCCGTTGCCCCGCTGGAGCTCGAAGTTTTCGGGACCCGGAGCACGACGGTCGAGCGCTTCGCGGGATACGACCTCACGACGAGCCACGTCGATGGTCCCGCCGGTGTGGAGCGCCTCACCACGGTTCGGGCCGATGCCGGCCTGCTCGCGCTGCTCGGTGTCGCGCCCGTCGCCGGCCGCGTGCTCCAGCCCGGCGACACGCCGGACGAGGCAGTCGTCAGCGAGCGGCTGTGGGCACGGCGCTTCGCCCGCGATCCGGTCCTCGCCAACAAAACCCTTCGACTCGACAACCGAACGGTCGCCATCGTCGGCGTGATGCCGGACGCCTTCCAGTTTCCGTATCGCGGACAAGCGCTGCTCGGGAGCACGCCGGTCGAGACCCGAACGGACGTGTGGATACCGCTCGAGCCGGTTCGCGCCAGTCCGGGCGAGCCGCTCCGTCGCGGCCGTCTCAACGTCGTGGCTCGATTGAAGCCCACGGCGGAGATCGAGGCGGCCACCGCGGAACTGCGCGCCATCGCTGCCCAGATCGAACAGGAGCACTACGCAGGCACGCGCTTCCGCGTCGGCGTGCGGCTGGAGCGGCTCGCCGACGTGGTGCTCGGCCCGGTGCGGCGCTCGCTGTGGATGCTGTTTGCCGGCGTTGGTCTGGTGCTGGTTGCGGCGTGCGCGAACGTCGCGAACCTGCTGCTCGCCAGGACGGCCGCGCGGACGCGCGAAGTGGCCACGCGGGCCGCACTCGGCGCGGGCCGTCTTCGACTCGTCCGGCAGTTCCTCGCGGAGAGCTTGCTGCTCGCGTTGGCCGGCGGACTGGTGGGCGCGCTCATCGCGCGGTGGGGCACCAGTCTGCTGATCACGCTGGGGGCGTGGCGAATGCCCCGCGCGCACGAGGTCGGCCTCGATTGGCAGTCGTTCGGCTTTCTCCTGGCGGCATGTCTCGTGACCGCGGTCCTCTTCGGCCTGGCGCCGGCGATTGCGGCCGCGCGTGCGGATATCCTCGGCGTCACGAAAGAGACGAGCGGGGCCGCGTCCTCGAGCCGCGGCCTCGCCAGGCTCCGCGACGGGCTCGTCGTCGTCGAAGTGGCGCTGGCCTTCGTCCTGGCGCTGGGAGCGGCGGTCGTGGTGCGCGAGCTCATCCGCCTGCAGCGCACGGACGCGGGCGTAATGACCGAGAACGTGCTGACCCTGCACGTCACCCCGCGCACCGACGTGCCGCACTACTACGCCATCGAGTCGCGCGTGGCGCAGTTGCCGGGCGTGCGGGCCGCCGGCTTCATCCAATACATGCCGCTCCAGAACTGGGGCTGGGTCGGCGGGTTCACGATCTCCGGCCGGAGCGTGACGGGACGTCCGGCATCGGAGCTTCGCTACGTCACGCCCGGCTACTTCGAGGCCCTCGGTATCCCTATCGTGCGTGGCCGCCCGTTCACGGCCGGCGACGAGGCGGGCGCGCCGCGCGTCATTCTGATCAACGACGCGCTCGCGCGGCGGTACTTCCCTGATGAGGATCCCGTGGGCATCGAGCTCGATCGCGGAACCATCGTCGGCGTCACCGGCGACGTGCGGCAGGCGACGCTCGATCAAACGGCCGAGCCCGTCATCTTCTATCCCGCCGCGCAGAACATCGCGATGACCTCGGACGTGGGCATGACGCTGGTCGTGCGGACGGCGTCCGAGCCCGAACGGCTCGCGCCAGCGATCCGGGCTGCCGTCCGCGACGTGAACCCCTCCCTCGCGATCTTCAACGTCAAGACGATGCAGGAGGTCGTGGCCGATTCGTTGTGGGAGCTGAACCTGTACCGATGGCTCGTCGGCTCGTTCGCGACGCTCGCGCTCCTGCTCGCGACCATCGGCCTTTACGGGGTGATTGCCTACAGCGCCAGCTCGCGCATGCGCGAGTTCGCGGTGCGGCTCGCGCTCGGCTCCGACCCGCGGCGGCTCGCCCGGCTCGTCGTCGGTCACGGCGCGCGCCTGACCGCGGCGGGGCTTGCGGCCGGCCTGCTGGCGGCGGTGATGCTCGCGCCGGTGCTGCGCAGCGTGTCGGCGAACCTGGAAGCCGATTGGATCACCTGCGCGGCGATCGGCCTGGTGCTCCTCGTCATTGCGCTCGGTGCGTGCGCACTGCCCGCACTTCGCGTCGCCGGCGTGAACCCGGCCGACGCGCTCCGGCACGAGTAGGGAGCGTTCGGTCAGTCGGTCAGTCAGTCAGTTCCAGTTCAGAGCTGACAGACTGAAAGACTGGCAGACTGACGGACTTCAGCCGTCACGATTCACCGACTCGCTGCAGCGGTCCCTTTCGCGGGCCGTAGTGCGACTCGAGCACGAGCGCGGCGGCTTCGACCGCACCGCTTTCGGAGTTCGAACGGGCGGAGGTCTTCCCGCCGCGCCGACGCTGAACCGGTGTCGGCACACCACCCTCGACGACATGGGGGACGGCTTCGTAAACACCACCGCTTTCGATGACCTCGATACGCCCGGCCGTCTCGCCGAACGTGCCTTCGTAATACGCCATCTCGTCGCTCCGGATCTGAGGCCTCGGCTGCGAACGTGGGAAGCCTCGAGCCCATTCACGGCCTCCTCAGCGCTGCTCCTCCCCATCGCCGCGCGTCTGGTCACGCCGTCGGCGCCGCGCTGCCGGCCACCATTTAGAGTAACCGGGCCGCTCCGCGTCGGATCCGTCACGCGGTGGAAGAGAGGTGAATCGTGGGACGCATCGTGCGACTCGTTGTCGTGCTGGTCGCGATGGCAGCCGCGGCAGCCCGGGCACAGTCGGTGACGCTGCCGCCGAACGGAGACAACCAGCGGGCCGAAGTGAGCCAGCAGATCGGTCTCGTCCGCGTCAGCATTGCGTACAGCAGCCCGGACGTGCACGGGCCGAACGGCGAGGACCGCCGCGGGAAGATCTGGGGTGGGCTCGTGCCCGACGGCATCCACGACCTCGGCTTCAACAACCGCAAGGGCCCCTGGCGTGCCGGGGCCAACGAGAACACGGTCTTCACCGTGTCGCACCCGGTCAAGATCGAAGGACAGCCGCTGCCGGCTGGTCGCTACGGGCTCCACATGCTGGCTGGCGAGCCGCAGTGGACGCTCATCTTCTCGAAGAACTCCACGTCGTGGGGCAGCTTCAGCTACGACGAGGCTGAAGACGCGCTGCGCGTCAAGGTGACGCCGCAGAAGGCGCCGTTTCGCGAATGGCTCACCTACGACGTGCTCGACCGCCACCCGGATCGCGCCACCGTCGCGCTCGAGTGGGAGGAGCTGCGGGTGCCGTTCACCATCACCGTCGACGACATGCCGGCGCTCTACATCGAGAACCTGCGGAACGAGCTTCGCAGCGAGAAGGGATTCCAGTGGCAGAACTGGAATGCCGCCGCGCGGTACTGTCTGAATCAGGACCGCAACCTGGACGAGGCGTTGCGGTGGGCGGAGAACGCCATCGGGCTGCAGTTCGTCGGCCAGACCAACTTCGCCACACTCTCGACCAAGGCGGAGCTGCTCGAGAAGTTGAAGCGAACGAGCGAAGCCGACGCCGTCATGGCGACCGCGCTCGATCTGCCCGGAGCAACGCCCGTCGAGATTCACCAGTACGGACGGCGGCGGCTGACGCAGGGGAAGACGAAGGAGGCGCTCGCGGTCTTCCAGAAGAACGCCGCCCGGTTCCCGGGCGTCTGGCCGGTGCACGTCGGGCTCGCGCGCGGCTATTCGGCGGTGGGCGACTACAAGGCAGCGCTGAAGCACGCCGAGCTCGCCCTCGGCCAGGCTCCAGATCCGCTCAACAAGAAGAGCCTCGAAGACGCCGTCACGCGTCTGAAGCAGAACCAGGATATGAACGCGACGCGTTGAGACGCGTTTCCATTACGCCCGCTTCGCTTCGCGCGCTCTTCCTCCCGCCTCCTGTGCGTGACCTCGTAGTCTCCGTGGACGGGGTTGCCCGACGTGTCTTTCGAAGGCAAGCTATGCCTGGCGAGGACGTGCGGTCGTGAGAAAGCCCTCAGCATCCGAGCGTAGTCGGGCAAGCCGCGACGGGGTGATTCGCTGGCTGCTCGACGGAGACCCGGCGATTCGCTGGCAGGTGATGCGCGATCTCACCGATGCTCCGGCAGACACCGTCGCGCGTGAGCGCGGGAAGGTTGCGCGCGATGGCTGGGGCGCGCGCCTGCTTGCCGAGCAGAATCCGCGCGGTACCTGGGCGGCCGGGCAGTCGTCCGACGACGGGCTCTACTCGCCCAAGTGGATCTCGACTACCTACACGATGCTGTTGCTGCGCGACCTCGGCCTGTCGGCGAAGAGCCGGCAGGCCCGGAACCCCTGCCGGATCCTGCTCGATCGCGGGCTCCAGCGCGACGGGGGCATCAACTACGGGTGGCGGGGGGCGAGCGAGACGTGCATCACAGGCATGATCCTGTCCGTCCTCTCGTACTTCGAGCACGATGACGATCGTCTCGACGTCATTGCCGGGCACCTGCTGGAGCAGCAGATGCCGGATGGCGGGTGGAACTGCCGGCGCGCGCGCGGCGCCACCCACGCGTCGGTGCACACGACCATCAGCGCGCTCGAGGGGTTGTGGCACTACGAGCGGCATCGTGGCCGCGGGCATCGGTCGGTGCGCGCCGCGCAGCGCCGCGGCCGTGAGTTCCTCCTGGTCCATCGCCTCTTTCGCTCGCATCGGACCGGAGAAGTCATCAAGCCCGTGTTCATCAAGTTCGCGTTCCCTCCGCGATGGCACTACGACATTCTTCGCGCGCTCGACTACTTTCGAGCGGCCGGTGCCCCTCGCGATCCGCGCCTCGCCGACGCCATCGACATCGTCCGTGACACTCGGGGAGACGAGGGACGCTGGTCGTTGCAGAACGTGTACAGGGGAAAGACCTATTTCGAGATGGAGCGGATCGGCGCGCCAAGCCGCTGGAACACGCTGCGCGCGCTCCGCGTGCTGAAGTGGTGGGACGGCCGATAGACTCGCATGATGCGCCCACTCCTCATCGCGTGTCTCCTGCTGCCTGTCATCGCGGAGGCACAGAACGTGACGCCGGCCGATCTCCTCAAAGAGGAGGTGCCGGCGGCCGAGCACCGACTCTCGTACGGCACGAGCGAGCTTCACGTCGGTGAGTTGCGGCTGCCCGACCCGAACGCTGCCCGCCGACCATACGCCGTCGTCATGCTGGTTCATGGCGGCTGCTGGGCGCAGCAAATCGGGAAAATGGATCCGCGCGCGACGTCGCTCGACCTGCTCCGCCCGATGGCGGCCGCGCTCGCCAACGCGGGCATCGCCACGTGGAACGTCGAGTACCGTCGCGTCGGCAATCCCGGTGGCGGATGGCCCGGCACTTTCGACGACCTCGCGCAAGCCACCGACTTCCTCCGCTCATTGGCGCCCAAGCACCACCTGGACCTCGCGCGGGTCGTGGTGGCTGGCCACTCCTCGGGCGGCCATCTGGCGATGTGGATTGCCGCCCGCCCGCGGCTCGCACCCTCGAGTCCGCTCCACACCAAGAGCCCGCTTCCCATCAAGGCGGCCGTCAACCTCGACGGCCCCGCCGACCCCGCCGCGATCCAGCCGTTCGAGAAGGACTTCTGCGGCATGCCCGCGGTCACGCAATTCCTGGGCGGCACGCCGGCGGAGCGGCCGGACCGCTACCGTGACGCATCCCCGCTGTCGGTGCTTCCTCTCGGCATCCCGCAGGAATTCGTCGCCGGCGGGATGCTTCGGCGGATGATGGAGCAGATCACCGCCTACCAGTCGGCCGCGCGCGCGAAGGGCGATACCGTGACGATCGTCACGCTGGAGGGCGCCGGGCACTTCGACATGCTGGCACCGCGATCGCCCCACTGGAAGACGGTGGAGGAGCGATTCAAGGCGCTGGTTCGGTGATGCCTCGAGCGAGGCTGACGCCTTGACAGCCATCCAGGGGAGGCCGACTATCGGCGTCGCCATCAGATGAATCCGTACGATGCGTTCCGACGCGCGCGCGAGCAGCTCGTCGCTGCCCACGGCGACCCGGACCGGGCGCAGGCCACGTTCCGCTGGCCGGCGCTCGAGGAGTTCAACTGGGCCACCCACTGGTTCGACGAGATCGCCACGGGCAACCAGCGAACGGCACTCCGCATCGTCAGCGACGCGGGTGTGGAGAGCCTGACGTTCGCGGAGATCGCCGAACGTTCGCGCCGCGTCGCGCGCTACCTGCGCGATGCCGGGGTGGAGCGCGGCGACCGCATCCTCGTCATGCTCACGAACGTGGCGCCGCTCTGGGAGACGATGCTGGCGGCGCTCCGGCTCGGCGCCGTCGTCATTCCAGCCACCACCCAGCTCACATCGGAAGACATCGACGATCGGATCGCGCGCGGCGGCGCGCGGCACATGATCACCGACGGACAGGGCGCCGGCAGGCTCGCGCAGCCCGGGCGGCTGAGCGTGAAGCTGGCAGTAGGCGGCGCGCCCGGATTCGCGCCGTTCGACGACGCGCGTTCCGCGCCGGCGCTCGTCGAGCGTCCCGCCACGCGCGCGAGCGATCCACTGCTTCTCTATTTCACCTCGGGGACGACGGCCAGACCCAAGCTGGTGTTGCACACGCACGCGAGCTATCCCGCCGGTCACTTGTCGACGATGTACTGGCTCGGCCTGCGCGAGGGCGACGTGCACCAGAACATCAGCTCGCCGGGATGGGCCAAACACGCCTGGTCGTGCTTCTTCGCGCCCTGGAACGCCGGCGCCACGGTGCTGGTCCATGACTCTGCCCGCTTCTCGGCGCGACGAATGCTGGAGATCCTGCGCGACCAGCGGGTGAGCACGCTGTGTGCGCCTCCCACCGTGTGGCGCATGGTGGCGCTCGAGCCGCTCGGCGACCGCCCGGCTGCGCTGCGTGAGCTGGCGAGCGCGGGCGAGCCGCTCAATCCCGAGATCATCGAGACCGTCGAGCGCGCGTGGGGCATCACCATTCGCGACGGCTACGGCCAGACCGAGACGACGGCGCTCGTCGGCAACGCGCCCGGTCTGCCCGTGAAGCCGGGGTCGATGGGCAAGCCGCTTCCAGGGTACGACGTCGTCGTGGTCGATTCCGCCGGACGTGAGCGCGAGGAGGGCGAGGTGGCGCTCCGGCTGTCGCCGCGGCCGATGGGCCTCATGCACGGCTACATCGACCGCCCGGAGGAGTCCGCCAGTCAGACGCTCGGCGGCCTCTACCGAACCGGCGACGAAGCGCGCCGTGATGCGGACGGTTACGTGCATTTCGTCGGCCGCGGCGACGATGTGTTCAAGAGCAGTGATTATCGGATCAGTCCATTCGAGCTCGAGAGCGCGCTCCTCGAGCACGATGCGGTGGCCGAGGCGGCCGTCGTGCCCAGCCCCGATCCGCTGCGGCTCTGCGTGCCCAAGGCCTTCATCGTGCTCCGGCCGGGCGTCGACGAAAGCGCCGAGATCGCCCGCAGCATCTTCGCGTTCTGCAAGACGAAGCTGGCGCCCTACAAACGGGTCCGCCGGCTGGAGTTCGCCACGCTGCCGAAGACGATCTCGGGCAAGATCCGGCGGGTCGAGCTGCGCACGCTCGAAGCCGAGCGCCGGGCTCGAGGCGAGCGCCACGTCCGCGAGTTCTGGTCCGACGAGATGTAACGTCCAGGCCGCCCCTCGCAGAGCTTCCGCTGGCCCGCAATCGACCGCGTACGGATTCGCGAAGACACGCGTTGTAAGGAATGTAGGTCACCCCCTGCGGGAGAGCTGGGCTCTCTCGGACGCTCGCCCCTTACACGTAGGAGTTGCACCATGAGATTCGGGCGCCGTTGTGCGTTCATGGCCCTGCTGTCGGTCGGCATCGTCGGCTGCGACAAAGACGGCCCTTCGCTGCCGACCAATCCATCACCGCCGCCAGCCACGACGACCCGGGTCATCGGGGTCACCGGGAATCTCTCGTTCGGCGACGTCATGGTCGGCGAGCGGAGGGAGGCGTCGATGGTCGTGACCAACTCGGGGAACGCGACGCTCACCGTCACCGCCATGAACGTCACCGGTGGTCTGGAGCAGCACACGACGGCGAACTGGACCAGCGGACAGATCGCGGCCGGCGGGTCGCAGTCGGTGATGATTTCGTTCCAGCCCGTCGCGCCAGGGACCTACACCGGGACGCTGACCGTCGTCGGCGACATGACCAGCGGCACCAACACGATCGCCGTGTCCGGTAACGGCCTTCCGGCGAGCTCGTACGCCGGCCTCTGGTCGGGCAACTACATCGTCGAACAGTGCAACGGCACGGGCTCGCTCCAGGATCTGTTGTGCAGCAGCGCGCGCGGCGTGTTCCCTGTCGGCTCGTCCCTTCCGATTGCGATGGATCTCACGCAGAGCGGTAACGCCGTGTCGGGGACCTTCGCGCTGGGCCAGGTCCGCGGAGTCGCCAATGGAATCGTGAACTCGGCCGGCTTCCTGGTGCTGCAGGGAACCGCGACGAACGGACAGCTCACGGCCCAGATCACGTCGTGGAGCACGAGGGCTCAGGGCAACGTGATGGAAGGGACCTTCACTTACAACGCGACGATCTCAGGCACGCCGGGCGTTGCCGTCGTGGTCACGCGACTGGGCAGCGTCACGAAGTAGGCGTCCTGGCATGATGGTGCTCTCGATCGCGTGCGGCGCGCTATGCGGCCGGCTGTGGCTCGGGACCCACCCTCCGAAGGCCACGGTCGACACGAGCTTCCGCTAGGCGGTCGCGTCGAGGCGGCCACTACTCGCGGGTTTCCAGCACGACATAGGGCGTGGCCACGACCGGGTCGGGGTAGAACCACCCGGACTTCTCGTCGTTCAGCACCTCGAAGTAGTACATCACGTCGAATCGCGACGAGATGTGCTCGGCGGGGATGGTGAAGGTGCCGCTGCCATCGAGCGCGCGGAACGCTTCGTTCTGGTTCACGGCGCGATAGTGCAGCCGAATGGTCGTTGGGACGACCCCGCGAACGTCGACTGAGAGGATCAAAGGCTTGCCGGCTTGCGCGTACGCCGGGGGCGTGTGCCGGATGTCAGGGCGGGGGAGGTGAGGCCGCGTTCTGAGCGGCGGTGGCGCCGGCGACGATGGCGAGCGTTTGATGACGAGGCCGCTCACGGCCCAGGCGCCGGGTGGGAACTGAATGCGGAGCAGCCCATCGCTGGCGACGATGGATTCCGTGCGCACCGATCGATCGGGCGAGAGGAAGTGGACCTCGTAGGTGGCAGATGGAGCCTTCACGAGGAAGACCTGGTCGCCTTCTCCACGAACGAAGTCGCGGAACAGGACGTCGCGAGGAAGACTGTACGGGACGCGCGCGACGGCCCGGATCTCTTTGTATGACGCCAGCGGAATGGCGGTCACCTCGCGGGAGCTCAATCCGGCTGGCTTCGCCCATCCATAGCCGGTCTTCTCGTCGTAGACCGTGTCGGCGGCGACGGCGCGAAACCGGGGCGCGACGTGATTGGCGCGCACGAAGGGCGTGCTGCGAAAGCTCGGTTGCGCCGGCGGTGCGGGCACCGGTGCACCGAAGTCGAACCCGAAATCGAACGAGCCGAACCAATCGAGAATCTCTTCGCGCTCCCGCACGAGCTCGAGGTCGTGTCGCACGTACGCCAGCTTGTCCTTCCAATGCCCCACATCGTCGGGCCCGTTCGCGAAGTCGGCCGAGTAGAACCCATCCGTGAACGCGGCGAGCTTTTCCCACTCGGCGAGCGCTTCGGTCAAGCTGGCTCGCGCCTCGCGCAGCGCGTGCGAGTCACCGGTCGCGTCGTGCCAGGCGAGATTGAGCGCGGCCCGCTGTTTGTGCGCGTGATACCGGGCGAGCAAGGCGAGGACGCGAAAATCGGGCCAGGAGCTTTTCCACTCGGTACTTCGGCCCGCGATCGTCGATGAGGCCGCGGTGATGGCCGCATCGATGCGGTCTGCCATCTCCTCGAACGCGCCAGCCCTCTCGCCAGCCGTTTGCTTGGCGGATGCGGTGTCATCGAGCAGGGCCCGCACTTCTTCGGAAAACGAGGCCACGAAACGTCGATCGCTGGGCGGCACCTCCATGTAAGAGTCGATGAGTCCACCGGGATTGATCTCGGGCCAGATGTACATGTTCGGATCGGCGAGATGTGCCGCGACGATCTCACCGATGACGCGGCTCGATTCCCGATACGCATGCATGACGTCCGCCGCGGCGGCGCCGAAGCGACCGCGGAGGTCGCGCATCCACACTTCGTCCGACGTTGCGGGGTCGAAGGTCAGTCGTCCCCACAGACGATAGAAGAGCCAATAGCGTTCGAAGTCCCACCGGCCGAAGGCGCGATTCCGTTGGTCCGATGTGAACACGTCCCACGCACCCGGCCGGTTGCCGAATCCCTTCTGGCACGGCGGCGCATCGATCTCGAAGCCCACCGACCCCGACAGCCGCAACGTCGGGACGATGCGGCGCACGAACTCGGGATTGCCCCAGAGCAGCAGCCGATGCGAGCCGAGGGCCCAGAGCTCCCAGTAGAACTCGTACCAGCGCGGCTTCTCGAGAAAGCCCATGTAGCTGTAGTTCGCGAACGTCTCGGCTGGCTGGTACGGGCGGCCCATGTCCTCGGCCCAGTACTTCGTCGAGACGCGTGTCTTCACGCCCACCTGCCGTGCGGCGTCCACCATGCCGCCTGCGACGATCCACGCACGCAAGTCGAGCGTGCGGCCGGCCTCGTGAATGGCAGGGAAGACGTAATCGCGATAGAAGGGCACCTGCTGATCGTCTGGAATGCCAGACTCACGGTTGGTCCGCATCTGTACCGACCGGATGGCTGGACACGCGGCAAGGACCGCGCGCAGGGCGGCGCGGCTGTACGGCCCGACGTTCTCGGCCGTCAGACCGTCGACCGTTGGCGTCTGGATCGCCTGGACGTTGTGCTCCCAGACGCCCAACGTGAAGTCGATCCCGTGATCGGCGGCGTTCTGCGAGATGAATTGCAGCATCTCGAGGTTCTGCCGGCGCTGCTCGCTCGTCAGTCCGGGCACGCGAATCTGCGGGAACTCCGGGAGGTCCACCCAGAAGGGATATGGGGGCGCGAGGTAGTTCGTCTGGTGGGCGAAGACCAGGTTGTAGCGATTGAAGCGATTGCGCGCCAGCATCGCGAAGTACGCGCTCCAATGCTCGCGCGAGTAGTACCAGCGGCGCTCCAGGGCTTCGTTGTGGATGAAGTATCGGATGCCGCGCATCGGCGTGGCGGGGCGGCCGGTCGCCGCGGTCAGCTTGCCGGATGCGCGGATCTGCTCGGCGGCCTCGAGCAGGCCATACATGAGGCCTCGCTCGTCGGCGCCCGACACCATGCCGGGCCGGATCGTCCACGACTCGGGAGGTCCGGGGCGAATGGCGGCCGCGACCGCTGCCGTCTTCAAGCCTCGTTCCTTCAACGCACGATCCAACTCGCTCCGGCCGAAGTCGGCCGGGCCACCCGCGGCGGCCGTGCCATGACATAACGTCAGCAGCGCCACGACGCAGAGTGTCATCGAACCGCGAGCGATCTCCCTCAGCATGCGTAACCTCGCATCCGGGTGCGGCGTCGTGCCAGGACCTTGGGAGCTGAAAGGATTTCACATGGAAGCCGATTCTCGAGCGATGGGCTGCAGGAAAGGCGGGCATCAATGGTCGACCTATGATGTGGGACGGATGGACGCCCGATGAAGGCGTTGGTCGTCGACGGCCCGGGTTCACTCGCGTTGCGTGACTTGCCGCAGCCCGTTCCCGATGACTCCTGTCTCGTGCGTGTCCGGATGGCCGGTATTTGCGGGACCGACCTTCAGCTGCTCGACGGGTACGCGGGTTTTCGAGGCACACCGGGGCACGAGTTCGTCGGGGTCGTGGAAGACGTTGCGGCGTCTGGCGATCGCCATTGGATTGGCCAACGCGTGGTCGGCGAGATCAACGTCGGATGCGGCCGCTGTCGGTGGTGCAAGGCCGGCGTCAAGGAGCATTGCCAGAACCGGACGGTCGTCGGCATTCGCGGACATGACGGGGCCTTCGCCGAATACCTCACGCTGCCCGCGAGCAACCTCCACAGAGTTCCAGACGATCTGGACGATGAGGCGGCGGTGTTCGTCGAGCCGGTGGCCGCCGCGTGCCGGATTCTCGAGCAGCTTGCCATCGACGACAGGACCCGCGTGGCGGTGCTCGGAGATGGCCGTCTGGGACTGCTGACGGCCCAGGTGCTCCGCACGGCGGCGGGCGAGGTCACCGTCTTCGGCCGTCACGAGCACAAGCGCGCGATTGCGCGGAGCCTGGGTCTCGCCGCGGAGCCGGCGAGCGGAGCGCTCCCGGTTGGCGCCTTCGACGTCGTCGTGGATGCGACGGGCCGTCCGGACGGTTTCCGGGGCGCCCTGGAGCTGGTCCGGCCGCGCGGGACCATCGTGATGAAGTCCACGTTCCACGGCGAAGCGACGATCGCTCCGTGGCCCATCGTCGTCAACGAAGTCACGATCGTGGGTTCGCGGTGCGGACCGTTCCCACGCGCGATCGCGGTTCTCGCCTCGGGAGGCGTCAGGACCGGGCCGCTCGTCTCGCGGGTCGCGCGGCTCGAGGAGTACGCGTCGGCCTTTGCCGACGCGCGGCGGTCGCTGAAAGTACCTGTTCCGGCTCTCCCGGTAGCTGGTCCTTCTCCGGGCTGAGAAAGCCCTATATCCGACTCATCCATTTGTGACATGATGCGTCACGTTACGGATCAGCTGGGTCCCCGTCCGAAGTTGAAGGGGGATAACCGTGCGCATGCGGCACCACCGGCGTTTACAGCGGCCGTCCGGAATCGTGCCCAAGGACCGACTTCAGGCCGCCGCTTTTTCATCAGCCTGCTAAATGTGGAGGGAAGAGAGAATGACACGACGGGCGGATTCCCCCGCGAACGAACCTGATGCGTCGAACGGGCTCAGCCGGCGGGCAATGCTCGGGACGGCGGGCCTGGCGGCAGCGGCGATTCTTGCTCCCGCCGTGGCCGCGGCGAAAGAGGACGACAAGGAGCGCGTCGTCCCGGCCCCTGTGTACTCTCCTACGCCCTACCACCGCGAAATCGATCTGGCAGGCAAGAACATCGTCATCACCGGTGCGTCGCGAGGCATCGGCCGCGCCACCGCCCTCGAGCTGCTGACCACGGGCGCGAACGTCTGGGGAACATCGCGAACGCCGGCGGCATATCCCGCCATCAGCGAATACCCATTGCTCACGCTCGATCTGGAGGATCCTGCGTCGATCGGGTCCTTCGTTCCGGCGATTGGCGCGGCGACGGGAGGCCGCGTCGATGTCCTGATCAACAATGCCGGCCGGTTCGTCTTCGGAAGCACGACGCCGCTGAGCGCGGACCCCGCGGCGTTCGCGCTGTGGGCGACGAGCTCTGCACTCGGTCTGCAGACGCTCTATCTGGGTCACCGCATGCTCACGGTTGCGATGCTCGGGTTGATGCAGCATCCGGGGTACCGGCGGATCCTGTTTACGGCGTCAGCCAACGCCTATGTGAGTGGTCCCGACATCGGATCCTTTCTTTATCAGCCCTACGTTGCGGGGAAGCGGGCGATCCTCGACTTTGCCAACAGCCTGCGTGCATGGTTCGAGGCCATCGGATTGGACATCGGCGTCGGGACGGTGAACCCGGCCTCGACCCGGACCGACCTCGCCGCCGGCAACCGGCCGATTTTCGCTGAAGCGGTCGATGCCGGCGGAAATCCCACGACGCCTGGCTCGCCGCTCGCCTTCTTCCTCCCAGTGATTCGGGAGGCGATCGAGAATGCACAACCGCCGCAGGTTGTGGCTCGCGCTTTTCGCCAGATGCTCGAGCTCAGTTCCCCCTACCCTAATGTGTTTGCGGTGATTCCCAGTGGTCCCGACAGCACGGCGGAAGCCGCCACGTTACCCCTGCTGCTGGCGACGCGGGAGAAGGAGGAGTTGCAATTCGGCGCGATGCCCTGGGCTGTCAGCCATAAGAAGCAGTAACCGGGGTACGTTGACAACTTCTCCATCGACGTGACCGAGATCGCGAGTGTTCATGGGATGACCCTCGGTCGATTCAGCCCGGCACGATCGTTCACGAACTGAGCGCTGGCGCGTCAGCCGCCCAGCCTCAGGGCGGTGTTGATGAGGCCGACGTGTGAGAAGGCCTGGGGGAAGTTGCCCAGCATGCGATGGGCCTCGGGATCGTGCTCTTCGGACAGCAGCCCGACGTCGTTTCTCAACGCCATCAGGTGCTCGAACAGCGCCACGGCGTCGCGGCGACGTCCCATCACCGCGTAGCAGCTCGCCAGCCAGAAGCTGCACAGGAAGAACGCGCCCTCGCCGGGTGGCAGGCCATCCACGTTCTCGGCGTCGGATCGCGTCGTGTAGCGATAGACGAGACCGTCGCGCACGAGCTCGCGTTCGATCGCGAGCACCGTGCCCACGATGCGCGGATCGTCAGGCGGCAGGAACCCCAGCAGCGGCATCGTCAGCAGGCTCGCATCGAGCTCACGCGAGCCATACGCCTGGACGAACGAGCCTCGGCCCGAATCGTACCCGGTGTGGCATATCTCCGCGTGAATCGTGTCGCGAACCTGACGCCAGGCATCGACGGGCCCACGTTCGCCGAACTCTTCGACGGCGCGCACCGCGCGGTCGAACGCCACCCAGGCCATGAGCTTCGAGTGCGTGAAGTGGCGGCGCGGCCCGCGAACCTCCCAGATCCCTTCGTCCGGCTCGGGCCACACTTTCTCGAGATGCCGCAGCAGGTGGCACTGAAGGTCCCAGGCGGCACTGTCCGGGGCCATCCCGGCCGCCCGGGCCACGTGCAGCGTGTCCATCAGCTCGCCATAGACGTCGAGTTGAAACTGCTGGACCGCCGCATTGCCGATGCGCACGGGCCGGGAATTCTCGTAGCCGGGAAGCCAGTCGAGCGTCAGTTCCGTCAGGCGCCGCTCGCCTCTCGCGCCATACATGATCTGCAGGTCCCCGGGACTCCCGGCCACCGCACGCAGTAGCCAGTTGCGCCAGGCAACGGCTTCTTCGAGATAGCCGCACGAAATCAGCGCGTGAAGCGTGAAGGCGGCGTCGCGCAGCCAGCAGTAGCGATAGTCCCAATTGCGAATGCCGCCGATGTGTTCGGGGAGCGACGTCGTCGCGGCGGCGACGATGCCGCCGGTCGGCGCGAAGGTGAGTGCCTTCAGGACCCTGAGCGACGCCAGCACGTGCGAGCGCCACGGACCGGTGTACGTGCACTGCTCGCACCAGGCCTCCCACCACTCGCGCGTCTGGTCGGCGGCGGCGAGCGTGTCGATGGGCTCGGGTGTCGGCTCGGACGACGGATGCCACATCAGCAGGAACGGAACTTTTTCTCCAGCCCGCACCGTGAACTCGGCTCGCGTCGTGAGGTTCTCGCCGTATGTCGGGACGGGCGTGAACAGGGACAGCGCATCCGGACCGCCGATGATGCGCAGGGTTCCATCAATCGTGCGGACCCACGGCACGATGGAGCCGTAGTCGAACCGTACGACGAGCTCCATCGCCATCGGGACTTCGCCGCGCACGCCCTCGACCACACGAACGAGATCCGGCTCGGTGTCCGCGCGGAGGCATGCAGTCGACGACGCGAACCGCTCCTGCCGCGGTTTCGAACTCGGTCTCGAGGACCAGGGACTCACCGACGTACGCGCGTCGCGTGGCGGCGACTTTCTCCGCGGGCGACAGGAGCCATCGACCGTGTCGAGGCGTACCGAGGAGCGCGCTGAAGCAGGCGCCCGAGTCGAATCGCGGCAGGCACAGCCAGTCGATGGAGCCCTCGCGCGAGACCAGCGCGGCGGCCTGGGTGTCGCCGATGACGGCATAGTCCTCGATGCGTGAGGGCATGAAGAGAGGATGGCCGATCTGACGCGCGCCGACCCGTGTGTTGACCATCGTATCCGCGGCTCGGCTGTTTGAGTCTCGAGCTTGCTTTGGAAGTCGAACCCTTCACTTCAACGACATGCGCACGACATACGCACGGCATTCTGGAGTTCCCCCGAGACGCCGGAGTTGCCAGCCGTCCGATCCCCGCCTTATTCCCTTCCTGCCGCGATACACCGCACCAATGCCTTGGCATTGAACTTGCCCCGCCTGTTGACCGCATCTGCATCAAACATCCACCCCCGAAGGAGGAACCATGCATTACGCGATGACGTGCAGCGCTGCTGCGTTGCTCGCCATGACGGCCGCGCCCATCGCCGCGCAGACCAAGGTCATCCCAGGCGAGCTGAAGATGATCACCGTGACGGTGGAAGCCGTCGACCAGTCCTCTCGATACGTGACCGTGAAGAGGCCGGATGGAACGAGCGAGAAGTTCTACGTCCCCACATCGATGACGCGTTTCGACCAGCTCAAGGCCGGCGACAAGATCAACGCGAAGTACTACGACAACGTCGTGCTGCAGCTCAAGGAACCCGGTGCGCCGGACGTCAACAAGTCCGCCGCCAAGCTCGTGCCGGTGGATGGGGCGCCAGCGGGGACGATGTCGTACCAGCGCACGATCACCGCGACGATCACCGCCATCGATCCAAAGGCTCCTTCAATTACCTTCACCGGCCCGGACGGCTGGAAGTACAGCAGTCGGGTACAGGATACGGCCGCGCTGGCGAAGGTGAAGGTTGGAGACAAGGTGGACATCACCTGGACCATGGCCGTGTTGATGGCGATTGAAGGCAGCTGAGTCGCGGCACCCGTTAGAAGCGGCCGTTGAGGATCTGATGGACGTCCCGGCCACGAACTTCGCGATCCGCACCGAACGCGATGGCGACCGGGCGCGACTCGTGCCTGCCGGACGATTCGACCTTGCCCACGCGGCAACGGTCATCGGGGAGCTTCAACGAGCGGAATCGAGCCTGGGAGACTGCCGCAAGGTGGAGCTCGATCTCGCCGAGCTGGATCGAGTCGACGGCAGCGGGGCTGCGTTGCTGGCGCGGCTTCTCGATCGGCTCGAGGCGGCCGGCCGTCGTCCGCGCATCGTCGCTGCCGGCAACCGGCGGGCCCTCCGCCTGATCGCCTTGTATCACCATCGGCGATCCAAGGCGCCTTCAGCTCAGATCCGTGCGAGCACGCTCACGCGGATCGGCGGAATGGCGGCACAGACGCCGATCACGGCCGGCAAGGCGCTCGACTTCGTCGGCCACTTCGCGGCTGCTGCGTCGAAGACGGCCGTCAGCCCACGGTCCCTCAACTGGCGCTCGCTGCCAAAGCTGATACAGGACGTTGGCGCGGACTCGCTCCCGGTGACGAGCGCCGCCAGCCTGCTGGTCGGGGCGATCATCGGGTTCCTCGGTGTTTCGCAGCTCGGACGTTTTGGCGTGGTCGCATTCGTGCCCGAGCTCGTCGTCGTGGCGCAATTCCGCGAGCTCGGGCCGCTGGTCACGGCGATTGTCGTCGCCGGCCGCTCCGGGGCGGGGATCGCGTCGGAGATCGCGACCATGAAGGTGTCGGAGGAAGTCGATGCGCTGCGGGCGATGGGATTCGACCCGATGCGGTGGCTGGTGCTGCCCCGGTGCCTCGCGATGGTTGCGGCGGTGCCGGTTCTGACGCTGATAGGCAACGTGCTGGCCGTCGGTGGTGGTCTTCTGGCCACCGTCGCGACCACCGACATGCCCGCGAGAGCCTATGTTGCCGCGACCGCCGAAGCGATTACGGGCGCCCACCTGCTCACCGGCCTGATCAAGACGCCCTTTCTCGCACTCTCGATCGCGTTGATCGCCTGCGGCGAGGGGCTGTCCACGCGGGGCGGCGCCGCCGGCGTCGGTGCCCGCACGACGGCCGCGGTGGTGCTCTCCATTTTCAGCGTCATCGTGATCAACTCGATCTTCACGTTCCTGTACGTCGCCCTGGGGATTTGACATGCCTGCGACTTCGTCACCGGCCAGGCCGCACATCGTCGCCGACGATCTTCGCATCGGCTGGGGCCACGTTGTGCTGATGGAGCATGTGACGTTCAGCATCGACCGCGGGACGACGTTCGCGATTCTCGGCGGCTCGGGGTGCGGCAAGAGCACGTTGCTGCGCCACTTGATCGGTCTGGAGCACCCGCAGGCTGGCCGGATCGAGATCGACGGAGTCGGTGAGCCGTCTCGCTACGAGGGCGCACCGCGGTTCGGCGTGCTGTTCCAGTCGGGAGCGCTGTTCAGCTCGATGACTCTGATGCACAACGTCGCGCTCCCCCTCCACACGTGGACGCCGCTGCGCGGAGAGGTCGTGCGGGACCTGGTTCAGGCGAAGCTGGACCTCGTCGGCCTTGGTCCGTTCGCCGACCACTTGCCATCCGAGATCTCGGGTGGCATGAAGAAGCGTGCCGGCATCGCGCGCGCGCTGATATTGGAACCCGAGCTCCTCTTCCTGGACGAGCCCTCGGCCGGCCTCGACCCGATAGCGGCGGTCGAACTCGATCAGCTGATCACGATGCTCAGCCGCGATCTCGGGATTACCGTCGTCGTCGTCACCCACGAGCTTCCCAGCATTTTCCTCATCGCCACGACCTGCATCGTGCTCGACAAGGTCGCCCGGGGCATCGTCGCGCGTGGCGACCCCCGCCGGCTGCGCGACGAATCGACGATCCCGTTCGTGCACAACTTCTTCACGCGATCGTCGCCCGCCACACCCGAACTCCAGGGAGTGTGACCCATGGCGGTGGACAGGAGTTACGCACGACTTGGCCTCTTCCTCGTCGTTGCCCTGGCAGTCGTCCTCGCGACGGCGGTGTTCTTCATTCAGCGGCTGAGGAGCCGGCCACTGCTTGCCGCGGTCACCTACACCACCGAGAACGTCAGCGGGCTCGACGTCTCGAGCCCTGTCCGGTTCAGGGGCGTGAACGTCGGCCGTGTCTCGGACTTACGTCTCGATCCCAGAGGCAGCATCATCGAGATTAGTTTCGAAATGTACCTCGATCGGATCCGGACTCTGGGCGGCGACGTCATCCGGCTCCAGCAGCTGGCGGAATCGGGCCTGTTCAGCAGGCTTCGTGCGCAGATCATCGGCAATCCCGTGAGCGGTCAGGCGTACCTGCTGCTCGACGTGCCGGCGGATCCTCCACCGCCCATGGCTCTGAACTTCAAACCGGATCGTCCATATATCCCTGTGATGCCGTCGCCGCTCACGCGTGTACAGGACAGGCTTCCTGAAGTGATCGACCGCGCTGAGATCGCTCTGCAGATCTTCGGCGAGATTATCGCCAGGATTCCGGAGAGCCTCGATCGAAGCGACCGGTTCTTCACGAACGTGGAACGGATCTTCCAGGAAAGCGACCTGCCCGCCTTCAGCGCCGATTCCCGGAAGTTCTTCGCGGCGACGAGCGCGCAGATGAGCCAGTTGTCGTCGGATCTCAGCACGGTGATCGGTACCGGCGGGAGGCTCGAACAGCTCGTCGAAGAGGCACGTGCGGCGACCAAAGCGGCCGACCTGCCGGCGACGGCGAAAGCCAGTCGCAACGCGTCTAACGAGATCGTCCTGGCTGCCGACGATCTCCGCCGATCGCTGCCGGCCATTCGCGAAACGCTCGAGCAGCTCCGCGAGCTCGCCAAGATGCTGGAGGAGCAGCCGGAGTCGGTGGTGTACGGCCGGCGTCCGCCGAAGGAGAATCCCCGTTGACTCGCCGGCCCGAACTCGTGCGGTGCTCCCTCACGATCCTCGGGTGCCTGAGCCTCGGTGGGTGTCAGCTGCAGCGGCCCCAGACCGTCCCGAGCCGGATCATCGAGCCGCAGCTGGCTGAACGAACGGCAACGCCGAAACCCGCAACGCCGGCGATTGAGCTCAGGTTGCTCGAGACGCATGCACGCGCACACATCGCCCGGCGGTTGCTCCATCAGCGTCCCGATGGCGAGCTCATCGAGGATCCTGTGTGGAAATGGTCATCCGCGCCCGACCGGTATCTGGATACGGCGCTGCGCCTCGAGTTCGCGACCAACGGCGCCATCCAGCTCGTCGACTCGGCCGCTGCCCCGATGGTCGCGGTCACGCTCCTCGCCTGGCACATCGAGGAAAGAGGCACGATGCAGCTTCTCGCCGCCATCGAGCTGCGATTCACCGGAACCGACCGGATAGTCCGGACTCAACTACTCAAGGACGGTGAGCCTGTTTCCGGCGGGTTGCCCGGCGACCTGTCGGTCGCCTCAGGACGTCTCCTGAGCCGGCTGGCCTCTGAAGTGGCGCAACGCGTAGCCGGCGAACGGCCGCAGGCACTCGGGCGGGAGCCAGCGGCCTGTTCCGTCCTCCGCCTACCGCGCAATCATGAGCGGATTGATACCCTTCGCGAGCGAATACGAGGCTCCGACCGCGCCCACGATGCACGTCTGTCGGGTCAGTCCGGCCAGTTCGCGGATCCGGTAAACGGCCTCGAGACCGGTGCAGTGCGCGCCGACGAGATGTCGGACGCCGAACGTCTTGAGCTGCTGCGCGGTCCAGGCCAGTTCCGACTCCTGGCGCTGGAACAGGTGGAGTCCACCGATGATCGCCTCGACCGGGGCGGGGTCGATCGCTTTCCGGCCGTGCTCCAGCGTGTTGATCACACCGGCGTGTCCGCACCCGAAGAGATAGACGAGCCCCTTGGCAGTCCGCGCGACGAGCGCCATGTCTTCGGGGACCGTGTCCTCGACCTCGCCCCGATCGGTGCGGACCTTGCCCACCATGCTCCAGTTGCGCTCGGGATGGACCCGCGGCACGGGCCCCGTCAGCCATACTCCGGGCATCAGCTCGCGCGGTCCCTCCACCTCGACGACCGTGCCTCCGATGGCTTCGTACTCGGCCCGGATGCGCGCCATGCGATCGTCCAGACGGCCGTCGTTCGCCACCCGCGGAAGGAACAATCCGCGACCGGCGTAGACGGTTCCGAGTGCCTTGGCCGAAGCGCCGCGCAGCTCGCGTCGCAGCGGCAGCAGCCCCGTCGTATGGTCCCAGTGGTTGTGGCTGAGGACCACCGACTCGACGTCGCGCAGATCCAGACCGAGCGCCTTCACGTTCCGCTGAACCGTGTCCTCGTACGCGCCCGTGTCGAAGAGGATCCGCCGGCCGTCCACCTCCACCAGCGCCGCGAATCCCCACTCGCCGAAGCCGCGATCGGCCAGCATCGTCGAGAGGATCGTGATGTCGAGTGACGAAACCGTGCGGGCGGCCGGCGGTGTCGGCGCCTGCGCGGCTAGCGGCCGGCCGGTGGGAGCGGCCACCAGAATCGTCGACAGCAGGAGCGCGGCGGGGAGCGCGACGAGTTGACGCAGCGGAGACGACACGACGGGCCTCCTGGCGAAGCTGGTGCGAGGTTCGCCCGCCTACTCTACACTTCAGCCGAGGACGAGTGGAACACGTCAGGGCCTCTCGCGGTTACCGCGCTGATCGTCAGCGCTGGTCAACCGACAGCGCCCAGGTCATGAAACGCCTGAAGGCGGTCCCACTCGGTCCAGCTCTCCATGATCTTCCCATCAGCCAACCGGCTGCGTGTGATTCCCGTCAGCCGCTTCCGACTTGCAGTGAAGGCGCCATCTTCGGGATCGTCTGCGGATGATCTCCGAGCCGTCCAGCAGAGCACGACGGTGTCTTCTTCGATCGTCACGGCCTCCACGGTGACATGCAGGTCTGGAAACGCCAGGCGATGGAACGCCGCGCTGATTTTGATCGCCTCCGGGCCGAAGACGAGATCCGTGATCAGCCCGTTGTGATTCACGAAGCCGGGCGCGAACAACTCGTCAGCCGCGTCGAGATCGCCGCGATTCCAGATTGCCTCAATCGCGCGACGCACAAGCGTTTCGTTGGCTGAGGCCGACATGGCACCTTCGCGGCAACTCGTGATCGAGGCTCTGATGCGAACTTCAGGACACCGTACCAGAGCTCAGCGTTTCATTCGATAGCGTGCCGGCGCGGAGCCGCGGTGTCATGAAGTTCTTTCATTCGCCCCTTCCAGGCGACGCGCAACGAAGCCGCGTCGGACTGCGGACGCCGGGCGCACTGGTGCTGCAGGGCTACTGGCTGAAGCAGCGTCACTCGTTCGAGGATCGGGTACTATTCTCTGACCGGGGAAGTCCGCTTGCTCTTCGGAGGGAGGATCGCTATGAATTCGCAAGACCAGCGATTCCGCGGCCCGGCCCGCGCCCTACTGGTGATCGACCAGCGCGTCCTCGCCGACGTCGTGAGTCTCGCGCTCAGTCACGGCCACTACACCACGCGCGTCGCGGACACGGCGGAGCAGGTCTCGACGGCCCTGACGGACTGGCGGCCCCATCTCCTCATCGTCGACATGGACGTTGCGGGGAGCGCCATTCTGGAACGCCTCGGGGGCGCGACGCCAGCAGGCAACCGCCTGCCCGTCATCGCGCTCACGCGACGTGGCGACCTGAAATCCAAGCTGGCGGCTTTCGAGCGAGGCGTCGACGATATCCTGACGGTGCCGTTCTCGCCGGAAGAGTTCGTGGCGCGTGTCCTGGCGCTGATGCGACGGACTTACCGCGATACCGTCATGTTTACTCCGGTGCTTCGGCTCGGGGACTTGGAGATCGACATCCTGAACCGCCGCGTGCGGGCCCATGACACAGAGTTGCATCTCACGCCACTCGAGCAGAGCCTGCTTTATCTCCTCGCCGCTAACGCCGGTCGCGTGCTCACTCGAGATGAGATTCTGGATTATCTCTGGGGTGCCGACTACGTTGCCGAGAGCAACATCGTGGACCGGCACATCCGCAACCTGCGCATCAAGCTGCAGAACCATTCGCAACGGCCACGATACATCGCCACAATTCCGGGCCGCGGCTACCGCTTCCTGCCAGTCGTCGCCGAACCGACAGCGTCTCCTTCGCCGCTCTGAAATCCACTTTTCCTCACCGCCACCGAATCTACGTCGCGAGTTGGAGTCGCCCGTTCCCTAAGGCGTCATCCGGGCGCTCATGACGAAAGTTCATGACTCTGTTTTGAGTGTTCCTGATACTGCCCGCCAGTCATCAGAGTCCTGTTGATGACGATGTGCTCTGCGCCTTCGCGCTTCACCGCACGCCAACCGATCGGTCTTGACTTCATCGGTCCTTTATCTCGGATGCCCGCCGCCGGACCGCGCGCACTGCCAGCGCCAGCTTGACGCTGCGCACCTGTCCGTCGTCTGGGTCGATTCGATCGCTTCGGCGCTGGCTGAGCTGCGATGCGAGAGCATGCCCGTCCTGATCGACCTCTCGCGCGGCTCACAGGCCGTGCACCACACACACGAAGTTCGATCGAAGTTCCCGCTCGCGCGGGTGTTTGCGGTTGCCGACCCGAAGCATCCGGCAGTGACAACGGACGCCGTGCTTGCAGGGGCGACCGACGTCTTTCCCCGGCCCCTCAGCGGCCGGTCTGCCGCCGCCGTGGCCGGATTGCTGCCGAACTGCCAGCCAAGACCCGGCGCCGTGCCCGCAGGGCCCTGCGTCCGATCGGAGGCCATGCGCGCGGTCATGGAGATCGCCGGACTCGCCTCATCGATGCGGGCCGGCCTCCTCATCCGAGGGGAGGAGGGCAGTGGCCGCCAGTTCCTCGCACGTGCGATGCACGCCGCGCAGCACGGCGGCGGCGGGCCTTTCGTCATGCTCGACTGCGCCTCACACGCCGCCGACGCACTCGGCCACCTGCTGTTCGCATCCCCGGCCGGATCGAATGGACAGTGCGTCGGTGCCGGATGCCTGCTGCACCAGGCGGCAGGCGGAACGCTCTACCTGCGGCACGTCACCGAACTGCTTCCGCCGCTGCAACTCCGCCTCGCAAGGCTGCTGCGGGACGGCGAAGCCTTGCTCGCGGGAAACGGTATCGCGTCAGCCTCGACGTGCGGCCAATCGCCGGCGTCGAGCCCGGGTTCGACCGCGCCGTGGACGAGGGCCGTGTCTGCGACGATCTGGTTCGCGTGCTGTCGATCATCGGCATCGACATGCCGCCCCTGCGCCAGCGGCGCGAGGACATCCCGGCGATCGCTCGAGATCTGCTGCGGGACATCTGCGCGCTGAAGCAGCTCCTTCCCAGGACCCTGTCGCGGCCGGCGCTGGCGCTCCTCGCCGCGCTGCCGTGGCACGGCAACGTCATCGAGCTGCGAGCGCTGCTCGAGAACATTGTCAACGGCACGGAGACCGCGCGCACCATCGCGCTCGACGATGTCGTTTCGCGGCTGCACTTGAACGGCAGCTCGCCACTCCCCAGGAGAGCGACCTTGAAGGCGGCGCGCGCGCAGTTCGAGCGCGAGTACATCGCGGCCGCGCTCGAAGACAGCCGCGGCCGCATCAGCGCTGCCGCGGAGGTGCTGGGCCTGCGACGGACCAACCTTTACAGGAAGATCCGGTCGCTGCGGATTTCCGCGCCTGCGCCGTTTCGTTCCTGACGTTCCATGCACGTTCTCCATGTCGTCGGAGCGCGGCCAAACCTGATGAAGGCTGCGCCCGTACATCGGGCGCTGGCGAACCGCTGGCGCATCAGGCAATCCTGCACACCGGTCAGCATCACGATCCGGTCATGTCGCAGGGCATTCTCGAGGAACTGGACATGCCGGAGCCCGATGCGAACCTGGGTATTGGATCCGGATCGCATGCGCAGCAGACCGGACGTGTCACGATGGCGGTCGAGGATCACCTCCTCGGACAGCGCCCCGATCTGGGCAGGCTGCCGTGAGAATCGCGGAGGCGTTGGCGTGACCGTGCGCATCGGTTTCGACATGGATGGCGTGCTCGCAGACTTCGCGAAGGCCTACCGGGAGGTGGACGCCAGCCTGTTTGGCGGCTCCGCTTCAATAGAAACCGCGGCGCCGGACCAATTTCACCGTCCGGGCGTCGCGGAGGCGGGGGCGGCAGCACGCACACGCGGAGGCCGGAACGACGCCGTCTGGGCGGCCATCCGGGCGACGCCGATTTCTGGGTCGCGCTCGCGCCGATGAGGAAGGCGCCGTGGCCCGGCTGCACGCGTTGATGCTCGACCGCCGCTGGGAGATCTTCTTCATCACCAGCGCCGCCGACCTGTGGTGACTCGGTGCAGCGCCAGACCAGCGCTGGCTGAGGGAGCAGGGGTTCGAGATGCCCTCCGTGCTGCCGTGTCCAGCTGCCGCGTCGCAACCCTGACGGCGCTCTCGCTTCACTACTATGTCGACGATGACGCGAAGAATTGTGTCGACTGCAAGCGGACTGCGGCGCACGGCCGATCCTGATCGTGGAAGACGACGATGCCGTGGCGACCGCGAGCGCACGACGGCTGGGGATCGCCACCGCGCCCGGCATTGGCGCGGTGCTCGACATCCTCGAGACGCCAGCGTCGCGAGCCCGCGTCCGCAACTGCTCCGGCAGCTTGCAGAGGCCGTGCGTTGGAAATGAGCGCCCGCAGAGCGTGTTCGCTTCCGTTGTCGCGTCGATGCTGGTCGCAGCGGCGGGTCGCTGCCGCCTCGGAAGTGTGCGCCTGACGGTGCCTACGTCAGGCAGACAAAGCACTCTGCGGAGGCGCGGCGGCGGCGATGGTGTTCCGGTACGGGGCGACGGGCAAGCCGACCGGAATGAGTTCGCGCCCCTGCTCGATCGCACGGCGGGCGGCCTTGCACCGGCGTCCTGGCGAAGGCCATCGAAGATCGCGGGTGGCGCGTCGACCGCTTCACCGGATCGATCGAGAGCGTGGCGAATCTCCTGCGCGACGGGAGGCCCGTGATCGTGCTGCTCGAAGTGCGGAACGGACGTTTTCACTACGTAGTCGTCGTCGGCACGACCGGCACACGCATCGTCCTCCACGTTCCGGCACGCGGGCCCTCGCGGTCCGTGCCCGTCCGGACGTTCATGGACGCGTGGGAACCCGCCGGATTCTGGGCAATGCTGGTTTTTCCGGGCCCGCCGCGGGAGTGATGACCATGAGGTTGGATTGTTTGCCGCTCCGCGTGGCCGTGGCGCTGGCCTGTTGCGTGCTCGGCGTGCAGGGGTGCCGTGGCAGATCCGCGCAGCAGAACATCGAGCCCGTCTACGATCCGGACACCGGGCGCCTGCGGCAACTCAGGTACGACTCGAACGGCAACGGCAAGGTGGACACCGCCAGCTACATGGACGGGGCGCAGGTGCTCCGGATCGAGATCGACAAGGACGAGGACGGGAAGGTCGAGCGCTGGGATACACGATGCGGCGCGGCTGGAAAGGGTCGGCTTGTCCCGGGCCAACGATGGCGTCGAGGATGCGTGGTGTACCTGGGTCCGGATGGCAAAGTTTCCCGTGTCGCCATCTCGACCAGAAGGGACGGCAGCATCTCGAGAACCGAGTTCTATCAGGCCGACCTGCCCGCGAACGCAGGCATCCCCTCTTGATGAACGGGCAGGGACGCACGGACGCAAGTCGGCCAGCCTCATACGACTCAGCGGGCGATCATCGGAGAAAGACGTCGATACCGAGCTCGCTGAGCCGGTCGCGAACACCTTCTCGTGCCTCGACCGCGTCCACAGCGCGTCCGTGGACCCTTGCACACCAATCGCCCCGCGACACCCTTGAGCGGCCCGTGGGTGACGACCACCAAGGTGTCGCGACGGCGGAGGCCGGGTCAGCGCCTCGAGTGACGTCGTTCATCGCGCACGCCCCCTTCGATTGGATTGCCTCCTGCACCACCAGCGGCCGGGCCGAAGCCGTGGAGCACGGAGCCTCCCAAACGGGCGTCCGGCGATCTCGAACAATCGCCGACGTTACCCTGGAAATGGTGCCTCCGATCCGGAGGTCGTTGTCTATGGGACTTTTGGGCAGGCCGATCGGCTTTGAGATTCGCGACGCCCCGGCTTGCAGCTCATGCAGGGGGGACTTGCCACAGGAGCCGCAGATGACGACCGCCTGGGGGTGGCCGAGCTGCTCGCTCTGCACATCGCCGGCTACGCCGCGACTGTGCGCCACGACGGCACAAGAGGAGACCGGGGGATGTGTGGTCGGGAGCAATGCGAGACTCTGCAGGAGGCGAGCGCTGGTAGCTCGGACTCGGTTTGAGGGCCAGAGTCACGCCTGCGTTTGAAGCCGCTGCAATCCGGGTGAGGCTGGCCTCTGCGAGCTCAACAAACGGAAGTCGGAATTGTGACCATCTGGAGGGGGCGAACGTGCCCACCAGTGAACACTCGAGGCTCACGGTGAAAGCGGCGCCCATAGGGTCAGGGAGATGACCAGGCAGATGAGCGCGAGTATGACGAAGATCATCACCAGCGCCGTGCCTGGTAGTGTCAGCGGCCGGGCGCGCCGCCGCGTCGGGAACTCCGGGGCGAGGTTTTGCCGCATGCTCGCTTAGACACCGGTTGCCGCCGCTTGGGTCCAGGTCTCCCGGCCAGCGTCTCCAGAAGATTCAACACGGTGGGCGATGTGACCAGCTGACCACGCGGATGCAGAGGGAGTGAGCATGAGGGTATCCATCGGAAGCAAGAGTCGGCATCAGACGGCTTTCCTTGCACACGCTCTTGCCGGCGAGCCGGCTGCACGAGGCAACGACCGTCACGTCTCAGCACGGGCTGGTAGAATTCGTCCCGTCAGCCATGCCAGAGATGCTGGTGCTTCGCCGGCCGAGAAAGGACGAAGAAGACGAGTTCATACAGGCACACCGTGCGACCACACCCGCAGTGCCGTACTTCCTTCACTATTACGAAGAGGGAATGTCTCTCAGTCGCTATCTCGAAGTACTCGAAGAGCGGGAGCGAGGCGTGAATCTGCCGCCGAATCACGTTCCATCCACATTCTTGTTTGCTTTCAACGGTGAACGAATCGTCGGGCGTGTGGCGATACGTCACATGCTCAACGATGTTCTCCAGCGGGTAGGCGGTCACATTGGGTACGTCGTCGTTCCCGAATTCCGGCGACAGGGACACGCGACAGCGATCCTTCGGTTGGCCCTGCAATTCGCCCACGACAGGCTCGGCCTCGACCATGTGCTGGTGACTTGTGATGACGACAACATCGGCTCGATCAAGACTATCGAGAACAACGGCGGCATTTTGGAGAGCGTGATCAGCGGGCCCGATCTCGACAAGCCGAAGCGGCGCTACTGGATTGACGCACGGCGCGGCGTTACACGGGTCGTGGCGGACTGAGCGGCTCGATCAATACCGTCACGACGTCGTTTTCGGGAGACCGGTGCGACAGTGGGAGCTTCACGTTCGCCTTCGAGGACGCGTCGACCAGCCGCCTCGCATCCGAAACTTCCTGCCGCGAAACGATGACACGTCCCTCGCTCCTCGCCAATCGTTTCACCCCGGGCTGCCAGAGGCCCAGAACGACTCCAGAAAATCCGGCCAAGTTGCCTCAAGGGGCCCGGGCCGGGCGCGCGGGGTCGGGGTGGCCGGTGCCGACGGAGCCCGGGAGGGCGGTGTCAGAGGGCGGGACGCGGGCCTGGAACCCTCGCGATGCGCGCGTCGTCGCTCCTCCTCCCCTCTGGCTCGCAACCCCTGTGGCCAACCGCGAGGATGACCTGCTGAAGGTTCGAACAGCTCGCGGCCAGGCGCGCCGCCGAAGTAACCTCCGGACCCTGCCTGCGACCCAAGCTCCGCGCTTTAATCGGTTGGAGCGGTGAGGGGCCGGTCGGGAAGTCGCGAAGGGCTTCAGGACGACAGGCGAGCCGGCATCGATGGGAGCGATGCGGCGGTTCGCGATCACGGCGCCGTCGCCGTTATTGGTGACTAGGGTGGAACGCTCTAGAATCAATTGTGACTCACATGCGCGTCTCGCCCGGCCTGATTGCATGACAACGGCGTTTGTTGTCGTGACCGTGCTCTTCGCCCTGATGACGGCGTTTTCCGCCCTGATGAAGATCCGGCACAATCCGAAAGTCGTGAATAGCATTCACGAGACGGTTGGCGTTCCGATGAAATTCTTCCCGCACCTGGCCGCGTGCGAGATCGCCGGAGCACTCGGCTTGATCATCGGGATCTGGTCTCCACCGCTTGGTGTCATCGCGGGTAGCTGCCTCGTCATCTACTTCATCGGTGCCATCGTCTCCCACCTGCGCGTCGGCGACTTCAAGGGTATCGGCGCCGCCGCTTTCATGTTTGGACTCTCGGTAGCGTCTGTCGCGTTGCGAATCGCGACGATGTGAAACCAGTCCCGGACTGCCAAGTAATCGATCGGCCTAGCGGCGGCACCGGGTCGAATGCTGCGATGCCGCGGCCGCCGTCGAAGTAGACAACGATAAGGGCGCCATCACACCGGCGCGCGTCCGAAACTCGGCGCCGTGGTGGGATCAGAACAGCGCCAACCGCCGTGACCGCGGGCTCAGAGGTGCCCGGTGGGCACTCCAACGCGACTCAGTCGGTGCACCTCAGGCGGCGCGCGGCCGCCCAGCATCGTAACGGTTGACAGCAGGCCGTCATCGAGCCGCCCCGTCGAGCAGGATGCGGGCGATCGCGAGGGCGACCGTGACGGCCAACGGGACGCGGGCCGGAGACCTGATGACGGCGGATGGGTCGAACGTCCAGGACGCTCGACACGACTGTCCCGCCGGATGCCGAAGCCGGCAGCTGGCCGCGCCGATAAAATAGCAGAGCTGGCACGGGTGACGCGGCGGGTTGCCGGAGCCGGGTCCCCAGGGGGACCCAAGACGCCTACCGATGATTGTGGGATTCACGCTCGGTGCTGGCTTCGGTAATCAGCCGCAGATGCCGGTGCGCATCGAGGTGACCGCGACACCGGGGAGCAACCCTGTGAGCACGGCGCTTGCCATTCGGGTGAACCTGACCGGCTTGGGTGGGCTTGCCGATGCGCGCTTGTCGGAGGCGGGTGGTGGAGCGTGCGACGCGCTCGCGGACGGCAGTGTTTTCACAGCGTGTCTCTTCGTCCCGCTCGGGACCCCTGCCGGGCTCCTGACGCTACCGGGGACCGTCTCCGACGCGCAGGGCCGGAGCAACGCATTCTCGATGACCCGCACGCTACTGCCTGTTGGCGACCTTGATTCCGACGGCCTTACCGATGGGTGTGAATACACCTTCAACATGAACCCGATCAACGCGACCGCCTTCGGAGGTGGCGCCGGCGACCCCGACGGCGACGGGCGCGAGAGGGAGCGTAGCACCCACGCGCCCGTCCGTCTGCAACGGCGTGTTTAGGGAGCACTCTCTGGCGGCCAGGCGTGCTCTATCGATGCGTGTAACTTGCCCGGCGGATCATCGAGAAGAATTCGGTGCGGGAACTGGGCCATGCGCAGGGCGACCGATAGCGTCCGAAGCCGAGCCTCGGCAATGTGTGCTTCTCCCACGATGAACCCCGATGCGACCATGAGTGCCTCATCCGAGGAATCCATCTCCCATTCGAAGATGGAATCGGGCGACGTTCGAAGGATAACCTTGCCGTTGTGGCCCGACTGATGCGGCCTTAGCGCGAGTTGACAATCAAGGAGGTAGGACTCAATCCCGCGAAGTCCATGGGGAGCGTAGATCTCCACGCAGAAGTGGCACTTCACGCTGCCTCCCTGACGTCAGCCGCTAACCCGCGGACCGCCGAATGACCAGCGGCCGTCGGGTTCAGCGGCTTGTGGCGGGCTCACGTGCTCTGCTGAGATACCGGTAGCCGAGCAGCCCGAAAAGAAAGGTGACTACCAACGACGGGAGGAGAAGGACCCGGCCCCCGGGGAAAAGGAACGAGAACGGAGGCAGCAGTAATCCCATTGCCGCAAGGAAGGCGGGAGCCGCAAGACGAGAGCCGCGCCACGTGAGGATGGCGGCGACGACGTACGTGCAGCTCCACACCAGGGCGAACAGCGCCGCGAGAGGCGAGGTGTTGGAAGTCCTTGGCCAAGCCACCCACAATGCGGCGATCCCCGCAAGGCCTGCTGCGAGAAGCGCGGCCGCAAGCAGAATGATTCCAAACGGCCTCCCCAGCATCTCTCACGCCTTTCCCGCCGCCCAACTATCAGGCCGACCGGGTATATCTCGCCGACCCTGCGAGGTTCGCACCATAACGCCAAATCAGCCCATCGAGAAGGGTCTGTAACTGATGGGGTCACCGGCACTCGTTGGAGGAGACAGGCTCCGGCGAACCCTGTAAAAGCTACCGTCGGTCTCCTCCAGCAGGGCTGGGGGAACTCCTAGGAGCTGTCCGGCGGTAGCCTCGTTAGAGTGGAGCGCATGGCGCTCTATCCGGCAGACGCAGCCCCGCTTCGGCTGAGTACCAGTCGGATCGAGCACGGTATTGGGCAAGCGATGCGAAGCCGCGTCTCGCATCGTGCCCAACGAGAAATCACTTTGCTTTAGCCTTGGCCTTTCGCCTCTCGGCCCAGTATTTCTTCATCCGTTCAGAGACTGCCTTGCGGGCATCAGCGGACATCTGCCGTCCTCGTTTTCCCGCGACCTTTAGGGTCCGAGTCACAGCGCGTCGCTTCTGGGGTAACGCCAACTCCGGAAATGTCCGCTCGATGGCAATAATCTCAGCACGTAGCTGCTTCAACGCCGCCTCCGCTCCGGCTTGGGCCCATTCGCGCATGCGCTCGGCACTTGATCCTCCGGTTCGTCTGGGCAAATGACCTCCTTGAAAGAGTTGAAGAATTCTAGCAGAAGCGGCCATGTGGCGGATCGGCTGATGTCATTGTGAGAGCTGCCGTGGTCAACACACCAATGAATCCAATGGTGAGCGCGGCGCGCAGGGTAGGGAACCACGCGAACGTCGTCGCTGGCTTCAACAAAGCAATCGCCAATGACCCTGCCAGATTGACGAGGAGTGTGCGGTGGGGGAATGCGCTACCAAACTTCTGGTTGATCTCAGACGCGGCCCAGTTCCGGGAACTCATGGGGGAGTTGCCGCCACCATGGGTCGCGAAGGCCATCTCAAACGTAGATCGCCACTGCCGCGCTTTTTATCGCCAGAATGCCCGTTGTTTCGAGTTCTTCCCGATAGTCCGGGAATGGCACGAAGGTTCGACGCGAGACGTTCGTGCATCGCGTCCCGCGAACGAATCTTCTGCAGGGCCGGCGGCATAGCCTGACAGGGACGGACGTAGTGCGGTGCAAGGGCAATGTCGGCGGACATATGTTCAATCAACTCGTCCGTTGATCGTGATCGACCTGATCGGCGCGCTCCCTCGCGTCCGCCATCCGCTCCAGGTTCCCGAGCCTCTTCCATGAGAAGGCCAAGTTCCTCAACACGGTCGCAATGTCCGGGAAGGTAGGGCCGTGGACACGCTCGAAGATCGCGCTCGAAGCAGCTCTCTTCCACAGTCTCAAAGATCCGCAGCGCCCGGCGGAAGAGGGGTTCTGCTTCGTCGTGCTTGCCCTGGGCGATCAGGGCCCGTGCGAGGTCGTTGATTGCTTGGGCCGTGTCCGGATGGTCCTTGCCGAGCGCCGCCCAGCAGCAAGAATGATGACGCGCGCAGGCGGTGACAGGCCGCGGATGGCCTCAACGAGGTCGTTCGCGCCAAACAGTTCTCCGCAGCCGAACACCAACGAGAGTCGGAACGCGACGACGAAGCACGCCGTACCTGCTGAAGCCGATACCAGGGCGATCCGAAACCACCAGCCGCGCGCCGCTCGCGTCGTTCGTCACGACCCTCAGCGGCCCCGCGACGGGAATGCCGGGAAGCCATGGCGGCGCCGAACGAGCATCCACGCGATTGGAGCCAAGATGGCCACTGCGAGCAGAATCAGACCCGTCGTTATGGTCGAGACATCCAGGAGCTTCAACCCAGAAGCGAGGAGGACGAACGCCAACGCCCGGCGAACGAGGCCGCCTGGAGCCCGCGCAGACAACTGCGCTCCGAGCCATACACCCGGAATGCAACCGACCAGTAGTGACACCGTCAGATCCAGGTGAAAGTCACCGAAGATGATGTGCCCGATGGCGGCGGACGCCACGAGCGGCACGGCCTGCACCAGGTCAGTACCGACGAGCTCGCTCGCCTTCAGCCCCGGATACAGCATCATCAAGGCGATGATGATGAGGGAGCCTGAGCCGACGGACGTCATCCCCACCACGATGCCGCCAACGGCGCCGATCAGCACCACCGGAAGCGGTCGCACGTCCACCCGCGGGCGCTCGAGAGGCAGCGGCCCGGCGCGACCGTCCCTCTGGCGCGCATGCTCCACAAGCCGGATGTACGCCCGGACCATCAAGCCCGCTGCGGACAGGAGCAGCGCGATGCCGAGTGCCGTCCGGATGACGCCCTGAACATCGTGGCCTCCCCCCAGCCATCGGGCGATCAACACCCCCACGAAAGCCGCAGGGACAGATCCGATGGTCAGCCACTTCACGAGGCCGACGTGCACGGTGCCACGGCGGAGATGCACCAGTGAACCTACCGGCTTCATCACTGCGCTCGCCACCAGGTCGGAGGACACTGCGGTGAGCGGCAGGACGTCGAAGAAGAGCACGAGCACGGGTGTCATCAGGGCCCCGCCGCCCATTCCGGTCAGGCCGACGACGATGCCAATGACGAACGAGGCAATGCCAAGTGACAGATCGACGCTCATTCGTTGGTCATCCGAGAAGCGTTGAAAATGGTCCTCTCGCGTGACGTCGCTGCGAACTGGATCACAAGGTCGTGGGCGTCGTGAGTCAGTCGTCACATCTACTCGCCCACTGGACCAGGAGCACCAGACTCAACCGTCCGAGGAGCGACGCGCTCCCCGCGGGTCTATCGTGGCCTCGAGGAGCTCGAGGTGCCCTGCAAGTTGTAGCGGCAAGGCGTCGCTGACCAGCTACTAGAGTAGAGCGGTCTGAGGGGAGGAAGCTCCCTCAGCCCCTTGAGTGGTTTCAGTGCCCCTGAAAGGACTCAAGCAGTGGTCGGCGGTTCCCAAGGACCTCATTGACCGCGCAAGCTCCCTTGCCTTCATGGTCGCGGTGATCGTCAGAATGTCCGTTGGAGATCTTGACAGCCTATCTAGCGCTTGCTAGACTTGGGCTGTGACGAACGTGAAGGACGAGCTCAAGCGCCTTGCTACGGAGCAGACCCAGCGCGGTGGGGTGCGCTCGGTCACCCTGCGTGACCTGGGGCGGGCGGTCGGGATCAAGTCTCCCTCGGTCCTCTATCACTTCAAGAACAAGGACACGCTCGTCCTCGAGATCACCCAAGACTACGTGCGGCGAGTTCGGCAGACGCTGAGCGAGATCGAGCGCCGCCACACCAGCGCCAAGAAGCGATTGCTGGCGGCGGTCGACATGTTCCTCGAAATCCAGGTCAAGCATGAGCTCTGTCTGTGCACGATGCTTGCCGCAGAAGCGCAGGAGGTCGACGAGCGCACCCAGAACTTGTTGCGTGACTTCTTTACCGACTTCGAGGCCTGGATTGCGCGGGTCCTGCGCTCTGACGACGCGAACACCCTCACCACCGGACAGGCCAGCGCCCAGTCTCAACTCATCCTCACCGCGCTCACGGGCGCGATGCTCCTCGACAAGGTGGACGGGGAGCCCAAGCGGCTCCCCGCGCTCAGATCGACCCTGGGAAGGCTGGTCGGATAGGTCAGTTTTTTTTGTGTTCCTGTGTATAGCTACCGCTAGGTAGAAGAGTGAAGATATGACGGACAACCATCCGAGGAGGACACCCATGAGACTCGATCGATTCTCACTGTCGCGCCGCCAACTGCTCGCCGGCGGCACCGCGCTCGCCGCGGCCGGCCTCACCAGTCCGCTCCCTGCGCTCGCGAAGTCGCTCACGACCAACACGCAGGCTCCCTATTTCTATCGTTTCAAGCTCGGCGACATCGAGGCGACCGTCGTGTCCGACGGCGTGCTGTCGCTCGGCGACCCGGCCCCGAATCTCCCCAATCTCCCCAAGGAGGAGATCGCCAAGTTGCTCACCGACAACTTCCTCACGCCGGACAACCTGGCGCTCGAGCAGAACGCGCTGGTGATCGACAACGGCGACCGCCTGGTGCTGTTCGATACCGGCATGGGCGCGCTGAAGATCTTCGGACCCAGGACCGGAAGGCTGCTGGCGAGCCTGAAGCAGGCCGGCATCGATCCGAAGGACATCGACGCGGTCGTCGCTACGCACGGCCACGCCGACCATGTCGGCGGGATCGTGGACGAGAAGGATGCGCTCCTGTTCCCGAACGCGCAGTTCTGGATCTCGCAGGCCGACTACGACTTCTGGACCGACGAGAACAAGCTCGGCACGCCGATGAAGGACTTCATCGCGCATGCGCGCAAGAACCTCGTCCCGAACCGCGGCCGCATCCAGTTCTTCAAGGACGGGCAGGAGTTCCTGCCGAGCGTGCAGGCGATCTCCACCCCCGGCCACACGGTCGGGCACACGATGTTCATGATCACGTCGGGCGGCACGTCGATCTGCAACATCGGCGATCTCACGAACCATCAGATCCTGTTTACCGAGCGGCCGCGCACCGAGTACACCCGCGACACCGACGCCAAGCAGGCGGTGGCGACGCGCATCAAGATGCTGGACATGCTGGCTTCGAACAAGATTCCGATGCTCGCGTATCACTTTCCGTGGCCCGGCATCGGCCATGTCTCGAAGCTGGGTGACGGCTTCCGCTACCATCCCTCGCCGATGCAGATGGCGGATGTCGCCCTATCCCGCGAAGTGGTCGCTTCCTCGTACGACGCCGGCATTCCCGGCTGGAGGTGAGAGCCATGGGCAGTTCCGAACGGCCGACCCTCCTCATCGCGGGCGTGGCAGAAGGGCTCGGCGCGAGCATCGCCAGGACCTTCGCGGCCGCCGGTCACGACGTCGTGGGCCTGGCGCGGAGCGATCGGTCGGCGGCGCATCTGGTTCGGCTGGTCAGCGAAGGTGGGGGTGCCTATGCGCATCTGATCTGCGACCTCACGCAGCCCGCGGAGGTGGCCGACGTTCTGCGTCCGCACGTCGAGCGCATCGCGGTGCTCGTGCACAACGCGGCCCCGCTGTTGATCAAGCCCTTCGACGAAATCACGGCGGATGAATTCGAGCGGGTGTGGCGGGTGACCTGCTACGGCGCCTTCGTTGTCAGCCGGATCGTCGTGCCGCATATGGCCGCTCGCAAAGCCGGCGGGATCATCCTGACGGGCGCGACCGCCGCGCTCCGCGGCGGTCCGAAATTCGCGGCGTTCGCCTCGGCCAAGTTCGCGCTGCGCGGGCTGGCGCAATCCTTGTCCCGGGAATTCGGACCGCGAGGCGTGCATGTGGCGCATGTCGTTCTTGACGGATTGATCGATGAGCCTCAGACCGACGCGAGGTTCGGGCCAGCCAACTCCACGCGCATGGATCCGGATGCGATCGCGCAAGCCTATCTCGCCCTGACCACGCAGCATCGGTCGGCCTGGACGCACGAACTGGATCTGCGCCCGTCGTCGGAGCGCTCCTGAGAAGACTCGGCCATGTCGAGCGAGCTGGTGAATGGGGTTTTTCCAGACGCGTCGTAATCGCCACGAACGCCTGCCGTGGGTTCCGTCGCCGCAAGCGGGCGTCGAGCGCCGCATGCTCGACCGTATCGGGCTGGATCGCGCGGGCGACGTCGCTCGTGCGCTGTGCGCCCGCCAGCGCGTTTCCGGGGCACGAGCAGGCGCTCGGGGAACAGCCTCTGTCATTTGCTTGTGTTGTTGCGTCTAGCTATCGATAGGGAGAATGGAGTTGAAGGTATGACGGACCAAGGAACTCGCCCTGAACGTGGGCGGCTCGATTTCCTCCTCTCCGACCAGGCCGCCTGGGGAAAGTGTAGGTGCCATGAAGCCCTCTGGCAGTACGCAATTCCTCCCCTCCCCGCAGGTCCCCTTCGAGCCAGTGATCGAGGGGGTCGAGGTGGCCAGCGTGATTGGTGACCACAAGAGCGGTCCGCACGGTACGTTCGTCCGGCTCGCCCCAGGCGTGCGGCTCCCACTCCACCACTATGACCAGCCCTTGGCCGGTGTGGTGGTGGCAGGGAATGTCGCCCACCCGGTGCCGGGTAATCCGGACTCCCAACAGACACTAGGCTCGGGAAGCTTCTTCTCTTTCGCGGCCAACGAGCCGCACGAGACGAACAACGTGGGCGACGGCTTCGTGCTGTTCTTCATTTTCCAGGAACAGCCCTGGGTGCTCGCCATGGACGTGAACGCCACCAACTTGATTGCCGAGGGGTAGGACCGTCGAGGCATCAGTTTTCTCTGAAAGCCGTCAGCCGACTGTAAAAGAGAAAGTTACGTGGAGCCGGCGCTCGGACTTGAACCGAGGACCTGCTGATTACGAATCAGCCGGGACCGGAAATCCGCAGTGATCGCGTGCGCTCCGACGTGCGCTTTTACTGGGAATTCGTGCACCTGCGTGATCCCGCAAATCCGGCCGTATTCTCCCGTCCGTCCATCATCCGTCCACCGAATTCCCCCGAATTCGGCCCCGTAGAATGCCTCAACTGCTCTCACTGAGGACGTTCACCCCCGTCACGTGGAAGTGCTTCGCGGCCTGCAGCATGTGGCGGTCGTTCGTGTAGACCTCCTGGAAGCCATGCTCCTCGGCGCAGGCCAGGTGGAGCGCGTCACCAGATCGAACGAAGACCGTGCTCGGAAGATCGAGGACGGCTTTGCGGGCCTTTTCCAGAAGGTCGGAAGTCACACCAAACCACTGCCACACACCGTTCTGTTCATCTTCTTGGAAGTCTTTCAGGATCGCCGTCATCTCTCGGCGAGTCACGTGACGCTCTCGGACGTGCCGCTTGAGGATCGAGGCAAACTCCAGACGGGCCAGCTCGCAGGATGCGAGTCCCTCCGCGCCATAGGCGACTTCGCGGACCCGATCCGCGCCCGGCTCATTGAGGTAGCACTTGGCGATGTACGCGGCGTCGAAGTAGATCACCGATCCTCGCGCAGCTCAGACAGGTGCACGGCGGAATCGACTGGGACCTTCGACCGTTTGCGGATCGCTGCTTCTCGGTTGGGGAGAGGCCGGCCGGTCACGGAGGCATCAAACGGCTGAAGCGCTGCACGCGGCGACCGCGATCGGTGACGACGATCGGCCCCCGACTGGCAGCATGGCGAACCCACCGGCCCGTCTTCAGGTGCAGTTCTCGGATGGAGATCGTCTTCATGTGCACATTGTGACACACGGTCCTCAAAAGAGGCAAAAGACTGCGTTGGGTTATGAGCCCAATTGAACAGGCCAACTGCGACCCACAGCGAACCCACTCCACACAATTTTACTTAAGCTTTTCGACCACTCACTCCCAACCCGGATCCACCCCCAGCCATTACCGATTGTCAGCCAATCGTCAGCCGAGTGGTGGGCACCCTCACGATAGGAAACATTAAGAGCGGTTTCGCGGCTACCATAACGCCCGTTCTCGGACCCGCTCAGCCCCTTCGCCCTTCGACAGCCGACATGGTGCACCACATCGAGCGGACAGATAGAACGCTTCGCGCACGGGTTTCGATCGCCTCCTCGCCCGGCACGTGATGTCGCCGGCCGAGTTGAAGCGCCGCAACCTGAATCTCGCAGGCGGCGACATCGGCATGGGGGTGAGCGACCTGCGACAGATGATCGCGCAGCCGACGTTGCGCTGGGACCGGCATCTCGAAGCGCGGCCTCTACATCTGTTCGGCGTCCACGCCACCCGGTGTCGGCGTGCATGGCATGTGCGGCTACCACGCCGCCACGTACTCCGAAACTTCGCTGCGCAACAGGGTTCGGATACAGTAGCCCGCGAGGCACCTCGAGAACATGGCGATCGCCCCCGGCACGCGGCTCGGACCCTATGAGATTGTTTCTGGGCTCGGCGCCGGCGGCATGGGCGAGGTGTATCGGGCCCGGGATCCGCGGCTCGGACGCGACGTCGCGCTGAAGATCCTGCCCGCCGACGTCTCGTCGGATCCGGATCGCCGCGCGCGCTTCGAGCAGGAGGCGCGCGCGGCCGCCGCGCTCAACCACCCCAACATCCTCGGGATCTATGACGTCGGCAGCGATGGCCAGCACTTGTACATCGCGGCAGAGCTCATCGACGGCGACAGCCTGGCCTCCGTTGTCGAAGGCGGCCCTGTCCCCGTTCGCCGGCTGCTCGACATCGCCGTCCAGATCGCCGACGGCATGGCCTGCGCGCACGCGGCAGGCATCGTCCACCGGGATCTCAAGCCGGCGAACGTGATGATCGCGACGGACGGTCGCGCCAAGATTCTCGACTTCGGCCTGGCCAAACCGGCCACACACACGCTGCCGGGCTCGGGCGATGCGCTGACAGTGCAACCGACCCAGGCCGGGATGATTGTCGGCACGGTGAGCTACATGAGCCCGGAGCAGGCCCGCGGCAAGCCGACCGATCACCGCTCCGACCAGTTCTCGTTCGGGCTCCTGCTCTACGAAATGGCCACCGGGCGCAAGGCCTTCGACAAGCCGGAATCCGTTCAGACGATGTCGGCGATCATCTCGGACGAACCGCCGCCGATCGAGGCGCGGATTCCGCCTCCGCTCCGCTGGACTATCGATCGCTGCCTGTCGAAGGAGCCCTCCGGCCGGTACGACTCGACGCGCGACTTGTTCCACGAGCTTCGCAACCTGCGCGATCACGTGTCGGAGGCTTCCGGCACGGCGACCGGGATTGCCGAGCCTGTGCCTGGCGCCCCTCGCCGTCCGCGCAGCTGGCCGTTGCCTGCCGCGTTTGTTCTCGGGGTTCTGGCCACGCTCGCGGTCCTCGTGTTCCGGTCCGGTCCCGCGCTGCCGGATCAGTCGGCATATCGCTTCACGCCATTCTCGTTCGAGCCGGGCGGTCAGACTTCCCCTGTCTGGTCGCCGGATGGAAAGGCCGTCGCCTATGCGGCCCGAGCCGACCAGACCGCTCCGTATCAGGTCTACCTTCGCTATCTGGAGTCGCCGACGCCGCTGCAGCTGACGCACATGAAGGACAACGCATACCCGATGCGATGGAGCGCGGACGGAACGCGCATTTTTCTGTTCGCGCAGAGCCGGCCGCCCAGTATCTGGTCCATAGCCACGGTCGGTGGTGAGCCGGAACAGGTGATGACCCAGCCGGAGCGTGGAACCGGCAGCAAGCGGGCGATCGCAATCTCGCCGGACGGCCGGACGGTCGCAGCCTTGCAATCGCTCGCCGGTGGCGCCAATACCGTCTGGCTCACGTCGCCGCCCGGAAGCGAGCCGAAGAAATACGCCCCAGACCCGTTTGCGTCGAAGAGGGTCTACAACCTCCCGACGTTGGACTTCTCGCCCGATGGCAAACACCTTCTGGTGATGGTCAACGCCGGCCGTGGTGACGAGGAAATGTGGCTGCTCGACTTTCCGCCATCGGGTTCGGGCGGAGTGCGGCAGGTCCTGCCGCCGCTGCGGACCTTCGGCGGCACACCACAGTTCGCATGGATGCCGGACAATCGGCGCGTCGTGCTGGCGCTCCAGCCGGCGCCGGATGCGGCCCTCCAGCTGTGGATGGCGGATACCACGTCCGGCGAGCGTCACGCGATCACGAGCGGCACGAGCAGCACCGGCGCTCCGGCGGTCTCCCCCGACGGGCAGCGGCTGATCCTGACAAGCGACGTCGGACACTACGACATTGTCTCCGTGGATCTCGCGACCGCCGTTCCTCGGAAGCTGATTGCAACGGCCCGCGACGAGCTGATGCCCGCGTGGGCGGCGAAGCAGCCGGTGATGGTGTATGTCAGCGATCGGAACGGCCCGAACGAGATCTGGCTCCACCGGCCAGACAATCCGGATCGTCCGATCGTGACGGCCCGCGATTTCCGCGACGGCACAACGCAGTGGCTCGCGGCGCCGACGCTGTCGCCCGACGCGAGCCGCGCGATCTACACGAGGGTCGAAGAAGGGACGAGGGCCAGGATCTGGATCTCGAGCGTCGCTGGCGGTGCGCCGGTCCGGCTGACCAACGAGGACGTGCACGAGTTCACCGGCTCCTGGTCCCCGGATGGCGCCTGGTTCGTGTATTGCGCCATCCGTGATGACAAAGTGGATCTGAAGAAAGTCAAGACCACGGGGCAGGCGACGCCGATCGTCCTGAAGAGGGACGTCCCGGACGCGAACGTGCCGTCGTGGTCTCCGGACGGGAACTGGATCGCGATTGGCGCCAACCTGGTATCAGCGGATGGGCAGACCACGAAGCCGCTGGGCGAGCATCGTGGACCGCACTATATGTTCTCCGCCGACGGGAAATATGTCTACAGCGTGCGTTCGGATCAGGGACGCGAGGATCTGTTCCGCATCGACATCGCCACCGGCGCCGAAACGGTCATCGGCAATGTCGGGCGTGAGTTCCGGCCCGGCAGCAATCTCAAGCCCGTCGATCCGGCTCAGCCTCGCGCCCGACGGGAAGAGCTTCATCTACGGAAGCGGCACGTTCACGAGCAACCTGTGGATGCTCGAGGGGTTTGCCGCAAAGCCGGGATTCTTCGCGCGTTTCGGCCGCTGAGCCAATCGCTCCCTCTTTTCACACCCGGCGCGTAGGTGGTCGATGGCGGCGCCACGCGGCGAACAGAGGCTTGGGCCGTGCCACCCTACGAGACCGATGAATCGGGCGTGAATCGCGCACGCGCGTCAGCGCGGTCGCCACCGCTGACAACCGCCGTTGCGGCGCCTTGGGACCGGTTCGAGCGGAAGCGTCATCTGCGGCCGGCGTTTGCGGCGTCATTCAGCGATTCCGACGAAACCGAGCGCCGCGGAACCCCGGTTACTCGCATCGTCACGATGGCGCGTGCCGCGTGGCGGTTCCGCGTCGACTACCACGACACGTTTCGTCTCAGAGCGAAGCTTGCGTTCGTGCTGCCGCAAGAATGAAGAAAGCCGAAGGGGATAGCAGGCTGGCCGTCAGTAGGAAGCAAGACCACGCACGGCGCGGAAGCGGTGTCAAGGGCGGCAAAGCCGCCTGAAGGGCACCCTTGACAACGTGATAACCGTGGCCTCATGTCGATACCCGACGGCCATCGTGTGAACAGGACGATTCACTCCGCGATATATCCGCGGCTCTCTTTACTATTATCGACATCCTTGCCCCGGTGATATTCTCCAAGCGCCGATCGATGCGAGCTCGTCGCAAGTATCCCGGCAAGACGTGCCAGCGTTGGATTATGAGCCCAATTCAACGGGGCAACTGAGACCCACCCGAAGCAACTCCACGCGATTTTCCTAAGGTTCAAGACTACTCAAAATCCCAACTCCGATTCCACCCTCAGCTATTACCGATTGTCAGCCAATTGTCAGCCGACAGCTGCGCCAGCACCGCGACGCTGGCTAGTTGCTGTAGAGCGAGGCCGCCGTCCGGCGCCAACCCCGACTCTTCTACACAGTAGATGGGAGCCTGACAGGAGTCGAACCGCTCAAGGAGGTCGCTCTGATGCCCCCTCTTGATAGCCGTCGGTAAAAGCCAACTCGGCGCGGCGCGGAGGCGGTGTCCAGGGCGGCGTAGCCGCCGAAGGGCACCCTGGACGCCGCCGAGCACCGCGTCATCATGAACGACCGACGGCCATCGTCTGACCGATCGATTCACTCCGCGAGATCTCGCGATCCGCGCTTTGTCGCGATGGTTGCACGGGCGTTCTCTCAAGCGCCGATCGATGCGACACGTCGCGATCCAGAGCGCGTGCGAGCTTCACCTTGTCGTCGGTGTAGATGCGCGCATCGTACTGCCCGCGTGACACCGCCACGTACGCGAACCGCCGATTGACGAGCTTCTCGCTCGCGCGCTCGGTCTCGACGTGCACGAGGACGCGGCCGGCGGTCTGCCCCTGGCTGCTGTGGCTCGTCACGGCGTAGCCGTAGTCGAGATGGCGCTGCGTTCGCCGCGCCTCGAATGAAGACGTTCGGCCCGAATCCCATCGAATCTCCATGCGTCCGTTCGCGTCGATGCGCTCGACCGTGCCAAGCTCGCGGTTCGGGTACGCCACGTGTCGCGATCCGGCGCCGTCGATTTGCACGCGGTCGCCGGCGGCGAATGCGCGCTCGGTTTCGCGATAGAGCGTCACGCCCTGCAAGCGACGTGGGTCGTAGCTCACCGTTCGTTCGTCGTCTGTCCTGACCGTCACCTGATTGGTCTTCGCGTCCACGTGCTCGACGCGCGCGTAGTCGCCAGCCTCGATGCCGAGGGCCTTGCTGCCACGGCTGTAGCGCACGACGTCGCCTGGCTCATAGCGTTCCGCCCATTGCCGATCGGCACCCGTGATCTCCTGACGCGGCATCAGCACAGGCGTCCGATGCTCCTCGCGATCGACGTGGCCCTCGCGCTGCATCGCTCGGTGGATCACGTCGTTGAGGTCCTGTCGAGACTGGTTGTCCGGCGAGACGACGAGCGTCGCGTGTGGGTCTTTGACGTACTCGTTCGCGATGGCCGCCAGGCGGTCCTCGCGCGGCCCGATTTCGTGCACGCGGCCTTGGTGGTCAAGCCGTTCGACCGCAGCCGTGCACGTCGCCGCGCGACAGCTGTTCGACGACCGCCTTCAACTCCGGATCGCGCTGCCGCACGATCTCGTCGAGATGCGCGGTACGGATCCCCGCCTCCTGGAGCTGGTGATACGGCCGGCCGGCGTCGACCGCTTCATGCTGGCGCACGTCGCCGACGAGCAGCACGCGGTCCTCCGGTCCGAGACGCTCCAGAAACGTGTGCATCTGCTTCGTGCTCGCCAAGCTCGATTCGTCGAGCACGTAGAGCCGCTTCTGATCCGTCGGCCGTGCTTCCTCCTCGCCGCGCGCCAGATGCCGCTGCAGCGTGCTCGACTCGATGCCGGCTTCGGCCAGCTTGTGGGCCGCGCGTGACGTCGGCGCGAAGCCTTCGACCTGGTAGCCCTCACGTTCGGCCGCATCGCGAACCGCCGCGAGCGCCGTCGTCTTGCCGGTGCCGGCGGTGCCTTCGAGCGCCATGACTTGGTCGCGACTCGTCAGAATCTCGCTGGACGGCCGTGCGCTGGCTCTCGTTCAGGTGGTCGTACTCGCGCGCGATCGCCTCGCGTGTGCTCTCCGTCACCAGCTCGCGCGTGTTGGCCCTGGCCGGCACGCATCCGGTCGATCGTCTCTCGCTCGAGCTCCATCATCGCGGGCGTGGTGAACGACCGACCTGGCGTGCCTGGCTCCTGCTCGACGGCGATGAATTCGCCTCGCTCGACGCGGCGATCGACCTCCTGCTTGATCTCGTCGACGCGCGCCTCTCCGAGCGATCGCTGCAGCGCGTCGCGCAGGATCGCCCGTTCCTCCACGACGGCTTCGCGCTCCAGATTGCGATCGCGCGCGAACGTGACGGCCGTCCGCGCGACAGCCGCGCGCTCACGCTCGTGCTCGACGTGATGCGCACGGCGCTGCTCGGCGGCTTCAACGACCTGCGTCGGCTGGTTGCCAAACCGCTCGGCGAGCTCCTGATGGCGCCGCTGCATCTCCTCATGCGACACGTCGAGCTTGGCTTCGCGCGTCTGGTGCGCCGCGATCTGCGCGGCCGCGGCGCCCTGTCGATCCGCCTCGGCCAGGTAGTCCTCAATCTGCTGACGACGCGGGCTGGAGGCGTCGAGGTACTCGCGCGTGTAGCCGCGGATCTCGGGCTGGCCGCTGCGACCGCGCTCGATCTCGTAGCCCAGAGCGCGGTCAGTCGCGCCGCCAGCTCGGATCGGTACACCGCCGTCGCGTACTGCTGCGTGCGATAGAGCTCGCGCGGTTGCAGCGGGCGCACCGTGCCGTCGGCCGTCTCCGTCAGGTTGAAGATGACCGCGTGCGTGTGGAGCTGCGGCGCCGCGTAGCCGTTCACCGGCCGCGCGCTGTCGTGTTCGAAGAGCGCCGCGACAGCATTCCCGGTCGTCTCCGGCCGGCGGTTGCCGCCGAGCCGCGCCTGCACGTACGGCTCCAGCTCGTTGAGCGCGACTCGCACGCTCTCGCGGTGCGCCTCACGGACGCGCGTCGTCGCCGCCGACCAGCGCGGTGATCGACACGCTCTTCGGCGCGGAGAACGTCGCATCCCAGCCCGCGCGATGCTCCATCGTCGTCACCGTCTCGCCGCGCGCGTTCTTCGTCTCGCGGGCGGTCTGATGGCGGACGAGTTGCTCGCCGGTGATCGGATGCTGGCCCTCGGCGAGCCGCTGGAAGTGGTCTTCGCTGACCTCGCCGACGAGGCCCCACCGCTCCGCGAGCTGTCCGTGCCACACGCCGCGAATCTGCATCGCCTTCCGTGTAGTAGTTCTCGCGCGCGTTCTGGAATTCCTCGGCGTGGTAGCGCCGCGCCTGTCCCGCGCTCAACGGCTTGGAGATCGTGAGCATGAGCGCGTGCTTACTGGAAGAACGGTTGCTGCGCGACTGGCGTGGACGCCGGCCGCTCGTGGGCGATCGAGCGTCTCGGGCACGGGCGACTGGATGACGCGGCGCGGCGGGCCGCACGCCGGGCACCGGCGCGATGGTCGGACGCGGCGTCGTCCAGCACTGGCCGTTCGACGAACGCGGGATGCCGCGCCGGAAGATCGAGGAACGGGAAGTGCAGCCGGACGACGAGGTTCTCCAGCTTCAGGTAGCCGCGCAGCGACGGCAGGCCGCTGATCTCGCTCGGCATCACCAGCGGCTCGACTTGTCGTTCCAGGCCGAAGCTCCGTTGGCCGTACTTGCCCTTTCGAGCGGCTCTCGCGCATCCGCTCGATTTCGACCTCGCCGATGGTGTCCGAGATCCACTTCGCCGCGTGCGGCTCGCTGGTGCGGAGAAAGATCTTCGTCGCGGGCTGCGACAGCATCGCCTCGGCATCGTGGCCGTACCGCGTTTCGAGTTGGCTCCGGCCCTGGAATCCGAGCACGACCGGATTGTTCGACTTCCGGTTTTCCGTGACGGCCGTGTGGAGCTGCGGCAGCCGCTGCAAGCTCGCGAGCTCGTCGAGGACGAACCACACGGGTCGGTGACCGGGCTGGCCGCGATTCATCAGCCGCAGCACCAGCATGTCGAGCCAGAGGCTGGTGAGCGGCACGAGGCGCGTGCGCGTCTCCGGCGTGCTCGTGAGGAACAGCCACCCGCGGCGGTCGCGCGCCCACGACGCGGCGCTCCAGCGCCTGGTCGTCTCCGATTCACGCGGAAGCAGCTTCAGCGTATCGGCCACCATGTTGAGCGAGGCCAGCACGCCGCTCCGCTGCGCCGGCGCCTGCCGGTCGATGATCGACGCGTACGGCGTGCCGTGCGACGCGCCGATCGAGCTCCTCGTCGTGACACAGCCACGAGGCCAGTTCCTCGGCCGTCGGCCGGAACGTCAGCAGGTGCGCAAAGATGCGGCGCGGGCCTTCGGTGAAGAACGGATTCTCGTTCGACGCGATCGGGAAAGAGCGACGTCGCGAGCGTGAGCGCTTCGGCGTCGTGGCGCAGCTCGTCGCCCGGACTCCAGTACGGCGAGCGCGCGTCGAGCGGATTGAGGATCACGTCGCCGCGTTCGGGCGTGTAGAACTGCGGCGTGTATTCGAGCGCCGGGTCGTACACGATGGCGGTGTCGCCGCGGTCCTCGAGCTGGCCGAGGAGCTGCCGGATCAGCGCCGACTTGCCCGTGCCGGAGTCGCCCATGATCAGCAGGTGGCTCGACTCGATGGCGCGCGGAATCGCGAGCGCCGGCTGGATGCCCAGCAGCTTGGCCGGCAGTCTCGGCATCTGGACGAACGCGATGCCGTTGGCGCGCGTTCGGCGGTTGAACTGCCGCGCGGACACCAGCTCCGGTCCCTTCAACCGTCGGCCATGGCGCCGCGACCGCGCCCACTGCACGTCCTTCGGAATCGCGATCAGCAGGCCAGCGACGAACACGACGAACACCGCGATCAGCGACGGCCGCGCCAGGTCCGTCAGCGTCTGGTCCGCGTAGATCCACACGCGCAGCTGCGCATGGAGACGGGCGTGGTCGTAGACGAGATCCCGCCACACGAGACGCCCGCTCCGGCTTGACGCGCGAGCTCCGACAGCGCGAACGTCGGTCTCGCCGGTCGCCGACGTGATCGGCACGACCTCGTCATCAATGGCGAGCCGGCTCGCCGCGACGGTTCTCCATCAGGAGCACCCGATAGCGGCCGGTCCGAATGCCGAGCGAGCTGGCGACGGCGCTGCGCGCGTACGCGGACAGGTAGAACTGCTGCAGCGGCGTCCAGACGAACGTCTGACGGAACAGCCAGACCGCGACGCCGCTGGCCAGGGCGATCACGATCACGCTCATGAACCAGACCGGCATCGGCGCGCTGCCATTTGCCCGCCTCTGGGCGCTCGGCCCCATTCGTAACTCATGGGTCCCTCCGGTCTGCTCCGGCGAGCCGCGCCTCGGCCAGCCGGCCCTTGTCCTGGTCGGCGCGTTCGATCAACCGCTGCATGGTCTCTGCGGTCACCGGCGTACCGCTGCACAGATGGAAGTGGAGATTGAGCAGGATGGCCCGGAGCGCCAGCAGCTCGGCGAGCACGGTCGCATCAGCCGCTGTGATGGCTCCGCCGCCTTCAGGAGCGCGGCACGCACCCATTCACTGACCGGCTGTTCGCCGGCGAGCGTCTGGATGCGCGCGTACTCCTCAGGCGTGACCTTCGTGCCGATCGATTTCGTCCGTCGCGATGCCATGCGAGGACTCCTTGCAGCGGCGCGCGCAGACGCTGCTGCGCACCGCCGAACCTGGTTAACCGCGGTTCCTGTATGGGAACCGAACCGCGCCGTTTCGCAAATCCCGAACATTTCGCGCGGTTCCTATCGAGGAACCGCGGTTCCCGTGCAGCAACCCTGCAAGGGGTGACGTGTCACCCGTTACTGCCGGTGCGCAGCACCGTACAGGCCGTTCGCATCACCGAGCCGCCTCGGCGAGCTCCAGCAGCCGCGACTCAGAGAGCCCGGGCAGCTGCGGCGACAGCGACACCGCCTCGTCTACAAGGTCGGCCTTCGTCATGAGTCCGCGCCGGTACGCTTCGACGGCCATGTAGAGCCGCTCGGCCGGCAGGTCGGACAACGCGGCGACCGTGTTCGAGGACGAGGACGAACACACCGCGAGCGGAGGCGCCCAGAAGGGCCAGGCACTCCTGCGCGAGCGCGACAGCGGCGGGCCGCAGGAGGCGCCGGCGGTCGGATTCGGCAATCAGCCCCAGCCCCAGCAACCGGGCGATCGCCAGCGAATAGGTCGTCCCAAATCGACGGGCGATCCACACGCCATCAAGGTAGGTCATCGTCTGCGATCCCGGCGTCGACCGCTCTTCCGCGCGTACGGACTGTTCCGTCGCCGCATCGAATGCCCAGTACTCCTGCCGACTCGGCTGGCCCTTGCCGAGACGATGCACCGTTCCGGCGACGCCTGCCGCGGGCAGAAGGAAGGCGGTGGCAAACGCCGCAGCGCGCCGTTCGATCAGCTCCTTGGCGTTCGCGTTCGTACAGACGCGGATCGTGCCCATCGGCTCGCACACGGCATGCGCGTAGCCATGCGCGATGGCCAGCCGGTGACGAACGGCGTCGTGTGTGAGATTGACGACGATCGCGAACCCGACAGACGCATCGGCGATGAACAGGCTCGACATCTCGTCGGGCAGCTTCAGCGCGAAGACCGGCACGCCCTGCGCAGCACAGAGATCCGCCAACTCCGGGAGCGGCGCGTCCCGAAGTCCGAGCCGCTGCCGCTCGTGCGCAGCGATCTCCTCGCCCTGCCGGATCGCGTCGACCAACGTCCGTCGGTGACGGCAGCGGGTACGTCGGCGGTCCCGTGCGCGCCGGGCGCTCCAAGAGGCGTTCCAAATGCGTCGCCTCCATCAGCGATCCCAGCACGCCGCGAATCCGCGACTGGATGTCGAACTCCTTCAGCAACGCGGGGGCGAGATTCAACAGCGCGCCCGTGACCGGGTCGTCGCTAGCGACGGGTGTCCCCGTGAGCTCAACCGCTGGCGTGCCGTAGAGGTCCGCGAACTTCGCCAGTTCGTCGGCCGTCACCGGTCGGTTCGCCAGTTCGATCTGCGCGACGAGGCTCCGCGATAAGCGAAGCCTCTTGGCCACGGCGGCCTGGCTCAGGCCACGGTTTTCGCGAGCCTTGCGCAGATTCGTGGCGAGGGGCTCTCGACCCGTGACCCGCGCGAGGACGTTGCGGGCGTCGGGCGTCAGACGACGCCACTTCGCGATGACGCTCGGGCTCGTCTCACGTTGGCGTGGTCGTCGGCATGACTCGTTGCGGGTGTGTTTATCTCGTGGCATATGGGCCTCGGGACGCTTGACGCACTGTGGCCAGCCTAGTCGTGTTTGACATACATGTCAAGTAATGACACGATAGCTTAACACCACACCGACGGACTCTTACCTTGAACTGGCACCTCCGTCGAACCAAGGGGAACGCCATGAAGGTAGTTGCCGACCAAGACACACCGACGACTGAGGAACCGCCTTGCCCGCGCCGTGCACCGTCGCGTCGACGAGCTCGCCGCCTCCCGCGTGAATCGGCTGCGGCGATCGGGCACCCGCGTCGAACAGTTCCTGACAGTCGCCGAGGCTGCGGAGTGTGTTGGCTGCTGTCGAGGAAACGATTCGTCGCGCCTACTTGGCCCGGCAACTGGACGTGCTGCGGTTCGGCGCGCGCGTGTCAGGATTCGGCCGTCCGCGCTGATCGCATGGCTCGAGCGCGGCGGCAAGACGACGGCAGCCTGAAAGAGAGGTTCGACATGGCAGTCCGCAAGCAGTGCAAGGCGAAAGGCTGCAAGGCAAGCCCGCGATGCGAGCATCCGTGGTGGTTCGATGTGATGCACCAGGGGAAGCGCTATCGCATGCCGGTCGACGCGTTCGCGCTGGTCCGCGGCGCAACGCAACCAGTCTCGTCGAAGCAGGAGGCCGAGAAGGTCTGGGAGCCGAAGTTCATCGGCGAGATCGTCGCTGGCAAGGATCCGCGCAAGCCGCCTGCGCCGCCGGCTTCCGCAGGGCATGACGGTCGCCGACTTCCTCGATCAGTACTGACGAGCGCTACGTCGTCGCCGAATCTCTGCGAAGTGTCGCCTCGATTCGCAGTCGCCTTGCCGCGCTGAAGGATGCGCTCGGCATGCTGCCCGTCGACGCATTGGAGCGGACCGGAACGATCGAGGATTTCAAGCGCGAGTACGGCAAGACCCGATCGATCGCGTCCGTCAATCGAACGCTCGGCATTCTCCGGCACGCGATGAACTGGGGCCGCGGTCGGACGCCGCCGATCTTCACCGGCTCGCCCTTCCACCGGTTCGGCGTCAAGATCAAGACCAGGGGCGAGACCAAACGTGACCGCCGGATTACGCCCGAAGAAGAGCGCAGGCTGCTGGAGGCCGCCGACAAGCTCAATTGCGTCGAGCACGCCTTTGCGGTGCGCAGATGCGCGATCGAATCATCGGCGCCCTCGAGACCGCGTGCCGCCTCGGCGAGATGCTGAAGATTCAGAACCGGCACGTGCTCTGGGACACGCACCAAATCAGCATTCCTGCAGAGCACGCCAAGGATGCTGAATCACGGCGCATTCCGTTCGAGCCGAAGGGCCGGCTCGCGCAGCTCCTGAAGCGACGCCGTTTTCTCGGCCCAAAGGCGTACGTGTTCGGTGCGCCGGCCGGCGAGTACCAGGGCACCATTCGCACGGCGTGGGAGTCGCTCGTGCTGGTCGCTCATGGCATCGAGCCGACGCGAACGCGAGCACACGGACGCGTCAATCGCGAGAAGCTCGCAGACATCGATCTGCATTGGCACGACTTGCGGCACGAGGCGGCCTGCCGATGGCTGGCGCGTGGCCTCGATCTGCGAGCGATTCAGCTCCTACTTGGTCACGCCGACCTCAAGACGACGCAGCGATACCTGAACGTCACCGACGAAGAGTTGCGGAAGACGATGCAGGAAAAGCTCTGGAAGCGCAGATAACCCTGCCCGGCGTTGCGGCAAGTCCAGCGGCGAGAAACTCGTGCAGCCGGTCTTAAGGCCGATTCGAGCGCTCCGTACATCAAATCTGGCGAGCCAGATTCTCACGAGTTCGAGTCCCTGACACCCAGCCAGCTCATCCGCAAGGCACACCTCCCCCTACAAGGGATAAAAACGCAAGTTTGGGCGTGATTCCTTACAGGCCAGAACCTCAAATGTGTCTCTGGTCAAGGTGTGGCTAATCGTGGCGGATGGCAACGAACGGATCGACGCGCATGGCGCGCAGACTCGGCAGGATCGTCCCGCGGAGGCACTCAGTGCGGAAGTACACCCGCAACGGCGAAGGCGGCCCCATCGAACGGATTGAGACCGGCGAGCACCGGGCGAAGGCTGGCGGCCGCGAACCCGGCCAAGCCCGCGCCAGCGGCGAGGCCGATGCCAGTGAGGAGCGCGCTACGACGGAGGACGAGTGCCAGCACGCTCCCGCGCGAGGCGCCGAGCGCCATTCGCAGTCCGATCTCACGCGTCCGCGCGGACACGCTGAACGAGACAGACCGTGCAGGCCGAGCGCCGCGAGCAGGCAGGCGACCATCGCGAAGCCGCCGAGCACTCGTACCTGCACTTCTCGCGGCGCGTTGTCGGCGTCCACGACCGCGTCCAGTGGCCCGATGCCGGTCACGGGCAGCTCCGGATCTGCCGCGTGCACCACGCGCTGAATTGTGGCTGCGAGCGCCGTCGGGTCCATCGCGGACTTCACGACGAGATCCTCGGTGCAAACCGCGTGAGCTGGCGATCGCGCATCTGCGTCGCCGGCGTATACGCCTGCGGCTCGCTCGGCCGCTCGACGCCGCGGACGGATACGTCGGCGACAACCCCAACCACGGTGCGATCGTGAAAAGCCAGATCGAACCGCCGGCCGATCGGCGACTCGTTCGGCCAGTTCTGCTTGGCGAACGATTCGCTGACGACCAGGACATAGGGCGAGGTCGACGTGTCGGCGGCGTTGATGCGCGGCCACGGCGCATCGCGATACCCATGGTGCGGAAGAATTCCGGCGTGACGAACCTGATACTGGCCACGTGCATTGTCGTCGGGTCCTGTGGATGCCCTTCGAGCGTCACGTTGAAGATTCCGGCGCGCATTTCCGACAACATCGGTACAAAGCTGATGAAAGCGGCGCTTTCGACGCCTGGCTGCCGACGCACCTCCGTGAGAATCCGATCGTAGAGCGCCACGCGACGCGCGACCGTCTCGTCCTTCGGCATACGCAGCGGCGCCGTCGCCATCAGGACGCGCGTCGTGACGAAACCGGGATCGCGCGCCTCCAGCCGCCAGAGTGCGCGCAAGAGCAGCGCGCAGGCACAGAGCAGCATGACGGACAACGCGATCTGAACGATGACCAGCACGCCGCGCAGCCGCTCAGTGCGCTGGCTCGTGCCGGCCCGCGCGTCCTCCTGTAACGCGGCGACACCCGACCGTTCGGTACGCAGGGCCGGACCGGCGCCGAGGCTAATGGCCGTCGCGACCGTGATAGTGTCACCATCGCCAGCAGGCGGCCGTCGATCGGCGGCACGTCGGAGATCGGGAGAGACGACGAGGCCAGCGCCGCCAGGAGCGGCACGGCCGCCGAGGCGAGTGCGATGCCAATGATCGCGCCGCCGACTGCCAGTACGCCGTTTTCGGTCAATGCCTGACGGACGAGGCGCTCACGGCCGGCCCCGAGCGCGGCGCGCACGGCCAGTTCGCGGCGGCGACCCAGCGCGCGAGCGAGCAGCAGACCCGCGAGATTGCTGCAGGCAATGAGGAGCAAGAAGCCCGACGCGCCCGCGAGCGCGAGAAGCAGCGTACGCGAACGGGAGAGATCCTCGCGGAGCGTGGTCGCCGTGCCGCTGGTGCGTCCGTTCTCTTTCGGGTACTCGCGCGCGAGGTCGCCGGCGACGCGCCGGGCGTCCGCGCGGCTCGATCGTCACGCCGGGTTTTAGCCGTCCGACCGCATTGAGAGAAATGTTCGTGCGATCGCCGAGGTCTGTCGGCTTGAACTGCATCGGAATCCAGAGCATGGCCTTGCGACTGGGATAGGTGAAGTCCGCGGGCATGACCCCGATGATGGTGTGCGGCGTGTCGTCGAGTCGAATGAGGCGGCCGAGCACGCCGGTGTCCCCGCCGAAGCTCGCGCGCCAGAGACGCGCGCTGAGCAGCACGGTTCGTGGGGCTCCGCCCGCGTCGTCGGCCGCCGAAAAGAGACGCCCGAGCGCCGGCTGCACACCGAGCGTCGGAAACATTCTCCGGTGACCACGGCGGCGTCGAGGTGCTCGGGCGTCCCCTCGCCCACGAGGTTGACGGAGAGACCGCGCCAGGCCCCACCCGAGTCGAGCGTGGTCAGCATCCGACGCCAGTCGAGGTAGTTCTCTGGAGAGAACGCGAGCCGCGGATATCCGCGATACGACTGGTCCTGCCAAAGATTCACGAGACGGTCGGCATCAGGGAACGGCAGCGGCCGCAAAGGACGTGATCGGCGATCGCGAATGCGGCGGTCGTCGCGCCGATGCCGAGACCGGCGACGAGCACCGCAGTCAACGCGAAGCCCGCGCGCGGCGAAACGATCGGATCGTCGCACAAAGATCCTGGCGAAGAATGTCCCCATGTGCGCGCGGCCCGGTGGTGAGCGCATCGGCGATCGCTCGATCCACAGTCCGGCGACGGCGAGTCCTGACGCCTGGTGCCACCGCGCGGCGAAATCGGCTGCCATCTCGTCGCCGTCTTTCGCCGCGAAACGATGCGGGATAGAGCCACAACAGAAAACGGAACGCGCGCACGGCCTTCCTCCTTTCCTCACCCCCGCTTCAGCGCAAAGCTCGTCGCACCCGCAAGCCGGACCATGTCGGCTAGGCGTCGCACTTCGGCGCGCGCGACGACGCGACCGAAGCGTGTGACGCGATAGTAGCGCCGCCGTTCGTCGTCGCGACCAGCGGCCGTCGGCGGCTCGCGCACCTCTTCGAGCAAACCGTGGGGCTCGAGCATGCGCTGGATGGGATTCGATAGAGCGTGCCAAAACTCATCTTGATGGCGCCGTTACGTGCGTGCTGCGATGTCCTGCGAAATCGCGTAGCCGTGACGCGACTCGTCAGCCACAGCGAGAAGGATGTGAAACGTAGCCGCCGGCAGCGGCAGGAGCGCACTCACCTCGGCCGGGATGGTCGTCATGTGGACGAGCCATTAGCCACTGAGGCTATAGCTACTGTGGCTATAGTGTCAAGCGCTCGGCCCCGCGTCGGGCTAAAGACTGATGAAGCGCGTAGGCCGCAAGGGCCCGAACGATGAGAATGAGGTAGCTAATCCGAGGAGATTTGTCCGAAACTATGATTATCGAGAGCCGAGGCGATCGAGATCGCGGCGCTCCTGCTCAAGATCCTGTTCGTCGTACACCAAGGTCCGCCTGGCGCCCCTTCAGGAACGCCTCGGTCTGCCAGAACGACAGCCCGACGACGCATCCGACCTGCTCGCGGCTCAGAATGCCGTCACGATACGCGTCAAGGGCCACGGCTTCGAGCGTACCGCGGGACACATCGCGCCACGCCGACTCCAGACGATTTGCTATGTCATCCGGCAGCTCGATTGCGATCCTCCTCATAATCTGCCGCCCTCGCCCGGTATAGTGTTGGCCGACCAAGCGGAGGAACTCTCGAAGCGCGGATCTGTTCGATGAGCGAGACAACGGACAACTACCTCACGGCCATCGGACGAACGGCCAGGACTTCATCCGCGCGCAGCGGCTCGACGGCGTCTTCGGGCACCGTCACGACGCGAATCGACTCACCAAGCGCATTGAAGAGTTCCAGCACACATCCTCGAGGACCGGATGAAGGGTGGTCGACAAAGTCGACCAACGTCGCCACGTCACCGGCTCGAAGCGCGTGTTCGGGAAAGGACGCCCGAAGCGCCACACGATCATACAGTTCAAGAGACATTGCCGCTCCTTCTGCTGGACGGCTTCAGCGTCACAAAACGGAACCTGCCGTCGATCGCCTGCTTCATCCAGATACACACGACTGGCAGATTCCCGGTCGGGCCCTCGAGCATTCCTTCGACCCGATAGAACGTGCCGTATTCGTTCGGGCCATCCTCAACCGCGTCGACCACGTCAGCCAAGCGTCTAATCGCCGAGCGCAGGTCGGGCCAGTTCTTGAGCTCAAAGCCGGCGCGCCGCAGATAACCACTCTTGTCGTCCCAAGGGCGCTGCACGAGCAGGTAGTTCGTGAACTTCGTTTCGTCGATGGTCGCGTCCGACGGAATCCGCATCGCATCCACCGGGCTCAAAGAGCCGCTGATCCAGCTTGATCAGACGTCTCGTCCTGCAGTTCCTCGGCGGTCACTTGCACGACGGGGATGCGCCGGTGCGCGAGTTCGTCGATGAATTCCGCCCGGCTCGTGCCGGCGACTTCGGCAGCCTTCGACTGGGAGAGCTCGCCACGCCAGTACCAGAGCAGAGCCGCAGCGACGCGCATCTCTTTCACGAACTCGGTCGGCGACAATCGCAGCGCCGAGAGCGCCCCTTCCGGCACGTCGAAGGTTATCGTTGGCATTGCGCGGACTCTCCCGCATCAGGATACCCCGTCAGCTGCTGGGAGAAAACGGCTGGGTCTGTACGTTCAAACGGGCGCCGAAGCGCCCGTGAGGTCCTACCGATTGTCAGCCGTTTGTCAGCCGAAACTTGAAAATGTGGTTGCGGGGGCGGGATTTGAACCCGCGACCTTTGGGTTATGAGCCCAACGAGCTACCGGACTGCTCCACCCCGCGTCAAGAAGACAATCATCTTACCATCCGCCTCAGCACCGATCAACCACCACAGCCGGGAAAAGTTTGACCCACACCTCTTCAGGACGGCGCCACCGACCAGCCAGACCCGCTCCCGAGTTCACGACGCGGCCGGAAGCGGCAGGTCTGTGAAATCCAGAAACAACTCGACGCCGGACGTCTCATGATCCGTGTGCGAGGAGCGGCGGCCGGGACACGTGACCTCCTGCGTCGCGGCGGCGACGGTGGCGAAAGAGCCGCGCGCCACTTCGGGGGCGATGTAGCCCACTTTCGCACCGGCGGCAATCACCGCGATGGCGTGCCGGAAATAGTGGTTCTCCGGCTCGATCCGCAGGGTGGCGGTGAACGCCGACGGAAGGCGCCGCACGTGGTCGATGTAGGCAAGACCGCCCACCACGGGGATGCGACGGAGGATAGAATCGGTCACGGACAGATTCTATCGCGCCCCAGGAAGGACTCGCTGCCGCGCGCCATGCCGACCGATACCGAAGAACTTGTCTCCCGACTGCGCAATGCCCGCACCATCGTGGTGCTCACCGGCTCGGGTGTGTCCGCCGCCAGCGGAATCCCCACCTTCCGGGGCGACGACGGGCTGTGGCGGACGTTCCGCGCCGAAGAGCTCGCCACGCCGGAGGCCTTTGCGCACGACCCGAAAACGGTCTGGGAGTGGTACGATTGGCGGCGCACCACCATCGCCTCGAGTCAGCCGAACGCCGCCCACACGGTGCTGGCGAAATGGAGCCAGCGGCCTGGATTCACGCTGATCACCCAGAACGTCGACGGCCTGCACGAGCGCGCCGGCACGGCCAACGTGATCCGGTTTCACGGGTCTATCTGGGAGCTGCGCTGCGCCGCGGAATGCGGCGCCGCCCCCTGGGAGGATCACACGGCGCCGATGACCTCGCTGCCCCCCACCTGCCCTTCGTGTGGTGGCATCGCACGTCCGGGCGTCGTCTGGTTCGGGGAGAACATCGACCCGGACGTGCTCGAACGCTCATCGGCCGCCGCCGCCGGCGCCGACGTCTACCTCTCCATCGGCACGTCGTCGCTGGTCTTCCCCGCCGCCGGACTCCTCCATCACGCCAAGCGCAACGGCGCCTTCACGGTGGAGATCAATCCTGGCGCAACCGACCTGTCGCGGACCGTTGACCTCCCGATCGCTGCGCCGGCCGAGGACGCGCTCGCGATGCTCGACGCCCGCGTGCGGATGGGATGAGCCAATCGTCGAGCGATGGTCTGACAATCGGCAGGGTCTGAAGATACCCTACGATGGAGCGTTGATAGAATTGTTAAAAGAGTAAGTTTTCTCCGGGGTAAGACCGTGCGCGTAGCGGGGCGTTGTAAGAAATGCAGTCTAGCGAGGCGTAGCCTGAGGGTCTGAGGCGCAGCCTCGCTAGAGGTTTGACCCTCAGAACTTGTAAGAAATGAGTAGAGTCTTCTCGCGGGGTCAAGACCGTCGCGCGTCAGCGCGGCGTTACAAATAATGTGACTAGCGAGGCGGAGCCTCAAGGGGGTTCCGAGTAGGAGAGGCCGGTCGCAGCCGTAGGCGGCCTTGGCATGTGTCCACCGTTTCGGTTTCGTGCGAGTGAGGGGTGACGTAACGTGCGTCCCTCCCTCACAGACCGAGCGTGCGCAATTGACGCACTCGGTTCTCACGCAGGTCTCCCCGTCTGGGCATGCATTAGTTCAGATAACCGACTCAGTGCTGTTGACATGGTGCTCGACCTCGGTGTGTCGCCATGTATCCTCAATCGGGACGTCTGGTGTCACCCCTTCCTCCAGTGGGTTCCGGCGTGCCAGTTCCCCACCTTCGTGGGTCTACGGGTTTCTGAGACCTCCGCGCCATCCCGGCGGTCTTCGGTCTCCCTTGACCGCGCGGTACCCCCGTCACCGGCGGAGACGCGGAGGTCTCCCACGTTCGTAGGAAATCCCTGTGAGAGCGTGCCCAGGGCAAGGACTCCGGCGGTTCGCCGAGACCCTGCGTGACGGTCTACGATGCGGCTTCCGTCGACCAGCGATGTCGGACCGACGAGGCGATTTCGGAGCTGAATCCGCGCGGCCCGCTCTCTTGTGTGTCTACGCTTCACCTCGCCAGTCACCTGGCGCAGGTGCAAGACTCACTACCGGCCTGCCGCTACGGCGTGACCGAGCTGGATTCGCACGAGCTGGATCCTCTAGAGGTTTCACGTGCTCATGGACGTTCCTCCTCTGCTACGCTTCGTGGCGCGATGAGGCGCAGCCTCGCCTGAGGTCTTGACCCCTCAGAACTTGTTCAAATGAGTCAAGTCTTCTCCGGGGTCAAGACCGTCCGCGCGTCAGCGCGGCGTTACCAAACCAGTGACTGGCGAGGCGGACGACTAAGGGTCTGAGGCGCAGGCCGCTAGATCTTCGGCAGTGTCACTTCCTGTTGCCGCAGATACTTCCCCTTCTTGTCGGCGTACGACACCTCGCAGGGCTCGTCGCTCTGGAAGAAGAGCACCTGCGCGATGCCCTCGTTGGCGTAGATCTTCGCCGGCAGCGGCGTGGTGTTGGAGATCTCGAGTGTCGCGGTGCCTTCCCACTCCGGTTCGAACGGCGTCACGTTCACGATGATGCCGCAGCGCGCGTAGGTGGACTTGCCCAGGCACACGGTCAGCACATCGCGCGGGATGCGGAAGTACTCCATGGTCCGCGCCAGCGCGAAGGAGTTCGGCGGGACGATGCAGATGTCCGACTTGATGTCCACGAACGACCGCGGATCGAAGTTCTTGGGATCGATCACCGCGTTGTTGACGTTGGTGAACACTTTGAACTCGTCGGCGACCCGGATGTCGTAGCCATACGACGACAGCCCGAACGACACGACGCCGGCCCTCACCTGGCGATCCTCGAACGGCTCGATCATGCCGTGTTCGAGGGCCATCTTCTTGATCCACTTGTCAGCTTTGATGGCCAAATACTAACCTTTTCGCACTAACCCCCATTGGCAGTGTCGCCTCAAGCCGCCTCAGCGTCGCAGCAGCGTCAGGAGCAGCGTGAGCAGGAGGCTCGACGATGATGGACGTCGCGAGCGGGAAATAGAACGTGACGTTGCCGCGCTTGAACGAGAAGTCGCCGGGCAGCCGGCCGACCGGCACGCCCGGTCATGATCAGCAGGCCCAGGCCCACCATGATCAGACCCGCCGATCGACCAGCAGCTTGCCCATCTCACCCCGCCAGTTCCAGGCCGGGGAAGAAGTATCCGAGCTCGAAGGCCGCGGTCTCGGGGGCGTCGGACCCGTGGGTCGCGTTGTTCTCGATCGACGTCCGAACTCCTTGCGCAGCGTGCCGGCGTCCGCCTTGGCCGGGTCGGTCGCGCCCATCAGGGTGCGCCACTTCGTGATCGCATCAGGCGCTTCCAGCGCCAGGACGATCACCGGTCCCTGAGACATGAACTTCGTCAGGCTTCCGAAAAACGGCCGCTCCCGATGCACGGCATAGAATCCTTCCGCTTCGCGGCCGGTGAGATGCAGCATCCGCATGGCACGAATCTGGAACCCGGCCTCCTCGATGCGCAGAATGATCCGGCCTGCGTGGCGCGCCGCCACCGCATCCGGCTTGATGATCGCGAGTGTTCGTTCCATATCGTCTGATTATATGCAGCGCGAAGGCCCGCTGCTGAGGCACGAGATGACACAAAAGCACCCGAAGGCAGACCACCACGAGGACGAGCACCTGGGCGCGGTCGAGGGCGACAGGCCGTCCGACGCCGGGAACCAGGGCAACCCGAACGGGCCGGGAGTTGATACGGAAGGTCTGCCGAACGACCCGATCGGCACCGCCCAGGATCGCATTGGCGCGACCCTGGACGAGACGGAGGGGGGCTAGCGCCGCTCATTGCCAACATTGCCAAAGTGCCAAGATTGCCAAAACCTGGCTGCGGCAAGTCCTGCGTGATGGCGGGGGTCGCGTGTTACCGGTGCGCCTCCATGAATTCTTCGAGCGCCCTGCGCGACGGGCGCACGCGCTCGAGCGGCAAGGTCGCGAGCGGCTCGTCGACGATGTTGAGGAGATCGACGAGATCCTGCTTGTCCGGCGCAACATAAAGGATGCCGGTCGCGAACTCGCCGCGCTTGTCGGTCTCCTGCAGCAGCCGCAGCGCGGCGTGTTTGTCGGTCGGATTGTAGTCCTCGCTCACCTTCTTCAGATACAGCTTCGAGCCATCGTGCAGCTTCACTTCAGTAGTCGTCCCCGGCTCGTAGTCGATCGAGATGTCGTCGAAATACGGCACGAAGTTGATTTCCCCGAGCGGCTCCTCGTGCTCCTTCACGTAGGCGTAGCTCTTCGTGGACCCGACGTGGTCGTTGAAGGTCACGCACGGCGACAGCACGTCGATCATGCAGGTGCCGCGATGGCTGAGCGCCGCCTTCAGGATCGAGAGCAGCTGTTTCTTGTCCCCTGAGAACGACCGGGCCACGAACGACGCGCCCAGATCGATGGCCAGCGAGCAAGTGTCGATCGGCTGGAGTTCGTTGGGTGTGCCGCTCTTGGTCGTCGAACCGATGTCGGCGGTCGGCGAGAACTGCCCCTTGGTCAGGCCGTAACAGCCGTTGTCCTCGATGATATAGATGAGCGGGACGTTGCGGCGCATCAGGTGGACGAACTGGCCGATGCCGATCGCGCCGGTGTCGCCGTCGCCGCTCACGCCGATGGCGATCAGCTTGCGATTGGCGAGGACCGCGCCGGTGCCGACCGAAGGCATCCGTCCGTGAACGGTGTTGAAGCCGTGCGCCGACCCGAGGAAATACGCCGGGCTCTTGCTCGAGCAACCGATGCCGGACAGCTTGATCACGCCCTTCGGATCGATCCCCATCTCGAAGAACGCATCGATGATGCGCTCTGAAATGGCGTTGTGCCCGCACCCCGCGCACAGCGTGGTCTTGCCGCCGCGGTAAGGCTGGACCTCGAGTCCGATGCGATTGCGCTTCTTTCCTGGTTCCGGTGTGGCGGTGGTAGTCATGATGCTTGGGCCGCGCCCTATCGTTCTGCCGAGACCAGCGCGCCGCTGTTCGGCCGGATCTTCAGGCCTTCCTGTTCCTCGATGACGTCGGTTACCGATCGGGCATCGATCGGTAAGCCGTTGTAGTGCAGCACGCTTCGCACCTTCGCTACCCGCTCCGGCGTGCAATCGAGGCGCATCAGGCCAAGCATCTGCGCGTCGCGGTTCTGCTCGACCAGGTAGATCCGTGCGTAGCGATCGATGAACTGATCGAGCTCCTGCGTGAACGGGTAGGCCCGAAGCCGCAGGTAGCCGGTCCGTACGCCGTACTGGCGCTCGAGCTGCCCCCGGCTTTCTTCGATGGCCCAGTGGCTGGTGCCGTAGCCGATGATCCCGATGTCGGCACGCTCGTCGTCCACGATCTCGGGCTTCGGCACGTGCTGCCGTGCGGTCTCGAACTTGCGCAGCAGGCGATCCATGTTCTTGACGTAGTCGTCAGGCCGCTCGCTGTATTGACCGTTCTCGTTGTGCCCCGATCCGCGAGTGAAGTACGCCGGCATGTCGTTGCCGGGAATGGTGCGGTAGGGAATGCCGTCGCCGTCCACATCCTGGTAGCGGCCCCAGCTGCCGATCCGCGCCAGCGTCGCCGCGTCGAGCACCTTACCGCGATTGATCGGATGTTCCGGGTACTCGAATGTCCGCGACATCCAGGTATTCATCGCCAGATCGAGGTCGCTCATCACGAACACCAGCGACTGGAAGCGCTCCGCGAGGTCGAAGGCGGCCATGGACATGGTGTAGCACTCTTCGACCGACGCCGGGATCAACATGATCTGCTTGGTGTCGCCGTGCGACAGCAGCGCCGTGCTCAGGATGTCTCCCTGTGCGGTGCGGGTTGGCAGACCCGTCGACGGTCCCACGCGCTGGATGTCGAAAATCACGCCGGGAACCTCGGCGTAGTACGCGAGCCCGGCGAATTCGCTCATCAACGAGATGCCGGGACCCGACGTCGACGTCATCGCGCGTGCCCCGGCCCAGCCGGCGCCGACCACCATCCCGATCGACGCGATCTCGTCCTCGGCCTGGATCACCGCGTAGGTGGCCTTGCCGTCCGCGTCGTGCGGGTACTTCTTCAGAAGCTGAATCAGCGTCTCGGGGAGCGAAGACGACGGGGTGATCGGGTACCAGGCGCAGACCGTCACCCCCGCCATCATGCACCCGAAGGCGGCGGCGGCATTGCCCTCGACGAGGATCATGCCCGCCGTCGCGTTCATCGGCTCGATCGAGTAGGGGTCACGCTTGGTGAGATGCGCGGCGCTGTAGGCGGCGCCGGCCTCGAGTGCGGCCATGTTCAGCTCGACCGCCTTCAACTTCTTCCCAAGCTGCTTCTTCAGCGCATGCTCCATCTGCCCAAGATCGATGTTCAGCAGGTTCGAGAGCACGCCGTCGTAGATCATGTTCTTCACGAGGCGGCGCAGCTTGGCGTCCTTGCAGACCTCGGCGACGATCTTGTCGAACGGCACCGGGTAGAACACCACGTCGTCACGAAGCGTGCTCAGCTTCAGCGGTTCATCGTAAAGCACGGCGGCGCCGGACGCGAGCGTGAGCACGTCCTCGCGCGCCGTCTCCGGGTTCATCGCGACGAGGAAATCGACTTCTTTCTTGCGGCCGACGTAGCCATGTGGGTTGGCTCGAATCGTGTACCAGGTGGGCAGTCCGGCGATGTTCGACGGGAACAGGTTCTTGCCGGACACCGGCACGCCCATCTGGAAAATCGACCGGAGCAGCACGAGATTCGCGGTCTGACTGCCGGAACCGTTGACGGTCGCAACCTGGAGGCTGAAATCGTTGACGATCCGGGCTGACGCTCGGTCATCGGCCGCACGCACGCTCGAAGGGATGACTGTCATTCTAACTGCAGCTCTGGCGGTAAACAGTTGACACTAGAGAGATTATATTGCGCCGCCGGGCGGCTGCCCAGCCGCTGCGCAGCGAGGGGGCCGCAGCCACGGGCGAGCAGTCCCTGCGCGTCCCGAACGGCCTTCGCGACGGGTGCGGAACCGGGCCTGGCGCTAGGCGCGCAGCGCCTCGCGGACCGCTTCGCCGATATCCGCGGGGCTCTTCACGACATGCACGCCGGCGGCGGTCAGGGCCGTCATTTTTTCCGCAGCCGTGCCCTTGCCGCCCGCAATGATGGCACCCGCATGTCCCATACGACGCCCGGGCGGCGCGGTCTGTCCCGCGATGAAGCCGACCAGGGGCTTCGAGAAGTGCTGCCGGACCCAGGCCGCAGCCTCCTCTTCGGCGGTGCCGCCAATCTCGCCGATCATGACGACCGCCTCAGTCTGGTCGTCTCCTTCGAACAACGTCAGCGCATCGATGAAGCTGGTCCCAATCAGAGGATCACCGCCGATCCCGATACAGGTGGTCTGCCCGAGGCCGAGCTTGGTGAGCTGGTGAATCGCCTCGTAGGTCAAGGTTCCACTCTTCGAAACGATCCCGACGCGTCCTTCCTTGCAGATGTGCCCGGGGATGATGCCCGCCTTGGCCTGTCCGGCTGTAATCAGTCCGGGACAATTCGGACCGATCAGCCGTGTTCGCGAGGCTCGGACGACCTGGAGCGCGCGCAGCATGTCGAGCGTGGGAATCCCCTCCGTGATGCACACCACGAGCAACACGCCCGCGGCCGATGCTTCCATGACCGCATCCGCGGCGCCCGGCGGCGGCACGAAGATGACCGACGCGTTCGCGCTGGTTTCACGCACCGCGTCCAAAACCGTGTTGAACACGGGCCAGCCTTCGTGGGTGGTGCCACCCTTGCCGGGAGTAACGCCGCCAACCACCTGCGTGCCGTAAGCGGCTGCCTGCTTGGCGTGAAACGTCCCTTCGCGGCCGGTCAGGCCCTGGACGATCAGCCGGGTGTTCCTGTCGATGAGTACGGCCATTCCGGTGTCCTGTTTCACCGAGGGGCTTCGCCCCTCGGACTCCCCTACACACTCCCTCGCGAGCCGCTCGCTCCGGTTCGCGTGGCTCGCTCACGCCGTTCGCTCGCGAAGCGTTCGACAACTCTTCGAGGGGCTTCGCCCCTCGGATTCCCCTCCACGCTCCCTCGCGAGCCGCGTCGTCGGCTCGCTCCGGTCGCGTGGCTTACTTTCCGAGAGCGACGACCTTCTCTGCGGCCTCGCTCATGGTGTCGGCGGTGGTGAAATTCAAGCCGCTCTCACGCAGCATCTGCTTGCCCTGCTCGACGTTCGTGCCTTCCATCCGGATCACGATCGGCACGCGAACCCCGAGGTCGCGCACGGCCGCGATGACCCCCTGTGCGAGCACGTCGCAGCGCAGGATGCCGCCGAAGATGTTGATCAGCACCGCCTTCACGCTGGTGTCGGACATCAGGATGCGGAATGCGTTCTTGATCTGCTCGGCGTTGGCGCCGCCGCCGACGTCGAGAAAATTCGCGGGCTCCCCGCCGGCGAGCTTGATGATGTCCATGGTGGCCATGGCAAGGCCGGCGCCGTTCACCATGCAGCCGATGGTGCCGTCCAGCTTGATGTAGTTCAGCGAGTACTTCGAGGCCTCAATTTCGAGCGGATCCTCTTCCGCGAGATCGCGCATCTCCTTGATGTCCGGATGCCGATAGAGCGCGTTGTCGTCGAAGGTCATCTTGGCGTCGAGCGCCAGCAGCGATCCGTCGCTCGTCACGATCAGCGGATTGATCTCGATGAGCGAGGCGTCAGTCGCGAGGAAGGCCTCCCAGACCGCGTTCATGAACTTCACGGCCTGCCCGATCTGCGGCCCTTCGAGCCCGAGCGCAAACGCCAGCCTGCGGGCCTGATACCCACCGAGGCCGACGCCGGGGTTGATGTATTCACGGAAGATGCGATCGGGCGTCTCTTCGGCAACCTTCTCGATCTCGACACCACCCTCCGGGCTGACCATCAGCACCGGTTTTTCGGTGGCCCGATCGAGAACAATGCCCAGATAGAGTTCGCGGGCAATCGACAGCCCCTGCTCGACCAGCACCCGGCCGACGCGCTGTCCGCGCGGACCGGTCTGATACGTCACCAGGGTCATGCCGAGGATCTTCTCGGCCGCTGCCCGGGCGTTGTCGGGGCTCTTGACGACCTTGACGCCGCCGCCCTTGCCGCGCCCACCGGCGTGAATCTGTGCCTTGACCACCGCTACGCCGCTGCCCAGCCTGGTGGCGGCCTGCCCCGCCGCGGCGGCGGACTCGACCACCTCGCCCTGCGGCACCGGCACGCCGTATTTCGCCAGAATCGATTTCGCCTGATACTCGTGGATTTTCATGGGTCGATGAGAAGCGCTGATCCGCTCCCGGCTGCGCTCATCGGTGAGCGCGCAACCTGACAATCATCCTCGAAAAGGCCGCGACGGATCAACGCTCGGCCGCGCATTCCAGGCATCGAAGCGCCTGATGGCACGCCGTCGCCACGTCGGACATCAGATACAATTTCGACGATGGCCGGGCCTTCCTCCTTCAGTCGGTTTGAGCGCTATTTTTCCTCTTCGGTCGGCACCAAACTTCTCATCGGCCTCACCGGACTCCTGCTCTTCGTGTATATGATTCTGCACCTCGCCGGCAACGCACTGATTTTCGCCGGCGCCGATGTCTTCAACGAGTACTCGCACCGGCTCCTCTCGAATCCGCTGATCATCCCGATCGAGCTCGGACTGCTCGCCGTCTTCGTGATCCACATCTACAAGGCGACCCGGATGGTCATCGCGAACACTGCGGCACGGCCCGTGGGCTACCAGAAGAAGGCGTACGCGGGCCATACCAGCCGCAAGAGCTTCGCCTCGTCCACCATGATCGCCTCCGGCCTGTTCCTGCTCGTGTTCGTGGTCATTCACGTGAAGCAGTTCAAGTTCGGCGCGTACTATCAGACCATCAGCGCCTCGCCGATCCGCGATCTGTATCGCACCGAGCTCGAGGTCTTCCACAACCCGCTCTGGGTGGTCTTCTACGTGATCGGCACGATTGTCGTGGGCCTGCATCTCCGGCATGGGATTGCGAGCGGGTTCCAGTCAATCGGAGCAGACCATCCTCTTTATACCCGGCGCCTGACCACGATCGGGATCGTGCTGGCGATCGTCATCGGTGGCGGACTCGGGCTCATTCCGATCTGGGTTTACCTGACGCACTGAACCCTTCTCACGACCATGCCTCTAGATGCCAAGATCCCCGGCGGTCCGCTCGCGGAAAAATGGGACCGCCACCGCTTCGAGTCGAAGCTCGTCAACCCGGCGAACCGCAGGAAGTACACCGTCATCATCGTCGGGACCGGCCTCGCCGGTGCGTCCGCCGCATCCTCGCTGGGCGAACTGGGTTACAACGTCCTCAGCTTCTGCATCCACGACAGCCCGCGCCGGGCGCACAGCATCGCGGCGCAGGGCGGCATCAACGCCGCGAAGAACTACCAGAACGACGGCGACAGCATCCAGCGGCTCTTCTACGACACGATCAAGGGAGGCGACTACCGCTCGCGTGAGGCCAACGTCTACCGGCTCGCGCAGACGAGCGTGAACATCATCGATCAATGCGTCGCGCAGGGCGTCCCCTTTGCCCGGGAATACGGTGGCCTGCTGGACAATCGATCGTTCGGCGGGGCCCAGGTGTCGCGCACGTTCTACGCGCGCGGACAAACCGGCCAGCAGCTGCTCCTCGGCGCCTATCAGTCGATGATGCGGCAGGTGCAGCGAGGGACCGTCACCTCACTTCCCAACCGCGAGATGCTCGACGTCGTGGTCGTGAAGGGACAGGCCCGCGGCATCGTGTGCCGCAACTTGCTGACCGGCGCGATCGAACGCTACGCGGGGCACGCCGTGCTGTTGTGCACCGGCGGCTACGGCACCGCGTACTACCTCTCCACCAACGCGGTCAATTCGAACGTCACTGCCGCCTGGCGCGCCCACAAGCGCGGGGCGTATTTTGCCAACCCCTGCTACACGCAGATCCACCCGACGTGCATTCCGGTCTCGGGAACGCACCAGTCGAAGCTCACGCTCATGAGCGAGAGCCTCAGGAACGACGGCCGCGTCTGGGTGCCGAAAATGCAGGGGGATACCCGCCGCCCTGAGCAGATTCCCGAAGCCGAGCGCGACTACTATCTCGAGCGCCGCTATCCGAGCTTCGGCAACCTGGTGCCGCGCGATGTCGCCTCCCGGAACGCCAAGGCGGTGTGTGATGAGGGCCGGGGTGTGGGCGACAGTGGCCTCGCGGTCTACCTGGACTTCGGCGACGCAATCAGGCGGCTCGGCGACGATGTCATCAGGATGCGCTACGGCAACCTGTTCGACATGTACAAGAAGATCACCGACGAGGACCCGTATCGCATGCCGATGCGGATCTACCCGGCGATTCACTACACAATGGGCGGCCTGTGGGTTGATTACAACCTGATGAGCACCATCCCCGGCCTGCACGTCCTGGGCGAAGCGAACTTCTCGGACCACGGCGCCAATCGTCTCGGCGCGAGCGCATTGATGCAGGGCCTCGCCGACGGCTACTTCGTGATCCCCTATACGCTCGCGCACTACCTTGGCAACCACAGCTTCCCCACCGTCACTACCGACGACGATGCTTTTCGTGAGGCAGAGTCGGCCGTACAGGAACGCATCGATACTCTGCTGAACGTCAAAGGGGCGAAAACGCCCAGGCAGCTCCATCGCGAGCTCGGTCAACTGCTGTGGAACGAAGTCGGGATGGGCAGGAACGACGCGGGGCTGCGCCGGACGCTCGAACGGATACCTCGGCTGCGTGACGAGTTCTGGCAGAACGTCTCGGTCCCCGGGCCCAAGAACAACCTGAACAAGAACCTGGAGTACGCGGGCCGCGTCGCCGATTACCTGGAGTTCGCGGAAGTGCTGACGCTCGACGCGCTGCACCGCACCGAGAGCTGCGGCGGTCACTTCCGTGAAGAGAGCCAGACGCCGGACGGCGAAGCCCTGCGCGATGACGAGCGCTTCGCCTACGCCGCCGCCTGGGAGTTCCACGGCATCGGCAAGCCCCCCTCGCTGCACAAGGAGCCGCTCGCTTTCGAATACGTGAAGCCGAGTCAGAGGAGCTACAAGTGACGGGCCTGTCAGTTACCAGTTGCCAGTTGCCACTTCAGATCGCAGATCCCCGCACCTGGGACACTGGAAACTGGGAACTGGAAACTGGTTACTGACGACTATGCGCATTCACCTGAAAGTCTGGCGGCAGGCGGGCCCGAACGCGAGCGGGCGGCTCGTCGATTACACGGTCGAGGACGTGAGCCCGGACATGTCGTTTCTCGAGATGCTCGACGTCCTCAACGAGGGCCTGATCGCCCGCGGCGAGGATCCGGTCGCGTTCGACTCCGATTGCCGCGAAGGCATCTGCGGGACCTGCGGCTTCCTCATCGACGGCGTGCCGCATGGACCCGATCGGGGAACGACCGTGTGCCAGCTGCACATGCGGCGGTTCGAGAACAACGATCGGCTGACCCTGGAGCCGTGGCGGGCGCGGGCGTTTCCCTTGATCAAGGATCTGGTGGTCGACAGGAGCGCCTTCGATCGGATCATCCAGGCCGGAGGCTACACGTCGATCAACGTCGGCGGGGCGCAGGATGCCAATGCCATCCTGATCCCGAAGCCGACCGCCGAGCAGGCGATGGACTCGGCGGCCTGCATCGGCTGCGGCGCCTGCGTGGCGGCCTGTAAGAACGCGTCGGCTGCGTTGTTCACGTCAGCCAAGATCAGCCACCTCGGGTTGCTGCCGCAGGGCCAGGTCGAACGCCACGCCCGCGTTGCGGCCATGGTGCACCGCCACGACGCGGAGGGCTTCGGCAGCTGCTCCAACGAAGGCGAGTGCGAGGCGGTCTGCCCGAAGGAAATCCCGATCACCAACATCGCCCGCATGAATCGTGACTACCTGCGGGCGATGTTGATCAGTCGGGAGTGATTTCCCTTCCCTAGCGTGTAAACGTCACCGGCGTGCCCCTGGTCCAACCGCCGGGACCCACAGCTGTCACCGTTGCGACGTAATTGCCGGGCGCGAGGCCGCTGAAGAGCGCACTCCGATCCACGGTGATCTCGTTGTTCGCCGCAGGTGTCGGTTTTCCCAGGTCCGAGTTCGCGATCGCGGTTGCCGTCGCCGGATTGGCGTCGGCAGCGAACACTTCGAAGAAATAGCTCGTCACATTCGTCGCGTGGTCGGCGGAGGCCGTGAAGACAACGAGCCTCGGTGCCGAGGTCGCGGCGCCTACCGTCACCGTCACCGCCGCGGACGTCGCGACCGCGCCAGCACTGTCGTAGGCCTTGGCGGTCAGCGAGTAGGTGCCGGCGGCTACGTTGCTCCACGTCCATGCAAACGGCGCGGTCGTGTGTGTGGCCAGCACTGTGCTCCCGGACAGGAACTCGACACGAGCAAGCTGATTCTCGGGGTCGCTGGCGGTCGCACTCATGTTGATGGTTGCCGGCGCCGTGAAGGTGGCGGCGTTCGCCGGGCTGGTCAGATTCACTGCGGGAGGACTGTTTGAGCCCTGCACGGTCACGCTCACACGAATGGACCAGCTGCTCCCGCCATCAGCATCCTGGGCCATCGCCGCGAGTGTGTAAGTGCCGGCCGCGGAGGGACTCCACGGTACGGAGTACGGCGCCGTCGTGTCCGTCGTTATCAGCGCGTTGTTCACGTAGAAGCCGACCGACGCCATCCGGTTCTCGGGGTCTGTCGCGGTCGCATCGATTGTGACCTTCGCGGGGAGCGAATACAGCGTGCCGTTCGCCGGCTGCGTAATCGTGACCGCCGGCGCCTGATTCCCTGACGCCGACGACCTCACCGTCACGTTACTGAAAATGGCGCGAGCGAGCCTGCGGCGATCTCGACTGGTGACAGCGAGCCCGATATACACCGTTTCCCCCATGGGTATGGTGTCGGTACCCACGCTGGTCCATGTGACGCCGTCTGTCGACCAGGACGCGACGAATGTGTCGCCCGTGCGCGCGACCTTGACCCAGCCCGGCGCGCCCCCGCTCACTGTGGCGGAGGAGATAGACATATCGCCCGTGATGGGACGACGCTGAAACCGATACCCCTTCGCCGCGGTGATCGTCATCATCGCGTAGCGGCTATCAGGCGTCAGCGCCTCGCGAATCATCACCCCGGCCTTCGCCTGATTGTCCGTTCGGGTCAGTGACTCGACTCGGGCCACGATCTCGCCGTCACCGCTGAGCGGGCGATAGATGAGGTAAAACTGATCCGCGGTACTGCTGATGTCCGTACCGCCTCCGTCGACGGTGAATTTGTCCGATCCGAACGAGGCGCTGCCGCGCATCGCCGGCGAGCCCACATCCGTGGAATTCCACGGCGTCGGCAGGGTTTGCGCAACGGCTGCGGGCGCCGCAGCGCACAGGAGCAAAGCTCCGCTCAGCAGAGCACGAATGCCGCTCCTCATGTAACTCCTCCACCGGTTCGCGAGCCGGCAAAGAAGTTGCCGGAAATCCCCGTCGTCTGTTCGATGTGACGAAACCGTATAAAACAGGCTGAATCACGCGCCACTCGCATTCGCTGACTTCGAGCAGGCGAGCAAGCACAGCTGCTCGAATCTGACGGCTGGTGCCGACATGAAACTCGATGCGGCCGATGGCGCTGGTTGAGATGTGGATCTTGGATCACTGCACAATTGCGCGAGCAGACGCATGCGCAGCTGGCGCTGACAGATCGCTTCTGTTCACTCAGGGTCCTCCGACTCGTTCGCAGCGAGGGGGTTTGACTCGACGGCGGCCCCGTCAGCAAGCTGCTTGCCCATCTCGCGGATGAGCACAGGAGCGCTGCAAAACCGGCTGTTTAGAGATGGATTTGAAAAGAGGAGGGTGCGGGAGGAGCGCGGTCACACGCCACGTGGCGTGTAACCGTGTCATTCTTACTTCTTTCCCTTCCTTAGTTCTTTACTTCAGTTCTTTACTTCGCGAGGGCGAGGATCAATTCGCGCGGCGAGTGATGTCGACCAATCCTGGCTCTGCCGTTTCTACACCTTGATCACGTCGACGAGCTCTTTCACCGCGCCCGCGGATTTCTGCAACGCGGCGTTCTCCTCGGGGGTGAGCGTGATCTGCACAATCTGCTCGACCCCGCGTGCGCCGAGCTTGACCGGGACGCCGACGAACAACTCCGAGATGCCGTACTCGCCTTGCAGGAATACAGAGCAGGGAAGAATTTTCTTCTTGTCCTTGAGGATCGCTTCGACCATCTCAGCCGCGGCCGAGCCGGGTGCGTACCAGGCGCTCGTACCGACGAGCTTCGTGATTTCCGCACCGCCGTCCGCCGTCCGCTTGCTGATTGCCTCGATTCGATCGGCCGGGAGAAGCTCCGTTATCGGAATACCGGAAACCGTCGAATATCGTGGGAGCGGCACCATCGTGTCGCCGTGGCCGCCGAGCACGAACGCATGGACGTTCTCCACCGACACGTTGAGCTCCATGGCGATGAACGTGCGCATCCGCGCCGAGTCGAGCACGCCCGCCATGCCGATCACGCGCTCGCGCGGAAAGCTGCTGAGCCGGTACACGGCCTGGCACATCGCGTCGAGCGGGTTGGCAACCGGGACAATGATCGTCTTCGGTGAATGACGCACGATCTGCTCGGTGACCGACTGCATGATCTTGTAGTTGGTCTGGAGGAGATCGTCGCGGCTCATGCCCGGCTTGCGCGGCACACCGGAGGTGATCACCACGACGTCCGAGTTGGCGGTCTCGGCCCACCCCTCTTCGGTGGCGCCGTAACCGACCACCCGCGAATCCGATCCCTCGATCGGGCAGGCCTCGAGCATGTCGAGCCCCACGCCAGCGGCCTTGGTCTCGGCGATATCGATGATGACGACATCGGCCAGTTCCTTGTCCGCGATTGCCCGCGCCACGGTGGCGCCGACGTTCCCCGCCCCACCAACAACTGTGACTTTTCGATTCATGTAGGCCTCGACCTCATTGCCGATTCATGGGGCCACTACAGGTTTGCGATGATCGCATCCGCAAAGGCCGACGTCTTCAACTCCGTCGCCCCGGCCATCTGCCGCGCCAGGTCGTAGGTGACTTTCTTCTGGCCGATCGTCTTCTCGAGCGCCGACTCGATCAGATCTGCGGCCGCGGTCCAGCCCAGATAGCGGAACATCATGACGCCCGACAGCACGACCGACGACGGGTTGATGACGTCCTTGCCCGCGTACTTCGGCGCGGTGCCGTGGGTGGCTTCGAAGAAGCCGATCTCGTCACCGATGTTGGCCCCCGGGGCCATCCCCAGGCCGCCGACCTGCGCGGCACACGCGTCGGAGAGGTAGTCGCCATTCAGGTTGGGGGTGGCGAACACATCGTAATCGGCGGTGCGCGTGAGCACCTGCTGGAACACGCTGTCGGCGATACGGTCGTTTACCAGAACCTTCCCGTCCCGTGAGGCGCCGGCCGTGACCTCGTCTTCGGTCACGATCTTGTCCCGGAACTCGGCCTTCGCGACCTCGTAGCCCCAGTCGCGGAACGCGCCCTCGGTGAACTTCATGATGTTGCCCTTGTGCACCAGGGTCACGATCTTGCGGTTGTTGTCGATCGCGTACTGAATCGCCATCCGGACCAGGCGCTTGGTACCGGTCTCCGAGATCGGCTTGATGCCGATGCCCGAGTCCGGACGGATGCGCTGGCCCATCTCGCGTTCCAGGAAGTCGATGACCTTTTCGGCTTGCGGCGTGCCGCGCGCCCACTCGATCCCCGCGTAGACGTCCTCGGTGTTCTCACGGAAGATCACGACGTTCATCAACTCCGGATGAGTGACCGGCGCGGGGGTGCCCGCGAAATATCGCACCGGCCGGACGCAGGCGTACAGATCGAGCACCTGGCGGAGCGTGACGTTGAGGCTGCGAATCCCGCCGCCCACCGGCGTGGTGAGCGGGCCCTTGATCGCCACCTTGTAGGTGCGCACCGCCTCGAGCGTGTCGTTCGGCAGCCACTCGCCGAAGGCGTCCTTGGCCTTCTCGCCCGCCGGCACCTCGAACCATTCGATCCGCTTCTTGCCATCGAACGCCTTCTGGACCGCGGCGTCGAAAATGCGCACGCTCGCGCGCCAGATGTCCGGGCCGGTGCCGTCTCCCTCGATGAACGGGATGATCGGATCGTCGGGGACGATCAGTCGTCCTCCCTGGCGCGTAATCGCGGTGCCTGCGATGGGAGCTTTGAGAATGCTGAATGTCGGCATGGTCATCGTCTAATTAGGTCAGTTACCGTCGTTTCGGGTGTCCCGGTCGGACGATCTTCACAGGAATTGTGGAAAAGTTTGTGGAAATCACCGCGCCTCTGTGCGGCGTTCCCTTGTGAAACCGCGGCTTGGACCTGTTTGCACCACATTAGTGCGACCCGGGTGCGACGGTCTTTCGACGATGCTCAGGACAGGTCCGTCGACGGTGCTCAGGACGGACCCTCAGCGCAGCCGAAGGTTTCGCAGCTTTCTGACGCGCGCGCACAGCGATGACGATCCTTTCGCGGTGAACGGGCCATTATACTTTCAGAATGCATGTAGTCATCGCCGACCAGCTTTCATCTTCCGCTATCGAAATCCTCCGTACCGTTCCAGGTTTCACCGTCGATGCCCGTCCCGGACGCCCTGCCGCAGAACTGGCCAAGGACCTGGTTGATGCCGACGCTCTCATCGTTCGCAGCGCCACGCAGGTGGACGCGAAGTTGATCGCCTCCGCTCCCAGACTTCGGGTGATTGCCCGTGCGGGCACCGGCGTGGACAACGTCGACGTCGCCGCCGCGACCGATCGTGGCATCGTCGTCATGAACGCGCCGGGCGCCAACAGTGTGAGCGTCGCGGAGCACGCATGGGCGCTGATGCTCGCGCTCTCACGATCCATTGGCGCCGCCGACGCCGCGATGAAGCGTGGCGTCTGGGACAAGAAACGGCTCACCGGCGCGGAACTGCGTGGCAAGACTCTTGGCGTCGTGGGTCTCGGCCGCATCGGACAGGAGGTCACCAACCGCGCCCGCGCCTTCGGCATGGAGGTCCTCGCGCACGACCCGTTCATCTCGGAGCAGGTGGCCGCGACCATGGGCGCGGAACTCGTCTCGCTCGACGACCTCTGCGCGCGTGCCGACTACATCACGCTCCACATCCCGGCGACGGCCGAAACCCGCAACCTGTTCGACGCCACTCGGCTGGCGACCTGTAAACCCGGAGTCCGAATCATCAACACCGCGCGGGGAGAACTCATCGATGAGGCGGCGCTCGCCGAGGCGATCAAGCGCGGGCATGTCGCGGGCGCAGGCCTGGACGTGTTCGGCGTGGAACCGCCGGCGGATCAATCACTGGTGAGCCTGCCACAGGTGGTCGCCACCCCGCACATCGCCGCGTCCACCGTGGAAGCACAGGAGCTGGTGGGTCTCGAGACGGCGATGAGCGTCCGGGATTACCTGCGCGATGGCGCGATCAGAAACGCAGTCAACTTCCCAGCCCTCCCCGCCGAGGATCAGATTCGGCTGCGTCCTTATATGACCCTGGCCGATCGGCTCGGCGCCCTGCTTGTCCAGATCGCGCAGGGACGCACGCATGGGGTTGGCATCCGTTACTATGGGCCTGCCGTGAACGCGGGCTCCGACCTCCTCGCGAGCGCGGTGATCGCCGGAGTGCTCAGGCCGATCCTGTCGGGCGCAGTCACCGTGATCAACGCGCGCGGCGTCGCCGCGCAGCGAGGGATCGAGATCATCGAATCCCGCAGTTCGCGGCCACGGGATTTCGCGAATCTGCTGTCAGTGAAGATTCACACCAGCGACGGCGAGTGGTGGGTCGAAGGCACGGTCTTCGAACCGGGCAGCGCCCGGCTCACCGCGGTTGACGGCGTCGAAATCGAGTACCGCTCGAGGGCACGCTGATCCTGATCAAGAACGAGGATCAGCCGGGCGTTATCGGAGAGGTCGGCACGATCCTGGGGAAGGCCGGCGTGAATATCGCCAACTTCGCCCTCGGCCGGGGAAAGGGTGGCGCCGTGGGCGCCGTGAACATCGACGTCCCGCCGGCGGGGGACGGCAAGATCGACCGCGCGATCGAGGCCATTCGCGCGATCCCCGCGGTGACCTCCGCGTGCCTGGTGAAATTCTACTGACTCGGGTTCTGAAGAACGAGGCGTCTGATGCGGCCCGTGGAGGCATCCTTCATCTCTACCGCGTCGCTTCCGATCGACGTCACGGTGTAGCGGCCGACGACGACCGAGCCCACCTCGGCCATGATCAGATCTTCACCGTTACTGCTGATCACCGCTGACTGCACCAGCACGTCGCCATTGCGGTGCTCGGCCAATCCAACCAGCAGCAGCGGGACGTCCGGGACGGCCGTCTCGACGCGTGCGGTCGTCGCCACGGGGACGGCGGTTCGCGGAGGCGGCGCCAACCGGATTTCAGGTGCGGGCCCGAACGC
>CAWJAP010000025.1:0-185156 GCA_963840865.1 Vicinamibacterales bacterium
TGATCCCACAGATAGCGCTAAAAACGGTGTAGGAACCCATGCGTGGGATGCGTCGTGCCGGGTAGGCTCCGGGAAGCCGTGAACGAGTAGGCAGGAGCGCGACCGCTGGGACGATGACCGCAACGCCGAGCACGAGCGGCGCGCCCCCGGGAACTGGCGCCTCGGGCATGGTCTTCTTCGCCCTGCCCAACAGCTCGAAGACGAGTCCCGCGGCTGCTAGCCCCAGAACGGCAGTCGTCAACGGGAATGACACGCCGTGAATCGGCGTACACAATACGGCACTCATGCCCAACACGATGGCGATGAAGGCTTGAGCGACGGCCGGGGCGAGAAGCCACCCGGTTGCCCCGAGGCCCCTTTGCCCCACTGCCACGAGGAGGCACCGGCCCGCGAGGGTCCAGACGAGCGCGAGCGCGAGGTATCGCAGCAAATCCGCCAGTGGGAAGGGTGAGGTCATGGATGTCCGCTTATCGAGGGGAATGCCGCACGCGTCTCAAGTCAGGGCCATTCGGCGCAGCCACTGGCGGCCGCTGGCGTTCGCGGCAATTCGGCCCGGCCAAGGCGGAGACTTTTTGCGGTATTGTGCTGCTGGTCGGAACGTCGCAGAAGCGCCGCCGATCTCGATGCCCCACTGGCTGGTGTCCGTCGTCTTCTCGCACCGAGCGGGGTCCTGATGATCGATCGAGGCCCTCGAGAAGTTCCGCACTCTCTGCTGTCCGTGAAAACTGAGCAAGGCCCCACGAGCCGCCTGTCGACACGCGCCGCCGCTGTCGCGCCCTGGCTCGCGTATCTCGCCATCGTCTGCTTCTACTTCTGGACCGCGAGCACATCGGGCGCGCCGGCGGCCCCCGCCGCGGCGATAGGCGAACACTATAGCTTTCTCGCCCGGGGCTACCTCGCCGGCCAGTTGAACCTGTCGGTCGCGCCGGACCCGCACCTCCTTGCGCTGCCAGACCCGTATGATCCGGCGGCCAACGTCTCGTTCCGGCTCCACGACGCGGCGCTGTTCAACGGCCGATACTATCTGTACTCGGTCCGACACCGGCACTGGTCGATCTTCGCGCCCTTCAGGCTCGCGACTCGCTGGACTTTCCGCAATCGCTCGCCACGGCTCTGTGCTGTTCCGTGGGATTGCTGTTTGCTTTCCTCCTTCTGCGGCACCTCGCAGTTCATTTTCTCCGCGACGTCCGACGACGTCCTGGTTGGTTGCTGGCGTGTTCGCGTTGGGGTTCAGCAGCGTCACGCCGTTCCTCCTCCGGCGGCCCGCCATGTACAAAGTGGCCATCTCGTGCGGCTACGCGCTCGTGCTGGTGAGCATGTACTGCTTCGTGAGAGGCGGTCTGGCGTACAGCCACGTCTTGGGCGCCTGGCGCTGGGCAGCGCCGTCCTCGGTCTGGCCGGTGGAGCCCGCTTTCCCCTGCTCGCTGCAGGCGTGGTTCCCGTGTCGCTGGGCGTGTATCACGTCTGGAGGAATCGCGCCTTGGGGATACGCCCACGTGACGTTGCTGGCGGCCCTCTTTGCGCCCGTGGCGACGTCTACCTTGCTCCTGGGCTGGTACACGACGCGCGGTTCGGCTCCTGGACGGAATTCGGCATCAGCTACACGCTCCAAGGGGTCAACCCCAACGCTTACGAGTTCTTTTCGCTTCGTCGCCTGCCGTACAGGGCTCACTACATTGCCGTACCGGTGAAATGGAGCGGGGCGTTTTCCGTTCGCGCAGCTCACACCGCAGCAGACCTGACTCCGCCATCGTACCTCTACGTCGAACCCGTGGCAGGACTGCTGGCACACAGCCCGCTGCTCGTCATCCTGGCCGCGCTTCCCTGGCTGCGTCCGAGTGATGCACGACTCGTTGCCGCCCTCCTGGTCTCGCTCGTGCTCGGTTCAGGATGGCCGTCCTCTTCTCGGTCACCGGCGCGACAATGCGTTACGAGGTCGACTTCGCGACTTCTTCGTGCTCCCGGCGCTCGTGCTCTTGGGCCACGCGCTGCAGGCGGCGCACTTCGACACGCGACGCTGGTTAATTGGCGGTCTCTTTGTGGTGCTATTCGGGGTGAGTGTGCTGTCCAATCTGTTCATCAGTTTCACGGGGTACTACGACAATCTCAGAACAGCCCATCCGCAGACCTCCAGGCCCTGCGTGACTTCTTCAGCCCCGTCGAGCGTCTTTTCGCAGACGACTGAGCATCCAGCAGGTCGTCGGCCTGGGTTGGCTCGAACGACTGACGCGGAGGCGACTTCAGGCTGCCGAATCGAGCCGAACGCCGAAATCGGCGAGGGAGGCATCGAGTAGCGCCACGGAGGTCGGTTGCGCTATCCTGTCGCGACTTCGGCGTGGCCAGCGCGATTAAGTGGCCAATCTGGCCCTTTTCACGGTTCCCTGCATGAAGCTCATCAGTCTTATTATTCCCGCGTACAACGAAGTCGCTCGAATCGGCGAGACGGTCCTGAAGCGGTCGAATACTTCCACGGCAAGCGCCAGCCGTGCGAGATCATCGTGGCGGCGGATGGCACGGACGGAACACGCGAGGTCGCGCGCGACCTGGCCGCTCGTCACCCAGAAATCAAGGTGATTGGCTCACCTGAGCGCCGTGGCAAGGGCCTCGGCATCCGTCAGGGCGTGCGGCTCGCGGCCGGCGATGTGATCGGGTTCACGGACGCCGACAACAAGACCCCGATTACGGAGTTCGACAAGCTGGAGGGTCCGTTGAGCGCGGGCCATGAGGTCGTGATTGGGTCGCGAGGCCTCCGCGAATCACGCATCGAACGCCCTCAAGCGCTCTACCGGCGGGTTGGCGCAAAGGCCTTCTCGGTCTTCATGCACGCGACCGTGGGCCTCGGCGACATCATCGACTCTCAGTGCGGTTTCAAGTTCTTCCAGGCAGACGTGGCCCGCGAGCTCTTCGCGCTACAGCAGATCGACAGCTACATGTTCGACGTCGAGATCCTGTTCCTGGCGCGCCTGCGTGCCTACCGGATCACACAGGTTCCGATCCAGTGGCGCGACGATGGCGACAGCCGCTGGCCGGTCGTCAGCGGCAGCGTGAGAAAGGCCGCGACATTCTCTCGATACGCTGGCGCCATCGCAGCTTGTCACGCGTCGAACAACCTCGCGTGGAAGCGTGCGACCCTCTGATGGATAGCCAGGACGCGCCAGACGCGACGTTGAGGGGATGCGTCGCGCTCATCACCGGGGCAAGCCGCGGCCTCGGGCGCGAGATCGCTGTCGCCTTCCTGCGCTCGGGCGCCAGCGTCGCCTCGTCGCCCGCCCGTCGGAGACGTTCGACGAGGCGATTCTCGGCGCTCCAGGTCGAGCGTCTTCGACCGGATCAGCGAGTCCACGCTATCCGCGCCGACCTGTCGCAGCACGACCGCTGCCCAGCGATCGCGCGTGAAGTACAGGAGGAGCTCGGCGGAATCGACGTCCTCGTCAACAACGCCGGGAATCCTCGGCCGATAGGTGCGCTCGATCGCACCGAGCACGTTGCGTGGACGCGCACCATGAGCGTGAACCTCCTCGCCCCGATTGCGCTGATGCGCGCAGTCATCCCCGCGATGCGCGCGCGCGGGCGAGGCAAGATCATAAATCTCTCCGGAGGTGGTGCGACCAGCCCGCGCGCCAACTTCACGGCGTACGCCGCAGCCAAGGCGGCCATCGTCCGCGTGACTGAAACCGTGGCCGAGGAAGTGCGCGGGGACGGCATCGACGTCAACGCCGTCGCCCCTGGCGCCATGAACACACGCCTGCTGGACGAGGTGCTGGACGCCGGGCCCGAGCGCGCCGGGGGAGACGAATATCGGCGCGCTATCGCGCAGCGTGCGAACGGGGGCTCGCCGCCCGCTGGGCGGCCAGCCTCGTGCTGTGGCTCGCCTCGGCGGGGAGCGACGGCATCACAGGCAGGGTGCTCAGTGCGATCTGGGACCCGTGGGAAGACCTGGCGACGCGGCGCATGGAGCTCGCCCAGACCGACATCTACACGTTACGTCGCATCGTGCCCGGAGACCGCGGCAGGAACTGGGACCACGTCAGGTGAGGGTGATGCGCGTGACAAGTACTCACGATCCGTCGGTGAGCGGCCCCCAGGTTCCGGTACGAGTCGCGGTCGCGGGGCTCTGGCATCTCGGTACGGTCATGCGGCTTGCCTAGCCTCGCACGGCATCTCGACGCTGGGTTACGACGCGGACAGCGATCTCGTTGGGGGGTTGGCGCACGCCAAGCCGCCGGTGTTCGAGCCCGGACTCGAGGAGCTCGTTCTCGAAGGCCTCAGTCGTGGCACCCTCCGGTTCACGGCCGACCCTCGGAGCTCGCCGAGGCGGACGTGCTCTGGGCAGCGTGGGATACACCGGTGGATATCGAGGGATCGCGGCGACGTGGAGTTCGTGGTCGATCAGCTCGACTGGCCTGTTCCCGTATCTGCGCGATGAATGCCTCGTCCTCATTTCGTCGCAGCTTCCCATCGGAACGACCCGTCGTCTCGAGGATGCCTATCGAATCGCTCGGCCGACGGGCCGTGCGTCGTTCGCGTACAGCCCGGAGAACCTGCGCCTCGGTTCGGCGATCGAGGGCTCACCAGGCCCGACCGTGTCGTCGTCGGTGTGCGCTCCGAGCGAGATGCCGAGCGCGTGCGCAGCCTGCTGGCGCCGTTCGGCCAGCGGATCGATGTCGTGCGTGTCGAATCGGCCGAGCTGAGCAAGCACGCGTTGAACGCATACCTTGCGACATCAATCGTGTTCATCAACGAGATTGCTCGCCTCGCCGAGCTGACAGGTGCTGATACGGGAGAGGTGGAGCGTGCGCTGAAGAGCGATCAGCGGATCGGGCCGCGCGCATACCTTCGACCGGGGGCGCCTACACGGCGGGACATTGGCCCGCGATGTCAGCTTTCTGATCGAACGCGGCAGCGCGGTGGACTGCGCGATGCCATTGCTACGCGGCGTTCGCACGAGCAACGACCTTCATCGCGGGTGGATGTACGATGCGCTGCTTCGCCTGCTCGGGACCTTCAGCGGCACACGCATCGGGATCCTCGGCCTCACCTACAAGCCTGGAACCGACACCCTGCGCCGGTCTGGAGCCGTGGAGCTTTGCACGCGGCTGGCCGCCGCGGGCGCCAAGGTCGCCGCCTACGACCCGGCTATCAGGATCCTTCCCCGCGACCTTTCTCCCTCGTCCGGTTGGGCACATCGCCCCGCGACATCGTCCGCACCAGCGTCGCCGCCGTCGTGGCCACGGAATGGCCGGAGTTCCGGTCGCTCACGTCGGAGGACTTCCTCGACGGGCGACCAAGCGTGGCGGTCGTCGACCCCGGGGGATTCCTCGCCGAGATGCTCGCGGGTGACGAGCGAATCCAGTACCTTGAAGGGTCGGGCGCGTGTCTTGATTCGGCAGGGAGCACACGCGCGCGTGACCCGCGTCGATCAGCACGAAACGTGTGAACGGACGATGACGGATCGCCCACCGCCAAGGGTGCCATCGTATGCGGGACGTGTGAGCGACCACACATCGACCGCCTCTATGCAGAAGGGTCTTCCCGGCTTGCCAATGAAGGCGAAGTCGGCATCACCTATCGCATCCCGAAGATGTTCTCGCTCCTAAGCGACCGATGCCTGCGCGAATCCCGGCCGATCTCGGTGTTGGAGATTGGTGCGGGCGTTGGCGAAGCGGCGAGCCTGTTCAAGCAGGAAGGTATCGCCATTGCCCGATACGTCGGCAGTGAGTACTCGGCGCAAGCCGCACAACGCCTGCGCCGCGAGGGTCTCATGAGTGTGCAGACGACCGCGGAACGCCTGCCCTTCCTGGATAGCAGCTTCGACCTCGTGTTCTGTTTCGACGTGATGCATCACGTGTCCGATCCCGCCGCGATGGCGTCGGAAATGGTGCGAGTGACGCGGCGTCACTTCTTTCTGTCCGAAGCAAACGGGTTGAGCCCGATCCGAAAGCTGGGCGAGCGAGCGCATTGGCGAAGAGCCTTGGCGAGCGGTCGTACCTGCCACGGACGTATCGCAGGTTCTTTCCGTCATCACTCGTCGAGAGCATCGAGCTGTATCCGTTCTACGTGCTGGTGCCGCCCCATACGCCCCGCCGCTGGATTCCGCTGGTGAGGACGATTAGCGAGATCGGTGAGCGCATCCCGCTGCTCCGTTGGGTGGAGACAGAGCCTAATGATCGCCGGGCGGAAGCGGATCTCCTAACCAGGCTTGACGGCGGTAATGACGCATCGAATACCGACAGGGAACCGCAGCCACGCACCCAATCGCTCCTCGAGCGCCATCGTCCAACGAAGGACCGGTGTCGCGCTGCTCGTGGTGATGCTCTGCTGGACTACAGCTCGTTGTAATTGTTCCCGAAGCGTGCAGCGCTCGCCGGTTGCGGCGCTTCGTCAACGCGAACACTGGATAGATCAGAAACCCCAAATGAGAGCGCTCGACGATTCGCAGGCCAGCCGTCTCCACGATCCGACACAGCTCATCGAGCTTGTATCGACGGAAGTGCCGTAGATACTTATCGTAGGCGTCGTAGAGGTGAGGCCCGGCAGGGACCTCGATAACCGCTACGCCGCCAGGCTTCAGCACCCGAGCCACTTGAGCGGTTGCCGCCTCATGATCCTCGATGTGCTCGAGAACGTTGAGGAGCACGACGGCGTCGAGGCTTTCCGACGGCAGTGGGCACTCGACCAGATCGAATCGTAGGAGCGGCAGGGTTGCCAGACTTGCTGCGAGGCGATGCAGCGGGCCGGCGATGTAGTCCGACCCGATGATCAGGCTCTGGGGCCAATCCTCGACGAGCTCGCGCAGGAGAAAGCCGCTGGAGCATCCAACTTCGAGGAGCGTGGTCTGTTCGGGGGGCGTGCGAAGCATACGTTTAGTGCTCCGCGAGCTCGCCGCCGTGACGCCACATCGATGGGATGCAGTCCCTCACCCGCGACCTCCTCGTGAAAGAGCGTCAGATCCTCGCTCCATCCCGACTCGTCCGCGTCATAGTCGAGAACCGAGCATAGGCGATCGCCGAGCCGAACCACGGCCTGTCCACTTCGGCCGGACGCCGTCGACCGCCGGCCAGTCGAACGGTGTCACAATCTCAGATTCCGTTGGCTGGGAATCGATGCGATGTCGACGTCCACGCGATTCTGGGGCGTCCTGGCCTGGAGTTGATGCGTCGGATATGTCATCGCAACTGCGTCTTCCGTAGGGTCTCTGATGACGTGCGAGCAAGTGTAGCAGGGGGACGCGTACATGCTCGAAAGCGACAAGCTGAGCGCCCGGAGCAGCACCGGGGAGGCGCTCAGGCGCACACACGCGCTTGCGCGACCCACTCAACGCTTGTCGGCATAAGCGGAGACCAACGGAACTTCACCAGGGCCCTGATCCAGGTCAGCGGGTCGCGCACCATCGACACCTTCTTCCCTTCGCTGGGCGAACGCGCCCGGTAGTTCACCGGCAGCTCGATCGGCCGATAGCCCTTCCGCAGCAGCTTGATGACGATCTCGAAATCGAAGTCGAACCGGTTGCACTCGAACGTCAGGCCGTACAGGCAATCGCGCCGGAAGACCTTGAACATGCTGAACGGGTCCTTCAGCCGCTGCCGGTACAGGAAGTTGAACAGCCCAGGAAAAAACGTGCCCGAGGTTGAAGAACGTGGCCAGCGCCGACGCGTCGTTGAACTGCCGGATCTTCCAGACGCGTCCCTTCGACGAGTGCCGGGAGCCGATGACGAAGTTCCGGCGGTAGGCCAGAAGCGGCGCCATGAGATCGTCGTAGTCGTCGATGTCGTACTCGAGGTCGGCGTCCTGGAACAGCACGATGTCGCCGGTGCACGCGGCGAGCCCGGCCCGCACGGCGTTCCCCTTGCCGCGCGGCCGCTCCTGCAGAATCAGCTGCACGCGAGGATGGCCCCGTAACGCACGGCATCCTCCCGCGTGCCGTCCGAGGAGTTGCTCTCGACCAGCACGATCTCGATGTCCACGCCCTCGATCGACTTGGCAAGCAGGCGATCCATGAGCACCGAGAACGTCGCTTTCTCGTTGTAGGCCGGAACGATGACCGACAGCGTCGGGACGCCGGCGATCGGCTTCGACGCGAGCCAGCAACGACGCGTCCTGCTATTGAGCGAGCGGAACGCGCGGCTTTCGCAGAAACGGCGGCGTCGCCCAGCACGAGGAGCTCAGGAGTGCGCCGCGAGAACGCAGATGAAACCGCCGGGATCTTGCGCGGAAATACTCGAGCGAGACGGCACTGTCGTCGGCGCCGATGAGCGGATCGCCGAAGCCGCATTTGAGCAGCAGACACTGGAGTGTGTCTGCCGAGAAGTAGTGCAGATTCCTCCGAGTTGAACTCCCACCAGCCCGATCGGAACAGCCGCGCCATCCGGCTGTCGATCGTAGGGGCAATCACCATCACGCGCCCGACCGGAGACAGCCGCTTCAAGCTCTCCAGTGCGGCCTCCGGATCGGCCAGGCGTTCGAGCGTGCAGTAGAAAACCGCGGCATCGAAGTGCGTCCGCCAGCGCGTCAAGAGCTCCGTCGTCGACGTCGGCGCTGGACAAGGCGACGACTCGAGATTGCGCCTGCCGGGCCTCGTCCGTGAGGAACGCGTCGTTGGCGATCATCAGGAGCCGGCGCAGGCCCGGGCCGGCATAGCCGACAATCTGATCGAGCCGAGACGCGGCGTTGGCGGCGTGCAGCTCGTACACGCTGCGGCTGCATCGGCGTTTGGCGGCAGCATCGGCGCCTGTCGCCGACGGTCCGGCGGCGGGTTGAGGAACAGGAGCTGCACTGATCGCATCGGCAGACAGGGAAAGCCGTCGACGATGAACTCGTAGTCCAGCTCGGCGGAGCGGCAGAGCGGGCAGTGCGCGAACTGCGGGGCCAAGTGACCTGCCCGGATGCGGCCTGGTGCCGGTCGAAGTTCTCGACATCGGGGTCACGCGCGGCGGCCGACCGCGAGGATCTCGCCGATGTTGATCGCCGGTACTTGCGCAGCGACCGATGCTGGCACGACGCGCGTCGAGCACGCCGAGCGTCCCGGACAGCACGGGATTCAGCGACTTGATCTGATTGACCAGGTAATCGATGCTCAGGGTCTTGTAGGCAGGTCGTCACGCTGACATCGTCGAAGCCCGCGGCGCGAAGGCTGCCTCGAGCGCCTTGCGCGGAAAACAGCGACAGGTGCTGCATCGGCTGCAGCATCGGCCACCGGGAGCCCATCAGGAAACGCAGAAAGTGTCCGGTGTCGGGCGTGCTGACGAGGAGCGCCCCGCCGGGCTTCAGCAGACGCGGCACATCGCCGGAGGAAGCCCGTCGGATCCGGGCACGTGCTCGAGGAGATCGAACGCGCTGACGACGTCGAAGCAGGCCGTCGGCTGGCAGGTCCTCGAGCGTGCCTTCGAAGATGCGAGCGCGGATGCCGGGCGCCGCGGCGGCGATGGCGCTCGACGAGAACTCGACGCCGTGCACGTCGAAGCCGCGTGACGCCGCCACCTCCATGAAGTAGCCGCATGAGCAGCCGATGTCGAGCAGGCGGCCGGGTCTGACGACGTCGCCGACGTCGTCGAGACGTGTCCTCGAAGTGCCGGATCTTCATCGGCCGGGCGGCCACGTAGTCGTGATAGGCCCCGGACGCGTATTCGGCATCGGCCCACGTCGCCATGGACGCGGCTGTCGGCAGCGGATGCTGGAAGATCAGACCCGCAACTATTGCACATAAAGTAGTGGGCCTGTTCCTTCTGGCAGTAAGGCGGCCGTCTGTCTCGGCGAGACAGATCGGACACGCCGCGGGCCGGCTGCGCCTGACAGCCTGTCAGTGCAATCTCGGACGCCCGTTGGCTTGCTGGGTAATGGCTTCCACTCGCGAAGCCATCAAGCCGACGCCAGAACGGTCCGAACACGACCGGGCAGCGCACTGGCCAGCCAGGACAGGAGGCCGTAGTAGCGCGGCACGTACGTCATGAACCGGTTTCGTCGATCGGCCGTCGAGGACCGCCCGCGACACCGCCTCGATCGGAATCGTCCGCTGGTCTCCGGCCGATGGGCGCGGTCTGGAACGACTCGTGCGAAAAGAAGTCGGTCTCGACGCGTCCCGGACATACCACGTGCACGCGCACGTTGAAGCGTGCGATCTCGACGCGCAGAAGTCTCCGCAAGCGCGACGATGCCGTGCTTCGACGCCGAATACACGCCGCACGGCGTCATCGGGATGCGGCCCGCGATGGACGCGATCATGACGACGTGGCCGCCACCGGCCCGGATCATGTCGGGAAGGAACTCGCGCGTGACCATCGCGGCGCCGACGAAGTTGACATCGACGAGGCGATGGATCTCCTCCGGACGACGTCTGCTCGAACGTGTAGTAGACAGCGTAACCGGCATTGTTGATCAGCACTTCTGGCGCTTCAAACCGCTCGCGATACGCCGCGCGCCATCGCGCGCACGTCGTCGAGCACGGGCGACGTCGCACACGTGGGACCAGACGTGGGGCGAAATCCGCGCGAAGTCCGATTCGGCCGCGCGCAGCTTCGACGGATCATCCGCAGACGATGCCGACCTGGGCGCCGCGCCGCAACAGGTCAGCGGCGAGATGCTTGCCGATGCCGCTCGAGCCGCCGGTAATGAGGACCCTCCGTCGCGCCATCCGGAGACGAGCCCGTCGCTGCGGATTGCCGCGGGCTGCACTGGCGCCGCCGGTCCGAACGCGGCTCATGCGTTGCCCTGGCCCCAGGCCACGAGATTCGCGGAACTCCGAGCGATCCGGATCGCACGTGCACCGACGTGCGTCGAAGGAAACAGGCGCTGCGAGCTCCCGCGCGGTCAGGATGTTCAGGTTGGACTCCTCCGCCCAGTGGCGATAGCGCGTGCCGCGCAGCAGCGCGCGGAACACGGCCGGCGGCAGGTAGTGCACCAGCGGCAGGCCGGTGTGATGCTCGACCGGGAACCAGCGGTTCGGCGTCGTGATGAAGAAAGCCTGGCCGACGCGGCACAGCTCGCGCAGCGAACGCCGCCTGGGCCTCCCGGCTGCCGACGTGCTCGAGCACGGCGTTGCTGAACACGACGTCGAACTCGCCGTCCGCGAACGGCAGCGGCTCGCCGGGCCGCAATTGCTGGTACGTCATCCCGGATAGCGATGCGCCAGATGGGATCCGTCCTCCGTGCCGACGCACGTGATGTTTGCGGATACGGGATACATCTGCTCGAAGTAGTTCGATTCCTGGTACGGTCTGATCGCTCGTGACGCCCACGTCGAGCACGCGCGTTGCGGGCCCGGCTTCATGTGGTCCATGAACAATCGGAACATCTGGCGCCTGGCGCGCAGCGAGATCCTCGACGCCAGCGGGACCGCTCCGGAATTGCGATAGTACTCGGAGTCCGTAGGCGATTCGGTCGTTGGCATACGCCTTGAGAGATGCCCATCACGCGGGCACGCGGACCACAACCGGACCGAGCCGTCCTCCGGCACCGCGCGTCCGACCATATCATCGATCGTCGATGAGTTGTTCACGGCGAGCCGGGCGCATCCGGGTCGTTTCGTACGGGCTCGCCGTCGCGTCCGGAACACGTCCCGTGGTATAGGTTGCGCACACAGTCCTGACTGCATCGACGCGGAACAGGAATGAGCCAGCGCGCTGAAGTCCTCGCGTTCCTACGCCAATCCCGACTGTTTCTGGCCGTCGTTTTCGGCCTGGCCCTCACTGGCGCCTACCTGTTCGGCACGCGCGGCTCACGAGCGTTCGTCGTCGAGATGCGTTCGGACACGGCCGGAGCCGCACAGCTGTTCTTTGACATTGGCAGAGGCTTGAGGCCGGAACACTCCGTCCTCGTTCCCGTCTCCGCGTCCGACACCTACGCCAGCGCTTCGCTTTGCCCTGCCGGATTCGGCCATTCGAACGCTCCGGTTCGATCCGATTGCCGGCCCCGCGACATTCTGGATCCGTCGTGCGTATGTCGAAGAGCGGTCCGGGCACGTCGTGCGGGAGTTTACCGCACAGGATCTAATCGCCCTGAACCAGATCGCAGCCCGTGACGTGATTGGCCCCGACGTGAGGTTTTCGACGGTCCCGGGGGCGAACGATCCAATGCTCCAGATCGCGAAGGCCGACCCGATCGGGCATGCGCTGCTGACGCCGGGGGCGATGGTTACGCTGTCGGCCCACCTGGCGGTCGCTCTGCTGATGGCCGCGTCTGTGGCCGCAACCGCCTTCGCCTTGCGGCGCCACCGCCCGACTCTTCGCCGTCTGCTCGACGACGCCGGCGTCCATTTGAGCGATCCAGCTTTTCTCGTCTTCGACAGATTTGCCGTCGCGTGCTATGTCGGCATCGCGTTGCTCTTCATCGTCGCCGTGTCAGCGGGCGTTCACGGTTCAGCGATTTCCCTCCACTCCAGGCTGGCGACCGGAAACGACTCGCTGCATCCGATTCTCGGCACGGCCAAGCCGATCCGCTCCGACGAGTGGGGATATCACACTCCCGCGATTCTGCATCAGGTTTACCGGGCGCATCCCTTCTCCGCGGAGGGCAGCGCGCTCGGACCCGACCGGACGTCGCTCATCGCGAACGTGCCGGTGCGACATTGGACAACGCTCTTTCGGCCGCAGATGTGGGGCTTCTTCATTCTTCCGCCGGCGTACGATTTGCCTTCTACTGGCAGTCGAAGGCCGCTCTGCTGCTCGCGGGCGTCTTCTCGCTTCTTCTGCTCCTTACGCGTTCGAGCCGGATCGCAGCGTTCGGCACACTGTGGTACGTCTCGTCGGCCTATATCCAGTGGACTTACTCCTGGGCCTCACTATTGCCTGAGATGATCGGGCTGTTCTGTCTGGTCATGTGCTCGATGTTCTACATGACCGTCGGCCGGCGGACGCCGCTGCTCATCGCCGCCGCGGTCGTGTGTGCGGTCGGCGCGGTGAACTTTGCGCTGTGCGCCTACATCCCACACCAGATTCCCTGATCTGGCTGGGCGTCTTTCTGTGCGTGTGGTGGTGCTCCGTCCGGTGGACGTCGATCGCAAGGCGCGATCATGCAATCCAGAGGGCGGCAGCGCTGGTCGGCGCCTGGGTGGCGGTGGCGATCGTCATGTTCTGTTTCTATCGGGATGCACAGAACACGCTCGCGATCCTGGCGCATACCGCCTACCCCGGACGGCGATCGCTGCCCGGCGGCGTCTACCCCATCCCCACGATGCTCGGGCATTTCTTCGGCTTCTGGGCGGACGATCAGCGTTTCCCCTACTCCAATGGGTGCGCGAACATCTGCGAGTGCGCCGGCTTCTTGTGGTTGGCGCCGGTAACGCTGTTCTGTCTCCGCGGCGTCACGGAGGGCGACGCGTACAGGAGGCGCAGTTTCTGGCTGCTCGCCGCTCTAGGGGCTCTCCTCTACATCTGGCTGACGGTACCCGTTCCGCAAGGAATCGGCCGAGCGTCGTTCATGGACAAGTCCGGCGTCGGGCGCAGTCTTCACGTTATCGGGTTGATCAATGTCTCGCTGGTCGCCATTTGCCTGAGTCTGAACCGGATACCGGGCCAGCCCAGGTCGCTGCGCCAAAGCCTCCTGCTCGCGGCCGGTGTCGTCACGATCGTGTACCCGGCATTCCTGCTGATCAACGTCAGTCTCGCGAACTACCTGACACGCGCGCAGGTCATCCTCGCCGCCGCCTATTTCACGCTCGCCGTGGTCGCGCTCGTTGAAAACCGGTTCAAGCTGCTCGCGGCATCCTTGATTCTCCCGCAGCTCGCCGTCTTTGGCCTGGTCAACCCGATCGAGCGAGGGCTGGCGCCGATCGAGTCCTCCATGTTGTTCCGGTTCATGCGCAACCATCCCGAATTGCTTCGCAGCCGGTGGCTCGTCTACTCGAGCTCCGCCTGGCACTCTGGATTTGTCTCGGCGGTCGGTTGCGAGGTGATGACCGGCGTGCGCTACGTCCCCGACCTGGAGGCATTGAGGGTTTTCGACCCGGCGGGAGCGCAAGCCACCATCATCAATCGCTCGGGCCACCTGCTCGCCGAGCCGATATTCGATGAGAGACCCGCGAGTTTCGCCCTGCCCATGGCGACCGACGTGACGTGGAACGTGAGTCCATTGGACCCGAGGTTGAGGCGGATTCGTGTGCGCTACGCGGCGTTCCTCGCTCAGCCGCCATTGCCAATCGCCGCTCGTCTAAGGGCGCTCAGCCCGACCCCCGTGAGCGGCTTCTGGCTGTATGAGCTCCGGATTGACGCTCGCACGTCCGACCAGTCACGGTCAGTCACGAGGACGATTTGCAGAACTTGCCTGGCGAGCGCTCCCCGAGTCGCCGGCCTCGAGCTCGTCGATTCGCGTCGACAACCGCCGCACTTCGCTCCGCAACGCGGCAATCTGGCCGACGAGCGCCTGCTCGCGTTCCCGTATCACCGCGACGAGCTCGGCGGCATGCGCGTCCAGAGAGTGCTTCACGACCATCCGGGACGCCAGCCCGGCCTCGAGCGAGGCCCTGTCACTCTGGCGCGCCCGAATCGAGGTCCCGAATCGCCTGGACCAGCGCCTCGTCCACCTGGCGCTCGTGCCACCAGTATGGCCTGAGCAAGCGGAACAAGAAGTCGCGAAGTCGCGCGCGCAGCCCGGTGCCGGCATAAATGCGGCTCGGCGCGAGGTGATCCGACACGCGTTGCAGGCTGCTTTCGATGGGGCTCGTCATGGGCGGAGTCTCCGGGCGCGACGGTTCGGGAGGACCGACGAATCCGGCAGGTCCGGACGATTTCGGACCATCCGGCACGAACGAAGGGGCGGGCACGACCAGGGAATGCGGACCGCGGGCTGGCGTGCGGCGAAGATTGTCGAGATACTCCCGCAGCCGTCGCCCGCTCGTTTCGGGCGTGTGCTTCGTGCGGATGTCGTTGCGGGCGGTCTGGCCGACGCGACGCGCGACCTCGGGTTGATCGGTGACCTGCCTCATGAGACGGCTCGCGTGCGCAACGTCGGGATCGGCCCACGGCGCACCTTCCGGATACGGATGGCACCCGGCAGGCACGGTCGTCATGCGGCAGTCGACCAGCAGGCTGTTGTCGGCCGTCATGAAATCGAGGTTGCCCGAGTACCGGTGGCAATCACGGGCTTGCCGAGCGCCATCGCTTCCGCCATCGTCAGCCCGAGGCCCTCGGCGCGGTGGAGCGACACGTAGCAATCACAGAGCGCCAGCAAGGCGTTCTTCCGGATCTCGGGCTGGTGCGCGTCGATCACGACGATGTCGGGACGGCCCGCGACCGCCGCCCGCAGGCGCTCGAGGCTGGCGAGCTGGTGATGACCGTTGATGCTCTTGAACACGAGCACGGGTCCCTCGTCCGGTGAAAACGCCCGTGTGAACGCCTCGACGATGGCGATGGGGTTCTTGCGCTCGAAGACGCTGTTGAAGTCGAACACGAAGAGGAACACGAACCAATCTGGCAGACCGAAGTCGCGCTTGGTCAACGTGTCGTCGTAGCGTGGCGGCACGAGCGGCGGAGGAAACACGCGAACGGGCTTTGGCGCGGATATCCGCAGTCCGCGGGCGATGTGCTCGGTCGGCGCCCACACCTCGTCGACGACCTCGAAGGCCTCGAGCATGCTCGCCGGGAACGTCTCCAGCTCCCAGAACCAGAGTCCGGCGGTCCGCCGCCCTTCGAAGAAGGTCGATCCCAGCTCGCCGGCGATGCGTCTGGTTTGATCCGCGTTGACGCACAGCAGGTTGACGTCGAAGGCGGCCTCGCCTGGCGAATCCGCGTGCGCGTGATCCTGCCGCGTGCTCGGCTCTGCGCGTGTGACGGTCGTATACGGGATTCGAGCGGCGTCGGCCGCACTCATCACCAGGCGTCCCGCCTCGCCCATCCCCGACTCGGCGCGGAAGAAGCCGACGAGGTTCACACCTGCCTGAAGGGTCTCCGTGGGAGGCGGCTCGCGCGCGTCGCGAGCACGGTTCGCGGGTCGGGCAGGATCTGCCGCGGGATCTGCTCGCTTGCCGCCCCTTCCCGCAGGATCCAGTCGAGAAACCGTGCGGCATCGCGCCCCGCGAGATCGGGAAACGATCGCTGGAGGTCGGAGCGGTCGCGATAGATTTTGAACAGGTAGCGAGAAATCCGCGGTTGAAGACCGCCGGCAACCGGCTCGTTCAACCACTCGACGAACGCGTGCGGACGTACGCGATCGAACGGGTTCGGTGGCTCGGCTGCCCTTCCCGATTCGCTCTCCCGCACGGCATGGCGATAGAGCCGGCGCATCCGGTCATCGAGCCGCAGCCCGCCCGGCAGCAGCGTCCACACGCTCGGTAACGGCGCCACGCCGGCCGCCGCCGCATCGAGCTCGGCGGCGTACTCACGACAGATACGCGCGACGGCTTCGCGCTCGCTGAGCAGAATCCGCGGCTGGTTCCCCTGGTCCGCGGTGAGCAGGTACGGCCTCGAGGGATCGAACCCGCTGAAGTGGAACACCCGCAACGGCCGGCCGTCCACTTCGTAGCCCGCCGCGGTCGCCGTCAGCGTGCGGGCGTGGAGATTCCAGTAAGCGACGTTGTACGCGGCATCCTTGAGGATGTGCGATTCGAAGAATCCGGGCGCGAGGTCGAGCCATTGCGCCGCCGCGCGCGCGTCCGGCCGATCGAGGGTCGTATCGCGGCGTGCCCGCTGCCACCACCACTCGAGCATCGCGCGCCCGGCGGGGCCGACCGCGACGCACCCCGGGTCGAAGACGCCTGCAGCCAGGACGCCGCGATCGTCGGCATGGCGACCGTCCATCGGGCCGGGCGCCGTGCTGCGGGGAGTCAGGACGATCGCATGGTCGCGCGCGAGACGTGCAATCTCGTCGAGCGGACCGAACACGCGATTGTCCGAATCGAGGTAGACGACTTCGGTTGCCTGTTCGTCGACGAGCGTCGCCAGGAGCCGCGGCTGGAGGACCCTCGCGGCCGTGCCGACGTCGCAACAGCTCGCGAGCCTGCCGATCTCCGCCTCGTCGAGGCCGACCTGCGGGAGACGCCAGAGGCGAAACTTCTCGCCGTCGAGCGAGACCCGTTCGTCGTGATCGTCAATCACGAGCGCGGTGAATTGCAGCCCGGGATGGTGCAGGCGGAGGGAATCGGCGAGGACTCGAGCTCGAGGCAGCTCGTTCCTCGTGACGATCGTGCACGCTCGGAACATGGTCCCGCGGTCGCGGTCGGGGGGTAGCATAGCGGTCGGCGCGAGCCACGCGCAAGGTGGCGAGGGCCCCGGCGCGGCCATTGTCCGGCCGGAATTTGCGGCAGAACTGTACGGTCCTCGCACCGCGCGCAGTATGATGCGAACCTATGACGACGGCGTCAGCCGTGACGGCGCCCCCTGCCGCACGCCGCAATCAGTTCGCAGACCTCCGGGAGATTTTCGCGTCGGGCCAGGTCCTCAACGAGCTCGTGAAGCGCGACCTCAAGGCCCGCTACAAGCAATCGGTCATCGGCGTCCTGTGGAGCATGCTCAACCCGCTCATCATGATGCTGGTGACGCTGGTCGTGTTCTCGCAAGTGTTCCGGTTCGCCATCGACAATTTTCCCGTCTATTTCCTGTCGGCCTTCCTGGCCTGGAGCACGTTCCAGCAGGGAACGGCCGCGGCCAGCGTCAGCGTCGTCGCGTCGGCGGGACTCGCGCGGCGCATCTACATCCCCCCGGCGCTCTTCCCCGTGGCGTCGGTGAACGCCGCGGCCGTGAATCTCATCGTGTCGCTGCCGCCGCTGTTCCTGATCGTGGCCCTCACCGGCGGACCGTTCACGTGGGCCCTGCTCTTCCTCCCGGTGGCGCTGGCGCTGCTGCTGCTGTTCACGTATGGTGTCGCGCTCATCCTCTCGGCGGCGGCCGTGTTCTTCCATGACACGATCCACTTGTACAGCGTCGCCCTGACGCCATGGATGTATCTGACCCCGCTCTTCTATCCGATGGACATCATTCCGCCCCGATGGGCGTTCGTGATTCACCTGAATCCGATGACGGCGATCGTCGAGCTGTTCCGGCAGCCCATCTACGCCGGCGTCGTGCCGGATCCCGCGACGATTGGCATTGCCGCGGCGTGGGCCGTCGGGACGGCCCTCATCGGCTGGTTGTACTTCGAGCGCACGCGCGATGCCTTCCTCAGCTACATCTGACCCGGTGGAGCCGCCCGGTATCACGCTCCGCGGCGTCGGCGTCCATTACCGCCTTCCCCGAAACCGTGTTCGAAGCTTGAAGGAATTCTCGCTGCTGTGGCTCAAGCGCCGGATCGTGTTCGACCACTTCTGGGCGCTGAGCGACGTCGATCTCGAGGTCGCACCCGGCGAGCGGCTGGGCATCGTCGGCCGCAACGGCGCGGGCAAGAGCACGCTGCTGCAGGTGATGGCGCGCATCATCACGCCGGCGACCGGCGCCGTCGAGGTCCGCGGCCGCGTGGCGCCGCTCCTGCAACTGGGCGCGGGGTTCGACGGTGAGCTCACCGGACGCGAGAACATCTGGCTCAATGGCGCGCTCCTCGGGATGTCGCGCACCGAGATCAGCACACTCTTCGACGCCATCGTCGACTTCGCCGAGCTGTGGGACTTCATCGAGGCGCCGCTGCGCACCTATTCTTCCGGCATGGCCGCCCGTCTGGGATTCTCGATGGCCACGGCCATCCCGCCCGACATCCTCCTCCTCGACGAGGTGCTGTCGGTCGGCGACGAGGCGTTTCAGGCGAAGTGCCTGGAGCGCATGCGTGACTTCGCGGACCGCGGCACGACGATGGTCCTGGTGAGCCACGACGCCGATCTGCTGTGCCGGGAATCGACACGGGCCATCTGGCTCGACGCCGGGCGGATTTGCGCCGACGGCGAGCCCCACCAGGTGGTCAGCCTCTACCGCGAGAGCCTGCGACCGGCAGTCCCGCAGCCTGCGCTCCAGGAGTGACAGACCGCACGAGCGGCCGCGGGCGCGTCAGACGACAGCCCGAGTGGCGTGGGGAATCGGCGTCTTGGACAGGCGCTCGAGGTCGGCGTCGACCATCATGCGCACCAGACCCGTCGAAATCGACGCTGGGCGTCCAGCCCAGCGCCGCTTTCGCCTTCGAGGGATCACCAATCAGCAGATCGACCTCGGCTGGCCGGCGGAATCGCGGATCGTCGCGCACGTAGTCCTGCCAGGCCAGACCCACGTGATTGAACGCGAGCTCGAGGAGGTCGCGCACGCTGTGGGTCCGTCCGCTGGCGACGACGTAATCGTCGGGCCGTTCCTGCTGGAGCATCATCCACATGGCGCGGACGTAGTCGCCCGCGAAGCCCCAATCGCGCTGCGCGTCGAGGTTTCCCATCCGCAGCTCGCTCGCGAGCCCCAGCTTGATGCGGGCCACGCCGTCGCTCACCTTGCGGGTGACGAACTCGAGGCCGCGCCGCGGCGACTCGTGATTGAAGAGGATGCCCGAGCAGGCGAAGAGGTCGTAGCTCTCCCGGTAGTTGACCGTGATGTAGTGCCCGTACACCTTGGAGACGCCGTACGGGCTGCGCGGGTAGAACGGCGTCTGCTCGCTTTGGGGTACCTCGCGCACCTTGCCGAACATCTCGCTCGACGAGGCTTGGTAGAACCGGATCTTCGAATCCGTCTGGCGGACTGCCTCGAGGGCGCGCGTCACACCTTGGGCGTTGTACTCGCCGGTGAGGAGCGGCTGGTCCCAGGACGCGGGCACGAAGGACATCGCGGCAAGGTTGTAGAACTCCTGAGGCTCCACTTCATCGATGAGCCGGACGAGCGAAAACTGGTCCAGCAGGTCCGCCGGCTTGAGGTGGATGCGATCGAGGATGTGCTCGATGCGCCAGAGGTTCGGGGAGCTCGATCGCCGGACGACCCCGTGCACCTCGTAACCGTGCTCGAGCAGCCACTCGGCGAGATACGATCCGTCCTGGCCGGTGATGCCCGTTATCAGTGCTCGTTTTGCCATGAGTCCGCTACAGTCTGAAGATGTTCGCGCCCGAGTGTCCCTTCAGCGCGTTGCGCGTATCGACCACGACGGGTGACTTCGCCGCGATGGCCTGGTAGTCGAACGCCTTGTGATTCGTGGTGATCACGGCGCAGTCGAAGCCGTTCGCGAGCGCCTCCTCGGCCGGCACTTCGTGCCGCTCCTTGTGTCCGTGCTCGGCGTGCATGACGGGCACGAACGGATCCGAGTAGCTGACGATCCCGCCACGCCGCTCGAGCAGATCGGCGACGTCGATGGCCGGCGACTCGCGCGCGTCGGTCACGTCGGGCTTGTAGGCCATCCCGAACAGATGGACCTTCGAGCCCTTGATCGGCTTCTCCACCGAGTTGAGCGCTTCGGCGACGCGATCCACCACATACCGCGGCATGCCGCCGTTGATGTGGCCGGCCAGCTCGATGAATCGGCTCTCGAAGCCGAACTGCCGCGCCTTCCAGCTCAGATAAAAGGGGTCAATCGGAATGCAGTGGCCGCCGAGGCCCGGGCCGGGATAGAACGGCATGAACCCGAACGGCTTGGTCTTGGCCGCGTCGATGACCTCCCACACGTTGATGTTCATGTCGCGGCACATCAGCGCCAGCTCGTTGACGAGGCCGATGTTCACGGCGCGGAACGTGTTCTCGAGCAGCTTGACCATTTCCGCCGAGCGCGTGCTCGACACCGGGACGACGTTCTTGACGATGAGCAAGTAGAGGGCGGTCGCGGCGTCGATCGAGTCCTGGTCGATGCCGCCGACCACTTTCGGGATGTTCGCCGTGTGGAACTGCGCGTTGCCGGGGTCGACACGCTCGGGAGAGAACGCCAGGAAGAAGTCGGTGCCCGCCTTCAACCCCTTTTCCTCGAGCATGGGCTGCACGACTTCGTCGGTCGTGCCCGGATAGCTCGTGGACTCGAGGATGACGAGCTGCCCCGCCTTGAGATACTTCGCGATGCGCTCGACCGCCGAGACGATGTAGGACAGGTCGGGGTCCTTCGTCTTGCGCAGAGGGGTGGGAACGCAGATGTTGATGGTGTCGACCGTCGCCAGCCGTGCGAAGTCGGTGGTCGCGGTCAGCTTTCCCGCCTCGACCGCGGCCTTCACGTCGCTGCCCGCGACATCGAGGATGTACGACTCGCCGCGGTTGAGCGCGTCGACCTTCGCCTGATCCAGGTCGATGCCTACGACCGTCAGGCCGGCTTTCGCGAATTCGACGGCCAGTGGAAGCCCCACGTAGCCCAGGCCGATGACCGCCGCCGTCGCACCTCTGTCCTCGAGTCGCTTGACCAGCCGAGCCGCCAGTTCTGCCATGGGTAACGTTGGACGAAAGGGAGCCTGGGAACCCGGCACCGGAGCCGGCTCAAAAACGGGGCGAGTATACAGGAAAGCGGGTGTCGGCGCGGCGACACTCCAGGCTGAATCGCCCACACGATCACCGCAATTTTTGGGACGAAAGTCTTCCAATCAGCGCAAAACCTCATCCAGAGAATTCCGCCATTTCCGCCAGGCGTCGGTCCCGGAGCCCGGGACGTTCCTCCTCCTTGGGCTCGGGCTCGCCGGAGCCGCCGCGCGTCGCTTCCGTCGGCCTGGATAAGCCCGGTCACGCATTGAAGGCCGGCGTCGTCCGCCGGATTCCGTGCAAATAGCTCGACAGCGCATCGCGCCAGTCGCGCATCTCGATGCCAGCCGCCCGCAGTTTCGCGTTCGACAACGCGCAATACTGCGGGCGTTTTGCTTTCATGGGCACGTCGGCGACCTTGACCGGCACCAGTCGGCCGGCTGGACGCGGCTGCAGCGTCGCCAGCACCGCCTCACCCACTTCCAGCCACGTCGCCTGCCCGGAATTCACACAGTGATAGACGCCCGGCGCCGCGTGCTGCCGCAGCAGCGCCTCGGTCGCATCGGCCACATCGTCGACGAAACTCGGCGTGACGATGCGGTCCGAGAACACGCGCGCGTCGGCGCCGGCTACGAGGGCGTCGACGATGCGGTCGATGCTGCTCCGCCGGTGCGGTCCGCCGAAGAGGCTCTCGACCCGCAGCACGAAATGGCGCGGCGCGTCGGCGGCGAACCACTCGCCCAGCAGCTTCGACGCCGCGTAGGCGCTCTCGGGCGCGGTCGGATCGTCCTCGGTATATGGACGCGTCCCACGGCCGTCGAAGACGAAATCGGTGCTGTAGTGCACGAGCGTCGCACCGAGCCGCGCGGCCACGGCCGCGAGCGATCGCAGGGCGAATGCATTGACGGCGAGGGCGGCTCCTGGATCGTCCTCGGCGGCGTCGACCGCGGTGTAGGCGGCGCAGTTGACGATCACGTCGGGATGCGAGGCGCTCACGCGCGCTTCGAGCGCGGCGTAGGCGGTCAGGTCGACCTCGTTGCGCGTCAGCCCGACGATCTCGTGACGTCCGCGCCATCTGCCGGCAATCGTGGCTCCCAGCTGGCCGGCCGCTCCCAAGACCACGACCCTCACGCGGCTTTCCTCACCTGCGAATCGTCGAGCACCCCTTCCCAGCGGGCGACGACGGCCGTCGCCATGCAGTTGCCCATCACGTTCACGGCGGTACGGCCCATGTCGAGCAGCTGATCGACGCCGAGGAGAATGGCGCCCGCCTCGAGGGGCAGCCCGAACGACGTCAGCGTCCCCATCAGCACGACGAGCGCGGCGCGTGGCACGCCGGCGACGCCCTTGCTCGTGAGCATGAGCGTCAGCATCATCACCATCTGCGTGCCGAACGGGAGCTCGATTCCCGCGATCTGCGCGGCGAAGATGCTCGCGACCGAGAGGTAGACCGTGGTGCCGTCGAGATTGAAGCTGTAGCCCGTCGGCAGCACGAACCCGACGATGTTCCTCGGGACGCCGAAGCGCTCCATCGCCTCGAGCGCCTTGGGCAGCGCCGCCTCGCTGCTGGCGGTGGTGAACGCAATCAGCACCGGCTCGCGCACGGCGCGCAGGAACGCGAGAAGGGGCACGCGGATGATGAGCGTCGCGCCGACGATGACGATCAACACGAAGAGGGCGAGCCCCAGGTACATCGTCCCGACGAGCATCGCGAGCGTGCCGAGGATGCCCAGCCCCTCGCCCCCCACCGTCGCCGCGATGGCCGCCATGACCCCGAGCGGAGCGAAGAACATCACGTAGTGGGTGAACCGGAACATGACCTGCGCGACCGACTCGAGCAGGTCGAGAACCGGACGGCCTTTCGGGCCGATGGCCGCGACCGCGACACCGAAGAAGGTGGCGAAGACGACCAATTGCAGGACGTCGTTTTTGGCCATCGCATCGACGACCGAGGTGGGAAACAGGTGCAGGAAGATGTCCCAGGCCCCTTGCTGGGAGCCGGCCATGGCTTTGGCCTGCGCCGTGTCGGCTGCCTGCAGCGTCACGCCCGCTCCCGGCCGGAGCCAGTTGACGAGGCCCAGCCCGAGGAAGAGCGCCGCCGTGGTCGCGATCTCGAAGTAGATGATCGCCTTGAGGCCGATGCGGCCCATCGACTTCATGTCGCCGGTCCCGGCGATGCCGACGACGAGGGTCGCGAAGAGCAGCGGCGCGATGATCATCTTGATCATGCGCAGGAACCCGTCGGCGATCGGCTTGATCGCCGACGCCGAGATCTGGCCAGAAGTGCCCGATGGCGACGCCAAGCAGAAGGCCGATCAGGATTTGCGTCGTGGTGCTCGGGAAGCGCCGGGTCGTCCCACCGGGGGGCGCCACGGCCGCGGGCTCGGGTGGACGCATGCGGAACAAGGATAGATCTATCCTCGCTATCCCGGGCTCGCGATTGCCTCGACGACCGCATTCACGACGACGCGCTGCTGATCCTCGGACAGTTCGGGATAGATCGGCAGCGCGAGGGAATCCTTGGCGGCGGCCTCGGCGACCGGGAAGTCGCCGGGCCTGTGGCCGAGCGAGGCGAAGCATTCCTGCAGGTGGAAGGGGACCGGGTAATAGATCGCACAGCCGATGCCACATGCGGCGAGATGCGCCTTGACCTCGTCGCGCCGGCCGGTTCGAATCACGAACTGGTTGTACACGTGATGAGCGCCTGGCCGTTCCTGCGGCAGGACCAGCATCTGCGAAGGGGTCGGCGTGCCACCCGGTGGGCCCAGCTCCAGCCGGCCCGACTTCTTCGCGGCCTCCGCGAACAGCTGCCCGATACCGGCCGGCATTGCGCCGACGGCCCTCGGTCCATGCCGGCAGATGCCGGAGCTTCACGTTGAGGACGGCCGCCTGGAGCGCGTCGAGCCGGAAGTTGCCGCCGACGACGGCGTGATGGTACTTCGCGGTCTCGCCGTGATTGCGCATCAGACGGACCTTCTCGGCCAGCGCCGCGTCACCGGTCGTGACCAGCCCGCCGTCACCGAAGCCGCCCAGGTTCTTGCTCGGAAAGAACGAGAAACACGCGTACTCGCCGATCGCGCCGGCCCGCGTTCCGCGGTCCCCGGCGCCGATCGACTGGCAGGCATCCTCGATCACGGTGACGCCCTTCGCCCGCGCCACGTCAGCCAGCGGGGACATGTCCGCCATCTGCCCGTACAGATGAACCGGGAGCACCGCCTTCGTGCGTGGCGTGATCGCGCGCGCGACGGCTTCGGCCGTGATGTTGAAGCTGGCCGGATCGATATCGACCAGCACCGGCCGCGCGCCGACTCGCCACACGCAGCCGGCGGTGGCAAAGAACGAGTACGTCGGGCGTGATGACCTCGTCGCCAGGGCCGATCCCCAGCGCCATCAACACCGCCAGAATCGCGTCGGTCCCCGATGACACGCCGACCGCATGGCCGGCGCCGATGTACTCGGCACACGCGCGCTCGAAGCGCTCGACATCCGGCCCGAGGACGAACCGCTGCGAATCGCAGACCCTCGTGATCTCGTCGAGAATCTCCGCGCGGATCGGCGCGAACTGGGCCGCGAGGTCGAGGAGAGGAACGCGCACGCGTTCAGGGCTTGACGACAACGGCCGGCGAGCCCCAGACCGCGAAATCGAAGCTGGGATTGTCGCCGGCGCCGGGAACGCTGCTGTTGGTGTTGAAGATGAGGTCGACCTGCTGCCCGGCGTACGCGGACAGGTCGATGTCCACCGGAATCCAACGGCGGTCGTTCGGATTGTGCGCCGGGTCCACGTGCTGCGAGAGCAGCCCTTCGTACTCGCGGCCGTCCGACACACCAAACCGGAAGAGCACCCCATCGCTCGCCTTGTCCCAGGCTTCCTGCTTGACGCCCAGATACAAATGCAGGCGGGCATCGTCGGGAATCAGGACCTTGGTGAACGTGAGACGGCTGGTCGGGTGCATGTAGATGGCCTTCCGCGTCTCACTGTTGATGGCGTGGTCGCCGACGTTGTAGGCGGCGTCGAGGGGAAGGTTCGACCGCCGCATCTCGGCAGGAACCGACGGGTAGAGCGCAATCAGATCGATGGCGGTGTGACCGGTCCGTCCTCGCTGCCACAACCAGAAACCCACGACCAGAACGATTGCGACCACCGCAACGATGACGTAACTGCGCTTCATGACGTGAACGTATCCTCCGAGGGCCGCGTGCTACACTCGCGGCCGTGTTGCTGTCCCGACCAGGGCTGGCGACGGGACCGGGCCTGGCCGCGACGGTCGGGACCCACCGGCCTCATCGCGACCTCTCGTGCGACCTGGTCCTGCGCGACCTGCGCCACAAGTATAAGGGTTCGCTGGGCGGGCTGTCCCACCACCGAGCCTCCGACGAACCGTAGACCGTGGCGGGCGTCACCTTCATCGTCCACGGATGCGTCTGGCCCGACGAGGCCGCCGTCGACTCGCTCCGATCGCTGCTGCACGCAGCCGAGCCCGGAGCGGAGATTCTCCACGTCACCGAGACCTGGGAGGCGCCGCGCGGCGCCGCGCATGCCATCAACGTCGCGGCCGCAAGAGCTTTCGGGGACGTCCTCGTCGTCTGCGAACCGTTCACGCCGCTCAACAGGGATACGATCGGCGCCCTCGTCCAATCGGCTCGCAATGCGTGCGTCGTCGCCGCCGGCCGGGAAGAGTGGGCACCCGGACCGCCCCTGTCGGCTGCCACCGACGACCTGCTCGCGTGGCTCGATCGCGAGCCGTCGCCTCGAGCGCAGGCCTATGTGGATCTCGCGTCGCGCGCCATGCCCGCGTGGGGCATGCCGCGCCGCGTGTTCGAGGAGGCGGGCCGCCTCGACGAGCGTCTGTGGTCGGTGGGGCTCCTGGCCGACCTGGAGGCGCGACTCGCAGCGCGGTTCGACATCGCTGCGGCCCGGCCCGTGGAGACGCGCCCGCGTGCCGCCTGGCCGCTGCGCCCGAACGTGGCGACGTGGCTCGCCGCTCGAGCGAGGCTGATCATCGCGCTCAAGACGCTCCCGCCTGACGAGCTCGGCATCGAGCTCGCCGACGCGGCCGTCGGCGAAATCCGCCGCGCGTGGCAAGCGGCCGGGCTCGCTGCGAAAGACTTCCACTTCGGCGGCTCGTGGGGGCGTGGCGAGGGCACGCTCGCGCGAGTGTGGCGGCCAGGCGCGAAGGGCGCATCGCGAGTCGCCAATCCGGCGCGTGTCCTTCCGCCGCTCCTCACACTCGACTCGGTTCTCGACTTGCTGCCCGCGCTCGCCCACGAGCGAAAGACGCTTCTCGCTCGCGCTCGCGTCGACGGACCGTCGAACGCCGCCCTCGCGGTGACGCAAGCCACAGCGGAAGAAGCCGGCCCGGAAGAGATCGCCGTCCCGGATGGCAGCGCGGCGCGCCCGACTCCGCTTGACGAGCTTCGTCACCCAAACGGCGTCGCGGCGCCCACCGACGCCAACCCGACGCTCCCGGCGGTATCCGTCATCGTCGTCAACTGGAACGGCCGCGAGCATCTGACGCCGTGCTTCGAATCGCTGCTCGCGAGCGACTATCCGGCCGATCGCCTCGAGCTCGTCTGCGTGGACAACGGCTCGACCGATGGCTCGGTGGCGCTGCTCCGCCAGTCGTTCCCGCGCGTGCTGGTCGTCGCCCTCCCGGAGAATCGCGGCTTCACCGGCGGGAACTCGGCCGGTGTGGCGGCCGCCACCGGCGAGGTGCTCGTCTTCCTGAACAACGACATGCGGGTCGAGCCCGATGCGATTCGACGTCTGGTCGCCGCGCTCGACGAGCGCACGACATGCGTCGCCGCGCGCGTACCTCAGCTGGGACGGGCGCTACGTCGATTTCGTCCGCGGCACCCTGAGCTTCGAAGGCCGCGGATTCCAGGATTTTCATGGGCAGCCCGCATCGAATCCCGCGGCCACGTCGGCGGAGACGTTCTTTCCAAACGGCGGCGCCTTTGCAGTCACCCGCGAGGCGTTCACCCGCGCGGGCGGCTTCGACGACGAATTGTTCGCGTATTACGACGATGTCGACCTCGGATGGCGGTTGAGGCTCACGGGCGTTGACATTGGCGTCGAGGATCGCGCCGTGGTCTATCACCGGCATGGCGCGACCAGCAGGCACCAACCCGAGGGCCAGAAGCGGTATCTCATGGAGCGCAATGCGCTCGTGACGTTGATGAAGAACTACGGCGAGCGATCGCTGCAGCGCACGCTCGGCGCCGTGCTGCTGCTCGCCGTCCGGCGGTTGCTCGACGAAGCCGTTTTCGGGCCCGGCGCTGCCGTGGGTCTCGCGGCGCTCGGGCCGTTCTCCGGGCGCTTCGGGTCGGTGCCAGTGCAGGCATCGGACTTTTATCCGGTCGGCGTGGATCGCTCGGCCGGCGCCGAAGGCGACGACGTGCTGCGCGGCCTGCCGGCGGAATCGCTGGGCGCGCTCGGCGCAGCGATCGAGTCGCTTCCGCGCATTCGCGCCGCGCGCTCGGCGATTCAATGCGCCCGCCGCGTCGGCGACAGCGAGATCCTGCCGCTGTTCGGCCGCACCTTCGAGGCGATCTCGCCATTCAGCTCGTATCGCGGCGTGCAGGAAGCGCTGATCGAAACGCTCGATCTGCCCGCAGTTTTCCGCTCGCGCACGCGCCTGCTCATCATCACGCACGAGGCGCTCGGCGAGAACATGTCGGGACCGGCCATCCGATGCCTCGAGATGGGCCGGGCACTCGCCGCCACCGTCCGGGTCACGGTTGCCGGACCGACGCCATCGCGGTTGCGCGACGATCGCGTCACGGTCGCCGGCTACGACCCGGAAAACGCCGCCAGCCTGCGACGGCTGGCCGAAATTGCCGACGTGCTGCTCGTCCAGGGGTTCACGCTCGCACGCTATCCGTTCCTGACCGAGCTGCTGGCGCCAATCGTGGTCGACCTGTACTGCCCGTTCACCATCGAGCATCTCGAACAGAACCGCGCCACACCCGAGGCGATCGAGCGGCAGGCCGCGGACGTCCTCGGCGTCCAGAATCAGCAGCTCGATCTCGGCGACTTCTTTCTGTGCGCGAGCGAGATTCAGCGCGATTTCTGGATCGGGAATCTTCACAGCCGCGGCCGGATCAACCCGAGGACGTATGCCGACGACGCCAGCCTCCGGCGGCTCATCGACGTCGTCCCGTTCGGCCTTTCCGAGCAGGACATCGGACAGTGGCGCGGGCAGCCGCCCGTTCTGAAGGGCGCGCGACCGGGGATTGGGCCGAACGATACGGTGCTTCTCTGGGGCGGATCGCTTCTGGACTGGCAGGATCCGCTGACGCTCATCGATGCGGTGGCGCTGCTCGCCGCCGATCGGCCCGACGTGAAGCTGTTCTTCATGGGCACGCGGCATCCCAACCCGCTCGTCGCGCCGATGCGCGTCGTCGCGGCGAGCCAGGAGCGCGCCCGCGCGCTCGGGCTCGTCGACTCGCACGTGTTCTTCAACGACTGGGTGCCCTACGCGGAGCGCGCGCGTTACCTGCTCGAAGCCGATCTCGGGGTGAGCACGCACCACTCGCATCTCGAGACGCACTTCTCGTTCCGGACGCGCATGCTCGATTACGTGTGGGCGGGCCTGCCCATCGTCTGCACCGAGGGCGACGTATTCGCGACGCTCGTCGCTGAGCGTGGGCTCGGACTGACGGTGCCGCCCGGCGACGCCGCGGCGCTCGCCGGCGCCATCAGAACGATGCTCGAGGATCAGGCGCGTCGGCGCGCCGCCAAAGAGCGCCTCCGGGAGCTGGCCGTGGAACTGCAGTGGTCGCGCGTGGTGCGTCCACTGGCCGCGTTCTGCGCGAACCCGCGCCATGCCGCGGATCGGGCCGTGGGTGTCGACGACATTCGAGCGGCACTCGCGCGCCAGTACCGGGTCTCGAAGTGGCTGAAGCGCACGGCCCTGCGAGCAGGCGTGTCCGAGCTTCGAATCGAGCAGGTCAAGCGGCTCGGCGCGGTCCGCGCGTTGATGGCGGTGCGGAACCGCCTGGCCATGAGGCGGGCGCGAAAACAGTAAGAGGCTTACGTGTTTCGCCCGGGCTGCTGGCGAAAGGCTGAGCGGGTTATCGGCCCTGCGTTGAGGTGAAGTGGTATGCCAATTGCTGCGATTGCACGCACTTCGCGTGCCGCGTGACCGAACATGTGCTCCAACGCGCGACGCCGACTGGACTGTTGACCAACGCGCCGATACGGCGCATGATTGCGTTCAACCTCAACCATTGGCGAGCTACGGTCTTCCCTTCGAAAACGATATGGTGCTGCTGCGAACAATTCTGCTGCTCGGTTTCGCGCTCGTGCTCGTCACCGACGCGTCTTCCCAATCGCTGACCATCGGCGGCCAGTCGACGGTCAGTTCGGGCGTCGACTTCGCCGCGACCGTCATCGGCGATCCGTGGGACTTCAACGAGGCAACCGACTACGTCTACATGTTCTCGGATGACGAGACCGGCGCTCCCGCCTTCACCACGATTCCCACGATTGCCGGCGGACTCCTCTCGGGTGTCTCGCGCGGGACCGCACCAGCGGTGCAGCTCCAATACGAAGGCATCGACGGCGCGCTCAACATCGTGGGGCGCAACGGCGTCGTGACGCCCATCGATGCGAACCGTTTCCGGCGTCTGTCATTCCGCGTGCGACGGAGCAACGGCATTCCCGATTCCGCCGATGTCGATCGGGTTGGCGTGTTCTGGTTTCCCAACACGAATCGCGGCGGCGGCAACGTGGGACTCTGGCAGGCCAAGGGCCTGGTGCCGGGTTGGCGTCCGGCCAACATGATGCCGCTCGCGGCACAGGCGACACCGGGGGTCTATCAGATCTATCGCCTCGACCTCGATCTGCCCCTGCAGACCGGGAACGGCCCGGCCTATGCGAACGTCATCCGCGGGCTGAAGCTGCGGCTCGCGCAGTCCAACACCGTCGTGGGGGCCACGATCGATCTGGATTGGGTGCGGTTGACCGAGCGCGGGGCTGCCACGACGCAGCTTCGATGGAGCAATCTCGGCGGCCGCGTCGTGCTGCGCGCGACCCACTCGCAGACCGGCGACGTCATTCAGATCTATCCGGACGGCACGACCGGGGCGGTCGACTTCGCGGACAACAGCTCCTACGACTGGGACTACGGCTATCTCCCACCAGGTACGTGGACGGTCTCGGCCCAGGGCACGTCAGCGACGCGCACGGCCACGCTCGTCATCGACGCGGCACCGGTCGTCACCGTCGTCGATCCGGACGCGGCCGGCGGCCGAGACTTCGCCACCGCGGTCATCGGCGATCCATGGGATCTGACCAACCCCCAGGACGTCTCCCGCCACGGCCGGACCAATCACTTCACGAGCGAGCAGTACACGGCGAACGGCTTCATCGGCGTCACCCGTGGCGGCACGTGGCCTCCGACCGGGTGTGTGTCCGACGTCTGTCCCGACCCGTGGGTGCTGTTCACCGACGATGGGTTCGGCTTCGGGCCGCCGGTCATCAACGCCAACGTCTATCACCGTCTGAGCTTCACGCTCGAGTACGACCGCAAGGATCTGATGGCACAGGACGCGCTGTCGCCGACCTTTGGCGGCGTGGCGCGCGTGGCATGGGCCGTGTCCGATGGAACGGGCTTCACGCCGTTCACGGTGACGCAGGACATCTTCGTCCTCGACGGCGGTCCGCACACCTACACGATGGACCTCGCGGCGATGCGCGACACCAATACCCTCGAGAACCCGATCGCATCATTCTGGGAAGGCAACATCGGCACGTTCCGCATCGACACCGACGAATCGGCGACGCCACGTACGGTTCGCCTCGCGAACGTCAGGATTGCCGCCGACGATGCGCCGAACGGGACGGGCGTGTTCACGATTCGCTGGCGGGCCACCGATGCGACGTTCTCGACCGAGGTCGCGAATCAGAACGCCAGCGATGCGACGGTCGCGTTGTACTACGACACCGATCGGGATCCAACGCAGAAGACATTGATCGCCAACGCTATTCCAGCCACCACCAGCCAGTTCAACTGGCACGTCGGCGGACTCGCCGTGGGCGTCTACCACGTTTACGTGGAGATCACCGACGCCGCCGGTAACACGCAGGGCCGCTACTCGAGCGGACCGGTCCGACTCTCGTCCACGTTCCCGCCCGTGACGGACACCAACGGCAACGGGCTCGCCGATGCCTGGGAATCGAAGTACGGCGTGACCACGCCCACGGGGGACGTCGACGGAGATGGCGTGTCGAACCTGCAGGAGTACCAGCAGGGAACTCACCCGCTGCTCTCCAACGCGTGGACGCTGGCCGAAGGATCCACGGGCTTTTTCGACGAGCGACTCGCCCTCGCCAATCCGGACGATGTCGAGGCCACGGTCACCGTCACGTTCCTCCGGCCGGCGGGCCAGCCCCCGGTCACACGGGAGTACCAGATTGCGCCGTTCGGGCGGCGGACGATCAACGTCGACGAGGTCGGCGGGCTCGGGAATTCCGACGTGTCGGCGGTGGTCAACGCCACGACCGGGGGCGTCGTCGCGGAGCGCACGATGTTCTGGGGCGACCTCTACTACGGCGGGCACACGGGAAAGGCCCTCGCCCGCACCGGCACGCAGTGGTATCTGGCCGAGGGCGTGGCCAACGACTTCTTCTCGACCTTCATCCTGCTGGCGAACGCCGGGAGCACGCCAGCCGACGTCACCGTGACGTTCCTGCTCGAGCCGTCCGGAACGGTGACGCGCACTTACCAGCTGGCCGCCAATTCGCGGACGACGATCGCCACCAACGACGTCGCAGATCCGCCCGGCAATCTACTCCTCTTCGGCCGCTCGTTCTCGACGCGCGTCACCAGCAGCGCGCCGATTGCCGTGGAACGTGCGCTGTACTTCACCAACTCGCGGTTCTGGAACGGCGGCCATGCCGCTGCCGCCGTCCCCGCGCCGCAGACGGACTGGTACGTCGCCGAGGGCGCGACGGGAACGTTCTTTTCGACGTTTCTCCTGCTCGCCAACCCGAACCCGTCCGCGGTGACGGCCACGATCCGCTACCTGCAGGCAAACGGACCGGTGGTAACCGAGACCCGCGGCCTGCCGGCGCAGAGCCGCACCACGATCCCGGTCAACGACATCCTGCCGAATGCGGAGGTGTCGTTTGCGGTCAGCGCCAACGCTCCCATCATCGTCGAGCGTGCAATGTACTGGCCGGGCGCGAACTGGACCGAAGGGCATGCGAGCGCCGGGCTCACACAGACGGGCGTCGTCTGGGCGCTTGCCGAGGGCGAGCTCGGGGGCTCGCGCGGCTTCCAGAGCTACATCCTCATTGCCAACGCGTCTTCCTCGGACGCGTCGGTGCGCTTGCGTTTCCTGCGCGAGGACGGCGCGACCTTCGTCTCGCCCACGTTCACGGTCCCGGCCAACGCGCGCGTCACCCGATCGGCCAACGAGTTCACAGGGACGGGGCAACTGACGGGCGGCGAGCGCTTCGGCATGCTGATCGAGTCGCTGAACGGCGTGCCGATTGTCGTCGAGCGCGCGATGTACTGGGACGGCGGCGGCGAATTCTGGGGTGGAGGAACGAACGAAACGGCGGTGCGAATTCGATAGGCGGTGCGAGCGGGCCAGTGCCCAGCCACCTGGCCGCCCAGCCCCAGTCGCCTAGCCGTCCTCGTAGCGGCGCGTCGGCAGAATCTGCAAAGGGGTCGGGCCGAATTTCGCAATTTCTGAAATTCGGCCCGACCCCAACCTGCCAACCTGACCCTAGCCGCCCAACAACTCGAGGAGCGCCGGGTAGTCGATCTTCGCGTTGTGCCGCCGATCCATCGGCATCCGCTTCAACGCTCTCACATCGTTCAGCCCGCTCCACACCAAATCCTTCGACAGCCGCTCGCGCACGTCTGCGAGCGGCATCCCCCGGTCGAGCTCGACGGCGAGGATCCGTCGGCCGCCGTGCGCCACCAGGGCTGCGCGACGCACGCCGGGAATCTCGAGCGCGGCGCATTCGACGGCGAATGGGTAGAGCGTGCCGGCGGCGTCGGTGATGCGCGCGCGGCAGCGGCCGAGCAGCCAGAGCCGGCCGCGTCGATCGAAGTAGCCGGCGTCGCCGGTCCGGTGCCAGATACGTGACCCGACGCGGAACTTGGTCTCGGCCTCGCCCAGCCCGTTGAGATACGCGGTCAGCACGTGATCGCCGGCGACCACGATCTCGCCCGGACAGCCGGGCGCGAGTGCCGCGGCGTCGAAGGCCTGCGGCGCGAATGGCGCGAGCGGCGTGCCGAACCGGTCTTCGATGATGCGGACCTCGCTCGAGGGCTCCGCCGGTCCGGCGAGCAGACCGGCCCCGCCCTGCATCTGTTCGAAGTCGCCCGCATCGATGGCGGTGAGCGCGATCTTCGCGATCGGCTCGGCCTCGGTCGATCCGTAGACGGCGACGATCGAGGCGCGCGGCGCGGCGTCAGCCAGCGACCGCAGCGTGCCCGGGAAGACGGGCGCCCCCCCGGTGAAGATCCGCTCGACGCCGTGGAGATCGTCCGAGCCGTTCAGCTCGTTGACGAGGCACTCGAGAAAGGCCGGCGATGCCACCATCGACCGGACGCCATGCAGGCGAATCTGGTGCAGCACCGGCGCCGGGTCGATGCGGCCCGGGCGCCTCAGATCGGCGTCCGGCAGCACGCTCGTCACCCCGGCGGCCAGGTTCGAGAGCACGAACACCGGAAGCGCCGTGAGTTGTACGTCGCCCTGCGCAAGTGACAGCGTGTGTTCGAGCGCGCGATGCTGCGCGAGCAGGAAGCCGTGCGAGCGGACGACGCCTTTGGGCTGGCCGGTGCTGCCGCTGGTGAACGTGAGGAGCGCGGGGGTATCGGGAGTAGCCGGAGCGATCCGGTCCGCGGCTGCGCCGCTGCCGTCGGTCGACACGTGCTTCACACCGGGCAGCCGTCCGCCGGCGGTGAGCTTGATGGGAATCGCGCGCACGGCCGGCGAGACCAGCCGTAACAGGTGCGCCAGCGGAGCGCCCACGAAGCCGCGCGGCCGCGCGAGCGCACAACAACCCTCCACGTGCTCCCGGCCCGCGGACGGATCGAGCAGCACGGCGGTCGCGCCCATCCGGAACAGGCCGATGAGCACGGCATACAAGGGCACGGACACGGGCACGAGCACGAGCACCCGATCGCCCGCGCTGATGCCGGCGGCGGCCAGCACCGACGCCGCGGCAGCGGCGGCCCGATCGAGCTCCGCGAAGCTCGTGGACCCGGACCGGTCGACGATCGCCGCCGAATCGGGGCAGGTCGTGGCGCGCTCGCGAAGGATCGTGGCGATGTTCATCGACTTCGGCAAACCGCCGGCAGCTACGGGCTACGGACTACGGGCTCCGGGCCAGCCAGCCGCGGACGACCTTCGCAAGCCCCGTAGCCTGCAGCCCGTAGCCCGCAGCCACTCACGACTCACAACTCACAACTCAAGACTGGAGACTCCTCAACGACTTGGCAAACAGCGCATACCGCCGCATCGTGGCAGCCGATCGGCGGCTGATGTTGCGCGACACGTTGTCTTCGTGCATCAGCGCGTGGATCGCCCGGGTGAAGCCGAGCCGATGCGCCTCCCGATGCGCGAGGGCCACCAGCAGCCGTCCGAGACCGGCATGCCGGCGGCCCTGCGCCACGGCGACGGTCTTGATGATCACGGTGCTCGTCCGGCCTGTCCGCTTCGACTCGAGCACATCGGGCAGGGCGAAGAGGAATCCGGCGAGCGCGCCCGAGTTCTCGGCGAGCAGGACCAGCTCGGGCCGGAGCACCGGCAGCAGACGACGGTTCGCCTCGAGGAATTCGGCTTCGCCGATGGGCGTGTAGAGATAGTTCCGGCTGAAGCTCGCGAGCGACAACGCGAAGATCTTCCGGAGCTCGGCGTCGGCGGCGCTCACGTCGATGGGACCAATGCGGGTGCCCAGCCCGGTGAACCGTGCGAGCGTGGGTTCGAGCGAGGGGTCGTCGCGCGACAGATCGTCGTTGAGCGCGGACGTGTAGGTCGCGAGCGTGCGAAAGCCGGCGGCTTCGAACTGGCGCGGATACGCATCGGGGTTGTCGGGCTCGAGGAAGAACGGCGGCTCTGGGCCGCGTTCGATCACGAAGCGATAGCGGCGCCACGTCGATCCGTCCATCGGCCCGATCGCCGTCGTGCACCGATGGCGCGCCAGGGTGGCACACAACCCGTCGAGCAGCGCCTCCGCCGGCTCACCCTCCGCGGCGGCGTAATGGCCGATCAGGCCGGCACGCTCGTCGTCGACAGGTGGGACCGAGCGCCACCAGCACGAGCCACGCGCGCGCAAGCGTCCGGCGTGGTCGACGACCACCAGATGTCGATCGGGCGCCGACAGCGTCCAATCGGCGCGCTCGAGCGGCGCCACGCCGCCATCTGGCGCCAGGGCCGGCATCGGATCGCCCGGCTCGAGCTCGATCAGTCGCAGCACGTCATCCTCCCAGGCCCGAGCGTTCCACGAGATAGAGCGCGACCCAGCCGGCGACCGAGCCCACCCCAGCGCTCAGCGCCTGCCGGATCCATCGCGCCGCGCCCTGCGAGGTGTGTCGAATGGACGGCTCCATCGCGAGAAAGATCAGCACCGCCACGACGACGCCGACCAGAGCCAGCGTGGCCAGCAGCAGGTTGACCGCCGATCCGCCCTGAGCCACCAGGAACGGCACGAACAGGAGCAGCCAGCCTTTGGCCATCGCCTCCGGCACGATGCGCCGGATCGATCGATCGGGAAAGTCGCTGGCCATGCGGCTCGCGCCGAAAATCGCGGCGTGCCCGGCAAAGACCAGGGTGAACGGGAAGACGAGGCGCAGATCGCCGCTCGTCGCCGCGGCAACCAGCCACGCCAACGCAAACACCCAGATCGCGAGCACCGCCGCCACGTCGTGAATGCGGCGGCTGTTCGCCGGCGTTCGCGGCGACATCCAGGCGTAGCCGCCGAACGCCGCGGCGGGCGCGACCAGCCACGGCCAGCCCGCGAGCGCCCAGGCGAGGTAACAGAAAAACGCCCCGGCGAGCAGCGCCGCGTCCGCGAGCGTCGATCGCCGCCGGAGCAGCAGGACGCCGGTCACGAGCAGGCACGTCACGACGAAGCGCGGGAGTAGGGCCGCGGCAGCGAGCGGCAGCCACGTGTTCAACAGAAAGAAGCCGCCGATCGGGATGAAGAGGTTGTCGAGCCCGCGCCAGGCGCTGCCCTCGAGCAGCATCACCAGCAGTGCCAGCGTCGCGGCAATGAGCAGCGTTTCCGCGCGGCCGACGCTGGTCCACAGCAGGAGCGGGAGGTGCACGCAGAAGAACGCCGTGACGACCACGGCGATCGACCCTTCGAGGCTTTTCGCGGACCCTTCGAACCGATGCTGGCCATACCGCACGCCGACGAGCGCACCGACCGCGTCGGCCAGCGTCAGCACGAGGATCGGGATGCAGAACAGGAGCGGTGAGCGCCCGCGCGCGAGCCAGAAGACGAGCGCCACCGAGACGGGGAAGTACAGCTCGCCAATCGTGTGTCGATCCACACCTCCGGCCACTTTGCCGAGCGCGCTCGCGTATGGGAGCGACCCAGCGCGTCGCCGCAATCACCAGGACGCTCAGCCCGGCCAGGACGAGGACCGGCCAGACCGAGTGGAACAGGAACGGAAACGCAAGCGTCAGCAGCCCCGAGCCGATGTGAAACGCCTTCCTGATCGATTCGGGATGCGGCGCACGCGCACTCTGATAGCGCGCCAGTCCGGCGAGGAACAGGACGAACGCCCCGAGCAGCAGCCCGGCGAGGATCCACGGACGATCCACGACCGCTGTGACGCCACCGAGCACTCTCGATGCGTGCGTCACCGAACCGCCTCCACCACCAGCGCACGATAGAAGAACGTGCGATCGGCAAGATGCAGGCGCTTCCCCAATGCCTCGAGCGGCTCGAGCAGGTGCGCCATCGTTTCGGGCCGGCTGCGCGGCACGAGCATGTTCCAGTAGACGAGGCGTCCACCCGGCGCCGAGGCCGCGACGATCGACTCGAGCAGCCGCTGGTAGTGATCCGGTGGGACGTACTCGAAGAGATCGCTGAGGTTGCAGCGCTGAAACGTGCCGCGAGGAACCGCGGCCAGGTACGTCTCGAGCGATTCGCAGCGCCATTCGAGCCGGTCGATGTTGGCGCGGATGGTTTCGAAGTGCTCGGGCCTGAGCGCGCACGGGAGCTCGTCGCCGTGGGTCCCGGTGAGAATCCAGCGGATGTAGGGATTGGCGGCCGGATCGAGCTCGGTGAGCGCATGCCGCGTGCGTCCGAGCAGGTGCGAGGCCAGGTCCTCGTCCGCGAAGCGGAAGAACTGCGGATCGCGGCCAAGACGACTCATCGTCCAGCGCGAGAAGAACAGCCGGAACAGCAGCCGCCAGCGCCAGGTGTTCCAGCGCTCTTCGTAGAAACGCTCGCGCGCCGCGCGATCGCGCGGCGTGAGCAGGGCGTCGATCGTCGCCCGCCCATGGACCAGAGGCAAAACCCGGCGTGCGGAACACCCTGAAGTAGTGCTCGAAGCGGCCGGCGCTACCGATGCCAGCGTCGATGGCCTCGGGCCGTCCATCCCAGAACGCGCGCGCGTCATGTGACAGGAGCGGCCGAGCGCGCGCATACAGAGCGGCGCGGCGCGGCGATGGCCGCGAGCCCATCAGCTCCAGCAATTCGGCATGGCTCGACGTGCGATAGGCGGCCGCACGCAGCTCTACGCACGCAATCTGCGCCGGGCTCAGGTCGAGCGCCACGACCCGTGCGGGATTGCGTGTCAGCAGCGCGAGCGCATTGTCGCCGGCCGACGCAATCGACAGACAGGTGTCACCCGGCTGCACGTCGAGCGCTGCGAGAAGAACGTCGGCGTCCTCCCAGACCTGCGCGTATCGAATGTGCGCGCGCTCGGCCGCCACTCGCGTCGGAGGATTCACGGTCCCGTGCCCTTCTCAATCGAGGTGGCAGTTTCCGCAAATTCGACCCGACCCTCCTTGGCGGAATCTGAAATTCGGCCCGACCCCGTTGCCACCCGCCGGACCACACCAGTGGTGCCGTCGAGCTCGACGATGTCGCCGTCCTCGAGCCAGCGCGTGAGGCCGGGCATCGAGACGACGGCCGGGATGCCCAGCTCGCGCGCCACGATGGCGGCGTGCGACAGCAGGCTCCCTCGCTCGACGAGGACGCCGAGCGCGGACGGGAAGATGAGAATCCATCCCGGATCAGTGTGCTCCGCCACGAGAATCGTCCGCTCCTCGAGCTCGACGAACCGCGGATTGAAGACGACGCGAACCGGTCCGCGCACGACGCCAGGGCTGCAGCCGAGTCCGCGGCGCTCGTCGCCCGTCTCCTCGGGAAGCGGAACGGCCCGCCGGAATGCGTGTCCGTGGTAGACCGCGCCGCGCGTTTCGAATCGATCGTCCGGTTCGGGCAGCCGCTCGTACTCCGCGAACTCCTCGCGCCTCACCGCCGTCAGCGCGCGCAGGCGGGTCGTCGTCGCACGGCCCTCGACCATCGCGAGCATCTCGTCCATCTCGAGAAAGAAGACGTCGCGGGGATGATCGATCGCGCCGTTCGCGTGGAAGCGCTTGCCCAGCTCGAGGACGATCCGCCGGACGCGCCCGAACAGACGCGTGCGCTCGAGCCGCAGGTTCTCGCGATCGCGAACGCCCCTCTGCGCCTGGCGCAGCACCCAGTTGAAGACGAGGCGGCGAACCGGGTGACCCGAGAGCGCGGCGTTCAGTCGTCGCGGCGCTTCGCCGCGCAGCGTTTCTCCAACCGTGCCGCCGTCCGGATTCGCCGCTTGCAGGCGGCGCGCGAACGACCCGATGGTTCGCAGCAGCGGAAGCGGCTCGTCGAGGAGCGTGGGGCTCTCGAGCTTCAACTCGTTCACCGTCCGCTCGCCGAACTTGTCGAGATACGCCTCATACTCGGCGCGAAACGCCGGGATCGTCTCGATAGCCTCGAGGATGTCCTCGAGCGGGCCGTTCGTCAGTCGATCGACGAAGCCAGGCTGCGCCGCGGCGAGGACGGCCAGACGATGGAGGCGCATGGCGGGCTCCGCGGAGAGCATGCCACCCTGGCCGCCGACCAGATCGTTCTCCAGACCGCCCTGCGCGTCGCCGCACCACTTCCGCGTCAGCGCGCGGAGCAGCCCGTAGAAGATCATCGCGAAGAAATCGTTGACCAGCGGCGCGTCCCAATGGAGCAGCAGCCGGGTGCGCAACTCGCGATAGTGCGCCACGAGCTCGTCGGGCCGGAGCTCGGCGAGCGGCGGATCGGGTGGTTTGAGCGCGTCGTTCAGGCGCGCGTAGAACGCGTCGACGCGCCGCGGCAGCGTCACATAGCTCCACACGAGCCCGCCTACCGTCGCCGCTTGATGGAGCACGTCACTCACCGCACCGCGGCGCCACGTGCCTTCGATCTGGCGGTTCACTTCGGCGGGCAGCGCCTCGCGCACACCCATCATCTGCTCCATGAAGCGGCGGTTCGTCTGATAGCCGGGGAGCAGTGCAAGCACGCGATACCAGTTGAGCAGGTTGTAGTACATGCGGCCGCGGACGAGGCCGATCATGTTGCGGAACGTGTCGTCGTGCGCCGCGAGGATCCGCTCGGGCACGCGCATCAACCGGCAGAACTGGCGATACACGTGCTCGTAGATCTCGCTGGCGAACGAGAACGTGAGCGGCGTGGTCACGCCGCTGTAGCTCTCGACCAGGTTGCTGTTGTCCCAGATCGTGAGGACGCCGTCGGGGTCGGGCAGCGCCGCAAGGGACGTGATCGGTCTGGCCTGCAGCAGGCAGAGGCGCGCGCCGTCGACAGCCCACTCGATGTCCTGCGGCCGGCCGAAGTGACGCGCCGCGTCGCGCGCGAGCGCGGCGACCGCACCAATCTCGTCGTCCGCAGAGGGTCGGCGCACGCGTGCCCTCGGCCAGCCGGCGTTCGACGATCGTTCCGGCCCGATCGACGAGCCACGTGTCGGCGTCGCGCTCGCCCGACACCAGCGCGTCGCCCAGGCCGGCCACCGCGCTCACGACCGCGACACCGCGCCGCCCGGTCACGGGATCGGCGCTGAATGCCACGCCCGCCGCACGCGCGTCGACCATCCGCTGGACGAGCACGGCAGGCGGCTCGGGCAGTCCCTCGAGACCGGCCTCACGCCGGTAGGCCAGGATTCGCGGGCTGAACCCGGACGCCCACACGTCACGTACGCGATCGCCGACATCGGCCGGCGCCACGCGCAGAAAGCTCTCGAGCTGACCCGCAAAGGAATGCCTGGCGCCGTCCTCTTCGGCAGCCGACGATCGAACGGCCACGAGCTCGCCGTTCGGGCAGAGCAACGCCAGCGCCGACGCAAGCCGCTCGTGGAGCTCGGGCGCCAGGCTCATCGCGCGAACAATCCGATGGGCCTCGTCGCCACGTCCGGAACGCCTCATCGCCTCACGGCCATCGGGCCCCAGACTCGCCGCGAAGGCATCGACGGTCACCGCGAACCATGCGGGCACGGGCAGACCGCCGCGCTTCGCTTCGTCGAGCGCGCGTGCTTTGCCGCCGATCGTGCTCAGCTCCCCCTTGTCCGGGGAAGACGATGAGGAGCGCCCCGGCCGATCTGGTCGGATCTGGTCCGTAGCTCACGGCGAGCTTCTCCACACGGCAAGCGCCACGGGCACCGCGCCGAGACTGAGATAGACGATCAGCGTCCAGATGCCCGACAGCCGCTCGAGCCTCTTCGCCGCGCTCGTCGCCGGCCGGCGCAGGAACACGATTCCGGCAGCCACGCACGCAGCGACCATCGCGACGAGAACGGCGGCACCGGTCGCGCCGGTTCCGACCTGCCAGCAGACGACAATGCCACAGGCGGCGGTCACCGCCAGAGCGGCGATCCAGGCCGCAACCGCCCGGCCGCTCCCCCACAGGTGCGTGTAAGTGTCCACACCTGGCTCCTCGTCGGCGGGCGCACGCATCTTCCGCCCGATCTCGATGACGATGCCGTTGAAGAAGCTCACGAGCAGAAACCACACCAGGCCGTTCGGCGGCCAGCGCAGCCCGGCGACCAGCCAGTCACAGGCCGTGGCATACAGATCCACGAATCGGCACAATGACCATGTGGCTGGTCATGTAGATGACCGGATGTGCCTTCAGCCACTCGGGCACGAAGAACTCGCGGGTCATCAGCGCGAGATAGCCCCACGCCAGCACCAGCAGTCCGACGAGCCGTGGCTCGAGCCAGAGCGCCAGGGCGAGCTGGATCGCTGCCGCGCCGATGCCGATGATTCGGAGCTCGCCGAGCGTGACGAGGCCGCGCGGCACCGGCCGGTAGGGCCGGTAGCGGGCGTCGTCTTCCGCGTCCTTGAATTCGTCGGTGATGCGCAGCTGCAGGAAGAAGAGCAGCGCGGTGAGGAACGCGACGAGCAGACGTTCGGCTGGTCGGGACGACCACCTGACCGCGCAGGAGCGACGAGATGCAGACCGCCGAGCCGCTGAATGCAGCGACCAGCGGCGCGTGAGCCACGAGCGGGAACCGCTCGCGCTGATAGACGACCCACCTGTTCATCCTCGATCGCCGCGCGCGAGGACCTGATGGGCGCGGTCCGAACTGCCCGGCGGCCAGCGCGCCGGTAATCGAGAGCTCGCCCGCGAGGCAGAGCGCGACGGTCAACTCGGCAAAGGCCCGCGCCCTGCCACTCCCGGCCATTCCCAGGATGTCGAGGCACGCGCGCTGGCTCGGCAGACCCGTGCCGCCGCCAACCGTGCCGACGATCAGGTTCGGCAGCGTCACCGACGCGTAGAGCGCGCCATCCTCCTGCAGCTCGAACCGGGTCACGCCCACAGCCGATTCGGCCACACACGCGGCGTCCTGGCCGCAGGCGATGAACAGCGCCGCCAGCCCGTTCGCGTAGTGGCCCTGCACGCCGATACTGCCGCTCATCACCCCGCCCAGCGCCGACATCCGCCAGTAGTCGACCAGCGCCGCGGCCGTCGTCTGGAGGCGCTTCTCGACGAGCGGCGCCGGCAGGACGACCTCGGCGCTCAGCTTCTTGCCGCGCACCGACGTGAACGCGAGCGCCGTGGCCTTCTTGTCGCCGGACAGGTTCGCCTCGACGAAGTGATACAGCGGTTTGGTCGGCGCGTGCGCCACGATGAACGCGCACACGGCCTCGGTGGCAATCGTCACCATGTTCTGTCCGGCCGCATCGCCGGTCGTGAACTGGAAGCCCAGATAGACATGATTGCCCTCGACGGTGACCTGCAGACCGACGAGCCGTCCGTGCCGCGTCGTCGTCTCGACGACGCGCTTGAACTCCTCGAGCGCCGAGGTCGCCCAGATGACGAACATGGCGGCGTCCACGAGCGTCGCGAACGCGAAGCCGGGCGCGCGCTGAACGCCTTCGTTCAGCAGAAGCGCGGTGCACCCGCCGGCTCCGGTGATCAGCTGCGCGCCGCGCGAGTAGGAGGCGACGAGCGCCGCCTCGGTCGTCGCCAGCGGCACGTAGTAGTCGCCGTTGGCGAACACCCCGTTGACGCGCAAGCGGACCGGCGAGCCCGACCGGCACCTTGACGGTGCCGATGTAGCCTTCGATATTGCGGGCGTAGCGCTCGCCTTGTTCGACGGCGCGGTCGTCGGCCAGCTCGGGACGCGCGCTCGCGGGCAGAGCCGGCAGCTGCCACCGCCGCTCAATGCCTTTCGGGCTGCAATCACGCAGCCCCGGCACGCGCCGCGGCGGCGGATCGTGCCGCGGCTTGAGCCGCGCCAGCTGTTCGGGGTCCCGCCGCGCGGCGACGTCCTTCAGGAAATCGATAACGCGCTGCGAATCGGTCGGCATAACAACGTCTGTCAGTCTTCGGTCTTCGGTCTACGGTCTTCGGTCCAGAAGTCAGGAATCTGAACGGACCTGACTCCTGTCCTGTCAGGTCTCAGTCGTCCCCCAGAATCGGATCCCAGCTCAACTGGATCAGCACCATAGTAGCGAATGTCGAAAGAGACTGAAGACCGAAGACTGCAGACGGAAGACTGAGACTGAAGACTGACGCCAATCCGCTAACATCCTGCCTGTCGTGCCTCTCGTGAGCGTCGGGATTGTCACCTGGAACTCCGCTTCGGTTCTCGCGCGTTGCCTCGACGCCGTCCGTGCCCAGACTCACCGCCCGATCGAGCTCCTGGTGGCCGACAACGCGTCGACCGATGGCACCCGCGAGTTGCTTGCGACCCGCACGACCGAGGCGGAGCGCGTGTTCTTCGACCGGAATCTGGGCTTCGCTGCCGCCCACAACCGTCTCATCGAACGCAGCCGCGGCGAGTCCTACCTGGCGCTCAATCCCGACGTGGTGCTCGAGCCGCCGTTCGTCGCGACCGTGGTGGCGGGCATGAACGGCCATCCCCGGACGGGCGCGGCCTCCGGCAAGCTTCTGCGTGCCGACGACTCGCACGTGCTCGACTCGACCGGCATCGTCATGCACGCCTCCCAGCGGCACTTCGATCGGGGCGCGGGCGAGCGCGATGCGGGCCAGTTCGACCGCAGCGAAGCGGTGTTCGGTACGTCTCGGCGCGGCAGGCTTCTACCGGCGCGCGATGCTCGAGCAGACGCGGGTGGGCACGGAGTATTTCGACGAGGATTTCTTCGCCTATCGCGAGGACGCCGATCTCGCCTGGCGCGCTCAGCTCCTCGGCTGGGACTGCCTCTACGTGCCCGCGGCGCGCGCGGAACACGTCCGGCGCGTCACGCCCGAGCGCCGCGCGGCGCTCCCAGCCGACATCAACCGCTACTCGGTTCGCAATCGCTTCCTGCTGCGGCTCAAGAACCAGACCATGGGCCATGCGCTGCGCTTCCTGGTGCCAGCGCTCACGCGCGACGTGCAGGTGGTCGGCTACGTGCTGGTGCGCGAGCGGACGTCGATGGGCGGTCTCGTCGACGTCGATCCGGCTGCTGCCGCGCATGCTCGGCAAGCGGCGCTCGATCATGCGCCGCCGGGTGCGGCCGCTCGGCGAGATGATTCAGTGGTTCCGCGCATGAGGATTGCCATCCTCGGCATCCGCGGCATTCCGGCGAACTACGGCGGGTTCGAAACCTTTGCCGGAGAGCTCGCGCCGCGGCTCGTGGCGCGCGGTCACGACGTGAGCGTCTACTGCCGGACGTCCTACGTGCCCCGCACCCTCTCCACTCACAAGGGGGTCCGGCTCGTCCACCTGCCGACGATTCGCCACAAGTATCTCGACACCGTCGTGCACACGGGTCTCTCGGCGGCGCATGCCGTGGGCGCCCGCTACGACGTCGCGCTGGTCTGCAACGCGGCCAACGCGATCTTCTGCGGCTGGCCGCGGCTCGCCGGAACCCGGGTCGTGCTCAACGTGGACGGCCTCGAGCGGAAGCGCAAGAAATGGAACGCGCTCGGACGCGCCTGGTATCTCGGCTCGGAGCGCCTCGCGACGTGGTGCCCCGACGCCATCGTCACCGACGCGGAAGTCATCGAGGGCTACTATCGGCAACGGTATGGCGCCGCTTCGACGTTCATTCCCTACGGATGTACCGTCGGCCGGGCGGCCGGGCGGGCGTCGCTGGACCGGCTTGGACTCGAGCCGGAGTCCTATTTTCTGTATGTGAGCCGCCTGGAGCCCGAAAACAACGCGCTGGCCGTGATTCAGGCGTACGAGCGAACCAAGCTCGAGCGTAGACTAGTGGTTGTCGGCGACGCCCCGTATGCCGGAGAATACATCCGGTCGTTGCACCAGGCAGCCGGTCCCCGCGTGCTGTTCACCGGCGGAATCTACGGTGACGGGTATCGCGAGCTGCAGTGCCACGCGCGGGCTTACATCCAGGCCACCGAAGTCGGCGGCACTCACCCGGCCCTCGTCGAAGCGATGGGGTTCGGCAACTGCGTGGCCGCCCACGACGTTCCGGAGAATCGCGAGGTGCTCGGCGATGCGGGCCTGTTCTTCGAGGTCGGCCGTCGAGAAGGCCTGAGTGCCCTGTTCGAACGGATGGACGCCGACACCTCGCTGGTGAACGACCTTCGCGGCCGCGCGCTGGCCCGCGCGGCCGCACGCTACTCGTGGGATCAGCGTGACCGACCAGTACGAAACGCTCTTCATGACGCTCCGACCGCCCCGCCGCCGTTCACGCATGATCTCCGAGCGCGCCAGACTCGTCTCCTGGTCGTATCTCGTCTCGGACCTCGCCGCGACGATGGGCGCCTTCGTCGTGGCCCACGCCGTCCGCCGCGAGATCTTCGCCGAGTGGATGGGGCCCATCTATCCGCTGCGCGACTACACGCCGCTCCTCACCGGCCTGATCCTGCCGGTGTGGGCCATCGTCTTCTACGTCGCGGGGCTCTACGGCCGGCGCTCGTCGCGCACGCTCCATACCGAGGTGTCGCGTCTCTTCAAGGCCCTGATCATCTGCGGCCTCGTCCTCGCGGTGGTGCTGGTGGCGGCGCAGGTCACCTTCGTCAGCCGGCCGCTCCTCGGCCTGTTCCTGCTCCTGAACGCGGTGTTCGTCGTGGTCGGCCGCGGCGTCGTGCGGGCGCTGGTGCTCGAAAGCGCCGTGCGGCGCCGCGTGCTCGTCGCCGGGCGGCCTCGAGGAGGTCCGGCAGGCGGCGGCGAGCGTCGAGGGCCACCGCGACTGGGGCCTCGAGCTCGTGGGCGTGGTCAGCGACGGCACGTGGGGCGCCGAATCGGGCGGCCCGTATCGATATCTCGGCGACTACGACGGACATTCCGGCGCTGACCAACGGCGGCCACGTCATCGACGAAGTGTTGATCGCGCCCGCGCACCGGCGGATTCGACGATCTGCAGGCGCTCGAGCCGGTCTTCTTCGTCCTGGAGGAACAGGGCATCTCGACGCGGCTGGTGGTGAACTTCCTGCCGCGGGGGCTGTCCGAGCTCTCGGTGGACGAGTTCGGCGGCGTGCCGCTCATCACGTTCAGCACGGCGCCGCACGACGAGCTGGTTCTCTTCATCCGGCGCTGCGCCGACGTGACGCTCTCGGCGGCGCTGCTCGTCATCCTGTCGCCGCTGCTCGTCGCCATCGCGGCGTGCGATCAAGGCGACCTCGACGGGTCCCGTGCTGTTCCGCCAGCTGCGATGCGGGCTGCACGGCCGGCCGTTCATCTTCCTGAAGTTCCGATCGATGACCAGTCGACGCCGAGGACCTCGAAGCCGCACCTCGCGCCGTTCAACGAGATGGACGGCCCGGCGTTCAAGATGGCGAACGATCCGCGGGTGACGTCGGTCGGCCGCGTGCTGCGCCGGACCAGCCTCGACGAGCTGCCGCAGCTCTGGAACATCCTGCGCGGCGACATGAGCTTCGTCGGTCCGCGGCCCGCGGTGATCGAGGAAGTGCGGCAGTACGAGCCGTGGCAGCGACGGCGGCTGTCGATGAAGCCGGGCCTGACCTGCCTGTGGCAGGTGAGCGGCCGCAACGAGCTCACCTTCGAAGAGTGGATGCGCCTCGACCTCGAGTACATCGACAACTGGTCGCTGTGGCTCGACATCGAAGATCGCGCTGAAGACGATTCCCGCGGTCCTGTTCGGCCGGGGCGCGCGGTAAATGGGGTCGGGTGTGATATCCGTCTAAATGTCGTCGGCCGTCGGCGCCCGGTTCAGGCGACATTTAGACGGATATCACACCCGACCCCATTCACCGGGATCGCTCCTTCACCGCCGCGCGCGTTTCCCGATCGACTTCGCGGCGCTTGATCGTCTCGCGCTTGTCGTGGGTCTTCTTGCCGCGGGCGAGCCCGATGGCCAGCTTCACCCGCCCCTTCTTGAAGTACATGCGCAGCGGGACCAGCGTCAGGCCCTTCTCCACCGTCCGTCCAATCAGCTTGCGGATCTCGGCCTTGTGCAGCAGCAGCTTGCGCGGCCGCGTCGGCTCGATGGTCGGCGTAGCCGCGATGGCTGTACGGGCTGACGTGCACGTTGAAGGTCCAGACCTCGCCGCCCTCGACGCGCCGTAGCTGTCGCGCAGGTTCACGCGGCCCTCGCGAATCGCCTTCACCTCGGTGCCGAGCAGCACGACGCCAGCCTCGAACGTCTCGAGGATCTCGTAGTCGTGGAAGGCCTTGCGGTTGTCGGCGATGAGCCGCTCGCCGGGTCGCGTCGGCTTTGCGTGGCATGGTTGGCAACTGGGGGCCGGGCGGCTGGGCGATTAGACGACCGGGCGGCTGGACGTCCGCGCCTCGGCGAGGCGCGCCGCCAACCGCACCGCCTCGATGATGCTCGACGCATCGGCGGCGCCCCGCCCGGCGATGTCGAACGCCGTTCCGTGGTCGACCGAGGTGCGGACGATCGGCAAGCCCAGGGTGACGTTGACCGAGCGTGCCGAACGCGAGCAGCTTCACGGGAATCAGCCCCTGATCGTGATAACAGGCGACGACGACGTCGAACTCGCCGCGGGTGGCGCGCAGGAAAACGGTGTCGCCGGGAATCGGCCCGATGACGTCGATGCCGTCCGCCCGGCAGCTGCGCCACCGTCGGCGCGATCACGCGATCGTCCTCGTCGCCCATGAGCCCATGCTCGCCGGCGTGCGGGTTGAGCCCGGCGACGGCAATTCGCGGCCGCGGAACGCCGAACGCCGGCAGGCTCGCGGCCGTGATCCGGATGGTTTCCGCAAGGACGTCGGCGGTGAGCGCGCGAGCGACATCCGCGAGCGGAATGTGCACCGTGGCGAGCACGACGCGCAAGCGCCTCGGCGTGGAACATCATGACCGCTCGCGGCGCGCCGGTCAGCGCGCCCGAGCAGATCCGTGTGCCCCTTCCAGGGCAGACCGGCCAGCGCGAACGCCTCCTTGTTGACGGGCGCCGTGGCAACGGCGTCGACACGCCCGGCCAGCGCATCGGTCACGGCCGCGACGATCGCGTCGTAGGCGGCGCGGCCCGCCGCCGCCGACAGCACGCCCGGCGTGAACGGCGCGAGCTCGGCCGGCGTCGCCGGTCCGTAGATCACCGGCCGGCAGACCTCGCGCACGCGCGGATCGTCAGCGGCTTTGCGAGCGATCTCGGGCCCGATGCCGGCGGGATCGCCGGACGTGATGGCGACGACGGGCATTCAGAAGTGGTGAATGGCGAGTTGTGAGTTTCGAATCGGACTACGGCTACAGGCTACGACGCGGCCTGGCCAGTCCCAGGACACTGGACCAGCGACCCGACGACGTCGTCGTCAATGCAGTGTCCGCACCCGCCATCGCCGCAGGAGCCGTCCGCGCTGCAGCCTTCGCCGCTGCAGCCGCCCTCGTGCGCGCATCCGGCGTACTGTCTCGCCCTTGCCGTTCGGGCAGCTCGTAGCGCAGGCAGCACTTCAACCGGCCGCACAGACCCGAGAGCTTCGAGGGGTTCAGGCTCAGGCCCTGCTGCTTCGCCATCTTGATCGAGATCGGCTCGAACGACTGCAGCCAGGTCGTGCAGCACAGCGGCCGCCCGCACGACCCGTAGCCGCCGAGCATGCCGCGCCTCGTCGCGGACGCCGATCTGGCGCATCTCGATCCGGGTGCGGAACTCGGCGGCGAGGTCGCGCACCAGCTCGCGGAAATCGACGCGGCTGTCGGCCGTGAAATAGAAGATCAGCCGCGAGCCGTCGAACGTCTGCTCGACGCGGGCGAGCTTCATCACCAGCCCGCGCTCGTGAATCTTCATCACGCCGATGCGGTAGGCCTCCTGCTCGCGCGCGCTCCTGCTGCTCGCGGAGCCGGACGTCGGCTCGCGTCGGCGCGCCGCACGACCTGCCGCGCCGGATCGGGATCGCCTCGTCGCGCCACGACTTCGCGACGGCGATCGGGCGCACCACCCGCGCTACCGCTTCTCCATCGTCGGTCGTGCACGACGACGGCGTCGCCGACGGCCGTCGGCCGATCGCAGCGCCAGCTCGGGCAGGAGAAACGTCTGCACCCGTCCCACGGACGAGAACTTGACGCTGATCGCGGGCGGTGGACGGCGCTCAGATGACATGGCTACGTCGGCACAAGGCTACCATTCGCCGGGTTGATTCGCCCGGGATTTCACTTCGGTTGATACGGACCCGCTCGGGCTGGCCTGCCTCCCAGCGGCCCCGAGCAGGCCTGAAGGCCTGTCCCACCTCCTCAAGTACAAGCGAGCTCCGGGTCAGCCCGCGCAGCCCGTCCGGGTCCGACGCCGAGGACACGGCAGCTGCGCCGCCGCGCAGCCCAGCGCGGCGAATGGCTGCCGCACGCTCGAGCGGGCTGCCGCGGCGATGGCTGAGGGCCACCGCCGCCAGGCTAGACCTGCATCAACAGCCAGTCCGCGACCACCTTCGGGCTGACGTTGCGCTCGAGGGCATGGCGCGCCCGCTCCGACGGCGTCGAATGCCTGCGCTCAACCGCGTGGCGCGACCGCAGCGGCTCGCCAGCGCCGCGCGTTCGGCCGACGGCGCGCGCGACATCCAGGCTCGTCGCCGCACGCCGCGGCGACGCCGAGATCGCGCAGCGTCGCGCCCAACGCCTCGATGCGGTCGCCGAGCGAGCTCGCGCTCCGACGCGAGGCTTCGTGCCCTGGAGCGGCCACGCGCCTTCGACTCCCCGGGTGACATGAGCAGCGTCGCGAGTTGCAGGCGCTTGGCCGGCGCCGGCGTTCGCCACCTGCGCAGACGATGCGCTCGGCGAGCGCGCGGTTGGCGGCGCCGCGTCTCGGACGACGTCGTGCAGCGCGCGGCCGGGGCTGCCGTCGGCGGCAAACGCCGCCTCACGCGCGCGGCGCCGGCGTCGCACCCGTGCTGCTCGGCCAGCGAGCCGCGGCCACGATCGATCGGCAAGCCGCCCGAATCGCAGCATCGGGCAGCGCGAGCGCACCGTGGGCAGCAGCACGTCGGGCCGCGACGAGTACGAGGATGAACTGCGACGTCGCGCCCGGCTCCTCGAGCGTCTTGAGCAGCGCGTTCTGGACGACCGCCGACAACGTATCGGCCTCGTCCAGGATGAACACGCGCCGGCGGCCCTCGAACGGCCGGAACGCGGCCGACCGCAGCACGTCGCGGATCTCGTCGACCGACGCGCCGCCAGCGACCAGCACGACGTCGGGATGCGTGAGCGCCGGCGATGCGGCGGCACGACGAGCACGTCCCGCACGCATCGAGCCATGCGTTCGCCGTCCGCCGCGTCGGCCCTGACGGGCTGCGGACAATTGAGCAGCTGCGCGAGGGCGATCGCCGTGAGGCGCTTGCCGACGCCGTCGGGGCCCGCAAACAACAGACTGTGCGGCAGCGCACCGCGCTCGACCCCGCGCGCGAGCAGGGTGTGCACACCACGATGACCGGCGAGATCGCGAAACGGCATCAGCGACTCAGGGTCCGGCTTCTTCTGATCGCGCTCGGTTCTTCTTCTCGTCGCTGTCGCTCTTCTTCCGCCGGCCGAAGACCTTCGACCAGAAGCCTCGCTTCTTCTTCTCCGGCTCCGGCTCCGGCTGGCTCTGGACGACCACCTCGGGCGCTTCCTGGCGGCTTGGCGACCGCGGGCTCGTTCGGCCGCTCGGAAGCGCCCTCGACTTGCGCGTCGACTGGCCTCGGGCGGTCGCCGCCGAAGAGTTCAGCCATGCGGGTCAGGAGTCCAGTGTCCTGATGGAGCGCGGCACGTGTCGTACGGCTCGCTGCCGCGACACGAAGTACTCGGTGTAGACCATCGAGCGGGTCTTGATCTCGCCGCGTCTTCGAGACGCACGTCGACGTGATTCGCAGCCCGTCAGCCGGCCGCCGGCCCGACATCCGGCACATCTCCACGCCCACGACGTTGGCCGGCTGCTTGAGCCACTCCGGCTTGTCGCGCTGCGTCGCGACCTTCATGAACTCGCCCCACACCGGCGCGGCAAGCTCGCCGCCGTAGCCGTTGGCGACGATGGTCTGCGGCTGATCGAATCCCATCCAGACGCCCGCGACGAGCTTCGGCGTGAAGCCGACGAACCAGGCATCGACGTAGTCGTTGGTCGTTCCGGTCTTGCCGGCCGCCGGCAGGTTGAACCCGGTCGCGCGCGCCCGATAGGCGGTGCCCGCATTGACGACGTCGGCGAGCATGTTCGCCATCAGGAACGCCGTCGATCTCGCTGAAGACGCTGCGTCAGTTGCGGCTGCCTCGTCGAAGCAGGACCGTTGCCCTCGCGATCCTCGACGCGGCGAATCAGGATCGGCCGCACCACCTGACCGCCGTTGGCGAAGGCGGCGTAGGCCGACGACATCGACTGCAGCGTCACCTCGCCGGCACCCAGCGCAATCGACGGCACGTGCGGCACGGAGCCGAAGCTCAGACGATCGATGGAGCCCATCGTCTTGTCCATGCCGACGGTCTCGAGCACGCGGACGGCGGCGCGGTTGCTCGACGTTCGAAGCGCCGTGCGGACGGTGATCGCCGGTGTGCTCGAGGTGCTCGTCCTCGGGCATCCATGCCACCCTGCGGCGTGTTCGACCGGGTCGTCGAGATTGCGTCAGCAGCGTGGCCGGCGTCATGCCCGACTCGATGGCGGCGGCGTAGACGAACGGCTTGAACGCCGAGCCGGGCTGACGGCGCGCCTGGACCGCGCGATTGAAGCGGCTCTCGCGGAAGTGGCGGCCGCCGACCATCACGCCGCACGAAGCCGGTCTGCGGATCGAGCGCCACCATGGCGCCCTGCAGGTAGTCCGGGCAGCGCGGCCTTGCCCGTGGCGGTCGCGCCACGTAGCTCGTCGCGTTTCGGGTGCTTGTAACGCGGCGCGATTCTCGATCGGCAGTCAGCGCGCTGCTCGAGCTCGTGCTTCGGCCGCCTGCTGCATCTCCGCGTCGATGGTCGTGAACACGCGCAGCCCGCCGGCCGAGACGCGCTCCCAACCGAACTTCTCGACCAGCTCGCGCCGCACCTGCTCCTTGAAGTACTGGCCGAACGCCTCGTCGCGCTGGAGGCCGTTCTCGAGCGTCACCTCCGCCTGCCGCGCGCGATCGTACGTCGCGCCGATCGATCGCGCGGCTCTCGAGCATCGTCTGCAGGACGACGTTGCGACGGGCGACGGCTTTGTCGAGGTTCACCGTCGGCGCCCACGTGGAGGGCGACTTGATGATGCCGGCGATGAGCGCGGCCTCGTCGACGGTCAGCGAGGAGGCGCTCTTGCCGAAGAAGCCACGCGCGGCGGCTTCGACGCCGTAGAAGCCATCGCCGAAGTACACCTTGTTCAAATACAGCTGCAGGATCTCGGACTTCGAATACGAGCCTTCGATCAACGCGGCGACAGATGGCTTCCTTCAGCTTGCGCGTCGGCGTCCGCTCGAGCGTCAGAAAGCTCTGGCGCGCCAGCTGCTGCGTGATCGTGCTGCCGCCCTGCGTGAGCCGCTGGTGGCGGACGTTCGCAACGCATCGCGCCGAGGATGCGAATCACGTCCACGCCGACGTGTTCGAAGAAGCGCTGATCCTCGACCGACAGCACCGCCTTGATCAGGTTCGGCGAGACGTGCGACAGCGGCACCTCGATCCGCTGCTCCTTGAAGATGGTGAACACCGGCCGATCAGCACTGTCGTAGAGCACCGTGGCCTGAGCCATGTCGCCGATCGCGGCCACCTGCTGCGCGTCCTGGCAGGTGGTGCGTGACGTCGTAGGTGAACCACGCCAGCGTGGCGGTGGTCGCCCAGAACACGAGGGACACCGTGAGCAGCGCGCCGAGCGCAACGCGGGGATACTTCAGGATGCGCGCGCGCAGCGCCACCAGCGCAGCAGTTATGCGCGGAAAATCGGCGAGACGCGGAAGTGAGGGGAAACGAACAACCATGCCGGTCTCCAGGCCGCGGGCGCTCCAGACGAGTTCGTACGGCTGAGGCGGTGTGCCGTCGGGCGCACAACGCAACGATATACCTTCGGAACCACGGCGGGCCACCAAAGGACATCTTCCTGTCCGTGGCAATATGTGGGCCGTTCGACGACCCCGATGCCGAGGAGGCTCGACACCATGGCTCTGCTCGATCAGGTCACGGAAGCGCTGGCCCAGGGTATGAAATCGCAGCAGACCCTTCGAGTCGCCGCCCTGCGCTTGCTCAAGACCGCGCTGATGAACAAGGAGGTCGAGCTGAAGCGGGCACTCACCGCCGCCGACGAGGTCCAGGTGGTCGTCTCCCTCGTGAAGCAGCGGCGTGAGTCGATTGAGCAGTTCGAGAAGGGCGGCCGCCAGGAGCTCGCAGATCGCGAACAGGCGGAAATCGTCGTCCTCGAGGAGTACCTGCCCGCTGCCGTGCCCGAGCACGAAATCGCGCGGGCCATGTCGGAAGTCATCGCCGAAACCGGCGCCACCACGCCCAAAGACATGGGCCGCGTCATGAAAGCCTTGACCGCCCGCTTCGCCGGCCGGCCGATCGACGGCAAGGCGCTCAGCGATCTCGTACGCCGCAGCCTGGGAGGCTGACCCCGGGACACCACCACGCGCCGATTCCGGGACGGGTCGTCCCTCCCTGCCCCACGGCCAGTTCGTCGCCGTCGTCGGTCCCTCGGGAAGCGGGGCCGCCGGCACGGTGCGGCTCGTCGTCATCGTGGGCGTGCTCGCGACCTGGCGCTTACTCACCCAGAAGCTATTGAGCGTTTTGCGCGAGTAGTGATTCGCGAGGATCGAGTAGCCTGCTCTGGTGATTCGAAACGGCGCGGTCACGGCGTTCTACCTCTACGACATCGCCGACGAGATCGACCTGGCGGCGGTTCCGCGGCTCCTTCAGGCCGAGCCCGAGCGGGTTCGCCTCGAGCCCAAGCCCTACACGCCCGCGTATCTCCAGTACCGGACGCTGCCGCTCGTGATCGACGCCGAGGCCGTCGATCTGCCGTCGGTAAAAGGCTGCCGCGCGCGCATCAAGGTTTTCGACTACGGCGTCATGTCGGTGGCGTTTTCGCGGCCGTTCGCGGGCTCGTGGACCGAGATCGCGGGATCGGGGCGCGAGTTGGGCCGTCTGGAGGCGCAGGCAGCCGAGATGTGCCGGATGCTCGCGCAACGGCTGAAGCCGTCGATGATTCGCTCCCGTCCGCCCGACCTGAACGAAGACTACGTCGTGTTCGCGATTACGGAGCTGGATCGCCCGATGACCGCGGACGAGCTCATCGCCCGTGACGGCGAAGCGATCGCCGCGGCGCTTCGCGATGAGGGCGCGCCCCTGAGTCCCCAGGAGCGCGACGAGGTCCTTCGGCATCGCATCTCGTACCTCGCCGACGACCTCGTGATTCCGACCTGGAGCACGGCGCTCGTGTACGACACGGATGCGGGCGTTCAGGCCGCGCTCGAGATCTTCGAGTTCGCCAACTCGCAGCTGCTCCAGTTCCGTTATTACGACGCGCTGCTCGAGTCAGAGCTCGAGCGCATCTACGACAGCCTGCAGCGTCCGCGCTGGCCGCGATGGCTCGGGGGCAGCGCCTGATGCGCGAAGCGTACGAGGTGCACGCGCTCTTCATCGAGGTCAACGAGCTGACCGACAAGACCGAGAACGCGATCAAGATGGTGGGCGACGTCTATGCGGCCCGGCTCTACGCGCTCGTCGCGGCACGCCTGGGACTCGAACGCTGGAAGGGCAATGTCGAGGAGAAGCTGCGGACACTCGACGATGTCTACCGGTTCGCGGTGGAACAGACGCAGATGTCCCGGGCGAACGTGCTGGAGCTGACGATTGTCATCATCCTGGTGCTCGAGCTCGTGCTGGTGCTGCTCGGGATCATGAAATGATGCGCGTGCTCATGACGCGCGCCGGTCCGGGCCAGACCACTGCTGCAGCCCTCCGCGCTGCCAGAGGGCCCGCTCAGGGCCGGCTGGATAGCAGCGCGGATCCAAGGGCTGCCGCGACGGCCGCTGATGGCGGCCGGCGCCAGACTAGCGGTTGACATCGATCAGCGACGACGTCCGGGGGCGATGGGTGGGCGTGCGGACCTCGCTCCAGACGTGATGGCAGGGCAGGCAGCGGAACATGAGCCGGACGATCCCATCGGCGCCCGCTGCTACACCATAAACAATGCTGGCAGCCGTGCCGCAGGCCGGACAGGGTTGGCGTGAGTGGTCAGAGCTGGGGCGATGCGCAGAATCAACCATCGTGCAGCAAGCTCGAGCGTTCATCATTCGACAAGCCCCACGGTCGTGACCCGGTTGAATCAGCAAGAAAAGCGCCCAATCGAAAATCAGCACAAAACTGCACGGACGTACCAGGAAGTCTTCCCCCACGAAGACGGAAGGGTCCGGCTCGAGCTCTCGGCGTGTCTCGTCACAAAATCGGCCCGACCCCTCGTGGCAGAAACTGAAATTCGGCCCGACCCCTACACCGAGCCGACCAACCGCAGCACAGGCGATTCGGCGCGGTCGAATTGATGTGTCGAACGTCGGCCGGCACGCGGCTCGTCAGGTGAATCGCGCAGTCGTGCGACGCGGCAGAGCGGCTGTCGGTCGGCGTCAAGGCGTGTATGATACGGGCCTGCTTCCAAGATCCTAACGTCGGCGTGCTGGCGCGCCGAGCCGAGGTCACGAATGATGTCGTCTCCTGCCGTCGAACGGCGAAGTCCACGACCGCATGTGATCGTTCGCGAGGATGGGCCTGTCTGGCGCGTCTCGGTGGATGGCGTGCCGCACTCGGCGCACGCGACCAAAGAGCAGGCGATTCGGCGGGCGCGCGAGCTCGCGCGGAGCGCCGGCGCCGAGGTACTGGTCGTTGCTCCGGAAGAGCCCCACCAAGCTACGGACGAATCCGACCCCCACTGATTTCGTCCGATCTGGTTCGTCGCCTCGTTCACAAGACGTCGATGGCCAATGTCGGCTCGCCCGATTCCGAGCTCGTCCACGACCCGTTACGGAAGAGGGTAATCGCCACGTCCGTGTTGCCGCGAAGCGCCGATTTGATCGCGGGCCAGTTCTTCTCGCAGCGGACCAGCGTCTTCCACGAATACAGGTGCTTCGGCTTGTGGAAGTCGCTGTTGGCCACGTAGGGATAGTGCTTGAGGCTCGTGACCGAGAACAAATCGTCTCGGTTGGCCGCTTCCCAGACGTCGACGAGATCGGACAGCTCCTTGCGGTGATCCCACAGATAACACGTGCTGATCTCGAGCCGCCACGTGGTCCGGTGGTGCGGGTGGCACGCGATGCTGAGACCGCCCTGCCGCCGGATGTCGCGCAGGATCTCGTCGGCTGTCTGGTCCGCGCTCACGTAGCGCGTCAGGTCGAGGCCGATGATGTGCGAGTTCTTCCGGCCGCGGAGCCGGTTCTGTGTGACCTCGGCGCCCGCAATGACCAGCAGGCCGTATCGCTGCATCGCCCGCTCCGCTTCCTGCGCGATGTCGGCGAGGTACGGGTCGAAGGTGTCGTCGTGTCAGGCCGAAGCGCCGGCGGCCGAGCGTGGCGATGCGGCCGGCGCGCGCGAGCAGATCGCGCTCCATGAGAATGTGATCGGTGATGGCGATGACATCGAACTTCCCCGTCTGCCCGTACAGATCGACGACCTCCCGCACCGAGAGCCGGCCGTCGCTCCAGCGCGTGTGCACGTGGAAGTCGCAGAGGAGGAAGGGCTCGTAGCCGGGCATTACAAGCGCACGTCGACGTGCGACGTGTCGGCCGGCCGGTGGCGGACGATCTCCGCTCGCGAAGTTGCGGATGTAGAGGCGGAACACCCGGCCCTTGCCGAGCGCGACGTAGCGCCGCGCCGACGTGTAGAGATAGCAGTCGTAGGCGAGCACGACATCACCCGCCTCGAGCAGGCGGCGCCCGATGTTGGCGTCTTCGCCGTGGAACTCGATCGAGGTGTCGAACCCGCCGACGCGCTCGAGCGCGCTGCGGCGTGCCGCGAAGTTGCCGCCGTAGAAGATGGTGCCGCGGCCGAGCAGGTGCTTCACCAGCGCCTGCGTGAGCGGAGCGAGCGTGTAGTCGTAGGCGCGCACCAGCAGGCGGCCCCACAGATCCCAGTCATAGAACCGGTACGGGCCGGACAGCGCCACGAGAGAGCTCTCGCGCTCGAAGCGGGCGGCGACGCGGTGCAGCCACCAGAGTGGCGGGCGGCAGTCGGCATCGACGTAGAGCAGGACGTCTCCACGTGCGGCCAGGCGTCCCGTCTCGCGCGCGACGACCAGGCCCTTGCGGGGCTCGTCGACCACACGAACGGACGACACCCGCTCGGCCACCCCGCGCGTGCCGTCCGCGCTCGCGTTGTTCACGACGAGGATCTCGTCCGGAAGTCGAGTTTGCGCCAGAAGGGAGTGCAGGCAGGCGCCCAGATATCGGGCTTCGTTATGCGCGCAGACGATGACGCTGAATGTCAGCGCCATCGCTGCGCCCTCCGATTGAGACGATGCCGTGGTATGCCCACGCGCATGCTGGCGATCACGGTAGGCGGCGCGCATGACACCGACGTGTCGGCCACATCACGTTTTCTGCACCAAAAACGCGGCGGAGACGTGCTTCTCGAGGACTGGCGCAAACCGCCGAGATGTCGCACTATTCGAGGATGGACGTGAGTCGGATGCCTCCCCGCCGGCCGCTCGATCCCGCGACCACGTCTCGTCAGTTTCAGCCGAGACGTGACGATGCGCCGTATCGGATCTGGGGTCGGGATCTCGAGCCCGATGCGATCCAGCAGTTGAAGAACGCGTGCAAGCTGCCGGTGGCGGTCTCTGGCGCCCTGATGCCGGATGCGCACGTCGGTTACGGTTTGCCGATCGGTGGGGTGCTGGCGACGCACGAGGCGGTCGTTCCCTATGCGGTCGGCGTGGACATCGCGTGCCGGATGAAGCTCACGGTGCTGGATCTGCCGCTCCGCGCACTCGTCGACGACCAGCCCCGCCTGACCAGGACGCTCGAGCGCGAGACGCGATTCGGGATCGGGGCGACGTTTCGATCGCCACGCCAGCACGAGGTCATGGACGCAAACTGGCGCATCACGAAGCTGACCGCGAAGCTGAAGGATCGCGCGTGGTCGCAGCTCGGCACGAGCGGCAGCGGCAATCATTTCGTCGAGTTCGGACGGCTCACGGTGCTCGAGGAATCCGTCGGCCTTCCGCGGGGCGAGTACACGGCGCTTCTGAGCCACTCCGGAAGCCGGGGCAGCGGCGCACAGGTCGCGCAGCATTACAGCCGGCTGGCCCGCGAGCTCCATCCGGAGCTGCCGAAGGACCTGTCGCATCTCGCCTGGCTCGACCTCGCGACCGAGGCCGGTCAGGAGTATTGGGCCGCGATGGAGCTCATGGGCCGCTATGCGGCAGCCAATCACGCGGTGATCCACGCGCACGTCACCCGCGCCCTGGGCGTGGACGTCCGGCTGGAGATCGAGAACCACCACAACTTCGCGTGGCGCGAGCGGCATCGGCTGCCGGATGGAGCGGAGGCAGAGGTGATCGTCCATCGCAAGGGCGCGACACCCGCGGGCGCGGGCGTGCTCGGCGTCATACCGGGTTCGATGGGCACACCCGGCTACGTAGTCCGGGGCCGCGGCGTCGCGGCCTCGTTGAACTCCGCCTCGCATGGGGCCGGCCGCCGGATGAGCCGCACGAAGGCGAAGGCGTCGTTCACGTGGGCAGCCGCCCAGAGCTTCCTGCGGGATCACGGTGTCACGCTGATCTCGGCGGGGCTCGACGAGGTGCCGATGGCCTACAAGGACATCGACGAGGTCATGGCGGCCCAGCGCGACCTCGTCGAGCCGCTCGCGCGGTTCGATCCGCGTCTCGTGAAGATGGCGCCGAGCGGAGAGCCGCCGGAAGACTGAGCGAGGCTACCGGATGCGGAAGCAGCTCTCGACCGCCGTGTTGTTGCCGGTGGACGTGCGCGCGATGATCTCGAACTTGTAGTCGCCCGGCACCGTCGTCAGGCTCGCGGGGATCTCGAACTCGGTCACCGACGGAGGAAGATCCAGACTGAGCTTCATCGCTCCACGCTCGACGAAGAACTGATAGCGCGAGATGGTCACCGGCCCGGTCTCGCCGATGTCGGGATGTGAGCTGGTCACGGGTTCCCAGTCGATGACGACCGGAGAGACGACTTCCGGTAGCGGCGCGTCGCAGCTTTCTGCTGCTGCGAGGCCATTCACCGTCGACTCGACGGGCGCGGCCAGCACGTGCGAGAGGCGCACGACGCTCTCGAACGTGCCTCCACCCTGCGCGATCGCCTCGATCTCATAGCGCCCTGCGGGGAACCGCCGGAAGAAGTCGGCTGGCGGCAGCTCGTCGAACGTGGGCTCCTGGCTTTCGAAGGCGAGCTGTGTGAGTCCCTGGCTGCGCAGACGGCCAATGCTTGCGATGCCCAGCAGGCGCCGGCCGCTCGGACCTTCGATCTCGAGGCTGGTCCAGGTGCCGCCGTCGATCTCGGCGTGCAACCCGAGATCGCCGTCGGTATCGTTCAGTTCGACGAAGACCTGCGCCACCGAGAACGGCATGCTCGGCGTCTCCTGACGCGCGGCCATGGGCGGCGCAGATGTCGTCGCGACTGCGACCACCAGGGCGATGAGAGGAACTGAACGCGCGCGAGTGATCATGAGCAACCTCCAGCGTGTCTGAGCGCAGGCGTGCGACCTCGAGGGTCGACATCGCATTAGACAGCTCGAGGCCCACGGATCCTTCGGAACGCTTCGCGTTCGACGTCCACTCCGGTCACCGCGTTCCATTCCCCGAGTTCACTGAGTTGATAAGGCCCACTCAAGTGGGCACAGGGCTGTCTTCCGGCGGGCCGACCGGCCTGAAGGGCTCTCCCACATGGTCAACAGAGGGCCACCTCCAGAGTCAGTGCGCCGCTCGCGCGGGGCGGCCCGGAGTAACGCCGTCGACGATGCGGCCGTCGCGCACGACCGGGGTGCCGTTCACGACGACGAACCGGAAGCCCTCGGTTGGGAGCGCCGGCTGCTCGTAGGTCGCGCGATCGGCGACACGCTCGGCGTCGAACACGACCAGATCCGCATCCGCGCCCGGACGGATGCGTCCCTTGCGCTCGAAGTCCGGCGCGGCCTTCTGCAGGCGCAGCGCGGGCATGATCGTCATCTTGCGCAGCGCCTCCATCAGTGAGAGCTGACGCGTCTCACGCACGTAGTGGCGCAGTACGCGCCCGTAGGTTCCGGCCTGGCGCGGATGTCCCCTGCCGGCCTCGAGCCGCCCGTCGCTGGCAATCATCGTCAGCGGGCTCGTGATCGCCATGGCCTCCATCTCCGGCGTGTTCAGGTGCAGGATGACCATGCCTCCCTGGCGACGGTACTGTTTGAACGTGGCGCGCGTGAGCCGCTCGCCCGTGGCGACCCATTGCAGGCGCTGCAGCGTCTCGTCTGGCGCGCTCTCATATTGATCGAGGAGCGCCGACTGGATCTGGGTCATGCCCGCGCTGTACGGGTAGGCTTCGGTGGTCACGTCGAGACCTCGCTGTCTGGCCGCTTCGACGAGGGAAAGCGTTCGCGGCGTGTCCTCGAGGCTCATGCTGTTCAGATGGACGATGTGCAGAGGGGCGCCGGTGAGCGCCGCGGCCGCGATGATTTCCAGGAACGACTCGACGCTCGAGCCTGGCTCGCGTGTCCCGAACGAACGGACGTGGGCGAAGATCGGCCGTTTGAAGGCGGCCGCCGTGCGGAACGTCTCGACGACCTCCCAGCGCGTCGCGGCCGGGGTGTATTGGATGCCCATGCCGACGCCCAGCCCGCCGCGTTCGAGCCCTCGCCGCACGCGCGCCTGGATGTCCGCGAGCTGCGCCGCCGACGCCACGGTGCGCGCGCCGTCGCCGCTGGGCAGCAACGTGCCCGGGTCGGCGAACGCGGCCATCCGCGCGGGAATGTGTCCGCTGCTCACGCCGTAGTTGAGGAGCGCATGTCCGGCCCGCGCCGCGTACCAGGCATCGACGTCGTCGGTTCCGATCTCCAGCTCCAGCGCGGTGGTCACGCCGTCGAGCGCCTTGGCGCGATAGTTCTCCAAGTCATGGCCGTGGACGTGGACGTCGATGAAGCCGGGGGCCACCACGAGCCCGGTGGCGTCGATCGTGTCCCGCCCCTGCAGCGGGCGCTCGCTCACGGCCTCGACGCGCCCGCCGCGCACGCCCACGTGGCGCGGGAGATCGAGCCCCGATTCGGGATCCATGACGCGCCCGTTGGCGACCACGAGATCGAAGGCGCCGGCAGCGGGCGCCGGACCGGCCTGCCTGGCCAGCACCGTGGCGGCCACCCCGAGAATCAGCACCGCACCGGTCGGGACGAGTCGTTTCATGAGGTGGAAGCATGCCACGACGCGGCCGGGCTGGACGGGAATCCAGCAGGACAGGGTTGCGCCGCGTGCTCGGGCGTGCTATCGCTTACCATCACCAGGCCGCCGGCGGGCGTGCCCCTACGAGGAGAACCACCATGACGACGATCGTGCGGCAGATGCTTGCTCGCAAGTCCGGCGTCCATGCGCTCGGCCCCGATGCCACGATTTTCGAGGCGCTTCGCCTGATGGCGGACAAGAACATCGGCGCGGTCCTCATCCTCTCCGGAGACGAGGTCGCCGGCATCGTGTCGGAACGGGACTACGCCCGGAAAGTCGTGCTCCTGGGAAAGACCTCGAGGGACACGCCGGTCCGCGAGATCATGACGACGAACGTCATCTGTGTGGAGCCGGGGTGGACCGCCGACCAATGCATGGCACTCATGACCGAAAAGCGCATTCGCCACCTCCCCGTCGTCGAACTGGGCAAAGTGGTCGGCATCATCTCGATTGGCGACGTCGTCCGCGCCGTCGTGGACGAGCACCAGTTCACGATCAAGTCGCTGGAACAGTACATTCTCAGCGGCGGCTAGCGCCGCTCGCCGTCACGCGCGCGCCACATCGAGCGGCAGGGCAGGGCTTCAGCCCCGCCGGCCCGATCGCTCGAGGTCTGACGGTATCCCTCTTGCACCGTCGGGACGCATGGCAACCGCAATCACGTCGAGTGCAGCTCTTCAAAGCCGGCTCGAGCGCCTGGCCGATTTCGAGCCCGGATCGGAGCCGGTCGTCAGCCTCTATCTCGACCTCACCGCCGATCAGCGAGGGCGCGATCGCTACAGCGAGTTTCTGCGAAAGGTCTCGGCTGAGCGCGTCGGCGCCGTGCCGGTCCATTCACCGGAACGGCCCAGCCTCGAGCAGGACTTCGCGCGCATCGAGCGCTTCCTCGAGTCGGACCGCGCCGCCTCGGCCAACGGCCTTGCGATCTTCGCGTGCGCGGCTCGAGGCGGCTTCTTCGAGGCCATCCAGCTCGAAGCGCCGCTCGGCGGCCATTGGCTGTTCATCGGCCCCGTGCCTCATCTCTATCCACTCGCACGGCTGCTCGATCAGTATCCGCGCTATGCGGTCGTGTTCCTCGATACTCACCGCGCCCGGATCTTCGTCTTCGGGCTGAACACGACGGAACGGACCGCCGAAGTCACGGGGGAGAAGACGAAGCGCACCAGTGTCGGAGGATGGTCGCAGGCGCGCTATCAACGGCACGTGGAGAACGTGCATCTGCTCTACATGAAAGAGGTCGTCGATGCGCTCGACCGCATCGTGGCGGAGGACGACACTCCACACATCGTGATCATCGGCGACGACGTCGCCGTGCCGCTCCTGCGCGATCAACTGCCGAGCAGACTCGCCGGCCGGATCGTCGACGTCATTCATCTGGAACGCACGAGCAGCGAGGCGGACATCCTTCGCGCCACGCTCGAGGTCCTGCGCACCGAAGATGCGAGGAGCGATGCCGAGTACGTCGAGCAGTTGCTCGATGCCTGGCGCAGCGGCGGACTCGGTGTGGCGGGGCCAGAGGCAACGCTCCGCGCGTTACAGCTCGGTCAGGTCGACGAGCTCGCGCTCACCGCGAAGCCGCAGGAGCTGAAGCCAGTCCAGGGATTTCCTGAAGCTGCGCCGCGGCCGCTGCACATCCTGACGTCGGAACCTCAGGGACCTCCCGATCAGGCGCGCGTCGCCCTGGCCGACGAGCTCGTCACCCGCGCCGAGCAGACGGGCGCGAGCATCCGGTTCATCGAGGATGCGAATCTCTTGCGGGAGGTCGGCGGCGTCGCGGCCTTGCTGCGTTTTCGGATCTGACAGCGACCGCCAGCTATTTGTTCGGGAACTTCTTCATGAGGTCGGCGATCGCCGCCCGCACCCGCACTTCACGCTCCTCCTGCGTGCGATCGCGGTTGACCTCGGCCTGCACGATCCCGCGCCAGATGAGCTCACCGCTCGCGGTAGAGGAGACGTCGAGGACCAGCGATCCCTGCTCGAAGACACGCAGGCTCTGCGTCGCGCCCGTGAACGGAGGCAGCCCCCATTCGGGAACGGCCGGCGCGAACTGTCCGAGCGTCTGCGCCGACATGTTGGTGTTGATGAGCAGGTAGGACGTGACATGGAGTTGCGGTGACGCCGAGTCGGTCGTCAGGTTTCGCTCCGCGAACCCCTTCTCCACGGCATCCTTGATGACAGGGTTCCACCGGGCGCGGAGCGCCTCGGGTTTGTCGTCCGCCGAGACGGCCATCTTGACGTCGCCCTCGCCCTTGGGGTGCCAGCTCCACGTGCGCAGACTACGGAAGTCGACCCCTTCGGCCTTCTTGCTTCGGATCTTGGCGTCGGCCCCCACGGCCGGCGGCAGCACCAGAGCGAACACGACAGCGAGCGCGAGCAAGCTGGACGGACGTATCGGAGACATGGGGACCTTTCGAGACGTCTACTCGGGGTTGTCTATAACACTGTCCGGCTGAGAGTCGCCGATCAATACGCCATTGGTCCCACAGCGGTCCAACAGGGCCCGTGATTGCAACGCCGGAACCGCTGAGAGCCGACGGCCTGAGGCTTGCCACGGCACAGACGGAGGATGGCATGACCCCGTACGAATTCCTCCTCGCCCTGTCGCTGGTGCCTCTTCCAATGCAGAGCGGCCTGGCGTTCGCACCATCTCAGGCGGCGCAGGCCAATCCGATCGGCACCGCCGTGCTCGGCTTCAAGGAGCGGGTCGCCGAATACGTCAAGCTGCACAATGTGGCCGAATCGAAGGTGGCCAAGCTCACCGAGACCAATGACGCGGCCAACGTGCAGAGCCGCCAGGCCGCACTCGCGGCGATGATCAAGAAGCTCCGCCCCGCCGCCAAGGAAGGCGACATATTCGGCGAAGCGTTCCGGACGGTGCTCGCAAGCGAGGTGCGCAAGGATTTCCTCGGCCGCTCCGCCGCCGATCGCAAGGCGCTCATGCAGGAGCCGCCGGCGAAGATGAGGATCACGGTGAACATGACCTACCCGACCGACAAGCCGCTCAAGACCTTCCCGGCCCAGCTCCTGCAGAAGCTGCCCGAGCTGCCACCGGAACTCGAGTACCGCATCGTCGGCCGCCACATCGTACTGCGCGACGTGACCGCCAACGTCATCGTCGACGTCGCCCGCAACGTCGTCCCGATCATCGCGGGCTGAGGCCACACCATGTCGACGCGTGTCCACGGCTTGTCGCGCCGGCCGGCGCTGCTGCTGACACTGTTCCTCGGCGCGCTGCCGGTGGTCGCCTCCCCGGCGCCGATGTCGGCCCGCGCCGCGGCGACCCAGGCTGCCGCGCCCGCCGGGGTCGCGGGCGGCACGCTCGCGCCGCGCGCCGAGAAGTCGCTCCGCTTCGCGGTGATCGGCGACAGCGGCACCGGCGACAAGCCGCAGTACCAGGTCGGTGAGCAGCTGACCGGGTCGCGATCGGTGTTCCCCTTCGAGTTCGTGCTGATGCTCGGCGACAACATCTACGGCCGCGAGGGGCCGGAGGACTTCGAGAAGAAGTTCGAGCGCCCCTACAAGGCGCTGCTCGACCTGAAGATCCCGTTCTATGCCTCGCTCGGCAACCACGACGATCCCAACCAGCGCTTCTACAAGCCGTTCAACATGGACGGGAAGCGCTTCTACACGTTCGAGAAGGAGGGCGTCCGCTTCTTCGCCCTGGACAGCAACTACATGGACCAGGCGCAGCGGGACTGGGTCGAGAGGGAGCTGAGTACGTCAAAGAACACCTGGAAAATCGCCTTCTTCCATCACCCGCTCTACTCGTCGGGAGAGCGGCACGGATCGGAGGCCGACCTGCGGGCGCTGCTCGAACCGCTGTTCCTGAAGTACGGCGTCAGCGTGGTGTTCTCGGGCCACGAGCACTTCTACGAGCGGCTGAAGCCGCAGAGCGGCATCACCTACTTCACCAGCGGCGGCGCCGCCAAGCTGCGCGAGGGCAACATCCGCACCGGCTCGGCGATGACGGCCAAGGGCTTCGACACCGATCGCTCGTACATGCTGGTCGAGATCGCGGACAAGACGATGCACTTCCAGGCGCTGTCGCGGAAGGGCGAGCTGGTCGACTCCGGCAGCGTCGACGCCGTCACGCCGCCGCCCCCGCCATCCGATGGCCCGGTGCGGTGAGCTAGCCGCCAACCCTCATCGTTCATCGTTGATCAGCGTTCGCGCCAAGTCGGCCTGTTTCCATCCGAGCTCCCTGATGCTTTGCGACACGCCTCGTCGATATTGAGCAATGCCGACCGACGCGGCGACGAGAGTGCTGACAGCGTGATCGACTTGCGGTCGCCGAGCACGTCCGGCCGGCCCGCGAGGGCCGGGGTGGACGCGTCGGTTGGCGCCCCCGCGTATACTGAACGTCCGCGCGTGGCGGCGTGCTCCCCCAGGAATCCATGCACCATCAGCCTCCACCGGCGCCAACCGACGAGACCGACCGGATCCTTCTGGTTGACGACGACCCGACGAACCTGGACGTCCTGCGCGGGACGCTCGACGGCCAGGGTTACCGCCTGTTGTTCGCACGCACTGGGGAGGAAGCGCTCAAAGTGGCTCAGCGCGCGCACCCCGGGGTGATCCTGCTCGATGTCGTCATGCCCGGGATCGACGGCTACGAAACATGCCGCCGCCTCAAGGACGCCCCCGAGACGCGCGACGCCGCGGTGATCTTCCTTTCCGCGCTCGACGATGCCAAAGACAAAGTGCGCGGGTTCGAGGCCGGCGCTGTCGACTTCGTCACGAAGCCGTTTGAGGGCGACGAGGTCCTCGCCCGAGTCCGCACACATCTGAGCATCCAGCGCCTGCTCCGGCGACCGCACGAGACCGGTCCGGCGACGACACCGCACGTCCGGCACGACGACGAGGCCGGAGGCGACCTGGGCGACGACCAGCAGTCGCACGAGCGGATCGAGTGGCCCGAGCGCGACACCCGGCACGGCCGAGCGCGGACGCTCCGTGTTTCGCCCCGGGGACGTCGTCGCATACCGCTTCCGCATCGTTCACTTCCTGGCGAAGGGAGGAATGGGCGAGCTCTACGAGGCGGAGGATTTAGAGCTGCACGAGCGAGTCGCGCTCAAGACCATTCTGTCGAGCATCGCCGACGACGAGCGGTCGATCGTGCTCTTCAAGCGCGAGGTGCACCTGGCACGCCAGGTGACGCACGCGAACGTGTGCCGGATCTTCGACGTCTTCCGCCACCGCCCTGTAGGAGACCGAGCACCCGCAGACGAGGTGGTGTTCCTGGCCATGGAGTTGCTCCACGGCGAAACGCTGTCCGACCGCCTCGCGAGGGATGGACGACTGTCGACTGCCGACGCGCTTCCCATCGTGCGACAGATGGCAGCCGGCCTCGCGGCCGCGCATCGTGTCGGGGTCGTGCACCGCGATTTCAAGAGTCACAACGTGATGCTCGTCGAGCCGACGCCGCCGGATCGCGACCCGCGGGCCGTGATCACGGACTTCGGGCTCGCGCGGCGCAGCGCGCAGGACGGCCACACCAGCCTGGCCTTGCTGACCGAGGAACCGGAGATTTCGGGGACACCGGCCTACATGGCGCCGGAACAGGTGGAAGCCGGCCCGGTGACGCCGGCCGCGGATATCTATGCGCTCGGGGTCGTGATGTTCGAGATGGTCACGGGCACCTGGCCGTTCATGGCCGAGACACCGATTCGCACCGCGGTCAAACGCCTGCAGGAACCGCCGCCGAGCCCGCGGATTCACGTACCCGATCTGGACCCGGTGTGGGAGGGGACGATTCTGCGCTGTCTGGCTCGTGCGCCAGCCGACCGCTTCTCCACCGTCGGTGATGTCGTTCAGGCGCTCGAGGGCGGGACTCCCAGGGAGCACGGCGAGGACGCGCGCGCGCGCCGATGGCATCCCGCCGCCTTGTCGGTGCTGGCCTTGCTCGTCGCGGCCTCGGCGGCAGGCGCCTATTTCGTCTACAACGCGTTCGCACCGAGCGGCGCACCGGCCGCCATCACCTCACTCGCCGTGTTGCCGTTCAAGAACACCAGCCAGGATCCCGCGCAGGACTATCTGTCCGACGGCATCAGCGAGAGCTTGATCAACCGCCTTTCGCAATTGCCTGGGATGAAGGTCGTCGCCAACAGCTCCTCGTCCAGATACAAGGGTAAGGACGCGGACCCACAGGAGGTGGCACGTGCGCTGGACGTCGTCGGCATCCTCGCCGGGCGGGTTCTGCAGCGCGATGACCGTCTCTCGATCAGCGTCGAGCTGATCGATGGGCGAGACCGGACGCAAGTGTGGGGCGAGCAGTACGTGCGTACGACCGCAGACCTGCTGAAAGTGCAGGCGGAGATCTCGCATGAGATTGCGCGAACGCTGCAGCTGCGCCTCACGTCGGGGCAGCAGCAACGGCTCGCCAACAGCGACATCAGGAATCCTGAGGCCTACGAGCTCGTGCTGAAGGGGCACTTCCATCGGGCGAAGGGCAGCGCGGAGGACCGCCGGAAGGCCGGCGACTACTTTGCTCGGGCGATTGCCGTTGATCCCGGCTACGCGCTCGCCCATTCCGATCTGTCCGACATCTACCGGAGTCTCGTCAGCAGCAGCCTCGTCGATCCGGCCGAGTACCTGCCAAAGGCGACAGCGGCCGCACGGAGAGCGTTGGAGCTCGACGAGAACCTCGCGGACGCGCACTACGTGCTCGCGAATCTCATGACGTATGCGTGGCAATGGGCCGACGCCGAGCGGGAGTACAAGCGGGCCATCGCGCTCAACCCGAACCTGGCTCTCGCGCACCGCTGGTACGCGTCGTTTCTGAGGCTCGTCGGCCGCCACGACGAGGCGATTGCGGAGATCACGCGCGCCAGGGAGCTCGATCCACTGTCGCCTGCCGTCAACGCCACGGTCGGCCTCGTGCTGGCCTCGGCCGGTCGATATGACCAGGCCATCACGACGTTGGTACGAACCATCGAGCTCGAACCCAACTACGCATACTCGTACGTGTTCCTGGGCAACACCTACGCCGCTCAGCGCCGGGATGCGGACGCCATCGCCGCCTATCAGAAAGCCATCGCACTGGGTCTCGACACGTCAACCACACAGATTGCTCTCGGCGCGGCGTACGCGCGGGCGGGCGACCACACCCGGGCTCGCGCGGTGCTCGGGCGCTTGCAGTCGAGGGCCGACTATGTGTCGCCAGGTGAGCTGGCCATGCTGCTGGCCGCGCTGGGCGAGCGGGAAGAGGCCTTCGCGTCGCTCGAGAAGGCGCACGCGGCGCGCGACCTTCAGCTGCAGTATCTGGGCGTGAGCCCGGATACGATCCGCTGCGCGCTGACCCGCGTTTCCAGGACCTCCTGCGACGCGTCGGCCTCGCACGCTGAGATTCGGCTGGACCGAGGAGCGGGACAAGCGATGCCGCATCGCCCATCGCTTGCTCTAGCCGGACTCCCACATCGCCTTCAGCGAGACTGCGACGAATCCTTTTTCAGTCCTGGTGGCCCTGGTGCTCTTCTGCGTCCGGGCGCCCGGCGCCGGCGCACAAGACCGCAACGCCGTCTCGACGCCACAAGTTCAAGGCTTTCAAGCATGATCCGGCGCGCCCGGGCAGCCTGAGCGGAGTGACAGTTCTGACGTTGTTCAAGGGGACCGCTCCGGTGCGCTTTGGGTTGGAGGACAGCGGTCACTGGATCGGTTCGACCCGAACACCGAGACATTTAAGCCCTATCGGATCGATCCAGAGGATTCGAAAGCACCCCCAGTTGCCGTCACCGGCATCAGCCATAGCTACCATCCACTTCATAATTCGGAATGCCGGTGTCCATGACCCATCGGTAGATGCCGTCAGCTCTTCGGGCGCGGTACTCCATCAAGAACGGCAGGCGACCCTCGATCGCTGGGCCTAGCAGAGTGGAGAATCGGCTCGTGCCCGGAGAAGGCCAGCCGCGAGCCGGACAGACCGCTAACCGGCTAGGACCTCAGCATTGAGTGCCCGCCACCTCAGCCTTAATGGTATGCTCAACGGATGGGCTTGAATCGCCGAGGCGCTGCATCCGCCTTTCCAGGGTACGGCCACGCGTCTCGGTTGCGCGCTCGCGCTGCTCACGACCCTGGTCGCATGTTCCCGCGGCGCCGACACGCTGCTGACAGGCGGCGGCGAAGCCCCCCCGCCCGCCCGGCCTCCCGCCAGCGCCAGTGCGCCGCAGCCCACGGTACAATCGCGAGCCGCCGACGAGCCGCTGCCACCCGGGAAATCACCCTTCCACGCGCTACCCGACGAGCTCGCCGCACGGATCCAGGCGCCATTCACCGGTGACTTCGACGAGATGGTGAAGCGGCGGGTCATTCGCGTCGGCACCGTCTTCAACCGCACCCACTACTTCATCGACAAAGGCGTCGAGCGCGGGATGGCCTATGAGGCATTCAAGCGGTTCGAAGAGGACCTGAACCAGCGGTTCAAGACCGGCGTGCTGAAAGTCCATGTGGTGCTGATCCCGTTGACGCGCGATCAGCTCTTTCCGGCGTTGCAGGCCGGCAACGTAGATGTCGTCGCGGCCGCGCTGACGGTTACACCGGAACGGCGAAAGCTCGTGGACTTCACCCTGCCGACCCGGACCAACGTGTCCGAGGTCGTCGTCACCGCACCTGGCACGCCCGCCGTGGCGACGCCCGACGACCTGTCCGGCCGCGAGGTGTTCGTCCGCAAGAGCAGCAGCTACTACGAAAGCCTGGTCGAGCTGAACCGGTCGCTTGCGGCTCGCCAGCGTCCTCCGGTCACGATCAAAGAGGCGCCGGAACCGCTCGAAGACGACGATGTGCTCGAGATGGTCAACGCGGGTCTCGTGGACGTCACCGTCATCGACGACTTCATGATCGAGTTCTGGCGCCAGGTGTTCCCGGGCGTCCAACCACAGCCCGCGGCCGTACGGACGGGCGGGGAGCTCGCGGCCGGCGTGCGCAAGAACAATCCGAAGCTGCTCGCGGCGGTGAACAGGTGGCTCAAGCACGTCGGGGCCCGCTCGACGTTCGCCAACATCCTGACGCGCCGCTATCTGCAGAACACGCAATACGTCAAGACCGCGTCTGCCGACGCCGAGAGGCGGAAGCTGGAGACACTCGTGAAGTTCTTCGAAACGTACGGGAGCCGCTACAAGGTCGACCATCTCATGATGGCCGCTCAGGGCTACCAGGAATCGAGGCTCGATCAATCCGTGAAGAGCCGCGTCGGCGCCGTCGGCGTGATGCAGGTCATGCCTGCCACGGGAAAGGAACTGGCGGTTGGCGACATCACCCAGGCCGAGCCGAACATCCATGCGGGCGTGAAGTACTTCCGCTTCATGATGGACGAGTACTTCAAGAACGAGCCGATGGACGACGTGAACAAGGCGTTGATGACGTTCGCATCGTACAACGCCGGCCCGAACCGTATCAGGCAGCTTAGGCGCGAGACCGCCAAGCAGGGCCTCGACCCCAACCGGTGGTTCGGCAATGTGGAACGCGTGGTGTCGGAGCGGATTGGCCGGGAAACCGTGACCTACGTCAGTAACATCTACAAGTACTACACTGCCTATCGACTCGTAACCGAGCGCGGCGCCGAACGGCAGCAAGCAAGACAAGCTGTGAGGAACTAGGGAGATCGGGTCGACGACGCTTGCACAAACCTTGCGCAAGACGAGGCGGATGACGTCGATTTCCAGCGACGAGGACGAGCTCGCCGGTGACGCGACGTTGGTGAATCCGTGGGAGATGCGGGATGGCGGGGTCGACGGGACTCGAACCCGCGGCCTCCGGCGTGACAGGCGCAAGTCCTGAATCGAGATCGTTCGACGTTTCGCGGTTTTTCTTCGGGAAATCGTGCGATTGCGCACCACGCGCCGCCTAGGACTGACACGGAACGACACCGTTCTGCAGTCGAAACTGGCACACCTACCGGCACAGTGCCTTGGCAGCTGCTAGGCCTTCAGGAGGGAAGCTTCTGACCGTTGCTGCAACTCGATCCCGATGAAGCGATCGGCGTAGCGCGCTGCCTGTGACCTGCCTTTCGCGGGCGCAACTCAACGCAGCGGGATCTCGACAATCCGATTCGTCCAGTCTTCTGGCGTTGACGCCGTCCAGACCAGCACAAGATCCTCGATGACTGACGCCAGCGGCGTCTGCTGCTTCACGAGGAACACGCCGGGACTCGAACCTCCCGCCGCAAGAAACTCAGCGAAGTGTTTCGGCATGGTCCGAAAGTCGTGAGTGACGAGAATGCGGCCCTGTGCGGCGGCGATCCCAAGTACGTCTGGATCGCTCTTTCCGTCGAGCTTTGCACTCTGTGCGGAGAGGAAGTCGATCGCCGGTTCGCGCCGGGCGCAGCCGGTGACGATCGCGTGGTGGAGGCTGGCGTCCGCCAGAAAGCGGACCATGGCGCTATCGCGATTGCGGTTGGCGCCGCGCGCGGTCCAGCTTCTCTTTCAGATCAGCGGGAGCGGGATGCGTCTCGCTGAACGCATTCTCTTCGCGCTCACGAGTCGCAATGTCCTCGTCGACCTCGGCCCGGTGTCCCAGGTAAAAGGTGATGGCGCCGTAGACCTGCTCCAGAGTCAACGTCGGAAACGCTGAACGGATCGCTTCTGGGGACTGGCCGTCCTGGAACTCTCGCACGATGCACGCCAGGGGCACACGGCTCGCCACGAGATAGAAGCTCTCATCGCGCCGCTCGACGAAGTCTCGATCCATGACCTGTCCCACCTTGAAGTTTACCGCACGAAGTGGCTGGCCGTCCGCGTCGTCCTCATCGAATCCTCCAGCCACGCCGAGCCGACCTCAAAAACTGCACGAATTCGTGATCACAAACCGACCAGGCCGCACGCCATGCATCCCCGGCGAGGCGGGCGAGGATCGTTGGATTATGAGCCCAATTGCACGGGACAACTGAGATCCACCCGAATCCACTCCACGCGATTTTCCTAAGCTGTCGACCACTCATCCCGACTCGGAACCCCCCAGCCACTCCCGATTTCAGCCAATTGTCAGCCGAAGGGACTGACGAAAGGAAGCATGAGGGCCGTCTCGCGTTCACATAACGCTCCTTCTCGGACTCTGCTCAACCCCTTCCCCCTTCGACAGCGCGGATGAGACCGCTGTCGGCTTCGATTTTGGGCAGGCTGGCAGAAGATGGCAAGGGAAAATGATCGGGCGGGGAAGCGAGGCAGCGCACCGAGCCGACACCCCTCCCACCGGGACGCCATGCCCTCACCAGGCGGCGTCGAATTCGGGGGCATCTTGCGACTGATCCTCGATCGGGTCAACGGGGCACGGTGGTGGCCGCGCGGGGCGCGGCTCGGGGACCTCGGTCGGGAGCCCGAGGTGTCGCAAGATTCGCTGGATCACCGACGCCTGGTCAATCAGCGCCACGAGGCGCAGCCGCCCACCGCAGCGCGGACAGGCCAGGACGTCGACGCCAAATGTCCGCCGCATCAACTCGGCCCACTGATACGCGCCAGCCCGGGAGGGCTTTGCGCAGCTCGCGTCCCCGTCTTCCGGGGCTGCCTCCTCGCGAGCATCGACTCCGTCTGCGATCCCCGGAACGATCGCCCCGCGCCACAGGGCACGCGGCGCGAGCACACCGTAGTACAGCACCAGGTTGACCCGCGGCCGTGGCGTCAACACGGCCAGCCGTTCCAGCAGCTCCAGCGGATCGAAGCGCAGATGCGTCGTGCCATCCGCCCAGCGGTGCCGCAGCGTCAGCCAGATCTCACCGTCACGGGTCCGGTGCAGCCGCTCCTGGGCCAGGGGCGGCCGCAGCGCGTAGCGGCACACGCGCTCCAACCGATCGCGGTGGCCGGCTCGAACCACGAGTCCGGCGTGCAGATCGAACCCGTCGGCGCGCGCGTGACAGGGCCCCAGCGTGGTCGGCGCGACGTCTTCCGGCGGGTCGCCGCACCGGCGGACGCGCGCACCCGCTCGCGGCCCCAGGGCCACGCGCCCGTCGACCGACGCGGCCGCCACCGCCGCCAGGACCGGCGCCTCCTCCGACCACGGGTCCGAGGCCTCGCCGTCCTCGGCGCGGCCCGCGAGCCCGCGCCGCTCGACGAGCCGCGTGACCCGCCGCGCGACGAGCGCCACGACCTCCGCCACATCCTCGCGCGTCAGCCGCGGAACCGGATGAAACCGCACGGCGCCATCGTCGTGCGTGAACACCCCGTCCAGCACGAGCGCGTGCAGATGGATGTTGAGATTCAGCGCGCCACCGAAGCGCTGGACGACCACCACGGCGCCGCTGCGCCCATCGGCGACGCCGTCACGGCGCGCGCGGCGCCGGAGGAACCCGAGCACCGCGCGGATGGCCACGCCGCTGACCGCGCGGCACAGGTCATGATCCCACGCCAGCAGGTACCGCAGCCGATGCGGCAGGCTGAGCACCCACTGACGGACTGGCACATCGGGCAAGACGTGATCGACCAGATGCGCCGCCCGCTCCGCCATGCGCCGGCCGCCACAGCGCGGGCAGAACCCGCGGCCCTTGCACGAGAAGGCGACGAGTCGATCCAGCCCGCAGGCGGCGCACCGAAAGCGGGCGAAGCCGCCGGCCAGGCAGCCGCACCGCAGGAAGTCACGAAACTCTTGCTCGACAAACTTCGGCAGCCCGCTCGCCATCCCGCAGCGAGGCGGCTTGGGCGCGGAAGGTCTCGAAATGCTCCCGGACGATCCCGTAGAGGACGGTAGAAGTGGGATCGCCCGGCTCATAGGTGGTCGATGGCTGCGCCACGCGCCGTGGAGAGGCGCTCCTCGTGCCACTGCGCGAGACCCGTGAATCCGGCGCGAATCGCTCCTGGCGTCGGCGAGCGTGCGACGGCTGACAACCGCCGTTGCCGCCGTCTTCGGGGCGGTTCGAGTGGAGAGCGGCGTTTCCGGCCCGGTTTTCGGCGTCAATGCGCGATCCGCCAAACCGATGCGCTGAGCAACCGCAGTTGCCCGCCTCGCCACGACGACTCTCGCCCGCGTGTGACGTCGTGCCCACCACCAAGACACCTCTTGTGCATTGATGCGCGATCTGGCGCCGCGGAAGGCGCGGACAGGGCGGCACCATCCAAGCAAGCACGCTGCGTCAGCAGGATGGCCGTCGGTAAGAGCAAATGCCACGCACGGTGCGGAAGCGGCGTCAAGGGCGGCGAAGCCGCCGAAGGGCACCCTTGACACCGCTGAGCACCGTGGTCTGATTAAGACCCGACGGCCATCGTGTGACCGATCGATTCGCTTCGAGAGATCTGGCCTTGCGTGCCTTGCTCCGATGCCGGTGCGGGCGATTTCTCGAGCGCCGATCGATGCGACACGTCGCGATCGAGCGCACGCGTGAGCTTGACCTTGTCGTCGGTGTAGATTCGGGCGTCGTGCTGCCCCCGCGACACCGCGACGTACGCCAACCGCTGGTTGACCAGCTTCTCGCTCGCACGCTCGGTCTCGACGTGCACCAGGACTCGACCTGCGGTCTGCCCTTGGCTGCTGTGACTCGTCACAGCGTAGCCGTAATCGAGATGGCGCCGTTCGCCGGATTCGAATGAGGACGTTCGACCGGAGTCCCATCGAATCTCCATGCGCCCGTTCGCTGTCGACGCGCTCGACGTGCCGAGTTCCCGGTTCGGGACGCCACGTTCGCGATCGGGTGCGGTCATCTGCACGCGGTCACCCGCGGCAAAGGCGCGCTCGGCTTCTCGATAGAGCGTGACGCCCTGTAGGCGTCGCGGGTCATAGCTCACCGTGCGGTCGTCATCGGTCCTGACCGTGAGCTGATTGGCCTTCGCGTCGACGTGCTCGACGCGCGCGTAGTCGCCGGCTTCGATGCCGAGAGCCTTGCTGCCGCGGCTGTACCGCACGACGTCGCCTTCCTCGTACCGTTCCGCCCATTGCCGATCGGCGCCGGTGATCTCCTGGCGCGGCACGAGGACGGGCGTCCGATGCTCGTCACGATCGACGTGGCCCTCGCGCTGCATCGCCCGGTGAATGACGTCGTTGAGATCCTGGCGCGACTGGTTGTCCGGCGAGACGACGAGCGTCGCCTGCGGATCCTTGACGTACTCGTTCGCGATCGCGTTCAGGCGCTCCTCGCGCGGGCCGATTTCATGAACACGACCTTGATGGTCGAGTTGTTCGACCGCCCGTGCACGTCACCCCGCGACAGCTGTTCGACGACCGCCTTCAACTCCGGATCTCGCTGCCTAACGATTTCGTCCAGATGCGCGGTGCGGAATCCTGCCTCCTGGAGCTGGTGATACGGTCGGCCGGCATCGACCGCTTCGTGCTGGCGGACGTCGCCGACGAGCAGCACGCGGTCGTCCGGTGCGAGCCGCTCCAGAAACGTGTGCATCTGTTTCGTGCTCGCCAGGCTGGATTCGTCCAGGACGTACAGGTGCTTCTGATACACCGCGTGATGTTTCCGGGTCGCCGCGCGCCAGATGCCGCTGCAGCGTGCTCGACTCGATGCCGGCCTCGGCCAGCTTGTGCGCTGCGCGTGAGGTCGGCGCGAAGCCTTCGACCTGGTAGCCCTCGCGTTCGGCGGCATCGCGAACCGCGGCGAGCGCCGTCGTCTTGCCGGTGCCGGCGCCGCCTTCGAGCGCCGTGACCTGGTCGCGACTCGCGAGAATTTCCTGGACCGCGGTGCGCTGGCTTTCATTGAGATGGCCGCAGTCGCGAGCGATGGCCTCGCGTGTGCTCTCCGTTACGAGCTCGGCGTGCTGACCCTGGCCGGCACGCATCCGGTCAATCGTTTCTTGTTCCAGCTGCATCATCGCCGGGGTCGTAAACGACCGCCCTGGCGTATCTGATTCGTGCTCGGCGGCGATGAACTCGCTTCGTTCGACCCGGCGGTTGACCTCCGCCTTGATGTCCTCGATTCGCGCGTCGCCGAGCGAACGCTGGAGCGCGTCGCGCAGGATGGCGCGCTCCTCGACGACGGCTTCGCGCTCCAGATTGCGATCGCGCGCGAAGGTCACGGCGCTCCGTGCGACATCCGCCGGCTCACGCGCGTGTTCGACCTGATGCGCACGGTGGTGCTCGGCGGCTTCGACAACCCTCATCGGCTGGTTCCCGTGTTCCTCGGCCAGCCGCTGGTGCCGGTTGCTGCATCTCCCCATGCGGCACGTCCAGCTTGCGTTCGCGGGTCTGGTGCGCCGCAATCTGCGCGGCAGCCGCGCCAGCTCGACCCGTGTCGGCCAGGTAGGCCTCGATCTGCTGACGACGAGGGCTGGAGGCGTCGAGGTATTCGCGGGAGTAGCCGGCGATCTCGGGCTGCCCGCTGCGACCGCGCTCGATCTCGTACCCGAGCGCCGTCAGTCGCGCCGCCAGCTCGGAACGGTAGACCGCGGTCGCGAACTGCTGCGTCCGGTACAGCTCTCGTGGCTGAAGCGGGCGGACCTGCCGTCGGCGGTCTCGGTCAGGTTGAAGACCACGGCGTGCGTGTGAAGTTGCGGCGCCGCGTAGCCGTTCACCGGCCGCGCGCTGTCGTGTTCGAACAGCGCCGCGACGAAGTTGCCCGGTCGTCTCGGGCCGACGGATGCCGCCGAGCCGCGCCTGCACGTACGGCTCCAGCTCGTTGAGCGCGACGCGCACGCTCTCGCGGTGCGCCTCGCGCACCCGCTCATCGCCGCCGACCAGCGCGGTGAGTGAGACGCTCTTCGGCGCGGAGAACGTCGCGTCCCACCCGGCGCGATGCTCCATCGTCGTGACCGTCTCTCCGCGGGCGTTCTTCGTCTCGCGAGCGGTTTGGTGGCGGACGAGTTGTTCGCCGGTGACCGGATGCTGGCCCTCCGCCAGCCGCTCGAAGTGTTCGTCACGAACCTCGCCGGTCAGACCCCATCGGTCGGCAAGCTGGCCATGCCACGTCACCACGAATCCATCGGCTTCCGTGTAGTAGTTGTCACGCGCGTTCTGGAATTCCTCCTCGTGATAGCGCCGCGCCTGTCCGGCGCTCAGCGGCTTGGAGATCGTGAGCATGGCCTTGCGCTATTGGAAGAACGGCTGTTGTCCCACAGCCGGCGACGGCGGCCGTTCGTGGGCGATCACCGTCTCGGGCAAAGGCGACTGGATGACCGGCGTGGGCGGTCTCGCGGTTGTCGTTGCAGCGGTCGGCGGTCGCTTCGTCTCGACGATGGAGCGTTCGACGAACGCGGGATGTCGCGCCGGCAGATCGAGAAAGGGAAAGTGCAGACGGACGACCAGGTTCTCCAGTTTCAAGTAGCCCCGGAGGGACGGGAGCCCGCTGATTTCGCTGGGCATGACCAGCGGCTCGACTTGCCGTTCCAAACCGAAGCTCCGTTGGCCGTACTTCCCTTTCGACCGGCTCTCGCGCATGCGCTCGATCTCGACCTCGCCGATGGTGTCGGAGATCCACTTCGCCGCATGGGGTTCGCTGGTGCGGAGGAAGATCTTCGTCGCGGGCTGCGACAGCATCGCCTCGGCGTCATGGCCGTACCGCGTCTCCAGTTGGCTCCGTCCCTGGAAGCCGAGCACGACCGGATTGTTTGATTTCCGGTTTTCGGTCACGGCGGTATGGAGCTGCGGCAGCCGCTGCAAGCTGGCGAGCTCGTCGAGCACGAGCCAGACTGGCCGACGACCGGGCTGACCACGGTTCATCAGCCGCAACACGAGCATGTCGAGCCACAGGCTCGTGAGCGGGACGAGACGTGTGCGCGTCTCCGGTGTGCTCGTCAGAAACAACCACCCCTGCCGGTCGCCGGACCATGACACCGCACTCCAGCGCCTGGTCGTCTCCGACTCGCGCGGGAGGAGCTTCAGTGTGTCGGCCACCATGTTGAGCGCGGCCAGGACGCCGCTGCGCTGGGCCGGGGCCTGCCGGTCGATGATCGACGCGTACGGTGTGCCGTGGACGCGGCGATCGAGCTCCTCGTCATGACACAGCCACGAGGCCAGCTCCTCGGCGGTCGGCCGGAACGTCAGCAGGTGCGCAAAGATGCGGCGCGGGCCTTCAGTAAAGAACGGATTCTCGTTGACGCGATCCGGGAAAGAGCGACGTGGCGAGCGTGAGCGCTTCGGCGTCGTGACGCAGCTCATCACCGGGACTCCAGTACGGCGAGCGGGCATCGAGGGGATTGAGAATCACGTCGCCGCGTTCGGGCGTGTAGAACTGCGGTGTGTACTCCAGGGCCGGGTCGTACACGATGGCGGTGTCCCCACGGTCCTCGAGCTGCCCGAGCAGCTGCCGGATCAGGGCCGACTTCCCCGTGCCGGAGTCGCCCATGATGAGGAGATGGCTCGACTCGATAGCGCGCGGAATCGCCAGGGCCGGGTGGAGGCCCAGGAGCCGCGCCGGCAGGCGACGCAGCTGGGCAAAGGCGACGCCATCCGCGCGCGTGCGCCGGTTGAACCGCCGCACGGACACCAGTTCGGGTCCCTTCACGCGTCGGCCGTGGCGGCGGGAGCGCGCCCACCGCACGTCGCGCGGGATGGCGATCAGCAGCCCGAGCGACCAAGACGCCGACACCGCCATCAACGACGGCCGTGCCAGGTCCGTCAACGTCTGGTCCGCGTAAATCCAAACCCGCAGCTCGCTCGTGGAGGCCGGCATGGTCGATGACGTGAGATCGCGCCACTGTAGACGCCCGCTGCCAGCGTGCCGCGCGAGCGTTGGACAGCGCGAAGGCGGCCCCGCCGCGATCGGTCGTCACGGGCACCACCTCCTCGTCAATGGCCAGACGGCTGCCCCGTCGATTGACCATCGTCAGCACGCGGTATCGTCCGGTCCGGAGGCCGAGTGCGCTGGCCAGCGCACTGCGCGTGTAGGCGGACAGATAGAACTGCTGGAGCGGGGTCCATACGAACGGCGTGACGGTACAGCCCGACCGCGATCCCGCTGGCCAGGGCGATGACGATCACGCTCAGCAGCCAGACAGGCGCGGCGCGCTGCCACCGGCCCGCCCCAGCCACTCGGCCCCACTCGTATCTCATGGGCGCCTCCCGTCCGCTACGGCGAGCCGCGCCTCGGCCAGCCGGCCCTTGTCCTGGTCGGCGCGTTCGATCAACCGCTGCATGGTCTCTGCGGTCACCGGCGTACCGCTGCACAGATGGAAGTGGAGATTGAGCAGGATGGCCCGGAGCGCCAGAAGCTCGGCGAGCACGGTCGCATCGGCCGCGTGTGGCTCCGCTGCCTTCAGGAGGGCGGCACGCACCCATTCACTCACGGGCTGTTCGCCGGCGAGCGTCTGGATGCGCGAGTACTCCTCAGGCGTGACTTTCGTGCCGATCGATTTCGTCCGTCGCGATGCCATGCGAGGACTCCACGCAGCGGAGCGCGAAACTACTGCGGCTGCGCACCGCCGATTCCCGGTTACCCCGCGGTTCCTGTATGGGAACCGTCCCGTGCCACTTCCCAAAATCCCGAACGTTTCGCGCGGTTCCTAAAGGGGAACCGCGGTTCCCGTGCAGCAACCCTTCAAGGGGTGACGTGTCACCCGTTACTGCCGGTGCGCAGCACCGAATCGTCCGTTCGCATCACCGAGCCGCCTCGGCGAGCTCCAGCAGCCGCGACTCAGAGAGCCCGGGCAGCTGCGGCGACAGCGACACCGCCTCGCTTTCAAGGTCGGCCTTCGTCATGAGTCCGCGCCGGTACGCTTCGACGGCCATGTAGAGCCGCTCGGCCGGCAGGTCGGACAACGCGGCAACGGTGTTCGAGGATGCGGACAACCATAGGCGGGCGGAGGCGCCCAAAAGGGCCAAGCACTCCTGGGCAAGCGCGACAGCGGCGGGCCGTAGGAGCCGCCGACGGTCGGATTCGGCAATCAGCCCCAGCCCCAGCAACCGGCCGATCGCCAGCGAATAGGTCGTCCCAAATCGACGGGCGATCCACACGCCATCAAGGTAGGTCATCGTCTGCGATCCCGGAGCGGACCGCTCTTCCGCGCGTACGGACTGTTCAGACGCCGCATCGAATACCCAGTACTCTTGCCGACTCGGTTGCCCCTTGCCGAGACGACGAACCGTTCCGGCGACGCCTGCCGCAGGCAGAAGGAAGGCGGTGGCGAACGCCGCAGCGCGGCGTTCGATGAGCTCCTTGGCGTTCGCGTTCGTACAGACGCGAATCGTGTCCGTCGGCTCGCACACGGCATGCGCGTAGCCATGCGCGATGGTCAGCCGCTGACGAACGGCGTCGTGTGTGACATTGACGACAATCGCGAACCCGACAGACGCATCGGCGATGAACAGGCCCGAGAACTCGTCCGGCAACTTCAGCGCGAAGACCGGCACCCCCTGTGCGGCACAAAGATCCGACAACTCCGGGAGCGGCGCATCCCGAAGTCCGAGCCGTTGCCGCTCCTGCGCAGCGATCTCCTCGCCCTGCCGGATCGCGTCGACCAACGTCCGTGGCGACGGCAGCGGGTACGTCGGCGGTCCCGTGCGGGCCGGGCGCTCCAAGAGGCGTTCCAAACGCGTCGCCTCCATCAGCGATCCGAGCACGCCGCGAATCCGCGACTGGATGTCGAACTCCTTCAGCAACGCCGGGGCGAGATTCAACAGCGCGCCCCTGACCAGGTCGTCGCTACCAACGGGTGTCCCCGTGAGCTCAATCGCTGGCGTGCCGTAGAGGTCCGCGAACTTCGCCAGCTCGTCGGCCGTCACCGGTCGGTTCCCCAGTTCGATCTGCGCGACGAGGCTCCGCGATAAGCGAAGCCTCTTGGCCACGGCGGCCTGGCTCAGTCCACGGTTTTCGCGGGCCTTGCGTAGATTCGCGGCGAGGGGCTCTCGGCCCGTGACCCGCGCAAGGACGTTGCGCGCATCGGGCGTCAGACGACGCCACTTCGCGATCGCACCCGGGCTCAGTAGCAGTTGCTCCTCGGTCGGCGGCGGAGTGGACGAGCGCTGGTGTCGTGGCATTTCAGGTCCTCGGGGCTCGGGCGCTCTTGACGAGCGCCGATCAAGAGTTTATGCTTGTTCGACACTTATGTCAAATATTGCCGTACAAGGTGGACACAGGTGGGAAGCTGTGGTCACTGGTGGCCACCACGGGGTATCGGAGCGATCGGTCACAGAAAACCCGACGGACTCTTCTTCGAACTGGCACCTCCGTCGAACCGAAGGGGAACGCCATGAAGGTAGTTGCCGAACCCGGGACACAGGCCACCGACGAACCCGACGTCGCTGGCGCCGGGGAGAGTGACGAACAGGTCCTCACCTACCGCGAGGCGGCGCAGCTTCTCAAAGTCTCTGCGAGAACGCTGGAACGCTGGACGCGGGAGGGTCTCATTCCGTATATTCGACTGCCCCAGCGGGGCCGCTGGTCTGGAATCCGTTTTTCCAGAAACCAGTTGCGTCGCTGGCTGCGGCAACGAACGGTCCGAGCGCGATGAGCACCAGATCAAGAACCAAGGGCGTGTACTTCCGCGACGGCACCGCGTACATCCGTTACCAGGATGAGCACGGTTCGGACGTTCGCGAGAGCACGAAGCAACGGTCGGCCAAGGTCGCCGAAAGCATCCTCGCGAAACGCAAGACCGAAGTGGCGATGCGCCAGCACTTCCCGGCGCGTGCGTTCGATGCGATCAGCTTCACAGAGCTTGCCGACTATTGGTGGCACGCGCACGGCTCCAAGACACGCAGCCAGTTCGAGTACCTCTATCCGCGAGTCCTGGAGTACTTCGCGAGCAAGCGCGCTCGCGACATCACACCAGACGTCGTCGACGCTTTTCTGGACCACCTGGCCACCGAACGGAAGCTCTCAGCGTCGAGTGTCAATCACCACCGCACGATCGTGAACGGCATCTTCAACTTCGCCGTGAAACGCGGGCGGTTCGACAGGAATCCGGTGGCAGCAGTGAAGCAACGGCGCGAACCGCCCGGCCGCGACCGCATCGTGTCCCCGGCGGAGTTCCGGACACTATGGGACAGGGCGGACGGCGATCGCGAGATGCGAGCGTTCCTCGCCCTTGCGGGTACGACCACGATGCGGAAAGGCGAGATCTTGTCGCTCAGGTGGGAACACGTTCATCTCGGGGACGCGCCTTACGCGACGTTGGTCCGGACGAAGACGGGCCATCAGCGCCACGTTCCGATTCCCCAGAGCATCGTGAAGACTTTGAACGCGCTTCCGTCGCATGACACCCACGAGTACCTCTTCCCTTCGCGACCGACTGCGCGCTGCCCCAAACCGCAGCGGCCCTATCGCTGGGACTTCGGCAAGCAGTTTCGCGAGCTGGCGAAGAGGGCTGGCATCCAAGACGTCCGCATCCATGACCTGCGGCACGCAGGAGCGACCATTCTGATGACGCTCGGGGTTCCTGACGCGATTGTTCGAAAGGTCACAGGACACCGGTCGCGCGAGCTGGAGCGCTACCAGCACCTCACGCCGGAGCTGCGAGCGTTGACGGTGAATCTGATTGCGACGGAGCTGTTTCGGGCGAAGCGGGCGAGGAAGGAAACTGGCACACCTACCGGCACAGTGCACCGCAGGCGTGGCTCAGAGAATCTTGAGGGGCGCCAACGTGTTGCTGCTAAGCGAGATGTTGGCGGGGTCGACGGGACTCGAACCCGCGGCCTCCGGCGTGACAGGCCGGCGTTCTAACCAACTGAACTACGACCCCGCAAAGACTCTCGAATGTACTACAGGCTCAGCACACGCGGCAACTTTGCCCTCACGTCGCGTGGCGGGGCTGAAGCCCCGCCCTCCTGCTGCACGCGACAATCACTTCGGCGGCGTTTGCGGCGTGGCCGGCTTTGACGAGCCCTCGACCGGCGCGGCCGGCGGTGTCGCCGGAGTCGTAGAGCTCGACGGCGGCGGCGTGGTGGCAGGTGGCGTCGCGGGCGGCGTCGCCGGCTTGGCGGGCGCCTGCTGCGTGGGTCGCGTGGGTGTGGGCGCACCTTTCAGCAACGAGGCCGGCCGCTGGCCGATCGCCGCGAGGAGCAACGCCCCCAACATGAAGAGCGCACCCAGGACGGTCGTCGCCTTCGAGAGCACTGTCGCGCCCTGGCGCGCACCGAACGCCGTCTGACTGCTGCCGCCCCCGCCGAACGCGCTGGCGATGTCTCCGCCGCGGCCCTGTTGCAGGAGCACGACCAGCAAGAGCAGCAGGCACACCAGCACGTAGATGGTAGAGACCACGTAGTACAGCATAACGACCCAGTATACCAGCCGGGCGCTACCTCGGACGCCCGGCGCGGAAGTTGGTCACGATGGTCATGAACGGCCGGACGTCGAGGCTGGCGCCGCCGACGAGGGCGCCGTCGATATCGGGAAGGGCGCTGAGCGCGCCGATGTTGTCCGGCTTGACGCTGCCGCCGTAGATGATGTGGCAGCGCTCGGCGGGATCGCCGCCGAACCACTGCTTCAGACGGCTTCGGATGTGGCCGTGGGCCTCCCCCGCCTGCTCCGGCGTCGCGTTACGGCCGGTTCCGATGGCCCAGACTGGCTCGTAGGCCACCACGAGCTCGGACACCTGCTCGCCCGACAGCCCGTCGAGCCCGGCCCTGATTTGGCGGTCGAGCACGTCGTTGGTGCGGCCGGCCTCGCGTTCCTCGAGCGTCTCGCCGATGCACACGATCGGATAGAGCCCGGCCTGATACGCCGCGAGCGCCTTCCGGTTCACCATTTCATCGGTTTCGCCGAACAGCCGGCGGCGCTCGGAGTGACCGACGATGGCGTACTCGGCGCCGGCCTCCTTGAGCATCACCGCGCTCACCTCGCCCGTGAACGCGCCTTCACGTTCCCAGTAGACGTCCTGCCCGGCAACCGCGATCGGGCTGTTCCGCGCGGCCTCGGCGACGGCGTGCACGGCGGTGAACGGCGGCGCCACGACGAGCTCGACACCGGTGAGGTCCTTGACGAGGATCCGCAACTCCTTCGCGTAGACGACGGCCTCGTGGACCGTCTTGTACATCTTCCAGTTGGCGGCGAGAAAGGGTGCGCGAATCATGATCGGGCCACGCGTGAACGAGCGCGGGTCGGCCTTTCGTAATCGCTGGATCAGTCGGGCAATGCCGCCACGCCAGGCAGCGTCCGTCCACCCAGGAACTCGAGCGACGCGCCACCGCCGGTCGAGATGTGGCTGATGCGATCGGCCACACCAGCCTTCGTGACGGCGGCAATCGAGTCGCCACCGCCAATGATGGTCGTGCCGCGCACGGCGGCCACCGCCTCGGCGACCGCGTTGGTGCCCTTGGCGAAGTCGTCGATCTCGAACACCCCCATGGGCCCATTCCAGACGACCGTGAGGGCGTTGGCGACCATGTCGGCGTAACCGCGCGCCGTGGCCGGCCCGATGTCCACCCCCATCCGATCGCCAATTGCCGGATTGTCCGTCGCGAGCACCTCCGAGGGCGCGCCGGCTTCGAGCTTCGTCGTCACGACGTGATCCTCGGGAAGCGCGAGCGTCACGCCCGCGGCTTTCGCGCGCGCTTCCAACTCGCGGGCCTTGTCCACGAGGTCGTCCTCGACGAGCGACTTGCCGACCGGGGCCCCGCGCGCTCTCAGGAACGTATAGGCCATCGCGCCGCCGATTGCCAGCGCATCGACCTTGCCCAGCAGGTTCTCGATCACTTCGAGCTTGTCGGACACTTTCGCGCCGCCGAGGATGGCGACGAACGGCCGCTCCGGATCCTTCAGCGCCTTGCCGAGGTATCGCAGCTCTTCGGCCATGAGCAGCCCTGCCGCGGCCTGCGGCACGAACTTCACGATGCCCTCGGTCGACGCGTGCGCCCGGTGAGCCGAGCCGAACGCATCGTTCACGTAAACGTCGATGCCGCTGGCGAGCGCTTTCGCGAACGCCGGATCGTTTTTCTCCTCCTCCGGATGGAAGCGGAGGTTCTCGAGCAGCACGAGGCCTTCCGACGCCGCGGCTTCGACCGCAGGACCGATGCAGTCTTCGGCAAACGCCACCTTCTGGCCGATGAGCTCACTGAGCCGCGCCGCCACCGGACGCAGGCTGAGATCCGGCGACGGACCGCCCTTCGGACGGCCCAGATGCGAGGTGAGCCGCACGAGCTTCGCGCCCTTCCCGACCGCGTACTCGATTGTCGGCACGGAGGCGCGGATGCGCGTGTCGTCCTTGATGACGCCGTTCTTGATGGGAACGTTGAAATCGACCCGGATGAAAACCTGCTTCCCCACCAGGTCCAGGTCTTTGATCGTTCGCGGCATGTCGGCTGGCGTTTACAGGCCTTTCGTGGCCATGTACTCGACGAGATCCACACAGCGGCTGGAATAGCCCCATTCGTTGTCGTACCACGAGAGGACCTTCACGAAATCGCCGTCCATGACCTTCGTGTAGGCCGAGTCGATGATCGACGAGTTCGGGTTTGACCTGAAGTCGATCGAGACGAGCGGCGCGTCCTCGACCGCGAGGATGCCCTTCAGCTTGCCGGTGGCCGCCTGGCGGAACGCCGTATTGACGGCCTCGGCGGTCGTCTTCGCGTTGACGAGCACGGCAAGGTCCACGACCGAGACGTTCGGCGTGGGCACGCGCATGGCGAAGCCATCGAGCTTGCCTTTGAGCCCGGGGAGCACTTCACCCACCGCCTTGGCGGCGCCGGTGGTCGTCGGAATCATGGAGAGGGCGGCGGCGCGAGCGCGGCGCATGTCCTTGTGCGGCAGGTCGAGGAGCTGCTGATCGTTGGTATAGGAGTGGATGGTCGTCATCCAGCCCTTCTTGATCCCGAACGCCTCGTCGATCACCTTGACGAACGGCGCGAGGCAGTTGGTCGTGCACGACGCGTTCGAGACGACGTGGTGCTTGCCAGGATCGTAGGTCTCTTCGTTGACGCCCATCACGAAGGTGGCGTCGGGACCGGTCGCAGGCGCGGTGATGATCACCTTCTTCGCGCCCGCGTCGAGATGCTTGGCGGCATCGTCGCGCTTGGTGAAGCGGCCGGTGCCCTCGAACACGACTTCGACGCCCAGGTCCTTCCACGGCAGCTTGGCCGGGTCCTTCTCGGCGAGAACCTTGAACTGATCGCCGGCGACGACGATGCCGCCGTCGCGCGCCTCGATGTCGTACGGCAGATTGCCGAGGATCGAGTCGGTACTTCAGCAGGTGCGCCAGCGTCTTCGCGTCGGTGATGTCGTTGACCGCGACGAAGTCGAGATCCGCTTTCGTGGCGAGCGCGGCGCGCATGATGTTGCGGCCGATGCGGCCGAATCCATTGATGCCGACCTTGATGCCCATTTCACTCCATTTCAGGGCCGAAGACGACCCCCAAAACGCATGATTCTATCGGTGCGGGAACAGCCGGGTCAATCAATTGGGGACGAAGGGCGCGACGGCCCCGCGCTGGCGCGAGGCACCACCGTCACCACGAGCCGTCGGACGTTCGGGTCCCGGATCGCGGGCCCTTGCTATACTTCAGCCATTCGCCGATGTACCCGCTTTACAGCCTGCTCAGCGTCCTGGCCCTCGCGCTCGCGTCGCCGTATTTCCTCTACCAGGCCCTCCGCCACCGCAAGTACGTCGGCAGCCTCCGCGAGCGGCTCGGCGCGCTGCCGCTGTCGTTCAACGTCGATCGCGAGGCCTCGATCTGGATTCATGCCGTCTCGGTGGGCGAGGCGCTCACGACCCGGGCGCTGCTGACGGAGCTGCGCGCGCGCTATCCAGGACTCAAGGTCTTCGTGTCGACGACGACCATGACGGGCTACGACGTGGCGCGCCGGCTCTCCGATGTCGACGGCGTCTTCTACTGCCCGTTCGACTGGACCTTCGCCATCCGCCGCACGCTGCGCGTGGTCCGGCCGCGGCTGTTCATGATGGTGGAGACCGAGATCTGGCCCAACCTGCTGCGAGAGTGCCGCCAGCAGGGCATCGCCACGGTGCTCGTCAACGGCCGCATCTCGGCGCGATCGTTCGCGCGCTACAAGCTCGTTCGCGGCTTCTTCCGCCGCGTCCTGGCCAACATCGACCGCTGCTGCATGCAGAGCGAAGCCGCCGCGCGGCGCATCATCGCGCTCGGTGCCGACCCCTCGCGCGTGCGCGTCACCGGCAGCCTCAAGTTCGATTCGCTCGACTGGCCCGGCATCGGCCCGCACGGTCAGAGCCGCGATCGCGTGCTGCGATTCTTCTCCCGCATTCCCGACAGCCGGCCGGTCGTGATGGCCGCGAGCACGCTGCGCGGCGAGGATCGCGCCGCGGTCGAGGCGTTCCGCCGCGTTCAGGCGCGCTGGCCGCAGGCGCTCCTGATCCTCGCTCCCCGCCACCCCGAACGGTTCGACGAGGTGGCGAAGCTCGTGGCCGACGAGGGGCTGCGCGGCGAGCGCCGCACGGCGCTGACCGTCGACTCGTCGCCGAAGGCCGACGTCGTCGTCCTCGACACGATTGGCGAGCTGGCGCGGCTCTACCAGATCGCAACGGTGGTGTTCGTGGGCGGCAGCCTCGTGGACGCGGGCGGCCACAACATTCTCGAGCCGGCGGTGTTCGGGCGTCCGATCGTGTTCGGACCGCACATGCGCAACTTCGCCGAGATTGCCGCCGAGTTCCTGCGCAACGGCGCCGCCGTGCAGGTGCATTCGACGCGCGAGCTGGCCGACACGCTCGTCACGCTGGTCGGCGACCCGGTCCAGCGCGCCCGCCTGGGCGCGGCCGCGCGGGCCATCGTCGAGAGCAACCGCGGCGCCAACGCGCGCACGCTCGACGTCGTCTCCGATTCGCTGCCCCCTCGCTCACCGGCCGACGGTCGCGACAACGTCCGGCCCTTCCGGGTCGTACGGTGAGTGGGGCTGCCGCCATCCTGACGGCGCTCTACACCCGACTCGGTTCCGCCCGCCGCCGCGCTTACGGCCCCGCCGGGCGCTCGCGCCGTCTCCAGCGACCGGTCATCAGCGTCGGCAACGTGGCCGTCGGCGGCCGGGGCAAGACACCGGTGGTCGCGCGGATTGCGACCCTCCTCGTCGAAGCCGGCGAGCGTCCCGCCGTCTTGAGCCGTGGATACGGGCGGCGCGATCGCGTGCCGGGCGTGGTGGTGGTGAGCGACGGCACGCACATCCTGGCGGACCTGGATCGCGCCGGCGACGAGCCGCTGATGCTCGCGCGCGCGCTCGACGGCGTCGGCGTGTTCGTCTCACCCGATCGGTTCTGGGCGGGAAGCCTCGCCGAGCGGCGGTTCGGCGCCTCGGTGCACGTGCTCGACGATGGATTCCAGCACGTCGGCCTCGAGAGGGACGTCGACCTGGTCCTGGTCGATCCGAGCCGACGAGGCCGACCGGCCGCTGCCTTCGGGCCGCCTGCGAGAACCGCTGACCGCGCTCGTGCGCGCCGATGCCATCATCGTTCCGGGGGTGCCGCTGCTCGACGCGCGCGAGCTCGCGGCGCGCTGGCAGGTGGCCAAGGCATTCACCGTGACACGCACGCCCGCTGTCCCGCGGCTGGTCGACCCGTGGGGCGCCCCGCCGCGTGTTCCGCGGTCGGCGCCAGTCGTCGCCATGGCGGGCATTGCCGCACCGGAGCGGTTCTTCGATGCGCTGGAGCGCGACGGCTGGACCGTGCGCGACCGCATCGCGTTCCCGGATCACCATCGGTTCCAGGAGCACGACCTCGCGAAGATGGCGGCCCGCGTTCGAGAGACCGGCGCGGAGCTCGTCCTGACGACGGAAAAGGACGCCGTTCGGCTGCTGTCGCTGCGTCCGATGCCGGTGCCTGTCGCGTGGGTGCCGGTGGGCGTCTCCATCGCGCCAGAGGACGAGTTCGACGCCTGGCTGCGCCACCGGCTGGTTCAGGCGCGTGCCGCTCGCCATCCTGAGCGCCGGCGAAGCCTCTGATGGGCTCGATTCTCTGACGATGGCCGCATCCTGGCGTTATGCCCTCGAGTACCGGGCCGTTGCCGCCGTGGCGGCGATCGTCCGCGCGCTGCCCCAGCGGGCCAGCCTGTGGCTGGGCGCGTTCATTGGATCCCTGTTCTATGTCGTCGACGCGCCGCACCGGCGGTTGACGATGGCCAACCTCGAGGCGGCGTTTCCGCACAAGTCGGCGCGCGAGCGCCGCGCGATCGCGCGCGGCGTCTTCGCGCACTTCGGATCGCTGCTCACCGAGCTGCTGCGGTTCAGCGGGCTCCATCGCGAGCGGATGCTCGCCTCGGTCGTCTTCGAAGGCGAGGCGCGCGTGTGGCAGGCGCTCGAGGGTGGCAAGGGCGCGCTCTTCATCACGGGCCACTTCGGATTCTGGGAGCTGCACGCGATGGCGCACGCGCTGCATTTCCCGCCAATCGCGGTGGTCGTGCGCGCCCTGGACAACCCCCGCCTCAACGCGTGGCTCGAGGCCGTGCGCACGGCGACCGGCAACAGCCTCATCCATCGTCGCGGCGGCGTCCGGCGGATCCTCCGCGCCCTCAACGACAACCAGGGCGTCGCGATCCTCATCGATCAGCACATTCACACGAACGAGGCGGTGGTGGTCGATTTCTTCAACCGTCCGGCGGCCACGACCTCGGCGGTCGCAGCGCTGGCGCTCCGGACGGGTTCCCCGGTCATTCCGGTGTTCGCGGTGCTGCTTCCCGACGGACGCTACCGGATGATCTACGAGCACCCGGTCCAGCCGCCGCCGGCCGATCATCCCGACCCGGTGAAGGAGCTGACACAGCGCTGCTCCGACGTGCTCGAGATGTACGTGCGGCGCTATCCGCACAACTGGCTCTGGATGCACCGGCGATGGCGCGACCTCACGCCGATCGACGAAGTCCCGGGGATGTTTCCCGCAGGTGCGAAGGAAGATTGATGACCTTCCCACGCATCGTCGTGCGCGGCCCGAATTGGCTGGGCGACATCGTGATGGCGCTGCCGGCGCTCGCGGCGGTTCGCCGCGCGTTTCCATCGAGCACGCTGGCGTTGGCCGTGCCGGCGCCGTTCGCGCCGGTGGGGCGGGCGATTGCCGGCATCGACGAGGTGGTCCCGCTAGCGGGCACGGGTGTCCGTCATCTGCGCGGCCACGCGGCGGCCCTGGCGGCGGGGCGTTTCGATCTCGGCATTCTGCTGACCAACTCGTTCGCCTCGGGCCTCGCGGTGAAGCTCGCCGGCGTGCCGCAACGATGGGGCGTCCGCCGCGATCTGCGCGGTCCGCTGCTCACGCGGGCGGTCGAACCCGCGCGGGTGCCCGCCGATGCCGCACCGGCCGTGCCGTTTCCCGCCGACCACCACGCCGGCTACTACCTCGCGGTCTTGCGTGCGCTCGACATCGCGCACGTGCCGGGCCCGTTCGCGCTGACGGTCGAGGAGGACACGCGCGCGCGCGCCGGCACGCTGCTCGAAACCGGGGGCAGGAGAGCGAATACGCCCATCGTCGCGCTCGCTCCGGGCGCGGCATACGGACAGGCGAAGCGATGGCCACCCGAGCGCGCAGCCGAGGCGATCGTGGCGCTCGCCGATCGAGGCGTTCAGGTGGTGCTCGTCGGCGCGCCATCGGATCGCGCAGCGTCCCGCGCCATTCTTTCGCAGCTTTCGACGCGTCCCGCCGTGCCGGTCTCACCCATCGATCTGGTCGGCAGAACCACGCTCGCCGAGTTGATGGGCGTGTTCTCCTGGTCCGGCGCCGTCGTCTCGAACGACTCCGGTGCGATGCACGTTGCCGCCGGCGTGGGCCGGCCGGTCGTTGCCATCTTCGGCCCCACCGACGAGCGACGAACCGCTCCGATCGGCGAGCACGTCGTGATCAAACAGGACGTCTGGTGCCGGCCGTGCCTGCTGCGCGAGTGTCCGATCGACCACCGATGCCTCCGGACGCTGCCCGCCTCACGCATCGTCGAGGCCGTTGACGGCTGGCTCGCGCGCCCGCAGGGAGCGATGCCATGAGGCCGGCCGTGTTCCTCGATCGCGACGGCACGATCGTCGAGGACGTCGGCTACCTCGATCGCACCGAGCGCATCGCCCTGTATCCGTGGACCGCCGATGCCCTGCGCCTGCTCGCCCGCGCCGGTTTCGCGCTCATCGTCGTGACCAACCAGTCGGGCGTCGCACGCGGTCTCTTCCCGGAATCGCGCGTGCACGACGTTCACACCGCCCTCGATCGACGCCTTGCCAGAGGCAGCGCCCGGTTGGATGCGTACCTACTACTGCCCGCATTACCCGGATGGCACCGACGCCGCCTATCGTCGCGAGTGCGAGTGCCGCAAGCCCCGCCCCGGCATGATCCTGCAGGCCGCGCGCGAGCACGATCTCGATCTCTCCCGCTCGTTCGTCGTGGGCGACAAATGGACCGACGTGGCTCTCGCCGCGCAGGTCGGGTGCGCGTGGCGTGCTGGTCGGGACCGGCAGCGGCACGCGCGAGGCGAAATGCCCGCCGCCAGCCGGCATGCGCGCCGACGCCATCGTCCCGCATCTGGCCGCTGCCGCAAGCTGGATATTGCTGCAGCGATGATTCCTCCGGCCTCCCTCGGCGGGAAGGTGCCGTGAAGCGGCATTTGCCATTCGTCATTCGTCATTCGTCATTCGTCATTGGCTGGGTCGCTGGTCGCTGGTAGTTGGTAGTTGGTAGTTGAGTTGGTAGTTGGATAGAATCCCCCGGTGGCTTCACGCGACCGCCGCACGGCCGACCGCCATCGGCTCCTGTCCCTCATCGATCGGTTTCCGTCGCGCCGCATCGGCGTCGTCGGCGATGTCGTGGCCGACGAGTTCATCTACGGCCGCGTCGCCCGGGTGTCGCGCGAGGCGCCGGTCCTGATCCTCGAATACGACAAGACCGACGTCGTGCCTGGCGGCGCGGGCAACGCGGCGCAGAACCTGGCTGCGCTGGGTGCACGAACGCGCGCGGTGGGCGTGGTCGGCGCTGACACGACGGGCGATCGTCTGCTGCAGGCCCTCAATCCATTGGTCGATCGACGCGCGCTGTGGCGCCCGAAAGGCTCCGTCACGCCAACCAAGACGCGCATCCTGGCCGGTGGCATCCATTCGGCCAAGCAGCAGGTCGTCCGCATCGATCGCAGCACGCGGCGGCGGGCGTCTGCCGAGGAGGTCGCGCGCACCACGCAAGCCGCCCTGCGCATCGTTTCCAGCGTCGACGCCGTGCTGATCTCCGACTACGGAGCGGGCCTCGTCTCTCCACGCTTGGCGTCCGCAGTGGCACGGGCGGCGCGCGAGCGGCGCCGCGGGGCCATCCCGGTCGTCGTCGACTCGCGCTACGATCTCGGACGCTATCGCGGGCTGACGGCCTCGACGCCGAACGAGTCGGAAGTCGAGGCGATGGTCGGCGAGCGTCTCGACGACGACCCGCGCCGGCTCGAACGCGCAGGCCGGCGGATACTCGAGCAGACGCGGATGCGCATGGTGCTGATTACGCGCGGCAGCCGCGGCATGGCGCTCTTCGAGCCGGGGACGCCGACCGAGCACCTGCCCATCTACGGCAGCGACGAGATTGCCGACGTCACCGGCGCCGGCGATACGGTCATCGCCACCATGACGCTCGCGCTCGCCGCCGGCGCGTCCGGCGTGGACGCGGCTCGGCTCGCCAACTACGCGGGAGGTCTCGTGGTCATGAAACGCGGAACGGCGACCGTCTCCGCGCGCGAGCTGACGGATGCCGTCAACGATGACCTCGGGCGCTGATGCGGGTGTGAGCGCGCCTTTGGTCCGAGGTCCGAGGTCCGGTCGCCCGTAGTCTGAGCCAGTAGCCCTGATGGGTCAGATCGTTTCAGAATCCGAGCTGTTGGACTGGGCGGGCGAAGTACGCGCCGTCGGTGAACAGATTGCGTTCGCGAACGGATGTTTCGACGTCCTTCACGTCGGACACGTCCGCTACCTGGAGGCCGCCGCGCGCGAGGCGGACCGGCTGGTCGTGGCGATCAACGACGATGAGTCGGTGCGTTGTCTCAAGGGCGAGGGGCGGCCGATCCTCGATGCGCACGCGCGTGCCACGCTCGTCGCCGCGCTGCGCGTCGTCGACCGCGTCGTGCTCTTCGGCGAGCCGGACGTGAGCCGTCTGCTCCGGACGCTGCGGCCCGAGGTTCATTGCAAGGGAACCGACTACACGGTCGAAACCGTGCCCGAGCGCGACGTCGTTCTGAGCTACGGCGGGCGCACGGCCATCGTCGGCGATCCGAAGGACCATTCGACACGCGATCTGCTGGCGCGGATCCGTGCCGCGGAAGAGGGGAGGGCGCCGCGCTAGCGGCCGCCGCAGGCTTGCAGGCTCCACACACGCCGTCGTTCCTCATCGTCCGGCTCGGCGCGCTCGGCGACATCGTGCACGGCCTGCCTGCCCTCGCAGCGCTCAGGGCCTCGTTTCCCGACGCGAGGATCGACTGGCTCGTGGATCGACGTCATCTCGCAATGCTCGACCTGGTGCCGGCGCTGACGGGACGCCTCTCGATCGACACGCGCCGCTGGAGCGGACCGTCGGGTTTCGGCCGGGTCGTCGCGGCGCTGCGTCAGGCCCGTTATCAGGTGGCCATCGATCTCCAGGGGCTGATCAAGTCGGCGGTGCTGGCGCGTCTTTCCGGTGCGGCTCGCATCATCGGCTTCAACCGCGCGCAGGCGCGCGAGGGATGGGCGGCGGCGTGCTACACCGAAACCGTGGATCCCGGCACGCGCACGCACGTGGTCGATCGCGGCCTCGCGCTCGTGGAGGCGGCGGGCGGTCGCCCTCCTGCGGCAGCGGAGTTTCCGCTTCGCATTCCGCCATCGGCGATCGCCTGACGCGGTGCGTCGCGCACTGGGCCTCAAGGCCACCGATGGCTTCACCGCGCTCAATCCCGGCGCCGCCTGGCCGAACAAGCGGTGGCCGCCGGAGCGATTCGGCGCGCTGGCTGCGACGATCTATCTGCGCTGGGGACTTCGGTCCATCGTGTTGTGGGGACCGGGCGAGGAGGCCCTGGCGGGCGCCGTGTCGCGGGCCTCGGAGGGCGCGGCGCTGCCGGCGCCGTCGACGACGCTCGCCGACCTCGCGGCGGTCCTGCGCGCGGCGCGACTCGTGGTGGCTGGCGACACCGGACCTCTACACCTTGCCGCCGCGCTCGGCACACCGGTGGTGGGGCTCTTCGGCCCCACTGACCCGGGCCGCAACGGTCCGTGGGAGCCTGCCGACGTCACCGTCTCGCGCTCGGCGCGCTGCCGCTGTTCGCACCAGCGTCGCTGCACCGCGGCCGAGTGGTGTCTCGACGATGTGGCCGTGGCCGAAGTCGTGGAAGCCGTGTCCCGCCGATTGGCAGATTCATGAGCGGCGCCTCCAAGCTGACGCAGCGGCTGGCGCGGCTGCGCGTCCCTCTGGGTTTCGCGTCAGGTGTGCTGGTGCTCTGGCTCGCGCGTCCGACATGGCGAACGATCGCGGTGGGCGTGCCGATCGCGTGTGTGGGCGAAGGACTGCGCATCTGGGCGGCCGGCCACCTCGAGAAGAGCCGCGAAGTCACTCGTTCAGGCCCGTACCGCTGGCTGGGGCATCCGCTCTACGTCGGCTCTTCGATCATGGCGCTGGGCCTCGCGATCGCGTGTGGAAGCGTCGCGCGTGGCCGTGCTGATTGCCGTCTACATGATCACGACCCTCAGCGCTGCCATCCGGGCCGAGAACGCGTTCCTGCGCGCGCGCTTCGGTGACGACTACGCAGCGTGGCAGGCGGGCACGACCACTGCCGTCTCTCGGCCGTTCACGTGGGAACGGACGCGGCGCAACCGCGAGCATCGCGCGGTGGTTGGCCTGGCGGCGGGCGTTGCGCTGCTCGCCGTCAAGGCGCTGATGAGGGCGTGGTAAGCTCGGGTTTTGGGCGTGTGGGCGGTTAGCTCAGTGGTAGAGCACCGGTCTTACACACCGGCTGTCACAGGTTCGAATCCTGTACCGCCCATTGGCTCGCTGCACGAGCCAGCCACCGCAGGAGCGGGGCTTCAGCCCCGCCACCCACAGCCGAAGCCGCTGTCCCAGGGCACCAGGAGATTCACGTGAGACTGGCTCAAACCTTCATTGCCGCCGCCGCAGCCGCGTGTGCCTTCGCTGCCGCGGATCGCACGGCGGCCTTGGAGAGCGGCATCACGACGCTCGCGATTCCGGGGCGTTCGAACAGTGCGCCGACCATTGCTGCTCAGGGCGACCTCGTGGCCGTCGCATGGCATGCAGCCGCCGGCTCGGGAGGCGGAGACATCTTCGTCGCCGTGAGCCGCAATGGAGCCGCAACCTTCGGCGAGCCGGCGCGAGTGAACGCGGTCGCCGGTGAGGCGAGGAGCGGGGGCGAGCTGCCGCCTCGTATCGCAATAGCCCCCGCGAAAGGACGCGCGACGCCCGAGCTCATCGTCGTGTGGCGCGCGCGCCGCGAGCGCACGAGCCTCCTGCTCTCGCGATCGACGGACGGAGGCCGGACGTTCGACGAAGGAGCGTTGCTCCAGTCGGCCGAGGCCGCCGGCGAACGCGGCTGGCAGTCGGCGGCGGTGGCGCCCGACGGCCGCGTGCATGCCGTGTGGCTCGATCATCGTGGACTGGCTCCGCCACCGGGCGCGCCACACACGCACGGCGCACACCGCAGCACGGCCGACGGTGTCGACATGGCGCAGAAGTCCGGCCTCTACTACGCCGCCATCGCGGCCAGCGAACGGACGGTCGAGCGCGAGCTGATCAAGGGCGTGTGCTACTGCTGCAAAACGGCACTCGCGACGGGCGCGGACGGCCGCGTCTATGCGGCCTGGCGTCACGTTTATCCCGGCAACATCCGCGACATTGCGTTTCTGACCTCGCGCGATGGCGGCCAATCGTTCGACGCACCCGTGCGCGTCGCCGAGGACGGATGGCACATTGCCGGATGTCCGGACGATGGACCTTCGATGGCAATCACGGCGGATCGGCGGGTCCACGTCGTCTGGCCCACGGTCATCGACGACGGTGCCGAGCCGCAGGGCGCCCTCTTTTACGCTGCGACCAGCGACGGTCGCACGTTCACCGCGCGTCAGCGCGTGCCGACACTCGGCGGCCCGAAGCCGACGCATCCTCAGATTGCGCCTGTCGCCGACGGGCTCGTGCTTGCGTGGGACGAAATCATCGACGGAACACGTAAGTCAGCGGTGATGCGGATGAGCCTTGCCCCGAATGGACGCCCCGTGTTCGGACGTCCGTTGGTGCTCGATGCCTCGAACACGCCGAGCCTCTATCCGGCAATCGCGTCAGCCGCCTCCGGGCTCGCGATCGCGTGGACCAGCGGAACCGGTGAAGCGTCGGTCATCGCGGTCCGCAGATTCGAGCCTTCATTGATCAGCTCTCAGTAGGCGGTAGGGCACGGCATGGCGTGCCCTGACTCGGCACCGCACGACATCGGCCCTACAGGCGTCGCCCGCGCATCGGATCTTGCATGCTTAGCTGGACGCGAACGCTCCCGCTAGCACTCGCCTGAGCGCGGCGGCGCTCGCCAAGCGCAATTCGAGCGCGCCAGGAGGGCGCTGTCGTTTCGGAGCGTCAATGTCGAGGTCGGGCCACGCAGCGGCGGTTACCGTGCTGGTCACAGTCTGGGTGACGCTGTCGCACCCTGCGCGGAGTGACGCGCAAGAGACCGTGACCGACGTTTTGAGCTTTCTCCTCACGAATCGGGCCGTCGCCACGGATGATTTCAATCGAGACGCGCAGGCCGCGGAGCAGACACGCGCCAACATGTCACGGCTGCTCCTCGTCGAACTGGCCACGCTGCCGATTGCATCCGCCTCACCGGGTTTCACCTACCACTTCGACCACGCTCTTGGAACCGTGCACCGCGCCACGCAGAGCTTCGGCACGTTCTTCGTCGAACGGAGCCTGACGGGTGGCAGGGGTCAAGCCAGCGTCGGATTCAATATGCGGCTGTCGCATTTCTCTACATTGGACGGCTTCGATCTGCGCAACGAACGGTTCGTCACGACGGCGAATCGGTTTCGCGGCGAGACGACGCCCTTCGACGAAGAGACCCTCCAACTCGATGTGCAGTCGACCACCTTCACGGCGTTCGGGACCTACGGCCTCGCCGATCGGCTGGATGTGAGCGTCGCGGTCCCGTTCGTCATCCTGGAGCTCGACGGTGAGCGGGTGAATCGCTATTACGACGACCAGATGGTGCAGGCGCGCGCGACCGCCCTCGCGCGCGGTTTTGCCGATATGGCGGTGCGCACGAAGTTTCGCGTGGCCGGTGGCGCGACCGGCTTAGCGCTCGTGGGCGAAGTCCTGTTGCCGACCGGCCGCGAGGAGGATCTGCTGGGGTCGGGGACGACGTCGGTCGGAGCCCTCGCGGTGGCATCAGCCGAACGCGGCATCGTCTCGGCGCACTTCAACGGCGGGTTCACCTCGAGCTCGCTGGCCGATCAGCTCCACTGGCGTGCGGCGCTGGCGGTCAGCCTGTCGCCGCGCTTCACCGCCATCGGCGAGCTGGTGGGCCGCCGGTTGAACGGAGTCGGCGGGCTCGATTACGTCGCATCACCGCACCCGAGCCTGGCCAATGTCGAGACCCTTCGGCTGGCGAGCGTGGGGTCGAGCCTGAATTCCGCCACCGCCGTGGGCGGGTTCAAGTGGAACGTCCACAGCACGTGGCTCGTCACGGGCCAGCTCGCCGTTGCCGTGACGCACTCGGGACTGCGCTCGCCCGTGACCGCCGTCTTCGGCCTCGATTACACGTTCGGGCAATGAGGTCGCCCGGAGAGACGCCATGAGGATCGGAGCGTCGCTCAAAGGATTTGCGGTGATCGCGGCACTCGTCGCGGGGGCGGGCTGCAAGAGCTCCGCGACCACGTCCGTTGCCGGCCCGTCCGCCTCACGCTGCGGTGTGACACTCTCGGTCCAACCCACATCGTTTGCCGCGTCTGGCGGGCAGGGCACCGTGTCGGTCGGAACGAACCGGGAGTGCGAGTGGGATGCGCGCACCGAAGTGGCGTGGCTCGCGTTGTCATCGGAGAACGCCGGCCAGGGCAGCGGCACCATCACGTTCTCGGTCAGCAGCAATCCGGTGGTCGCCGAGCGCCGCGGGGCGATCGTCGTCAACGCCCAGCGTGTCGAGGTGTCCCAGGCACAGGCGGTCTGCGTGTATCGACTCGACGGCACGCGGCGAGCAGTCGGGCCGCGGGCGACGGTCATCAGCGTCGCCGTCTCCGCGCAGGATGGCTGTCCGTGGACGGCTTCCAGCCAGATGCCCTGGATGACGATGGCCGCTGGCGCCGCCGGAAATGGCAACGGCGTCGTGACAATCGTCGTGGCCGAGAACCCAGAGCACAGACGCCGCGAGGGCTCACTCACGATTGCAGGCCAGGCGTACGTCGTGGAACAGGCAGAGGCTCCGTTGCCCCCGCCGCCGCCTCCAGCGCCAACGCCTCCGCCGCCCGCTCCCACTCCACCACCTGCGCCCGCACCACCACCACCTGGGCCTGCACCGCCGCCGCCTGCGCCTGCACCGCCGCCGCCTGGCCTGCACCGCCGCCGCCTGCGCCTGCACCGCCGCCGCCTGCGCCTGCACCGCCGCCGCCTGCGCCTGCACCGCCGCCGCCTGCGCCTGCACCGCCGCCGCCTGCGCCTGCACCGCCGCCGCCTGCGCCTGCACCGCCGACGCCGACGCCGACGTGCAGCTTCGAGGTGTCGCCGCTTGCCATCACCATCCGTCAACAGGGCGACCGCGCCGACGTCCGCGTCAGGACCGATCGCACGTGCGCGTGGTCCGCCGCCAGTCAGGCTCCGTGGATCACTCTCAATCGGACCAGCGGCAGCGGCTACGAGGATGTCAGGCTCGAGGTCGCGGAGAACCCGCAGGCGGCCAGTCGGGTAGGCACCGTGCTCGTCGCCGGCAGCACCGTCACAGTCGAGCAGTCGGGCAACGAGGGGCAGCCGGTCGACCTCGAGGGCACGCTATCCGGGCTCAGCGGCACGTGTCCGGCGCTTCGATTCGTCGTCGACGGGAATACAGTCAACACCAACGCCAATACGGACTTCCGCAGGCCGACTTGCGGTGGTTTGAGGAACGGCGACACCGTCAAGGTGCGAGGTGTCCGCGAAGGCGGCGAGGTCCGCGCCACGCGAGTGGAACGAGCCCTAGTGCGACTAGAATCCACACGCTGACGAAAGGTCTATCTGAAGCTGGCTGAGTCAATCCGCCATTCTTCGTCGACCTTCTTCAGGTGGAACTTCCATTCGGCCGAGTAGGTGCGCGGAGACTGCGCTCCGACGCGAGGCACGTAAGTCGAGCGGCCGCTGCATGCAGCCGACGCTTCGGCATCCTTGACCGTCATCTCGCACCGATCGAAGGCGAGATGCTGCGACTTGAGTCCGTCGAAGGCTCTGGCCAGCGCGCGCTCGTCGACGGTCGGCCAGACCGCGCGCGCCGCCTTGGCGTTCAGCTGCGCGTAGGCGGTCTGAAAACTGGCCAGCGTGGAGCGGATACGGTCTTCCTCTCTGACGCCGCTGGGGCTCGCCGGCTCCGGGACCACGCGGGCTGGCGAATCGGCCGCGGCAGTCACCAGTGCTGTCAAAGACTCGGCAGCGCGGCTGCTTTCGCGTTCGGCCACCGGATCTGGCGGATCCGGGCGCAACGCGATCGACGGCGTCCTGGCCGGCGCCGCTTCAGGCACGGCTGCCGGCGCGGGTCGCACGGCGTGAGGTGACGTCGTCGTCGGCTCCGCGCGTGCTGACATCAGAGAGGCACGCCGCGCGATCGCGCGCGCAGCGAGCTCCACCTGTCGATCTCCCGCGCTTCGATCAATCACTTCGTCAGGCTCGAGCACCGGCGCGACCGGCGTCGCCAGCGTCCGCACGATCCGCCTCGAGGCGGGCGACGAGGGCAAGCCGACCGCTGGATGAAGAGGAAGCACCCGGGAACTGAGCAAGGATTCAACTCGTGGTTGCCCACGTGGCGGCGCGATCTGGAAATCGAGGTAAGCGAGAACCGCACAGCACACGCCGCCAAGGAGCGCCAGCCACGGGCCGCGTGACTCGAATAACCTCGGCGGTGGGAGCGGTGCGCGACAGAAACCGCTGAGGTCCGGCACTGGTGTCTGCTCGACCGGGTCAAGCTCCGCGTGAAAGAGAGCCTCGGCCCGGAGGACGACTCGATGAGGAGAGTCGGGCTCCAGACTGTTGAGATCGTCGAAGCTCAACGTCTCGTCCGCGACCATCTCGTCGGAAAACAGCGACTCCAGGAGATCCAGCGGCGCTTCCAGGGAATCCGAAGTGTCCGCAGGCCGCGTCCCATCGTCCTCTTCCGCGCCTTCGACACGCAACGGTTCGGCTGGCGCGGTGAAGCCGTCGAGGAAGATGATCTCGCAGTGCTCAATATCGGCGTCGGCTACGGGCCATTCGAGTTCCGGCGGGGCACAGTCGCCACAATCCTCGCTCCCCGGCACGAAGTAGTTCGCACGCCCGCGCTCGTTCAGAACCGGTCGGCGAGGCGGTACCGTGGCCATGGACGGCGAGAGAACTGCGAAACTCGTGCCTTCGGTGCGGGCGATCCAACCGCCCGCCAGCACGCGTCGGAGAGCGACGCTCGCGACGTCCCGGCCGCAACATGCGTCAAATTTGTACAGAACGGTGTCGCGCGGGGATGCGGTCGGGGCCGTCAATCATCTCGTCCGCGCCCGGGCACCCACGGACTCTTCACGCGTCTGGCCGACCCGGACCGGCTCGAGCGGCTGCTCGGCGGGCCCCGCCAGCACCTTCCCCGTACTCGCGAAACGCGAGCCATGGCAGGGACAGTCCCAGGTCTGCTCCGTCGTGTTCCACCGGACGCGGCATCCCAGGTGCGTGCACACCGGCGACAGCGTGGTGAGACGACCGCGTTCGTCGCGATGCGCGGCGACGATCTGGCCGTCAACCTCAACCAGCCGACCCTCGCCGCGCCCGACCGCTCGAAGCGATCGCGCCTCGGCACCGGCGAACCGGTCGCGAATCATGTAGTAGGCGTAGTCCGCGTTCTCGCGAACGTAGTCCCACGTGCCCCGCGTGATGGCCGACCGCCCGGGGTCGAACAGCTCACGCCACGGATTTCGTCGTCCGGTGATGGCGTCGCGCGCCATCATGCCGGCGAGCGTACCGAACGTCATGCCATTGCCGGCGTATCCAGTAGCGAGGAACTGTCGCTTTCCAACCTCTCCGATCAACGGGAGTCCGTCGGCCGTCTCGATCACCTGCCCCGACCATCGATGCGTGATCGTCGCCGCGGGCAGGAGCGCATGGAACCAGCGCTCGAGCGATGAATAGTGCTTTCGGGCGTCCTCGGACTGACCGGTCTTGTGATCCTCGCCACCGGCGACGACGCGCAACCCGGACGGGCCAAGGTCGACGCGGACGTACCGATAGGGCTCCGACGTGTCCCAGTAGCAGGCGGACGGCATGTCGCCGGGGGGCAACGTGGCGGCAGCGACGTAGCTCGTATACAGGGCAAGGCGCGTTTGCAACAGCCCCGCGCTGATGATGCTCTTGCGGCCCACGAGTGGATTGTGCGTCGCGACGACAACGTGGGGCGCCCGGACGATGTGGCCCGCCGCGCGGATCGATTCGTCATCGTCGCCGAACTCGACCTCGCTGCCTTCACACACGAGACACCCGCTGCCGGGGATCGCCTCGAGGAGGGCGCGAAGGTACTTGCGAGGATGGAAGAGAGCCTGGTTCTCGATCCGCCAACCTGGGCGATCGACGAGCGGTGTGCGATCGACGTCGGTGAGGTCGAAGCCGAGGTCCCGCGCGAGCGCGGCCTCCTCCTCGAGTGCGGCCCGCGCGTGCTCGAGCTCTCGTCCCGTGCAGTCGAACGGCGCGTGCTTGAAGCCGGGCACCCAGGCGAACTCGCATCCAATCCCGAGATCGGCGACGAGCGTGTCGATCTGATTGATGGCGGCAAAACCGGCGTCCCACGCGGCGCGTGCGTGGTCGTCGCCGAACGACGACACGAGGGCGGGCAGGTCCTCGTCCAGGACGACGGTGAGGTGAGCCGTCGTGCAACTCGTATCGACCCCGCCGACGTTACGTCGATCGAGCAGCGCCACGCGGAGGCCGGCCTCCTTCAGCAGGTAAGCCGTGGTGATCCCCGTGATACCTCCACCAACGACGGCTACGTCGACGTCGACCGATCGGTCGAGAGGCGGAAAGGACGGCAGCACCACCTCGTCCCAGATCGGATTCGCGGTCCCTTCGAGCATCGTGCCTCCTGATCAGCCGGCCCGTCCAGGACCCTGCTGAAGACGGACGGGTTTGGCGATGGAATCGCCAATTACAGGTGCTGCAAGGCAAGGTCCATCGCCCACGGCCGTGGTCGCTGACGATGTCCATGGGCTGCCGGCATGCGGCGTGCACTGTTGTCGAGAAAAGCTCGCGCGCCGGCTCTCCGGCGTCGGGTCTCAGTACGGCTCGAGTGGAGGAATCGTTATGAACAGCGACACGATGGCGCGGCGCCTGGCCGAGAGCGAAGGCGATATGCGAGTGAGGTGGGACCGCATCCCCGAAGAGGACTGGCGGCGCGTGTCGGGAGATCGCGCGCAGATCGTCGCGCTGCTCGAGCGGCGCTACGGGTGGACGCGCGATCAGGCTGAGGCCGAGCTCGACAGCCTGCTTCTCGAGCGAGAGCGAGGGGCGCTGATCGACGACGCAGCCACGACGCGGACGGCCGAGGACAACCCGCGCGCGCAGCCAGGAGATGTGCTCGGCCTCGACACCAGCGGGGAAACCACGGGTCTCGGAGACACCGAAGAAGACGAAGACGAGCGCCGCATCGCCTCCGAGCGTGCAGCCAGGGCCGCGGGCCGCGACAGCTGACGCGCTGGGAGGAAAGATGGCCAAGACCTCGAACAGGACCCGCACGCGGCGGACCAGGGCCGGGGGCTCGGCTCGGACACCGGACGGTACCCGGAGCGTTCGAGCGTCAGGTGGTGCGGATCGCCACCACGCTGGGGCGGCTGATGGGACAGGCGGAGTCCCGATGGCAGGGGTGGAAGGACCCGCGGCAGCAAGTCGTGTCGGCGCTGGAGACCGTGCGCCGTCGCGCGACGTCGGTTCTTTCGCAGCTCGGCTCGGATGCACAGCCGAGAACGAAGCGGGCCAGCGGAGGCCGCACCAAGAAGACGACGCTCAAGCCTTCGACGGCACCAAGCCGCGCGACGTCCAATCGTCCAGCCAGGGCAACCCGCACTCGGACGGCATCGGCCAAGCGAGGCTAGCGGTTCAACGACCTCGTCAGGGGCGCACGGCGGTGCCGTGCGCCCGCCTGGGGTTCGCCTTGTGCACCGAGCTTCGCGCCTTGTATAGTCCGCCTCTGCCGCATGGAGCTCTCCAGCCTCCTCTTCTATCCTGGCGGGCTCGTCCTCCAGGCGCTCGCGCTCGTGCACTTCGCGCGACGGCGTCCGGAATCGTTCTGGATCTTCATCATCATCATGGGCGGCGGCCTCGGCGCGCTGGTCTACATCGTCGTCGAGGTCATCCCTGACCTCGGCCTGCTGCGCGGAGCGCTCCGCGTGTTCCCCCGACGGCGCCGCATCCGCGAGTTGACGGGGATCATCCAGGACAACCCCGCCGTCGGGAATCTGGAGGAGCTCGCGGACCTCTATCTCGAGGATGGTCAACACGCCAAGGCACGCGAGCTGTACGACCGGGTCATCACGCCGCGAACGGATGGCATCGATCCGTACTACCGCCGCGGCATTGCCGCCCTCGAGCTGAACGACGTCGCAACCGCCGTGTCGGATCTCGAGCACGTGGTCGCCAAGGACCCGAAGTACGACTTCCATCGCGCGATCGGGCTGCTCGCGCACGCGCAGGCCCGGGCCGGCAACGCCGCGCGCGCCGAGGCGCTGTTCACCCAGGCCACCCACATCTCGACGTTGTCGGAAACCTACTGCAACTACGCGGCGTTTCTCGTGGGCCAGCAGCGGTATGCCGACGCCCGCGAGTGGGCGAATCGCGTGCTCGCCAAGAAGCCGACGATGCCCGGCTATTTGAAGCGACGCGAGCGACCGTGGTTCCGTCGCGCGAACGCGATTCTCAAGCAGGCGGCGGCGAGCCGTTGATGAGGGACAATTTCCCCGCTACTCGGTCCTCAGCACCGTCATCGGATCGATCGCGGCAGCTTTCCGCGACGGCAGGTAGCAGGCGAGCGCTGCCGCGAGCGCGACCGCGCAAGCACCAACGGCGGGCGTGAGGATCTCGGGTTCTCCGATTCCAAAGATCGTCGTCGACACGAGGCGGCCGCTCATGTATCCCGCCAACACGCCAACAACGAGGCCCGGTACGACGAGCGGCACGCTCTGGCGCAGCGCAAAACCGACGAGACCTGCCACGTCGGCCCCCAGCGCGAGCCTGATTCCGAGCTCTTGCGTCTGTTGCGCGAGCACGTGGCGCATCACACCGTAGGCGCCGAAGCAGGCAAAGGCAAGGGCGAGCGCGCCAATCAGGCCGCCCGCGGCCGCCGCCACGCGAGCGGGCACGATCCACAGGGCCACGCTGTCTTCGAGGCGAACGACGCTCACGGCGAGATCGGGCTCCAGTGATTGTGCGATGCGACGGAGCTCGCCGACGACGGTACGCTCGTCGCCCTTGGCCCGCACGATGAGCCGCGTCGCGGCAAGGTCGGCATCGTCCACCGCGCCGAGATACACCGCCGCTTCCTTGTCGCGCCACAGTGACGAGGTGCGCGTATCACGCACCATGCCCACGACGACGTGGTCGCGATCGCGAAGGCCGGTTCGCAGGCGCCGGCCGATCGGATCGACACCGGGCCACAAACGTGCCGCCAGCACTTCACTGACGACCGCTTCGGGCACGCCCGAGACTCGTCCGCGTGGATCGAGATCCCGGCCGCTGACGATTGGCGTGCCGAGAGCGGCGAAGCCGCCCGGCCCGGCGATGACATAGCGGCACACGAGACTTCTGGTCACCTGGCTGTCGGGAGAAGAGACCGTGGTGGCTCTCACGCCGCCGGTCAGCGCGACGTGCGACACGGCCGCGCTCGACACGACACCAGGCAGTGCCGCCGCGCGTTCGGCGAGCGCGCGCGTGAATGCCGCCGCTCTCGCGTCGGAGTATCGATGACGGGCGAGGTCGTAGTCGGCGAGCAGCACCCCCCGCGGCTCGAAGCCCAGGTCCAGCGCTTCGGCGCGGACGGCCGAGCGAGCCAGCAGTCCGGCAAGGACGATGAGCGTGGCGCTGATGGCGACTTGGGTGTTGACGAGCAGCCCGCGGACGCGCGATGGCCGCAATCGCCGGCCGAAGATGGCGATCGAGCCGCGGAGCGCCTCGGTCACGTCGACGCGTCGTGCCTGGAGGGCAGGCGCCGCGCTGGTCAAGACTGCAACCAGGAAGCACAGAAGCGTCGTGACCCCGAGTACGCGCCAGTCGGGGCTCAGGTCGAGCACGACCACGCCCCACTCGAACGGCAGGCGCGGCACCGCGAAGGCGTACAGAATCGACAGGGCCCACGACGTCACCAGCAGTGCGCCCAGTCCGGCCAGCGCGACGAGGATTGCGCTTTCCGACATGACTTGACCGATCAGACGGGCGGCGCTCGACCCGAGGGCCAGGCGCACGGCATATTCGCGCTGGCGCGCAAGCGCCCGCGCGAGCAAGAGCGTGGCGACATTGGCCGACGCCGCCACGAGGAGCAGCAGCGTCGCGGTCGTCCCAGCGCGGCAATGCCGGCCGGATCCCGATCGATCGGAAAGAACGTCGCGCGCGTGAGCCTGACGCTTCGAGCCGCGCGCTCTGGCGGACGCGTGCGCGTGAGCTGACTCGCGAGCGCGGACACCTGCAGTTCAGCGGATGCCCGGGAAACGCCGGAACGCAGCCGGCCGAGCACGAGCAGCCAGGCGTCGTCGTCATTCGCGCCGCCCGCGGCCGGCGCGACCGTCGCCCGCATGGAGAGCGGCACCCACAGGTCCGGCACGATCGGCAGGGCGCCCACGAACGACGCGGGCATCACTCCGACAATCGTGAACTCGCGGCCGTTCACAGCGTGTTGACCGCAATGCCAATGGCCAGCGTGGCGACCGCTGCAATCGCGGTCCCCGGCTTCGAACGCAGCGCTCTCGCGGCAAGTCGCAAACTCGTCATTCGATCCGTCATCCCAGAGCACAGCCCGTCAGGGCTGTCTCGCTGACCGGCTGAAGCCCTTGCCACCCACCAAGCGGCGTGCCAATCCCGGAGCCCCGCTCGCGACTGCGTTTCACGCCGCGCAGCCGTCCAGCCGGCGCCCTTCCTGTTCGTCGGCGGAACGCCGAATCCCATCATTGCGACAGCCGTCCACTCCGCACTCATCGCCGGACGAGGTATGACACGGCGGCCATGACACACGCCACTGGCGTGCGCTACACTGCCCCGCATGAACGTCCACACCGAACCATCGGTGCTGGTCTGCCGCGGCGCGGCATCGCGCCTGGCGGGCAGACGCCGCGCAGGTCTCCCCGCCTGCGCGTGTCGACTCTGCATCTGGAGGTAGTCTCCGGCAGCGGCCTCCCCCGGAGATCTTCTCCTCAACGTTTTCGGTTGGCTGGTTCGCGCTCGCGTCGGGCGATGGCCGTGAGGCCAGGCCCGGTGAGCCTCTCGAGGATTCGCTCATGAAGGCCCACGCGGCTCTAGCAATCGCGCTCGTGACTTCGTTCGCGTCGAATCCCTCCCGCACACGGTCAGTCGGCCGCCGCACCGACGGGCCAGACAGCCGTGCGTCCGCCTCTGACGACCTCCGAATGGCGAGTCGAACGCGAGCGGCAGCTCAAAGAGCCCGATGGCTGGCTCGCCATCGCGGGACTCTTCTTCCTCGAGCCCGGCATCAACACGGTCGGCACCGACCCGGCCAGCGATATCGTCCTGCCGCTCGGCGCCGGGCCGGCGTCGGCCGGGCGCATCGTGCTCGTCGACGGCGCAGCGAGGCTCGAGCTGAACGCAGGGGTCGCTGCGGCCTTCAACCAGGAACCCATTGCGGCGCCGGTCGTGTTGCGGCTGGCCGACACCGGGCAGAAGCGGAAAGCCGACGTGGTGCGACTCGGACGGGTGACGCTGCAACTTCACGCGAGCGGCGATCGATTGGCCGTACGTCTCCGCGATCCCGAAGGTCCGGTGCTGCGGTCCTTCGCGGGTCTGCGCTGGTTCGACATCGACGAGTCGTGGCGTCTCACGGGGCGCTTCGTGCCCTATGCCGCCTCGCGCACCGTCACCATTCAGAACATCCTCGGCGATCCCGAAGACATGATCACTCCCGGCGAGGTCGAGATCCACGTCTCGGGCCGGACCGTCCGGCTGATTCCGTTCCAGTCGGGCGACCGGCTGTGGTTCGTCTTTCGCGACGCGACGGCTGGCATCGACACGTACCAGATCCGGTTCCTCTACGCCGATCGGCCGACGCCAGCCGGCCGCGTGACGCTCGACTTCAATCGTGCCTACAACGCGCCGTGCGCGTACAGATCCGCACACGACGTGCCCCATCCCGCTGCCGCAGAACCGCCTGGCGATCGCGATTCCCGCCGGCGAGAAGCTCTACGTTCCCACTCAATCGAGCCAGAGGGCGGCGCCGGTCGCGCCATCACCCGCCGCCAGGAAAGGACAAACGCCATGAGCAAGCTGCTTCAGGAAGTCCTCGAGGCCAACGGCCGCTACGCGGAGACGTTCGGCGAGAAGGCGTCCCTCGGTCTGCCCCCGGCGCGTCGATTCGCCATCCTCACGTGCATGGATGCGCGGCTCGACCCGGCGAAGTTCGCCGGCCTCTCGGAAGGCGACGCGCACGTCATCCGCAACGCCGGCGGCCGCGCGAGCGACGATGCGATTCGCTCGCTGGTCATTTCCTACAAGCTCCTGGGTACGCGGGAGTGGTTCGTGATCCACCACACCGACTGCGGCATGGAATTCTTCACCAACGACGTGATGCGAGGCCTGCTCGCGAGCAGCCTCGAGACCGCCTCGCTCGGCCCGGAAGGCTTCAAGGACGTGGGCGCCGGTCCCGGCTCCACGGCCGCCGAGTTCATCGAGTGGCTCACCATCAAGAACCAGACGCAGAGCGTCATCGACGACGTCACCCGGATCAGGACGCACCCGCTGGTTCCGTCGAGCATTGCGATTTACGGGTATGTCTACGACGTGAGGACGGGCCGCCTCGTCGAGGTTCCCGAAGCCACCAAGGCCGGGCAGGTCAAGCATGCAGCTCGGACGTCGTCCGCTCGCTGAGACCTGGGTCTTCGGTCCGTAGCAGGAGGGCGGGGCTTCAGCCCCGCCACGTCGGGCGCAGTCCCGAGGACCGAGGACCGAAGACGGGCTCAGACCGCACCGAAACGCTGAATCACCCAGAGCAACAGGATTAGCGGCGTAATCGCCACGGCCGCAACCAGCGCCAGACACGTGACGACGAAGACGTAGTCGCCCCGCCGGGGCGGCACGCCGGGCTGCGCGTGCCGCTCGAGCAGCGCGAGGTTGCGCAGGTTCGCTTTCCAGGCGATGTCGACGAGATCGCCCAGGAACGGGACCAGGCCGATCAGCATGTCGATGCTGGCGTTCAGGACCATGCGTGCGAGCACGATCCATGGCACGTGCATCCGGAAGCCGGTCAGGATGAGCGCCCCGGCGAAGATCGGCGCCGACAGATCGCCGAGTCCGGGGATGAGACCGATGATGGCGTCGAGCCCGAAGCGAATGCCGGTACCAGGCACGCGGAACGCGCTGTCGAGCAGGACGGCCCAGCGGCGGAGGAGATCGAGCGAGTCGGGGGCGGTAGGGCGCACCCTTGCACGATGGCAAAGGACGGGTCCGCGCACAAGACCCCGGACCCACGGACACCATCTGATCAGGGAGAGCCACGGACGCGATCCGACCAGAGAGACGAGAACGGCAACTGCGGCACCGTCGAGCCGCCGTCATGCCAGGGTTGCTATATTGGGATGTGGCCGCTCCGCCGGATCCCAGCCAGCTCTGGCAGCAGATCGTGTGGCTGCTGGTTCTCGCGCTGCCCGTCGCGGCGGTGGCGTGGACCGTCACGCACGAGGAGATCTTCCGCGAGCTGCGGAACTACTGCACCCACCGGAGCCAGCACTGCCGCCGCCTCGTGCAACGCAAGTTCTTCTACATCTTCACCTGCGAGTACTGCTTCAGCCACTACGTGACGGCCGCCTTCATCGCGCTGACGCGCTATCGCCTTCTCCTGGACGACTGGCGCGGCTACGTGATCAGCTTCTTCGCCGTCGCGGCCATCGCCAACGTCTATCTGAGTCTGTTCGGACGACTGCGCGTCGACATCACGTCCGAGCGCCTGGACATCGCCGCGAAGGAAGAGGCGATGGAGCCGGAGTCGTCTCACAGTCCCGCGCCCAAGCTCGCGCGGCGATAGCCGTCCTTATCGAACACGGCGGGCCCGCCCGATCTCACGCGCTCTCGTGGGCGGGGCTGAAGCCCCGCCCTCCTGCGGCCGTTCTTCCTCTCTTCTCCTTCCTCGTCTTTCCTTGCTCGTTCGTCCCGTCCCTCTGCATCCTGTCCCAAGGCGCGGCACGATCGGCTCGGGCGTGACGTATTGGATCGGCATGGTCCTCACCTGCCTCGCCACGCTCTCCGTGCTCGCCATGTCGCAGTCCGCCCCGTCGTGGCCCCAATGGGGCGGGCCGACGCGCGACTTCCGCGTGGACGGGGAGTCGCTGGGCTGGTCCGGCGAGGCGCCGCGCCGCGCGTGGCAGCGCGAGCTCGGCGACGGATTCTCGGCGGTCGTCGGCGACTCGCGGCGCATCTACACCGCCTATCGGCGCGGCGGCGCGATGGTCGTCACGGCCATCGACGCGGGAACCGGAAAGTCGATCTGGGAGCATGCCGTCGACACGGCGCCGCTCCCGAACATGTTCCTCGAGTACGGGCAGGGACCGAACGCGACCCCGGTGCTGGCGAACGGGCGACTGTTCATCACCGGGTTCACCGGCCGTCTCGAAGCACTCGACGCCGCCAGCGGAAGGCCCGTGTGGCGCCGCGAACTGTGGTCCGAGCTTCGCGGCACCTTTCGCGACGTGGGCTACTCCAACACGGCGCTCCCCTTCCGCGACCTGATCATTCTGCCCGTCGGTGGCAAAGGCAAGGCGCTGGCGGCGTTCAGGCAGAGCGACGGATCGACGGCCTGGACGAGCGGCGACTACGAGAACGCGATGTCGACGCCGATTCTGATCGATGTCGACGGCCAGCCGCAGGTGGTGGCGTTCATGGTGGAAGGCGTGGCCGGCTTCGACCCGGTCGCCGGGACGCCGCTCTGGTTCCATCCGCACAAGACCTCGTACGCCGTGAACTCGTCGACGCCGGTCTGGCACGCGGCGTCGAAGACGATCGTCGTCTCGTCCGCGTACAATCAGGGGGCGCGCGCGATTCGTCTCCGCCGCGACGGCGCACGAACAATCGCCAGCGAGGCGTGGTTCAACCGCCGCCTGCGCGTGCATCACGGCAACATGCTCGTCCTCGACGGTCACGTCTACGGGTCGAGCGGCGACTTCGGTCCGGCGCCGCTCACCGCCATCGAGGTCTCGACCGGCACCGTGGCCTGGCAAAGCCGCACGTTCCCGAAAGTAAACCTGCTTCAGGCGGGCGAACGGACGATTCTGCTGGACGAAGACGGACGGCTCGCCGTGGCCCGGCTCGCGCCCACCGGCCTCCAGGTCCTGCAGGAAGCGCAGGTGACGACGAAGCTGTCCTGGACGGTGCCGACGCTCATCGGCCAGCGCCTCTACGTCCGCGATCGACGCACCCTCGTCGCCCTGGACCTCGATCGCGTCCCGGCCAGGTCGTAGCCGGGATCGGATGGTGCACTAAAGTCCAAGTGCCATCAGCGGACCGCCAGGCGGCCATGCGCGAGGTGGAGCAGTTGAAGAAGGATGCGCAGATTCTCGCGTCCCGAGTGAAGGACGAGAAGCCCGCCTCGGGCGAGGCGAGACAGGTCCTCCAGGCGGCGCAGCGCATTCAAGAAGGCGTGGCGCGGCCCCCCACGCCGGAGGTGCAACAAGCCTTCCAGGCCATCTTCAAGCCGCTCCAGACCATCGCCCAGGCCTCGGCTTGCCGGCCGCCAAGCCCCGATCGTCGTAGGTCAGAAGATGCGGCCGATGGCGACGTAGTAGCGCCAGTTGCCGCTGAAGTCGAAGCTGCCACCGAGCATCATCGGCCCAATCAGGGTATCGGCGAGCATCCCGATGCCGACGTTGCTGTGGAAGTCGGCGTCGTCGATGTCGTCGAAGGCCGACCCGTTCTCGAGCCAGCCGCCGAGATAGATTGAACCTCCGAGAAAGTCGGGGAGGCGGCCGACGCCGTGCAGGTACCCGGCGGTGACCACGCCATAGTGGTCACCGCGAAGCTCTCCGAGGTTGAAGGCGCTGAGCCGCATCGGCGCGCCCAACTGAAACTGCTCCGTGGCGAGCGGATCTCCCCACGTCGTCCCCAGCCCGCCGGAAAGAAACAGCCGGTGCCGCTTGCGCATCGACCGGAAGACCGAGCTGCGCACCTCCAACTGCGTGACGTCGTCGTTCGACCTGTCGGTGACGAACTCGTCAGGTAGAGCCGGTGAGTCGAAGATGTGGGTGATCGTCGCGATCGCCGCCGCTCCCCGCGACGGCACGACGGGACTGTCCTGGCCGTCGTAGCGCCACTGCAGCCGGCCCTTTGTTTCCTGTCCGTGCAGCTCCGGCAGCCCTGGATCGCCCGCGTCGACGCTGGTGTCGAGCTGCCCGATGGTCATCCCGAGCCTGACGTCGCTGTCGCGTCCGAGATTGACACCGACATCAAATCCCGCCAGCTGCCGGGTCTGGCTGTACTTCGCCACCACGATGTCCTCGGACACGAAATTCAGCGTCGCGTTGCGCACGCCCCCATACGCCGCCACGAACAACGCCGACTTCCCGAGCGGCTTGTAGATCTCTGCGGCAATGGACGGCTGCGCGCCGACCGTGCCGTCGATACGCAGCTCCGAGCCCGGGCCGAGGAGGTCGAACGTGAGATAGCGCCCGCTCAACTGAAACGCGAAATCATCGGTCGTCGTGTTCTGCAGGGCCACACCCAGCATGAGGAACGGCGGCGCGTAGGATTTCGGCCGCGCGTCGATCTTGAGGCCGTGCTTGCCGTTGTCTTCGACAATCGACCAGCCGACCGTCTCGTAGCGATCGAGGCCCGCGAACGTCTCGAGGTCCGTCTCGAGGGCGGGCACGTTGAGCGGCACGCCGACTCGCGGCGCGAGGACCCTTTCGATGCGAGCCTGGTCCGATTTCGACGCGCCATTGACCGAAAGGAACTCGGGCGACGGGAACGCCATCTTCCTGCGGGCGCGCCGCGCCTCCTGATAGGCGTTCCACGTCGTCTCGTCGACCGCGAATGGCAGCAGCTTGTCCTTCAGGGCTTCGGCGGCACGATAGCCCTCTTCCGCGAGCTCCGAGCTGCGCCGCCAGTCCATGCTGGCGAACCCCTCGAGCGTCGGGTTGATGATGATGTCCGCCGCCTTCATCGAGTTCCGCGTGCTGACGTGCATCATGACGTCGACCGTCTGGCCCATGAGGCCCAGCATCGACAAGCTCACGTCGCGCTTCTCGCCCATGAACCCGACGTTGATGGCGATGACCACGTCAGCGCCCATGGCGCGGACGACATCGGCCGGCACGTTGTTCAAGGCGCCGCCGTCGACGAGCACGCGGCCGTCGCTTTCGACCGGAGGGAACACGCCCGGCAGCGACATCGTCGCGCGCAGGGCTGACGCCAGAAGGCCGCTGTCGAGAATGATCTGCTGAGACGTCACGAGATCGACGGCGAGCGCACGGAACGGCGTGGGCAGCTCGTCGAAGGACTTGAGCGCCAAATACGGTCCCGCAATCCGGCCGAGCAGGAAATCCACCTGCTGACCGTTGTTGAGGGAGAGCGGCGGCGTGAGACCGCGCTTCAGGCCGAACTCGATGCGTGACGGATAGTCGCGCGCGTCCGCCTTCCGCCGCACGTTCTTGTAGCGGAACGACGAGAAGCCGAACATCTCGTCCCAATCCGTGTCTTCGAGGAGCCGTTTGAGCTCGTCGGACGACATGCCGGACGCAAAGGCCCCTCCGATGAGACCGCCCATGCTCGTCCCGGCGACGAGGTCGATGGGGATGCGGTGCTCCTCGAACCAGCGAACGACGCCCACGTGGGCGAGGCCTCGTGCGCTGCCGCCGCCGAACGCGACGCCGACGCGCCGGCGCGGGGCGGGCTGCTGTTCGTCGGGCCCGGCCCGCGCGTCAGGCGCGGGCAGACAGAACCAGCAGAGAACAACCAAAACGAGAAAACGGCGGGTGAAAGAAGTTGGGTATCCCATGGTGTGATCACGCGTGGATCGGACGGGCTCTGACAGCCGTCCGATCCATCCGATCCCGGATGATCGAGCCAGGGCTCAATGGCGTCCTCGCGCTCCGAGCCTGTCAGCTGTTTACGAGGGACGTGGCTTGCCGACGGCGGTCGCGAGGTCGTTGATCGTCATCACGCGCCCGTGCAGCGGCACGACGGACGTGACGTCGAGCTTCAAACGCTGGATGTTCTCGTACAGGTTCACGGACGCGGGGCTCGGTGTCTGCGGGCGCCGTGGCGTTCGGAGCGGGCGGCGTCCACGCATCCACCTCGATCACCAGCTTCTCCTTGGGCAGATAGGCCATGAGGAAGCCGTCGTTGTGCGGATTGTCCTGAATGTGGTGCAACTCCAGCGTCATCGTGCCGTCGGTCATCACCTTCTTGTCGCCGACGGCCTCGAAGGTCGCCTTCTTCTTCGCAAGCGCGAGCTTGTCGGGGTTGATCGTGCGCGGCGCCGCGAACGCGCGCTCGTAGAACTTCCGGTTCAACTGCTGCGTGACGATCGTCGCTCCTTCGGCGGCGTAGGTGCGAATGCCGCCGGAGTGATCGAAGTGATAGTGCGTGTTGACGAGATACTTGATCGGCTTGTTGGGAATCGTCTTCTTCACTTCGTCGATGACGGCCGTCGAGCGGGCCTCGCTCTGCGGCCCTTCAATCACCACGATGTGGTCCTTGAACTCCACCGCGACGCTGTGATGTGACCCGCCGATCAAGTACCACACGCCGTCGGCGAGCTTCTGAGCCTCGACCTTCACCGCCGGCGGGGCCGCCGATTCGACGTTCGGTGGCACGGCGATATCGGCCGCGACATTGGCCTCGACTGCCGAAACCGTCAGATCGAGCGTCGTGTGCCCGCCTTGCTTCTGCACGATGCGGGTCGGGAACGTCAGGCTGCCGAACGGCTTGTAGTCGGAGAACGTGGTCTCGACGAGCATGTCGCCGAGCACGGGGTTGTCGACCCACGTCTCGACCTTCTCGAGCTGCTGCTGGTCGTTCAGCAGTCCACTCATGCGGTGCTTGCCGTGCGCCGTGAAGGCGAGCCGCGTCAGCTTGCGGCCGCCGATGGTCTCCGCTTTCGACGTCGCGCTACTCGCCTTCGCGGCGCGCAGGAATCCATGTGGCGTCGACCACAGCAGCGTCAATCGATCGACGACCGCGGCGGGCGCCGGCGTGGCCGTGTTGTCCGCGGCGACGTTCCACGCGCGATCGCCGCTCACCACGGCCACCTGCCGCTGCTCGCCGCTCATCGGGGTCGCGAACACGCCGGGCGGCGGATTCTGAAGCTGCGTGCGCACGATCTCCTGGCGCATCGCCGGAGTGGCGTAGTTGATGACGGCCGTGTAGCTCTTGATCGCGGCGCCTGGCCATGGCGTGTCCACCTTGGGACTCTGGCCGAGTGTGAAGCTCGCGCCGGTCGCGGTGATCTGGAGCGAAGCGACCTCGCCGCCGATCGCCTTCGACGCCCGGTCCACGACCGCGCCTGCATCCTGTGCGGTGATGCGCCAGGACGAGACGAGGAGAACCGCTGCCAGCACGCACGCCATCTTTCTCGACATACACGCCTCCGGGAATTTGGCTGAGCCGGGCCACCTCTGCAAGGCCGCAGGCTACCACAACCGGGCCAACCAAAGGCCGGTCCGTTCCGTCGGAGAGGCGGGAGAATCCCGATGCTGCACGCCTGGAGAACCGCCGTCCGTTCGATCGCTCGACGCTCGAGCCTCGCACTCACGATCGTCGTGACGCTGGCGCTCGGTATCGGCGCCAATGCCGCCATCTTTTCGGTCATTGACGCGGTGCTCTTGAAGCCGCTGCCCTTCCCGGCGGCCGATCGCCTGGTGAGGTTGTACGAAGCGCCCGAAGCGCGGCCCGAGTCGACGAGCCTCGTCGCCCCCGTCCGGCTCGAGGAATGGAACCGTTCGACGCGATCGTTCGACGGCCTGGCAGGCAGCTATTTCGAGAACATGACGGAGACGAGCGGTCCGCTGCCCGAACGCCTCGCGGCCAGGCGCACCTCCCCGCGCTTCTTCGCCGTCTTTGGCGTGCCTGCGGCCATCGGGCGGACGACCAGCCCGGCCGAGGAAACCTTCGGCGGGCCCGCAGTGCTCGTCATCAGCCACGGGTTCTGGCACGAGCGTTTCGGTGGCGACGCGGCGGTGGTCGGGCGCGCCCTGACCGTCGGTGGACGCGCCCGCACCATCGTCGGCGTCATGCCTCCGTCGTTCCGGTACCCCGATGCCGAGACGCAGGCGTGGATTCCTGCACAAATGCACGCAGGCCTGCTTTCGGCGCGCAAGGCGCGCTTCTACACCGCTGTCGGACGGTTGAAGGCGGGCGTCACGCCAGAAGCCGCAGAGGCCGACTTGAACGCAATCCAGAGACGGCTCGGCGAGGCATTCCCCGAGACCGATCGCGGGTGGATGTCGGGCGTCGTTGCGCTGAAGGAGGAGCAGGTCGGCGGCCTTCGGCGCTCGCTTTGGCTCCTTTTCGTCGCGGTCGGCCTCGTGCTCTTTGCGGCGTGCAGCAACGTGGCCTGCCTGCTCCTGGCCGACGAGGCCAGGCGCGAGCACGAGCTCGCGGTACGCTTCGCGCTGGGCGCACCGCGGCGAACCATCGTCACCCAGTTGGTGCGCGAAGGCCTGGTTCTGGCGGGCGCGGGTGCACTTGGAGGGCTTTTCATCGCGTACGCGGCCATCGGGCTCATCCGCACGCGTGTGACCGATCTCCTCGCCGTCGACGGAGCTCGTCCTCGACGTCCGGTTGCTGGCCTTCACGTTCTCGCTGGGGCTCGCGACGACTATGCTCTTCGCGCTGGTGCCGGCGTTGAAAGCAACGCGGAAGGACGTGGCCGAGCGGCTGGCGCGTGGCTCGCGCAGCCAGGTCGGCGGCGGCCAGCGGCTCCAGCGCGCGCTCGTCGCGCTCCAGATTGCGGTGGCCGTCGTGCTGCTGATCGGTGCGGCGCTGCTGCTTCGCAGTTTCTCGCGCCTGCAGCAGATCGCGCCAGGCTTCGATGCCGAAGGCGTCCTGGCCTTCAGGATGAGCGCCTCATGGGCTGAACGCCCCGAATCGGTGGCGGCGCGGCAGCTGACCACGCTCGATCGACTTCGCGAGGTTGCTGGCGTCGGCGCAACCGCGATCAGCAACGTGCTCCCGGGCGGCGCAGACTATCCGCCCTCCGAGTTCACGATCGACGGGCGAAGCCCCGACGAGACGCTGGTGGCCGTCCACCGGCAGGTCAGCGCAGGCTACTTCGCCGCGCTGCAGATTCCTCTTCTCGAAGGTGAGATCTGCCGCGACGATCCCCGGCTCGATGCGCCGCCTACGGCGGTCGTCAGCCGCGGATTCGCGGATCGGTTCTTCCTGGGCGAGACCGCCATCGGACGCTCGATCGGTGGGGTCCGCGGCAGGCGTATCGTCGGCATCGTCGGCGACGCCCGCGAGCAGGGTCTCGCGACGATGCCGGCGCCAACCCTCTATCATTGCGGCCTTCTCCCCTACTGGCCGGACCCGTGACTTCATCGTGCGGACCGCGCCCGACCGTGCGGTCACGATGCACGACCTCCGTCGGGCTCTGCGGGAGATGGAGCCCGGACGCGCCGTCTACTCGGCGACGACATTGACCGAAACGCTCGACGCATCGCTCGCCTCGCGGCGGCTCAGTTCGATAGTGCTGGGGCTCTTCGCCGCGATGGCGCTCCTGCTCGTGGCGGTGGGGGTCTACGGGATGCTGGCGCAGTTCGTCGCGCAGCGGCGGCGCGAGATCGGGCTGCGGACCGCGCTCGGCGCGCGTCCCCTCCAGCTCATGACGCAGATTGCCGGGTACAGCTCGCGGGTAACACTTGCCGGCGTCGCGCTCGGTCTCGCGGGCGGTCTGGCGACGACCGGGCTGATGACCTCGCTCGTGTTCGAGCTCTCGCCGCGCGATCCGTGGACTTACACGCTGGTGTTGGTGGTCATCGTCTCGATCGCAGCTGCGGCGACGGTCATTCCCGTCAGCCGAGCCGTGCGTCTCGATCCGGTCAAGACGCTGCGGGAGGAGTGAACGTCAGGGCTACGGGCCACAGGCTGCGGGCTACGGGCCTTCACCCTCACCGGGAGGCCGGGGCTTCAGCTCCGGCATCGGCAAGCAATCAGTTCCGCTACGCGAGCGCAACGTAGTTCTGGATCGGACAGACCACGCCCTCGTCGTCGAGATAGTCCGAGCGCGTGGATTGGAGCTCCCGAATCAACCCGGCACGGGCAGTGCTGTCGAGTGCGGCAATCGGACCCGGCGAGCGGAGCGCTCGCGGCTTCACGCCGCAGGAGCTCCTCGACCGACGCGGTTCTCGCGGCACTGCCGCGGTTGCTGCGCGTGTCCGCGACGGACCCGAGCGACGGGACTCGTTTGAACGCGTTCGCGCGCGGCGACATTCAACGTGTGCTCGCCGCCTTCGACGACCGCATCGAATGGCGCCAGGCCGAAGGCAATCCCTATCAGCCCGACGGCGCGCCCTGGATCGGAAAAGACACGATCATGACGAAGCTCTTCGCGCGGATCGCAACCGAGTGGGATAGGTTCGAGGCAACGCCGAAGACGTTTACTCCGACCGCCGACGGCGTCCTGGTCCAGGGGCGCTATACGGACACGTATCGGTCCACGGGCAACCGGGTCGACGCGCAGTTCGCACATGTGTGGCAGCTGCGCGGCGGCAAGGCAACGAACTTCCAGCAATACCTCGACACCGGGCAAGTGCAGGCGGCACTGGGCGGTGGGTCCCAACTCAGCGCCGGCGCGCGCGAGGCGTGTATTGAGGATGCGGTGGAGGCCTTCAGGCCTGCCGCGGCCCGGCGGGAGGCACGGCTGAAGCCCTGCGCCACCTGAGTGGGCCGACAGTCGGATCAGCAGGGCGGGGCTTCGGTCCCGCCACACCGGCGTCGGCCGAGCGCCGCATCGTCCAGGCCGCGGCCGCCAACACCAGCAGATTGGCCGCGACGACCGGCATTGCCTGACGCAGCGCGCCGTAGACGACCCACATCACGGCGCCCGCCATCTGCGCGAGCCGCATTGCGCCCGGCGTGCGGCAGAAGTACGACGAGACGAAGACGGCCGTCGCCGTCCATCCGAGATACTCGATCATCGCCCACTGCTCCAGAAAGCGCTGAGCACACGCGCCACCACGTCAGCCGACGCTCGTTCGCGCGCCGCCTGTCTCGTGCCTGCTCGGCACACCACAGTCGAAGGTCAGACCGCCGGGCTCGGCTGCAGCACGGATTCGACGGTCACGCGATCGGTCCTCGCCTTCTCCCAGTCCTGCAGCTTCAGGCTGTAGGCCTCGAACAGCTCGCGAATCTCCGCCGGCTTCCATGCCAGCAGGTCCTCGAGCACCGGCACGACGACGCTGAACGCGTTGTCGCTGAGGACGGTCCGCGTGGCGATGCGTGAGAGATGCTTGTTCTCCGAGACTGCAATGGTGAAACCGTCGCGGTTGTTCACGTGCAGCATCACGTGCACGTCGGAGCTCCCGTCGCCCACGTAAATCGTGCGGTCCGGGCTGGCGTCGAGCTCGGCCTCGAGCTCCTCGAGCACCGCGACCTTTCCGTAACCAGCCGGAACACGACGGATCGATCGCACCTCGCCGGTCCCGGGCTCGTACTCGAACTCGGTGCCGAAGATGTGCTCCGGCGGGACGATACCGGCGAGCGCCGACTCGACGACCTCGCGAGGCGCCGCCGAGATGACGCGAAACGAGAAGCGGTAGCCGTCGAGCCCCTTGTCGAGGAACTCGACCAGCGCCGGAATGTTCTGTTTGAGACGCACACGTCGGCCGGCTTCGACGAGATCGCGCCGGCGAACGCCGCGGAACTCGGGATCGTGCCGGATCAGGTACGCCAGTTCTCCACCCTGCTGAACGAGGTTGCTATGGGCCAGCCCATCGACCTTCTGCTCGAAACGCGAAACCCCCAGGAGGTCGCTGAGGACGAGACCCGAGTCGTTGAAGCTCAAGGTCTGGTCGAAGTCCGAGGCAATCAGATAGTGGCGCGTGGTAGCCGTTGCCGAATACATAATGTCACCGCCGATGTTGCTATATCAAAAACAACGCTATCACCATAGCAGCCTGGCCAGCGGGCGTCAATGCAACTCGGCCTATTGCTCACATTTGCTGTCGTAATATCGACAAACTTGTGTCCTACCGACACAATTGGATATATCATCTAGACCCATGCGGCACGCCGACGCCCCACCACCCAAATATCAGCAGGTCCTGCAGGCGCTCCAGCGGGAGATTGGGTCAGGACACCTAAAAGGCGGCGACCGCCTGCCCAGCGAAGCCGAGCTCGAGCGGACCTTCAAAGCGTCGCGCATTACCGTCAGCCCGCGCGCTCCGCGAGCTCCAGCTCGCCGGGATGGTCGAGCGCCGCGTGGGATCGGGCACCTACGTCCGGTCGCCGGCGCGCGACGAGTCCTCGTCGTTCGGCGTGCTGATTCCCGACCTGGGAGAGACCGAGATCTTCGAGCCGATGCTGCACGCCATGATGAGCTCACCGCTGGCGCGGCAGCGCGCGCTGCTGTGGGCAAGTGCACCGGCGGGGACGCGGTCGAAAGAGGAGGTCGCCTGGGACCTCTGCCGAGCAGTACATCGGTCGCAGAGTGGCGGGCGTGTTCTTCGCACCACTCGAGCTCACCGAGCAGAGCCGCGAGGTGAACCATCGCATCGTCCGCGCGCTCGACGCCGCGAAGATCCCGATCGTGCTCCTCGATCGAACGGTGCAGCCGTACCCGCGCCGCGGCCGTCACGATCTGGTCGGCCTCGACAATCGTCGTGCGGGCTATCTCGTCACCGAGCACCTCGCCGGCCTCGGCTGCCGGCGGATCGCGTTCGCCTCGGTGCCGTACGCGGCCGCCACAGTCGACGCGCGCGCCGCGGGCTATCGCGAAGCGCTCTACCAGGCGGGTGTGCCGGTCGATCAGGCACTGGTGCAACGGCTCGATCCGGAAGACGCGTGCGGCCGTGCGCTCCCTGATGGCGCTCGCCCCCGAAGCGGTGGTCTGCGCCAACGATCGGACCGCCGGCCGTCTGATGCACACGCTGCTCGGCCTGGGACACCGGGTACCCGATGACGTGCGCCTGGTCGGGATCGACGACGTCGCCTACGCGCGGCTGCTGCCGGTTCCGTTGACGACGCTGCGGCAACCCTCGCGGGAGATCGGGATCGCGGCCATTGCCGCGATGCTCGATCGGCTGGCGCATCCCGACCTGCCGACGCGCGACATCCTGCTGCAGGGCACGCTCATCGTCCGCAAGTCGTGCGGCGCGTCGCACGCAACCTGAGAGGTCCTACGAGGTCCGAGGTCGAGGTCCGGGGTCCGAGGTCCGGGGTTCGAGGTCCGGCGTGGTCGACGATGTTCCAGGACCTGCACCGCGGACCGCGACCCCGGACCCCGAACCGCGGATGACAAGTTTCAGCCTAGTCCGCGCCCCAACGCGTGGCTTTGAGGAACGCGAGCAAGTCGGCGAGCTCCTGCACTGTGAGCTGGTCGCCGAGGCCGGATGGCATGAGCGACACCGTGCCGGGCTGGATGTCGGCGATGCGCGGTCTGGGAATGCGTGTCTCCTGGCCATCCTGACTGACCAGCACGACTTCGTCGGGGAGATCGCCACGGAGGACGCCGCCGTGCACCTCGCCCGAGGTCGTCGTGACGACGACCGATTCGTAGCCGCGGGCGAGGCTCGCGTTCGGATACACGATCGCCTCCAGCAGGTCGCGCTCGCTGCGGATCTGACCGATTGACGTCAGGTCGGGCCCGATCCGCCCGCCTTGATAGCCGATTGCATGGCATGACGAGCAGGCGCCTTTGGGGCCGTTGAAGACGAGCTGTCCGCGGCGGAGATCGCCGCCTCTGATAGTGGCGAGCAGCTCCTCGAGACGCCTGGCCTGCCTGGTATGGTCCTCGTTGAGTGAAGCCAGCAGGAGCTCGCCCCGCGTGCGCACGGCATCCGTGTAGTGGGCGAGGCGCGGACGCAGCAGGTCGGGACGGATGCTCGCGCGCCCCTTCGACTGCTGCAGCGCCTCGAGCATCTCGAGCCCGAGCTTCTCGTCCGTGCCGTGGTCGAACGCGATCAGCAACCGTGGCAGCTCCAGCGGTCCGCTGCCCTTCAGAATTCCCGTGAGCGTCCACAGCTGATCGCGATCGAGTCGGGCCTTCTCGATCACGCCCGCCGCCGTGACACGGACCGAGGCGGGCTGCGATGGCTCGAGCGCATCGCGCAAGAGATCGAAGAGCGGCGGCTCGACGGCCGTGAGGCCCCCGTCGATGGCAGCAAGCGCCTCGAGCCTCAGAGCGGCCGGCCTGGCCGGGTTGCGGCCCACGCCAAGCAGCGCATCCCGCAGCACAGGCGCCGTTTCCTTCGATGCCGGGGCCGCCCGCGCAACGAGCACGGCCTGCCGGACGATGTCGGGCTGGTGGTCAGCGAGGGCGCGCGCGATGACCGGCGGCCACGCCGCCGGCAGCTCCTTGACGCGCGTCTTCGCCATCGCACCGAGCGCGGCGAGACGCGCATCGTTCGACGATCCGTGCTCCACGGTTCGCGCGAGGAGCTCCTGGATCGAGGCATTCGTGCCGAGCTGTGCGAGCTTGTCCACGAGGTCCTGCGACGAGTCCTTCGGTCGGAGCGCCGACAGTCTGTCCTCGAAGAACCGCGCCAACGCACCGCCCCAGCCGGGATGACGCCCGGCCATCCACCACGCGGTCTCCTGGAGCAAACGGTCCGAACCCGTGAGCAGCGGGATGACGGTCTCTGGAGTGAGCGCGCCACCCTGCATCTGATCGAGCGCGATGAGCGCCGTCCGCTGCGTGCGAGACGAGGCATCTTTCAAGCCGGCCGCGGTCGCCGAGGCGTCGCCAATCTCGATGAGCGCGTACGTGACCGCGTGCTCGCCGACTCGATCGAGGGGCAAAGCCGCGGTCGACAGGAGCACGGGCACCGCTCGCGCGTCGCCGAGGCGGCCGAGTCCTTCGGCGGCCGCCCGTTGCAGCAGGGGACGTTTCGAAGCAAGCGCCTGCGCCAGGTGTGCATAGGCGACTCGATCACGCCACAGTCCGGCGGAGTGCAGCGCCGCCAACTGCACGCGCTCTTCGCGATCGGTCAACGCCGATCGCACGATCCGGCGCGCCTCCGCGCCCTCGATGCGGGTGAGCGCCCACACGGCATTGCGCCGCGCCTCGACGGAAGTCGAGGTACCCACAGCGCGTTCGAGCGCCGTCAGTGCGTCCGTCCCCAGGCGGGCGATCTCGTGAATGGCACGAGCCTGCACCGCCGGGCGCCCATCGTCCAACAGGCTCGCCAGGCGATCAGGTGGCATCGCCCCCCATTTCAACGAGCGCCCGCGCGGATCGGCCGGCGGCGACGCGCCGCGGCGGCGCACCCGGTAGATCGCGCCGAGCACGTCGGGCTTCGCGAGCTGTGACGTGGGGCAACACAGCTTGTACCAGGCGCCCGTGTCGACGACGAGCAGGCTGCCGTCCGCGTCTTCGATGACGTCGGTCGGATGGAAGTCGGGACTGTCCGACACGAGGAAGTCGGTGTCGCGACTGGTGAACGTGGCGCCGTCTCGGCTCGAGCACGTGGCGCGTGACCTTGTGCAGGTTGAAGAGCGCGGCGAAGAAGTTGTCGCGGTATTCCTCGCCGAACGCGCGCGAGGCGTAGCGCGTCAGCCCGGTCGGCGCGGCAGGACCGAGTGCGACAGCACGGGCACAGATCGCCGGTGCGCGGGTGGCCGTCGATGACGTCGTGCGGCTTGCCGTAGACGCCGCCGTAGATGGCGTGGATCAGCGCCGTCGCGGCGGCCGAGCTGCGGATGCTCGAGGAACGTCGCCGTGAAGAATCCGCTCGCCGCCTGCGCGTGAACGCCACGTCCACCGGGTTGTCCATGCCGCCGGTCATCACCGATTCGATCGAGCGCGTCGCCCGGGCCGGCGGCGGAAGATGTGCGCCGCGCGGGTCACGAGCGGCGGCTTGCCCGGCCGCTCGTAGGTCTGCTCGGCGAAGGCGCCCTTGGTCCAATAGATCCAGCCGTCCGGGCCGAGATACGGTCCGTGCAGATCGTTGGCGCAGCCGGTCAGCGTCTTGCCCTGGAACCATTCCTCGCGGCGGTCGGCCACGCCGTCGCCGTCGGTGTCGGTGAGCTTCCAGATGCTCGGCGGCGCCGCGACGTAGAGCGAGCCGTCGAACCACATCGGTGCCCTCGGGCAACATCATGCGGTCGGCGAAGACGACGCTGCGGTCGAAGCGGCCGTCGCCGTCGGTGTCCTCGAGGCGGACGATCCGGTGCGGCTTGTCGGCGAGTTGCTTCTCGACCTTGTCGTTCGAGCCCGACGAATCGGCGACATAGAGCCGCCCCTCCTCGTCGAAGTCGGCGACGATCGGGCGATCGACGAGCGGCGGCCCGGCGGCGCGCTCGACTTCGAAGCCATCGGGAACGGTGAACGCCTGGCCGGCGAGCGCGATTCGAGCCCGGGCGCCGGGAAGGGCTCCCGAGGCGACGATGGCCGCGAGACACGCACCGATGCCGCAGATGCCTCTGATCGCAGGTGACATGAATACGCCCGGGGATGCGACGAGAGTGTCGAGGTTGCTCCCAAAACTGTCAAGGACAGGCGGCTGAGGTGGAGTTGGGGTCGGGCCGAATTTCAGTTTCTGCAATTTCGGGTCGGGCCGAATTTTCAGTTGTTGCCCCCGAGCGCAGCCATTGCGTCGATTGCGCATGGCTCGCATACTGAGCGCCACCTTCGGGAGCACACCATGGCCGAACACGCCAGGTCGTCGAGCGTCGTGCGGTTTGCCGCGATGCTGTGGCTGGTCTCTGGGGTCGTCCTCGCGCAAACCCCGATCAAGGTCCCCAAGAACAACTTCACCCCGGCGCAGGATGTCGAGCTCGGAATGAAGGCCGCTGCCGAGGTCAGGCAGCAGTATCCGATCATCGAAGACGAGGCCATCAATCGCTACCTCGCGAGCCTCGGCGATCGGCTCATCGCCGTGGCGCCGCCCGAGTTGAATCGGGCGGGGTACAAGTATTCGTTCACGCCCGTCAATCTGAAGGAGATCAACGCCTTCGCGCTGCCGGGCGGTCCGATGTTCGTGCACCGCGGCATGTTCGAGGCGGCCGCGGGCGAGGGCGAAGTCGTTGGCGTGATGGCTCACGAGCTGTCGCACGTGCTGTTGCGGCACGGCACGGCCAACGCGTCGAAGGCCTCCAACCCGTGGCTCCAGCTCGGACAGCTGGCCGGCCAGATCGGCGGCGGCTACGTCGGCGGGGCAACGGGAGCAGCCATCGCTCAGGGGAGCGAGTTCGGGCTCGGCACGCTGCTGCTGAAGTACAGCCGCGACTTCGAGAAGCAGGCCGATCTGCTGGGCGCCCAGCTCATGTCGCGAGCCGGATACGACGCGCGAGATTTGGCGCGCATGTTCGAGACGATCGAGCGCGAGTCGAAGGCCGCCGGCGGGGGCGGGGGCGGGAACCCGCAGTGGCTGAGCAGCCACCCCAATCCCGGCAACCGGACCGCGTACATCACGAAAGAGGCCGAAACGCTCAGCCTCGCCGGCACGGCGGACACGAGCCAGTTCACGCCCATGAAGACACGGTTCGCGTCGCTTCCAGCGGCGAAGACGATGGGAGAGCTGGCGCGCCGCGGCGAGTCGAACCCCGAGCAGAAGCGGTCGGTCGGCACACCCGGCCAGCCCGTTGCGGCGCCGTCCACGCAGTACCGGGACATCAGCGGCGGCGGGATCTTCCAGGCCAGCGTGCCCAGCAACTGGCAGGGCATCTCATCGGCCAGCTCGATCAAGGTGGTGCCGGAGAACGGGTACGGCGAGATGAACGGACGGACCGTGTTCACGCACGGCATCGAGTTCGGCGTCGCCAAAGCCTCGTCGCGCGATCTGCGCGAAGCGACCAGCACATGGCTCCGCGCGGTCGCACAGGGCAATCCCGAGCTCAAGCTCGCGGGCGAACAACAGGTCCTGAGGATGTCGCAGCGCAGCGCACTCAGCACGCCGCTGACGAACCCGTCGCCGCTGGGCGGCGTCGAACGCATCGCGCTCTACACGACCTTCCTCGCCGACGGCAATCTGTTCTACTACCTCACGATCGTCCCCGAGGCGCAGGCGCAGGAGTTTCAGCAGGCGTTCCGGCAGATCGGCCAGTCGATTCGCCTCACCGACGCCCGCTGAACGCCGCCAGGCCAAGTCCCCGACGAGCCCACGCCGGCGTTCCTTCCGCGCTGTCCGGCGGTGCGCCGCGGGAGCCGGCTTGACAGCCCGGATCCTACGTGTTATTTAAATCGCATCTGTGTTATAGAAATAACATGCCGCCGACCGCCCTCCACGCCGTTCTCACCAAGCGCGAACGCCAGATCATGGATGTGCTCTACCGCCTCGGGCGCGCGACGGCGGCCGAGATCATGGACGCCCTGCCGGGCGCGCCGAGCTACTCGACGGTGCGGACGCAGTTGCGCGTGCTCGAGGGAAAGGGCCACGTCCGCCACGACGAACAGGGCCTGCGCTACGTCTACCTGCCGACGCTGCCGCGGCACGCCGCGCGACGCTCGGCATTGAAGCACCTGGTTGACACGTTCTTCGATGGCTCGAGCGCGAAAGTCGTGGCGGCGCTTCTCGGCGGTGAGGGCGCCGGCATCTCCGACGAGGAACTGGCGCGGATCGCGCGGCTCGTGGACCAGGCCAGAAAGGAGTCGCGATGACCCTGCTCATCGACAGCGCGATTCGCTGCTCGATCGTCCTCGTCGCGGGGCTGGCCACGGCGTGGCTGCTGCGGCACCGCTCCGCGGCCCTGCGACACTGGGTGCTCGCGGCCGCCGTGTTCTCGGCTGCCGCCGTGGTGCCGCTTACACTGATCGTCCCGCCGCTCGATCTTCCGCCGGGCACGTTTTCCTTCGCGGCGATGCGGTCGGAAGCCGAGGGCTCCCACCTGACCGCGATCGTGAGTGCGGCAGGCGCGCCCGAACCCGGTACGAACGTCGCGAGTGGGACGGACTCGGGCAACAGTCGCGATCTCCGCATCGGAGCGAGCGCGCTGGTCGCGACGGTGTGGGCCGCCGGTCTGATCGCCGCGGCGGCTCTCGTGCTGGTCGGCGTCGGACGTCTCGTGCGGATTACCGCGCGCGCCGAGCGCGTGCACCATGGCCCATGGTCGCGCGTCGCCGCGCAGGTGGCCGGCCTCTACGGACTCAGACGACCCGTCACCGTGCTGCAGACCGACGAACCCGACATCGTGGCGACGTGGGGCTTCCTGCGGCCGTGCGTGCTGCTGCCGCCTCGCGCGCGCGACTGGAGCGAAGCGCGCGCCCGCGCGGTGCTGTGCCACGAACTGGCGCACGTCCGGCGCCACGACTGGCTCGTGCTGATGAGCGCCGAAGCCCTCCGCATCGTCTTCTGGTTCAACCCGCTCGTCTGGCTCACCTGCGCGTGGCTGCGACGCGAGAGCGAGCAGGCCTGCGACGATGCGGTGCTCGACGCCGGCGTGCCGGCGCACGAATACGCCGCCCATCTGTTGGACGTGGCTCGGAGCTGCCGGCGCGCGCGCACCCCGTGGGTCGCAGCGGCGGTGCCAATGGCACGTCCGTCCACTCTCGAAGGGAGAATCACCGCCATGCTGAATCCGCGCCTCGATCGCGTGACGCCCTCACGCCGTGCCATTGCCCTCACCGTGTTGTTGCTCGCCTCGATCGCGCTTCCTGCAGCCGCACTGCGGGGAGCGCAGGGCGGGCCATTGCCCCTCAAGGGTTCCGTCTACGATCCGACTGGGGCGGTGCTCCCCGGAGTCGACCTCACGCTCGAAAGCTCCACCGAGATCAAATGGCAGGCGACGACCGATGCCGGCGGACGCTTCGAGTTCCCGCCGGTCGACGCTGGACGTTATACGCTCACCGCCGCGGTCCCGGGCTTCAGCAAGTTGAGCAACGAGCTCGAACTGACGGCCGCGAAAGATTGGGAGCGCACCATCACGCTGCAGGTCGGCCAGGTGATGGAGACGATTCATGTCTCCGAACGGCGCGTGCCGAAGCCGAGCGGCGCGCCGCCGCAAGTCATGGCCTCGACGCCGGTCAGGATCGGGGGCAACATCCGCCCGCCGCGCAAGCTGCACAACGTGAACCCGACCTATCCACAGAAGATGCGTGACGCGGGACTCGAAGGCGTCGTGCCGCTCGAGGCCACGATCGGCCGTGATGGCACCGTGCAGTTCACGCCGCGTGCTCACCGCGCAGGTGCACCCCGACTTCGCGCATGCCGCCATCGAGGCCGTGCGGCAGTGGCGCTTCGATCCCACGCTGCTGAACGGCGCACCGGTCGAAGTCGTGATGGCGGTGAAGGTGGAGTTCAGACTGTCGGACTAGCGCTGCGAGCCCCGATGGAGTTCACGAAAGGCCTTCGCGATGGGGTCCGCCGCGGACGAATCAGGTGCAGCGTCCGCATCTGGACGCGTCCCCATGTGAAGGTCGGCGGCCGCTACCCGATGGGGGATGGCCACATCGTCGTGGACTCGATTGAGCCGATGACCATCGCCGACATCACGCACGATCTGGCGCGTGAATCGGGATTCGAGAGCGTGGACGACCTGCTGCAGATCGCCAGACACGGCCGAGGCGACAACGTGTATCTGATTCGATTCCACTATTTGGCCCCTGGCGCGTGGGACACGTCGAAACGGACACAGCCGTCATGAACGATGGCGACAAATGAGGCTGACGGCGTCGATCGTTGTAACTGCGGCGATCCTGTCGGTGGTTCACGCCACCGGCCGCTCGCAAACCACCACAGCCCGCATGAACGTCGTCGTGCTCGTCATCGACGACATCCGCTGGGATTCCATTGGCGCGGCCGGCAACGCGGTCGCGCGAACGCCCCGCATCGACGCCCTCGCATCCGATGGCATCCGCTTCACGCAGGCACGCGTCACCACCTCCATCTGCATGACGAGCCGGGCATCGCTCCTGACCGGCCAGTACATGTCGCGGCACGGCATCGACCAGTTCGGCAAACAACTCACGCCGGATGCGTTTGCGCAGAGTTATCCGGGCCTGCTCCGCGCGGCTGGCTATTGGACGGGGTATGTCGGCAAATACGACGTCGGTGCCGCCCGATCTGAGGATTTTGATTTCGTTCGCGCCTACCACGGACGTCACTGGATGGAGGGTTCGAACGGCGAACGCGTACACGTGACGGAAAAGAACGCGCGGGACTCGCTCGAGTTCCTGCGGTCGCGACCGCGCGATCGACCCTTTCTCCTGAGCGTCGGCTTCTTCGCGCCGCATGCCGAAGACGCGGCCAAGGACCAGTACCTGCCACAGGACTGGAGCGCGAAGCTCTACGAGGGGGTGATGGTGCCCTCTTCTCCGCTCGCGGGCCAGGACCATCTCGATGCGCTGCCGCCATTCCTTTCGAAGGAGTCGAATGAAGGACGGGTGCGCTACCACTGGCGCTTCGACACGCCGGAGCGCTATCAGCAGTACATGATTCGGTACTACCGGCTGATCACCGAGGTCGACGCGGCGATCGGCCGACTGGTCGATGAGATCAAAGCGCAGGGCGTAGACGACAACACGCTGATCGCGGTCATCGGCGACAACGGGTACTTCCACGGCGATCGCGGGCTCGCCGACAAGTGGTATCCCTACGACCAGGCGCTTCGCGTGCCGCTGATCGTCCGCGATCCTCGCGCGCCGGCCGGACGTCGCGGCGCGACCCGCGACGAGCTCGCCCTGAACATCGATATTGCGCCGACGATCGTGTCCGCCGCCGGCTTACCCGTCCCCGCCGGGATGCAGGGCGGAAGCCTGACCCCGTTGTACCTGGCGAACCAGCCTCCCGGCTGGCGCGACGAGTTCTACTACGAGCATCCCACCATCTCGTCGCGCGACCGCATTCCGTCGTCGCAGGGCGTCATCCGTCGCGACTGGAAGTATGTCTACTGGCCCGAGTTCGAGTACGAGCAGCTGTTCAATGTGAAGGACGATGCGACGGAGATTCGCAACCTGGCGGCGGATCCGGCGCATGCGGGGCAACGCGCCACGATGCGGCAGAAGCTGGACGAGTGGCGGCGGCGCGCACGATGATGCCGTCCGTACCTCCGGAGGCTGCCGAATGTCCTGCGAGGTCGGCGAGAGAGCTTCGACGGCAAAAGGCGGGACGGGGGCGTCAGCCCTGTCTTGCGATTTCTATCCGATGCAGACGAGGCGTTCGCGGCGCTGATCGACTTTCTTGAAGTCGACGCCCGGCACCTTCTTCAGATCGTCGAGCGTCTTGCACGGACCTTTCTTCGTGCGATAGGCAATCCACGTGGCCGATTCCTTGCGCAGGAAACCGTGACGCTCTCGAGCTCGATCGGCGTCGCGCTGTTCAAATTGATCGGCTTGGCCGGCCTCGCCCTTGAAATGCGTGGAGAGGTACTCGTGCACCGCCGCGAGCTCCTCGTCGCGTGCCCTTCGCGCCGAGCGTAACCATCTTCGCGATGACGTCCTGCCAGCCTTCGCGCGTGAGGCGCACCGACGCGCCGCGCTCCGGCGGATGGCACGTGCCGCACAGCGGACGGTCTCGGCCTTGCCCTTGCCTTCGGGAAGTGTCGTCTGCGCACCCGCGGGCGATGCGACGAAGCGCACTCACGAGCAAGGCGCTCATGACAGCGACAAGGTAAACGGGTGAGCACGCATGACGGTCATGGCGGGGCTGAACGCCCCGCCCTCCTGCTCCCACTCAGTCGCTCAAACACTAATGCTCCATCGGTATACCGAACGCGTACAATGGTTGTCGTAGGTCACGAGTAGACCTGGCCGCCGCCGGCCGCGAGGCCCGCCCTCGCAAATGACGTGATGGTCTTGCCGCTCGTCCACAGCTGCTTGCCGCTCGCGCCGTCGAGCACGTAGAGCACCGCCGGCACGGATTGCTGCGCGCGCTGCGATGCGGTCAGCGTCGCGGCGCCCGGCGCGCCGGCGCACGGTACTCGCCGCTCGAGACGGCGAACACCATGCCGCTGACGACGACCGGCACCGAGCGGCGACACCAGGTCACGCGACTGCCACGCGCGGGCTCCAGCTTGATCCCGCCTTCGTCCACGAGCTTGAACGCGACGATGCTGCCGCGCGCGGCTGGCAGACCCGCCGCGGCGAACTTCGACGCCGGCGGCAACGGCGCCGGCGACCGGCGCCAGAATCCAGCGCGTGCCGTCGTCGTCCCACGTCGCGAGCGCGCCCCAGCGCCTGCGGCCGTGTACTTCGGCGTGACGTGGAGCGGCGTCTTGTGGTCGGCGCCGCCGAGCGACGTGCCGTCGAGCAGATACAGCCGTGCCGTCGTTGCCGGTGGCGGCCACGAGATCTTGATCCTTGTGGCGGATCACGATCGGCGACGCGTTGAAGTCGGCGCGCATCCGCGATGAACCAGTCCTTCAGCTGCAAGGTGCGCCGATCGAGCGCGACGACGGCGTTCGACAGACGCTCGGAGGTCTGGCCGTTGGTGGATGGGCTCGCGCTCGCCGGTGCGCCCGCGCCAAGGGTGACATAGATCGTGCCGTCGGACCCGAACGCGAGACCGGCCGTGCCGGCCACGCTCGCGCCGCCCGTCTTCCACACGACCGGATTCCTGTCCTCGGCGCGTCGAGATCGAGGGCCCAAACAGCGTTCGGCGTCGCGCCGCAGCCGTTCGACGTGGTGGCGTAGACGAGACCATCGACCAAGATCAGCGACGAGGGTTTCGTGCTCGGCGGCAGGAACGGACACCGCGGCGCTGGTTTCCGCGCCATCGCTGACGCGCAGCGTGCGCAGCAGGCCGTCGCTCCCCAGCACGAACAGCGGATCGACGCCGCCAAACGGCACCGGCGCCGCAAGCTCGCCGACCGGGCCGTGCCGCCGTCGCGGCGCGGACGTCGCCGGCTCGGCGGAGGCGCGGCTGGTCGCGACGCGGTGCGTTGGCGGGGCGCGCCTGGCTCAGCACGGCGGCGCCCTTTGCCGGGCTCGCCTACCGCGCTCGTCGCGCGTCTGCCGCGGCCGCCGCCGAAGCCGCCGGTGAAACTCGACGGCACGAGCGCGGTCCGCCGGCTCGGCGCGGCCATCAGGCCGCCGGGACATTCCCACGTGCTCGGCGGCTGACCGCCGGTCGCCGCCGCGTAGTTCAAGTGCACGGTCCAGTACGGGCGCGCCAGATCGGTATCGATCGCGAACAGCCGGTCGGCGGCTGCCGCCGACGAACGCGAGCGTCTTGAATCCGCGGTAGCCGATCAGCAGATCCTGCAGCACCGGCTGCGTGAGCGAGTTGAGCTGACGCGACGTCGTTGTCGAACTTCGCCTTCCAGAGGAACTTGAACGTCGCCTTTCTGCGACGGCGGCCTTCGTCAGCCGCGCGTCGTTGCGCACCCAGGCCGTGCGCTGCGCGTCGAAGCTGGCTGGTCGTCCAGTCGCTGCTGCGGAACTGCGCCTGCAGCTGCGCCGCACGAGGTGATGGTCGATCGCGACGCCGCACACCGCGCGCACCGAGCGAATCGGCGCGCATGCGTCATTCGCGTCATGTGCAGAAGCCCTCCCCTACCGCGTGCCCGCCGGCTTGTCGACGCCAAACGCGTAGAGCATGCCGTCGAACGTGCCGATGTAGACGCGGCCGTTGGCGACCGACAGGCTGGTGAAGTGGTTGAACGACGTGATCTGATCGCCGCTCGACCACAGCTCCTCGCCGGTCTGCGCGTCGAGCGCGTAGAGCTCGCGTGCGTCGAATTCTTCGATGCGATTCGCGGCCAGCTGTTGTACGACAGAGCCGATGTCGGCGGTGGACTGCGCCGCGTCTTCGCCGTTGCCGTAGACCGAACACGACGCCGTTGGCGACGACGGCGGGATCGGCCTGCCATCATGTCGCGCGAGAGCCACGCCGGCGTGAGCTAGCAGCTTGCCGCGGCGCCTTCGTGTCTTCGACCTTGAAGGCGGCGATCGCGCCGCTTGCACGACCTGCCGTATTCGACGCCGCGCCTTGAACTCGGAGTGCTTCGGCCCCCAGAACGGCATCAGCAGCCAGCGCGTGCCGTCGGTGTCTTCCCAGGTCGTGAGCGCGCCCCAGGGTCCGGCCGCCGCGAACTGCACTTCCTCGTTGCAGACGAGCGGCGTGCGATAGACCGGCGGTGCGGTGATCCTCGCCGCCGAGCGCGCTCGTGGCGAGCAGCCAGATGCGGCATTCCTTGCTCGAGTGCGCGGTGTATTCCTTGCCCTTGAAGTCGAAGACCGGACCGGTGACGTTCATGTCGAGGTCGCGCTTGCGCAGCCACACCGCGTTCGACGGCGTGTACCAATCGGTCATCTCGAGCGCCTTCGTGGTCGGGTTCTGCTTCACCGCGACGATCGCCTGCCCGAAGATCTGCTGCTCGGGGTAGTAGTCGCCGTCGCCGCTGCCGGCATAGACGCTGCCGTCCTTGCCGATCGACGGCCCGAGCCGCGGCCACAGCCCGCCGCTGCCCGGGTTGAAGCTGCCGACCTTCTTCGTGGCCAGGTCGTAGCTGTAGAACTGATTCGGATTGCCGCCGCAGCCCTGCGCGGTCGTCGTGTAGAGGACGTTGTTGACCAGATTGAGGCCGTAGGGCTTGCCGTTCGGCGGCAGGAACGGCTCCGGCGGCGCGACGTCCTCGCCGGTCGCCACATCGAGCTGACGCAGGCGCCCGTCCCAGGAGATCGCGTAGAGCGATGAACTTGCCCGGCTGTCTCGGTCGGCCCGATCGACGGCGTGCGCGGTCAGGCCGCCGGGGCACAGCGGATACGCGCCGCGTCCCGGCGTCGGCTCCTCAAGTTGCGAATCGAAGTGCCGCTTCCAGATCTGCTTGCCGGTATCGAGGTCGATGCCGTAGATGTTGTCGGAGACGCCGGCCACGACTGCCGATCTGCTTGGGACCCTGCGCGGTCTTCACGTCGCTGACGATGATCGGCGGGAAGAGGTTGTGGAGCTGGCGGGCTTGGTTGTCGAGCTGAAGCTTCCAGACGAGCTTCATGTCCTTGACGCTCGTCGGGGCTGATCAGCGTCTCGTTGCGTTGCCACGACGTGCGTTGCGGATCGCCGCCGTCGGTCAGCCAGTTCGCCTTGCCCGGCTTTGTGCGCCGGGCGTCGTTCCCGACGCACACACGGCGACGAGCGCCATCGCCGCGCACCACCGCTTGGACCTCGTCATCGCTCTCCTCCGGGGGGTCGGGCCGAATTTCATTTCCTGCAATTTGGGGTCGGGCCGATTTTTCAGATTCTGCCTCATCGTATGTCGACGCGCACCGAAACCGCCACCGTCCGCGGCGCGCCAAAATGAGTCCCGCTGAACGGGTTGCCGAAGTTGTAGGCATAGCCGCGGTCGAACAGGTTCAGCGCGGCGGCGCGCAGCCCGATGGCCCAGCGCGGCGCCTCCCAGAGTTTCATGCTTGCCATCGCCGAAACGATGGTGCGCGGCTCGACGCGGCCGTCCTCGAAGTCGACGAGCTCGGCGCCCGGGCGCCCGCTCAACTCGTCGAGCTCATCCTCGTCGAGCTCGATGGGCGTCCCGGTACCACAATTCCGAATTGGATGATTCGACCGCCGCCAGCCATGTCGTGACCGTGTTCAGGCGGGCTCTCCTTTTCTACCTTCGCGCCTCGACTGCAATCCCCCATGGACTGCTTCCGAGCGCGACCCGTCGATCGACTGCGCCGGTCTCGACGTCCACGATCGACATATCACCCGACGGTCCATTCGCCGTGTACAGCTTGCGGCCGTCAGCGCTTATGCCGATGCCCCAGGGTCTGGTCCCCACGTCATCGATGGTTCGCACCAGCTTGCGGCTGGCCACGTCGATGACCGCGATGGACTTTGCCCGGCCGTTGGATACGAACAGCTGCCGGCCGTCGGGCGAGAGCACCGCGCCCATGGGCCGCGGCGGCGTGGGTGCGGCCGGCGAGGTCGGAAGTGTGATGGTTTGCGCGACCTTGTGCGACGCCACGTCCACGACCGTCACGGCGTTACCCGTCTCGCCGGTGACGAACATCGTCGAGCCGTCGGGCGTGAAGACGATCGAATCGGGGCCGCGGCGCGGTCGGAATGCGTGCGATCTCAGCGAACGTCTTCGTGTCCACGCCGATGACGGTGTTGATGCCCTCGCACGTCACGTAGACGGCGCGTCCGTCCGGCCGCGTCGTCACGCCTTCGGGCTCTTCCCCGACGGGGACGCGCTTGACGATGTTCCCGCTGGCCAGATCGAGCACCGACATTTCGGCCGTCTCTTCGTTCGACACGTAAAGGGTCCGGCCGTCCAGCGAAAGATCGAACGATTCCGGATCCTGGCCGCTCTGATACGTGCGTACGAGCTTGCGGGTCGCCAGGTCCACGACGCCGATGCCGTCGGCGCTGCGATCCGCGGGTGGAAGCTTGGATTCGTCGACACCGGGCCCCGCGATGGGAGAGCCCGACAGCGCCACGAGCAACTGCGTCCCATCGCGTGAGAGCCGCAGGCCCCGCGGACGCTTGCCCACCGCGATCGTGCTCTCGACCGTCCCCGTCGATCCGTCGACGATGGCCACGGTACCGGCGGTTTCGTTCGACACGAAGACACGCGTTGCTGCAGGCGCGGACGTCGGCTTCGCAGGCCGCTGCTCGTCCTGCGGCGGCGCCGCCGGCCGCCCGCAGGCCAGGCCCAGGAGCATGATGCCGAGCGCCGACACCATTGCGATCTGCTTTTGTCCTGTTCTCGTCATGTGGGTCCGACGAACCCTAAGGGGAGGGCGGGGCTTCAGCCCCGCCGACAAGCGCCAGCCAGACGCTCACTCGTACAACGCGAACGCGTAGAGCGTGTCACCCGCAGCCACGAGGAGGTGCTGCCGGCCATCCAGGGTATAGGTGATGGGCGCGTTGCTGACCATGCCGATCCGCGAGTGCCACAACGGCGCGCCGGTGGCCGCGTCGTAGGCGACGATGTTGCCGCCGGCGTCGCCCGCGAAGACGAGCTTTCCAGCCGTCGTGAGCAGGCCTCCGCCGCCTCCCCCGAAGAACGAGGTGCCGGGGAACGGCCGCCGCCACGCGACCTTGCCGGTCTTCGGATCGATCGCGGTGAGGAAGTTCCCACCCGATCCCACGCTCACTTCCTCACGGCCGCCGAGACCCATCGAACCGCGCGGGTCCGGATCGGTCAGATAGAAGATCGAGTACCAGTTCTTCTCGGCCACGTAAAAGAGCCCGGTGTCTGGCGAATAGGCTGGCGGCTCCCAGTTGATCGTGCCGCCCGAGTTCGGCGACACGAGCGCTCCCGGCACGATCGGATCCTTGTCGGGATCGCGCTTGAGATACCCCTTTTTCTCGACGCTCTTCACCCAGTTGGTCGACGACCCGTACTTCGACGTGACGATGTGCTGGCCGGTGACGCGATCGAGCGTGAAGAAGTAGCCGTTGCGGGCGGCGGTCGAGACGAGCTTGCGCGGCTTGCCGTCGATGACCGCGTCGAAGAGGATCGGCGTCTGCGCCGAGTCCCAGTCGTGCATGTCATGCGGAGATGTCTGGAAGTACCAGGCCATCTTGCCGGTGTCGACATTGATGGCGACGAGCGAGCAGGTGAAGAGGTTGTCGCCCTCGCCGCGCCCCGCTGTGTAGGCTGGGATCGGATTGCCGGTGCCGAAGATGTAGAGCTTCGTTTCCGGATCGTAGACACCGGGCAGCCAGGGATGCCCGCCACCATAACGGGCCGCGTCGAGGCTGGGCCAGGTGTCGAGTCCCGCGTCGCCGGCCTTCATCGGCACCGTATAGAACCGCCACTGCACCTCGCCGCTCTCGGGATCGAACGACTGCACGTAGCCGGGGGAATCGAGATCGTTGCCGGTTCCGAGCAGCACGTGGTTGCCGACGACGATCGGGGCCATCGTCGAGAAGTACTGCTGCGCGAAGTCGGCGTGAACCTTGTTCCAGCGCTCCTTCCCCGTCTTGGCGTCGAGCGACACGAAGAAATTGTCGGGTGTCACGAAGAACAGGTAGTCGTTCCAGATGCCCGCACCGCGATTGGCGATCGGCGTGCTGCCCTTCGTCTTCCAGTGGTAATGCCAGAGCTCGCGGCCGTCGCGCGCGTCCAGCGCCCACACGTTGTCGGGCGACGTCACAAACAACACGCCGTTCACCATGAGCGGGGAACCCTTGACGTTCGCGGGGACCGGCGGCAGCTCGCCCGATCCCTCGCCGCCGACGATGACCGGCGCGCCTCCGCCGAAGCCGGGGAATCCGCCGAAGCCGCGACTCGGCGTGCCGGGCCCCGCTGTCACCTTGGCCACCCACGCGAGCCCGAGGTTCTTGACCGTCGTTTGATTGATTTGCGTCAGCGAGCTGTATCGCTTTCCGCTGTAGTCGCCCGAGTAGGTCGGCCACGAGTCGGCGAGCGGCTTGAGCAAATCGGCCGGCGGAACGCCTCGCCCCTCGCCCGAGAGGACGATTGGGAGTGCGACGAGGGAGATCAGCAACAGGATGCGGCGCAGGGCGCCGTCGCTTCGAATCGGCGCTCTTCTCACGCACCTGGAGGGCGGGGCTTCAGCCCCGCCGACAAGAGGTCCTGTCGGTTTCATTTCAGCGTCGCCAAATAGGCCGTGAGGTCGTGCATGTTCGAGTTGGTGAGCACCGCCAGCAGTTCGCGGTGCCCCTGGAGCGGATCGGTGATCTCGACCTTCGGGTCGTCGCCCTTGCGGCGGAACGTCCGCGGCGTAGCGTCGTCCTGCGCGATCGTGATCAGGAAGTCGTCGACATGGACCAAGCGGCCGTCGAACTGCTCACCCGAGGCCAGCGTGATCTTCGCCGTCGTCGCGCTCTCGGCGGAACGGCGCGTGCGGCCGGTGCCGCGGCCCAACGCACGTCCTCCCGACACCCACGTGTTCTGGAGCGCTTTGGCGTCGGGAATCCTGGTCGCGATGCCTTGCAGATCGTCCGTCGGCGAGTGGCACTTCGAGCACTTCTCCGCGAACAGTGCCGTCCCGGCCGTCGCGCTGCCCACGAGGATATTCAACACCACTGGCGGCCCCGGGGGGGGTCCACCCTGCATGGTGCCTTCGGCCTGGAGGCTGTGCAGGAACGTCGCGACGGCCTTGACGTCCGGCTCGCTCATGGGAAGCGGCAGCATCGTCGTTCCTGGCCGGCCGTTCTTGACCACTGGAAGGATGAGCTCGCCGTTCTGGTCGTTGAGCACCAGCTGTGAGCGAAGAAGGTTGGGGCCCCCGAGCTGGCCACCGCGACCATCGACGCCGTGGCACGGCGCACAGGTGCCGGCATACAACCCCCGTCCGCGCTCGACCACGGCGGGGTCGGCGGGCGACCGCTGGTGCGCGGGAAAACGCGCATCTTGTTGACGCTCTGGCGGGGCCTGAGTCTGCGGCGGAGGCGGCGGCGGCGGCTGAGTCTGCTGCCCCGGCGGCGGTGGACCGCCGTGGCCCTGAACCGGCGGTGGCGGCGGTGGTGGTGGCGTCTGCGGAGCCTGCGCCGTCACCCGGACGGTAAGGGCTACTGTCAGCCCTAACGCAGTTGCCGCTATCAACCCGTCTCTCACGTGCATTCGCGCGCGTCTCCTACTCCCGACTTCCCCATCCCCATCCCGAACAGCGGTCGCTGACGTCAGAGCTCGACAGGCGGTCGAGGTCCCACGCCAGGCTGCGAATGTAATCACACTGCGCGTCCGCTGTCATGGACCCGTCGTCACCTACTGACCGGCATTACGTCGTGGACCGGCCAAACCGCTACACAGGGCGGGCCGAAGTGTGGTCGGGTGGATTTGGCAATTGCTGCGTACTTCGACCGGGTGAGCGCGCGCGGGGCGCGATCAGCCTCGCGCCGCGAGCAACGGTTCTGTGAGCTGGCGGAGGCTCACGCGCTGCCGGCCGCCTTCGCCAAAGTTGGCGGGGTCGAGCCACGTCTCGAACGCGCGCCGAAGCGCCGGCCACTCCCGGTCGATGACCGAGTACCAGGCGGTATCGCGATTGCGTCCTTTGTAGATGGTGGCCTGCCTGAAGACGCCTTCGAACGAGAATCCGAGTCGCTGTGCCGCCCGACGCGAAGGTGCGTTGAGCGCATCGCACTTCCATTCGAAGCGGCGATAGCCGAGCTCGAAGACGCGCCGCATCATCAGGTACATCGCCTCGGTTGCGGCGACCGAGCGCTGAAGAAGCGGTGAAAAGTGGATGTGGCCGACTTCGATCGACCCGGACGCAGGCTCGATGCGCAAGTACGAAGCGACGCCAACCGCGCGACCGGTGGTGCCGTCGAGCACGGCGTAGAACAGCGGATCGGATCCCCGGCAGGCGTCAACGAGCCAGCGGCGGTACTCGTCCTCGGTGGCGAACGGGCCGTACGCCAGATACGTCCAGTTGCGGCCGTCCACGTCGCGAATGTTCGCAGTGTGCAGGTCGGCGGCAAACCGCTCGGCAAGCGGTTCGAGACGGCACGTGCGGCCGACCATCGGTTCCGGACCTGGGCGCGGCGGCGGGGTCCATCCGTCGAGGATGAACCCGATCGGCTGGCCCAAAACATTCAGGCGAGAAGGCACCGGCACGAAATCCTAGTACAGGTCCTGATCAGATCTCGTCTGATCGGGTCCGTGGCTCCGCGACGACGGATCGATCGATTGACGCAATCGTCGCGCGGCCCGTCAGCGCCATGGCCATCTCGAGCTCGGCGCGTAGGATGTCGATGACGTCACGGACCCCCTCGGCGCCGGCCGCTCCGAGCCCGTAAAGATACGGCCGGCCAATCAACGTCGCGGTCGCCCCCAGCGCGAGCGCCTTCAAGACGTCGGTCCCCCGCCGGATGCCGCCGTCCACGAGCACCGGGACGCGGCCGGCCACCCGCGTCGCGATCTCGGGCAGCACGTCGATCGTCGCCGGGGCCGTGTCGAGGTTCCGCGCACCGTGGTTCGACACGATGATGCCCTGCACGCCGGCATCGACCGCGCGCTCGGCGTCGGACGCGTCGAGAATCCCCTTCAGCAGAATGGGGAGCGTGGTCACCTTCCGCAGCCATGCGACATCGGCCCACGTCGTCGGATAGCCGAGGCGCGCGCGCTCGGCACGCGTCCCCGCCGTCGTCGGTGCGCGGCGCCGGCTGTCGGCCAGCGGGTTCATCGGTGCCTGGATCTCGGGCGGCAGCCGGAAGCCCGCCCGTTGAATCCGGTTCTGCGGACCATGCACAGGTGAATCGACGGTGAGGCACAGCGCCTGGCAGCCGGCGGCTTCCGCGCGCCGGACGAAGCTCGCGGTGACTTCGCGATCTGGCTGCAGGTACAGCTGAAACCACAACGGCCGCGTGGCCGCTCGCGCAATCTCCTCGACCGTGGTCGTGGCGCTGCTGCTGACGACCAGCGTCGCCTCGGCCTGCCCGGCGCCGCGCGCAACGGCGAGCTCGCCGTCGGCGTGTATCATCCGGTGGTAGCCGGTGGGCGCGAGCAGGATGGGGAACGGCAGCTCACGGCCGAAGAGCGTGACCCTCGTGTCGAGGCGTGTCACATCCGCCAGTACGCGCGGACGGATGCGAAGGCGGCGGAACGACTCCTCGTTCCACTGCAGCGTAATCTCGTCGGCCGCGCCGCCCTCGACGTACTCGAAGGCCGGACGCGGCATCCGGCGGCGCGCCGCCTCCCGGTAGTCCGACACGCTGACGAGCGGCGCCGTCGGAGGCACCCCAGCCGGCGAGCCGTCCTGCTGCGACGCGGAACGACGGCCGAGCGCGGATCCGCCCGTCAGCGCGGCGGTCGACAACAATACGTCACGTCTGGTCGAGGCCATGGCGCCTCAAGCATGACGCGTACTCGGCCTCATGCGGAAGTACGAATTGCGAGGCCGTGAGCGTTGAGAGCAGCCGCTGTTGCCCACGATGACCGGAAACCGGCCGTCAGCCGCTGCCGCACCCTCCCGGGCAGGAGGGCCGTCCTGGTGGTCTATCCCCGCAGCATGAAGAAGATGACGACGCCCGTCACCGACACGTAGAGCCAGATCGGCAGGAACACGCGATTGAGGCGCCGGTGGCGATCGAAGGCGCGGGTGAAGGCGAAATAGAACGACGTGAGCGCCAGAGGCACGACGGTGATCGACAGCAGCACGTGCGTGATCAACACGAAGAAGTACACCCGCTCGGACGAAGCCGGTGCCGGTGAACCTCGTGTCGCCGTGCACGAAGTGATACGCGAGGTAGCCGACGAGAAACACCGCGGACAGCGCGAAGGCCGTGACCATGAGCACGCGATGAACGTGCACTGCCTTGCGTCGAATCGCGACGTAGCCCAGCGCCAGGCACAATGCGGCGAGCGAGTTGCACACCGCGTTCACCGCCGGCACGAAGCTCAGGTCGGGCCCGCCAGCCGAGGTGCCCTCCCTCAGCAGGATGAAGGCGATGAACGCAATCGCCGCCGTCGATACGGCGGCGTTGAACAGGAAGAAGATGCGATCCGTGCGGGCCGTGAGCTTGGCGGCAGCGTCCACCAGCGACCTCCCTTGCCGAAGGTACGCTGCCCGACGCGCGACTGTCCAGCGGCCGTTGCGCGTCCGGCGTGGCGGCACCCGCTTCCATCGCAGCGCGATGATAGAGTCGGCTCATGCAAGGGCGTGAGCTCCTCATCGACACCTACCCGCACATTCCTCCGGTGCACGCGATCGCAGCACTCACTCCCGAAGCCGCCGAGCGGCGCCTGCCGAGCACGGATCATTCGATTGCGGATCTCGTCGCGCACATGGCGTTCTGGCAGGAATGGTTCCTCCAGCGATGTCAAGGCGTGGCCGAACCGATCGCCGCCCCCGCATCGCGTGGCTGGCCGGAGGTGCAGCCGGGCTCGTGGCCGGCCGTCCACGATCGATTCGTCTCGGGTCTCGCCCGCATCGCCGCGCTGCTGGATCGGGGCGACGAGGTGGTCACGCCGGCGATCGAATTTCCGCCGCTCGCGCATTACACCGTCCGCGACGCGGTCGTCCACGTCGCACAGCACAACTCCCATCACGTCGGACAGGTGGTACTGCTTCGCCAGCTGATGGGTTTATGGCCGCCGCCGTCGGGAGGTTTGACGTGGTGAGAAGTACTGCATCGCTCCAGCCGCGTGACTCGAGTCATTAGGACTGGGGAGTATTCCGCCCAAAGCCCTGGCACCACAGGACTTTGGTGCCACCCAATGGGGGGACTGTCCCCGCTTGCGCGCAAGCGGGGACAGTCCCCCTGTGGAAAACTTCTGTGGAAAAGTGGGGCGAGTGGAGTGCTTGGCCAGTTTTGCGCCACGGATTAGGCTGGAAAACATGTCGAAGGCCCCCAAATCGGCCCCGGACGACGCCGAGAATGCGATTCGCGAGCGGATTCGCGAAGCGACGAAAACGCTCGAATCGGTCGTTCACGACCCCGCGCTCCTGGCGCTGCTCACACCCGGAGAACGCGTGCGGCTGCGACAGGCCGCCGCGAGCGTGTTCAACCCCGACACACGCGCACGACGGCTGCTCGTGAAGGCCGAGGGCCGGCGCCGCAAGTCGGCCCAGACCCGCCGTGACGATGGCGTGCTGTCGGAGACCGGGATTCGAAAGCTGAGACGGCGGCCCGTTTACACGACACCCAACGTCTTCCCGCCTCAATCGTTCGCGCCCCAGGACGTCCCGCCCGGAGCCGACGAGGAAGCGCCAGCCGGAACGAGTCGTGCGGGGAGCGCCGGAAATGACCCGCCCGCTGTCGAAGCGCGGCATTGCTATATCTGCAAGGACGACTACACGGCCGTCCACCACTTCTACGACAGCCTCTGCCCCACCTGCGCGGAGCTCAACTTCGCGAAGCGGACCGAGCTGGCCGATCTCCACGGACGCGTAGCGCTCGTCACCGGCGGTCGCGTGAAGATCGGTTACCAGGCCGGCCTGAAGCTGTTGCGCTCGGGCGCCCATCTGCTGGTGACGACGCGCTTCCCGCGCGACGCGGCGATGCGCTACGCGGCAGAGCCCGACTTCGACGACTGGCGCCAGCGCTGCGAGATCTTCGGCCTCGATCTGCGCCACGCACCCAGCGTCGACGCCCTCTGCCGCACTCTGCTCGACACCCGCGATCGTCTCGACTTCATCGTCAACAACGCGTGCCAGACCGTGCGCCGGCCGCCGGAGTTCTACGCGCACATGATGGCCGCCGAACGCGCGCTCGCAGACCTGCCTCCCGACGGTCGGGGCCTGCTCCGTGCGTACGAAGATCTGCGCGGTGGTGCTGCCCATCCTCGCGAGATGGTGTCGGCAGCCAGCCACAAATCGGGCCTGACGAAGTCCGTCGACGGAGCACGATCCTCTCCCGCTGGACTCACGCATGCTCCCGAGCTCTCGCAGGTTCGACTCCTCGACGACGAGCTCGTCGAACGGCCGTCGCTGTTTCCGGCAGGACAGCTCGATCAGGATTTGCAGCAGGTAGACCTGCGCGGCCGAAACTCGTGGCGGCTGCTCCTCGCCGAGGTGTCGCCGGTCGAGCTCGTCGAAGTGCAGCTCGTGAACGCGATCGCGCCCTTCATCATCAACGCACGTCTCAAGGCGCTGATGCTGCGCACGCCCGAGCGCGACAAGCACATCGTGAACGTGTCGGCCGTGGAGGGGCAGTTCTACCGCACCTTCAAGACGACCCGCCATCCGCACACCAACATGGCGAAGGCGGCGTTGAACATGATGACGCGTACGTCCGCCACCGACTACCACGGCGACGGCATTCACATGAACAGCGTGGACACGGGGTGGGTGACCGACGAGGACCCCACGGAAATCGCCGCCCGCAAGACACGCGACCATCGCTTCCACCCGCCGCTCGACATCGTGGACGGCGCCGCGCGCATCCTCGATCCCATCATCTCGGGCATCAATACCGGCGTGCACCTGTGGGGACAATTCCTGAAGGACTTCCGTCCGACGGACTGGTAGCGTCACGCCCGATTCCTTCACAGATCGGCGCGCACTTGCCGCGGCTCGCACCGGACGATTCACGCGGGCACGGGAACAGCCGATTCGCAGGTTTGCCCCCTGGCCACAGGAGAGAGTCGCATGCGTTCATCCTGTGCGCTCGTTCTCCCGGCGCTCGTGTGCATCTCGTGCGCGTCGGCGCCGGCGACGCCGCCCGTCGAGAGTCCGCGGCTGCCCGGGTTGGCGCAGCATGCCCAGGCTGCGTCGCGGACCGGACCCAGCGAGCGGGCCGCATTCTTGTGGGAGCAGGTGCTGGCGGCGAATCCCTCTGGCGCGGTCCGTACCCTGCGCTGTGGGGCGCCGCAGAAGCGCTCGAGTGATGGTGCCGGCCTCGCGCGCCACGAGCGGACGAGCGCCAGCCCGCGCACTCGGAGATCGTCGCCCGAGTCGAGCGTGACCTTCAGGAAGCTCGCCTCGAGGGCCTCGAGCCTGCGCTCCAGCTCGGAGCGTTGACTGGCCGTCAGGATGAGCGACTCACGGAGCGACACCTCGCGCCAGCGATCGACGAGGTGGCGAGTGAGGTCGATACCTGCCCCTTCTCCGCGGTGGCCATGCGCAGCATCGCGAGGGCGGAGTGGTGCCGTTGGCTGAGCAGACGGGCCGCAACGACATTGGCCAGGCTGAGCGCCAGGAGTGCCACGAACGCGACGAGTAGCCGGTTGCGCAGACTCATGTCCGGTGCTCGTGAAATCGGCACGTGGCCGGTCCGTCTTGAATTACCGGTTTCGGCGCTCGGCCGGCATCAGGTTTCGCCGGATGCGTCCGGGCTTCCGTCTGTCGCCTCCGAAGCATCGGCGGCCCGCCGTGCCGGCGGGTGGCTCACATCGAGCGTGGCGAGGACGGGGAAATGGTCCGAGGCGGTCGTCACCTCGCTCGGCTCGCGTACGACCTCGCAAGAGGTGAGCCGGTCCGCGAACATCGCGGGCACGAACACGTAGTCGAGCCGCAAGTGCGGGTCCCACGTTGGAAAGGTTGGCATGCTGGGCACGGCCGGATGCCGATGGCGCCATCCGTCCACGTAGCCAGCCTTGACGATCGAGTCGATCGTGCGCCAGCGGATGTTCCCGCCGCTCATCCAGACGAAGGGCCGCAGGCGCCGCGGTAGCTTGTGCAAGTCGAACGGCTCGCCCGGAGCCAGCGTGTTGAAATCCCCGGTGACCACGTGGAAGCCATGCGCCCGTGCGCGAATCGCGCCGAGCATCGCCCTTAGCTCGAGCCTTCGACGCTCTTCGGTCCACTCGGCGTGCAGCGCGCTCAAGTGCACGCCGACGACGCGCAGGTCGAAACCTGCGACGGTCAGCTCGAGGAATGCGTGCCGCGACCAGAAGGACCGGTGCCAATGATGCTCCGCGAGCGCGTACTTGCTCAGAACGGCGAGCGACCGCCCCCGGTGCGCCGCCCACGTCGTCAGCCCCGTCGCCGCCGACAGATTGGCGACGACGTGGGGCTGCGTCGCCTCCTGCAGGATGACGAGGTCGGGCTCGCTCGCGCGGATGATCGACGCGATGGCGGCCTCGCGCGCAACGCCGCCGCGGCAGATGTTGTAAGACATGAGTCTCAGCATCACGCGTCGCCCGTCTTTCCGATCAGCGTGAGGTACGGCTGATCGAGCAGTTCGCCGCGCAGGTAGAGCACGATGTCGCGGCTCGCCTGGATGTTCACGGGACGACCGGTCATCGCCACCAGCTCCTGGCGGAGCGGGATGAGCGCCGGCGCGATGTCGGGGTCGTCGTCGCTGAGCGGCCGGCTGTGCACGCCGGGGACGAAGAAGCCGTGGAGGGCGAACAAGCCGACAGCCTCGCTGCCGACCAGCGTGACGTCGAGGTCGCTCGTGCCTGGCCCGTCGGCATCGAATGGCGTCTGGTCCTTCCAACGAACGCCCGTGATGGCGCTGCCTCGCAGGACGACGGCCGTGTCCAGAGGGATCGCGTCCTTGATCACCTGGCAGAAGTGTTCGAATCGTTTGGAGTCGCCGCCGAACGCCAGACGGATGACGTTCGCCCGCTTTTCGTCTTCTGTGAGCCCGCCTTGCGTTAGTGGCTTGCTATCGCCATCGACCGTAGGCTCATCCATCACGCTCCAGCCTCCGGCATGTCACTCGTGCAATCGGCTTGCCGAAAATCGGGCATCGGTCGTCGGTCGTCGGTCTACAGTCATAGTTTGTCGGGCTGAAGCCTCGCCCTCCTGCAGACCGAAGACTGAGACGGAAGACCGCCAAATGGGCGTACCGCTGACGCCGATCGTCTCCAAACAGACCATCGCGCTCGACGACCTGAGCGGCCGGCGCCTGGCGGTCGATGCGCATGGCGAGCTGTATCAGTTCCTGGCCCTCATCCGTCTGCCCGATGGCACGCCGCTCATGGGCGACGATGGCCGCACGACGTCGCATCTCGTGGGGCTCTTCTATCGGACGACGCGGCTCGTCGCCGACTACGGGCTCGAGCTCGTCTACGTCTTCGATGGAGAGCCGCCAGCACTCAAGCGCGCCGAGATCGAACGGCGCCGCGCGATTCGCCAGCGATACGAGCGCGAAGCGGCGGACGCCCGCGCCGCAGGCGATGTGCACCGAGCGTACGGCAAGTCCACGATGACTTCGCGCCTCACCCGCGAGATGGCGGCCGAGGCGGTCGAGCTGCTCTCCGCGCTCGGCGTGCCCGTGGTGCAGGCGCCCGGTGAAGGCGAAGCGCAGGCCGCGTTGATGGCCCGCCGCGGCGATGTGTGGGCCGCTGCGAGCAAGGACTACGACGCGCTGCTCTTCGGGACGCCGCGGCTGCTTCGATTTCTGACGCTCACCGGCAAGGAGTTCCTGCCGAGCGCTGGTGCGTTCCGTCCGATCGTCCCCGAGCTCATCGACACGTCGGCGCTCCTCGCGACGCTCGAAATCACGCTGCCTCAGCTCGTCGATCTCGCGATTCTCGTCGGCACCGACTTCAACGACGGCATTCACGGCGTCGGCCCGAAGAAGGCGTTGAAGCTTGTGCGCACGCATGGCGCCATCGACGAGATGTCCGAGGAGATTCGCAAGCAGGTGCCTCAGTTCGAGGAGGTGCGCCGAATCTACCGCGAGCCCGCGACCAGCGACGCCTACGAGATCCGGCCCGGCGCCATCGACGAAGAACGCGTGGTGCGCCTCTTGTGCGGCGTGCGGCGGTTCTCGGAAACGCGCGTGCGCGCGGCGATCGAGCGGATGCGTTCGGGCCAGGAGCGCGCGGCACGATCGCGGTGATCACCAGCAGGGCGCCCTTCAGGGCGGTTCACCGGCCCGCGACTGGTCCTCCGCTGCCGGGGTGTGCCACGCCATGGCACACCGGCGTCACGCCTTCCTAAGAGGGGGAATGGGTCCCCTTCACGTTGGAGGGCGGACGATGGCACGTGTGTGGCAGCGAGGGCGAAAGAGGTGGCTTGGACGACGCGTCGTCGTCCTGGCGATGTGCGTCGGAGCTGGATCGATCGACGCGGTGGCGGTGGAGGCCGGACAGGTCCGCGCGCTCCGGGGAAGTGGCGATGACCCTTCACCCACGTTGGAGTGCCTGGCGGACGTCCGCGGGACGATTTGGACCACGGCCCCCAGCGTCGCCGTTGGACAGTCGACGACCCTGAGGTGGAACGTCCAGGCACCAGCCGGCTGTGGCGTGACGGTGCAGATCAACGGAGTCACCCGCACCGGCACCAGCCTCACGGTGGCACCGGTAGAGCAAACCACCTACTCGCTGCGCGTGGTCAAGGCCGGCGCCAGCCGAAGCCTCGGCTCGACGACGCTCGGCGTGACCCTTCCGACCGACGCGAGCGGGCGCGTCGTGCTGGTCGTCGACTCGAATTACAAGCGGTGGGCATTCCTCGAAGCGCTCAACAGACCCAACGCGTACGTCTATGTCCAGAACCACGTCGAGCTGGACCTGAGCGGCCTCGACAGCATCCACATCGCTCCCGGCGTCAACCTGATTGGTGGGCGGACGGCCCGCGAGCGCGGTGCGCGGCTCTTCACGGACACGCGACCCGGCGTCCTCTTCATCATGCGTGACGTCAACGGCGGAAACTGGGGCGACAACGTCCGCATCAGCGGTCTCCGCATCGACGGCGGCTTCTACGACGTTGCCGCCGAGGATGCGGCCGGGCCGATCGGCATCATGGTCCAGGGGCGCGTCAACATCGAGATCGACAACAACGAGATCTACGGCTTCAGCGGCGCCGCCATCAACGTGCTGGACGAGCAGGGCCGCATCCGGCGCGAGACCAACTCGATGACGATCCGGATCCACGACAACGACATCCACCACAACCAGCACGAGGGCAAGGAAGGCTACGGCGTGTCGGTGAACCACGGCGCGTATGCGCTCATCGAGAAGAACGTCTTCGACTACAACCGGCACGCGATCAAGAGCGGCGGCCAGGCCGAGACCGGCTACTACGCGTATCGAAATCTCGTGCTCGAGCACGGCGGCTACCACGACACCTATGTCGGCTTTTGGGAGGAATACACGCACCAGTTCGACGTGCACGGCCAGGCGACCTGCGGCATCGGACACCTCAACTGCGGGCTCGCCGGGGAGTACTTCGACATCCGCCACAACTCGTTCTTCTACACCGCGGGCGACGGCATCAAGCTGCGGGGCACGCCGACGATGGGCATGGACGTGGTGTCGAACGTGTTCGCTCACTGGTGGCTGACGAGCGGCAACGTCGATGCGGCGATCCATCAGAACGAGACCGGGATGCACGAGTGGGACAACCAGGTGGACACCGATGCCTCCGACGAAATCGGCCACTGTGACTTCGACGGCGACGGGCTACTGGATCGCTTCCTGGCGACCGGCCGGACCTGGTGGTTCAACAGCGGCGGCGACCGTCACTGGGTCTACCTCAACACCTCGAAGAAGCGCCTGGCCCAGGTCTCGCTCGGCGACGTCGACGGCGACGGCCAGTGCGACGTCACGAGCGGCGGAGTGGTCTCGAAGAGCGGCCGCGGCCCCACGACCGCAGTCCGCACTGACCTGCTCTGGCGTCACACGAACGGCCAGCTGGCGGTGTGGCTGATGGACGGAGGCACGGTGGCTGGCGAAGGCTATCCGGGCCTCGTCGGCGGCCACTGGCAGATCAAGGGCACGGGCGATTTCTCCGGCGACGGCGATCGCGACATCCTGTGGCAGGAGAACACGGGGCAGGTCGCCATCTGGCACATGGCCGGCGGCACCAAGCTGTATGAGACCTACCCGGGCGGCCAGGTCCCCTCATCGTGGGCTGTCCAGGGCGTCGGAGATTTCGACGGAGACGGCGCCGACGACATTCTCTGGCGCGACTCGAACGGTCAGCTCGCCATCTGGTTCAAAGGCGAGTACCCGACGGAGGCAATTGCGGAGTATCCGGCCAAGCTCCCGGCGGTCTATCCAGGCTATCGTGGCGGCGAAGGCCCCGTGGACGTGACGTGGAAGGTGAAGGGTGTCGGGGACTTCAACGGCGACGGCCGCGCCGACATCCTGTGGCGCCACGACAACGGCCAGGTGGCGATCTGGCTCATGACGGGTGGGCTCAACACCGCCGACTACTACCAGGGCGGGCAGGACCCGACCGGATGGTGGCAGATCCAGCGCGTCGCCGACTTCGACGGCAACGGCCGGTCCGACATCCTGTGGCGGGACGGCAACGGCCAGCTCGCCATCTGGTTCAACGGCGAGCTGGGAAGTTCGGCGTATCCGGGGTACGGCAACGCACCGGGGCCCGTGGGCCTGGAGTGGCAGATCGCGGCAGCTGCGGACTTCAATGGCGATGCGCGCGCCGACATTTTGTGGCGGCACACCAACGGGCAGCTCGCGTTGTGGCTGATGGACGGCGGCCGGTTCCTGGGCGACGTGTATCCGCGGCTGGTCGACAACGCCTGGCAGATCGCGGGCGTGCTCGCGGACCGATAGACCACCCGCCAGATGTCTGGCCACAGCCGGTGCTTGGCCCGGTAGCAATGCCATTCATGGCTGATCCTGGGCTGAAGCCCTGTCCACCCCAGTGTCAGATCCGGAGGAAGAGCTTTCGACGGTACATCCAGAACAGCAGCAGCCAATAGACGAGCAGAACCATCAGCCCCTGCACGAGCGGCTGCAGCCCCTTCCCCAGCACGTCGAAGACCGACGCGCCGAAGTGGATGCGGAACGACGAGATGATGAAGGACTCGAACAGGTGCGCGATGAGATACGCGGCAATCGAGTTGATGCCGATGACAATCAGCGGGAACGCCCAGCGGCGGTAGCCGCGCACCTCCATGATCCAGCAGAAGAGCGCGAGGATCAGGAAGCACCATCCGCCGCTGAAGATGGTCCAGCTGGGCGTCCAGATCCGCTTGACCACTGGATTGATGCCGGCGAAATGGAGCAGCGCCCCCGCAGCCAGGCCAATCACACCGGCGACGATCAAACGCCGCATCGGCACGCTGGGCGCCGACGCCAGCAGCCATCGCCCCGCCACGAGACCCAGGATCATCGTCGCCAGTGTCGGGACGAAGCTGAGGGTGAGATAGCCGCCACCGTTTGCGAGGAACGGCTTCTCACGCGGGAACAGATTGAGGAACCATTGATCGAACGCGTTTCCGAGGTTGGCGTTCTTGTTCCAGTGCGCGGCCAATCCAGTGTAGTGGTGCGCCCAGTCGGGCGGTACACCTACGGCCTGATAGTCGAAGCCTGGCGGCGGCAGCGGATAGAGAGCCCACGCCAGCCAGTAGCCCACCAGGATGACGGTGAACGCCGTCCACTGCACGCGAGCCGATCGCCGCCCGAGCAGGAAGAGGATCGGATAGCCGAGGCCGATCTGCGTCAGCGTGTCCTCGAAGGTGAAGTTGGTGCGCGTGCTGTCCATCGAGCGCAGGAAGATCCCCAGCGCCACGAGGATCGCGGACCGCCAGACCGCATGTCCGAAGAGCGTCGCGGTCGATCCGCCGAGTGACGCGCGCCGTGCCAGCGAGTACGGCAGCGCCACGCCGACGAGGAACGAGAAGGACGGCTGAATGAGATCGTGCAGCGACCAGCCGGCCCACGGCACGTGCGACTGGTGGTAGGCCAGGAAGGCAAGGAACCCGCTGTCGGGAAACGCCCGCGAGACGCGGGCCAGGTGCAGCACCTCCGCCATCATCAGCAGCATCACGAAGCCGCGATAGGCGTCGATGGCGAGGTTGCGCGTCCCAGTACCGCTCGCGGCGGCTCGCCGGGCGTCGAGATCGGAGGTCGTTAGCGCGGCTTCCACGGGAACCTCGCTAGCGTAACGCAGTCCCGCAGTCTACGGGTAGAGCGGTCATCGACGAATCGTTCGGTTTGTTCGGAGACGCTCGGATGAGGCGGGATTCGCCGGCTCAGTGGGGGCACTCCCGTGAAAATGACGAACATTCCTTTCGCCACGACTGACTGGTCGTCGGTGACCCCGACGCAACACGAAGGCACGTCGGGCCTCGCGCACTGGCGAACCATCCAGTTCGGCGACATCCGCGTCCGCATGGTCGACTACACGCCCGGCTACGTCGCCGATCACTGGTGCACGAAGGGACACATCCTCCTGTGTCTCGAAGGCGAGTTGCACACGAGGCTCGAAGATGGGCGGACGTTCGTCCTGACGCCGGGCATGAGCTATCAGGTTGCCGACGATGCCGAAGCGCATCGATCGTCGGCACCCCGCGGCGCCAGGTTGTTCGTCGTGGACTGAGTCGGGGCGGGTGTAATGGGGTCGGGAACCGCTGGCAAATTCTGGAGCGACTGGAGCGGATGGAGCGGATGGAGCGGATGGAGCGGATGGGAGCGGCTGGGGCAGATTGCCAACTATGCGACTCCCGACCCCGTCATCCGTGTGCCGGCGAGATACCCGGCGAGATGGTCGATCACATCCCGCGCGTCGTCCTCTGCGCCGTGGATGAAGCTCGACTTGCGGCGCCGCAGGTACAGGCAACCCGATCACATAGAGTCCCGGCGCGTCGACCACCCCGCCTTCGTGCCGGAGGTTGCCTTTGTAATCGAGCACGGGGACGTCGAGCCAGCTGTAATCCGGTCGAAATCCGGTGGCCCAGACGATCGATCGGATCTCACCGCTCCGAAGGTCGAGATCGAGGCGCGATGTGGCGGGCGCGCGAGTGGGCTCGAAGCGCTCGGGAGGACCGATTTCGGCGTGGCGCGCGTCGCGCCGGGCCCACTCGTCGAAGGTGTCGAGCAGACGCTCCATTTTCAGGTCGGCCAGCGCGAATTGATTGCGCAGCCCTCCCGAAAAGAGCGCCCGGCCATCGCGCACGGTCGAGAGGCGACCCGCGATCGCGACCCCGGCGGCACTCAGCGTGTTGATGTCGAGTGTCGTTCGCTCTGGCGTGCCGACCAGTTGCGGCGACGGCAGTTTCCGCGCGCGCTGAAGGTCGTCGATTTCGTCGTAGCGCTGATCCCAGACGCCCGACGCGTGCATCCACCACAGCACGTCGCGGCCGCGATAGGTTCTCGGCAGCCGCACGTGCTCGCCGACCGAAAGCGTGACCGGCCGGCCCGAGCGATGGATTTCGTCGGCCAGTTGCACGCCGGTCGCCGACGCGCCCACGACGAGCACACCGCCCTGTGGAAGCTGGTTCGGATTACGGTACTCGAGCGCCGTGACGCACTCGAGCGAGCCCGGCACCGCCGTTCGCAGAGCCGGAACGCTTGCGAGATTGCAGGCGCCGCTCGCCAGCACCACGGAGCGGCACCGCAGGTCGCCGTTGTCGGTGGCGACGTGATATCCGCCATCGACTCGCCGGACCGCGGTGACCGTGGTGTGAGTTCGAACCGGCGCTGCGATCGCGGCGGCAAATCCCGAGACGAACCCGACCACCTCGGGCATCGTCATGAAGCCGTCGGGATCGGCGCCTTCATACCGGTAGCCAGGCAGTCGGCTCTGCCAGTTGGGCGTCAGCAGCCGCAGCGAATCCCAGCGCTCGCGGCGCCAGGAATTCGCGACTTCGCCGCGCTCGAGCAGTACGTGATCGATCGAGCGCTCGCTGAGACAGCGGCTCGTCGCCAGACCGGCATGCCCGGCGCCGATGACGACTGTCGTGACGTGTTCGAAACCGCGGACCGGAACTGACACGATCGGCTTCAACTGGTCGCCATTCGGTCCGCTGCCCTTTCTCAGGCGACGACGACGGTCACGTTGGTCGGGTTGGTGATGGCGTCGTACACCGCCGAGCGCTTTTGAGACTGGGCGACAATGGCCTCGATCTCCTGCTTGGACGCATCGGCGTCGATGTGGAAGGTGACCTTGATGTCGTCGAAGCCGTTGCGCACGTCGCTGTCGATGCCGAGAATGCCCTGGATGTCCATCGACCCTTCGAGCTTCGCCTCGACCGATCTCAGCTGGATCCCCCGATTCTGCGCGACCGCGGCCACGCCGGCCGTCAGGCAACTCGCGAGGCCGACGAGCACGTACTCGACAGGCGTCGCACCCAGATCCTCGGAGGCGAAGATCTCGGGGTGATCGGCGTCGAACGAGTACTCGGTCTTGTGCTTCTGCTCCTCGCCCAGCCCGTGGAACCCCTGGACCTTCGAGTTGCTGTGGGTGCCGTTCTGCCACTTGCACGACGCCCGCCAGGTGAACTTCGCGGCCTGTGGCGCGCCCCTCAGCGCTTCCCGCGCTGCCAGCAATGCATCTACGTTGACGCCGTTGTTGACGCTCGTCTGAGCCATCGTCACGCTCTCCTTGCGAAGGTTGATGAGTGCGAGCCGCCTTGCGCGAGCCCAAGATCATACAACGGTGCCGCGAGGGCGACCGAACACGCCGGATCTCGGCGCCGAACGCGTCAACGTCAGCGGTATGATGCGTCGCATGGCCATGTCGGCGTCGAAGACCCCCGTCGGCTCGGTTGGCACGGTCGACACCCGGTTTTACGATCTACCACATGCGGTCCCGCTCGACTGCGGGCGCGAGCTCTATCCGGTCCGTGTCGCCTATGAGACCTACGGGACGCTTTCACCGGCACGCGACAACGTCATCCTGGTCTGTCACGCGTTGAGCGGAGACGCCCACGCGGCCGGCTACTCGTCCGCGCCGGTCGCGGCGAGCACCAGGGACGGGTTCCGCGCCGACGAGCGCGACGGCGGCACGAGCCGCGGCCTGGGTTGGTGGGACGGCATGATCGGCCCCGGCAAGGCCTTCGACACGGACCGGTTCTTCGTCGTCAGCTCGAACCTGCTCGGAGGCTGCCGCGGCACGACGGGGCCTTCGTCGACGAACCCGGCGACGGGCCGGCCCTACGGATCCGACTTCCCCGTCATCACCGTGGCCGACATGGTGCGGACCCAGCGGGCGTTGTTGGACGAGCTCGGCATCGAGCGGCTGGCTGCGGTCTCCGGCGGGTCGCTGGGCGGCATGCAGGCGCTGGAGTGGGCGGTGCAGTTCGGCGATCAGGTCGACGCGATCATCCCCATCGCGAGCACACACGCGTTGCAGCCGCAGGGCGTGGCGTGGAACGCGATCGCGCGCAACGCCATCACCGCCGATCCCGACTGGCAGGACGGTCACTATTACGGCACGGGCCGGGCGCCGAATGCAGGCATGGGCGTCGCCCGCATGGTCGGACACATCACTTATCTGTCGGCCGTCTCGCTCGGCACCAAGTTCGGCCGGCGGCTGCAGTTCTCGGACGACATCCGCTACCGGCTCACCGACCCGGAGTTCGAAGTCGAGAACTACCTGCGATACCAGGCGGATACGTTCGTGAAGCGGTTCGACGCCAACACCTATCTCTACACGTCGCGGGCGCTGTCGTATTTCGATCTGGCCCGGCAATACGGAGGCGGCGGGTTGTCGGAGGCGCTTCGCAACGTGTCGGCTCGAACGCTGCTCATCGCGTTCAGCTCCGACTGGCTCTATCCGCCGTCCGATTCCGAGGCGTTGGCGACGGCGCTGCGCGCGAACGGCAAGGACGTCGAGTTCCACGTCATCGACGCGCCGTACGGGCACGATTGTTTTCTGCTCGAAGAGGCGCGCCAGACCCCGCTGATCCAGCAATTCCTCGCGCGCTAGCCAATGGGGTCGCACCCCACCCCATGTCCATCGATGAGGACCGATCAATGGAAGAGTCGCGGCAGTTTGGATTCGATACCCGTCAGGTGCACGCCGGACAACGTCCCGACCCGAATACCGGCGCCCGCGCCGTTCCGATCTATCAGACGACGAGCTATGTGTTCGAGGATCCGGAATCGGCCGCCGCGTACTTCAATCTGCAGGAGTACGGGAACACCTACTCGCGCATCATGAACCCGACGGTCGCGGTCTTCGAGGAGCGCACGGCCAACCTCGAAGGCGGAAGCGGCGCGGTCGCGTTCGCCAGCGGCATCTCGGCGCAGGCGGCCGCGCTGTTCACGCTGCTCACGCCCGGCGATCACATGGTCTCCTCCTCGGCGCTCTACGGCGGAACGGTCAATCAGCTCAAGCACCTGCTGCGCAAGATGTCGGTCGAGCTGACGTGGGTCGATCCGGACGATCCCGATGCGTGGAAGGCGGCGATCCGCCCCAACACGAAAGCGCTGTACGGCGAGACCATCGGAAACCCTGGCGGCAACGTGCTCGACATCGAAGCGGTGGCGGCGATTGCGCACGCACACGACATCCCGCTCATCGTCGACAACACGTTCGCGACACCGTTCCTGTGCCGCCCGATCGAGTGGGGCGCCGACATCGTCGTGCACTCGGCGACGAAGTTCATCGGCGGCCACGGCACGAGCATCGGCGGCGTGGTGGTGGATTCGGGTCAGTTCAACTGGTCCAACGGCCGCTACCCCGTCGTCGCCGATCCATCGCCGGCGTATCACGGGCTCCAGTTCCACGAGACCTTCGGCACGTACGGCTATCTGATGAAGCTGCGAGCCGAAACCCTGCGCGATCTCGGCGCGTGTATGAGTCCCTTCAACGCCTTCCTGTTCCTGCAGGGACTCGAGACGCTGTCGCTGCGGATGGCCCGTCATGTCGAGAACGCCGCCGCGGTGGCGAAGTATCTCGAGTCGCACGAGCTCGCCTCGAACGTGACCTACCCGGGGTTGAGCACGAGCCGCTACCGGCCTCTCGTCGAGAAGTATCTGCCGCAGGGCGCGGGCGCCGTGTTCTCGTTCGATTGCCGGGGCGGGCGCGCGGCGGGACAGGACTTCATCCGCGGGGTCACGGTGTGGTCGCACCTCGCGAACGTCGGCGACTCGAAGAGCCTGATCATCCATCCGGCGAGCACGACGCACCGTCAGCTCTCGGAAACGGAACTGCGCGCCGCCGGTGTCGGACCGGGAACCATCCGCCTCTCGGTGGGCATCGAAGCCGTCGACGACTTGATCTGGGACCTCGAGCAGGGCTTCGAACGCGCCCGCGCGAGCGCCGCGACCGAGGTGGCCTCGTCATGAGCACGTTCGACCTGAGCCGCTATCAGGATCCGCTCGAGATTCAGCGCGTCATCCACAGCGCCCGCACGATCGCGATCGTGGGACTGTCGAGCAATCCGCTCCGCGCGAGCAATTTCGTGGGGTTCTACCTTCGACGGCACGGCTACCGCGTCATTCCGGTGAACCCACGCGAGTCGGAGGTCTTCGGCGAGAAGAGCTACGCGCGCCTCGCCGACGTGCCCGTACACCTCGATATCGTCAACGTGTTTCGCGCGCCGGACGCGCTGCCGGGGATCGCGCGCGACGCCGTGGCGATTGGCGCCGCGAACCTGTGGTGTCAGTTCACGGTGATCAACGAAGAAGGCGGGCGAATCGCCGAGGCGGGCGGCCTCGGCGTCGTCATGGACCGCTGCTTGAAGGTGGAGCACGCGCGCTACGTCGGACGGATGCACTGGCTCGGGTTCAACACGCACCGCATCACGTCCGTCCGGGGCGGCCTGCAGTAGCGACGAGCTACCTATGAGTTACGAAGTTCGTCGCTCGAAGCTCGTAGTTCGTAGTTCGTAGGCTTGTCAGGGCTTCAGCTTCTTCACGTTCAGCTGGCCGACGCGCTCGCCGGCCTTGATCGTGCCCTTCATCTCGTCGTTCTCGACCGTGAGCTCGAGCGTGAGCTCGCGGCCGTTGGGAGTGGTCGCCTTGATCGTGACCTTGTCGTCGACCACGGTACCGCTCGTGATCTTGTGCTGATCGGTCTCACTGCCGCCGATGGAGCCGGTGATCGTCGAATCCTTGTGTTCGAGGATCAACAGCGCCGGATCGTCCCGAGCGCTTCCATCGTCGCGGGTCGCCGTAATCTTCCCCTCCCATTTGCCCGTCACGTTGGCCGGCGCGAGCGCCAGCGCGAAGACGAGGCCCAAGACCGCAAAGCCCATGCGTGCCTCCTGTGATTGCCTGCCGCGGCTCGCGCGGTCAGAATCCGGTGTAAACGACTCGACGTAAGTGGGCGCCTGGATGTTCCGGCACGGCCGGTCATCCGCGGCCGACGAACGGCATTTTCGTCGCCATCACAGTGACGAACGGCACGTTCACGTCGAGCGGGAGGCCGGCCATGTACAGCACGGCGCTGACGACGTGCTCGAGGTCGATGAGTGGTTCGGTTGCGATCTCGCCGTTCGCCTGCGGAACGCCCCGCGCCATCTTCGCGGCCATCTCCGTCGCCGCGTTTCCGATGTCGATCTGGCCGCACGCGATGTCGAAACGGCGGCCATCGAGCCAGGTGGATTTGGTCAGTCCGGTGATCGCGTGCTTCGTGGCGGTATACGGGGCCGAGTAAGGTCTCGGTGTGTGCGCCGAGATCGACCCGTTGTTGATGATGCGGCCGCCGCGGGGCGTCTGGCGCTTCATCTGCGCGAACGCCAGCTGGGTGCAGAGGAACGCGCCGGTCAGATTGGTGTCGACAATCGCCTTCCACTGCTCGAGAGTGAGCTCATCGAGCGGCACGCCGACGCCGCTCAGCCCGGCGTTGTTGAACAGAACGTCGAGCCGGCCGAACGTCTCGACCGCCCGGGCGAACAGCTCGCGCACCGATTCCGGGCTGGTCACGTCGGCCGGCATCACGAGCGCTCGTCCCTCGGGTGCGCCCGCATCAGCCGCGGCTTGCTCGAGCGGCGCCCGCCGACGTCCGGCCAGCGTCACCGCATAGCCGTTGCGCAGCAGACCGATTGCGACGGCCCGGCCGATCCCGGTTCCCGCACCTGTGACGAGCGCGACCTTTTGCACAGCGGGCATGATACTGCTGGGCGACTGGGCGACTGGGCGACTGGGCGACTGGGCGACTGGGCGACTGGGGCGGCTGGGCGGCGCCTGTAGCCCGTAGCCCACTCGAGCACCGAAGACCGAAGACCGTCTGACGTAGACTCGCTTGGATGCTCCCGGCGCTCGTGTCAATCCAGGTCGGCCGTCCGCGGGTTCTCGACCACGAGGATCCGTGGACCTCGTCCATCTTCAAGCAGCCAATCGAAGGGTCGATCGAGTTGGACCTGCTCAATCTCGCGGGAGACGAGCAAGCCAATCTCCGCGTGCACGGCGGCCCGGACAAGGCCGTCTGCGTCTACTCGGCCGACCACGCAGCGGCATGGCGGCGCGAGCCCGGCCTGGAGGGCTGGGGGCCTGGAGCGGCGGGCGAGAACTTCACCGTGTCGGGCCAGACCGAGGACGCGATCTCGATCGGCGACACGTTCGAGGTCGGCGGCGCCATCGTGCAGGTCTCGCAGCCGCGCGGGCCCTGCTGGAAGCTCGGTCGCAAATGGAACCAGCCGGACCTGCCTCGGCGCGTGCTGCGCAGCGGCCGGACCGGATGGTATCTGCGGGTCCTGGCGCCGGGCCGCGTCGAGCCCGGACAGTCGCTCATCCTGCGAGAACGTCCGCATCCCGAATGGACGGTGACCCGCACGAATGCCGTGATGTACGACCGCACGACCGATCGCCTTCTCGTTCGACAGCTTGCTGAATGTCCAGCGCTCGCGGCGAGCTGGCGTGAGGGGCTGCGCGCGCGCGTCGACTGATCCGAGCCCCATGCCGAGCAAGAAGCCAGGCGAAATCCTGGCCCTGGACGGTCACGAGGTCACGATCTCGAACCCCGACAAGGTGCTGTTCCCGCAGGCGGGGCACACGAAGCGCGATCTCGTGCGCTACTACCTCGCCGTCGCGGACGGCGCGCTCGGAGCGGCCGGCGGACGGCCCAACGTGCTGGTGCGGTATCCGAACGGGATCGACGGAGAGTTCTTCTATCAGAAGCGCGCGCCGGAATCGCGTCCACCCTGGATCGAGGTGGTGTCGCTGCGGTTCCCGTCGGGCCGCAGTGCCGACGAGGTCGTGCCGCGCAATCGCGCGGTGCTGGCCTGGATGGCCAACCTGGCGTGCCTCGAGCTGCATCCGCATCCCGTCCGTGCCGAAGACCTCGATCATCCCGACGAGCTCCGCATCGATCTCGATCCCGTGCCGGGCGTGTCGTGGGATCAGGTGCGCGAGGTCGCGGGTGTCGTGCGCGCCACGCTCGACGACTTCGGGTTGATCGGCTGGCCCAAGACCTCGGGCTCACGCGGCATCCACGTCAACGTGCGCATCGAGCGCCGGTGGGCCTTCGACGAGGTGCGCCGGGCGGCGCTCGCGTTCGCCCGCGAGGTCGAGCGGCGCGCCCCTTCGATTGCCACGAGCAAATGGTGGAAGGAAGAGCGCCACGGCGTCTTCCTCGACTACAACCAGAACGCCAAGGACCGGACCGTCGCGGCCGCCTACTCGGTGCGTCCCCGGCCCGACGCGCGCGTGTCGGCGCCGCTCGCGTGGGACGAGGTCGCGGGGTGCGATCCGGCCGACTTCACGCTGGCGACGATGCCCTCGCGCGTCGCGGCGGCAGGCGATCGGCATGCCGACATCGACGCGCATCCGTGCTCGATCGAAGGCCTGCTCGAGTTGTCGGAGCGCCACGAACGCGATGGCCTCGGTGATGCGCCATGGCCGCCTCACTACCAGAAGCAGGCCGGCGAGCCGCCTCGCGTGCAGCCGTCCAAGCGGCGCGTACCGAAGCACCCGCTGATCGAAATCGGGCGAGCACAGCGAAAGGACGATGCGCTCGCCGGACTCGAGCGCTGGAGGGCGCGTCATCCCGACGCGGCGGCACGTCTCGAGCCGGCCGACGTGCTCGTCGATGCGATGCGCGGCCGCTTTCACACGTGGACCCGCATTCGTGTGAACCTTCAGCACGTTCCCGCGGAGCTCCGCCCGCCACAAGAGGCGCTCGACCCGGACGATGAGCCGAACGAATGGGGCGCCGAGGCCGAGGCCGCGTGGCGTAAGCAGCGCAAGACAGACCGCTCGCGCTGAGCGGAGGCGCCGCTCGAGCGGACCTGCTGCCGTTCTGGACCGCTCCTCTGGAATGCGCCGGGCGCAGGGTCTCATCCTCGCCTCATGGAATCCCCGGTTGAGGTCGCAGCGATGTGCGAGGCCGTGTCCCAATCGTGGCGGGTCGCGCGTCATTGGGGTATAACCGCCGAATTGACGGCTGGTTCAGGCAAAGGAGACGGACGTGGCGGATTTTCTGGTGATCTATCAAGGGGGCAACCCATCGTGGCGAGAGCGGCCGGCCGCCGAGATCGAAGCCGCAATGCAGGCCTGGGGACAGTGGTTCAAGCAGCTCGAAGCCACCGGCAACCTGCGCAATCCGGGCGCGCCGCTGGCGCCCAACGGAGTCGTCCTGCGCACCAATGGGCGCGGGATTGAGACCGACACGGCGATGGCCGAGGTGAAGGAGCTGATCGGCGGCTACTCGATTCTCGCAGCCGATTCGCTCGAGCAGGCGGCCGAGCTCGCGAAAGGAACCCCGTTCCTCCGCAACAACCCGACCGGCACCGTGCAAGTTCGCCCCATCTTGCAAATGGGCTAACTCCGCGCGCGGTCGATCTGCAGCGCGATCAACTCGCGCTCGTGCGGCGTGCGGGCGCGCGCGAGCGCCTCGTCGAGGAAGCGCCGGGCCGGTTCCTCGGAGCCGGCTCGGGTGTACAAGTTCGCGAGCACGGCGGCCACGACATGGCCGTGGGGCAGCCGACCGGACGCGCGTATCCCCTCCACGAGGGGAATGGCGGCTTGCGGTCCATCGCGAAACGAGATTGCCACGGCGCGATTCAGCTCCACCATCGGGGAGGGCTCGATCTCGAGCAGCCGGTCGTACAGGCTGCAGATCGATCCCCAGTCGGTCTGGTCGAACGTCTCGGCCTCGCAGTGTCTGGCCGCGATGGCCGCCTCGAGATGGAATCGCGTGGCCACCACGGCCTCCATTGCCGACGCACGCGCCAGGCCGGCGTACCCCTGACGAATCAGCGAACGATCCCACCGCGAACGGTCCTGCTGATCGAGAGGCACGAGGCGGCCATCCTCGTCGATGCGTGCATCGAGGCGCGCCGCCGTGAAGCACATCAGCGCGAGGAGCGCCACCGTCTGACTGTTGGCGAATGACGACTCGTCGACCAGGAGCTGGGCCAGCAGCATCGCGTCGCGGCACAACTCGCGCAGGATCGGCTTGTCACCGGTCGAGAGATAGCCCTCGTTGAACAGCAGATAGAGCGCCGTGTGCACCGTGTCGAGTGCGGCGGGCCGGGCCGCCTCGGGAGGCAGCTCGAATCCCACGTCCCGCAGCGCCTGCCGCGTCCGGTACAGCCGCTTGTTGATGGTCGACTCGGTGGTCAGGAGCGCCCGGGCAATCGCCGGCACTGGCAGGCCGCAGAGCGTCTTGAGGATCAGCGTCACCCTGCTCTCGATGGGCAGGGCCGGCTGGCAACACATGAAGATCATGCGAAGCTGGTCGTCCTTGATCCAGTTCTCGCCGAACGCCTCGTCGACCGTCTGCGCGAGCGTCCACTCGCTGTCCAGGTACATGGCGAGGTCGGCGGCGAACGTCCGCCGCGTCCGCTCGCGGCGGATCGCGTCGATCGCGCGATTGCGTGCGGCCGTGAACAACCACGCCGACGGGTTCTCGGGGACGCCGTGCCGCTCCCACTCACGCATCGCGGCGACAAAGGACTCCTGGACCACATCCTCGGCGAGCTCCAGGTTGGCCGGCCCGAGGATTCGCGTGAGCACCGAAATGAGCCGGCCGGATTCACGCCGGAACAGCGCGTCGAGATCGGCCGGACTCGCGTCACGCATCGGCATCAGGGGCATGTTCCCGGTTTAATCTGTTACCCATGTACTCGGTCTGTACCGCACGCGCTGCGAACCTGGCGCTGCAATCGCTTCCAGAACGGAAGTGAACGGATCATGAAGATGCCGAAGCCGCTGACGGTCTGGATGTGGGGCATGGCTTGCGCCCCGGCGGCGTGGCTGATTCTGTTCGCGCTCTTCATCGTGCGCGCGCGCATGCGGCTCGGTCGGTGGCCCCTGCCGTATCAGCCGGATCCAAGGGATCTCGGCTTCGACTATCACCACACCATCCTCGTGGGCGGTGTGCCGCTCGTGTTCGCGGCAGTACTGACTGTGACGGTTCTTACTGTGATTGTGGAGCGCCGCGCCGACAGACGTTTGATGATTCCGTTGGTCGCCCTCGCAGGTCTGGCCGCCTGCATCCTGCTCGCCCAGCTCGATCCTGGGTTCGTGTTTACGTGGCTGGCCGACTGATCGACGCTGGCTGACGCTCGTCACTGGCGCCCCGCGCCGAAGACTTTTTCGAGCTCGTAAGCCGGCGTCACCTCGAGCTGGTCGTAGCGGCAGTCCGCAGGCTGCTTGTCGGGCCGCCATCGCTGGAACACCGCCGCGTGACGGAAGCGGCGCGGACCCTGGAGGTGGTCGTATTTCACCTCGCACACCCGCTCGATGCGCAGCGGCTCCCACGAGAGGTCCTTCCCCGCGCTCCAGCGGCTCTGCCCGCCCGGCATGCGCGCGCCCTCCGTATTCCAGGCTTCGGCCCACTCACGCCACGGGTGCTGCGCCATCGCGTTCTCGCGGAGCGGCTCGAGCTCCTGGACCAGCCGCCGCCGCTCGGCCATGGTGAACGACGACGTGACGCCGACGTGATGAAGCGTTCCGCGCTCGTCGTACAAGCCGAGGAGCAGCGAGCCGAGCGCATGAGGACCACTCTTGTGAAAGCGGAAGCCGGCGACGACGCAGTCGGCGGTGCGCGCGTGCTTGACCTTGATCATCGCGCGCTTGCCCGGCTCGTAGATGCCCTGCGCCGGTTTGACGATGACGCCGTCGAGCCCGGCGCCCTCGAAGCGATCCAGCCAGTCGCGTGCGACCACGGCATCCCTCGTCATCGGCGTCAGGTGCAGCGGCGGCTCGACGCCGGCCAGCGTGCGCTCGAGCAGCGTGCGACGCTCGATCTGCGGCTCGTCGCGAACGTCGCGGTTGTCGACGGCCAGGAGATCGAAGGCGACGAAGCCGGCGGGCGATTCCTTCGCGAGCTTCGCGACGCGCGAGGCCGCCGGGTGCAGCCGCAGTTGCAGCGCGTCGAAATCGAGGCCGTGCCGCGAGGCAATCACGATTTCGCCGTCGAGCACGCAGCCGTTCGGCAGTCGCGCGAGGAACAGGTCGCGCAGCTCGGGGAAGTAGCGATCCAGCGGCCGCAGGTCGCGGCTCTGGATGAACACGTCGTCGCCGCCGCGATAGACGATCGCGCGAAAGCCGTCCCACTTGGGCTCGTAGAGCAGGTCCCCCTCCGCCGGCAACCCGTCGGTGAGCTTGGCCAGCATCGGCTCGATGGGTGGCGCGATCGCAAACGGCGTGGCCCCGGTCATCGCGGGCGCTCGCTCTTCTGTCCCGCGCCGCCGGCCTCTACCTTCATCAGAAAGATCCCGTAGCCGACGCCGGCGGCGTCCTTGCTGCGCGCCGATTGAAAGGCGAAGGTGTGCCCGTCGGGGCTCACGACGGGATTCGATGCCTTGAACCCGGGAGTGTCGCCCCAACGCGTGAGGCGGACGAAGTCGCGGCTGTCCGGCTCGAGCTTGAGCCGCCAGAGGTCGATGTAGTTCGAGTTCTGCTCGATCTGCTCGCGGCTGGACTCGACCAGCGTGTAATCGCCGTCCGGGAAGATGCCCTCGACTTCGTTGTACTCGCCCGCCAGCTTGCGATAGGTCGTCACCTTCGCGGTCGCGAGGTGAATGCCGAAGACATCCGCGAACGGCGAGCGATAGCACGTGTAGACGAGCTCGGTGTCGTTACGCCGGAAGTCCTGCGCTTCGAGCGTGCACTCCGGCGCCTTCGCCCTGATGACTTCCTTCTTGTTCGCGAGCGTCAGCTTGCCCTGATCCTCCAGGACGTCTGCCGTGTAGATGACCGACTCGCCTTCGGCGAGCGCGTCGGGGTACTGCCCGCGCGTGTTCGACCACGCAATCTTCATCGCCGTGCGCGAGATCGCGACGCCCTCGGAGATCTTGTGCCCCAACGCGACGGCGCGGTCGCCGGGCCGGAAGTCGCGCCGCAGCACCCACATCTCCTGATCGCGGGAGCGCGTCGTACGGATGTCCTCGAACGTCCGGGCGCCAATCAGAAAGTAGTCGCCGTTCGGCAGGTACTGGACCCGCAGGAAGCCGGCGTGCGGGTAGTGCGTGAGCAGGCGAATGGCTCGAGTCTGGAGGTCCACCTCGAACGCGTCGCCGAAGCTCTTCTCCATGAAGGCGATGCGACGGCCATCCGGTGACCAGGACGCGCGCTCGCCAAACGACGTCAACCGGCTGACACCCGGCGGCGGTGCGTCCTCCGGGTTGCTCGGCTTCTGCTGCGCCGCCAGCGTCGCCGACGCCAGACCGATCACGACCAGTGCCCGCCGGCCTGTCATGTTCCAGTACATCGAAGACACCATGCCGCCTCCCGAAGCGGTTCGATCTTAGCGCCCCCAGCAGCGGATCGCGGGATCGGGGTCGGTGCTTTTTCCTGGTTCAATCCAACAGCATCAGCACCCGACCCCAATCCTCGATCCCTGGTCTCCGCAGGAGGGCCGGCTTCAGCCCGCCGAGCGGGACCGTGGCGTGATCCTTGCTTCAGGTTGCCGCATTTTTTGGCAACCTGTTAGAGTCGCCCTCGCACCGGCGCCGAGGGCGGGCCGTTCCCGGTCTCCGCGCGAAAGTGCCCGTATGAACCATTTGATTGCGCCCGACATGAACCCGCGCCGGCTGTGGCTCTTCTACTTCGGCGGGATCGCCGCCGCGCTCGGCCTGTTCCTGGCGGTCTCCTGGATCGGGGAGCACGCGACGGGTGGTGTGGCATCGGTGCCGGCGGCGCCGAGCGCGGAGAGCATCGACACGATGCTGCACGTGCTGCTCGCGCTCGCCGTCGTGATCGTGACCGCGCGGGTCGTCGGCGCCGTCTTCCACTTTGTGCACCAGCCACCGGTCATCGGCGAGGTCGTCGGCGGCATCATGCTCGGCCCCTCGCTGCTCGGTCTCGTCTCCCCCGAGGCGTACGCGGTCCTGCTGCCCTCGCAGGCCGCGCCGTTCTTGAGCGTCATCGCGCAGCTCGGCGTCGTGCTCTACATGTTCACCGTCGGACTGCACCTCGATCTGCGTGTACTGCGGACCACGGGCCACGCGGCGCTCGCCGTCTCGCACGCGAGCATCATCTTCCCGTTCCTGCTCGGAGCGGTGCTCGCGCTGCCGTTGTATGCGGGTTTTGCCGGCGAACGCGTCGGCTTCACCGCGTTCGCACTGTTTCTCGGCGTCTCGATGTCGGTGACGGCGTTCCCGGTGCTCGCCCGCATCCTCAGCGACAAGGGCCTGCACAAGACGACCCTGGGCATGCTGGCGCTGACGTGCGCCGCCGTGGACGATGTGACGGCGTGGTGCCTGCTGGCGTTCGTGGTGAGCGTGGCCCAGGCGACGCTCTCGGGCGCAGTCGTGACGCTGGGGCTGACCATCCTCTACATCGGGCTGATGTTCATCGCCGTGCGGCCGGCCGTGGCAAGGACCGTTCCCTGGCTCGAGAAGTTCGAACGCCTCAACGAGGGCGGCCTCGCCGTCATCTTCGTGGCTCTCCTCGTCTCGGCGCTGGCCACCGAGTTCATCGGCATCCATGCCATCTTCGGCGCCTTCCTGCTCGGGGCCGTCGTCCCGCACACGAGCCGCGTCGCCGCGGAGGTGACCGATCGGCTCGAGGGGCTGGTCCGGGTGATGTTCCTTCCCGCGTTCTTCGCCTTCACCGGCATGCGCACCGAGATCGGGCTGATGACGACGTGGGCCGACTGGGGGCTCTGCCTGGCGATCATCGTCGTGGCCACGGTCGGCAAGTTCGGCGGAACGTACGTCGCCGCGCGCTTCACGGGGTTCCAGCGGCACGACGCCGCCGCCCTGGGCATCCTCATGAACACGCGAGGCCTGGTCGAGTTGGTCGTGCTCAACATCGGTCTCGACATCGGCGCCGTCTCGCCGCGGCTGTTCACGATGCTCGTGATCATGGCGTTGGTGACCACGTTCATGACGACGCCGATCCTCGACGTGCTGATGCGCGGCCGGACGTGGGCCACACAGACGGCCGACATGGACGCGTAGGATCAGGGGCCGCCGGCAACCGACACGGCCTTCGATGCAAATGCGCGGCGTCCCGATGGCCCTCCTCGTGCTCGCGGCATGGGCCGCGCAGGGGCGCCTTCTTCCTACGGTTACCGATCTCGAACGGCTCCCGTACGCGCCTCTCCAGGCCATCTGCCATCGCGCTCCCATGCCGCTCTCAATCGACGGAAAGCTGAACGAGCCCGCCTGGACTGGGACCGCGTGGTCCGAGCCGTTCGTCGACATCCGGGGCGACCGGCGGCCGCCGCTCTCGACCCGCGTCAAGATGCTGTGGGACGAGCGCTATTTCTACTTTGGCGCCGAGCTCGAAGAGCCCGACATCTGGGCCACGCTCACGGAACGCGACTCGGTCATCTTCCAGGACAACGACTTCGAGGTCTTCATCGATCCCGACGGCGACACGCATGCCTACTACGAGCTCGAGGTGAACGCGCTCGGGACGGCGTGGGATTTGATGCTTCTGCAGCCGTACCGTGATGGCGGGCGAGCGATTGACGGCTGGGATATTGCCGGACTGAACGTAGGCGTCGTCATCCGGGGCACGCTCAACCGGCCGGGCGATCGCGACGAAGCCTGGACCGTCGAGCTCGCGCTGCCCTGGCAGATCCTGCGCGAAGCGGCACCGGAGCGCCGGGCACCGCGTGACCAGGAGCGCTGGCGCGTCAACTTTTCGCGCGTGCAGTGGCAGACCATGGTCGAGCAGGGCACTTACCGCAAGCGCCTCGACCCGGCTACCGGCAAACCGCTGCCCGAGGACAACTGGGTGTGGAGTCCCCAGGGCGTCATCAACATGCACGTGCCCGAACGATGGGGGTTCGTGCAGTTCTCGGAAGCGCCGCCGGGCGGCGCCGCCCCGACCTTCGTCGCGGACCCCAACGACCGACTCAGGTGGGCGCTGCGCCGGTTGTATTACCGTCAGAGCGCGTATCGCGCGGCGAACGGCCGCTACGCGCCGGATCTGGCTGCCCTCGACGCCGGGACGGTCGAGGCGCCGGGCTTCCGTCCCGAGCTGCGTACGGGCGAATCGCTGTACGAGATCTCGACGCCAGGCGCCGACGGGGGCGTGGTGCACATCCGGCAGGACGGCCGGGTGTGGGTCACGCCGCGCGCGGCAGCCGGCGCCCGGTGATCGCTCCCGGCGGCGATCGACAAATCCGGTCGAGCCGATGTTGAGATCCGTCTCCTGCTCTGCCAAGATCGGCGCGCTATGCATCGACGACAGTTCCTCGCCGGCGCCGCGGCACTGACTGTGATGCGCCAGCAATCGCTCGAGGCATCCGCCACGCGGTTCAGGTACTCGATCTGCAACGAAGTCTTCGAGAAATGGGCGTTCGCCGACAGCGTGCGCGCCATGCGCAAGGCGGGTTTTCAGGGGATCGAGATCGCGCCGTTCACGCTCGCGGACCACGTCGACGAGGTGACGCCGGCGCGCCGCCGTGAGATGCGCGACGTCCTGAAGAGCGAAGGCGTCGAATTCGCCGGGCTGCACTGGCTGCTCATCACGCCCAAGTGGCTGCACGTCACGACGGCGGACAAGGCCGTTCGCGAGAAGTCGTGGGCGTACTTCCACAAGCTGATCGACTTGTGCGGCGACCTGGGAACGAACGGGATCATGGTGTTGGGATCGCCGCAGCAGCGCGGGTCGCGGGGCAACACGCGCGAGGAAGCGACGACGCACCTGAAGGACGGGCTCGCGTCGGTCGCGGATCACGCCCGCGACCGTGGCGCGACGATCGCGCTGGAGCCGCTGGCGAGCAAGGACACGAACGTCGTCAACACCGTCGCCGAGGCGGTTCGGCTCGTTGACGAGATCGGCCATCCGGCGATCCAGAGCATGTTCGACTTCCACAACACGCCGGACGAGACCGAGCCGTTCGATCGGATCGTGCGAAAGCATTTCCGCGCGATCAAGCACATTCACGTCAACGAGATGGACGGCCGGTATCCGGGCACTGGCAACTTCGACTTCCGGCCCGTGTTCCAGGCGCTCGCGGATCTGAACTACAAGGGTTGGGTGTCGCTCGAGGTGTTCGACTTCAAGCCGGGCCCCGTGGAGATCGCACGGGCCTCGATGAACTACTTCGCCAAACTGGAAACGACCATCACGTCCCGGTGAGCGGGGACGCCCGACCGTTGGGGTCGGGTGCTTTTTCTCATGTTTCCATGTGGCATGACACGGCGTTCACCAGGCTCGTCGGGATTCGCTATCCCATCGTCCAGGGTCCCTTCGGCGGCGGCTATTCCTCTCCACGATTGACGGCCACGGTGTCCAACGCCGGCGGTCTCGGATTGGTACGGCGCGCTGGGCCATCGTCCCGAGGACATTCGCACCGTGGTCTCCGACATCCGTGGCCTGACCGCGGCGCCCTTTGCCGTCAACCTCTGGGTCTCGACCGAGGATGCCGAGGCTTCGCGCGCAACTCGTGCGGAGTATGAAGCTGCCCTCCGACCGCTGTTGCCGTTCTTCGAGGAGCTCGGCGTGGAACCGCCGGCGTTCCCGTTTGGACCGAAGCCGGGCTTCGACGAGCAGGCCGCTGCGTTGATCGATGCGAGACCACCGGTCTTCAGCTTCGTCTTCGGCATTCCACCAGCCGGCGTCCTCGAGGCGTGCCGCGCCCGATCGATCGTCACCATGGGCGTCACCACGACCGTGGAGGAGGCCACCGCGCTCGACGCGGCCGGCGTCGACGTCGTCGTCGCGTCCGGATTCGAAGCCGGCGGTCATCGCGCGTCGGTTCGTCGGCGAGCGGGTACGTCACCCCGTCGCCGTCGGTGGCCCAGATCTGCAGCATCGGGCCGTCGTAGTAGGTCGAGCGGCGCTCGCCGTCGTAGGTGGCGCCGGGGATGTCCAGTCGCGGCTCCCCGGCCACCTCGCAGCGGTAGCCCTCGATCCGAGCCCGTCCAGCAGCCGCCGGTAGACCGCGAGGTGCTCGCTCAGCGCCTCGCGCTCGAAGCCGTGCGAAGGCTGCGCGCGGCCGGCGTTGACCAGCGCGAAGAGCCGGAAGTGCGGCGCGTAGCCCGGCAGGTCCGGGATCGGCTGCAGGCGCAGGGGTCCGCCGGGGGCGCCAGCCGCACCGTCTCCTCCCCGCGCCGCCGGCGGACCGCGGCCTCCAGCGCCAGTGAGCCGTCGGGTCGGCGACGACCTCGGTGTTGCGGATCGTCGAGAGCACGTTGTTCTGGTGGATGCGGCCGAGCACGGCGTTGAGGCCGAGCGGGGCGACCGGGGCCAGCTCGACCGGTTCGAACCCCTCGGCATCGCGCGCGCGGCGGCGTCGAGGGCGTGGTTCGACGCGGCGGCACCGACGCGGCCGTCGCGCTCGTACTGCGCCAGCAGCGTCGCCGGGTCGCGGCGCTCCGCCTGGCGTTCGAACACGCGCAGGAGCAGGGACTTCAGGTCCGTCGGTGTGAGTTGCGCGAGCGCGTCGGTCAGCCCTGGGACGCCGGATTCGCGCTCGATCCGCTGCAGGTGTGCGTCCACGGCATCATTGTCGCGTGCTGACCTCGCCCGACGATTGGATCTGGGACAGCTGGATCGCCGACGACGGCGAGCGCTACCACCTGTTCTTCCTGAAGGCGCCGCGCGCGCTGGGCGACCCGGACCTGCGCCACGAGCGTGCGCGGATCGGGCACGCGAGCTCGCTCGACCTGCGCGACTGGGAGGTCCACGAGGACGCGCTGGGGCCCAACGACACCGGCTTCGACGACCTCGCGCTGTGGACCGGCTCGGTCGCGCGCGGCGAGGACGGCGTGTGGCGCATGTACTACACGGCGCTCAACACCGAGGGCCGCGGCGTCAAGGATCAGCGCATCGGCCTCGCCGAGTCCGCCGACCTGATGACGTGGCGCGCGGTGGCAGAGCCGCTCGTCGAGCCCGATCCGTGCCACTACCGGATGGTCGCCGACGGCTCGAGCGAGACGTGGCGCGACCCGTTCGTCTTCCAGGTCGACGGCGACTGGCACATGCTGATCACCGCGCGCGACCCGACCGCCGAGCGGCTGTTCGACGGCGTGCTCCCCACGCCCGCAGCGCCGACGGGGGAGCTGGGAGCTGGCGCCGCCGCTGACCGAGCCGTCGCACTTCGGGCAGCTCGAGGTGTCGCAGGTGCGCTGCGTGGACGGGCAGTGGCTGCTGCTGTTCACCTGTCATCCGGACGAGCAGGGCGTGCGCACGCCGTTCTGCACCTGGTACGTGCTCGGTGACTCGCCGCTCGGCCCGTGGGACATCGCGACGGCACGGCCGTTCGAGGGCGAGCCGAACCTGTTCGCGGCGCCACTGGTCCAGCGCCGGGACAGCTCGTGGTGCTTCCTCGGCTTCATCGACCGCGCCTCCTTCGACATCGTCGACCCGATCCCAGTGGAGCTCAGGGAAGGAACACTGCGACGGTCCGCGCGGACCGTGAAGGCGCCGTCGGCGTAGGACGACTCGCGCTCGGCGAGCGCCGGGTGCAGGTGGCGGGCGCGCGCCTCACGGTCTGCGTGGTGGCCGCGCCAGTGGCGTTGAAGACGGCGACGATCTCGTCCGCGAGCACCATCACGATCACGCCGGGTGCGCCGGGCGTGAACCGCACCAGGCGCCGAATGGCCGGCGTCCCCGAGCCGGAAGAGCGGCGACGAGTAGCGATCCGCAGCAGTTCCAGCGCCCGCTCGCGCGCCGCGGCGATGTGGTGCGGCTGCGGCTTGAGCGCCGGGTCGGCGAGCAGCGGCCGCATGAACGGCCAGCGCTCCTCGTTGTCCCACGCGGGCGGCAGGCCCGCGCCCCATGTGCTCTCTTGCCCCGTCCAGTCGATCCGGTTGAACCAGTCGCCCGAGTCGTAGGAGTTGCGGTCCAGCACACCGAGCGCAACAGGTCGGCGCCCGCGTGCCAGAAGCACGGGCTCTGGCTCAACGTGACCGTGGCCAGCGCGACCGTGTTCATCCGCACGCGATGGTCCATGCTCGTCTCACGCGGGAGCTTGAACGCCAGCGCGTCGAACAGCGTCTCGTTGTCGTGCGCGTCGACGTAGGCGATCGCGTCGTCGGGCCGTGCGGCGTAGCCGCCGGGCTGGAGGTGGCCGGCGAGCCCGAGTTCGACGAGCGGTTGCGCCCGCGGGTCCCCGGTCGCCCAGCCCTGGACGGTCGGGTCGGCATCGTGCGGCCCGCCGCCGCGCACGGCGTCACGCAGGACGTCGTTGAAGGTGCCGATCCCGGTCCCGGCCATGTTCTTCTGGGAGGCGGCGACGAACAGCGCGTCGTCGGCGACCTCGCCGAAGCTCCAGCCCTTGCCGTAGAGGTGCACGTCCGGCCCCAGCCGCTCGCGCGCGGCCAGCAGGTTGGCCTTCGTGTGGTGGCCCATGAGGTCGAAGCGGAAGCCGTCGACCCGGTAGGCGCGCACCCAGTGCTCGAGCGCGTCGAGCATCAGCTTCTCCATCATCCGGTGCTCGCTCGCGGTGTTCGCGCAGCACGTCGAGTCGTAGATCTCGCCGGTCGGCGTGAGCCGGTGGTAGTAGCCGGGGACGACCTTCTCCAGGCGCGAGTCGTGCGGCGTGTGGTTGAAGACGACGTCGAGCACCACGCGCAGCCCGATGCTGTTGAGCCGCGCACCATCGCCCGGAACTCGCGCGTGCGCTCCTCGACGGCATACGAGCCCTCCGGCGCGAGGTAGTGCAGCGGGTCATAGCCCCAGTTGAAGCCGTCGCGCTGACGCACCGCGCCGACGCGCCGCTGCTGCTCCTCGGAGTCGGGCGGGAGGTGGTCGAGCGGGCCTGGATGCAACTGCCGAGAACGATCCTCCTCGATCGTGGCGATGTCGTTGCACGGCAGCAGGTGCACGGTCGTCAGCCGGCCTCGGCCAGCCTGCGCAGGTGGCGCATGCCGTACAGTCGTGCGTGAACGCCAGGTAGGTGCCGCAGTGCTCCTCCGGCACGCTGCTGTCGCCGATCGAGAAGTCGCGGATGTGCAGCTCGTAGATCGAGGCGTCGACGGCGCGGAGCGGCGGTGGCTTGGGCCAGTCCTCAGGCGGCGAGCTCCGCCAGCACCGAGCGCACCGAGTTCGTGGTCAGCGCCAGCGAGTAGGGTCGGTGACGACGCGCCCGTCGACGTCGAAGGTTACTCGCGGTCCCGCCATGACGGCTCGCCGCGCACTCGCCAGACGCCGTCCTCGCCGCGCACCATCGACGCGCTCGCCGCGTAGCCGCAGGTCGACGGTCCGCGCGGTCGGCGCCATACCGCCAGCAACGGGACGCCTCCTCCCACACCGGCCCGAGCTCGCGCGCACGGCGTCGGCGTAGAGGTCGTCGAGCACGCCCGCGATCTGCACGGGCGCGCCGTCCACCGTCACGCGGCCCCGCAGGACCTCGCGCACCGGGACGTCGTCCGGCACGACGCCGCGGCGCAGCGTCCACTCCCCCAGTTCGGTCTGCAGGGTCGCGACCGGCGCGACCACCTCGATCCGCCGCTCTCGCTCCCAGCGGGCGTTGAGCATCGGGTCCATCATGGCGGGCCGCTAGCCTCGACGCCCATGCTCGAGACGACTTTCGCGGCCGTCTCCGCCGAGCGTGTCCGCCAGGTCTGTGGCGATGAACCCGGCTGGTACTGCCGGAACGTCCTTGATTGGACGGGCAACGACACGCTCGCGGATGCGGCCGATTTCCTGATCGGCAAGCCCATCAAGATCCTCCTGATCGTGGTCCTGGCCTTCGTGGTCAACCGGATCGCGCGGCGCGGGATGAAGCGCGCCCTGCGCACGCTGCAGTCGGGGGCCGGTGCAGGAGCGGCTGGGCTCCCTGCGGGCCGCGACGCCGGAGGCGCTGCTGCGCACCACCGAGCACTCGCTGCGCGCCGAGCAGCGGATCGAGGCGCTCGCGTCGGTCCTGCGCTCGCTCGTGACCTGGTCGTCTACATGTCGCCGGCTTCATGGTCCTGGGCGAGGTGGGGATCGATCTCGGGCCGTTGCTGGCGGGCGCGGGCATCCTCGGCATCGCGCTCGGCTTCGGCTCGCAGACGCTGGTGCAGGACTTCCTGTCCGGCGTCTTCATCCTGATCGAGGACCAGTTCGGCGTCGGCGACATCGTCAACCTCGACAACGAGACCTCCGGCACGGTCGAGGCGGTCTCGCTGCGCACGACCCGCCTGCGCTCGGTCGACGGCACCGTCTGGCACGTCCCCAACGGCGAGATCCGGCGCGTCGGCAACCAATCCCAGCACTGGTCGCGGGCGCTGATCGACATCGAGGTCGCCTACGAGACCGACCTCGAGCACGCGAAGGCCGTGATCGGCGCCGTCGCGCACGAGATCGCCGCGAGCGACACCGACGTGCTCGACGAGCCGGAGGTCTGGGGCGTCGAGGCGCTCGGCGCCAACGGCGTCACGATCCGGCTCGTGGTCAAGACCCGCCCGTCCGAGCAGTACCGCGTCTCGCGCGAGCTGCGCCAGCGGCTGAAGGCGGCCTTCGAGCGCGAGGGGATCGAGATCCCGTTCCCGCAGCAGACGGTCTGGCACCGCAGGTTGAGAGCGGTTAGGGCTCGCCGGGTGGCCCGCACGCGCGGCACACTGACCTGCGATGACGCGACGTGGTCCGACCGGCGATCGCGCTGGCGCTGCTGATGGTGGCGTCGCTGGCGCTGCGGGCCGGCGCGCTGAAGTCCGGCTACTGGATCGACGAGGGGATCGCGGTCGGGATCGCGTCGCACGACCTGGAGGACATCCCCGGCATCCTCGCCCAGGACGGCAACCCGCCGCTGTACTACCTGTTGCTGCACGGCTGGATGCTGGTGTTCGGGGCCGGCGAGGCGGCGACGCGGGCGCTGTCGCTGGTGTTCGCGCTGCGGCGATCCCGGCCTCGTTCTGGGCGGGCTCGCGCTGTTCGACCGGCGCGCCGGCGCGCTGGCGGCGGCGGGGGCCGCGGGCGCGCCCGTTCCTGACCTACTACGCGCAGGAGACGCGGATGTACTCGCTCGTCGTCCTGCTCTCGATCCTGGCCTCGGCGTGCTTCGCGCTGGCGTTCGTGCGCGGGAGCGGCGGCACGTCGCTGTGGCTCGGCGTCTGGCTGGCCTGCTGCTCTACACCCACACGTGGGGCCTGTTCCTGGCGGCGGCGATGGCCGTCGCCTGGGTCGTGCTGTGGCGGCGCGGCGTGGTGACGGCGCGGACGGGGTGAAGCTCGCGATCGTGCTCGCGGCGCTCTACGCGCCGTGGCTGCCGTCGTGCTCTCCCAGGCCGCGAACACCGCCGCGCCGTGGGCCGAGCGGCCGTCACCGTGCTGCTGCTGGGCGTCCCGGGCGCCCTGTTCGGCTACGTCGCGCTCCCGCTGCTGGCGATCGCGGTCTTCTTCGCGCTGCGCCGCCGTCCGCCGGTGGATCGGGCCGTGCGCGTGCTGGCGGCGATCGGGGCGCTGACGGCGTCGATGGCGTGGCTGGGCTCTCAGGTCGAGCCGGCCTGGGCGTCGCGCTACCTGGCCGTGTCATGGGCCCGCTGCTGCTCGCGCTGGCGTCGGTCGTCTCGCGCGGCGCGCGCTGGGCGGCGTCGCGCTGGCGGCGTCGCCGCGGTGTGGCCGATGAGCGGGCCGCCGCCGGTGAAGACCAACGTGCGGACGGTCTCCAGGGCATCGCGCCGCAGGTGCGCCCGGGCGACCTCGTGGTCTCCACCCAGCCCGAGCAGGTGCCGGCGCTGTACCGTTATCTCCCCGCGCGGCGTCGTCTACCGGACGCCGATGGGGCTCGTCGAGACCCCCGCCAGACGGACTGGCGCGACGGTCGCAGCGGCTGCGCGCGGGGCCGGCGGTGCGCGAGCTGCTGCCCGCGATCGCGCGGCTGACCGCGGGCGGCGGGTGCTGATCGTCACGCCCGCGCTGGGCCAAACGGCTCTCGCAGTCGCCCTGGGCGCGCGCCGTCCGCTCGCGCACGCGCGAGTGGCGGGCCGCGCTGGGGGCGCGCCGCGGCTGCGGCGCGATCGGCGGCGTCTCGACGATCGCGCTGCCCAAGAACACCGTCGTCGCGGAGCTCTACGAAGTGCGCTAACGGATCCGTACGTGCAGGTGGTCGTCGTGGTAGATCAGCGGCACGACGACGTTCTTCGGGCCCTTGAGGTTCAGCCGCGGGCCGACGAAGACCTTCACCGCGCCCGCCGCGACGAAGCGGTCGACGAGCTCCTGGGCGAGCTTGCGATCGACCTCGGGCGGGCGTGTCCGGGCGCGTCTCGGTCCCGTCCTTGCGCGGGTAGAGGATGTCGATGTCGAGCCCGTTCTGGTGCGAGGCGTGGCCGAGCCCGCCGTAGTTCTTGCCGAACGCGCCCGCCTGGGCCGCGAGAGGTCCATGATCCCGACGCGCTGGGCGCCGTCGAACTCGGTGCGGTACTCGTGGAGCACCTTCAGCACGGTGCGGATCAGGCGGTCCGTGCCCCAGCGGCGCCATTCGCGGTTGGGGATCTCGTTGCGGATCGGGTCCCAGGTGAAGAAGTCCTCGCCGAGCTCGGGCAGCAGGACGCCGTTCTTCAGCCGGCCCTTGCGCGCGGGAGCCGAGCGCGTGGACTGCGCCAGGCGATCGCGGCGAAGTCGGGCGGGACGCCGGGCACGACCGGCGTCACCGTCGGCGCGGGGGTCTCGTCCGGCCCCGGGGTCGCGGTCGGTCGTCGGGGTGGGAGCGGGCTCCGGGGCGGTGCCGGGTCCTGCGCGAAGGCGACGGCGGCAGCGACCAGCAGCGCCGCGAGCGCGAGCACGACGAAGCGCATGCGGCACATTGTGACGGGCCTCGGATATGTTGCGAGAGTGGTCGTATTCCTTCACGGGGTGGCGGCAGCCGCCTTACCTACAACTGGGTGCCGGAGTCAGTCGCCGGACATCGCGTCATCCGGCCGGACTTCCGCGGTCACGGAGCGGCGGCACGGACCCCGGGCAGCTACCGCATCTCGGACTACGTCGAGGACGTGATCGAGGTCCTGCGCGCGAAGGGTCCCGCGATCCTGGTCGGGCATTCGCTCGGTGGCGTCGCGGCTTGGTCGGTCGCCCAGCAGGCGCCGGAGCTCGTCCGCGGCGCCTTCCTGGAGGACCCGCCGCTGTACCGGGGCGAGCCGGAGGGCCACGCGCGCAACACGGCGATCCCGCACTTCCGCGAACTGGCGGGGCTCGCGCGACGCTGGCAGGCGTCCGTGTCAGCGAGGCCGACGCCGCGGCCACGCTGGCGAGCGAGCCCGACGCTGACGCGCAGACCGAAGACGCGCTCGCGGCCCGCGCCTACTCCTGCTGCATCTCGATCCCGAGGTGCTGGACACCGTCATCGACGGCTCGCTGCTGGCTTCGACCGATGTGTTGTCGCCGGTCGAGGTGCCGGTCTGCGTGCTGGCCGCGGGGGCCGAGCCGGCGTTCGGCCCCGACAGCGAGGAGCGCCTGGGCGCGACGCACCCGCGGGTGCAGGTCGTACGCGTCGAGGGCGCCGGGCACAGCATCCACGACGAGCGTGCGTTCCGGGACGAGTATTTCGCCCGCGTGGAGGCCTTCGTCGCGTCAGCGTGAGGGCGGGCCGCGCTTGATCGCGGCCTCGGTCTCGGCCGCCGTGCCGCGCCACCAGCCGAGCTTCTCGATGTACCAGGTGAGGTCGGTGTAGGCGCTCAGCGGCGCCCGGTCGCCGTGGAGTTGCCTTCGATGATCACGTCGCGGGGGTGGCCATGGGTCCGCGTGTAGGCGACGATGGTCTGCAGCGCTCGGGGCTCATCGTCTCGGTGTCTCGCTGGCCCTTGAGCAGGGGGAAGACGCCGTCATGGCGCGCGGCGCGCCGGAACGGGCGCTTCGCCGGCCACACGCCGCCGATCCAGATCGGGATGGGATGCGCCGGCCGCGGCAGGAACTGCGTGTCGCGCACGGTGTAGTGCTCGCCCTCGTGATCGACGCGCTCGCCGGTCCACAGCGCCGTGATCACCTGCAGCGCCTCGTCGAGCTTGTCCGCGCGGACGCGCGCGTCGCCGGGCTCGCCCAGATCCTCGAACTCCTCCGTGCCCGACCAGCCGAGCGCCGCGCCGAAGATCAGGCGGCCGTCGGAGAGGTGGTCGAGCGTCACGGTCTCGCGCGCGACCTTCGTCGGCCGCCGCCGGGCGAGCGGTGTGAGCAGCGCGCCGAAGCGGATGCGGGCGTCGTGGCGGCGATCGCGCCGAGCACCACCTGCGGGTCGGCGGCCGGCGACGGCGGCTCGCGGTAGGCGAGGTGATCCCAGATGAAGCAGCCGTCCCAGCCCGCCTTCTCCGCCGTCTGCGCGAGGTGGATCAGGAGTGCCGGATCGGCGTACTCGTTCAGGTTCGGCAGCCCGACCGCCCGCTGGATCACGCGGCGAGTCGTAGCAGAGCGGTCGTGATGGCGGCGACCGCCACCACGGCCAGGAACGGCGCCCGGGCGAGGATGGCGATGATGGCGGCGGCGAGCCCCGCCGCCCGCGCATCGACCCCCTCGCCGAAGGTCTGCGTGGCGATCAACGCCGCCAGCAGCGCAACCGGCAGCAGCAGGGCGACGCGCTGCACGCGCACGCCGTCGAGCACCCGCTGGGGGATCGAGAGCCCCGCGAGCTTGAGCGCGTAACAGCCCGCGGCGGCGACAGGATCGGCGTCCACGACATCACGCCACCCCGCCGCCCCGCGCTCACGCCGCCACACGCGCCCCGCCGCCTCCGCCGCGCCGCCTGCCACCTCGCCGCGCGGGTCTTCCCGCCGCCCCATCGCGACCGCGACCGCCACCATCGCGGCGACCAGCACCGGCACGCCGGCCGGCACCAGCGGCACCGAGACCAGCGCCGCGGCTGCCGCCAGCGCGGCCACCGCGCGCGGCTCTCGCCCCCGCAGTTGCGGCGCGAGCAGCGCCAGGAAGCCCGCGGGCGCGGCGGCGTCCAGGCCGAGCGCGCGCGGGTCCGACAGTGCCGCGCCGCCAAGCGCACCCAGCAGCGTCGCCAGGTTCCAGCAGACGAAGACCGCGACGCCCGTCGACCAGAACCCGAGCCGCGCGTCCTCCGGCGTGTCCCGCACCGCCATCGCCGCGCTCTCGTCGATCACGAGCTGCGCTGCCAGCGGCCGCGGGCGCAGGACGGGCCAGCCGCAACCCGTACAGCGCGTTGCGCGCGCCCAGCAGCAGCGCGGTGGCGACCGCCGCCGGGGCGCCCGCGCCGATCAGCCCGACGAACGCGAACTGCGAGGCGCCCGTGAACATCAGCAGCGACAGCGCGCACGCCTGCGGGACCGACAGTCCCGCGGCGACGGCCAGCGCGCCGAACGAGAGCCCGTACGCACCGGTGGCGAGGCCGATCCCGACGGCATCTCGAACGATCGGTCGCATCATCAGGCACCGCAGACTAGAGCGGATCGGCAGTATTTCTCACCGAATCGGGCGGGTCACACGTCGTCTGTAGCATTTCCTGCGATGGATGCCCTGGATCGCGCAATCTTGTCCCATCTGCAGGATGATGGGCGGCTGTCCAACGTCGAATTGGCCGAGCGGCTCACGCTCAGCCCGTCGGCGACGCTCCGGCGCGTGCGCAACCTCGAGGCGACCGGCGCGATCACCGGCTACCACGCCGTGATCGATCCCAAGGCCGTCGGCCGCGACTACCAGGTCACCGTGCACACGACGCTGATGCTGCGCAACCGCGAGACGATCGAGGCCTTCGAGGCCGCCCTCGTCCCGCTCGAGGAGGTCATCGAGGCGCAGCGGATGTTCGGCGACCCGGACTACCTGATCCGCATCGCGGTCGCGGACGCCGACGCCTACGAGCACTTCCTGATCAATACCTTCGCCGACCTGCCGGGCCTGGCACGCATGACCTCGCAGTTCACGATGAAGACGATCAAGCCCGGCGGACGCCTGCCACTCTGAGCGCCGTGGACGATCCCGACTTCCGCGTCGTCGACGACGAGCAGTTCTTCGTCCGCGCCCAGCACGACGTCTGGGTCGAGATCTCCGAGGAGCGTTCAAGCGCTTTGCCGACGTGTGGGAGATCGAGGGCCGCGAGGCCGAGCCGCCGGTGGACGGCCGGCTCGAGGACGGCCGCGAGGTCCGCCTGCGCCTGCGCCCCGTCGGCGAACCCCCGGTCATCGATGCGGATTGACCACGTCCGCGCGCACGAGGCCGACCGGCTGCGCGAGCTCCGCCTGGCTTCTGCAGGCCGACCCGCACGCCTTCGGCGCGACCTGCGAGGCCGACGCGGCGCGCCCGCCGGAGTGGTGGGAGCGCGGGGCGCGGCTCTCCGGCGCGGGCGAGGAGCAGCGGACGTTCGTGGTCGTCGGCGACGACGGCCGCTGGCTGGGGATGGCGCTCGTCCGCCCCGACGACGAGACGCCGGGCGCGGCGGTCCTGAACGCGATGTGGGTCGCACCTGAGGCGCGCGGCCGGGGCAACGCGCAGGCGCTGTGCGAGGCCTGCGCGCAGTGGGCGGCGGCGCACGGCTTCGGCGCGCTGCTGACCGCGGTCGTCGCCGGCAACGCGCCGGCGCGCAGGACCTACGAGTCGGCCGGCTTCGTCTTCGAGCGCACGGACACCTGGACCGGCCACGGCCGCACGCTCGAGGAGGAGATCCTGCGCCGCCCGCTGCGCTGACCGCGGGCGAGCGTCGTTTCGCACAACCACCGGTTGTGAAATTCGACGCTCGCGCGCGTCAGGCCACGGCGACGCGCGCCGGCGCGCTGAGCTGCGCGACGATCGCCTGCATGCGCCCGTTGAGCGCGGCGACGGTCATCCCGACCACGCCCGCGATGTCCCGTGCGCTCGTGCCCGCCAGCCGCATGGCGAAGATCGGCCGGTCACGCGGGTCCAGCCGCGCCGCCGCGCGCGCCTGTACCTGCGGGGTCACGGGCGGCAGGACCGGCTCGCCGCGCAGCGCGCACAGCAGCTCGCGCTCAGACGCGCTCTTGTCGAGCACCCCGTCCGCGCCCGCGACGGCGGCCGCGAGCATCAGCTCGGCCGACGGCTCGGAGACGTAGAGCACCACGCGGGTGCGCGGCGCCTCGGTCTTGACGCGGCGGAGCTCGAGCTCGTCGACCAGCAGCACGTCGGGGTCGGTGCGATAGAGCAGCGGGAGCAGCTCTCGGCGGTCGGAGGCAGACCCCGCGAACGCCAGGCCGGGAACCGAGCGCAGAAGCGCATGCAGCCCGGCCCGCACGGCGGGGTGGCGATCGAGGATGGCGACGCGGGTCATTGCACTCCAGTCTGGGAAGCCGACCGGCAAACGACGTGCGTGCCTGCCGGTGGATCCACGTGGGGTGAGCCCTACCAGCGGGGGTGGAAAGCTGAACCACGGCTGGCCGGGGAGCACGCTGTATCTCTCGGGCGATTCTGCCGATCATGAATCCATCGCCAGCGCACGCCACCCACTGATCGGAGTCGTCACGCACGAGCTCCGCGCCGATCCGGTTCCGGCCTGGGCCCCCGCGCCCGGGCGGACCGAGCGCGACCTGGCTCCCGCGCGGCTGTCGCTGCGCCTCAGCTACACGCAGGCGCTGCAGGAGGCGGGGGCGATCGCGGTCGTGCTCCCCGCGCACGGGTTCGTCGATGACGTCGAGCTCCTGCTCGACCGCCTCGACGGCCTGGTCTTCAGCGGCGGCCCGGACCTCGACCCCGCGACCTACGGCCGCGAGCGCCACCCGCTGCTCGGCGCGGACGTGGACCGCCAGAGCGACGAGTACGAGCTCGCGCTGCTGCGCGCGGCGACCGCCCGCGACCTCCCGCTGCTCGCCATCTGCCGCGGGATGCAGGCCCTCAACGTCTCACGCGGCGGGACGCTGCACCAGCATCTGCCGGACCTCACCGCGCTTGAGCACCGCCAGGCGCACGAGGCCTTCGAGCACGCGCATTCCGTCAGCGTCACGACCGGCTCGCCGCTGCACCGCCTGACGGGCCGCCGCGAGCTCGAGGTCAACTCGCTGCACCATCAGGCCATCGACGACCTCGGCACCGGGCTGAGCGTGTGCGCGCACGCGCCGGACGGGACCATCGAGGCCGTCCACGACCCGGGCCGGCGCTTCTGCCTCGGCGTCCAGTGGCACGCCGAGCTGCTCACGCACAAACCCGAGCACGCTCCACTGCTGCATGAGCTGGTGGCCGCGGCGAGCACCGCGGCCCCCGCGCTCAGACTCGTCGCCTAAGCGGGTACGGCGCCCTTGGCGCTCTCGTAGACCGCCACGAACTCCTTGACGTTGGCCGCCTTGGGGGCCTCGACCTGGAACGCCTGCCCGCGGACGGTGAGCGTGATCGGCTTGGTCAGCATGCCCTTGCCGACCTCGACCGAATCGACCTCGGCCAGCGCCACGGCACTCAGGAGCTCCTTGGCCGAGAGCGTGATCGAGCCGCCGGCCTTGAAGACGAGCAGGCGCCGCGACGTGATCGCGAGCCCCATCTTCGAGGCGAGCTCGATCACGGAGGGCGCGCCGGTCGCAGGCGGGCTCTGGACGGCCAAGACCTCGAGCAACTCCTCATCAGGCTGCAGGTGAGGCTCGATGCTTCGCTTCATCGCCCGGTCGAACACGGGGCGGACGGTAACGGAATGCCGCGTCCCGAATGGGCGTCCATCCGTGCATGAACTCACAAATCCACGCGCTGATCGCCGAAGGCGCGCTCAAGACCGCTCCCGTCCGTCCTCGCAGCCTCGCCGACCTCCCGCGCATCCGAGCAGCGTTCGCCGCTAGGCGAGATCGCGCATAGAGCGCACCAGCACGCGTTCGTGGCCGGCGAGCAGGGCGAGCAACGCGCTCGCCCGCTCCATGGCTTCGCGCTCCATCACGGCGTGGTGGAACATCACGCCGACCGGCCCGCCCGCGCGCACCCGCTCCGCGAAGCGCGAATCGAGCTCGTCCGGCGCCAGGCGGGCGACGTCGAGGTGCACGGGCAGCTCGCGCAGTAGACCGAGCGGCTCCGCCCGGTGCTCGCGCGAGAGCAGCGTGAAGCCGAGCTCGACCAGCACCTCCCCGGTGTCGCGCGTGCAGCGGTTCCAGGGCGGGGTGAAGAACGGGTCCACGCGCTCCCCGAGCAGCTCGCGCAGCCGCGCCTGGCCGGCGGCGATGTCCCCGCGTTGCTGCGACCGCGAGCGGGCCGGCCCGAACTCGCACTTGCGCCCTTCGACCTGGTGGTTGGTGTGCGCGTAGCCGTGCTGGTGCAGGCCGGCGTGGGACGCGACCAGCCGCTCGGCGAGGGTCGGCGACAGGTCCGCGGGGATCACCGCGAGGTCCAGCGGGAGCCCGTGCTCGGCGAAGCGCGCGATCAGCTCGAGCAGCCGCTCGTCCTCCCAGCCGGCGTCGTCATCGCGGAAGAAGACGTCGATCGGCGCAGTGGTCTGATCCAGCGAAAGTAAAAGATTCCTCAAGAGCGTGATGTCCGGCCGCGGGCGTTGTCACCAGAGTGTGAACGGGTCCGTGGCCTACATCCTGATGGGTTTCCCGCGGGTCTCCGAGACGTTCATCGCGTCCGAGATCCACCGGGTGACAGGCCGGCGTGCCGCTGCGCCTGTATGTCGTCAAGCCGGTCGAGGCGCGGGAGCAGGGGCAGCGGCACCCGGTGCTCGACGCGATCGAGGCGCAACCGCACTATCTGCGGACCGAAGGGCCTGACGAAGCCGCTGCACGCCTGGCGCTACCGCGACGTGCGCGAGTTCCTTCCCGCGCTCGAGCGCTGCGTGCGGCGACGCCGGCACGGTGTGGCACACGCGTTCAACACCGCGCTCGGCCAGGCCTTCCGCGACCGCAGGACCCGCTTCTCCGGGCCGCGCAAGATCTACGTCAAGGAGCTGATCCAGGCGATCACGCTCGCCGATGCGCTCGCGCCGGACGTCCGCCACCTGCACGCGCACTTCGCGCACGGCACGACGACGATCACGTGGTTGGCGGCCTGGTTAACGGGGCTCCCGTTCTCGTTCACCGGCCACGCGCGCGACATCTACGCGCCCGAGCTGAACCCGAAGGGCTGGCTGCGGCGCAAGCTGAACGCCGCGCGCTTCGTCGTCACCTGCACCGAGGCCAACGTCGAGCACCTGCGGGCGATCGCCCCCGCGGCGCGCATCCACCTCGTCTACCACGGCCTGTCGGCGGACTTCACGAACCTGCTGCGCGCGAACGGCGAGGCCGCAGCCCCGAGAAACGGCCGCCTGCGCGTGCTCGGCGTCGGCCTGCTCGTGGCCAAGAAGGGCTTCGACGTGATGGTCGACGCGTGTGCCGTGCTGCAGGCGCGGGGCGTGCCCTTCGACGCGCTGATCGTCGGCCAGGACGACAAGGACGGCGATGCCCTGCGCGCGAAGATCGCCGCCTCCGGGATCGACGTCGCACTGCCCGGGGCGGTCGGCCCGGAAGATCTGCTGGCCGAGTACCGCCGCGCCGGCGCGCTCTGTATGCCGTGCCGGCTGCTGCCGTCCGATCGCGACGGCATCCCCAACGTGCTCGTCGAGGCGATGGCCGCGGGCGCACCGGTGGTGGCGACCAACGTCTCCGGAATCCCCGAGCTGGTCCAGCACGAGGTCAACGGCCTGCTGATCGAGCCCGAGGACCCGGAGGCGCTGGCCGACGCGCTCATCCGTCTTCACGACGACGCCGAACTGACGCGCCGTCTCACCGAGAACGGCCGCGCGACGGTCCGGGAGCGCTTCGACGGCGAGGTCCTCGCCGACCGGCTGGCGGCGCTGTTCCGGGAGGCCCTGTGCTGACGGCCGTGCGCCCCCGCCCCGTCCTCTGCGTCAACGAGCACGAGCACCGTGACCGGGCGCTCGCCGACGACGTCGCGCGCGGCGTCTTCTCGTTCGCCGGAGAGACGCGCGAGCTCGGCCTCGAACCGGACTGGCTGCACGCGCAGCTGCCCGACGACGAGGAGTGGCGCATCGACTGGGTGAAGTTCTATTACGGCCTGGACCTGGCCGATGCCTTCCGGGCGACGGGCGACCGGCGGTACCTGGCGGCGTGGGAGCGGCTCGTCGCCTCCTTCATCCTCCAGGTGCCGCCGGACCACGACTCCAGCGACGTCACCGCGCGGCGGATCCTGAACTGGATCTACGCCTGGCAGCGGCTGCCGGAGGCGAACCTCCCGGGGCTGGTGGAGAGCCTGCGCGAGCAGGCCTGCCACGTGCGCGACACCCTCACCGCCGAGCGCAACCACCGCACGCTCGAGCTCTACGCGCTGCTGATCTCCGCACTCGCGCTGCCCGACCTCGAGCCCGGCCTGATCGAGCTGGCCACGCGAGCTGCACGCCAACCTGCTGAGCGATTTCGGTGTTGACGGCGTGCACCGCGAGCGCTCGACGCACTACCACATGATCGCCCTGCGCTCGTTCGTCGGCGCGCGCGAGAACGCCGCCGCTACGACGTCGCGCTGCCGGGCGGCTTCGACGAGCGGCTCGCGAGCGTCGAGTTCGCGCTGCACATGCAACGCCCGGACGGCACGATCCCGGCGCTCTCCGACAGCGACAGCGGCGACTATGCGGAGCTGCTGCGCTCGCCGCGCGGCTGCTGGCGCGCCCCGACCTCGTCGCACGGCCGGTCGGCCCGGCGTCGTTCGAGTCCGGCGGCTACTTCGTCCAACGAGCCGGCGAGCACTACCTGATCTTCGACTGCGGCCCGCTCGGCGACGGCGGGCACGGCCACTACGACGCGCTGAGCATCGAGGCCTGGGCCGGCGCCGCGCGCTGGTGCTGGACCCTGGCCGCTCACGTACGCGGAGAGCGAGCCGAACCTGCGCCATTGGTTCCGCGGCACCGCGGCGCACAACACGGTCACGGTCGACGGCACCGACCAGACGCCCTACGCACGCTCGCGCTCCTCGCTGCCGAGCGCGGAGGCAAAGTTCCTCGGCCGCGAGACCCGCGACGGGCTGGACATCCTCTGCGGTGAGGTCCGCTCCCCCGTCTACGAGGCCGTCCACCGGCGGCGCGTGATCTTCGTCGACGGCGCCTACTGGGTGATCGAGGACGTCCTGACCGGCACGCGGCGGCACCGCTACGACCTGCGCTTCCACCTCGCCCCGGCGCGCTACGACGGCGCGGTCACGCTGACGATCACCGGCGCCTGCTCGATCGCGCCCGAGGAGGGCTGGATCTCACCGGAGTACGGCGTCCGCGAGCCCGTGCCGGTCATCAGCGCGGTGGCGACGGGTGAGAGCGCGCACTTCGTCACGCTGCTCGCGGCGGACGAGCTCCCGCTCGAACGCGACGGCGACACGCTGCGCATCGGAACAGGCCACGCTCGGGCTCGGCGAGCGGGTGGGGACGCGGCGATGATCGCCGACCCCGCCGTCCCCCGCCGCGACGCGCTGCTGCGTTCCGAGACGATGGCGGGCGTGATCTCGCAGCGGCTGCTCGGCGGGTGCCCGTCGAGCGCTGCGAGCGCACCTACGTCAAGTACCGCTTCGGCGACAGCCTGC
>CAWJAP010000026.1:0-230069 GCA_963840865.1 Vicinamibacterales bacterium
AGGGGGCAGGGACCGGGACGGTATTCCGATGTACACCGGCGTGAGCGGCTCGACCCCCGAGCTGCTCGCCAAGAGTGCGGAAGCGGCAGTCGCGCGCGGCCTGAAGGTCGTGAAGATGGGGTTGCGCAAAGGGGAAGGGACCGCAAGCTTCGATCGGGTCGAGGCGGTGTCGGAGGTGATGAAGCGACACAACGGCGAGGTCTGCATCGATTCGCTGGGCGCCTTCAAGCTCTACGAAGCCGTGCAGATGGGACGACAGCTCGACAAGCTCGGCAACATCGGCTGGTTCGAGGACGCGCTCATGCCGGAGGATCAGAGCGGCTATCCGATCCTGGCCTCGAGCATCGAAACGCCCATCTGCGTGGGCGAGATGATGAGCAACCGCTTCCAGGTGCGCGACATGCTCGTGTCGAAGGGCGCGCACATCTTCAACGCCGACGTCTGCCGCGCCGGCGGCGTCACCGAGTGCCAGCGCATCGCGGCGCTGGTCGACGCGTACGGGTGCCTTTGGACGCCTCACGTCAGCACGGGCACCGTGCTCTACTTCGCCGCGTCGCTGCACATGTCAGTTTCCACGCCGAACTGCCTCGTGATGGAAGGTGGAGGCAAGCTGGATGGGGCTTTCGGCAACGTGCTGACCCGCACGAAGTTCAGGGTGCAGAACGGCGTCGCCGTCGTCGACGACGACCGTCCTGGATTCGGCGTCGAGTTCGACGAGTCCGCGCTGCGCGCCGTCACCGTCGGCTGAATCATGTCTTCCGAGCTCGTGTTCAGAGGTCGCACGGCGCGCGGTCGATGAAACGGGTGTCGTCGCCATTCTGCGCGGGGTGTCCTGACGGGGTGTCGTCCGCTCCGTGCGTTTTCACGCGGTATTTCTCGCGTATATGAGCATCGCGTGGGCCGCCGGCGTCATCATCGAGACCATCGCCCGCGCAAACCGTACTCCATACGGGTTGTCCCCCACGAGATGAAGGCCGTAGCAGCGCGCTGTGCCTCGTGGCACAGCGTTACTCGACCTCAGACTCGCTAAACAGCTCTGGTAGGTTGGAGGCTCTGCGCTGAAACGAGGAGACGTCGACGCTGAGAGTCGAGAGCTCAGCACCAAGAAGCTTTGACCGTCGAAGCCTATCGCCTTCACTCGCATCGCCCTTGCGGCGTCGTGACCCAGGCCTCCACTTCCGCAGTCTCGAAACAAGGGAAGGACGCGGACCTATCCGGGTCCCCCGAATGTGAGGCCCGCTGGCCGCTTGAAAAAATGAGGGGATCCCCTCATTGCTTCCGACGGCGCGCGATTCCATCCTGACACCTCGTCGCGGGTGGCCCCGCGACGCGATCGTTGCGCTGGCCCCCTTCACGGCACCGATCGGTCCCATTCCACGAGGAGGCCGGAGGTGTCTCGACTCATCGCCGTGTTACGCCGGGGCCTGTTCGCTCTCGATGTGACACTTCCTTGCCCGGTCGCCGCGCCAGCCCCCCGACGCGGGTGGGCAGACAGGGCGCGAGCGGTCGTGGTCTCGAGCATTCAGCGTGCGTGGGTTCGCATTCGCGGCCCCATCGACCCCTTGCTCGTCGAGGCGAGCGCCCGCGGCGAGCTTGCGGTCGCACGGGTGCGCCTGGGTATGGCGGCGGCGCTGCTGGTCATCCCCGTCAGTGCGCTCGTCGCGTCACGCCAGACGGAAAACCTGATCGGGCTGGGAGCGGCGCTTGCCGCCGTCTTGCTTTCGCTCCTGGTCGACTCGCTCGTGACGCGCGGCCTCTATCGCCATTGGTTCAGTGTGGCCACCAGCGCCGTGGACGTCTCTATCGTGAGCGCCTCGCGGGCCGCCTTCCTCGTCCTCGTCGACCCGCATACTGCGGTGAACCGTCCGCCAGGGCCGCGCGACTCTCCCGACGCGGGAGCCAGGTTTGGCCATCAGCCGGGCCTACCGCCCCTACTGCGATCGATAGAGCCGACAAACGGGCTCCCATGATTCCAGGCAGGGCGTACACGCTCGACGACTTGCTCGCTATCGCATGGCGACGGCGCTGGATGATCGTCGTACCGTTCCTCACGGTGTCGCTCGGCACGGCCCTGGTCGCCTACAGGCTCCCCGCGCGGTGGATGTCGACCGCAGTCATTTCGATCGTGCCGCAGCGCGTGCCGGAATCCTACGTGCGATCCACCGTGACGATCGGTCCCCAGGACCGGCTGGAGTCCATCCGCCGGGGCATACTCAGCCGACCGCGTCTCGAGGAGATCATCGTCGAGTTCAACCTGTACCCGGACCTTCGAAAGACGGCGGTCATGGACGACGTCGTCGAGCGAATGCGCGAGGACGTGCGGATGACGCTCGTCAAGGGTGACGCGTTCGAGGTGTGCTTCTACGCTGGCGACCCGCAACTCGCGCAACGGGTCGCGGCCAGGCTGGCCAGCTTGTTCATTGCCGAGAACATCCGCCAGCGGGCGCAGCTCGCGGCGGGCTCGAGCGAGTTCCTCAACAGCCAACTCGAAGAGGCCAGACAGCAGCTCGTCACCACGGAGCAGCGGCTGGAGAGCTTTCGTCGCACGTACTCGGGCCAATTGCCGGACCAGGTGCCGGCGAACATGCAGGCGGTCAGCAATGCGCAGATGCAGCTGCAGCACGTGCGCGACTCGATCAACCGCGATCGCGATCGTCGGTTGATGGTGGAGCGGCAGGTGGCTGCCGTCAACACTGTCGACATTGACGCGGTGGCAGCTCCTCAACCCGCGACAGCCGGTGCGGCGTCATCGGCCGCTTCGGCCGCTGAACGTCTCCTCCAGGAGTCTGCGCGCCTCGAAGCCCTTGAGCGCCGCCTGACGCCGGAGCACCCCGACATCATTCATGGCAGGAAGACCGTCGCGGACCTCGTGCGCGACGCTGAGGCCGAAAGGCAGGGTGCTGGCGCGAAGTCGGCCGAGTGGCCGCCGAGGACCGCTGCGGCGCTGATCCGGCGCAATCGCACTCGCGAGCTGGAGACAGAGCTCGCCTCGATCGATCGGACCATCGCGTCGAGGCATGAGGAGGAGAGGCGCCTGCTCGATGTGGCCGCGTCGTATCAGGCTCGCGTGGATGCGGCGCCAGCGCGGGAATCCGAATTGACGGCGCTCATGCGCGACTACGATACGGTGTCGCAACAGTACAAGGACCTGCTGGCGAACAGTAAAGCCGCCGAGATGTCCCAGGACCTGGAGCGGCGGCAAGGCGGCGAGCAGTTCCGGCTGGTCGAGGAGGCCGGATACCCCATCGGCCGGTCAGCCCGAGGCGGCCTTTGATCGTCGCCGGTGGCGCCGCCGGAGGTCTCGCGCTGGTTCTGGGCTTCGTCGTGCTGCTCGAGTTGCGCGACCGCACCCTGAAGAGCAAGGAAGACGTCGTCGCCACGCTGTCGCTCCCCGTCCTGGCCGTCGTGCCGCTGATGACGACGTCACGGGAACGTCGGGTGAGCCGGATAGGAACCATTGCTGCGTCGGCGGGGATAGCGGTTCTCGCCCTCGCCACCGTCTTCGCAATGTGGCAGGCAGCCGTGCGTTGACACGCTTGCTCGTTGGGAACGTCCGAGAGGGCTTACGCGCCAGCCCCAGGCCGGCCGGAGTGTTTTGAGCCATGTACCTGCATTTTTTCGGCCTCGCGGAGCGGCCGTTCGACCTGACGCCCAATCCGCGCTTCCTCTACCTCTCGAGCGGGCACCGGGAGGCGCTGAGTCTGTTGCACTACGGCTTGGACGGCGATAAGGGGGTCACCGTCCTCATCGGAGAGCCTGGCACCGGCAAGACGACGCTGCTCCGCGCAGCGTTGTCGAACACGCGTGGCTCCCAGGTCACTGAGCCTGTACCTGAACAACCCGACGCTCACCCGACAGGAGTTCTACGAGTTCCTTGCCTACGGCGTCGGTCTGCACCAGCAGGTCGCGCTCTCGAAGACGGTGTTCCTGCGCGAGCTGGAGCGCGCACTCAAGCTGCGACGGGACGGGGGACGATTTACGGCGTTGATCGTCGACGAAGCGCAGGCCATGCCAACCGAGCTGCTCGAGGAGATCCGGTTGCTGGCGAATCTCGAATCCGCGACCACCCGGCTCTTGTCCATCGCGCTCAGCGGGCAACCCGAGCTCGCGTCCCGTCTGAACGACCCGGTGCTGAGGCCCCTCAAGCAGCGTGTGGCGCTGCGGACGACGATTCCCCCGTTTACGATCCAGGAGGCCGCCGGCTATGTGGCCAAGCGCATTCGGGTTTCCGGCGGCGACGCGGCCTCGATCTTCACCCGCGAGGCGATCGAAGCCGTGTATCGAAGCTCGCGCGGCATTCCTCGGACGATGAGCGTCGTTTGCGACAACGCGCTAGTGACGGCGTTCGCGATTCGCGCTCGGCCGGTGACGCCGGAGATCGTGGCGGAGGTCTGCGCCGACCTCGACCTCGACTTCGATGCCGGCGACGCATCTGCCGAGGCCACGACGGAAGGCCCGGCGCTGGCCGAGCCGAAGCCGGAGTCTGATGCCGACACTGTGCCGGTCCAAATCCTCGCCGTTCGGCCCCACCCCGCCTCTGTCGCCGTGCACGTCCGTGGAGACAGGGTCGACACCCAGCCAGGGTCGATCGGGTCCGACGTGTCTGGCGTCAGCGAGGGCCTGCGCAACTCTATCGATGGGGATCCGCCTGACGGGGGCGATTCGAACGCCGAGCCGTTGCCGGCGCCCGTCCTCCGGGTGACGACGAGGTCGAGATGAGCCGAATTCACGAGGCCATCTCGCGGGCACGAGCCGCCGCCGAACACGGAACCGGGGACGGCAGCCCCACATGGATACGCCCGGTCCGGGACGATTCGCAGGACCCGGTGCCGTGGACCATGGTCGATGCCGAGGCGCCGCCGATCAAGCGGGTTCTGAGGCGCGTCGAAGCTGTGTCGACTGCCGCCCAGCCGGCTGTGTCGACGGCCGTGCGGCCGATGGCGGCGCCCACCGCGTTCGTACCTCAGGACGCCCGGCTCGCGTCGGCGAAGGGACCGCCCGTCATTGCCACCCGGTTCCAGGAACGCGTCGTCTGCGCAGGAGCGCCGCCGCCGATCGCCGATCGGTATCGACAGCTCGCCGCAACGCTGCACCAGGCCCACCTCGAGCGCGGCGCCCGCGTCGTGATGGTTACCAGCGCCACACTCGCCGAGGGCAAGTCGCTGACGTCGACCAACCTCGCGCTCACGCTCAGCGAGTCGTACAAGCGCCGCGTGCTCCTCGTCGACGCCGACCTGCGCTGCCCGTCGCTGCACGAGATCTTCGAGGTGGCGAGCACGAGCGGCCTGTCGGACGGCCTCCGCCGCCCGGATGTCGCGCCGTTCCGTACCGTCGGCATCTCGGGCACGCTCGCGCTGCTGCCGGCCGGCCGTCCCGATCCGGATCCGATGGCCAGCCTCACCTCGACGCGGATGCGGCTCGTCATCGACGAGGCGCGGCGCAAGTTCGACTGGGTGATTGTTGATACACCGCCCGTCGCGTCGATGCCCGACGCCAACCTCCTGGCCGGCATGGTCGATACCGTGCTCCTCGTGGTGGGTGCCGGCATCGCCTCCTACGACGTCATCAGACAGGCGGTCAAATCGATCGGTAAGAAGAAGATCGCCGGTGTGGTCTTGAATCGCGCCGAGGCTCCCACCCTGAGCGTCGGCTACGGCTCGTGACGGCGAGTGCACGAGGTTGTGACGACGCCACGATGAGGGAGTGCGACTCGCGCTCATGGCCCGCGAAGCACAGAGCTACCGATATCTGGCGCTGCGGCGACTTTGGTGATGCGGGAACCGGACATGCCTGTGAATGCGCCATACCGAGGTCCAAACTTGGGCACCTGTCAGGCGTACGACGAAGCAACCTTCCTGTACTTCCTGGAGCTAGAGCGCAAGCGGGCCGAGCGGTTCAAGCGCTCCCTGCTGCTGGCGCTCGTCGGTTTCGCGGTGGAAGGACACGAAGCCGTCCGAATCGACGCCTCGGCTTCCAAGGTGTTATTCGCGGCGCTGGCTTCATGCGTTCGTGAGATCGATGTCATTGGCTGGTATCGGACGAATCGCATTGCTGGGGCCGTGATGCCGCAATCGGGCAACCTCGCGGAGTTCCACGTCTCCCGCTGCGTCGGCGAGCGCATGGCGCTCATGTTGAGCAGGCGCCTGCCGGTGCTGAGGAACGGCTTCGAGGTGCGCGTGCTGCGGTTCCAGGCTGGGGAGGTGAGTCGCAATGCTTGATCAACTGTCGCCGCCTTGGACGACGACGTTCCGATGGAACGCGTCGGCTTCATCTTCTGGAGAACGGCGCCAGTTTGCGGGTCGCATTCCAAGGCGGGGCTCTGTTTTGCCGGGACGTCGACCCCGCATGGTCGGCCGGAGCGGCGCGCGCCCGATTTCTTCTCTCGACGTGAAGCACGCAACCGTGCGGCGGATGGACGGGAGCGGACAGCACGCCGCTCCGGGCATCCTCGGCGTGGCGCTGTTCAGGAGCGCGTTGATCCGCGAACGCAAGCGTGCGGACCGCTTCGACGAGGTGTTTGCACTCGTGACGGTCAGTGCTGGGCCGGAGCTCGTTCAACCGGTGACCGAGGCCGCAGCCGTCGTGATGGGCGAGACCGACCTTGCGGGCTGGATGGCACGCGATGGCGTGCTCGGCATCATCGTGAACGACATCCCGGCCACGTCCGATGCCCCGCTTCGCAGGATGGTGGCGCATCTTCGGCGCGAGCTGGCGCGCCGGCTGGGCGCGGCGGCGATGCAGCAGGTCGAAGTGCGCTCCTACGTGCATCGAGGCGCTGGTATCGATACAGCCGTCGGGCTGCCGGATACAGATCCGTTGCTCGACGACCTTCGCGCGCGACAGGCGCGCCGGCCGATTCAGGACGCTCTCAAGCGAGCGCTGGACATCGCCGGAGGCGGCCTGCTGCTGATTCTGACGGCGCCAATCCTTCTGCTCGTCGCTGCGCTCGTGAAGCTCACATCACGAGGCCCCATCTTCTTCGAGCAGGAGCGCGTGGGCCTGATGGCGAAGCCCTTCACGATGCTGAAGTTCCGGACGATGCTCGTCAACAACAATCCGGCGCTGCACCGGCAGTTCGTGAGCGAGTTCATCAAGTCGGGCAGTCATGCAGTGCGCGGACTTGACCCGGCGCCGTTCAAGATCAAGAACGATCCCCGTACCACCTCGATCGGTCGGTTCCTGCGACGGACGAGCCTCGACGAGCTGCCCCAGTTGTGGAACGTGCTGAGGGGCGACATGTCGCTCGTCGGTCCACGCCCGCCGCTTCGGTACGAGCTCGAACAATATCGCTCGTGGCACTGGAGACGAGTGCTGGAGGCCAAGCCAGGCATGACCGGGTTGTGGCAGGTGAAGGGGCGAAGCCGGACGACCTTCGACGAGATGGTCCGGCTGGACCTCCAGTATGCCCGGACCCGGTCTCTCTGGCTGGACGTCAAGATCCTCCTCGAGACGCCTCGGGCCGTGATCACCGGCAAGGGCGCTTGCTGACATGTGACACGACCATCCGAGCGGTGCGCCGCCGCACCCCAGGAACGTCGTTCGAACTTTTTCGAACGCCCATGATCGAGGATGTTCTCTGACGACCCGAAACCATTGACCTTCGTCAAACCTCGAGTCGCGGATTCGCCTCGTCGGCACCGTGACGGTCACTGCGCGCATGTAGAGCGATCCTCACCGCGTCATGCGGCAGCTGCGCGCACAGGTGCGGCGAGTCGACTTGAACCTCGTGGTCTTCGACACGCCCCCGACGAACGACCCGCTCAGAGCCGAAATGCGACGGCGAGCCGGTGGCCACGCGTCCGTCCAGGGGATTGAACAGCACTCGCGCGACCGAGGACAGCTCGTCGTCGGTGATCGCCTCGACGGCCGCCGCGATCGTCTCGCTCGACAGCGCGGCCTGTGTCGCTCCGCCGACACCGCCGCTTCGGGTCCGAGCAGCACCGCCTTGAAGCGGGCGATCGTCAGCGGATCGAGTTCCTCGTCGAATCGGCGATCTCGCGACCGTTCGACCGCGGCGGGCACGCCATCGGTCGACGACGACCGTACGCCGGATTTTTTCAACCGTCATCGCGTCGCAGCCGGCGCCAGCCGTCCTTGCGCGATGGGACGCAGCCTTCTCATGCTCATGGCGTTCGGAAACAGGACATTCTGGACGTAACTACTCTTCCCGTAAGTTACCGCTCTTGTCGACGTCGGCGCGGTACGCGGCAGCGCCGCGGATAAATACAGAGGTTTTCGGCCTCCGATGCGCTGAGCGCGATTGCCCTGCCCCGGAGCACGGCCCAGCTGGCCAGCATCTTGCAGAGCCGCAATCTCCGTAGGGAGGTCACCATGCGCATCATCACCAGCGTCACGCTGGCTGCCGCGACATTCCTGAGTGCCGGCACCGCGACTGCGCAAACCGCGTTTCCCCTCACCATCTCGGGCAACCGAGCGGAGGCGCAAATCACGCTGCTGGGCGGGCTTCTTTCCGCCGACCTGTCGATCGTGTTCGAGAGCGTGGTCGGCCTCAACCCCACGGCCCTCGTCCTGACCGCCCAAGTCGTCAACCCGCTCACGCTGGGGCCGCGATTGCCGGGCGGTGGGGCGGTTGGCGTGCCCGCGGCGTTCCCCGTCCTGATCCGAATCGAGCCCAGCCAGGCGAGCGGGCTGGCGTTCCACGGCATCGCCGCCATCTCGCTGCACACCCACAACCTCACGCTGCAACTGAACCCGCCGCTGGGGCTCTACTCGGCCCCAACGGGGGGCGCGTTCAGGGAGATCACGACGTCGACCGGTATCGGCAGCTACCGCGCCGGCGGCTCGACCGGTGGGTTCTCCGAGTTCGTCATCGCGATTGATCTCCGGCCCATTGATACGGTGATTTTAGAGAAGTTGGATCGGCTGGAGTCGTTGCTCTCGACGCATGCGTCAGCCATCGCGCCGGAGGTGCTCGCGGATCTTCAGAACCGGTTCGTGCAGATTCAATTGCTCTACCAGAGCGGCGCGCTCCCCGCGGCTATCGCGGCGAGCACCGCGTTTGCCGACGCCGTCAAGGCCTCGAGCGGCAGCGCGATTCCCGACCTGTGGCTCGCTCACAACAGCCTTATAAACGTGGCGGGTCAGTTGAGATCCGCGGCGGAAACCCTTCGTTATAGTTTGACCCTCAAGGCCAGTGGTACACCATAATGGTGGTACGCCATCATCGAGGGGGTCGGAGGCGCGACATGAAGCGTGTGCCCCGGACCCCCGAAGTACTGTCCCGCGTGCCGACCGATGCCTGCGAGGATCACGCTGCACCCGTCTGGACGGCCATCGCGTATTCAGTTCATCGACGAGGGCCAGGACCTTTTGATCGGCCGCGATCGCGGCGCGGATTGCGTCCTCGATGACCCTCGGGTCTCGAAGCGACACGCATGCTTGACGTGGGTTGGCGGGGGCTGGCGACTCGATGACCTCGGGAGCAAGAACGGAACGAGGGTCAACGGCCTGCCAGCCGTCCGCGGGTTGCTCCGCCACGGAGACTGGCTGTCGCTCGGGGGGCTGGTTGCGCGCTTCGAAATCGTCTCTGCCGAGGCCGTGGCGGCTTATCAGCGCGAGCGGGCCCGGCGCATTGACACCTCGGCCGTCGTCGTGCGCGAGCTGCGTGCTTCGCCTGATTCATCGACGCTGCTACGCCGGTTTCTCGAGTCGGCCATCGAGCTCACGGCCGCCGATCGGGGCTTCATTCTCGTCGTCGGTGCCGATGGGATGCTTCACGCCGAGGCCGCTGCCGGGTTTGCTGCTGCCGGGCTTGACGACCGGGAATTCAGCGGCAGCTTCGGCGCCGTGGAGCAGGCGCTGCGCTCCGGGCAGGTGCTCGTCGTGTCAGACTTGCAACGGGATGCACTGCTGTCGCAGAGACCAAGCGTGGTCGAGCAACGGCTTGCCACGCTCGCCTGCGTTCCGTTTCACCACGACGGTCGGCTTGTCGGGCTCCTCTACGTGGACAGTCGGGCGGTCGGACCTGGCCTCACCGAGCTCGACCTCGAAATCCTCGAGGCTCTTGCAGAACAGGCCACAATCGCTATGATCAGCGTGCAGCTTCAAAGTAAGGTCCGCGAGCTCCACCGGACGGTGGCCGGCGAAAGCCAGTTCGTCGGCCCCGACGTCCTGAAGGAGCTGCAGCGCCGGTTCGGTGGCCCCCCCAACGCGTAGCCCCCTTGCGCGTGTCATTTGGGGTAGGGCGGCGGAGCGTTAGCTCCGACACTGCCCGGAGCCGACTTGGAACGACGGTGTGCCGATGTCTGTGTCGCACCATCCCATAGCGAAGGAGTCCCCTGAATCGGCGCCGCGGGGCGGGCCAGCTGGCGGCTGGCCTGCGCTTTCCGACACCGTCACCCACGTCGACACCCTGGGGCGGCTCGCTCCGGGTACGCTCGTCGCTGGCCGCTACCGCATCATCGTGCTCCGAGGCGTCGGGGGGATGGGCGTGGTCTATCGCGCGCACGACGAGGCGCTCGGCATAGAGGTCGCGCTGAAACTGCTGCGGCCCGACCTCGGCCAGGAACCGGAATGGATTGAACGCTTCCGCCGCGAGATTGTGCTAGCTCGTCAGATCTCGCACAGCAACGTCGTCCGTCTCCACGACATTGGCGAAAGCGAGGGCCTGCGCTTTCTGACGATGGGGTACGTGGAAGGCGAGTCGTTGCTCGAGCTCCTGGATCGTCGCGGCCCCTTGCCCGTCGATCAAGCCGTCGGCATCATCCGGCAACTCAGCGACGCGCTGCAGGCAGCTCACGATGCCGGGATCGTGCATCGGGACCTCAAGCCGAGCAACGTCTTGCTCGCGACCAATGGATCTGCGTATATCTCCGACTTCGGCGTTGCGCGATCGATGGATTCGGACCGACTGACCCGCGCAGGTTCCGTCGTGGGCACGCCCGACTATCTCTCGCCGGAGCAGATACGCGGCGATCCCGTGGATGGTCGCAGCGACATTTTTTCGCTCGGGATCATCTTCTACGAGATGCTGACGGGCGAGCTGCCCTTCGAGGGTGGCACGTACGCCGAGAGGCTGGCGCAGCGTCTGACCGGCCGATTCTCCCACCACGTAGAGCGCGGTCTTCGGACCACACGACCGGGCGGCGGAAAAGACCGGTCGCGTGCACCCATTCCCCCGCACGTGCGGGCTGTGATTCGCCGTTGTCTCGAGCGCCGTCCGGCCCGCCGCTATCAGACCGCTCGCGACCTCATGCTCGATCTCGATCGAGGCCGAGCCGCCTCTTCGGACGGCCGCGCGCTGAAGCTCGCGGGACTTGGCGGCGTGGCGCTCCTGGTCGGCCTCATCGCCTGGCTTGCCGTGACGAGCGGACCCACCTGGTGGCGGGGAGCGATCGAGTCCAATGCCAGTGCCGGCGAAGGAGTGTCGGCCGAGAACGTTCGACGCGCGCTGGCGGTGCTACCGCTCGACGATGGCCCGGCTGATCCTTCGTTGGGGTGGACCGGATTTGGTGTGGCCGAGATGCTGGCGGCCAGCCTGTCCGAGAGCCCGGATCTGCGCGTCGTAGACGCGCGGCGCGTGTTCCGCACGCTCGACGATCTGAAGCTCGCGACCGGGAGCTATGACGAGCAGGTGCTGAACCAGCTCGCTTCGCTGCTGAACGTCGATGCCCTCGTCACCGGCCGCGTGCGCCGGGAAGGCTCCGCGGTGCGCATCGATCTGCACCTGATCCGGATGGACGGAGGGAGCGCGTCCACGAGCCAGGTCGTGGCCGAGACGCGGAAAGCGACCGGCGTGTTCGAGCTCGTCGATGACCTGAGTAATCGTCTTCGAAGCGAGCTTGACGCGGCGCAGCCGATCGAGTCCGACCCGACATTGCACACGTCGTCGCCCGAGGCGACAGCGGCCTATCTCGAGGGGCGAGGCCGACTGCTTCGCGGTGACTACGTCGGGGCGGCACCCGCTTTCGAGCGTGCGACCCGGGCCGACCCGGCGTTCCTTGAAGCGCTCGAGCGCTTGAGCGAGACGTATCAGCAGCTCGGCTATGACGAGAAAGCACTCGCCGCCGCCGGACGAGCATCGGAGGGGCTTGGCGCGCAGCGCAGCTCGCGACTCGGTCGGCGCGTCCGCGCGCGGCTCGCCATGCTACGAGGCGAGCCGGCCCAGGCAGAGACTCTGTACGCGGAGCTCGCGAGTCAATACCCGAACGACGTCGAGCAACTCCTGGATCTGGCGTCGGCGCAGAGCGCGCAGGGGCATCTCGCGGCTGCCATCACGACACTGACACGCGTCACTAGGCTCGATCAGAAAGATCCACGCGCCTGGTTCTTCCTCGGCAAGCACACCATTCTGATGGGCGACAGCCGCAGAGCCATTGACGAGTACCTGGTACGCGCGCTGGCCTTGCAGAACCGGCTCGGGAGCAAGCAGGGACAGGGTGATGTGAGCAATGCGATGGGCGTGGCGTACCACGAGCTCAGCAGCTATGCGCAAGCGGTTGAGCAGTTCACGGCGGCTGCTGAGCATCGTCGCCAGGCAAGCGACGATCGCGGGCTGGCGACGACGTTACGCAACCGCGCCCGGACATTCAACGCGCTCGGGCGCAGCGCAGAGGCCGAGGCCGACCTCACCTCGGCGCGGGCCATCCACGAGCGTATCGGCGACCGACAGGGCGTAGCAGACGTCATCAACGAGGCCGGTCTGTTGCACGAGGGCCGGGGCGACTACAGCGAGGCGCTTCGTTCCTATCAGGAAGCGCTCCGCATCCGGCGGAGTCTCGGCGACGAGCGCCTGATCGCGCAAAGCTACGACAACGTCGGCTACATCCAGTACTTGCAGGGGGCGTACGACGACGCGCTGGTCTACTGGAAAGAAACCCTCGATCTGAGGCGCAAGATCGGCGACAAGAGCGGTCTCGTGCTCTCGACGCAGAACATGGGGTTCCTGCACACGGCGCAGGGGCGGTGGGACGAGGCGACGAAGGCGTTTCTCGACGCCCTGCAGCAGGCGCGCGCGCTGGACTTCAAGAGCGCGATGGCGGTTTCCTATGGCAACCTCGGGGTGCTGCACGCGCATCAAGGTCGCCTCGCGGCCGCGCTCGACTCGTTCGCCGAGGCGCGTCGCCTCCTCGAGGCGCAAAACGACCCGCGCGGTCTGACCGAGTTCACGCTGAAAGAGGCGGGAGCGCTTCTCGAAGTCGGGGCGCTGGAGCGCGCGAAGACCCGTCTGGACGTTGCCGCTTCGCTGGTCAAGAAGACCGGGAACCGTGAGCAGCTCGCTGACTATCATCTGCTGCTCGGGGAGTGGCGACGGGGCCGCGGCGAATGGGAGGACGCGGTCCGAGCCGTGGCGGAGGCGCGCCCACATGCAGAGACGAGCCGGAGCCGTACGACGATTCTGCGTGTGCAGGCCGCCGCTGCGTCGCTCCGCGCCGAGATCGGCGAGGCCGGGGCCGTGCGCGAGCTGCGCGCGCTGGCGCGGGAGGCGGCGGCGCTCGGGCATGCGGCGCTGCGGCTGTTGATCGGGGAAACCCTGGCGCGGGCTGAACTCCGCGCGCGGCGGCCTGCGGCTGCCGAGGCGGCCACGCGGCAGGCTTTGGCGGTCGCCGAGCAGGCAGGCTGGCGCGCCGGACGCTATCGATTGCACGATGTGCTCGGGCGCGCGCTGGCTGCACGAGGCGATCACGCGGCGGCGACTCGAGAGTACCGCGAGAGCGCCCGGCAGGTAGCTCAGCTTCGCGATGGGTTGCCGCTCGATCTGCGGGTTGGGTTTGACGCGCTGCCGACTGTACGCGCCATTGAGGCGCGTGTGAAGTGATCGCAGTGCGCGGAGCGTCGCGCCCACCGAATGCCGCATCATGACATCCCCCACTGACGGTCGGCCGATCCAGTCGCCTGCGGTGTCGGAGATCGCCGAGCAGGTTGCGCGCGTCTCCGCCGAGAACGCGCGCTTGCTCGAGCGCCTGGCCGAGAGCGAGCGTCGGTTCCGCATAATCTCGAAGGGCGTGCTGCGCGTACAGGAGGCGGAACGGGGTCGCATCGCGCGCGATTTGCACGATGGTGTCGGTCAGGCGCTCACCGTCCTGAAGATCGAGCTGGAGCTCCTCGAGCACCATGCCGCCAGCACGGGCAGCTCGGTCGAGGCACGGCTGACAGACCTCAAGGGTCTCGTGAACCGGACACTTCAAGACGTGAAGGCGCTCTCGCATGCGCTCCGGCCGTCGATGCTCGACGATCTCGGCCTCGTGCCCACGCTCCGGTGGCTCGTGCGCACGTTCCAGAAGCGGACGGGCCTCGACGTACACCTTGCTGGCGAGCCGATCGACGAGCGCCTCGATCCGGACCTCGAGACGCTCGTCTATCGCGTGGCGCAAGAGGCGCTCACTAATGCCGCGAAGTACGCCGACAGCCCGCACGTGAAGCTGACGCTCGACCGCAGCGGCGCGCGGCTGCGGCTTCTGGTCGAGGACCACGGCCGCGGCTTCGACGTCGACGCGGCGTTGGCTGTCGCGGCGGGCGATCGGGGCTTCGGGCTGAGAGCGATGCGCGACCGCGTTCAGCTCTTCGGCGGGCGCTTCCAGGTGACGTCTGCGCCAGGACGCGGCACGACGATTCAGGTCGAGGTGCCACTGTGACGCGGGCGCGCGTCCTCATCGCCGACGATCACACCATCGTCCGGCACGGGCTCGTCGGTATCCTGAACGCGACCAACGACATCGAGGTGGTCGGTCAGGCGGGCAACGGCGCGGAGGCGGTGACCCGCGCCATCGACCTCAAGCCCGACATCGTCCTTCTGGACATCAGCATGCCGCGTTTGAACGGCCTGGAGGCGGCGCGTCGCATCCGCAAGGCCCTACCGGCCTCTCACATCCTCGTGCTGACGATGCACGAGGAGGAAGAATATGTGCGGAAGATGGTGCGCGCGGGCGTGTCGGGCTACATCGTGAAGGACGGCGCCGCGTCGGAGCTCATCGCCGCCATCCGCGCCGTCAAATCGGGCAAGACCTGGTTCGGTCCCCAGGCCTCGCAGGCGCTCGCCGACGCGTGGCAGGACGGCGCGGCCCTGCCGGACGACCCTCTCGAGCGGCTGACCAACCGCGAGCGGGAGGTCCTCCTGCTCATCATCGAAGGCAAGACCAACTCGCAGGTCTCCGAGACGCTCGGCGTGAGCCCGAAGACCGTTGACAACCACCGGACGCGCCTGATGGAGAAGCTCGGGGTACACAACACCGCCGAGCTCGTCCGCTTCGCCTCGAGACATGGGTTGCTGGTGTAATGGCTCACGCGCCAGTGTGGGCGCGCGGACCTACCCGGGTCCTCCGACTGTGAGGCCCGCTGGCCGTTGAAAAATGAGGGGATCCCCTCATTGCTTCCGACGGCGCGCGATTCCATCCTGAGACCTCGTCGCGGGTGGCCCCGCGACGCGATCGTTGCGCTGGCCCCCTTCACGGCACCGATCGGTCCCATTCCACGAGGAGGCCGGAGGTGTCTCGACTCATCGCCGTGTTACGCCGGGGCCTGTTCGCTCTCGATGTGACACTTCCTTTCCCGGTTGCCGCGCCAGCTCCCCGACGCGGGTGGGCAGACAGGGCGCGAGCGGTCGTGGTTTCGAGCATTCAGCGTTCGTGGGTTCGCATTCGCGGCCCCATCGACCCCTTGCTCGTCGAGGCGAGCGCCCGCGGCGAGCTTGCGGTCGCACGGGTGCGCCTGGGTATGGCGGCGGCGCTGCTGGTCATCCCCGTCAGTGCGCTCGTCGCGTCACGGCAGACGGAAAACCTGATCGGGCTGGGAGCGGCGCTTGCCGCCGTCTTGCTTTCGCTCCTGGTCGACTCGCTCGTGACGCGCGGCCTCTATCGCCATTGGTTCAGTGTGGTCACCAGCGCCGTGGACGTCTCTATCGTGAGCGCCTCGCTGGCCGCCTTCCTCGTCCTCGTCGACCCGCATACTGCGGTGAACAGCAAAGTCGTCTTCGAGTGCTACTTCCTGGCGCTGGGCGCGGCCACGCTCCGTTACGACGTTCGGATCTGTCTCTTCGCCGGCCTGCTCGCCCTGGTCCAGTACGCCGTGATCGTGCTGGTCGCGAGCACCTACTGGTCACTGCACGACCCGCGCTTCGCGCCGTTCCCCCACGGCATGTTCTCGTGGACGACGCAGCTCTCGCGCTTCATCCTCCTCGCGAGCTTCTCAGTACTTGCTGCGGTCGTGGTGAAGCGATCCTGGCAGCTCCGCTATCTGTCCGCCACCGATCGACTCACCGGTCTCTACAATCGCAGCCAGTTCAACGACTATCTCGTGGCGGAGGTTGCGCGGTCCCAACGTCATCGATCTCCCTTCTCGATTGTGATGATCGACGTGGATCGGTTCAAGGCGCTCAACGATACGCACGGGCACCCGGCAGGCGACGCGGCGTTGCAGTTGATGGCGTCCATGCTTCGCCAGTCGTTCCGTGCGGGCGACGTGGTGGCGCGCTACGGTGGTGAGGAGTTCGTCGTCCTGATGCGGGAGACGAGCAAGGCCCAGGCAATCGAGAGGCTCGAGGTGGTGCGCCACGCGATCGAGGCCACGCCCTGCATCCTCTCGACGGGGGCCGGCCCTATCGGTCTGACGATCAGCATCGGAACGGCCTGCTTCCCCGAGGACGGTGTGAGCGAGCACCAGTTGCTCAGCTGCGCCGACAGGCGATTGCTGGCCGCGAAGGCGCACGGCCGGAACTGCATCGTGGCGGGCTGATCCTCAGCAGGTGGCTCATGCGAAGGCCTGTGACCTTACTGCCCTAACGCCTGAGATTCTGCGCCAGACAACAGCCTGTGATGACCCAGCAGCCCGTTCCGTTCCTCGATCTCATCACGCCTCACCTGGAGCTCGAAGAGGAGCTGGTGGCGGCGTTCCGCGAAGCACTCCGATCGGCGGCCTTCATCGGCGGGCCACAGGTCGAGGCATTCGAGCGTGAATTCGCCGCGTACTGCGGCACCATGTACTGCGTCGGCGTGGCCAATGGCACCGACGCGGTTCGATTCGCATTGATGGCCTCCGGCGTCGGCACTGGCGACGCCGTCATCACCGTCTCCCACACGTTCATTGCGACCGTCGAAGCGATCAGCCAGGCGGGGGCCTCGACGGAGTTCGTCGACATCGACGAGCGGACCTACTGCATGAGCCCCCAGACGCTCGCGGATTACCTCGAGACGTGTGCCGTCGATTCGCCGAGTGGCCGGCCAATCGGCAAGCGGACCGGAAAACCAATCAAGGCCATCGTACCCGTTCACCTCTACGGCCAGGTTGCGGACATGGACGCCATCCTTTCGATTGCGCGGGACTTCGATCTCGTGGTCGTCGAGGACGCGTGTCAGGCCCAGGGCGCCGAGTACCGGTCGGCCGACGGCCTCTGGCGCCGCGCGGGATCGTTCGGGAAGGCGGCAGCATTCAGCTTCTATCCCGGAAAGAATCTCGGCGCCTGTGGCGAGGCGGGTGCGGTCACCACCGACGATGAGCACGTGGCAACGACGATCAGAATGCTGCGCGAGCACGGGCAGGCCAAGAAGTATTACCACGACCTCGAGGGCTACAACGGACGGCTCGACGCGATCCAGGCAGCGTTCCTTCGCATCAAGCTGCGCCGCCTCGACGAGTGGAACGCTCAGCGTCGGGTGGCGGCGCAGCGCTACCATCAGCTCCTCAATGCATCCTCCCGTGCGGGAATCGTTCGACTGCCCCATGAACCCGCGTCGAGCCGGTCGGTCTATCACCTGTATGTGATCAGGACCCGGGAACGGGATCCGCTGGCCACGGAGCTGCGCTCGAGGGGGATCCAGACTGGCCTGCACTATCCGCAGCCGCTGCACCTACCAGCGCTGCTACCGGAACTGGGGTTATCCGTCCGACAGCCTCCCAGTTACGGAGCAGACTGCGGCCGAGATCCTCTCGTTGCCCATGTTCCCGGGAGTCACTGTCGAGCAGCAGGAACTGGTGGCCTCGGCGATCGGGGCATTCGAAGGAGTGGGCACGCGCTGAGCGCGTCGCTCCCCCTCGCGCCACGTTGGCCCGGAGTTTGTCCGATGCCCGGTGTGTTCGGCATTGTCGATTGGTCAGCGACGCAGTCGGTCGATAGGCGACGGGAGCTGATGGGGCTCGTCCGCCGGATGTCGTCGGCCATGATGTACGGCGACTATTCCGAGCGCATTGTCCAGTGCCCCGCAGTGGGAGCGTGCGTCGGGCAGGTCGAGTTGCGACAACCCGCCTATCGCCCTGAGGGCGAAGACGTCGTGGGTTTCGTTACCGGCGAACGCGCGCCTGATCTCGATCGGGACGTCTCGCGTCCGTACCGGAGGCGAGTCTCGTCGTTGCCATAAACGGCTCGGAACCTGCCATTTCAATGGCAGCCGACGGCCGTGCCGCGGGTTTTGCCGTGGACAGCCGCGCACGCGTCTGTGCGGTGTTCAACGATCGCTATGGACGCGAGCGGATGTTCGTCCATTCGGATGGTGTCCGGACCTACTTTGCGTCAGAGGCCAAGGCGATTCTCGCGGCCGTCCCCGGCACCAGACAGTTCGACGACGCGGGGCTGGCCGAGGTCCTGGCGTGCGGCTGTACGCGAGGCATCAGGTCGCTCTACCGGGGCATCGAGATCCTGGAACCAGGAACGCTGTTGTTCTTCACCAGCGCTGGAGCGCACCGGCGCCGGTATTTCAAGCCGGAAGTCCTCGAGGAACTCCAGCCCGTCTCGGCTGCAGAGTTTCTGGAGAGTTTTCGCGAGAGCCTTCGCAACGCCGTTCAGTCGCAATCGACTGCCCACAAGTTAGGGGTTTCGCTCACCGGCGGCCTCGACTCCCGGATGGTCATGGCGTCGCTAGATGCCCCTCCTGACAGTATCGCTTGCTACACGTTCGGCAGCATGTTTAGAACAACCGGCGACGTTGCGGTCGCGCAAGCAGTGGCGCGATCATGCGGACAGCCGCACCAGGTCATTCCCCTAAACGGCGAGTTCCTGAGCCGCATTCGCGAAACTTTCGACGAGTCCGTGTACGCGTCCGACGGGTACCTCGGCTTGTCTGGTGCGGCTGAGCTCTACGTCAACCGCCAGGCACGCTCATTGGCGCCGGTACGAATGACCGGCAACTGGGGCGGGGAACTGATGCGAGGCGTCCGCGCCTTCAAGTTTAACCGTCCGAGAGGGGGATTCATCAGGCCGGACCTGGACGAGCAGATGGCGGTCTCGGCCCGGGAGTTCGCCCGCACCGACAAGCACCCGATTTCGACTGCCCTCTTCGACCAGATCCCGTACCAGGGTTACGGGCGCTACGCAATCGAGCGGTCGCAGTTGACCGTGCGTTCGCCCTTCCTGGCGGATGACGTTGTCACGTCGCTCTACCGCGCGCCCTCCTCCGTCCGCGCGTCGGACGCGGCCGCCGCCGCAGTTGTAGGCCGTCGACCCGCATTGCTCGCCATTCCGACAGATCAGGGATCGCTCGGACGACGGCCCTCGGGATTCCGGCGGGTGTGGCGACGAACCTTGATAAAGGCGGAATACCTCACGAGCCACGGAGCTCCTGACTGGCTGGCAACCCTGGGCGCAAGCCTTCCGTCGGGCCTGCTGGAAATCAGGTTCCTCGGCATCGACAAGTTCCAGCATTTCCGGTACTGGTCCCGTCGCAACCTCGCGGAGTTCGTGCGCGAGACGCTGACGAGCGACACCGACGCTCTGGCAAATTGGTTCGACATGCGGCGTGTGTCCAGCATGGTCGACGACCACGTGGCGGGCCGGGCGAACTACATGGATGAGATCGATCGCCTCCTGACCCTCGCCACCGCGACGCGCGTGCTGTTCCGGCGATTCGAGGCGGCGGCATGACCGCGCCGACTGCTTCCACAGTTCCCAGACCCGGCCTGCGGCGACGCCTCTGGAACAAGTGGCGTCGCATCACCATCGAGAGGTACGGCCGGCGCGAGTTCACGTTGCCCGGTGGCCAGGCCTTCGTTTCGTTCACGTTTGATGACTTCCCTCGCACGGCACTGGTGGAGGGGGGGCGGATCCTAGCGGAGCACGGCGCACGGGGAACGTACTTCGTGTCGTGTCAGCTCCTCGACGGCCTCAGCGAGTCCGGCCGCATCGCGTCGCGTGACGATCTCGAAGTGTTGCTCCGCGACGGACACGAGCTGGGCTGTCACACCTTCGAGCATCTCGACGGCTGCCGGTCGACGGTGGCGGCATTCGAGCGCTCAATCGCTGCGAATCGAAATGCGCTGCGGGAGAGCCTACCGGACGCGGATCTCGCCGTCTTCGCCTATCCCTTGGACGGACCGGTGCTGAGCATCAAGCTGGCCGTCGGGCAGCACTTCGTCGGCTGCCGGGGAGGTGGACAAGCCTTCAACAGCGGCATGGTGGACCTCAATCTGCTCAAGGCCTACTTCTTCGACTGGAAGACTCGCGATGCGCTGCAGGAGATCGAGCGGCTCATCGAACGCAACGCGGCTGCCGGTGGATGGCTCATTTTCGCCACGCACGACGTCACTCCCGAACCCTCGCGATACGGATGCACGCCGGCGTACTTCGAACGAGCCGTTCGGCTCGCACACACCTCCGGGGCGCGGGTGCTGCCGATGACGGCCGTGTTGCGGCACCTCGGGCTCGCTGCTGGACACGGTAATCGCGCCGGGTCGTGGACAGTGCTGGCAAGATGATCATCATCAACGCCGATGATCTCGGGCGCTCGGTCGGAGAAACCGACGCTGCGCTCGCTTGTCATGCCGCCGGACGCGTCAGCTCGGCGACGGCCATGGTGTTCATGCGTGACTCCGCGCGCGCGGCGGCGCTCGCGGCCCGGTCAGATCTCGCCGTTGGCCTGCACCTGAACCTCTCCCAGACCTTTACGGCAGACGACGTCCCCCTCGAGGTTCGTCGCGCCCACGGCCGCGTGGTCGGCTTCCTCTCGACCGGCAAGTACGCGCTCCTTGTATACAACCCTTTTCTCCGACGCGACTTCCAGACTGTCGTCGAGGCGCAACTGCGAGAGTTCGATCGGCTGTTCGGGCGGCGGCCTTCGCACGTGGATGGCCACCAGCATCAGCACCTGTGCTCGAACGTGCTGCTCGACGGCCTCATCCCCGCTGGACAGCGGGTCCGCCGGAGCTTCTCGTTCGGGTGCGGGGAAAAGAGCTGCCTAAACAGGATGTACCGCGGATGCGTCGACCGTCTCCTAGCCCGTCGCCATCGCATGACCGACTTCTTTTTCGCGCTGGAGGACTGCCTCCGCGCGGGCAGAACGCCGCGTGTCCTCAGCCTGGCTGAAACGACCACGGTCGAGTTGATGACCCACCCGGTGAAGGCCCTGGAATTCCGTTACCTGATGAGCGACGAGTTCTGCGCGATGCTGCGATCGCTACGACTCGGAAGCTACCTGGCGGTGAACTAGTGGCCGTAAGCCCTCTAAAGCGGCTGGTTGTCGTGGGGTTCGCGGAAGCCGCGTCGGCCCCCGAGGTCGTCTGGAGCCTCGTCGACGCCGGACATCCCGTGATCGCCTTCGCGCGGAAGGGCAGGTCGTCCGCGCTCCGGCGGAGCCGTCACGTCACGTGTGTCGCAATCTCCCCGCCCGAATCTGACGCCGACGCAGCGACCGGCGATCTCCAATCTTTGCTGGCGACCACGGGAGAGGCGTCTCCCCTGCTCTTCCCGCTCGATGACACGGCCGTCTGGCTCTCGAGTCAGAACGGCATTCCACACAGCGCGCGTATCGTGGGGCCCATCGGGCATGAGGCCGAACTCGCGCTCGACAAGGAACGCCAGGTGCAGGCTGCGCGTCGTGCCGGCTTCGACGTGCCCGAAACCACCGTCGCTCTCACGGCTCGGGACCTGAAGGCGGCCGCGAGGCAATTCCCGGTCATGCTCAAGCCCGCCCGGTGCGTCGAGCTCGACGGCCCTGGTTTGCGACGGGGTCGGTACTGGATTGTCGCAGGTCCCACTGAGCTCGCACGGGCCGCCGTGCATTGGGCAGAACGCGGGCCGCTTCTCGTTCAGCCCTATATCGAGGGCGTGGGAGAGGGCATCTTCGGCCTCGCAGCGCCCGAGGGCGTCCGCGCTTGGAGCGGCCATCGCCGGCTTCGGATGATGAACCCCCATGGCTCCGGGTCGAGCGCGTGCGTGTCGCTCGAGATCGACGCTGGCCTGAAGCGCGCCGCTACAACGCTCATCGAGCAAACGGGCTGGCGCGGTCTCTTCATGATCGAGTTGCTACGTGATGCAACGGGACGTGTCTGGTTCGTCGAGCTGAACGGGCGCCCCTGGGGCAGCATGGCGCTCTCCCGCCGCCAGGGCCTCGAGTATCCCGCCTGGCAGGTTGCCCTAACCCTCGACGAAGGATCGGTCGCCGTGCGCATAGAGCGCCAGAGACCCGGTCTCGTCTGCCGGCACGTGGGCCGAGAGCTCATGCACCTGCTTTTCGTCTTGAGAGGCCCCAGGTCGACCGCCCTACGACGATGGCCGTCGTTATGGAGCGCCTTCCGCGACGTGTTGTCGATCAGGCCAGGTGATGCCGTCTACAACTGGCGTCGTGACGATCCTCTTGTGTTCATCAACGACTGCTACCACGCAGTGCACGACAACGTCTTCAAGCGAGGCCACTGACTGTGGAACTGCTCGCGGCGTGCCACCTTCATTCGAGTTGGTCCTATGACGGGTCATGGACACTGGAGGCGCTGGCCTCGACGTTCGCCCGGCGGGAATATCGCGTCCTCATGCTCACGGAGCACGATCGCGGCTTCAGCGAACACCGATACCGGGAGCTCCGTCAGGCATGTGCCCGTGCATCGTCGAGCTGCGTCTTCGTGCTGCCGGGCATCGAGTACAGCGATCCCGACAATCGGGTTCACGTGCTGGTCTGGGGAGACCTGCCATTTCTGGGTGAGGGCCTGGGCACCGACGTGCTGCTCGAGGCGGTCGCCCACCACGGCGGCCATGCCGTCCTCGCGCACCCGGCTCGGCGCGGGGCGTGGGAGTGCTACCAGCCGGCGTGGGCCGAGTTGTTACTGGGCGTCGAAGTTTGGAATCGCAAGTACGACGGCTGGGCGCCAAGCGCGAAAGGAACCGAGTTACTCGCGAGCGCCTCGGTGCTGCCCTTCGTCGGTCTGGACTTTCATTCTCGGCGGCAGATGTTCCCGCTAGCCATGGCGCTCACAATTGACAGCGCCAGTGTCGACGAAGCTGCCATTTTCGCTTGTCTTCAGCAGCGACGGTGTGCACCTCGGGTGCTAGGTACCGGACTGGATGCGCCGCGGTTCCGCCGGTCCCTTCCTGTCCTGGAGGCTGCCGAGCGGAGCAGGCGGATCGTGGCCGGGCTCAAGCGCTATGCCAGCGCACGCCTGGCAGGATGAGGCCGAACATGTCCATTCCCCTCATCAGCGTGTGCATCTGCACGTTCAAACGAGCCGCCCTTCTGGCTGAGCTCCTTGAGGCACTCGCCGAGCAATGCACCGGGGGCCTGTTCACGTACAAAGTGGTCGTCGCTGACAACGATGCTGTGCAGTCCGCCCGCCGAGTGTGCGAAGCGTTCGCGTCCCGGTCCAACCTGCCCGTGACGTATGCCGTCGAACCACAGCCGAACATCGCCCGTGCGAGGAATCTCGCGGTCACCCGCGCGCTCGGCGACTTCATCGCCTTCATCGACGATGACGAGTTCCCGCGGATCGATTGGCTGCGACTCCTTCTTGAGACCCAGCGGCGGACTGGAGCCGCGGCCGTCCTCGGCCCTGTGCTCCCACACTTCGACACACCTCCGCCGTCGTGGCTGACCAAGGGGCGCTTCTTCGATCGGCCGACCTATCCGACGGGCACGGCGATCGCTTGGCCAACCGCCCGAAGCGGCAACGTGCTCATCGCCCGCGAGGTCGTCGCACGTCTTCGCCCGCCATTCCGTCCGGAGTTCGCCACCGCCGGCGAAGACGTCGACTTCTTTCGCCGGCTCTCCGAGGACGGCCATCGGCTCGTCTGGTGCAACGAAGCCGCCGTATTCGAGCACGTGCCTCCGTCCCGGTGTACGCGTCGCTACTTGCTCCGCCGCGCGGCACTGCGCGGCAGCAACTTCCCGAAGCACCCCACACAGCGCCTCCAGAACGCGGCGAAGTCGCTCGTAGCGGTGCCGTGCTACACGCTCGCCCTGCCGGTCCTTGTCCTCGTCGGGCATCACCACTTCCTGTCGTACCTGATCAAGCTCTTCAATCACGGATCGCGGCTGCTCGCGTTTGCCGGACTGCCAGTGGTATCGGAGCGGGAAACGTAGATGCCTGTGCAGACCCCTGCTCTCGAGGACGTCGCCCGACGGGCGGAATCGAGCCTCGACCGCGTGATGACGTGGGTGAAGGCGCACCGCTATCGCGCCTATGAGCCCGCGGATGGGAACGGCTCCGTCCTGTTTCCACTGACCGGCGGCAGGGTCTGGCCGATGCGGGTCCTTCAGCAGGCGGTGCTGAGGGCGCCGTTCAACATCCGTCCGTGGCTCGGCGTGCGCCCGCACGAATCCGCAATCGGCCGTGGGTACCTCGCGTGGGCCAACCTGCTCTTGTACCGCCGAAATGCGCAGCCGCGGCACCGCACCGACGCGGAAGCTTGCCTGGACTGGCTCGTCCGGAACCGCGCGACGGGGTATGAGGACTTCTGCTGGGGCGATCCCTACCACTATGCGACTCGCAGCGGGCGCCGTCCCTATGGCGAACCCTTGCTCATATGGTGCGCCCTCATCGGGCAGGCGTTCCTCGATGCGTACGATCTCCTGGGCGATCAGCGGGATTTGAATGTCGCCGATAGCGTGGGACGCTGGGTCCTGAAGCTACCCGCGGAACAGACGTCCACTGGACGTTGCCTCAGCTACAACGCCTATAGCCAGTCGTCAATTCACAACTCGAACGCCATGGGTGCAGCGTTCCTGGCTCGTCTCGGCGCCAGGCTCGGGAGTGAACAGCACCTCGCCGTCGCGCAGGACGCGATGCGGTACACCGGCGCCCGGCAACGCCCGGACGGGTCCTGGTTCTACGCCGAGGACCCAAAGTACCACTGGATCGACAACTTTCATACCGGCTACAACCTGTCCGCGCTGAAGGTGTACCGGAGGTGGTCGAAAGACACCTCCTTCGATCATCAGCTCTCGATCGGCGGCAAGTACTTCGTCGCCAACTTCTTCGAGGTCGACGGCCGACCCGGTACTCCACGATCGGCTCCAACCGATCGACATCCAGTGTGCGGCGCAGGGGATAGAAACCCTGGTGTCGCTGTCGGACGACGACCCGTGCGCGCTGGCGCTGGCTTTGAGAGTGACGGATTGGACCCTCGCCAACATGCAGGCGCGCGACGGCTTTTTCTGCTATCGGCACCTCGGGTGGACGCGCGTGACGACGCCGATGCTCCACTGGGGACAGGGAACGATGGTGAAAGCGCTTGCGGTCCTGCTCGAGAGGATCTACACCCATGACTGACAGCCCACTGCGCTACGCACTTATCACGCCAGCATGGAACGAGGAACATCACCTGCCGGCGCTGATTGCGTCGGTGGCGGCGCAGACGATCAGACCCCTCCGGTGGGTCATTGTCAGCGACGGCTCGACGGACGGTACGGATGCGATCGTCACGGCCGCGTCCGAGCGGTACCCGTGGATCACGCTCTTGCGCCGCGAGCGCCCAGAAGGCCGGCACTTCGCTGGCAAGGCCCTCGCTGTGAATGCTGGGGTCGCCTCGCTCGCCAACGTCGACTTCGACCTCATCGGCAACCTTGATGCTGACATCACGCTCCCGCCCGACTACTACGAGTTCCTGATCGGCCGGTTCATGGCGATGCCGGATCTGGGCGTCGCCGGCACACCCTTCATCGAGGATCCGGAGAAGCCGGACCTCCACAGCTATGCCCACGGCTTCGCGGATCTTAACCATGTGTCGGGCGCCTGCCAGTTCTTCAGGCGACGCTGCTTCGAGGAAATCGGGGGCTACGCGCCAGTCAAGGCGGGGGGCATCGACTGGATGGCCGTGACGACGGCGCGGATGCGCGGCTGGGCGCACGCGGACGTTCCTCGAACGCCATTGCTATCCACCATCGGACGATGGGCACAGCCGATCGGGGCGTGCTGCGCGCCCGCTTTCATCACGGCCGCAAGGACTATCTGGTCGGTGGGACACCCCATATGGCAGTTGCTGCGGGGCGGCGTTCCAGATGACGAAGCCTCCACGCGATCCTGGGCGGAGCCTGCCTGATCGCGGGCTACGTGAGCGCGGGTGGGCGGCCGGGGGAAACCGAGCGCCGGTCCCTGCCGAACTGCGGGCGTTTCATCGTCGGGAACAGCTGGATCGCCTGAGGGGCCTCATGCGTGTTCGTCGGTCAGGGGCGGCGGTCGTCTCGCCCGATTCCGGGGCGTGTCCGCCTGAAGCAGATGCGCGCGCTGATGGGTGCGTCCGAATTCCTGATTACGTAGCCGAGTCATGAAGGACACACTTCTTCGACACGCCAGCCGATTAGGGCTGTCACCTCGCTTACACGTTCTATGAGCTGGATAACCGCGTGATGCGGTACGCGGAGGCGCTCGCCGACGCGGCGAGGAGGTGGACGTCATCGCGCTGCGTCAGCCGGGTGCGAATGGCGCGAGCGACGACCGGGTGCCGCGTGTATCCGATCCAGCGCCGGACTGCGACCGAGCGGGGCGCCCTCACCTATCTGCTGAAGATCCTCTGGTTCCTGCTCAAGGCCACCGCCATGGTCAGCGTCCTGCAGCTGCGGCGGCGCTACGACCTCGTGCACGTGCACAACGTGCCCGATTTCCTGGTCTATGCGGCCTGGCTTCCCAGGCGATGGGGGCCAAGGTCATTCTGGACATCCACGACATCCTGCCGGAGCTCTACGCGGGAAAGTTCGGCGAAGGCCGGAGTCGCGGTGTTCCGGGCGCTGCTGCGTCGAGCGGGTGTCCTGCCGGTTTGCGGATCAGGTGATCGTCGCGAACCACCTCTGGCGGGAGCGGTTCATTGCTCGAACCGTCGCGGCGGCGAGTGCACGACCATCCTGAACTACCCCGATTTCAGCGTGTTCGGGACCGGCGACCTGACCGTCCCGGGCATCGCCATTCCTCGTCCTGTACCCGGGCTCGCTGAATCGCCATCAGGGCGTGGACATCGCGATCGGGGCGTTCGCGATCGCGGTATCGGGATGCCAGGCGCTGAGTTCCACATCTACGGCGATGGCCCTAATCTCTCGATGCTCGTCCGGCTGGCCCGTGAACTTCGGCTCGAGGACCGCATCGGGTTCAGGGAGAGCGTCGGGCTGACGCGAGATCGGCGCGATGATGGCATCCGCCAACGTCGGCGTGGTCCCGAAGCGGGCCGACGGCTTCGGGAACGAGGCGTTCAGCACGAAGATCCTCGAGTTCATGGCTCCGGCGTACCGGTGATCGTCGACCCGGACCCGCATCGACGAGCACTACTTCGACGAGACGCTCGTCAACTTCTTCGACGGCACGGCAGAGGACCTCGCCCGGCTTCTGCTGCAGGTGTATCAGCCATCCGGAGGCCGAGCGGCGAACGGACTCGGACCGCCCTCGAATTTGCCGTGCGACACGGCTGGCAGGCCAGGAGCGGCGAGTACAAGTCCGTCGTGGACGGGCTGCTTGGAGGCACCGGGCAGGGTTCAGCCCGTTAACGCGACTGGAACGAGATGACACTCGTCGCGCCTGACGTCGCACCGGTAGCGCGCCTGCGGCGGATCAGCGGCAGATCCGGGGGAACGGGCGGGCGGATCGCGATCAGTCGCGGCATAGCACGAAGCGGCAGCCGGAGCCCGGAGATGACGCGCTCGACGCCGTCAAGGGATGGCTGGTGCTGTTCATGGTCCTGTATCACTGGCTCAATTACTTCGTCGGCCTCGAGTGGAGTGGCTATCGGTATCTTCGGTTCCTGACGCCCTCGTTCATCTTCATCGCCGGCTTCCTGGTTTCCCATGTCTATCTGCAGCGGCACGACGCTGAGAGCCCGGTGCTCCGACGGCGTCTGATCCAGCGCGGAGGCAAGCTCCTGATCCTATTCCTGGCCCTCAATGCAGTTGAAACCCTCGTCGGGGCTCGCGACGTCGGCCGGCTCGTCAGACCTGTGGCCGGCAAGTCGCGTGGCGTCGAGTGCTCGCGTTTGGCGAGGGGGGCGCGGCGTTCGCCATCCTCCTGCCGATTGCCTACTTCTTCTTTGTCGCGCCGGTGCTGCTCGCGCTGTCAGTCGACTCGGGGTGTCGTTGACGTCTATCGCAGTCGTCGCCCTCGCGTGCGTCCTAGCCCTGGGCGCCATGGGCCTTGCCAACATGCACGCCGAGTTACTGGTCATCGCGAGCCTGGGACTGGCCGCTGGAACCGGGAAGGTCGGCAATCCCGAAGGCTTGCTGCGCCACAGCCGCCTGTTGACGGCCGCGTACGTCGGCTACCTCGCAGCCATCACGATGTGGAACGTTCCGTACGGGCTGCAAGTAGTCGGCGTGTGCCTCAGCGTCTCGCTCCTGTACCTCGTCGGGCGACACTTTGGAGCCCGCGCTGCGGCCGTACATGAGGTCGTCCTCCTGGGCCGCCACTCCCTGCTCGCGTATGTCGCGCAAATCGCCGTGCTCCAGTTCCTTACCCGCCTCTGGCCCCCTCGCGACCTGACTCCAGTGGGCCTCGCGGGAACTCTCGTCGCCGCCACGCTGCTGACGCTCGCCGCCGTACGGCGGCGACGGACGCTCTTCGGAGCCGCTCTGTGGCGGCCGATCGACGTACCGGATGGTGTTCGCATGATCCGACCCGATCGCGGCGCTTGCCTGCGTCACGCTCGTGGGCTACCTCTTCTGGGACGACATCCGGAAGCGGCCCGGGTACGGCCCTCGTGGGCCCCTCTGGTCTGGATGTTCCTGGCGGGATCGCGTTGGGCCTCGTCCTGGCTCAGCCTGAGCACTCCAATCAGCTCGGTCGACTGGTACTCCGAGGGCAGCCCAGTCGATCGTGCGGTTTTCTTCGGCCTGATCGTGTGGGGACTGGTGGTCCTCGCCCGTCGGAACATCAACTGGGGCCGGTTACTCGCGAAGAACGCGTGGCTGGCCCTTTATCTGTTGTTCTGCCTGGCCAGCGTCATGTGGACCGACGAGCCGGTCGTCCTGATCAAGCGCTGGATCAGGATCTGGGGAACCCAATCATGGCGCTGGTCATCCTCACCGAGCCAAGGCCGTACGAAGCGTTGGGTGTCCTCCTGAGACGGCTGTCGTTCCTGCTGTTGCCGCTATCGGTCGTTTTCGTGCGGTACTACCCGGAGCTCGGTCGGGTGCATCACGTCGACGGCACACCAATGTCCACCGGCGTCGGCCACCAGAAGAACGACCTCGGCCTCATGTGTCTCGTCACCGGGCTTTACTTCTTTTGGAAGCTCTACGACGGGATCGCGCGCCCGCGGCCGAGCGCATCGACCGGTGGGATGTGCTGCTCATCGCGATGCTGGCGTGGCTGCTGCTACATGTCCAACAGCCAGACGTCGCTCGCGTGCCTGGTCGTTGCGGTACTGGTCATGGGGGTCGCCAGAATGCCGCTCCTCTCAGGCAGACCACGGCGGCTCGTCCTCAGCGTCGTCGCCGGCGGAATCGCGTTCGCGACGCTCGAAGCCACCATTGGCATGAAGGATCGCATCCTCGAGCTGCTCGGGCGAGATGTCTCCCTGACGAATCGGACCGAGCTCTGGGACGTGGTCTTGGGCCAGGTCACCGACCCCGTTCTCGGCGCCGGGTTCATGAGCTTCTGGACCGGCGAGCGGATGCAAGCGATCTGGGATGGCATGGGCACTGCCGGCATCAATCAGGCGCACAGCGGCTATATCGAGCAGTACGTGAACCTTGGCTACGTCGGTCTCGGTCTCATTCTCCTACTGTTGATCTCGACGCTCTTCAAAATCTGGAAGCAATCGCCTTCGCAGTCCCAAACCGCCATCCTCCGGCTTTGCATTGTTGTGGTCGCGGTGCTCTACAACTACACAGAAGCATCGTTCTACGGCATCAACAACATGTGGCTGCTTCTGCTGGCCTCCTCGCTCGACGTCTCTGGCCAGCCGGCCCGGCCTACCGCGACTCGGAGGCAAGGATGGGCCGACGATGAGGAGCCTCGCCGACGCGCGGCCCGTCCACGGCGGCCGCCGCTTGCCGCGCGGGCGGGCGTCAGGTGTGGCCTGCGGGACGCCACACGTGCCCGCCGGATCCGCCGCCCGTGGCCCGCCCAATGACGCTGGCTGTTCTTGTCGAACGCCTGGCCTGACGCATGCTTTTCAATTCGCTCGAGTTTGCCGCTGTTCTTCCCCGTTGTGGTCGCGCTGTATCTTCCTCTGCCGCAGGTGGCGAGGACTCCGCTACTGCTGGTGGCCAGCTGCGTGTTCTACATGGCGTTCATCCCGGCGTACATCCTGATCCTTGCCGTGACGATTCTCATCGATTACGCGGCGGGCGTCTGGCTCGAGCGTGACGACGGGCCGCGACGAAACGCGCTGCTTCTGATGCCAGCATCGTCGCCACCTGCGCCGTCCTCTTCGTATTCAAGTACTTCTACTTCTTCACCGACACGTTCGTCGGCTCCGCGGTTGTTCGGATGGCAGCTGTCCGGGCCCTGCGATCTCGATCATCCTGCCTATCGGTCTGTCGTTCCACACATTCCAGAGTCTCAGCTACGTCATCGAGGTCTATTACGGGCGGCAGAAGGCGGAGCGGAACTTCCTGACCTACGCCACGTACGTGATGTTCTTTCCGCAGCTCGTCGCCGGCCCGATCGAGCGCCCTCAGAATCTGCTCCACCAGTTCTACGAGACCGCACGCGTTCGACTACGATCGGATCACGAGCGGCCTCAAGCGCATGGCATGGGGGTTCTTCAAGAAGCTCGTCGTCGCCGACCGCCTGGCTCTGTACGTCAACGACGTCTACGCATCGCCGTCGACTTCAACGGCCTGCAACTGACGATCGCGACGGTGTTCTTTGCATACCAGATCTACTGCGATTTCTCCGGGCTACTCGGACATCGCCATCGGCTCCGCTCGCGTGCTGGGCTTCCGGCTGATGGAGAACTTCCGGTCTCCCTACCACTCGCGCTCGATCGCCGAGTTCTGGCGGCGATGGCACATTTCGCTCTCGACCTGGTTCCGGGACTACGTCTACATCCCCCTCGGGGGCAATCGCGTGCCGGTCCGCGCTGGTTCTTCAACCTGCTCATCACATTCACGATCAGCGGCCTCTGGCATGGCGCGGACTGGACGTACGTCATCTGGGGTGCCTTGAACGGGATGTACCTCGTGGCAGGCGTGGCAACCAAATCTGCCAGGGACCGGATGTGGGCCTTCGTGGGGTTCGCGGAACTGGGCGCGGCCAGACGTGCCGTGGGGCTGCTCTGTACGTTCGCTCTGACCTGCGTGGCCTGGGTATTCTTCAGGGCGCAGAGCGTCCCAGACGCGTGGTACATCCTCACCCACTTCTGGCAGGGTTGGGACGTCTCGGCTCTCCGAACCGAGCAATTCCTACTGCGCCAGATGCCCGTGGCGCTGGCCTCCCTCCTCAGCCTCGAGGCCGTCGAGTGGTGGCATCGGCGACGTCGGCTCACACTTACCCTGTCCGCGCAGACGATGCCGGTCCGGTGGGCGGTGTACGTCGGCTGCGTGCTGCTGGTCGTTCTGTTCGGCGTCTACCGCGAAACCCAGTTCATCTACTTTCAATTCTGACCTGCGATGCCGACGATGACCCAAGAAGGATGCACACCGCCAGGCGAAGCCTCGTGGCAGGCCTGCGCTCCCGTGCATCGCGGCGCGTTGGCAGCCGCCAGGGCCAAGACCCGTAAGGGCAGCGCGATCGCGATGGCCTGGGTCGCCACGTTCTTCGCAGTGTTGGCAATTGCGCTCCTCGTCACCGACGTTCTCGTGGACGCCGGGCTTCGGCGCATCGACACGTCGGTATTTGGCGTCTTCAACCGCATCACCCAGGGGCGGATCAATGCCGACATTGTCGTGAGTGGCTCGTCGCGGGCCCTGAACCACTTCGACCCGCGCATCCTGCAGGAGCGCACCGGCCGCTCCGCCTTCAACATCGGTATCAACGGCTCGCAGACCGATATGCAGGTCGCCGTGTTCCGCACCTACCTCGAGCACAATCAGCCGCCGGCGCTCCTCGTCCAGAATCTTGATTCGTTCACCTTCGTGACGAGCCGCAGGGGCCTTTGGTTTCCCGCGCAGTACATCCCGTATCTCGACGAGCCGGCCCTCTACGACGGATTGCTGGCCATCGATCCGGACCTCTGGAAGATGCGCGCGCTGCCGTTGTACGGCTACGCGGTCCACGATATGAACTTCACCTGGTGGCTCGGATTGCGCGGGCTCGTCGGCTGGGACCCGCCTGAAGATCGCTACCTGGGGTTCCAGCCCCGGTACGCCTCGTGGAACGGAGAGTTCGCGCAGTTCAGCCAGGGCCGCGGCAAGGGGGTGGCCTTCGAGGTCGATCCCCAGGGCGTGCAGGATCTCGAAGCGCTGATGGAGCTCAGTCGCGACCGTGGAATCGCAGTCCTGCTCGTCTACTCGCCGGTGTACCACGAGATGCAAGACATCGAGACCAACCGCGCCGCCATCTTCCAGCAGTTCAGGGCCATCGCTGATCGGTCCGGGGCACAGTTGTGGGACTACAGCGACTCTACGCTTTCGTACGGCACGACTACTTCGTCAACTCGCAGCACATGAACGCGCAGGGCGCTGCACTCTTCAGCCGTCAGTTCGCCGATACCCTGGCCTTGTCCGCGCTCGTCGCACGGTAGCGTCAGAAGAGAATGCGACGGAACGGCACCCGTCCGTGACAAAACGACATGTCAACGATCCAACACAGAGAGATCTCGATTAAGGGTAAGCCGGTGCGCGTGCCTGCCGCGAAGCTGGCTGGCCGGACGATCGTCGTGACCGGCCGCCTACTCCGCATCGCTCGCGTATTCGACGCCGACTTTTCGGAGCACAGCTCCCCAGCCGATCCCGAGTTGCTCGCGGAGGCGTTCAGGGCGAGCGGCATGAAGGCAGACCTGCTGACGCTTGCCGGAGACATTGACGAGCGCCAGCCCCGGTTCCGCTGTCCGTACGACTGGGACAACGTCGCGGCTGCTGCCGCGACAAACTACGACGACTGGTGGACCGGGCTGCCCCAGGAATCGAGGAAGAACGTCCGCCGCGCCGCGAAACGGGGAGTATCGGTGACGGTTGCGGCGCTCGACGCCGACCTCGTCCAAGGCATCAAGCGCCTCTACGATGAGACGCCGATCAGGCAGGGCAGGCGCTTCTGGCACTTCGGAAAGTCTCTGGACCGGGTTCGCAAGGAGAATAGCTCGTATCTGGATCGCTCCGAGTTCATCGGCGCGTACCATGGCTGTGAGCTCATCGGGTTCATGAAGTTCGTCTATGTGGGAAACATCGCAAGGATCATGCAGATTCTCGCGTCCACGTCCCATCAGGACAAGCGCCCGATGAACGCGATGATTGCAAAGGCCATGGAGGTCTGTCACGCGAAGAACATGAAGTACCTCGTCTACAGCAAGTTCTCGTTCGGCAACAAGAAGCCCGACGACATGGCGGAGTTCAAGCGGCGCAACGGTTTCGTGCAGCTCGACTTCCCGCAGTACTACGTGCCCCTCACGCTGCGCGGGCGGCTCGGGTTCGCATTGGGGCTGCACCGGGGTTGGCTCGGCGTGCTGCCTCCGGGCCTCATCGATGCCCTGTCCCGTGGCCGTCGCCGTGTGCTCGACACACTTCACGGTGGTGGACCGACGCCCGGCGCCACGCCCTCCACCGCTCCCAGTTCAGCCAATAGTCTCGAGTAGGCGCCGCGTCACGCCGGTGTAGCTCAGTGGCAGAGCGCCCGATTCGTAATCGGGGGACAGAGCGTTCGATTCCTCTCGCCGGCTCCAACGTGAACTCCGACAGAATCGCATTGACGCCTGAGGCCATCCCACGCCGGCTGATTCAAACCGGGAAGCATCGAACCCTCACGCTGAAGCAGCAGGCGATGGTGACGAACCTGCGTCTGCTCAACCCCGACTTCGATTACTGTTTCTTCGACAACGATGACGTCGAGCGGTTCATCGATCGGGAGTTTCCGCAGCACCGAGCCACCTTCGACGCCTTCCCATTCCCGATTCAGCGATACGACTTCTTCCGATACCTCGCAGTCCACCGGCTCGGCGGCTTCTACTTCAATCTCGACGTGCTCCTCGCGACCAATCTCTCGCCACTCCTGCCAGCCGGCTGCGTGTTTCCGTTCGAGGGGTTGACGTTCAGCCACTTTCTGCTGGCGCGGGGCATGGACTGGGAGATTGGCAATTACGCCTTTGGCGCGTCCGCTGGGCATCCCTTCCTCGAGGAGGTCATCGAGAACTGCGTCAAGGCGCAGCGGGACCCCACCTGGGCGCGCGAGATGATGCGGGGCGTGCCGTGGCTGTCGCGGAGCGACTACCTGGTTCTGACGACAACCGGGCCCGGGCTGTTGTCGCGGACTCTCGCCCAACGGGGTGACCTTGCCCAGTCAGTGTCCGTGCTCTTCCCGGAAGACGTGTGCGACCCTCGCACGTGGCACGTGTTCGGTCAATTTGGCGTGCACCTGATGGAGGGCACCTGGCGGCCGTCGTCAGGGTTCATTCGACGCAGGCTCGCTAACCGGCTCGAGGCCTGGGCTCTCGAGCGACGGCTGCGGCGGAGCCGCCAGCTGGGCGCAACGAGGACTCTCGCTGCTCGCGTGAGTCTACCCTCGTCTGATGCGGCGTCGGATGGCGGCGCTCACCAGACCGGCGACGAGCTACCATCCAGGGCCCGCCGTAACAATCCGTAGGCCAGTCGGGGCTGCGGGAGCAGTCGAGGAGCCCCCTCGCACCGGATGCGGGTAGGCCAGGGGCGTATATCCGGGCTTCGGTGTCGCGCCGTTATTGATGAAGTCGCGCCCGGCCTGCACATGGGAGTCTCCGTCATTGATCATCGTGCGGTTGTTGGAGCAGGCGCTACCTGTGTTACACCCCGCGTCCGTGCCGTTATTCCAGACATAGAGCGGCACGGAGGGCTGATTCGGATAGGCCGTGCCGGAGCCACGACCGATCTGATCGAGGCAGGGCCAGCCGGACTGGCCGAGGCGTTCCCGTCCCAAGACTAGAGCCGTTACACGCCCCGAACGGCGACGAAGTGTTCTGGCCGTTGCTCCGCTGGTTGTCCACCTGCATCGTCGTGAAGTGCGCCACGGAGACGGTTGTTGAACACCACGCCCGTGCCCGAGCGGATGTGAATGGCCCGGTACCACGCGGGGTCGAGCGCGTTGAAGTCGTTGTTGTAGATCTCGGCGCCGCGGTTGCCTCCGCGCTCGTGGCGCGGGCGGCGTGGTTCTGCCAGTAGGCGTTGGTGACCGTGTTGTGGCGAAACACCATTTTTGACCCGTAGTACATGTCGCCGATGCCGTAGAACAGCCGTTGGCCAGCGTGAAGGTGCTGTCTTCGACGTAGACCGCCTCGTCAGTTCCGAGATTGAGCGGCAGCAGCCAGTTGTAGCCACCCATGCCGGGGTGCCGTCCGGCGGCCAGGGATTGACCTCGTCGGTGTTCTCGGCCTAGCCCGTGAGGAAGATCGCGTTTCCCATATTGTCAAACGTGCTGCTGTCGATAAGGCCCCATGTGATCCCAAAAACTTTGACGGCGATGTTCTGTCCGCAGGAGCCGCATGACCACGCGACGTGGTCAATCCGCCAACCCTTGATGCCCGTGGTCCTGTTGACTGCATCCACTTCCCAGCTCGTGGGGCATCCGACGCTCAAACCGGTGATACGGAATGCCGGCCTTCGTCGTAACAGTCACTTGAACGAAACCCAGACACCGTAGTAACTCCGATACCCTGACCCCGGACCTTGATGTTCTTGTTCGACCAGGACACCTGGCCCGCGGAACAGTTCCCGGCACCGATATTGACGACGTCGGTATCGGCCGAGGCGTCGATAGCGGACTGAAGCGCGGAGGTGATTGTGCCCGAGCACGTGACATTGCGCACCGTCCCGCCGAACTGTGCGGCTGCATTGGCCGGTAATAGGGCCAGCACTGCACACGCTATCAAGGGGAGTCGCCTTATCCATCGGCGACTCCAAGAATCGGATGCGTATCGAAGCATCTTCCGCCACAGGCAGCCGTGCCATGGATAACGAGCGGCCTCGCCACGTCCACGGCTCACGTTCGATCCACACTGACGCCTGTGGTGCTTCACGTTCCCCATTGATTGCCTCGATCGACACGAAGGTATCCGCCACGTCCTGGCCGCCGCGCTATTGCCGCGTCCGGCCCGCGGCCCGTAACGTCACAGCCAAATTCCAATTCGACTCAGCTGACTGTACGATACCGGCTGAGCTGCACGTGGCGGCAGGTCGACAGTCGTTGACGTGTTCCCCCGGTGCGGCGGGGACTCCGAACGCGAGCGAGTATGACTCCGACTAACCAGGCTGCAAGGCTGATTCCAACAGGGGACCTCGTTTCACCCTCGTCCGACCTCCTGACCTGGAGCTACATAACGCCGCCGGCCGCAAATCGGACCAGTGGTAACCCCAAGCAAGCCCCCTACGCGAGTCGGCGACGCTGGTGGCCATCGAGCGCGGCCCCGACTTCAATTTACGCATTTCCCTTACGGAATCGTAATTCGAGGCACTCTCGAGAGGCTCACAATCATGGGCAGACGCGCCTGATTCGGGCGTCGCCGAACCCGAAAAGAGTTCGGGCGGTCGCGGCACGACCGGGCCTGGGCCTCGGCGTCCGCCTCGAACTCCAACGCCAGGACACGCTGCTAGCGTTGTACCGGCACCGAAAATGGCAGACGCAGTCTGGCCAGCACGCGATTAATCCGGTCATCGCCTAGAATGGCCATCAAGCCCCTCACCGAGAGCGCGCCAGCCACGGTCGCAATCCCTGCCCCTACGGTCGTCGCCAAGGGTTCTGCCAGGGACACCCGCGACACAAGCGTACCAGCCACCATGGCACTGCCCAGAGTTAGAAGCCGCAGGTTCGCAGCGGACCAGCGGAAGCCGGTACACGCCGCCACGACAATTGCGATCATGACCACGTGGAAGGTATAGAGACCCAGGAAGGCCATGCCCATCCCCGGAAGTCCGAACCGCTGAAGGCCAACCCACGCCAGCACGAGGTAGACCGTCCAGGCCGCGGCATCAGTCAGCACAAACAGCGTGCCTCTGCCCTGAGCAAGCAGCATGAAGCCCATCGGCCAGGAAACCACGCGCAGGAAGTTGCCGCTCATCTGCCAGCAGAGAACCTCGGCGGCCTGATCAAACTGACTCGAGTAGAAGATGCGAACCACCCACGGGGCGAAGGCGATGGTGCCAAGAACCCCTGGCAGCGCCAGAAGGAGCGCAACCTCCGACTGCTCGTTGACAAGTTGATTGCTGCGGGCGGTATCTGAAGCCGCCGCCGTCAAGCGGGGATAGAAATCAGTTCCCATCGCCTGCAGGATGAAGCCCACGTATACCATCGAGAGCGCACTGGCGGCCTGAAATTGGCCCGCCCCTGCCGCCCCCTCGGTACGCACGACCAGAGCCCGCAGCAGGAACAGCACGCCGGCGGACATCACCGCCGATGCCATGAACGCCAACCCGAGCCGGAGCAGGCCCGCCGCCTCGCGCCACACCTCTCTGAGCGACAGTGAGACGCGCGCGAAAGGGACTCGCCGGGCATGAATCCACGATACAAATGCGCCCGCGCCAGCCGCGAGCACCATGTAGTACGGTATCCCCGCCACACCCCAGATCATGACGATGGGAACGGTCACGACAACGCTGGCCAGCGTGCCAACGATGTTGACTCTGGCTAAATCGCCGATGCGGCGCATGCCTTGCAGCAGGGCGCCCTGCCCTCCTGTCACGGCACCGAGCAACGGGATGATCGCGAGCAGACCGATGCTCGACGCATGTTCGGCACTCCCGAACGCCAGGCGGCTGACGACATGCCGCGTCAGGAACAGCGTCGCAGCTCCGACGACCCCCAGCGCGAAACAGACACGACGGAGGGCGAACACGGTCTGCGCGATCGCGTGTTCATTGCCGGAGCCAACCGCAGCGGCCACCTGACGGACGCCCGAACTGCTGACGCCGAGGTCGAAGATCGTCCGGGACAGACTGGCGACCGAGTCGAGAATCGCCTCGATGCCGACGCCGCCAGGCCCCAACAGCACCGCGATCGCTTTCGTGCGGACCATGCGAATGAGCATCACGATCGCGGTGGAGCCGCCGATGATCGACGACGACTTCAGGGCCTGAACGTGAGAAGAAGCGCCAGACGTCTTCATGAAGGGCCGGGAAGAACTACCGATGTGGAGATCACTGGCAGAACCGCATGCTCGTCAGGATTGCCGACACTCGCACCGGCCGAGACGTGGCGCCACTCAGGCGCACGTGTAACTGGCGAACCATGCCCGAGCCAACGGAAAATGCAGGGTCTGCACACTAAGAGCGCGTGTTGCCCTTCGAAGAGTCTGGACAAGCAACGCCGCCGAACGCCGGCCAGACTCGATGTCGTCCTCGAACGGCCTGAGTCCACGGACGATGACTATCTTTTCGTACCCGCCACACCCTTCACTTGGGCTGCGATGCTCTCGTGCAGAGCCGACGACGCCCATCCTTCGATGACAAGGATGGAGGCGTCCGTCACCTCGGTGAGCGCCAGGAAGGGATAGACCCCGCGGATCAGGCCTACGCCCACCACGAGAAAGCCAACGACAGCGGCCAGCCAACCGCGGGCGGACAGCCCCCATCGCGGCCGCCGATTGACGAATCCGAAGAACCGGCTGTCCCCGCGACGCGATCTGGATGCCGGCAGGCTGACACCGCCATTGTCAACCCAGGACTTCATCGTAGACACGGCAGATACCAGCCACCATGGCCTCGCGCGAGAAGCGCGCCTCGACGCGGGCCCGACCGGCGGCAGCCAGTCGTGCCGACAATCCGCGGTCCCGCAGCAGCGTTCGGATCGCGACCGCAAGGGCTGCTGGATCCCGGGGAGGCACGAGCAATCCGGTTTCACCATGCACCACTGCCTCGTCCGTACCTCCGATTGCCGTGGCGACCACTGGTTTCTCGGCTGCCATGGCTTCCAGGACCGACACGGGCAGCCCCTCGACCAGAGACGGAAGGACCATCAGGTCGCTGGTACTCAGGAGCGCCGCAACGTCATCTCGCTGCCCCAGGAAGCGCACGCGGTCAGCCACGCCGAGATCCTGCGCCAACGCTTCGAGCGGGCGCCGCTCGGGACCGTCACCGGCGAGGACGAACATGGCGCCGGGCACGCTCGCTGCAGCCCTGAGGAGAAACTCGTGTCCTTTCTGGACATTCAGACGAGCTGGAGTCAACACCATCGCCCTGTCACCTTCGACACCGATGGCGGCGCGAAGTCCAGCATCGTCGACGACGGCGCATCGCACGGTGGCTATTCCATTGTGAACCACGCGGATCTTGGCGACCGACACGCCGAGATCGCTGACCAACCGATCCCGAACTTCGCTGGAGACGGCGATGTACCGATCCAGGCAACGGGACTGGATCCACTGCTTGACCCCAGCCAAACGCGCACCGTCAATTGGTGCGAACAGGTGAGCCGTGGCAACGATGGCCGGGACTCCCACGCACCGCGCGGCGATCAGGGCCTGTCGACATCCCAGTGGCCAATTGAGATGCGCGTGAAAGACGGACAGCCTCAGCCCGTCTAGCGCCCGGGCGAGCGCGAGGTAGCCGGGCTTGCGCTGCCCGGGTTCCACCCGAGGCAGTGAACGTGCTTTCAGTCCAAGACGTCGCGCCTCTTCGACCAAGCGCGCGAGCCCAGGTTCATCATGGTGCAAGAGGATCGTCAACCGCCTTGTCGGGTCGATACCCGCCAGAATCTGCAGAACCATCTCCTCACATCCGCCGAAGATCCTGCTGTCGATGAAGTGCCCGATGAGCGGCCGTTCCTCGGATCCGCCGCCAGAACCTTTCGCTTTCATTGCTCTTCGTTGCGCAGGGAACTATTGGTCAAGGAACTACTTCGCTCCAACTCTTGGGGCTCCATGCGTGGCCAGCCTCAATTCGCTGCCCTTACCCGCATTGTGCGCACCGCTTGCGGCCAAGCTCGGACGACCGCGTCTGCTGCCGGGACCTATTTGTGAGCTTGATGCCGATTTCCTGCCCTGCTGCGTTAGTGTCGCACGGCGTCCAGAAGCCGCCAGACGCGCCGTCCCATGAGTTGTTTACACATCAACTTTGTCCACGGCCATGATCGAGCGACTTGCGGGCATAGCGACACAGCCAACTCAGACAGTTGCCCAAACAATTCAAGATCTCCATCGTTGAAAGCCTTGCTTGCATGGCTCACTGCATCCACGGCCAGCGAATACCGAATCCGGGCCCTCACACCGCGATCAAGCCAGGGAGCAGCCGTACTGTTCTCCAAAAGGCAGTCGATTGCACCTTTCCGTTGAAGAATGTCAGGCAACCAGTTTGCCTCCCTATAACCATTCGACATGTTGCCCCCATGTAGTCGATACACTGCTTGATACGCATCGACAAAGCCCACTGATGCGCACAAACAAATGCGGAGCCACATTTCCATGTCGCCGCTGTGAGGTAAATCCGACCGATACCCTCCAACTCTCTTCTGGATGGATGTTCTCACAACCGCGGTCGGCGTGGGAACGATGTTCCTGGCACCGCTTCTGGTCACGAAATCACGTCCTGTCATGATGCAGTCCTTGACGCGCGGACCCGCAGCGGCAAAGGGCTCGACGGGCATCATAGTACCCTTTTCCACGAGCTCAAATGCATTGCCAAAGACAAGACCGACCTCGGGGTGCATCTCCATCACGCGCACAGCGCGTGTCAGTGCTCCTGGCAGGAGATAGTCGTCAGCGGACAACAAAAGTAAATACGGACTTGTCGCCCACTCGATGCCTTCATTGTAGGTGGCGATGTGACCTTTGTTAGCTTTATGCCTCGTCAACGCTACTCTCGCATCCCGTGCCGCGAGATCGGCCGCGATCTCAGCGGAGTCGTCCGGCGAAGCATCGTCAATGACTAAGACACGTACTGGCTCGGCTTGCGCAAGGGCACTTTCCACGCACTGACGGAGATAGTGCCCATAGCGGTAACACGGCACGATGACATCTGTCATTGCGCTCATGGACAGTGTACTTTCCAACGAGGTTCCGACATGGATGGGCGCCGTGCCTGGGGCATTCTAACGAGCAGACTTGCCATCTGCCACGCTCGCGCCACTACCCGGCCACCCCGGTGCGGCGCCAGGTTGGATCGAGAGCCGCCGCCAGGCCGTGACACACATCCCGCACCTGCAAAGCACTCATAGCAGGTAGCAGAGGGAGGATGATTCCCCGTCGTTGCGCTAGTATGCTGAAGGTCAGATGTCGGCTACTTGCCTGGCACTGATAAGGAAGCTCTAGGTGCGCGTTCATGACGCCGCGACGCGTCGACAACCCGTTGGCGAGCATTCGCTGCATCACCGTGCGTTGGTCGCAACCTTCCGGAATGTCGACGCAGTAACTCTGCCAGTTTGTCCGCGCCCAGGCGGGCTCGACGGGCACCGACAGGCCCTCTATCGAGGCAAGGCGCTGCGCATATTCGTCGGCGATGCGCCGACGCTTCGGCGACGATCGACGGCAGCCGTGTCAGCTGCACCCGGCCGACTGCCGCCTGCATGTCCGTCATCCGGTAGTTGAACCCGACCTCCGGGTAGCTCTCGAAGATCACCTCCTTGGCCCCGTGGCGGACCGTGTCCGGGCACGCTCATCGAGTGCTGCCGCCACAGGCGGAACTTGCGGTCGTAGCTCGGGATTGCGCGGTCGTGAGCATCCCGCCGTCGCCGGTCGTGATGACCTTGCGCGGGTGGAACGAGAAGCAGGCGATGTCGCCGTGCGGCTTGCCGATCTTCTCCCACTGCCCATTCCACAGGATCTCGCTGCCGATCGCGCAGGCCGCGTCCTCGATCACCGGCAGGCCGCGGCGCCTGCCCGATCTCGACGATGCGCGCCAGATCGCACGGCATCCCGAGCTGGTGGACGCAGAGGATCGCCTTCGTGCGCTCGGTGATCGCCGGCTCGATCAGCGCCGGGTCCATGTTGAAGCCGTCTCCTCGATGTCGATGAAGACCGGCGTGGCGCCGCAGTAGCGGATCGCATTGGCCGTGGCGATGAACGAGTGGCTGACCGTGATGACTTCGTCGCCAGGGCCGACGCCGACGGCGAGCAGCGCCAGGTGCAGCGCGGTCGTGCAGTTGGAGACCGCACACGCGAAGCGGCGCCCCGACATACGCGGCGAACTCCTTCTCGAATGCCGCCACCTCGGGCCCCTGGGTCACCCAGCCCGAGAGGATGACCCGGCGGACGGCCTCGGCTTCTTCCTCGCCGAGCACCGGCTTGGCGACGGGAATCATCGGCATCGTCTCTGTCTGGCTCACCGCTTGCCTCCGTCCGCCGCGATCGTGGACGTCGAGTGCCTCCGGCGCGCCTTCGCGCCAGCTCAGGAACCGCGCCGGCACGCCGGCGACGACGGCAAACGGCGGCACGTCGGTCGTCACCACTGCGCCGGCGCCGACGATGGCGCCGCGCCCGACGGTGACGCCCGGCAGGATCGTCGCGTTGGTGCCGATGTCCGCCCAGGCTTGAATGCGAACCGGCTTGATTTCGAGGTCCGTATGGACGATTGGCACATCAGCCTGGCAGCCCGGTGTGGGCCGAGCCGAGCACCTTGGCGCCGGGTCCCCAGCCGACATAGTCCTCGAGCACGAGATCGCGCGCGTCGAAGTAGGCCTGAGGTCCGATCCAGACGTGGTCGCCGATGACGGTCGTGCCGTCGAAGCGCCCCTGGATGTAGGCCTGCGCGCCGATGAAGACGCCGTCGCCGATCTCGAAGGTCTCGAGGTGCTTGAAGCCGACGCCGCTGCCGACCTGGAGGCCGTGCCCGCAGCGCCGGGCGCCGGCGCGCCAGAAGCACCGGCGCATCAGCTGATCGAGCGTAGCCGTCGCCCATCGCAAACCGGGCATACAGCCTCGACCAGGCCGCCGCAGTTCCGTAGGTCGCCCTGAGCCACTCCGCGAGGCCGACTTCGAAGGGCGGATCGGGCTGGCACCTCCCGGCGGCCGTGCACCGCCGGCACGACGCGCCCGGGACGCTCGTCACGGCCATGCATTCTCCTCCCGACGTCCGTGTACCACGACATCATCGTGCGCACCGGCCGCCATCACGGCGGCGACGCGCGGCGCCGGCGGCTCGAGCTCGATCACGCGGCCCTGGTGGGGCAGCGACTCGGTCGCCGCCTCGAGGATCCGGACGACGCGCAGGCCGGCATGGCCGTCCGCAATCGGCGTCTTCTTCTGCTCGATGCAGGTGACGAACTCCTTGAGCTCCGACGCCGAGCGCCTCGGTCATGTCGAGCTTCGGCGCCCACATGTCGCCGGTCCGGTAGCCGACGCGCATCTGGTAGATCTTCTCGCCGTTCTTCTGCGGGTTGCCGTTGAGCGTGATGCCCTTGTCGTAGACCTTGACCTTCTCGCTCGGCTCGAGGTCGTCGTAGACCAGCATCATCTTGCTGCCGCCGACGAGCGTGCGCCGCACCTTGACCGGCGCCAGCCAGTTGACGTGGATGTGCGCGATCAGGTTGTTCTCGAACTGCAGGTTCAGGTAGGCGATGTTCTCGGGCTCGCCTTCGACGTGGCTGACACCCGTCGGCCGACACCGCGACCGGCTGCGCCGGCAGCAGGTAGTCCATGATCGACAGGTCGTGCACGGCGAGGTCCCACAGCACGCTGACGTCGTGCTGGAAGAGCCCCAGGTTCACGCGGACCGAGTCGTAGTAGTAGATGTCGCCGAGGCCGTCCTCGACCAGCTCGCGCATCTTCCGGACGGCGCCGGTGTGCACGAAGGTGTGGTCGACCGCGAGCACCAGCCCGCGCCGGTCGGCTTCGTCGACCAGCCGCTGCGCCTGCTCGGTAGGTCGGGGCGATCGGCTTCTCGACGAACACGTGCTTGCCGGCCTTCAGCGCGCGCATCGCCAGCTCGAAGTGGCTCGAAACCGGCGTGGCAATGGCCACCGCGTCGATCCGCGAGTCGCTTCAGCACCGCGCCGTAATCGCTGGTGATCCTCGACGGCCGGAAAGCGCCCCTGCACGCCGGCGAGCCGCTCCGGTCGCGGAGATCGCACACCGAGACGAGCCGCGCGCCAGGCGTGTCCCAGAAGTTCCGAACGAGGTTCGGTCCCCAATAGCCGTACCCCACGACCGAGATGCCAATCATCGCCTTCCCCCTGTGTAGCTTCGAACCTGATGGCCCGGACGGCGCGTCCTTGGCCCGTCCGACCACGCGCGCCGGCACTCCCGCCACGATCGCATAGTCGGGCACGTCACTGCGTGACCACGGCACCCGCGCCGATGAGGGCGCCCTCGCCGATGGTCACGCCGGCGAGGATGGTGGCGTTGCTGCCGATGGACGCGCGGCTGCTTGACGAGCGTGGGGACCATCGCCCAGTCCGCATCGGTCTGCAGGCTGCCGTCGGGGTTGACGGCCCGCGGATGCAGATCGTTGGTGAACATCACGCCGTGGCCGACGAAGACGCCGTCCTCGAGCGTCACGCCCTCGCAGATGAAGCTGTGGCTCGAGATCTTGCAGTTGCGGCCGACGACCGCGTTTCGCTGGATCTCGACGAACGTGCCGATCCGCGATCCGCTGCCGATACGGCAGCCATAGAGATTGACCAGGTCGGGATGGTGGATGACGACACCTTCCTCCACCGTCACACTCGCGGCAATCATGGAATTGAGTTCCTTTCGATGCGTTGACTGACGTTGCTGTCGTGAGGTCGGCCTTTCGGCGGCGCCACCGGAAACAGCAGCAATGACACGCCAATTGACACGCGGCCCGCACCCTGGCCAGCAAAGCCACGCTCCTGGATGACGAGAGACGCGCAAGTCGGCGGGCCGTCGCGCGTGTCGCACAACAAATCTGAGAAACAGTCGTCGTTGACAATGGTCCCCAGGCTGGCTGTCGGCAATCGACGAGTTCGCCACGCCGCTCAGATTGACCCGGTACGTCTCGTTCGCACGTCCATGGCGCTGGTGACCACACTGAACCAATGGCGATAGAGGCCGCGCGTCACGAGCGAGTCGACCAGGAGCGAAAGCAAGACGGCGGCAAGCGCCGCTCCCAGCCCGATCAGGTTTTCCGTCTGCCGTGACGCGACGAGCGCACTGACGGGGATGACCAGCAGCGCCACCGCCATATCCAGGCGCACCCGTGCGACCGCAAGCTCGCCGCGGGCGCTCGCCTCGACGAGCAAGGGGTCGATGGGGCCGCGAATGCGAACCCACGCACGCTGAATGCTCGAAACCACGACCGCTCGCGCCCTGTCTGCCCACCCGCGTCGGGGAGCTGGCGCGGCGACCGGGCAAGGAAGTGTCACATCGAGAGCGAACAGGCCCCGGCGTAACACGGCGATGAGTCGAGACACCTCCGGCCTCCTCGTGGAATGGGACCGATCGGTGCCGTGAAGGGGGCCAGCGCAACGATCGCGTCGCGGGGCCACCCGCGACGAGGTGTCAGGATGGAATCGCGCGCCGTCGGAAGCAATGAGGGGATCCCCTCATTTTTCAACGGCCAGCGGGCCTCACAGTCGGCGGATCCGGGCAGGTCCGCGTGCCCACACTGGAGAGTGAGGATTACACCAGCAACCCATGTCTCGAAGCGAAGCGGACGAGCTCGGCGGTGTTATGTACCCCGAGCTTCTCCATCAGGCGCGTCCGGTGGTTGTCAACGGTCTTCGGGCTCACCGAGCGTCTCGCAGAGGTGCAGCGCAAGGCGACCTGCCGCCCACGATGTTCCCATTGTTGTTCGTGGGCACCAGTCGGCGTATTTTTCTGCGCGCGCTCCCGTTCGGCCGGCTTGCCGATCGAGTTGGACGCCATCGTCTCTTCGTCGCCGGCCACGTGTTCGTGGTGAGCGTGTCTCTCACACTGCTGATGCCGCAGCTCGCCACATTTGCCGTGATAGTCTGCGTGGCGCTGATGTCGAATGCCCGTCTCTATCGCCGGACAACGCCCGCATCGCGTACAAGCAACGCACCGGTTACGGGAGGTCTGGTCACGTGGTAGATCTGGGTGCTCGACCTGGAGACGCGCGTACGCCGACGACTGCCCGAGCCTCGCAGCACCATGACCAGTTGCACTGGCTCGACGACACTCGTGTGCTGTACGCCCGCACGTCCGATAACGATGTCGCATCGACAGAGCAAGGGACGGGTGCCACAGACGGTTCCGGCGACCCAGAGCGCTACTGGGCCCATGCGTACTCCGGGACGCTGGTGACCCCGTCCGGAGTCCCGGTTGGGGGTCTTCGGTGACTCCCGGCTTCTCGTCCGCAAAGGAGTTCGACGACTACATGCACTACAAACGAGCCTTGGTGACCGGCGGAGCCGGCCTCATTGGATCGCACATCGCGGATCGCCTCGTGACCGAGGGCTACGAGGAGATCGTCGTCCTCGACAATCTGACGCGCGGGCGGCGAAAGAATCTCGAATCGGCGATGGCGTCCGGGCGGATCACACTGATCGAGGGCGACATCCGCGACTCGGATCTGGTTCGCCGCGTCATGCAGGGCATCGACATCGTCTTTCACGAAGCGGCCATCCGGATCACGCAATGTGCCGAGAAGCCCCGGCTGGCGCACGACGTGCTGGCCACCGGCACCTTCAACATCCTCGAGGCTGCCGTCGCCGCGAACGTCAAGCGCATCGTCTCGGCCTCTTCGGCGTCCATCTACGGGCAGGCTGAGGAGTTCCCGACGGGCGAAAAGCACCACGGCTACGGCAACCGAACCATCTATGGCGCGACGAAAAACTACAGCGAAGGCCTCCTGCGCAGCTTTTACGAAATGTACGGGCTGAACTACGTGGCGCTGCGGTACTTCAACGTGTATGGGCCCCGCATGGATGCCTTCGGCGCCTACACGGAAGTGATGATCCGCTGGATGGAGCGCCTGTCGAAGGGCCAGCCCTGCCTGATCCTCGGCGATGGCGCGCAGACGATGGACTTCGTCTTCGTGACCGATATCGCGCGTGCCAATCTCATGGCGGCACATTCGTCGGCCACCGACGATGTCCTGAATATTGCGAGTGGGAGCGAAACGAGCCTCACCGAGCTGGCGGCTGCCCTGGGACGGGTCATGCGGGTCGACTTGCCGCCCGAGTACGGACCTGCAAGGAAGGCGACACCCGTGTGGAGGCGACTGGCCGATGTGAGGAAAGCCGAGCGGCTGATCGGCTTCAAAGCGAAGGTCTCGCTCGAGGACGGCCTCGGGCGGCTTGTGCAGTGGTGGTCGCAGGAAACCGGCGTGCCAGCGACGGGATTCGAGGCCGCCAGTCCACGCCACGACTGACTTTTCAGTCAAGGCACGCGTCGAGCAGAGTTCTGTCTTCTCTTCCACGAACTTATCGCGAATTGACCGGATCGGTGCGCGCGCACAAAACGTCGTAACCAGTTGCGGGTCTTCTCGTTCATCGAATGAGCGGATTCGGCACGAGCCCTGGCACTGAGCTTGCTGGCTGGCGGCCGGTTCCTGGGTGCCCCGCGATCTGTGCCGCCCCTGCAGGAACCAAATTTTCATCGGGAAGTGCCGGATGCCTCGACGAGCTGCTAGGCGCTCGCCACGAGTCTATTTATTCCTGCGCCTGTCGGTTGTCCTGATCCCTGTCGCGTGGTCTGCGGGTGTGACCGGCACGACGAACGCTCAGCAGGGCGGGCCCTGCGATCCGCCCAACTCGAACCCGATCGTCTGCGAAAACCAACAGCCCGGCGACCCCGCGAGCGAGTGGGATGTGAGCGGCGCAGGTGATCCGACGATTCAGGGCTTCGCCACGGAAATCAGCGTCGATCAGGGCGAGACGATCGGGTTCAAGATCGACACGAACGCTACGAACTATCGCCTCGACATCTATCGACTGGGCTACTACGCCGGGATGGGCGCGCGCCACGTCGCGACCGTCCTGCCGTCGGCGCAACTGCCGCAAGGCCAGCCGGACTGCCTGCTCGTTGCCAGCACGGGACTGATCGACTGCGGAAACTGGGCGCTCTCCGCATCCTGGGCCGTGCCGGCGAACGCGGTTTCGGGCATCTACTTCGCGAAGGTTACGCGGATCGACAGCGGCGGCAGTAGCCACATCGTGTTCATCGTCCGTGACGATGACGGGCAATCCGATCTGCTGTTCCAGACCTCCGACACGACCTGGCAGGCCTACAACCAGTTCGGCGGCAACAGTCTGTACGTCGGCAACCCGGTTGGCCGCGCCGTACAAGGTGAGCTACAACCGCCCGTTCACGACGCGCGGGACTTCACCCGAGGACTGGGTCTTCAACGCCGAGTACCCGATGGTCCGGTGGCTGGAGGCCAACGGGTACAACGTGAGCTACACGACGGGCGTCGACACGGACCGGCGCGGTGCGGAGCTCCTCGAGCATCGGGCTTTCCTGTCCGTGGGCCACGACGAGTACTGGTCGGCGGGTCAGCGGACGAACGTCGAGGCGGCCCGGGCTGCCGGCGTGGACCTCGCGTTCTTCAGCGGCAACGAAATTTTCTGGAAGACGCGCTGGGAAGACAGCATTGCGGCGGGGGCCCAACCTTACCGCACGCTGGTCAGCTACAAAGAAACGCATGCCAACGCCAAGATCGACCCTCTGCCCAACGTGTGGACGGGTACATGGCGCGATCCGCGGTTCAGTCCGCCGGCCGATGCGGGCTTCCCCGAGAACGCGCTCACCGGAACGATCTTCTACGTCAACTCCGGGACCACCGGGATCCGTGTGCCCACTGCCGAAGGCCGGCTCAGGTTCTGGCGGAACACCTCGGTCGCCTCGCTTCCGCCGGGCTCGTTCGCGACGATGCCAGTGGGCACGCTGGGGTACGAATGGGACGAGGACCAGGACAACGGGTTCCGGCCGCCGGGACTGGTCCGCCTGTCCGACACGACGGTGGCCGGCGTCGATTACCTCCAGGACTTCGGGTCCACGTATGGTCCCGGCACCGCCAATCACGCATTGACGCTTTACAAGCACCCCAGCGGCGCGCTGGTTTTCGGCGCGGGGAGCATCCAGTGGTCGTGGGGGTTGGACGCCAATCACGACCGGGGGAACGAGCCGCCGAGCCTGACGATGCAGCAGGCCACGGTGAACCTGTTCGCCGACATGGGCGTGCAGCCGGTCACGCCCCAGGCCGGCCTCGCGACCGCTTCGCCGTCGTCGGACAGCGCGGCGCCGTCTTCCTTCATTGCCTCTCCAGCGAACGGCGGCGGCGTCCCAGCCTCCACAACGGTCACCATCACGGGCACGGCAGCCGATTCAGGCGGCGTCGTGGGTGGCGTCGAGGTCTCGGTGGACGGTGGCGCGACATGGAGGCGTGCCACAGGCCGCGAATCGTGGAGCTACTCCTGGCAAACCGGCAGCCCGCGAAATGTCACGATACTGAGCCGCGCGGTCGATGACAGCGGCAACCTGGAGCAACCAGCGGCCGGCATCTCGATCACGGTTGGAAGGTACGTGTCCGTGCACGATCTGGACTCGCAGCCAGACGCCTGCGGGCGACCCCGCCCCGGATCCAAACGCCGTCGAAGTGGGGACGCGCTTCCGGACGGACCAGGGCGGCTACATCACTGCGATTCGCTTCTACAAGAACTCGCAAAACGTCGGGCCGCACAGCGGCAATCTCTGGACCTCTGGCGGCGCTCAGCTCGGCACCGTCGCCTTCACTGGCGAGACCGCGTCAGGGTGGCAGGAAGCGACGCTCCCGACGCCGGTCGCCGTCGCCGCGAACACCACCTACGTCGTTTCGTACCACACGTCGGGCTTCTACGCGGCCACGAACAACTACTTCGCTGTGAACGGCGTGGACAACGGCCCGCTCCACGCCCTTCGCGACGGACAGGACGGTCCGAACGGCGTGTATCGCTACGGTGCGGGCGGCTTCCCGACTCAGACGTTCCAGAGTGCAAACTACTGGGTTGACGTGGTCTTCGTGACGTCAATCGGGCCGGACACGACGCCCCCGACGGTCTCGAGTGTCATCCCGACCAGCGGAGCCTCCGGTGTCGCGTTGTCGACGTCGGTCAGTGCCGCCTTCAGCGAAAGCATGAGTGCGGCGACGATCGGTGCCGCCACGTTCGAGCTGCGCGATCCGTCGAATGCGCTCGTTCCGTCGGCCGTGAGCTACGCGGCCGGTGTGCGAACGGCGACGCTGGCGCCGAACGGCGTGCTGTCCTACGACACGACCTATACGGCTCGCGTCATTGGCGGAGCCGGCGGCGTGACGGACACCGCTGGCAACCCGCTCGCGACCAACTTCGTCTGGAGCTTCACGACCGGCCCACCGCCGCCGCCACCGCCGACGGAAGGGCCGGGCGGGCCCATTCTCGTGATCGGTTCGACGGCTAATCCCTTCAGCCGGTACTACGCCGAGATCCTGCGCACCGAGGGCCTGAACGCGTTCACCGCGATGGACATCACGCAGGTGAATGCCTCGGTGCTTGCAGGCTACGACGTGGCCATCCTCGGCGAGATGCCGCTGACCGGCAGCCAGGTGACGCTGCTGACCAACTGGGTCAACGCGGGAGGCAATCTGATCGCCATGCGGCCCGACAAGCAGCTCGCCGGCCTCCTCGGGCTGACGGACGCGGCCACGACCCTGCCGGAGGGCTACCTGCTCGTGAACACGAGCGCGGCGCCGGGGGCGGGCATCGTCGGTCAGACGATGCAGTATCACGGCACGGCGGATCGCTACACCTTGAACGGCGCGTCCGAGGTCGCGACCCTCTATTCCAACGCGACGACTGCGACGCCGAATCCCGCGGTGACGGTCCGCAGCCTGGGCGGCAGCGGCGGTCAGGCGGCGGCATTCACGTACGACCTCGCGCGGTCGATCGTGTTTACGCGGCAGGGCAACCCCGCATGGTCGGGACAGGAGAGGGACGGCGTGGCACCCATTCGTTCCGACGATCTCTTCTTCGGCGGCGCGCAAACCGATTGGGTCGATCTCAACCACGTCGCGATTCCGCAGGCGGACGAACAGCAACGCCTCCTCGCAAACCTGATCAGCCACATGAACGCCAATCGGAAGCCCTTGCCGCGCTTTTGGTACTTCCCTCGCGGCGAGAAGGCCGTCGTCGTGATGACGGGCGACGACCACGCGAACAACGGGACCGCGGGTCGCTTCGACATCTACCGGAGCAACAGCCCCGCCAGTTGCAGCGTGAACGACTGGGAGTGCGTGAGGGCCACCTCTTACATCTATCCGAACACGCCCATCAGCGACGCGCAGGCCGCGAGCTACGTGGCTGACGGGTTCGAGATCGCGGTGCACATCACCACCGGATGTGCGGACTACACCGCCGCGTCGCTCCCGTCGAATTACACCGGCGACCTGGCGCAGTTCGCGAGCCTGTTCCCGAGTCTCCCGGCTCCCCGAACCAACCGGACCCACTGCATTTCATGGAGCGACTTCGACACCCAGCCACAGGTGTCGCTCGCCCATGGCATCCGGCTCGACACGAACTATTACTACTGGCCCCAGTCCTGGATTCTCGATCGTCCGGGCTTCATGACAGGCTCGGGCATGCCGATGCGCTTCGCGCGCACCGACGGCACGATCGTGGACGTGTACCAGGCCGCCACGCAGATGACCGACGAGTCCGGCCAGAGCTGGCCCTTCACGATCGACACGCTGCTCGACCGGGCCCTCGGACCCGAGGGGTACTACGGCTTCTTCGTCGCGAACATGCACACCGACTTCGTCCAGCATGTGGGATCGGAAGCCATCGTCGCTTCCGCGCTGGCGCGATCGGTCCCCGTGATCTCCGCCCAGCAGCTCCTGACGTGGCTGGACGGCCGCAACACATCGTCGTTCGGCAGCCTCGCCTGGAACGGCAGCAGCCTGACGTTCACCGTCACGGTGGGAACGGGCGCGAGCGGCATTGAGGCGATGCTGCCCATGGCCTCCGGCGCCGCAACGGTCGTCAGCCTGACGCGCGGCGGCGTGCCCGTCAGTTTTCGAGTGGAGACCGTGAAGGGCGTGGCCTATGCGATGTTCAGCGCGCAGCCCGGCGCCTACCAGGCCGACTACGGCGTGGATACGACCGCGCCGATCATCAGCGGCGTCTCGGCGACCCCGGCCGCGTCCTCGGCTACCGTGGCCTGGACGACGAACGAACCGGCGACCTCTCGCGTGGACTATGGTCTGGCGCCCGCGGCACTCAACCAGGTGGCGACGTCGGGCGCAGGCCTGACCACGACGCACGCCGTCGGTCTGAGCGGGCTCGCCAGCGGGACGACCTACTACTATGCGGTGACGTCCGCCGACGCGGCAGGCAACCCCAGCTCCGCGCCGCCCACGCCAGCCAGCTTCACGACCACGACCCCGCCGTCGTTCAATTGCCCGTGCACGATCTGGCCCGCGACGGCCACGCCGACGGTGACATCGCAGGACGACTCAGCGGCCGTCGAGCTCGGCGTCAAGTTCCGCGCCAGCACGGACGGCTTCATCACCGGAATCCGGTTCTACAAGGGCGTCGAGAACACTGGTGTGCACGTCGGGAACCTCTGGACCACGAACGGCAGCCTGCTGGGCAGCGCGACCTTCACGAACGAGCCTGCGAGCGGGTGGCAGGAAGTGGGGTTCGACACCCCGGTGGCCGTCACAGCCAACACGACCTATGTGGCCTCGTACCATGCGCCGAACGGTCGATACGCGGCGGACGGCGGCGCGTTTGCCTCGGCTGGCGTGGTCAACGGTCCGCTTGAGGCGCTGGCCAATGGTGTCGCGGCGGGCAACGGGGTCTATCGCTACGGCGCCAGCGGCTTCCCCTCCGGCACTTTCAACAGCACGAACTACTGGGTCGATGTCGTCTTCGCGACCAGCGTGGGAGCGCCGCGATCACTCGCCATCAGCGACGTCAGCGTGATCGAAGGCGATTCCGGCACGCTGAGCGCCCTCGTGACCGTCACCCTCTCCTCGGCAAGCGCCCAGACGGTGACCGTCAACTACGCGACGGCGAACGGCACGGCCGTGGCGCCTGGTGATTACACGGTCACCTCGGGGACCCTCTCGTTCCATCCAGGCGAGACTTCCGCGCAGATCTCGGTGGCCGTCTTGGGAGATTCGCTCGACGAGACGAACGAGTTGGTTCTGGTGAACCTGAGCGCCTCCACCAACGCGACGATCGCGGACGCTCAAGGCGTGGTCACGATCACCGACAACGATCCGGCGCCGTCCCTCACGATCGGCGATGTCACCGTGACCGAGGGCAACTCCGGCACGCTGAACGCGGTCTTTGCCGTCGCGCTCTCCGCGATCAGCGGCCAGACGGTGACGGTCGACTACACGACGGCCAGCGGGACGGCCGCATCGCCCGGCGATTTCACCGCGGCTTCCGGGACGATCACTTTCAACCCGGGCGCAATCTCCGCGCAGGTGACCGTGGCCGTCGCCGGCGACACGCTGGACGAGGCGAACGAGACTTTCGTCGTGAACCTGAGCGCCGCGGCGAACGCGACGATCGCGGACAGCCAGGGCGTGGGGACGATCAACGACAACGATGCGACACCGTCGATGGTCATCAACAACGTGACGGTAACCGAGGGCAACACGGGCACGGTCAATGCCTCGTTCACGGTGACGCTGTCCGCGGCCAGCGGCCAGACAGTGACGGTGAACTATGCAACGACGGACGCGACGGCCGTCGCGCCCGGGGACTACACGTCAGCCACGGGCACGCTGACCTTCGCGCCCGGGAACAGGACCCAGCCGATCGTGGTTTCCGTGGCCCCTGACACTTTGGACGAGCCCAACGAGACATACGTCGTCGACCTGAGCGGGGCGACGAACGCGACGATTGCCGACACCCAGGGCACGGGGACGATCAACGACAACGACCCCACGCCCTCGTTGCGCATCAACAACGTCACCGTTCCCGAGGGCAGCAGCGGCACGGTGACGGCCACCTTCACGGTGACCTTGTCGGCGGCCAGCAGCCGGACAGTCACCGTCAACTACACCACCGCAGACAACACCGCCGTCGCGCCGGGTGACTACACGACGACATCAGGCAGCCTGACGTTCCTGCCCGGCACCACGACGCAACAGGTCCCGGTGCTCGTCGTCGGGGACACGCTGGACGAGACGAACGAGACATACAGGGTCAATCTGAGCGGCGCGACGAATGCGTCGATTGCCGACAGCCAGGGAGTGGGCACCATTACGGACAACGACCCGCTGCCTTCCCTCGTCATCAACAACGTCAGCGTCACCGAAGGCGCCGGCGGCACGACGACGGCGACGTTCACGGTCACCCTGTCGGCGGCGAGCGGGCGGAGCGTCTCTGTGAATTTCGCGACTGCAAACGGCACCGGGACCGCTGGGATTGACTATGTCGCGCGGTCCGGCACGCTCACGTTCAGTCCGGGTGTCACGACTCAAACGATCGCCATCACAGTGAACGGGGACGCGACACCCGAGCCGAACGAAACGTTCGTCGTCAACTTGAGCGGCGCCGTGAACGCCACGATCGCGGACAACCAAGGCGTGGGGACCATTGTCAACGACGATTGATCTCAGATTCGTCGTGCGACACGCGCGACGGCCCGCGGACTTGCGCGTCTCTGGTCACGCAGGAGCGTGGCTTTTGCTGGCCCGGGTACGGGCCGCGTGTCACGATGTGCAATCCACGGGCCGTCAACGCCGACGGCGGAGCCGGCCTCATTGGATCGCACATCGCGGATCGGCTCGTGACCGAGGGCTACGAGGAGATCGTCGTCCTCGACAATCTGACGCGCGGGCGGCGACAGAATCTCGAATCGGCGATGGCGTCCGGGCGGATCACACTGATCGAGGGCGACATCCGCGACTCGGATCTGGTTCGCCGCGCCATGCAGGGCATCGACATCGTCTTTCACGAAGCGGCCATCCGGATCACGCAATGTGCCGAGAAGCCCCGGCTGGCGCACGACGTGCTGGCCACCGGCACCTTCAACATCCTCGAGGCTGCCGTCGCCGCGAACGTCAAGCGCATCGTCTCGGCCTCTTCGGCGTCCATCTACGGGCAGGCTGAGGAGTTCCCGACGGGCGAAAAGCACCACGGCTACGGCAACCGAACCATCTATGGCGCGACGAAAAACTACAGCGAAGGCCTCCTGCGCAGCTTTTACGAAATGTACGGGCTGAACTACGTGGCGCTGCGGTACTTCAACGTGTATGGGCCCCGCATGGATGCCTTCGGCGCCTACACGGAAGTGATGATCCGCTGGATGGAGCGCCTGTCGAAGGGCCAGCCCTGCCTGATCCTCGGCGATGGCGCGCAGACGATGGACTTCGTCTTCGTGACCGATATCGCGCGTGCCAATCTCATGGCGGCACATTCGTCGGCCACCGACGATGTCCTGAATATTGCGAGTGGGAGCGAAACGAGCCTCACCGAGCTGGCGGCTGCCCTGGGACGGGTCATGCGGGTCGACTTGCCGCCCGAGTACGGACCTGCAAGGAAGGCGACACCCGTGTGGAGGCGACTGGCCGATGTGAGGAAAGCCGAGCGGCTGATCGGCTTCAAAGCGAAGGTCTCGCTCGAGGACGGCCTCGGGCGGCTTGTGCAGTGGTGGTCGCAGGAAACCGGCGTGCCAGCGACGGGATTCGAGGCGGCCAGTCGACGCCACGACTGACTTTTCGGTCAAGGAACACGTCGAGCAGAGTTACGGGCTGGATTCATGCACCAACGCCGCTGCGAGACACGGGTTGCTCGTGTAAGACCCACGCTCCCGTGTGGGTACGCGGACCTCCCCCCGGTCCCCCAGTCGAGGCCCTCTGGCACTCAAAAATGAGGGGATCCCCTCATTGCTTCCGATGGCGCTCGATTCCATCCTGAAAGCGTCGTCGCGGGTGGCACCCGTGACGCCATCGGCTGGCCCCCTTCACGGTATCGATCGGTCCCATTCAACGAGGACGCCGAGGTGTCTCGACTCATCGCCGTCTCACACGGCCGGCACTGCATAGTGGCGGGCTGATCCTCAGCACGTGCTCACGCGAGGGCTTGTGAGGAGGGTCGGCAGCGCATTGAAAGTCGAACGAGGGCGACTGGTTCGCGGACACCGGTCGGACATCGCGGTCGAGTACGTCAGCCATGCGCCGTGGTTCAACGGCGTGCCGTCCTACGTCGAGCTGGTCGAACTGGCCGAATCGCTCGAGGAAGCTGAGGTGGTCGAATTGCGGACGGCCGACGGCCAGCGCGTCTCCTGTCTGGTCCTGGACGGACGTAGCAGTTGTGCCGTTCTCGCGACATTGTAGGGGATCGTCGCAGCGGCCGAGCCCTCGACGGGCTGAAGCGCAGCCTCGCTGAGAGCATCACGCGACGGCGCCTTGTGTAATCGAGGTGATGAGGAGGACATCATGGGTTATCGAACTGCAGCATTGGCATCCTGTCTCGTTGCGGCCGTGGCGGCGGCCCCCGCGCCCGCGGGGCAACGCAGAGTCGTCCCCGGTCCCGCGCCTGGCACGTTCATCGGACCCACCAGCTCGCACCCACCCTACGTCGTTCCTACCGCACCGGGATGGGAGACGATCGCGCTCATTTCCGTCGGCGATGGCGCGGAAGAGAATGGCCACGTGATGGTGGGCATTCCGGATGGACTGGGCGCGCTTGCCGGGAAGTTTCAAGCGGGTCGGTACGTCGCCGACCACGCCTACATGACGGTACTCATGAACCACGAGATTGCCGCGGGTCTGGGCGTCGTTCGCGCGCACGGCCAGAATGGCGCGTTTGTCTCTCAATGGACGATTCACCTCAATACGCTGCAAGTCAAGTGGGGCGAGGATCTCATTCAGGACGTTTACACCTGGGACGCTGCGCTCAATCAGCATGTCTTCACGCCCGCGGTGCAGTTCGGCCGCTTCTGCTCGGCCGACCTCCCTTCATTCACGGCGTTCTACAACCCGGACACGGGGAAAGGGTTTGACGGCCGACTCTTCATGAACGGCGAAGAGATTCCCGAGGGTCGTAGCTTTGCGCACGTGATCACGGGCGACGCAAAGGGAACGTCCTACCAACTGGCGCACCTCGGGCGCTTCCAATGGGAAAACAGCCTCGCTCACCCGAACGCAGGCGACCGGACGATCGTCATCGGCAATGACGACAGCACACCCGGGCAGCTGTACGTGTATGTTGGCGACAAGAGGACGACGGGCAATCCGGCCGAGCGCGCGGGCCTTGTCGGCGGCGCGCTCCATGGAATCCGGGTGACGAACGGTGGCCCGAACTACCTCAATGGTCCGGTGACCCGGGAAAACAACGGCCCGATAACTGGCACGTTCGTGCTGCAGAACGTCTCCGACGCTGCCACGAGTTCAGCGGCCGTGCTACAGGCGGCAAGCGTGGTCCGCGGCATCACGGAATTCGCGAAGCCTGAGGACGGCGCCTGGGACACGCAGGACTCGCGTAGCTTTTACTTTGTCGTGACCGGCTCCAGCATTGACGGCCAGGGACAGTCGGCACGCCTGTACAAGCTCACATTCGACAGTCTGATGAACCCGACCGGCGGCACGATCCAGCTTGTCGTCGACCGCGCGTCGCTCCCCGGTCAACCGCTGTTTCAGCAGTTCGACAACATGACCGTCGCCGGCGATGGCTCGGTGCTCGTGCAGGAAGATCCCGGGAACATCGCCTATCTTGCAAAGACCTGGCTCGTCAATCCGACCACCGGAACGACGAGCGGAATTCTCCAGTCGGACCCTGATCGGTTCGCCACTCTCCCGCTCCCGCTCCCGTTCAACATGGACGAAGAGAGCTCGGGCATCATCGAGGTCACCGACATCGTCCGATCGGCGAATTGGTACGAAGAGGGTCGGCGCTATTTCCTTGCGGACGTGCAGGCACACTATCTGATTCCTGGTGAGCTGGTTGAAGGCGGGCAGTTGTATCTGATTGCCTCGCCGAAGCGCTGAACTAAAGCAGGCGTGTGCCTGACGAAAATGTCTCGGGCGCGCAATCCGGGCTTGGACCGAGAAATCATATGCCCCGCCGGATTCCACTACTCCTGCTATCACTGCTGCCCTTGTGTTTGGGACCGACCCCCACTGCCGGTGCGCAGGATCGTGCATCTCCAGTTGCGGTCGTCGGCACGGTGGTCGACGCGGCCTGCTATCTGATGCACCCTCCGGCGGCCGATGGTCCGTCGCACGACGAGTGCGCCCAGGCTTGCGCGCTGGCCGGCGTCCCGCTCGGTGTCGTCGACCACGCGGGCAAGCGGCTCTATCTCGCGGACGCCGCGGGTACGAAGCTGCTTCTCCCCTATCTCCATAAGCGCGTCCGCGTAAGCGGTCGCGCAGTGGAGAAATCCGACCCGCTCACCCTCGAGATGCCGGTTGGGACGAGCAACAAGATGTCGGTGCGCCTTGACGGCGGGTATCTGGCTCTGACGGTTGATCGGGTTGAGGCCGAGCAAGCGAGAGCGACAGGGGCTCCCCCCACGGAGGTCAATATGACAAGTAGATGCCTGAGATTGGCCATCTGCAGCCTGGCGGTGATGTCATTTCCGGAAACCGCCGCGTGGGCCGACGACGTGGTCGGGGTTCTGACCAGAACCTACGTCATCGTCGAGGACACAGACCTCGTGGGCGACGTGGCCTGCGACGTGGGAAGCAGCCCGTGTTTCTCGTTTGGCGCACCCGGTGTGGAGCTCCGCTTGAACGGCTTCAGGGTGACCGGCAAAGCGGATCCCGTCACCGGATGCGGGGGAGACTCATTCAACGAGGTCGGCATCACGACCAATGGGCAGCATAACGTCACCGTGCGAGGTCCAGGATTGTTGGAGCGCTTCCGCAATCATGCCGTGTGGGTGACGGGCGGCTCGCGAGGCGCACGCGTCGAGGGCCTCACCGCCTCGACCAACTGCACGGCTGGGATTCGAGTGGCGGCCAACACGTTCGACACGCTCGTGGAGGGGAACACGGTCGTGCGTAACGGCGCCACGTCGCCAGGGTCGTCGTGCGGCGGCATATGAGTGAACGGCATCAACAGCCGGGTCCGGCTGAACAAAGCTCACGGTAATGGCTATTCCGACCCTCCGGATGATTTCGGCATCGGCGTGATCGACGGGGGGCAGGATAATGTCATCGACGAGAACACCATCTCGGGCAACACGAACGGCCTTTACATCACCGCCGGAGCGCGCAACACGCAGGTCCGGAACAACGTCATCGTCGGCAACCCGGCCATCCAGGTGGGGAACACCCGGCCGGATGCGCGCGCGCTCGACATCGTGAACCTGGCTCCACCGGGCGAGACGAAATTCGAGCGCAACGTCTGCCACACCGGCGTCAATGCGCCCTGTCCCGTGGTGGTGCCGCGCGAGTAGGCAAAGACCTCCGGGCTTCGGGTGGCAAAATCGGGCTCGGGTTCGCCATCTTCCGTCTGGAGGGAGGGCCCGTCTCGCCTGTGTGCAGTCCCGTCATGACCGGAGCACCGGCGCCGGCCACTTCACTGTCGACGGGCTTTGGCTCGAGGAAAGGAAGAATGGCGGCGAGTGGCGGCTTTCATCCGAATGTTGAGTGGCCAACGGCATGGAGGGCGGATTCATTCGCCGCGCAAATAGGGGAACGGTGCGACGAGCCCAAGTCTCGCGACAGATGTTGACAAAGTGGCTCCCAGCCTGGACTCGAACCAACCACGGGTTCGAATCCTGAACGGGTCGCACAGTGGGTCAGCGATACGAATAAACACGAATCCAGCCCCGGAGGCTTTCAGGGTTAGCACACTTCGCAGGGCGCGAGGAGCGAGGCGCCGCCAGTTCGAGAGCATGCCGGAGCCGCTCCGCGACATCGCCCTAATCGGGATGGCCGTCGAGGTAGATCCCGATCCAGCCACTCGGGCCGACGTAATCGTGCCGCAACCGGTGTCACATCAGCGGGTTTGTCCCAGCGCCGAGCGCGGCGGAGTCTTCGCGTACCCAATGCTTCTGCGATCTTGCCGTCACGCACCCGAATCAACGTGACGCCGCGCACAGAGTCCTGATGCCCGTCGCCGAAGCGATAGCGCCAGCGGTTGATGGCCCACTCGCCGCAGACCGTCAGATCTTCGACTTCGAACGACCCAGTCGAGTCAGCAACCATTGCCTGCCAGAAGCGCACGTTTGCGTCATACCCCTCGACACGTTCACCGTCCGGCGCCGGCTGCATGGCCTCCATGACGCAATCGTCTGCAACGAGGTCAGGGATGGCGCTCGCGTCTCTGCGCGTGAACGCCTCGATGAAACGCTGAACGACAGTCCGCGTCGTGTGCTCGGGTTCGTTCGATGCCTCTACTCGAATCGTAGCCATGACACCTCCTTGCGCGGGGCTCAGTCGATGGTCCCGCCGGTGAGATTCGCGGCGGTACCGGTCATGGCACTGGCGCGATCCGAGGCAACGAAGGCCGCGACGTTCGCCAGTTCAGCCAATCTCGTGGACTGCCGTCGGTGTGTGAAACCTTCAGCCAACGATTGAAACTGCTCACGCGTCATGCCCATTGGCTTGGCGTGCAGGTCGAACACGACGTCGATGGTCGCGGTCTCCGGCAGGCCAGTTGTTCGCAAGACGACCGATCGCACACCCTCAGACGCGAGTTCTGCTGAGAGGCCGCGCGACAGGTGCTCCATCGCTGCCCACGCCGGCCCCATTCGCTCGACGGCGGTCTCGTCGAGTGCGTCGACCTGCGCAGCCTGAGCCAGCCCTCCATCGGCGACAATCTCCTTGACCACGCGTTCCACAGGTTCGGGTCGTCGGCCCGTCGCGAAGACGCGTGCCCCCTCCTTGGCGAACGTGCGAGCGACGATGCTCCCCACAGCACCGCCTGCTCCTAAAGGACGGCAACTTTATTGGTCAGTAGCACCGATTCTCTCCTCTGCAATGGCTGCCGATTGTCGCCACATCGGCCATCAGTCCGCGAATACGTGATACGACCCGACTTCAGTAAGCGTCGTGACCACGGGTCGTTCGATGCAGCGCTTCTCGACAGCCGCCGTGAATGTCTTGAACGCAGGCAGTTCGGATAGCGGGTTGTGCCCATTGCGCTCGTGCGAAACGATGTGCACGAAGCTGACGCCGTCCGCGAGCTTGAACGAGGCGTACCGCAACCCGGACGGCCGGTGTGTGGCGAGCTGCTCGAATACTCGTTTGATGTCGCGTTCGTTCTCCGCCACGAACTCGGGCTTGACCTTGTAGCGCACCATCACCTTCTTCACGCGGCACCTCCTGTGTGTCCTCGGTAGATGAGCTCACGGGTGTGTCAGTTGTCGGGACCGCGGTTCTCAACTGCTCGTACGTGTGCGGCCACGTCGGAGATACCCGTGCGCGACGGAAGGTCGTCCAGCTGCACCGCCGCGGCCGCCGTCAGCACCCATGGGCAGTGTGTGTAATCGACGATGCTGACGATGTTTCGATCGGAGGCGCCGATGCGGATGATTGCCTGCGGGGCCCAGACGTCCACCCCTCGCTGCAGAACAATGAGAACCGGCTCGCCGTCCACCTGGCCTGACGCCATCCGCCAGGGACTGCTCAACCGGTCGTACCGATCAAAGTACGGTGCACCTTCGAGCGGCCCGGCAAAGCGGTCGGCGACGACCACTCGCGCGTCGGCCGCGATTAACTCCCGGAGACCATTCCAGTCCTTGCGATTGAATCGGTCGATGTAGAGGTCGCGAAGCCGCATCGACTCGGCGGTCGGCGCCCGACGCGGCGGTGTGGCCGGTACGGAGCCTGCCGCGAGCTTCGATCGGCCTCGATTCAGCGCGGCTTTCACGCCGCCCACCGTGCTACCAACGAGCTCGGCGATCTCGTTCAGCGAGTAATCGAACACGTCTTTCAACAAGACGCACGCGCGCTCTTTTGCTGGAAGCGCCAGGACGAGGTGCTCGAGTGCGCGCCGTAATCCGGTGCTTGGGGATCGGTCGGGACGACAAACTCGGGCACGGCGGCTTCGGCTTCAGCTGCGCGACGGGTGCGCATCGCCGGAGAAAATCAATGCACTGGTTGTGCGCGATGCGAAACAGCCACGGAGTCAGCGGCTTCGTGTCATCGAATGTCTCAAGCCTCCGGTAGGCGTGAAAAAGGGCGTCCTGAACGACGTCCTCGCCATCGAGAACGGAGCCGACCATCCGTGAACAGTAGCGGTGCAACTTCGGACGCAGGTGCGCAATCGTCTCGAGGAACGCCAGATATTTGGCGTCAACTAACCCGGCTTGCGCCGTCAGGAACCCGTCCATGCCTTGAATACGCACGTAGCACCCTGGAAGATACGGTCACAACGTTGTCAGTCTGTCGCCAGTTCTTGGGCTGCTCTCCACGTGCCACCCAGCAGCTGCGCAAGGGAAATTCGTTGAAGGGCGAATGCCAGCAGGAATGCTGGCACCAGCAGCAGGGGAACGTTCGTGACGAGTTCTGATGTTGGTGTGGTTTCGAAGACCTGTAGCGCCCTGTATTCGTCGCCATGCGCAGCCCGACGGCCACAACCAAGTCGGCCAACCCGACCAGATTGAAGACGATCGCGATTCGTGTACCGAACGGTCTCGCGACTTGACCCGCAACCCAATCCAATCGGCTTGTTCACGAACTTCTGTCTGCCGCAAGTCCAACCCGGCGGGTAGTTGCATCATCCAAATCGCTCGTCCCCGTACGGGCGTTGGACTCGATCGTCTGAAAGGCCTTGTCTCGCATGTCAAGTCGGTACCAGCACGGCGTCATTGACGGCAACGTCGCGTCTTGCTCTGAAATGCACGGCTTCGCGTTCGGCGAGGGTGAGTAGCGGCGCAATCGACTCCGTGTGCGCGCCCTCGCGCCAGACAAGCGCCGTTGCGACAGGCGACACCGGGCGTGGAAACGCCTGATAACGCACGCCGGTCGATCGCTCGGCGGCCGACTCCTGCACTATCGACACGCCGAGTCCTTGCGCCACAGTTCCAGTACGGTTTGCTTCTGCTCCACCGCCTGCAGCACGCGTGGCGTGAAGCCGGCCTCGCGGCAGATCCCTTCCACGAGCTCGCGGTAGCCGGGGTCGGCGTACCGCCGGCAGAGCACGAAGTTTTCGTGTGCCAGCTGTACAGATCCGTGAGAGGTGCAGCAGCGTATCGGTGACCCTCGGGCAGCGCGATGACCAGCCGATCGCTGAAGAGCGGCTTCACGACGAGCCCTGCCGTATTCGAGGGCGCCATGACAAATCCTACGTCGATCGTTTTCTGTCGGAGGGCCTTCAAAATGCGGGGAGTTGGTGACTCGAGGAGATCGACGGCGACGTGCGGCGCCTCCTTGTGAAACGCGGCGAGCACACGAGACAGGAATCCGGCCGGAAGATGCGTTCCATGGCCGAGCCGCAGGGGACCCGCGCGGCCGAGAGCGACTGCCGCTGCTTCGTAGTTCGCGGCCGCCACGTGCTCGAGGATGCGCTTCGCCTGCGCCAGATAGACCTTGCCCGCGGGCGTCAATTGGACCTTGCGGTTCTCGCGGACGAAGAGCGGGACCCCGATCTCCTCTTCGAGCTCCTGAATCTGCCGGCTCAGCGGCGGCTGTGACATGTTCAGCCGCGCGGCAGCCCGGCTGAAATGCAGCTCTTCTGCCACGGCCACGAAATAGCGTAGGTGCCTCAGCTCCATCGATACCTCACAAGATTGGACGCAACAAAGCGGGTCTTTTATTCCGCTATGCCGCCGGCTATCAGAATCGTTTCAGGCTGCAGGCATTGCTTCGCCCACCTCGGCCGCGGGACCGCGTTTTCCGTCAGAGCAAGCTCTGCTATATACCGAGCATCGCGAAGAGCCCAGGGGATGCCGAAGCCCGACTGCGACGCGGAGTCAGAGAGAACCAGCGCGCATTTCACGCGTCGGCCGAGAAGCTCGCCAGTGCCGATTTCTCGTCGTCGAACGTGTCGAAGATGGTGACGAGCTTGGTGATGCTCAACAGGTCCCTCAACCGGGTCGTCAACCGCATCAGCTTCAACGTGCCGCCCGACCGCTTCATCGTTGCATACGCCTGGACCAGTGAACCCAACCCCTCACTATCCATGTACGCCACGTGCCCGAGGTCAATTACAACATGTGTGTAGCCCTGCTCCCTCAGACTGCTGATCTTGTCCTTGAGGAGGGGGTCCCCCTGGCTCGCGACGATATTACCGATGACTTCGACGATGGCTACGTCACCGACGATCCGCTGGTTGAGTTGCATTGGGTCTCCCCTTTTTGAGCTGCGCCTTCGCGTTTCACCACACGCTCCCACCTTCCAGCCGTGCGGCGCGTCCGAATTGTCAAGTCCGGCGATGCTGAGGACCGGTGGCGATTCGGGGCATGGGCCGAGAGTCTAGCGCGCCTTGTTTGTGCTGGTCGATGCGATTGAACCGGATACAGGCTCGAGGTCGGAGCGGATCAACACCGATCGACTGACAGCACTGCCCCCGAATGGAGACGAGGCATTCCGGGGGGCGCGGCGGTCGTCCTTGGGCCAAGCCCGCTCCTCGCCCTGACGGATCCTCGCCCAAAACCCCCCTGCCCCGGACGGACCACAGCCGCCGTGTGTCGAGGGACTGTCTCGGCGTCGATCCACACATCGAGGGGACGCATTCCTCCTGCCCCGGACGAGCCGCAGCCTGCCTGACCCGCCATTTCGAACAGTCTACGCACGGCCGCCGGCCGCTCTGTCCAACTTCCGACCCGTTCGACGCGATCAGGAACAGGCCGGAGTCAGGACGTGCGAATTCGGTTTATCACGAGCGCTCACGACTGCCTGAGCCAGCAGAGGAAACAGGTCTTTGATGCCACGGGCCCCTGCGGGTCGCAACGATTCGTCAGTCTCAGGAGGCTCATATGCACAGACACCTCTCAACGGGCGCCCTCATCGCAGCCGGTACGCTCTCGATCGGCGGTCTTACACCATCGGCCCAGGTTGCCCCGTTCAACCTCGATACCGGAAACGCGGCGATAGAGGTGATCATCCCGGCGGTGATCCCGGCGCTCTTTCAAACGACCGCGCCCAATGATGCGCCGATCATCCTTCGTCATACCGCGGTGATCACCAACGCATGGTTCGACGCGATCGCGCCGTATCATCCGACGGCGGTCGGGGTCTACTCCCGCCTCGGCCGCCGCCCGCCGCTCGAAGCCGCAACGAACACGCAGAAGAACATCGCGATGCTCTATGCCTCGTATCGGGTGTTGAACAGCATGATGCCCAGGTTTGCGGCCAACTGGCGCGCGATGCTTGCCTCAGTGGGCCTCGATCCGGACAACGCGAGCGAGGACCTGACGACGTCGGTCGGCATCGGAAACGTGGCGGGAGCGCGCGTGGCCCGGGTGCGGGAGCGCGATGGGATGAACCAGCTCGGTGACGAAGGCGGTCGCCAATACAACAGACGGCCGTATGAGGATTACACGGGTTACAGGCCAGTGAACACGGCCTACCAGCTGTCGGACCCCTCGCGTTGGCAGCCACTGCTTAACTCGCCGGGCAACGGTACGTTCACGATTCAGCATTTTGTCACGCCTCAATGGGGCCTGACACGCCCGTACTCATACACGCACCCTGGCCGCTTTCGCGTTCCAGATCCCGCGAGCAGCGATCACCAAGATGTTCACGCGTACAGAGCACAGGCCGACGAGGTGATCGCAACCCAGGCCTCGCTCACCGACTACCAGAAGATGGTGGCGGAACTCTTCGACAACAAGATCTCGGGCCTTGGTTTTTCGGCGCTGTTCATCGCGCTCAGCCGGGGGATGTCGCTGGACGAGTTCGTGCACTATGACTTCCTGACCAACCTGGCGGCGTTCGACGGGGGGATCGCTACGTGGAAGGAGAAAGTCCGCCACGACGCCGTGCGCCCGGCCTCTGCCATCCGACACCTGTACCGGAACCGCAGAATCACCGGGTGGGCGGGGCCCGGCCGTGGCGTCGTCGATGACTTGCCGGGCGTCGAATGGCGGTCGTATCTGAATACGGGCAACCATCCGGAATATCCGTCTGGCTCCTCCTGCTTCTGCGCGGCGCATGCACAGGCCAGCAGGCGCTACCTCGGGTCCGATGCGTTCGGCTGGTCAGTGCAAGTGCTCGCGGGATCGTCGGTGATCGAGCCAGGCGTGACGCCCGCAACAGACCTCACGCTCGGTCCGTGGAACACGTTCACCGAATTCGACGACGACTGCAGCCGCAGCCGGGTCTGGGGCGGGGTCCACTTCGTCCCCGCAACGACCGAAGCACAGAAGATGTGCCGTCCGATTGGAGATCTTGCGTTCGAGTTCCTCCAGCGTCACGTGCAAGGGACGGCGAGGTAGCGAAGGGAAGAATGATGACGACCCGGCTGATGCAGGCACAGGTGGCCTCCAAGGTCTTGTACGGCCAGCCTGCATGAGCCGAGCTTCGTCATCCTGTCCCTACCAGAAACTCCGTACCCATTGTGACAGTTGAGGTTAGCTGCACGAGCCGGCAATTCCCTTGCAGCTTCTTTTCGTAGTCCGCCAAAGAGTGAGGCGGCACGACCGCCCCACGCGCGGGACTCCCCCGCCGTGCACCAGCGAGGGTTGCTCGAGCCCGCGCGAAGGCGCTCGTTACGCACGAGCCGTGGCGATGGCATTGAGCCAATCTGGCTTACCTCGCCGCCGCGAGCGTGCGAAGGTAGTTGACGAAGCTCCACCTCGGCGCCGGTCGCGCGCACGGCCGCCACTCGCCGTTCCATGACCGACGGCGATGCGATGCCATCGTGCTCGCCGACGACGACGAATGTGGGCGGCTCACGATCGGCGTTGGGTGTGAGCACCGAGGGCTATGCCGGCGGTTTGCCTCGGGCGCCGTGGTCTACGACGGCGCGTCGGCAACACGCTTCGGAGATGAGCTGTTTGCGGTCCCCTTGTGTTTCCCGTGGGGGGACCGTCGATCGGGAGGTTGGCTTGACGCGAGGGTCTGGAGACGACGCTTGTCGGGAGTGTAGCCCGGACCTCCTGATGTCCCGCGCGCAGGATTCCTGTTTGCGCGCCCGGCAGCCGAACCACGACCCATCGCTTGGGCCGTCCGTCGTTGGTGAGCGACGGCGAGTCTTCCGCCAACTCGACTGCAGAACATCGACGAAGAAAGGAATCGCAGCGTCATCGTCGTGAACGATGAGAGCGACGAGTTCCAGTTGAGACACTTACCCGTCTCGTAGCGCTGTCGTGGGATCGATCGTCAGCGCCCGGCGTGCGGGTTCAACACACGCGAGCAATCCAACGACGAGCATCGCCGCCGATGTTCGCATCAGGGCGTTCAGCACGAACGACATCCCCGCCTCGCCACCCATCCACACGACGAACAGGATGAAGAGATTTCCGGCAACGATGCCGCCGCCGACGAGGAGAATGGCGCGCGAGAAGATCCCCACGAGCAGCCGCCCGGGTACTGGCGCCGAGGGCCGACCGCAACCCAATCTCGCGTGTCCGCCGCGCCACTGTCACCGACATCAGCGAGAAGATTCCCGCCGCAGACAGAAACAGCCCAAGCGCCACAACACCGGCGAGCGCCGACGCCGAAACCATCGCCGGCAGGTCGATACGCCACGTCCAATCATCGAGCCGCCGCATCTCTTCGAGCCGCAAGCCGGGATCAACGATCGACGCTACGGCGCGAACGCGCTCGGAGAAGGTCGAGGGATCGGTGCCGACCCGGATGCCCATGGTCAGCGGCGACATCGTGCGCGGCCGCGCCGCGTGAAATACGAACGGCGCTTCACCCAGATCCGTGGGCGACGTCCCAATGTCGCGCACCATGCCGACGATTTCCAGCCACTCCTCGGGCGCCGCCGCGTCCGCGATCCGGTATCGAACGCGACGGCCCACGGGACTCGCGCCATTGATGAAACGCCGCGCGAACGCTTCATTCACGATCACGTTTCGCGCGCCGGCCGCCAAATCGCCCTCAGTGAAGCCGCGTCCGGCCACGATCGGGCGATCGAAAGCGTCGAAGTACGTGGGCGCGACCGTCGAGGTCCAAAGATTGGGTATCGGAATCGGTTCAGATCCTGCCGCCGGGTCGAATTCCCCCCGACGTACTTCGCCATACATGCCTGGAAGCTGTTCGGCGAACGTGACCGCGGTGACGCCGGCTTCCTGCGCGAGTCGCCGTTCGAGCTCGGCGTACGTGTTATCCGCTCGCACTGCGAATTCGGCGTCCGACTCGCCGGCCGCCATGTCTTGATCGAGACCTGTGCGCACGGCGAGGTACTCATGTCCGGGAAATTGCGCCCGGATTCGGCGATCGCGCCAGGCTTCTTCCCCGATGCCCATGGCCGGCGGGATACAAATCACGGTCACCGCGACCTGCGCGATCATCGCCGTGGTCCACACACCGCCAAAGCGCAGCGTTGATCCCGCGGCAAGGTTACGGAGTTGCGCCTGCACGTTGATGCCGGTGGCTTTGATCGCGGGCAGCACGCCGAGGAGCGCCGCGCCGGTGATGGCGAGGACGATCGCATAAACGATCGTCGCCGGCTTCAATCCCGGTTCGATCCAGAACGGCGCGCCGCCGCTCATGCTCGAGTAGTACGTCGTCACGCCCCACGTCACGGCCCAATGCGCCGCGGCCACACCAATTGCCGCCGAGACGCCGGCAAGAACCAGCGCCTCGATGAACAGTTGCGTGATGATGCGCATGCGGTTCGCACCAAGCCCGCAGCGCACTGCGATCTCCCATTCGCGTGTCGCCGTTCTGGCGTAAATCAGCGTCGCGACGTTCATGCACGCGACGAAGAGCACGAGCAGGATGGGACCATGGCGGACGACGAGTTCGAAGATCGACGCGCGGCCGCCAGGTGCTTCACCCCCATACGCAAGCACGCGCGGCCGCAGATGCTCGTGTGTGTGCGGCGACGATGCGCGCACGCGGTCGGTGATGGCGGTGACTTCAACGTTGGCGTGCTCCTGCGTTGCGCCCTTCGCGATTCGGCCGAAGATTCGCACCGGTGCGCCTTCGAGAGGCGCATAACCACTGGGTCGAAGTGGCAACGGTACCCATATGCGATGGTTGATCGGAAACGCGAAGCCTTCCGGCATCACACCCACTACCGTGCTCGTCGCGCGTCCGAGTTGAACGTTCTGCCCAATCACATCAGCGCCTCCGCCGAATCGCTGTTGCCAGACGTGATAACCGAGCACGACCACGCCTGGTGCACCCGGGGCTTCGTCGGCTTCGATTAAGGGACGGCCGAGAATCGGCGGTACGCGCACGAGTTGAAAGGCCGATGCCGAAATCTCGGCCACCGTCACCGGTTCGGGATTCGCCCGCCCCACCGACAGCAATCGCTCGAGCGTGCGATACGCGCCGAGCTCTTCCACCGATTTGAGCTCCTGTCGCCAGATCATGAAATCGTGCAGCAACCGCCGCTCATCACCGACGATGCGCGGATTGCGCATTTCGATCTCTACGATGCGGTCGCCTCCGGGAAGCGGAATGGTTGGACGAAAGAAATCACGGGAGACGTCGTACCATCCGGCGCCAAGACCGATCGCAATCGCGATCGCCAGCCCGCCGGCAATCGTCAATCCTGGATACTTCACCAGCATCCGCAGGCCGAGTTTCAGGTCCATCCACGACATTCGTGTGAGCATGAGTTGTGTGCGCCAGTCCCGGCCGCGCTCGATCGCGAAACGGATCGTCAACGCGGTCGCATGTCTCCAATATCGCAGCCGCGCGCGGCCAGGACCGTGCGTGCGGCAATCGCGCTGAAAGAATTCGTCCAGATCACCGGCGATCGATTCACGGACATCGGCTGGCAGTACGCGCTCGACGACCGTTCGCGCGACACGCGGGGGATTGAACCGGCCCCCGCTCGCGGGTGGCGTCATCGCGCACCTCGCAAATCGATGTCGAGGCCGCGCCACATGCGGTCGAGCGCTTTTCGTGACGCGCGCAAACTCTCGAGCCCGGCTCGAGTCACTCTCACGTACCGTCGAGCTTTGCCGCCGCGCTCACCGGTGGATTCACCCATCCACGACGCCAGCATACGCTTCTCTTCCAGACGGCGAAGCGTGACGTAGACCGCGGCTGGAGCGACTTCGCGACCGGTGCGCCGCGCGATTTCGTCGACGATCGGGACGCCATAGACCTCCTCGCCGAGATGGAGGATGGCGAGCAGGACCAGCTGTTCGAACTCGCCGAGGGTATCGCGCATCAGTTAGCGCGGCCCCGATGCCTGGGAAGAAAACATACAATGCTAGCAATATACGCCCGCGGTTCGCGTGAAGTTCCGCAGGACACTCAACGTGATTGCTTGCCGCGATTGCGATCGTGGGCGGCGGCGAACGTCGACCTCGACAAGAGTAGTACCATTCCGCCGCAACTGTCCTCAGGGACGAACTCGCCGAGGGTTCCTGGCGCGACGGCTTACCCGCAATGCCCGTCAAGTCGCGATTGGTCCCGCGCCCACCGGAGAGGAACCCGACTGTCGGATTGGTCGTCGGACTTACAGTCATGCTTGAACCGCGATCTCGGCGATTGTGATAAGTCCTCCAATGTGCCGCGATCACGTACGGGCTTTTCCAGTATAGCCGTGCCGCTGCCCCCTCGGTGAAGCGACCGACACGCGTCAACCCTGAGAAACTGAAATGTTGGATACTGCTTCGAAATCGGCCTGTGCAACGGTTTGCTAGACGTCGGTCAGCACGGTGATCGGGATCTCCGCGGTCGCCTCGGCACCCTGCGAGGGCCGCCTCAAAAGCACGAACTCTAAGACGCAAATCAGGGGATGGCGACGCATGGGTACGAACGGTCTGTCGCGCCTCAGCGTCCTGGCGATACCTTCGGCGCATCCGATGGGTTGACGTAGCGCGTGTCCGTCGGCCCGACGCCAGAAATCTCCACGAGCACGGGTTCGGGGCCCGTCCGGGCGAAATGATTCGCACCGCCGGGCTCCGATACACGCTGCCGGGCGGCAAGCGTTTGAGCGCCTTTTCATCGAACCGATCTCCGTAGCCGAACTGCCAGGTACCAGAGACGACGGTAGCCATCCGGTCATCGCGATGAGCGTGTGCAGGGATCGTCGTATTCGCCGGAACCGACAGAATGATCGAGTAGAACCCCGCCTTCGACGGATCTCCCGAAAGGATTTTGGTGCTCACGCCTGCGAGCAGGGAACTTCCGATCTGCTCCGATCCAGTCTGGTTGGCGCGGAGTTCATCGGGCGTCAAGCGCATCTGGGCGAGCGCTGACGCGCCGGTCGCAGAACCGAGCGACGTGTTCGATAATGACGCTGTCGTCGTCTGGCCGCTGAGAAAGGGCACCAGTGCGTCCATCGTGCCCTGCGGATTCTCTTCCATGACCCAGTGGCCGGTGTTCGGCAGGGTCACGGCTTTCGTGTTCGAGGCCACGATCTTCAGTTGCTGGCCCAATGCGTCGCCGTTTGCCTTCTCGCCTCCAATAGAAAGCACGCGCATCGTCAGCTTGGTTTGGGAAAAGCGCGCAAAGTCCTTGGCGGCCTGCTGAAAGGATACGAAGTATGCCCACGCTGCTCGCATCCGTCCGGGGCGGGCATACGCTGCGGCATATGCCTGACGATCAGCCTCTGGAATCGAGCGTGATTTATCCGCGGCGAAGTCGTTCCAGAAATGCTCGAAGTATGTCCGCTCCCGGCCTCGGACAAGCGCCTCTGGCGTCGGCCCGTTGAAACGGAAGTGCCAGATGGCCGGATGGTTGTAGATCGCCTCCCAACCTTCGACGCCGGGCAGAAAGGCGTCCATCAGCACGAGCTTCTCGACATCGGATGGAAATTGTGCGGCGTAAGCGTAGGCGACCATCAGCCCGATGTCGTGACCGACGACAGCGGCCTTGCCCAGGCCGAGCTGTTGAACGAGCGCATGCATCGTCACCGCAGCACGTGACATATCGACGCCGTCGGACGGAACGGCCGAACCACCAATGCCGGGCAGATCGGGAGCGATCACCGTGAAGTTGTCCGACAGCCGGGGAATGAGCGGTCGCCACATCCGAGACGTTTCGGCATACCCGTGCAGCAACACGATCGTGGGCCCTCGCCCCGCCAGCAGATACTGGATATTCAAGCCATCGACACTCGCGGTTCGTACCGAAATTGCGTCCGGCCTTCCCTGTGGCTGCTGCTGGGCGCTGCGGACTGGCGAGTGCCATAGCGCGACCGTGATGACGACGCCGACGCCGACCAACCATTGCTTCACCACTGCAATCCTCCCTCAGCCTTCACGGCCGCACGTCTCCGTCGCAAGTTCCGCACGCTCTCGCCGAAGTCAGACGGGCGATAGCCGCGCCGATATCCAGCTGGCGATGTCGGCCATCACCGTCTCCTTGCCCACGTCGTTCAGTAGGTCGTGGACGTACCCGTCGTAGAGTTTCAACGTCTTGTCCGACGAGCGGGCCGTGTCATAGAAGGACTGGCTGCCGGCTGGTTTCGTCGCCTTGTCTGCCGTACCATGCAGAATCAGCACCGGCAGCGTGATGTTCGGGAACTCGCGCTCAAGCCGCTCGTCCGCGTGAACCATCTCCGCGAGCGTCTTCGTGGGCTGCGTCTCGTGCGCCGTGAGCGGGTCCGCGTTCATGCGTGCGACGACCGCAGGATCGCGGGAAAAGTCCTCGTTCTTGAGGCGCAGGATGTGCGCGTGTGGAGCGATGTGGCTGAGTCCCTTGAAGACGGTAAGCGCAAAATCTGGCGCTGGAACCTGGTACGCAAAGCTCTCGCAAATGAGGCCAGCGAGCTCCGCTTGATGGTCGAGCGCGTAGAGACACGACACGACTCCCCCGGCGCTGTGACCCAGGAGAAAGACAGGAAGACCTGGATCACGAGATCTCGCCCGCGTTACCAGGCCTGCGACATCCTGGACATAATCTTCGAACCTGTCGACGTAGAAGCGCTCGCCGTCCGATTTGCCGCGCCCGCGTAGGTCCATGGCAAAGACACCGAGGCCTATCGCGCCGAGTTGAGCGGCAACCCAGTCATAGTACCCGCTGTGAGAATTGAAGCCGGGCACAATGACGACGATGGCGCGAGCCGCATCAGTCGGATGCCACGCGCGAAAGAAGATGCGGAGGCCATCCTGACTTGTGAACGTGTCCTCGTCTGCCGTCTTCTCTGAGAGATCGGGCCTGGCATGCTCCTCTCGTCGCATTGGCTGTGTCCGCTGCCAGTCGGCGGCATCCCGCTCACGCTCGATCCATTCCCTGACGTAAGCGGGGCAGTTGGTCAGCGTGGCTCCGCAGCTCTCGCTGTGGCCCAGGAGCAACACTCCGTCGCGGTCGACAACCGCCACCTCCCTCAGATCGAGCACCAGCGGCTGATCGCCCGCTGCTTCCACGAGTGCCTGTAAGTCGCTGGCGCAGTCGGCCGCGATGTCTCCGCTGAGCATCAGCACGACATCCCCACCGGCCGTCGACCGCTGCACACGAAACGTCATGCTGAACGACCACAGGAAGCGGAAACCGCGAAGAGCATCGCAAGGCAGGGACCAAGCCCGAAGCGGTGAATTGTCGGGAAGATTCGGGCGTTGGCGGTGGCGAGACTTCGCCAAATGGCGAACTCTCGACAGAACGCCTTGCCGGGAGTCGCCCCCGGTGGTAGCGTCGCAATGCCGCCGGCCGGACTTGTCGATTGCGGCCCGGGTCCTGCGGCTTGCAACAGGAAGCTATCCGTGTCAGCTGCCGAACTCACCGATTTGTCGGTTGTGAACGCCATTCCGGCGCACATCTGGCGTGCGGCGCCGGACGGGGCCATTCTGTTCGTCAACCAGCAATGGATGGATTACACCGGGCTCACGCAGGAGCAGAGCCAGGGGTGGGGATGGGCTTCGACCGACGTGATCTACGCAGATGATCTGCCTGGCCTTCTGGAAACGTGGCAGCGGGTGTTGGCCAGCGGTCAGCCAGACGAAGCTGAAGTGCGGGTTCGTCGCTTCGACGGGGTGTATCGCTGGTATTTGATTCGAACCGTGCCCGTTCGCAGTGAATCCGGCGACATCATCGGGTGGTTCGGAACCAACACCGACATCGAGGATCGCAAGCAGGCCGAGCAACGAATCCGGGCGAGCGAAAGCGAATACCGGCAGATCATCGACGCGATCCCACAACTAATCGCCGCATTGAGTCCGGACGGCCAAGTGCTGTACGCGAACAACACCGTCCTCGAGTACAGCGGCCTGAACTCGGCAGACCTCGAGGCCCCGGATTTCCGCTCGCGACTCTTCCACTCCGAGGATCTGGACCGACTGGCGGACGAGCGACGGCGTGGCTTCGAACAGGGACGGTCCTTCGAGTTGGAGATGCGTACCCGGCATCATGCGGGCGGATACCGCTGGTGCTTGATCCAGTACAAGTCGGTGCGCGACGAACACGACCGGGTCGTGCGGTGGTACGCGACCGGGACGGACATCCACGAGCGCAAGCGGGCGGAAGACCAGCTCAAGAACGAGAATCTGGCGCTTCGGGAAGAAGTCAGCCGCGCATCGATGTTCGAAGAGATCGTCGGCGCGTCAGAGGCGATACGGGCGGTCTTGACGCAGGTGGCGCAAGTGGCGCCCACCGATTCAACCGTCCTCATCACGGGCGAAACTGGAACCGGCAAAGAATTGATCGCTCGGGCCATTCACCACCGATCGGCTCGATCGGCCCGCGCCTTCGTCACGGTCAACTGCGCTGCCATTCCACCATCACTGATTGCCTCCGAATTGTTCGGTCATGAGCGAGGCGCGTTCACGGGCGCTCTGCAGAGGCGACAGGGAAAATTCGAGCTCGCCGATGGCGGAACGATCTTCTTGGACGAAGTGGGCGACCTACCTGCGGACACGCAAATGGCCCTATTGCGCGTCTTGCAGGAACGCGAAGTCGAGCGGGTCGGCGGCACTCGCCCTCAGAAGGTCGATGTTCGCGTAATAGCGGCGACCAACCGCGATCTGCAGCACGCGGTCGAGGAGCGGAGCTTTCGATCTGATCTGTTTTACCGACTGAACGTGTTCCCCATCGAAGTGCCACCCCTCCGGGACCGACCGACGGACATTTCTTTGCTCGTCGAGTACTTTGCGCATCGATTTGCCAAACGGGCGGGCAAGACCGCCACGGCGATCAGCGGGCGCACGCTCGATCTGCTGCGCGATACCCCTGGCCGGGAAACATCCGCGAATTGCAGAACGTGATCGAGCGTGCGGTGATCGTCTCCGGTACCGGCACGCTCACCATTGACGACAGTTGGCTGGTGAAACGCCGCGTCGCTCCGCCGGTGGCCACGACGCCACTTGAACACGAGCTGCTGGCGCACGAGCGCACCAGAATCGAGGCCGCGCTCGCCGAGAGCAGGGGCCGGGTCTCAGGGCCGGACGGTGCCGCCGCCAGGCTCGGCATGCCGAGATCCACCCTCGAGTCCAAGATTCGGTCGCTGAAGGTCGACAAACACCGTTTCAGGAGCGGTGAGGCGTAGGTTGCGAACGCAGTTCGCGTTGTAACGGCTCAACGAGCAGTCAACCGCACGAGCAACAAGCCGAACGCGAGCCCACTCGGAGCGCTGCGTATCGCGTGAAGACGACCCCACCGCACCAGCAGTCTGGAGGCATCTGGACTCTGAGGGTCGAATGCCGGGTCGAGCAATCGGTTATTCGTTGGCCGAATCACGACGAGGGTGAACGGGACCACCGCACCAAGACACACCGCGACGGTTTGCTCAACGGAAATCCGCCGCTCGGACATCTTCGATTCTCCTCGTAAATCCTTTGGTTTATTCGACTTCACAGATCAAACACGTTGGCTCGCGTTGGCTCTAGAGGCGTTGTTTTGGCGGCTCATAGGGACAATCGTGGGGACAGGCCGACCAGCTGAAGGCACCCCAGCGGCGCAGCGGCGCGTGCGCTGGAAGGTCAACCCGATCTTCCGGCGATTCCTTGCTTGTTAGCGCGATGGCTCGTGGTCGTCAGCCGCGGATTGTTGCAGAAGCAACCGGCCGGACGACCATTCGGGTCGCTTTTTGCCGCGCATCAAATCGATCGCGCGCGCTCCGGATAACCGGCCAGTTCGACTGAAGCCAGGAGATCAGGCCGAGCACAGGTTCTGTCAGCCCTCTGCCAAGGGGGGTGAGCTCGTACTCAACGCGAGGTGGCACCTCTGCGTAGACGTGGCGCGTGAGCATGCCGTCACGCTCAAGGTTGCGCACGGTGGCGGTGAGCATCCGCTGGGATATCCCCGGAATGCTGCGCTTCAAATCCGAGAACCGCCCTCGAAACGCAGGCCTGCCTTTGAGAATGAAGATCACCAACAGGCTCCACTTGTCCCCGACGCGACTCAGCATGTCTCGAAAGTCGCAGTCGTGGTGGCTGTTCTCCTCCGCGATCTTCTTCGCTCGCTGCGCCATCGCGTGGTCCTTCCGTCATGCCTGAGGCGGCTCAGCGTGTTGCCACCGGTATCGATCGCATACACAGTATACATTCGTAACTCTATGATACCGCTTGAATTTCGGCCGACGGTTCCCTCCATGTGACCAACGCAGGTAAAAGTGCCGTCTTGCGCGACCGCTGTTGGTATCGGATCCTACCTCAGTAACTGATCGTAACCTATGCATGGAAGGAGCCGAATCGTGACCACCCTGTTCTCGACAGCCATCACCGCCCATCAGACGCCCGCACTCCCGCGCGGGCGAGTCGCTCTCGTGGCGCTCTGGCTCACCCAGATTGCCCTTGCCGGTATGTTCTTGTTCACCGGCGGACTGAAGTTGACCGGCGCGCCCGAACTGGTCGCGTTGTTCGACGCGATCGGCATCGGGCAGTGGTTCCGCTACGTGACCGGCTCGATCGAGGTCGTCTCGGCTGTGGCGCTCCTCGTGCCGTCCTGGGCGGCATTCGGGACGCTCCTGCTCATTCCCACGATGGTCGGCGCCGTTTTCACCCATCTGTTCATCGTCGGCGGGTCTGCGGTGCCCGCAACCGTGCTGCTCACCGGATCCCTCGTGATCGCGTGGGCACGTCGTGACCAGCTGGCGAGCGTGTTGTCGAGGCGGAGCTGAGCGCTTTCCCTTCGTTCGGATTGGATGGTCCTTCTTCTGAGGCACACCGATGCAAGTGGGTAGTGACAGTTTTGCGGCGGCATTCGACGAGAACAGTCGCGCGCGGAATCCAGCGGATCGTCTGCGACAACTGGTCGAGCAGATCGAACCTGCCGACGCGGTCGGCCTGGACGCGTGTGGCATAGGCGAACACCACCGTCGCGAGTTCCTGGATTCGGCTCCGGCCGTCATCCTCGGCGCCGCCGCGGCACGGACGCAACGTTTTCGCCTGACCAGCGCGGTCACCGTGCTGAGCGCCGAGGACCCGGTGCGCCCCTTTCAGAACTTCGCCACCCTCGATTTGCTCTCGCGCGGACGCGCGGAGATGAACGTCGGTCGTGGGTCGTCCATCGAGGCGTTTCCGCTCTTCGGATTCCGCTTGGAGGACTACGACGCCCTGTTCGAGGAGAAGCTCGAGTTGCTGCTGACGATCCGCGAGCACGAGCACGTGCATTGGTCCGGGAAGTACCGCGCTCCACTAACGTTACATCAAGCGGACCCGACTGGAACGACGCGAGAGCAGCAGTCGAGCGGCGTGGGATAGCGGACAATGGGCGCTGTGCACCGGCCGATGGTTAATTAGAGGAAGACCACGATGGCTTCACACGAAGAGATTATCCGCAATCTGTACGTGGTCGCAGAGAAGGAACCCAAGAGGTTTCGGTCGCTGTTCACCGAGAACGGCTACTGGTGGGATGTCCCTGCCGGAGTCACATACCGCGGCGACGAAGTCGCTCGTGCGGCCGACATCTACTCGGCTGCATTTCCGGACATGCACCGCGAACTCTCCGAGCTCTACTTCGACGGTGACGTCGTCGTCGTTCAGCTGTCGCTGAACGGAACCCACCAAGGTGACCTTCCCATGGGCCTGGGAACGCTTCCCGCTACCGGCAAGGAGATCCACGTCCCGTGCATCGATGTCTTCCATCTTGAAGATGGGAAGGTGCGCGCGTTCGACTGCCACTACGCCGGAACCATCCTGCTCGGCCAGCTCGGTGTGCTGGGCAACCTGGAGGCCTCGCTCAAGAAGTAGAAGCGCGCTCGAAGCACGTTTCCCAATGCGCAGAGGAGACAACGCCATGTCCTCGAGCATATCGACCTTGCTGACCCGTAATCTTCATGACGTCTTCGGTGAACACAATCCCGCGCGTCGGCGCGCGGCCATCGACGAGATCTTCACCGAAGATTGCGTGTTCTACGAGCCCAGAGGCGTCTACCGTGGCCGCGACGAGATCGATCGCGTCGCGGCCGCGATCAAGGCGACTCACCCTGACTTTCGATATCAGCCAATTGCCGCGCCCGAGGAATTGGGCAATGGCGGGCGGGTCCGATGGGTCTCGGGCCGTCCTGGTGAGGCGCCAGCGTACGCCGGGACTGATTTCATCATCACCCGGGACGACCGGATTACCGTCGTCTATCTCTTTTTCGACCAGTTACCCTGAGCGTTCAAAGGAGACTTGCTTCATGAGCAAACACCTCGCCGTCCTCTCACCATGAAGCGGCCGACCGCCTTGCGATCCGCGAGCTCATGACGACTTCCAACAACGTCGTCGCGAAGCGCATCACCGTGCAGATCCCGACCACGTCGGGTGACATGATCGAGGCGTGGATCTACCTGCCTGAGGGTAGTGGCCCCCACCCCACCGTGGTGATGGCCCACGGCATCGGAGGCATCAGGCGGACATGTCAACGCACTGCGAGAAGCTTCCGAATGAACGTCCTCTTCATTGCCAGCGTCGGGATCGCGGTCCGCGATCCCGAGCCGAGCCGACTCGACTGCTCTTCCGCGTTCTGGGCCTGCCCCTCCAGCGGATCACGCGCCGTCGCCGCCCGCAAGGCCGCAGCCAGTTCATTCAAGACCGAGAGCGAGTGTTACCGCTACGATGACGTGGTCGACGCCCGTTCTCGCGTGGTGTCGAAGAGATTCCGGCCACATCCAGCGCAGAGAAGCAATCGTCAAATGTCGTCGGCCCTCGCCGTTCCGGTGCGCCTCACTCAGGGAGAACATCGTGAGGAGCTATCACGCTAACTCGGGGACCGGCATCCCCGGGCTCACTCTGAGAGAACATGAGCAGCCGCGGCCGGGCTCTCGCGAAGTCCTGCTCAGAGCACGCGCCAATTCACTGAATTCCCGAGAGTTGGTTCTGCAAGGCACGTATCCGCTGCCCGTGAAGCCGGACGTTGTCATGGGAGCGGACGGCGCCGGCGAAGTCGTGGCGATCGCCCCGGCGTCACACGTGTTGCAATCGGCGACAGAGTCGCAGCAGCCATGTTGCCGCGTTGACTCATGCGGGAAGGGAGTGCGCAATCATGAGGTTCTTGTGCCTGCGTTAGACGATCCGAAGGGATCATTACGGGACACGCAGAGAGGAGACTGATTCGATGCGATTCATGACTCTGATCAAGTCGGCGGAACATTCGACTATTGGGCCTCCGCCAGCGGAGCTGTTACAAGCCATCGGAAGACTCGGCGGCGAGGCCGCGCAAGCCGGCGTCCTGGTTGACACGGCTGGCCTGATGCCCACCGCAGCCGGCGCGCGTGTCCGGCTCGAGGGTGGAAAGATCTCGACCAGTGAGGGGCCGATTGATAGCGGTCATGAGGTTGTTGGAGCCTACGCGATCTTCAACGTGCAGTCGAAGCAGGACGCCATTGAATGGGCGACGCGATTCATGGAACTGCACAAAGCGCATTGGAAGGGTTGGCAGGGTGAGACCGAGGTGCGCCAGGTGATGGAGGCCCCCGGCTCTGGTGGAGGCGCGGCCCATGGCTGAAGTCAAAGACTCCAACGCGGTCGTCACGAGCCGGGGGATGTTTCGGACCGGTTGGGTCCTCACCGGATTCGTCGGTGTGTTCCTGCTCGTTGACGGCGGCGCGAGACTCGCGGGCGTCGCGCCGTACGTGGAGGGGATGACCACATTCGGATACGCGGCATCGCTCGCGCCGTGGATCGGACTGGTCCTGCTCCTGTCCACCATCATGATGCTGATCCCGCAAACAGCAGCACTCGGCAGCATCTTCGTCACGGGGTATTTGGGAGGGGCGACCGCCACGCAGGTGAGAGTACACGACGCCTGGTTTCTGTTTCCAGTGATGCTGGGCGTCATGTCGTGGCTGGGACTGTACCTACGCGAGGCGCGCTTGCGGGCACTCATTCCGTTCCGCACATGACGCGGCGCGCCAGGGAGAAGGTGGCGTGGTGGCTCACAACCCTGGCGTGCATGTGCGTGCCAGCCCGATCAAGCGGACAACTGATGACGCTCCGCGAGGCGCTCAACGCGGCCTCCGCCAATGACAGGGCGATCCAGAGCGCCGAGCTCCAACGGGCGAAGGCGATCGAGGATCTGCGGATCGCCTCCGGCGAGCACGGGTGCCCGCAACCTAAGGCCGGTGTTTGCCGGCGGAAGAGACTTCTTCAATATCTACAACGAGCCAATCTATGAATAGCGATGCGCTATTTGGGCTCAGCATTCTGATGAGCTTCATTGCTTTCGGCAACGTCACGAAGCTCTATATCTGGCCGCGACTCCGGGTCATGCGCCGAGAAGATGCCCTCATTCCAGTGGTCGTTCCTCACACATTCCGGTTTGTTGGGCTGAGCTTTCTAATCCCTGGGGTCGTATCGCCGTCGCTTTCATCGGCGTTCGCCGTTCCGGTTGCGTATGGTGATCTGGTCGCAGCCATCCTTGCGGTCGTCGCGACATTGGCACTTTCCGCTCGCGCATCCTGGGCCATCCCGCTTGTGTGGGTGTTCAATGTGTGGGGCGCAGTCGACCTCTTGAACGCAATCTACCTGGGCCAAATCGGCGTGCGCGTCGGCCCTGAGTCACTGGGAGCGGCGTTTTACATCCCGACAGTCGTTGTCCCAGCGCTTCTCGTGACGCACGGGCTGATATTCTGGTTGCTGCTGCGGCCAAAGGAATGAGGCCGCGCACCGATGCACCTTAGAAGTCAATCGCCACTGTGAACGCCTTGTTCAACCCGCAACGTTCCCGGTGCATGACGCTGGCCTCGCAGCGTCGCGACCCGACCCGGCGCGAGTGTCGGTCTACTTGACTGTAGCGAAAATCCTTGGCTCGATCTCTTCCGCAAGGCAAGGTCAGAGGGTGTCACGCCGAGCATGCGACGGAACGTCCGCGTCAGGTGAGCGCCGTCCGAGAACCCCGCATGATGGGCCGCGCTCGTGACGCTGGCGCCTTCCGTCAAGTCACAGGCCGCGCGCTGGAGCCTGAGCCAGAGAATGTAGGGTCGCACAGGAACTCCAACCGACTCGGTAAAAACATGCATGAAGCGTGACGGCGACAAGCCTGCGATGCCCGCCAGTCTCTTGAGAGAGAGACCGTCCAACACGGCTTCTTGCTTCCGAAGATAGCTCAGCACGCGCCGGACACCCGGATGAATAGCGGCGGCACGCTCCCGGTGTGGTAGGAATGTGGCCAGCCAGCGCTGGGCGCGCGCTTCATTCGGCGAGGGCCCCAGCGCCGCGCGCCAGCGGGCAACCTGGTGTGCAGGCACGCGGGCTATGTCACGTTCGATGCGCCCAGAGAACGCCGTGCGGATCTCGCTCTCCGCATCGATGAACCCAATCACAACCGTACTCCCACGCGCGTCGACTTCATGAAGGACATCGGGCTGCACTAATACCGCGCCACATTTCCTCCACGCGTCGTCCGGCCCGCTGCGCACCAGCAGCGACCCGCGCCACGTCATGATCAATTGGACACAGTGGTGGCGGTGCGCCGTGGACGTAAAACCGGGGCCCCAAACGATCAGCGCGGCGGGCCAGGCCGCCATACCCGGGGCTGTCGGGAGCAGCATGAGTGGATTCTGACACCAGGCCGTCGCCGCCGCAAAGACGCAGTTCGTTCAAGACGGGAGCGAGTGTCGCTGGTTCGCATGAGGGCGGCGTGCACGTACTTTTCGTCTTGTTCGGGCCGCTTCTATTCTTTCGAGTACTCGGACTCTCGGGAATCGGACTCTTCACAACATGGGAGCAAAGCGCGCGTGTCGCGCTCGCGACGATGTTTCTCTTCACCGCGGTGTCGCTAAGTGAAGATGCGATTGTGATCGGACTGTGATACGTCGCCTTCACTACGCACCCGCCGTCCGGGTAGGTGCGTGATCCTCGCGGGGCCCTGGGAAGGCGAGCAGGGCGATTTGTGCAGAGGCGACCGGCGCGGCGCCCGACGATGCTCCGCCGGACGGGCGTCTTGAGGATCACGAGCGGCTGGGGGGCGCTGGAGTTTACGCCCTCCTCGGCGCGGTCCACGTCGCCGCCGTCGATCCGGCGACGGCCTCGATGATACCCAGCCCGGCGGACGACCCCGTTCGCACGACCCGGTGGACCGTGAAACCGGCGGCACCGAGGAGGTTCCGGAACTCGGCCTCGGTTCGCTCCCGGGCGCCAAGCAGGATCAGCATGTGGAGGTCCATTCTGATCACCGCCGGCGCGTCACTGGCGCGTTCAGGAAGGATGGCCTCGACCACGAGCAGCCGGACACCGGGCTCCATGGCAGAGCGGCAGGTGGCCAGAATCCGCACGGCGTCGCCGTCGTCCCAGTCGTGGAGCACCCGCGAGAGGAGGTAGGCGTCGCCGCCCGCAGGGACCGTCACGAAGAAGTCACCGGGCACGCACTTGGCGCGGTCGCCAACGCCGCTGCGGTCAAGGTGGTCCTGCGCCCGCCGCACGACGGCTTCGCGGTCCATCAGTACCCCGGCTGAGTTCGGGGACGGCGCGGAGGATCTCGGCGAGCATTACGGCCGGACCGCCACCGACGTCCACCAGCCGGCGAAGGCCGCTGAATTGGTAGGCGGCCACCACGTCGCGAGCTTCCTGCTCCGCCCGTCCGGCCATAGACCCCTGGAACACGTCGTACTGGTCGGGGTGCCGTTGCAGGTGCTCGAAGAAGCTGGCGCCGTGGACGTGCTCGAACGGGGTGCCGCCGTCACGCACTGTCTCCAGCAGCCCCGCCGCGGCGTCGTAGTACAGCGCACCCCGGGCAATCGTGGCGCCCCGCAAGGAACTGAGGCAGCCACCGAGCGGCGTCAGCGCGAAACGGCCCTGGTCGTCCTCGTCCAGCACCCCTTCCGCCACGAGGCCGCGGAGCACCCGGGTCAGCGCGTCACGGTCGACGCCGAGCGAGGCGGCGAGGTCCGGTCCGCTCATCGGGCCTCCGGCAAGGCGACCGCCCACGTCGAGGGAGGCGGCAACGTAGAGGAGCTGCGTGGTCACGAAGCCATCGACAAGCCGCATGTACCGAGCGGCGAGCTCGGGGGCGTCCACCATGGACTCCATTCTGCCAAACAACCTCCGGACACGACCGACTTCGCCCAAGCGGGGCTTTCCACGTCGTCGGCATCGGCGAGCAGCGTATGTGGATCGACATCGCAGAAGACCGGACGGACTCCGCCCTGGAGGATCTGATTGAGGCGCATGAAGCGATCGAGTCGATACGTCCGGCCGTCGGGCATGAGCAGCCGATCGACGCTGACGGCCAGACTGGCGTCGCCGAACAGCAGCACGGGTCGCGTCTCTCCAAGCACCCGCGCCGGCCGGCACCAGGATGTGCTGGCCGCTAGCGGGCGCGCGGCATGGCGACAAACGCGGGCGACGGCACGGTGGCGCGCGCACCGGTCTCGGCGAGGGAGCCTGTGTTCTGATCGATACGGAACAGCACGAGCGAGTCGGACTCCTGGTTGGCGGCGAGCAGGAAGCCGCCGCTCGTATCGATGGCGAAATGGCGCGGTGTCCTACCGCCGGCCGGGTAGACGCCAGCGCGCGTGAGCGTACCGTTCTCGTTCACGCGGAACGCCGCAATGCTGTCGTGGCCGCGATTCGATCCGTAGACGAAGCGGCCCGAGGGATGGACGGTCACTTCGGCGGTCGTATTCTCGCCAGCGAAGCCGTCGGGAAGCGTGGAGACCATGCCGAGCAGGCCGAGCGTGCCGCGCGTGCTGTCCCAGCCGTACGACGCGATCGTGGAAGACAGCTCATTGATGAGGAAGACCGCGCCACCCGACGGATGTGCCGCGAAGTGACGCGGCCCTGCGCCGGCCGGGACGACCGCCGCGGGCGGCTCGTTCGGCGTGAGGGTGCCGCGCCGCGCGTCGAAGCGGTACACGAAGAGTCTGTCTGTCCCGAGGTCGGCGGCCAGGACGAACCGATCGCCAGGCGCGGCAGCAATAGCGTGGGCGTGCGGTCCCTGTCTGCCTCGTGGGGTCGGCACCCGAGCCGGTATGCTGCACGTGCGCCGACCTGCCGGAGATGCCGCCGTCCGGGTTAACGGCGAACGCCGCCACGCTGCCGGCGCCGTAGTTGGCCACGAAGACGTGTGCGCCCGAAGGATGCACCGAGACGAAGCAGGCACCTGCGCCCCGGCTCGATTCCTCGTTGATCAGCGCGAGGCTGCCGTCATTGCTCACCCGGTAGGCGCGAAGCGCTCCAGTCTTCCCGGCACCCACGGTATTGGTCTCGCTCACCGAGTAGAGCACCCCGAGACGCGGGTGCCAGGCGAGAAAGCTCGGATTGACGGTTTCCGCCACGAGAACCGGCGTGGATAGCCGCGCATTGGGCCGATCGAGCTCGAGGCGGTAGATCCCTTTACTCGCGCCGTCGGTATACGTGCCGATGTAGATGGGAATCATCGCGGGCTCGGTGTGCCGGGGCTCGATTGTGGCGCAGACGAGACCACACCGATGGCCAATGTCCACAAGAGCATGGAGAGCACACGCTGCTGCGGCCATCGTAGCAAGCGGCAGCGGCTGAATCGGCCCTCATCGCGGCCTGATGCCGTCGGAGTCCAGCAGGTTGGACCAGCAACCCGCGTGGCGGGGGGCTGGTCTATGCCGGTCCCGCGTCGAACGGTAGACTAGCGGGGACTGTGACTGCCCTGCGCATCGATCCCGACGCGATCGATTTCACCAGCCCGGGCACGCACCACTATCAGGCGGCATTTCACCTCGATGGCAGCTGGGGCTACTCGCTGGTGCCCCTGACGGTCATCAATGGCGCTCGCGCCGACGAGACCCCAGGCGTGGCCGTCTTCGGCGGGACGCACGGCAACGAGTATGAGGGACAGATCGCCGTCAAGCGCCTGTGCCGCGACCTCGACGCCGGCGAAATGAGGGGCCGCGTCATCCTGGTGCCGCAGCTGAGCGAGAGTGCGTGTGCCGCGCATACCCGCACCTCGCCGGAAGACCACGTCAACATGAATCGCGCGTTCCCCGGCAACCCGCGCGGCACACTGTCCTATCGCATCGCGCACTTCGTGAAGACCCGCGTCTTTCCGCACGCGCGCGTCGTCATCGATCTGCATGCGGGCGGTCGCGAGGCGTCGTTCCCGCTCTGCACCTCGCTGCACCCGATGCCCGACCCGGCGCAGTGGTCGGAGGCGCTCACCGTGGCGCGGCTCTTCGACACGCCGTTCATCTACGTGTACTCGCGCCAGATCGGCTCGGGCCTCCTGACGGATGAAGCCGAAGACGAGGGCAAGGTCGCCATTGGCGGCGAGTTCGGCTTCGGCGAGGGATCGAGCGTGCGCGGCATCGCCCATGCCTACGAGGGCGTCAAGAACGTGCTGCGCCACTACCGCATGCTGCCCGGCGAGGTCACGCGCGTGGACGGCGCGCGGCCGACGCCGCCGCGCCTGGTCCAGGCGCCGCACCTCGCCGACTACGTCCCGTGCCCGGTCAGCGGGATCTGGGAGCCGCTCGTGGCGGCCGGGCGCCGACGTGCACGAAGGCCAGCTGCTCGGCCGCCTCCACGACTTCGCGGACCACACCTCTGCGCCGCTCGAGGTCCAGCGCGCATCGTTCCGGCGTCGTCATCGCCCTGCACTTTGCGGCGGTGTGCAGGCGAGGCGCGACGCTCTACGTCATCGCGGAAGATGTCGCATCGGTCTCATGAAGATCACCAACGTCGAAGTCCTCGTCCTGAAGTCGCCGGGCCTCTATCGCAGCACCGACACCGCGGAGGAGCCGCCGGGTCCCACCTACATGGGGCTCGTGAAGGTCTCGACGGATGCGGGCATCACCGGCTACTCCGACATGGAGACGGCCGCCTCGGTGGCCAAGGCGGCTGTCGAAGCGCCGCGATGGAGCGACGGCGACATCCAGGCGTTCGACGGGCTCGCCTCCCTCATCATCGGTGAGAACCCGCTCGAAGTGGAGCGCCTCTGGTACCAGATGTACCGCGGCAGCATCTACTACGGCCGGCGCGGCGTCGCCATGCAGGCGATCTCGGCGATCGACATCGCGTTGTGGGACATCATGGGCAAGGCGTACGGGCAGCCGGTCCACGTGCTGCTCGGCGGCAAGTGGCGCGACTCCGTGCGCGCCTACGCCAGCACGCTCTTCCGCCCGACGCCCCAGGCGATGCGCGAGGCCGCGACGCGCTACATCGACGAGGGCTTCACCGCGGTGAAGTTCGGCTGGGGCGTCTTCGGCAAGGACCCGGCGCTCGACGTGCGGCTGGTGGAAGCCGCGCGCGAGGCACTCGGCCCCGAGCGCGATCTGCTCGTCGACACCGGCTGGTTCGTCGAACGCACGCCCAAGCAGGCGATTCAGGTGATCCGCTCCATCGAGGCCTTCAAGCCCTTCTTCATCGAGGAGATCCTCCACCCCGAGGACTACGACGGCTATCGTCGGGTGTCGGAGGCGGTCGAGACGCTGATCGCGTGCGGCGAGCAGGAGTCCACCGAATGGGGGTTTCGCGAGCTGATCGATCGCGCGCGGGTGGACGTGCTGCAGCCCGACCTCACCCGCTGCGGCGGCTTCACGGCCGCGCGCAAGATCGTGCACATGGCCGAGATGGCCAACGTGCTGGTCATCCCGCACTCGTGGTCGTCGGATCTGCTCACCGCCGCGTCCCTGCACCTCAACGCGTTCCAGCGCCGCGCAGAGTTCATCGAGTTCAACACGTCACAGGGGCCTTTGAGCCGCGCGATGGTGCGCGAGCCGATCCGCATCGTCGACGGCTTCGTCGAGGTGCCGACCGCGCCGGGGCTTGGTGTCGAGGTGAACGAAGACACGCTCGCCCGGTACCGGATCGCCTAGCGGTCGAGGCCGAGCAGGCCGAGCGAGTCCCGGTGAATCATCCCCTCGATCCGGTCGACCGGCACGCGCGGCAGGTGCGTGCCCTCCACCATGTCGTTCACCCGGCGCAGCGCCTCGATCGTGGACACGGGCGTGGTGAACGGGTAGTCGGTGCCGAACAGCAACCGATCGATCACGCCGTACTCCATCGCCATGACCAGCGCGTTGTAGAACTGCCACGGCCGGTAGTAGAGCGCCGAGATGTCGCTGTAGAGATGCCGGTGCTTGCGAATCAGGACGAGCGTCTCGGCAATCCAGGGGTGACCGAGATGCGCGATCACCATGCGGAGCCTCGGGAACTGCACCGCCAGCGGCTGCAGCAGCAGCGGGTTGGCCAGTTCGAGCGAGACGTTCTCGCAGAACGTCGTGCCCTGGTGAATGAGCACGGGCACGCCCAGCGCCTCGGCCATCTTCATCAAGGCCACGAACCGCGGGTCCGACGGATGGACGTTCTGATAGATCGGCGCGACTTTCAGGCCGCGCAGCCCGAGCCCCCGGACGGCATGCTCCAGCTGATCCAGGGCATCCGCATCCTGCGGATCCACCGAGCAGAAGCCCATCAGCTTCTCGGGGTGCCGATCGACGTACGACGCGACGTACTCGTTGGGCACGAGCACGCCGACATGCCGCGCCCTGAACCCGAGGACGATGGCCCGGTCCACCGGCGCCATGGCTGCCCAGTGCGCGTCGAGGTCCACCGCGATCTGGAGATCGGGATTGCCCGCCGCGATCCGCGCGTCCTGGATGAACGTCTCGCTCAGATGCGCCGGCCGCTCCCACACGTGCGTGTGCACGTCCACGATCATGGGCTCAGAGGACTCCGTACTTGTCGTAGACCGAACGCAAATATGCGCCCTGCTTCAGTTCGTCACGGCTGTGGTTCTCACGCGAGACCTTGTCGGTCGCCAACCGGAGGACCTCGTCGACCATCGCGGCAGGAATGGTGACGATGCCGTCGAGATCGGCGAACACGAGGTCCCCTGGCGTGACGAGCACGCCGCCGCACTGCACGGGTACGTTGTAGGCCACGACCCGGCCGCGCCCCTTCGAGTCCACCGGCTTCATCCCGGCCGCGAAGAGCGGGAACCCGAGACCCTGGATCCGACCGACGTCGCGCACGAGGCCGTCGACGATGGCCCCACGTGCGCCGCGTGCGATCGCGGCCGTGGACAGCAGCTCGCCCCATGGTGCGTTGCGGCGCGATCCGCCGGTCGACACCACGACGGCTTCCCCGGGAAGGATGCTGTCGATCGCCGCGATCTCCATGCCGTACGGGTCCTCGTCCAGATGGTAGGTGTCGATGCAGGCGATCGTCCGAGCCCAGCCGGCGAACTTCACGGCCGACCCGACGGGGCGGAGGTGCTCGGCCATCGCCTGATCTCTGAACCCGAGGTCGTCGAGCGCATCGGAGACGACGGCCGTGTAGAGCGTGCTCTCGAAGTGGGCGAAGAGGTCGAGGGCGGATTGCGCGCCGCGGCTCGCCGCTCCAGCGTCTCCATGTCGTTGTGTCATGGACTGTCTCCTCGACCGGGCAGGTGCCGATCACCCCACGCTCAGTGCCACGAGTGCGGCGATGCCCAGTACCATGCCGGCGATCCCGTACGATCCCGACCTTCTCCTTGAACAACAGCAGACCCGCGGCGGCCACCAGAAACAGCGATCCCCCCGTCGTGATCGGGAAGGCCACATGTCCTGGGACGCCGTGCGAGAGCGCCAGCCCGGTGAAGGCCTGTCCCAGCAGGCTACAGGCGCCCATCAGGGCGCCCAGCCAGATCTCGCGGCCGTAGGGGCGAAGCCGGCTGCGCGCGAGCGCGGCGATGGCGAACACGAACGCACCGAGGTACCAGTACAGCAGGTACTGCGCTTGGTACGTGCCTGCCAGCCCCTGTTCGCTCAGCACTTTCAGGCCGAACGGGCCGATGCCGTTCGCCAGGAAGGCGACGAGCATCAGGCGCAGCCACGTCCCGGAATCGCGGCTCACGAGGCCTGATCGCGCCATGACTGAGCCTGCTTGTCCTTCCACAGGAAAAACATCGACACGGGGATGAGCGCGAGGGCCAGCGCCTTGCCGACCCCCACGGGCTCGTCATAGATCAGGATCGAGGCCACGGTCGGAATCCCCGCGGAGAGGTTGATCGCCAGCCAGCTCGTGGCGATGTTGCCGTGTTTGACGCCCGCCTGAAACGCGAGAATGGCGATCGACGCGGCGATCCCGAACGGAATGGCGATCGTCGCCACACGTGGTGGAACCGCCGGTCCGGTCGACGTGCCGAAGAGCACGAACAGGAACACGAACAACAGCGATGAGCTGAACAGCAGCGCGTTGATGGCGCTCGGCCGACTCGTTTTCACGTCGGCCACCTTGTGCAGCACGCCGAGCAGGCTGAAGCTCACGAGCGCGAGCAGCATGTAGATCTGACCCGTCCCCATGCACACTCCTGGAGTGAAGCGAGTCGACCGGCCGTTGCCCGGCGCCTGCGTCACCTCGACTGAGGCCCTCCCGGCGGGGCCGAGCCGGCTAGAAGATGACCTTTGCGCCAAACTGCAGCGTCCGTGCGCCGCCCGCGCTCAGAATACGTGCGAAATTCGCGGTGCCGAGCGTGGTCCCCGGGTTGCCGAGGTTCACCTTGTTGAGCGCATTGTAGGCTTCGGCCCGAATCTGCAGGTATGTGCCACGGGTGATCTCGAAGCGCTTCATCAGCCCGAGGTCGAGCACGTGCGCGGCAGGACCCTCGATCACACCGATCGGCGACGTGCCGTACTCGAACTGCGCCGGCGCCGCGAAGGCGGCGGGGTCGAACCACCCTGTCGCCGACGGGTCGGAGACGTCCGGGTCCCCGACGAGATTGGCCCGCGTGTCCCACCCGTTGCCCAGCGTCGCGCCCGGAACGCTGATGCTGAGCGGTGCGCCGGAAACGAAGCTGTTGATGGCGCTCAGCTGCCACCCGCCCAGGACGGCGTTGGCCACCGGGTGCATGTCGTTGAGGAAGCGCTTGTCGCGCCCGAACGGCAGCTCGTAGACCGCGTTGAACCAGAGCATGTGGCGGCGGTCGTTCGCGGAGCGTCCGCTCAGGTATCCGGGTGGGACGAACGGCTGCAGCCGCCCGGTCTCGTCGGCCGCCACCGAGTCGGACGTGTCCTTGGACAGCGAATAGGAGCCGGTGAAGGCGAGGCCGCGGGCGAATCGTCGGTCCAGCTTGATCTGCAGTCCGTTGTACTCACCGTTGCCGCGGTTCTCCAGCACGTTGATCTCACCGAATGCCGTGTAAGGCTTGGCCGCCTGGAGGTCCGAGTAGCGGCCCGGCGGCACCTCGTTGTAGGGATAGAGGGAGACTTGGTCGCGCAGTCGCGTGCCGACGTACGAGACGGTCAGGGCGGAGTTGAACGGGAGGCCCTTCTGCACCGACACGTTCCACTCGTGCGTCGTCGCGGGCTCGATGTCCCACGCCGGCGACTCGCCCACCGAGGGCTGAATGAAGGTCTGCGGGTCGGCCGGCCACATGGTCTCCCACCGCTGCAGCGAAAGCGCGCTGAACGACAACGCCTCCCAGGTCCAGTACGGCAACCCGACGATCGACGACGCCGACCGGTTGCCGGTGAAGCTGTTGTAGTAGATGCCGTAGCCACCTCGGACCACGAGGTCAGAGACGAAGTCGGGGCGCCACGTGACACCGACGCGCGGCGAGAAGTGTCCGTTGGCTTCGAACAGGCCGGGCGGCACGCCCACTTCGGTGGCCGGTACCCACAGCCCCTCCGATGCCGCCGCAAGAAACGGCGACACCGGCTGGTTCGTGAGGTTCACGCTACCGTCATCGTCCACGCCGGCGATGACGCTGCCGATGGCCGGATCGAACGTCGCGCCGTTGCCGGCCCGGAGCGATTTGGCGTGCCAGGTACTCGTAGCGGAGTCCGAGGCCGAGCGTCAGGTTGGAGCGCAGCTTCCAGAAGTCTTGTACGATACACGCCCGAGTAGGGCGAGCTGTCGAGGCCGAACGTCTCGAGCGGGAAGTTGCGCCGGCTGCCGGACGTCAGCCCCAGCAGGTAGTCCGCGAAGCCATCGCCCGTGTATTGTGCGTTGAAGTCGAAGCTCCCGCGCGGCGAGTGCGACCCGTGGCGACCGTAGACACTGCGGTCGTTGAACTCGTAGCCGGTGCTGATCGAGTGCGCGCCGCGCACCCAGGTGAGGCTCACCTTGGCGTTGGTCACGTCGCTCCACAGGCGGCCGTTGACGCCGAACGCCGTGTTGAACCCGGTGTACCCCGTGATGCCCACGTTCGGCAGCCCGACGAAGTCTTCGCGCCCCGCGGTCCCAATGCCCTGGATACCCGCCTGTTGGACCAGGTTCTCGGTGCCGACCACTGGCGACGTGAACCGGTTATCCGACTTGAGGTAGCCGCCGCTCACCGACAGCAGCATCGAGGGCGTCAGCGAGTTGGTGTAGTTGACGCCGATATTGTGCTGCGTCGTCTCGTTGGCCGAGCGGACATCGGGCGAGTATCCCGGAGAGTCGTTGGTGTTCTCGTTCATCACCCACCGCCCGTAGACGCGCTGACTGTTGGTGAGCTGGTGGTCGAGACGTGCGGTGTACTGGTAGGTGTCGTCGGTCGCGGGGGCGACCGCGCGGAAGCGTCCGTCGGGCGAGTTCGCTGTGAGCAGATATGGAAAGAAGGACCGCGACGCGTTCGAGATCCGTTCCGGCGGGATCACGTTGCCCGGGAACGGCTGGTTGGTCAGCGGATCCCGGATCGTGCGCGACAGCCCGGAGAAGTCGCCCTGCAGCATCGCCGGCTGCGCCACGACCGAGTTGTAGAGCGTCTCGCGCCGGATCGGGGTGACCTCGAAGCTGCCGAAGAAGAACGTCTTGTTGCGGACGATGGGACCGCCGATCGCGGCGCCGTACTGGTTGCGGCGCAGCTTGGGCGGCTGGGCCACGGCAAAGGCGTTCCTCGCGTTGAACTTGTCGCTCTGGAAGAATTCCCACGCGGTGCCATGGAAGACGTTGGTCCCGGACTTGGTGGCCATCAGCACCTGCAGAGGATTGCGGCCGTTCTCCGCGCTGAAGCTCGACGTCTCGACGCTGAACTCCGCAATCGTGTCGACGTTGGGGATGGTGATGCCACCCTCGTCCATTGCCGCGTTCGCGTTCAGGCCATCGAGCTGGAACTCGGTCTGATTCGAGCGCATGCCGAAGCCCTGCACCGTGGAGCCGCGTTCCGGTCCGCCTGATCCCGTGAACCGCATGCCCGGCACCAGGTTGACGAGGACAACCGGATTGCGCGTGCTGAGCGGCAACTCACGGATCTGCTCCATCTGCACGACCGTCTGCACGGAACTGCGTTCGGTCTGCAGCAACGGCGCGCCGCCGACCACCGACACCCTCTCGGTGACTTCGCCGACGTCGAGCACCGGTGAGACGCGGCTGCGCTCGCCGACTGTGAGCACGATGCGATCGAGCTGCCAGGTCTTGAAGCCGGACATCGACACGACGACCGAGTAGGGACCGATGGGCAGCGCGAGAATCTCGAAGTTGCCTGTCACATCGGCGGTGGCGGTCTGCACGAGACCCGTGTCGAGGTTCGTGACGGTGACCGACGCGCCCGGCAGTGCGGCCCTGGACGAGTCGACCACCGTGCCGAGGATCGAGCCCTGCGTGCCGATCTGTCCCATGAGCGGCACGGTCGACCCCAGCGCCAGCACGGCACTTACGACCAGATGCCTGATCATCGACATGTGTCCTCCTGACTCAACACTGCCCTTCGGAATCAAACCGCTGCTCTACACCTCAGCTCGCTCGAGTAGACCGCAGTGGCGCAGGGCTCTGGCCCTGCCCGGTCCGCGTCGGCCACCTTGGCGGGCCCTGTCAACTCGAGTGAGATACCCGTAGCGCGCAATCAGCCGCATTTTTCGTGCGGCAACAACGAGAATCAATGGGCTGCGCTGCGCCGGCACACGCGGTGTCCTGCCTATTGGATCCGCCGGTTTGCGCTGATCTGACCCGCTGCCGTCAGTAGCGCACGACGATCGCGTACTGGTCGTCGGCGGGCGCCGGCAGCCGCACCCAATCGGCGGCAGGGTCGAAGTCCTGCCACGCGCGACCGTTGACGGTCACCGCGCGCATGCGCTTGCCGTCGGGATGCCGGAACCGGACCCAGACTGCCGAGGGGCGCCGCCGGGCCGGCATGCGGATGCTGGCGCGGATTTCTCCCGAATCCGATCGGCTCTCGAACGTCGCGGACATCTCGCCGTAGTACGTCGGCACGCGCTCGAGCTCGATCCTCTGGCCATCGCGCAGCCAGTCGCGCGGTGTCGCCTGAGCCAGCACCAATACATCGTCGTCGCGCTCGTGCACGAGCATGTTGCGGTAGAGCTCGAACCACGCTCCGTCGGTGCTCGGCGGCCCGAAGGTACTGGCCGTGCGTCCAGCGATGTTCCACCGGTTCGAAGACGGAGTGGCTGAAGGCGCTGGCCATGTAGCTGTAGAAGGCGCGCACCGCGGCTTCCGGCTCGTCGCGCAGCAGGTACGCCGTGGCGTGCTGGTTGTAGACCGGCTCGTTCGCGATCCCCCAGCCCTTGTAGAACAGGTTGTCCTCGTGATCGTTGAGCAGGGCGTCGGCGAGCAGGCCGCGGGCGGGCAGCGCCTTGAGCCGCAGCAGGTGGACGGCGCCGGTGTCGACATCCGTCGCGTACCACTGGTCCAGCAGGCGCCGCGGCGTGAGGGCCTCGGCGGGCACGTACGGCATCCAGGTGCCATCGCGCAGCTGGACGAGCGGTGATCGCAAGCTGGCGGCGCCGAAGCCGCGTGCGATCGACTCGCGGATCGCCTGGGCCGCCTGCCGCGCGTCGCCGGCGCGGGAATGCCCGTGCCGTTCGAGCGCGCGCGCCGAAGAGATCGAGACCCGCGAAGAGGTACGCCTGGTTGAAGGCCCAGAAACCCTGCCCGGTGAGGTCGTTGAGCGGCCCTCGCACGAGGCCGCGCGCCGGCCCGTCGCCGCGCGAGGTCTGCGCGATCTGGGCGAGGCACCAGTCCATCGCTTTGAGGCCTGCGGCAGCAGGCGCTCGAAGGCCGGGCCGTCGTTCGAGAGCAGGTAGTTCTGCGCGACCGCGTAGAGCATGGACGGCGTGTAGACCAGCCAGTTGGCGTAGCCGCTCACGTGGCCGTCGGCTTCCTGGTTGTTGCGGAACTGGACCTCGAGCTCTTCGGCCGAAATGGCATGGTATCCGCGCAGGTCGTAGAGCATGTAGTCCACGTACACGGCCTGATTGACCGGCCATGGCGTGCCGGTCTGGCCGTAGGCGAAGTTCGAGTACGGCAGATCGATGGCGACCTCCGGCCCGGCTCCTCCATGACGACGCGGCAGCCGGAGCGCGTGCCACAGACTGGCGCGGAAGAGCTCGTTGACGGCCGGGTCGGGCACGCGGAACTGCGCGCCGCGCGCGACGTAGGCCGACCAGAACTCCAGCGTCGCCGCGCGGGCCTTGTCGTAGTCGATGGCGATCAGCGTCGTCGGTTTCGTTGCTCGAGACGAGGGGCGAGGGCAGCTTCACGACGAACTGGCGGGAGCCTCTGGCGGGCACGTCCACAAAGACCGTGGTGTCGATACGCTTCTGCTTCTCCTTCTCGTAGTCCTGTGTACCGCTCCACGGCGTCTCACCGCTCGCGCCGTCGATCGCGAGCAGCACGCCCCGGCGGCCGCGTTCCCTGAACAGCACCGTGTCACCCTGCCGCTCGACGACGATCGTTCCGTCGAAGTGTGCCGGAAGCTGCCGGCGATGGGTCATCGACACTGGCAGCGTCCGTGGCGTCCCATTCAACTCGGTGATGGTCAGCTGCTGGAGCAGGACCATCGGCACGTCGCCGCGGCGTTCGGGCGGCGGCCCGTGCAGCGGGTAAGCGAACTGCTCCACCTCGTATCGCACGCCCTCGTCTTCGAAGGTTGTGATCATCACCGGGAGGCCGTCTGTCAGCCGCTGGCCCTTCCAGGTGCGCCCCACGCCCTTGCCCAGCTCGCCGAACGCGAACCAGAACCGGACCTTGTCGGGGTTGCCTTCGTCCGGCCATACGCCCGCACCCCGGTCGATGCCGAACTTCCGGATGGCGCTGTCCCACGTAAGGCCGACGATGTGGCCGGGGCCGCGCGCCTGGGGATTGCTGTAAGCGGGGTTCCCCATATCCTCCCACTTCGCCGTGTACTCTGCGTAGGTGGCCTCGGGCTCGACACGGAGCCGATCGAGGACGCGCCGGCCCTTGCGCGGCGCGAGGGCGCGCGCGTGGTCCTCGAAGGACTGGGGCGCATCGCCGACGGCGACGTACACGTCGAGCGAGGGAATCCACAAGGCTCTCTCGGCCAGCAGCTGATCGATGGTTACCGTGAAGCCGCGGGTGCCTGCCGCGTCCAGTTGGACCGTCAGCGCCGGCGCGGGTGACCTGAACGCGGGGTCGCGCGAGAGACGGCGTGCACTGTCCGCGTCGCTCGCGGCGATGAGATCCGTCCAGAGGACGTGCACGTTCTGCGTGGTCGCCGCGGCGCCCGGCGGATACTCGAGCACGAGGTCGAGCGCGTCGGCATCACCCTTCCCCGCGTGCGTCTGTGCGACGTCGTCCTGCAGCCGATCGCCGGGCTCGAAGCTCTGCGGTCTGATTGTCCGTACCTGCAGGCCGACGGACCCGCTAATCGCGACACGATGCTCCGCCACGGTGGCGCCGGTGTGCCCCCAGGAAACCCGTACGGCAAGCCGCTCGTTCGCGGCGGCAGAAATCGATGAAGCGCACAGCAAGACGACGCCCAGCAGCACCCTCATTCCTATCCGCCTCCCGTTGCACCTCTGACGCGATGGATCCTATGCATGTCTGATCGGCCGGCGAAAGGCGCACGCGCGCTGTCGCTGTCCTATCCGTCCAGCTAATAGGATCGACGGCGGCGGTTTGCTGCATGGCGCCTTGCCACGGGAAGAGGCAGGCGGGTACAAGACCGATGAAGGCCGAACCTCGCGTATTCATGTGATCGGAGGACGTTCTTCCCGATGCGATGCACCCTCTTCGCAATCCTGATGTCGGCCCTCGTCCCGGCCGTGTGCGCCGCCGATCGGGCGCGCGTGGACCTCAATGGCAGTTGGGACTTCCGGCTCGACCCGCAGGACGAGGGCGAGGCGCAGGCCTGGCACTCGGGTCGCGTGCCGTTCACGCGAACGATCACCGTTCCGGGCGCGTGGCAGGCGCAGGGCGTGGGCGAATCGAAAGGCGCGCTGCGGCACGACTACGCGGGTGTCGCCTGGTATCGCCGCACCGTAGCCGTCCCCGACGCGTGGCGTGGCAAGTCGATGAGGGTTCGTATCGGCGGGGCTCACCGCTTCACCACCCTGTACGTGAACGGCCGGAAGATCGGCGAGCACCGCGGCTTCAGCGCGCCGTTCACCTTCGACGTGACCGACGCGGTCCGTCCCGGCGCAGACAATGTGGTGGCTCTGCGGATCGCCAACCCTGGGGCCGTTCCGCTTGAAGGGCCGCGAGAGCAGAAGCCGGTCCAGCCGACCGGCATGCTCAACTACATCGGCAACTGGGGCGGCGTCTACGGCCATGTAGAGCTCGAGGCCACGAATCCGACGTGGATCGAGCACGTCTACGTCAGGCCTGATGTGGAGAAGCAGATCGCCAGGTTCGTGGTCACCGTGCGTAGCCGCGAGAGCCGCGCCCGCGCAGCCGACGTGCGGGTCGCGGTCACGCCGCGTCATGAAGGCCGGGCGACGATTCAGGTGGCCGCCGGGGGGCGAGCGGAGGTCGAGGTGAATGTCGCCCTCCCCGACGCCCGCCTGTGGACGCCCGACAGTCCCAATCTATACACCGCCGCCATCGCGTTGACCGAGGGCCGGAAGGAGATCGACCGGGTCGAAGAGCGCTTCGGGATGCGCCAACTGCAGACGCGCGGCAACGTGCTGCTCCTGAATGGCAAGCCCCTCTACCTTCGCGGCTACGGCGACGACAACATCGAAGTGCTCACAGGGTTTCCGCCCGCGTCACGGGCGGCTACCTGGAGCGGCTTGGTCGGGCGCGCGCCTTCGGCTTCAACGCCGTACGCTTCCACTCGATGACTCCGCCGGAAGAGTTCTTCCACGCGGCCGACGAAGTGGGGCTCTTCGTGATGGCGGAACTGCCTGCCGCCTACACGCAATACGTCCTGCCGCACAGGGACTTCCTCCGGCAGGAGCTCGAAGGCGTCGTGATGGCCTATCGGAACCGGCCGTCGCTGCTCTCGCTGGCCTTCGGCAACGAGTTCAACCTGAGCTGGCTCGAGACCGAGGCCGAGCGGAAGATATTCCTCGAGACCGTGGACGGGTTCTACCGTCTGGCCAAGTCGCTCCACCCCGACGGTCTGGTTCTCTCAAACGACGGCTACGTCATGCGGCCGACCGATCTCGTCAGCCACTTCGGCGGCGGCCTCCCCGACCTCCCCGTGGTGAAGCACGAGTTCGGCGAGTACCTACTGTTCGCTGCCCGACATTGCTCTGATCGACAGATTCACCGGCGTCGTCATCCCGGAGTGGCTGCATGTCAAGAGACGCTGGGTCGGCGAGCAGGGACTCGTCGACCAGTACCCCCAGTACGTTCGCAACTCGCAGCGCCTCCAGCAGCTCGGCCGGAAGTACCAGATCGAGCGCGTGCGGCGTCGGCAGGACGTTACCGGCTATCACTACTGGCTGATCGTCGACTTCCCGGGCGGGACGGGAGAGGGCGACTCCTGGGAGGAGGGGTGGTTCGACTATTTCTGGCAGCCCAAGGGGATCACGGCGCGCGACGGGCAGGCGATCAACAGCGCGGTCCTGCCGCTGATCGGCACCGGCGTCAAGGACCGCACGCTCTGGAGCGACGAGACGCGGAAGGTCGACGTCATCGTCTCGAATTACGGCGAGAAGGATCTGGTCGGTGCCCCGCTGTCGTGGAAGCTCATGGCTGACGGCGAAGCAGTCGCGACGAGCACGACGACGGTAAACGTTCCGATGGGCAGGGTCGCCACTGTCGCCCAGGTTCCGGTTGGCGCTCTGCCCAACAGCGTCGCGCGGAAACTCGAGCTGATCGTGAACGTGGACGGCGTGCACGCCAACTCATGGTCATTCTGGTCGTTTCCCCGAACCAGCCTGCTCGATCGCGGAGCCGTCCCCGTCTACTCGACCGTGAAATGGGCGGGAATCGGCCGGCTCTACCCGTTCGTGCAACAGGATCCGGCGCGACTCACCCCTGATAGCCTTCTCGTCACGCCGACGCTGGATGCGCCGGCGCTCGAGCATCTCCGTGCCGGAGGACGCGTGTGGCTGATGACCGAGCGCGGCGAGACGCAGGCCCGGTCGGAGGTGGCGTTCTTTCCAGCCGCAGGCGGCGCGCTGGGAACCATGCTGCGTGATCATCCTGCGCTGCTCGGGTTCCCTCACGAGGGCTTTGCGGACCTGCAGCTCTACAACCTCATGCATGGCGCGGTGCCGCTGCCGCTCGACCGGTCGAAGGGTTTGCAGCCCATCATCGGCGGCATCCGCACCACGGCCGGCTTCCTGAGCAAGTCGAAGGATCTGTCGCGCGTGGGCTACGTGTTCGAGGTGAAGGTGGGCGCAGGGCGCCTGTTCGTAACCACCCTGCGCTTTCGCGAACACTTCGACGAGGCATACCCGGAAGTCATCTCTCTGTTCGACCGCCTGCTGCGCCACGTGACGAGCGCTGCCTTCGCGCCAACGACGGAAGCCAGCACGGATGAGCTCAAGACACTCCTGCCCCCGAACTAAGAGCCGTCGCGAATCGACGCTACTTCGAGGTCCAGCCGCCATCCACGGGGATCACGGCGCCGGTGATGTACGAGGCCTCGTCAGAAGCGAGAAACAGCGCGGCGGCCGCGACCTCCCGTGCGGTGCCGACGCGTCCGAGCAGGGTCTGGGCGCACTGCCACTCGTAGTGCGGCTCGCCGGGCTTCGGAGAGATACGTGTCTGGATAGGGCCGGGGCAGAGCGCGTTCACCCGCACGTTGTGCCGTCCATAGTCGTAGGCCGCGCTGAGCGTGTAACCAAGCAAGCCGGCTTTCGTCGTAGTGTAGGCGACGGAGGTCGGACACCCGACCATCGCCTGAATCGACACGATGTTCACGACCGAGCCGTAGTTCTGGCGCGATCATGTACGGCAGGACCTGCCGCGTGACATGGTGTGTCCCGAGGAGTGCCACCTGGATGCATTTGTGCCACTCCTCCGGCGTCGACTCGACGATGGCGTGGAACTCGCCCAGGTGCGCAGCGTTGTTACACAGCACGTCGATGCGGCCCGAATCCTCTGCCGCGCTCGAGACCGCTCTGGCCACGTCCTCGATGGACGAGACGTCGCCGCCGCAGAAGCGCGCCGCGCCTCCGCGCGCACGAATCGCCGCGGCGGCGGCTTCGCCGGCTTCGACGTCCACGTCCACCAACGTCACGCGGGCGCCCTCCTCTGCAAAGCACTCGCCGATGGCGCGGCCGATGCCGTGGGCCGAGCCCGTGACGATCGCCACACGTCCTTCCAGTCTCTTCACCGCGCGCGCATTCTGGTGTGCGTCGCCACTCCTGTCAACGGCCACCCGCGCCGGATCGAGCGCCCCGTCCAGCGCCCTGGACACGAAGCGTGCGCTCCGGCGTCATCCCGGACCTGAGGAGCCACGATGATGCTCGCCTCGAAGACGCCTTCGGTGCCGGCCCTGCTGCGCGGTCTGGCCATCCTCGAGCGTATCGCGAAGTCTCAACGCGGTCTGACGTTCGCGCAGCTCACGCGCCAGTTCGACTTCCCGAGAAGCTCCGTGCACGCCCTGCTGCTCACCTTCGAGCGCGAGGGCTACCTGCAGCGCGACACGCACACCGGGCGCTACCTGACCGGCATGAAACTGATCAGCATCGCGAGCACGACCATCGACGGTGTCGCGCTGCGGGAGAAGGCGGCGCCTTTTCTTCACGCACTGGCGGCCGACACCGCCATGACTGCGCACCTGGCGATCCTCGATCGGGACGAAGTGGCCGTCGTCGCCAAGGTCGATCGCGACGGCCGCCATCGCGTGGCTACCTGGATTGGCAAGCGCGTGGACATTCACTGCACGAGCCTCGGCAAGTGCCTGATCGCTTTTCTGCCGGACGGGGAAGTGGATCGGCTCATCGGGCACCACAGCCTGCTTCGCCACAACGAGAACACGATCGTCTCGCCGCTTCAGCTCAAGAAGGAGCTCGCGAGAACGCGTGCCCTCGGCTACGCCGTCGACGATGAGGAGGAAGAGATCGGCGTGCGGTGCATCGGTGCGCCCGTCTGGAACTGGGAAGGCCAGGTCGTCGCTGCGGTGAGCGTCACGGGCACCACAAGCCGCATCAACGCCGATACGCTCGAGCAGATCGCCAGTCAGGTGAAGCAGGCGGCGCTCGGGATCTCGCGGCAGCTCGGGTTCAGCAGCGAACGTGCGGCACCCGCCCGCGACGCGCACGCCGACAGCCACGACGCGGCATGACGCCCTGTCCATACCGGAAACTCGATACCGGGTGATCGTTGCAGTGACGGGCCGAGACTGATGCGGTCCGCCGCAGGATGCCCGCACTGCTCCCGGCGTTGTTCGCGGCCCTCCGGTCTGTCGTTCGGTCGCGTCGAGCTCGGGGCGGAGATTCTCGCCCTCCGGCATCAACTCGCCGTCCTCCTAGGCGAGGGGACGAGGCGCCCGCGGCTTGGTCACCCGGATGGCTGCCTTGGGGTGGTCTCGCGGCTGTGGCGGAACTGGCGAGGCGCCCTTCAGATTCGTCACGCCTGACACCGTCGTGCGCTGGCATCGTCGCGGTTTCGCACTCTACCGGCGCTGGAGATCGTCGTCGCGACGAGCCGGCCGACCCGCCCTGGCCGCCGACGTACGCGTAGTGATCCGGCAGATGTAGTGACCTTGGCGCACGTCCGGGGGGATGTTGAAATACTGATCCGGTTCGCCGGGCTCCTTCAGATAAAAAGAAATGTGCTGGAAGACGATGATGCGCTTCGCTCCCGACATCTTCGCCTTGCCTAATTCGGATTTGAACCAGGCTTCCATTTGGCGGCTTCGTCGGAAACGTTTTCGCGCCCCTTTCCAGATCGTGCGAATCATCACGGCTTGAGCTGGTAGAACGACGCGAGCGGTCCGGCGCCGGCCAGGTACTTGCGCGCACGCACAAGTTCGGCGACTTGGCGAATATGTCCGAGATCGTGCAGCGCCCATTCGTGCAGCATCTGCGAGAGCGTCATCGGTCCCACCTTCAAATGCACCGCGGTGCGCGCACCGTCCGCCTCGGCCAGGCTGCGCAGGAATTCGACGTTGGTTTCGCGCTGCTCCTCGAAATGGTCGAAGGAGTCTTCGGGATCGGCTTTGGCGTACAACTCCAGATGGTCCTGCGCGTCGTCGGGTTCGAACTCGGGGTTGGTTTCGCTCATGAACCGGTCGAGGCGGGTACGGTAGCAGTAGCCCTCCGAGTGGCTCAGGTGGGCGAGCACCTCGCCGACGCTGAAGCGGTCAGGCGCGGGCTTCCAGACGACGTCGTCATGGTCGAGTTCAGCCATCAGCCCGCGCAGAATCGTGGGCGTGGCCTCGAGCAGGTCGATACAGGGCAGACCGGTTTCGCTCATCGGGTCATCCTACGATATTCACGGCGGTGACTTCGACTTCCCGCGCTTCATCGGCAAGCCGACGAATGCGAATTTCCGTGCGCGGCACGGGCATGAGTTGGGGAAATCGCTCCCCCATTCGATCAACACGAGCGCGTCACGATCGAAGGGGCTCATCCAGGCCGAGGCCGGCCGGTGCCTACCGTAAACATGGTACGCCTCGAGTTGATTGAGGTTACGGGCGTTCCCGGATGGCTGCGTTCGCCTCAATCGTCTGGCCTACTCCGTGCCGAACCGAAACGTCCAGAGGCGGATGGTTTCGTGAGAGGCCTCAATCCCTCGGTCCAGCATGCAGACGAACAGACCGGGAACGGGAATTTGGTTCAGCAAGCCGTCCTCAGATTTTTCATGCCGCGTAGACGAACGGCGGGCGGACGCCATCATGTCGCCAGGTCGGCAATGCTGCCGCCGCGGATGGTCGAGAGCAAGGGCGAGAATCGTGGGTCCGTCCGCAACGGGTCGAAAACAGGTCGGGTCGCGAGCCACGCGAGGTCGCTCGATCGCACGTGCAGCGCCTTCTCGAGCCAGTCCAGTGCGTTCGAGGTCTCGCCCAGTCCCGCGCAAATCTGAGCCACCAGCGAGGGTGACACGAAGCGCTCGGTCGAGAGTGTCACCAGGTGGTCCAGCTCCTGTCGTGCGCGATCGGTATGGTGGCCGCGCGCGTACGCGTAGCCGAGCGCGGCGGCCATCTCCGGACTGGGTGACAGATCGCGCGCCGTCTCCAGCTGCCGAATGGCCGCGTCCGGCTGCCCCATCTCCACCAGCGCGAGTCCGAGAAAAAGCCGTGCGGTGGCCGCTCCGGCATCGGTGTCGAGGCAATCCCGCAGGTCGCGCTCAGCCTGCGCGAAACGATGCGCGAAGTAGTGCGTCAGGCCGACGCTCATGCGCACGGGCATCGAGAGCGGATCGGCCTGTGCGGCGCACTTCAGCTCTTCTACGGCCTCGTCGAAGCGCCCCAGCGGAACGAGGAAGTTGATCGCATACCAATGATGCGCCGCGGGCGCATCCGGATCGAGGTGGATCGCATGTCTGTAAGCGGCTTCGGCGTCCGCCCAGTTCCAGTCGTACACCGCGGTCACACAGCCCAGGACGGCGTGCGCCGCCGAAAAGGCCGGATCGAGCGCCGTGGCCCGGAAGGCGGACTGTCTGGCGGCGGGCATGACTTCGCGCGGCGGGCTGACCCCGTACAAACCCAGCGTCGTCAGCACCTCCCCGAGTCCGGCATGGGCTTCCGCATACATCGGATCGCGTTCGACGGCCGCCCGGAAGTACTCGGCTGCCTTTCGGAGCGTGGCCTCCGTGCGCTGATTCCAGCAATAGCGCCCCTTGAGGCACATCGTGTAGGCCTCGGCGTCGCGGGTCCCCGAGCTGCCGAGCGGAACGGCCGCGGCCGCCTGGCCCTGCTGCGCACGGAACCCCAGCGCCCCCGCGACCGCCTTGGCGATCTCGTCCTGCACCACGAAGACGTCGTCCAGACGCCTGTCGCATCGCTCTGACCAGATCTGCCCGCCGTCGCCCGCATCGATCAGTCGCGAAATCACGCGGAGTCTGTCGCCCGACGCGCGCACGCTGCCTTCGAGCACGCTGCCCACACCGAGCGTCGCGCCAATTTCCTGCGCCGAACGCGCGCTGCCCCTGAGCGCGAACGCGGAGCTGCGGCCGATGACACGCAGGCCGGGCAGCCGCGTCAGGGCCTCGATGATCTCTTCGCTGATGCCGTCGCAGAGGTACTGCAGCGTGTGCGAGGGGCTCAAATCGACAAAGGGCATGACCGCGATCGAACGCTTGCGGTCGACCGTGCCATTCGAAGCCGCGACGTAACGGGGATGAACCGCGCGGCCTGCGGCGAGCTCCAGCAGCCTCTCCAAAGCGCCCGCACTCTCCGGCCGGCTGTCACGTGAGATGGCCGTCGCCGCATCGACTACGTTGACGAAGGCCGCCGGGAGATCGGGCCGCACGTCTCGGAGCAGCTTGCGCCGACCTTGGACGTGTGCCTCTTCCAACCCCGAGAGCGAGCGCGCCTCGAACGGGAACTGACCGCTCACGAGATAGAACAGGAGCACGCCGAGGCTATAGAGATCGCTCTGAACCGTCGCCGGCTCGCCGCGGAACACCTCCGGCGCCAAATAGAGGGGGGTGCCTCGCGTCCGCTGAACCTGGCCGGCTTCGATGCGGTTCAGTACCGGCAGCGCCAAAATCCATGAGCACGATCCGGCCACCCGCTTCGCGCATCACGTTCTGTGCCTTCAGATCGCAGTGCAGGAACCCGGTCTGATGCACGGCCGCCAGGGCATGGCACAGATCCACGCCGACGAGGATCGCCTCTTGCGCACTCGATGGGCCGTAGTCCTGGTGGAGCTGACACAGGGTCCGACCGGTGACGAGCTCCATCCAGAACCCCACTCGCCCGTCCCGTGCATCGGCACCGAAGACACTCACGATGTTGGGATGTCGGATTCTGGCCAGATGTCGCGCCTCGTCCACCGTGGTCCCGTCGTCCGGTTGAGCGCCATGGAAGAGTTTGAGCGCTACCTCGCGCTCCAGATCGCGATCCCACGCCCGGTAGACGGTCCCGAATGTTCCGGACCCGAGCTTCGCGCCGATTTCGAGGCTTCCCCAGAAAGACGATGCGCGGGACTCCCGCCCGGCGGCCTGAGTTACGGGTGGTGCCTCGACCGATTCCGCTGGCCGCGAGGATGACGCCTTCTCGCCGAGCGCACGAACGAGCTGGGACAGCAACGTCACCGTACACAGCGAATCGATGTGGTCGTCGCCTTCCTGGCCGAAGGGATTCGACTTCGCCTGCTCCGGAGCGCTCTCGGACCCATCCGCGCGCGCCTCGAGCGGCATGGACTGCAGCGCGTCGTCCCGGACCTGGTCATCCTCGGAGTCGCTCATAGGCGGCCACACTCCCCCTGAGCCCGGCCGCAAGTGGCTGCCTGAACGGCTCAACCTCATCCGCAAACATGCGGAATCGCTCGAGCTACAGCCGCCCTCGTTCGGCTTGCCAGAGCAATCACAATGTCCTTGGACGAGTACTGTAGCTCATGCGGAGCCGCCGAGCGTAAGTGATTGGATTCTCTGAAGGGCCTCGCGGTAGAGAGGTATTGTGGAGACGGCGGGGAACGGAGAAACGCGCAGCACCGAGACCACTGTGAGCCGCTGCGTCCCTCGGTGTGAGCCTGGATTAGTGCGGCCGAGAATCCCAGCCGTCCGACGACGAACCACTCGGCTCACCGTCGGAACTCTTTCTAATCAGCCCCTTAACGCCAGAAGCAGCGCGCCATCAATGACTTGGCGAAATGGCTGACGTACTTCGGCGGAGCCCGTGGGGCGCGTCCAACAGCCGAATCGCCTCCGCGATCGCCACGGGACGGGCCGCGGCATGGGCGTGCGCACCGTGGTCCAATGGATCATGGCGCGCGTGCTCCGGACCGCCCTGATCGCCTCGCTGCTGTGTTCGCTGACGGCGTGCCATCGTCGCTCCCCCACCAGTGTGCCGGCGAGCGCCCCCGGCGACCCCGCTCTCTCGATCGCCGGTGATCCCGAGTCCGCGTCCGGGGCGACGTGGACGCTCGTCGGCACGCTGGACGGCACGACCGTCGATCTCCAGGGGATCCTGCTGAAGCCGCGCGGTCGCGGACCATTTCCCGCGGTCGTGCTCAGTCACGGCGCCGGCGGCAACGCCCAGTCGTATGGCCGCGCGCTCGGAAGCGTGATGCGCACGTGGGGGCTGGTCTGTATCGCGGTCAATTACACCCACGCCCGCGGGGCGCCCCTTGGGGCCCCGGGGACGCTGCGCGAGCAAGGTGCGAGCCCGGCGAACGCATTTCGCGCGCACGCGGCGGTCACCGTCCTGGTGCGCCTCCGCTACGTCGACGTCCGGCGCGTCGCCGCGCACGGTCACAGCATGGGAGCCTTCGTCACCACGGCGTTTGTCGCCGCCTATCCCGCCGACGTCCGCGTGGCGTCACACACGTCCGGCGGTGTCCTGCTGGATGCCATCCACCGCGAGGGCATCCCGGTCCCGAGCGTCGGGCAGGCCCGGCGCATCCAGGCACCATATCAGTGGCACCACGGCCTCCTGGACTACGCCGTCCCGTTCCTCCTCGACAGGCGCTTCGACTCCGTCCTCACCGCACCCCATGAGGGCCATCTCTATCGCCACCTCCGTCACGCCGAGGTCGCCACCGATCCCGAGGTGCTGTCGCGCGTCCGGACCTGGTACACAGCCCACGAGATGTTCTCTAGCCCCAGGGATCGACGATCACGCGCTCACGCAACTCCCAGGCGTGCACGATCGCGGCGCCGATTCTACGGCTAGCGTCTCAGGAGCTGCGCGGATCAATGGCCGGCGACCGACCGGGCATACAGGTCGGGCGCTATCAGGATCGCGGCGACAGCCGTCGAAAGAGCCAGGCTTCGACCATTGCCCAGTCGCGTTCGACGGTCGCTCTCGGAGCGCTCCCGATCGTTGGGACAAGGCCCGAATCGTCGTCCAGTCTTTGACGTCGGGAGAACGCAAGACGCTCTTCGAAGGCGGAAGCGCTGCGCGGTATGTGCCAACGGGTCACCTTGTGTACGCCGTCGGCGGCAGCTTGTTCGCGCTGGCGTTCGACGCGCTGCAGCTGCAGGTGTCGAGCGCTGCGGTGCCCATGATCGACGGTGTGAGGCGGGCAGGGCCAAGCGGATCTTTTGGAGGGATCGCCCAGTTCAGCTTCGCCAACAATGGGTCCCTCATCTACATCCCGGGTGCGGTCTCGGCCCGGTGGGATCTGGCCCTGACCGATCGAAAGGGAGGCGTCGAACCGTTGAAGCTCCCGCCCGGCGCGTACCAGGTTCCCCGAGTGTCTCCCGACGGAAAGCGCATCGCCTTTGGGACCGATGACGGCAAGGAGGCGATCATCTGGATCTACGAGCTGTCTGGCGCGACGGCGACGAAACCCCTCACGCGCGGAAGCAACAACCGGTTTCCGACGTGGTCGTCGGACAGCAAGCGGGTGGCGTTCCAATCCGATCGCGAGGGCGACCGCGGCCTCTTCTGGCAGCCTGTCGACGGAGGCCAGGCGGCACGGCTGACGACGCCGAATGCGGGGGAAGCCCATGAGCCCGAATCGTGGTCTCCAGACGGCGACACGCTGCTGTTCAGTGTGACGAAAGGCTCCGGCGTGTCGCTGTGGACGCTCTCGGTGACGGAGAAGAAGGCGATGCCCTTCGGTGACGTCCAGTCGTCGATACGAACCGGCGCTGTGTTCTCGCCCGATGGACAGTGGGTGGCGTACGCGAGCTGGGGAGCGTCCGCGAAGACCATCTATGTGCAGCCATTCCCGGCCACCGGCGACACGCATCAGCTCCCGCAAGGGGCGGTCGAGCCGAAGCATCCGCTCTGGTCGCCGGACGGAACGCAGCTCTTCTACAATCCCGGCCCCGGCCAGTTCGAGTCCGTCACCGTCACGACGCAACCGACCTTCGCCTTCGGGAACCACGTGGCCGTGCCGAGGCCGTTCCCTGGAGCTGCTCCATTCCTGCGACGACCGTACGACATCACCCCAGATGGCAGGTTCGTGTCCGCCATCGCCGCCGGACAATCGGCGTCCGGAAGGCCCACGGCTCCGCAGATCCAGGTGGTGCTCAATTGGTTCGAGGAACTGAAAACGCGGGCACCGCTCACTCGATAGCGACGATGCTGTGGCCGGTGCTGGTGAATGTACGCGGAGGCCCCACGGAGCCGTCGCGCGACGGCGATCCCGAGAAGCGGCTCGGGGCTTTCAGGGGTGGGATCTGGAAGCTCGGCCTGCAAGCCAGCAAACTGACGTTGTTGCTGACCCCGATTAGCGCTCTCATCCGGTGTGTGGCCGCGTCGTTTCAGGCGTACCGTTGTCGTGACGCTCCAGGCGCGTGTGCGACATCGGGAGCTCTCGTCTTTGTACCGACCGCTTCGACGTGTGTTCCCGTGTGGCGTCGGCGGAACGTGCTTGGAGATACCCCCATGAACCGTTTGAAAGCACGGCTGAATGAGGCCTCGGATTCGTAGCCGAGACGGGTCGCCACTTCGGAGACGGTTGACCGCTTGGCGCGCAGCCACGTGCCGGCCAGGTGCATACGCCATCGCGCGACGTATGCGGCGGGCGGGGTGCCGAGCACCGCTGCGAACCGTTCGGAAAACATCGACCGCGACAGGTTCGCTGCAGCCGCCAGCGACACGACGGACCACGGTTCGCTCGGTCGCCGGTGAAAGGCCGCCAGCGCTCTGCCGATTTGAGGATCGCGTATCGCGGCGAGCCAGCCAGTTGTGTCCTCGGTCCGCGAGTCGGCCCACCCCCGAACGACACGAGTAATCACAATGTCGGCAAGTCGTGTCATGACCGTGGCAGCCCCGACCCGCTGATTCCCGATTTCTGATGCCATCGCTTCAAGCAGTGGCAGAAGCGATGGATCGTCGCTGCCTCCTCCTCGGACGTGCAACACCTCGGGCATGAGCTCGAGCAGCGGATGCACGGAGGCTTCCTCGAATCCAACCGCAGAGCACACGAGGAGCGAGCGCGTGCCGGTGCCCCCTGCTCGCATCCGGTACGTCGTCTCGCCGACTTGCTCCCGGTCGACGACCTCATGGATTCGTTTGGTCGGGCTGTCGAGCTGATCCCGCAGGGAGTGACCCGCGCCGCGCGGAAGGAGGACGACATCGCCGGCCTCGAGTCGCAGCGTCTCGTCCGACGAGGTCTTCAGCCAGCAGCTCCCCTCCGCGACAAAGTGGAACACTGCGCCCTCGTCTGGAGGAAACTCCACGCCCCAGGGCGCGTTGAACTCGCTTCGGCAGTAGGACGCTCCCGCGAGGCGGAGATCCTGAAGTACCTCGCTCAGCGCATCAGGCGCCACCCGATCGTTGCAGGACGGATGGCTAAGCATTCACGACAAACTATCATGGAACGTTCTCCTCATTCAGCCTACAACTCGTTCGAGGGGCACATGAGGATCGGTTTGATCGGAACGGGCAACATGAAACGCGCCTCACGACTGGGCTGGCGCGTCGAGCACATCCTTCACTTCGATCAAGCACGCTCACGAACGACGCGACCACTTCGCCGGAGCCTCGCGGTGGGTGCCTTCGTGTGCGCCTTGGCGATATCTGTTCTGGCACAGGTTGCCCCTGGCCCACCCACGCCACTCGTCCCCATCACGCCGCCACAGTCGAGCGAGCAAGACATGCCTGGTTGGATCCGGCGTGGGTTGCCCGGGAGCGGCCATGAGGCCTTGCAGCCACTCGTCGGGAGGTGGCGCGTCCGTTACGAAGTCTACGGGACGCTCGGTCGTCGCGGTGACGAACCGCCAATTGTCTCGGAAGACGTCACGACACGTCGCGACTGGATCGGAGAGGGGCGTTTCATCGAGGACACGACCGAAGGCACGCTCATGGGCGCACCATACTGGAGGCGCGGTTGGCTCGGCTACAGCAACATCGATCAACGGTACGAGTGGGTCACGATCGACTCCGTGAACCCGACGATGATGATCTATCTAGGCGCTCCACGATCCGGCCCGCAGCAGCCGATCGACATGAATGGCGCTTTCACGGATCTGGGTGTCGCCGGTGAAGAGACTGTCGGCAAGCGAGTCGGCCTACGAACCGTCATCCGAATCGACAACAACGACCGTCACATGTTCGAGCTCTATTTCACGCGGCCAGGCGACAAGGAAGTGTTAGCGGTGCGCTCTGTCTACGTGCGGGTACCGCAATGAGCGTCTCTCGCGCCACTGCCTCTTGACAATCCCGAGATCGGGACGGCTGACCATGCAGACACACACAGACTATCGGTGGTGGAAACCCTCACGCACGATTCCTCTCCCCGGTCCGAACCGGCGCCTCCTTCACTCCATTGCGATCATCGCCGCGATTCACGCTTCGTCGGTATTCGTGTTCACGCAGACCAGCGCACCGTCGACACCTGCTGCCGCCCAGGAGGTTCCTGGTTTCATTCGACGTGGTCTGCCGGGGCCCGGTCACGCCGCTCTTCGAGGGTTGGAAGGTGACTGGCGAGTCGAGAAAGCGCTCTACATTGCAGTCGGAACCCGTGAGAAACCCGCGGTGTCACGTGACCTGATCGCACGCCGCCATTGGATTGCCGGGGGGCGGTTTCTGCACGATGTCACCGAGGGTTCGATCGCAGGCGGACCTTACTACCGCATGGGTGTCCTAGGTTACAGCAACGAGGACGCGCGCTACGAATTCGTCACCGTCGATGGCATGAACGCGAACATGATGATTTATCGAAGTGATCCTGTGAAAGGCGCTCAGCCTTCCGACGCAGCACGAAATGTTGCGATCAGCATGTCAGGCACGTTCACGGATCAAGGCTTAATCAGTGAGCAGACTGCCGGCTTGGTGATCGCGCAACGCACGATCATCCGCATCCACAGCGACGACCGGCACGACATCGATCTGTATTTCACGCCTCCAGGCCGGGCCGAAATGCTGATCGACCACAGTACTTACACGCGGATGCGGCAATGAGGACTCGCCACATACCCCTGACCCGTCGCATGGAGACGGACTCATGGTGCGGCAGATTGCCGTGATCGCCCTGATCGCCGCCGGGAAGCTCTGGCCTTCCCTGGCCGCCAGCCAAACCGCGACCCCGCTGTGGCCGCCGGTGCCACAGCGTTCCGCTGACGCGTCGACGCGACGTGACGACGCGACATGCCGCGAAGCGACGTCTGCGACCGATTCGGCACAAGCCCAGAAGTCATCCAAGCCGTCCGCGAACACTTCACCACTCGTCTTGTCTGCCACGTACAGTGGTCAGGCGGCCGGAAATCCACGTGGAGGCGTCCGTCAGGACATCGCCTATGCAGGCCGACTCCTGGTGAGCAGTGCCGTCGATTTGGATCGATTCATCCCGGGCGGCACGCTCCACGTGTGGTTCACGAATCGCCAGGGTCGGAATCTGGCCGATTTCGCGCTCGGGACCAGTACTGGTGTCCAGGAGATCTACAGCCCGCAAGCGTCGCACCTCTCAGTACTTAGTTACGAGCAAACGTTGTTCGACGGCCGCCTGCGCCTCGAGGCGGGCCGGACTCCCGCCAACGTCAGCTTTTTCAGCTCGCCACTGTGCGGGTACCTTCAGACCAATTCAGCCTGCGGCAGCCCCACGTTCCTGTTCAAAACGAGCAATCTCACGTATTTCCCCCCTTCGAGCTGGGGCGCCCGGGTGAAAGCACGGTTGACCGGCCGCGGCTATGTCCACGTCGGTGTCTACGAGGTCAACCCGGATCGGACGAGACCTGGCGCGACCGGACTCGAATGGAGTGTGACAAACGCCACAGGTGTCATTGTGCCGTTTCAATTCAGCTACACATCGGCCTCCCGAAACGAGCACTCGCACACCTATCAGATCGGAGGTTGGTACGACGCGGCGAAATACAGCGATCCGGTGGACGACGATCTTGGCGGGGTAGCGGTCCTGTCAGGGCGTCCGCACGCCACACGGCACGGCCGCTCCGGTGCGTATGTCAGCGTCGACCAGGTGGTGTGGCGACCGGCTGGAGACGCCGAGCGCAGTTTGCGGTTGTTCGGCCTGGTGATGGTGAAGGTTTCCGGTCGCGTGAACGAGGATCGGTTCCTTCAATTCGGGCTGGTGCAGACCGGCACGTTCCCAGGCCGCCGGACAGACTCCGTCGCGTTTGTGATCAACGATCAGACATTCAGTCGATTGGCGCTGCACAACATTCGCGCCGCCCGAGCTTCACGCGGTAATCGTGACGATCTGCCCCACGAGCAGATCATGATGGAGCTCGCCTATGGCATACAGATCGCCGCGAATCTCCGGATCTCGCCAAACATCCACTACATCATCAATCCTGATCAGCTGGCAGATCCGTTCCGGACCCAGCGAGTTGGAAACGTGCTCGCCATCGGCCTGAGGTTCGCGGTCGAGGTCCCGCTTCTCAAAGCAAGTCGGGGTGCCGAGACAGCACAGCAGTGATGACCCTGATGGTGAGTTTGGCTACCACCTCACAAGTACATTGGAAGAACGCCGATGCCGATTGTGTTGCCAATTCTTCCGGAACCGTCGCCTGGCGAAACCGGGCCGTACTGTGTCATCGCCAAGCACCGGGCGCTCCCCGGCCGAGCGGATGCGTACGAGCAACGAATGTTGGCCGATCTCGAGAACACGAGAGCTGAGCCAGGGGCGCTCCAGTTTCACATTCACAGGGATCGTTTCGATCCGAACGTGTTCGTGATTTATGAAGTGTGGGAAAACCTCGGTGCACTCCGGAGACACTTCGACATGCCCTACGTGAGGCAGTTTGTCACCGACAGTGCGGATTATGTCGACGGCAACATGGAGGTGCAGTGGCTCGTCATGGCAAGTGAATACGTCGCCGGTCACTGAGGCCATACGTCGCGGCGTAGCCCCGACGAGTCACCGTTGGGCAAAGACTCAGCAGGCCAAGCACGACGCCATCTGCCGCGGCAATACGGGAAAGGCCGGTAAGTGATATCGAAGGGCCATTTCCCAGCGTCCTTCCCGTCCTCGCCCCCCGCCGAAGGCTCGCTCATGGCGAGCGATCCCTGGCCTACGCAGATACGCTGGGGCGACCCGATGCATACCGGCGGGCCGTCCACTTCGCGCTCAGGTACTCGCCGAGACTCAACGTGCCGGACATCGCCTCACCGCTCATCGTCCCGGTGAAGCGGTAGTTCAGCGAATCGCCGTTGCGCTCGGTGACCGTGCTCGCGAGCGAGACGGCGTCGCCGTCGATCGTGCCGGTGATTTCCCGCGTGAGGAAGTTGCCTTGATGGGTCCCGTCCAGCCTGTTTCCATCCTGCAGCAGGTGGAGCATGTGCGTCGCGCTGCCCGCGGCGTACTGAATGTCGACCTCCCAGCGACCGGACAGCGTCGCCACCGGAGGCTTCGGTGGCTCGACCGGCTTGAGGGTGTGCTTGGCCGACAGGATCTGGTAGACGCGATCCGCCACGATTTTCTCGTCGCCGGGCTGCATCATCGCGGCACCGATCGAGAGGCCGGTGTCGCCGACCTGTTCCTGCTCGCCGCGGTTCCGGCCGCCACCGCCACCGAGCGCGATGCGCGGCTCGGTGGTGTCGAGCAGTTCCGAGACCTCGGCCCCTGTGATGCCGAGCTTCGCCGACTCCCAGCGGATCGACAGCCTCGGGCTGCGATTGCTTCGTCCGCCCGGTTCCTTCTGCACCACGGCCGTCACGCCGGGGATCTTCGACACGCGCGCGGCAATGTGCTCGCAGCGGGCCACCCACTGCTTCCATTCGGCGTCGTGGTCGCGCTTCACATAGCTCTCGACCGCGACCAGCATGCCGACAACCTCTTCGCGGCCCACCTTCATCGCGCGGGCATACCCGTGATGGGGCGCGCTGTGGACCCAGGCGGCCTGCACCAGGTCCTTGCGCCCGAGCAGCAGGCCCGCGCTCTGCGGGCCGCGAATGAACTTCCCGCCGCTATAGGCCACGAGCGTCGCCCCGCGCTGGAGGTGGATGTTGGGGACGGTGAGAATCTCGGCCGCGGCGTCGACCAGGACCGGAATGCCGTGCTGCCGGGCGATCGCGGCGATCGCCTCGGTCGACATCGGCCCGGTCTCGTTCCGGTTGTTGGCGAAGATGTAGATCATCGCCGTTCTCGGGCCGATTGCCAGCTGCAGGCCTTCGGGCGTCTCGACCTCGACCACCTTGACGCCGACGGCGCGGATCGCGGCGTCGTAGACGTTGCGCGAGTGGGTGGGGATGATGACTTCATCCTTGGCGAAGCCAGCCAGATTCGGGATGCGGACGTGGAGATCGGGGTTGCCGCCGGCGACGCACGCGGCCGTCGCATGCGACATCGCCGCCGCGCAGCCGGCGGTCACCATGCCCCACTCCGCACCGGTCAACTCCGCCAGGCGGGCGCCTGCGGCCGCCATGAGCTCGTCGAGCTGCACGTACTGCTGATTGGCCGCTGTCTTGGCCGCACGGACTTCGGGCAGCTCCACCGAGCCCCCGATGATCGTCAGCGTCCCGCGACAGTTGATCATCGGGCGCACGCCAAGCGCCTTGTAGCACGTCTGGCAGCGGCCTCAGGAGCAACCGGCGCCGTCGGCGCCGGCGCCGCCTCGACGCGCGTCGACACCAGACCACCGGCACCGACGAGGCCGGCCAGGCGGAACAGCTGCCGCCGGCCGAGGCGATTGAGGAGCCCTGGTACCCGGCGCACCGGAACAGTCGACATGCGATCCTCCACGGCAATCACTACCCGACACCACTAGTAGACGAACCTGCCGCCCAGCTCCATGCGGCGCATCGGCGCCGCCGCAGTAATCCGCCCGAAGTTCGCCGTAGCGAACGTGGCGTTCGGATTCGACAAGTTCGCCGTGTTGAACACGTTGAACATCTCGGCGCGGAACTGGAGTACGCGCGTCCCCGGAGCGGCACGTTCTTGACCAGCGACATGTCGGTGTGTGCAGCTCGTAGCAGGCCGAGGCTCAACGTGAGATTGCGCGACGAAGCCACATACTCGCTTCCTTTCGTGCCTCCCCGAGATGTCCAGCTCAACGCCTGCGAATGTTGTCCCAGCGAGGATCTCCGCCGCGCGCGTCGGGAGCCAGCTTGTCCCAGGGATCGGCCGTCAACCCGTTGAGTCGTACACGACCTTCCCATCCCTCACGGTCATCTCACACGACAGCCGCTGCGATCCCTCGAGCAGTCCGCCCACGCGGATCGACGTACCCGAACTTGCCCTTCTCGACACGCAGCACCGCCAGATCGGCTGGCGCGCCAACCGCGAGGTGCCCGAGCTCCGGGCGCTGAATCTCTGCCGCCGGATTGACCGTCGAGCGTCGAATGACATCGTCGAGCGGCATGCCCATCGCCAGGAACTTGCCCATCACGTTCAGCATGTCCTTCATCGCCGCATTCATGCTGCCGGTGTGGAGATCGGTGGAGATCGAATCCGGCACGAACCCGGCCTTCATCAGGGGAACCGCCGTGGACCATCGGAAGCTCGATCCGCCGTGACCGACGTCGAAGAAGACGCCGCGCTTGCGTCCCTCGATCATCGCCGCGCTCGGGCCCTTCGTGTCGGGGTCCTGCTCGCCGCGGTTGCCGCCGTACATGTGCGTGTAGATGTCGCCGGGGCGGAAGTACTTCGGTGAACAGGTCGTGCAACGTGCGCTTCATCCGCACGTTGCTGCCGAAATCGACCATGACCGGAATCTTGGCGATACGTGCCGACTTCCAGCGCCCGCTCGTACGGCGTCCACTCGGCTCCGGTGAAGTGCGCGCTCTTGATGCCGACGATGAGCGCCTTGTGCTTCGAGGCCATGTCCGCGGTCGGCTTGACCTCCATGTCGTCCACGTTCTGCTCGATCGGTCCCGAGCCCATGCCGGCGCCCACGATGTTGATGAACGACAGGACGCGGGTCTTGGCGGGATCGATGATGCGCGCTCTTGAAGGCCTCGAAATTGCGCCAGCCGGCCGTTCCGGCGTCGGCGACCGTCGTGACACAGCTCCGCAGCGTATAGCCGTCCGGGTACACGCTCCAGTCGCCGCCGGCGTAGTCGTCTTTCTTCTCGCCCGGAAACACATGCACGTGAATGTCGACGAGGCCCGGCGTGACGTGGAGACCGGAGGCGTCGACGGCCTTGAGGGCTCTGGCCGGCGCAATCGACGTGCGACACGGCCGCGACCTTGCCGTCCTTGATCCCGACGTCGCGGACGGCATCGAGCCCGTTCTTCGGGTCGACGACCCGCCCGCCCTTGATCAGGAAGTCGAACTCGACGCTGGACTGGGTGCCCGCAGCGGGCGGGGCCTGCCCCCCGGCACCAGCGACCGCCGCGGCAACGAGGCAGGCGGCCACACGGCTCGCCCTGAAGGTTCTCATGCCCGACGGTTATAGGCGGCCGCAGTCGGGGTGTCTACCTCTCGAAGTCGCAAAGATCAGCAGCCACGTCGCGTCGAGCCCGCAGAACCGGCGCCTACGGCTTCGAGCCGGACCCGGCGGCGGGCCGCGCCGGACGTGACGGCTGCGCGTAGCCGTCCCAGCGCGCGTCGGTCACCTCACGGTAGTCGCGGGGCAGCTTGTCCCAGTCGGTGCCGGTCATGTCATTCAGGTCGTAGACCACCTTGCCGTCCTTGAGGGTGAGCTCGCAGCGCAGCCGCTCGGTTCCGCTCAGCCGGGCGCCGTACTGATCGGCGAACCCGAACCGGCCTTTCTCCACGCGAAGGACGGTGATATCGGCAATGGCACCCACCGACAGGTGTCCGATCTGGTCCTGTTTGACCGCCCGGGCGGCGTTCCAGGTGTTGGCCGCGACGACCCGATCGAGCGGCATCCCCAGGGCAAGGAACTTGCTCATGAGATTGAGGATGTCCTTGAGGCCGGTGTTCATGCTGCGCGTGTGCAAATCCGTCGAGATCGTGTCCGGGAAGAAACCAGCCTTGACGAGGGGGACCGCGACCCGCCAGCGAAAGCTGCCGGAACCATGCCCGACGTCGAAGATCACGCCTCGCTTGCGCCCATCGATCAGCGCCTGGCTGGGCCCGAGCGTCTCGCCGTCCTGCTCGCCGCGGTTACCGCCATAGACGTGCGTGTAGATATCCCCGGGCCTGAACACCTTGTTCAAAAGGTCGTACAGGGGGCGCTCGGGCCGGCGGCTCCCGAAATCCACCATGACCGGGATGTCGGCAATCTTGCCGACCTCCACCGCGCGCGTGAACGGATCCCACTCGGGCCCCGCGTAGTGTGCGCTCTTGACGCCCACGATGACGCCTTTGTGCTTGAGCGCCATCTCGGCCGTGGGCTTGACCTCCATGTCTTTCGAGATCCTGCTCGTACTTCCCGCCCGCGCTCCCGAGTCCGACGATGTTGATCAAGGCGAGGACCCGCGTCCTCGAGCGATCGATGACCTTGTCCTTCATGTCCTCGAAATTGCGCCAGCCCGAGCCCCCGGGATCGACGAAGGTGGTCACGCCGTTGCGGAAGCTGAAACCGTCAGGGTAGACCGCGTTGTTGTCGGCACGGAATCCCTGGCCGTAGGTCGGGCGGTAGACGTGCGCGTGGATGTCGATCAGGCCGGGCGTGACGTAGAGCCCGGAGACGTCGACGGTCTTCAGCGCCTGCGCAGCCGGGATGTCAGCCGCGACCGCCCTCACCGTCCCGTCCTTGATGGCCACGTCGCGGATGGCATTGATGTTGTTCCGGGCATCGATGACGTGGCCGCCCTTGAGGAGCAGGTCGTAGTCTTGCGCCGAGGCCGAACCGGCGAGGCTCAGGACGGAGATCAGGACGAGGGTCACGCGCATCAAGGCCTCCCGGCATCAATCGCCGGCGACAGTACACCACGAGCCGCAGCGGATCTTGCCCTCATGTCGCAAACATCATCACTGAGGTCGCGGTGGCGCGCCGCCGGCGGGCGGCCGGTCTGCGACCTGATTGCTGATCTTTGCGACGAGGACGGTGGATCGGCGTCTCCGGGACCTGTAGATTGTCGCGGAATCCGGCTGGCAATAGGCGGGGGGAGCACATGTCGAGAGGACCGATCGAAAAAGCGTGGCCGGTTCAGCGCGTGCACAACGCCGTTGCGCCGCTCGTCCTCATCGCGCTGATGGGGTGTGTCGACTCCGCCTCCGCTCAGCTATTCCAGTGGACGCCAGAGCAGCTGATCAAGTACACGGCCAAGAACCCCTACGACCGCTTTCCTGATGGCCGGCCGAAAGTGCCCGACGAGCTTCTGGCGAAGCTCAAGGGTCTCATCGCCGAAGAAGTGCAGGCCGTTCTGCCCAGCCAGGGCTTCCCGAACCAGTTCGAGTCGCGCGACGGCTGGAAAGTCCTGCAGCCCACGCAGAAGATGGTGGGCCGGGTGCTCACGATCCAGTACATGCCCATGCGCGGCGACATCGTCGAAATCGACGAGGCCGACGCGAAGGCCAACGGGACGACGCGACCCCGCAACCAGACCGCGATCGACATGCTCCAGCCGGGCGACGTGATCGTGGCCGATGTCTTCGGGGCCGATTGGAACTTCGTCGGCAACAAGCTCGCGCACTACATTCAGACCACGACCAGCAACGGCGTGATCGTGGACGGCGGCGTGTACTGGCTGGATCGGATCGCAGAGACCGGCATGCAGGCGTACTACAAGAACTCCTTCCCGACACAGGGCATGCAGGTGATGGTCACGGGCATCAACATTCCCGTGCGCATCGGCAAGACGCTCGTGATGCCGGGAGATGTCGTCCTCGCCGATCGCGAAGGGCTCTGGTTCATTCCTCCACACATGGTGAAAGAGGTGGTCGAGTCGGGAGAGATGTCCAAGGCCCGCGACGACTGGAGCCTGATGATGCTGGGGACCGGGAAGTACACGTCGCGCCAGATCTACGGGCCGCTGACCCCCGAACTGCAGAAGCAGCGCGACGACTACGTGTTCGAGAAGACGGGCCGCAAGCCGCCGCCACCGCGCAACCGCTCACAGCAGCCGTGACGTCATGCCGGCCTGCGGGCCCGTCCGCGGCCGTCTTCGTGATGCGCGCGGGTCACTGGGTCCTGGGCTCGGACACGGGCGGCCGCGGCACCAGGTTCCGTGCGTACTCCTTCGGCGTGCACCCGAGCTCTTCGCGGAAGCATTTCGCGAAGTACGCCTGGCTGCTGAAACCGACGCCATAGGCGATCTCCGCGACCGAGCCGCCTTTCTGTTGCAGCAGCTCGGCGGCCCGGTGCAGCCGGATCGAGCGCACCAGCAGCGTCGGCGACTGGTTCGTCAGCGCGCGCAGCTTGCGATGGAGCTGCGATCGGCTGAGCCCCACTTCGCGGCCCAGCCTGACGACGTCGAAATCGGGGTCGGCGAGGTTGGCCTGCACTACCGCGAGGACCTTCTGGAGGAACGCCTCGTCCATGGGCGTGACCCCCATTTCGCTTGGCTTCAGCACGATCGGCGCGCTGAAGCGCTCGCGCAGGCGCCGGCGCTGTTCGATCAGGTTCCTCACCTGCACCAGCACTTCCGACGAGTCGAATGGCTTCACGAGATACGAATCGGCGCCCGTGTCGAGTCCGAGCAGTCTGTCGGCGCGGCCGCTGCGCGCGGTGAGCAGCACGACCGGGATATGGCACGTCCTTTTGTCGTCCTTCAACGCACGACAGAGCTCGTACCCGTTCATCTCGGGCATCAACACGTCGCTCAGCACGAGATCGGGCAGAGACGAGACCGCCATGTCGAAGCCTTCGGCGCCGTTCCCCGCCTCGAGCACCCGATAGTCCGGCTGCAGCTGCTCGCGGACGAAAACGCGCACGCGCGCGTCGTCTTCGACCACCAGGACCGCCGTGTCTTCCTCGGGCTCGCCTGAAGGCTCGGCGCCGCCTGGTGATTCCCCGGCCTCCTGCAGGGCGACCGGGAATCTCCGCGGAGCGCGGTCCACAACCGTCACGGGCTCGAGGGAGGGCTCAGTGAGCGGGAGCGGCCCGGTGGCGATCTCGTCGGGCTCGAGATGCCTCGTCCCGGTCGGCAGCCGGATCGTGACCATCGTGCCCTCTCCATCCACACTGTCGATCGCAATCCGTCCGTGATGCAGCTCGACGAGCTCCTTCACCAACGCCAGCCCGATCCCGATGCCCTCCCTCGATCGGCTGCCGCCAACCTGGTAGAAGCGGTCGAAGATGTACGGAAGGCGATCCCGCGGGATCCCGACGCCGGTGTCGGTCACGCACATCTCGGCGAAGGCGTCCGCCTCCTCCGAGCCCGTTCGCAGCGAGACCCGGACGACGCCGCCGTGTGGCGTGAACTTCAACGCGTTTCCCACGACGTTGTTCAGAATCTTCTCGAGCACGTCGCGATCGAAGTAGGCGAGGTCTTCGTACTCGGCCGGCGAGTCCCGCCTCGACTCGAAGCTCAGCGCGATGTCTTTCGCTTCGGCAACGGGAGCGAAGGCCGAGACGCTGCGCTTGACACACTCGACGACATCGCCCGGTGCGGCTTGCAGTCGCGTCCGGCGCGCTTCGAGCTTCGAGAGATCCAGAATCTGCCCGATCAGGCGAAGGAGATACTCCGCATTGTTCCGTACGAGCTGCAGCTTCTGCGCAATCCGAGGCTTGGCCGGTTCGTCCAACAGTTGTGCGACGGGAGCCAGAATCAGCGTCAGCGGCGTCCGCAACTCGTGAGAGATGTCCGCGAAGAAACGCGACTTGAGGCTGTCGAGCTCTCGCAGCTTCTCGAGCTCCATCGACTGGCGCTCGCGCCGCAGCTTTGCCTGCGCCTGTCTCCGCTCGATGCGGCGAAGCAGCAGGAAGCCACCGGCGACCAGGGCGATGTAGAGCGCGTACGCCCAGCGGCTGTGGTACCACGGCGGCAGGACGGTGAAGTGATACACGGAACTGCCGCCCACCTGGCCGTGGATGTCACGGGCCCGCACGTGGAGGCGGTAGGCGCCCGGTGAGAGGTTCGTGTATACGCGGCCGGACGACGTGCTCCAGGAGGACCACTCGCGATCGAAACCTTCCAGGCGCGACTGGAACTCGTTCAGCTCCGGCGCATCGAACGCCGTCGCTGCGAACTCGAATTGCAGCGAGCGCGTTCCAGGCGTGAAGGTCGGACGCAGGTACGGCGCGGCGCCGCCGGCCGACGGCGTATGGGACATCGGTCCGCCGCCGTAGACGACCCGGCGCTCGTCAGCGGTGACGCGGCGGACGAGCGTCGTGAACCCGCGTTCCGGCTGCGTGCGCCGCGACGGGTCGTAGCGCATCAGGTAGTCCGGCGTGCACAGCCACACGACGTCGCTGTCCTCCTCCGGGTAGATGGACCAGACGAGAATCTGTCGGACGCCCGCGTTGTCCACGCGATGGCTGCCGTCCGCCTGCCTTCGCAGGAAATCGACGGCTCCGGGTTTGCGCGAGGCCACCCAGAGGTTGCCGTGGCGGTCCTCGATGACTTGTGAGAAGGACCGCCGGCCGGCGGCGTGGAGCGTGGCCAGGCTCGGCACCGGCACGAAGCTGCCAAGCTTCTCGTCGAACTCGGCAATCCGCTGCTCGCTCAGAAATACCGGCCGACCCGCCATTTCCTGCACCGCAATGCGTCCGGTCAGCGTCTGGTCGGTCGGGTAGAACCGGATCCGGGGGCCTCGCTCGTTCGGAGGCGATGCCGGCTCCCGGGCATCGAAGTCGACGCGAAGGACTCGCTGGCGCCGCGAGACCAGCCACAGGCTGCCGTTGGCCGCTTCGGCAATCGACGTGATCGAGTCGTCGATGCCGGGGAGCCTGCCTTCGTCGCGCCACGCGCCGTCGGCGCCGAGGACCAGCGAGCCGAGCCCGTCGGCCAGGCCCACGTAGACCCGCCGCGCGTCGGCGCGGGAGTGATAGAGCGTGACCGGCATGGATCGGTAGCGGGCGACGCGTCGCAATCGCTTCGCGCGAATCTCGTCGACCGCATTGAACGACGACACGAGCAGCCGATCGCCTAGGCGCAACAGCGACGAGACCGGCGCCTCGATCCCGGTCACCCGATGGAATCTCAGGCTGACCGGCATCCCCCTGGTTCAGACGCCGCGGCGAAGGCAGGGCGGCTTTGAAGAGCCCCGCATACCCGCGCACGTAGAGGGCGTCCTCGTGTCTGACGATCGCCCGCCACTCCTGCTCGAGCCCGGACGTCTCATCGAAGACCGAGAACGGCGACGCAATCTCCACCCGGCTTGCGCCGGTCTGCAATGCGAGCCAGAGCCCGCCCTGCCCGTCAGGCTGTACGGCGTGCACGTAGTTGTCCTGGAGCCCGGCCGCGCGATCGATTTGCTGGAGCAATCGTCCGTCGCGATCGACGATCAGCACGCCGCGGAGACGGGTGGCGAGCGCAAACGAACCATCGGGCAGGACGGCGCCGCTGTTCAGCCGTTCGTCGACGCGCCGATCGTAGAGCGCCGGCGCGAACCGCTCGAACGCCCCGCGCCGCTGCACGAAAAGCTCCGACGTTCTCAGGCCGACGAGCAAACCGTGGCGGTTGCCGTCCGGATAGGGCAAGAGAACCTTGATCTCCTCCTTGGCGAACCGCTCCCCGTGCGGAACCGGACGGAGAGAGCCGCCGGGCGTCATCTCCATGAGGCCCACACCTTGCCGCTGGACGTAGAGCCGGCGATCGACGACGAAAATCCTGGAGTGCGCCGGTGCGGTCTCCTCGCACGACACCGGCCCGCCCGCCCAGCGACACAGCTTGGTCTTCGCCTGGAAGTACACGAGCCCGTCCGGCGTGCTGACGGGCGTGAACGCCTGGTCGAAGCGGCAATCGTGCCGCGCATCGGCCGGCAGGAGCGACGTGAACTGCAATTGTCCGACGGCGTCCGGCGTGAGGTAGCCGAAGTCGCCACCCGTGCCGACGTAGATCCGTCCACTGCCGGCCGCATCGCTCGCCAGAGCGCGCACGTCGAAACGGGAGGGCAGCTCGATGAGTCGCCAACTGCGGCCGTCGAACTCGAGGACGCCGGCATTGTTGGCGAAATAGACAATCCCTCGCGCATCCTGCGCGACGTCCCACTGCTGGACGCCGCCGCCGAAATCGCGGCGGCTGTAGTTCTGAATCAGCGGCCTCCCGATTTCGTCCAACACGGGGGGAGGCCCGGCCAGGGCGCTGCGGCATCCGAGCACGAGGATCAGGCCGATCCAGGCAAGGCACGGCCGAAGTCGCCAGCCGGTCTCGAAGCTCTGCCGGACTGATGAAGACCGCAGCCGCCGGCCCGCGGCCGGACGGTCGATGTCCATGGCGCTCAGGATACGCCAGTCGACAGCCGGATCGTTTCGCCTCGAGCGCGGCCGGATCGGCCAGCGCCCGTGCCCTGTGCGGGACGGGTTCACCGGCCGCGACGAGCGAATTTCACGCACGCGGGAGAACCGATTGACAGGGTCTGGCCGGTCGGCGCGAGGCGGCCGGTCTGCTGATCGATGCGGAAGACCACGACCGAATCCGACCGCTGGTTGGCAGCGAAGAAATACCCACCCGTGGGATCGATCCCGAACCCGCGCGGGATGTTGCCCTGCGTCGGTTCGTTCTGGACGAATGTCAGCCGCCCGGTCTTCTGGTCGAGGGCAAAGACCGTGATGCTGTTGTGCCCGCGATTCGACCCGTAGAGGAACTTGCCGGACGGATGCACCTGCACTTCGGCCGTGCTGAAGCCTTCCTGGACCGACACGCCCTCGGGCAGGGTCGAGAGGGTCTGGATCTCGGTCAACGTTCCGCGCTCGGGATCCGCCGCGAACGCGGTCAGCGTGACGTTGATCTCGTTGATGACATAGGCAAAGCGCCCCTCCGGATGAAACGCGAAATGGCGCGGGCCCGCCCCCGGCTGGACGGCGGCAAACGGCGGATCGCTCGCGACGAGCGTGCCCTTGTCAGCATCGAAACGATAGATGAACACCTTGTCGACGCCGAGGTCCGCGGCGTACGCAAACCGATTGTTCGGACTGAGATTGATCGAGTGCGCGCGCGGCGCCCGCTGCCGCGTCGGATGCACGCTCGATCCGGTGTGCTGGATGAATGCGGTGGCCGGCTTCAACCGGCCATCGGCGCCGATGGGGAGCGCCGCGACACTGCCGCCGCCATAGTTCGACACCAGCACGTTCTGCCCCGCCTTGTCGACGACCAGGTAGACGGGTCCCCGCCCGCCCGACGACTCCTGGTTGAGCGGCGTCAGCTTCCCGCTGTCGGCATCGATGGCGAAGCCGCTCACCGATCCGGTCTCCTTGTCCGCCGAAGCTCCGCACCTCGTTGGCCGCGTAGAGGAAGCGGCCGTTGGATGGACGGCGAGAAAGCTCGGATTGGGCGTCTCGGCCGCGAGCTCCGGCATGCTGACCTTTCCGCTCTGAAGGTCGAGGCGGGCCACGTACACGCCCTTGCTCGTGCTCTTCTCGCCCGTGTAAGTGCCGACGTAAACGAGCATCTCGCCCGCCGGCGCGGCCGCGGCCGACTGCTCGGACGATGCGGTGCGGGCGAGTGAAAACGCGGCAAGGACGATGGCCGCGACGAACCCGATGGCGCGCATGCGTTGAGTCCTCAACGGAGCCGGAGCGTGCCGAACGCCTCCGGCGCGTGAAAAGTGGTGCCGCCCGTCGGCCGCCAGGTATGCCGCTGTCTCGGCTCGGTGCCGCTGATCCGGAACAGCCCGACGCGGAGCTCACGGCCCCTCTCGGGCGGTCGCGTGTCGATGGCCGCGAACGGAATGCGCATCAGACCATACCAGACGCGGCGATCGCGATCGACACGGGCCCGCACCGCATAGCCGGAGTTCCAGGCCGCGCCCTGCTGCGCGTTCTGGTCGTCGCGGTCGATGTCCAGGTCGACCCACTCGCCCTGCGGCGACACCTGGAACTCCTTGTAGCGGCCGATGCGTCTGTCGTCCGAACCAATGAACGCTTCCGCCACGTCCCAGTTCCACAGCTTCGGCGTCTCGGCCGTGGTCATCGGATCCGGCTTCAGATTGAGCTCCGTGTACGGGCAGATGAACAACAGGTACAGATGCTGGTTCGTCCACCTCGAACGGATCTCGGTCGGCGGACCCGGAATCGGCTGTCCCGCCCGATCGACCCGCGCCTCCACGCGCGGCGCATCGGCCCAGTCACGGCTCGCCGGATCGGGATCGAGCGCGATCTCGTGGGGCGAGTAGGCACTTTCGAGCACCGCGGACGGATCGCGCGTTGCCGCAGCAAGGACAAGGACCGCGAGAACGGCAATCAGCGCGGGCACCGGCTATTTGATGGCCTCGAGGTCGACGACCGCGCAGGTCTTGAAGCTCGGCACCCAGAACTCCGTGGCGTCGCCCGGATGGCGCAGGTCGGTCAGGGCCGCCGCCGCATCGGCGCCATAACCGGCGAATCGCTTCGGCTGATAGCGGCCGCGCACGCGCGCCACGAATCGCCTGCGCGCCCGCGTTCTGCTGGCGCCGGTTGTCGAACGCGAGCAGGAACAGCCGCGCGCGCGTGGCATCGCCCGTCAGCCGCGCCAGCACCGTGGAGGTGCCGTAGAGACGCACCAGGCGCTTGTCGTCGCCGAGCTTCGCGCGCACGCGCGCGGCGAATGCGTACGGGTTGGCCGCGGCATCCTTCGGGAAGTCCGGCGTGCCGAGCTGCACGTTCACGTCGAGCGCGCGATCGGGCTTCGGCACCACCTTGTAGAGCAGATTGCGCCGGGTCAGGAGGTTCAACACTTCGCCCATGACGCGGCGTTCCATCGTCCACGACGCCGACATTGACGAGCGGCGGCATGCGGCGGCTGCTCGCAACGCCTTCAGGAATCGCAGCATCCGGCCGAGCTCCTCGACGTCCTTGGGGTCGGGGTTGAGGATCGCGTCGACCTCGAACACGAACGCCTCGGCGGCAGCCAGCGGCGCCGAGCCGGGCGGCAGCGTCGCATACCGCGCCTTGCGGATGCCGCGCGCGAACCGCCAGCCGTTCGAGTCGATCCAGGGGATGTTGGTGGCGCGCGCGACGTTCGGCAGGTAACGGACGTTCGGCGCCGGCACCTCCTGGAATGCGGCGGCTTCCGCACCGTCTGGCGCGGCGGCCGCCAGTCCCTCGATCGACGAGTACCGATGCGGCCTGCGTCACGTAGAGACGAGCGGGGCCTGCGGCCGATGCGGCCGGACGCCTGCGAGCTCACGATCAGGATCGCCGTCACAGCGAGGACGAGCACGCGCCGCTGCCAGCCGCCCGCCTCATACGCGTGATCTCCGTGTGCTCGATCTTCGCGAGATCGTAGACGCCGAGACCGAGCGTCGAGGCGTACTCGATGTGTCCCGGCTCGCGAATCGACCGGTTCATGTTCGGATCGCGCTCCCAGTCCTCCTGCTTGGTGCTGAAGTACTTCATGTCGCGATTCCAGACCGAGATGACGCCTTCCTTCTTGCGCTTGTCGTCGATGATGTCGATGAGGAGGCGATCGATCGCGACGGGGTCGGTGCCGAACTTCAGCTGCTTCGGGTAGAAACGGTACTTCCTGTCGCGCGAGAACGGACCGGCATGCCAGACGCCGCGCAGGCCGTCCATGATGTTCAGCACCGTTCGCGAGCGCAGCGGCTCGACCCGGGCCAGCGTGCCGATGAACGTGAGCGTCTCCGTCTGCGCGTGGTAGTGCGAGCGGGCGACGTTGTTGAACTCGCCGTAGGCGATGTTCTTCAGGCAGCCGGTCACGCCGGCGGCGCCATGGTCCTTCATGTTCGGGACGTTGATGATCTTCGTGAACGGGTCGCTGACCATCTTGATCAGGAACGATCGCGTGTCCTCCTCGCCGAAGAAGTCGACTTCGACGTACACGTCCGGAATCGAGGCCGAGCCAGGTGTTGGCGGACTCCACCCTGATGCCCGCGGGCACGAACTGATCGTACTTCGGCAGGAGAATCTGTCCGCCGCCGCGCTCGTGAATCACGATGTTGGTCGGCTTGACCCCGACGGCGACCAGGTTGCGCGAGATCTCCGCCACGACCTCCGGCATCGACATCGCGCCCGGCGCGCCCGAGGCATTGACCTTGATCCCGACGAAGTCCTCGGCGTTGAAGAAGCGCGCCCAGCTGTCGCGCGGGTCCTTGTCGCCGGTGAGCGTGGACATGCCGCGCGCCATCATCGACTGCACGCTGGGCACGTCGACCTTCTCGGTCGCTTCGTCGATGCACCGTGGTGAGTGCACGGTCACCACCCGTCCCGGATATTTGCCCGGGCATGCCGCCATGCGGCGCCGGCTTGTGGTTCGTGACGACGCGGTAGTTCGGAACCGGCCGGGTCGACTGCGGCGCCGGCTTCTCCGGCTGCACCGCGCTCAGCGCCGGCACGGCCGCCATCGTCGTGAGGAAGTCGCGTCGATCCATGTCGTGTCCGGCTCTCGGACATCGGGTCTGCCCAGTGGCTCAGAAATAGTATTTGAGCACCAGCTGCACGACCCGCGGCATCGTTGACGGTGCTCGTAATGGTGCCGAACGCGGTGCTCTGATGTTGACGTTCGGCGGTCCGAAGTTCGGATGGTTCAGTGCGTTGAAGAACTCGCCACGGAACATCACGTACTGCCGTCCGAACGTCGGAATGCGCTTGCTGATCGCCAGATCGACGGTTCCAGTAGCCCGGCGCGCGCAGGATGCCGATGCCGGAATCGCCGAACTCGCCGAGTGGCGCCGACTGAAACGCCGAGCGATCGATCCAGCGCTCGAGCGTGGGATTGTCCACCTCGCCGCTGCCGATCCGATCGGGGCGCTCGGTCGAGCGCGATGCCTGGAGCGACGGCGCCGAGGTGTCGAGCACCGTGATCGGATAGCCGGTGTGGCGTCAGCACCGCGAAGTTGAGCGACCAGCCGCCGGCGATGCTGTCGAGCACGCGGTTCCAGTCGCTGCCGAACTGCCGTCCCTTCCCGAACGGCACCTCGTAGGTGCCGGCCACCGAGAAGATGTGCGTGGCGTCGAAGAACGCCGGCCCGTAGTTGTCGGAGAGATCGCGGCTGTTGACCGGCGTGGACGTCGAGGTGCCGGCAGCCACGCCGGCCGACCCGAAGAAGCCGCGGCTGTTGGTCATCGCCTTGCTCCACGTGTAGTTCGCGTTGAAGTCCAGGCCGTGCCACAGCCGCTGCTTGAACGTCGTCTGCAGCGCGTGGTAGTTCGCCATGCCCTGCGCGGTGGTGGTGATGAGGAACGTGATGTCCGGGTTGAACGGGTAGAGCGGCCGACGCTGCTGCACCGGCGGCCACGTGCGCGGATCGCCCGTTCCCGGCAGCGGCTGGTTGGCGTCGATCGTCATGATGATGTGGTCGGAGTCGCTGCCCACGTAGCCGATGTTGATCGACGATCGCGATCCGAGCAGGTACTCGGCGAACACGTTCCACTGGTGCGTGAGCTGCGGCCGGATGTCCGGATCCCAGGCGCGAAGCTGTCCCGAGGGACGGTCGAGCGCCTGCAGGCCTTCGAAGCCGGTGGTGATCGTCCCGGGGCCGCTGGTTGCGTCGTACCGCACCTGCGACTCGAAGAAGAACGGCGGGTTGAGCGGCAGCCGCTGGTTCGCGCCGGTGCCTTCCATGTACTGCGTGATGCCGTACCCGCCGCGGAACACCCAGCGATCGCCGAGCCGATAGGCGAGCCCGAGACGCGGCTCCCAGCCGTTGTAGTACGGCTCGTAGAGCGCGCGCGAGTTGCCGTCCTGTCCCGCGAGCTGCGTCTGCGCGTTGGTCAGATCGAAGTTCGCCTGGCGGTCGTCCTTCTCGACGAACGGCGACGTGTACGCCCATCGCAGCCCGATGTTCAGCGTCAGGTTGGTGCTGATCTTGAAGTCGTCGGCCGCATAGAGGCCGACGCGATGCTGCAGGTGCGTCCACGGCGTCGGAGGTCGAGCCCTTGCCCTTCTGCGACACCTGGTCGAGCAGGAAGTCGGAGAACGGCGAGCCCGTGAAGTTGAACGTCGTGTACGACATGAAGCCGTTGTGCCCGTTGTTGCCCGGGTAGTACGACTTGCTGCGGTAGTAGTTCCACGACCCGCCGAACTTCAGCGTGTGACGGCCGCGCAGCCAGGTCAGCCGCTCGTTGAGCTGATAGACCTGGTTGAAGTTGTCGGTGCCGGTTTCCGGGCTGCCGATGTTCGTGATCGTGTCGCCCATCTGGATCTGCGTCAGTCCGCGAATCGTCTGCGGCCCTGGGATGCCCAGCTGGTTGTTCAGGATGCCCAGTCCGAGCGGATCGAGCTCGTCGCTCGAGCGAATCGTTGTGGCTGTAGCCGACGAGCAGGTCGTTCACGATGGACGCCGCCGAAGATGCGGTTCCAGTTCGCCGCCACGCTCCACGACGGGTTGGACGACGCCGAGGCGAAGGCGAGCGGCATCACCGTCTGCGACGTGCCGCTCTCGGCCGACTGTCTCGAGTAGCGGACATAGAGCTTGTCCTTCGCCGACGCGCTCCAGTCGACCTTCACGTCGAACTGGTCGACGTCCTCCTTCGAGGCGGTCGTGCCGCGATAGTTCTCGCGGAAATCGGCGATCGGACGCTCGACGTTGGCGCGTGGATAGAGCGCCTTCGTCGGCGAACAGGTTCCGCGCGAACTGGCTGAAGCGCTCGACCGGGATCTGGTTGTTCGGGAAGGGCTGCCGGGTCACCGGGTCGCGGACGACGATGTTGCGCGCCAGCAGGCTGCTCAGGTCGCCCCGCCGCCAGGCGTCGGGGACGACCGTCGCGAACGCGTTGCTCGGCGGCGTCTCCTGGCGTCCACCCTGATAGTCGGCGAAGAAGAACAGCTTGTTGCGGAGCACCGGGCCGCCGACCGTGCCGCCGAAGATGTCGCGCGAGTACTCCGACTTGGTGCCGCCGGCGCGGTTGGTCGCCCAGGGCGTCGCGGCGAGGCTGTTGTCGCGCCAGTAGTAGAAGCCGTTGCCGTGAACCTCGTTGGTGCCCGACTTGATGACCATGTTCACGAGCGCGCCGGTCACGTTCCCCAGCTCGGCCGAGTAGTTGTTGGTCTCGACGCTGACCTGTTCGACCGCATCGGGGCTCGGCTGATAGGCGATGCCGTTGTTGATGGCCTCGTTGGTGTCGACGCCGTCGATCGTGAAGTTGTTGGCCTGCTGGAGCTGGCCGTTGACGTAGGGCCGGCCGCCGCCGCTCAGGCTGTTGAAGGACGCCATGTTCGGCTGCGTCACGCCGGGGACGAACAGGGTGACCGACGACACGTTGCGGCTCACGGCCGGCAGCTGCTCGATGGCCTCGCGGCTCGGCTTGGCCGCCGACGACGGCGTTCTCGGTCTGGAGGATGGCGCTCGGTGGCGACGACGTCGACCTTCTCCTCGACGTTGCCGACTTCCATCCTGAAGTCGACCCGCGCCGTCTGCGCGACCGACAGCGTGACCTTGGTCTGGACGCCCTTGAACCCCGGCAGGGCCGCGGAGATGACGTACTCGCCAATCGGCACGCTCGTGATGACGTAGTTGCCGGCTTCGTTCGTCGTGCCGTGGTAGGCGATGTGGGTGGCCTGGTTCGTGGCCGTGACGGTCACGCCCGGCAGGGCGGCGGCGGAGGAATCGGACACGAGGCCGGTGACCGTGGCCAACCCCGTCTGCGCGGCCGCCTGGACCGTCGAGAGCAGCCCGGCCAGGAGCACCAGGGCCAGACATCGGGCAAGGTTGCAACGCGCATGCCATGGCGAAGCCTCCTCTGCTGCCCGCGCGTGGCAGCTCAGCCCGTTCAGCGCTGAGCGCCGGCGCGGATGCGTCGCATGTAACCGCGGAATGTCGGAAGAGTCATTCACTGACGTCGCAAAGATCATCGCTGAGGTCGCAACGCCGTCGGACATGGCTGTTTCCTTGACGCATTCCGGCGACGCGGGTGCGATAGAGTCCGCGGCAGTACGATGCCGGCCCTGCCCGTCGCCGGCTATGCGCGGAGATTCCTCACTGCGCTCGCGCTGTCGGTCGTGGCTGCGACGCTCGGGCTGGCACGCCGCGCAGCCGGCCGCGAGCCTCTGAAGATCGAGAGAGAAGAAGAGGCGATGGGCTCGAGCTTCTCTCTGGTCCTGTACGGCCGTGACCGCGCCAGCCTCGAGGCGGCGGCCGATGCGGCATTCGAGGAAGTCCACCGGCTGGACCGATTGCTCTCGAACTATCGTGCCCGCGAGCGAGTGGAGCGGCGTCAACCGCGACGCGGGCCGCCGCGCCGTTCGTCGTGTCGATCGAGCTGTTCGCGCTGCTGTCGAGCTGCATGGAGTACAGCCGGCGGAGCGATGGCGCGTTCGACATCACCGTCGGGCCCCTCGTGAAGACGTGGGGCTTCTACAAGGGGGAGGGCAGCCTGCCCCGTCCCGCGGACGTCCGCGCCGCGCTCGACCGTGTGGGCTACCGCTACGTCGAGTTGGATGCGGGCGGCGCGCACCGTGAGGTTCACGCGCCCGGGCGTGGAGCTCGATCCCGGCGGCATCGGCAAGGGCTATGCCGTCGACCGGATGGTGGACGTGCTGAAACGGGCGAGGCGTGCGATGCCGCGCTGGTGTCGGCGGCGGGGAGCAGCATCTACGGGATGGGAGCGCCGCCGGACGACCCCCGCGGCTGGCCGATCACGATTCGCGCGCCCGCGCAGCCTCGACGAGGCCGCGGCCGCAGGTCTTCCTGAAGAACCGCTCGCTCTCGACGTCCGGCAGCTACGAGAAGTTCTTCTGGGCGGAGGGACGAACCTACTCGCACATCATGGATCCGCGTACCGGCTATCCCGCGAGCGGGGTCGCGTCGGTGTCCGTCATCGCGTCCAGGACGATCGACAGCGAGGCGTGGACGAAGCCGTTCTTCATCAACGGCCGCGCGTGGACGGCCGCCAACAAGCCGAAGGACCTGCGGGTGTTCTTCTGCGAGGCCGGGTAGCCGGCCAGGTGCGCGTGGATTCCCTAAACGCTGGGCTGCGGCGCAGGCTACAGACACGGGCTTTGCCAGGGCCGGAAACAGGCCAGCAGCCTGAAGCACGTAGTCGCTCATCCTGTTTACGAAGCTCGATGAGCGCCGAAGGCCTGCGGCGCGTGGAAGGTCGTCTGGCCGGTCGGCTGCCACGCGTAGTAGCTTCTTCTGTGGCGCGACGCCGGCGATGCGATAGAGGCCCGCGCGCAGCGTCGCGGCCCTTCTCGGGCGGACGCGTCGTCGATCGCTGAAAAGGGAATGCGCATCACGCCGTACCAGATCTTGGCCTGCGCATCGATGCGCGCGGCCACGGTGAAGCCCGGAGTTCCATTTCCCGTCCCGCCTGTCCCTTTGGGTTGTCGCGGTCGATGTCGAGATCGACCCATTCGCCCTGTGGCGAGACCTGGAACTCCCGGTAGCGGGTGATCGGGCTCGAGTCGGAGCCGATGAAGGCTTCGCCGACGTCCCAGTTCCACAGGCGCGGCGTCTCGGCCGAGCGATCGGGGTCGGGCTTCAGGTTCAGCTCGTCGTAGGGGCAGATGTAGAGCAGGTAGAGATGCTCCTTCGTCCAACGCGATCGACTCTCCGTCGGCGGGCCGGCAATCGGCTCGGCCAGATAGTTCCTGTCGGCGACGACGCGCGGCGCCTTGGCCCAGACGTCGCTCGTTGGGATCGGTGCTGAGCGCGAGGTCCGTCGGCGAGAACAGGCTCGACGAGGACCGCCGATGCGTCGGGCTGCCGTGCGGGCGCAGCGATGACGAGGAAGATCGCCGCGATCAGCGAGCAGCCATCGTCACTTCAGCGGCTCCAGGTCGACGATGGCGATCGTGCGGAACGACGGCAGCGAGAACTCGGTCGCGGTGGGGAGATTCTCGACGTCCTTCAGCCGCGGCGTCGGCCGGCGCACCGTAGGCGGCGAGCTTCGTCGGCTTGTAGCGGCCGAGCACGCGGACGCGGATGCCCGCTGTTGCGGGCCCGCGGGCTGCCGCCGGTTGCCGCCGCCATAGGAGAGGAGATACAGGCGCGCCGCCTTGGCGTCGCCGGTCAGGTGCGCGATCACCGTGCTCGTGCCGTACAGGCGCACCAGCCGCTTGTCGTCGCCGAGCTTGGCGCGGACGCGCGCGGCGAAGTCGCTCGGGTTCGCGGCCGCCTGCTCGGGGAACTCCGCCGAGCCGAGCTGCACCGTCAGGTCGAGCGTCGGGTCGGGCTTCGGCCACGACCTTGTAGAGCAGGTTGCGGCGCGACAGCAGGTTCAGCACCTCGCCGAGCAGCGGCGACGGGCCGTCGACGACGCCGATGTTCGCCATCGTCGGGCAGCGACCGGGCCGGCGCCTGCGTCCTTCAGGAACTGGAGCATCCTGCCCAGACTCCTCGACATCGGCGGGCTCGGGGTTGAGGATGGCGTCGACGCCGAACGTGAAGGCTTCGGCCGCGGCCAGCGGCGACGCGCCGGCCGCGAGCTTCGCGTAGTTGGCCTTGCGCAGTCCGCGCTTGATACCGCCACGCGTTGGAGTCGATCCACGGCGCCGTCGTCGACTGCGCGACGTTGGCCACGAAGCGGACGCCCGGGCCGGCACGACCTCGAACCCGCAGCGGCGGCGTCGGCCGGCGCGGCGGCCGCCAGGCCGCGCTCGACCAGCGGCGCGGCCGCGGCGGTCACGTACAGACGCTGCGGCGTCCGCCGACTGAGGACCGAGCCCGCCGCGACCGCGCACAGACCAGCACGGCCGCGCCGATCGGAAGCCAGCAGACTGCTCGGCGCATCATGCCCGTCATACCGTGAGTTCCGTGTGCTTGATCCTGGCGACGTCGTAGACGCCCAGGCCGAGCGTCGACGCGTACTCGATGTGCCCCGGCTCGCGAATGAAGCGGTTCACGTTCGGATTGGCCTGCCAGTCCGCGAGCGTGGTGCTGAAGTACTTCATGTCGCGCTCCCAGACCGAGATGGCGCCTTCCTGCTTTGCGCTTGTCGTCGATGACGTCGATCAGGAACCGGTCGATCGCGACCGGATCGGTGCCGAACTTCATCTGCTTCGGGTAGAAGCGGTACCGCTTGTCGGTCGAGAACGGCCCGGCGTGCCAGACGCCGCGCAGGCCGTCCATGATGTTGAGCACCGTGCGCGAGCGCAGCGGCTCGGTCGCGGCGAGCGTGCCGATGAACGACAGCGTCTCGGTCTGGGCCTTGTAGTGCGAGCGCGCGACGTTGTTGAACTCGCCGTAGGCGATGTTCTTCAGGCAGCCGGTGACGCCCGACGCGCCGTGGTCCTTCATGTTCGGCACGTTGATGATCTTGGTGAACTGCTCGGTCACCATCCGGAGCAGGAACGAGCGCGTGTCGTCCTCGCCGAAGAAGTTGGCCTCGACGTAGACGCCCGGGTCGAACCCGAGCCAGGTGTTCGCGGACTCGACGCGGACGCCGGCCGGCACGAACTGGTCGTACTTCGCGAGCAGGATCTGCCCGCCGCCGCGCTCGTGAATCGACGATGTTCGCGGGCTTGACGCCGACGACCATCAGGTTGCGCACGATCTCGGCCACGACGTCCGGCATCGACATCGCGCCCGGCGCGCCCGAGCAGTTGATCTTGATGCCGACGAAGTCCTGCGCGTTGAAGAAGCGGGCCCAGCTGTCGCGCGGATCCTTGTCGCCGGTCAGCGTCGTCATGCCCTGGGCGATCATCTGCCTGACGGTGGGCACGTCGACCTTCTCGGTCACCTCGTCGATGCACTTCGGCGAGTGGACCGTGACGACGCGTCCGGGATACAGACCGGGCATGCCCAGGTGGCCTTCCGGCTTGTAGCCGCGTGACCACGCGGTAGTCGGGGATCGGCCGTCCCTGCGCCAGTACCTGCCGCTGTCTGCTGCGCTCTCGAGCGAGCTGGCAGCGGCACCGCCGCCATCGCGGCCATGAATTCTCGTCGGTCGAGTTCCATGAGGTTCTGTTCTCGTCAGAAGTAGTACTTCGCCACGAGCTGGACGATGCGGGCGTCGCCGACCGTCGAGGTGATCGTGCCGAAGGCCGTGCTCTGGATGTTCACCTGCGGCGGGCCGAAGTTCGGGTGGTTCAGCGAATTGAACATCTCGCCCCGGATCATGAAGTACTGCCGGCCGAACGGTCGACGAACCGCTTGCTCACGGAGACGTCGATGTTCCAGTAGCCGGGCATGCGGAGGATGCCGACGCCGGAGTCGCCGAACGACCCGCGCGGCGCGGACACGAAGGCCGCGCGATCGATCCAGCGCTCGAGGGTCGGGTCGTCCACCGCGCCGCTGCCGATGCGGTTCGGCCGCTCGGGCGAGCGCGAGGCCTGGAGCGACGGGTTCGATCCATCGGTGACCGTGATCGGGAACCCGGTGTGCGCCGTGAGCGCGAAGCTGGTCGACCAGCCGCCGGCCACCGCGTCGAGCGCGCGGTTCCAGTCGCTCCCGAACTGCCGGTCCCGGCCGAACGGGCAGATCGTAGCTGCCGGCAACCGAGACGATGTGGCGCGCATCGTAGGCGGCCGGCCCGTAGTTGGCCTCGATGTCGTAGCTGTTCATCGGGTAGGCGCCCTCGCCGGCCACGCCGTTGTTGCCGAAGTAGCCGGAGTTGTTCGCCATCGACTTGCTCCAGGTGTAGTTGGCGACGAAGTCCAGGCCCTGCCAGAGCCGCTGCTTGAAGGTGGACTGCAGGCCGTTGTAGTTCGAGCGGCCTCGCGACGCCGTGGTGCTGATCGAGGCGATGTCCGGGTTGAACGGATAGAGCGGCCGCCGCTGCTGGACCGGCAGCCACGTCGCCGGATCGCCGGTGCCGGGGAGCGGCTGGTTGCCGTCGATCGGCGTGACGAGCTCGGTCGACCAGTTGCCGACGTAGCCCACGTTGATCGACGAGCGCGAGCCCAGCAGATACTCGACGAACACGTTCCACTGCTGGGTGAACTGCGGCCGGAGCTCCGGATCCCACGCGCGCAGCTGGCCCGACGGGCGATCGAGCGGCTGCAGGCCCTCGAAGCCGGTCGCGATCGTTCCGCCGCCGCTCGTCGTGTCGTAGCGGACTTCGGACTCGAAGAAGAACGGCGGGTTGAGCGGCAGCCGGAGGTTCGCGCCCGTGCCCTCCATGTACTGCGTGATGCCGTAGCCGCCGCGCACCACCCAGCGGTCGGTCGGCCGGAAGGCGAACGCCGAGCCGCGGCTCCCACCCGTTGTAGTACGGGTCGTAGAGCGCACGGCTGTTGCCGTTCTGGCCCGCGAGCAGTTGCTCGGCGTTGGTCAGGTCGAAGTTGGCCTGCCGGTCGTCCTGCTCGACGAAGGGCGACGTGTAGGCCCAGCGGATGCCGATGTTGAGCGTCAGCCGGTCCGTGAGCTTGAAGTCGTCTGCGGCGAAGAGGCCGACCCGGTGCTGCAGGTGCGTCCACGGCGCAGACGACGAGCCGCGGCCCTTCTGCGACACCTGATCCAGCAGGAAGTCGGCAAACGGCGCGCCGGTGAAATTGAACGCGTTGTAGGCGATGAAGCCATTGCGGCCGTTGTTGCCGGGATAGTGCGACAGGCTCTCGATAGTAGTTCCACGAGCCGCCGAACTTCAGCGTGTGGCGGCCCTTCAGCCACGTCAGGCGCTCGTTGATCTGATAGACGTTGTTGGCGTTGCTGGTGCCGGTCTCGGCATTGCCGATCTCGGTGAGATCGTTGCCCCAGCGGATCGACGGTCAGGCCCGCGCACCGGCTGGTCGCCGGCGATGCCCAAGCTGGTTGTTCAACTTGCCGAGCCCGAGCAGATCGACGGGTCGCTGATCGACGAGGAGTCGCTGATAGCCGACCAGCAGGTCGTTGACGACCGCCGATCCAAAAATGCGGTTCCAGTTCGCCGCCATGCCCCAGTACGGGATTGTCGGAGGCCGAGGCGAACGAAAGCGGCATCACCGTCGACTGTCGGGCGTCGTGAGGCTGGTCTGGCGCGAGTAGCGCACGTACAGCTTGTCGTTGGCGCGACGCGTTCCAGTCGAACTTGAGGTCGTACTGGTCGACGTCCTGCTGCGACGCGATCGTGCCGCGGTAGTTCTCGCGGAAGTCGGTCAGCGAACGCGTGACGTTGGCCCGCGGATAGAGCGTCTCGTCGGCGAACAGGTTCTGCGCGAACTGGCTGAAGCGCTCGACCGGAATCTGGTTGTTCGGGAACGGCTGCCGGGTCAGCGGGATCGCGAATGACGATGTTCCGCGCCAGCAGGCTGCTCAGGTCGCCCCGACGCCACGCGTCGGGCACGACCGTCGCGAAGGTGTCGGTCGGCGGCGTTTCCTGCCGTCCGCCCTGATAGTTGCCGAAGAAGAACAACCGGTTGTGAAGGAGCGGCCCGCCCAGCGTGCCGCCGAAGACGTCGCGCGTGAACTTCGACTTCTTGCCGCCGGCGCGGTTGGTCGCCCAGGGCGTCGCCGCCAGCTCGTTGTCGCGCGCGTAGTAGAAGGCGTTGCCGCGGAAGTCGTTGGTCCCCGACTTGATCACCATGTTGACGACGGCGCCGGCGACGTTGCCGAGCTCGGCCGAGTAGTTGTTGGTCTCGACGCTGACCTGCTCGACGGCGTCGGGGCTCGGCTGGTAGGTGATGCCGTTGTTGATGGCCTCGTTCGAATCGACGCCGTCGACGGTGAAGTTGTTGCCCTGAATGCGCTGGCCGTTGACCGCCGGACGGCCGCCGCCGCGCATGCTGTCGAACTGATTGGGGTTGGTCGAGGTGACGCCGGCGGTGTAGAGCGTCGCCGTCGACAGGTTGCGTCCCTGCGCCGGCAGCCGCTCGATCTGCTCGCGGTCGACCTTGACGCCGACGACCGCGTTCTCCGTCTGCAGCACCGCGCCGGTCGCGACCACGTCCAGCCGCTCCTCGACGCTGCCGACTTCCATCTTGAAGTCGACGCGGGCCGTCTGCGCGGCCGAGAGCGTCACGCTGGACCGCGCGCCCTTGAAGCCCTGCAGGTCCACGGCGACGACGTAGTCGCCGATCGGGCACGCTGGTGATGATGTAGTTGCCCGCGTCGTTGGTGACGCCGGTGTAGGCGATGTTGGTCGCCTGGTTCGTCGCGGTGACGGTCACGCCGGGCACCGCGCCGCCCGATGCCGTCCTGGACGATGCCGGTCACCGTGGCCAGACCAGTCTGTCCGGCTGCCGGCCGCTGCCACGGCAAGAGACGAGCAGCACCGTCAGGAGCAGTCTCAGGGGCACAGTGCGACGTCGTGCATCGAACGCTCCTCTTGGAGAAGGTCCATCGACGGCGCTACCCGATCCGGCGGCGAACGGAGGCGAGATTCATATCCCATGCGTCGCGCGGCGAGTCGTGCACTCAGGTCGCAAAAATCATCGTTCAGGTCGCAGACATCCGGCGACATACGCGCGTCGGACCAACCTCGGCGTTGGCTACGGCCGTCCCTGAGAAGCGCCGGTCGGCCGCTCGCGGCGGTGCCGGCGGGGGCACCTTTTCCCACGGCTCGGACGCCAGGCCGTTCAGGTCGTAGACGACCGCGCCGTCGCGCAGGGTCAACTCGCAGCCCAGGCGTTGCGTCCCGTCCAGACGTCCGCCGCGCTGATCCAGAAAGCCGAACTTGCCCGATTCGAGACGCAGCACGGCGACATCGGCCGGCGCGCCGACCGACAGGTGCCCGAGATGTTCCTGCTTGATCTCCTTCGCCGGATTCCAGGTCGAACGGATGACGACATCCTTGAGCGGCATCCCCAGCGCAAGGAACTTGCTCATGAGGTTCACCATGTCCTTCATGCCGGCGTTCATGCTGCCGATGTGCAGGTCGGTCGACAGCGAGTCGGGGTAGAAACCCTCCTTGAACGCCTGTACCGCGGTCCGGAAGACGAAACTGCCGCCGCCATGTCCGATGTCGAAGATGATCCCTTTCTTCTGGGCCGCGAAGATGGCCGGGTTCACCTTGCCGTCGATGAGCTCGCCGCGGCCACCGCCCGCATACGCGTGCGTATAGATGTCGCCCGGCCTGAAGTACTTCGTGAAGAGCTCGGCGATGGTGCGCACCCGCGCGCTGCCGAAGTCGACCATGACCGGAATGTCGGCGATCGTCCCGGCCTCCACCGCATCGGATGTAGGGATCCCATTCCGGCCCGCTGTAGTGCGCGCTCTTGATCGCCGACGATCACGCCTTTGTGCTTGAGCGCCATCTCGGCGGTGGCTTTGCCTCCATGTCCGCCAGGTCCTGCTCGATCGGCCCCCTCCCATGCCGTGGCCGACGATGTTGAGGAACGCCAGTCACGCGCGTCTTGGACTGATCGATGATGCGCTTCTTGAAATCGTCGAAGTTCCGCCATCCCGAGCTGCCGGCGTCGGCCACGCTGGTCGTGCAGCTCTCCAGCGTGAAGCCGTCAGGCGGCACGCTGCGGAACCCGCGGGAATAGCTCTCGCCTTCGCCCGTGTACACGTGCACGTGGATGTCGACGAGACCCGGCGTGACGTACAGCCCGGAGGCATCGATGGTCTTCGCCGCCTGCGAGCCGGGATGGTCGGCGCGACCGCGGCGATCTTGCCGTCCTTGATGGCGACATCGCGGACGGCGTCGATCCCGTTCCTGCCGTCGATCACGTGTCCGCCCTTGACCAGCAGGTCGTAACGGGGCCTGGCCGTAGGTCGGGCTGGCCACGCTCAGCACCAGCAGCAGCATCAGCCATCTCGATCTCATCGCCTGTCCTCCGGAGGCTAAAATGGGCTCGAACGGCCGGGAGCGTAGCACAGGGCTGTCAGCGGACGGGAGACCGCCCCGAATCAACACCGGCTACGGCTGAACCCCTCCGGGCGCGGATGCGTCCATTGCTGATATGAGCTATTCGACCTCCTCGCACGTGCTGGAGACCTCTGGTGCCAGGACAGCTTCGCTGGTCGGCTGGCTGAACCTGATCTACGCGCTCCACGCGCTGAGCATCGTCACCGGCATTCTCGGAGCGGCCACGGTCGTCGGCGCGTTCCTGATCGGCTGGCCGTCGATCATCGCCGTGGTGATCACCTACCTGAAGCGCGGTGAGGCCCTCGGCACGTGGCTCGAGTCGCACTTCCGCTGGCTGCTCCGGACGTTCTGGTACGGCGTGCTCTGGGCCACGCTGTGTGTGGCGTCCTTGATCCTCACGTTCGGCATCGCGCTGGTCGTCGTCTGGATCCCCCTGGCGATCCTGACGATCTGGTTCATCTACCGCATCGCCCGCGGGTGGTCGGCGCTCTGGTCGCGACGGCCGATGTATCGCTGACCGATCCGCCAGGTCGCGCCACCCTCGCAACAGCTCTTCGACGAGCCGCCGCGCCGATCGGCGAAGGCGCGTCTCGAGCACTGCGATCGAGGCGAGCGATCGATCGCGGACCGTCGGGTCCGCGGGCGATCGCCCCGAGAGGCTGCTCGCGCCCAGCTGCTGGCCGGAGTCGTAAACGATGGCCGACAAATCCTCGACCGAGCCGAGGTCGTCGACACCGATCTCGCGGTAGGACGGATCCCAGCTTCGAACCCACCAGTTGCGCAGGAGCTGGCCGTGTATGGTCATTTCGCGCGTCGGCAGCTCAGGACCGGCGACGAGGATGTCGTGCTTCAAGCGGCCAACCTGCTGGGACCCGAGCACGACCCGCAGGGTGGGTCGCGTCGGCGGCTCCTCGATGCACGGGAGCCGGCCGCGCTCACGCAAAGCCTTGGCTTCGAGCAACTCATCGTCGGCCGGATCAGGCGACCTTCCTTCGACGCGGATCAGCACTTTCAATGTGGCGGCGCTGCCAACGCCCATGCGCAGCCATCCAGCGCGAACGACACGGAAGTACTCCTCCTGAAGGTCCGGCCGCTCCGCCCGCACGACGTCGCCGAACGCCTTCATCGCGACGACCACGGCCCTCAGCGAGCTGTCGTCCATGGGCTCCATCCTCGATTCGGCCGACGCGAGAAACGCCTGACGGGTCGGCGGCGGCGCCTGGTTCCTGAGGCGGCGCACGATGTCAGGCTCCGGAGGCGGACTGACCCGGGTCGGACAAACCGCGGCGGTACCCGTCGAAAAAACGATTGAAGAGCCGCTCGCGCTCCCGTGTCCATCCGCGTTTTCGCGCGGCCAGCTCGATGGACCCCAGGAACCTGACGATGTCGATCAGGGCCGGGCCGCGAGCCGAGTCGTCGAAGTCGTCGAGTCCCCAGGCGTCCTTCATGAAGGCGAACTGCTCGACGTGCGCGTCGCCGTGCAGCTGGATGACCGGCTGGCTGGGCAGATCGGCCGCGAAGATCTCGCAGACACGGGCCGTCCACTCGTGGTTGGTCAGGCGGAAGTATTGGAACGGATCGGCACGGACGCGCGCCAGTGCCGCCGGCGGCGTCGCCGCCAGCACCGCCGGATCGACGATCAGATGCCGCTGACCGCACCCCGCAAGCACCGCGAGCGCGGCGATCGTCACGACGCCGCTGATTCGACGTTCAACGAAGCAGACGTATTGCGCCGGCCTCGCGGCGATTAGAAACACGTCGTCAGTTCAAGAACGACCCGGAGCGGCTGACGGTCCAGTGGACCTGACCGCCCCGAAGGTGACGTACCGTCGACCCGTTCCCCACGGCATCTCGTGGTCTCGGTGCTCGGGAACGCCTGGATCGGTCCACCGCGGCCGGGCAGGACGTACGGCAAGGTGGTGCGGCCATCGCATCGAAACGACTGTGTCGATGGGATCTTCCGTCACCGTCGCCTGGACGCCAGCCGGCGCAGCGGCCAGGCCAGCGGCACGCTCCGGCGCGGCCCCCGTCACGTCATCTGCCGATGCCGTGCCAGTCAGGTCCATGCTTCGGCCGTCGATCGGCCAGCCGATCGATGCGGTACTGTAACAGCCACACGCTGCCGGTCACGGCACGGCTCAAGCTGTTCCAGGCCGTGTGTGCCGCCGTGCGCCACGCTCAGGAGCAGCGCATCATCCATCGCGACCTGAAGCCGAGCAACGTCCGCGTGACGGCCGAAGGCGTGCCGAAGCTGCTCGACTTCGGCCGTCGCGAAGCTGCTCGACACAGCCGGAACCTCTCCATGCCGCCAATCTCGAACCCGCCGTTGCCGCGCGCAAACGGTGAGGGACGAGATCCCGAGGGCAGGGACCAACGTTGGCAGAACGATGGGCAACCCGATGGGCGGCGTCACTCGGAACGCTTGCTACACGGCGTCCGACGAGCTCGAGAAGGTGAACTCGCGGATGCGGACGGCCGGGCAGACGAGCGACAGTCCACCGCTGCCGATGCCTTCGCCGCTGACCACGCGCTGGGCTGGCGTCATCGAATCGAGGTTGCTGAAGGCGACAATCGGGCTCTCGTTCCAGCGCAGGTTCTTCACCGGCCGCGTGACCTTGCCCTTCTCGATCAGGAACAGGCCGTCGCGCGTGAGGCCGGTAAGGAGGAGGGTCTGCGGATCGAGCGGACGCACGTACCAGAACCGCGTGACGAGCACGCCGCGTTCGGTGCCGGCGATGAGATCGTCCATCGTGGCCTTGCCGCCATCCATGATGAGATTCGCCGGACCGGCGGTCGGCTGTTTGCTCATCTTCTGGGCCCAGAACCGCGAGTAGAACGAGATCCTTGAGCACCCCCTTCTCGACCCACACGTTCCGCGCGATGGGCAGGCCCTGGTTGCCGAACCGGATCGGTCGGCGCGAGCGGATGATCGGGATCCGAGTAGATCTGCACCTTCTCGTCGACTATCAGCTCGCCGATGCGATTGCCGCCGCCCTTCTTCGAGTAGTAGCTCCGGCCTTCGTCGGCCTGACGCGCGTCGGCCGAGAACATCATGAACGCGAGCAGGTCGGCCACCGCGGCCGGTTCGAGGACGACGGTGTACTTCCCCGGCTCGATGCCGACCGGCGACTTCGTCCGCGCCGCCTTGTCGATGGCCGCGGCGCGCCAGCTTCGCCGGGTCGAGCAGCCGCAGCTCGTTGACCGACGTCGAGGCCCAGCCCGAGCCGGTGCCGTCCTGGCGTTCGCGCGGTGAGGTTGTAGTCCGCCGCGGTGAAGCGATCGTAGGCGAACAGGCCCTTTCGAGCTCGCGACGGCCTGCATGGCCGCCTGCGTTTCGACGAAACCGGCCGAGACGACGTCCTGCTTCTTGCTCGAGGCGATCGCGGTCTCGACCGACGCCGCACGCCACTCGGGCGACGCGCCGGCCACGTCGTCGAAGCAGGCGCGGCCCTGGCGCGATCGTCTGCGGCCCCAGCACCGGCATCGCCTCGGGATTCTCGGGTGACAGCCGCGCAATCTCCTCGGCGCTGCGCACCGCGCGCTCGAGGCTCGCTTCGTCGAACTGCGCAGTCGTCACCGTGCCCGATCGCTTGCCGACGCTCGCGGTGATGGCGAGCGCTGGCGCCGGACGAGGCCCCCGCCGTCGTTGCGGTGTTGCGGGCGAAGCGCACGTTGGCGCGCTCGCTGCCGTTGACCGTCACGAGCGTCTCCTCAGCCTTGCTCAGCGCGAGCACGCGGTCGGTGAGCTGCTTGGCCTGTTCGCTCGTCCAGATCATGGTCAGCGCGCCGTGTTGAGGATGTTGACGCGGGCGAAGCGCGCGATCGGGACAGCCGTGGCTGACCGCGTTGCTCTGCGGCGGCTGACCTTTGCCGTCGTTGAACGCGCCGCCGAGCGCGTAGGTGGATCGCCCGCCGACCAGGTCGCACGACTTCCAGAAGTCCGTGGTGTTCGACTGGTAGGCGACGTCGCGCAGCTGCGCCGTGATCTTGCCCTTCTTCACCTCCCAGAACGTCTGCCCGCTGAACTGGAAGTTGTAGCGCTGGTGGTCGATGCTGAAGCTGGCGTCGCCTTTGATGAAGACGCCATCGTCGGTGGCGGAGATGATGTCGTTCTCGCTCAGGTCCTTCTCGCCCGGCTCGAGCGAGACGTTGGGCATGCGCTGGAACGGAATCGACGACCAGTTGTCGGCGTAGCTGCACCCGTGCGACGCCTTCTGCCCGATCGCGTGCGCCTGATCGCGCGTGGTCTGATAGTCCACGAACAGTGCCGTTCTTCACCAGGTGCCATCGCGACGTCTTGACGCCGTCGTCGTCGTAGCCGCAGGTCGCGAGCGCGCGGTCCTGCGTCTTGTCGGCGACGAGGTTGACGATCTTCGCGCCGAACTCGAACTTGCCCAGCTTGTCGGTGGTGAGGAAGCTGGTGCCGGCGAAGTTGGCCTCGTAGCCGAGCGCGCGATCGAGCTCGGTGGGATGGCCCACCGATTCGTGGATCGTCAGCCACAGGTTGGTCGGATGGAGGATCAGCTGCTTGAGGCCCGGAGTGACCGTCTTCGCCTTGTGCATCGCCACCGCTTCCTCGGCCGCCACCCTCGCCTCTTCGAGGAGCGGATAGCCCTCCACGTACTCGTAGCCCATGCCGACGGGCGCGGTGAGCGCGCGGCGCGAGTAGAACTTGCCCGAGGCCTTGTCCACCGCCGTCACCGAGAAGTTCGGATAGGAGCGGATCAGCGACTGGCGGACGTGCGAGCCCTCGCTCGAGGCAAAGTACTTGTCCTCGTTGACGAACTGCATCGAGGCCGAGACGAAGCTCGCGCCCGGGACCTCGAGCGCCGCCTCGTGCACCTGGAGCAGCAGATCGAGCTTCGGCTGGATTGGCATGTCGAAGGGGTTCTTCACGACCGGGGTGTTCCAGGTCGTGTTGTAGGCCTCGACCGGCGCCAGCTGGATCGCTTCCGCGTTGATCTTGCGGTTGGCCCGGGCGATTGCCGCCGCTTGCGCGGTGACGCGGGCGATCTCCTCCTTCGTCACGACGCTGCTGCTCGAGAACCCCCACGTCCCGTCGACGATGACGCGGATGCCGAAGCCGTAGTCTTCGGTGTTGACGATGTTCTGGACGCGGCGGTCGCGCGTGAAGATGAACTGCACGCGATAGCGGTTGATCCGAATGTCGGCATAGGTGGCGCCGACCTTCTTCGCCGACGCGAGCGCGGCGTCAGCCAGGTCGTCGAGCTCTCCTGCCGGCGGGACCCCGAACAATTCGAACGTCGGACCGAGCCCGGTCGTGGCGCCGAGCGCGATCATCGAGTGGACGAAGTGGCGGCGCTCGATCATGGCGGCCGATAGGCTATCCCAAAAGCCCGTCGATCGGCACGCCTCCCGAGATCGTGAATCAACGCGCGGCGTCGGCGAGGCGGCCCGAATGTGGGCCGTCCTCAATCAGGCCGTGGCGTGGCGCGGCGCGCCGCCGGCGAACATGCGCACCAGCACGAGCCCGGCGACGAACCCGCCGATGTGCGCGAGGAACGCCACCCCGCCGGTCTCCGGCGTGTTGGCAATCGAGCCGATGCCGTTGATCAACTGAATGACGATCCACATGCCGAGGACGACGATCGCGGGCACCGCGGCGACGCCGCCTCGCGTCAAGACCCGCACGCGATTGTTCGGAAACATCACCAGGTATCCGCCGAGCACGCCGCTGATCGCGCCGGACGCGCCGACGGTCGGAACGCTGGAGCTCATGTTGAACACGATGTGCGCGAGCCCGGCGGCCAGGCCGCAGATCAGATAGAACGACAGAAACCGCAAGTGGCCAATCGTCTTCTCGATGTTGTCGCCGAAGATCCAGAGATACAACATGTTGCCTCCGAGGTGCATCCAACCACCGTGGAGGAACATCGAGGTGAAGAGCGTCGTCCAGAACGGCAGCGGAATGTGCGGGGCCAGGTCCTGTCCCGCCCCGAACTCCCGCGGCACCACTCCCCACGCGGTGATGAACGATTGCACGGCCTCGGGCGAGGGCTGGGCGAGCTCCAGCAGGAATGCGAGGACGTTCACGATCACGAGCCCCATCGTCACGAGGGCGGGCGGTCCGCCCTGGACACGTTCGTCACCAATCGGCAGCATGTCGTCCTCCTCGAGCCAACCGCGACCGTTCCGGAATGGGGTCGGGTGCTTGTTCTTCAGATCACGACCAGAAAAAGCACCCGACCCCAATTCCCCGGCGGAGAACACAGCAAAGAGTTCGCCAACGCCGATCGGCGCGGCGCGGCACAGCGGGCGCACGGATGACCCGCGCCACCCGGCTCGTGAACGTCTGATACGTGACGGTCGAGATCCTTTGCGTATGAAAACCACGCGCACGCATCCTCAGCAGCGCGCGTGGGGACGCAATCCGTCGCGTCTGATGGAGCGGATGCGACGTTGAGCTCGTCCACGTAATTCGAGCGTGCGTCCGTCGCCCGGGGCTTCCACAATCGAGATCAGGAGGCACCGCGATGCTGAACGTTGCCATCATTCTTGGGAGCACTCGTCCCGGACGCGTCGGCGAAGCCGTGGCCCGGTGGGTGCACGACCTCGCCAGGCGGCGGACCGACGCGAGCTTCGAGCTCGTCGACGTCAAGGAATACGACCTGCCGCTGCTCGACGAGTCGAACCCGCCGCTGTACGGGAAATACACGCAGCCGCACACCAGGCGGTGGGCTGCCAAGATCGCCGAGTTCGACGCGTTCGTGTTCGTCACCGCCGAGTACAACCACGGCATTCCGGGGGCGCTGAAGAACGCGATCGACTACCTGTTCCCGGAGTGGAATAACAAGGCGGCCGGCTTCGTCTCGTACGGCAGCGCGGGGGGCGCACGCGCCGTCGAGCAGCTGCGGCTCGTCATGGCGGAAGTGCGCGTCGCGACCGTCCGCGCCCAGGTGATGCTGTCGCTGATGACGGACTTCGAGAACTATCGGGCGTTCAAGCCGGCGGCGTCGCACGAGGCCCAAGTGAACACCGTGATCGACGAGGTCGTCGCCTGGGGCACCGCGCTGCAGCCACTCCGGGCGAAGCGGGAAATCGCGTGAAGGGGGCGGAACGAGCCCGAAGGGAGCCCGTTCCGCGTCTCAGATCGCGCGGCCTGCGCAACCGCGGCTGTGCGGGCGTCAGGCCGCGACGAGCCGCGGCCGGCGGGCGAAGAGTCCGTGCAGGATGCGGTCGAGCCCGGCGAAGTGGCCGCTGCGCGTCGCGAAGATGACCAGCAGCGCACAGACCTCCACCAGGTTCTTGTTCACAATCAGGTAGCTGCCTTCACTCGGCACCGAGTAGAAGTAGCCCACGAAGGGCGGCGTGGCGAAGTAGAACAGCAGAATGAAGCCGATCCCGGCGAGGCTCGCGAGCCTCGTGAACAGCCCCAGGATCAGGCAGCCCCCCACGATCGCCAGTCCCCACATCGTGACGAGGTCGGCGTTGGCCAGCATGTTCGGCTGCGTGGCCAGCCCGCGAAAGAAGTCGGCGAACGGCCCGCGCGCCTGCTTCAAATAGCCGGCCGACGTCCACGACGCGGCGGTGAGCTTGGCAATGCCCTCGTAGAGGAAGTGCCACCCGACGAAGACCCGCAGCAGGGTGATGGCGATCAGCGACCCGCGCGAGAGCGTTATCTGTTCCATGTCCTCTCTCTAATGGGGACCGGAGACGTTTCTTCCTGAGATCTCGCGAGACAGGCTCCCGTCCCCATTCTTCGATTTCAGCTCTGATCTGCGACCTTGAAGTCCTCGGGCTTGAACGCCAGCTGCGACTTCGCCTCGATGGCCTCGTTGACCTTCAACACCGCGACCGCCGTCTCGTAGGCGACCTCGGCGGGGCAATTGAGCTTCGCCTTGCCGCGGACGGCGTCGAAGAAGTTCTGCAGGTGCGGCTGATGGTACGGGTCGCGCAGGACGACGGGGACTGTGTGCCGGTCTGGGGCGACCGACTCGCGCACGTCGGCGACGGCGCCCTCGGTCTTGACCTTCGTCTCCTGCACTTCCGGCGCGCTCACGTAACCCTTCTGCACCCATTCGTCCCACGCGGGCGCGTTCGGGTCGCGATAGAGCTGGCCCGCGTAGTTCACCTCCGACTCGGAGATGAGCAGCGTGCCCTGATCGCCCATGAAGTTCTCGAAATAGCCCTGGCTGCCGTTGGTGGTCTGCGTCTGGTAGTACGCCTTCGCGGGACCGAGCGGCGTCTGGTAGTCGTAGATCGCCATCACCGTGTCGTACCACTCGTGCGTCTTCGAGTCGTAGTAGAGCTGGCCACCGCTCGCCATCACGTGCGAGGGATTGGCACCGAGGAACCAGCTGTAGATGTCGATCTGGTGCGACCCGAGATCGACGATCGGACCGCCCCCCTTGCCCCTGTACCAGCGCCAGTTGCGGAACTGGTGCATGTCCTTGAAGCCGGTACTGCTTCAACCGCGTGTCGGGAATCGCATAGCGATCCGGGGCGCCGAGATCGGGCGTCACACCGCGGTTCCACTGCCCGTAGACCGTGATGATGCGGCCGAGCAACTTCGCCTCGGTGATCAGTTTGTCGTAGCTGTGGATGTAGCGCGGGTTCGAGCGGCGCTGGTGGCCGATTTGCAGGAGCTTGCCGGTCTCGCGGGCCGCGCGCACGATGCTGCGCGCGCCCTCGAGCGTGTTCGACATCTCCTTCTCGCAGTAGACGTGCTTGCCCGCCTTGAGGCAGTCGATGGTATGCGGCGCGTGCCAGAAGTCGGGCGTCGCGATGATGACCGCATCGAGCTCTTTCTCCTTGTCGAGCATCTCGCGGTAGTCTTCGTACGCGTTCACCTGGTGCTTGAACCGCCCCAGCGTGTTGACGACGCGACGCTGGTTGTACTCCGTCCACACGTCGCACACGGCGCGGAAGCGGAGGCCGGGGATGCGCAGCATCGCCTCGGTCAGCACCTGTCCCTGCGCGCCGGCGCCGAGGAGGCCGACGTTGATCTCCTGCAGGCCGGCCGGCGTCGCGGGCGGCGTGGCGGCCGCCTCGGCCCTCGCCTGCTGATAACGGCGCTGCGAATCCCATGCGTAGCCGAAGATGCCCAGGGCCGGCACCGTCGACAGCCCCATGAGCACGTCGCGCCGATCGAGCTTGGGCGGCCCACCTGCGGTCTTGGGTTTTTCGCTGTTCTTCGAATCGTCGCCAGCCATCGCTGTCACTCCTCTGGCGGGGCGAGCCCCGCCCTCCCCTCAGCCTCGCTCGCTTCCGAGATAGCCTGCCGAAGTATACCCGTGAGCTCTCGACATCGCGCGGCATCCACTGCCACACATGCAGGCCGCGACTTCGGTCCCGCCTTACGTCTGGCTGCCGCCGAAGTGGAGCAGCTCGGCCCCGCCCGACTGCCCCACTGGCAGAATCCACGCCCGTAGTCCTGGACTCCGTTCGCAGATCGCGGCGATCTGCTCGGGGCTCAACATCATGAAGCCTGTCGTGAGCGCGTCGGCAACGGCGGCGGCGGCCAGCCTCGGGGCCTGGTCGGGGCGGTCCGCTGCCCTTTCGGGCCGGGGCAGGGACACCCACGCCGCCAGGCGGTCGCGGACCGGTTCGCCGGTGCGCGGGTCCACGATGTGGTCTTTCTTCCGCACGCCGGACGCGCTGAGCGCCGTCTGGCGTATCGAGAGCCGGGCGAGCACGCGCGACGGCACGGCGGGATCGCTGAGCGTCAGCGGCCAGCCATCCCGGCCCGGAGGTGGTTCCAGGGTCAGGACGGAGCTGAACCCGCCGTGGACGAATGCGGCCTCGAGGCCCCACTCCTCCAGCAACTCCCCCACGAGGTCCACCGCATAGCCCTTGCCGATGCCGCCGAGGTCGACGCGCACATCGCCTTTCGTGGCGTGAACCCGGAAATCGCCCGGATCGAGCTCGAGCGACGGCAGTCCAGTGCCAATCGAAATGTCGAACGCGCCGCCCGTCAAATCGAACATGTGACGCGCGATCAGCAGACACTCGAGCGTCGAGGCGCTCACCTGCGTGCTCTCACCGGCCGCGAGGTGGTTGATCCGGGTGACGTCGCTGTTGCCGCGGAAGCGACTCAGCTCGGACTCGAGGCGATCGACGAGATCGAAGGCAGCCTGCGCCGCCTGCGCGGCATAGCGGGCATCGGGATGCACGGCGTAGACCTCGTAGACGGTCGCCATCGCCTCGTGCGAGAACCGCCGCAGGTCGCCAATTTCCCGCGAGCTCTCAATCGCCAGACCGCCGTCGGGCTCGACGACGCGGCGGGACTCCGCTGGATCCGGAATCATCGTCCTGTTGAATATCCCACAGTGCGCGAGCGTGGGGGCGCACCAAACTGCGGCGCGGGGCTGAAGCCCCGCCCTCCTGCGTGAGGTGGAGGCTGACTTTTCCTTCACCCCGGCGCGCGCCATCGGCCAGATACGCGCCCGCCGCTCGCGCGCCGACTCGCCCGTCCAGGGCCAGTCGAACAGCGCGCGGCCTCGAGGGCGCCGGCACGCCGAAGGCGGCCTGCCGATGGCGCGGCCATCGGCCAGAAGAGTTACGACCAGCCTGGGCGGTACGCGTGGGTGACGTACTGGTTGGCTTCGGGCACGTTCGTGATCTTCATGTTCGGCCCGTCCCACATGAGCCGCTGGCTTGGGAACCGCAGCGACACGTTGCCGAGGAGCACCGCCTCGGTGAACGGCCCGGCGTAGTCGAAGTGCGATACAGCCTGACCCTTCTGTCGGATGGCATCGAGCCAGTTCTTCTCGTGCCCGGCCCGGCCCTCCGGCACGCGCGGCAGCGTCTTTCCCGGGCGCTGGAACGCCTGCATCGCGGTCTCGGGAATGAGGCGCGGGCTCTCCGAATAGGTCTCGCACCACATCTTGCCCTTGTCGCCGACGAAGATCGTGCCCGACTCCGGCAGCTTCCGCTCCAGCTCGAGATCCTCGGGCCGCTCGGGCAGCAGGCCGCCGTCGTACCAGTGCAGCTTCACAGGCGGCATGTTGCCACGCTCGGGGAACGACAGGTGAATCAACGACGAGGGCGGATAGCTGTCGTTGTACTCGACCCGCTTGCCGAACCCGCGCTCGCCGGGCGCCGGCGGGAGGAAGTTATAGGACAGCGTCGAGATGACGCTCGAAGGCGCGCCCAGCTTCAGAATCGTGAACGCCGCATCGAGGACGTGACAACCCATGTCGCCCATCGCCCCGGCGCCGAAGTCCTGCCACGCGCGCCAGCCGAACGGGTGATACGTCTTGTGGAAGGGGCGCATCGGCGCCGGACCGAGCCACATATCCCAGTCGAGGCCTTCGGGCACCGCCTGCGTGTCAGTGGGACGCGGCATACCCTGGGGCCAGATCGGCCGGTTGGTCCAGCAGTGCGCCTCGCGCACCGGGCCGATCGCGCCGGCATCGAGCCACTCCTGCATCAGACGCAGACCCTCTTCGGAATGGCCCTGGTTGCCCATCTGCGTCACGACCTTGTACTTCTTCGCCGCCTCGGTCAGCATCCGGGCCTCGCTGATGGTGCGCGTCAGCGGCTTCTGCACGTACACGTGCTTGCCCGCCTGCATCGCCGCCAGCGCGATCAGAGCGTGCCAGTGGTCCGGCGTGGCGATCAGTACCGCGTCGATGTCCTTCTGCTTCTCGAGCATGACGCGGTAGTCCTTGTACATCACCGCCTTCGGGAACTTCTCGATCGTCCCGCGCAGCTTCAGGGCCTCTTTCGCGGCCGCGCTCTCGTCGAGATCGACCAGAGCGGCGATGTTGTCGCTCTTCGCCACGTTGAGCAGGTTGGCGGTGCCCATGCCGTGGATGTAGCCGACGATGGCGACGTTGACGGTGTCGCTGGGCGCCTGGAACCCGGCCCCGAGCACGTGGCGAGGAACGATGGTGAGGCCGGCCGCCGTGGTGGCTGCGGCAGTCACGAACTGGCGGCGTGAGACCTGGGTCGGTGGCTGTTTCTCCTCGTTACTCATCGTCTGATCTCCTGGGGCCAGCGGCGTCGCGGCCGGCTGGATGATAACTACGACAGACATCGCCCGGGCATCACGACCCGGGACTCCTGACTCGATCCGGCCGCCGCGCGGTCGGGTGCATGATACGCGACGCGTTCGCGCCAAATGCGCATTAGCTCGACCATTGCGCGCGCGAAGTCGTGCCAGCGCAGCTTGGATCCGGGTTGATCGTGCCACTTCGGCAGGACCAGCTCGTAGAGCCGGTCGCGGCGCGCCGCCTCGCCGGGAGCGACCGGCAATCGCAGGTATCGAGCGATCAACTCCACGTCGAAGATCCAGGCGCTCCGGAAGGGCGCGTCGAATAGCGTCGCGGTCGCCGCGTTCACTCGGAGAATCTTAGCGCCACACTGGGTGTCGTACACCGGGAGATCGAGGGCGAGTGACACCGCCGTGGCGAACAGGCGCCCGAGATAGTGGCGCGTGGCCTTGCGCTTGACGTCGCGGCCCATCAGCATCACGCGCGACCCGAGGACGAACTCCACCGCCGGACGGGTGCGGAGAAGCGCGAGGAAGTCGTCGATCGCCCAGATTGGCGTCGCGAGATCGGCGTCGAGAAAGCCGACGAGGCCTGCCCCCTGTTCGATCCCCTTCCGTATGCCCGCCCGGACGGCTTCGGCCTTGCCGCGGCGCGGCGAGTGCCGGAGCGTGGTCACCGACGCCGGCGCCGACGCGCGCATCCGCTCGAGAATCTCCCAGGTTCCATCGTCGCTGCCATCGTCGACCAGCACGAGCTGCACGCCCGGATGCGTGGTCACGAAATGCAGGAACGGCTCGGGATCGAGGCGGGCGGCCTCGTTGTAACAGGGTACGACCAGGGCCAGTTCTGGGGGTGTCACGGCACTACGCTCGTCGTCCGCCACAGTGTCACACCATGCGCGCCCCCGCAATGCGCGGCTTTCAGGTGGCACAGGGCCTCCGCCTTCGCGCGAAGCGCTTCGGCGCGACCGCGACGAAGCTCGAAGAGCGGAGTCGGTCAGCCCTTTCTCCCAGCGGCTCCGACAGGCCTGAAGGCCTGTCACCTGCTCCACACAAGCGAACTCCGGGTCCAGGCGGGCCGCCCCGGCAGCAGCTCTAAGGCTGGCCGCCGGTGGCCGTGAGGGGGCCACCGGCCTGAGAAATGAAGCGATCCCAGAGACCGCGTTCGACGTACACCGTCAGCAGCTCCTCCGGCCTGAGGCCGAAGAACTCCGACACGTAGCGGTCGCCGAGGGCGCTGTCGAGAGCGGTCGCGTTCGTCATCGACGCGACAATCACGGGCGCCTGCAGCGCCAGCGCATCGCCCGGCGCGGTCCAGTAGCCGACGTGCGGCATGGCGCGAAGGTACCAGGGAACGGGCCACTGCTCGTGCGGCGGCGCAATCACCGAAACCTGCATGCGCGCGCCGTCCGGGTGGAGCGCGGCGAGCGCGCGAATGCGGGTCGCCATGCGGACGGCGTCAGGAACGGTCTGGGCGTAAACGTAGGGATTTCGCGGGTCCGACGCGTAGACCACCGAAGCCCGCCAGGCCTGCCATGCCAGGTGCCCGGTTGCCAAGGCGAGCGCTGCCACGACCACCGCACGCAGCAGCCGCGGCTTGATCGCGTGAATGATCGTCGAGAACCCGATGCCGGCGAGGACGAACATGCCGGCATAGAACGGGAGCAGATTCCACGGCGTCTTGTATCGGATCGCCGAGAAAATCGCCGCGGCGGCGCCGACGTAGCACGTGAAATAGCGCGCCCAGAACGTGGCCTCGCGCGATTCGGTTTGCGGCGCTCGCCAGGCTGTCAGCGCGCCGACCGACGCGAGCACCAGCACCAGCGCCTCGCTCCACCACAGCCCTCCAGACGAGGAGTATCCGAGCAGACCGAAGTAGTAGTGCCACGGGTGCACGTGGCTGACGGGATCGATGCCGCGATCGAGGTACGTGCCGGCCGCGCGGAACGCCTCCAGGATCGCTCCGGGCGCAGTCAGGAAGGACGAGTAGAACAGCGCTGCAACGATCGCCGCGGTCGCGACGATGACGCCCGCCGATCTGCGCCATCGCCCACTGGCCCCTGCAAAAGGCGGTCGCGCGGTTCCCATCGACCACCACGCAACCGCAACCGCGACGAGCGCGGCGGCCAGCACGATGACCGACGTTTCCTTGGTCGCCAGCAGCAGACCAGCCGCGACGCCGGCGAGCGTGGACCACGCGAGTCCGCCTCCGGTCGCGACACGGCCCAGGGCGATCGCGAACGCAAGCGTGAAGCACGCGAACAGTGATTCCTGGATGAACATCCGCGAGTAGAAGATCATCGCGGGCGAGAGCGCCATGAGCCAGGCGCTCGCAGCCACCGCCGTCCGACCGATCCCGGAGGACAGGAGCGGCAGCAGGAGCAGAGTGGCCGCGCCAAACGCGGCGGTCACGCCGCGGAGCGTGCGCTCGTCGAGGGATGCGAGCGTCCACTGGCCCCGCAGCGCAGCCGCTGGCAGCGTCAGGTAGTACAGCGTCGGACCGTGGTGATCGTGCGCGTCGTACCGGTATTCGCCGCGCTCGAGCAGGGCGCCGAACTTGACCGCCTGGTTCGCCTCGTCATGGTGCATCGGCCGGGCGTCGAGCCGGGCGAGACGCAGTGACAGACCCGCGGCCAGGGCGAGCGCCACGAGGGCGCCGGCGCCGACCCGCGTCATTTGGGCAGGCCGAAGACCTCCACCTCGACGTAATGGCTCAAGTCGTTCGTCGTGTTCCCGTTCGAGTAGAGCCGGACGTAGCGGCCCTTGGCGCCCTTCGGATCGAATCAGCTTGCCCTCGGCGACCTCGATGTACTCCTTCTCCTTGCCCGCGCCGAGCTTCGCCGAGTTGTCGTGATCGTTGTTGAAGACGGTGGTGACGCCGGTCTTGAAGTTCGGGTCGTCGCTCACCTGGACGATGACGTCACGATAGACGCGAGCCTGGCTGTGATAGTGCCACGCGAGGATCGCGGAGAGCGGATGCGAGGCGCCCAGGTCGATCTGCACCCACTGCGGCGTCGGCCCAGCTCGACGAAGAATCCGTCACCACCTGCCTTCTCGCCGTCGGTAATCATGTCGAGCTCGCCAATCACCGGCTGGCTGTCGCTCGACGTCACCTTCTTCTTCGCCGACAGCAGCACGGTGCCCTTCGGCACGTAGAACGGGGCGCGCGCCTTGCCGGTCACGACCTCGAGGTTGGCGCTCTTGATGTTGGTGGGCGTGCCGATGAACATCGGCTTGGGAAGCTTCAGCTTGAGCTCCTCCTTGTCGGCAGGAGCCTGAGCGGCGAGCGGTGCCAGAGCCAGAGCGAACATCAGGGAGCTTGCGATCTTGCGTGTCATCGTCGAAATACCTGGAAAATGAAGCCGCAGCTTCACGTTGAGGCCGGCCGGCGCGGTGCCAGAAGGGTCACCGGCGCCCCGATCTTACACCGGTGACGGACGAGCCCGCACCGATGGTGCTGAACCGACGCGCAATGCCCACGGTTCGGACTGCCGGCCTGGCGGTCAGACCCACGAAAGTGCACGAGCGAGGCGGAGCCCAGCCAGTACCTTCGATGGACCGAATCGAACCGCGGCCGGCGATCCCTCGGACTGAAGACGTTTCAGCTCGGTGGTGAGCACCCTCAAACGATCGAAGCGCGCGAGCGTGAGCGAGGCCTGACGCGCGGCGGTGGACCGTTGATAGCCGGGCGGAATCGGCGGGACCGTGCCTGGCTCGGCGTCAGCACGCAGGACGACCTCGCCGCTCTCGATGACGATCAGCCGGGCACCATCCACGCCCGGCTCGCTCCAGACCACGGCCGCATCGGTCAAGCGCGTCAGCCACCGCGCTCGCCGGCACGCGTGCGCGGCGCCAATGGCCAGCCGCTCCATCGCCAACTGCACATCCTCAGGCAACCACCGCGGTGGCGCGCGGCTCTCGTCGCTGTCTCGATCCCGGTCGCGGTCGCGACGCCCTTCCTGCCAGAGCCGCGTTCCCATCCGCAGCAGCCTCGCAGGCGCGTCGAGACCGTCCAGGGACAACTCGACGTGCGCCGAACACAATCGCGAATAGCCGGCCTCGAATGTGGCCGCATCGGGAGCCGACGGTTCCCCACCGAGCGCCGCGCGCTCCGCGTGTGCGAGGGCCGCAAACTGGTCCAGCAGCCGCGCGTAAGGGAACGGGCCCAGGCGAAATCGACCCGACGCGCGTAGGCGGCGGCCGCTCAGATCGGCCGGGGCGAACCAGAGCTCGCGATCGTCGGCCAGCGCGACGTTGTAAGGCGGTCGATGCCGTTTGATCTCGTCCGGCTCGTCGAGCGCCGCCTCGAGCGCGCTCGGGGTGACCTCGAACGACACGCCGCGCGCTTGCGACAGCATCTCGAGCAGCCGCTCGTTCACGCCATGCTGGTGACGGAAGTAGCTGTTGACGCGGCGGTTCAGCGACAGAGCCTTGCCGACGTAGAGCACGTCCCCGCTCTTGCGGAGCATGCGGTAGAGGCCGGGCCTGTCGGGCAACGCCAGCCGCACGTCGCGCGGCATGGGCCATACGCGGCGCGGCCGGCTCGGCGACTGGAAAGGCGCCGCCACCCAGTCGCGCAGGGCGCTCCAGGTCGACACGCCGCGGACCGCGAGCAGAGAGACCAGCTCCTGCCAGACGAAAGCGGTGGCCTCCACGTGGTCGGCGCTGCGACGCAACGGCGCCACCGCGCGGCCGAAGTATCCGGCGAGTGCGCGCAGGCTGCGGCGAGGCAGGTCCGGCAAGAGACGCCGTGCGATTTCGTGCGTGCAGACGATCTCGAGCGGGAACGAACCGCCCGCCAGCCGTTCCAGGAACGGCCGCTCGAATCGCGCGAAGTGAATCACCGTGGGTCCGGGCTGTCGCGGCAGCCTCGATGCCTCTTGCGACAGCTCGCGCCACGCCTCGTCGGGATCGATGCCGGCCTTGATCATCGAGTCCGAGATGCCGGTGATCCGCGCCACGGCTGGCGGAATGCGCTCGCATTCGGGCAGCTCGATCAGGCGCGCCTGCGCCGGCGACGCGGCCGGACCGGCTCGCGCCCAGCCCAGCTCGAGCAGGTACCCGCGCGGACTCGCCGCGGTGGCCTGACAGTCGACCACCAGCACGTCCAGTTGAGAGAGGGGCACCACCAACTTCCTACTCTCTCCTTCCTGCTGTCTCCTTTCTACTCAAACGCGCGCCAGCTCGGTGACGTGCGCCACCTGCGGCCCCGGCAGCGGGCGATACGCCATCCGCACGCGGTCGCCGAAGACGTCCACGGTCGTCACGCTGACGGTGCACGCATCGGGACGGCTCATCGCAATCCCGAATGCCGGCCGGTCTGGATCGCTCGACGCATGAAACCTCTCCTGCGCATCCCACGAGCCAGACGACACCATCGACTCGAACAGACGCGTACGGGAGGCGCAGACGAGGCCGGGATCGACGCTGGACGACGTACGTATCAACGAGCGGCTTCGATCGGCGGCAGCCGGCGAGAGCTTCCCTCCCCGGCTGCTGACTTCGACGATTTCCTCATCGTCGGCGATCACCAGTCGGAACGGTCGCACGCGCAACGCGTCGATGAGGTCGAGCGGCACGTCGACGGCCCGACGCACCCCGGAGGCGGCGAGCGCCGGGATGATGGTCCCGCGGCTGACGAAGGTCGCGGGTTGCGCACCGGCCGGCGAGGTCTCGTACTCGTTCAGCAGCGCGAGCACGAGACCGTGCTCGGAAACCGCGATCCAGGTTCCACCGCCTTCTGGATCAATGGGATGCAGGACGCGAACGCCTGCGCGGTCGAAGAGACGCGGCGGCTGGGCCGGCGTTCGGCTGCGGCGTTCGTCGCGATTGAACATCACGCGCCACCGCAACGGTGTGGCCCCCGTCTCGCCGGGGAGGGGCGCGCGAAGCAGCGACAGCGTGCACATGCCTTCTCGACGTTAGCACCGCACGCGCGTCACCGCGTGACAACCAAGGTCAGACGAAGGCCAAGAACAAGGGTATTGCGCTCTCCCTGGGGAGTACGTCGCATTCAACGATGCGGACGACCTCTGGACGCCTGAGAAGCTGACCCTGCAGGTGCAGGCGTTGCGCGAGCGCCCCGAAATGGGCGTCTGCTACACCTCCCTGTTTGTGATAGCGGATGCGGGAGTCGGGCCGGCTTTACACGACCTCGGCGGTGTCGTCGGTCGATCCGTCGTCGACGACGACGAGCTCCCAATACGGGTAGGTCTGCGCCAAGACAGAATCGATGGCCTCGCCGATGAAGCCGCCGCAGTTGTACGCCGCCATGACGACACTGACCAAGCCGGAAGTCTTCATGGCGTCAAGCTCCATCACCACCTGCGACTTCAACCCATGGGTGAGGCTGTGACACACTCGTCATCAGCATCCGGGAGTAGGACCTGCTCATGGCGTTGGACGTAGTCTTTGAGGGTGAAATCGCGCTCAGCCGCGGTTCTAGCTTGTTGCCCCATTTTCGATCGCAGTGACGGGTTGACGAGGAGGCGCTCGATTCCGCTTGCCAGATCCTCAGGAGTATCGCCGTCCACGAGGAGGCCGGTTTCGCCGTGGCGCACGACCTCAACGTTTCCGCCCACTCGCCGTGCCACCGATGGCACGCCGGCAGCCATGTACTCGAGGATCGAGTTCGCCAGGCCTTCGGAGTCCGACGAGAGCACGCCGATATCGAAAGTGTCAACGACGCGCGGTACGTCGGTCACCGAGCCCCGGAATCGAACCGCAGACGCGATGCCCATGGACGCCGCCAGCGACTCCAGTTCGCCACGCAGCGGCCCGTCACCGACAATCTCAAACCGGACGCCGCCAACCCGACTTGCCAGAACTGCCGCCGCACGGATGAACAAATCCACTCGTTTGACTGGACGATTCAGGGTGGCGACAAGGCCCACGACAACGGGGCCTTCGCGCGCCGCACGCAACGACAGCGGATGCATTTCCACGCCGTTGTAGATCACCTCGATGCGGTCGGGCGAGAGCCCGTCGAGCTGCTCGGCTGCGCGCGCCACTGCCTGTGAGTTCGCGATGAAGCCGTGAACGAATGGGTAGATCGCACGCATCTGGCGAACCTTGTTGGGCTCACGCCAGAAGCCCAGATCACGAAACGACGCGATGCGCAGTGGGACCGACGACAGGACGGCCGCCATCGTCCCGAGCACCGTCGCGTCCTGAAAGAATGTCTGCACGATCGCGATCCGACGTCCACGCAGTGTTGAGACCAGCCGACGAAGGCAGGTCAGCGTCGAGATCGAGCGGAACGAGGTGAATGGGACCTCGAGGACGTCGCAATCGAGATCCGAGAGGTCGATCGTCGAGGGCCGCAGCGTACACAGCAGCGGCTCGAACCTTCGACGATCAATGCCCTTGATCAACGCCCGAAGCTGTCCCTCCGTCCCGCCAGGTGCCATGCGATCGATGCAATAACACACGCCGACACGATCGAGGCGCGCGGCACCACGTGCCATGGTCAGCCCCAAATCGAGCATCGGTCGTCCTTGAACGTTTCATATCGCGAATCTGTATTTGCCATTGGGCTCCCGGCAGATCGCCGCGGCGTGCGGTCTCGGCGCCGGTCCATATCAGGGGATCGCGCTCATCCATGGCCGCCAGCAGGAGTTCTATCCAGTCGCGGTGGTTCGGCGCACGAAGGTCACGTACTCGCGCTGTGCGCGAGTGAGGCGAAGAGGTTGTGACAGTTGGTTCTCTCCGTAGCTGGATGGGGAAAACGGTCACAACGAGCTGAATAACCGGAGGGCCGATATAACGTGGATGCAGTCGTGCCGCGTGGCAGAGACGACCCCCGACGGCCTGTTATGGCGCGGTGGAGTCAGCGTAGCGGGCAATACAAGCTTTCCATGTCAGTCCATCACACGCCCAGAAGCAGATGCGCGGTTAGCGCCGCGCCTATCCACACCACCACCCACAGCATTTTGTGTTTCTTCAACTTCTCTGTCACGGGAGTCGTCTTGCTGTCGTCGCTCTGTTCACCTTTGCGCCGCGGCTGTCCGCTGTTTCAGTAATCGGCACATCCCGTCACGCGAACAGTCCGTAAGGAACGTCTAGCTCAGCAGTAATTGACCCCTCGAAACCGAAGACGTGGCGCGGCGCGTCCCGCAGCACGGTTTTCGCCTCAGACCGCAACTTCAGTCGGGCGCACACACATAGAAGACGACCAGCTCGCCCGCCAGCAGGAGTGCGACCCGCGCCTGATGGTGAGTCGCATGTTGGAGGACGAACACCAGCTCACGCGCCATCGACGCGTCACCCGCACCATGCCCGTCCTCTTCTGGCGATCGCGGACCCTGCGGTCGAGCGGATGGTAGCATCTGCGCATGATGCGACCGGCCAGCACGACGCGCCGAGTCCCAGCGGCTCTCTGCTGCGTAATCGGCGTCCTCACGTCCGCCGTCGCCGCCGCTGACGCGCTCCCCAAGCCGCGCGGTTACGTCAGCGACTTCGCCAACGTGCTGAACGACGGCACGCGCCGGTCGCTGGAGGCGCAGCTCGAGGCGCTCGACCGTCAAACGTCGATCCAGCTCGCGTGCGTCACCGTCAACGGCCTCGATGGCCAGTCCATCGAGCGGTTCGCGACGCGACTGTTCAATGCCTGGGGCATCGGCACGGCGCGCCGGAACAATGGCGTGCTCGTGCTCGTCGCACCGCGCGACCGTCAGATGCGCATCGAGGTGGGTACCGGGCTCGAACGCGTGCTGACCGATGAACTCGCGGCCGGGTTGATCCAGACGCATTTCGTGCCGGCGTTCCGCCTGGGTCAGTTCAATCGCGGCATCGAGGTGGGCGTGGCGCGCATCGTCGAGATCGTGCGGCAGGAGCCTCAGCCCCGCCCGCTCGCCGACGTGCCGGTCGAACGTGCGGTCAAACCGTCCGCGTCGGCAACGGGCGCCACGACGGCGACAACGCGCGTGCTGCCGTGGCCGATTGCCACGGGGCTTGGCCTGTTGCGGGCGGTGCCCCGGCCGGTCCAGCTTCTGCTGCTCGTGATCGGCCTCTCGGTCGGGGCATCGAAACTGGGCACGGGCTTGCGGCTGCGCGAAATCGCGAGGGCACTCACGGGTGTCCTGGTGGGTGTCGTTGCGCTCGCGGCCTGGTGGTTCCCGTTCTCGGGCTGGGGCATGCCGGGCTGGCTGCTGCTCGGCGCGTGGACGTGGCTGGTGTTCTCGGCCGCGAAGGACCCTCCTCGATCCAGACCCAAGCGCGAGCCCGAACCTGCCAAGGCCGTCGACACAGCGGAGTCTGCTCAGCCGGACGCGGACGAACCCTGGTTCCTCCGGCGCTACACCCAAGAGTCGTCGTTTCTCGATGACGAGGACGATCGACCGCGTCGCCGCCGCGATCGGGACAGGTTCGGAGGGTTCGGCGGGGGGAGTTCCTCTGACGGCGGCGGGTTCGGCGGTGGCAGTTCCTCGGGTGGCGGCGCGAGCGGACGGTGGTGAAGCGATGACGGCGCCGGCGAGGACTGCTACCTGCTGAAAGTCCGTGCCCGCGACGCACGCCACGTGGGCGAGCTGTTGCGCCGGCAGCTTGGCGCGATCCCTGGTGTCACCTCGACACGCACGACCATCGTGCTCGAGACATTGAAGGAGACACCTCGACTTCCGCTCCCGGGCGGCAAGGAGGCCCCATGACCCGTTCTGTCGACGAGGTGGCATCGCGAGATTCCCGGCGCACGGCCTATCTCGCGTGGACCGCCATCTGTCTCATCTGGGGCACGACGTATCTGGCGATCAAGATCGCGCTCGAAACGATTCCGCCGTTCCTCATGGGCGGGCTGCGCTACGCGAGCGCGGGCGCCCTGCTGGGAGCGATTGCCATCGCGACTCGCCAGCCGCTGCCCGAGCGAGCGGCCTGGCGGCATCATCTGATCAGCGGCACGCTGCTGCTCGGGCTCGGCAACGGCGGCGTCATCCTCGCGGAGCAGTGGGTGGCCAGCGGCCTCGCGGCGGTCGTGGTGGCGGCTACGCCGTTCTGGATGGTCGGCATCGAGACGCTGCTGCCGGGCGGCGATCGGCTCACGCGCCGCACCGTCGCCGGTCTCCTCATCGGCTTCTCGGGCATCGTCCTGCTCGTGTGGCCGGACCTCGGCTCCGGCGCGACCGGGTGGACGGTGGGGGCAGGCCTCGCCTCGCTGCAGATCGCGTCGATCGGGTGGGCGTTGGGATCGGCCTACTCGCGCCGGCACGCCTCGGCCGGTCATGCGTTGGGAGACGCCGCGTTCCAAATGCTGTTCGGCGGTCTCGTCATGCTGGCGGCGGGCACGCTGCTCGGTGAGTGGGCGACGCTGACGTTCACGACCCACACCGCGCTCGCCCTCGCCTATCTCACGATCGCGGGCAGCCTCGTCGGCTTTGCCGCCTACATTTATGCGTTGACGCACCTGCCGACGGCGTTCGTCTCTCTCTACGCGTACGTCAACCCGATCGTCGCCGTGGTGCTCGGCTGGCTGGTCCTCGGCGAGCCGCTCGGCTGGCGGCTGGCGGCGGCCATCGCCATCATCCTGAGCGCGATGGCGATCGTCTCCACGCGATCCTCGGCGGCCAACCGTGTGGACGAGGCGACCACCACACGCGGCGATGACGTTCGCCGACTGCGTCCCGAATCGTCCGAGCGCGGGAGTGGCCCGGTCGCGTTTGCGAGCCGCGCTGCGGATCGCCCGTGTCGATGATCGTGGCGCTTGCCTTGATTACGGCCCGCTCAGGTGGCGCAGGGCTTCAGCGCCGCCTTCCTGCGGGCCGCCACAATCCTGGTCACGTAGACTGGACACATGGTCGAGGGTCGGCCGCGCTTCTCGCTCGGCGGTCTCGGTTTGTTGCGATGGCCAGGCGACCATCCAGCCGTCACGGCTCTCACTCTGGCGTGCCTCTTGTGCACGCCCATCGCGAGCGGACACTTGCTCGGCCAGTCTCGTTCCACCACGACCTCGGATTTCGCCCGGCTCTCGACCGACGCTGAAGCAGCGCGTGAAGCAGGCGCTCTGGACAAAGCGGTGCCGCTCTACCGCGAGGCGCTCGCGCTGCGGCCCGACTGGCAGGAGGGGTGGTGGGCGCTCGGGACGATCCTGTACGACCAGGACTCGCCTGCCGATGCCGCCCGCGCGTTCCAGCGGCTGGTCGCGCTCGATCCGAAAAACGGCACCGCTCATCTGATGCTCGCGCTGTGCGAGTACCAGGTCGAGCGCCTCGCGAGCGCGAGGGAGCACATCCAGGCCGCGAAGCGCTACGGTGTGCGGAGCGACGGCCAGCTCCCGCGCGTGATGGCCTATCACGAAGGCATGCTGCTGCTGCGCGGCGGGAGCTACGAACGTGCGATCGAGGCGCTGCAGCCCCTCGCCTCCGCTGGCGTCGACGAAGAGACCCTCGACGTCGCCCTGGGTCTGGCGGTCCTGTTGATGCGGCCGGATGACAAGAATGCGGACGATCCCGCCACGCGTCACATCGTGCTGCGGGCTGGACGCGCCGAGCGTCATCACCTTGCCAAAGAGTTCGACGCGGCGAAAGCCGGTTATGAGGCGCTGGTACGGGAAGCGCCGGCGTTTCCCAACGTGCACTATGCGTACGGCCGGTTCCTGCTCGCGACCGCCGACCTCGAGAGCGGCATCGCCGAGCTCACGAAAGAGATCGCGCACGATCCGGCGCACGTCCGCGCGCGGATGCAGATTGCGGCCGCGCGATATCGCGTCGATTCGGCGGCGGGCATCCCGTTCGCGCTCGAGGTCGTGAAGCGGGAGCCCGACTATCCGTTCGGGCACTACCTGCTCGGACTGCTCTACTTCGACACGGGTGACATCACGCGTGCGATCCCCGAGCTCGAAGCCGCGGCTCGCATGGTGCCCAGCGAGCCGCAGTTCCAGTTCGCGCTCGGAAACGCGTACGCGCGAGCGGGACGAAAGGAAGAAGCCGCCCGCGCGAGGGCGGCCTTCGTGCGCCTGCAGAAAGGTGAACCGGCGTCCGGCTACGAAAAGCTCGACCCTCGCGACCTGGACCCCGGAACGCAGCCGCCGTCACGAGAACGGCCAGACCCGCGCCCGCGCTGACGGGTCGTGTTGCGGGCGTGGCCCAACGGGAACGTCAGTCCTCGTGCGCCTCCTCGAGCAGAGGTCGCAGCGTGTTCGTGTACGCGTAGTCGGCGAGCTGGGTGCACACACCCATACTCGCGAGCGTGTCGAACTGATAGTGAATGCCGCCGTAGATGCGGCTGCGCGCGGCTTCGTCCGCGAACTGACGGAAGCCGTTGTACGACCGCGTCCAACCGGGTCCCCCAGGCTGAACCCAGGTGACCGAGAATGGCACGTTGTCCTGGCCAAAGAGCTGCCCGAGGACGCGAGCACCCGACCCGCCGAGACACGCCACGTTGCCGGGATACGACGGATACGGCGGCGTGCCGATCAGCGTCGTCCACCCCGGATCAGCCGTCGTCGCGGGATTGCCGTCGCGATCCGCGCCGCGGATGGCGGTGACGGGACGCCACAGGCCATAGAAGTACTTGTTGCTCATCGACACGAGCAGGGCGTCGTGATGGACCATGTTGAGCAGAGCGAAGACCCGTGCCGCCTCGAGAATCGGCAACCCCCGCGCGCGGACCACGTCGCGCGCCACGAGGTTCCAGACCCACGGCGGCCCGGTGGGCGTCCCGACCCCGGCGAAAAGGCGGGCCACGAGCGTCTGTTCTTCCGAGCGCACCGTGCTCGTCGCGGATCCAAGGGTCTTCACCTCGTTCAGATCGGCGGCGTAGCGCTCGCTGGTGAGCGGCGGCGGCGCCTCGACCTGGAATTGGCGGGCCGAGCCGATGAGAAACGAGCCTGGTTGCCGGCGAACTTCCGGTTCCCGTCGGCGCTGTTGTCCGGCCTGGTGTACGAGAGCATGGGCCGCCGCGCCGATGCGCGCGCGAGCTTTGCCGCGGCGACGGCAGACCTGACGCGACGCCGGGCGGATGCCGGCGACGACTATCAGATCGAAGCGGCGCTGGGGATGGCGACCGCAGGCCTCGGACAGGAGGCCACGGCGGTCCGGCACGCGGAGCGCGCCGTCAATCTGCTCCCGGTCAGCAAGGATGCGGCGACAGGTCCGCTCTATCTATATCTGCTGGCGCAGACGAATGCGCGCCTCGGCCGTCATGCGGCGGCCTTCGCGGCGCTCGAGCAGTTGTTCAGCGTCCCCGGCTTCTACAACGACAACTGGGTGCGGCGCGACCCCGGCTTTGCGTCGCTGCGCACGCATCCGTCCTTCGGCGCCCATCTCGATCGCTGGTCGCGGCAGAAGGGGGAAGTCCTTCTGGCCCGTCGAGCGAGTCCGCCGGACTCCAAGCCGTGAGGTGTCGTGACGGAGGCCGGGGCTTCAGCCCCGGCAGTCCGCGCGCTAGAAGCTGAATCTCGCCTGGAGCTCGATCACGCGGCCGGCGAGACCCTCCTGCGCCTCGCCGAAATGCTCGTTCAGGATGTCGGCCTGGATGTTCTTCAGGTTGATCTTGTTGAACAGGTTGTAGAAGCCGGCGCGGATCTCGAGCTTCGGCGTCGGGCCGAGCCCCCTGATGGCCGGGAAGCCGAACGCCTTGTTCACCGTCGCATCGACGTTCAAGTAGCGCGGTCCGCGGAACGGATTGCGTTCGACGCCGGGCGCCTCGGGAATCGGACCCGGCGCGGCACGCGGCCCGACGCGACGTCGGCAAACCGCGGCCCTGGGGTATGCGCGGGCTCGACGAAGTAGGCGCTGCCGCCGTTGGGGAAGTTGCCGCCCGCGCGCCTGAACGCGTCGATCCCGTAGTCGCTGAGCGCGCCCCCGAGATAGGCCGCGGGGCGCAGCGCGCAGTTCCAGCCGCCGCCGTTCGAGCCGCTCTCGGCATACACGACACCGCAGCCGATGTTGTTGTAGACGGGCGTCCACGGGAAACCGGAGTGGGCGTTCAGGATGCCGCTGATCGTCCACCCGCCGAGCAGCTTCTCCGCCCACGACTGCGGATCCTTGAAGATCATCGGCGACCAGACGCCGAACACCTTGAACGCGTGCGTGACGTCGTAGTCCGACGGCCCATAGGCCAGTTCCGGATCGTACTGATAGTGGTCGGTCGCGAAGTTGTTCGAGCCCATGTCCAGGCTCTCGGCTCAGGCGATACTGCGCTGGTCAGCTCGAACGAATCGCTGAACCGATGCCGGATCTCGCCGAGCAGGGCGTTGAAGCTGGCCCTGCCATCGTTGGCGTACCAGTCGACGCCGTTGACCACGGGGTTGAGCGGGACGCCCTGGGCGCCGAGCACGAGGTTCAGGTTGTACTGCCGCGTCAGATGACGTGTCGTGCTCCCCTGATAGCCGACCGTCGCCACCCACTGCCCCCCCAGGTCGTAGCTCACGTCCACCGAATAGCGATACGAGCGCGTCGTGGGCCATTCGGACGGGAAGCCGGTCACCGCGACGGGCGCGAAGTTCGGCCCGGGCACCGGCAGGTTGGTGTTCGGATCGAAGTTGGCGATCGTGGCCGGGTTCGACGCGTAGCCCGAGAACGCGTGCACGTCGGGCGGAAAACTGCCCGACACCGTAGACGATCTGATTGCCGGTCAGGTTGCCCGCCGCGGAGAGGAACGGCGGATTGCTCCGGCCGTTGAGCGAGATCGCCTGGTCGAGCCCGTTGTAGCCGATGCCGAAGCCGCCGCGCAGCACCATCTTGTTGTCGAACCTCGTCGGGCTCCACGTGCGCGCCGATCTGCGGACCGAAGTCGGTCGTGTTCACCTCGTAGAGCGTGCCGCCCAGCCGGAGCGACATGTCGCTGCAGCGCATTGGCGCCGCTGCCGAGCACGACCGAGCTCAGGTTGTCGTTCTTCTCCGAGATCGATCCGAAGCGCTCCCAGCGCAGGCCGAGCGTCAGCGTCAGGTTCGGGCGCACCTTGAAGTCGTCCTGCACGAAGAGCGCGTAGAGCGTCTGCCGCGTGTCCTTCCTGAAATCGGTCGGCACGCCCGTGCGCGGATCGAACGTGGCGTTCTCCGCCGACGGCGCGTCGTTCAGGAAGTCCCACATGTTGTTGAAGTAGTAGGACGGCCGCGCCGACCACGGCGCGGTGTCGACGAACGTCATGTGCGTGATCTCGCCGCCCATCTTCAGCGTGTGGCTCTTCATGACCTTCGTCAGCGTGTTCTTCACGCCGATCGTCTTCTGGTCGAAGAGCCCTGGCGCGCCAATCCCGAAGTCGAGGTGGTTGTCGGGCTGAATGGTGCCGAGCGTGCCGCTCCCGTCCACGCGCTGGATGTAGACCGAGGGCAGGCCCCACGGGCCGTCGGGGTTGTTCTCGAGGTCCTTCCAGTTCCAGCCGGCGACGTTGGCGCGCGCTTCGTTCAGCATGCCCGCCGAGAACACGTGGTTCCAGATCACCGTCTCCGCCTCGTTCAGCTGCGTGTGATGGAACGCGTTCATCTCGCGCACCGAGCCGTTGAACGAATCGCTGCTCTGCGGCACGCGGAACATGCTGAACGCGATGAGATCCCGGCTGGTGACGTTGAAGTCGACGCGGAAGTTGTACTGCTCGGCCTTGCTCTGCGGTCGGGTTGATGTTGGCGCGCCACTGCAATGTCGGGCGACGCCGTCGAGATTCGACGGGCTGTTGGTGCCGTCACCGCCGAGGCCCGGCGTGAACCGATCGACGTGCGACGGATCGCGCGTGCCGAGCGCGAACGACGGCAGTTGAGCGGCCGGCCGAGGTCGAGGCCCTGCCCTTCGATGAAGCGGCAGTTCGACGCCTTCCGACGAGGCCGATGTCGGCGCAGCCGTGGCTGTCGCCGGCGCCCATCAGCACGCTTGCCGGCCGCGGGCGAGGAGCCCGGGAAGGTCAGGAACCGCTCGGCGGCGCTGCCCGGGCGCGCCGCGAGCGCCATGTACTGCGGCGTCTGATACCAGCCCTGGACGATGCTGGCGGCGTCGTTGCGGATGGTCTCGTAGGAGAAGAACGCCGAACAGCTTGTTCCGAAGGATGGGCCCGCCGACCGTCCCGCCGATGTCGTTGTAGAGCGCGGTGTCCTTCTGCAGCGCGCGGCCGTAGCCGTTGTAGTTCTGGAACGCGTTCAGGCCCGGGCGGTTGACCTTGAAGAACGCGCTGCCGCGCAGATCGTTGGTCCCGTTCTGCGAGATGATCTGCACCTGCGCGCCGCGATAGCGGCCGTTCTCGGCGTCGTAGTTGTTGGTGATGACCTTGACTTCCTTGATCGCGTCCTCGTTCGGCGTGATCACCGTGGTGCCGCCCCAGGAGACGCTGGTCACGCCGACGCCGTCGATCGTGGTAGTTGTTCTCGCCCGTGCGCGCGCCGTTGGCGACGATCTGGCCGCCGTTCTCCGTGGCGAAGATTCCGCCGGCGCTGCCCGAGCCGCCAATCGTCGTGCCGGGCAGGTTCTCGGTCCCGCCGGTGTTGCGCGCCCCGGTTCCGAACGCGCCCGGCGCGAGCTGCAGCAGCTGCAGCACGATCGCGTCCCGCCGACGGCAGCGTCTGAATCTGCTGCGTCGTGACGGTGCCCGCGACGCTCGCCGTCGCCGTGTCGATCAGCGGCGCCCGGCCTGCGACGTTGACCGTCTCGCGTCGCGCCGCCGACCTCGAGCTTGACGTCGACGCGTGTTCGCCTGCTCGCCGCGAGATCCGCACGTCCTCGCAGCACCGCCTTCTTGAAGCCGGCGAGCTCCACTTCGATGCGTGTAGGGCCGCGGCGCCAGCGCGTTGAAGCATGTAAGCGCCGTTCTCGTTGGTGACGCGGTCTGAGCGTCCGGTTCGTCTCCTTGTCGACGAGCGTCACCGTGGCGCCGGGGACGACGGCGCCCTGTGCGTCGGTGACCGTGCCTTGCAGGCTCGCGCGATACTGCGCGTGAGCGGTCGCGCCGGTGAGCGTCATGCTCAACGACGACACGAGGGCCATCACGACCCGGCGCGTGTGCGATGTCATCGTCACGGTTCCCGTCCTTGTGGATGTGTCGACGCGAGATCTCGCCACGTTCGTGCGATGACGAACGTCATGGAGCCAGGAGGCGCCGCAGGCGAGACAGATCGTTGTTGCGACCTGGTTCTGCCAGTATAGGCGGGCCACGCAGACGGTCAACGCGAAGTTACACGCCGTGCTAGTAGCTGGTCCGCGTTCGCACGATGTGCGAAAGCAGACATCACACGGACTATCAGTTCGCGTTGCAGCGACTCACACCATCGGCCACTTGAAGCTGGACTGTCAGCGCGATCCGCTTGCCGGTGCGTCCCGATTCCCGCGCGGCCTCGATGACCTCGAGCACGTGCAGCGCATGCTCCACGCGATCGCGGCTCGCGCGCCGGTGGCCAGCGCCTCGAGCGACGACGGTGGCGCCCTGCTGCCAGACGTAGTCGCCGGTATCGGTGGCGAAGCGCTGCGGCTGTTCGTGGTTCGTCGTCGCCAGGTCGACGCCGAACGGCGCCCAGTCGTAGCCGACGAGCCCCATGTTGCCGCGCGGTGCCCCAGATGGTGATGGTGTGGCTCTGTCCTGGCCCTTCCCTCGTGGCCGTAGGGATCGAAATAGTTGAAGCCGCATTGCACGTGCGACAGGACGCCGTCGGCCGTGATCCATCAGCACCATCGCGTTGTCTTCCGCTTCGACCGTGATCGTCCCCTTGTTGTCGACGGTGCGCTCGGGCGTGACGATGGCGGTCATCGCCATGACGGCGCGCGCCGGGCCGAGCAGGCCGGTGAGCGTGGCGAGGTTGTAGACGCCGAGGTCGGGCAGGCTGCCGCCGCCCTTCTCGTAGAAGAACGCCGACCACGTCGGGCCCAGATGCCCGTAGTGCGCGTGCGCGCGCGACGACTTGCCGAGCTTCCCTCGCGGATCGCCGTGGCCATGAAGGCGAACTGCGGGCTGTTGACCACCGCCGGCGCGCCCCAGAGGCGGAGCTTGCGCCCGCTGGCCAGATCGAGCAGCGCCGGCCCTTCGCTGATATGTGTTGGCCATCGGCTTCTCGCTCCAGACGTGCCGGCCCGCGAGCAGCGCCTGCTTGTTCAGCCGGCCGTGCTCCTGCATGTCGGTCAGGTTCACGAGCAAGTCGAACGGCTCACCGGCCAGCATCTGGTCGATGTGCGGATAGTGATGCGGCGACGCCGAACTCGCCGCGCGCTTCTGCGCCCGCTCGTAGACGATGTCGCACGTGCTGACGAGCTCGACGTGCGGCGACTTCGAGAGATGAGGAAGGTACTGGCCCGAGACGCTGCCGCAGCCAATGACGCCGACGCGGTCGGGCGCCGCTGAGCTGGCCCAGCGAAACGAGAGATGGAGGAGAGCAGCGGCGCAGCGCCAGCCATGCGCCGTGCGCTGCAGGAACTCGTGACGTGAAAGAGGGCTCATGCTCACCTGCCTCCATAGCGCTGATGAAGCCAACGTGAATCCCGGTTTATCACAAACCACCGACCCACGTCGGTCGAGGTCCGCGCGAACGTTACAATGCGCGCGAGCGACAGAGAAGTGAACGGCGATGGCGTTGTCGAACCTCTTCGTGCCGATCGTTTTCCTGTGTGTCGCGGGCGTCTCTGTCGCTCAACCGCCGACACCACCGAAGCCCGCGCCTGCGAAGCCAGCGGCTGCGAAGCCACGCGTGACCGCGCCCGCGCGTGAAGAGGCGACGCCGCAGCGCCGTCAGCCCGCCAACGCGGCTGCCATTGCCCGCGGCCAGCAGCGCGTTTGGGCAAGCACTGCGCCTTCTGTCATGGCGCCGATGCGCGCGGCGGCGCGCAGGGCGGGTCCGACCTGCTGCAGTCGCCGATCGTGCTCGAGGACGAAGGCGGCGCAGGGCTCGGCAGGTTTCTCGCGGTCGGGCGTCCCGAGAAGAACATGCCGAAGTTCGACATGCCCCGGCAGCGGGTCGCGGACATCGCCGCGTTCCTGCACGCGCGCGTCGCCGACGCCACCGCAAGCGGTCGCTCGAAGGTCGAGCATCCTCGTCGGCGATCCGAAGGCGGGCGCCGCCTATTTCAACGGCCCGGGCGGCTGCACGACCTGTCATTCCGTGACCGGCGATCTCGACGCGCATCGGCGCGAAGTACGACCCGGTCATGCTGCAGGGCCGGATGGTCGTGCCGCGCGGACGCGGTGGCTACCCGGGGCCGGCGGAGCAAGCGAACGACAAGCCGCTGCGCGCCACGGTGACGCCTGCCTCGGGCGAGCCGGTGTCCGGCGACGTGCGTCTATCTCTCCGATTTCCACGTGACGCTGAAGGACGCGTCCGGCAGGCGGCACACGATCAGCTCGCCGCGGCGACGTTCCCAAGGTGGAGATCGTCGATCCGCTCCACGCGCACGTCGCGCTGCTGCGCACGCTGAGCGACAGCCGACATGCACGATCTCACTGCTTATCTGGCGACGCCTCAAATGACGACCACGTCGATTACCCGTCGTGCTCGCGCTGACGATGCCGCTGGCCATCGTCTCGGGACAGAAGCTCGACCCGTCGCTGCTCGACGAAGCCGCCATCGGGCGCCTGGCCGACGTATCACGGCGACTACAGCGGCCGCCACTACAGCCCGCTCGACGCAGATTCACGCCGGCAACGTCGACTCGGCTGACGCTGGCGTGGGTGCATCGCCTCGACACGTCGCCCCGCGGCGCCATCACCGGCGGTGCCGGGTACCGCAGCCGCCGCCGGGCGATCAGGGAATCCCGATCAAGCAGATCAAGGCGATCCCGTTGATGGTGGACGGCGTGCTCTATCTCTCCGTCCCCAATCACGCCTACGCGGTCGATGCGCGCACGGGCCAGGCGGTGTGGCACTACTACTGGAAGAGCGATCGCAGCGCCATCGGCAACCGCGGCATGGGCATGTACGGCGAGCTGGCTCTATTTCGAGACGCCGGACAATCACGTCGTGTCGCTCGACGCCGCCACGGGCGCCGAACGCTGGCACAAGCAGATCGCCAGCGTCCGCCAGCAGTACTTCTCGACGCCGGCGCCCGTCGTCATTCGCGAACCACGTCATCGTCGGCATGGGCGGAGATGCGCTCGACGTGCCGGCGTGGCTGGAGTCACGCGACCCGGAGACCGGCGAGATCCAGTGGAAGTGGTACACGACGCCGAGACAGCGGCGAGCCCGGCATCGAGACGTGGCCCAACGAACAGACGGCGGCGAACGGCGGCGGCATGCCGTGGCAACCGCCCGACCTACGATCCCGGAGCTGAACCTGCTCTACGTGCCGACCGGCAATCCCAACCCGGTGCTCGACGGCCGGCGGCGGCCCGGCGCCAACCTCTACACCGCGTCGATCGTCGCGCTCGACGTGGATACCGGAAAGATGGCGTGGCACTTCCAGGGCTCGCCGCACGACACGCACGACTGGGACGGCACGCAGGTGCCGGTGCTGTTCGACGGCGAGATCGACGGCAAGCCGCGCAAACTGCTCGCGCAGGCGAATCGCAACGGCTTCTTCTTCGTCCTCGATCGCACCAACGGACAGCACATCGTGTCGAAGCCGTTCATCGAGACCGCGAACTGGTTCAAGGGCGATCGACGAGAGGGGCCAGCCGATTCCGAATGCCGACAAGGAGCCGCAGATTCCGGGCGTGCTGGTGTCGCCGAGCACCGACGGCGCGGCCAACTATCCGGCGCCCAGCTTCAACCCCGACACCGGGCCTCTTCTACATCAACGCCACCGAATCGTGGAGTCTCTACTACCTGACCGAGCGCATCTCGAACGCGGTCGGCTGGGGCGGCGCCTTCGAGTATCACACCGGCGTCTTCGATTCGGCGCTGCGCGCACTCGACTACGGACCGGCGAGGTGAAGTGGGAGCACCGGTATCCGGGCCTCGGGTTCTGGTCGAGCACCTATCCCGGCATGCTGAGCACCGCCGGCAAGCTGCTCTTCACCGGCGATCCGGTCGGCAACTTCATCGCCTACGATCCGGCCGACGGGCCAGGTGCTGTGGCACACCAACCTTGGCCGCATCGTCTGCAACAGCCCATCACCTACGTGCTCGACGGCCGGCAATACATCGTCGTCGCTTCCGGCGATACACTCTATGCGTTCAGCCTCTACGAGCCGCAGGCGAGCCATGAGTGAACCGTCCGTCCGGCGGAAGGTGAGCGCCGAGCGAAGGCGCAGCTGAGCTAGCTTCAGACAGATCCGCGCACCTCGAGGGCTGTTCGCATGGACCAGCCCGCACGTTAACCCTGACGACAAGCCCACAGCAGTAGGGGTGCCGCTCCGCACACGATTCCTGTCGCAATTGAAGCGATACGAGGAGAACTGCGATGCCTACTCGCAAACGAAAGGGCGACGACGGCTATCACGACGAGCCGCCGCGTGAACCGCACAAAGAAGACGAAGGCGCGGTGAAGATCCACGAGGCCTATCTCCGACATCGGCTCGGCGGTGGTGAGCCGGCAACCCCGGAAGCCTATCGCCGAGCGATCGAGCAGTTCGAAAAGCTTCCCGGCGCGATGCGTTCGACGCCTGAAAAGATTCGTCCTGAAGAACCGGACAAGAAGCCCGAGGACGACAACCCAGAGGAGGAGGGTAACGAGGGAGGCTCGAAATGAGCCTCATCGGCACGGTGTGGGCGCCGAAAGGACCCAGTCCGATCACGGACGGCACGCAGCAGAACAACGGCATGGTGACTGCCATTGCCGTGCATCCCAGCGACAGCGACATCGTCTACATCGGCACCGCCGGTGGAGGCGTCTGGAAGACGAACGATGCGGGCGTGACGTGGCGGCCGCTCTTCGATCGCCAGCTCTCCCTCGGCATCGGCGAACCGGCCGCGGTGGCAATCGACCCGAGCGACGCCGACATCTTGTATGTCGGCACGAGCGGTCGCGGCCGCGTCTCGCCGCAGCGGCAGGTCGGGCTCTACAAGTCGTTCGACGGCGGCGCCAGCTGGCGGCTTCTCGGATCCGGGTTCCCCGCGGGCAACACGGGGAACGTGACGCGGTTCGCAAACGAGTTCATCAACACGATCATCGTCGATCCGGCCAACTCAAACCGGATTTATCTCGCGTCGTCGACCGGAGTCTGGCGCTCCAACGACGGCGGCCAGAACTGGACGCAAGGCACCAATAGCGGCGGCGATGCGCGCTCGTTGGTGCTCGATCGGACCTCGCCGCCGAACGCCCGCCTTCTGTACGCCGGGATCAGTGGGACCGGCGTGATCCGGTCGACCGACGGTGGCCAAACCTGGGCCCAGATCCTCACCGCGGCCACGCCCGCGGTGGCAACCGCCCTTGGAACCGTCGCCGGAACCTTCATGAACCAGGTCGTGCTCGACCTGGCGCCGCCCACGGCACCGCCCGCCGCCGGTGGAATCCGTGTGATTTACGTCGCCATCGCCGGTGGCCATCCCACGGCCAACGCGGGTGCCTTCCCCGACCCGGTGGGCTTGTTCATGAGCACCGACCAGGGCGCGACGTGGACACAGCGCGCGGCCACCGGCGGCCCGGGGACGACTTTCACGGGCTACTGCCTCACGATCGCGGTCGATCCCGCGTCGCCGGGCAACGGCACCAACGACATCCTTTACTACGGAACGGTATCGCAGGCCCGCTCGACCGACTCCGGGGCCACGTTCACGGGGCTGACCAACCTGCACGCGGACACGCACTCGTGGGCCTTCTTTCCACGGCCGGCCCCGACGCCCACCATCGTGTTCTGCGGCAACGACGGCGGCATCAGCCGCTCGGTCGACAACGGCGCGAACTGGACCCCGCTCAGCGCCGGCGGGCTGCAGACCACGCTCTTCTACAACATCGATCTGAAGCCCGACGCGACCGCCAGCCTGACGGCGGGCGCGCTGCAGGACAACCGCCTGGAAATCAGCTCGACTGGACCGGGCTGGAATACGGTGGGCGGCGGCGACGGCTGGGACATCGTCTACGACGGCACGACGGCGAACCGGTTGTTCGCCACGACGAACGCGAGCGCGGCGCCGCAGACGCGCCTGTTCCGGTCGATCAACGACGGCGGCACCTTTACCGACGTCACGCCCTGGCCGAACACCGGCACCGAAGCGGGCTTCTACCTCGCGTCGCTCGCCGCCGACCCGAGCGCCGCCGGCATCATCTACGCCGCGACCAATCAGAACCTCTGGCAGACACGCGATGGCGGCGCGAACTGGCGCACGCTCACGGCGATCCCTGCGGGCTTCATCACCGCGACGATCTCCGTCGCGCCGACCAACGGCAACAACGTCGTGGTCGCCAACGGCGGCCAGGTGCTGGTCTCGACCAACGCGCTCGCGGCCACGGTCGGCGGTGCCACTGGCGTCACGTTCACCAACATCACCCGGAACCTGCCGGGCCGAACCGTGCTGCGCGCCGCCTTCGACCCGAACGACCTGACGGTGATCTACGCGGTGCTCGGCGGCTTCGCGGGCGCCGGCGCGCCGGGCCACGTCTTCCGCACGACCATTGGCGGAACCGCCTGGACCGACATCTCACCGGCACTCGACGTGCCGTTCGGCGCCATCGCGCTCGACGGTACCGACACCCCGACGGCGCTCTACGTCGGCACCGACCTGGGTGTGCTCCGCTCGATCGACCGCGGCGCCACTTGGTACGTGCTCGACGACATCCACTTCCCGCGCTGCCCGGTCACCGATCTCGCCTTCGGCCGCGGCGCGAGAATCCTGCGCGCGTCGACCTACGGCCGCGGCGTGTTCGAGTTCACCCGGCCGAACTGGCCGACCATCGCCGTCAATCCCGAAGCCGGCCTGAACTTCGGCACACGGTGCCAGGAGCCGGGCTTCCTCACGCTCGAGATCTTCAACGTCGGCACTGGCGATCTCGTCGTCGGCAGCGTGCAGCGCCTGATGGGATCGACCGGATTTCAGGTGCTGCCCAATCCCGGCACCCCGGTCATCATCGGCGCCGGCGAGCACCTCAACTTCACCATTCAGTTCACGAGCACGACACCCGGATCGACCGAACAGGCCACGATCCGCATCGCCAGCAACGATCCGAACGCACCCATCGTCGATCTGCTGGCGACCGCGGTCAGCGGCACGGCATCGCTGCAGGCGGCGATCGCCGACTCCGGCGATTTCGGCAAGGTGTGTCTCGGCAAGTTCGTGGACCGCGATCTGGTCCTGAACAACCGCGGCCCCTGCGACCTCCGCATCACCTCGATCACCTCGTCGGCGACGCCGTTCCAGGTTCCGGCCGTCATCAGCTTTCCGCTGGTCGTCGCCGCCGGTGGCTCGATCGCCGTCCCCATCCGCTTCCAGCCCACCAGCCTCGGCGCGGTCTCCGGGACGCTGCGGATCGCGAGTAACGATCCGGCGAGCCCGAAATCGGTCCGCGTCTCGGGCACGGCGCCTCCGCCGCGCCTCGTCGTCTCGGAGCCCGACACCGGCGACTTCGGCGCGACGTGCCTCGGCAAGTTCCGCGACGAGATGATCACGCTTTCCAACAGCGGTGGCTGTCCGCTCACGATCACCGCGATCACGTCCTCGTCCGGCGACTTCATCGTTCCGCAGACGATCACTTTCCCGATCGTCATCGCCGCTGGCGGCGATCTCGAGATCGTGCTGCGTTTCCAGCCCACGCACTTCGGTCCCTCGAGCGCCACGATCGCCATCGTCAGCGACGACCCGGCCAGCCCGCTGACGTTCAACGTGGTCGGTCATACGCCCAGCGGCATCCTCACGCTGACGGGGACGACCAGGTTCGGAGGCGTGGAGCTCGGTCAGCGCGCTCTTCAGACCCTGTCGATTTGCAACACCGGTGACTGCGACCTGCACGTCACGAAGGTGGCGTTCCTCCCGCCCTGTCCGTGCGATGAAGAAAAACGCAAGCCGTGCGGGTGCCCCGAGCCGTGCGGGTGTCACGAGTCGAAGCACCACCAGCACGGAGACAAGAATGGGCATGCCGGGAGCGATCAGTGCTGTCTCAACTTCCGCATCGTCACCAACCCGTTTCCGGCGACGGTCCATCCCGGATCGTGCCTCGGCGTCCTGATCGAGTACGTGCCGACGTGCGATTCGGCGGCCTGTTGCGAGCTCTTGATCGAATCCGACGACCCGAATCAACCTCAGCGCAAGGTCTTCGTGACGGGTCATCTGCGGCGAACGCTTCGATCCGCGCTCAAGTGCTGGGCGGCCCAGGAACTGCATCAGATCCTGAAGGCGGGAAACTGTTGAAATGACCACGCGGGTCAGCCGGCGTTTACGCCCCTGGTGAATTGGAGATTTCCTCGAGCGATACCCCGTGCGTGGCACGTGCGTCGGTCGCGCACGGAGTCGCGGTCCGCGTAGAATGACCGGGCTCCGGCAAGAGCGCCGGAACATTCCAACGGAGAGCGACTCCATGTTCACCCGCGTTGCGACTGCTGCGGTGGCCACACTCTTCGGGGCGGCGGCAGCCCTCACGCTCGTTCGCAGTGGATCGACCGTCGAGGCGCAGACCGCGCCCGTGCGCCACATCGTCGTGTTCAAGTACAAGCCGGGCGCGACCGAGGCACAGATCAAGCAGATCACCGACGCCTTCGCCGGACTGGCCAAGACCATTCCCGGCATCACGGCATTCGAACACGGCGTGAACAACAGCCCCGAGAAGAAGAACCTGGGCTTCACGCACGTCTATCAGATCACGTTCAAGGACGCGGCCGCCCGCGACACGTATCTGCCGCATCCCGAGCACAGGAAGTTCGGCCAGCTCCTCGGCAAGCTCGGCGTCCTCGAAGACGCGTTCGTCGTCGATTACGTGCCGGGCAGCTGACGCATCATGGCTGCCCGCTCGCTCCCCCAGAAGAACGGAGAAGAGCCTAAAGAAGGCCTAAAAAAATGGGTTCTCCGTTCCTCCGTTCCCTCCGTTCCTTCTAAGGTTGAGACGATCTTCACAGCGTTTCCTTGCGCAAGAACATGTCGTAGCCCCGCGGTGCCTGAGCGGATCCCGCCAGCACAAATGAACTCGGGTCTAGAAGAGGTCGAGCTGTCCGTGACGAGCGGGTCGGGAATCCCGAGGCGGGGTACGGGATGCCCGGTCTCCGACGGTGCGGCCGCCGAGCGCCGCGGAGATGTCGCGCTCGTGCGCAATCGTCGCCTCGACGTCGGCTTCGGCCGCGCGCGTACGTTCGATCGATCGCGCGAACGCGTCGAGCCGGGCCAGGCCCTGCATCTTGTCCGAGCGGCCGACGCTGGCGCGGTCGAGCGCGCGCCGGAGGAACTCGAGCGATTCGTCGTAGGTCTTCAGCGGCACCGGGAACGGATGCCCGTCCTTTCCACCATGCGCAAACGAGAAGCGCGCCGGATCCTCGAACCGGGTCGGCGTCCCGTGGACGACCTCGGCGATGAGTGCCAGTGACTGCAGCGTGCGTGGTCCCAGCTGCTCGACGAGCAGCAGCGACGCGAAATCGCGTAGCTCGCGCTCGTGGGCGAGCGCGAGCACGGCACCGAGCCGCTTCCCGTCGACGTCGCGCGCCCGCACCTCGTGACGTGCCGGCATCACCAGCCGGCGCGCTTCTGCGAGCGTCTTGTTCGGATCCTCGCGAACGATGGTCAGCAGCGCCTGCTGCGCCGGGCGCGCACGCCGATCCACGAGATTCCTGATCGTGCCCGCGTGCTCGCCGACAATGGCCGTGTGCGGCTCCTCGGTGAAGTCGCGAACCGCGGCCGAGTGCCAGTGATAGCGGCGCGCCAGGCGGCTTGCCTCGTTCATGCCCTGCTGGACGACGGCCCAGTCGCCATCAGACGTCAGCACGAACGCGTGCAGATAGATTTGGAACCCATCCGCAATAGCGTTGTTGTCGACCCGCGCTGTCAGCCGGCTCGTGCGAACCAGGGCGTCTCCGTCGAGGCTGATCTGGTCCGCGATCTGCCTGAGCTCGCGAGGCGTCTCGCGAGACTGGCGCCCGCGGCCGCCGCAGATGTAGATGCCGAGCTCGTGCGCCTTCGGATTGAGCCCTCTCTTGAGCGCCCCCATCACCGACGTCGTGATACCCGACGAGTGCCAGTCCATGCCCATGACGGTGCCCAGGGCCTGGAACCAGAACGGATCGCTCAACCGGGACAGCAGCGCGGGCCGGCCATAGTGATGGAGCACACTTTCCGAAATCGCCGTGCCGAGCGTGACCATCCGCGTCGCGAGCCACGCGGGCACGCGGCCGCCGTGGAGCGGAAGGTCGGCCGTCCCTGATCGCTTCACCCCGTGATTCTGACATCCGCCGGGCTCCGACGGTAAGTGCGGGATGACATCGACCGAGCCCTGGTTGGACGTGTCCTTGCATGGATGCAGGGCGTGTCATTCGCGCTCTCCGTCCCGCTTCCCTGGTCCGAGCTAATCCGCCGTACCGGTGAAGGATGCGCTCGAGGACGACATCTTCGGCCTCGCCGCCCAGCTCGCCTATTACTTCTTCCTGGCGCTGTTTCCAGCCCTCCTGTTCGTGCTGGCACTCGCCAGCTTCTTTCCGCTCGGATCGCTCACCGACGACCTGGGGAGTCTGCTCGGGCCGTTCGTGTCACCCGAAGTGCTTCGGCTGATCCAGGATCAGATGGAGCGGCTCTCCAATGCGGACAGTGGCGGACTGCTCACGTTCGCCGTACTGGGTGCGCTCTGGAGCAGCTCTGCGGCGATTGTTTCCATCGTCGGGGCGCTCAACCGCGCCTACGACATCGAGGAGGGCCGTCCCTGGTGGAAGGTTCGCCTCGTCGCCATCGGCCTGACGCTCGGTCTGGCCGTTTTCATGCTCCTCGCGATTACGTTGATCCTCCTGGGACCCACAATCGCGCGGTATCTGGGTCAGACCTTGGGCCTCGGCCCCGTGTTCGAGTGGGCCTGGCTCATCCTCCAGTGGCCGCTCGCGTTCGTGCTGGTCTCGACGGCAATCGGGTTCGTGTACTACTTTGGTCCCGACGCCGAGCAGGACTGGGTCTGGGTCTCGCCAGGCGCCCTCGTCGCAACACTGCTGTGGCTGCTCGCGTCGCTGGCGCTCAAGTTCTACGTCGCCAACTTCGCCAACTACAACGCCGCGTACGGCACCATTGGCGCGGTCATCGTGCTCATGCTCTGGTTCTACCTGTCGGGTCTCGCCATTGTCGGGGGCGCCGAGCTCAATGCGGAGATCGAGCATGCCTCGCCCCATGGCAAGGACCCCGGAGAGAAATCGCTGGCCGGAAAACGGATCATCGGCCGGCGAGCCGCCCGGCTCTTCGAAGAACGAGTCCACTCGGCGCCGGCCGGTGCGTCGGGGACCGGCGCGAAGCCGGACTCGCGTCCCGCGCGGGCGTAGCGGGCGTCCGGCCGGCGCGCTTCAAAGCGCGCGTTCAAGGCTTCGGGATTTTTACGGTACCTGATCATCAGGCTGCCGCTGAGAACGAACAGCAGCGAGAACGGGTGCAGGACCCGCCCGCTGATCGTCCAGGTGCCCAGTACGACGTCGTGCCCCGTCAGGTCGAGGCGCGTCAACACGGCGAGCACGAGGACGAGGACGATGCTGGTCGGAATCGGCGTGCCCTCGAAGTACCGGACCTTGCCGGTGTCCAGGTTGGTCAGATCCGCCGCCGTGACGTTGAAGCGCGCCAGACGGCTGATCCCGCAGCAGACGAACCAGGTCAGACAGATCACGTCCCACAATCCACGCAGGCCGAGCGTGTAGCCGAGGACCGCCGGCGCGACGCCGAACGACACGATATCGGCCAGCGAATCGAGATCCGCGCCCAGGACCGACTGCCGGCGCCGATCGCGCCGCGCGATGTATCCGTCGAGCACGTCGAAGATCAGCGCGGCGATCGGCAGCACGAAGGCGACCCACAGCCGCACGCGCAGGCCGTCTTCGAGATAGCTGAGACAAGGAAGATCGAGATCGTCCCGCAGCTGGCGTTGGCCAGCGTCAGGAGGTCCGCCGGCGTGTAGGAGCGGAGCATCGAAAGCCGTGGAGGTGTCGAGCGGATCGTGTCGGGCATGGCGGCTCGGTACAGGGCCGGCAAGTTCACGGCAAAGTCGCTATCCTGTCGTGGCGATTCGGTTCGTCCTGGCAGGAGTCCCATGAGCACGGTTCGACTTGCTTTGGCCAATCTTCCGTTCCCGGCGTCTCCGGCCGAGTCGGTCACCTCGGCTCAACGCGCGATCGCGCAAGCGTCCGACGCGCACGCCGACATCATCTGCTTTCCCGAGTCGTTCGTTCCGGCTACCGCACCGACGTCAGGAGGGTGCCGCCCCCGGATGCGGCCTTCCTGGAACAGGCATGGTCCGCGATCGCGGCAGCCGCTGCCAAGGGCAACGTCGCGGTGGTGCTCGGCACCGAGCGTATCGTCGCCGACGGCGTGTTGATCTCGGCCCTGGTCGTCAATCGCGATGGTTCGATCGCGGGCTTCCAGGACAAGGTGCAGCTCGATCCGTCCGAAGAAGCCACTTATGTGGCGGGTGTCGGACGACGCCTCTTCGATTCCGGCCCGCTGACCTTTGGTGTCGCGATCTGCCACGAAGGCTGGCGCTTTCCGGAGACCGTGCGGTGGGCGGCGCGGCGCGGCGCACAGGTCGTGTTCCATCCGCAATTCCACGAAGCAGGAGCCCGGCACCTACCGGCCCGAGGGCTACGCGGACCCGGCCAACTCGTTTCATGAGAAGGCGGCCTTGTGCCGTGCGGCGGAGAACACGTGCTTCTTCGCCACCGTGAACTTCGCCAGCGCCGGTTCGCCGACGACGTCAGCCGTGATTCGTCCCGATGGCACGCTGCTCAGTTACCAGCCCTATGGCAAGAGGGGTCTCTTGATCGCCGACATCGATCTCAGCGAGGCCACCGGGCTGCACGCGTCCCGCTGCAAGTCTGCCTGAGCTTCCGCGTTCGCTTCCCGACAACCCCTGGCGCGCGCTGTCAGATTCCCGAACTCGACTGTCGGGAGCGCCAGGCGCCGAACCGCATGGAAGAGCGGCACCGGCGCATCGGTATGTGAATTGCTCAGAATCGGTCCGGCGAATGTGCGTGACGTGTGTGGCGTCATGCGTGACAGGGACCCTGGAGGAATCGATCATGGTCCGCAGGCTCATGTTCAGTGCTCTGCTCGCGGCTGGCGCCGTCGCGGTAACGCCCGCTCGGGCATCCGCCGATTGGCTGCTGACGCCGTTCATCGGAACCAATTTCGGCGGCAATGCGAATTTCGGCGACTTCAACGATTTCGACGATGAGTTCGAGCGCCGCGTGGACTTCGGCGCCTCGCTCGGATGGATGGGCAACGGCGTGGTCGGTTTCGAAGTCGACTTCGGCTTCTCGCCGAACTTCTTCGAAAATACGGTTGGGCCGGGTGACTTCGAGTTCGGCGACAGCAACGTGACCACGCTGATGGCGAACGTCCTCGTCGGCATCCCCGTCGGCGGGCAGAGGGGCCCGGGGATTCGTCCGTACGGATCGGGCGGCGTCGGACTGATCCGCACCCACGTCAGCGGTGGAGACTTCTTCAACGATCTCGACACCAACGACTTCGGTTTCAACGTCGGCGCCGGCGTGCAGGGATTCTTCACCGACAACATCGGCCTGCGCGGCGACATCCGGTACTTCCGCTCGCTCCAGGACAACGAGCCCGACGATGAGTTCGACCTGGCGGTCAGCGACTTCGACTTCTGGCGCGCGACCGTCGGCGTAACCTTCCGCTTCGGCAATTAGGGACGCACGCAAGGAAGGAGGGAGTCCCTTCCTCCTTCCTCCTTCCTCCTTCCTCCTTCCTCCTTCCTCCTTTCTCCTCTCTTCTTGCTCTTCCCCGAAACCCCTTGACCCACGCGCAGCCCCTGCGCTAGAAGAAGTCGCTCACGCGGTCCATCGAGGGTTTCGGCAGAGCGAGGGGATGGATGTCTTGGGGTCTGCGCCACGCGCTCCCGGTCGTCGTGTGTCTCACTGCGCTTCCAGCCGGCCGAGAAGCTGACGCCCAGCACTTCGGACGCAACAAGGTCGAGTATTCGAACTTCGCGTTCAAGGTGCTCGAGACCGAGCATTTCGACGTCTACCACCACGCCGGCGAGGAGGACGCGGCGGCGCTCGCCGCGCGGTTGGCCGAGCGCTGGTACGCGCGCCTGTCGCGCGTGCTGGACCACCAGCTGCGCGACCGTCAGCCGCTGATCCTCTACGGCAGCCATCGCGAATTCTCGCAAACGAACGTCATCTCCAGCTTCCTCGGCGAAGGCACCGGCGGAGTGACCGAATCCGCGCGCCGGCGCATCGTGATGCCGTTCGCGCCGACTCTGGCGGAGACCGACCACGTGCTGGGCCACGAGATCGTCCACGCGTTCCAGTTCGACATCATCTCCCGCCATGGCGGCAGCCTCGCCTGGCCCCTCTGGTCGATCGAGGGCATGGCCGAGTACCTCTCGCTCGGCGCGAGCGATGCGGGCACGTCGATGTGGCTCCGCGATGCCGTGGCGCACGATCTGCTGCCCGAACGCGAGAGTCAGGCGGTTCGGCTGTTCTCGCCCTATCGGCTCGGTCATGCGCTGTGGGCCTATCTGGCGGAACGATTCGGCGACCGCCTGATGCGCGAGGTCCTGAAAGCGCGCAAGGCGGGCACGCTCGACAAACGGATGCTGGCGGCAACCGGCTTCGACATGAAGCAGTTGTATGCCGACTGGCGTGACGCATCCCACGCCCGGCATTCGGTGGAGCCGGCTCGTTTCCGCGCCTCCGAGCCTGCAGCCGTCGTCCGCGATACGCGAGCGGGCAAGTTGCACCTCGGGCCCGCGCTCAGCCCCGATGGACGGGTCGCAGCCTTCTTCTCGGAACGGGATCGCCTCTCGCTCGACCTGTTCCTGGCCGACACGGACACCGGCGCGATCACCAGGAAGCTCGCGACGACGACGGCAAGCGCGCGCTTCGAGAGCATTCAGGCGCTGCGATCGGCGGGGGCGTGGAGCCCGAGCGGCGCGCGGTTCGTCTTTGCGGCCATTCAACAGGGACAGCCGGCCCTGGTCGTCGTCGATGCCAGGAACGGACGCAGCACGCGCACGATCCGGTTCGCCCGGCTCGGCGAGATCCTCACGCCGTCCTGGTCACCCGACGAGCGCTCGATTGCCTTCTCGGCGCTCGACGGAGGCGTGACCGATCTCCACGTCTACAATCTGGAGACCGGCGCCCTGCGCACGCTCACTCGCGATCCGTACGCGGATCTGCAGCCCGCCTGGTCGCCCGACGGACGCGAGATCGTGTTCGCGACGGATCGATTCACGAGCGATCTGGATTCACTCGCGTTCGGCGTGTGTCAACTCGCTGCGGTCGACGTCGAATCCGGCACGGTCCGTCACCTTCCCGCGGCGGGCGCGGTCAAGCATGTGAGCCCTCAGTGGTCGGCCGATGGGCGAAGCGTGTACTTCATCTCGGATCCCGACGGCGTGAGCAACGTGTTCCGTCTGGACGTCGCGAACGGAACGTTGTCGCAGGTCACCAACGTGCCAGGCGGCGTCAGCGGTCTCACCGAGTCGAGCCCGGCGCTCTCGGTCGCGGCGCAGGCGCCCGCCATTGCCGTCACCTCGTATCGTCACGGCAAGTACGTGCTGGAGGTGTATCGAGGCCGGCTCGCGCTCACGGGTCAGCCCGTTCGGGCCCAGGCCGGGCTGGTCACCGGCGCGCCGCTCGATGGCGACGGACCCGAGCGGATCGTCGACGAGTTGCTCGACAATCGGCTGATTGGACTGCCCCCGCCCGGCGCCCTCGAGGCGCGAGCGTACGAGCCCTCGATGAAGCTCGAGGGGATCGGACAGCCGTACATCAGCTCGGGCGGCGGGCCCTTCGGCACGTTCGTCCGCGGCGGCGGCGCGCTGTACTTCGGCGATCTGCTCGGCGGCCGTAAGCTCGCCACCAGCGTCCAGGTCGGAAACCGGCTTCGCGACCTGGCGCTGAGCGCGGCTTTCCTCAACCGCGAACGCCGGCTGAATTGGGGAGCGCTCGCCGAGCTCGAACCCTCGATCCGGCGCCTGCCGCGGACACGAATCGGCGAGCACGACGGCGAACGGGCCATCACCGGCGACAGTCACTATTTCGAGCGCATTCAGGTGCGCGCTGCCGGGCTGCTCGCGTACCCGTTGAATCAGATCCGGCGCATCGAGCTCAGTGCCGGCGTGCGCCACGCGCGCTACCGTGAGACGGTGAAATCGGCGACGCGATCGCTCGAGACCGGACGCCTGCTCGCGACGGCCCAGACCACCGAGCCGGGCGGCGAGCCCGTGACGGTCGGCGAAGTCAGTGCGGCGCTCGTCGGCGACAGCGCCGTCTTCGGCCCGGTCGGGCCGATTCTCGGCAGCCGGTATCGATTCGAGATCACGCCGGCGATTGGGAGTCTGTCGATGACGCGCGTGGTCGTCGACTACCGGCGCTACATCATGCCGGTGCGCCCCTATACCGTGGCCGCCCGCGTCATGCATCTCGGCCAGTACGGCCCGAACGCCGAGGATCCGCGGCTGACACCCACGTTCCTCGGTTCGCGCTATTTCGTGCGCGGCTACGGCTGGAGCTCGCTCCAATGCGAATGGACCGCGCAGGGCGAGTGCCTCGCGCTGCAGCAGCTGTTGGGAAGCCGCGTCGCGGTGGGCAATCTCGAACTGCGGGCGCCGTTGCTCGGCATGCTGTCGCGAGAGCTCCGCTATGGAGGGCTGCCCATCGAGACGTTCCTGTTCGCCGATGGCGGGCTGGTGTGGTCGCGGACCGGCGCCTGGTCAGCCGGCCCCCGTCGACGCATCGTCAGCAGCGTCGGCACTGGCGTGCGCGTCAACGCGTTCGGGATGCCGCTCGAGATCGCGGCCGTTCGCGCGCTCAACCTGCCGGCGCGAGGATGGTCGGTCGATTTCAGCCTCCGGCCGTCCTTCTAGCGGACCAGATCGGACCAAGACCGGACTCGGGCCACGGACAGAGCCACGGACCAGATCGGATCTGGAACGGACCTACCTGGGGACAGGATCGGACCAACGAGCGAACCGATGATTACGACCACTCGTGGATGGTTGACACTGGCGCTTGCTCTTGCGCTCTCTCCGACGGCACATGCCATGACGCTGCGCGAGGTTCTCGTTTTCCACGTTCCGGCGCTCAAGGCCGATGCCGACACGAAGGCCTTCGAGCAGTACGTGCTTCAGGAGCTGATGCCAGCCTGGAAGGTGAAGGCGCCGGACATGCCGCTTCATCTCGTCCGGGCCGACCGGGGAAATCGCAAAGGACAGTACGTGCTGGTCTGGACGATTGGCGCGCCGGCGCCCGGAGCAACGTCGGCCGCTGCCGGTTCTCGGAGCGCGAAGCTTGCCGCGTTGATGGGCGACTTCGAGCCAGGCATCGGCCGCTTCGTCGATGGCCGCGGCACCTTTACCGAATATCAGCTACTGAGCCCGCAGACCGCAGGCTCGCTCCCTCAGGTCGACGTGCTCGGCATGCACTTCGTCAAGGTGAAGCCCGAGCGACGCGACAGCTTCGAATCGTACGTGCGCGACACACTCCATCTCGCGGTCGCGAATCTGCGACCCGACTTGCGGGTCCTCTACTACCGGTCGACTCCGGGAGACGCGAGCAACTACGTGGCTTTGTTCGCGCTCACGGTTCAATCGCGCGACAAGTACTGGCCCGGCGGATCGGATTCCGACGACCTCCGGGCCGCGTTCGAGCCGGTGCAACCGCTCACGAAGGAGCTGGCGACGTACCTCGTGGAGGGCTCGTATCTCGCCAATCCGAAGTTCGCGGCGGCCGTCTACGAGAGCCGGGAGTGGGCCGACTTCGTCGAGGTTGCCCCCGGGACGCGCTGAGGGCGGGCTCAAGCCTCCTCGCCATGAAAGGACTCCGCGACGGGCTTGGCTTCGTTCTCCCGTATCGACTGGGCTTGAACGGGTGAGGAACGCGCCTCGGAAACCTGCGCCGCCCGCGCGGCGTCGAGCGGGTGACGTGCTCGCACGTCGGCGAGCCAGGTGTCATCGGTTGGAATCCAACCTGAGCGGGGTCAGCGAGGCCCAACCCTGTTCGAGCGCCCACCGGTCGGTCCAGGGCTCCGTTTCTTCAATCGGTACGACCGTGAACCAGTACAGGTCGCGGCCCATCGGGTCCTTGGTCGGCACGATGCGGCCGTCGTAGTGCCGCACCGAGGCACGCGTCCACACCAGGCCGCGCGGCTGCATCGGCACGTTGACGTTGATGAGCGTCAGGGCCGTTTCGCCGAGAAGCACGTCGAGCACCTGCCGGATCCACGGCTTGAATGGCGTGAAGTCCGGTTCGGCATTCGAGGGCGCGCTCAACGCGATCCCGCGCCGCCCCAGCAGCGCGGCCTGCTTGGCGGCCGCCACCGTGCCCGAGTGCCAGATCGAGTTCCCGAGATTCAATCCGATGTTGAGGCCGGAGAGGACGAGATCTACATGTCCCCAGAGCTCGACGCCGAGCGCCACGCAATCGGCCGGCGTGCCGTTCACCCGGTAGGCCGTGAAGCTGCCGATAGCCGTCCGTCGATACGAGAGCGGCCGCGACGACGTGATGGCATGGCTGGCCGATGAACGCTCGACGTCCGGCGCGACGAGCCGCACCGCGCCGAACTCCGAGGCCACCTCGGCCAGCACGGCAATGCCTGGGCTGTAGATCCCATCGTCGTTGGAAATCAGGATGTTCATGTATGACGGCGCTGCAAGACGGCCGCCACCGGACCCGCGAAAGTCTTGCCGGGCCGGGTCGATTCGCCCGAGCTGTGACGGTCCGAATCTTGAATCTCTCGTGCGCTGGTGAGGGTCTCCGTCCTGTACAACGCGGACGCCGGCGAGGGCGTATCGAAGGAGAGGCTCCGCGAGGCGATCGAGCGCCACGGGCACGAGATCCTTCACATGGTCAGCGAGGGCAGCGAGATCGCATCCGCACTCGAGGGCGCACCGGACGTCCTCGTGGCGGCTGGCGGCGACGGCACCGTGGCCCCGAGCGCGCATGCGGTCGCCGGGCGGGCCATCCGGCTGGCCATTCTTCCTCTCGGCACCGCCAACAACGTCGCCAGGAGTCTCGGAATCGAAGGCCCGATCGACGCGCTGATCGAGGGTTGGGCGCATGGCCGGATCGTGGCGATCGATCTCGGCGTCGCGCACGGCGCGTGGGGCGAGACACGCTTCATCGAAGGCGCGGGTGTCGGACTGATTCCCGCCGGGATCGCATCGATGGAGCTCGAGCCGAGCGAGCCTCCCCGGAGGGGTGCGCGGGTCGCACGCGACGCACGCGGCTACCTCGACGTGCTGTCACGCCTGAAGCCGCGGCGTTTGACGGCGAAGGTGGACGGTCACTCCGCTCGAGGGAGAATTCCTGTTCCTCGAGGCCATGAACATCTCCTCCGTGGGTCCCAACCTCGTCCTCGCCGCCGACACGCATTTCTCCGACGGCCTGCTCTCGGTGGTGACGGCCGGAGAGGAACATCGGCCGGCGCTGGTTGAATACCTGAACGGCCGGATCAAAGGACGGAACGATCCGGTGAGCCTGCCGACGCGATTCGCCAGACAGGTCGACATCGAGGATGTAGGGGAGATCCACATCGATGACCGCGTGCACAGCCTGCCCACACCGGAACGGGTGTCCATGTGGGTCGAGTCGCACCTGCTACAGGTACTGGTCTGATTCCCGAATTCACGAGCGGTTGAAAAAGCCTGCAACTGAAGGAGGAAGTACTTCCACCGGGACCTCGCAGCACTGCAGTCGTGCGATTCACATGTCATCCAATGCAACACGAGGCGTGCCGGGAGCCGGCCTGCAAAGACCGTCGAACGAGCCGAGGCACCCTTGCACCCTCTACGCCGTGAGTCCTTCGCGGTCGCTTCGTCGCCGGCGAGCGTCGCGATTCCGCTCGCGCGGGTGAAGCGGCGGCCTGATCCGGTCGCGGCGCTCACGGGCATGTCCATTGCAGCTTCGCGGGTGGGTGCATGACGCCTGATTTCTCGCTCGAGGTGCCCGTGAAGCGTCGAGAGGTGAGACGACAGCGCACACGTCAGCGAGCACGCACGCCAGGAACCAAGCCCGAGCGGCACGAGCGTCATGGACGAGTGAGGGCCTATGAAGATCCATCGTTGGACCAGTCTCGTTTGGGCCGGAGCCATGGCGTTGTGCGCCTCCGTGCAGGCACAGTCGCCGAATCCGAGCAGCCAGTCACCGCAACCTGGACAGCCGGGAGCCTCCGCGAGTCAGTCGAAACCGGGTGACGTCACCGCGACGGGCTGCCTCGCCAGGGCCGACTCGCGTGGTTCGAGCAGTGAAAGCGCGGCACCCGGCGCCAGCGCGTCGAGCGCGGGCGGCGGCTTCGTTGTGAAGAACGCGACCATCGGCACCAGTGGCTCATCTGGAGCAGGCGTATCTGCCTCATCGCCTGGAAGCGCCGGTTCGACGGCGGGTGCCGGAGCGGGCGCCGCGAGCGGCCGGGGGATGGGTGGAAGCGAAATCCGGCTGATGGCGTCGAGCGGTGTCAATCTCGAGGAGCACGTCGGGCATCAGGTCGAAGTTCGTGGGAAGCTCTCGAGCGTGGGCTCGGCATCGACCGGCCCGTCCAGCACGAGCACCACGCCGCCACGCGAGAGCGGCGCGGGAACGACGGCAGGCGCGTCGGGCCGGGAGACGATGACCGTCAGCTCGGTGCGCATGGTCTCGGCGAGTTGCAGCCCGGGATCCAATTGAAAAAGCGCGCGGCGGGCCTCGGGTGAGGCCGCCGCCCCGTCCTCTGCGGGAAGACGCGGCAGCGACAAGTACATGAGGAGCCCGAGATGAAACCGGAACGGCAAGGCATCAGCAACCGGGAGACCGCGGCCGAGGAAGAGCACGAGCGATCCGAGCTCGAGAGGGGGGAGTCGACGACAGGCGATGCGGCCGGGAACGTCGACCGGCCCGCAGAGGACGAAGAGCTCGAGGAGGGTGCGGAAGAGGATCTCCAAGAGGACGAAGAGGACGAAGAGGACGACGAAGACGACGAGGAAGACGAGGAAGACGAGGACGAGGAAGGCAACGGGATCGCGGAGGAGGACGAGGACGAGAAAGACGCGGAGGAGGACGAGGATAAGAGGATGAGGATGAGGACGCGACGACACAATGACCCTCCGCGGCACCTGGTTTTTGCGAGATGGGCCTCGTCGATCGTCGTGAGTAGCGCGTTGGTGGCGCTGGGCGCGAGCACTCATGCGGCTCAGCGGTCGCAGGATCCGCCGCGCCAGTCGCCAAGCGCAGTCAGCCACCCAGCCTCAGGAGCCCAAGCCCGGCGCCCGCGAGGCGGGACAGTTCTCGGCCGCCGATCGCGAGTTTCTGCAGAAGGCGGCGTCGAGCGGGCATGCCGAAGTGGAGCTCGCGAAGCTGGCGCAGCAGAAAGCCCAGGGACAGGCGTGCAAGGATCTCGCGCGTGCGCTCGAGCAGGATCACAGCAAGGTGAACAGCGAGCTTCAGCAGATCGCCAGCCGCAAGAACGTGACGCTCGATATCAAGCCATCGCCCGAAGACGAGCAGCTGAAGGAGAAGCTCGAATCGCTCGACGGACCAGCGTTCGATCGCGCGTACGCCGAGGCCATGGTGAAGAATCACCAGAGGAGCATTCAGTCGTTCCAGCGCGCGACGGCATCGAAAGACCCGGACGTCAGTGCCTTCGCGGAAAAGAACGCTTCCCACGCTGAAGAAGCACCTCGAGCAGGCGAAAGCGGCCGCGCCGGCCGGTTCGAGCAACTGAACCCGGCGGCGTTCACCGGGTGCTGTCCGCTCCACGATGTGGTGACGGCAGACCGCCGTCACCGCTTCTTCGCTCTCGACTGCGACGCTCTCGTTTGCGAATCGTGCGCCGGAAGTTGCCCGGTTGCGGCCGCTCCGGCGCGCCGCTCCACGCCGGCTCGAAAGCCGGTCGTCGGCCACACCAACCGACGAAGCCCGCCGAGACAGCTCGATGCCATCGCCGGCACCGATCTCTCCCCTCTGTTCCAGCTCGACGCCACCGGGCGGTGGCGTGCACGGCATGTGCGGGTACTGGGCCGCACGAAGCGCGCTGCGGCACACGTTCGGCATCCCCGTCCCTCGCGAGCTCGAGATTGCCTGACTCGCCCGACTGCGGTGATTCGCGACGAGCGGGACGACCGGACGAGATGGTGGCGGATCGCCCGCCACCGATTCTCGTCGGTCGCGCCGATTCAGCGGCGTCCCGCGCGCTTCATCGACTGGCCCGCGGCGATCCGCTTCGGCGGCGCCGCTCGGACGACGTCCTCTTCTTCCTCATCCTCCTCGGGATGCGCCGCGTCGGCCGCTTCCTGGTTGATGCCTCCCTCGGCCAGCGCCGACAGCTTCTGGTCGGCCGCCTTCTCTTCGTCGAGCGTCTGCTGAAGCATGTCCGCGGCGTCCGTATGGCCCATCGCGCGCGCCCACGCGACGAGCGTGCCGTACGCGGCCATCTCGTAGTGCTCCGCGCGCTGGCCGGCGGCGATGAGGCAGGCATCCATCGTCGTTTCGTCGAAGTCCTCTTCCATGATGGCCTTGCCTTCCTCGATGATGCCCGCGATGCCCTCGCAATGCTTGCCGCGCGGCTTTTCGTCGAGGCTGGCAAACACCTGTTCGAGGCGTTCGACCTGCCCCTCGGTCTCTTCCCGATGCGATTCGAACGCCGACCGCAGCTGCGGCGAGTTCGCGGCCTTGGCGAGCTTCGTCAGCGCCTTCGTCAGCTGCCGCTCGGCATCGTATGTGTCTCGCAGTTCTTCGATGAACGCGTCGTGCAGGGTTCCGGATTCCGCCATGACTGCTTTCTCCTCATGGAAAATGCGTGGTAACGCCGCGGCGGGCTTCGTGCAACGCGCGTTGGCCCGCTCGCAACCCGACGTTCCGGTGTTCGGCGACGGCAATTCGTGGCTCGCACTCATGCCGCCCCGTCTCGCATCCGAAGCACATGACGTACCACGACCCGTTGGCGCGTGGCGGCTCCAGACGATGGAGAGATTCGTGAACGCCGCGATGTTTCTCCCCCGTCGAGACGGGGTGAGCCGAGCGCCGCACAGTAATTGACCTGTTCGGACTTCGTACGGCCGCGTGCAGCGGCGTCGTGCACATCGCACGGTTGATTGTTGGGAGGTTGAAGGCAGGCTCACGGTCGAGGGGTTGCCGTTCAGCATCCAGCCTGGTTCGCGAGAAACCAGAGCACGATGATTCCGAACGGCACGCCTAGCAGCCAGGCCACGATGTAACGCATCAGTTTCTCCGCTTCACACAGCACGCACGGTCACTGGTACCTGTGCAAATGCACTGCCGCCGAGGCGGCCGGTCTGTGCTGGCCCCCATTGCTCGAGGCCCGGCGTTGCGTTTGCACCGGCGTTCGGCATGGCGAAGGACGCGATCGTCGCCGGCATCCGCGTAACTCATCCCGAGCGGGTGATCTTTCCCGAGGTGCCTCTCATCAAGCTCGACCTGGTGCGCTACTACGAGGCGGTCTCGGAGAAGATGCTTCCCCACCTGCGCGACAGGCCGCTGACCCTCGTGCAATGCGCGCCCGACGCCAGCCATTGCCGATACCTCCGGCATTCCGGTGAACGGGCGCCGGTCGAGGTCCGCGTGGTCGACATCCAGGAACAGACGAAGGTGGGCGACTACATGGTGGTCGACGACGAAGCCGGCCTCATCGCGCTGGCGCAGCGCAACATCGTCGAACTGCACACGTGGAACTCGACCACGCGCCAACTCGAGCGGCCCAATCGCATCGTGTTCGACCTCGACCCTGGCCCCGAGGTTCCATGGCGCGAGATGGTGCCCGCCGCGACGCTGTTGCGCAACATGCTGCAAAGCCTCTCGCTCAACACCTGGATCAAGACCACCGGCGGCAAGGGCCTTCACATCGTCGTCCCGATCACGCCGACGCACGATTGGTCCACGTGCCTCGAGTTCGCCCGGACGATCGCCACGCGCCTCGCCGAACATGATCCGGCGCGCTATACCATCAAGTTCGCCAAGCGGGGACGTAAGCGCCAGATCCTGGTGGACTATCTCCGCAACAACCGCACCAACACGTCGGTCGCCGCGTACTCAACCCGTGCGCGTCCGAACGCTCCCGTCTCGATGCCGATCGCGTGGGACGAGCTGACGCCGCGGCTGCGGCCCGAGCGATGGACGGTCCGCACGGCGCTTCGACGCGTGAACAGCGTCCCGGATCCCTGGGCTGGCTATTTCAAAGCGAAGCAGAAACTGCCGACCCGATGAGGAGATTCTCGGAACTGGGGCGGATTAATCCGCGCAATCCGCGGATGGTTCTTCCGAGCGTCGAGGCGCGGCACGGATCGCCGTCCGCGGATGCCGTCCGAGCACCTCATTGCCCCGTTTTCACTGACGCGAGAATTGCGCCGGCAACGACCAGGAGCACACCGACGATGCCTCTCCAGGTCGGCGTTTCATGCAGGAGGAGCGCCGATAACACCAGGGTGACGGCCAGGCTGGCCTTGTCGATGGCGGTGACCGGCGTCGCGGGTCCGAGCGAGAGCGCTTTGAAATAGGCCGCCCAGGACACGGCGGTAGCGGCCGCGGAGAGCGTCAGAAAGATCCAGGCGCGGCTCCTCAACGTTGACCATCGGTGGTGCTCGCCCGACCAGAGGAGGATCACCACCGACAGCACGAGGACGATCGCGGTTCGAATCACGTTGCCGAGATTGGACGGCACGCCCTGGAGGCCCGCCTTTGCGAAGACGGCGGTGGCACCCGCCGCGACCGCCGATACGACCGCCCACAGTTGCCAGCTCATGGTGCGTGCTCTCTCTTACTGTTCCGTGATTTGTCGAACCACACGGAGCAGGTTGCCGCCGAGGAACTTGCGAATCCGCGTTTCGGACCATCCGCGTTTCAGCATGGCGTCGGTCAACATCGGAAGATCGCGGATGTCACGCATCCCCCGGGGCAGCGTCGGCCCGCCATCGAAGTCAGAGCCCAGCATGACGTGATCCTCACCGACCAACTGGATCGCGCGCTCGACCACCGCGAGCCATTCGTACGGTGTGAGCTTGATGGCCTCTGGCGCATCGATCCCGACCATGGGGAACATGGGTGCGGCCAGCCTGTCGAGCTGTTCGAGCGTCATCCCGGCTTCCTTGCGCCCGATGTCGGTCGTGTCCCAGAACGGCTTGCCGGCGCGCTTCGTTCGCCACTGGAAGACCTTCACGTTGTGGAACTCGTTGCCGATTTGGAACCCGATCACGCCTCCCTTCGCGGCGAGCTTGCGGATGAGATCGTCGGGCATCGTGCGCGGGATGTCGTTGATGCTCCGCAGCCCGTGGTGCGTCGCCACGACCGGGTCCGAGCTCGCTTCGATCGCTTGCGCGATCGTCTCGTCCGACCCGTGCGAGACGTTGATGACCATGCCGAGCCGATTGGCTTCCTTGATGACCGCGCGTCCGCGGTCGTTGAGGCCGCCCCACTTGCGGGGCGCACAGCATGAGTCGGCGAAGTTGTTGGCCCAGTTGTGCGCGGGCAGCTGGAACGATCGAAGCCCGAGTCGATAGAGGTTGCGCAGCACGGCCAGATCTCCGTCGAGATTGAACCCGCCCTCGAGATCCATGAAGGCCGCGATCTTTCCCGCGCGGCTGATCCGTTCGACGTCCGAGGCGTTGAACGCCAGCTCGATCGTGTCCTTGTTTCTCTCCAGCTGCTCGTAGGCCGCATCGATGAGCCGCAGTGCCTGCTGGGTCTCGACGCGTCGCGGGGTAGTACTGCTCGGTCACGAACAGACTGAAGAACATCGCATCCAGGCCGCCGTCTCTGGCTCGCGGCAAATCGAACTGGCCATCGTGGACACGCTGGCCCATGTCGCCGCCGTGGTAGAACTGGCGATTGACGACGTGGACGTGGGCATCGAAGACCAGCGCGTCACGATGCAGTGATGCCGCCCGCTCGAGCGCCTGCGCGAGGAGCATCGCCGGAATGGCCCAGGCGATCAGCCAGACCAGCCGTCGTGTTCTGGCGCCCGTCACGCGATCGCTGGCGTGCATGATGGTTCGGAATGTGCGTTGAATGGCTGTCCCACAGCCGAGGGAGTCGACACCGCGTCGACTGAAGGCCTGCCCACAACTTCAACACGAGATTCTATGAGCGTCCTGCATGGGCTCAAAGTGATCGTGGCTGGCGGCGGGCTGGCTGGTCTCTGCGCCGCCTTCGAGCTCTCCAGGCGCGGAGCGTCCGTCCATCTGCTGGAGGCACGCGATCGACTCGGCGGACGCGTGTGGACCTATCGCGATCCCGGCCGTGGCTATCACGTGGAGTTGGGCGGCGAGCTGATCGATGCGGAGCATGCAGCGATCCGCCGGCTCGCATCGGCGCTGCGCCTCACACTGGTTCGGGTGCTGCCGCACGGTTTCGGCCTCGCGCTCTCGATCGACGGACGCATTCGCGTGGCCCGCACCCAGGCGGGCGCATGGCGGGCGCTCGCGCGTCTGTTCGGCCCGGCAGCGCGCGCGCTCGAGGCGAGTGGCGGTGACTGGCACAGTCCGGTGGCTCAATCGATCGCGATGAGATCGTTCGCTGCCGTGCTCCGCGCGTCGCACGCCGATCCACGGGTGGTTGCGATGGCAACAGCCATGCGAGGCTACTATCTCGCCGACCCCGAGGAGTTGTCATCGCTCGTCGTCGCCGAGCAGGTCGCACACGACGCACCCGGTCGATTGGCGATGTATCGCATCGAGGGCGGAACCGATCGTCTCGTCGATCGGCTCGCGCGCCGCATTCGCGGCCGAATCTCGCTGCGGACGGTGCTGCGAGCGGTGACGACCACGAGCCGTGGCGTGCGGGTGGCGGTCGACGCCGCGGACGCGCGCCGGGCAGCGCTGCGGGCCGACTACGCCGTCATCACGCTGCCAGCGCCGCTCGTCCGCGACTGTGTCTTCGAACCTCCGCTCGACGCGGTTCAGCGACGCGCGTTCGGCGCGCTGCGTTACGGTGCCGCCACGAAGGCGTTCCTCGAATTCAGCCAACCGTGGTGGCGCAGGCCCGGAAGGCCGCGCGCGTTCGGATCGAATCTGCCCGTTGGCGCCGTCTGGGACGCCGCGGACGATCAGAAGGGAGCGGCCATCCTCACCCTACTGGCTGGCGGCCGCGCGAGCGCCAGCCTGCAAGCGCTGCTCGCGTCGGGCTGCGACCACGTCGTGCGCCGGCTCGCGTGGCTCGGTGAGCCCGGTGCCGGCTGGCCTGCCGCACCGTCGGTCACGTGGGAGAACGAACCCTGGTCGAAGGGCGGCTACGCCCTGTTCACGCCCGGCTTCGACCCGCGTTGGCGCGTCGAGCTGTCGCGCGCGCACGGCCGCATTCTGTTCGCGGGCGAGCACACGAGCGAGAACTGGCAGGGCTTCATGAACGGGGCCGTGGAAAGCGGTCAGCTCGCGGCGACGTCGATCGAGCAGCTCGAACGCATCCGGGCGTGGCCTCGCACGTGAGCGGAACAGGGTTCATGTCAGGCGTGCAAGGACTCGGCCCCGGGGCCGAGATACACCCGCTCGCCGCGGAAGCGGCGCGCCTTCGGATCCCACGGAAAGAAGATCACCACCGTGAACGTGATCGGTGCACCGCTCGGCTCTCTGCCCTGCCAGACACCCTTGTGTGTCGCCGTCAGCGTCGCTTCCTCGCAGACACCCTGCGGACCGATCACGATGTCGGTGAGCGCGAAGCTGACGTCGGGGAACGCCGACAGCAGCTCGGTGTAGAACTGCCGCGCGCCGTCGTGACCGTGCCAGACCGCGCCGGTGTTCACCACCTCGTAGACGCAGTCCTCGGTCAGCGTCGAGATGAGGCCGTCGAGATCGCGCCGATCTTCGGCAATCGAATGCCGCTTCCAGAGGTCGCGAATCGCACCGGTACTCGTCGGGGGTGACGTCGCGCCGGAGGAGCGCAATGACGGCCTCCTTGTCCATGGGCGCACTATAACTCCCCGCCGGGCCGGCGCGGCGGCCTCCTGCTGACCGCAGCCGGCACCTCCCGGCCTCGTCCGGTCCCGTTGACGTCGAGCGCCGGCACGATCGCTCTATCATGGCGGGCGTGTCAGGCCCGCCGGTTCGTTGACGTGACCCGGCGCGGTATCTGTCGCGTCAGGAGCACTGATGTCCCGCCGCGCGCCGTTCGTGATTGCCGCGCTCGTGAGCGCACCCCTCTTTGCCGACCAGGACCTCGCGCGGCCACGGCCGGGCGTCTCGCGGCCCGCCCCCGCGCCACCCGCAGCGGCCCCCGCGCCGACGCAGAAGCCCGCGCCGGCGGCCAGGGCCGCCGCCCGGGCCCGCGTGTCGTTCGAGCGCGAGCGCTATCGCATCCCGCACCAGGTGTTCGTGCTCGACAACGGGCTGAAGGTGATCGTGCACGAGGACCGCTCGGTGCCGATCGTCGCGGTGAACCTCTGGTACCACGTCGGCTCGCGAAACGAACAGCGCGGCAGGACGGGGTTCGCGCACCTCTTCGAACATTTCTTCTTCAACGGCAGCGAGAACTATCCGCACGGCTTCCGAGAGGCGATGGACGACGTCGGCGCCAACAACCGCAACGGCACGACCAACACCGATCGCACGAACTTCTTCGAGGACGTGCCGGTCTCGGCCCTCGAGCGCACGCTGTATCTCGAGGCCGACCGCATGGGATTCCTCGCCGGCCGCATCTCCAAGGAGATGCTCGAGCGCGAGCGCGGCGTCGTCCAGAACGAGAAGCGGCAGGGCGAGAACCAGCCGTACGGCCGCGTCTTCACGCAGATCGTCGAGACGATCTACCCCGCCTCGCATCCGTACAGCTGGCCGACGATCGGCAGCATGGACGATCTGAACGCCGCGTCGCTCGACGATGTGAAGGCGTGGTACGCGACGTACTACGGGCCGAACAACTGCGTGCTGTCGCTGGCGGGCGACATCACGGCGGAGCGGGCGCTCGAGCTCGTCAAGAAGTATTTCAACGGCATTCCGCCCGGCCCGCCGCTGCAGGCGCGCCGCGGAGTGGGTCCCGCGATTCGAGCGCAGCATCCGCGACGAGATGGAAGATCGCGTGCCGCAGACGCGCATCTACCGCGTCTATCACGCGCCCGGCTGGCGCGACCCCGACGTGCGAGCACCTCGGCCTCGCCCTGGCCGTGCTGAGCGGGTCGAAGAGCGCGCGTCTGGACCGGCGCCTCGTCTACGAGAAGGAGCTCGCCACCGGCGTCTCCGCGTTCGTCTGGGACGGCGAGCTGGCCAGCCGCATCGTCGTCACCGTGACGCTCAAGGCGGGCGTGGACGCGGCGGTCGCCGAGCGCGAGCTGGACGCCGTCCTGTCGGCGTTTCTCGCGGAGGGGCCGACGGCGGCCGAGCTGCAGCGCGCGCAGAGCCGCAAGCTCGCCGATTTCGTCCGCGGCATCGAGCGGCTCGGCGGATTCGGCGGCCGATCCGACGTGCTGGCTCAAAGCCTCGACCTTCGGCGGGGACGCCGAGGCCTATCTCGCGAATCTCGAACGGATGGCCACGGCCGGACCGGCGAGCGTCAAGGCCGCCGCGATCCGATGGCTCGAGGCGCCGCACTACACGCTGGTCGTCAAGCCATATCCGCGCCTCTCGCCCGGCCAGACGACGGTAGACCGGAAGGTGCTGCCTCCGCTCGGCGCCACGCCCGACGTCAACTTCCCCGCCGTGCAGCGGACGACGCTCTCGAACGGGCTGTCGGTGATCCTGCTCGAACGGCACTCGACGCCCATCGTGAACCTGGCGCTCGCCGTGGACGCCGGCTATGCCGCGGACGTGTCGGCGAAGGCCGGGCTCGCCTCGCTCGCGCTCGGCCTGATGGACGAGGGTACGCTCGACGCGCGACACCTTCCGGATCGGGGACGAGCTCGACGCGCTCGGCGCGCGGCTCACGACCGGCAGCTCGCTCGACCTCTCCTTCGTGCGACTGCAGGCGCTGCCCGCGAACCTCCTGCCGTCGCTGCAGATCATGGCCGACGTCGTGCTCAACCCCGCCTTCCCGGCCGATCGCGTCGCGCACGAGAAGCGGCAGCGCCTGGCGCAGATCCAGCAGGAGAAGCAGCAGCCGATTGCCGCGGCGCTGCGCGTGCTGCCGCAGATCTCTGTACGGCGCCGGGCACGCCTACGGCCTGCCGCTTCACCGGGTCCGGCCACGAAGAGACGATCGAGACTCTGACGCGCAACGACCTCGCCGCGTGGCACGAGGCTTGGTTCCATCCGAATCGGAGCACGATCATCGCGACCGGCGACGTCACCATGGCGCAGCTCGCGCCGGCGCTCGAAAAGGCGTTCGGCGGATGGGCGCGCGGTGAGGCGCCCGCCAAGCGGCTCGACGCGGTGCCGCGGGCGAGCGGCGGCAAGGTGTACCTGATCGACCGGCCTGACGCGCCACAGTCGGTCATCGTCGCCGCGCACGTGAGCGACGCGGGCGGGCAGCCGGAGGACATGTCGATCCAGACCGTCATGCGCAACTTCGGCGGCATCTCGACCTCGCGCCTGAACCGCAACCTGCGCCTCGACAAGCACTGGAGCTACGGCGCGTCCGCGCAGCTCGCGCCTGCGCGCGGCCCCCGGCCGTTCTTCGTGGTCGCGCCGGTGCAGACCGACAAGACGAAGGAAGCGATGGTCGAGGTCGCCAAGGAGCTGCGGGACGTCGCCGGCGAGCGGCCGATGGCCGGCGAGGAGCTCGCAGAGCGCGATGCGCAACGAGACGCTCGGCCTTCCCGGACGCTTCGAGACGATCGACGCCCTCGAGCGCGCGGCAGTCGATCTCGTGAGCTTCGGCTATCCCGACGACTACTTCGCGAACTACGCGCGCAACGTCCGCGCCCTCGACGAGCGCGGCGCTCGCCGCGGCCGCGGCAAAGTTCATCCGGCCTTCGGAAGTCGTCTGGCTGGTCGTCGGCGACCTCCGCAAGGTCGAGGCCGGCATCCGCGAGCTGCGGCTCGGCGACGTCGTCAGGCTCGACGCCGACGGGAAGGCCACGAACTGACCCAGGCGGCCCCGTCAATCCGACCGAGACACGGCAGTGACCATACGCGTCGATCTAGAGGCAATGAGCGACCTCCGCACGCCGTGGTGCCTTCGCATCGCGGTGACGCTTCGGATTGCCGAACACATCGAGGCCGGAACGGCCGAGCTCGAGCGGCTCGCCGCCGCGGCCCGGTGCGATGCCGAAGCGCTGGGCGGCGTACTCCGGCACCTCGTCGCGAAGGGCGTGTTCGAGGAACCGGCACGCGGCCGCTTCTCGCTCAACGACGCCGCACGCCGCCTGCTCGATCCGGGCGAACGGCTCGGCCTCGATCTCGAAGGCATCGGCGGACGCATGGCGCACGCCTGGGCCACGCTGCTCGCGTACGTCCGGACCGGTGCGCCCGCGTATCAGGACGTGTTCGGTCGGCCCTTCTTCGAGGACCTCGACGCCCATCCGGAAATCGGCGCGAGCTTCGACGCGCTCATGGGTCAAGTCGGCCACGGCACGCCCGATCCCGGGTTCGACCTCACTGGCGGCTGGGGTCCGGTGCAGCATGTCGTGGACGTCGGCGGCGGCACCGGTGGCATGCTCGCCGAACTGCTCCGCATGCGGCCCGACGTCCGCGGCACGCTCGTCGATCTGCCAAAGACCGCGGCGCGCGCCGCCGAGACGTTTCGCAACGCCGGCGTCCAGGACCGCGCGACAGCCGTCGGACAGAGCTTTTTCGATCCGCTCCCGGCGGGCGCCGACCTCTATCTGCTCAGAGGCGTGATCAACGACTGGCCCGATCGTGAAGCGCGCGCCATCCTGCGCCGCTGTGGCGATGCCGCACGGCCCGGCGGCCGCGTCGTGGTGCTCAAGAGCATCACACCCGACGCCGCCGCTCCGCGAGGCGTGGAGATCGAATGGGTGCTGGTGGGAGGCAAGGCACGCGGCCTCGCCGAGTTCGCCGCGCTCGCCGCCGATGCCGGGCTCGAGGTGGTCGCGACCTCGCGGCAACGATCGGGCGCCTTCGTCGTCGAGTGTCGTCCTGTGGCCGCGCCGAGCTGACGCCGGACTGAAATACTTCCCGCCGAATTCTCCTACTTACTGCAAAGTCAGCCCTCGAGTCGTGTCGTGCTCGCAGGTGGACGCCGAAGCGGATCACCGGCAGCCAGCCTGATCTGCTCGTAGTCCCGATCGCCGTCGCCGAAATCGAGACGTCCCTCGTGCTGCATGCGTCCGAAGAAGGAGTTGGGATGCGGTGCCTCGAACGGCGCGACAACCGCGTGAGATTCCCTTGGCTGCTCATGGCGCTCGCCGCATGCGCGATGGACTCGTCCGGCGAATCGAGAGCGCTGGCACTCGCGCCTTGTCAGCTTCCGGACGTCCCGGTCGACGCTCGCTGCGGAATCTACGAGGTGTGGGAGAACCGGACAGCCGCGTCCGGCCGCCGCATTCCTCTGAACGTCATCGTGCTGCCGGCGCTGGGCGGCGACCGTCGCGCCGATCCGCTGGTCGTCCTGCAAGGCGGTCCGGGCGATGCGCCGTCGTTCAACGCGCCCTTTTACAGCCGGGTCTTCGCCGGCGTGCACAAGTCGCGCGACCTCGTGCTGATCGATCTGCGCGGTACCGGACAATCGCGTGCCCTCACCTGCTCCGAGCTGGCACTTCCCGATTCATCGGGGGCGCTCGACGAACACATGCTCAGCGTGTCCGCGCTCTCGGCGTGCCGCCAGCGGCTCGAGCGCTCGGCCGACCTACGGTTCTACACGACCGAGCATGCCGTGGACGACCTCGCCGAGGTTCTCCAGGCGCTGGGCTATGCGCAGGTCAATCTGTACGGCACGTCCTACGGCACGCGTGCCGCGCAGGTCCTCATGCGCCGCCATCCCACGCGCGTCCGCACCGCATCCCTGAAGGGCGTCGTGCCGGCATCGATGGCCAATCCGGAGACGCATGCGCGCGCCGGCGACCAGGCCTGGCGGGCGCTCGTGGCCCGGTGCTCGAACGATACCGGCTGCGCCAGCGCCTTCCCGAATCTCGACGCCGACTTCCGCTCGCTGCTCGCGCGCCTCGATCGCGGGCCGGTCATCGGCGACTTGCGCAGCGTGCCCGATCGGGCGGCGACTCGCGTCACGATCACGCGCGGCCTGTTCGCCGAAGCGTTTCGGGTCCGGCTGTACTCGCCAGAGGGTCTCGCCGAGGCACCGGCGGCGGTTGCCGGCCTCGTCCGGGCCGACGAACGAACGCTGGCCGACTCGGTCATCGGCTGGCGGCTCGCCTTCAGCGGCGAGCGGCTCGCGGCCGGCTTCTTTCTCTCCGTCACGTGCACCGAGGACGTCCCCTTCCTGCCGAGCGACTGGACGCCGCTCGTCGCGGGAACATTCGGCGGCGACTATCGATTGCGCGAGCAGGTCGAGGCGTGCAAGGTCTGGCCGCGCGGATCGGTGTCCGCCCGGCACCGTGAGCCGCTGCGCTCGAACATTCCGACACTGCTGCTCTCGGGTGAGCTCGATCCCGTAACGCCGCCCGCCGGCGCCGACGAAGTCCTGCGCGGCCTGACTCGGGGCCGGCACGTCGTGGTCCGCAACAACGGGCATCCCATCGGGAACGCTGCCGCCTGCACGAGCCGGATGATCGCGGCGTTCGTCGAGCGCGGCTCGGCCGACACTCTGGATATCTCGTGCGCTTCCGAAATCGAACGGGTCCCCTTCAAGCTCGCGGTTCGTTGATCCGTTCTCGACCCCCTCGCACCTCTCGCCTCCGTCCCGCCTTGATTTCCGCTTCGCCCTGACCCACAATCCACCGCGTTTCGCGTTCTCCATTCCGAGGAGAGACCGTGCCTCGTCTGTTTGCTCCGACCTGTCTCATCGGCGCCGCGCTGGTCGCGGCCGCCGGCGTTGGCCCCTTGATCGCACAGGCGCCTGCCAGCGGCGATGGCTTCGTCCCGCTCTTCAACGGCAAAGACCTCACCGGCTGGAAGGTTCCTCCCGGCGACAACGGCCACTGGAAGGTGGTCGACGGCGTCATCGACTACGACGCGCAGAGCGAGGCCACGGGCGAAAAAAGCCTGCCGACCGAGCGCGAGTTCGGCGACTACGTGCTGCGGCTCGAATGGCGCATCAAGGAAACGCCCTACGTCAACAACCAGGTGCGCATCATCATGCCCGACGGCTCGCACAAGAAAGGGCCCGACGGCCAGGACGTCCGCATCTCGGTCCCCGACTCCGACTCCGGCGTCTACATGCGCGGCGCCGGCAAGGCGCAGGTCAACATCTGGTGCTGGCCGGTGGGCTCGGGCGAAGTCTACGGCTACCGCATGGACGAGAAGATGCCACCGGCCGTCCGCGCCGGCGTCACCCCGCGGATGCTGGCCGACAAGAACGTCGGCGAATGGAACGCCTTCGAGATCACGATGCGCGGCGACAGGCTCACCGTCGTGCTGAACGGCAAGACCGTCATCGAGAACGCGGAGCTGCCCGGCGTTCCCGCACGCGGCCCCATCACGCTGCAGCACCACGGCGGCAAGAAGGGCGATCAATGGGTCAGCCCGCCGAGCCTCGTGCAGTTCCGCAACATCAGCATCAAGCCGCTGAATTGATGGACGGATGAACGGGATCGGGAATCGTCATCGACACGAGACGACTCCTGACCCCCGCATCCCGTATCTACCGCCGCGACGCTCGCCACGTGAAGAATCCGATCGGCAGCCCCACCCCTAGCGCGTGGATCAGCAGACCCTCTACCGGGAAGAGCTCGCGGTTCGGTGAGATGCGGAACGCCGAGAGCGGCAGCACGACGTGCTGCATGAAGAAGAACACCGCGAGACCGAACACCAGTCCGCAGACGAGCCAGCGGCGAATGAGCACCGGCAGCCTGAGACTGGCGGCGTAGTAGATGGCCGCCGCGCCGAACGCGATGACGAAGTGCAGGAACAGACCCAGCGCTGCGGTCGCCAGCCCGCCCTCGAACGCGTCGCGACCGAGCAGCCCGCTGGCGATGGCCTGCAGCACGCGGGTCGGCGCCACGCCGGTCGACCCGCCGACGACGAAGGCCGCGATGATGTCGAGCACACCGGCCGTGAAACCGCCCCAGCCAATCGCCTCGCGCCAACGCGGCGCGACCGCTCGTACGTGAGAGATCATCTCGAACGCCTCCGCTCCGTCTCGCGATCCCGTCGTTGCCGTGCGTGTGACACATGACCGCCGCATGCGAACGGCGGACCATGGGCTGGTAGGTTACGGCGACGTTGCTGGCGCGAAAAATCAGATTTGCGAAATCGCCCGTAATTACGGTTCACGAAAGGCTTACGCTCCCCGAAAGCGCCTCGAAGCGCGGCCCTCCCGGCGGGGAGCCTGTACGAAAACGGCAGAGTGAGCGTCGGTACGTCATGAGACGCGTTTGTCGCTCGTAAGTGTCGAAGGCAGGCGATACACTACTCCCGGTTCCGGCGACAGGGAGTCCACTTTCATGCGCTCGAGGGGAGCGTTGACGGACAACTTCGTAGTGTCGGTGCGGCTCACGACCGCCCGCGCCGAGGGCGCGAGCCTGCGCTCTTCGTCCGTATTGGTCCGTGGCGTTTCCTGCATGCTCCTGGCCGGCATGCTCGCGGCGAGCGCGCCGAGCGCGGAGGAGCCCGCGTTCACCGGCAGCCTCACGTCAACGACGATGCCGGGCGGGATGCGCGCGGCGTTGACCGCCATCGAGGATCCGTCGAAGCCCGATCGAAGCCAGTTCCTCCTCGATCTCATTCGCCGGTCGCATCGCACGCCCATCGGCGCCACCGATCCTCACGATCCGTTGGTGAAGGCCCTGGTGGCTCACCTCGATGCCGCTTCCCGGAACCGCACGCCGGGTCCGGCCGAGCGGCTCCCGCTACCACTCCCACCCTCGATCTGGATCGAGCACGTCTTCGCGGGCAGCGTCACGCCCGACACGCTGACTCGTGCCATCGTCGCCTCTCGCGGCGCCTCGCTCCTCTACTTCGGTCTCGTCGCGGTCGACGATCGCACGCGGGCCTGGCTCGCCGAGAACCCGGCGCTGGTCGGCGAGATTGCCGCCCGATCGTCAGCGTCGTTCGTGCTCGCCTCGCCCGGCCTGCGAGTAGCCGACGCCGCCGTGCAGGTTCCAGGCGGACCGGCCGCCGTCGCGTCGTGGGAAGCGCTGGTGGGCCGTCCGGTGACGCAGCCCGCGGAGTTCATCCGCGCGTTGCTCCTGGAACACGCGGGCACCCTGGCCTATTTCTATGGCGCGGTCGGGCAGTTGTCCGAAGCGCACATCCGGATCGCGCTCAATCTCGATGCCGAGGATACCGGGGCGCGCATCGCGGCGGCTGCGCGGCTTCACGACGTCTTTCGACGGATCGCTACCGGGTGGACGGTCGACACACGCACGTTCTGGCGGCCGGCACTCGACCCGGCGCTGCTCGTCGCCGAGCTTCCCGTCGACGAGACGGGTCGCGCGCGTCTGCCCGCGTCGCGCGAGTTCTGGGACGACGTCTTTGCCGACGACGCGCGACGCCGGACCGGCGCCGGCAGCTCGCGGCCGGCGGACACGCGACTCGACTTCGCCTGGCTCGCCGACCGTGTCTTCCAGGACGAGCCGTTGGATCATCGGCGCCGCTATAACCAGGTGCTGTTCGCGTCGCGAGTGCTCTCGCCGCGCGCCACCGAGGTGGACGCGGATGCCGTCGCCGCGGCGCGCGCGGCGGGATTGTTCCCGGCGCTCGTCACCGTGCTCGAGCGGATGGGCATTACGGATCCGGCGGTCTACGCCCGCGCCGGCGCCCGCGCGGCGCGCCTCTCGGGCAGTGACGACGACGCTCGCGCGCTGCGGGCGATGACGCAATTCCAGGCCACTGTGGCGCTGCTGGCGCGTGCGAGCGCTCGTGGGAGCGTTCCGGCCGAGAAACTGGCCGGCGAGCTCACCTCTCTCATCGAGTTGGACCTCAACGACCACGGCGACTATGCCGGACGCCTCGTCGCGTGGATCGACGAGCACCTGCGCAAGGGATTGGCCGCGGCGGGTGATCAATCGGGAGCGGCGTTCGAGTCTTACGGCGCGGCCACCGGGCCAGTCGAAGGCGATCTGATTCGGGTCCTCGCCGGCGCGCCCGATCGCGAGCCGCGCATCGTCGAGTGGGAGGGCACGCGCTATCGCGTGGATCTCGCCCGCGCCGAGGCATTGCGCATCGCGCGGCTGCTCGGCGAGGAGTCGCGGCCGTTCCTGTCGTCGGCGCACGATCTCGTCACCGCTGCGGACTCGTTCGGTGCTCCGGGATTGTCGCGGCCGCAGATCGCGACCGGGGTCGAAGCCATCGAGCGTGCCTGCAAGCAGGCGGGCTTCGATGTCGAGGACGAGTGGGACGCAAGTGCGCTCGCCCGCTACCAGGCTCTGGCTGGACCGCTCGGACGACTGAAGTCGGGCGGATCGGCGGGAGCCGCGGCTCGCATGGTTCCCGCCATTCGCGAGCTGGCCGACGTGCTCGCCGCTCGCGGCCTGCTGGAGCTGACCTACGCCGTGGCGTTGGGTCAGCCCGATCGCACCTGGATCGCTGCCGGCGACGCCGCGCGCCGCCACGACTTCGGCCTGCGGACGACCGGTGTCAGACGCCGATCCGCGCCGTGGCGCCTGCCCATTGCGGGCGGTGACACGATGCGCGGCTGGCGCGTGGTCGGATCGCTGCTCGGCCTCGACGTCCGGCTCGCCGAGTTCTCGCTGGTACGGCTCTCGGCGAGGCCGCCGGCCCGCCGGCCGTCGCTCAACGAGGATCAGCGGCGCGTCTTCGTCGAGATGGTCGCGCTGGTCGAACCGCGCCGGCTCACCGACGACGATCGCGACGCGCTGGTCGCGGCGCTGCGCCAGGGCCGCGCGCGGCTTGCCGCGATGCGCACGCCCGCGGATGCGGCCGCAGTCGCCGATGCCACCGGCCTCGGACAGGCCCGCCGCAGCCTGCTGGCGTGGGTGCTCGCCAACGATCCGGCGCGCATTCCCTCTTTCCTCTCGCTCACTGAGATCGCCCGGCTCGGGCTGGGGAGCGCCCCGTTCGAAGCACGCTTCCGGCCGTGGGGCGTGCCGGCTGAAGCGCGATTGGGGTGCCTCTGTCTGCAGGTCGTCGATCGCCGCCCGGTCGAATCGCTCACCGGACGCTGGGGCACCGGCATCCTCGCCACGAGCTTCCCCGACCTCAATTTCAGGCTCGGCGAGCTGCTCTTCGACCTGCACATGCCGGCGGCGCTCGTCGGACCTGTGCTCGCCTCGGCCACGCTCGATCTGATCAACAGCTCGATCAACCGCGATCAAGACGACCGGCGCGGACTGCTCGACTTCGTCGAGTCGTTGGACCAGGCGCGTGTGGAACAGTATCTCGCGCTGCTCACAACCGATGGGCCGCTCGTTCCCGTCGAGGTGGACGAGAGGGTTTCGGCGAAGGACGAATCGGCCCGGCCGGGGTCGAGCCCGGGGAGATCGATCCCGTGACCCGCATCGGACCCGCGCTCGCCTGCGCATTGGCTGCCACCGTCGCGATCTCGGTCGCCGTTGGTCAGGAGCAGCCTTCGCAGGCGCTCAGCATCACACGTCCACGGCCGGAAACCATCGTGACCGGACCGTCGCGGCTGGAGGCCACCATCACGTCCGACGCCGCCGTCCAGTCGGTGAGCTTCTTCGTGAACGGACGGCTCGTGTGCACCGTCGAGGCGCCGCCATGGGGCTGTCCCTGGGACGCCGGCCTGGTCGTCCGCGGGCACCACGTGCGGGTGGTCGCCACGCTCGCCGACGGGCGGCGGCTGGTGGACAACGTGCGCACGAAGGACGTGGGCTACGCCGAACGGATCCGCGTCGACGCCGTGCTGGTTCCCGTGATCGTCACCGAGCGCGGCAAGTTCGTGCGCGGCCTGAAGAAGCAGGATTTCCAGTTGTTCGAGGATGGCGTTGCGCAGTCGCTCGGTAGCCTCGTCAGCGAAGATGCGCCGCTCGATCTGGTGCTGGTCGTCGACATCAGCGGGAGCATGGAGCGCGCCCTTCCCGACGTGAAGCCGGCGGTCAAGCAGCTGCTGTCGAAGCTGCGCCCGGGCGACGCCGCCACGCTCGTGGGCTTCAACGACACGGCGTTCGTGGTCTCGGAGCGCGAAACGGATCAGCGCGCACGCGAGGAGGCGGTCGAGCTCCTGACGTCGTGGGGCGGAACCGCGCTCTACGACGCCACCATCGTGGCGCTCGATCTCGTGAGCAAGGGCTGGGGCCGCAAGGGCGTCGTCATCTTCTCGGACGGCGACGACCGCCACAGCCTCACGCGCCGCGAGACGGCCATGGCGCGCGTCCAGGCCAGCGACGCGATGCTGTTCACGATCGGCTTCGGCGGGGGGGCCACGGTGCCCGAGCTGAAGAAGAACCTCGAGAGCTACGCGCGCGCCACCGGCGGCCGGGCGTTCTTCCCCCGTGACGTCAAGGAGCTCGACGGAGTGTTCGGCGACATCGTCACCGAGCTGGCCAACCAGTACGTGCTGTCGTACTCGTCGACCAAGAAGGGCTCGGGATGGCGCAGCATCAAGGTCCAGGTGCCGAAAGGCAAGTACGACGTGAGGGCCCGGCAGGGGTATCGTGCGCTCAACCCCGAACGGGCGGGAGGATGAGGATGGCGACACGCGGCATATGGGTAGCAGCACTGCTGACCGTCGCGGCTCCCGCGATCGTGGCGCAGCAGGTTCCCGAACCAGCCCCGTCCTTCAAGGTCGGCACCGAGGCCGTCACGGTCGACGTCGGCGTGATCGATCGGCAGGGGCAGCCCGTGCGCGGCCTCGAGACCGGTGACTTCACCGTCACCGTCGCCGGCCAGCCCCGGCGCGTCATCTCCGCCGAGTACGTCGAGCACGCCAACGTGCAGCGGTTGCTGACGTCGACGAGCGAGGTCGTGCCGGTCAGCACCAATGAGAACCCCGGCTTCGGCCGGCTGATCATGTTCGTCGTCGATCAGAGCACGCTCGAATCGGGGGCGGCCCGTCAGGTCGCCCGCTCGGCGACGCGCTTCTTCGAGCGCCTCACGGTCGCCGATCGAATCCGCGGTCATGCTCCTGCCGGTCGGACCGAACCAGGGATTCACGTGGAATCACACGCGGACGCGCGACGCGCTGGGCCGCGTCGCGGGCCTGGCGACCTACACGATGGAGTGGGAGTTCGGCAGCCTCTCCGAAGCGCGTGATATCGCCGCGCGCAACCCCATGGCGCTCAGGACCGTCGAGCAGCGCGAATGTCGCGGCTCGCTCTTTGCCGGTGGCACCGGCGGCGGAGGCGGCGGAGGCGGATTCGCCCCGAGCCCGACCGGGGGTGGCGGAGGCGGTGGAGGGGGGACCTCCGGCGGCGGCGGAGGCGGCGGTGGTGAGGGCGGTGGTGGCGGGGGCGGTGCCGGCGGAGGCGGCGGTGGTGAGGGCGGCGGCGGCGGAGGCGGTGGCGGTAGCAGCGGAGGAGGCGGAGGCGCGACCGGCGGAGGCGGGGGTGGGGGCAGTGTGGCGCCCAGGACGGGTGGGAGCGGATTCGGCTCGAGCTCGTGCGCCCGCGACATCCAGCTCCAGGCTGAAACCGCGTGGCGTTCCGCGCAGATGCTGTCGCTCTCGAGCCTGACCGCGATGCGCCAGGTGCTCGGCGCGCTCGAGCAAGTCCGCGGCGACAAGACGATCGTGCTCATCTCGGGCGGCTGGCCGATGGACGAACGCGAGCAGACCTCGTATCTGTCCACCCTGGCCGCCGACGCAGCCGCGGTGCGCGCCACGATCTTCACCGTGTTCGTCCCCGGCTCGCTGTCGTCGGTCACGCGGCGCGTCATGACGTCGACGCCGACGTCCGACTATCAGATCCGCTCCTGGCCGCTCGACACGATCTCGGGCATGACCGGTGGCACGTCCTACCGCGCCGAAGTGGGTATCGAGGGCGTGTTCGAGCGGATGGCGCAGGAGCTCGCCGGCTATTACCGGCTCGGCATCGAGAAGGGCATCGGCGATTCCGACGGCCGGCCGCGCCGCATGAAGGTGGAGGTGAAGCAGCGCGGCGTCACCGTTCGCGCGCGTGAGATCTTCGATCAGCGGACGTACGAGGACCGCGACTGGACCGCGCGCATGGCCTCGGCGCTGGTCACGCCCACGCCGGCGACCGCCGTCGGTCTGCGTTTGACCAGCTACGTGTCCGCCGACCAGGAGAACGGCGACCGGCTCAAAGTGGTGCTCGCCGGCGAAGCGTCGCGCATGCGCTCCGGCAAGGCCACCTATCAGGTCGTCGTGCGCGAGTTGGACGGCAAGGAAGCGCTCTACGAAGAACAGCCGCTCGGTGAAGTGGTCAACGGAACGCTTCCCTTCTCCGCCAATCTCGCCTTGCCACCCGGCACCTACATCATTCGGCTCGCGGTGATGGACAGCGGCGGAAACGTCGGCTCCATCGACCACCGGGTGGAGGCGCGCGCGAAGCGGCTCGGTCCGCTCACGGCGAGCGGCCCCGTGCTGGTGCGCGTCCCGGGCCGCCGCGAGCTGCCGCCACACCTCGCGCTCGAGGGCGTGCGCCAGGACGAGCGACTCGCGATTCAGATCGATCTCCAGGGCGACGATGGACGGCTGTCGGGTGCGGACGTGGACTTCGAAATCGCTGAGACCGTGGATGGCCCGAGCCTCGTGACGGCCGACGCACAGGTCGCGCCCGGCGGCAGCAGCCGGATGGTCGTGGCCCAGGGCGTCGCCGATGTTCGGATCCTGCCGCCAGGCGACTACGTCGCGCGTGCGAAGGTGCGCGCGGGCGGTGAGCTCGTGGGCGAGGTCCGCCGCGCGTTCTCGGTCCTCGAGACACCGCGGGTCGTGACCGACGCAACCGGTACGGCGACGGCTGTCGTGGGCCGGATGGCGCCGGCGCGGGTAGCGGCGCGCGCGGTGGGCACCGTGCCGCGCTTCAGCATCGACCAGGTGCTCCAGCCCAAGGTCGTCAGCACTTTCCTCGACCGTCTCGCCGAGCGCCCCGATGCCGGGTCCGCCGACGTGCGGGCATTGCTCGCGCGGGCGCGCCACGAACGCATCGAAACGCTCGAGATCTCCGACGACCTGGCCGCGCAGTCGCCCGTCGCCGCGTTCGTCAGAGGCCTCACGCTGCTGGCCCAGAACAAGCTGGAACCCGCCGCGACGTCGTTCCGGACGGCGATGCGCTCCTCGCCGGACTTCTACGTGGGCATGGTCTACCTCGGGGCGTGCTACGCGTCGGGCGGTCAGGACAAGGAAGCGGCCGGCGCCTGGCGCACCGCGCTCATCAAGGAGGGTGACGCGCTCGCGCTGCACCTGTGGCTTGCCGACGCGCTCCTGCGCGAAGGCAACGCCGATCTCGCCCTCCAGACGCTCGATCGCGCTCGTACCCGATGGCCGGAGGATGAAGCGCTGAAGCGCCGGTTCGCCGCCGCGTCCGTCGTCGCGGGCCGCTACGCCGACGGGCTCAAGACCATCGACGAGCTCGTCGCCGCACGCTCGGAGGACGAGCCGATGCTCGCGTTGGCACTGCTCGTGCTCTACGAAGCGTTTGTCTCCGGGCGCCCGGTCGAAACCGTGGACCAGGATCGCGCACGGATGACGCGTCTCGCCGACGCCTACCGCGTGCGCGGCGGGCCCTCGCTCGCGCTCGTCAACACGTGGGTCGCGGCCGCGAACGGCGGCAAGCGATAGCGAGGATGGAACGTCTGATTCGAGCGGGCGGGGCCCCGGCCCCGCCCGTGTTGTGTACACCCGCGCCCCGGCCGACGTCGATCAAGGCCACGCCTGACGCCACCGACCAAATCCGACCAACAAGAGTCGGGATTATCAGATCTGTCAGATCTATCCTGGCCTCGATTTGTCCGATCCATCCCGGTCCCACACCTGGGGCGGTCGATGTCGCGTGTCGCAGTTTAAGGGAGACGGCAAGGAGAAATCTGACGGATCGGATGCCACCTGGTTTGTCTGACCTTCGTCAGACCTTGTCCGTGGCCCTTCCGCAGCCCCTCAGCCGCGAAGCCCTCGGGGTTCGCAACACGCGTGTCGCTTTCAACGTCCAAGGTTCAAGGTTGTCGCCCGCGCCGATTTGTTGGCGCGTGTCCGCCTCTGCTGTTAGGATCCCCCGATTCGTCGGCGCGTCTCGTTTTCGGACACGCGCTCCCGGCTCGCGGCCTGTAGCGGGAAGACACCATCGTGGCGAGCCGTGTCAGGGTCTCTCAGGAGGAACACTCATGCGCCGTTGGACTGCCTGCCTCGTCGGTCTTGGCCTGCTCGTGTTGTGTGCGCCCGCAGAAGTGGGGGCCGCCCAGGCCGCCGCGACTTCGGGCGTCATCGAAGGCATCGTCAACGATACGTCGGGCGCCGTGCTCCCCGGGGCCGCCGTCAAGCTGACCAATGAGTCCACGGGCTTCACCCGCGAGCTCACCACCGACAGCGAGGGCCGCTATCGCGGCCTGGCGCTGCCCCTCGGCACCTACTCGATCGTGGTGGAGCTCACCGGCTTCAAATCGGCGAGTCGCAAGGACATCGCGGTCGCCGTGGGACAGACCCTGCGCATCGACTTCACGCTGCCGGTCGGCGGCATCACCGAAATCGTGAGCGTCGCCAGCGGCGCGCCCACGATCGAGACGACGCGCGCCGAGCAGTCGTCGCTCATCGACGAACAGGCGGTCGAGCAGCTGCCCATCAACGGCCGGAACTTCATCGACTTCGTCAAGCTCGCCCCCACCGTCGGCATCGTGCAGGGGCCCGACGGCGCCGAGATCAGCATCAACGGCCAGCGCGGCATCTACAACAACACGATGATCGACGGCGCCGACGCCAACAGCCCGTTCTTCGGCGAGCAGCGTGGCGGCCAGCGGCCGAAGTACATCATCAGCCTCGAGGCGGTGAAGGAGTTTCAGGTCGTCACCGACGGCGCGTCGGCCGAGTTCGGCCGGTCGGCCGGCGGCTTCGTGAACATGGTGACCAAGAGCGGCACGAACCAGCTGCGCGGGACCGGCTTCTACTTCGGCCGCTACGGCTGGCTGCTCTCCGAGAACTCCGACGGCACCAAGGACGAGGACTTCAGCCAGCACCAGTTCGGCGGATCGCTCGGCGGCCCGATCGCGCGCGACAAGACGTTCTTCTTCTTCTCCTACGACCAGAACGAGGAGGAGCGGCTCAAGTCGAAGGCGGCCTTCGACGATCCCGCGATCAATCCCAACGGCGAGGGCCGGCGGCTGCTGAACATCCTGGAGACGCGCTACAACGATCCGAACGAGGGCGGCATCGAGAACCCGATGCCGACGACCAACGACGCGCTCGTGCTGCTCGGCAAGGTGGATTCGGCCCTCTCGCCGGCGCACCGCCTGTCGGCCCGCTACGCCTACTCGTGGGCCGAGCAGATCAACGGCACCTTCGACGTCCCCACGTGGACGGTCAAGGCCAACGGCATCGAGCGCGACGCCAGCCATTCGATCGTCGGCCAGCTCAATAGCGTCTTCGGACCGACGCTGCTGAACGAGGCCAAGGCGCAGTACGCGCGCGAGCCGCGCCCGCGCCCCTATCCCGGCCCGGATCTTCCCGACACCGCCATCGGCAACTTCCCCGGCGGCGTCGATCGATCGTTCCGGTTCGGCCGGCCGTACTTCCTGCCCGTGGATCCGGCGACCGACACGCGGTTCCAGGTGGCCGATTCGGTGACGCTCACCCGCGGCGCGCATTTGTTCAAGGCCGGCGGCGAGCTGAACTGGACGAACATGACCCAGGTGTTCCGCGGCTTCGCGCGCGGCCGCTACATCTTCACCGGCGGCATGCCCCAGTTCGAGGCGTTCATCAACAATCCGAACGACCCGGCCGCTCTGAGCTCGTTCGTGCTGTATCTGCAGCGGGTTCCTCTCGGCGGCCGGTCGATCGACGAGTCGGGGACCCAGGACATTCCCGTATGGGAACCGGCGTTCTTCATCCAGGACAAGTGGAGCTTCCGTCCGAACGTCACGATCAGCGCCGGGCTGCGGTGGGAGGGCCACAACTCGCCGCCCATGCTGACCGATCCGCGCGAGACCCCGTTCGCGCAGTATCTGAACGATCCGCGCTTCCCCACCGACACGGGTGAAATTCCCGACGACTACGAGGGCTGGCAGCCACGCCTCGGCATCACCTGGGATCCGACGGAAGACGGCAAGACCGTCGTCCGCGGCACGGCCGGCATCTTCAAGGCCCGCACGCCGGGGCTGGTCTGGGCCAACCCGCGCACGGCAAACGGCGTGATCTTCGCCAACTACACCGGGGTCATCGTCCAGACGCCCGACGGCAACTTCAATTTCGGCGTCCCGCCGTTCCCGACGCTCGTGGACACGGCGAACTTCCCCAATACCAATCCGGGGGTCGCGGTCGTCGACAAGGATTTCAAGAACCCGCGCAGCTGGCAGTGGAGCCTGTCGGCCGAGCGCGAGATCATGCCGAACATGGCGGTCGGCGCCGCCTACAACTACGCCAACACCGTCCACCTGTCCAACTTCTCCGATCCCAACGTGGACTTCACGGCCACCGTCAACGCCGAAGGGCGGCGCGTCTACGCCGGCGTCAACTCGCCCAACCGGCCCTTCCCCACGCTCGGTGAGGTCCTCACGACCGACAGCGGGGCCCGCAGCCTGTATCAGGCGCTCGTCCTCACGCTGAACAAGAAGTACAGCGATCGCTGGCAGCTTCAGGCGAACTGGGTGATCTCCGAGGACCGATCGAGCGACGACAACGAGCGCGACCCGTTCACGATCCGCTACGCCGACTACCTCGATCTCGGCTCCGAGTACAGCCTGTCGGACCGGCACAGCCGGCACCGGATCAACGTCTTCGGCCTGTGGGATCTGCCGGCCGACGTGCAGCTGTCGACGCTCGTGCAGTACCGATCGCCTCAGCCCACGACGGGGAGCGATCTCATCGGCCAGGATCTCAACAACGACAACCACGCCAACGATCGGCGATTCGTCAATGGCGTCGACGTCGGCCGGAACAAACAGGAAAAGGACAACAAGTTCTTCACCCTCGACCTGCGGGTCTCGAAGATCTTCAACGTGGGGTCCGGCCGGTCGCTGGAAGCGATGTTCGAGGTCTTCAACCTCACCAATAGCGAGAACAACATCGTCTCGCAGATCAGCGGCGGGCTCCTGTTCGACTTCAGCGGAACCCTTCGCAGCGGCGTCGGCGATCCACGCCAGGCGCAGATTGGTGTACGGTATCGCTTCTGAGACGCGGCGGGGCCGGCGCCCCGCCCTCCTGGAGCTGATCCCGTGTCTGCCAAGAGCCTGAAGCCCGAAGCCAAGAGCCCGGCGTCCGGTCGGAAAGAGGCGGCCAAGGCCCCGGCGCCGAAGAAAGAGGCCCGTCCGGCCGCCGCCGCGAAAACCTCTTCGAAGAAACCGCAGGAAGGCGGGGCTCCCGCCTACGCGCAAAGCGCTCCGGCGCGGCCGCGAGGTAGCTCGGAGAGCGAAGTCGGGTCAGCCCCGCCGACCGGAATCTCAGGAGGTCGCGGCTCCGCTGGCGCCGACCCCAGCCGCCACTGCCCCATCGGCGGCGCGCCTCGGCCGCAACGATCCCTGTCACTGCGGCTCCGGCAAGAAGTACAAGCACTGCCACCTCGCGCAAGACGAAGCCGAGGCGCGCGCCGCACGCGAGAAGGCGGCGGAAGCGGAAGCCGCGTCAGCGCCGGAAGCGCCCCCTGAGGAGGACTCGGGCAAAACCGCCGCGCGCCCGCGCCGGCCCGCCACGCATCAGCCGTGGAAGAAAGCCGCGTTGTACTCCGGCTTCCACCAGAAGGTGCGCACCCCACGCAAGGTAGGCGGCAGCTGATCGGTGGCCCGTAGCCCACAGCCCGTAGCCCGTAGCCCGAATCAGAGCTTCATGCTCTGGAGGTTCTTGAAACTCTCGCGGAGACTCACGGTTGGATCGCCCGGCGTCTGGTCCTGCTCGACGAAGCAGTGCGCAACCTTCAGATCGCGCGCTGCGCGCAGGATGCCCGGAAAGTCGAGCGAGCCCGCTCCGACTTCCTTGAACGCGCCCGCCGGCACCTTGCCTTCGTCGAACGTCACCGGCGCGTCCTTCGCCCAATCCTTGAGGTGCAGGAGCTTGACGCGCGGCCCGAGCTCGCGCACGGTCTTCACCGGGTCGAGCCCGGCGGTCGCGAGCCAGAACACGTCGACCTCGAAGTCGACGAGATCCTTGTCGGCGCCCGCGAGAATGACGTCCCACGGACGCTGGCCGTCGACCGTCGCGAACTCGAAAGAGTGGTGGTGGTAGGCGAAGCGGATGCCGGCCTTGCGGCACGCCGCGGCCGCGCCGTTCATCTTGTCCACGAGCCGCTTGTAGTCGTCGATCGTCTGCCGCTCGGCGGCTGCAAGATAGGCGAGCACGAGAAACGTCGTGCCGAGCCCGTTCGCCTGCTCGATCACCTTGTCGAGCGTGACATCGGCTGGCGCGCCACCCATCTTGGCCCACACCTCGCGGTTGCCGGTGACGAGCCACGGATCGAGGTGGCCGCTCGGCGCCGAGAGGCCGTGCTTCTTGAGCAGCGGCCCGAGCGACGGCATCACCGGGCGCAGCGTCTCGATCTCGCGATACCCGATGGACGCCAGCGTTCCCAGCGTTTCGTCGAGCGCCTTCAGCTGATTGCGAACCGTGTAGAGCTGAACCCCGAGCGCCGCCGGATAGTCAGCAGCGTGGGCACGCCGCATCGCCATCGCGACGGCGGCAGCGGTCGTCATCCAGGACAGAGCCGTACGGCGGGTGATCATCATCGGCCTCCAGGGCCGATCCGTGAACGGCTGCAACGGATCGGCGGGATGTCGCAGGCCGAGCATCATACCGCGGGACACGAGAGAAGGGCCGCCAGGACGCGCCGCCCGCCGGAGATGCGACCGGGTTCCGGCGGCGAAGCGCGCCAATGTCTGGCGGCCCTGGTGAATCGAGCGGGAAGGCGTGGCGTCAGCCACGCCATTCCAGGCGCGATCACCGACTCGGGAAGCGCGGGCTAATCAGTCTTCGGCGCGATCCTCAGCTGGTCGACCACGCGCTTGACGCCTTCGATCTGCGTGGCCTCCTTGACCGCATGGGCCCGCGCCGCCTCGGACGGCACCGTGCCCTTGAGCGTGACAACGTGGTTCTTCGTGTCGACGTCGATGCTGCTGCCCTCGAGCGGATCGTCGCCCATGAAGGCAGACTTCACCTTCGTGGTGATCCACGCGTCGGTGATCACCTCGCCCGACTTGCTCAACACCTTGCCGGTCTCGTCGGCGGCCTTCGAAACCGCGTCCGCGGTCTCGTCGGCAGCCTTGTTGAGGCCATCACGGGTCTTGTCCGCCGCGCTCGCGCCCGTGTCGGGCTCGATCGCGAGCAGGTTCTCGACCCGCGTCACGCCGTCGACCTTCGCGAGACGCTCGGCGCGCGCCTTCAGATCCGCGGTCGGAACGTCGCCGGTCAGCTTCGCCACGCCGGCATCGAACTCGACGTCGAGGTCGCAGGTCTTGCACGCCTTGAGACGCGAGTCCGCAGCCCAGCGCTGCTCGATCCGTTCTTCCATCTGATCCGCCGTCAGCTGCTGCGCACCGGCGAGGCCGGCCACCGACAACAGCGCCGCTGCCGTCAGGCTTGCGTGCTTGGCAAACGTCTTCTTCGTCATCATGGTCTCCTGGTCTTGCCGAGCTCGAACGCGGCCGCGCCGCGCGCAAGCGCATCAATGTCCCGCGACCGGTACGTCAGCAGAGACGCGAACCCGGAGAGCGAGACACCACACGTAAGGGCAAAGGGGTTGCCAGCCCTTCGCGTCCCGAGATCGCCTGTTTTCGGGGCTTGAACGGCTCGTCCAGCCCGCATGCGCTGCTGAGACGCAGCCTTTCCAGACGAGCCGCTGTAAGGAATCGCGTCGAAGCCCACCCGTAGCACGGCGCAGGACTCAGGCATGCCTGAGCCCCGCGGTATCATTACGGGCTGTGCGGCTTCTCAGGTCCCGGCTCTGCCGGTTTTTCGCGCTCGTGGGCGCACTTGGAGCGGCCGGGCTGGGCGTGACGGCAGTGGCCAGGGGTCAGGCGCCGGCGCCGGCTGCTCCACCGGCGCCCTGGATCGTCCTCTCGAAGGAAGGCCGGCAGCCGCTCGCCACCTCCACGATCGGCGGCCGCGAGATGGTGGCGCTCGACGAGCTGGCGCGCCTCTTCGGCGCTCGAGGTCCGCGAGGATCCGGTGACGCGCGGCCTACGGTTACGGTGCAGGGCCGAACCATCGTCCTGTCGTCCACGCAGGGCCTGGCCTCGATTGGCGGACGCGTCGTGCCGCTGTCGCCCCGCCGCAGCGCTCGGGCCGCACCTGGCTCGTGCCGATCGAATTCATCGATCGCGCCCTGACGCTCGCCTCCCCTTCGAAGATCGACGTGCGCCCGCGTGCGCACCTCATTGTCGTCGGCGACCTGCGGGTGCCGCGCGTGACGTGCGCGTATCGAACCGCCGCCGAGCCACACACGCATCACGTTCGACATCGCTCCCCCGACGCCGCATTCCGTCGTCCAGGAGCCCGGACGGCTCGTGGTGCGTTTCGAAGCCGATGCGATCGATCTCGGAGCTTGCGCCCGCGACGACGCCCGACTTCGTGCTCGCCCTGCGCCAGGTGCCCGGCACGCCGGCGATTGCCGTGGATCTCGGTCCGCGATTCGCGTGGTTCGGCGCGACGACCGCGCCTCCGGAGGGCGACGTGCAACGCCTGACGCTCGATATCTCGCCGGCACGGCCGAGCCCACGGCGCCCACACCTGTGACCCCGGCGCCAGGTCAAACGGCAGCACCAGGCCAGACGCTCGGGCCCGGTCAGCCACCTCCGCCACCGATTGCGCCCGAAGGACCCGTGCCCTCGATCCGCACGCATCGTCATCGACCCCGGGCACGGCGGTGAGAAGGAGGGCGCGAAGGGACCGACGGGAGCGCTCGAGAAGCACGTGACGCTCGCCGCTGCGCGAGCTGTTGAAGGGCGGCGCTCGAATCGCGCCTCGGCATTCGCGTGCTGCTCACGCGCGACGACGATCGGATCATGGAGGCCGACGAGCGCGCGGCGTTCGCGAACAACAACAAGGCCGACATGTTCATCAGCCTCCACGCGAACGCATCGGTCGGACGCGCCGCCGTCGGGTGCCGAGGTTTACTATCTGAGCCTCGACGGCTACAGCCCGGAGGCGCAGCGGCTCGCGATGCGGAGGAGGGCGCCGCGCTGCCGACGCGTCAGCGGCGGCAATCGCCAGATCGAGATGATCCTGTGGGAAATGGCGCAGATGCAGCACATCGCCGAGTTCGGCGGCGTTCGCCGGGCTGGTCGAGGAGTCGCTGCGCGCCGCGTCAAGATGCGCGCGCAGCGCGATACAGCAGGCGCCGTTCCGCGTGCTGGTCGGCGCCAACATGCCGGCCGTGCTCGTCGAGATGGGCTTCATCATCGAACCCGGCCGAGGAAAGCTGCTCACCTCGCCCGCTACCAGCAGCAGATCGTCGACGCGCTGGTCGAGAGCATCGTCAGGTTCCGCGAGCGGCTCGATCGACGCGCCGGGCCGAACCCGGCGCCTCGGGAGCCCCTGCCGCCGCGCCGAGCGTCTCCGGCAGCCGTGCCGCCACGCGGATGACCCCATGCCAGCGCCAGATTGATGCGCCGCGGCATCCTCGTGGCCGCCATTGCGGCGTCGCTGATCGTGACCGGGCTGGTGCTGTTCGTCGGCCTGCCGCGCTGGTCGGCCGGTGGACGCAACGCCGTGCCGGCGCGCCACCGCCACGGCCGCGGCCGAGCGCCGCATCGCGCACGATCCGCGCGACGCTGTTCTACGTCGGCGGAGGAAGGCAACCGGCTGGTCGGCGTCGATCGCGAGATGGCCTACGCGCGAGGGGCCGGTCGATCAGGCGCGGCGGCTGATCGAGGCGCAGGTCGAAACGACGAGCCGCGCCGCTGCTGCAGGCCGATTCCCGAGGGCACGAAGCTGCGGACGCTGTTCATCACCGAGCACGGGCGAGGCCTATGTCGACTTGAGTCCGGAGATGTCGTCGAAACATCCGGGCGGATCGCTCGCGGAGCTGCTTGACGGTCTACGCCATCGTCAACTCGCTGACGGTGAACATGCCGGCCGATCACCAGCGTGCAGATCCTGGTGGATGGCCACGAAGTGGATACGCTCGCCGGACACGTCGATCTGCGCCGGCCGCTCGTCAAGAACATGATCTCGACTGGCGTCCGGACGAGGCCGGATCCCCGACCGCCGCCGGCCGCGCTGAACGCGGCGCCGCCGATCGTCGTCTCGTTGGCACGTCACGTCCTCCCGACTGCTTACCGCCATCATGATCAGATCCGACAATCGACTCCCGACCGATCTGCGCACGACGCGGATCACGCCCAACTATCTGATGCACGCCGAAGGATCGGTGCTCATCGAGGTGGGGCGCACGCAAGGTCATCTGCACCGCGTCGATCGAGGACCGCGTGCCGCCGTTCCTGCGCGGGCAGGGCAAGGGCTGGGTGACGGCGGAATACGGCATGCTGCCGCGCGCGACGACGACGCGGACGCAGCGCGAGTCGTCGGCGGGCAAGGTCGAGCGGGCGGACGCAGGAGATTCAGCGTCTGATCGGCCGCTCGCTGCGCTCGCGTCGTGCAGATGGAGCGGCTCGGTGAGCGGACGATCTGGGTGGACTGCGACGTCATCCAGGCGGACGGCGGAACGCGCACCGCGTCGATCACCGGCGGGTTCGTCGCGCTGGTGCTGGCGCTCCAGAAATGCGCGAGCAGAAGCGATCAGTCAGCTTCCGGTCGACCGACTACGTCGCCGCCACCAGCGTCGGCATCGATCAATGGCGTCGCCGATGCTGGACCTCGCTACGAGGAGGACTCGAAGGCCGAAGTCGACATGAACATGATCAAGACCGGCCCGGGCCGCTTCATCGAGGTGCAGGGCACGGCCGAAGGCAAGCCGTTCGATCGCGACGCGCTCGACGGCCTGATCGATCTCGCCGGCGCCGGCATCACCGCGCTGGTCGGCCTGCAGCGGGAACACGTCGGTTCGTTGCTGGGCTGACTGGGACCGAGGACGTCGGGTCCCGGACCTCAGACCTGAGGCCGGACCCGGACGTGGACCTCGGACGTCGGATCTAAGTTTCAGAAAAGGAGGGCGGGCTTTAGAGCCCCGCCATCAAGCTTGCGCCTATGATGGCCACCACCCTTCTGATTGCCACGACGAACGCGGGCAAGCTTCAGGAGATTCGCGCGCTGCTCGCCGGACTCCCGTTCGACATCCTGTCCCTGAACGATGTGGATGCGCCGCAGGCGCCCGAGGAGACGGGCGACACGTTCGCGGAGAACGCGCGGCTCAAGGCGTTGGCCTACGCGAAGGCGACGGGTCTATTGACGGTGGCCGACGACTCGGGCCTCGAGGTCGATGCGCTCGATCGCCGGCCCGGTGTGCACTCGGCGCGCTACCCTGGCGCGGACTATCCCGAGCGCTTCCGGAATCTGTGGCGTGAGATGCGCGATAGCGGCCGTCCCGAGCGCTCCGCGCGATTCGTGTGTGCGCTCGCGCTCGCGAGCGCCGACGGCATTCTCTTCGAAGCGCGTGGAACCGTCGAAGGCGAGATTCTCCACGAAGCGAGGGGGTCGGGTGGATTCGGCTACGATCCGATCTTCTTCTGCCCGCCGCTCGGACGAACGCTGGCCGAAGTCGACGATCAGAAGTCGGCGGTGAGCCACCGCGGCGAAGCCGTCCGCAAGCTGCGCGACTTTCTCACCTCCACACTTCCTCTTTCTTCCTTCCCACGTTCTACTTCTTAGTTCCTCCTCTCTCCCTCCTGCTTTTTGGCAGCTACCCCACTTCCCATCGCCACGGCCACCACCACGAGTGCGAGCAGCGCGAGGCCGTACTGCACAACTCGTCCTGCACCCAGAAGCCCGGCATACATCGACGCCATCGCGAGCAACAGGGCGGCCCCGAAGAACAGCTTCCGCCTGACGTCCCCTGGCTCTGCCGTTGGATGCTCGACAGGCGGTGACGGCTGTTCTTCCATGGCTGCCGATTCTACCCTGCCGGCTGTGTTGGGTTTCCAAACGTCGCAGGTCATTCAATCGTCGGGTCTCACCGCGACGGTAGTCGGCTCGATCCCGGGTAACTGCCTCGTTCATCGAACGTCGCGGATCTGGCGGCTCTCTTGCACGAACTCGAGGTGGAGAGCAACTGATGACCAACTTCGTCATCTATCTGATCGGAACAATCCTCGTGGTGGCTGGCCTCGCGTATGCGGCCTCTCGCATGGGCGTGAGCCAGGTGTGGATTATCGCCGGCGCGCTCGTCATCATCGGCATCGGCCTGATGGGTGGCATCGTCAAGACGCGCCAGAAAGACCCGGCTTCGTAGAGCGCGCGAGTCGCGAACCCATCGGCAGAAAGGGCGGGGCTCCAGCTAGCGGCAGGAGGGCGGGGCTTCGCCTCGACACGGTGAGCCGGGCGCCCTGAGCTCGTCGAAGGGGGCGCCCCGAGCTTGTCGAAGGGAAGCTCCGCCGGCGCACTTCAGAACCGCTCGCGGTCGGCCAGCACCACAGCTTGCAGGAGCGTATCCGCCCCGTGCGCAATCCTCCCCGACATACGCTCGCGCGGCGAGTGGCTGATCCCGCCGATGCTCGGCATGAAGATCATCCCCATCGGCCCGAGCGTTGCCATCATCTGCGCGTCGTGGCCGGCGCCGCTCGGAAGCGTCTCGTGCTTCAGTGCGAGACTCTCCCGGGGCCGCGCCACGATCGACTGCATCGAGGCGCTGCCGTCGCAGCCGCGTAGCCAGCGACCCGGCTCACTCGATCGTCGTCCGGCTTGCCTGCGCGATCTCCGCCGCTCGTCGAGTGATGTCGTCGGCCAGGCGCAAGAGCTTCGCTTCGGAAGGTCTCTCAACTCGATCGAGAGCGACGCCTCGCCGGGGACGACATTGGCGGCATTGGGCGGCACCTCGCATGCCCGACCGTGCCGACCTGGCGGCCCGGCTCGCGAGGTGACGACGTCGCGAACGGCGAGGACGACTTGTGAGGCCGCGACCAGCGCATCCTGGCGATCCGGCATCGCCGTTGTCCCGGCGTGGTTGGCCACGCCCGTGATCGGCGCGCTGTAGCGGGCGATGGCGACGATGCCCTCGACGACGCCGATCGGCAAGCCCTGGCGTTCGAGCGATGCGCCCTGTTCGATGTGGAGCTCGAGATAGCAGTGGACTACCATCCGGTCCTGCGTGCCTCCGCCGAGCCGCGCCGGATCGCCGCCAATGCGCCGGATGCCGTCGCGCTGGTCAGGCCGTTCCAGGTGACGTGGTCGAGCTCGTCTCTCATGCGTCCCGCCACTGCGCGGCTGCCGTTCAAGCCGTTGCGGAACGTGCCGCCTTCCTCGTGGGCCCACACGACGATCTCGAGCGGGTGATCGGTGACGACCCCGCGGGCGTTCAGCGCGTGCACGACCTCGATGGAGGCGAGGACGCCCAGGTCGCCGTCGAAGTTGCCGCCGCTCGGCACCGAGTCGATGTGCGAGCCGAACAGGATGGGCGGGCGGTCTTGGCGCCCGGCCCGTCTTGCGAAGATGTTGCCGGCCGGATCGATGTGCGGCGAGAGGCCCGCCGCCTTCATCAGGCCGGTGACGTACGGGCGGCCGGCGACGTCTGCGTCCGAGTAGGCGACGCGCGACACGCCGGCGCTGAAGCTCCCCCGTCCGGGCGTCCGAAGACGCTCAGCGCCTCGAGGTGCGTCCGCAGCCGCGAGCCGTCGACGCGAAGCCCACCAGGTGCCGCGGCAGTCTGCCGCACGGCCACCTTTCGCCCGATGATCGCCGACGCGGCGACCGAGCCCAGGGCGCCCATGAACCAGCGCCGTCCAATTAGCTCATCCATGACCGGTCAAGCTCTGCTAGGATACGGGGGCTCCTGTTGCCATCTCACACTCGGATCTGGAGGGCGTTCATGAAGAGACGAGACTTTGTCGGGAAAGTCGGAATCAGCTCGGCGGCGCTGATTGCGGCCGGTGGAAGTGTCGCCGCAGCCAAGCACATGCAGGGCGAGCATGACCACGCTCCCCTGAATGGGCCCCTCGCGAACGCCACGGTGAGTTTCGGTGGGTGGCCTGTTGGTAGGCCCACGGATCGCACCGTGTTGCCAGCGGCGCCGCAGGCGCCGAACGTGCATGCGCTCCTCCCTCAAACCGTGTCCATCAAGGCGGGAGGCACCGTCAACTACATCGTGGCCGGCTTCCATCAGATTCTGGTCTTTGGCGGCGGCAAGCAGCCGTCGGACGTCGACCTCACGAATCTCCTGCCGCTTCCGGACGCGCCGCCGCCGACGAGCCCGCCGTTCGTGGGCCTCATTACCGACGACGAGAATCGGATATTCCGCGGTCTCTCGCCCATCGGCGCGCCGCAGGACCGCGTGGAGGTCGTGCAGTTCCCCACCCCGGGCTTGTATCTCGTGATTTGCGCCGTCTCGCTGCATTTCAGGGACGGCATGATCGGCTGGGTCCGCGTGCTTCCATAACAGTAAAGGCTCTTCGCACGCCGAGGCTCCCACCTCGGCGTGCGCTACCTCTCTCAGCATGCGACGACTCACCACAGCGGCTCTCTTTGTGGCAGCTGTCGGTCTCGGGCATGCGCAGTCGCCGGTACGCCAGCCTCTCCCCGTTCCCGACATCCCGGGCTACCGGACGCTCAAGGCCGACTTCCACCTGCACACCGTCTTCTCGGACGGCAACGTCTGGCCCACCGTCCACGTCAACGAGGCGTGGCGCGACGGCCTCGATGTCATCGCGCTCACCGAGCATGCGGAATACCATCCGCACGCGACCGACGTGAAGGTCGACGGGCCGCGCTCTTACCAGGTGGCCAAGCCTGTCGCCGATCAACTCGGCATCCTGCTCATTCCCGGTGTCGAGATCACCAAGCCCGATCCGCGGCGCCGCTGGTACTCCCGATGGTCCGCAGCACTTCAACGCGCTCTTCGTCACCGACGGCAACGCGCTGAACGTCCCGAACGATCTCTTCGAGGCGCTGCGCCGCGCCAAGGCGCAGAACGCGTTCGTCTTCTGGAACCACCCCGGTTACCGCGTCGACCGTCCGCGCTGGTTCGCACCCGTAGCCAAGGCGCACGACGAGGGTCTCTTCCGTGGCATCGAGCTCGTGAACGGTCCGGATTTCTATCCGGAGGCGTTCCCCTGGATCGCCGAGCGCAAGCTCACAATCCTGGCCAACAGCGACGCGCACGATCCCGTCCCGCCGCGCGCCGCCGGCACGCGCCGGCCCATCACGCTGCTCTTCGTCCGCACGCCGGACATCGCCGGCGTCCGCGACGCGCTCGACTCCGGTCGCACCGCCGCGTGGCTCGGAGACGATGTGTGGGGCGCGGAGGAGCATCTGCGGGGGCTCTGGCAGGGAGCGGTCATCGTCGACTCCCCCACCATCGTCCGCAAGCCCGGCGTGTCTCCTGTGTTGCGGCTGCGGAACGCGTCCGCGCTGCCAGTTCGGATGGTCGTGCGCCGCGCACCGGAGTGGCTCGTCTTCACGGGCGCCGTGGTGTTGGAGCCCGAACGGTCGATCATCGTTCGCCCGGCCGTGACCGCCGAAGCCCCCGCCGGCGAGCACCGGGTCGAGGTCCAGCTCGAAGTGGTGAACTTCCATGTCGCGCCGGGGCGGAACCTGACAATCTCGCTGCCATTAACCGTTCAGATCGCCCGGTAAACAGGGGCCGCCTGAGATGCCTGCCCGCGCCGCCGCCCCAGCGGGCCGCCAATCTGGGATAATGAGGGTTCCCTCCGCCGGTCGGGGCGTAGCGCAGCCTGGTAGCGCACCTGCCTTGGGCGCAGGGGGTCGCTGGTTCGAATCCAGCCGCCCCGACCACTTTTCGAGTTCCGGGGTAACAGCAGGGTAACACCTCCAGCACGACGCAGGGCACATCCTGCCATCGCCCTGCACTTCCGCGCTCCTGCCGAGGTTCGGCGGTAAAATGGACATCATGCGGGTCACCATTCAATTGCCCGACGACATTTCTGCAGCCCTTGAGGAGCAGTGGGACGACGTGCCGCGTCGTTCGCTCGAAGCCATCGCTGTTGAGGCCTATCGCACCGGGGCGTTGACTGAATCTCAGGTGCGCCGGCTGTTGGGTGTAGAGTCGCGGTTCCAGGTGCACGCACTGCTCAAGGAGCACAACGTGCCGCTGCAGTACACGGCCGCAGACCTCGAGGACGATCTGCAAGCGCAACGAGAGCTCGGAATTCTGCCCAGCCGATGATCGTCGTGGCCGACAGCGGGCCGCTGCACTATCTGATCCTGCTGGAACACGTCGAACTTCTCCGGCGCTTCTATGGCCACGTCCTGGTGCCGGAGCCCGTCGCCAAAGAACTGTCCGCCGCTGGCGCGCCGACCATCGTGCGCGAGTGGATCACAGAGCCGCCCACCTGGGTCGATGTGCGTCCGGTGCCGCCGGACGCCGTGTCGATGATTACGGACGATCTGGATCCCGGTGAGCGGGCGGCGATCGCACTCGCCGAGGCGATGCATGCCGATCTGCTGTTGATTGATGAAGCCGCCGGACGTGCCGAGGCGAAGCGTCGAAACCTGCGAGTCACCGGCACGCTGGGCGTGCTCAGGGCAGGTGCAGAGCAAGGCCTTCTGAACGTGCCCGAGTTGCTCGAACGACTCAAGACGACCAGCTTCTATCTGGACGAGACGCTCTTGAACGCGGTCTTCGACCGATGGCTGAAGCCATAGCGAGGCGCAGAAAAAGCTGGCGCGCCGGTGGGACGCGTCGTAGGGAACCGAATAATGGTCCGTCGGCGTTCTGGCCCGCCCCGTACTCGATCGACTGACGCGGATCTCGACAGGGCCCTCGAGGCGATGACGGCTCCCGAGTTGCGTGCGCTCGTTCGTGCCGTATTGGACGAACTCGAGGACGAGCAACGAGGTCGCGTTGTCGACTCGTTGATGACTCGCGCCGCCAGGGGCGACGCCGGCTGGAAGCCGAATCGTCCGTCGTCCCGAATTGTTAACGATGCAAGGTCGTTCGCGGACGCCGCTCAACAGGTGGGGCACGCCGATCCGGACGACGTGAGTGAACATTTGCGATTGGCCTCCAGGGCCTTTCTGTCTGGCGATCACGCGAGCGCTCGAGCCGTATTCGAGGCACTCCTCATCCCCATATCCACCGTGGACATCGATCTCGGCCAGCACGAGTTGGTCGACGATGTTTTGACCGTCGACGTCCACACATGCGTTGCGCAGTACGTGACGAGTGTTACACGACCACGCCTCTGCCTGAGCGAGCCGGTGCCGTGTTCAAGGCGATCGAGAACGTTAAACCCATCGGCTCGGTGCTGAACCCGATCGGCGAGATGGAGGGCGTGTCGGCGGGGGCGCTGCCGGATCTTCGCGCGTTCCTGCCGCGATGGGTGAAGGATCTCGGCCGTCGCCGTCCCTCGAAGGATGAATGGGAGAGCGACCACGAACGGTGGCTCCGAGAGGCCGTGTTCCGCTTGGAGGGCGTGAATGGCCTCGAGCGACTCGCGCGAAAGACGAAGCGGCCACAGACGTGCCTTGCGTGGTGTGAGGCGTTGGTGGATCGAGGCGATTGGACCGGGGCCCTTCACGCGTACGATGACTCCGCGGTGCTCGTGGGCAATTCGCATTGGCGTGGTGAACTTCTGGATGGCGCGGCGTTGGCCGCACAACAACTGAAGCGGTCCGATGTTGCCGAGCGACTGGCGGCAGCATGGAATGCCGCTCCGACACTGGCGCGACTACTGCGATGGCTGGTCACCGAGGATCGCAGTCGAACCGCTCTTCGGGCGAAGGCGAGGAAGATTGTATCGCGCTGCCCCAAGACGGCCGGACGGCAGCTTGGCCTGCTTCGTCTTCTAGCCTGCGATGTCAGCGCCGCAGCCGACCTGCTATCGCAGGCCCCCGGTCTTGGCTGGTCGAACGATGAGCATCCGGGTCACGTACTGTTTCCGTCGTTCGCTCTCTTGCTGGCACACAGAACCTCGAGGAGCGTGCCGGACGCGCTCCTTGCAGATCTCGAATCGACATGTCGCGATCCGCTGGAGGTTCTTTCCCTGATGACGTCGAGCGGATACCCAAGTTGGGATGCCCTCGATCGCCACGCTGATTCAGGGCGTATCTTCGACGATCACCGTCGTCGAAGAGGATCTAAGATCGATGGTCGACTCCATGTGCGTCGCCGCCGAGAGGCGGGTTGAAGGGATTCTGGGCAGCTCCCGACGCCGGCAGGACGGTCACGCCGCGATGCTCGTGGCCTCATGCGTTGCGCTGGCGCCGGCCGGCGGCGGCAAGGACCTTTCCGCGTGGATGATGGGGCTACGACGACATACTCGCGTCGTCACGCCTTCAGAGAGGAACTCAGGCGTGCGATGGAGAGTCAGGGCGTCCGCGACTGAGTGATACTGCCGCCCACGCACGCGCGGGTGCAAAACCGAAAGACCAGGCGGCTTCTCCGCTGAGCAAACGAAATCAACCTCATGGACCTGATCTCGGGGTCTGTCGATCAGAGATCGTCGTCGGAGGCGAAGATCGACCTGTTCAGGTCGCTCTTCCGAGGCCGCGACGACGTGTACCCGCGGCGATTCGAAAGCCGCAAAACGGGAAAGGCAGGCTACGCGCCCGCCTGTGCCAACGAGTGGGTCCGAGGCGTCTGCGAGAAGCCGCGCATCAAATGCGCTGAGTGTCCCAATCGTCGGTTCCTTCCAGTCACCGACGACGTCATACGCTGGCACCTGTCAGGTCACGACGCCGAGGGCCAGCCCTTCGTCGTCGGCGTCTACCCCTTGCTGCAGGACGAGACCTGCTTCTTCCTTGCGGTCGATTTCGACAAGGCCGGCTGGCGCGACGATGCCGCGGCGTTTCTTGAAACCTGTCGGCACCTCGATCTCCCAGCGGCGCTCGAACGATCACGCTCCGGGCGAGGCGCGCATGTCTGGTTCTTCTTCGAGGAGGCTATTCCGGCCGCGCTTGCCCGAAGACTGGGATCGCACGTTCTCACCGAGACAATGGAAGGGCGTCCAGAAATCGGCCTCGATTCGTACGACCGGCTGTTTCCGAACCAAGACACGATGCCGCAAGGAGGATTTGGGAACCTGATCGCTCTGCCGCTCCAGAGGGCGGCACGCAAACAGGACAACACGGTCTTTCTTGATGGCGCCTTTGTTCCGTGGCCCGATCAGTGGGCGTTTCTCGCGAGCGTTCGCAAGATCGGGAGGCCGCAGATTGAGCAGATCGTCGAGGACGCTGAACGACGAGGGCGCATTCTCGGTGTACGGTTGCCACCACCGGACGAGGGAGAGACGGAGCCCTGGACGGCACCTCCGTCACGCTCGAAGGGAGCCTCCGATCGTCGGGGAATTGCCAGCGACATTGGAACTTGTCCTTGGGCAATCAGATCTACATCGCCAAGGAAGGCCTGAATCCTGGCCTTCGAAACCGCTTGTTGCGGCTGGCTGCGTTTCAGAATCCCGAGTTCTACAAAGCGCAGGCGATGCGGCTGTCGACGTACAACAAGCCGCGCGTCGTCGCGTGCGCCGAGGATCTCCCGCATCACATCGGGCTGCCACGCGGCTGCCTCGATGACGTTCGCAAGACGCTCACCGACTTGGCGTCGGCATGGCCATTCGTGACGAACGCCACGACGGCAGTTCTTTGGAGGTGACGTTTCAGGGCGAGCTCCGGCCGAGCAGAAGGCGGCCGCGGACGCCATGCTGCGCCACGAGACCGGCGTCCTGGCGGCTACCACCGCATTTGGCAAGACCGTCGTCGCCGCGTGGCTCATCGCGCAACGCGGCGTCAACGCGCTCGTGCTGGTCCATCGGCGCCAGCTGCTCGATCAGTGGGTCGAGCGCCTTCGACGTTCCTCGGTATCCTGCCAAATCGATCGGTCGCATCGGCGGAGGCCGAAGTCGACCGACTGGAGGGTTGACGTCGGCATCATTCAGAGTCTCGTCCGCAAGGGCGTGGTCGCTGACCTCGTCGCCGATTACGGCCACGTGATCATCGACGAATGCCACCATCTATCGGCGCACAGTTTCGAGCAGGTCGCACGCCAGGCCAAGGCCCGATTCGTCCTTGGCTTGTCGGCAACTGTCGCACGCAAGGATGGTCACCATCCGATTATCTTCATGCAGTGCGGTCCAGTTCGGCATCAGGTAAATGCCCGCGCACAGGCGGCGTCCCGCCCGTTCGAGCATTTCGTGCTCGTTCAGCCGACATCTTTCAGCCAACAGAAACCCTGATCCGGACAAGCGCGTCGAATTTCAGACCCTGTATCAAGAGCTGATCGACGACGAGGCGCGAACTCGGCGAATCTGCGAGGACGTCATCGAGTCGGTTCGCAATGGGCGTTCTCCCTTGATCCTGACGGAGCGCAATGAACATCTCGACTGCTTCGAAAGAGAGCTTGCGACGCGCGTCGATCACGTTGTGTCCTTGCGCGCCGGCATGGGCAAGAAGCAGCGGCAGGCAGTCAATGAGCGTCTGGCAGCCATCCGCGCACGAAGGGCGAGTCATCCTCGCGACTGGCAAGGACGTTGGCGAGGGATTCGATGATCCGCGTTTGGACACCTTGTTTCTGACGCTTCCTGTTCCTGGCGAGGAACCGTCGCGCAGTACGCTGGCCGGCTGCATCGTCTCTACGACGGCAAGCGCGAGGTGCGCATCTACGACTACGCCGATCTCAACGTGCCGATGCTGGCGCGAATGTTCGACCGGCGATGTCGGGGCTACGAGGCGATCGGTTACACGATCCTTCTGCCGGCCAGCGCGGTGCCTGGTTGGCCTGCCGATGTCGTTCTTCCATCAGATCCCGTTTGGAAGCGTGACTACTCCGGTAGCGTGCGAAGGCTCATTCGAGACGGCGTCGACAGGCCGCTGGCGACCCTGTTCGTGCATACGGCCCGGGCAATGCCGGAAGACGCCGAGGGCGCAGTGCGGGCCCGAAGTGCATCGGAGGCGTTCCTCTACCGGAGACTGGACACGCTGGCGGAGACCAAGGACGCTTCCGTCTCAACGTGGCGCTGCCGATCCCATTCGACGGCTTCGGAACTCTTGAAGTCGATCTGCTGTGCGCCGACGCGCGCGTAGCCATCGAACTCGATGGCGGGCAGCACCTCGCCGATCCAGTCGCGTATCGTCGCGATAGGCGGAAAGACCAGTTGCTACAGGAGAACGGCTACTTCGTGTTGCGCTTTCTTGCCGAGGATGTGGGCAAGGAACTGGATGCCGTGCTCGATGCGATCCTGAGAGCGCTCGCTCGGCGTCGGCATCGCGACAAAGGCCGAGCGGCCGAGTTTGTACGGCGAGGCGGTGAATGGAGCCGCTTACCGTCCGTACGTCTTATGACCCCGCATGGTCCGCGGCGGCTCTTCGGAGCGAGCTAGGCGTCCCCCTGTTTTGCTTGGGAGTG
>CAWJAP010000027.1:0-288984 GCA_963840865.1 Vicinamibacterales bacterium
CACGGAAATATATTTCTCGATTTTCTTTCAATCGCCAACTCCCAACCCGATGCTTTTGCCTCTTCTACAAACGAACTGCTCCATGTGTACGGTCGGACTAAATCCCGATACCATGTGAGCCCGAGGTAAGATAACCCTAGTGCTCCAGCTACGAATATTCCAAACGATAGCAAAAATCCTTTGACGCGATAACCCAGTGATGCACCGGAAGGTGTGTTTACTGTAACAGGCTTCGGTACTGGTTCCGGAAACTTGCCTGCTAGCCAGAAACAAAGAATGGCGGGAGATAGCAAAATGATCGTCACAATAAAGTTACCCACATTGAAAGGGTTGAGTACATTCCCGACTGCCGCAATACCAACCCACAACCCATGTTTCACGAATTGAAAAGCCATCGCGCCTATCATCAGTAGACCAATCAAAGCCGCCCACGTAATACCTAGAATTTTAAAAAGTTTGTGCATTACCGCCTCCCGAAGCGCTTATCCATGATGATCTAGACCCGCACTTCTATAAAGGCCCTCAAGCGTCTTTTTCTGACATTCGGCGACATTAGATTGACAGCCACGACTCACTTGATCCGTCCGCGAGGGTGTATGGATCAACCCGACGTGAGCGTGGGGGGGGAGTCAGCCCAAGAGATGCTCAATGTACATATAACGAGCGCGACAGCCGAAGCAGTGCAAGAGCCCATATGTCAGGAAAACAAATATTGATGACCGCCGAGCGACTGGTACCGTCCCAACGATCCGCACTAAAAACAAATATTTGTCCCCTCGACAGACTTATGTGATACAAAACACGGTTAATTCAGTGCTTTCTAGTTTTACCCACCGACGGAGAAGAAAATGACTCTTAAATTCCTTCATTGCGGGTTTGCAATTGTTGCTATCGCCGTTTTCCTTTCTGCGTGCGCTGTTGATATTGGCCTCGGTTCGGTAAAAGTCTCGAAACATCAACAAAACACATACAGGAAGGAGCCAATGCACTCGGAAAGGGCCTTGATCACCCGCTTGGAAAAACTCTTCCAACTGTGGAAATCCTGGTCAGCATTGTCGCCAAACAGATCATCCACTATACTCGAAGCTTCAAAACATTTTCACGGTGCTCACCAGCCCATTGGCAACTGTCCGCGCGGGAGGCGTGAAGGATTGAAAGACGGAAAGCAGAAAAAACGGGAAAGCATAAAAACGACACGAAAGGTTAGGATAGGAATCGTAGTGACGGCTGTCTGGGTCACGTCTTTTTTGATTTGGTTTGCTTCTTCCTACTCAGATGAGCGTCCGGTCATCGCGCTGTTAATGCTGATTCCACCTATGATTGGTTGGGGTATCTGGTGGGTACGGAAATCATGAAAACCACCACGTCCAAATCAATCATCAAAAATAAGGTTGCGGCGGGGCCGTCGTCGCGCCGCACTCACTCGGCGTTGCGGCTAGATGGAGGTGCTCCAGGTGGAGATCATTAGGAAAACTGTTATTGTTTGGAGGTGTTCTTATTAGCCATTATCTGCCAGCTTTACATAGTCGTATTGGCTTTTCGGAGACAATTTATTGAGGGCGTTCTGTGTCTTGTTGTATTTGCGTATATTTTATTCTGGGCTAAACGCGAACAGACCAGGCAACTAACAGTCCTGTTGCTATGGGGGCTAGGATTAGTAGCCTTCATTGTCGGGATGGTCTTGCTCTCATAACTAATCATTTCCGAAATCGTTAAGCTTGCGTTATCTCATTTTCAATACAATCTGCGCCAGCACCGAACTCAGCGTCGTTCAGTTCAATCTCAGGCTAAATTTGGTCTTGCCATTTGATGAATGCTGTCGAAGGCATCGCCGCGCGGAACGTCTGATATGCTCGATTGCTCAGCGGAACTTCCATTCGATGTCCCTCTGCCCCCGGCGTATTCGGCTTAAGACTTGGCAGTGCGCTGGAAACGCTCGATGTCTTGGGGTTTGTGCTCAAAAGTGAACGCGATCAGCCCATCATTCTTCCAGTTACCGGGCAGAACACGCCACACCGTGGCCCGATCAGTGAAGAAGTACCACTCACGCACGGGCTCAGTCGGTCTCCAGTCGGCGCCGGACCACCTGCCCATCCTCGAGATTTTTGGTAATGGTACCAACTGCTTTGATGCCTACAACTGACACGAATTCGCCCCGGTTATCGAAGGGCAGATTATGCTTGCGGGTGTAGGCAGCCTTGATCGCGATACGATCACCGGGACGCATTGAGCGCACAACGTCATGATACTTGTTCTTGTAGCCGTTTTTCCAGACGCCATCGGCAATGAAACGCTCTGTTTGATCGTCGGTTCCACCAAAGGCCGCTCCAACAAACCAACTGGGCCAGAGACAGCACGGCGCTTGTTGATTTTAGCCATCACATTGCTCTCCTACTCTGGTGGGCTTCATAACGTAATATACCGACCGGCTTTCGTGGATATTAATATCGGAAAAGGCTGCCGGCAAGGTGAGGCCCGTTCCCGTCTTGCGTCTTCGGCTGTGCCTGTTCTGTGCCAGAAGCAGAGTAGAACAAACACCTCCATTGTCTAACACCCAGGAGATGAACATTAAAATAATTGGATTTTTTTCGTTGATGTTCCGTTCTGGTTTTGCCCCGACTTGACTCTAATCAGCGGATCCGGGGAAGGTTAAAAAGGGTTAGTTAGTACCCTCTGACACCACAGAGTTGACATCACCACATCCACCGAATACTGGTCCCACCCGCCAAACTCCGCATGAGTTCTGGCCCGCTGCCGGTGCTACTGACATTGTGGGGCAAAGAGCCGTTCTCCCGGCATGGCGAAAATTAAGGAACGGGTGATTGTTCCAAAAGGTGGCGCGTCGGAACTGAGGTTCTATGGCTTCGGCGCGCTGTTCGCGCTCATGACACGAGAATCTGCACTCCTCGTCTCAGATGGTTCAATGCAGGTTGAGTTCTTAGTTTTGACACACCCTTCTGCTTTGGCTTTGTAGGTCACTGGAACCACGACCGTGACACGCTAGTTCCGCATTGAGTGCAACGCCATCCGCCGACCTTAATCGTTACGAAAAGCCAGATGATTATCCAGAACCCCATCGTCACAATCGAGAGGAGAAGATGAAGAATGTGATTCGTGCCGGGTCGGCGTATCATTACTTGCTTCTTGCAAACGTCACAAAAACCACTCGCCTCTTCGACAGCCATTCTAACTACCTCCCGGCGCTTTCATAAGGGCCCCATATTGTGGATGATGAACCTGACGTAATATTCAGCGGACATCATAGCTTTGGTTGCCCGGCCCAAACTCAAGCATGTAACTTACTTTCTTCGTGGATTTTGCGGTCGGCTGACAGACAATTCTATAACGATCACCGCCGCTCTGCGGTGTCAGCGGTGTAACCTGAAGCATCTTCGCACACGGCTTGCCCCGTGCGAGCAGCATCGTACCCATTGCATCACAGGCATTCTGGTCCCTACCGGCGCATGCCGGGTCATCACCGGCGTTCACTGAAGTAGACACGGCTAGAATGAGAACGATGATAAGGTATTTCATTGACGCCGATCCTTTTGCTAAATTTCTCTTCCTAACGCCAGATTGAGAGCGGACGAATAGCTATTGAACCGCCATTCTTTACAAACTGTCGTTTATTTTCGGCTGATATGAACTTCGCGTCAACTAAAACAAAAATTCAGCGTAGCTTAGTCCATGCTACTGACGTTGCGGGGAAAAGAGCCGTTCTCCCGGCGGGGCGGGTGTGATCGAGAACGGGTGAATTGTCCCTGGGCCGGGCGCCGGAACTCGACCGGGGTTCTATGGTTTTTCGACGCACAGGCTCGAATGCGTTTAGTCCCAGATGTCCTTCCGCGCATTAGGTTCGCGACTCTCCGCAATCCTAGTGTCGTTTTGGATGGGGTGCCCCGCTCACGTCTCTTTGGACGTAGTTCTGAAAATGGAGTAAACTGCGTCGCGAAATGGAACGAGACCCGGATCTAGTTCGTGCTCTGCTTGTACTTCCGAGCAAAGCAAGATTTCGGGCCGGCCCACCAATTCGAGGAAATTTTTTTCAATTACGATATTCGATTAATTCCGTAGCATGTCGATTTGATGTACGAGGCGTGATTCTTGAGCTGTGAACCCGTTGTGAGTAATACCTCCGATCGCTGATCGATGCCATACCATTTCGACTACATGGAAAGGGCATGAGTTTCTCCACGCAATGCGGAATGACGGTATGGAAGCAGGCTAGAGACACACTCGAGTCGAGGCTATTGGCCGTTTCTTTCGATCTGCTGAAGGATCTTTTTAACTAAACTGGTAACTTTTAAACACATCAACAGGCTTCAACTGCACAATTCCATCTCGATGTCTGAAACTCAATCCGAGCAGGCGAATCCGGAAATCCTGCGCCTTGTTAGTGCCGCACGCGATGTTTGGATCTCTCGTTTGATAGATCCGTCCAGATCGAACTCACTTCTTTTCTATCGCGATCTGAAAATTGGAACCCTCGACTTGAGTTCTTACATTGAGGCACTCGGCCGGCTCCTTCGTGGTGAGGTACTGAACGTCGGGTCGTTCATGACCGAGGGTCACAACGGAAGAGATGGGAACGAGGAATCGGGACGGGAAGCCCAGCAAAAATTGCGCAAGGCGCTGATCGCAATACAACGTAAGGCACTCGGAAACCGAGAGGAAAAAGGCATCGAGACGTTGCATCTTGCGGTCGGTTTGGCCACTTGGCCAGCATCCGACGGAGAACGTGCCTATGATGCTCCCGTCTTGCTTTTCCCGGCTCATATAGAATCGAGAGGACGAGCAGGTGATGAACTTCAGCTTTCACTGGCGGGTGACCCACAAATCAACCCGGTGCTCATTCATGTACTGGAAGAGAACTTCAAAATCCATATCGAAGCAGCATTCGTGCTCAAAGATTGTGGAGACGAGGATGAAACCGGTCACTGGCGCATAGACCAAGATCGTGTATTTCGAAATATCGAACGCATGGCCACGGTGGTTCCAAATTTTAAAGTCAAACCAAGAGCTATCCTCGCCAACTTCCAGTTTGCCAAGATGGCAATGGTTGAAGACCTGAAGAACAATGCCGACTCGATGGCCGCAAGCTCGGTGGTTGCGGCGATCGCGGGGCATAAAAACTCACGTCAACAGCTCGCCCAGGCCGTAAGTGACTTAGAACCGACACAGCTAGACGAGAGACCGGCATCTGATGATTATTTGGTTCTCGATGCTGATTCCACCCAGCACCGCGCTGTAGTCTTGGTGCTCAAAGGACAGAACTGCGTCGTTCAGGGTCCTCCGGGCACGGGCAAGAGCCAGACAATCGCAAACTTGATTGCGCAAAGCGTTGCCGAGGGCCGCCGCGTACTTTTCGTAGCAGAGAAGAGAGCAGCGCTAGACGCGGTGATCAAACGGCTGAGCCACCCTGAGGTAGGGCTCGGCCATCTGGTACTAGATCTGCACGGCGCATCGGTCTCTAGGAAGGAAGTTATGGCGCGCCTTGGTGAAGCTCTCGACGAAATTCGTCAAGCGTTGCCTCCCGAGGGTGTTGACGCCATTCCCGGCAATTTGATGCACGTCGCAAACAACTCAATGAGCATGCACGTCGCATAAACATGATTCGCCAACCGACCGGGTTATCCGTAAACCGGATGATTGGTCGATTGCTCCGTCTTCCTCCTGAAGCGAAATCTGCATGTCGCTTGCGGGGTGATACTCTGGCGCATCTCTCACCAGAACGTATGGCAGATTTGAAAGACTGTATTGCTGAAGGTGCCGGGAACCCTGCGCTTCTCCTCGGCACGGCCGCGACGCCGTGGAATAATGCGAGCATCACAGATGGTTCTCATGCCCAGAAAACGATTGATTTAGCCGTAAACGCCTCTTCAGAGTACTGGCCCAAGCTCGAGAATCTCATCGGAGAACTTGTACAACGAACGGGAATACGTCCACCTGAGACTCTCGAACAAACCGCCGTTTTGGTTAAACTTTTCGCGGCCATTCGCTATGTGCTGGACAAATACAATTCGCAGGTTTTCTCCAAAAATTTAGCTGAACTTGCTGAAGCGTTAAAGCCGGGCATTGGCTCCGCTGTCCGTGCTGTATGGGCATTTATAAGCGATAGCCGCTACCGGTGCGCGCGCAAATCTCTACTTTCCTGCCGAAAGGGCTCCGCATTAGTTTCCACATTGCTGGAGGAAGCGCTTTTTGCGGATGATGTGCTGCGCCGTTGGTGGGCGTTCGACTCTCCCCAAGAGATTCCTTCAGCTTACGATGACGATGAGAAAGTCGCCATTGCTCTAACAGCATTGACGGAAGCAACCAATGTAGGAAGCTCGATTCCGTCACTGGAAAAAGTCCGCTCCGGAGCAGAACATTAACTGACATGGCGTGCAATTGGCGGCACTGGCATCCAGTAGCCCGAGCCCTTGAACTGATTCGTCCCCGACTTGAGCGTGACGTTGGTGACCGCGCCGCCGGCCCGTCCGAACTCGGCGTCGTAGTTGCTGGTGCTCACGCTGATCGTCTCGAGCGCTTCGGCGGAGGGAATGAGGACGGTCAGCAGGCCGGTCTTGTGGTTGTCGTCGATGCCCTCAATCAGCACGTTGTTCGCCAACCGCGACTGGCCGTTGACGTTGGTCGAGAGCGAGTCCTGCGAGTTGAAGAATTCCGAGTGCGGACGGAACGGACGCGACGCGCCCGGCACGGTCGCCAGCATGCCCTGGAAGTTGCGGCCGAACCCGAGCGGCATCGCCGCAATCTGCTCGCCCTCGATGACGCGCCCGGTGTCGGCGCGATCGGTCTGGAGGGCCGGCACTTCCGAGGTGACGGTCACCGTTTCGGAGACTTCACCCGGCTGCAGCGACAGGTCGACGCGCACGGTGGTGTTGACGTCGACCGTGACCTCGTCCCGGATCACCTTCTTGAATCCCGAGAGCTCGGCTTCGACGCGATACACGCCGTCGCGCAGATTCGCGAACGTATAGAACCCGCTTTCGTTGGTGACCGTGCTCGCCGAGATGTTCGTGCGGGTCTCGGTGGCGGTCACGGTCGCGCCGGGGATGGCGCCTCCGGACGTATCGCTCACCGTGCCGAGCAGGCTCCCGCGGGTGGCCTGCGCGCTCGCCTGGGCCGCGCCGAGCGCGAGCACGCCAACGATGGTTGCGACCATCCGCCACGCGCGCACAAGGGTCGAGACTCGCGCCATCACACACACTCCTTGCGAAAAATGGATTCGGTATCCCGCCAGAGCCGCGTCCATCAGCGCGAGGTTGGTGTAACCACTGGGCGCGCTGCGATGCGTGCATGGAAACCAGTTTGGATCGCCCGACACTACACCCGTGGTGCAGTCACGGTCAAGATAGCCGCGATAGAATGCCCAGCGGATGCTTCCAACACATCCGACGCGTTGGATTCGATCTTTGTTTTTGGATCGAATTGGTCTTACCATCGAGGTGATGCGGGCTTTGGACCTTAGGCTTTGGGCAACGGTTCTATGGCCCGTAGCCTGTAGCCCGCAGTCCGTCGCCCGGTGAACACCATGCAGACCGTGACGCCCGTTCCTCTTCGCGACTTCGCGATCGTCGTCAACGCTGCGCGACAACGTGGCGGTCGCCAAGACCGAGATCCCCGCGGGACTCGCGATTGCCCTCGGTGACGGCCTCATCGTCTCCATCCGCGGCGTGGTGACACCGGGCAATCGGTTCGCGACGCGCGACATTCCCGCCGGAGAGTTCGTGCGCCAGTACGGGCAGCCGATCGGCACGTCGCGCGGCATCGTCGAGGGCGATCCCGATTTCGCACGCCAACATGTCGAACGACGTGCCGGTCGTGCGCGATCTGGATCCGCAGCCTGGCGACGCCGCCGCCCGACTACTGCCCGAGCCCGAGCGGCGGACGTTCCTGCGGATTCCGCCGCGCCGGACGGGCGCATCGGCACGCGCAACTTCGTGCTGATCGTGCCGACCAGCATGTGCGCGAGCCACGAGGCGTCGCAGATCGCGACGATCGCCGAGTTCACGGTCTTCTCGCGCGAGCGGTTTCCGCAACGTCGACGGCGTCGTCGCGATTCCGCACAACAAGGGCTGCGGCTGCTCAGGACGGCAGCACCATCGAGGTGATGCTGCGGACGCTCGCCAACTACGCCGATCATCCCAACGTCGGCGGCGTCGTCTTCATCGGCCTGGGGTGCGAGAAGACGAACCTGACGGTCGATGGAGCGCTTCCTCGCCGAGCACGGGCATCAGTCTGCGCAAGCCGACGGTGCGCATCGGCATCCAGGAGGCGGGCGGAACGGAGGCGGCGGTGCAAGCGCGGCGTCGAGGCCGTGACCGCGATGCTGCCGGTCGTCAACCAGGCTGACGCGAACCGAGGCGTCGATCTGCCGAGCTGATGCTGGGCGTGAAGTGCGGCGGCTCGGACGGCTTCTCGGGCCTCTCGGCCAATCCCAGCGCTGGGTCACGCCGCGCGATCTCCTGATCGCTCCGGGCGGCACGGTGCTGATCACCGAAGTGCCGGAGTTCTGCGGCGCCGAGCACATTCTCGCGATGCGCGCGAAGGATGCGGAGACCGGGCGGAGGTCTACGAGATGGTGGACTGGTACAAGGACTATGCGTCGAAGTTCGGCACCGTGCTCAACGAGAATCCGAGCCCCGGCAACGTCGCCGGCGGGCTGCTGAACATCACGATCAAGTCGCTGGGCGCGATTGCGAAGGCCGGCACCACGCGCGTCGAGGGCGTGACCGGTTATGCGGAGCGGCCCGACGGCGCCGGGCTCTGGCTGATGCAGGGGCCGGGCTACGATCAGGAGTCGACGCCAGGCCTGGTCGCCGCCGGCGCGCAGGTCGTCGTCTTCACCACCGGCCGCGGCACGACGATTGGCAACGCGATTGCGCCGGTCGATCAAGCTGGCGTCGAACACGGCCGTGTTCGAGCGGATGTCGCGCGATCTCGATTTGTGGGCTGGCGGCGTCATCGACGGGACCGAAACGATCGACGAAGTCGGCGCGGCGCGTGTTCGAGCACGTGATCGCGGTCGCGAGCGGCGACGTGCTGGCGCACGCCGAGCGCCACAAGCACCGCGAGTTCCAGGTCTGGGCGGAGCAGTCGGTGTCGCTCTGTAGAGCAGTCTCAGGTCTACGGTCTTCGGTCGTCGGTCCAGCGGCATGGGCAGGCTTTGAGTCGGGTGCCGCGCGACCGAAGACGCGAGAAGGACTGAAGACCGAAGGCTCGAAGGCCGAAGACCCGCCATCGAACGATCCCGATGCGCGCCGCCGTTCTCTACGACATCGCCCGGATGGAGATCCGCGACGTCCCGGCGTCTGGCGCCCGGGCCCGCCGACGTCGTCGTGCGCGTCGACCGCGGTCGGCCTCTGCGGCACCGACTTCCACATCTTCGAGGGCCACGGCAACTACAACATCGACGAGCGCGGGCGCCGCATTCCGCTCGCCGAACACCCGCAGATGCTCGGTCACGAGATGGTCGGCATCGTCGAAGACGTAGGCCGCGACGTGCGCGATCTCGCGCCGGGCGATCGCGTCGTGCGTCGATCAGGGGCTCGAACTGCGTGAGCGCGGCCGACCGATCGCTGCGAATACTGCGCGACGGGCGACTCGCACCAGTGCGAGCACTACCGGCGAGCACGGCATCACGGGACTGCCCGGCGGCCTGGCGGAGTACGTCGTGCATGCCGGCGGTGAACGCGGTGAAGCGCGACCGACTCGCGACTCGCCGGACGATGGAGGCGGCGCTGACCGAGCCGCTGGCGTGCATCATGCATGCGATGGATGCGGCGCGCATGCGCGAGCGCAGCGCTACACGCTCGACGCGCCGGGGGCGGCAGCCGCGCGCGGTCGGTGCTCGTGACGGGCGCGGGTCCGGCGGGACTGCTGTTCGTCCAGTATCTGCGCAACGTGCTCGGCTTCGACGGCCGCGCTGCTCGTCAGCGAGCCCGACGCCGGCCAAGCGCGCGCTGGCCGCGTCGTTCGGCGCGCGAGACCGATCGATCCGCGTCGACGGAGCACATGGCCGAGGCGGTGCTGGAGCGGACGGGCGGGCGCCGCGTGGAATGGCTGATCGAAGCGTCCGGCTCGGCGCAGGTGTTCATCGACATGCCCGGGCGTGATCCGCAAGCAGGCGACGGTGGTGCTCTACGGGCACGGCCAGTCGGGCGTGGACGTGGGCGTGCTTGAACAAGATCCAGTATCGGAGCCGGCGCTGGTGACGCCGGTCGGCGCGTCGGGCGCATTCGATGCGGATGGCCGGCCGGTCGTGTATCGTGCGGCGCTCGGGTTGCTCGAGGCGGGCGGGTGCAGCGTGGCGCCGTTCATCACGCACCGCTATCACTCGCTCGACGCGGTGCCCGGCGCCTTCGGCGGCGAGCATCGCGAGCCCGGCTACATGAAGGGCGTCGTGAAGCTGCGGAGTCCTGACGATGCTGACCGCGCTCACCTTGTCAGATGGGGTCAGGAGTGACCTGGCATCGAGTGTCGACTCCTGCACCCCCATTGGTGAGGTCGACGGGGGAGATAGCAATGTCCCGCGCTGCACGATGCTTCAGCTGCTTGCGTGTCGCCTGCGATCGCTGCGCCGTTCGTCGCATCGGCGATGCGGCGGCGCGACTCCGGCCGGGAAGACCTATCAGATTGCCGTCATTCCCAAGGGCACGACGCACGAGTTCTGGAGGACCATCCATGCGGGCGCGGTGAGGGCCGAGCGGGAGCTCAAGAGCCAGGGCGTGGACGTCCGGATCATCTGGAAAGGGCCGATCCGCGAGGACGATCGCGAGCAGCAGATCCAGGTCGTGGAAGGCTTCCTCAGTCAGGGCGTCAGCGGCATCGTGCTCGCGCCGCTCGACGGCCGGGCGCTGGTGCGTCCCGTCGAAGAGGCGAAGGCGGCCGGCATCCCGGTCGTCATCTTCGACTCCGGCCTCGACTCGAAGAAGATGGTGTGCTACGTCGCGACCGACAACGTCAAGGGCGGACAGCTCGCGGGCGAGCATATGGGCAGCATCCTCGGCGGCAAGGGCAAGGTGCTGATGCTGCGCTACCAGGAGGGCTCGGCGAGCACCGAGGCTGCGCGAGAAGTGGCTTCCTCGAGGGGCTCAAGGAGAAGTTTCCCGGCATCGAGGTCATCTCGTCGGATCAGTACGCCGGGCCCACGCGTGATACGGCGAAGCGCGCGTCTGAGAACCTGCTCAACCGCTATGCGGCCAGATCGACGGCATCTTCTGCGTGAACGAGTCGTCGGCGGCCGGCATGCTGCTCGCGCTGCAGGATCTCGGGCGCGCAGGCAAGGTGAAGTTCGTCGGCTTCGACGCGCACAGGTGTTCCTCGACGCGATGAAGCGCGGCGAGATGCACGGCTTCGTGCTGCAGAACCCGTTCGAGATGGGCTATCTCGCCGTGAAGACCATGGTGGAGCATCTGCAGGGGCAGCAGGTGGCGCCGGTGATCGACACCGGCGTGCACGTCGTCACTCCCGAGAACATGGACACCCCGGAGATGCAGAAGCTCCTCAACCCGCCGGTCGACGAGTACCTGGGGAAATGACACAGCAATGACGAATGACGAGTTACGCATGACGAATCAAGGCGAGGCGTTGGCCGGCCCTGTTGGTGGCCTTCGCCAGGGCATCCCGTCAGCCGGCATCTGTCACGTGTCATTCGTCATTCGTCATTTGTCATTCGTCATTTGACCGTGCTGACTCTTACCGGCATCCGCAAGCGCTTCGGACCGACCATCGCGCTCGACGGCGTCGATCTCGCTGCGCCCGGGCGAGGTGCACGCGCTGATCGGTGAGAACGGCGCGGGCAAGAGCACGTTGATGAACGTGATGGCCGGCGCGTTTCGCAGCCGATGCCGGCACGATGACCATCGACGGGCAGCCGTATGCGCCTTCGTCGCCGCTCGATGCGAGGCGGCGCGGCATGGCGCTCATCCATCAGGAGCTGTCGCTCTGCGATCACCTGACGGTCGCCGAGAACATCCTGATGGGCCTCGAGCCGGCGCGCGATCGGGCTGGCTCGATCGCTCCGCGATGGCGCGCGAGGCCGGCGCCGTGCTCGAGGCGTTCCATCATCCCGAGCTGCACGCCGATCGATTGCGTCCGCGAGCTGCCGATCGCGGCGCGGCAGGTCGTCGAGATCTGCCGCGCGATGGCCGCGCGCGCGTCCATCGTGCTGATGGACGAGCCGACCAGCAGCCTGCCGCGCGAGGACGTCGAGCGGCTGTTCGCGCTCATCCGGCGGCTGCGCGATCGCGGCGTGGCGATCGTCTACATCAGTCATTTCCTCGAGGAAGTTCGCGAGATTGCCGATCGCTACACCGTGCTGCGCGACGGGCGGAGCGTGGCGTCCGGAGAGACTGCGCGACGTCACCAACGACGCGCTCATCGCGCACATGGTCGGCCGGCCGATGGACGCGGTCTTTCCGGAGCGTGCGCCGGCGCCGGCCGACGAGGTGCTGCTCGACGTCGAAGAGCTCGTCGCGCCGCCTGCGGTCCAGCGGGCCTCGCTTCGCTGCGCCGCGGGGAGATCCTCGGCATCGCCGGGCTCATCGGCTCGGGCCGCACCGAGATGGTGCGCGCGCTGATGGGCCTCGGGCCGGTTGCGGCCGGTCGGGTCCGCCTGGCCGGCCGGGAGGTGCCCCTCGCGAGCCCGCCGGGTTCACGCATCCGCACCGGGCGCCGGCTATCTGAGCGAAGATCGCAAGGGCGAGGGGCTCGCGCTCACGATGTCGCTCGCCGACAACATCACGTGCACCCGCTACGACTCCTGTTCACGTGCGGGATGGCTGCAGCTCGCGACAACAACGCGAGCAGGCCGGGCGCTGGATGCGCGCGCTGGGCGTCAAGGCGCGCACGCCGGCACAGCCTGCGCGGACGCTCTCGGGCGGCAATCAGCAGAAGGTCGCGCTCGCACGCCTCATGCACCAGCAGGCGGAAGTACTCCTGCTCGACGAGCCGACCAAGGGCATCGACATCGGCAGCAAGGTGGAGATCTATCGCGCGATCGTCGATGCCGCCCGCCAGGGCCGGGGCGTGCTGGTGGTGAGCTCGTATCTGCCGGAGCTGTTCGGCGTCTGCCATTCACTGGCGGTCATGTGCCGCGGCCGCCTCTCGCCGACCCGTCCAATCGACGCCTGGACGCCCGAGTCGGTCATGGAAGCCGCCATCAGCGGGTAGCGACGTGCGCAGCTGGCTCATTCGGCTTTTTCCACTCATCGGCCTGGCGCTGGTCATCGGCGCGTTCGCGCTCATGAGCGATTCGCCCGCGCAGTACCTTTCCGGTCGAAACCTGAGCATCGTGCTGGCGCAGACCGTGATCGTCGCGCTCGGCGCGATCGGCATGACGATGATCATCGTCAGCGGCGGAATCGACCTGTCGGTCGGATCGAGCATCGCGCTCACGGGCGTCGTCACCGCCGTGCTGTTGCGTGACGGCTACTCGTCGTCGCTCGCGCTCCTGGCCGGCGTGCTCGTGGGCGGCCTTCTCGGACTGGTCAACGGCCTCGCGATCACGCAGCTCAGGGTGCTGCCGTTCATCGCTACGCTGGGCATGCTCGGCGTCGCGCGCGGTGCGGCGAAGTGGCTGGCCGACCAGCAGACGGTGAACCCGCCCGTCACCTGGATCAACGAGCTGGCCGTCACCTTCCCGACGCCGTCGTGGCTGCTCGTCGCGCCAGGCGTGTGGATCACCGTAGCGCTGGCGATCGTGATGACGATCGTGCTGAACAGGACCGTCTTCGGCCGCCGCGTCTTCGCCATCGGCTCGAACGAGGGGGCGGCCAAGGCGTGCGGCGTCGCGACCGACCGCTGGAAGGTGTGCATCTACGGTCTGGCCGGCCTCTTCTTCGGCCTCTCGGGTGTGACGCAGATGTCGCGGTTACGCCAGGGCGATCCGACCGTTGCGATCGGCACCGAGCTCGACATCATTGCGGCGGTCGTGATCGGCGGCGGCAGTCTCGCGGGCGGTGAGGGGACCGTCCTGGGCGCCATGATCGGCGCGCTGACGATGGCGTTCCTGAGGAACGGCACGCAGCAGATGGGCTGGCCGAACTACATCCAGGAGATCATCATCGGCGTCATCATCGTCCTCGCGGTGGCCGCCGATCGCGTCCGCCGCTCCCGACGTTAATGGGGTCGGGTGCGATATCCGTCTAAATATTGCTGATCGCGCAAAACACGTGCGTCGCCGACTGCGGACAGGGACACATTTAGACGGATATCGCACCCGACCCCTACTTCAACTCGAACGCGCGAATCGATCGGCGATCCCGGACATACAGGCGCGAGCCGACCAGCGTCGGGACCGTCCACGCCGTCCCGTCGGCCACTGTCGCCGTCAGTGGATTGTCCGGGATCGCGCGCAGCCTGGAGCGGCAGTGCGCTCAGCCCCGCCGTGAGGACCGCGGTCAGCAGCGTCGAGCGTAGTGGCATCGAAGTTCTCCGGCAGTGGGGGGCGTAAGCTGACAGGTGAAGTCATGCCCCGGCCGTGCCGGGCGTTTTGAGCACCTGAGCGATGGCCCCGGACAGTCGTTCCCATTGATTCGTGTCGTCCGACAACCGGCGCGCACCGGCCCGCGTGATTGAGTAGTACTTGGCCCGGCGGTTGTTCTCGGACGCGCCCCAGGCGGCTTTGATGAGCCCCTGCCGCTCCAGCCGGTAGAGCGCCGGATAGAGCGATCCCTGATTGACCTTGAGCACCTCGCCGGAGACCTGCTGAATCCGGTGCGCGATGCCCCAGCCGTGCATCGGTTCGATCGACAGCGTCTGCAGGATCAGCAGATCGAGCGTTCCTTGCAGCAGATCGAATTGCATGCCACCCAAGCGATCCTCCTCGCGCCTACGTCAGGCCTTGGGCTTCAGGCTTTGGGCTTTGGCAGGCCCAAGTCCAACGCCGAAAGTCCAAGCCCAAAGTCCAAAGTCCAAAGCCCAAAGTCCAAAGTCCAAAGGCGCCATCCTCAAGAGCACGGTAAGCCGTGCCCCCTACCGGAGCCCCGAATAGAACTGCGTGAAGACGTGATCCGTTGCGCCGTGCTGTCGATGGCACGCCTCGCAGCGTCCTCCCGTCAGCGCGCGTGCCGCCGGCCGGCCATCGCCGAAATCGAAATACGCCCAGCCTTCCTTGAACCGCTTCGAATCCTTGAGCGCGATCTCCACGGCGAGGCGCCGGCCCGCGAACGATCCCTGCCGCGCCGGCGCGACGCGCGCCGCCGGCTCTCGAATTTCCAGCGCCAGCATCGTGCCCTCGGGAAACGTGCCCTCCTCGCGGAAGTGCGCGTAGGATGCAGGAGCCAGGTACACGTGATGGAACGACTCGTGGCCCGACGCCGCCTCGGAATACCCCAGACCCACTGACGATCCGACGAGCACCCAGCGGTTGTACCCGCTCGGCAACGTCAGCTCATCGCCGGTCCACCGCGGCGTATCGGCCGTGGAGGGGGCAGCCGTGGCGCGCTCCGAAGCCGTCGGGCGCACGGCCGCCGCAGACGACATGCGAGCTGCGCACGGATCATCGACCGCGATCGCGGCGCACAGCGTCGTCGTGATGGGGATCGAGAGCAGCTCGCCGATTCCCCACGAACCGACCTCTTGAACCGCGTGGCCGGCCGCCACGACGACCATGCCAGCCAGCGCCGGTCGAAGCAGGCGCGTGAGGCGCCGCAGCCGTGGCACCGCCCGCGGAAAGTCGTTGGTCGGGCACTCGCGCATGTCATTCCGCCTTGAGGGCGAGCAATGGATCGACCCTCGAAGCCCGCCGGGCGGGAACCAGACATGCCGCGACGCCGACGCTCACCAGTACGACCAGGGCCGCGGCAAAGGTGAATGGATCGGCCGGCTGTACGCCGTAGAGGAGCGTGGACAGGCGGCGCGCGAGCGCAATCCCGCCGCCGACGCCGACGACGAGTCCCACGATGACGAGCGTGAGTCCCTGTCGCACCACGAGAGCGACGACGTCGCTGCGGCGCGCACCAAGCGCGAGGCGCACTCCGAACTCGCGCGTGCGCTGGCTCACCGAGAAGCCCATGACACCAGCGAGTCCGACGGCGGTGACGACGAGCGCGAGTCCCGCGAAGATGCCGAGCAGGCCCGCGGTCAGGCGGGGCGGCGACAACGCCTCCGATCGCAGGTCCTCGAGCGTCCGGAACGTATCGACCGGCTGTTCCGGATCGACAGCTGCAACCGCGGCACGCACGCGCGCCGCCGCCTCCGGCAGCGACAGCGTGGTCCGGGCTGCGAACGTCGTCGAGAGGAACGGATCCCGGAGCAGAGGCAGATACACCTCGTCGGTCGGCTCCGTGTTGAGACGCTGGCGCGCGTTGCCCACGACGCCGACGACGGTGAACCACTGTTCGGAATCGTCGAGCGCAATCATCTGGCCGATGGGATCGGCCCGGCCCCAGTGCCGTGACGCGAGCGACTGGTTCACGATCACGACGGCCGGCGCCTCGTTCGTGTCGCGGGCGTCGAACGCGCGTCCGCCGAGAAGCGGCACGCCGATCGCTTTGAAGTAGTCGGGGCTGGCGACATGCAGGTCGGCCTGCGGCGCGCTGCGGCCCGCTTCGACCTGCCGATGGCGGAAACGCAGCCGGGCGGTGGGATTGAAATCGCCGGCCAGCGGCAGGCGCGCGGACGCGCCGACCGCGCTGAACCCGGGTTCGTGCTCGAGACGTTCGAGGAGCCGGGTGTAGAACTCGCGCCGCGGGGCGGGTTGAATGTACTTGGTGAAGTTCAACGGCACCGACCACGTCGTCGTCTGCTCGGGACGGAAGCCGGGATCGACCCGCGTGAGATTGACGAACGATTTCATCAGCAGTCCGGCGCAGGCCAGGAGCACCATCGAGATCGCGACCTGAGCGACGACCAGAAATCCCCTGAAGCGCACCCGGCCCGCGCTGCCGGTCGCGCCGCCTCCCGTTTCGGTCAGGGCGGGCAGCAGCGATCGGCCAGCCGGAAGCGCCGGCAGCAACCCGAACACCAGGCCGGTCGCGACCGCGAGAACGATCGTGAAGATCAGTACGGTCCCGTCCATCGTCACTTCCTGTGCCCGGGGCGTGAAGCCTGCGGCGAGCGCACGAAGCATGCTGAGTGACGCTCCGGCGACGGCCAGGCCCAGCAGCGCGCCCGCCATCGTGAGCACCAGACTCTCGGTGGCCAGTTGCCGGACGAGGCGCCCGCGGCCCGCGCCAATCGCGGCCCGGACGGCGAATTCGCGCTCGCGCCGGAGCAGCCGCGCGAGCATCAGGTTGACGACACTCGCGCACACGATCAGCAGCACGAGCCCGGCGGTCGAAACGAGAATCACCAGCGTCGACGTGAACCCCCGGGTCACCTGGATCAGAAGCGGCGTCGCCCGCACGCGGTAGTCCTTCGGGTACGCGTCCGGGTAGCTCGCGTGCAACCGCGCTGTGACCGTATCGAGATCGGCGCGCGCGTCCTCGAGCGTGACGCCCGGCTTCAGGCGCGCGAACGCCCGCTTCGCTCGTGCCGTCCGGCTCTCGGAGATTTGCGGTGGCCGGTGGAAGGGGCAATGCCAGACGGGCATGAAGACGTCGTTTTCCTCGGGATAGAGCGGGACCGGGGGAAGGACGCCGATGACCGTGTGCGGGCGATCGTTGAAGCGATAGGTCCGCCCGATAATCGCCGGGTCGCCGCCGAAGGCGCGCTGCCAGTAGGCGTGGCTGAAGACGATGACGCCTTCCGCATGCGGGCCGTCGTCGCCGGGCAGGAACGTGCGGCCGTGCAGCGGGCGAATGCCGAGCGCCTGGAAGTAGTCGGCCGACACGACACCGGTCCGGAGCCGCTCGGGCTGGCGGTGGCCGTAGAAGATGAACCACATCTGGTGGTACTCGACGATGTTGGCCAGCGTTCTCGTCCGCTCCCGGTGATCGGCGAGCTCGAGTGCGGCAAACGAGCCGTCGACCTGGTGGTCCTGGCTCGGTACCTCCGCACCCAGCACCAGAATGCGATCGCCACCGTCATAGGGGAGCGGTTTGAGCACGACGCCATAAACGACGCTGAAGATGGCGGTGTTGGCGCCGATCCCGAGTGCCATCGCGACGAGGACCGCGGCGGTGAACCCGCGATGCCGTGCGAGCATGCGAAAAGCGATGCGCACGTCCTGGACGAGCGCGTCCGTCACGCGGACCCCGAGCGAATCGCGACACGCATCCTTGACGAGGGGGACGTTGCCGAAATGCTGCGCGGCTCGCGCCCGGGCCTCCTGCGAGCTGACGCCCTGTCGCACCAGCGCTTCGGCTTCGAGCGCCAGATGCTCCCGCAGCTCTTCGTCCATGTCGTCTTCGATGCGCCGGCGTCGCAGCATCGATCCGATCGCGGTCCAAAGCGAGCGCGCGTGGTTCACGGCGGAACTCCTGGTGTCCCTCTAGACGGTCGAGAGGAGAGGATAGTCCCCTTCCTCTAGAACGTCAAGGGGAGGCCAACGGCCAAGGAGGGCGGGGCATTGGCCGCCACACCGGTTGTGAGCCATGCCGAAGCCCCGGCCTCCGTCACCGTTCAGAATGGCAACGACTGCCAGAGTCCCGCCCAGCGGTCGATGAAGTAGCGCAGGATGGTTTCGTGGACGAGAGCGAGATTGAGCGCGGCGACGGCCGCCACGAGGCCGTAGCGGGCGAGCGGCACCGAGTGGCAGAGAAGCGAGCCGAGGCCAATCGCGGCGGGGAACAGATAGCGCCCCTGGAACGTGTAGCCCGCTTCGCGGAGGTACCAGAACTCGCCGGCAACGGTGACGGCCGCAAACGCCAACCACGACAGGCCCAGATACCAGCCTGCCGCGCCGCACGATGCAGGGCGGAGGACGGCGCAGGCCAGGTTGAGCGCCGCCATCGCCGCCACCAGCGAATACCAGCCGAGCGCCGCGTGATAGTCCAGCCATCCGAGCTCGCCCCAGTACATCCGCCACAGCCATTCGAAGTCGGCGAAGCGGGTCGTCAGAAACGTGCCGAGCGAATCCTGGGAGGGTCCCGCTCCCAGCAACCGCGGTGCGGCGACCACAGATAGAACACCGCCATCGCGACGAAGGCGGCAAGTGCCGCGACGGCGAAGGCGACGGCGGCCGGGCGCGGGCGAATCGCCCGCGCGGCAATCAGCACGGCGAAGACGGCGCCAAAGGTCGGCACCAGCTGCAAGCCGGACGGCTTGGTGAGCATCGCGATCAGGAACACGACGAACAGGGTCAGAAGTGGACGGAGCTCCAGCAGCGGGCGACCGCTGCGCTGGACGAATTGCCACGCAAGGAGCAGAGCAAGCGCGCACAACGGGTTGTTCACGGCATCGGGGTTCACCGCCGACGACATGTTCGTGAGCATCGGATTGAGGATGGTCACCGCGAAGATCACGCCGGCCAGCGGTGAAAGCTCGGGAATGCGAATCAAGGCGGCCCAGACCAGCGCCCAGAGCATTGCGACGAGCGCGACCGACACGAGGCGGTAGGCGTACGTCGCTTGATAGGGCGTGAGGCCGAGCGCCTTGGTCGATCGGCTCGGCACCGGCAAACACGGCGAGATAGTACGGGCGTGGGATAGCTCGCGATGGCACGCTCGTAGTCGGGAAGCCGGCGCTGTGGATCGAACCACCGAACGCTCTTCGCCTCGGCGATGTCGGCCGCCGACATGGCGTTGAACGGCTTGAAATACAGCTTGTTGATGCCTGGCGAGACGTCGAGGCCCAACGGGTTGAGATGGCGGGTGTCGAGGGCGAACCGGCCCGGCGGACCGATCCACGGTTGCCGCAGGATCGACGTCGCCTTCAACAGGTGCTGGGGCTCGTCGGGGGTCTGGAGCGGCGGCCGCAGCAGCGCCCACGCACCGAAGTAGACGAAGAGCAGCGCCGCGATGAGCGGTGCGGCCGGGCGAAACGCGTTCGGGCTGGGCGAGGGGGAATCCGAGGGCACGAGGATCTGGGCGGCGAACCGCACGAAGGGCTCGCTGCCAGGGCATCACTATAATTGCTGCCGGCTTTCTGCCGGACCTGATCCCCCGGCGGAATCCTCCTTTCTGAATCCTTCATGACCGACGCGGAGTTCATCGACGCCTGTTTCCGACGTTTCCTCCGGCGGCCAGCCGAACCCGACGGCCTGGCCTACTATCTGGATCGGCTACGGGACGGCGCCGATCGGCTCGACGTCGTCCAGGGGATTGTCGTCAGCGACGAGTTCCACGAGCTGTTGATGCGGCAGGCGTTCGGCCGGCACATGGGCAATCCGCTCCTCGCCTTTGCGCCGCCGGGACACTATTACTCGCCCATCCCCTCGCCATCGGACGTGGCCCGCTTCGCAGCGGCGCGCTTCGCTGAAGGTCCCGAGACGCTGGCCGGCATCGACCTGAATCGCCATCGGCAGTTGGACATGGTGCGGGCGCTCGGGCCGTTCACACGCGATCTCGTATTCGGGGAGGACGCCGGTGGGTCGACGCGTTACTACTGGAACAACCCCGGCTTCGCGCCGGGCGATGCCACGGTACTCGCGGCGATGATGCGGCACGCCAGGCCGCGCCGGATCGTGGAGGCCGGCGCCGGACTCTCGACCGCGGTCATGCTCGACGTTGCCGATGCGCACCTCGAGGAGCGGCCTGCGATCGAGTGCATCAATCCCGAGCCCGAGCGGCTGCGCTCGCTCCTCAAAGCCGGCGACGAGGAGAAGCTCACCGTGCACGAGACCGTCGTGCAAGCGGTGCCAATCGAGCTCTTCACCTCGCTCGCGGCAAACGACATCCTTTTCATCGACTCGTCGCACGTCCTCAAGCTCGGGAGCGACGTGTCGTTCCTGTTGCTCGACGTCCTGCCGCGTCTCGCGCCCGGCGTCTTCATCCACGTGCACGACATCGCGACCTCGTTCGAGTACCCGCTCGAGTGGTACGAGGAAGGGCGTGCCTGGAACGAAGCTCCTGCGCTGCGCGCGTTCCTCGCCTTCAACCAATCGTTCGAGATCCTCTTCTTCTGCGATTACCTCATCCGCTTCGAGCACGCGGCCGTCGCCGAACACATGCCGCTCGCGCTGAGGCAGCCGCCCGGCACCGCCGGCAACACCGCCGTCAGCCTGTGGCTGCGCCGCGTCGCCCGCTGACGGCGCAGTCGTGCCAGCCCTTCGTCCGTTGGGGTGTCACAGCCCTTCAGGCTGTCCCCTATGGACGCCCTCGACTCATGCATACGCGTGGACTCGTGGGACAGGGCTGAAGCCCTGTGCCACATCGATTCCCTCTCGCCAATCCAGCCGGGAACCAACTTCGTAGGACTGAACGGCGGCGCACAGGGCGTTGCAGCCCGTGCTCGAGACGCTCGGCGGCTCGAGGTCTGCCACGCGCTTACGAGAGGAGCATCATGACGATCGATCGTTCCCGCCTTTCACGCGCGCCTTTCGCGCGCTCGCTGTCCGACACCGCTCGCCGCTGGATCCGGTTCGCCGTTCTCGCGTCGTCCTTCTGCGTTGGCCTCGCCGCGGTCCCGGCCCACGCTGCCACCGCGTACGGCCTGACCAACGCCAATCAACTCATCGTCTTCGATACCGGCGCGCCCGGCACCGTGCTCGCGACCTTCGCCATCACCGGCCTTCAGCCGGGCGAGTCCGTGTTGGGGATTGACGTCCGCCCCGCGACCGGCCAGCTCTATGCGCTCGGGAGCACGAGCCGCCTCTACGTCGTGAATCCGCTGACCGGCGCCGCCAGGCAGATTGGCACCGGGACGCTGTCGACGGGCCTGCAGGGTTCGGCGTTCGGATTTGATTTCAACCCGACCGTCGATCGCATTCGTGTCGTGAGCGACGCTGAACAGAACCTCCGCCTGCACCCAGATACGGGCGCCGTCGCGGGCGTCGACACCACGCTCGCGCCGAGTGGGAGCGTGGTGGCCATGGCCTACACCAACAACTTTGCCGGCGCCACGTTGACCACGCTCTTCGGCATCGACAGCGAATCGGACCAGCTGGTCCGACAGGGCGGTGTCAACGGCATGCCCAGTCCCAACGCGGGCGCCATCACGCCCATCGGTCCGCTGGGCGTGAACACCACGGAGCTCGTCGGCTTCGACATCACTGCAAACGATGGTCAGGCATTCGCCTCGCTGACCGTCGGCGGCGGGAGCTCGCTCTACACCATCAATCTGGCGACGGGAGCCGCGACGCTGGTGGGGCCAATCGGCGGAGGCGCGCCATTGCTCGGATTCGCCGTGCTCTCGCGCGGCATTACGCTCTACGGCGTGACGACGTCGAACCAGCTCGTGCGGTTCCACAGCGCGTCGCCGGCGACGATCGTCGCGTCGACGACGGTGTCGGGACTGCAGGCGGGGGAGAGCGTCCTCGGGATCGATTTTCGTCCCGCAACTGGTGAGCTTTACGCGCTGGGAAGCACGAGCCGGCTCTATCGCCTCGACACCGCAACGGGACGGGCGACGCTGGTCGGTCCCGGCCCATTTTCACCCGCGCTTTCGGGAACGGAGTTCGGCGTCGACTTCAATCCGACGGTCGATCGCATTCGCGTCGTGAGCGACACGGGTCAGAACTTCCGCCTGCACCCCGATACGGGCGCCGTCGCCGGCACCGACGCGGCGCTCAATCCGCCCGGGAGCGCCGTGGTGGGCTCGGCCTATACCAACAACGTGGACGGTGCGACGATCACGACGCTGTTCGGGATCGACGCGGCCAACGATCGGCTGGTGCGCCAGGGCGGCGTCAACGGCACGCCAAGTCCCAACGCCGGGCTGCTGACGCCCATCGGACCGCTTGGCGTCGATACGGGCACGATGGTCGGATTCGACATCTCGATGCTCGACGGGCTCGGCTTCGCCACGCTGACGGTTGGAGGCGGCTCGTCGCTCTATTCGATCGATCTGACGAGCGGCACGGCGCGCCTCATCGCGGCAATCGGGGCGGCTGCGCCCATTCGGGCGCTCGCAGCACAGCCGGCGGACTTCCATGCCGCAGAAGGATCGACGGGCGACTTCTTCGACACGGATCTGCTCGTCGCCAATCCCAATACCGTTCCGGCCCCAATCATCGTGACCTATCGCACCGAGGCCGGCGGGGTGTTCACAGGAAGCCAGACCGTGGCCCCGCAGTCTCGCGCGACGATTCCCGTCGACGCGGTCGCCGGCGTGGGTGCGACGGCCTTCTCCGCGGTCGTCAGCTCCCCTCTCGGCCTGCCGATTGCCGTCGAGCGGACGATGCGCTGGGGTCCGGGCGGTTACGGCATGCACACCGAGAACGCGTCGCAGGGCCTCGCGCGCACGTGGAACTTCGCAGAAGGCTCGCAGGGCTTCTTCGACACGTTTTTCCTGCTCACCAACCCGGCGCCGGTCGCCAATACGGCGAACGTGCGCTTCCTGCTCGAGAACGGCACGGTGGTAACGCGCAGCTACCCGCTCGCGCCCGAGTCGCGCTTGACGATCTACGCGGGAGCGATCCCCGAGCTCGTGAATCAGGCGTTCGGCACGGTGGTGACTTTTACGATCGCGGGCGCGGCCGAGCGTGCGATGTACTTCGGAACCCCGATTTTCAACGCCGGGCACGAGTCGCGCGGCGTCATCCAGCCGTCGAAGAGCTGGTTCCTGGCCGAGGGCGCGACCGGCTCGTTCTTCACGACGTTCGTGCTGCTGATGAACCCGGGCAGCACGGTGGCGAACGTGACCATGAACTACCTCCGCGAGGGTGGCGGCGTGGTGACGAAGGTGAAGAGCATTCCAGCGAACTCGCGGCTGACCATCAATATCGCGCTCGAGGACACGACGCTCGCCGCGACGGCGGTCGCGACGTCGGTGACCTCGGACGTGCCCATTGTCGTCGAGCGCGCTCGGTCCTGGCCGGGGACTCCCAGCCAATGGTATGAGGCCCACAACAGCTTCGGTGTCGTCGACACCGCGTCACGATGGGCACTGGCCGAGGGGCGTGTCGGTGGCAGCGCCGGCTTCCAGACGTTCATCCTGCTGGCCAACCAGGGTGCGTCGCCGGCCAACGTGACACTGACATTCCTGCGCTCGACCGGCGCCCCTGTCGTCAAAACGGTTCTCGTCGCCGCGAACGCCCGCTTGACCGTGTCCACCGGAGCGGGATCAATCGTGCCCGAGCTCGTCGACGAGAACTTCGGCGCGGTCATCGTCTCGGACCAGCCAATCGTCGTCGAACGGGCGATGTACTCGAACACGAACGGCGTGCTCTTTGCCGCGGGCAGCAACGCCACGGCGACGGCCATCCCCTAGAAAATGGGGTCGGGTGCGATATCCATCGAAATATCACCCGCTCTGTCGATATTTAGATGGATATCGCACCCGACCCCATCGTCATCGTCACCGTGAACCTCGTCGGGCCGCCCGGCTCGCTCTCGAGCGAATAGTCGAAGCCGTGCCCGACGAGGACTTCCTGCACCAGCGTGAGGCCGATGCCCTGGCCGTGCGGCTTGGTGCTGAAGAACGGCGTGAACAGATTGTCCCGGACCTCGGCGCTCAGCCCCGGACCCGAATCCTCGATCGCGAGCGCGACCGCCTCGTCGCTGCGGTGCAGGCGGATCGTGATCGTCCCACTCGGGGCCGGCCGCCTCCGATGGCATTCTTCACGACGTTGAGCATCGCCTGCTCGAACTGCGCGCGGTCGATTGAGGCCGTGAGCGACGGGTCGGCGACATCCCATCGCCAGGTGACGCCCGCGCCGGCTGGCGAGGCGCTCAGCAGGCGCACGATGGGCTCGAGCACGCTCATCACGACGCACCGCTCGCGATGCGGCGGCGGCAGCCGGAACACGTCGGCGAAACGCCGCATGAACGTGTTGAGCTGCTCGGTCCGCTCGATGACGATCCCAATTGCGTGCTCGAAATCGCCGCGGCTCGCTTCGGTGAGCTCCTTGGCGTAGGTCAGGCTGCGAATGGAGCAGCGAGTTCGACGCGCGCGACGGTGTTGTTCACCTCGTGCGACATCACCCGGATCAGCTTTTCGTAAGCGGCGCGCTCGAATTGGCGCAGTTCCTCGGTGAGCTCCTCGACGAGCAGGAAGCTTCGCGTGAACCCGCGGTCGATGAACGTGCCGTGATGACACTCGCACGCGGCGGGCGCCGGTCAGGCTAACGACGTCGGCGACGCCAGCCGGGAGCGTGGCCAGGCGGGCCGCGAGCGGGGACGTCGATCTCCGACAGCGGCTTGCCGACCAGCCGCCGCGGACGGAATCGTCGAGCAGCCGCTCGGCAGCCGGGTTGGCGGCCGCGATGCGGTCGTCGAAGTCGAGGGCCACGATGCCCGAGGGCGAGACCGGAGGATGTGGCTGAGAAAGTGGTGCTGCTCCTGCAGCCGCGTGCGCTCGTCGCGCAGCGTGATCCACCATCCGGTTGTAGACGCCGATCAGCGCGTCGATCTCGGGTTGTCCGACTGCGCAGAAAGCGGGAGGTGAACTCGTGCTCGCGAATCAGCCGCGCGCCTTCGTCGGCGAGAGCGCGAACTAGCGGAAGACGCGCGGGCCAGGGTCAGGCCGGTGCCGAGCGAGACGCGAAGACCGCTTCGAGCGCGAAAGCCACAGCGGGTGCTGCCGAGAACAGCAGACCGCCAGTCCGGCGAGCAGCGCATGCAAGCACGAGGAGATAGGCGAAGAACCGCGCGCGCGCAGGCTCACGCGCGGGAATCTCGTATTTTTCGAGCCGCCGGTACAGGGCCGCGCGGCTGAGGCCGAGCGACTCGGCGACGCTGCTGATGTTCCCGCCGTGATGCCGCAGCGATTTCTGGATCATCGCCCGCTCGATTTCGTCCATCGTCATGCGCCAACCGCCGGGAGCGCGTCGCCCGGTCGCGCGCCCCGTCCATGCCGGCCGTTTCGGCGAAGTCCTCGATCTCCAGCACGTCCCGGGCTCGCGACCAGCACCGCCCGTTCCACCCATTGGCGCAGCTGCCGGATGTTACCCGGCCAGGGCTGGGCCTGCAGCCAGCCGGCGCGTGCCGTCGCCCATCGTGAGCGTCGCGCGCCGGTAGACCTGACCGACCGTCTGGAGAAAGCGCGCCCGCCAGCAGCGGAATGTCGTCCGGCCGTTCGCGCAGCGGTGGCAGGTGAATCGGCGATCAGGTTGATGCGATAGAGCAGGTCCTCGCGGAACTCGCCGCGTGCCACGAGATCGGCGAGCGAGCGGTTGGTCGCCGAGATTACGCGCACGTCCACCTCACGGCGCTGGCTCGAGCCGAGCACTTCGAAGGTGCGATCCTGCAGTACCCGCAACATCTTCACCTGCGACGCCGCATCCAGATCGCCGATCTCGTCGAGGAAGATGGTGCCGCCGTGCGCCACTTCGAATCGGCCCTTGCGGTCGCTGCGCGCGTCGGTGAACGCGCCCCGGACGTGGCCGAACATCTCGCTCTCGAACAGCGACGAGGAGATGCCGCCAAGGTTCACTTTCACGAAGGGCCGGGGCGCTCGCGGGCTGTTGCGGTGAACGGCTTCGGCCACCAGCTCCTTGCCGGTGCCACTTTCCCCGGTGATCAACACCGACGCATCCGTCGCGGCCACACGGCCGATGAGTTGCAGGACACGGAGCATCCTCGGGTCGCGGCCCACGAGCTCGCCGAAGTCGTAGCGCTCGTCCAGCTCTTCTCGCGTGAGGAGTCGCTCGTCCGCCTGGCCATGGCTGGCCGAGAGACCCAGCGCCGTCTGAACGGCGTGCAGCATCTGCTGGTTGGTCCACGGCTTGGTCACGAAATCGTTGGCGCCTGCTTTCATGCCGGCCACCGCGAGCGTCGATCGATCCCCACGCCGTGACCAGAATCACGGGAATGGACGGCGTGGTCGCCTTGATGCGCGCGAGCAGCTCGAGCCCCTCTTCGCCCGACGTCCGCCGTGAGAAGTTCATGTCCTGGATGACGAGCCGGCAGGGCTGCCGGCCCAGGAGGTCGACGGCCTCGTCCGGCGACGATGCGGACAGTGAGGGATGACCGGCCTGCTTGAGCAGCAATGCCAGTGACGCGGTCACCGAACGGTCATCGTCGACGATCAGGATCATGAGGAAGGTCTTCGGTCGTCGGTCTGCGGTCTTCGGTCTTGGATGGCGGGGCCTGAAGGCCCGCCTTACCGAGAGGACATTACCCGCTGCAACAGTAACGGCGAACGGTAGGCCGGACCTTCAGGTCCGGCACGAGGACCGTAGACCGAGGACCGAAGACCGACGACCGAAGACCGACGACCGAAGACAGCTATTCGTAGTGTAGTGCTTCCGCCGGCTGGATCTTGGTCGCCAGCCGGCTCGGATACCAGCCGGCGACGAACGTAATCATGTAGATGATGAGCGCGGTCAGGGCGACGGCCGTGAGGAAGACGGCGCGCGAGAACGTCACGCCGCGCGGCGTCGGGAGCATCGGCAGCTGCAGCACGAGGATCGCTCCGGCGACGAGCGCGATCGTGGTCAGGATGAACAGTTCCGTCAGAACCTGCCGGCGGACGTTGAGGACCGTCGCGCCCTTCGCCCGGCGCAAGCCGAACTCGCGCGTCCGCTGTGTGACGTTCTGCCACACGACGCCCGTCAGACCGAGCACGACCATGATCAGGAGAAACGCCGCCACCGTTCCCACCAGGATGAGCGGCGTGAGATAGCTGCGCAGATTGGCTTCGCGGCGTTCGACGAGCGGACGGACGTCGAACGACCAGGTATGCGCCACCGCCTGGAGGCGCTTGACCAGCGTTTCTTCGAACGCTGCCGTCGTTCCGGGGCGAAGGCGGACGACGAGCAACCGCGGCACGTCGGCCTTCGGATCCGGATCGTCGATTCGCGACCTGAAGAACATGAACTTGTCGGGCGGCGCGAGATCGCCGAACTGCCGGAAGTCGCGGATCATTCCGATCACCCGCCGCTCCTTCGTCGGCCGATAGTCGGGGCGCCGGCGATCCTCGTCGGAGTCGGGTTCCATCGGAACGCTCCTGCCGATCGGGCTCTCTCGGTCCCAGATGAACTCGGCCAGCCGGGCGTTGACGATGACCGGCTCCCACGCCACCCCATTGTCCTCGCGCGAGAACCAGCGTCCTTCGAGCAGCTCGAGATCGATGGCATCCCGGAACTCGTCGGTCGTGCGGTTCGCCCCGGTCCTGCACCTCGCGCCCGTCCTTGAGCTTGTGGCCCGATTCCCAGCGGCCGTTCATCAGCGGCCCGGTGTTGCTGGCGGACGCGACTTCGATCTGGGGCAGGGCCCGCAGCTCGACGAGCAGCCGGCCCACCATCTCGCGGTGTCGCTGCTTGACGGAGTCGTCCTGGTCGGGCTCCTGGGTCTGCATCTGAATGACCCAGACCGGCTCGTAGTCGTATCCGAGCGGCAGCCGGTAGTTGTTCCCGGTACTCGACGGCGAAGAGCACGACCCCGAAGAGCACCAGGAACGAGAACAGCAGCTCGAGCGCAAGCAGGACGTTGTGCCGCTTGCGATTCCAAATCAGCCGCAGAAGATGGCGTGTCATCGGGTCGCGCCTCCCTTGAGCGCGTCGACGGGATGCAGTCGGGACATCCGCCAGGCGGGGTAGACGCCCGACATCAGCCCGAAGACGAAGGTGAGCAGGAGGCCCCACCCGAAGATGCGGGCGTTCAAGCCGAACTGCGCGTGCTCGACGACTTCGCTGGCGTTCAGCGCCCGCAGCACGAGTGCCGACAGCACGAACCCGATGAGACCGCCCACCGAGGTCAACAGGATGTTCTCGACGATGAACTGCCCGATGAGCGTGCGCGACGAGGCGCCGAAGGCCTTGCGCACACCGATCTCGGACGAGCGCTCCATGATGCGGCTGACGTTGATGTTGATGAGGTTGACCGTCGGCAACAGCATGAAAAGGAATGCCAGAACGCCCAAGAAGAGCGCCAGCTTCCAGCCGTGGCTGGCCGGATCCTTCCGATCACCAACCGGGGAGTTGCGGGCGAAGTTCTCGAACCTCGTCTCGAAGGGCGCAACGATGCTCTTGTAGTTCCGGGGATCGGGAAGCTCGGCGCGCACCAGACGGGCGTTGAACTCCTCACGGATCTTGCGCAGATCGTCGGGGCTCGCGGCGAGGGCGATGGCGTTGTAGCCACCCATGATCTCGTCGCGGTATGCCGCGCTCTTCGACGTCGTGTGCGGCACCCAGAGGTCGGCGAATGGTACCTCGCGGATCCGCGGTACGTTCTCGACGACGCCGACCACCTGAAAGCGCTGACCGTCGACCTCGATCGTCTTGCCTGCGGCCGATGACTGGCCGAAGAACTTCTGCCGCGTCGCCTCGGTCAGCACGGCGACGTGCCGCGCCTCGTCGACGTCGCTGGTCGAATAAGGCCGGCCCTCGAGGAACGTGAACTCGAGGATCTGCCAGTACTCGCCGTCCGTCCGCTTGAGCGACAGCCCGACCTTCTGGCCGCCGACGTACGCAGTCGCCGAATCGGTCGAGGAATAGATCGAGAGCCGTTCGACCCCCGGCAGGTTGCGTGCGTAGCGATCGAGCAGCTTGTAACCAGCGTCGCCGCTCCACGTGCTGTGATCGCCGTACATCGTCGCGTAGAACACGCCGAGCGTGCGGTTCTGTCGCGTCTCGGGCGGCGCGGGCGCGAAGGTATGGTCGAACATCGCCGTCGCCACCATCAGCACGAGCAGCGTGATGCTGATGCCGAACAGGCTGATGAACGTGAAGAAGGGCCGCCTGAGCAGCACCTTCGTCGCGAGAACGAAATAGTGCCTCAGCATCGTTCAGCCTCGCCCTTCAATTCACCTGCCGTCCGTCGAACAGTCGGATGATGCGGTCGGTCTGTTCGGCTTTCTGCTGATCGTGCGTGACCATCACCACCGTCGTCTTCTGCTCGCGGTTCAGGTCCTTGAGGATGGTCATGATCTCGTCGCCCATCTGGGAGTCGAGGTTGCCGGTGGGCTCGTCGGCCAGGAGGATGCGCGGTTTGCCGACGATCGCTCGGGCAATGGCGACGCGCTGCTGTTGGCCACCCGACAGCTGCGAGGGGAAGTGGTGGACCCGCGCGCTCAATCCGACCCGGTCGAGCGCCTCGAGGGCCCGCGCGCGGCGCTCGGCATTGGACGCCTTGCGGTAGAGCAGTGGGACCTGCACGTTGTCGCTCACCGAAAGGTCGCTCACGAGATGGAAGGTCTGAAAGATGAACCCGATCTCGCGATTGCGGATCCCGGCCAGCTCGCGGTCGCGATAGGAGGTGATGGGCGACCCGTTGATTTGCACGTGCCCCTTGGTCGGGACGTCGAGCAGCCCAATCAGGTTGAGGAGCGTGCTCTTGCCGCAACCCGATGGTCCCATCACCGACACGAACTCGCCTTCCGCGATCTGCAGGTTGACGTTCGAGAGCGCGACCGTTTCGATGCGGTCGGTGCGGTAGACCTTTTCGATGTGATCGAGTTTGATCATGGTTCTCTCTTCTCAGGCTTTGGCCTTTGGGCTTCAGGCTTTGGCGGCGTTGGCTCACCAATGCCCAACGCCCAACGCCAAACGCCCTGTCATCGAATCTTGATCTCCGTCAGGTGCAGGTAGTCGCGCATGTCGGAGATGATGATCTCGTCGCGCTCCGCCAGACCCGAGACGACCTCGACTTCGTCGAAGCTCGAGACCCCGAGCGTGGCCGCCGTCCGGACGGCTCGCGTTCCGCGCACGACGAAGACCTGGCGCTGGCCCGTGCCGTCGGCGAATGGACCGCGCGCGACCTTCAGCGCACGCGGCTTGCGATCGGTAATCACCAGGACGTCGACGCGCAGGTTGGGGCGCAGGGCGGCATGCGCCCGTTCGTCGAGTGCGACGGTGAACCGCAGCGCGCCGTTCTCCACGGTGGGGTAGACGTCGGCGACGCTGCCCTCGAGCCGCAGCGCGTCGGAGATGCGGACGATGGCGGGCATGCCGGGCCGGACGCGTGCCGCGTGAACGTCCGATACGGTGGCGTCCACGCGGAAGGAGCTGAGGTCGGCAATCCGCGCGATGACGTCGCCTTTGCGGACCAGGGCGCCTTCCTGGAGCAGCACCCACGTCAGCACGCCGTCGCGATCCGACTTGGTCGTGGCGAGCTCGAGCACCCGGCGCGCCTCGCCAACTTCCTTGTCCGCCGCCGTGCGCTCCAGGCTCAAACCTTCGAGCTCGACCGCCGTCGTCCTCTCCGCATTGCGGCGCTGCGCCTGCAGCTGCGCCAGTTCGGCCTGCGCCTGCTTGACGGCGATCTCGGACTGCCGCAGCGCGTCCTGCGAGATCAGACGCTCGGCGAACAGGGTCTCGTTGCCGCGCAGCCTTGCTTCAGCGCCCTGGAGCTCGAGCCGTTTGACTTCGATTCTGCTGTCGAGCTCGACCACCGCCTTTTCGAGGCCCAGTCGCGTCTGGGTCTGCTTGTTCTCCTTGATTCGGAGATCCTTCACCAGCTTCTCGAGGCCGAGGACCGACTCGCTCACGTCGAGCTCGACGACGGGGGAGCCGGCCTTCAGCACGGCGCCGGGGCGAGCCAGGATGCGGAGCACGCGCGCGTCGAGGGGACTCGACAAGACGCGCTCGACCTCGGGCACGACGGTGCCCGAGGCGGTGATGCTGGCTTCGAGGGGACCGACCGTCAACGTCGCGGTTCGGACGCGCGCCTTGCTGACCGAGGGGCGCATCCAACCTGGCAGCCACGCGAGCACCGCGGCAACCGCCACGACAGGCAGCCCGATCCGGGCTGCCAGCTTCATCCGGTCGCGGCGTTGAATCTCGGGGGCAAGTGGTCGATCCACAGCGTTGTTCCAGCCGTGGAGATTTCAAGCCCCGTGCCGGGCCCAGATCGCAGAATCAACGACTTAGCGGGCGATCTACGCCGCCGGCCGTTCACGATCGTACGAAGCGCTGTTCGAAAGCGGACATCAGGAGCCACCAGTGGCCGAGCGCCGGTTGACAGCGACTGAGCTCTTCAAACTATCCGGTTCGGTCCGGCAGCCGCCACCTAATCCGCCGCTCCAACGCTGCCGTGGGCCGGGCGGGCCGCCTCGAGGCGCGACCGGACCAGCGCAGAAACTTCGTGGATATCGATGCTCTTCAGACACAGATTGTCGTTGCAGGGCGACAGACGCTGGTTGTGCGGACCGATGCACGGGCTGCAGGAGTACCCAGTGTGAATCACGTCCGAGCTCGTCGCGAGCGGCCGATAGCGCTCGGGGATCTCGGGGCCGAAGAAGACGATGACGTGGATCCGGGTCAGGGCCGCGAAGTGCGCCGGTCCCGAGTCGTTCGTCACGAGCACGTGGGCGAGATCGAACAGATGCAGCAGCTCGGTCATCGTCGTTCGGCCAGTGAGATCCAGCGCCCGCGGCGACCCCAGCCGCGCGCAGATGTATTGCGCGTCGGGCCTCTCGCTGGCCACGCCCGTGATCATGACGAAGACTTCAGGATCTTCCAGCAGCAGGCGAGCGAGCTCGGTGAAGGATTCGAGCGGCAGGCGCCGCATGGGGAATCTGGCGCTCGCGTTGGGATTGAGCACCACGAGCTTGCGGGTGGGTCCGATGTCGGCATGCAGCGCGCGGAGCTTTCGCCAGATGTCTGCGGCGGCGCCCGCATCGGTGGTGATCTTCGGAACCTCGAGGCAGTCCATGGCCTTCGGACGTTTCACCCGCGGCACCTGGTCCGGCGGAGCGTCGAGGGCATGGACGAGATCGAGGAACGTATGCGCGGCGTGGACGTGGGCGTTGTAGAAGACCTTGTGCGTCAGCAGATCACCGGCATACAGCCCTTCCTGATTGAAACGGTGGAATCCTACACGGCGGCAGGCGCCCGACGTGTAGCTCAGGATGCTGCTGTACCTGACGATCGCCTCCATGTTGATCACGGTATCGAGACGCCGGCGGCGGGCACGCCATGGGAACAGCAGGGTGTCGCGCACGAACGACAGGCCGGTATGCGCGTCAATCGTGAGGATGTTCTCGGACGGGATGATCCCCAGAGTCTCCACGCTCGACCGAATCTGCGTGAAGCACAGAAAGTGCAGCGCGGCATCCGGAAAGAGCTCGCGCGCCTTCCTGAGCGAGGGATACGCCACGACCATCGTGCCCATCTCGGCGAGCTGAATGAACAGGATGTTCCGCGGCCGCCCGGCCGGCGAGGCGGAAAGCCCGATGAAGCGGCGGGCACGGTGAACGACGGTGAGTAGAAACGTGAGCGGGATCCCGACCCAGTAGTCGATCGCCCGCATCAGATTCAGATTCACGTCAGTCTCCGCGGCGTCGAGGCTCTCGTCGCCTGACGTGCAGCCGCGCGAGCCGCGGGCCCGCGCCAAGTCCCGGAGTGTTACGCTCACCCGCGTGCCGTTGCCACTGCGATCGCTCGTCCGGCCCATCCTCGTCGTGCTCGTGCTCGTCGCGGGCGCCTATGCCGGCGTTCGCGTCAAGCGCGGCGAGCTGGTCGACTTCGCCGTGCCGCGCACCGCTGCGACGCGCTTCGCTGCGCACGAGCCGCTGTACCGGCCCGAGGACGGTCACTTCCAGTACAAATACCTGCCGTTGTTTGCGCAGCTCATGGTCCCGTTCACCTGGGTCTCCAAGGAGGTCGCCGAGTTCACGTGGTTCGCGGCGACGGTCGCCATGACCTGGGCGTTCGTGCGGCTGTCGCTCGCCGCCCTGCCCGACCGGCGGCGGCCCGCGCAGGCGCTGGTATGGCTCACCCTGCTCCTGACCGGCAAGTTCCTCGTGAAGGAACTCGCGCTGGGACAATTCAACCTGCCCGTGGCGCTGCTCCTGCTCGGCGCCGTGATCGCCGCGCAGCACGGCCGCGGGTTCACCGCCGGAGCCTCCATCGCCGCGGGCGTGTTCGTCAAGCCGTATGCCCTCGTCCTGGTGCCGTGGCTGGCCTGGACGCACGGCTGGCGTCCGTTGGTCCCGTTCGGCCTGGTACTGGCGGGCGGGCTGCTGCTGCCGGCCGCAGCCTACGGCTGGAACGGCAACCTGACCCTGCTGCACGAATGGTATCGCACCGTCACTGGGACGACGAGCCGAACCTGCTTTCGCCGGAGAACATCTCGTTCGCTTCGATGTGGGCGAAGTGGATGGCCCCCGGCCCCGCCGCCGCGGGACTCGCGCTGGCGTCGGCGGTCGCCGCCTTCGCCGCCGGGCTGTTCGTGATGTCGCGGCGACAACGCCTGGCCGAACCCAACTACCTGGAAGGCGCATACTTCTTCGTGCTGGTGCCGCTCCTGTCGCCACAAGGCTGGGATTACGTGCTCGTGATCGCGCTGCCCGCCTACATGTGCCTCGTGGATCGATGGCGCGACCTGTCGCCGGCCTGGCGCGTCGCAGCCCTCACAGGCTGCCTGCTCACGAGCTTTACGATCTTCGACCTGCTCGGGCGATCTCTCTACACGCTCCTGATGAAGTTGGCCGTCGTCAGCGTTGGTGCGGTGCTCGTGGCGGCCTGTCTCGTGCGCTTGCGGTGGCAGTCGGTCGCGTGAGTCGCGGAAGGGGACCCTATACTTCCCCTGTCATGTCGGCGAAGTTCCGGCTGTTGGCTCTGCTTGCGCTCGTCCTCGTGGCCACTGTCGTGTACACCGCGCGGATCCGCCGCGAGATGATCGACTTTCTCGTTTTTCGTGAGGCCGCCGTGCGGGTCGTCCACGCCCAGCCGCTCTATCGCCTCGAGGACGGGCACTACCAGTTCAAATACTTTCCGGCCTTCGGGCTGATGATGGCGCCGTTCGGCCTGGTCGATCGTGAGACCGGCAAGGCGCTGTGGTTCGCGATCTCGGTCGCGCTCCTCGTGCTTCTGCTGCGGTGGTCGATCGCCGCCCTGCCCGAGCGGCGGCTGACGCGGGGGATTCTCCTCGCGTTCGCCATCGTCCTCATGGCGAAGTTCTATGCCCGCGAACTGCTGCTCGGACAGGTCAACCTTCTGCTCGGGGCGCTGCTCCTGACGTCGCTGGTGGCTCTCCAAGCCGGTCGGCCGCTCACCGCCGGCGGGCTGGTCGGCGTGGCCGTTTTCGTCAAGCCGTACGCGCTCATTCTCGTGCCCTGGCTGCTCGTCACGCAGGGATGGCCGACAGCCGCGATGGCTGTCGGCGTTGTCGCCCTGGGTCTGCTGCTGCCGGCGGCCGTGTATGGATGGAGCGGAAATCTCGACCTGCTCCGCGCCTGGCTGCACACGGTGACCGGCTCGACGACTCCGAACCTTCTTGGAAACGACAACGTGTCGATCGCGGCGATGTGGGCCAAATGGCTGGGTCCGGGTTCCCTGGCGGCCGATCTCGCCTGGCTGACGGTCGCCGGGACCATGGTGCTGGTGATCGCGGCCTGGTGGCAAAGGCGGTCGGCGTCAGGGCCCGAATACCTCGAGTTGGCACTGCTGATGCTCCTCATGCCACTCATTTCGCCCCAGGGCTGGGATTACGTCCTGCTGCTCGCCACGCCCGCCGTCGTCTGCCTCGTGGACCGGTGGCCGGAGCTGACCTGGCGGTGGCAGTGTGGACTCGCCATCGCGCTCGCGCTCATGGGTCTGACGATGTTCGACCTCATGGGCCGCAGGCTGTACGGCCAGTTCATGGCACTCTCCCTGGTCAGCGTGTGCGCGCTCACCATCGCCGCCGGCCTGGTCCACGTGCGGTGGCGTGGGCTCGCATGAGGACCAAGGACGATGCAGGGCATGCCGGGCCGGACGCGTGTCGCATGCACGTCCGATACGGTGGCGTCCACGCGGAAGGAGGTGGGTTCGGCTATCCGCGCGATGATGTCGCCTTTACGGACCGGGGGCGCCTTCCTGAAACAGCACCGACGTCAGCACGCCGTCGCGATCCGATTTGTCGTGGCGAGCTCGAGTACCCGGCGCGCCTCGGTCACTTCCTAGTCCGCCGTGGTGCGCTCCACGCTCAAGCCTTTTTCGCCCTCATCGGTAGGCCGGACGGGTACGCCGGAGCTTCAGCACCGGCGCGCCCAGGTCGCGGTCGTTCAAGTGCGCGCCGGAGCTGAAGCTCCGGCCTGCCGAGATGAACCGAAATGAACCGAGATGACGCTACGAGCCGGCCGCAGGCATCAGGCTCAGATCGGGGCGCGTGGCCAGCCCGATGATCTCGCGCGACTGGACGGCGCGGTTGCCCAGGTCGAGCAGGCGACGGCCTTCGGACTCGCCGAAGGCCTTGATGAGCGTGTCGCCGGGAGGCGCCCAGGCATCACGGTCCGCCTGATTCTGGTAGAGGATCGTCGACACGTAGATGTTGCTGGTGCCCTGGACCGACGTCCGCCGGATACGCCCGGGGAGCCCGAGCTTCTTCTCGGCCTCCTGCACCTTGGTGGCGTACTCGTTGTACTCGCGCTGCATGTCCGGCTTGACGGCCGTCCGGACCATCACTCCGTACCGCTGGAGCGGGTACACGACCGTCGTGGCGCTGCTCGTGGGGCTGAGTCGATAAATCGTGGTTTCCGCCGTTTCGATGTTCGTGCGGCCCGCCTTGAGGATCTTGGCACCCTCGGCTTCGCCATACGCCTTGTTGAGCATCTGGGCGACGGTGGACCACTGAGTCCATCTCCGCCCACTTGTTGAACGGGATCGCGATCACGTAGGTATAGCCGGGGCCCGATGTGGCCTGGAACGTAAAGACGATGGAAGGATTCGCGTTCACCTTGCCGGCGGCCGCGATGACTTTCTTCACGAACTCCTCGTAGTCGAGCGCGCCCGACGGCTTGGTGGTGACCGTCTGAACCGACAGGAACTCCGACGCGGGGCGCTGAGCGAAGCTCGTCGCCGCGTAAACCAGCAGGAACCCCAGGGTCAGGGCTGCCGCCCGCACTCGCCTCATAGTCACCTCCGAGATGTGTTGAATTGCTGAGTCAGCGCTGATCCTATCAGATGAGTTTGGAGATTGCTTGGATTTGTTGGGATGAACGGGAATCCGCGGATTGCCCGATCATCCTGGGCAATCCGCCTGAATCGCGTCACGGGCGGGGCTGAAGCCCCGCCCTCCTGCGGTGGGTGCCGTCAGCGTGGCGGGCTGACGATGAGGAGGGGAGTCTTGCTGCGGTGGCGGACGTAGTCGATCGTGCTGCCGAAGAGGATGTCGCCGATCAGGCGGTGGCCGTGAGTCGTCATGGCAATGAGATCGCAGTGCGACTCGTCGGCCAGCCGGAGAATCTCGCGCGGGGGATCGCCGAGCGCGAGTCGGACGTCCACGGTCAGCCCCTGTCCGCGGAGGGTCGCGGCGCGCTCGTCCAGATACTCGCGGTCGAGGCGCATCTCCTCCGACTCGGCGAGCTGCAGGCGATCGTAGTTCCGGGCGACCCATCCGTCGGCCACGTGCACCAGCAGCAGCTGGGCGCCGGTCAACCGGGCCAGGTCGCACACGTGCGGCACCAGCGTGTCGTCGGCCTTCGAGTTGTCGAGCGCGACCAGGATGCGTCGATACATGCGAGCCGTTTCCTCGCGAGGCGCCGGACCGTCAGGCTCCATAGATTGCTCGCAGCACCGACTCCGGCATGAACGTGTCGAAGAGCAGCTTCAGGTTGAGCGAGATGATGATGATGGCCGAGAGCCACCCGAGCGTCTTGATGACCGGCGGGTTGACGAACGCGCCCATCTTTGCGCGCTCGCCGGTGAAGCGGAGCAGCGGCCACACCGCGAATCCGAGCTGCATGCTCAGTACCACCTGGCTGGCTACGAGAAGGTCGGTAGTCCGCTGCTCGCCGTAGTAGCCGATGATGCCGACCGCGGGCACGATTGCAATCACGCGCGTGATGAGCCGCCGCAGCCACGGGCGCATCCGAAAGTTGAGAAATCCTTCCATCACAATCTGACCGGCGAGCGTTCCCGTGAGCGTCGAGTTCTGGCCCGACGCCAGCAATGCGATCGCAAAGACCGTGCTGGCCATCCCGAACCCCAGCACAGGGCTCAGCAGCCGGTACGCGTCCTGGATCTCCGCGACGTCTTGATTTCCCGACCAGTGGAAGGCCGCCGCGGACACGATCAGAATCGAGGCATTGATGAAGAGCGCGAACATCAGGGCCACGGTGGAGTCGATGGTGGCGAATTTCACGGCCTCGCGCAGGCCCACATCTGTGCGCTCGAACCGGCGTGTCTGGACGATGGACGAGTGCAGGTAGAGATTGTGCGGCATCACGGTCGCGCCGAGGATGCCGATGGCGACGTAGAGCATGTCCCGGTTCCGCAGGATCTCGGTGTTGGGTATGAAGCCGCCGGCGATCCCCGCGGGACTCGGTTGCGAGAAGACCAGTTCGGCGGCGAAGCAGGCGCCGATCGTGGCGACGAGCGTGATGACGAGGGCCTCGAGGTACCGGAATCCGCGATTCTGCAGGTACAGCACGGCGAGCACGTCGAGACAGGTGATGATGCAGCCCCACACCAGCGGAATGCCGAAGAGCAGTTGCAGGCCGATGGCCGACCCCACGACTTCGGCCAGGTCGCACGCCGCGATCGCCAGCTCGCAGATCACCCACAGGAACCAGACGAGCGGCTTGGGGTAGTGGTCGCGGCAGGCTTGTGCGAGGTCCCGTCCCGTCACGACGCCCAGCTTGATGCAGAGATGCTGCAGCAGGATCGCCATGAGGTTGGACATCATGATGACCCACAGCAGCGAGTAGCCGAACCGGGCGCCGCCGGCGAGGTCGGTCGCCCAGTTGCCCGGGTCCATGTAGCCCACGGCGACGAGATAGCCGGGGCCGGCGAAGGCCAGGAGCTTGCGCCAGGCGGGCGCGTTGATGGGAACGAGGATGCTGCGATTGACCTCGGGGAGGCTGGCGCCCGCGGTTTGTCTCCAGGCCGGTCGCGTCTGCGTGGGCGAATCTGGGGGTTCGATGGCGTCGGGTGAAGCACCGGCCGGCGAAGCCGGTTCGGGCGCTAGGGGCGCGTCCATGTTTCAAGCATTCTACATTGGAATTTTGAGATATCAAAATCACCACCAGGGGAGGCAGAGGGTCGTGGCCGTGGCGAAACCTTGAATCGTGCGTGGCGACGTGGCTAGCGGCTCACTGCGGCGACCGGCGGGCCGACTGGCGGAATCAGTGGCGCCGAGAAACGCGTCGACGCGCGGGAGCGCTGCGCGGAGACGTTGCACGCCTTCGGGCGTGACCGCGGTCTGCCAGACATAGAGGCGGCGCAGCCGCGTCAGTGGCGCGAGATGCGCGAGTCCCGCGTCGGTGACTGCGGTGCCGTACGCATTCAAGTACTCGAGGTGCGCGAGCGGCGACAGCTTCGCGAGACCGGCGTCGGTCGTCGCGGTGCGGCTGACGTTCAGGCGCGTGAGATGGGGCAGAGCCGCAATCGCGTCGAAGCTGGTGTCGGTGATGGCGGTTCCCGACACGTCGAGCCACAGCACGTGACGCGCGACCGGACGAAGGCTCTCGACACGCGCATCGTCCTGGCCTTCGTTCCGGCCGGACAGCCGGACCTGCAGGAAAGGCGACGCGTCTGCGATCGGCTCAATGAATACGCCGCGACGGCGGATGGCCGCGAGCGCGGCGGGAGCCGGCGGCGCTAGCAAAACGGGCGGCAAGGTGGGCCCTCCCCGCGAGAGCGGTCCCAGTGCTGCTTCGAGTGCAGCCACGATTTCGCCGGGAACCTCGAGGTCCGCGAGCTTTCCGTCGAAGCTTGCGCCCGAGTCCACCCACCAGCGCAGGATGGACGCGTCGGAGGCGGAGAGCGGACGCCTGCCTTTCGGCGGCATCGCGTCCTCGTGTCCAGCGGGCAGCCACACGCGCCGCACGATCTCGCTCGCCGACGCGCGTGATGGGACGATCACGGGTCCATCGTCGCCGCCCTTTCGAAGACCGTCGGGCGTGTCGAGTCGCAAGCCGCCTTCCGCTTTTGCCGCGCCGTGGCAGGCCACGCAGTGCTCGCGCAACAAGGGCGCGACCAGGGCGGCATAGACGACCGCCTGCTCGGCTGGAACTGCCGTGCGTGCCAGTCCACTCCGTGCCGGGATGAGGCCCATCAACCTTCGAATCGAGGCCGGCGCGTGGTCGGCGAGATAGCCTTGGCCGTGCGTCAACGTCGCGCCGAGATGCGCCGCAGCGGTCAGCCCGACGATGGTGGCAAGGAGCAGGAGACGCGCCAGCCGGAGACGCATCCGGCCGGGCGCGCGATCGCCGAGCCAGCTGGCCATCGCCGCGACCGGGGCGAGCGCGGCCACGGCGAGCCCGAAGATGAAGTGTTGGTCGTAGGTCGGGCCCGAGTACCCGCCTCGCGTCCCGAGCAGATACCCGGCGCCCGCGGCCACGAGGGCGCTGACCGCCCCGAGCGCGACCAGCGGCGTGACCGGATTGGCTCGTGCGGCGGGGGCGTCGTCGTCGGCCGCCTTCCGGCGACGCCAGGCCCGCACGAGTTCCAGCGCGCCCGCCAGGATCAGCAGCGCGATGGGGAAGTGAACCAGCAGCGGATGGAAGCGTCCCGCGAACTCGGCGGCCTCCGTCACGCGAGCAGATCCTTGACCACGCGACCGTGCACGTCGGTCAATCGATATCGCCGTCCCTGGTGCTTGAAGAGCAGGCGCTCGTGGTCGACGCCGAGCAGGTGCAGCAGCGTGGCCTGGAAGTCGTGCACGTGGACCGGATCGCGCGTGACGTTGTAGCCGAATTCGTCGGTCTCGCCGTAGGACAGGCCCTGCTTCACGCCGCCACCCGTCATCCAGATCGTGAAGCACCGCGGGTGGTGATCCCGCCCATAGTTGTCTTTTTCGAGCTTGCCCTGCGAGTAGTTGGTTCGCCCGAACTCGCCGCCCCAGATGACCAGCGTGTCCTCGAGGAGGCCGCGCCGCTCGAGGTCGACGACCAGCGCGGCCGACGCCTGATCGACCGACCGCGCCATGATCTCGATGTTCTTCGGCAGATCGCCGTGCTGGTCCCAGCCCTGGTGATAGATCTGGATGAAGCGCACGTTGCGCTCGGCGAGGCGGCGCGCGAGCAGGCAGTTGGCCGCGTAGGTTCCTGGCTTGCGCGCCTCGGGGCCGTAGAGATCGAACACGGAGTCCGGCTCGGTCGCGAGCTCCATCGCCTCGGGCACCGCCGTCTGCATCCGGTAGGCCATCTCGTATTGCGCGATGCGGGCGTTGATCTCCGGATCCATCACCTCGCCGTGCCGGCGGACCTCGAGGGCGCGCAGCGTATCGAGCATCCGCCGCCGGCTGTCGCGATCGAGCCCGTTCGGATCGGTGAGATAGAGGACGGGATCCTTGCCGCCGCGAAACTGCACGCCCTGATGCTGCGAGGGCAGGAAGCCGCTGCCCCACAGCCACGAGTAGAGCGGCTGGTCGCCCTCTCGCGCGCGCGAGAGCAGCACGATGAAGCCGGGCAGGTTCGAGTTCTCGGATCCGAGCCCGTACGAGAGCCACGCGCCGATCGACGGCCGGCCGCCCTGCTGCGAGCCGGTCTGGAAGAACGTGATCGCCGGGTCGTGATTGATGGCTTCCGTGTGCATCGACTTCACGATGCACAGCTTGTCGACGATGCGGGCGGTGTGGGGCATCAACTCGCTCACCCACGCGCCCGAGGCGCCGTGCTGCGCGAACGAGAAGTGCGATCCGGCCATCGGAAACGACTTCTGGAAGGCGGTCATGCCCGTGAGGCGCTGGCCCTGCCGGACCGACGAGGGCAGCTCCTGACCGTTCATCGATCGGAGCAGCGGCTTGTGATCGAAGAGCTCGAGCTGCGACGGACCACCGCTCTGGAACAGATAGATCACGCGCTTGACACGCGGGACGTGGTGCGGCGAGGCGAGCAGCGGCGCACCGGCGGCCGGCGCGCCGTCCGCGCTCGCGGCCGCGCCGGCCAGAGCCGGATCGAGCAGCGAGGCGAGCGCCGCCGCGCCGAGTCCCAGGCTCGTCGACGACAGGAAGTGCCGCCGCGTGCAGTTGCATTTGAGGTCGTCGAGTTCGTGCATGTGGAGCCTTGAACCGTGGCGTCTTCAGTCTTCGGTCTTCAGTCTTCGGTCTTCGGTCCCGTAACTCGTCCCACGAGCGCCCCGAGATCAAAGTGCAAGGACCGCAGACCGACGACCGACGACCGACGACCGACGGACGTCACGCCTTACCCCTCAACGCTTCACCAACGCCTCGTCGAAGTTCATCACGGTCGACGCCACGACCGCCAGCGCCGCAGTCTCGGCGGCGGCGGCTTTGCCTGGCGGAGCCGACTCGCCGACCGAGAGCAGTTTCGTCGCCGCCGCGCGGTCTTTCTGGAACGCCGCCAGCTCGGTCTGATAGAGACGCTCGAGCAACGACAGTTCCTCGGCGGCCGGCTTGCGGCTGGTGAGCGCCCGGAACGCGACCGTGATGCGCTCGCCCGGCGTCGGTGGCCCGTCGGTGACGACATGTGCGGCGAGCACCCGCGCGGCCTCCACGTACTGGGGATCGTTCAACAGCACCAGCGCCTGCAGCGGCGTGCTCGTCCGCTGGCGGTTGACGGTGCAGAAGAGCCGCTCCGCCGCGTCGAAGTTGATCGCCGACGGCGGCGGCGACGAACGCTTCCAGACGGTGTAAAGGCTTCGCCGATAGAGATCGTCGCCCTCGCCCTGCTCGTAGCTGGTGGCGTTGCGCGTCGCGAGCGCTTCCCACAGTCCCGGTGGTTGATACGGATAAACGCTCGGCCCGCCGATGCGGCGAACCAGCAGCCCGCTCGCGGCGAGCGCCGCATCGCGAATCTGCTCGGCGGCGAGTCGATGGGAGGGGCCGCGCGCGAGCCAGATGTTCTCGGGATCGCGCTCGTGGCTCGCCGCGTCGGCTGCCGACGACTGCCGGTACGTCGCCGACATCACCATCCGCTTCTGCAGGCCCTTCAGATCCCACCGCGACTCGACGAACGTCGTCGCCAGCCAGTCGAGCAGCTCGGGGTGCGTCGGCAGCTTGCCCTGACTGCCGAAGTCGGCCGGGGTCGTGACCAGTCCCCGCGCGAACAGTTGCGCCCAGTAGCGATTGACGATCACCCGGGCGGTCAGCGGGTGCCCCGGGTCGAGCAGCCATTTCGCCAGTCCGAGCCGGTTCGCTGGAAGCGTGGCCGGAAATGCGCCGAGCGCCCGCGGCGTGCCTGGTTCGACTTTTTCCGTCGGCGCGTCGTATGCCCCGCGCGCCAGCACGAAGGTCGGCCGAGGCGTGGCGAGGTCGCGCATGGTCATGACCTCGTTGAGCGAGGTCAGCAGGTCGTTCTCGTCCCCGCGAACCGCCGTGAGCGTGCGCAACGTGTCGGCGAACGCGCGATCCACGCGAAGCAGGTAGTGCTCGCGCAGCGCGGTCCGCTGCTGCGGCGTTCGCGCGGGATCGGGGACGCCCAGCGCCGCGCCGGCCGGATCCTCCACGCCGGCGAGCGCCGCCACTTCGAACGCCGTGAGCTGCCGATCGAAGACGCGCAGGTCGTCGACCGTGACGTGATCGAGCGTCTCGTCCTGACGGCGGCCGAACCGCAGCGGGGGAGGGCTGCCCCAGCTGCCCTTCTCCTTCGCGTAGATGATGCTGCGGCGAAGATGGTCGATGATCACCCGCGACGGGGCGGGCTGGCCGTCGACGAAGAGGCGGATGCCCGACGCACGGCTCGACCCGTCGTAGGTCAGCACGATCGGCTGCCACGTGCCGGGCTTGACGAGCGGCGCGGTCGTCTCGATCTCGATCGAGTTGTCCGGCGCCACGTGATGGAGGCCTGCGGTGAACGTGCCGTCCTTCCGCAGGATGACCTCGTAGCCGCGGTTCCCGTTCATGACGCCGCCCGAGCGCGTCATGAGCGGACCGGCCGTGCCGGCCTGATCCACGCGCGTCCACCAGCTCACGGAGAACGGCTGGTGGCGGTCGAAGAAGCCCACACCGCTCGCCGGCGTTGATATGGCTGTCGCCGACGAGCTCCTGCGCGCCGCCGAACTTGCCGGGAACGGTCCTGGTCGGACGATCCTTGTCGCCGACGCGCCCTCGCGCCTTCGCCTGCACGAGGTTCTCGAACACCAGCACCTGGCGCGGTTCCGGCTTCTTGGCCGGGGGTGGACTCTTCGGATCCGGCTTCGGGTACTCGACCGCGGGCACCGAGCGATCGAGCGGGTAGTGCGCCACGAGTCCCGGCGGGTGCGCGACCGCCGTCGCCAGAGCCGCGCGGCCGGCCGCTGTGCCACTTCGCGCCAGCCACTCCTCGAATCCCCGATCGAACGAGGCGTGGTCGGGCCCGAGCTGCGCTTCGAGCGCGCGCATGCGCTCGCCGAGCGCGGCGAGCTTCGCGTCGGTCTCTTCGTCGGTGACGATGACCGTGGGGCTCGGGACGCCGGAGTACGGAATCTGTCCGGACTCGTTCACGTTGTTGAAGAAGCCGTAGAGCCGGTAGAACTCCTTCTGGGCGATCGGGTCGTACTTGTGGTCGTGGCAGCGCGCGCACTCGACGCTCAACCCGAGGAAGGCGCGGCCGAAGGTGTTGACGCGATCGACGACGTACTCGGTGCGGTACTCCTCGGGGACGATGCCGCCCTCCTGGCTCTGCATGTGGTTGCGATTGAATCCGGTCGCGAGCAGTTGTTCCTGCGTGGGCGAGGGCAGCAGGTCGCCGGCGAGCTGCCAGGTGATGAACGTGTCGAACGGCAGATTGCGATTGAAGGCCGAGATGACCCAGTCGCGCCACGGCCACATCTCGCGCATGCCATCGTCCTGATAGCCGTGCGAATCGGCGTAGCGCGCGATGTCGAGCCACTCCGCGGCCATGCGCTCGCCGTAAGCGGGCGAGGCCAGCAGGCGGTCGACGACCTTTTCATAGGCCCCCGGAGACTGGTCCGACAGGAAGGCGTCGATGTCGTCGAGCGTGGGCGGAAGACCGGTGAGGTCGAGCGTCACCCGGCGCAGCAGCGTCTCGCGCGCGGCCTCGGACGAAGGACGCCAGCCGCGCCGCTCGACCGCCGCGAGCACGAAGCGATCGATCTCGTTGCGCGCCCAGCCGTTGGTCTTCACGGCCGGGGGCGCCGGCTTCTTCGGCGGGATGAACGACCAGTGCGGCTTCCAGTCGGCGCCCTGCTCGATCCAGCGCACCAGCGTCGCCTTCTCCACCTCGTTCAACGCGAGGTGCGATTCCGGCGCGGGCATCATCACCTTGGGATCCGTGCTGGTGATGCGGCGCACCAGCTCGCTCCTGCCCGGCTTGCCGGGGACGACCGCGCGGCGGCCCGACGCGAGCTTCCCGAAGGCGATGTCCTTCACGTCGAGGCGCAGGCCGGCCTTGCGCTGCCAATCGTCGGGACCGTGGCACTTGAAGCAGCGGTCCGAGAGGATCGGCTTGACGTGGAAGTTGAAGTCGACCTGGTCGGGGACCCCGGCCGGCGGGGGCGTACTCGGTCGGCACGCTCCGCTGGTCAACGCGAGCGCAAGCCCGACGCCCATCCACGCCGCGGCCGAGAAGCGGACCAAGCGCACGGTCACGATTATGACAGGTAGGGGCACGGCATTGCCGTGCCCCGACACGGGCAGCCGCCCCGAAGCTAGCGCGACCCTTGCGCCGAGGCGGCCGAGGTGACGTCGGGCTTCGCCGGCAGCAGGCGCAGAACGATGGGCGTCGAGACCTGCTCGATCGGCTCGCCGCCGTTCACTTCGGCCCGGGCTGTCACATACAACGTCTGCTCGAGCGGCGTCGCCCGTTCGTCGGCCGTGATCGTGAACGCGCGGCAATCCTGCTGCTCCGTGACCAGGATTCCGTTCAGGCCGATGTCGGGAATCGTGGCGAAGTACGGCAGGTTCAGAACCGAGAGCGGCACGCGCTTCCGGAAGCCGCCGAGCCGTTCGACCACGGCCTCGACCTGCGCCGATTCGCCGGGCCGCAGCTCGACGACCGCAGGCGAGACCGAGAGAACGCGGAGGGGAGGAGGCGGGCTGACCGCCACGACCGCGACCGTGCGCGTGAGATCGAGCGAGCGCGTGAGCGTGCGAGACCCCACCTGCGCCTTTGCGTGAACGGCGAGCGGCGTCGTCGAGATCGCGGCATCCGCACTCGCCTCGATGGTGACGGCAACCTGATGATGGCCCGGGAGAATGACGCCCTTCGTGGCGCGCAAACCCGCCGGCAGCTCGCCGAGCTCGACCTCGATCGGCCCGTCGAACCCGTCGTGGCGGAAGGCGAACACCGTCACCGCGACGCGCCCGCCGCGCGGGACGTTCGGGTTGGCCGGCGCGACCGCGAGGGTGAAGTCGGGACGAGGCGGCGCCACCGTGAGCCGATAGGCGTGCGCCGGACCGCCCTCGCCGCGCGAGTCGCGAATCCGCACGAGATACTCGCCCGTCGCCGGCGCGGTGAAATCGAGATACGGGTCCTTCCCGTAGAACGGCCCGCCATCGTCGTTGCGTTGATGGAGGGTGAAGAGCGGGAGTCCGTTCGGCGAGAGCTTCGTACCGGGCGGATGGATTTCGACCTTGTAGATCGGCCGCGTGAGCGCGTGGCTCTCACCCGACGTGCCCTCGTAGCTGAAGCGGCGGCCGCGAAAATCGGTGAGCCGGACGTCTTCGTCGGGGCCTTTGGGCAGCTCGCGCACGCGCATCAGCTCGCGATCGACGAACACGTAGTCGCCCTTGCGCAGGTCGCTCCACGACAGCATGCGGAGGCCCGGATCCTGCGATCCGCGGTCGCGCAAGTCGACCGACGTCCGCCACACCGGCCGTACAATCGCTCTCGGAATGGGCTTGCCCAGCGCGTCGAGGACCTCGAGCGTCGCGTCGAGCGGCGAGCCGACGCGCGCGGCCGCCACCGTGAAGACCACCCGCTGTCCCTTGCGCGCGGCGAAGCGGAACGTGTCCTGCGACGAACCGCTGGCGCGAGGCGCGATGCGGCCGTTGATCGTGACCGGCAGCACGATCGGCTGGCCCGTGGGCTGGCCGGCGAGGGCGTCGCGCTCGAGGATTTCGGGCGTGTCGCTGCGTGCGGCCACGAGGTCGTTCACGACGTGGCGATCGCCGATGGCGAGCTCGAGCGGCACGATGTCGGCCGGGGCGGGAGGCGCCGCGAGCCCGGCCTTCCGTGTCGATTCGGGGAGCACGAGCTCGGCGTCGGCGGTCGACGCGCCGCCCAGGTTCGCGCCTGCGATCGTGAACGTGGACTGCCGGTCTCTCGGCCCGCCGAGCGGGAAGATCTGCGTGATGTAGGGCAGTGGGCCTGCGGTCAGTCGGTAGGGAGTGTTCGTGCCGCCGCCTGCGGCGGCATCGGTTACCTCGAGCGTGAACCGGCCGCCCGCGGCGAACGTGTGAATCAGCACCGCATCACGGGTCGCACTGTTCTCATCGTCGTTTTCCGCCACGACGCGCCCGTCGGCGCCGCGCAGCGTCAACTTCGAATCGAGCCGCGACCCGATGCCGGCCGCTTCGACCGAGAAGACGAGCTGTTGGCCCGCCGTGGCCTCGAAGGCGTAGAGATCGACATCGCCCGGCCAGCCCGTCTCGCCGTTCACGGTCACCGGGAGCGTCAATGTGGTGGGCCGCTCGTCGTTCGGTTCGTCCTCGACCGTCTCCGTGAGCGCGCCGACCTCGATGATCCGGGCGGGTGTCGTTCCGAGCGGTGTCCGAACGCGGAGGGTGTGGTCGCCGAGGGGTGCATCGGGCGCGGCCGTAATCTCAATCGTCAGCTCGCCGCGGGTTGCCTCGTCGGTGAGCGGCGCCGAGGTGTCGGTGGTGGATCGCCGCGGCTTGTCGACCCCGATGACCGTGTGGCGAACAATCCGCGCGCTCAGACGGGCGTCGTCGAAGATGATCGCGGCCGCGTCGGTCAGATTGGTGCCGACGATGGTCACCGTGGCGGTGGTGCCGCGCTGGAGCCCGTGGCGCGTGAGCTCGGCGATGTTCGACGGCCTCACCTGCGCGGACAGCGTGGTCCCGGCGAGAACGAGAGCCGCCGTCGCAGTCAACGACCGGGCAACGAAGGAGGGCGGGTCCGCCTTCGCGCCAGGCGCTTCGGCGCGACCGCCGTTCAAGGGTCGTCGTAGGGGCAGGATACGCATCATCGTGTTCCTTGTCGGCGGGGCTGAAGCCCCGCCCTCCTGCTCGTGACTGAAGCCCCGCCGTTCTGTTCGGCTGAAGCCCCGCCCTCCCGCACTCATTTCAGCGCGGCCGGAGACTGCGGCTCCGCGCCCGCACGCCGGGCGTTGGACGCCGCCGGTTTTGGCATGGCGCGCCGAATCAGGTCCCCGGTTCGTCTGCCCGTGCGGGCATCGTACAACGCCACCGACCCGTCGTAACGGCCGACCGCCAGTGTGAGTCCGTCTGGACTCCAGGCCAGGGCCTGCGACCAATCGGGTTGCCGTTCGAGCATCCGCACCTCGCGCCAGTTCGCCGTGTTCCAGATCTTGACGACGCCATCGCTCGCCGCCGAGGCGAGCCGCGTGCCGTCAGGCGAGTAGGCGATCGCGAGGATGGGCGCCGTGTGCGCCAGGACGGCCGACACCTGCGTTCCGCCCTGGGCCGTCAGCGTCCACGTGCGGATCGTCTTGTCGGCGCCGGCCGCGGTCAGGCGCATCATGCTGGGGTGGAAATCGACGGACGAGACGGGCTCGGTGGCGTCGGTCAGCGTGTAGAGCCGCCGGCCCGATCGCACGTCCCAGAGCTTCACCGACCGATCGCCGGAGCCCGAGGCGACCCATCGATCGTCGGGACTGAACGCCACCGCATAGACCGCTTCGGTGTGCTCGCGAAGGACGCGCATCGCGCGGCCGGTGTCGAGATCCCAGATGCGCAGCGTGCGGTCGTAGCTCACCGTGGCCAGCCGCGTGCTGCGACGGTTGAACGCGGCGTCGTACACGTAGTCACGGTGCCCTTTGAGCGTGTGGGTCAGCGCGCCGCTCTCCGCGTCCCAGACGAGCACCTCGCCGACCGCGCCGGGAATGCCGCCCGCGCCGGCAATCCACCAGCCATCGGGGCTCGCGGCGACGCTGCGCACGAGATCGATCGCGCCCTTCAGGCTCGGCCGCGTTCGCGTCGCCGTCGCACGCGCCGGCACGGCGCCGGCCGACAACCCGCGCGTCCACGACATCCGCCGCACCTCGCGGTAGCCGGGCACGATCAGCTCTCCCGTCTTCGGCCCGAAGGCGAGGCTGTTCACCGACGGGAGCAGCCGCTCGAGCGGGCTGATCTTCGGAAGGCGCGCGTCGAGCGACAGCGCCGCGCCGGGCGAGTCCTTCGCGCCGGCATCGATCCACGCGCGCACGGTCGCGATCTCGTCGGGCCGCAGGTCGCTCTTCGGCGGCATCCGCGGCTCGACGCGTCCCTCGATCATGCCGACGAGCAGGCTCTTCGCGCTGTCACCGGGGACGATCGACGCGCCTTTGCGCCCGCCGAGCATCACGTCCTCGTGCGCGTCGAGAATCAGATTGCCCTTCTGCGCCGCGGCACTGTGGCAGCGCAGGCAGTTGGCTTCGAAGACGGGAAGTACGTCGCGCGCGAAATCAGGGACGCGCGGCCTGCGGCTGCGCTGGCCGAGAGCGACTGGAACGAGAGACAGAACGGCCGCGCAAGCACGATTCGGCCGCGCGGCTTCAGGCTATCGGTCTTCGGTCTTCGGTCCCGGACGCAGGACCCACGTCGTCCCTGCACCGCATGGCACGAAAGCAGGACGTCGCTGCTCACGCTGAGCCGTGGAGGCGCCGATCGATGGCACGAGACGTAGCAAGACTGAACGTGTTTCGAGAGGCTGACGCCCTCGTCGATCGCGTCTACAGAGCGACGCAGAAATTGCCCGTCGAAGAACGATACGCGCTTCAGGCGCAAATCCGTCGAGCCGCCGCATCTCACAGTGACTGAATCTCGTCGAGGGTAGTGCGCAGACGGAGCACGACAGGAGTACCTACGGTTCGTCGAGATCGCCCTCGGGTCCGCATCCGAAGGCGCGCTACTGCTGGAGCTGGCTGCTCGCCTCTCACCTGATGGCCGACCACTACCGGCCAAGTGATTGCAGTTCTCGCTACGATCGTCGTGGTTCGCAGGTTGCAGAAACTGCTAAGCAGTCTCGAACATCCGAGTAGCCTGAAGCGTGCCGCAGCAAGCGCCGAAGCCCGAAGCCTGAAGACCGTAGCCTCAATCACTGACGCGCCAAGCTCGTCAGTGATTGAACACAAACTCCCTCGACGTCAACACCGCCCACGCCACGTCTTCGATGGCGGCGCGGCGCTTGTCGGGCGCCTCGCCGGCTCGTGCGAGTGCGTCGATCAGCCGGGATCGTTCGGTCGCGGTGGGCGGCCGGCTCAGCGCCGCCGCAAAGATGCCCTCGACGACCGCTTCGTTGCTCGTCCCGGGGTTGGCGAGCTTGGACACGAGCCCCTGGCTCGCCGCGAGCTTCTGATTGAGCGTCTCGCCGTTGATGGCGTGCAGCGCCTGGGTCAACGTCGGATCCTGCATCCGTTCCGACGTCGACGTGATCTCGCGCTCCGGCCGGCCGAAGATCGACAGGAAATAGGATTCGACGCGGGTGTCGGGCAGTTGCAGCGCGCGCGTGCCGCGTGTGTAACCCCCAAAGTTCTCCGGAACGCCGGTGACCTGCGACATCGCGTCGAGCATCACCTCGGCCGGCAGCCGCCGTGGCACGTAGCGTGACAGATAGCGATCGTCGGCCGCGTTGGTGGCATTCGGCTCGGAGGATCGCTGATAGGCCTCCGACAGCATGATCGTGCGCACGAGCCGCTTCAGGTCGTACCCGTGATCGACGAAGTCCTTCGTCACGGCGGCGAAGAGCTCGTCGTTCGAGGCGGGATTGGTCGCGCGCAGATCGTCGGCCGGGTGGACCAGGCCGCGCCCGAAGAAGTTGGCCCAGACGCGGTTGACCACCGTGCGGGCGAAGAGCGTGTTGGACGGCGAGGTCAGCCAGTCGGCGAGGTACTCGCGACGGTCGATCGTGGATGTCGCGGGCATCGGCGTGCCGTCGAGCGGCGTCGGCGGCAGCACCTCGCCCGTGCGGGGATGCTGAATCTCGCCGGTCGCGGTCGAGACGACCAGCGCCGAATCGGGCTTGGCCCCGGCATCGTCCTTGATCGAGACCCGGGAGAACAGATTCGAGAACGCGTAGTAGTCGCGCTGCGTCCACTTTTCCATCGGGTGGTTGTGACAGCGCGCGCACGTGAGGGTGAGGCCGAGGAACGCCTGCGTGTAGTTCTCGGTGAGATCGATCTGATTGCGATGAATCAGGAAGTAGTTGACGGCGCCGTCCTCGGTGCTGCGGCCCGAGGCGGTCGTGAGCTCGCGGACGAAGCGATCCCACGGCTTGTTCTCGGCGACGGAGGCCCGGATCCAGCCGTAAAAGGCCTTGACGTTGTTGGGACCGAGCTTACGGCTCGAGACGAGCAGGACGTCCGACCACTTGTAAGCCCAGTAGTCGACGTACTCGGGCCGTGCGAGCAGCGTGTCGACCAGCCGCGCGCGCTTGTCCGGCGCCTGGTCGGCCAGGAACGCATCGACCTCCTCGGGGCTCGGAAGCATGCCGGCCGCGTCGAGGTACGCGCGGCGGACGAAGTCACGATCGGGCGCTCGCGGCGACGGCTCGAGGCGCAGCGCGCGGAGCTTGCGGAGCGCGAGCTCGTCGATGAAGTTCGCCCGAGGCGCAGACACGAACGTGCTCTCGGCAACCTCGTTGGGAAACGGTGAGGTCACGCGGACCGAGGCGACGCCGGTGAGAAACCCGACGGCGAGGGCCGTCTCTCCGGGGCTCTTCACGAGGAGCGCCCCGTCCTGTTCGATCTGCGCGACGTTTTCGTCGGCCGTGGAGAAGCGCGCCCACCGCGTCACGTCTTCGGCGTGGCCGTCGCTGTAGTGCGCGACCACGCGCAGGTGCGCCTTGGCGCCGACGGCCAGCGTCTGGTGGGCTGGCGTGACGTCGAGGCGCACGAGCCGCGGATCGGCGGTCCCGGGCGGCGGCATGCCGGCGGCGATCCACCGCGCGATGACCTGATAGTCCGGCGACCCTGGTTCGAACTTCTTGCCGCCGAGGTGAGGAACCGTCTCCGTCGGCTTCAGCAGGATCAGGCTGCGCGCCGGATCGAGCCGGTTCACCCGTCGTCCGGCGGCCTGACGCGTCAACGTGTCGTAGTCGGCATCGGGATCGTAGCCGCGCAGCGTGAGCCCGAACCCGTTCTTGCCCGCCGCCGCGCCATGACAGGCGCCCGAGTTGCAGCCCGCCTTCGTCAGCACGGGAATGACGTGATTGCGGAACGACGATCCCGTCGACGCGTCGACGACCGTCGTCGCTGTCGACACGGTCGTCGCTCGCCCGGTTGTCGTCCGCGCGCGAGCGCGATCGCAGCCCGCGAAGCAGGATCGTGACAATCGCGAGAAGGTGGGAAGACGTAGTCGGTCGCAGCGTCATCATCCGGCCCGTAGCCCGCAGCCCGAAGCCGTAGCCGCGATCTCAAAACAGCTCCAGGATCGGCTCCACGCCGTGGTCGACGACGCGCATCGGGCGGCTGCCGGGGCCGGGCAATTCCGTTTCGAGATCGATGCCGAGCCCGTGCAGGATCGTCGCGGCGACCTGTCCGGCGGGAATCGGACGATCTTTCGGATAGGCGCCAATCTCGTCGGACGCGCCGATCACCTGTCCGCCTTTCACGCCGCCGCCGGCCATCGCAATCGTCCAGCACTGCGGCCAGTGGTCGCGTCCGCCGGCTGGATTGATCTTCGGCGTGCGGCCGAACTCGCCCATCGCGACGACCATCGTGTCGTCGAGCAACGCCGCGGCTGGTCAGATCCTCGAGCAGCGACGCGTACGCGTTGTCGAACATCGGCCCGAGCAGATCGCGGTAGGCCTCGATCGGGCTGAACGGCGCCGAGCCGTGGATGTCCCAGGTGATCTCGTTGAAGACCGTCTCGAACATGTTGACGGTCACGAAGCGGACGCCGGCCTCGACCAGCCGCCGCGCGAGCAGGCAGCTCGAGCCGAAGCGGTTGCGGCCGTACTGGTCCTTGACCGCGTCCGGTTCCTTCGACAGATCGAACGCCTCGCGCGCCTTGGCCGAGGAGATGAGCGTGTACGCCTGATCGAAGGAGCGATCGAGGAGGCGCGCGTCGGCGCTCGCCTCGAAGCTCTTGACCGCGCCGTCGACCATCGCATCGCAGCTTGCCGGCGGTCGTCCGCGCGGATGGCGGTGATCGTGTCCGGCGTCGCGCAGGTCGCGCACGCGGAAGGCCGGGTCCGAGGGGTCGGCGTTCAGCACGAACGGATCGTGCAGCTTGCCGAGGAAGCCGGCGCTCTGGCCGTGCGGCATGTTGCCGCCGGTGTTGCCGATCGGCCGCGGCAGCATGACGTGCGGCGGCACGTCGGCCTTCGGTCCCTTGAGGAACCCGAGCACGGAGCCGACGTGCGGCGTCTCGATGCCGGCCTGGAACAGGCGGCCGGTCTGCATCACCTGATGGCCGGCGTCGTGAACCGCGACGCCGCTGTAGTAGACCGAGCGCAGCAGCGCGAACTTGTCGGCGTGCGTCGCCATGCGCGGGAAGATCTCGCTGATCTGCATCCCCGGCACGTTGGTGGGGATCGGCTTGTACGGCCCGCGGACTTCGGAGGGCGCATTGGGCTTCATATCCCACGTGTCGAGCTGACTCGGCGCGCCGACCAGGAACAGCATGATGCAGTTCTTGTCACGCGTGCCGTCCACGCGGCCGGCCGCCTTCAGCGTGAAGAGATCGCTCAGTGACAGGCCGAGAAAGCCGATGGCGCCGGCATGCAGGAAGTCGCGCCGTTTCAGGCCATCGCAGAAGTGCACGGACTTGTGGGCGTCGAGCTGAATCATGGCGGGCTCCGGCAGACGACACACCACGCGGCCGAACGGGATCGTGCAGCCGACACAACGCCGCGACGGTGCGGTAACCCCTGGAGTATAGGAGCGCCCCGGTGGGTGGTCAAGGTCACGAGGTCGTTACGCCCACCCGAGAGGTCAATCCACTACGACGAAGTGCGGATCCGGAACTTTAGCGGTCAAGGTGTGGAAATCCTCAAAATCAGTCACGAGATTGCGACTGGCTCCTGTTAGCGGTCTCTGACTGGTGTGACCTGTCTAGATCGGCTTGGGTCTTGACAGCGAACCAATCGAGGTCCACGATCGGCCGCACAAACAGCAGAGACGCCCACGAGCTCACACGCTCCTCGACCGGTGAGGCGGCTCGCGGGGGAGGGCGTGCGTCGACTTGGCGACTCCGACCCCGAGCGCCGCCCAGGCGACGTTGGTTTCGGACTGAAGGAGGAGACTCCATGGACTGCCGTCAACGCTGGATCGGCGTGGCACTCAGCCTCGCCGTCCTACTCGGCGCGACACGCCTTGCCCTGGCCCAGGGCGATCGCGGCACCATCACCGGAACGGTCGTCGATACGTCCGGCGGCGTCGTCGCCGGCGCGTCGATCAAGGCGCTTCACGTCGCGACGAACTTCGAGCGCGTCGTCACGACGTCGCCGCAGGGCACCTACGCCATTCCGCAGTTGAACGTCGGCGCCTATGTCGTGATCATCACGGCCTCCGGCTTCCAGACGACGACGCTCGAGAACATCGAGGTGACGGCGGGCGGCAGCGTGCGCGTGGACGGGACGCTCGCCCTCGGTGGGCTGCAGGACGCGGTCACGGTCTCCGCCGAGAGCAAGCAGATTCAGACCGACAGCGTCAAGGTGACGACGGCGATCAGCAGTAAGTTCATTCAGGACCTGCCGCTCGTCGTCGGCGGTCAGCTGCGATCGCCGCTCGACCTCAGCCTGATCGCGCCCGAAGCGAAATCCGGTACCAGCGGTGATCTCGGCCGGGGGAACATCGTCATTGGCGGCGGCCAGGAAGGCGGCTGGGACCTGTCGGTGGACGGCGTGTCGGCCACGCCCGGCGCCCCCTTCGAGCAGCGGTTATGGACGACGCTCAACTCGCCGTCGGTCGAGGCCATCACCGAATTCGCGGTGGACACCAACGGCTTCAAGGCGGAGTTCGGCCATGCCGGCGGCGGGGCGGTGAGCTTCGTCTCGCGTTCGGGCGGCAACACCTATCGCGGCAAGGTGTTCGAGTTCTTCCGCCACGACAGCCTCGACACGATCAACTACTTCACCAAGGCGGCCGGCCGCGAGAAGCCCCCGCTCGAGCAGCACGACTTCGGCGGCGTCTTCGGGGGACCCGTGAGAGTGCCGGGCCTCTACAACGGCAAGGACAGGACGTTCTTCTTCGCGTCCTACGAGGCGTATCGCAACAAGACCTCCGCGGCGCCGAGGGTCGCGACGATTCCGACCGCGGAGATGTACAACGGCGACTTCTCGAACTGGCGCGATGCGAACGGGAACCTGATCCCGATCTACGATCCGGCGACGACCCGGGTGAACCCGAGCGGCGGCTTCACCCGCGATCCGTTTCCCAACAATCAGATTCCGTCGAGTCGGTTCAGCCAGGTGTCACGAGAGGTCGTCGAACTGGCGACGATGCGGCCGGATCGTCCGGGTGTCCGCAACAACTTCACCTACACGCCCGGCGATACGGTCTATACCAACCCGTGGAACAAGTTCAGCATCAAGTTCGATCACAACCTGTCGAGCAAGGACCGCCTCGGCTTCCTGTTCCACTGGGGCGAGGTCCTCGTGCTACCGCCGTCCGACGGGCCGGGCGGCGGCTTCCCGGTCCCGCTCAACACCTTCCGCGACGAGGACTCGAACACGCGGGTGTATCGCTTCAACTGGGATCGGGTGATCTCGCCGAACCTGCTCAATCGCGTGAGCTTCGGCCACAACGACTGGTTCCAGTTGCGCGCGTCCTACAACCGCGACCAGGGCTGGGGCACCGCGATCGGCCTGCAAAACGTTCCCGGACCCGACAAGCTGTTCCCAGGCATCAACTTCTCGAACGACTACGAGAACTGGGGACGGGCGGAGTTCGGCGGGTCCGGCAACTACCTGTGGGCGATCACCGACGATCTGACGTGGGTGAAGACGAACCACACCTGGAAGTTCGGCTTCATCGTCCAGCAGGATCACTACGACGGCTACGGCTGGCACACGGCAGCCGGCGCCTACAACTTCAACCGGGGCGCGACGGCCGGCTTCCTGCCCAACGGCACGATTCGACACGTCCGGCGCGACCGGCAATGCCTTCGCGACCTTCCTGCTCGGCGAGGTCGGCTCGTCGGACATCACGACGAACCGCTACGTCTCGGACCGGTGGCGCTACTACTCGGGCTACGCGCAGGACGACTGGCGCGTGAGCAACAAGCTGACGATCAACTACGGCCTCCGCTACGAATACACGCCGCCGACCTTCGAGGGCTACTATCCGGACGGGTACTCGAACTTCAACCCCAACCTGCCGAATCCGGCGGCCAACGGCCGTCTCGGCGCATCCGAGTTCGCGGGTGAAGGCGAGGGCCGCACCGGCAAGGACACGATGTACGAGGCGTGGCCGTGGGGCCTCAGCCCGCGCATCGGCGCCGTCTACAGCGTGAACGACGACACGGTGGTCCGTCTGAGCGCCGCGCGCACGTTCGGATCGGTGAAGAACACGGGCGGCAGCTCGCACTGGAACGGCTTCATCGGCGGCTACAACGTGCAGACGCCGGGCGCGCCCGCCAGCTCCGCGTTCAACTGGGATCAGGGCTGGCCGGCCTGGCCCGCGCCGCCGTTCCTCGTGCCGAACACGCTCAACGGCAGCGACATTCCCTATTGGCAGCCGTACGACTCGGGCCGGCTACCCGAGTACTACACGTGGACGCTCAACATGCAGCGCCAGCTCCCGGGCCGCTTCGTCGTCGAAGCCGGGTACAACGCGCAACTGGGCCGTCATCTGACCACGAACCTCCTCAGCCTGAACCAGGTGGACCCGGCGATCTTCCAGGGGTTCGTCCAGCAGTACGGGGGGCCCGCGGCGATCACGCTGATGAACTCGCGGATGGACTCGACGGTGGCGCGGCAGGCCAACATCCCGTATCCGTATGTGAGCTTCCCGGGCTCGCAGTCGGTGGCCCAGGCGCTGCGTCCCTACCCGCAGTACCTGAACATCAACACCGGCGCCGACGGTGGCGATCGCAGCGGCCGGTCCAGCTATCACGCCCTCGTGCTGAAGGGCGAGAAGCGCTATGCATCGGGCCTGACGTTCCTCAGCTCGTATGTGTTCTCGAAGACCTTCTCGCTCCGGTCGGATCGCGCCAACGCCGGCGACGGCCGGGCGATGAACCACTTCAACCGCGACGCCGACAAGGCCCTCTCGGCCTTCGACCAGACGCACGTGATCAAGTTGAACTACAGCTACGAGCTGCCGTTCGGCCCCGACAAGCCGTACCTCAAGGACGGCGTGATGTCGATGATCCTCGGCAACTGGCGGATCGCCGGCGTGCAATCGTATGCCTCGGGCTTCCCGCTGACGGTCTTCCCCGGCTACGGCCTGCCGCTCTTCGCCGGCGACAACCGCATCACGGTGCTCGACTACAACGGATGGCGCGGGCCGACGCAGGGCGACAGCTTCGATCCGCTCGTGGACAGGTGGTGGGATCGGGACGCGTTCCCGCGCGCGGTGGTGGACTCGGTCGACCAGCTTCAGGGCTTCAAAGGCGGCGCGCTGCGTACCGAGTTCGGCAATGCGACGTCGCGCAATCCGAACGAGCGTGGGCCGTGGTTCCTCAACGAGAACATCTCGCTCGCACGCACATTCGGGATCGCCAGGACGCGACTGGAGTTCCGTCTCGAAGTGTTCAACCTGTTCGACCGCAAGATCTGGGGATCGCCCGAATCGACGATCACGAGCGCGAACTTCGGCCTGATCACGGGACTCGCCAACGCGCCGCGGCAGGTTCAGCTGGGCGTGCGGTACGAGTTCTGAAAACACCACGCCTTGCGGCTTGATCGGCGGGGCTGAAGCCCCGCCCTCCTGCGGACGGTGATGGCGACGACCGTCCGCCGCAGGTGGAGGCCGGGCCTTTGGCCCGGCGCCCCGCAGGGCGAGGACTGGGGCGGCTTCAGCCGCTCGATGCCCGTAGCCTGTAGCCCGCAGCCCAGGAGCAGACTTCATGAAGAGACGTGACGCGTTGCGACGGTTGTCCACGGGATCGCTGCTGGCCGGAGCGGCGATGGTGAGCGGCCGCGAGGCGCTCGCGCAGGCGCAAGCGCCGGCGGTTCCGCCGGCGCCCAAGGGGCTGCCGCCGATCCGGATCAAGGACATTCAGACCATCCTCACCGCTCCGAACCGCATCCGGCTCGTCGTCGTCAAGGTCGTCACCGACCAGCCCGGACTGCACGGGTGGGGGTGCGCGACCTTCACGCAGCGCGCCCTCGTCGTGAAGACGGCCATCGACGAGTACCTGAAGCCGTTCCTCATCGGCCGCCGCGTCGACGAGATCGAGGACATCCACCAGGCCTCGTACGTCAGCTCGTACTGGCGGAACGGGCCGGTCCTCTTCAACGCGATGAGCGGGGTGGACATCGCGCTCTGGGACATTCTCGGCAAGCGCGCGGGGCTGCCGCTCTATCAGTTGCTCGGCGGCAAGGTGCGGCACGGCGCCGACTGCTACTACCACGCCAGCGGGGCCGACTTCAAAGAGCTCGAGGACAACGCGCGCAAAGGGATGGAGATGGGCTTCCGCCACGTGCGGGTGCAGGGCGGCTTGAAAGGGCTGGCCACCTATGGCGCGCGAAGCCAGCAATCGACGCCGGGCACGGACGGCGAGGCGGTCGGCCCGACCAACCCGCGATCGATCTGGGAGTCGGCCGGCTACGTGCGGATGCTGCCCAAGCTGTTCGCGCATCTGCGGACGACGCTCGGCGACGAGGTGCAGCTGCTGCACGACGTGCACGAGCGCGTGCAGCTGAACGAGGGCATCAATCTGTGCAGGGCGCTCGAGCCCTACAACCTGTTCTTCCTGGAGGATCCGTTCCCGCCGGAGGACAACGCGTGGTTCCGGCTGCTGCGGCAGCAGTCGAGCATCCCGATTGCGATGGGGGAGCTGTTCAACACCGTGCAGGAATACCTGCCGCTCATTTCCGAGCGCCTGATCGATTTCATCCGCATTCACATCTCGCAGATCGGCGGGTTGACGCCCGCGCGCAAGGTCGCCGCGCTCAGCGAGTTCTTCGGTGTGCGCACGGCATGGCACGGTCCCGGGGACGCCTCGCCGGTCGCACACGCGGCGCAGCTCGCGCTCGAGCTCGCGAGCTACAACTTCGGGATCCACGAGGGCGGAGCCTTTCCACCGGAGACGCGTGAGGTGTTCCGCGGCGCGCCGGAACAGAAGAACGGCTACATGGTGGCGAACGACTCGCCGGGACACGGCGTCGAGGTCGACGAGAAGCTCGCCGCCAAGTTCCCGTTCCCGCCGGGTCCGCCGAACTTCGATTATTCGTGGGGGACGACGCGGCGACGCGATGGGACGGTGATCAGACCGTAGGCGCCGCGCCGGGCATTGGTCATTTGACCTTGGGCTTTGGGTGGCCAACGCCCAACGCCCAACGCCCAAAGCCCAACCTCACGCCGACGGCGTGAATCCCAACACCACGTCGAAGGTGGCCGTCAGCTCGCCGATGCGCGAGCCGGCCAGCGGGGCGAAGGGCACGATGAGTGCGTTGCGCGCTTTCATGTCCTTGACCGCCACCAGCACGGAGTCCTTCTCGTTCTGCGGCTCGCCCTTCACGTAGCACTGCGTCGTGAACTTGCCCTGGCCCTTGATCTTGATGGCCATGTGGATGTGCGGCGTGCGTCCCGGGTAGGGCACGGGCTTGATGGTGCGGAAGCCGTACTCGCCCTTCGAGCTCGTGATGAAGCGGCCGAAACCCTGGAAGTTGCCGTCGCGCTTCGCGCCGTTCTCGCTGCCCGGGTGGAGATAGACCCCGTTGGCGTCGCACTGCCAGATCTCCACGAGCGCGTTCCGAATCGGCTGGCCCTGCGCGTCGAGGATGCGTCCACCGAACCACGTGATCGTCCCGACCGCCGGTGTGAGGACGTCGTTGATGACGAGCAGGTCGTTGTCGGTATCGAGCGGGAGCTTGTTCGGATAGAACGGCCCTTCTGTCTGGTGCGGCGTGCGCATGAGCTCGTCGGCCAGAATACCCGGCACCCACAGTCCAGCAGCGCCCAGCGCGAGCCCCCGCACCAGCGAACGCCGATCGTTGTCGACTGCCCGCCGCCGCCTCTCGTGACCACCGAACATGGGGACCTCCTGCGCGGATTGTGAACGGATGCCGTCACGATACCCGACTCAGCCGGAGTTGGCAATCAACTTTGCAGGGCATGTATCCGCCCTGCTGGCTCCGCACGGTGCGCTCGACGTCGGCCGGAATCGACATCGCCAGGGTGCGCACAACCTCCGCGGCCACCCCCTCGGAGCACGCGAGCATCGCGCGCGCGTCGACTTGTCGAATCAGGAGCACGCCCGCCTCGGCGAGATGCGCCGCCTGCTCGGCGGAATAGCGCCGGGATCTATTTCTTCGCCGGCCACCGGTCAGAGGGCGTCCTGGCGCCTGCGAAGAACGCTTCGAACTCCGCCACTCGCGCGGGCTGTGAGCCAGCGAGGTCGGTGGTTTCGGACGGGTCCTTCTCGAGGTCGTAGATCTCCACCGGTCGATCGATGCCGAGCCGCACGGCCTTCCACGGGCCGCGGCGGGCGGCCTGCTGGAACCCGCGCTCGTGGAACTCCCAGTAGAGCGTGCGCTCGGGCTGTCCCGAAGCGCGCGAGCCGGTCAGCTCCGAGCGCATCGATCTGCCGTCGATGTCCGCCGGTGGCTTGACGCCCGCGACGTCGGCAAGCGTCGGCAGCACATCCCAATGCGCCCATATCGTGTCGCGAACCGCCGGCCGCACGGTTCCAGGCCACCACGCGATCATGGGCACGCGAATGCCGCCCTCGTAGAGGTCCCGCTTGATCCCACGCAGTGGTCCGTTGCTGTCGAAGAACTCCGGGTCGGCCCCGCCTTCGCGGTGCGGCCCGTTGTCGCTCGTGAAGAGCACGAGCGTTCGCTGGTCGAGGCCCTTCTCGCGCAGCCTGGCGAGAATACGTCCGACGTCACGGTCGATGCGCGTCACCATCGCCGCGAACGCCGCGCGCGGCAATGGCTGCGAGCGATAACCGGCGCTCTGCGAGTAGGGCGGAACCGGCGACTGGCCGTCCGCCTTTCCGTTGACGAACGGCGTTTCCGGAAATCTCCCGCGATAGGGAGCCATCGCATCGTCTGGCGCTCGCAGTTCCGCATGCGGCGCCGTGTAGGCGAGGTAGAGAAAGAACGGCCCTGCCGAGGCGCGATCGACGAAGTCGAGCGCCGCATCCGTGAAGCGATCGTTGACGTAGTCGCGCTCGGCCGACAGGTCGATCCACGCGGTGTTCTTCCAGAGCCGCTCGGTGTATTGACGGTGCGCGTGAGGATGGCGGAGAAATCCGAATGCTTCGTCGAAGCCCTGACGATCGGGCCGTCCCGGCGTCCCATCGTCACCGAGCCCCCATTTGCCGACGACCGCCGTCCTGTACCCTGCTGGCTTCAGCACCTCGGCAATCGTGACGTCCACATCCTCGAGCGGAAAGTCGCCGTTGCCGCGGATGCGCGAGTGTCCCGTGTGCCGGCCGGTCATGAGCGCAGCCCGCGACGGCGCACAGACCGTGCTGCCCGAGTAGTACTGCGTGAAGCGCAGGCCCTCGCCGGCCATCCGATCCAGCCAGGGCGTCGTGAATCGACGCTGACCGTATGCGCTGAGATCGCCCCACCCGAGGTCGTCGGCCTGAATCAGGACGATGTTCGGGCGTGCGGACGCGCCCGGCGGCTGGCTCGCCTCCGGCGGATTCTCGGCTGGAGCGCGACCGAGGCCGAGCGCCACCAGCAACGCCGTGCACGCAGTGACGAAGACGGTAACCATGGCACGGCTGGAAGGCTGACGGGATGACCGGGCTACGGGCTACAGGCTACGGGCTACGCACCACCGGCGGCCCGATGTTACACGACGTGCGGCGACTCGCGTGCGAGACGTGCACGGTTCAAGTTTTCCCGCGCCGTTCTCGCTTCCTGGTCAGGAGCAAACCAGCCATGACGAGCCACAGGGTCATCCGCGCTCTCGCGTGCACGCTCGAAGCCAGCCTCGCGGCCGTCGTCGGCCTCAGCCTCGGATGTGCCGGGGCCTCACCGGCATCGCCATCTCCACCGCCGAGCGCCGCGCCGCCACCCGTGCCCGCCCTGGTCATTGCGGCGCTCGCTCCGAGCACCGGGTCAACGGGCGGCGGCACGGCCGTCAGCCTCACCGGCAGTGGGTTTCAGGCTGACGTGACCGTGACGCTCGACGGCGAACCGAGGACGGTGTCCTTTGGGAGCAGCACGGTCATCCAGTTCACGACGCAGGCTCATGCCGCAGGCGCCGTGGACCTCGCGGTCACGAACCCGGGCGGTCAGGAAGTCCGACTGGCCGGCGGGTACGCCTACGCGCCGCCACAGTCCTTCGACTTCAACGGCAACTGGGCGGGGTATGCCCTGGCCCACCCCGACGCGGAGCGGGCCAGGGGCTACCACGCGGACATGGAAATCAGATTCACCATTCAGGGCAATGCGCTGATCAGCGTCACGTGCGGCACATCGACGGCAGTGGCCTTGTCGCCGACGCCTCGAGTGAACGACGGCGAGTTCTCGTTCGCGGGCGAAGACGTCGCGCTCTCCGGCAGGATCGTGTCGGCAGTCAGTGCCGTCGGCACCATCAGCACCGAACATTGCCCGGCCACCAGATGGGCCGCGACAAGGCAATAGCCGCTTCACGACCGGCAGTGGAGATCGCCGGCGACCGGCGACACAAGACCCGTTTCACCGTGAGGATCGGGCGTAGACTCGAGGTTCCCATGTGCATTCAACGATTCACGCCGTCCGCCACGCGATGGCCGTCTCTGGTGACGCTGCTGGCGGCGGCGGTCATCCTGCTGCCTGGCAACGCCACCGCGCAGGATCTGACGGGGACGATCATCGGCACCGTCAAGGACGAACAGGGCGGCGTGCTGGCGGGTGCTCGCGTCACGATTAGTTCGCCGGCGCTGATTGGCGGGCGGTCGGCGCTCCTGACCAGCGACCGGGGACAATGGCGCTTCCCCGCTCTGCCACCGGGCTCCTACGCGCTCGACATCGACATCCCGGGCTTCATGCCCGTGCACGAAGAGGACATCCGCATCGGAGCAGGCGCCACCATCGAGCGAACGGTCACGCTGAAGGTGACGGGCCCAGCGGAATCGATCGTGGTCGAGGGGATGGGCTCCCGCATCGAGGCCAGGGACCCGGGATTCGGCACGCGCTTCGGTCCCGAGGACGTCGGCGCCATTCCGACACGGCGGACCAGCATGTTCGACTTCCTCAGGGTGGCGCCCGGGATCTCGGCGACCTCCCCCTCGAGCGGGACCACGACCACCGTGTCCGCCTTCGGGTCGGGCACCAACGAGAACCAGTTCCTCATCGACGGCACGAACACGACCTGCCCGTGCAGCGGGGTCCCCAGATCAGAGCCGGGCGTGGACTTCATTCAGGAAGTGCAGATTCAGTCCGTCGGGGCGTCAGCCGAGTTCGGCAACATGCAGGGCGCGGTCGTCAACGTCGTCACGCGGCAGGGCAGCGAGCGCTTTCAGGGCGATGCGTCGGTACTACTGGCAGACGGCCGGAATGACGAGCCAGCCCGTGACCCTCCCGTATCTCGACTCGGGGCAGCAGCGGAGCGGATACGAACGCGCGACGTACCACGACGTGACGACGAACGTCGGAGGTCCGGCGATTCGCGATCGCCTGTGGTTCTTCGGCGGATATCAGTACGCGCGCGACGAGGACAGTCAGCCGGGCACCGATCCCGCGTACCCGAGAACGTACGAGATGTCGAAGGTGCTCGCGAAGCTCACGTGGCGTTTGGCGCCGAGCTGGCAGCTGGTGCAGAGCTTTCACGATGAGATCGGGGATACGTCCGTTCCTCCCACGATCGTGACCCCGCTCGAAGCGATCACGCGCATGCACATCTCGGTGCCGGCGATGACGTTCGGCAATCTGACGCACACGATGTCGGCCAACACGCTGTGGGATCTGCGCGTCGGTCGATTCGTGCATGCAAGAGACGACACGCCGAGCGTCGGGAGCACGACGATTCCGAGCCGGTTCGATCGCGTGACCGGCGTGACGCGCGACGCTCCGCCACGGATTGGATCCGTGAACATCGTGCGCACGACGGCCAAGGGGACGCTCACGCACTACCGGCCTGCGCTCCTGGGCGCGGATCACCAGTGGAAAGTGGGCGTGCAGGTCGAGCGGGGCGAGCACGACGCGCTCAACGTCATTCCGACGGGCGTGAGGTTCGTCGACAACGCCGGCGCGCCGTTCCAATCCGTGTCGAGCGATCCCAGCCGGGTCGGCGGTGCGGCGGTGACGGCGTCCGCGTTCGCGAGCGACGCGATCACCGTGGGCAACCGGCTGACGATCACCGCCGGACTCCGGTTCGACCACAGCCGCGCCATCAGTCAGGATTTGCATGCGCTCGATGCGCAAGGGGACGAAACCGATGAGATCGTCCCCGGCCGGGGCACGCTGTATACGTGGAACATCGTGTCGCCGCGTCTGGGCGCCACGCTGAAGCTCAGCGCCGACGGCCGAACGGTGATGCGGGCGAGCTACGGCCGATTCAGCCAGGGTGTGCTGACCGGCGAACTGGAGCCCTTCCACCCGGGCGCGACCCCGACCACGACGATGGCCTATGTTCCGGCGACTGGCGACTACTCGCGCCTCGTGTCCGTGATCGATCCCGAGGACAACCTGGAGCTCGATCGAGAGACGTCCGCGCCGCGCACCGACGAGTACCTCGATCGGCGTCGATCGCGAGGTCGGTCGCCGGCTCGCGGTGGCCATCGCCTACGTCCGCAAGGTTGGCGACAACTTCATCGGATGGACCGATGTGGCCGGTCAGTATGTCGAAGGGACGCTCCCCCTGCCCGACGGCCGCATCATGCCGGTGTTCCGTCTCGTCAGCGACCCGGCTGCTCGTCGCTTCCGCCTGACGAACCAGGACGCGTATTCGCTGACGTACGACGGGCTCGTCATGGCCGTCGAGAAGCGGCGGTCCCAAGGCTGGCAGGCATTTGGCTCCTACACCTTCTCGAAGACGTACGGGCTGCAGGCCTCCAGCGGATCGAGCGCGTCCGGCCCGCAGGTCAGCACCGTGTCCCCGCCCAACCCGCTCGTCTTCGGCCGCGATCCCAACGATCTCACCAACGCCATCGGCCGGCTGCCGAACGACCGGCCGCACATGTTCCGGGTGATGGGCAGCGTCGAGCTGCCGCGAACCGGCCTGGCCGTCGCCGCGAACCTGCAGCACCTCGACGGCAAGCCGTGGGCGGCCGCCACCCAGGTCGTCCTGCAGCGGCAGGGAGAGCGGCGCATCCTCCTCGAGCCCCGCGGTTCGCGACGGCTCTCATCGCAGACGCTGCTGGATGTGCGCCTCTCCAGGCCGATCTCGCTCGGACGACTCGGACGCCTTGATCTGATGCTGGACCTGCTCAACGTGCTGAACGAGGCCGCCGAGGAGAGCCTGGCGAACGAGGTCCTGATGACCGAGACGCAGTCGAGTCCGACATTCGGTCTGCCGGCGAGCTTCGTAGACCCGCGCCGCGCGATGATCAGCGCCAGGCTCAACCTGGGTCGCTAGCCAGCGGCCACGCCCGGGCCTTCCCCCTCCCATGCCGCCGCCCCGCCGACGAATCCGGTCAGCAGCGCACGACCGGGACCGGACGACGTCCGGCGATCCTTGGTCCCAGCAGGTCACGCCCTCGTTCGCGCTTCACTTTGGCGGTCGGTGGATCAGGACGATGTCGGAGTTCTGCCGGGCACGGTCGAAGACGATGTGCTTCGCGTCCGGCGTGATGTCGAACCCTCGCAGGCTGCCCTTGTTATCGAGGCGTGTGATTTTCCGTCGCTCGCCCTTGACGAGATCGAACAGCCAGAAGTCCAGCGATTCAGGTTGTGGCCGGTACACGAGATGCGTTTCGTCCAGGAAGCGATAGCTGCCAGGGCTGACCCGCAGGTCCTCCCGCCCCGGTCTCTCCGACCACGAGCGGGAGTTCGTACTTCGTGCCATCGAGCCGCACGGCCATGAGCGGCGCGCCCGGCTTTCGAGCGGTGGCCGTGGCTCCGGAAAAGGGTCCCGCATACACGATGAAGCCGCCGCTCGGAGACCAGGCCGGATCGGTGGCCAGACCGGACACGAGACGACGAGGCGTTCCCCCATCCACGGCGATGGCGAACAGGCCGATTTCCCCCGCGTGCCGGCCTGCTGCAGCAATCCAACGGCCGTCCGGCGACCAGTCAGGCGTGCCTTGCACGTCGAGCGAGGCGGCGAGGGTCTGCGAGCCCTGGCCGTCCTGGTTCATGACCGCCAGGTGGCGCCGTCCCGCCTCCTTGACGACGACGGCCACCCGGCTTCCGTCGGGCGCAGGCGCCGGTGTCTCGACCAGGTGTCCTTCCGCGCCCTTGGTGATCTCGAACGCCTCTGCCTTGAAGCTCCACACCCGGTCGCCCGTGCCTCGAGCCGACAGAAAGAACAACGAGGGTGACTCGGCGCGGCGCGCGTATCGCGGCGCCAGCGCCCGTTCGTTCTGAACCCGGACGGGCACGACGTCGTTTTCGCCAGCCTGTCTGTCGGCGAGAATCGGCAGCCTCCAGAGGCTGGCTGTAGGGTTCGCCGTGGTGGCGACCACGGGCCCGCGGTCGCGGCTGGCGGACACCGACAGGTACTGCTGGGTGCCCGTCGGGACCCGCCGGGGGGCCACTCGATCAGCCCCCCACCACGTGCCCGACGTTCGCAGCTTCCCGACATCCAATGACCAGAGCCAGGATCCGAACCCATCCTCTCCAGGTGCGATGAAGAGGAGCGTGTCCCGGTCGAGCAGCGCGAGGAACGTCACGTTGGCGTTCAGGTAGGTCAGTCGCTCCGGCGATCCGCCCGCGGGCGGAACCCGCCAGACGTCCATGTCGTTGGCCTGGTGGTTCACGTCGCGCACGGTGCCGTGCACGAAGTAGATCCACTTGTTGTCGGGTGACCAGACCATGTTGTGATTGTGCAGCGCGTCGCGTTCGGCGGCTGGCCAATCGATGCCGATCTTCCGGGCGTTTCTGCCCGCGCCGTCCGCGAGCAACAGAGAATCCTGATCCGCATTGTTGAAATAGACGAGACGATCATCCGACGACCACGCCGGGGTGTGAGCGCCGTCCACGAGAAACGGCCGAGGCGTGCCGCCTGACCACGGCATCTCCACTTTTTGTCTCGGAACGACGTTGAACCAGAGTCTGGCCGAATCGCCCGAAAAGCCGGCCCAGCGCAGGATTGGGACGGGATTCAAGGGCTCGACGTTGTCCGTCAGGTTCTTGAAGACTCCGGTGCCCACCTGACTCGTGAAGAGATCGATCCCTCCCTCGCGGTCGGCGAGGAACGCGACGACTTTTCCATCAGGCGAGATTTCCGCGTACCCTTCGGAGCCGGCCCAGTCCGTCAAGAGCTTGAAACCCTCGGAGGGGAGTGGGTTCTCGACGGGTACGGGCCGAAGGGCTTCCCATGCACCACCCGCCACGGCCAGCGCTGCGAGCGCCACCCACGGGAGCCACCGCCTGAGACCGCCGGTCACCGTAGGGCGGGTCGTCACGGAGCCGGGCACGACCTCGTCCACGGCGTCGATCTCGATCCGGACGTCGCCGATATCTCTGAGCCGCTTCTTCGCATCTTTCGCGAGCGAGCGGAGCAGCAGCCGTCGGATGGACGCCGGCGTCGCGTCGGGCAACGCCGACCAGTCCGGCTCACGCTCGAGGATCTTCGCGATCGAGTCCGACACCGTGTCGCCCGCAAACGTCACGCGCCCGGTCAACATCTCGTACAGGACACAGCCGAAGGCCCAGATGTCGGTGCGCTTGTCCACCGGCAGTCCGCGCGCCTGCTCGGGGCTCATGTAGGCAGCGGTGCCGATGACGGCGCCCTCGCGTCTCACGCCATGTTCGAGCGGTGCGTTCGACAGGTCGGGTAAAGCCGTGTCGCCGCCGACCGCCTTGGCGAGGCCGAAGTCGAGCACCTTCACGACGCCGTCGGGCGTGATCTTGATGTTCGCGGGCTTCAGGTCGCGGTGGACGATGCCCTTGTCGTGCGCGACTTCGAGGGCGTCGGCGATCTGTCGCGCGATGCCCAGCGCCTGAGGGAGTGGCAGTCCCTCGCCTCCGGCGTCCCGACTCGACAGGTGCGCGAGCGTGTCGCCCTCGACGAGCTCGAGAATCAGGAAGCGCACGCCGTCGGCTTCTTCGAAGCCGTAGATCCCGCAGATGTTGGCGTGGTTCAGCGCTGCGAGCATCCGCGCCTCGCGTTCGAAGCGCGCGAGCCGATCCGGGCTGCTCGTGAAGGCCCGGGGCAGGATCTTGATCGCGACGTCGCGACCGAGCTTCGAGTCGTGGGCCCGGTACACCTCGCCCATGCCGCCCACCCCGAGCAGCATCTGGAGGCGATACACGCCAAGCGAGCGTCCGGTCATTGGTGCCACGTGGCTCATCACGTGCACAGGCGCGACCAGCGCCGGTGCGGCAAGGAACCCGTCGTCCGATTCCGGCTCGTTCAGAAGGGCCTGGACCTCACGCCGGAGCGCGTCGTCATCAGGGCAGGCTTCGACCAGGAACGCCGCACGCGCGTCCGGCGCCATGGCGTATGCGGCGTGGTACAGCTTTTCGGTCCGCTGCCAGCGTTCAGGCGTCATGTCCGCGCATCTCGCGCCGCAGCCAGACCTTTGCCAGCCGCCGATCGCGCATCACTAGTCCGGCATATTAGCCCGCTTTTCTCCCCCTTCACGTTCTCGCCACCCGTTCCCGCTTCGTAGATAGAAGGGCTCGAACATGACGAACTCCAGCCCGGGCGCGAGCGCTGTCTGGTGCTCCGCAGGGAGGCTGGGCGACCCACGCTCGGTCCCTGCCTCGTCACCACATCGCGCTCCGGCCACCGCAGCCGTCAACGACAGATTCGGGAGGAGACGACGATGATCGGTCAGAACGCTCGCAGGGATGGTCCTTCCGGCGCTGGCTCGGGGCATGGCGGGCTCTGGTGGTTCGCGTCGCTGTTCATGTTTCTGGTGCTGGTACTAGCGGGCTGCGATCACTCGGTCGCGCGGTCGCCGACGTTCCCGACGCCGACCTCGACGTCGGCGATGCCGCAACCGGCCCCGCAACCGGTCGCACCCTCTGATCTCGTCTGGTTCGTCGATTCCGCCTCGGGCTTTCGCACGACCGATCTGCGCGATGCCGAAGACGAGATCGTGCAGTTCAATGCGGCCGGCGAACTGGTCTGGACCGCGGACGGACAGCACATCCCCGGGTTCGGGGTGCGGCAGGGCATTTCCATTGCCGCCGAGCGTGTGTGCGCCTGCTGGTTCGAAGTCCGCTTCGGGACCCTGGACGGCGAGCGGCGGGCCTACCTCACGGCCGACTATGGGCACGACAATCCCGGGAGCGTGGTCGACATCGAGATTGCGGCCGGCGTCGTGGTCGTTGGGCGCACCGACGTGTACCCGCCTGGAACCTATACGCTTTCCGGCGTCATCAGCGAATCGACAGCCGCCGGATCGGTGCCGATCGAGGGTGCTCACGTGTGGCGCGGGTATGCAACCGGCTGGGTCGGCGCCACGACGAACCACGCCGGTCTCTATGAGATCCGTGGGTTGTACGACCGCACCGATGAGGTCGTGGTGACGAAGGAAGGTTATGCCACCGACACGAGGCACCTATCGATCAGCGGCGACACCAGGCTCGATTTTCAATTGGTGAAGCAGTGATTGGGGTCGTCACCCTGGTCGATCCGCTGCCAGCGTTCAGGCGTCATGTCCGCGCATCTCGCGCCGCAGCCAGACCTTTGCCAGCCGCCAGTCGCGCATCACCGTATCCGGGGAGACCTTCAGGACGGACGCGGTTTCCTCGACGCTCAGGCCGCCGAAGAAGCGCATCTCGATCACGCGGCTCTTCCGCTCGTCGAACTTTGCCAGCGCCTGTAACGCATCGTCGAGCGCGACGTAGTCCTGACGCGGCTCCTCGGTCACGACGAGCGCTTCGTCGAAGGTCACCTTCGCCGCGTGGCCTCCGCGCTTCTGATAGTGCCGCGCGCGCGCGTGGTCCACGAGGATGCGGCGCATCACGCGAGCGCACACGGCGAGGAAGTGCGCGCGGTCGTTCCACTCGACGGCTTGCCCGTCGACCAGACGGACGTAGGCCGCGTTGACGAGCGCCGTCGCCTGGAGACTATGGCCCACGCGTTCTCCAGCCATGCAGCGCCGGGCGATCCGGTGGAGCTCGTGATGGACCAGCGGGATCAGTCGCTCGAGGGCGCCCTCGTCGCCCTGTCCCCATTTGAGCAACAGTCCGGTGACCGCCGTGTCGGGATTCGTAGTCCCGCCATTCTAGCGGGGATCACCGGCTGGGGCCGCGCTATTCACGGTTTCTGGCTCGAAACACCCGTGGAGCGCGCGGAGTCACGGCCGCTTCCGGGCAGCGCGAAGGCGACGAAGGCATCGCCCGATCGCGTACGCGGCTTGCCACCGCCGCCGGCGGCGACGACGATGAATTGGCGGCCGCCGATGGCGTAGGTGGCGGGCGTTGCGTATGCGCCGGCGTCGAGCTGGTACTCCCAGACGACCGCGCCCGTCGTCGTGTCCAGCGCCCGGAACTTCTCGTCCTTCGCGCCACCGATGAAGACGAGCCCTCCGGCGGTCACGATGGTGCCGCCGAAGTTCTCAGTGCCGGTGCGGCCCAATCGTTGCGCGAGCTCGGCGTGCTCGCCGAGCGGCACCTGCCACACGATTCGACCCGCGGACAGATCGATGGCCGACACCGTGCCCCATGGCGGTGTAATGGCGGGGTAGCCGTCCTTGTCCAGGAACTGTTGATACGCCGCGAACTTGTAGGGCCACGTGCTGCCCGCCTCGCTGGCCACGAGCTTGAGCACGTTGGGGATCTCGTTCGCGTTGACGAACAGCCAGCCGGTCGCCGGGTCGAACGAGGCGCCCGACCACGTCGCGCCGCCGCGCGTGCCCGGCAGCGCGATGGTCCCCTCGAGGCTCGGCGGGGTGAAGATGACGCCGTGGCGCATGGCGGCAAACCGCGCACGCGCATCGGCGAGCGCGTCGGGCGTCGTGCCGAACACGTCCTTCTCGGTGATGCCCTGCCGGATGAACGGCGGCGGCGCCACGGGGACCGGTTGCGTGGCCGCCGCGCGTTCGCCGTTCATGCTGGATGCAGGCACCGGACGCTCGACGATGTCGAACAGCGGCTTCCCCGACGCGCGGTCGAAGACGTAGACGAACCCGGTCTTGGTGACCTGCACCACGGCGTCGATCTGGCGCCCGTCGCGCGTGACCCGCACCAGCATCGGCGGATGCGGCAGGTCGTAGTCCCAGAGATCGTGGCGAACCGTCTGGAAGTGCCAGATGCGGCGGCCGGTCTTCGCATCGAGCGCGATCGTCGAGTTCGCAAAGAGGTTGTCGCCCTTGCGATCGCCGCCGTAGAAATCGAAAGTCGCCGAGCCCGTCGCGGCGAAGATCATTCCGCGCTCCGGATCGGCGGTCAGACCGGCCCACGGGTTGACGCCCCCGCGCCCCTTCCACGAGTTCTCTTCCCAGGTCTCATGACCGAACTCGCCCGGTCTCGGCACGGTATGGAAGCGCCAGCGTTCGGCGCCGCTGCGCACGTCCCACGCGACGATGTCTCCAGACGCGGCAGGCTCGGGCCCTTCGCCGACCGATGCGCCGGCGACGACAACGTCGCCAACGACCAGCGGCGCAGACGTGATGCCGATGAGGCGTCCCGCGAACTCGGGCTCGACGCCCGGGCGCAGCTTGACCATCCCGCCCTGGCCGAAGCCCTCGATTGGCTTCCCGGTCGCGGGGTCGAGCGCGAAAATCTCGCCGTAGGCCGAGCCGTGGAACACGCGCCCGCGTCCGCGGGCCTCGGGGTCGGCCCAGTACGCGACGCCGCGATTGACACCGCCGGCCACGCGCTGCCGGCCGCGTCCGGCGGCCGCGTCGAACTCCCAGCGCCGCTCGCCGGTGGCGGCATCGAGCGCCACGACCTTGCCGCGCACGGTCGTGATGTACATCACCCCATCGACGACGATCGGCGTGCACTCGATGGTGGTGAAGGACTTCGGGTCCGCATCGCCGGTGTGATAGGTCCACGCGACCTCGAGCGATGCCACGTTCTGGCGGGTGATCTCGGCGAGCGGAGAATGCCGCGTGCCGCCCGGATCGCCGTGGACGAAGGGCCAGTCGCGCGACGCCCGTGAGTCTGTCGCTTGCGCGCCCGGCACGTGGGCGCCGAGCAACCACGACGCGCCGGTCGTCGCCGCCAGCGCGGTCAGGATGACGCCAACAGTGGCGGTGACGGGAGGCGTGCGCCGGGCGGTTCGAGTCATGGCCAGGCCAGGTCGGCGGTCTCGGGCGTGTGGTGCCAGAGAATCATGATGTCGTCCAAGAAACCGCCGCCGATAGCGCCAATCGAACGTTCGACGATCAGAACCCACCACGAGGGGTTGCCCGCCGTGAAGACTTCGGGTCCCCGGCCGGCGAGGAACGTGAACAGGCGTGGCCTCCAGGGTCGAGCGGATCGACCTGGCGCGTGAACCGCCAGATCCTACACGGATTCGGAGCTCACATCGTCCGGGGCGCGGCGGCCAGCGCGCGACGCATGAAGTCGAGGTCGCGGCGTGCATGCTCGATCGTGCGTGCCTGCCGTTCGGCGGCGGTGCGGCCAGGGATCTCGTATTCGAGGTGGAGCGAGATCGGTCCGGAGAATTTCGCGCGCGCCAGTGCGCCGGCAAACCATGGCCAGTCCACCATGCCCTCGCCCATCGGGCAATCGTGGACGCGCCAGCCGTTCGCCTGACGCTCCCAGTAGAAGTCCTTGATGGCGACCATCTTCAGCCGCGGCTGCACGCGGTTGAACGCCACCTTCCACATCCGGCCGCCGCCTTCGACCACGGCGTGGCGCGGATCGTAGTAGTAACCGATCGCGGTCTCGTCGAGCGGATCGATATACGGCGCGATGTCCCAGATTGCGGCGCCGATGTAGTCGGCGTGGTTGTGGAACCCGAGCGTCACGCCCTGGTCGCGCGCGAGCGGGGCGAGCGCGGCGAGTTCCCGGCCCACCGCCGCGACTTCCTTCCGCACCTCGTCGAGCGCGTAGTGCCAGTACCCGAGCTCGATCAACGGCACCTTCACGCGCGCCGCCGCGGCAAAGATCGCCGGCGTCGCCGGGTCGGTGGCCGACGTGACCGCCGTCGTGATCATCGGGACGCCGATGCCGGCTGCACGGATGGCCTCGACCGCGCGCGGCAGATCGTCGGTCACGCGCGCGGGCTCGACGTGCCCTTTCGGCCTGACCGTCAGATCGACACCGCCAAACCCCATGTCGCGCACCGTCGTTCCGAGCTCGGCCCAGCCGAGATCGGGCAGGTGCTTCGAGAAGAAGCAGAACGTCGGGCCGGCGTCGGAGGCGGCTTCCAGTCGGTGCCCGGCGCCGACCGCCAGCGCACCCGCGGCAACGAGCCATTCACGGCGTGTCATACGACTCCTGATTCTTGTCGTCCAAGGTCCAAGGTCCGAGGTCCAGGTCCCGCGCTCCGGACCAAGGACCTGCCTTCCGACGCCGGACTCGGACCCTCGGACCCTCGGACCCTTGGACCCTCCGGCCCTCGGACCCTCGGACGTCGGACCTCCGATTTCGTCCGTTCGGACCTCAATTCATGTGATCTGCGCCCATAGATAGTACGTCGCCGCTGCTGCCATCACCGCCGTCGACACCCAGAGCGCGACCGTTGTCGCCATCGACGGCGCGAGGTCTCGCGGCAGGTGGACGTGACGAAGGTACACCGCCGCCAGGCCGATGAGCGGCAGCATCAGCATCTGGGCGAGCCCGCCCGCGACCACCATCTGCACCGGCGACGCCCAGACCCAATAGAAGATCGCCGGAAGTGATGCCAGCGCGATCGTGAACGCGTGCCGATAGAAAGTACGCCGCCTGGCATCGGTCCGCGGCGTAGAGACCCATCACGCGCATGAAGTCGGCAAACACCCGCGCGTGCGCGGCCGTGCTGGCGAAGATCGTGCCGTAGAGCGTGATGATCGCGCCGAGATAGAAGAGCCATAGCACCCACGAGCCCAACGTGTCCGTGTACAGGCGGGAGAGCACCGGAATCATCTCGCCGGACGAGGGCTCGAGTCCCTGTCTGTTCAGGACACCTGCACCAAGGAGATAGAACGCGATAGTGGCCAGCGTGTAGACGATGAGCGAGCAGGTGATGTCGAGGTGCATCACTCGGATCCAGCCGCGCGCCCGGCGCAGCCATTCGTGCGAGCCATCGCGTTTGCCGGCAAACCGGGCGTACCCCTTCTCGATGCACCAGTACGGATACATCACCAGCTCGGTGGCGCCCACGCCGGTGATGCCGAACACCGCAGCCGCGGTCGCGAGCCCGGCTGCCGGCAGGCCGAAGCTCAGGCCGTGCGCGAGGTCGCTGGTGGTCAACGATTCCGGGCGCGCGAACAGGACTGCGGCGGCGCAGACCGTCAGCACGGTGAAGAAGCTCACCTTGAGGATCGCGAGGCGCTCGACGCGCGCGTAGCCGCCGCCGAGCAGGAGCGCGAGCGTCAGCGCGAGACAGATGCCGACCCAGACGTTGACGGATACGACGGGGACGACCAGGTGGAGCACCTGCGCAACGCCGCCGAACATGCCGCCCACCTGGAGCAGCGTCAGCGTGACCATGAAGGCCCAGGCCCACACGAGCCAGCTCACGCCGACGCGCGGTCCAGGCATCCGGTTGAAGCCCTCGAGGCCGGTCTCGCCGGTCGCGATGGCATAGCGGCCCAGCTCGCCCTGCACAACCGGCTTGATGGCGCAGCTCGCGAGAATGATCCACAACGCCGCGTAACCGACCTGGGCGCCAAGCGTCGTGGTGGCGATGAGCTCGCCCGAGCCCACGATCGATGCGGCGAGGACCATGCCTGGGCCGATGCGGCCGAGCGCGACCCGGAGACTTCGCGGCGGCGGCTGGACGGCTTCGGGCGGAAGCGCGTAGAGATCGGAGGTGGGCATGGGGTAGGGGAGTCGCCTGTCGCGCCGGAGCGCGCCGCGCAAAGGCGGACCGCGCGCAACGATATAGGCCACGGACCAGATCGGACAAGAGCCTTGGACCCGAAGACCGAATCGGGCAGGAGCCTCACCGAGCCACGGACGCGACCAGAATCTGTCAGGCGGGTTCCAGGCGTGGCGACAAGTCAGACGTCTGGTGACGACAAGTCAGACGTAGGAGAGACAATCGTCCGGTCCGTTCGGCATTTCCCGTGGTGACGTTGATTGTCGTACCGGGTCGGGCGCCGGCTCGGGGCGCGATCGGAGCAGGTCCGTGCACCAATCCCGGCTTGGGGGCGGCCGCGCGCGACCCGCGAGCGTAGGCGGCAGAGGAATTGCTACCGGGAAAAGCGTAGGAGTCCGTTCCCATGGCCGTCGTTCCCTTCAATCCGACGCTCGCACGCGCTCGACGTCTGGCGACCTCGCCAGCTCCGGTGGCGCCGCGTCCAGCGGCCGTGCCGCCACTCCGGCCCGCACCCGCGCCGGCGCTGCCGCGCTTGCGCGTCAATCTCTCACCGGCGGCCGCGACGCGGACGCTGGCGGCGCTCGGGCTCGCCATCGCATTCTGTGCGACCGTGGCGACCACGCTGTCGCTCATGCGCGGTCCGGCTGCCGGCAGCGATTTCGCAGCGACGCTTGCGGTGGGACGCCTGACGGCATGGCTCGTCTCGCTGCCCTGGCTCTTCCTGGCGGTCACGCTGCTCGCCGTGTCGCGTATCGAGCGGCTCGCACGTGCCACGACCGATGACGCCTGGACGTTGCTGGCCGTCGTGTCGGCCCTCGTCGCGGCCATGCAGGTGGGCGGCGTGGAGGCACTCCGCCTGCTCGGCCCCGCTTCTCGAACGGTCCTCGTCGTTGCGCTCGCCGTGAGCGTGGTCGTGGCGACCCGGGGTCTGCTCGTCGGAGAGTCGCGCGCCCTGCGCACCCAGCTGCTGGTGGCCATCACCGGCGGACTGGCCCTCACCTGCGGTCCGTTCTCGACGGTCGGCGATCTGCTCATGCCGGCTGGCGAGCGCAACGCTGCACTGTCGGCCCTGCTCACGGGCAGCGATGGTCTGCTCGGCCTGGTCGTGGCCACGCTCGCCGTTCACGCCGCCCTGGTGTACGTGCGCGACTGTCTGCCCGACTTCAGCATCGCGCTCGACACGGCGGATGAAGAAGTGCCGCAGCGCAGACGAAGACCAGCAGAGTAGACCGACCGTAGTTCTACCTTACTCAATACTTCATGTAGACCGTTTTGCTCTCGGTGAAGAACTGCACCGCGGCAGGACCCTGTTCGCGCCAGCCGCTGCTCGAATCCTTCATTCCGCCGAACGGAATCTGAAACTCGACGCCCGCCGAGGGCAGGTTGACCATGATCATGCCGGCCTCGGCGCGGTCGACGTAGTCGAGCGCGCGACCGAGATTGCGGCGTGCAGATCGACGCCGACAGCCCGAAGCGCATGTCGTTGGCGAGGGCGCAGCGCCTCGTCGAAGTCGTCCGCTTCGATACACGCCGAGCAGCGGACCGAACACTTCCTCCTGGCCGAGCCGCGACTCGGGACGCACGCCGCGTCATGATCGCCGGCCGGCTGAACCAGCCGTGCGCGTGCGCGCCCGTCGACAGGCGCTCGCCGCCGTAGCACAGCGTCGCGCCTTCGTCGCTGGCCGATTTCGAGATAGTCGCAGCGTCGTCTGAGCTGCTTCCGTCGATCGCCGGGCCGAGTGTCGGTCGCCGGATCGCGCGGATCGCCGATCGTCAGCTTCTCGGTTCGCGCGACGCAGCCGATCGAGGAACGCGTCGACGATCGGCTTCTCGACGATGGCGCGGCTGGTGGCGGTGCAGCGCTGGCCGGTCGAGAAGAACGCGGCGTTCAGCACGCAGTCGACCGCGACGTCGAGATCGGCGTCGGCCAGCACGATCGGTCGGATTCTTGCCGCCCATCTCGAGCTGCACGCGCGCCAGCCGCTCCGCGCCGATCTTCGCGATGCCGTTCGGCCGACGGCGTCGGAGCCGGTGAACGAGATGGCGCGCACCTCCGGATGCGCGACGAGCGGAGTGCCGACGTCGCTGCCGGAGCCGGTGACGAGATTGAGCACGCCCTTCGGGATGCCGGCCTCGCTCGAGGATCTCGACGAGCTCGCACGGACGGTGAGCGGCGCCTGCGACGCCGGCTTGAACACGACGGTGTTGCCGGAGACCAGCGCCGGCGCGATCTTCCACGTCGGGATCGCGATGGGGAAGTTCCACGGCGCGATCAGCGCGACGACGCCGAGCGGCTGGCGGATGCGTGTACATGAAGACGCGCGGCCGCTCGGACGGGATCGGTCTGCCCGAGAGGCGCGACGCCTTCGCCCCCGAAGTACTCGAGGATGCGGACGGCGCGCGTCGACTTCGCCTTTGGCTTCCGCGATCGTCTTGCCTTCTTCGCGGCTGAGCAGATCGGCCACGCGTTGAGCCGCGCTTCGAGCAGTGCGCGGCCTTCAGCAGGATCGTCCGCGCACCGGCGCCGGCGTGGTCGCCCACGCGGGGAAGGCGCGATCGGCGGCGCGGTCACGGCGGCGTTCACGTCGCCGGCATCGGAGTCCTGCAGCAGGCGACGATGTCGCGCGTGTCGGCCGGATTGACGATTCGCGAACGTGCGGCCGCTCTTCGACGGCGCGCCATCGTCCGTCGATGAGATTGAGCGCGGTCTGCGGAGGGTAACGATGTCAGGCCATGTAATGACTCTACAGATGGCGCTAGATGGTGCGATTCTACACGAGCGCGACCGGGTTCGACAGCTCGCCCAGCTCGGGGCACGAAATACGTGACGATGTCGCCGGGCTCGAGGCCGGTGCCGATCGGCTGGATGATGCCGGTGCCCGTCGAGAGCACCGTGCCGGTCGGCACGTCGTTCGACTCGAGCAGCCACTTCACGAGCTCCGGAAACTTCCGCTTGAGCTGAGCCGTGCGACGCCGATCCGCGAAAGACTTCCGTGCGCGCCGCGCATCACCGTGCACGTCAGCTCGAGCGCGTACGGATCCGCGATCTCGTCGGGCGTCACGATCGCCGGGCCGAACGAGAAGCAGCCGTTGTAGATCTTCGACTGCGGCAGATACAGCGGATTGTCGCGCTCGATGTCCCACGCCGACACGTCGTTGGCGATGGTGTAGCCGAGGATGCGCCCGGTCGAGAGACGACCACCGCCACTTCCGGCTCGGCGGCCGTGAACTCCGAATCGCGGCGCCGGCCGATCGGCTCGTGCGGGCCCGACCGATCGCGCCGCCGACGCCTTGTAGAACAGCTCGGGCCGATCGGCCTCGTAGATGCGGTCGTAGATGCCGAGGCCTTCCTCGCGGAAATCGGCGCTCCGGCGATAGGTGACGCCGCAGCCCCACACTTCCGGCGGCGTCATCGGGATGGCGAGCTGCCAGTGCGCCGTCGCGGCCCGTGTCGTGCAGGGCGCTGCCACGAGCACGGGTCGTCCCGCGCCCGCTGGCCGCCGCATCATCGAACCAGCGATCAGAGGTCAAGCCCGCCATCCGACCGCGGCCTCGAGCAGGGCGAGCGTCGAGCCGAGATCCGTCGTGGGCGGCAGGTGACGACGATGGCGTCGCCGGTCCGAACCACGCCGGGATGGAGCGGCCGGAGTCGATCGGTGACTTGAAAGAGCTGCACGGTCAGATCTGCGAAGCGGGCGACGGCCGCAGGAACCACGTGGTGATGTTGGTGACGATCTCGGCGTCCGCATAGCCGGGTGTCGACGCGAGCTTCTTCCACTCGGGATCGGTGCGGAACGCGTCCCAGCTCTTCTCGCGCGCCGCCAGCGACTCGTGGACGAGCATGTAGGTGAAGTTCGGGCATGCGTCGCCCGACGATGCGTGCGTCCGAAGAAGACCGGCGTCAGCCCGACGCGCCGGAAGATCTCGAGCTCGCCCATCCGGGTGAACATCTCCATCTTCTTGCGGTGCGCGAGCCTCGTTGTGGCTCTCGTAGACGCGAAGCTCGAACAGGCGGGGCCTTGGCGGCCGTCGGCGGTCGGCACCTCGATTCGCGGAACGTTGGGGAACGCGTGCAGCAGCGAGACTTCCTGCCGGACGTAGACGGGGTCGGCGGCCGTCGCCGCAGAAGTACGGCGCGGCGAGGCGGTTGAACTCCGCATCGCGCTTCAGCGTTTCCTCGAGGTTGCGGCGAACGCCTCGAGCGACGGAACGGTGCGAGCATGAAGACACTCGGCGAGGCAGGGCCGGCGATGGTTTCGAAGACCCGATCGGCTGGACGCCGAGCCCGGTTGAGCGCTGGAATCGCGGCCTGCTGCAGGAACTCGAGTCAAACGCCGGCGCGCTGGGTCCCGTTGCGCAGGATGAACTGGCGCCAGGCGTAGAATCCTGGCGCCGATGACGCGCCGCCTTGTGAGGCCTGCAGTGCATCCGTGAACTGGGCCAGCAGAGGCGTGGCGACGGTTGCCGACATGAACTGACGCCGCAGCATGAGCGAGAGCTTATAACGAGGGCCAGAAGGACCAAAGGTCCGAAGGTCCAATGGCCCGAAGGTCCAAAGACCGGCGTCGGACCTCGGACCTGGACCTCGGATGGGCCCGGACCTCGGCCCCGGACCTCGGACTTTGCGGACCTCTTGACCTTTGCCCTGCGGACCCTCGGACGACATTCACCATGACTCTGTCCTCTGTTGGATTCATCGGACTCGGACTGATGGGGCGTCCCATGGCAGGCCGGCTGCTGAAGGCGGGCTTTCCCGTCACCGTGTTCAATCGCAGCCGGCCGGCCATGGAGGCGCTGGCCGCCGAGGGCGCGGGCCTGGCGGAGTCGCCGGCCCACGTCGGCCGCACGCGCAAATCGTCATCACCATGCTGCCCGATGCCCCCGACGTGGAAGGCGTGCTCGACGGTGACGCGGGTGTGATGGCGCACGCGGCGCCTGGCACCTTCGTCATCGACATGAGCACGATTGCGCCGGGCGCGGCGCGGCGTCTGCACGACCGGGCGCGTGCGGGTGGATTGCGGATGCTGGATGCGCCGGTGAGCGGCGGCGATACCGGCGCGCAGGCCGGAACCCTTTCGATCATGGTCGGCGGCGACGCAGCGGAGTTCGAGTCGGCGCGGCCGGTATTCGAGGCGATGGGGAAGACCATCGTTCACTGTGGTCCGGCCGGGGCCGGTCAGCTCGTGAAGGCCTGCAACCAGCTCCTGGCGGCTCTCGTGCTCGACGCGATTTCGGAAGCGCTGGTGTTCGCGGAGCAGGCGCGCGTCGACCCGAAGGTGATGATGCAGGTGCTCCAGGGCGGGCTCGCGCACACCAGACTCATGGAGGTGAAGGGGCCGCGGATGGCGAAGCGCGAGTTCACGCCGCCAGGCTTCAGGGCCGCGCTCCACCTCAAGGATCTCCGCATCGTCGAAGACGAAGCGAAGCAGATGGGCATCACGCTGCCGCTCTCCGCGAAGGTCAAGGAGCTGTTCCAGGCGCTCGTCGATCGTGGTGACGGCGGGCTCGACAATTCGGCGGTCTTGCTGATGGTCGACGCGCTGGCCGCCGCTCGGCGGCCATGATCGGCGGGGCTGAAGCCCCGGCAAACGCTAGTCGAAGACCAGCGTCCCGAAGCGCTTGAACTCGTGGAAGCTCCGGCCGACACGCGCCCAATCCCACTGGACCGGTGTGGGGGAGTCGTAATCGACGCGATAGAAGTTGGCGCGCCACTTCATCCCGGGTGTCGGCGGCACGCTGCGAAGCGGCGTGAGCACCGAGAACGGGATCATGAGCTCCGCGCGCCAGCCCTTGATGGACGCCCCCGGCTCCATCGCACCGCCGACGATCGAGGTCAGGTGCCGCACCCGCCGGTCGCCGCCGTAGTGCCACGGCCGCCAGCCGAGGAACTTGCCGTCGAAGTTCGGGATGAGGATGGGCAGCTCGCGGCCGAGTGGCGACACCTCGTACTCGAAGTAGACGGTGTCGCGCTCGTCGGGCCAGAGGAACGCCTCGAAGACGTCCTCCTTCCACAAATCCGAGAAGTCCTCCTGAAGCGTCGCGGTCAGCTTCTCGTCGGCCGCGTCCATGAGCACGTAGAGGCCGGTCGACGAATAGGCGACCTTGATCCGCGTGGCTGGCGCGTTGGCCACGCCGTTCCGTCCGTTGAGCGCGACCCACTCGACACGGTTCCACGCTGGCGCCTCGCCCCGGCCGGTCACGGTGAAGTCTTCGACGCGCAGGACGCGCAGGGTCGGAGAATCGGTCGACGATGGGGTCTGTGCTGACGGCGCCGGGACCTGTCCCGCGAAGACGGCTGCCAGACAAAGCGTGAGTGCGAGGCGGGCAGGAAGGATCGCCATGCGGGACATGATAGGCGTGCCGGTGCTCGAATCGCAGAAACTGCAAAATCGGCCCGACCCCAAATGGCTGAATGTGGAATTCGGCCCGACCCCGATTGCAGTCGCGGCAGGGCGGGCATACGATCCGCGTCACATGAGGGTCGAGTGCGATGTGATTGTCGTCGGAGGGGGACCAGCCGGTTCGACCGCAGCGGCGGCGCTCGCGCGTGCCGGCCGTCGCGTCGTGCTGTTCGAGCGCGATCGCTTTCCCCGCTTTCACATCGGCGAATCGCTGCTCGCCTCGATCAACGACGTGGTGGCGGCCATCGGCGCCGAGGAAGCGGTCCGGGCGGCCGGGTTTCCCCGCAAATGGGGCGCGACGTTCATGACGCCCGACGGCGGCGTCGAGCGGTTCGCCGACTTTGCGGTGTCGGAAGAAGTGCCCCGTCCGCAGACGTGGCAGGTGCCGCGCCAGGTGTTCGATCACCTCCTGCTCGGTCACGCCGCGGCGTGCGGCGCCGACGTGCGCCAGGAACATCGGGTGACGGACGTGTCGTTCGACTCGGACGGCGTCACGGTCCGCTTCCGCGAGCAGGCCGGGCGGATTGGGTCCGACCTGCGAGACCATCCCGAGCAGACGCTCCGCGCGCGCACCCTCGTCGACGCCTCGGGCCGCGCGTCGTTGCTGAGCCGGGCGTTCGATTTGCGCGTCGACGAGCCGCAGCTCGCCAACGTCGCTCTGTTCTCCCATTACGCTGGCGTCCCGCGTGCCGAAGGCCGCCGGGCCGGCGATATTCGTGTCGTGGCGCGTCGCGACCGCGGCTGGTTCTGGCTCATTCCGATTTCACAGGAGTTGATGAGCGTCGGCGTGGTGCTGCCGCGCGCCGAATTCCAGGCGCAGCCCCGGCTCGAGCACGAGGCGTTGCTCGGGCGGCTCATCGGAGAGACGCCTGCCGTGGCCCGGCTGATGGCGGGCGCCGAGCGCCGCTGGCCCGTCCGGGTCGAGCGCGATTTCTCATTCGGCGCCAGGCGCTACGCCGGCGACCGCTGGCTGGTCGTGGGCGATGCGGGCTCGTTCCTCGATCCGGTCTTTTCGAGCGGCGTCGCGATTGCGATGGAATCGGGGCTCGAGGCGGCGCGGGCCATCGACGCCGGTCTGGCGGCCGGCGACCTGTCCGCGCGCGCGTTTCGACGATTCGATCGGCGCCAGCGCGGCCGCTATGCGTCGTTCCGGAGGTTCGTGCTCGCCTTTTACACGCGCGGGTTCCGCGACTTGTTCTTCAGCCCCGATCCCCCGGAGCGGATGTTCAAGGCGATCATCACCGTGCTCGCCGGGTACTGGCGGCCGTCGTGGCAGGCGCGCGTGTGGCTCTGGCTGTTCTTCCTGAGCGTCCGACTCCAGGAGCGGTTCAAGTTCGCCCCGTCCTACCTCGAACCGGTTGCGGAATCACCCGCGCCCGCGTGCTCCGATCCGGTTGCCCGTTAGTCGCTTCCAGCCCGGCTCATCGGGCGCTCTCGAGGCGGGCGCTGAGGGCGGCGGCACCTTGCCGGTATTCGTGGGCGATGCGATGACCGGCCTGCTGCGCCCGGACGGTTTCATACGTGTCGGGACCGGTTGACCACGCGCTGCCGCTTCGGCCTCGGCCGGCCAGCTTGCGCACGTCGATGCCTTCGATGGCTTCGAGCACGTGCTCGAGCTCGTGCGGGATGAGCGGAGTCCAGTCGGTTGCGGCGCGCAGCTGGACGCGCACGAAGCGCACGGTCCCGCGCTCGCGGATCATGATGGACTTCGCTTGGGCCACACCGAGCACGGCTGGGGACACCACGTCCAGCACGATGCGAACGTCTGCCTCGACAATGCGGCGGACCTGGGATCGGAAGCCAGACGATCGCTGCAACAAGGCTTCGACCAGCGGCCGCACCGCGCCGGTGGCATAAAAGCCTTCCGGCAGGGGCCTCGTTTCGGCTTCGGCGAACGTGAGGGCAGGTGAACCCGCCATCGTCATCAGTGCCACCAGCCCCGCCCACCCGCGCCATCGAGCCATGTCCCCTCCTGTTGTTGGAAGGAGACGTCCGGGGGAGGCTTCAAACGGCGGGGAATCCCCAGGAAAGGGTGGAACGTGGGCCAGGGGAGCCCGATAATCCGATGGATCGATTCAGGGTGTTCGTCCGGGCGACTGCCGCCGTTTATTCGTCACGGGCGTCGACTAGGGATGGAGCACGTCGGCGCCTAAACGAGCGGTGAGGAGGACCCACGCTATGCGTGTCGCGTTTGGTGAGTGCATCCTCGATACGGATACACGCACGGTGTCGCGCGGGGGGCGGCCCGTGCACGTCGGTCCCACGGCCTATCAACTGCTGCAGATCCTGATGGCGGCGCGGCCGAGGGTGTTGAGCAAGCTGGAGCTCTTCCAGCAGCTCTGGCCGTCGACGGCGGTGTCCGAGTCGAGTCTGTCCACGGTGGTGGCCGAGCTGCGTGAGGCGCTCGGCGAGGGACCGCGCGAGGCTCGCTACCTCCGCACGGTGTACGGCTTCGGCTATTCGTTCGTCGCGAAGGTCACGCAGATCGAGGCGGCCGAGCCGGTCGAGGCGAGCCCCAGGCTGGCCTTTCGGCTGACGCGGGAGGGAAGGAAGCACGACCTGGCGCCGGGCTCGCACGTGCTGGGGCGGGCCAACGACGCAGCCGTGTGCATCGATGCGCCCGAGGTGTCGCGGCATCACGCCCGTATCACGGTGTTTGCCGGGGGCGCGACGATCGAGGATCTCGGAAGCCGCAACGGAACCTTCCGCAACGGCGAGAAGATCACGGCGGTCGTGCGGCTTGCGGCCGGCGACCGCATCGCGATCGGCCCGGTCGAGATGAACGTGGAAACCCTGGCGCCGGAGACCGCGGAGACGCTGCCAGGCACGGGGGCGGATGCGCCGAGAAAGCCCGACTTCTCGATGAGCGGCGACTCAGGCGCGCACGCCGCTGTTCACGAGCCACCCGCCGTCGATGAAGATGGTCTGTCCTGTAATGTAGCTGCTGGCCGGTGAGGCCAGCAGCACTGCCGCCCCGGCGAGATCGGTCGGCACGCCTGGCCTTCCCATCGGAATCACGCTGACGGCGCTGTCGTACAGATCGGGTACGGAGAAGACCGCGTCGGTCAGCGCCGTCCAGAAGCGGCCGGGCGCCAGCGCATTCACCGTCACCCCGTCCTTTGCCCACTCGAGCGCGAGCTGACGGGTGAGTTGCCGCATCCCGCCCTTGCTCATCGCATAGAGGGTGACGTTCGGGACCGCGAACTCGAACGTCATCGATCCGACGTTGATGATCCGGCCGTAGCGCCGCGGCCTCATGACACGCCCGGCCTCGATCGACGCGAAGAACGCGCTCTTGAGGTTGACCGTCATCACCTCGTCGTAGTCGCGCTCGCTGAAGGTGTCGGCCGGGCGCCGGATGTTGATGCCGGCCGCGTTGATCAGGATGTCGAGGCGCCCGAACACCTGCTCGACCCTTGCGACCATCGCCCGGATGTCATCGACCTTCGACACGTCGGCCTCGACAGCGATGACGCGACGTCCCGTGGCTGAAACCAGCGCCGCCGCCTCGTCGAGCGTCTGCTTCGTGCGTGCGGCGAGGGCGACGTCCGCGCCCGAATGGGCTAGCGCGAGCGCGATGCCGAGACCCAGCCCGCGGCTCCCGCCGGTGACGAGCGCCGTCTGTCCGTCGAGCCGCAGGCTCGGCATCTGAAACTCGTCATCGCGCGGCCGTCGTCGCTCGGTCATCGTCGAGGAAGCAAGGGAACGAAATCGATCAGGGAATCAAAGGAATTCAGGGGAACCAAAGGAATCGACAATCAGGGAATCAACGGAATCACCGGAATCAAACGGCTCGAGAAAGGCGCTCCCCCATGGGGTCGCGCGCGGAGTCCAGGTTTCCGGCGGCGTCGAAGGCCCACGGCAGCGGATCGGAGATCACGCGGAGGTCGCTGCGGTCCGCGATCTCGTCGAGGTACGTCTCGGAGGCGACGAACCGGTCGAGCGCGAGCGTGCTGCGGATGCGGACGATGCCGGAGCGATCGCGCGTCGGCGCCCGAGATCCGCACCGCGGCGGTGAGGCAGTCCCGGTCCGAGTTGAAGAACATCGGAGTCTTGGCCGTCACCGGTGTGACCGACGACAGCGCGTTGGTGAAGACGGCCTCGGGATCGATGCTGTCGACGAGCGCCTTGGTCGTCACGTCGGCCATGCCGATGCCGATGGCGTTGCCGTGTGAGGCCGGTGTCAGCCCGCGCACGAAGATGGCGCCGACGTCAGCGCGGCGTCGGGCGAACGGCTGGCCGTTGATGCCGCGGCCGATGATGTTCGGGTCCATGCCCGCGCCGCTGATGTCCTTGCCGATCCGATCGATGACCAGCACGTCGATGCGCTCGAACGGCAGCGCCGGCATGAGCGCGCGCGCCTCCGCCAGCAGCGCCGCCTCGCGCGCTTCGATCGCGGCGGGCGCGACGACCTCGACCTTCGACAGCTGGTGCAGCCCGTCCTCGACCAGCGCGACGCCACAGACGAGATTGAGGTGGGCGCGGACCACGCGCGACACGGCCGGAAGCACCGCTTCGAGACCCAGCTTCAGCGCCGCGCGGTGACACGCGGCCGCGCCCTCCGACTTGCCGATCCCGATGGCCGACATCTTGACCAGTCCGCTGCCGACGAGATCGCTCTGGAAGTCGGTGTGCGGCTTGATGCGGTTGACCAGAATCACGCCGCCGGCGTCGAACGCTTCCTGGGCCACGAAGACCGGCGTGCCGTCTGCGGTCCGCGCCACCTCGCGGGTGTCCATGCGGGGCCGGATCGGAGCGCCAACCGTCGCCTCCGTGATGCCGATGCCTTCGAGAATCTCCGCCTGGCCGTGGTCGGTGGCGCCGCCGTGATTGCCCATCACGGGAATGACGAAGGGCTCACCGCCATGCTGCCGAACGAAGCTCACCGTTTCGCGGACCACCTCCGCGATGCGGTCGATGCCGCGGCTGCCGGCGCCGATGGCGATGCGGCGTCCACGCACGGCGTCGGGTGAGACCAGTTGAGCCAATTGGGCGGCAACGTCGCGGGCCGGATCGTCGAGCCGCCGCGACAAAATGGTGGCTTCGACGAGCACCTGGCGGGGGAGGGGAGCGTCGGGAGCAAAGCGCGCAATCATGGCGTGTTCCAGACTCGTAGCGCGGGGGCCCGCGCAGGGCCCGCTGACTGACTCGTGCGCGTATCTTACGGCACGAGAGGGGTCGGGAGTGATATCCGTCTAAATGTTCGAAATTGCGTCACGAACATTTAGACGGATATCACTCCCGACCCCTTTCGGCTACTCGCCGCGGCGAGACACCGTCTCCGTGGATCCTGCTGCCCGGATCGCTCGGATGGTCACTTCGATCGATCCAACCGTGACCACGTCACCATCCTCGAGCCGGGTTGGCCGCTCGATGCGGCAGCCGCGCACGAACGTGCCGTTCTTGCTTCCCAGATCCTCGAGGATTGCATGCGTCGCGGAGATCCGAATCAGCGCGTGCCGGCGGGAGACGCTCGGCGAATCGAGGAACAGCTCGAGATCGGGGTCTCGACCGAGGACGTGCTCTCCCTCGTCGAGCACTGCGCGACCTTCCGGCCAGACGACACGGAATCGGGCAGCGCCTTCACCCGAAGTCCTGCTGTCGGCTTTATTCGAACCGTCACGAAAGGCATAGCCGAACCGATGTACGGTCCGGATGAACGCCGGTTCCGACGCATCGTCGCCCAGCACATCGCGGATCTCGCCGATCAGATTCGGCAGGTTCTTCTCGACGACGAACGTGTCGGGCCAGAGGCGTTCCTGAAGATCCGTCTTCGAGACCGCGCGCGGGCGCCTGCCGACGAGGATTTCGAGGAGCTGAAACGCCTTCGGTGACAGGTGCAGCGCCTGGCTCCCTCGCCGGAGCTCCCGTATGTCAGTGTCCAGCACGAAGTCGCCGAACGAGACCCGCACGTCGCGACCTCACTGGACGCCGTCGACGATGTACAGCCGCGACAGCAATCGTACGTAGTCGAGGCAGTAATGCTTGCCATCCGGAGTAATGAGCGCTCGGCCGACTCTGTCGATGCCGACCGGATCGATTGGGAACATGGTTTTCCACTCCTGGCGCGCGCCCAGTCGCGACCTCAACGCGGTCCACGACGGGCGGCCAGGCGCCGCCCCGGTACATGTAGAGGAAACGGCCGTCCGGACTCCATTGCAACGGCTCGCCAGAGGTCTCGAATGGAAGTGTGCGCGGCGTGCCTCCGTCGACGGGGTAGAGCACGTACGCGACAGGCGGGCCCACCATACACCGCCCAGGCCGATCGTCCTTCCCCAGACGAATCGTCCGTCCGGCGTGGCGAGCGCGTTCGTCCAGACACCCTCGGGCGAGATGGCACGAGGTGGGCCCCCCTGGAGGTCCTGCACGTAGATGCGGGCGTCGTGGCCCGTTTCCCGTGCGGCGAAAGCAATGCGCCTGCCGTCCGGCAGAAAATTCGCTCCGGCTATTGCGTCAAATGGTCCTGGCGGAAGCGGCCTGGCCGAGCCCGGCCCGGTTGGCAGGATCGACAGGCGCATCGCCCCCCTTCCTGAATTTGACCAGCACCAACCTGCCGTCGGGCGAAAGGTCTTGCGGAGAGCCCTCGCCCAGACGAACTGCGTCAGAGCCGTCCGTCTTTCGCAGGTAGGTCGTCCTTCTGGCCCCCTGGGCCTGTCGGCAAAGACGATGGTTCGGCCGTCGGCCGACAGCGCCGCCGGCGCGGAGGAATCGAGCCACCCGAGCTCGCGTGGCGTCTCCTCGCCAGGCGGCAGACAGGAGACGCCAATCCTCCGATCGTGAATCGTGAGGAGGATTCGGCCGTCCCGAAAGACGTCCTCGATGATGTGTGGCACCGCCGGGGTTGCCAGGAGCACGCGCGTCTTCCCGGACATCGACACCGCCCAGAGCACGGGCCCTTCGTCCTGGCGCAGCGCACTGAACCACACCTCGTTCGCATCGGGTGACCAGGCCAGACCGGAGACCCCGACGGTCCATCCGGTGGAGAGCGTGGTCTTCTTGCCAGCTCGATCCACCACGACGACGCTCATCTCGCCACGATTGAGTGCGCTTTCAAGCAACGCCACCCGATCTCCGCGAGGCGACACCCGCAGAGCCCGGATCGCGCTGGAACGCGGCGGCTTGTAGAGCTTCGTGCCGATCGGGAATTCGACCTGTCCATCGTCGCGGGCCACAGCGAGATCGGTGGTTCCCGGGATCCAGTCCGCAGAGCGAACGCCTTCGAGAATCGCTCGTGGTGCGCCGCCTGCGAGCGAGACGCGCTCGAGCGTGCCGCCGAGACCCCCGAGATTCACGCCGAGCCTGAGCACGAGGTGAGATCCGCGCAGGAACGTGAGATCGCCGGACGATGAGACGCCGAGCAGACTCGCGTTGGTGATGCCGAGGTCGCGCGACTCGGCGCTGCCGGTGCGCGACATGAACAACGCATGCGGCTGCGCCTGCCACGCCGCGCTGTAGACGATGGTCTGGCCGTCGGGGGCGAAGCGAGCGGCGCCGACCGTCCCCGACCGGAACGTCACCTGGGTGAACCGCGGGATCGGGGCCTTGCCGCCGAACGCACCTCGCGCCGCGAGTCCCCAGAGGGCGATGGCGGCGACGAGCGCAATGCCGAGCGGAACGGCTGCCGCGCGTGCCAGCCGTCCTCCGCGGCCGTGCGGCTGCCGCCCCGCGTGCCGCGTCTCGCGATCGGGGCGGTCGAGACCACGCTCGGAGATCCATCGCAGCTCGGAGGCGAGGTCGCGCGCGGTCTGCCAGCGCGCGTCGGGATCCTTGGCCAGACACCTCGCCACCACGCGGTCGACGAGCGGCGGCGCCGCGGCGCAGTAGGTGGACACCGGGGCCGGGTCGTGCGTGAGGATGGCGGCGGCGAGCGACGCACGGCTCCCGGCCTCGAAGGCCCGCCGGCCCGTCGCCATCTCGTAGACCACGACGCCCAGAGCGAAGATGTCGGAGCGCGCATCCGCCGACCGGCCTTCCACCTGTTCGGGCGCCATGTACGGATACGTGCCCAGGATCGCGCCCTCCTCCGTGAGCCCGAGGCTTTTCGTCGACGCGGCGTCGGGGCGCTCGCCCTCTGTCTCACGCATCTTGGCGAGGCCGAAGTCCAGCAGCTTGACGCCGTCGGCGGTCAGCATGATGTTGCCGGGCTTGAGATCGCGGTGGATCACGCCGTGCCGGTGCGCCGCGTCCAGCGCATCGGCAATCTGGAAGCCGACGACGAGTACGCGGCCGAGCGGCACGGAGCCGCGTTCGAGGGTCCGTGCGAGCGTTTCCCCCTCGAGATGCTCCATCACGAGGAAGGTGAGGTCGTCCTGCTGCCCGACATCGTAAAGAGCGCAGATGTTGGGATGACTCACCCGCGCGATGGCCCGCGCTTCACGCTGGAGGCGCTCCAGCCGCCGCGGATCGATCGACGGCGAAGGGGCGAGGACCTTGATCGCGACGAACCGATCGAGCCGCGTGTCGCGCGCGCGATAGACCTGGCCCATCGCGCCGGCCCCGAGAGGCGCCAGGATCTCGTAAGGTCCGAGTCGCGTGCCGGGATGAATGTCCATCCCACCACGCGGAGTGGTCGGCTGCATGACGGCGCAACGAACGTCGATGCCGGCCAGGGGGAGACTCGAATCTTAGCGCATGTGCGGTCGCGCCTCTACGGACTGCGTCTCGCGAGAGGGCGCTGAAGCCCAATCCCTGACCAATTCCTGACGAACCCCTGACGAACGCCTGCGACTCGCGTGGCGTCCGCCCCTTAGCGTTGCCCGGAACGAAGAGGGGCGTGACGTGCCGTCAATCCCGGGTCGCACTCTCGCTGTCGTCATCCTGGTCCTTGCGGGCGCCCGACACGGCATCGCCCAGGGTGCCGAGACGCGCCACCCCATTCAGCAGTGTGCGCCGCCACCCCCGAATCTTCAGGTCGAGAGGCGGCTGCAGCCGATCGTCCACGAGATGTGGCACCGGTCGCCGACGTTCCGGAGGCAGGTGATGCGCCTGACCCGCGAACCGGGGCTCGTGGTCACGATCTCGATCTGGCGCCTGGAGACGTCGAGCAGTCCCCGTGCGACGACGCGGCTCACGCGGGACCGCTGGCTTCTGCGCCGCGCGCAGGTGCAGATCGAAGCTGGCGGACGACGGTCGGCCTCGTCGAGCTGATCGCGCACGAGCTCGAGCACGTGCTCGAGCAGCTCGACAATGTGAATCTTTCGGTCCATGCGGCGCGCGGCCAGGGCGTCATCGCAGAAACCGATGCGCGGGGGGAGCCTTGGTTCGAGACGGCGCGCGCGCGGCAGGTTGGCCTCGCGGCCGCTGCCGAATATCGGGCCGGCGCCGGCGATGAGCCCGGTTGCGACGAGGCGCCGCGATGAAGATGCTCGTGGCGTCTGGCCTGCTCTGTGCGGCCGTGGCGGGACCCGTCCCGGTTGGAGATGACCCTTCACGCATCACCGTCGTGGCTCAACGCGCCCTGTCACATGTCGGTCCTGCCACGGTCGATGTGAGCGCCGACGGGCGATTCGTTGCGTTCGAGTCCTCGGCGGCGCTCGTGCCCGACGACCGGAACAACGGAGCGGACATTTACGTGCTGGACCGCGTATCGGGTGCCGTGACGCTCGAAAGCGTAACCGTCGACGGTTCCGCGGCCATGGGAAGCGAGCACGCTCGCCTCAGTCGTGACGGCCGGTACGTCGTGTATTCGACGATTGTGGGCGGCGTCCTGGGCTCGACGCACGGCATCGTCCCACACGTGGTGCTCCGCGACCGGCACACCGGGACGACCACTCTCGTGTCTCGCACGCCCGCAGGCAGACCGGCCAGCCAGCGAAGCGGTCACGCCGACATCAGCGACGACGGCAGGACAGTGGTCTTCGAATCAGCGGCCACGGATCTCGTCGAGACGGGCGATCGCAACGGCCTGAGGTCGGACGTGTATGTGTTCGACGTCGGCTCACAGACGATCGAGCGGGTGAGCGTCGACGCGAATGGCGAGCAGCCGGCTGAAGGCTCGAGCTTCGCGCCGGTCCTGAGCGGGAATGGTCGATACGTGGCGTTCGTTTCATCGGCACCACTGGAACGCCGTCCGCGGCAGCAGTCGGGGCGGAGCGCCGAAGGCGCGCGTCAGGTCTACGTGCGAGATCTCGAAAACGGCATCCTGCGCCGCATCAGCCGTGCACCTGATGGCGGTGAGGCTGACGGTCCGAGCTGTCATCCCGCCGTGAGCGGAGACGGGCGAATGGTCGCGTTCGCCTCGATGGCCAGGAACCTGGGCCCTCGGGACAGGAACCGCGTGGCCGATGTGTATGTGCACGACACTCACACCAGCCAGACCACGCTCGTCAGCCGGAGCGCGCGCGGCGGAGCCGCGGGTGGCGCGAGCCAGCGTCCCACGCTGTCCGCGGACGGGCGGTTCGTGGCGTTCGTCTCGGAAGCCTCCGATCTGGTCTGCGCGGCCCGATGCCCGCCCCATCTGGCCGATCTGAACCTCGTGGCGGACGTCTACCTGCACGACACGCGCACGCGGAGCATGGTTCGAGTGAGCGGCGCCCGCGGGGCCGCGGAGCCGTGGTGGGAGATGAGCGTCGGGCCGGCGCTCGACGCGACCGGGGAGGTCGTCGCGTTCTCGTCGCTCCACGCCATCGACTCGGCCGATGTCGGCCACGACTTCGACCTGTTCATCGCGGCGATTCCGCGCCTCGAGCCGCGTTCGAGCGACGTCACGCGCCGGCGGTGAGCCGTGTCCGACGGCACGAAAGGGGTCGGGAGTGATATCCGTCTAAATGTTCGAAATTGCGTCACGAACATTTAGACGGATATCACTCCCGACCCCTCTCCGCTACTTGTAAGCGACGGCCGCGCTCGACGGACCGGCGAGATGGATGACGTCGAACCGGGTGAAGCCAGCCTCGCGGCACCACTCGCGGAAGTCGGCGCCCGTGAAGTCGAACGCATCGCCGAACTCGATCAGCATGTTGAGCGACATCAGCAGGCCGAACGCATTCGACCGCCGTTCGTCGTCGATCAGCGCCTCGATGGCGACGAACGCTCCGCCGGAGGGAAGCGCGTCGTACGCCGCGCGAATCAGGTGCTTCTTCTTCTCGAGATTCCAGTCGTGGAGGATCATCCCCATCGTGATGATGTCGGCCTTCGGCAGCGGGTCGGTGAAGAAGTCGCCCGCGGCCGTGCCGACGCGGTCCGTGAGCCCCGCCGCAACGATCGACTTCCGCGCAATCGGCTCGACCGGCGGAAGATCGAAGCTGGTGCAGCGAAGGTGCGGGTGCCGTTTCGCCACCTCGATGGAGAGCAGTCCCGTGGCGCCGCCGATGTCGCACATGGTGCGGTAGCCCGCGAAGTCGAACTTCTCGGCAAACGCCTCGAAGTTGATGCGCGATAACCCGGTCATCGCGCCCATGAATTGCTCCAGCTTGGGCAACTCGGCGTAGAGCGCCTCGAACATCCCTTTCTCGCCGTGCTTCGCCTCGTTCTGCGGCTTGCCCGTGCGCAGCGCCTCGGGCAGGTCGTGCCAGAACTTGAACAGCCGCGCGTTCAGCATCTCGAGAATGCCGCCCACGTACCGCGGGCTGGCGCGATCGAGATAGAGCGCGCCCTCGGGGGTGTTGTAGTACTGAGCGTCAGGCCCGTTGCCGTCTCGCTTGAGGAATCCCGTCGCGACGAGCGCGTCGAAGAAGTCGCTCACGCCGCGCGGATGAATCCCGACCGCCTTCGCGAGCTCCGCGCCTGTCAGCCGCTTGTTCGCGAGCTCGGTGAACACGCCGAACTCGACGGCCGTCAACAGAACCTTCGACGACCAGAATCCGAAGGCCGTGGCGAGAATCGGCGCGACTTCGAGGGGTTGGCTTGCCGCAGTGGGCGTGGTCGTGGACATGGTCATCTGATCGGTGTTCGCGGGCCCGATGGAGCCGGGGTCGTAGCGGTCGTTGCCCTGGGAAACGTTCGAGGAGCGAGGACGAATCCTATCACCGGAGCGTCCGCCTCCGCCCCCGGCTCAGACGTGTTACTGTCCCGCTCCATGCCAGTGTGCCGGCGGATCGTCATCGCCACATGGTGGCTGCTCGCCGTGATGCCAGGCCCGGCGGCCGCCCAGGCGCCAGTGGACCTGCCCAACATCCTCTGGATTACGAGCGAAGACAACGGCCCGCACCTCGGCGCATACGGCGATCGCTACAGCTCGACGCCGAATCTCGATCGGCTGGCGGCGCGCGGGCTCCTCTTCTGGAACGCGTGGTCGAACGCGCCGGTCTGTGCGCCGGCCCGCACCGCGATCATCTCGGGCCTCTATCCCACGTCCACCGGATCGGAGCACATGCGCAGCATGACCCGGCTGCCCGAGTCGATGCGCCTGTTCCCCGCTTATTTGCGAGCACGCGGCTACTACACGACCAACAACGTCAAGGAGGACTACAACCTGGCCAAGACCGCCGACGTGTGGGACGAGTCGTCGGCGAAGGCGCATTGGCGGAACCGCAAGCCCGGCCAGCCATTCTTCGCGGTCTTCAACACCACGGTCACGCACGAGAGCAGCATTCGCCAGCGGCCGCATACGCTGGTGCACGATCCGGCGCGTGTCCGTCTTCCGGCCTACCATCCGGACACCCCCGAGGTTCGCTACGACTGGGCTCAGTACCTACGATCGCATCACCGAGATGGACCGCTTCGTCGGCGAGCGCCTCGCGGAGCTCGAGGCCGACGGCCTGGCCGATCGAACGATCGTCGTCTACTTCGGAGACCACGGGCCCGGGCTGCCGCGGTTGAAGCGCTGGCCGTTCAACGCCGGCCTGCGCGTGCCGCTCATCGTGGCCGTGCCCGCACGCTACCAGGCGCTCGTTCCACGCGGCATGTCCCGCGTCGGCCGCAGCAACCGCCTCGTGTCCTTCGTCGACCTCGCGCCGACGATGTTGAGCGTGGCCGGACTCGCTCCGCACCCGTGGATGCAGGGACAGGCGTTTCTCGGCCGGCACGCCGCATCCGATCCGCCGTACGCGTTCGGCTTCCGCGGCCGGATGGACGAGCGGTACGACCTGGTGCGCTCGGTGCGAGACAACCGGTATGTGTACGTGCGCAACTACATGCCGCACCGGCCCTACGGCCAGTACCTGTCGTACATGTTCGAGACCGACACGACGAAGGTCTGGAAGCGGCTCTACGACGACGGGAAGCTCAAGCCGCCGCAGACCTACTTCTGGGAGCCCAAGCCGAGCGAGGAGCTCTACGACTTGAACGAAGATCCCGACGAGGTCCGCAATCTTGCCGACTCGCCGTCGCATCGCGCGGTTCGCGATCGCCTGCGCGCGGCGCTCGAGGCACACCTCCGTCGTATTCGCGATTTCGGGTGCGCTGCCCGAGCACGACATGCGCGCGCGCAGCGAGACGCTGACACCCTATGAACTGGGGGAATCGTCGGCGCCGGCGCTCACGCGAATCTGGCAGGCGGCCGACCGTGCCACCGATCGAAGTGTGCCGCTGCTGGCGATTGCGGGCGATCTGAGCGACGCCGACCCCGCCGTGCAGGTACCTGGGCGGGGGTCGGTTGCCTGATTCGCGGGTCAGCCGCGGTTGCCCAGGCCGGGCCGCGCCTCATGGCGATGCTGAAGGATCCGGATGCCGGGCCGAGGATCGCGGCCGCCGAGGCGCTGGCGCGGTTCGGGTACGCCCGAACAAGCCGGCGAGGCGCGTCGTGCCCTCGTGGCCGACGCCGACGTGCGAGCCACGAGTTTCTATGCGGCCGTCCTCGCGCTCAACGCCATCAATCAGCTCGGCAACGCCTCGCCCGAGCTGAAGACCGCCGTCGGCGCGCTCCCACGCGAGCACGAGTCGATCCACGAGCGCGAGCGCGACTACCTCCCGCGGCTCGTGGAAGCGATCCTCGAAGACAAGCGCTGAGGATCTGAGAGGCTGCCGGCTGCGGACTACAGGGCTGCAGGCCACCGGGGTGAAAGCCCTTCCCGTAGCCCGTAGCCCGCAGTCCGTAGCCCCTGAGCCTATGGCTGGCTCGACGTCGGCTTGGCCGCGCCTTTGTTCTTCAGGTGCGAGTCGAGGAAGCGCAGCACGGCACCGTAGCCTTCGATCTGGTTCTTCTTCTTCGAGAACCCGTGTCCTTCGTCGGGGAAGACCACATACTCGACCGGCACGTTGTTCTTCTTCACCGCCGCGACGATGTCGTCCGATTCCGCCTTGACGACGCGCGGGTCGTTGGCGCCCTGCAGGACGATCAGCGGCTTGCGGATCTTGTCGGCGTGGAACACCGGCGAGATCTCCTTCAGCATGTCGAGCTGCGTGTTCGGGTCGCCCATCTCCGCAAACAGCGCCGTGCGCTGCGCCTCCCACCAGGGCGGGGTGTTCTGCAGCGTGCGGACCCAGTTCGAGACCCCGAAGATGTCGACGCCGACCTCGAACACATCGGGCTTGAAGGCGAGCGCCGCGAGCACCATGTAGCCGCCATAGCTCCCGCCGATGATTCCGATCCGGTTGCCGTCCACGTACGGCAGCGACTTCAGATAATCCTTGGCGGACACGCAGTCCCACAGCGGCTCGCGCCCGTGCTTCTGATCGTCGGCGGCAAAGAACGTCTTCCCGTAGCCAGAGCTGCCGCGATTGTTGATACCCAGCACGACATAGCCGTGGTTGACCAGGTACTGGACGACGGGGCTGTAGCCAGAGGTCGTCTGACCGCCCGGCCCGCCGTGCACCCAGACCAGCGCCGGCGCCTTCTGCTGAGGCGTCGCCTGTTGCGGCTTCCACAGGATGTTCGGCACGGTCATGCCGTCGAACGACTTGAAGCGGACGACCTCGGTGTCCACGAGATCGGCCGGATCGATCTCCGGGTTCATCGAGTTGCTGAGACGCGTCATCCCGGAGGCGCCGAAGGTGTGGACGTACAAGTTGTTCGGCGACCGATCCCCGTTGACGTAGAACGCCATCTGCTTCTCGCTGCGCGAGATCGAGACGCCGGTGATGCTCCCGTCCGGGACTTTCGGCAGCGCGACGGGCTTCGCCGTCGCCGCATCGAGGACGGTGATCGCGATGCGACCGTCCTCGTTGACGCCGCTGACGCGGAACCTGCCCTTGTGCGAGAAGTACGTGTAGACGATGTCCCAGTCGGCCTTCTGCACGTCCTCGTGGGTCCCGCCAGCGACCGCGTAGCGCCGCACGCGCGTGAATTCACTGCCATCGTCGGTCAGGTAGTAGAGATAGCGGGACTCGGGGTCGAACCCGGAGGGCCGGTAATTGACCTGCCCCTTGTGCGCGGTGAGATGCGTGAGGGCGGCGGTCTCCTTGTTCAAGAGATAGATGTCGCTGTCGTTGGTCGTGTTGGGCTTCACGAGGGCCACCCAGCGGCCATCATTCGAGATGCTGGACGGCAGATAACCCGCCTCGTTCTTGTAGAACGGCGTCCGTTCGTAGCTCTTCGCGTCGTACCGATACAAGTCGAAGTACCGGTTGTCGCGTTCGTTCGTAGCCACGTAGAAGGCCGAGCCGTCGGGCGTCCAGCCGGCGAACTGCGCCTTGAGCTTCTCGCCAGGCGTGAGGTCGCGCGCCTCGCCATAGCCCATTCCCCCAGCTGCCGGCTCCAGAACGTACAGATGATTCAGCTCGTTGCCGCCCTGGTCCTTCGTGAACAGAATCCGATCGTCGGCAGGGAAGAAGGAGACGGCAAAGGTGGAATCGGTCGTCGATTGGGTGATCGGCGTCCACTCGCCGCCGCCTACCGGCGTGACGTACGCGTTCCAGATGCCGGTCTTGTTCGACGAGAACAGGATGCGTTTCTCGTCGGCGGAGAACGACGCGCCGCGAGATGGACGTCGTGTTCATGAACTGTTCGATCGTGTACTGCTTCTGAGGCCGCGAGCCGGTCGCGGCGCGCGTCTGGGCGGCGAGGTCTGCAGCAACCACGACGGCCAGGGCCGTCACTGAACCGAGCAGGCGACACCCGCGGCTGGAAAGGGACATGGAGCGCTCCTTCGGACAGGCGAGCCCGACTCGCCGGGCTGACTGAACGAGACGAGGATACGCCTGTCGCGGTTCGGACGTTCACCCGTGATGCGCAGTTCATCCCATCGTCGGGCCGCATCGAAGCGCTACGCGCAATCTTCGCCCGCGAACCTGCGTGATAACATGCACCGCCTGCGGGGCGCCGCCCGAAAACCGGCGCGTTTCGGTCGGCGGCGCCTCCTGGCCGTCCCGGTCGGCGGCGTCGCACCGGCCACGAGTACTCCCCCATGCCTACGCTCAACTCTTTCGGCGCCCGGACCACGTTGGCTGCGGGGCGCGATACCGTTCACTACTTCAGCCTCCCTGCGCTCGAGCGCGCCGGCTTTCCTCAGGCCTCGCGCCTGCCGTACTCCCTCCGCATCCTCCTCGAGAACCTGCTGCGCACCGAAGACGGCGCGTTCGTCAAGCACGACGACATCGCGACGCTGGCGGCCTGGGACCCCAAGGCGGGCCGTGAGAAGGAAATCGCGTTTTCGCCCGCGCGCGTCCTGCTCCAGGACTTCACGGGCGTTCCGGCCGTCGTCGATCTCGCCACGATGCGCGACGGCATCGCTGCGCTCGGCGGCGATCCCAAGAAGGTGAACCCGCTCCAATCCGTCGAGCTCGTCATCGATCATTCCGTGCAGGTGGACTATTTCGGCCAGCGCGATGCCTTCGATCTGAACAGCCGGCTCGAATACCAGCGCAACCGCGAGCGATACGTCTTTCTGCGCTGGGGGCAGAACGCGTTCGAGAACTTCCGCGTCGTGCCGCCCGAAACCGGCATCGTCCACCAGGTGAATCTCGAATACCTCGCCCGCGTCGTCTGCCGCGAGACGCGCGACGGCTTGCTGCAAGCCTTCCCGGACACGCTCGTCGGCACCGACTCGCACACGACGATGGTGAACGGGCTCGGTGTCGTCGGTTGGGGTGTGGGCGGGATCGAGGCCGAAGCCGCGATGCTCGGACAGCCCATCTCGATGCTCATCCCCGAGGTGCTCGGCGTCCGGCTGACCGGCGACCTCCCCGAAGGCACGACGGCTACCGACCTCGTGCTGACGGTGACCGAGCTGCTGCGCAAGGCCGGTGTCGTCGGCAAGTTCGTCGAGTTCTTCGGGCCCGGCCTCGCCTCGCTGACGATTGCGGACCGGGCGACGCTCGGCAACATGTCGCCCGAGTACGGCGCGACCATCGCGATCTTCCCGATCGACGACATGACGCTCGACTATCTGCGCCTGACGGGACGCGACGCGGCGCAGGTCGAGCTCGTCGAGGCCTACACGAAGGCGCAGGGGCTCTTCCAGACGAAGGATTCGCCGGAGGCCGTCTACACGGCGACGGTCGACGTGGACCTGTCCAGCATCGAGCCCAGCCTGGCCGGACCGCGTCGACCACAGGATCGCGTCTCGCTCAAGCAGGCGAAGCCGAAGTTCGGAGTGGCGCTCGCCGAGATGCTCGCGATTCCGAAGAAGAGCGCGAAGCCCGCCGGAGCGACGGCGACGGCCGGGCAGGCCGCGGCCACGGCCACGGCGGTCGCGGAGCTACCCGACTGGGCGTCGCAGATCGATCATGGCGCCGTAGTCGTGGCGGCGATCACGAGCTGCACCAACACCTCGAATCCCAGCGTGATGATCGGGGCCGGGCTGCTCGCCAAGAAGGCCGTCGAGCGAGGGCTCACGCGCAAGCCGTGGGTGAAGACGAGCCTGGCACCCGGGTCGAAGGTCGTGACTGCGTATCTCGACAAGGCCGGCCTCACGCCCTATCTCGAACAGCTCGGATTCGACCTGGTCGGCTACGGCTGCACGACGTGCATCGGCAACAGCGGTCCGCTGCCCGAGGAAGTGGCGGCGGTCGTCGAAGAGCGCAATCTCGTCGTTGCCTCGGTGCTCAGCGGGAATCGGAACTTCGAGGGCCGCATCCAACCGCTGGTGCGGGCGAACTACCTGGCGTCGCCGCCGCTCGTCGTTGCCTACGCGCTCGCCGGCCGGATGACCCTCGATCTCACGGCGGAATCGATCGGACAGGATTCGAGCGGGCACAACGTCTATTTGCGCGATCTCTGGCCGTCCGAGCGCGAGATTCAGGAAGCCATGCTCGGCGCCGTCCGCTCGGAGATGTTCGTCGAGAAGTACCGCGACGTCTTCGCGGGAGACGAGCGCTGGCAGTCGTTGCCGGCCCCGGAAGGCGAGCGCTTCGCGTGGGAGGCCGACTCGACCTACATCCGGAAGCCGCCGTTCTTCGACGGGATGACGCTGACGCCGGCGCCGCTTGCGGACATCGAAGGCGCCCGCGTGCTCGCGGTGCTGGGCGACAGCGTGACGACCGATCACATCTCGCCTGCGGGATCGATCAAGGCCGACAGCCCGGCGGGACAGTATCTGATCGCGCATGGGGTGAAGCCGGCCGACTTCAACTCCTACGGCGCGCGCCGCGGCAACCACGAAGTGATGATGCGTGGCACGTTCGCGAACATCCGGCTGCGCAATCAGCTCGTCGCCGGCGTCGAGGGCGGCTTCACGATGCATCTGCCCGACGGCGAGCAGATGACCATCTACGACGCCGCGATGAGATACCAGACGGAACGCGTGCCGCTCGTCATCTTCGCCGGCAAGGAGTACGGGTCTGGCTCGTCGCGCGACTGGGCCGCCAAGGGCACGAAGCTGCTCGGCGTGCGGGGTGTCGTGGCCGAGAGCTTCGAGCGCATCCATCGCAGCAACCTGGTGAACATGGGCGTGCTGCCGCTCCAGTTCCTGTCCGGCGCGACGGCCGCCTCTCTGGGACTCACCGGCCGGGAGGTCGTCTCGATTGCGCTCGCAAAGGGGCTCACGCCGCGCGGCCAGCTCAACGTGCGAGCCAGGCGCGCGGACGGGACGGACGTCGAATTTCCTGCGATCGTGCGCATCGATACGCCGGAAGAGCTCGTGGCCTTCAGCCACGGCGGTATCCTGCCGTACGTGCTCCGGCAGCTCGCCTCCCGTTCGTGAGTCGGAAGGGGGTCGAGTGTGATATCCGTCTAAGGGTTGGAGCGCGAGGAGAGGTGGCAACCCTCCTTCACGAACAACCATTTAGACGGAAATCACACCCGACCCCTATTCCCGTGCTTTCCTCTGCCGCGATCAACGCGAAGGCTGCCGAGCTCGGATTCGAGTTGTGCGGCATCGCGGCTGCCGAGGCGTACCCGGAGTTGCGCCGCTTCGACGACTGGCTGGCCCGCGGCTACGCCGGCGAGATGCACTACCTGCATCGCACGGCCGAGCGCCGCCGCGACGTTCGACACGTCGTCGCATCGGCCCGATCGGTCATCGTCACGGGCACCGTCTACAACTCCGACCGGCCGTATTCGATCGAGAACGAGGACCCGACCGTCGCACGCATCTCCCGCTACGCGTGGGGCGACGACTATCACGACGTGATCGAGGCGCGGCTCGACGCGCTCGTCACCTGGATGCGCGCGGCGACTCGCGAGGCCTTCGAGGCGCGGGCCTACGTCGACACCGGACCCGTCCAGGAGCGCATCTACGCGCAGTACGCGGGTCTCGGCTGGATTGGCAAGAACACGTGCCTCATCAGCTTCAAGCGCGGCTCGTGGATTTTCCTCTCGGCGATCATCTGCAGCCTGCCGCTCGAGCCCGATGCGCCCGCGACGGATCACTGCGGCACCTGCACGCGGTGTCTCGATGCCTGCCCGACCGGCGCGCTGGTCGAGCCCTGGGTGCTCGATTCGCGACGCTGCCTCTCCTATCTGACCATCGAGTTGCGCGGGCCGATCCCCGAGGAGCACCGGGCCGACACGGGCTCGCACGTCTACGGCTGCGACATCTGCCAGGACGTGTGTCCCTGGAACCGGGCGCCCCTCGTCTCGGCCGACGGCGCCTGGCAGCCTCGCCCCGCGCTCGACCACGTCAGGTTGACCGATCTGTGGCGCCGGACCGATGATGAGTGGCGTACCGCAATCAAGCGCAGTCCGATGACGCGGGCCCGGCTTCGCGGCCTTCGCCGCAACCTGGCGGTTGCGCTCGGCAACGCTGGACCTGCGGCGGCCGAGGCTCTGGCCGAAGGACCGGACCCGGCCCGGCCGTCGATCGACGATCCGCTGGTGGCCGAGCACGTGGCCTGGGCCCGCACGCGCGTCGTCGGAGCCGAAGACGACGATCTATGACGACGATCGCGCGGGCCGAGATCACCGGGGCGCGCACGCCGGCGGCAGGGCAGTTGTTCGCCGCCGCCTGGATGGCCGTCGCGCTCGGTTTTGCGCTCGAGCTGCTCTCTGCGCTGGGCGCGTTTGCTCTCGAGGGCGGAACGACGCTGCAGGCCTTTCTCGCCTCGGCCGCCCAGCGGGTGTCGTGGTCCACCATCGTGTGCGTCGGTCTCGCGTTCGCCAAAGCCTTCGCGCCCGCGAACACGGGGGCGAGCGCCTGGGCGGGCATGCTCGCGGCGCCGACCGCCTTCACCGTGTCGCGAGCCGTGCACAAGGGCGTGTCTCAGGCCATCGGGCTCGCTGCCGCGTCGCCGCCCCTCCCGCTGTTCCTCCTTCTCACGACGCTCAAGTCGCTCGAGTACGGCATTCTCGGCGCGTGGCTCACGCGCATCGACGCGCGAGACGAGGCGACGCTGGGCCGCTACGCCGGGGTCGGGCTGGTCGTAGGCTTCCTGTTCGGCGGCGCCGCGCTCGCGGCGTCGGCACTCTTCTCGCCTCGAGCGCCCGGGGCCGCCGAATGGTTCGCCCGCGCCATCAACGAGCTACTCTTTCCCATGGGTTGCGCGTTCGTCCTGTACGCGGCCGGCCTCGCAAACCGAAAGCTTGCGGCCGCCTGAGTTCAGAAACCTGTCGGTCCAAACGTCGAGGGTCCGAGGGTCCAACGTCGGGTCCGACCGTCGGACTGTCGGACTTTCGACTTGACCTTCGGACTTCGGACCTTCGGACTTCGGACCTTCGGACTTCGGACCTCTAGCTTTCTCTTATCATGTCTGGCATGGCGTCCCCTTCGCGGTCTTCAGGCGTGGCTCCCGCGCTGCTGCTGTCGATGCCACAGCTCATCGATCCCAACTTCCATCGCACGGTCGTGTTGCTCTGCGAGCACACGGTCGACGGGGCGTTCGGTCTGGTGATCAATCGGCCGACCGAGACGAGCGCGCTCCAAGCGGTGCGGCTCACGCCACCGCCGGCACGCGACGGCGGGCTGGCGCTCTGGTCGGGTGGCCCCGTCGAGCCTCAGCGCGGCTGGATTCTGATGGGCAGCGAGCCGGAAGACACCGAATCGGTGACGGTCGCCTCGGGCGTCTATCTCTCGACCTCGCCCGTCCTGCTGCGCCGGCTGATCGAGACGGCGCCGCCACGAACGCGTGTCCTGACCGGCTATGCGGGATGGGGGCCCGGTCAGCTCGATGCCGAGCTGGCGGCCTCAGCGTGGCTCATCGCCGAAGTCGAGGCGACGCTCGTTTTCGAGACGCCCTCCGCGTCGATGTGGGAGACCGCGATTCGACGGCTCGGCGCGGATCCCGGCAAGCTCCAGATGGGTCACGGCGTCCACTGAACGCCTGTCGGTCCCAGGTCCCAGGTCCCCGGTCCCCGGTCCAAGAGGTCCCGAGTCCAGGAGGTCCGGGCGGCACTCCGGACCAGGACCTCGGACCTCATCGGACTTTGGCCCCTTGGACCCTGGGACCTGAGCCCTTGGACCTTTGGACTTTCGGACCTTTGGACCGACAAGCCTACTTCGTACCTCGTGCTCGCCCCGGGATCTGACAATCGCTCCGGCATTTCCGCGACCACGTAAGTGACGACCGAGAGGGCGGCCACGGCCCGCGCGATGTCGCGCGGGTCGATGCGGTCCACGGTGTCGGCCGCCGTGTGGTGATACGTGAAGTAGCGCGACATGTCGCCCGCAATCGACAGGGTGGGAATGCCGCCGGCCTCGGCGGCCGGGCCGATGTCTGCGCCGCCGCCGGCCGCGCCGATGCGGTCGATGCCGAGCGGAGCCATGAGCGCCCGGGCGATGTCCTCGATGCGGCTGCGCGCAATCGGCGAGCCGCTGAAGCCCATGGTCAACGGCGCGAAGACGCCGAGATCGGATTCGACCATGAGGACGTGCGAGCCCAGCTCCGAGCGGTGCCGCGAGAGATAGCCGTAGCCCCCGCGCAGGCCGTTCTCTTCATTGGTGAAGAGGACCAGCCGGATCGTGCGCCGCGGCCTGAGGCCAGCCGCTTTCATCACTCGCAGCACTTCCCACGCCACGATGCAGCCGACGCCATCGTCGCTCGCGCCGGCGCCGACGTCCCAGGAATCGAAGTGCGCGCCGATGACGACGACCTCGTTCGGCCACTCGCGACCGCGCCATTCGGCGACGACATTGGCCGACTGTGCGTCGGGCAGCTGCCGCGCTCCCATCGTGAGCCGCAGGCGAATCGGCGTCCCGCGGCGTTGGAGCCTGGACATCATCAGCGCGTCCTCGGCCGCGATCGCGGCGGCAGGAATCGGCGGGACTCCCTCCATGTAGCTCGTCGCCCCCGTGTGTGGCGTCCGCAGCCCCATCGGACCGACTGACCGCACCAACAGCGCCACGGCTCCAGCGCGTGCAGCGCGAATCGAACCGGAGACGCGATATTGGACGGTCTCGCCGTAGCTCGCATAGGGCACATCGAGCACGACGATGCGGCCCCGTGCCTCGGCAGCCCGCCGCTCGAGCGTGTCGAAACCGTCGACGACCAGCACGTCGGCTTCGAGGCCGCCGGGCGGGGTGCCCACGCTGCCGCCCAGTCCGAGCACCGGGAGCGGCCGCGGCGACGGCGCCAGCATCTCGAGGTGCTCGCTCGCCGCGCACCCAGAGGGGCACCGTCACCGGCTCCGGGTGAACGTTGGCAAATCCATCGCGCGTGAGGGTTGCCTGCGCCCACTCGATGGCCATCTCGAGGTTGCGCGAGCCCGCCAGGCGGGGACCGAACGTGTCGGTGAGCTCGGCCAGTCGCTGCCAGGCGGCATCGTCGCGCAGCGCACGATCGGCGAGCGCTTTCGTGTCGGCGCGGTAGCCGTCGACCCAGGATTCGCGGCCGTGTCCGGTCCTGTCGGATTCGGTCCTGACTGCGGGCCGCTGGGGCTCGGTCAGCGCGTCGGCGCCGAGCGTCCACGCGGCAAAGACCAGCACGGTAGCGGCTGCGAAACCCTGCACGGCTCGTGAATGCATCACCGGGGTCACCCTCGTGGCTTGTAGTGGCGCGCCGCCTTGTGAATGGTGCGGAGCTTGCGCTTGTGCCCGAGTCTGCGCGAGCTCGTCCTGGCGCCGCTCGTGAAGCGCGAGCTCACGCTGGAGCTTACGGAACGACTCGAGCCGCTCCGGCTCGAGCCGGCCGTCGTCGGCGGCCTGGCGCACGGCGCATCGCGGCTCCTGCTCGTGGCGGCAATCGCGGAAGTGACAGCCGTCGGCGAGCTCGTGGATGTCGCCGAAGGCGTCTTCGAGGCTGCCTTCCCAGAGCTGCATCTCGCGCATGCCGGGCGTGTCGATGATCAGGCCGCCAGCGGGCAGGATCAGCAGCTCGCGGTGCGTCGTCGTGTGGCGCCCGCGTTGATCCTTGGCGCGCACCTCGGCGGTGCGCTAGCTGCTCCTGGCCGAGCAGCCGGTTGATCAACGTGGACTTGCCGACGCCCGACGATCCGAGGAACGCGCACGTCGCGGCCGGCGCCGACGTAGCGCGTCAACGTTTCGAGGCCCTGCTCCGTACGGGCGCTCATGGCATGGACGGGAGCGCCCGACGCGATGCGTTCGACCTCGGCGATCACCGCATCGAGGTCGGAGCGCAGGTCGGCCTTGTTGAGGACGATCACCGGCGCGGCGCCACCATGCCAGGCGGTCGTGAGGTAGCGCTCGATGCGCCGGAGATTGAAGTCGTGGTCGAGGCCGCTCACGAGAAACACGGTGTCCACGTTGGCGGCGACCACCTGCTCGACGGTCGTGTCGCCGGCGACCTTCCGCGAGAAGCGGCTGCGGCGCGGCAGCACCGCTTCGATGACTGCTTCGCTCGAGTCGGTTGCCGGGGCGAGCGCGACCCAATCGCCGACGGCCGGAAACGCTTCGCGCCGCTCGGCGCGATGGCGCAGGCGGCCGCGCACGCGTGCCAGGAGCTCGTCGTCGGCGGTGTACACGCGATAGATGTGCTGATGTTCGAGCGCCACACGTCCGGCGATACATCGCGCTGCCCACGGCTCGAACGCCTCGGCGAAGCTCGCATCCCATCCCAGTTCAGTCAGGCGGTCGTGCTGCATGCCCCTGTGGAGGCTCCACCGTGTTGGCGCCCTGCGATTGCAGGAGGGCGCAGCCTGGCAGCGCGAACCGCTGTCGCGAACGACAACTCAGCGAGCGCCCGGATTAGTTTAGCGGGCGCAACGGCAGTAGCATAGGAGCGCGTTCCCATGTCCACGATTCGCGTGCTCCTCGTGGAAGACACCGAGACAGAGGCGGCGCAGGCCAGATCGATGGTCTGCGATGCCGAGGAAACGGCCTTCGAGGTGACGTGGGTGGCGACGTCCGACGCGGCCCTCGCCGCGCTCGATGCCGGTGACTTCGACGTGGCGCTGGTCGATGCGTCGCTCGGTACCGGAGAGCGGGTTCGACCTGCTGCGCCAGATCCGCGAGCGTCCATCCGCGCCGCCGCTCGTGCTGCTCGCCGAGTACCACGACGCAGGGCGCGACGCCGAGGCATTCCGCCTGGGCGCCGACGATTTCCTGGTCAAGGGCGAGACCACGGCGCCAGCCCTGCAGCGAGCATTGCGGCACGCGGTCGAGCGCAGCCGCACGGCGGCCGAGCTGCGTGCGAGCCAGGCGAGCCTCGTGCAGGCCGAGCGCATCGACAGCCTGGGACGCCTCGCGGGCGGCGTCGCCCACGACTTCAGCAATCTCCTGACCGGCATCCTGTCGGCTACACGACTGCGCTCGAGCGGCACGTCGAGCCCGATCATCCGTCGCGCGAGTCGGTCGACGCGATTCGCCGATCCGCCGAGCTCGCCTCGCGCCTGACGCGGCAGCTCCTGGCTTACAGCCGCAAGCAGACGCTCGAACGCGGTACCGCTCGATCTCGCGGGTCGTCGAGGGCATCGCGGAGATCCTTCGCCGCCTGATCGGCGAGCACCTCACCTTCCTCGTCGACACCGAGCGGCACCTGCCGCTCGTCACGAGCGATCGCGCCCAGATCGAGCAGGTCGTGATGAACCTCGTCCTGAACGCCCGCGACGCGACGCCGCCGGGCGGGACCATCCGGGTGAGAACGCGCATCGTCCGCATCGGAGAGGCCGAAGCCGCGCGCGAGCAGATCGGGGACCCCGGCGAGTACGTGCGGCTGTCGGTCGAAGACACCGGGCGCGGGATTCCGCCGGATGTCCTGGCGCGTATCTTCGAGCCGTTCTTCACCAGCAAACCGGCAGGAAGCGGAACGGGGCTCGGGCTCGCGACGGCTTACGGCATCATCAAGCAGAGCGGCGGCTTCATGCGCGCCACGAGCCGCGTCGGCGAGGGCACGATCGTGTCCGCCTACCTTCCCAAGTCCGAGCACGAGGCCGCGACGGTCGTTCCGGGTGTGCCGACCGCCGCCGGTGCCGAGCCAGTGCTCGTCGTCGAGGACGATCCGGGCGTGCGGCGCTACATCGGCGAGGCGTTGTCCCGATTCGGCTACCGGCCGGTGGTGGTGGAGAGTCCGTACACGGCAATCGAGCTGGTGAGCAACGCGCCGACGCCGTTCGCGCTGCTGATTGCCGACGTCGTGCTGCCCGAGATGAGCGGCATGCATCTGGCGCAGCGGCTGACGCGCCTGCAGTCGAGCCTGCGCGTCGTGTTCATGTCGGGCTACATCGATCCGCGTGCGGGACACGCGGCGCTCCCGGCCGATGCCTTGTTCATGCGCAAGCCGTTTCCGCCCGACGAGCTCGCGCGGGTCGTGCGGCGAGCCCTGGACACTCCTGAAGAGAATGCGGTGGTCTAGACCGGGTTCAGTCGTGTTGCGGATGTCGCGCAGGCCTTTGGGCTGCCCGCCCGCAGGGAGACAGGGCTGAAGCCCTGCGCCACCTGAGCGGGCCGTGTTGAAGGGACGCGGAACCGTTTCTCCTGGTCTGACGGGCTGGCGTCACATCGAACGATGTCCTCATCTGACCGACCCGACTCCGCCCGGCCCGATCCGACGCGGCTGACGCTGCTCCTCGAAGAGGCGCGGGCGGGGAAGGCCGAAGCGCTCGATGCGCTCCTGCCGCTCGTCTACGACGAGTTGCGGCGCGTGGCCGGCGCCTACATCCGCCGCGAGCGACCCGGGCAGACCCTGCAGGCGACCGCGCTCGTGCACGAGGCCTATCTGCGGCTGATGCGCGAGCAGCACGTGGCGTGGCAGAACCGCGCGCACTTCTGCGCCATTGCCGCCAACTCGATGCGGCAGATCCTGGTCGAGCGCGCGCGGGCCCGGAAGGCGCTCAAGCGCGGCGGCGAGCGGGTGCGGCTCTCGCTGCACGACGAGGTGGCGGTGGCGCCCGCGGCCGGTCTCGACGTCGAAGCGCTCGACGAGGCGCTGGGGCGGCTGGCCGCGCGGGACCCCGACCAGGCGCGGCTCGTCGAGCTGCGCTACTTCGGCGGGCTCACCATCGAGGAGACGGCCGACGTGCTGGGCATCTCGCCGGCAACCGTCAAGCGGTCCTGGATGGTGGCGCGGGCGTGGCTCAAAAAGGAGCTCGAGGGACATCCGGCGTGACCGCGGAGCAGTGGCAGCGCGTGAACGCGCTCTTCCACGAGGTGCTCGCGCAGCCGCGAGACCAGCGGCGCGCGTTTCTCGATCGCGCAACCGGCGATGCCGAGATCAGGCGCGAGGTCGACGCGCTCATCGCCGCCCACGAAAGCGATCCCGCCTTCCTCGAGCAGCCCGCGGCCGCGACCGAGATGGCCGTCGAGCCGAGCCTCGTCGGCCGGCGCATCGGGCCTTACCAGGTGACGCGAGAGCTTGGTCGCGGTGGCATGGGCGTCGTTTACGCGGCCGAGGACACGCGGCTCGACCGCCTCGTAGCCCTCAAGGCTCTGGCGCATCCAGAGCGCGCCGGGTCGGAGTCGCGGGAGCGGCTGCGGCGCGAGGCCCGCGCGGCTGCCTCGCTCGCGCATCCCGGTATCGCGACCATCTACGCGCTCGAGGAGATCGGCGACGACCTGTATCTGGTTTCCGAATACATCCAGGGCCTCACGTTGCGCGACGCCGCGGCATCGGGACCGATGCCGCTCGAGCAGCTGCTGCCGATCGGCATCGCCCTCGCCCGCGCGGTGTCGGCAGCGCATGCCGTGGACATCGTGCATCGCGACCTGAAGCCCGAAAACGTGATGCTTACCGAGGCCGGAAGCGTGAAGGTGCTCGATTTCGGGCTCGCACGCGCGTTCGGACCGTGGGCTCGCGAAATCGCGCCGACGATCACGCGGTCGGGGGCGCTCGTCGGGACCCCCGCCTACATGGCGCCCGAACAGATTCGCGGGCTGCCCGTCGAGGCCAGAGCCGACTTGTTTGCAATGGGGGTCATCCTCTACGAGCTGGCCGCCGGCAAGCACCCCTTCGGCGCGCCGGCCGTGGGTGAGACGCTCAATCGCATCCTGACCGAAACGCCGGCGCCCTTGTCGGCCGACGGCCGGCTTCCCGTCGCGCTCGATGACCTCGTTCGGCAATGCCTCGAGAAGGAGCCGGCGAAGCGTCCGGTCAGCGCTGCGGCACTCGCGGACGCGCTTCAACTGATTGCGGACGATCTCGGCCTGGGGCGCCGGTCCGGCAGCAGGCTGCGGCCGTCGGCGCCCTCCGCGTCCGCCCAGCCGGCGCGGCAATCGGGCCCACGGGACCAGTCGAACGTCCGGGAGCGCGGTTCGGCCGCGTGGTGGTGGGCGTTTCACCAGGCGGCCGTCGCTGTCTTCTTTGGCGCGTCGCTGGTGCCCGCGTGGATCGCGTGGCACTACATTCCGAGCGAGGACCTGCGCCTCGCCATGCGGATGGCGACGCTGGTCGTCGTGGCCGCCGCGGTCAGCCTGCGCCTGCACCTGCGGTTCGTGGCGCGGGTCGACCAGGCGTCGCTCGGCGCGCAGCGCGGGCGCGCGCGGCGATGGGTGCGGGTGACCGATATCGGGTTCATCACGGTGCTGACGGCCGGGTCGCTCCTCATCATGCGCGCCGCGCCGGCCTTCTCCAGTGTCTTCCTGGGCCTTGCCGTCTGCTACGCGGTCGTGTCCCTGATGATCGAGCCGTCGACCGCGACGGCGGCCTTCCGCGAAGAAGGGGCCTAGCCGGCAGGCGCAGGCCGGTTTCGCGTGGCCCAAACCAAGGTCCAGGTTAGTCAGTCCAAAAAAGAGGAGGACCTGCCAAACGGCGCGTAACGGCCGGCGCCTTCGTTTACCATGAAGGAACCGTGGATTTCGATCTGAACGACTCGTCTCGCGAGATCGACTTCGATCTGCGGGGTGACGACCCCCGCCTGCAGCCTCCAACGCGCCGCAGCGGGAAGGCCGGCGCGCTCATCGTGCTCGCGGTGCTCGTCGGCGCGCTCGCCGTGTTCTTCTACTGGCGTCCCTTGCCGTTCTCGACGGAGCCGGCGTCCGGCGCCGGTGCGCCAGCCCGCGGTAGCCGCCGACGTGCCGACCGAGTTCGGCCCCGTTCCGGCAATCGACGCGAGCGACGAGTTCGTGCGTGCGCTCGTCCGCCAGCTCTCGTCGCGGCCCGAGCTCATTACGTGGCTGGCACAAGGCAATCTCGTCCGGACGTTCGTCGTGAGCGTGGACAAGATGGCAATCGGCTCGAGTCCCGGGCGCGAGATGAAGGCGTTGGCGCCGTCGGGCAAGTTCCAGACGGTCGGCGCCGGCAGCACGCTGACCATCGACCCGCGAGCTACGAGCGCTACAACACGCTCGCCAACGTCGTCGATTCGGTGGACGTGGAAGGAGCGGCGCGCGCATACCGCCGCCTCAGGCCGCTGCTGCAGCAAGCCTTCGACGAGCTGGGCTACACCAACCTGGCGTTCGATGAACGGCTGGCGCTGGCGCTCGGACGATTGGTCGATACGCCGATCCCCGAAGGACGGTCGCGCTGCGCTCGTCGTCAGTGACCTTCCAATTCGCGGACCCGGATCTCGAGGCGCTCTCACCGGTGCAGAAGCACCTGTTGCGGATGGGCCCCCGCAACATGCGGCTCGTCCAGAGCAAGCTCCGCGCCTTCGCCCGCGCCGCGGGTCTCACCCAGGGCCCGCCGCCGTCATAGCCACCGGTACGCGCTTGCCGTGCCCCTGCGGGTGTCCCTTGCCAGGGCATGGCATCTGGCCGCTACCGGTCGATTCGGGTACATTCGAACAGTGGAGTTGGCAAGGATCAGGCACAGTGCTGCTGTCGTCGTCAGGTCGCACTCGTCGCGAGCTGTGCCGTTGCTCCGCCAGTCGCACACACCTCGCTCGAACAGGGCCTCGAACCGCTCGCGGCAGCGTTCAACGCACACGTGGGACGCGTCCGTGTCGTGATGCTCGTGGCGCCGACTTGAGATGTGTGTCTCCGGGGGGCCTCCGGAGTTCATGCCGCGCTGCTCGAACGCGAGCCCGGCCCTCGCCTGCAACCATTCATCGTGTGGGTGCCGAAAGTCCGTGGCCGTGAGAGCAGCATTCGGTCCGCCGCGCAGCTCGTGCCCGACGCGCGGCTGCAGCATTTCTGGGACGGAGGTGGGCGGCTGATGAATGCCTATCAGGATCAGCTCGGTCTCTCCGAGGATGCGTGGGACGTCTTCCTGCTCTATGACGCCGAGGCGCGATGGAACGGCACTGGCCCGCCCCGGCCGCGGTACTGGATGCATCAGATGGGCTCGAAGGACAGGCCACGCGTCGACGGGCCATATCTCGACGCCAGCGAATTCGCCCGGCAAGCGCGCGCGCTGTTGGCCCACCGGGTTCCCTAATCCGTTGCTTTGACCCAGCCCGCAAGCGCTTCGGCGACCACTTCCGAAGGCGAGCGTTTGTCGACGTCCACGGCGGCGTTCATGCGGCGCATCGTGGACTCGTCGATGCGGCCCGCCAGCAGATCGAGCGCTTTGCGTAGCGAGGGCTGGTTGCCGAGCGTCTGTGTGCGGACGACCGGGATGGCGTCGTAGGGCGGGAAGTAGCGAGGTTGTCCTCGAGCATCGGCGAGATCGAGCGCCGCAATGAGACCCGCTGTCGCATCGCCGGCGATGAGATCGACCTCGCCCGCGGCCAGAGCACGATAGGTCAGCGACAGGTCCATCGCGCGCGGCGGCCCGCGCAAGCACGAGCCCATAGCGCGTCGGCCAGGCCCGCGATATCCATCCTCGCGCTCGAGGAACTCGTAGCCGAACGCCGCCCGCCAGGTGCGGGCGTGAGGCGTCGACTCGCTCGATCGTGCGCAGCCCGCGTCGTTCGCGCGACCTCGCCGCGGACGAGCATCGCGAACGTGTTGTTGAAGCCGAGCGGCGGGCCGACCGTCACGCTGCGACGCCGCGTAGCGCTCGCGCACGATCTCGAGCGCCTGCGCCGCGATCGTGAACGACGGGCTGGCTTGAAGAGCGCCGTGAGCGCCGTGCCCGAGTACTCGACGTAGACGTCGATGGATCGCCTGCGCAGCGCCTGCTCGCAAATCAGCGTGCCGCCGAGATTCAGCTTGCGTGTCGACGCGCGAGGCTCGTCGTCCGTTCGACGGTTTGCGCGACCAGCTCGCCGAGGACGATCTGTTCGGTGAAGTTCTTCGAGCCGACGACGATCCGTCGGCGTCGTCCGTCTGCCGACGGGATGGCGAGGAGGCTGCCCGCGACGGGCGACCAGCGCGATCGCGGCCAGCGCGCGGCGGCGACAGACGCGCGCCGTCGCCGCGACGGATGGCGCGTTCGACGAGCGCGAGGAGCCCGTCGGCGGCGAGCGCCAGCGCCGCGGCGGGAATGGCGCCCGCGAGGATCACGATGGGGTCGACCATCGACAGACCGCGGAAGATGTACTCGCCGAGCCCGCCGGCGCCGATTGCCGCCGCAATCGTCGCGGTGCCGACGCCAATCACGGTCGACGATGCGCACGCCCGATGACGATGGAGGGCAGCGCCAGCGGCAGCTCGACGCGGCGCAGCCGATCGCGCGTCGGTGAGCCCCATCGCAGTCGCGGCGTCGATGAGCGCGCGGATCGATGCCCGGCCAGGCCGCTGAGCCGTCGTCCGAAAGACCGGCAGCACGCCATAGAGCACGAGGGCGACCAGCGCCGTGCGCGCACCGACGCCGCCGATGAGCGGCAGTGGCAGCAGGAAGCCAAAGAGCGCGAGGCTCGGAATGGTCTGGACGATGCTCGCCAGCGCGCCGAGCGGCCGGCCCGAGCCGCGGCCGCCGCGCCGCGAGGATACCGAGCGGAACACCGATCGCGCGTGGCGAGCGAGCGTGGCCAGCGCGACGAGCGCGCACGTGCTGGCCGCACCATCCTCGCGAGCTCGGCGAAGTGCGACTGCCAGAAATGCAGGAGCCTCACGCCGAGGCCTCCGTCCGTCCCTCGTCGAGCGTTTCGAGCAGCGCGCGCACGAACGGGTGCGTGCTCGACGTCAGCTGCTCGACAGGGTGCCCAACGCCGCGAGCGACCCGCCGTCGAGCACCCCGATGCGATCGGCGAGCGACAAGCGCCTCGCGCAGATCGTGGGTGACGAGCAGGATGGTCTTGTGGAGCGCGTGCCTGGATCCGTCGGAACTCGCGATGCAGATCGAGGCGCGTGAGCGGATCGAGCGCGCCGAACGGCTCGTCCATCAGCAGAATCGGCGGGTCGAGCAGCAGCGCACGGGCGACGCCGACGCGCTGGCGCTGGCCGCCGGAGAGTCTCTTCGGGCCAGCGTCGCGCGAGACGCCGGCGGCAGGTTCGACGAGCGCCGAGCAGCTCGTCGACGCGCGTCGGCGATGCGCGCCTGCGTGCCAGCCCTCGACGCGTCCGAGCAGACTGATGTTCTCGGCAACGGTGAGATGCGGAAAGAGCCCGACGTCCTGGCAGCACGTAGCCGATGCGCCGTCGCAGGGCGATCGGATCCCACGACGTGGTGGCCGTCCGTCGACGTGAACCTCGCCGGCGGTCGGGCAGGGCGAGCCGGTTGACGAGCCGAGCAGCGTCGACTTGCCGGCGCCGCTGCGGCCGACGAGCGCGAGCGACTTCACCGGCCTCGAGTGCGAGATCGAGCCCTGCGAGCACGCGTTGACCGTTGGGATACGCGAACTCGACGCCGTTGAACGCAATGGCGGTCACGAGCCGCACGCATCATAGCGTGCGGGGCCAGGCGGCTGGGCGGCTGGGCGTCTGGCGCCTGGGGGACCAGGCGAATGGGGCCTGGGCGACTGGGCCTCTCGGGCATTGGCCGGCGGGCGAATGGGCCGGCTGATCGAGGATGGGGCCGTGACCCCATCGCCGACGTTCTTGCCGGTCCTCCTCGTCGCGCTGCTGCCCAGCGTTTCTGCGGAAGCGCAGGCGCGCCGCCCGGCTCAGAAACCGGTCTCGAAGTCCTACACCGCGACGCTGCCCGTCGATCAGATGAAAGGACAAGCAGGCGGTGGTCGAGACGTCCGCGGGCTCGATCGTCATCGAGCTGCTCCCCGACGCCGCGCCGATCACGTGGGCTATTTCATGAAGCTCGCGCAGGAGGGCGCGTTTGCGGGCACCACGTTCCATCGCGTACTGCGCCATCGGATTGATTCAAGGCGGCGATCCGATCACCAAGGATCCCGCGAAGCGCATCGCTGTACGGCACCGGTGGTCTGGGGATGCTGAAGTTCCATGCCAACGACTTGAAGCACACGCGCGGCATGGTCTCGGCCGTGCTCCGGCCCGGCCAGCCCGATTCGGCCGGCTCGCAGTTCTTCATCTGCGTCTCCGATCAACCGACACTCGACGGCCAGTTCACGGTCTTCGGCCGAGTCGTCGAAGGCATCGAGGTGGCGCAGAAGATTTCCGAAACCGCCGTCGATGCCGCTGGTCTGGCCACGGAACGCGTCGACATCCGCGCGGTGGCCATCCGCGACACGCCGCCGCCAGAGCCGACGCCATTCGAAGCCGAGACGCCGGCCGCGCTCGCGACATGGCGAGCCGTCCTCGAGACCACGATGGGCGAGGTGACGCTGGAGTTCTTTCCGGATCGCGCGCCCGGGCACGTCCGGAACTTCCTCCGGCTGTCGAAGCTCGGGGCGTTCGACGGCACGTCGTTTCATCGGGTCGTCCCGGGGTTCGTCGTGCAGACGGGCGCCATGAACACGCGGCGCGAACCGCTCACGCAGAAACAGCAGGCCGCCGTCGGGAATCTTCAGCCCGAGTTCAACGAGACGAAGCACGACCTCGGCATCCTGTCGATGGCGAGGGGCGACGATCCGGCGAGCGCCCAGACGTCGTTCTTCATTTGCCTCGGGCCCGCTTCGTCGCTCGATCAGCAAGTACACCGTCTTCGGTCGCGTCGTGGACGGGATCGCCGTGATTCAGGCGATCGAAAAAGTGCCGCGTCAGGGCGAGGAGCCGGTTCAACGGATCGAGATCACACGCGTGCGGCTGGTGCAATGAGTCGATCATTGCGGCGGGGCTGAAGCCCGGCCTCCTTTTGTGAAAGAAACTACGCTTGGGACTACTTCAGTTGATCAGGCCCACTCAGGTGGCACAACGCTTCAGCAGCCCTGTCTACCAGCCGGCCGACAGGCCTGAAGGCCTGTCCCACATGGATTCCGAAGGACCCCCGTCCCCTATTGGGTGAGGCGGCGATAGACGGGATGCGCACGAAGCGGCTCCCAGCGGGGATCCAGGCGCAGCACCTGTGCGGAGAAGTGCGCCGGGCGGGTGACCAGCCGTTCGAGCTGACCGAGCGCGGCGTCGTAGTCGCCAATCATCGTGTAGGCGAGCGCGACGTCCTCGCGGACGACGGTCGACTCGAGCGCGTCAGGCCATCGCATCAGCTCCAACGCGCGGCCGGCCTCGTGACGCGCGTCGCCCGCACGTCCAAGACCGGCCAGCGCTACAGCCAGCGAGCCGCGCAGCCGGATGTCCGGCGGCGCATCGCCGGCTTCGGCGGCGAGCAGGCGGGCCGCTTCGCCAAACGCCTGCCGCGCACCGGTGCTGTCACCTTCGAGCCGGCGCGCCTGCGCCTCGAGCAGCACGACGGGCCGGGCGAGCAGCGCACCGCGCATCCACGTACCGGCGACCGGCTCGAGGCCCGCGCGCGCGACGTCGAACCGCCGTTCGTACAGACCTTGGAGGAACCGCAGCTCGGCGTAGCGCCAATCGTCGGACGGCAGCCGATCGAGAATCGCGCGCGCCTCTCTGAGATCGGCCTTCCACAACCACGCGCACCACACCTGCAGCACGTAGGCCAGCAGCTGATCCGGCTCGATGGCAATCGAACGCTCGATGTGATGTGAGGCCTCCGCGTAGCGCCGTAACGCGAGACTCAAGAGACCCGTCTCGGCGAGGTACTGGGCATGCCGCGGGTCGATCTCGAGCGCGTGCCGCGCCGATGCGTATCCCTTCTCCCACTCGCCGATGCGGGTGAGCAGGCCGGCCCTGGTCATGGCTGTGACCGCCTCGGATGGGCGGACGCGCGCGGCCGCGTCGAGACTCACGAGCGCTTCGTCGGGGGCGTTGATCGCCGACAGCTGCGCGGCGCGTGCCAGCTTCGTGTCGGCAGCATCGCCCGCGAGCGATTCGGCGCGCTCGACCGATCGCCTGATGAGCGCGACCCGGCCCGCCGAGAGGTCGTAACCGAAGCGGACATAGTTGGCGTGGGCGCGCGCCAGGCGCGCGTGTGCCGCCGCGAAAGCGGGGTCGAGATCCACCGCGCGTTCGAAGGCCTCGATGGTCCGCGCCATCGCCGGCTCGGAAACGTCGGGCCGGCCGGCGTGGAACAGCCCGAGCAGATACTCGCGATACGCTTCCAGATGGGCTGTCGGACGCGCTTCGAGTTGCGCGCGCTCGTCGGCCATCAGCCTGGCGCGCATTTCGCGGACCACGCGCGTGGCAATCTCGGTCTGCACCTCAAACAGAGCCGCAGCCGACCGGTCGAAGCTCTCGGCCCACAGATGCGTGTCGTCCGAGGCGCGGACGAGCTGTGCGGTGATGCGGACGCGTGCGGGACGCCGGTTCGTGTCCCAGGCGACCGAGCCCTCCAGCACGTGATCGACGTCGAGATCGCGCGCCAGCTCCCGCACCGTGCGGCCCGCGCGGTCGTAGCCGGTGGCCGTCGTGCGCGAGATTACGTGCAGGTCGCGCACGGCCGCCAGCCGCCCGGTGACCTCTTCGGTGATGCCGGCGGCGACGAACTCGTCTGCATCAGCACCGAGATTCTTGAACGGGAGCACGGCCACGCGCGGCGTGCGCGGCCGATCGACCGTCCAAGGCCGTGTCAGGGCCCACGTGCCGGTGACCACCACCGCGAGGGCCGCGACCGGACCGAGCATCCACCAGACACGCCGGGAGCTCGAACGCCCGTCGCGTGCCGCTGGCTCTTCACCGCCAGATTGAGGCGCCCGAATCGCTCCCGATTCGGCAACTGCCTCGACCGGTGACTCCGCGACCAACTGGTCCACGGTCGCGACGAACTGATACCCACGGCCCGGGAGCGTCACCACGAAGCGATGCTCGTCGGGCGTTTCGCCGAGCACCTTGCGGAGTGTCGACACGTTGCGCGTCAGGTTGCCTTCCTCGACGGCCACGTCCCCCCAGACCCGGTCGAGGAGAACGTCCTTCTCGACCACCTGGCCGACGTGACGGACGAGCACCTCGAGGACGTCGAAGACTCTCGCCGTGATGGCGACCGGCTCGCCGTCGCGGAAGAGGCGGCGCGCGGCCGGGTCGAGCACGAACGGTCCGAATGCCAGCCGGAGCCGCGGTTCGGAAGCGTCTGGAGCGGACATCTTTCCTGGCAACGTCCCCTTCGTTCGCGACGAACAGCGAATTCTCGCCGGGCCCGCGACTATTCGCGGTGGGGACCGCCAGGGGACGAACCCCTTTGCGGCTCGTTTCCGAAGTTTTCCGACGCTGCGTCACGACTTTTCCGGACGCTCCCGCCGACTCTCGTCTCGCAGAAGGGTCCATGGCGGACCCGTGGAGGTGCGTGATGAAGCGACTGATGGTGGCGGCCGTGCTGGCCGCAGCGGGTCTGGTCTCCAGCGCCGATCGGCTGGGCGCCAGCGACGCGGACGTCCTGAGATTCGTAGTCGACGTGTCGGAGGACTTCGACGGGAAGTTCGTGTCGACACCGGTCAACCCTGCCGATACCGAGCCGAAGCGGGGGTCGTGGTTCCTGACAGAAGGCAATATCTTTCCAGCCTTCACCATTCAGGGGGACGGGAGCACGTTCGACCCGGGCTCGGCAGGGGCCATTGGCCGATGGATCTGCCGCGGCACGCATCTTGTAAGCCTCACCGACATCCTGAACGGCGCTCCGCTGTGGGTCGCGACGCAGCAGACGTACCAGCTGCCCAACGACCGGCGGATGATCACGACCGATGGCACGGAAGGCAGCGTCCCCCTGGTGCGTGCCGTTACCGGCGGCACCGGCATCTTCCGAGGCTACGTCGGCGAGCAACATCAGCAGTTCCTGGGACTCAACGCGAAAAACGGCGTGAACCTGCGCGTCACGTTCGTCCTTCGTCGTGCGGCTCACTGACCGCCGCGTTCGAAGGCTGGGAGGCACCATGGGCATGTCGTGGGTCGAGGCACGGACCGCCGTGGTCGTTGTTCTCGTTTGCTCGAGCGCGTCGGGCGTACGCGCGGCTGACCGGCCCCACGCCGGTGCCGCGCAACCATCGGTCGTCGTGCGGTGGAACGCGGCGGCGCTCGAGGCCGTTCGCCGTACGCGTCTGGGGCCGCCCATGGTTTCGCGCGCGCTGGCCATCGCGCACACGTGCATGTATGACGCATGGGCCGCGTACGATCACCAGGCGGTCGGGACGCAGTTGGGGGCGGGCCTCCGGCGTCCGCTTCGGGAGAGGACGGCGAGGAACCGGCGCGAAGCGGTCAGCGTGGCCGCGCATCTGGCGCTCGTGGATCTGTTCCCGGCGGAGCGGGCGCTCTTCGACGCCTGGCTCGTCGAGCTCGGCTACCCGGTCGAGCCGGCGGCTACCGCAGACTCGCCGGCCGACGTAGGCCGGCGGGCGTGCGCCGCGGTGCTCGACTATCGGCACGCGGATGGCTCCAACCAGCTCGGCGATGAAAACAACGGCGCGCCGTACTCGGACTACACGGCCTATGCGCCGATCAACACGCCGCAGCAGGTCGTCGATCCCAATCGGTGGCAGCCCATCACGTTCTCGAACGGCGCCATGCCCGGCTTCCTCGCACCGCATTGGGGGCTGGTGAAACCGTTCGCGCTCGAGCGCGGCGATCAACTGCGGCCGGGGCCACCGGCGCTTCATCCAGACGAGGACTACAGCCGGCAGGCCGAAGCCCTGCTGCGCATCAGCGCAGGCCTCACCGATCGGCAGAAGATGATTGCGGAATACTGGTCCGACGGCCCGGCTTCGGAGACGCCTCCGGGCCATTGGAACCTGCTCGCGCAGGTGGTCGCCCGACGCGATCGTCACGGGCTCGAGGAGGATGTGAAGCTGTTCTTCGCGCTGAACAACGCGCTGATGGACGCGGGCATCGCGGCGTGGGAGTGCAAGCGGTTCTACGACTACGTGCGCCCCATCACCGCGCTCCGGTTCCTGTTCGCAGGCCAGTTGGTCGAGGCCTGGGGCGGTCCGTTCAAGGGGACGCAGACGATCGACGGCGCCGACTGGCTGCCGTATCAGCCCGGCACGTTTCTCACCCCGCCGTTTGCGGAATACCCGTCCGGCCACAGCGCGTTCAGCGCCTCTGCGGCTGAGATTCTGCGACGCTTCACGGGCAGCGATCTCTTCTTCCACGCGGTGGTGCTCGAGCCTGGATCGTCGCGCATCGAGCCCGGGGCGACTCCCGCTCGGCCCGTGGTGCTCTTCTGGCCGACCTTCTCGTTTGCAGCGCATCAGGCCGGCCTGTCGCGCCGCTACGGCGGCATCCACTTCCGCGACGGGGACCTCGCGTCGCGTCGGCTCGGACGCGAAGTCGGGGAAGCGGTCTGGCGAAAGTCGCGGGACCTCTTCAATCCGCGGCCGTAACGGCCCGCTCGCGAGCGGCGGACGCCGGCGCCCCGCCCGATCGGCGGATGGCCTCAGAATAGGCGGATGCGATACTTGAGCAGCGCCATCCGCGGCCCACGGGCGGAGCGCACCCGGACCAACATGACATCCGTGCCTTCATCGAGTCCCGCATCCACCCGTTCCGGCGACAAGACCGTGTCGGCCGAGAAGCAGGGATCACCCGCAGAGAAGGCCGAGCCCGACAAGAAGAAGATCCGCTGGTCCGAGGCCTGGCAGGAGGCGAGCGCTCTCATCTGGTCGCGCCGCGGCCGGCTCGGCCTTGGTCTCGCCGTGATGTTGATCAACCGGTTGTCGGGTCTCGTGCTGCCCGGCACGACCAAGCTGCTCATCGACGACGTCTTCGGCCGGGGGCGGCACGACCTGCTGATGCCGATTGCGCTCGCCGCTGGCGCGGCGACTCTCGTTCAGGCGGTCACGTCGTTCACGCTGTCCCAGGTGCTCGGGGTCGCCGCCCAGCGCGCGATTACGGAGATGCGCCGAGCCGTCCACGAGCACATAACGCATCTGCCGGTCCGCTACTTCGACACCACGCAGACCGGCATCCTCATCTCGCGCGTCATGACCGACGCGGACGGCATCCGTAACCTGGTGGGCACGGGACTCGTGCAGTTGACCGGCAGTCTCGTCACCGCCGTGTTCGCGCTCGCCGTGCTGTTCTATCTGAGCTGGAAGCTCACGCTCGTCACGCTCGTCGTTCTCGGGGCCTTCGGCGGGGTGATGGGGTACGCCTTCAAGAAGCTGCGGCCGATCTTCCGCGAGCGGGGCAAGATCAACGCCGAGGTCACCGGGCGGCTCTCGCAAGCGCTTGGCGGCATTCGCGTCGTCAAAGCGTATACCGCCGAGAAGCGCGAGCAGATCGTGTTCGCCGAAGGCGTGCACCGGCTGCTGCGCAACGTCACCTCGTCGATGACCGGCGTTTCGGCCACCACGGCACTTTCAACGGTGATCGTCGGCATCATCGGCGTCGTCATGATCATCGTCGGCGGCAACGCCATCCTGAATGGCGAGATGACCCTCGGCGAATTCATCATGTACATCTTTTTCACGGGGCTCCTGGCGGCGCCGGTCGTCCAGATTGCGTCCATCGGCACCCAGATCACGGAGGCCTTCGCCGGCCTGGATCGGATTCGGGAAATACGGCAGACGCTCACCGAGAATGCGGAGGATGCGAAGCGGAGCTCGCTCGACGACCTGCGCGCACACGTGACGTTCGATCGCGTGTGGTACGAGTACAACGCCGGTGTCCCCGTGCTGCGCAACGTGAGCTTCGACGCGCCCGCGGGCTCGACGACGGCGCTCGTCGGCTCGAGCGGATCGGGCAAGAGCACGCTGGTGAGCCTCGTCATGGCGTTCAACCGGCCGACATCGGGCGGCGTGCTCGTTGACGGTCGCGATCTCGACGGGCCTGCGGCTCGCGGACTACCGGGCGCACCTGGGGATCGTGCTGCAGGACAACTTCCTGTTCGACGGGACCATTGCCGACAACATCCGGTACGGACGGCCGCACGCCTCGGCCGACGAGGTGCGAGAAGCGGCGCGAATCGCCTACTGCGACGAGTTCGTCGAGGGATTCGCGGACAAGTACGAGACGGTGGTAGGGGAGCGGGGCGTGCGCCTTTCGGGAGGGCAGCGGCAGCGCGTCGCCATCGCTCGCGCGATTCTTGCCGACCCGCGCATCCTGATCCTCGACGAGGCCACGTCGAGCCTCGACAGCGAGAGCGAGTCGAGGATTCAGGAGGCGCTGCGGGCGCTGCGCCGCGGCCGGACCACCTTCGTCATCGCGCATCGACTGTCGACGATTCGCAGCGCGGATCAAATCCTCGTCCTCGAAGCCGGCGAGATCGTCGAGCGCGGCACGCACGCGGAGCTCTACGCCGCCGGCGGCCGTTACCGGCAGCTCCACGATCGGCAGTATCAGTGGGAGCAAGAGCGCTTCATCAATCCCGGCGAAGAGTTCACCGGGGTTGCATGAGGGTGGCGGCGCCAATCCCTTCGGGGCATCTGGCCGATCGGCACGGCGAGGTTGCCCCATGCTCCTGACTTACGGGCTGCTCGGTGCGCTCGGCGTGTTCTATTGCGCGGTCATTGCCGTCTGGGGTGGGCCATGGCCCAGGGCTTCCAGAGCCGCCTCCCCGAGCTCGTGCGTCGCCGGCCGACCCTCCGCTGACGGCTGAACGACGCTCGCCGATTCTCAGCCTTCCTCGAACGGCAGGCGCGTCGCCGCCGTTGGTTTCGGGGCCTCGAGCTCAGGTGTCTCACACAGCCCGTGGACGCTGACTCCGAGCAGGCGCACCGGCTTCGCTCCTGCCTGCGTGCGATCGAGGAGACCAACCGCGCGCTCGACGATCCGGGTCGAGTCGCGTGTGGGTGGGCTCTCGGTGTGACTCCGTGTGAGTGTCACGAAGTCGTGGTAGCGGACTTTGATCGTGATCGTCCGCGCGTACAACGCGTGTCGCTCGAGCCAGCTGGCGGCACCCTCGGCCAGGCGCGCAATCTCCTCGCGGATGCGCTCGAGATCGCGCAGGTCTTCGGCGAACGTGCGCTCGGAGCCCGACGACTTCGTGTCGCGGCGCGGCTCGACGCGGCGATCGTCGATGCCCATGGCCAGACGCATCAGCCAGTCGGCCATGCTTCCGACCAGCGCCCGCAGCGCAGCCGGGTCGGCAGTCCTGACGTCGGTGACGCGCGTGATTCCGGCCCGCGTCAGCTTTTCCGCCGTTTTCGGCCCGACCCCCCACAGCGCGTCCACGGGGAGGTTCGTGAGGAATGCCTCGACGCGTTCGGGGGCGATGACCGTGAGCCCGTCCGGCTTGTTCCAGCCCGAGGCGATCTTCGCAAGGAACTTGTTCGGCGCGACCCCGGCCGACACGGTGAGCCCGGTGGCGTCACGCACCTGCTGCTTGAGCCGCCGGGCCACGTTGACGCCCAGCGGCTCGCCCCAGGAGTTTTCGGTGACGTCGAGGTATGCCTCGTCGAGTGACAGCGGCTCGACGAGCGGCGTCACGCTCCGGTACATCTCGAAGATCGCGCGCGATACCGACTGGTACACCTCGAACCGCGGCCTGACGATGACGAGCTGGGGACAGAGCCTGACGGCGCGCGCCATCGACATTGCCGAGCGGACCCCGAACGCACGCGCCTCGTAGCTCGCGGCTGCGACGACGCCGCGCTCTCGCGCATCGCCGCCTACGGCGACGGGCTTCCCACGGAGGGACGGATCGTCGCGCTGCGCGATCGACGCGTAGAACGCGTCCATGTCGAGGTGGAGAATCCGGCGGTGCATGTGGTGCCCGCAGCGTGGCCTTCGCAGAATTTTCGCCTGCCGATGGCCGCGCACGCAAGGGCACCATCACGAGCGGAACCCGGGACAGTTTTCTCCTTCCCCCTTCCTGCTTCCGCTTTGCCAATTCCACCGCGCTACAATCGGCGTTTCGCCGCAGGCGATGGAACTGGCCGGTAGCCCGCAGCCTGTCGCCTGTAGCCCGACAAGGAGCAAGAGAGCAGTGACCGCAGGAGCACAGTGGTATCTGGTCGTGAATGGCGCGCAGGCAGGTCCAATCCCGCAGGACGAGGTGCTCGCGCGGCTGCGAGCCGGACAGGTCGATCGCTCGACGCTGGTTTTTACGGCAGGGATGTCGAACTGGACCCCGCTCGGCGAGGTGCCGCAGCTCTCGGGCGCAATCCCGGACGGTGCCGCCGGCGTGCCTCCGCCCCCGCCGGCCGGCTTCGGCGGCACGGCCCAGCGCGCGCACGAGATCACCTACAAGGTTTACGGGGAGGATCTGCAGTTCGTCGAAGTCGAGCTCGATCCGCGCGAGAGCGCCGTGGCGGAAGCCGGCGCCATGATGTACATGACGCCCGGCATCGAGATGGAGACGATCTTCGGCGACGGCAGCTCGCAGCAGAAGAGCGGCTTGGTGGGGGCGCTGCTCGGCGCTGGCAAGCGTCTGCTGACCGGTGAAAGCCTGTTCATGACGGTCTTCACCAACACGGGCTCGGGGGTGCAGCGCGTGGCGTTTGCCGCTCCGTATCCCGGCCGCATTCTCGCGATGGATCTCGCGAAGCTCGGCGGGGAGCTGGTCTGCCAGAAGGACTCGTTCCTCTGCGCGGCGAAGGGCATCTCGATCGGCATCGCGTTCCAGCGCAAGATCGGCGCGGGCCTCTTCGGTGGCGAGGGCTTCATCATGCAGCGCCTGCAGGGCGACGGGCTGGCGTTCGTCCACGCCGGCGGCATGCTGCACACGATGGATCTCACGCCCGGGCAGACGCTGCGGGTCGATACCGGCTGTCTCGTCGCCATGCAGCCGTCGGTCAACTACGACATCCAATTCGTCGGGAAGATCAAGACGGCGTTGTTCGGCGGCGAAGGCCTGTTCTTCGCGACGCTCACCGGACCAGGCAAGGTGTGGCTGCAGTCGCTACCCCTCAGCCGTCTGGCGGATCGCATCTACAAGGCGATCCCTGGTATCGCCGGCGGCCGCAAGGAGGAAGGATCGATCCTCGGCGGGATCGGGAATCTGTTGGACGGTGATTAGGGCACGGCAATGCCGTGCCCTTACCGGTGGGTGACGAGCCTCGTAGCCCGTAGCCCGTAGCCCGCAGCCCGCAGCCCGTAGACCGACGACCAACGACCGAAGACCGAAGACTGAAGACCGAAGACCGAAGACTGACGACCGAAGGCTGAAGACCGATCCCGAATGGCCCCGCAATACATCTACGTCATGAAAGGTCTGGGCAAGGTTCATCCGCCCGACCACGTCGTCCTCAAGGACATCTGGCTGTCTTTTCTGCCGGCCGCCAAGATTGGCGTCCTCGGACTGAACGGCGCCGGCAAGAGCTCGCTGCTACGGATCATGTCCGGCGAGGACGCCAATTTCCTCGGCGAGGCGTTCCTCGCGCAGGGCTCGACGGTCGGGTTCCTGCCGCAGGAGCCGCGGCTCGATCCGAAGAAGACCGTGTGGGAGTCGGTCGACGAGGGCGTTGCGCCGATTCGCGCACTGCTGCAGCGATTCGACGAGGTCAACGCGAAGTTCGGCGAGGATCTCTCGCCCGAGGAAATGGACAAGGTGCTGGAAGAGCAGGGCCGCATCCAGGATCGAATCGACGCGCTGAACGCGTGGGATCTGGATTCGCGGCTCGAGCTCGCCATGGATTCGCTGCGCTGTCCGCCGCCCGAAACGCCGGTGACGACGCTCTCGGGCGGCGAGCGGCGGCGTGTCGCGCTCTGCCGTCTGCTGCTGCAGCAACCCGACCTCCTCCTGCTCGACGAGCCGACCAACCACCTGGACGCCGAGTCGGTGGCCTGGCTCGAACACCATCTCCAGAGCTATCCGGGCACCGTCGTCGCCGTCACGCACGACCGGTACTTCCTCGACAACGTCGCCGGGTGGATTCTCGAGCTCGATCGCGGGCAGGGCATCCCGTGGGAAGGGAACTACTCGTCCTGGCTCGGTCAGAAGCAGCAGCGGCTCGCGCTCGAGGAGAAGGCCGAGAGCCGCCGCCAGCGGACGCTGCAGCGCGAGCTGGAGTGGATCCGGATGTCGCCGCGCGCCCGGCAGGCGAAGGGCAAGGCGCGCCTCAATGCCTACGAGACGCTCCTGTCCGAGGATCAGCAGCAGAAGCTCGATCAGGTCGAAATCTACATCGCGCCGGGGCCGCGCCTCGGCGACGTCGTCGTGGAAGCACGGAAACTGCGAAAGGGGTTCGGCGACAATCTGCTCATCGACGATCTCACCTTCCACCTGCCGCGCGGCGGCATTGTCGGCGTGATCGGACCGAACGGCGCGGGCAAGACCACGCTGTTCCGGATGATCACGGGCAGCGAGAAGCCCGACGGCGGCGAGTTGAAGATTGGCGAGACGGTGCGAATCGGCTACGTCGATCAGAGCCGCGACGCGCTGGCTCCTGACAAGACCGTGTGGGAGGAGATCTCCGGCGGCCACGACGAGATCGAGCTGGGAAAGCGGACGGTCGCGTCGCGGGCGTACGTGTCGTGGTTCAACTTCAAGGGCCGCGATCAGCAGAAGAAGGTCGGCAGCCTCTCGGGCGGGGAGCGCAATCGCCTGCACCTGGCGAAGCTGCTCCGCGGCGGCTGCAATCTGCTGCTGCTCGACGAACCGACCAACGATCTCGACGTCGACACCCTGCGCGCGCTCGAGGAGGCGCTGCTCGACTTCGCGGGCTGCGCCGTCGTCATCAGTCACGATCGCTGGTTCCTCGATCGGATCGCCACGCACATCCTGGCGTTCGAGGGCGACTCGCGCGTCGTGTGGTTCGAGGGCAATTACCAGGACTACGAGGCCGATCGGAAGCGGCGCCTCGGCGCGGAGGCCGAGCGCCCGCACCGGATTCGATACCGTAAGCTGACGCGTTGAGCCGGCCACCGCGCTGGGACGCTGCCGGACCAAGAGGGTGGGCTTCAGCGTCCCAGGAGGACGCGCTTCAGCGCCGGCAACAGGCACGGTCCAACCGACAAGGACACCATGAGCACCGACACACCAACCCGTCCGGCAGCGCTGTGGAAGGGCATGACCGACGAGCAGCGCCACAAGGCCGCGGACGCGTTCTGGGCCGACGAGGACTCGATTGCGGAGCAGACCGAGGTGATGCTGCTGCTCGCGAAGAAGTTGAACTTCCGCTACCGGTCGGTCCAGGGGATGGCGCGCGAGCGGAAAATCGCGCACCTGATGAAGCTCGGGAACCTGTCGGACGGCGTCGCGGGCCGGTTGCTCGTGACCTACCACCTCGCGCTCCAGCGGCCGATGATGAGCGCGTTTCTCGACGCGCTCGGGATCGCGCACGACAACGGGCTGATCGCGGCGGACGAGACGCCCCGACCCGACGACGCGAAGCTCGCGGAAGCCGCGGCCACCATTCGTCAGAGCTTTCCGGCCGAAGACGTACAGCTGTATTTCTCGACACTGGCACTTCAGGATCCCGAGGTCTGGGGCGGCCTCGAGAAGCACATCGCGGACTAGTTCTAGTGGCCTGGTTACTTCGTGCCTCGTACTTCCTTGAGCGCCTCGGCGAGTGCGTCGATCGTGGAGTCGGCCTTGTGCCAGTTCGCGAGCAGCTGCCCGTAGGCCTCTGATGCGCCCTTCCGATCTCCGGCGGCAAGCCGGGCGCGGGCGAGGCCCAGCAGGGCCTGGCTGCGCTTGGGCGTGAGCGCCAGCGCGCGCTCGTAGGCCGCAACCGCCTCGCCCGGCCGGCCCTGCTTGACGAGTAACTCGCCCAGCAACTCCTCGGTCCGCAGCGTGGAAGGTGGCCCCACTGCCGGCCGCGATGTCACCGCGGAGGCCTCGGCCACGAGCGTCTCGAGGTCGCGCGCGTCGCCGCGGATGGCCGCCACGAGTCGCGCGTGGAGGACCGCCGCGTCGAGCGACGGGCCCTTCTGATCGGCGGGCAGCGCGGCGGCGCGGGCGCGAATCGCCTCGACCGTTCCGTCTGCTCGCCCGCACATCGAGGACGCGACGAGCGACTGATAAGTGGCCATGTTCCGGAACGCGCGTTCCCGATCGGACGGCGACGCGACGGGCGCCGCAAGACTCGTCGCGCCGCAGATCGCACCCGACCAGTCGCCGGTATTCGCCGCATGGGTGAACGCGAGCCACCCGGCCGTGTAGCGCGCGTCGGCGTGAACGGGGTTCGTCAGATCGACCCCGGCGAGCACGTCGCGAGCCATGTCGACGATCGCGCGGGCCTTCGCGTACCGGCCCTGCTGCAGGTAGCCGGTACTGCAACCACTGCAGGGCGTGGAAACTGAGATCCGCGTTCGACAGCTTCCGTGCCGCGACCTCGGCGCGCGACGCAGCCCAGGCACGCTCGTTGGAAGCCACCGCATCGTCCCAGAGTCCGAGCTGGACGAAGATGTGCGACGGCATGTGCAGCGCGTGTTCGGCCTCGGGGGCAATGGCCGCGTACCGCCTCGCAGCCTCCAGCCCGCGCGCGGCGAGCGCCGGTTCGTCCGTGGCGTGAATGAGGTAGTGCACGCCGCCCGGATGCTGCGGGTATTGCTTGAATACGCGCTCGGCGAAGGCAACGGCGTCAGCACGAGCCACGCGCTTGGCGTCGTCAGGAAGCTGTCCGACGTAGCTGCTGAACATCAGCGCGAGTGACGTGAACGCCGCGGCGTCGGGATCGTCGGGGTACGTTGCAGCGACCTGCCGCATGCCGTCCGCGAATCCGCGCACGCGGCTCGCGAGATCGCCATCCGCATGAAGTGCCTCGATCGCCGTCCCGTAGGCACGCTCCCTCGCCGTGCCTGCCCGAGCAAGCCGCGCGTCACCGGTGGGTGCCAGCCGCTCGAGCGCACGACGGGCAGCGTCGCGGTCGTCTTCGCCCCACAACAGGTGGCTGTAGGTCACGGCCTCGCCCCAGAACGCCATCGCGAACGACGAATCCGCACGCTGGGCGTCGCGGAATGCTTCGGCCGCTTCGTCGGTACTCGAAGCTGTGAAGCAGCGCCAGCCCGCGCAGAAACGGCTCCTGTGCCGATGGCGCTCCGGAGTTCGCGAACGACACGTGGCCGAGCCCCACGCCCTTGGCGGCGTTTCGATGAATGTGCTGCTCGGGGACCTGTGCGAGGACCGACGCCGAGAAGCCGGCGACGATAACGGCCATCCGAAGACGAATCAGCATCGACCCTCCGAGTGTCACAGACTCACCACGAGGCCGAAACTTCAGCCCAGGGCCTCGGCAAGGTTGGGCTTGCGGGGCTTGAACGCCGCCCTCACGGTCGGCGGCACCGATCGATTACGACACCGGGACTGCACCTACCCGATCGATCGCGCGACGGACCGCGTCGTAGTCGTTCGGTAATTCCACCGGCCGGCGCGCGTGCTCGGCCCGCACGCCTTCGAGCCGGCCCTCGTGGTACTGCAGCTTGAAGTCGGTGAATTTGAGGCCGTTCGCGGTCGAGATGACGACGACGCGGTCGGACGACTTGATGTCCTGCCGGTCGACCAGCTTGCGCAGGACCGCCAGCGCCACGCCGGTATGCGGGCAGTTGAACATGCCGGTGCGGTCGGCGGCGGCCGCGGCGTTCGCCAATTCCTCCTCGGTCGCCTGCTCGACGATGCCGTCATAACGCTGCAGCGTTCGAATCGCCTTCTTGACCGACACCGGGTTTCCGATCTGAATGGCCGAGGCGAGCGTGGGCTGCGCCACGATCGGCTCGAACTCCCAGTTGTTCGTGTAGGCGAGGTAGAGCGGGTTGGCGCGAGCTGCCTGCGCGACGACGATCCGTGGCTTCTTCACGATGATGCCGAGCTCGATCATCAAGTCGAAGCCGGCCCCGAGCGCGCTGACGTTGCCCAGATTCCCGCCCGGAATGATCACGACCTCGGGTACTTCCCAGTCCCACTGCTGCACGATCTCGATCGAGACCGTCTTCTGCCCCTCGAGCCGCAGGCTGTTCATCGAGTTGGCGAGGTAGACGCCTTCCTCGTCGGCCAGCCGCTGGACGATGCGCATGCAGCCGTCGAAGTCGGTGTCGAGCGCGAGCACGAGCGCGTCGTTGGCGAGCGGCTGCAGGAGCTGCGCGACCGACACCTTGCCCCGCGGCAGGATGACGATGGCGGGAATGCCGGCGGCGGCGCAATAGGCGGCCAGCGAGGCGGAGGTGTCTCCGGTGGACGCGCACGCCACCGCGCGAATGGTCTGGCCCTGCGCGATCATTTGCCGCACGACCGAGACGAGCACGGTCATGCCGAGATCCTTGAAGGAGCCGGTGTGCGAGTTGCCGCACTGCTTGATCCAGAGGTCCTCGACGCCCTGGCTGCGGCCGAACCGATCGGCCCACAACATGTTCGTACCGCCCTCGTCCATCGAGACGATGCAGTCGTCGGGGAGCTCCGGGCACACCCACTCCTTCTTGCCCCAGACCGCCGAGCCGTACGGCCAGATCGTCCGCTTGTAGCGATCGTCGAACAACCGCATCCAGGCCGCCGGCGAACGGTCGCGAAGGGCCCCGGTGTCGTGGGCGACTTCGAGCAGATCGCCGCACTGCGGGCAGCGATACAGAGGCTTCGTGAGCGGGTACTCGCCGGGGCAGCCGGCGATGCATCGAAACCAAGCGCGATAAGGCATGACGTACGGAAATCAGTGTATACGCTTCTGCGCGGCACGGCGTGGCCCGTCTGGCATGGGGTCAGGAGTCGTCGGAGTTGCACGAACGACTCCTGACCCCAAGTCGCTTACAGTTCCGTGGCCGGCCTCTCCAACTCGTCAGACCGCACACACGCGCACATCGGACATCGCGTGGGCCGTAGCGAAAAGGCTCCAGAAAAAACGGAAGCTGACGATCTCTTCTCGTAGGGGTCGCGGCTGGTAGGACGCTTGCACCGTGGTGGGCTGCGTGCAGCTGCACAGCGCGGGCCCGTGGTGTCCGTCTTCGACTAGCGTCATCGCCATGCCATTGCCATCGTCCACCGATCCCGCTCTCGAGCAGCGCGAGGAGCAGTGGAGCCGCCAGCGTGCGGCCCCAGTTGACGATGCGGCGCGGCTTCTCCCGGTCAGGAACGCTGCGCCACTGGTTGGAGCGCGCCCTCGCGCTCGACGAAGAGCACGCGTACCGCACGGTGCGTGACACCCAGGACGCGTTCGAGGCGCTCGACGGCGGCTGACCACCTCCGGCAAGGCTCCGATGGTCCGCCGCAGCTTAGCGAAGGCGAACCCCGCCCTCCTTTTGCCTCCTGACGGTTCAGGCCTTCGCGGCTTTGCGGGGTCGCGATGCGTTTCGTGCGCGCGGCTTCGCGGCAGCGGTCTTGCGCGGCGGCGGGCTGGTCTTTTTGCCGCTCGACCGCCGGCGGGGCGCCCGCGCCCCTTCGGGCTCGACGACCTCGGCCTCGACCACTCCCGACGAGACATCTACGGCGGCAAGCGGCGCCGAACCCACTTCCTCCACGACGGTCACGACCGGTGCCGTCGCACCGGCCGTCTGTGGAGCGGAGGCGGTTCCGGCGGCGTGCGCTCCTTCGTCCTCCCTGCCTTCGGTTTCCGGACCAACGGATGGCGGCACGTCTGCGGCAGGCTGACGTTGGAGGAGCGGTCCGGGATACACGCGCAGCACGCCCTGTCGATCGCGATCCAGGCGGAAAAGGCCTTCGCGCTGAGCGTAGCGCAGCGCTTCGACCATGCCGGAGAACCCGTACTTCCGCTCGTCGAAGGTCTCGTCGGCGCCCCGCAGGAACTGCTTCACCTGACGCAGATACAGCGGCCACCGCGAAACCAGTCCTGGCCGCATGAACACGTCGTGAACCGTGCGGTAGCCCTCGAGCTGCTGTGCCGCCGTCTGAGCGTTCGCGGCAGGAGAAGCGGGTGCCGTGCGCTCGGGCGCGGCGGCCGCGGGCACCACCGTGTTCGAGACCGGCAGCCCGTTTGCGGCAGCCGCTTCAGACGGCGAGGGCGCGGCCGAGTCCGCGTCGGCGTGGGCCTCGACCGGCGCGTCGGTCGGTTCCTCGCTGGCGCCATCGCCCTCACGCGTGGGCGCCGCCAGAGGCGACTGCTCCGATCCTTCGCGCAGCTCGACGTAGATGTTCCGGTCGGTGCCTTTGAGCGTCACATAGCCCTGTCGTCCCAGGCGTTGCACGAGGTCGCGAAAGGTGCTCGCGCCGTACTCTCGCTCGGAGAACGTGGGATCGAGCTGCAGCAACGTGCTCTTGAGCACGCCGAGTTGCGGCGAGACTTCGCGATCGGCGAGTACCTTCAGGGCGCGCCGGACCAGCGTCACGGCATTGGCGAGGGGCGCCTCCTGAGGCGCGCGGCCACGCGGGCCGCTCCGCCGGCCAATGAGGTTCTCGTACGCGAGAAACTCGTGACAGTTCTTCTGAAGGATGTGGCTGGTGAAGGCGCGCCCGCCGACGACGAGCACCTTGCGATCGTACTGCTTCAGCTTCTCGACGAGCGCCATGAAGTCGCTGTCGCCGCCGACGATGACGAACGTGTTGATGTGGCTGTGGGTGAACGCCATCTCCAGGGCGTCGAGCGCCAGGTTGATGTCGGCGCCGTTCTTGTCGCCGCCCGGCGTCAGGTTCCGCTGAACCATGTGGATGGCGTGCTGGGTGAGCGATCGGCTGTAGTCGCCGGCGCGGGTCCAGTCGCCGTAGGCGATCTTGGTCACGACCTCGCCGCGTTCCTTGATCGCTTCGAGGACGGCACCCGCGTCGAAGTGCGTGCCGAGGGTGGTCTTCACGCCGATCTCGATGTTGTCGAAATCGATGAAGACCGCAATCTTGAGCTTGGTTTCTGCCAACTTTCTGTCCTTCCCGGTGGGGCTGTATCGCGGGGCGCAGCCAGGCGGCGCATAGGCCATCTCTGGTTTTCCCCGGCAAATTCCTGAATATAGTGTGAACCACAAACCCAGACAAGCGCGCGCCGGGTGAGGTGGCTCGAACCCGGGCGTGGGTGGGTGGCCCGGCCGGCGACCGGAGCAGTCGGCCGGAAGGTCGCGCCCACCAGTAGCTTGCGGTGAGGCGCAGACTCATCGATACTGTGCGGGACTTCCGGCAGGAAGGCCGACAGGATCTCGACCTCGACCCGCCGAGCAACCCAGGACCTCGCCAACGGGGGCGACCCCCCACGCTCTCGAGACGCCGCCGGCCTCAGATCGGCACCTGGGAGTGGGATCTCACGACCAATGCGGTCCGGTGGGGCGGACTGGCCTCACGCGTCTTCGATCTCGCGCCCGAGAAGTACCCGTCCGATTTCGCGACCTTCCTTTCCCTCGTGCATCCGGAGGATTCGGGGAAGCGTCGAGGTCGGCGTGCGCCAGGCCATCCGGCGGACGCAGATGGTCGAAGTCGAGTTCCGCATCGGGGCGGAAGGCGGCGACACGCGGTGGGTCGCGGCCCAGGGGCAGACCTATCGTGACGCGCGCGGGCATACGGTGAGGATGCTGGGCGTCATCCAGGACGTGACCGAGCGCAAGCGTCTCGAATCGCAGTGCCTCCAGGCCCAGAAGATGGAAGGGATCGGGCGCCTGGCCGGTGGCGTCGCTCACGATTTCAACAACCTGCTCACGGCCATCCTCGGGTATGTCGAGATGGCGTCGCACAAGTTGACGCGCGACAACCCGGCTCATGACTACCTGCAGAAGCCCTTCCCGCTGGTGGCGCTCGCACGGCGCGTGCGCGAGATTCTGGGTACGCGCGATTCGCGGAATCTGACGTTGCCCTTCGAGGGGTGATTCAGGCGGCTACGGGCTACGGGCGGCGGGTCTCCGGAAGATCCCGCTCGTGTGCTCACTACACCGGGAGGGCGCGGTTTGGCCTCCGCCGCGTCGGAATTACGGCCGGTGGCCGAGAGCCGGAGCGCGTCCCATCCTGTCGCGATTCACCCAGTAGGAGAGCGCCCCCAGGGCGTGGGTGACCGCCATGAGCGCAATCCAATAGAAACGCTCGCTGCTCGTCAATTGCTCGTTTGCCAGGCAGTCGCGCACCGTCCACAGCCAGAAGAAGCTCCCGGCCATCACCAGGAGAAGCACCAGAACTTCCGCAGCACCGATCGTCATGGTCGCCGCCGGCGGTGAGGCGCCGCCGCTCCTTCTGATCAGGCAAACGCGGACCAGACGATTCACGAACAGGATTCTTGCCGGCGGGGCTGAAGCCCCGCCCTCCTGGTGTGGCACCCCGTTTGAGCAGGAGGCCGGGCTTTGGAGCCCCGACGCAGGCCAGGCGAAGCCCGGCACAAGCAATCTGGTCTGCAGCCCGTAGCCGGTGGCCAGTAGCCCGAATCAATCCCGCCGTTCCGGCGCGGGCGGCGTCAGGAGCGACACCACGATCAGCACCAGGAACCCGAGCGGGATCGTGACGATGCCGGGTTGGGAGAAGGGGACGAGCGCCTCGCTTGGCGGCAGGTTGTAGACGTCGCGGAACGCCTGGGCGCTCACGAGCACCCACGCGAGCGACGAGATCATGCCGACGAGAATCGCCGCGGTGATGCCCTGCTTGGTCGCGCGCGGCCAGAAGAGGGCCATCACCAGCGCGGGCAGGTTCGCCGACGCCGCGATGTTGAACGCCCAGCCCACCAGAAACGTGACATTCAGCCGTTCGAACAGCACGCCGAGCACCATCGCAATCGCGCCGACGACGACCGCCGCGATCTTGCCGGCGCGCACCTTGCCCGCATCGTTCAGTTCGAGCTTGACTACGTTGGTCAACACGTCGTGGGTGACCGCGCCGCTCGCCGCGATGATGAGACCGCTGACGGTCCCGAGCACGGTCGTGAACGCAATCGCCGAAATGAGCGCGAAAAGGAGCGGGCTGAAGCTCTTGGCGAGCAGCGGCGCCGCCATGTTGTTGTTGGTCACGTCGAGCGCGCCGGAGGTCATCGCGCCGAGCCCCAGATACAACGTGAGCACATAGAACACCCCGATCGCGCTGATCCCGACGACGGTGCTCTTGCGCACGGCGGCTTCGTCCTTGACGGTGTAGTAACGAATGAGGATGTGGGGCAGCGAGGCCGTGCCGCAGAAGAGCGCCAGCATCAACGAGAGAAAGTCGAGCTTCTGGAACAGCGTCTGACTGCGGACGCCGCTGAAGGTCGGGCTCGCGCCGGGGAGCAGCAGGTTGGAGCCCGCTTGAACGCGCGGATAGTACACCGTCGTCACGCTGCGGTCGGCTTCGACGATGCGCTCCGACGACCAGGTCTGGACGTCGCTGTCTTGAAGCGCGCGCAGAAAGCTGGCCGGCCCCAGCGGACCCGTCGACGCGACGCCGCCAGGCAGCCGGACCACTTGTCCGATCGGTTTGAGATCGTGCTCGAGCGACTGCGGGAGACCGTCCACGAGGGTCTGACCCGAGGGCGTCAGCGTGACCCGCTGCGTGGGCACGAGCCTGGCATCCTCCCGCCGCCACACCTCGATCTCGCCCGCGGCCGTTCGCACGTGCACGTACGGCGTGCCGATCCAGCCGCCGGTCGACACGACGACCACCGCACCAGGACGCGACAACACCGCCTCTTCCGGCCGGGGCGCAAACGCAGCGCCGCCGGTCGCTTCGGGCGTCTGGAGTCCGCGCCCCAGAATCATCACGGTCAACAGGCCGCAGAACGCGACGAGGAGCGATCCCTTGATGAACTGGACCCAGGTGGTCGACACCATGCCGGCGGTGACGACGATCGTCGTGACGACGATGCCCACGATGAGGACGCCGGCCACATGGGGGAGGCCGAGGAGCGGTTTGACGAGCGCTCCCGCGCCGACCATCTGCGGAATGAGGTAGAAGAGGCTGACGACCAGCGTGCTGATGGCGGCTGAGAGCTTGATCCCGCGCGAGTGGAACCGGCGATCGAGCGCATCGGCGAAGGTGAAGCGGCCCATGCGCTTGAGCGGCTCGGCGATGACGAAGAGGGCGACGACCCAGCCGGCCAGGTAGCCGATCGAGTAGAGGAACCCGTCGTAGCCGTAGAAGGCGATCATGCCGCAGATGCCGAGGAACGAGGCCGCCGACAGGTAGTCGCCGGCGAAGGCGATGCCGTTGACGAACCAGTGGATCTGGCCGTGCGCCGCGTAGTAGCCGGCCGCCGACTTCGCACGCCGGCCGAGCCACGCACTCAGGACCAGGACCAGGACGACGAAGAACAGGAAGATGCTGATGGCGAGGACGGACCGCTCGTAGATCACCGCTCGCCCCCCGTCTCGCCGGTCCCGCGGGCCAGCCACCAATAGACGATCGCCATCAGGAAGGCGGCGCCGATCAGCAGGAACCCGTAGAGGATCGCGAAGTTCACGCCGCCGAACGGCGCCCACGCCATCAGGCGCAGATCGAAGGCCGTGAGCAGCATGAACGCGAGATACAGGGCGAGATAGAGGGCGAAGAGCCAGAGGCGGGTTTTGGCCACGGCGCTATCTTGTGCCAGGCGGCCCCTGGCGCTCAACGTCGTGTATGCTCTGAAGTTCTCCCGGAGGCATTATGGCCCGACGTCCCGACGCCAGCGAGTACACGCCGTACTACGACACCTACATCCGTCTCGTCGACGAGGGCGACATTGCGGAAACGCTCGCCCGGCAGATCGACGGCACCCTCGCCTTCTACCGATCGGTCAGCGAAGAACAGTCGCGCGGCCGGTACGCGCCCGACAAATGGACGGTGAAGGCGGTGATGGGACACCTGATCGACACCGAGCGGGTCTTCCAGTTTCGCGCGACGGCCTTCTCGCGCGGTGATGAGGGGCCGCTGCCGAGCATGGACCAGAACCGTGGATGGCCAACTGCGACTTCGACGCGCGGAGCTGGACCAGCCTCGTCGAGGAGTTCAAGACCGTGCGGGCGTCGACCATCGCCCTTTTCCGCCACCTTCCCGAGGAGGCCCTCGACCGCCGTGGGATCGCCAGCGGCAATCCGGTCACCGTTCGCGCACTCGGCTACGTGATCGCCGGCCACGAGCGTCACCACCTCGCGATTCTGAAGGAACGCTACCGGCTGCGGGAAAAATGAGCCGGTGCGGCCCTCGGTGAGCCGCCACACAGCCGATTTCCGCCATGAAGGATAGCTGGATTCAGGCAGAGTGCCTGAAGGCGGCTGAATCGTGGACCGGCTGTGTGCTCCCGAGACGGGAGCGGGAGGCACTTTCATGACGCGCAGTAGCTGTCGAATCCTCGCGGGATCCTCACTCGTCGTGGCGCTCGTCCTGGGGACGAGCACCTCGAGCCTGGCCGACGATGCCGCGAAGCGCGCGCTGGCGCTGGCCAAGTGCGCCGCGACGTACCAGACGAGCCTTCAGGCCTGTGAAAACCTGGCCGATGCCGTCACCTGCTACCAGAAGGCCGATGCCGCTGATCTGGCGTGCCGTAGCGCGCAGGGCGCAGCCGGCCACTCGCAGGTCGATCCCGCCACGGCGACCAAGCGTCTGGAGCGCATCACCATCGGGGTCAAACTTCCGCTGACCTGCACCACCGGCATCAACCCGACGTGCGCCGACGGTCACGCACGCTTTCCCATCTGCAATCAGTCGTCGCAGCAGGCCATCCAGTCCGGCCAGGGCATCGGGGGGACATCCAACGTCGCGACTGTTGTCCAGGACGCAAGCGGCACCGCCGATCGCTGCACGGGCGAGACCTTGAAGTGCCCTCCGGGATTCACGCTGTTTCCGCGGTCCGGCCAGGACCTGTGCTGGGACAGCGCGGCGAACAAGGACAAGTATCGGGTACCTAGGGGCTGGGCGGCTGGGGGCTGGGCGGCTGGCGAGTGTTGGCGGGGCGGAAGCCCCGCCCTCCTGCGGATAGGGCGCTCTCCCCATTCGTCATTCGTTCATTCGTCATTCGTCACCCCTGGCGTTCGGGGCGCCACGCGAGACCGGTAGTGATGATCCGCTGCAGGAGCTGCTCGTAGGTGACCCCGGCATGCTCCGCCGACTCGGCGAAGTCCTCGCCGTAGGCGAGCTGCGGGTTCGGATTCGCCTCGAGCACGTGGACGTGGCCGTCGCTGGTCGAGTCGCAGATCGATGCGCGCGTAGCCGCTCAAATCGAGCGTGCGATACACGCGCTTGCATAGCTTCTGCACCCGCAGCGCCAGCTCCTCGCTGAGGTCGCTGGCGTGGCCGCTCGTGATCTCGTGCTTCTTCTGATACTTGTCGCTCCACTTCACGCGCTCGGTCGCAATGGGCCAGGCGTCCTCGCCCATCTTCTTGAACTGCAGCTCCCAGATGGGGAACACCTGCAGCTTCAGGTTCCCGAGCACGCCCACGTAGAGCTCACGCCCCTCGATGTAGCGCTCGACGATCGCGTCGGTCCCGACCTTGTGATGGATGAAGTGGACGCGCTCCTGCAGCTTCGAATCGTCTTCGACCACCGATGCCTGCGAGATGCCGATCGAGGACTCCTGTGTGAGCGACTTGACGATCAGCGGAAACTTCAGCCGCTTCGGGCGCTGAACGGCGCGGCCGACGCGGAACACGGCCGAACTCCGGCACCGGGATGCGGTGATAGGAGAGCAGCGTCTTCGACAGCGCCTTGTCGCGCGAGAGCATGAGGCCGCGCGGGTTGCAGCCCGTGTAGGGCACGCGCAGCAGCTCGAGATGGCTCACCACGTTCTGATCGAACATGGCGATGCCCTCGAAGTTCTCCATCAGGTTGAAGACGATGTGCGGCTTCCATTCCTTGACGGCGTGTCGTGATGACGCCGAGATCGCCGCCGAGGCCGAGCGCGCGCACGTCGTGGCCCATGTGCTCGAGCGTGTGCGTGACGTCGAACTCCATCTTCCACTTGGCCGTGGACGACGTCGTGCCCGGTCACGTCGGCCGGCGGCACGAGATAGTCGTGCATCAGCGCGAGGATCGCGCAGCTTTCTCATAGCGCCACCCGGTGCCTGCCGCTGTGCAGGTAGTTCATCGTCTGCACGGTCAGCAGGATCGTGAACTCGAGTTTGGCTTGATCTTCCGGCGCCGTCGAGCCGCAGGCCCAGCTCGCGACACCGCGCGATCATGTCGTCGAAGACGCGGTCGATCGTGTACTGGTATTCGCCGGTCCAGCGCGCGACCCTGCGGCAGACGTCCTTGCGGATGCGGCCGAGAAAGCGGGCCGCCGTCATCGCACGTCTTCTGATCGGCAGCTGTCGGTGAACAGGCGGCGCAGGTCGCGATCGTAGAAGTTCGGGTACTTCGTAGCCGTAGTGATCGCGCTTGGCGGCGTAGTGCTGGCGCAGCGTCTTCTTGAGTCTCGGAAGGGGATCGACGCGGCGGCGCGAGACGCGCTCGGGCGGCTTGCCCGCCAGCTCGCGCATCACCTCGTCGACGTATTCGAGCTTCTTGATCGCCGGCCAGTCGTCGTACCGCTCGCGCCACTGCGATTCCGGCTTGAGCCACACCGCGAAGGTTTCGGCAAAGTCTTCGTCGGGATGGCTCTGCGCGTACCACGAGTCGAGATGGAGGACGAAGCTCTTGCTGTACGGCTTGGGCGTGTAGTACTCGGGATACGGCGTCGACGACGGGCCGAACAGCTTGAGCCGCTTGCGCCGCCGCTGGAGCTGATAGGCGTTGTCGATGGCGTGGCCGGCCTCGTGGCGGAGAATCTTCATGCACCACTCGTACTCGCCGCCTTCGACTTCGAGCATCTGCGATTCCTCGAGCTTCTCGAGGCGCGGATGCGCGAGGTAGAAGGGGATGGCGATGCCGCCGACGCCGTCCGGCGTGAACCACTCGTCCGAGAGCCAGTAGTGCGGCTGGAACGCGACCTGCCGGCTGTCGAGCTCGCCGTGGAGATCGGCGATGCGGCCGCGCCAGCGGGCTGGCCTCGATGGACAACGCCGAGATCGCACATCCGCAGGTCGAGCAGCTGCTTCTCCGGCAGCGTTTTCCACCAGTCGTAGGGCCGATCGGGAGGCGGCGGGGATGGCGGAACGGGATCGTGGGCGGAGTCAGGGGCCTGGCTGCGAGGCTCGTGGTCCATGTCGGGTCGCGGTCACCCTTCGACTCACGTGGGTCACCCGTGAGCTCAGGGTGTAGTGCGGTAGTGTAGCAAGCATGACGTTGCGGGCGTTCGTGTCGGCCTCGGCGTCGGCGCGTCTCGACGAAGCGGAGACGTTCGTGTCGGCCCTCGGCCCGGCGGCGGAAGTGGTCGTGGTTGGTGCGACGCGCGAGGCCGCCGACGACTTCTGCCGGAGCCTTGCGGCGCGCCGCGGCGCCAGCTTCGGCCTGCACCGCTTCACCCTGGGCCAGCTCGCATCGCGGGCGGCTGGTGCGAGCCTCGCCGCACGCGGATTGTCGGTGGGTTCCGCCTTCGGTGCCGAAGCGGTGTCGGCGCGCGCGATCTTCGAGCTCGCGCGCGACGGCAGGCTCGAGTACCTGTCCCCGGTCGCCGGGAGTCCCGGGTTCCCACGCGCCGTGGCTGCGACGCTTGGTGAGATTCGCGAAAGCGGCGCGCGCGTGGAGGCCCTCGGCGGTCTGCCGTTGCCCGGACCGGATCTCGCCCGCCTGGCCGACGCATACAACGCCGAGCTGGATCGGGCTCGCGCCGTGGACCGGGCGGCGCTCCTGGCCGAGGCGACTCGCCTCGTCGCCGCACGCACTCCTGGAACGCTGGCCGGCCTGCCGCTCCTGCTCGTCGACGTGCGAATCGCGTCGGCGGCTGAACGAGACTTCGTCGCCGCGTTTGCCTCGCTGGCGCCTGCCGCGCTCCTCACGGTGGCTGGTGGTGACGATCGCACACGGGCGCTCCTGCCAGCGGGGACGACGCTCGACGAGGGCAATCCACGGTTGCCGTCGGCGTCGGCGGGGCTCCGCTTCGGCGCCGCTGAGGGCTACCTCGAGCGAAGTCGGGGGTGACGGCTCGCCCTGCTGGTGCACTCGAGCGGGTGCGGACGGCACTGTTCTCCGACGTGTCGACCGCCGGGGCCGATGACGCCGAGGTCGTCTGCTTCTCGGCGCCGGGAGAAGGGCGGGAAGCCGTCGAGGTCGCGCGACGCATCCTCGCAGAGGCGGCCCGCGGTGTGCCCTTCGACGACATCGCCGTCGTGCTCCGGGCGCCCGACAGCTATTGGGGTCCACTGGAGCACGCCCTGGCCCGGGCCGGAATCGCCGCCTGGTACGCCCGCGGGACGCGGCGCCCCGACCCGACCGGCCGTGCGTTCCTGGCGCTGATGGCGTGCGCCGCAGAGGGCCTGTCGGCTCGGCGGTTCGCCGAATACCTGTCGCTCGGGCAGGTGCCGCGGCGGGACGCCCGGGGCGCCCCTCTCGCCGAGCCCGTCGCGCCGGTCGCCCCGAGGGAAGAGACGCTGTCCGGTGGGCAGCTCTCGCTGCTCGAGCTGATCGAGCGCACCACGCCACCGATCACTCCCGCTCCGGCGCCGGCATCGGACGACGACCTCGAGCGCCAGGGGCTGCGAGCGCCGTGGAAATGGGAGCGGCTGCTCGTCGAGTCGTCGGTCGTCGGTGGTGCCGACAGGTGGCGGCGGCGGCTCGAGGGGCTGGCTCAGGAATTAGCCGTCCGCCGCGACGAGGCGCTCTCGGATGACCCGGGCTCGGCGCAGGCCGCGGCGATCGTTCGCGACCTCGAGTCGCTCGACGAGCTCCGGCGCTTCGCCCTGCCGCTCATCGACGCGCTCGACGCGCTGCCCGAATCGGCAACCTGGGGCGAGTGGCTGGATCGCTTCGAAGCGCTCGCGCCGCTCTGTCTGCGGCATCCCACACGCGTCCTCGAGCTGCTGGCCGAGCTGCGGCCGATGGCGGCGATCGGACCGGTGTCGCTCGGCGAAGTGCGGCAGGTGCTCGTGCCGCGCCTGACCACGCTCGAGCGCGACCCACCGAAATCCCGTTTTGGACGCGTCTTCGTCGGCACGCCCGATCACCTTCGTGGCCGCAGCTTCCGCACGGTATTCGTCGTCGGGCTGGCCGAGCGGCTGTTCCCGCAGCGGAACCGGCCCGATCCGCTGCTCCTCGACGAGCTGCGCGGGCGCCTCGAGGCACCGCTCGTCATGGAGCCCGATCGCGTGGCGAGCGAGCGGCTGCTGCTCCGGCTCGCCGTCGGCGCCGCACGCGAGCGGCTGTTCGTCTCCTATCCGCGGCTCGACGTCGTCCAAGGGCGCGCGCGCGTCCCGTCCTTCTACCTGCTCGACGTCATCCGCGCCGTGAGAGGTACGCTGCCCGACTACGAATCGTTCGAGCGCGAGACCGCCGTGGCGACCGGCGCGTGGCTCGCGTGGCCGGCGCCGGCCGACGCCGATGCTGCCGTCGACGAGTGCGAGCACGACCTCGCCGTGCTCGGACGGCTCATGTCGCGTGGGATGCCACGCGAACAGGCCAGGGGGCGTGCGCGCTATCTGCTCGAGCTGAACGAGTCGCTCGATCGATCGCTCAGGACGCGCTGGGCCCGCTGGAGCAAGAGGTGGTCGCCCTTCGACGGGCTGATCGGTCAAACCGATCTCGTGAAACAGCGGCTCGCCCCGATGCGCGTCACGGCGCGCACCTATTCGGTGACGGCGTTGCAGCGCTTCTCGGCGTGTCCGTATCAGTTTCTGCTCGGGTCGATCTACCGCCTCGAGCCGCTCGAGCGGCCGGCGCCGATCGAGCAGCTCGACCCGCTGACCCGCGGCGCGCTCTTCCACGAGGTGCAGCGCGACGTGCTGCGCGCGCTTGCCACGGAAAAGCTCCTTCCACTGACGCCCGGCAACCGCGATCGTGCCTCGGCCATCGTCGACGCCACCTGCACCCGCATCGTCGAGGAGTACGCCGAGAAGCTCGTACCCGCGATCCATCGTGTGTGGCAGGACGAGACCGAGCTCGTGCACGCCGACCTGCGGATGTGGATCGACCAGATGATGGAGCGCGACAAAGAGTGGATCCCCCGATACTTCGAACTCAGCTTCGGCCTGCCGCTCGACGAGGCGCACGATCCGGCGAGCGTCGAGGCGCCGGTCGTCGTAGACGGCCGGTTCCCGATGCGCGGCGCGATCGATCTGATCGAGGAGCACGCGCTGTTCGGCTATCTGCGCGTGACGGACCACAAGACCGGCCGGAACCGCACGACAGATCGTCTGGTCGTGGGCGGCGGTGGCACGCTGCAACCCGTCATCTACGGCCTCGTGGCCGAGCAGATTCTCGGGCGAGAGGTGAAGCACGCGCGGCTGTCGTTTGCGACGACGGCGGGCGGGTTCACCGAGCACGTGGTGTCGTTGCGGCCCGAGGCGCGGCGGCCGGGCATCGAGGTCCTCGAAATCATCGATCGGGCGGTCGAAGCCGGTTGTCTGCCGCCGGCGCCGAGAGACGGGGCCTGCGGGTGGTGCGACTTCGCTGCCGTCTGTGGTCCGCTCGAAGAGAAGCGTTTCGGGCGCAAGAATCGGGACCTTCCGGCGATTGCCGATCTCGGTGAGTTGCGGAGGCTTCCGTGAGCCCCGTCACCCTCACCAGGAGGGCGGGCTTTAGCCCCGCCGGCATGTCGTGACCGGGCCCTCCATCGCCATCCCCGGCGACGCCGATGCGCGCGCGCGCATCGTCAACGCCCTCGACGTGACGATGGCGGTCGAGGCGGCCGCGGGTACCGGGAAGACGACTGTTCTCGTCGAGCGCATCGTCAACGTCCTCACGCGGGGCCGGACGACCGTCGATCGGATCGTGGCCGTGACCTTCACCGAGAAGGCGGCGGGCGAGCTCAAGCTGCGGCTCCGCTCGGCGCTCGAGGCGAGGCGTCCCACGGCCGGTCCCGAGGAGGCCGCACACCTCCGGCACGCCCTCGCGAACCTGGAGCAGGCGCACGTCAGCACGATCCACACCTTCTGTGCAGATCTGCTGCGCGAGCGCCCGGTCGAAGGGCGTGTCGATCCGCGGTTCACGATGCTCACCGAAGGGCAGTCGCGCCGCGTCTTCGGCGAAGTGTTCCGCGATTGGCTGCAGGCCGAGCTCGAGCGGCCCCGCGAAGGCGTGCGCCGGGCGCTGCGGCGAACGGCGTTCAGCGACGAAGACGGACCCGCTGGCCGCCTCGAGAACGCTGCCTGGACGCTCGCGGAGTGGCGCGACTTCCAGGGCCCGTGGCGCCGGGGCGGATTCGATCAGCGCGCGCGGGTGGACGCGTTGATTCGCGAGCTCGCCCAATTCGACGAGCTCACGTCGAAACCGGCCGACGCCGGGGACGCTCTGTTCGCGTCGACCGGATCGGCGCGCCGCACATTCCGTGAAGCCACGCTCGCCGAGCGGGTGCGCCGGCGCGACGACGATCGGCTCGAAGCGCGGCTGGTGGATCTGGTCTGGGGACTGCGCCACACCCGAACGGGGCGCAAGACCTCTCCTTACCGCAAAGGGCTGCCGCGGCAGGACGTCATCGACGCGCTCGATCGCCTGAAGCGCTCGCTGGACGATTTCAAGCGTGACGCGGACGCCGATCTGGCCGCCTGCCTGCGCGACGAGCTGGCGGAGGTCGTCGATCGCTATCAGGAGGCCAAGGCGCGTCTCGGCGCGCTCGACTTCCTCGACCTGCTCGTTCGCGCCCGGGACATGGTGCGTGATTGTGCGGACGTGCGGGCGGCGTTCCAGACGCGCTTCACGCACCTGTTCGTCGACGAGTTCCAGGACACCGATCCCCTCCAGGCCGAGCTGCTCCTGCTGCTGTCGGCCGACGATCCGGCGTGCAGCGACTGGAGGGACGTGGCGCCGAAGGCCGGCCAGCTGTTCGTCGTGGGCGATCCGAAGCAGTCGATCTACCGCTTCCGCCGCGCGGACGTCGGCATCTACGAGGACGTTCGGGCGCAGCTCGCCCGGCATGGCGCGGAGTGCCCGACGCTCTCGACCAGCTTCCGGTCGATCCCCTCGATTCAGCGCGTCGTGAACGCTGCCTTCGCGCCACGGATGAAGGGCGACCGCGCCGCGGTCCAGGCGAGCTACGTGCTGCTGCAGCCGGTTCGTCAGGATCCCGAGAGGCAGCCCGGAGTGGTCGCCCTGGCGGTTCCGCGCCCGCTGGGCTATCTCCAGCAGGTGAGGAAGGGCGCGATCGCCAAATCGCTGCCTGATGCGGTTGGCGCCTTCGTGGACTGGCTCGTGAAATCGAGCGGCTGGACGGTCACCGACCGCGACCGGCCGGGGGAGCGGCTTCCCGTCGACCCGCGGCACGTCTGCCTCCTGTTCCGGCGCTTCGACACGCGCGTCTACGACGCCGGGGGAAGCCGCATGGAAGATGTGACGCGGCCCTACGTGCAGGCGCTCGAGGCGCGCGGCATCCCGCATCTGCTCGTCGGTGGCAAGTCGTTCCACGAGCGCGAGGAAGTCGAGACGATGCGCACGGCGCTGGCGGCACTCGAGTGGCCCGACGACGAGCTGTCGGTGTTCGGGACGCTGCGAGGGGCATTGTTCGCGGTGGGCGACGAAGCGCTGCTCGAATACCGGGCGCTGGCGCGGCGCGTGCACCCGTTCCGGCGTCCCGAGGGCGGGGTTCCGGTTCATCTGAAGCCGCTCGTCGAGGCACTCGATCTGCTTCGCGACTTGAGCCAGAGACGCAACGTCCGGCCGGTCGAGGAGACGATTGCCTTGCTGTTGGGCGCGTCGCGCGCGCACGCGATCTTCGCGCTTCGCCCGTCCGGCGAGCAGGCCCTCGCCAACGTGCAATACGTCTCCGAGCTGGCGCGCCAGTACGAGGCTGCAGGCGGATTGTCGTTCCGCGGCTTCGTCGACGAGCTTCAGGAAGAAGCCGACGCCTCGCGTGCCGCCGAAGCGCCGATTCTCGAAGAAGGCAGCGACGGCGTGCGCCTGATGACGGCCCACAAGGCGAAGGGGCTCGAGTTCCCGGTCGTCGTCCTCGCCGACATCGGCGCGGATTTGTCGCGCTCGTCGGCGAGCCGGTGGGTGGACGGCGCGGCGGGGAAGTGTGCCGTCAGTCTGGCGGGCTGGTCGCCCATCGATCTGCTCGATCACGAGGCGGAGGAAGTGCGCCGCGACGAGGCGGAAGGCGTCCGCGTGGCTTACGTCGCCGCGACGAGGGCGCGCGACCTGCTCGTCGTTCCAGCCGCGGGTGATGGTCCGCTCGATTCGAGCTGGACCAGCCCGTTGAACGACGCGATCTTTCCTGCATGGGATCGCCGGCGAGAAGCGCGTCACGCCGACTGGCATCCGCGCTTCGCGGCCGACAGCGTGTTCGAGCGCGAGGGACCGCTGCCGCTCTCGAACGTGCGCCCGGGCGTGCACACGCTCACCGCGCACGACGGCGGGCCGTTCGAGGTGACATGGTGGGATCCGGGCGCCCTGGAGCTCGATCGCCAGCCGAACTTCGGGCTGCGCCGGGAAGAGCTGATTGCGAAGGACGCGCCGCGCGGCGTCGTCGAGGCCGGTAAGGAACAGTTCTATGCGTGGCGAAGCCGGCACGAGGGTGCGGTGGAGCGCGGCTCAAAGCCTAGCCGCCGCGTGCTCACGGTCCGCGCCCGTGCCGCGCAGATCGAGGCAAAGCCGCCGGCAGCGTCCGTGTCAGTGGAGTCGATCCGCGGTCCGGCCGCGGCTGCGACCGGTCCCCGATTCGGAGCGCTCGTCCACGCTGTGCTCGCGATCGTTCCGCTGGACGCCCGGCCTCCGGCGGTTCGCGCCATCGCGGCCCAGCAGGCGCGGCTGCTCGGCGCGACCGTGCCCGAACAGGAGGCTGCCACTGCGCGTGTGGTCGCGGTCCTCGGCCATCAGATTTTCGAACGCATTCGCGCTGCCGACGCACGCGGCGGCGTTCGCCGCGAGGTGCCGGTCTCGCTCGCTGTCGACGATGGGCTGCTCGTCGAAGGCGTCGTGGATCTCGCCTTCGAGGAGGATGAAGGCTGGGTCGTGGCCGACTTCAAGACCGACGTCGATCCGACCGAGTCGCTCGACGCCTACGTCCGGCAGGTGCAGCTCTATGCCGAAGCGATCCGGCAGGCCACCGGCCGTCCGGCGTCGGGCATCCTCCTGAGAATCTGACGCACACAACCAGAGAACGCCTTTCAGAACTGAACGGTCGCCCGGAACGCGCGTGAACCGGGCCGAACTTCAGGTGATAGCGCGATTCGGACGGGGCGCGACCTGCCTGCGAAGATCGTCGTCCTCTGCGGAATTGCGAGGTCAATGAGCGCACCCGCCGCGGCGCCGATTCCGGTGCCCGGCAGCGTCAGCACGCCGAATCCAATCGCCCCGCACTCGTCGCGGGTGCTGATGGTTCCGCAAATGTAGGCGGTGGCCCCGAGGCCGGCAGCGAAACCGGCGCTGAGCCCGATCAGTGTGCCGTTGAGCAGCGAGTCTCGCTCGATGCGGCTGACGCGCTCGAGCACGTCCCATCGATAGCGCCTGACCTCGCGTCCCACGGCCAGCGTTACTTCCTCTTGTCCCAGTTCGAGCAGCCGTCCGCTTACACGGACGCCCGTGGACTCGACGACCTCCACACGGGCGCCGACTCCAGTGTCGGTCTGCGCTTCTGCGGGGCGTCCGGCTCCGAGCACCAGCCCGAGCGTCACGACGCAGGCGGCAAATCCGGTTCGGTTCATCGCTTCCTCCCGACTCGGAAGGTGATGAGCGCCGCCGAAACGGCTCACGCGGGAGGTGGCGTGCAATCCGTGGCAGCCGGCGCTTCGTAAGGAGGAGGCGGGGGCTTCACCCTTCGACAGGCTCCAGGTGCTCTGAGCGGAGTCGAAGGGCAGCCCCAGCGATTCGCGGGCTCTGATTCGCGGGGCTGAAGCCCCGCTCTCCTAGTCGAGGCATGATGCGCGTCCTCCCAGTCGTTTTGTGTCTGACAGTCGTCATGGCCGCCGGCACCTCCTGCCGCCAGACGACACGAGCTCCCATGGAAGTCGCAGCCAACCAGCCCGGAGACCCGTGCCGCTCAGCGCTTGCGCCGCTGGCCTCTCGGGGCCCGCTCTCGGACGAGATCGCGACCATGCAGCAGCGGGCCGCCGGGAATCGATCCAGCGAGCCGGCGCTCGAGCAGCTCGGATACCTGTTCGTCACCCGCGCGCGGCTGGCTCATGACGAGGGCCTCTACGAGGCCGCGCTCGAGACGGCGTCCTGTCTCGAGCGCCGCAATGCGTCGAACGATCAAGCGCGGCTCCTGCGCGGTCACGTGCGGCACCAGCAGCATCGGTTCGCCGAGGCCGAGGCGCTGGGACGGACGCTCGTGGCGTCGCGTGGCCTCGCGCCCGACTTCGCGCTGCTCGGCGATGCGCTGATGGAGCAGGGCCGGCTCGCCGAGGCGGCCGATGCCTATCAGCGCATGATCGACATCAAGCCGTACTACCAGTCGTATACGCGGGCCGCGCATCTGCGCTGGCTTCGAGGAAATCTCGACGGCGCCATCGATCTGATGCAGAAGGCCGTATCGACCGCCAGCCCTCGAGATCCGGAGGCCGTCGTCTGGGCTCGCACGCGCCTCGCCGACTATTACCTCCAGGCCCGCCGATTCGACGAAGCCCTCGCCGAATGCGAGGCCGCGCTTCAGGCGCGCCCAGGCTATTCACCGGCGCTCGTCGCTCGCGCACGCGTCCGCCTGGCTCGAGGCGCGATCGGTGAGGCGGTCTCGTCGCTGCGCGCAGCCGAGACCGTGAACCCGCAGTCCGACGTGCGCTGGCTGCTGGCCGACGCGCTGCGGGCGGCCAGCCGCGAAGACGACGCCAGGGCGATCGAGCAGGCTCTCGTGCGCGATGGTGCCGCGCGCGATCCGCGAACCTTCGCACTCTACCTCTCGACCCGTGGCGAGCAGCTCGACCGGGCCATTGCGCTCGCGCGCAGCGAGCTCGGCGTCCGGGCCGACGTCTTCACGCACGACGCGCTGGCGTGGGCGCTCGCGCGCGCGGGCCGCGTGGGCGACGCCGAGCCGCACATGAATCGCGCGCTCGCCGAAGGCACCGCCGACGGACGGCTGTTCCTGCACGGCGGCGTCATCGCCGCGGCCTCGGGCCATCGCACGCGTGCACGCGCGCTGCTCGGCCGCGCTCAGACGCTCGCCCACATGTTGCTGCCGTCCGAGCGTCTCGTGCTCGCGGACGCTCGTGCGCGGCTGAGAGGACTCGCCGGGGACGGTCCCCGGCGACTGCAGGAAAGGAACAATCCATGACCGTCAGATCCATCGTTCGCACGGCGCTCGCGGCGAGCCTCTCGCTCGCGCCAGCCGCCGCGCTCGCATCCAGTCACATGGATGCGCCCCTCATCACGTTCGACGATGCCGCGAACACGACCGACGTGTACGCGTTCCTGTCGTCGCGCAACGGCGCCAAATACCTGACGACCGCACTGGCCGTCTACCCGTTCGAAGAGCCGGGTATCGGCCCGAACAAGTACAACTTCGACGACGACGTTCTGTACGAGCTCCACGTGTCGCTCGGCGACGACAAGGCAGCCGGCCGGCCGACGATTACGTATCAGTTCCGGTTCCGCACGACGTTCCGGACACGGCGGACCATCCTGCAGTCGTACCTGGGGGTGATCAACGACGTCGGCGATGCCGCACAGAATCTGGTGCAGCGCTATACGGTGACGAAGCTGGATCGCCGCACCGGGACGGCCAAAGTGCTCGGCGAGGGCGTCGTTCCCCCGAACAACCAGGGCAACGCGACGCCGCGTTACAACATCGGCGACAGCGGCGAGAACAGGGCCAGGGACGGTGTCGCCACCGAAGACGCGCTGGATCGCTACACGCTCCAGACCGTGACCGAGCTCAGCGGCGACTACCGCGCGTTTGCCGGCCAGCGCGACGACGGGTTCTACGCCGACGTGCAGGCCGTGTTCGACTTGTTGAAGCTCCGCGGCCCGGGAGCGGCCCAGGACGCGCAGGGCGGGTTCAACGTGCACACCATGGTGCTCGAGATCCCGGTCTACGAGCTCGGCGGCGAGATGCAGCAGGTCGGTGTCTTCGCGACGACCAGCCGGCGGCGCGTGACGATTCTCAGCGAGGTCGTCGACCCGGCCAAGCTCGGCGACTTCGTGCAGGTCGGCCGCCAGGGCAATCCGCTCTTCTGTGAGGCGCTGGTCGCGATTGCCGACAAGGATCGGTACAACCGCACACTACCGGCGGCCGATGCGGCGCTGTTCCGCAAGTACGCGGTCAACCCAGAGCTTGCCGTCCTCATCAACCTGCTGGTGCTGGGCGACGCCGAAGGCGACGGCCCGATCAGGACGACGAATCGCACCGACCTCGCCGGAATCTTCATTCCGGATCTGATCAAGGTCGATCTCTCGACCCCGCCGGCGCGGCTCGCGGGCGGCGGAGCGTCGCATCCGACGAACCCCGACGATGCAGGGTTCTCGCGCCTGAGCGTGTTCGGCGGCGACGTGCTGCCGAGCGTGGTGACGAAGGGCAACGTTGCCGGCGGATGGCCGAACGGCCGCCGTTTCGGCGACGACGTGCTCGACATCGCGATCACCGCGATCGGCTCGATGTCGTCGGTGCCCCTCGGGGTTCTGAGCGACAACATGAACAGCAACGACATCGCGTACAACAAGGTGTTTCCGTACGCGGCGACGCCGCTGAACGGACGCACCCATCCGCATCACGGACAGTAGGGAGGCTCGAGCCTGCGCGCTTGCAGGCTTTGGGTGTTGGGCTTTGGCCAAAACTGGCCAGAGCCCAAAGTCTAAAGCCCTACGCCTACTTGGCGGGAGAGTTCTTGAGCTCTTCGTCGATGAGGCGCTCGAAATGCTGATACGGGCGGGCGCCCGAGAGGAATCGCCCGTTCACGAAGAACGCGGGCGTCGCCGACACGCCGAGCGCTTCGCCCGACGCGGTGTCTGCGGCGACGCGCGACGCCGCGCGCTCGCCGGCCGTGCACGTGCTGAACGTCTTCACGTCGAGGCCGAGATCCGTTGCGTACTTGAGCAACACGTCGTCGGACATCTGGCTCTGGTTGGCGAACAGCCGGGCGTGGTAGTCCCAGAAGCGGCCCTGTTCGTGCGCGCACTGCGCGGCAGTGGCTGCGGCGACGGCCCTGGGGTGAATGGCGGTCAGCGGAAAGTCTCGAAAAACGAGGCGGACGCGATTGCCGTAGACCTGCGTCACCTTGGCGAGCGTGGGCTCGACGCTCGCGCAGTACCGACATTGGTAATCCGAGTACACGACGATCTGGATCGGCGCCCCGGCCGGGCCTTTCGACGGCTCGTCGCTGGCGACGTCGATCGATTCGCGTGGAACCGGCAGCAGGATGCTGACCGGCGTACGGGCCTTCAGACGGTCGACGAACTTCTCCCGGGCCTCCTCGCGCCGCTCCTGTTCGAGCCCCTCGCGGATCCGCGCGGAGAGCGAGGCGAGCGGCGCGCCGTTCAAACGTCCCTGGTTGGCGGCATACCAGGCCTGCACGTCCGCGTCGGTGACCGGGGTCATGTCGGCCTGGATCGCGCGTTCGAGGATCGATGCCGCCGGTTGACGTTCTCGCGCCGCCTCGCGCGCGATCAACCGATCGGCCACGATCGAGTCGAGCGCCGTCCGCCTCGATTCGTACAACGCGTCGCGCAGCCGCATGCCGCGGAACTGACCGGCGTCGCGGGTCAGCGCGACGCGATCCACTTCCTCGGCGGTGACGACCTCGTCGCCGATCCGTGCGACGATGCCCGCCGTCTCGCCGGAGGCGGGCTGGGCGGCGCTGCCGGCAGTGCCCGACGCGGGCTGGGCGGCGGGTCGAGCGGGGCCGCTGCAGGCGATGCCCACCAGGACGAGAGCCATCGTTGCATATCGTCTGCGCACGTCAGTCACCATCCGGGTTCTGGCGGAGTCACCCTGGGTTGAGACGGCCCACTCAGGTGGGACAGGGCCTCAGCCCTGTCTCCCCGCGGGCCCGACAGGCCTGAAAGCCTGTTCCACCTCCTCAACACAAGCGAGCTCCAGGTTCTAGGGTGTCGCCTTGGGCGCGGGAGCCGCAGGGGCTGCCGGGGCCGCTCCAGCGGTCGGCGCCGGCGCGGCGGGCGGCTGTCCCTGCTGGTCGATCCACTGCTTGAGCGGCGCGAAGTAATCGAGGATGGCGGTCGCGTCCATCTTCCGCTCGCCGGTCAGGGCCGCGAGCGCGTCCGGCCACGGTTGGCTCTGGCCCAGCTCCAGCATCTTGGCCAGCTTCGCTCCCACCTGCTTGTTCGCATGGATCGAGCAGCGGTGCAGCGGCCCCGTGTAGCCGGCCTCGCGGCACATCGCGCGGTGGAACTGGAACTGAAGGATGTGCGCGAGGAAGTACCGCGAATAGGGCGTGTTGGCGGGGACGTGATACTTGGCGCCGGGATCGAAGTCGCGCTCGCTCCTCGCGACCGGTTCCGACACGTTCTGATACTTGCGCCGCAGGTCCCACCACGCCTTATTGTAGTTGGCCGGCGTGACGGCGCCCGAGAACACCTGCCACCGCCACTGATCGACGAGCAGGCCGAACGGGAGGAACGCCACTTTGTCGAGCGCCATGCGCATCAGGAACTCGAGGTCGCCCTCGGGGCCGGGCGCCTGTCCGAGCAGGCCGACCTTCACCAGATAGTCGGGCGTGACCGAGAGCGCCACCGCATCGCCAATGGCCTCGTGGAACCCGTCGTTCGCGCTGCCGCGATACACGTACGGAAGTGTCCGATAGGCGCGCTGATAGATGTTGTGCCCGAGCTCGTGGTGGATCGTGACGAAATCCTCACCGTTGATCTGGATGCACATCTTGATGCGCAGGTCCTGATCGTTGTCGACGTCCCACGCGCTCGCGTGGCAGACCACGTCGTGATCCGGCGGCTTGGTGAAGAGCGAGCGTTCCCAGAACGTGGCGGGCAGCGGCGCGAAGCCGAGCGAAGTGAAGAATCGCTCGCCGTAGCGGACCATTTCCTTCTCGTCGACCTTCTTGGCCTCGAGGAGGGCCGTGAGGTCGTAGCCGGGCCCGGCGGCGGGGACGCCGACGAGGTCGTAGATGTTGCCCCACTGCTGCGCCCACATGTTGCCCAGCAGGTGCGCCGGAATCGGCGCGCTCGCGGGCACGACCTGCGCGCCGTACTTCTTCAGCAGCGAGGCCCGGACGTGTCCGTGCAGCGCGTCGTAGAGCGGCTTCACCTGCGCCCAGATCCGATCGAGCTCCGCGGCGAAGTCGTCGGCGGGCATGTCGTAGTTGGATCGCCACAACGCGCCGAGGTCCTTGTAGCCCAGCTCGCGCGCGCCTTCGTTGCCGAGCTCGACGAACCGCACGTACTTGTCCTTCATCGGTGGCGCGATGGCGTGCCACCCGCGCCACGCGTCGAGGAGCTCACGCGGGTCGCGGCTCTTCGCGAGGATGTTGCTCAACGCGTTGATGTCGAGGCAGTCCTTGCCGGGCGGACAGTACTTGCCCCGGCCGTACGCGCCTTCGAGCCCTGCGGCGATCTGAGTGAGCTCGGCCTGCTTGGCGGCGTCCGAAGGCGCCGGCAGGGGAATGCTGGCCAGCTTCAGCAGCTTGAGCCGCCGCGCCACCCCAGGGTCGAGATTGAGCAGGTCGAACCGCGTCGCCTCCTTCGCCAGGCGCATCGACGTCGCGATGTAGTCCTGGTAGGCGCTCGCCGACAGCGCCTCGGTGTCGGACGTGATGAACGTGGCGGCGACCCATTGCGCGCGACTGAGCTCGTTGGCGCGCGCGAGCAGCTCGCGATCGGCGGCGTCGATGAACGACGTGGCGGCCTCCGCGGTCGCGGCCGCGGATGGCGGCGAGGAGGCGCTCCCGCCGCAAGCGATGACCAGTGCGGCGGCGGCACAGGCTGCGGCGAGAACGGCGAGCGCGCGGGTGATCATGGGTCGATTCTATGACACCGAAGGCGGGGCTTCAGCCCCGCCATTCACCGGTCCAACAACTCGCCTTCGTGCTCGCGGAGCCACCGCCGCGACTTCTGGAAGTCGGGACACGCGCCGGCGACCAGCGCCCAGAAGCGCCGCGAGTGGTTGGGCTGCCGCAGGTGCATCAACTCGTGCATGAGGACGTAATCGCGCACGGCGTCCGGGGTCTGCACCAGGCGCCAGTTGAGCGAGATGCGGCCGGTGGTCGCGCACGAGCCCCAGCGCGCGCGCTGGTTGCGCACGCTGACCGCCGAGACGACGAACCCGTGGTCGCTCGCCAGTTCGCGCAGGCGCGCAGGGAGTTCTCGTCGCGCCAGCCGCCACAGCCACGCCGAGAGCAATCGCTGCAGGTCCTCGTCACCCGGGGCGGTCGAGGGCCGGACCACTCTGAGCGTCGATTCGGCGGCGAGCGCGATGGCGGCCGCGCCGCCCTTCGTCACGTGAATGCGATGTCTGACGCCCCGCACCAGAATCGCGTGCCCATGGCGCCATGGCGCGGGACGGCGCGCCTGACGCGCGACGAGCCGCGCCCGTTCCCGCGTAATCCACGCCTGTTGCGCCGCGGCGAAGCGTTCCGCTTCGCGCTTCGAGCCCCAGCGCGGAATGGTGACCCGCGGGGTGCCGTCGGGAAGCAGCCGCAGCACGTAGCGGCGCGCGCGCGGATTGCGGATGAACACTGCGGGCTCGAACGGGAGCACGATCGGCGGCGCCGGGCGCTCGAGCACGGGCGCTTCGTCGAAGCCGAAGCACAGCTGCGACGCGTCGGCGCCCCGGCGCGGCCGTGGCGGATCGTGACTCACGAGATCGATAATACCCACACTATGCCGATCATCGAAGACAACAAGAAACGGAAGCAAATCATCGATCTGCTCATCGAGGCCTACTGGATGGAGATCGAGACCGTCATGAACTACATATCGGCATCGGTCAACCTTGACGGCGTGCGCGCCGAGGAGATCAAGAAAAGTCTGGCCGCGGACGTCGCCGCCGAGATCGGCCACGCCCAGCAGTTCGCGCGACGCATCAGGACGCTCTCCGGCATCGTCCCCGGCAGCGACGACTTCAAGCCGGCACAAAAGGAGCTGCAGCCGCCACGCGAGACGACCGACGTGGTGCACGTCATCAAGGGCGTGATTGCTGCCGAGAACGGCGCCATCACGCACTACAACCGTATCGTGAAGGCGTGCGAGGGCATCGACTACGTGACGCAGGACATGGTCGTCACGATCCTCGGCGACGAACAGGATCACCTGCGCGAGTTCGAGGGGTTTCTCAAGGAATACAAATAGGGCTACGCGGCGACAGGCTGTTGGCTACGGGCCTGCTACACGTCGCACCCGGAGGGGAGACGGGAACTTTTTTCTCGTGCCCAGACACGACGACGAGAGAAAGGACTCTCGTCCCCTCGCGCCGGCTGCCGAGGGCGGCCGGCGCCGACCAGCTATGACACGGAGGGGGACTTGCCGGGTGCGGCCGCCTTTGACTAGACTTCTCCCTGTTAGACATCCGGAGCGACCCGCCAGAGACAAGGCGGGTCCGGCAACCTGGGCGGACATCCCAAGGTGCCATTCTCTCCGGGCCGTGCTCGTGGCTCGATTCGCACTGCCCCTAGGGAGATGTGGTTCCGCTGCGTTGGCGGAACAACCCAATGTCCACCGGAGTACCATTCGGGCCCCGCCATATCCGGCGGGCGCCCACTCCGGCCCTCCGGATGTCTTCTTCAGCAGCCGCCCGGCGGCCCACATGGGTCGGCGGCGCGACGACAGGAGAAGACATCATGTCCGTCACCCAGCTTCAGACGATTTCGTCAGTCGGTGCAGGTTCGCCCAGCCACCTGCGCTCTGGCCACTCGCCGTCGCCGGCGCGGCCGTGCCCGCCGCTCGCCTCCGATCGACCGACGGTCGAGCTCGCGTTCAGCCGGGCAGCGGCCGCCAACCCCAACCATCACCTCTGGAAGAACGGGCGGCTGTGGTGGATCGCGTTCACCCTCCTGCATGACGGGTGGAGGCAGGAACGCGTGCGGCAGTCGCTCGGGACCGACAGCGTCCTCGAGGCGCGACGCCGCCGGGACGCCATCCTGTCGCTCTTTGGGTCGAATGACGCCGAGGGGTGTCTCGATCCCGAGCCAGACGGACCGGCCAATTGACGTGATGTGATGAAGGGAGACGGCGGGGCTGAAGCCCCGCCCTCCTGGACCGGGTACGTGGCGCTAGCGCGTGGCGTAGACCGTCGTCTTGCCAGCCTTGTCGAAGGCCACGATGTTGTAGCTGTCCTTGCGACCGTCCGGCATTTCCATTCCCGGAGAGCCGACGGGCATGCCGGGAACCGCCAGCCCGAGGACCGTGGCCGGCCGTTCGCGAAGCAGGCGGCGCACGACGTCGGCCGGCACGTGCCCTTCGAGCACGTAGCCGCCCACGAGCGCCGTGTGGCAGGAACGCGATGCGGCCGGGACACCGTGCTTGTCCTTGATCGGCGCCACATCGGCGACGTCCGTGCTGTTGACGGTGAACCCGGCGGCCTTCATATGCTCGTTCCACTTGGCGCAGCAGCCGCAGGTCGCGCTCTTGTAGACCGCGACCGGCATCGGCACGAGTCCCTGGCCGGCCAGCGACGCAAGACCCACGGCTCCGGTCAGCGTCAGGGTCCCGGCGAGCGTCGCCAGTCCCTTCGATCGTCTCGCGAATGAAGGTCGTTTCATGCTGGGTGAGATTCTGTCAGATCTTGTCCGTTGCGCCTATCGCCTATCGCGATGGTCACGATGAGCCGGTTTTTCGCGTCTCGAGTGCGCTCGTAGCGAAGCGCGGTGGCCACCTTGCGGACCAGGAACAGCCGCAGACCACCAACGCGGTGCCGGCAGCAGCGCCCGAACGTACTGACTGGCCCGGTCGAGATCGCGCGCGATGGCCTCGCTTCGCTGAACCTCGCTCTTGCTCCGCCGCTCGAGCCTCAGCACGATGCCCGACCGGCCAGGCTCGCCCCCTTTGACCGTCACGAGATAGTGACCGATCTCATCCACCGGCGTGACCTCTCTCGACGGCACGTACGCGGGCGTGGTGACGCTGGTGTGCTCGTCATCATTCAGTCGGCCCGACACGCGTTGTTCTCCATGCCGTCGCGAGTGCAACGGCGATGTCACATGAGACGCCGAGCTTGAAACCGTGTCGAGCCGCATGATCGACCATGACGTCAGACCCTTGTCACCGCCTGCCGTTCGTGAGAAGGTCAGGCTCGCATCTCGCGCCCGCTTCCAAATCTGGCCGCCCCCGGTGTGACATTACGGTCATCCGGATGCGGTAATGTCCGGCGCCGAACAAGGAGGATCGCAGATGCGACGCTGGCTCTACACGGTCGTTCTGATCCTGCTGGGCACCGGTGCCTGGACCGCGTTCGACAACTACCGCATCAAGCATCCGGTCTCCGGCAAGGACATCACCGTCCCCGACCAGAAGGGCGCCAATGCCCTCCTGGTCAGCGGGTGGAAGACCACGCCGGCAGGCCGTCAGCTGGCTTCGGGCGATATGATCCTGAGCGGACTGATCAGCCCCGATGGCCGGCTCTTCGCATTCACCAACACTGGCTACACGCGCCACAACCTGCACATCATCGATCTCGCGACGGAGAAGGAGATTGCGACCTTCCCGATGGAGCGCGCCTGGAGCGGCCTGTCGTTCGCGCCGGACGGCCGGCGTCTCTACGTGTCGAGCGGCGCGGGCTACCAGTTCAGCGACATTCAATACTTCGATCGGTGGGACGACGGTCAGTGGCGCGAGGCGCGGTCGGGCTTCACGCTGCACGGCGCCAGCAAGGCGACCACGGCCGTGTCGTGGCTGCAGGTGTCCGCCGACGGGAAGCTGATTTACGCGCTCAACAACTCCGACGGCCATCTCTACATCGTCGACACGTTCGGCGGACGCGGGATTGCCCGCCTGCGGCTGGGCGACCATCCGCTCTCGGCGGAACTGTCCCGCGACGGCAAGACGCTGTACGCCGCCATCCTCGGCGAGGCGAAGGTCGCCATCGTGGACGTGAGCGATCCGGCGGCGGCGCGGATCACCGGCACGCTCGATACCGATCCGCACCCGAACGACCTCGTGCTCACGAGCGACGGACGCCTGTTCGTGTCGTGCGGGAACACCAACAACGTCGTGACGTTCGATCTGAAGAGCAGCCGCAGGCTCGAGGTGATCAGCACGGCGCTCGGCCCGAAGGCGCCGGCGGGCAGCACGCCCAACGCGCTGGCGCTGTCGCCGGACGAAGAGCACCTCTACGTCGCCAATGCCGACAACAACTCGGTCGCCGTGTTCGAGGTCGAGGAGCGCGGTCGGAGCCGGCACCTCGGCTTCATTCCGACCGGGTGGTATCCGACGTTCGTCACGGCGACGCCGGACGGCAAGCGCCTCATTGTCGCCAGCAGCAAGGGGAGCGGCACTGGACCGAGCCGCGTGCGGCGGCCCATCGATCCGATCGCGCCGGCCGTGAGCTTCCAGCACCACGGCAATCAGCTCAACGGGCTGGTTTCCTTCATCGACACCCCCGACGCCAAACGCCTCGCGAGCTACACGAAGCAGGTCTACGACAACGCGCTCTACAAGGACAGCCTGCTCGAATCCTCCGGGGCGGGCGGCGAATCGGTGATCCCTGCGAAGGTCGGCGCCGGCTCGCCGATCAAGCACGTGCTCTTCATCATGAAGGAGAACCGGACCTACGACCAGGTGTTCGGCGATTTGAAGCAGGGCAACGGCGATCCGAGCCTGACGCTGTTCGGACGCGACGTCACGCCCAATCAGCACGCGCTCGCCGAGGAGTTCGTGCTGCTCGACAACCTCTATTGCAGCGGCGAGGTCTCGCAGGACGGCCAGCCGTGGACCACGTCGGCCTACGTCACCGAGTTCAATCAGCGCGCCTGGACGCTCAGCTACTCACGGCACGGCAGCCTCGATACGAGCAACGGCATCCAGGAACCGACCACGCCCTACATCTGGGAGCTGGCCAAGCAGAAGGGCTTGCGGGTCAAGACCTTCGGCATGGGCAACCGCCGCGGCGTGGCCGAACTGCGCAGCGCGCTCTTCGATTGCCCGTCCGCCGAGCCCGGCCTGCAGCGCGCCCGCGACGTCGAGCGCGCCGATCGCTTCGTCGAAGAGTTCGAGCAGTGGGATCGCGAGGGCGCGGTGCCCAACTTCATGTTCATGTCGCTGGGCGAGAACCACACGCAGGGCACGACACCCGGCGCGTACACACCGAAGGCGCAAGTGGCCTCGAACGACCTCGCCGTCGGCAGGATTGTGGCGGCGATCACGAAGAGCCGGGTCTGGCCCACGTTCGCCATCTTCATCATCGAAGACGATGCGCAGAACGGCCCGGACCACGTGGATTCACATCGAACGGCGGGCCTGGTGATCAGCCCGTACACGAAGCGGAAGGTCGTCGACAGCAGCATGTATTCGACGCTCAGCATGCTGCGCACCGTGGAGTTGCTGCTCGGGCTGCCGCCGATGACGCAACACGACGCGGCCGCCCCGCCGATGGTCAACAGCTTCACGACCAAGCCCGAGCTCTCGGGCTTCACGGCGCTGCCCGCGCGGACCGACCTGATGACGAAGAACCCGGCGCACGGCTACGGGGCCACCGAGTCGGCGCGCATGGATTTCAGGGAATACGACCGGATCGACGAGGACCTGTTGAACCGAATCCTCTGGCACAGCATCAAGGGCGTCGACTCGCCCTATCCCGCGCCGGTTCGCCGCGCGCTGCCCACGCCTTACGGCCTCCTGCGCTTCCCGGCGGACGCGGACGACGATTAGACCCGGAGCTTGCCCTGTTCAGCAGGTGGGACAGCCCGTGTGCCACCTGAGCCGGCCGTATCGACCGAATGGAATACCGGACGCTGCGGCGGACCGCGGTCAGCGGACGAGGGCGCTCTTGATCGCGTCCTCGTCCTGAAAGCGCTCGGCGGTGACGCCGACGACAGAGCCGTGGCCGCCGAAGATCGAGCCGGTCGTCCCGCGATCGAGACGGCGCGCCCCGCCGAGCAGCGACGCGGGGGACAGCGGGACGTAGCCGACTTCGAGCGAGAAGCGGGCACTCTCCGGCGCGACCAAGAAGTGGGCGAACGCGCGCACTTCGGGTCGCTTCGTCGAGGCGGTACTGACGTAGATGAAGATGGGCCGCGCCAGAGGCTGATAGCGATTCTCGGCCACGGATTCCATGCTCGGCGCGACGCAGCCGGCGCCGTTGTCGATTGCCACGAGCTTCAACTTGTCGTGATTGGCGAGGTAGTGACCGTATCCGAGATAGCCGAGGGCGTTCGCGTTGGCGGCCACGCCGCTTGCGATGACCGTGTCATCCACGCTCGATGTGTAGTCGCGGCGGCTGCTTCGCTCGGTGCCGTTGACGGCCAGCGTGAAGTAGTCGAACGTTCCCGATTCACCGCCGGGGCCAAACAGCGCGATCGGTTCATCGGGGAAGCTCGATCCCAGCTGATTCCAGCGCGTCACCGTGCCCTGCGCTGCAGGCTCCCACAGCTTCTTCAGCTGGCCCACCGTCAGGCAATCGACGAACCGGTTGGTCGCCGCCACCACCACCGAGAGGCTGTCGAACGCGACCGGCAGCTCGATGTAGTCGGTCTTCGACTGCTGGCACTGCCGGCTCTCGGCCGCGTTGATCGGGCGCGATGCGCCCGCGATGTCGATTCCGCCTTCGCACAGCTTCCTCAAACCGCTGCCGGTGCCGGAGGAATGGACGTTGACCAGCACGGTAGGATGCCGCTGTTGAAACGCGGCGGCGGCGAGCTTCGCCACCGGCAGCAAGGTGCTGGATCCGTCCAGCACGACGGCGCCGTTCAGCGTCGTCGTCGCGGCGGTGTCGCGCATCGCCGAGGCCGCATCAGGTGTCTCGCGACCCCCACATGCGGCCAGGCACGTCGCGGCCGCGATTGCCGCGGCCAGACCGTTGTCCAGGTATCGCGCCATGAGGGATCCTTCGATTCGGCGTGCCTTCAGAACATCCTCGAGAAGAGGAAGAACAACCCGCCCGACAGCGTAATCGCCGCCGGCAGCGTCAGCACCCACGCCAGGAGCAGGTTGCGGACCGTGGCCATCTGGAGGCCCGACCGGCTCGCCGCCATCGTGCCGGCGACGCCCGAGGACAACACCTGCGTGGTCGAGACCGGCAGGCCATAGACATCGGCGGCCGCGATCGTCGTCGCCGCCACCAGCTCCGCCGAGGCGCCCTGTGCGTAGGTGAGATGGCTCTTGCCGATCTTCTCGCCGACCGTAATCACGATGCGCTTCCAGCCGACCATCGTGCCGAGGCCCAGCGCGATCGCCACCGCAATCTTCACCCACGTGGGAATGAACCGCGTGGCGCTGTCGAGCTCACTCTTGTACAGCTTCAGCAAATCCGCATCGGCCTTTGACAGCTTGACGAGAGGATCCTTCTGGAACCGGCGGATGGCTTCCGACGCGAGATACATGTCGTTGCGGACGTTCTGGACCGCCGCGGCGGGGAGCTGACGGAGCGATCCGTGCTGCTCGACCTGCGTCCGGATCGAAGCCGATAGTTGCGACAGCGCCGTCATCACCCGCGGTTCGAACGCGTGCGTGCGCAGGTAGGTCGCGATCGTCTGGCGGGGATCGGCGGTCGTCTGGCCGGCACCGTATCGCTCGAACGTTTGCGCCGCATAGGACGATGTGCGCAGGAACGGCGCGATTTCGCTATCGGGCATCGCCCGATTCAGGGCGTAGGCGGTGGGCACGACGCCGATCAGGATCAGCATGATGAGGCCCATGCCCTTCTGACCGTCGTTCGATCCGTGTGCGAAGCTGACGCCCGTGCACGTGAGAATCAGAATGCTGCGAATCCACAACGGCGGCGGCTCCGCGCCGCGCGGCTCGGCGTAGAGGGCGGGGCTGCGAGCGACGACCTTGAGAACGAGCAGAAGGAGTGCCGCCGCGCAGAATCCAATGAGCGGCGACAGCAGCAGCGAGTAGCCGACCTTCGACGCCTGTGCCCAGTCGACGCCGCTGGCACCGTTTGCCGGGGCCATCAACTGGTTGGCCAGGCCGACACCGATGATCGATCCGATCAGCGTGTGCGAGCTCGAGGCAGGCAGCCCCAGCCACCACGTCCCGAGATTCCAGACGATCGCGCCGATCAGCAGGGCGAAAACCATCGCGAAGCCGGTCCTCGATCCTGCCTGCAGAATGAGCTCGACCGGCAGCAGCGCGATGATGCCGTAGGCCACCGCCCCGCTCGAGGCCATCACACCGAGGAAATTGAAGACACCCGACCACACGACCGCCAGATGTGCCGGCATCGAATGGGTATAGATGACGGTCGCGACCGCGTTGGCGGTGTCGTGGAAGCCGTTCACGAACTCGAACCCCAAGGCGATCACGAGCGCCGCCCCCAGCAGCACGAACGGCAGGGTGGTCGTGGCGTCAGCGCCGGTTTCCGTGACGTCGGCGTACAGGTTGTAGGCGATGAAGACGAGCGCCGCGCACAGGGTTCCGAAGAACAGGAACACCTGACGCGGATCGTGTCCGGCGTCGAATTCGGGCCGCCTCGCAGCCGTTGTGCCTCGCGCGGGAGCCCCATCGACGACGAGAGTCGCCTCGGTCATCTGCCTGCCTCCTTGCGGGCGATTACGCCCGCGGCCGCAGGGAGTATGGGATCGCGATGTAACGGCTTCGCAAACGCGAGCGGGCGTCGGCGGGATGCCGCCTGGTTCAGCGCGGACGCGCGGCGGCGGAGTGCGGGACGAGCGCCTTGAGTCCGGAGACGAGCCGATCGAGGCCCTCGGCCACGGTCTCGGGCGCGAGCGCGCCGAACGAGACGCGGAGATGGCAGCCGGACGTGAGTCCGAACGCCGAGCCCGGGATGACGGCGACCCGATGTTCGCGAATGAGCCGCTCGCACACCACGAAGGGGTCGAGCGGCGTGTGCACCCGGAGCAGCACGTAGAAGGCGCCCTGGTTGCCGGGCGCATCGACGAAGTCCGCGATTTCGGCCAGCCGCTGCCGGACCAGCCGGCCCACGCGTGCGAGGCTGGCGACGTGTGGCTCCGCGTGAGCACGCCCGACGCGCAGGGCCGCGAGCGCGGCACGCTGCGAGACCGCGGGCGGGCAAATGAGATTGGTGTCCTGGATCTTGTTGACCGCGTCGAACAGGTGGTCGGGAATGACCATGTAGCCGATGCGCCAGCTCGCGAAGCCGTACGCTTTCGACAGCGAGAACAGCGAAATGGTGTGTGCCTCCGCGCCGGCGAAGCTGGCGGGGGAGACGTGAGCGGTGCCGTAGGTGAAGTACTCGTACGCCTCGTCGTGGATGTGATACAGGCCGCGCTCCGCGCAGAACGCGTTCAGCTCACGCAGTACGGCTTCCGGATACATCGCGCCGCTCGGGTTGTTCGGCGAGACCGTGACGATCGCCCGCGTCCTCGGAGTCGCCGCACGCGCAATCGCCTCGAGATCGAGCTGGTAGTCGTCGAACGTCGGCACGGCCACTGTGCAGCAGCCCGCCAGGACATTGGCCATGTCGTGGTTGAAGTAGAACGGCAGCGGCAGGATGATCTCGTCGCCCGGATCGGTCACTGCCAGAACGGCGTTCATGAACCCCATGTTGCCGCCCGCGGTGACGACGACCCGCGAGCCTCCGGCGCATTCGATGCCGTTCTCCGCGCGGAGCTTGGCCTCGAGGTGCGCGACGAGCTGGGGAAGTCCCTCGACCGGACCGTAGCGATGGTCCTCTAGCTCGTCGCCGAACGCCTTCACCGCGTCGAGGCTCGCCTGCGGCGGCCCGTACGAGACGATGCCCTGGCCAAGCGAGATGGTGCCGGGCGTTTCCCGCGTCCAGCGCGCCACGATAGGAATGACCGGCGCCTGCACGGCGGCGATGCGCGCCGGGGTCGGCGTACGCTGCGGATGCGACGAGGGTTGCGTAGTCATCCTTTCAGCGTGCGTTCCAGCTCGTCGACGAACGAGACCTGCGCCGGGTTCAACTTGCGCCGCGCTTCCGCGAGCGTGAAGAACGCCGCGTAGTCGATCTCGGGGTATACGCGAACACGTCCCGAGCCCGGCGGCCACTCGATGGTGAACGTGTTGGCTCTCACGGTGTACGGATCGGCGTTGCCGCGAAACGCCCAGGCCATCACGACCTTGCCGCTCTTCTGCCGTACCGGCGACAGGGGGAGGTACGGCGGCGTCGAGTCGAGGTTCGTCTCTTCGTGGAACTCGCGGATGGCCGCATCGAGCGGCGCTTCGCCGTCCTCGATGAGCCCCTTGGGAATCGTCCACGCGCCCTCGTCCTTGTTGCGGAAGAACGGGCCGCCAGGATGCACCAGGAAGACCTCGAGGCCATCGGGCTGTTCGCGAAACATCAGCAGGCCAGCGCTGATCTTGCCAACCTGTCTCTTCACGACGGCCTGACGATGGCGTCGAGCGTCGAGACCGACACCGCGTGGTAGGTGGGGCGTGCACGCTGGTAGATGCGGCGGGCTTCGGCCCGGCCCCAGTCGGTCGCCATCAGGTCCTCGTAGAGCGGACGCAGGAACTTGCGCCGGCCCTGTGAGGTCAGGAATGTCTCGAGCGGCTGCATCGCTGGCTGATAGTGATGCCGGATAGCAATGCGCAGCCATCCGAACAGCACTTCGCTGTTGCCCGACTTCGAGAAGCCGAACGAGCGGTCGAGGTCGTCGAGTTGGGCGGTGGTGAGCGTTGCCGGCAGCTTGCCGAGGAAATGCTGCCACTGCTGCGTCACCCAGCCAGACGTCTCGAGCGTCGCGGCCGGCGTCCCGCTCGCAAATCGTGCCGCCTCCTGCTCGACGCGCGAGAATGCGGCCGATGTCGGACTCGTCGCGTTGGCCGGCAGGCCAGGCTCGTGAATCCAGCGATCGAGCTGCAGCCGCGTTTCGAGGGCGCGGTCGTTGCCAATCAGGTTCGCGCGGAGGTCGCTGAGGAACTCGTCGGTCGTCACCGAGGTGAACGCCCGGCGGTCGAACCACGACCGCAGCCACCGATCGAACCGCTGGCGTCCCACTTCGCCCTCGATCACCCTGAGAAACGCCGCGCCCTTCTCGTACGCGACCGCGGTGACGCCATCGTCGGGGTTGCGCCCCGCGAGGTCGAGGTGGAGCTTCGTGTCGGGCGAGGTGGCGCCGAGCTTCGCGATCTCGTCGGTGAGCTCGCGCCGCCCCAGGACTTCGAGCATCGCTGCGCGCTCGGGTCCGTAGAGGGCTTCCATGATCCGCAGCTCGAAGAAGACCGTGAATCCCTCGTTGAGCCAGAAATCGCTCCAGGTCGCATTGGTCACGAGGTTGCCCGACCACGAATGCGCGAGCTCGTGGGCCACGAGCGAGGTGAGCGATCGATCGCCGGCCAGGATGGTCGGCGTCGCGAACGTCAGGCAGGGATTCTCCATGCCGCCGAACGGGAAGGATGGCGGCAGCACGAGCAGATCGTAGCGGCCCCATCGGTACGGGCCGTACAACCGCTCGGCGGCTTCGACCATGCGCTCGAGATCCACGAACTCCGCGGCGGCACGCTCGACGACCGAGGGCTCGCTCAAGACGCCGGTCCGCGGTCCGATCGGCCGGAACGCCAGATCGCCGATGGCGATGGCCATCAAGTACGGCGGCACGGCGTGATCGAGCCGGAAGTCGAATCGACGGCCGCCGGGGACCGTCACGCCCTCCGACGTCAGGCGCTGAGCACTCATCACGGCGGTCAGCGGCGTTGGGGCGGTGATACGCGCTTCGTAGGTCTGGCGGATGCCCGGACTGTCCTGTGTCGGCACCCAGGAACGCGTCAGGATCGCCTGCCCCTGCGAGAACAGATAGGGGTGCTGTTTCCCAGCCGTCTGGGCCGGAGCCAGCCATTGCAGCGCGGGCGCCGACGGGCTCGTGCGGTACTCGACGGTGATCTGTCGGGTGTCGGCCGGCAGTTCCACCTCCAGGGCCTGGCCGAGAATCGGGTCCTTGCGGCCGAGCCGATGGGTCAGCGCGGCGCCACTCGCGTCGAGCACCCGTCGGATGCCGAGGTCGAAGGTGTCAAGGACCACTTTCGTGGCGCCGGGAGCGACCTCGAGGTCGAGCCGCGCCTGCCCTGAGAGCGAGTGCGCGGTGAAATCGGCCGTCAAGTCGAGCGCGACGTGCCGCACGCGCGCCTCTTCCGGACGGGCATGCGAGTGGATGTCACGGGTTCGGGAGGTCGGTGACGTGGGCGGCGTGCTGGTCGGAGTCGTCATGGCCGCTCGATCTGGTCGGTGGTCGTTCGAATCGTTTCCGCACGCACTGGCGGCCGCGAGCGCGCCGCAGATCAGGACGGAGAGGACAGGTCGCGCGATCATGACGTCAGCGTCCAGACCACCGGCCCGTGGTCACTCGTGCCGACCTCGCGCTGTACGACGCAGGAGACCGTGCGCCGATGGAGCGATTGGCTGGCCAGAACATAGTCGATCCGCCAGCCGATGTTGCGCTGCCGGAGGTTGCGCCAGGGCGCCCACCACGTGAAGAGGTTCGCGTTGTCGGGATCGACGGTCCGGCCGGTATCGACGAGGCCGCGGCTGATGATGCGCTCGAGCAGCGCGCGCTCGTCCGGGCGCGTGCCGACCTGGTTCGGTTTGCGTTCCTTCGGGTGTACGTCCATGTCCGTCCGCGCTACGTTCAGGTCGCCGCAGAGCACGAGCGGCGAGCCCGCCTCCTGGGCGCGTGCCGCGAATGCGTCGAGCGCCGAGAGGAACTCGAGCTTCGCCGGGAAGTCCTTGCCGCCGTTCGGGACGTAGATGGAGGCCACCATCATTCCGGCGACCTCGGCGCTCACCATGCGGCACTCGAAATCGAACGGCGGGTGCACGAACACCGGGCACTCGGTCACCAGGTGCGCGGCCACCAGGATCGCTACGCCAGAGTATCCCTTGTCGCCGTGCCAGTGGCAGTGGTAGCCCTCGATGTCCGACAACAGGCCCGGCAGTTGCGACGGCGCGGCCTTGATCTCCTGCAGACAGATGATATCCGGCCGCTCGGCGGCGGCCCAGGCATCGAGCTGCGCGTGCCGGGCGCGGATGCCGTTGACATTCCAGGTGGCAATCTTCATCGGGCTACAGGCTGCAGGCTACGGGCCACCGTCGAGATGGGCCTTGCGCGTGCATGATGGCCGTCGATCGTTCCAGCCCGTGTCGAAGCCCACAGGAGCCGCGACGATCTTCAGGCTACAGGGAGATCTTTGATCGGGCCCGTGGCTCGTAGTCCGGAGCCCGGAGCCAAAGTCACCAGCCCGCGCCGCGGGTGAGCGTCTTCACCCGCAGGATGTACATGTTGGCCGTGATGTAGAGCACGGATCCATCGTCGCCCCACGCGCAGTTGGCCGTCGGCTGACCGGTCTCGAGCCGCCCCAGCGTCGCTCCGTCCGGCGCGAGCACGTGGATGCCGCCGGGTCCGGTGGCGAAGAGGTTACCCGCCTCGTCCACCTTCAGACCGTCGGGCAGGCCGGGGTTCTCCTTCGACACCATGTTCGTGACGTCCTTGAACACCTTGCCCTCGCCGATCCCGCCGTCGGCCGTGACGGGAAACTCCATCCAGAGGGCGCGAGCGGGGTCGGAGTTCGCTACGTAGAGCTTCTTCTCGTTGGGGGAGAAGGCAAGGCCGTTCGGCCGCGAAAGCTCCTTCGTGAGCAGCGTGACGGCGGCGGTCTTGGCGGACCAGCGGAACACGCCGCAATAATCGAGCTCGCGCCGCTTGTCGTTCTCGCGATCGGGCAGGCCGTAGATGGGATCGGTGAAGTAGATGTCGCCGGTCGACTTGACGATGACGTCGTTCGGACTGTTGAGGCGCTGGCCCTGATAGTTGTCGACAATCGTTCGCTTGCCGCCGTCCCAGTCCATCCGCGCGATGCGGCGATCGCCGTGCTCGGCGAGCACCAGGCGGCCTTCGCGATCGAGCGTCAACCCGTTGCTCCCGGGCTCGCGGCCGTAGTCGGCGACGCCGGTATAGCCCGAAGGTTTCAGGAAGAGCGTGACGCCGCCCGACGGCTGCCACTTCATGATCGAGTTGCGCGGGATGTCCGAGAAGAGCAGGTATCCGCCGTCCCGCTTCACCCACACCGGGCCTTCGGACCACGCGAATCCCTCGCCGAGCACATCGAGCGTGGCGCCCGGCGCCACGAGCGCGTCGAATCGCGCGTCGGCCCTGATCAGCGGTCCAATCATCTTCGATCCCTGCACGGCGCCTCCCTCGACCGACAGCAGGCTGACAGCGGCGACGCCGAGCCCGCGTCAGAATCTAACCACACCTGCGCATGAGGCCTCCCTCTGCGAGGGGTAATCATACAGAGGGGTCGGGTGCCTTTTCACGATCGCGCGCGTCCCGCAAACTGTATCGGACCTGATAGCATCGGGCCCTCCATGCTGCACACGCGGGCCGATCCGAGGCCACCGGATGCCTTTCGTCATTGTCCCTCGTGCGGATCGTCTGCGGCGGCGCCGGGGGCCATCCCGTTTGCGTGTTCGCGCTGCGGTTTCACGTTCTACTTCAACCCGGCAGTGGCTGCAGCGGTGCTCGTGGTCGCGCCCGACGGCCGTGCGTTGTTCATCCGGCGCGGGAAGGAGCCGGCCCGGGGCAAGCTCGCGTTCGTCGGCGGCTTCGTGGATCCGGGCGAATCGCTCGAGGAGGCGCTCCACCGCGAGGTGCGCGAGGAAGTGAACGTGGATTTGAGCGAGGTGCGCTACCTCAGCTCGCATCGGAACGACTACGCGTATCGCGGGCTCATCTATCCCGTCGTCGACGTGTTCTTCGTCGGCCGCGCGGCCCGGCTCGATCTCGCCGAAGCACGCGATGGCGTCGAGTCCATCATCTGGCTCGATCCCTGCGCCGTCGATCGAGCCGACATCGCGTTTCCGTCGATGCGCGAAGCTCTGGCGGTTTATTGCGACCGGCATCGGTCGTCGGCAACGCGCGTGCCGGAGGCTGGCGAATCGTGAGCCGGCGACGCCGGGTTCTCATCACGACGACGGTGATGGCACTCGTCTCGATCATCGGCCTCTCGACCGTTGGCCTCGTGACGGGCCTGGCCGCTCCGCCAGCGGCGTGGCCCCAGTTCCGTGGACCTGGCTCGCTCGGAGTGGCCGAAACGTCCCGGATTCCGGCGCGCTGGTCGCCGACCGAGAACGTCGCCTGGGTCGCCGAGGTGCCAGGCCGCGGCTGGTCGTCGCCGGTGGTCTGGGGCGATCGGGTGTTCGTGACGACCGCGATCAGCCCCGGCGCCTTCAAGGAGCCGTCGACGGGCATTTACGGCAATGACGACATCGCCGAATGGCGCAAGCAGGGCCTGTCGCCCGAGGAGGTTTCGCGCCGCGTCCGCGCGCGCGACAACGAATCGCCCGACGAGGTCGGCGCCGAAGTCGTGTGGCGGCTGCTCTGCTTTGACGCGATCACGGGCGCCCGGCTGTGGGAGACCGAGATCCATCGTGGCCGTCCGGTCGTCGGCCGGCACCGCAAGAACACGTACGCGTCCGAGACGCCGGCCACCAATGGTCGTCGTCTCTACGTGTATGTCGGCAACGTCGGTCTCTTCGCGTATTCGCTCGATGGCGCCCGCCTGTGGAAGACCTCGCTCGAGCGGAAGCCGATCTATCTGGACTTCGGAACCGCCTCGTCGCCGATCGTGGCAGACGGCCGTACCGGCCGGGTGATTTACAAGGTCCGCATCGGCGAAGGCGGCGTGGCGTTCTCCGCGTCGCCATGGATCGCCGGCGACCGCATCTTCTGCCTGTCGGAGGACGGCGACACGTACGTCATCCAGCCGGGCGACGAGTACAAGCTGGTTGCGGTGAAGTCGCTCGTCGAGATGAGCCTCGCGACGCCGGCCGTCACCGACGATGGGCTGTTCGTGCGGACGGCGACGAAGCTCTATCGCATCGGCCGGCCGTCGGCGCGGGGGAGCGGATGAGCAAGACCGGCCTCGGATCGCGCCTCGTCGAGTACCGGCAATCGCGAGCTCGCGCTGTTCCTGCGGCGATCGGTCGCCCAGTCGATGGGCCTGTCGAACGAGGCGCTCAGCCGCCCGACGGTCGGAATCGTCAACACCTATTCCGAGCTGAACAACTGTCATCGCGGACTGCGCGAGCTGGCCGAAGCGGCCAAGCGCGGCGTGTGGCAGGCGGGCGGCCTGCCGCTCGAGTTTCCCGTCATCTCGCTCGGCGAGATGTTCACGTCGCCGACGGCCATGTTCGCGCGCAACCTCATGGCCATGGACGTGGAGGTGATGCTGCGCGCGCAGCCGCTCGACGCCGTCGTGCTGATGGGCGGCTGCGACAAGACGGTGCCCGCCCTTCTGATGGGCGCCGCCAGCGCGAACATCCCCGCCATCGTGCTCGTCGCCGGGCCCATGCTCGCGGGCAGCGTCGAAGGCGTGCGCGTCGGCGCCTGCACCGACTGCCGGCGCATCTGGGGCCGATTCCGCCGTGGCGAAATCAATCGAGAAGAAGTCGACAAGGTCGGCGCGCAGCTCGTGCCGACCGCCGGCACCTGCGGGGTGATGGGCACGGCCAGCACGATGGCGTGCGTGACCGAGGCACTCGGCATGATGCTGCCGGGCGGGGCGGCGGTGCCGGCCGTTCATGCCGACCGTCTGCGGCAAGGCGAGGAGTCGGGACGGCGCGCCGTGGGCCTCGCCGAGGAGCGGCTCACGCCCGACCGCATCCTGACGCGGCCGGCGTTCGAGAATGCCGTCCGCGTCCTGCAGGCCATCGGCGGCTCGACCAATGCCATCATCCACCTGACCGCCATCGCCGGACGCGTCGGGGTGCAGCTCGACCTCGATCTGCTGAACGACATCGGGGCGACGACGCCGGTCCTCGTCGATCTGCGCCCGACCGGCGACGGCTACATGGAGGATTTTCACCGGGCCGGCGGCGTTCCCGTTGTCCTCCGCGAGCTGCGATCGCGGCTGCACCTCGAGTGCCTCACCGTGACCGGCAAGCCGCTCGGCGCGCTCGACGACCAGCCCTTTCCCGAATGGCAGTCCATCGTGCGGCCCGCGGCGCGTCCCCTCGTCGATCGTGACGGGCTCGTCGCGCTCAAGGGCACGCTGGCGCCCGACGGTGCCATCATCAAGCGGGCCGCGGCGTCGCCGCACCTGCTGAACGTCGTCGGCCGGGCCGTGGTCTTCGAGTCACTCGAGGATCTTGCCCGGCGCGTGGACGCTCCCGAGCTCGACGTGACGCCCGACGACATTCTCGTCCTGCGCAACGCCGGGCCGCTCGGCGGACCCGGGATGCCCGAGGCCGGCGCTCTGCCGATTCCGAAGAAGCTCGCGGGCGTCAGGGACATGGTGCGGATCTCCGACGCGCGAATGAGCGGCACCGCGTTTGGGACGGTGGTCTTGCACGTGGCCCCCGAGGCCGCGGCTGGCGGTCCGCTGGCGCTCGTTCGCAACGGCGACCGCATCGAGCTGTCGGTCGACCGCCGGCGTCTCGATCTGCGGGTCGACGACGCCGAGCTCGCGCGCCGGCGTGCGACAGTGGCGCCGCCGCCGATTCCCGTGCGCGGCTACGATCGTCTGTACGCCCAGCACGTGCAGCAGGCGCATCTCGGCTGCGACTTCGATTTCCTGCGGCACGAGTCGCTGCGTTGAGGAGGCTCCCGTTGGCGCGGCCCGAGCCGTGCGGACGACTCGTGACGTACCATGATCCGATGAGCAGCTCCCGCCTCCGACCGATCGTCTCGCGAATCCTTGTTCTGGGAGCGCTGGGGGTGCTCGTGACGAGCGCGTTCGTCATTGGCCAGGAGCCGCGCGGCTCGGCGACGATGCTGACCATTCGCGAGTACCAGCCGAAGAGCACCTTGGTCACGACTCAGCATCCGGTTCCGCGCGCCAGGTTTCCCGTGATCGACGTCCACAGCCACCACAGCAACGTGCCGACGGGCGCGCAGCTCGACGCTCTCGTCGGCGAGATGGACGCCCTCAACCTGAGGGTCCTGGTGAACCTCTCGGGTGGAACGGGGGCTCGGCTCGAGTCGGGCGTAGAGACCATCAAGGCCACCCGCCATCGCGATCGGATGGTGTTCTTCGCCAACCTCGACTTTCGCGATCTCAACGAGCCCGGCTATGGCGCACGCGCGGCGGCCCGCCTCGAAGCGGACGTGAAGGCGGGCGCGGTTGGCCTCAAGATCTTCAAGAACTTCGGCCTCCATCTGCAGCGTGCCAACGGCGTGCGCGTGTCGACCGACGACCGGGAGTTCGACCCCGTGTGGCAGACCTGTGCGCGCCTGCAGATCCCCGTCCTCATTCACACCGGGGAGCCAAAGGCCTTCTTCGATCCAGTGGATCGACACAACGAGCGGTGGCTGGAGCTGCAGCTCCGGCCGCAGAATCGTCTGTCGCCTGATCGCTTTCCGACCTTCGACGCCCTGATGGCCGAGCGCGATCGGCTGTTCGCGCGGCACCCGAAGACGACGTTCATCGTGGCCCACTTCGGCTGGCACGCGAACGATCTCGGGCGGCTGGGCGCAATGCTCGACCGGCTGCCCAACACGGTCGTCGAGACCGGCGCGATCCTGCACGAGCTCGGTCGCCAGCCGCGCGCGGCCGCGGCGTTCTTCGCGAAGTACCAGGATCGGATCCTCTTCGGGAAGGATCGCTACGAGGCTTCGGAGTTCCCGTACTTCTTCCGGGTGTTCGAGACGGAAGACGAGGTACTTCGACTACTACCGGGACTACCACGCGTTCTGGAAGCTTTACGGGCTTGGGCTTCCCGACGTGGTGCTGAGGAAGCTGTACTACCAGAACGCGCAGCGCATCGTCCCCGGTCTGCCGCGCGTCGGTGCGTGACGAGCGCGTGGACCTGCCCCTCGCCATCGCCGAGGTCACAGCGGGCGTCCCGCTCCGGCAGCTCAGAGACGCAGCCGCCAGCCTGAGCGCCCGCTACCGCGAGGTGGACGCCGGCCAGTCCGCCGGCACGCTCTCGGATCTGGAGCGGCTCGCGTATCTCGTGGTCCGCATGCCGGCAACGGCAGCCGCGCTGTCGAGCGCCCTGGACGAGCTGCGCAATCGTCCCGAGCGGCCGCTCGAAAGCCTCCTGGATCTCGGCTGTGGACCCGGCACGTCTCTGTGGGCTGCGACGGATGCGCTTCCTGCGCTCGCAGAGGCCACGCTCATCGATGCCGACCCAGGAATGCTGGCGCTCGGCGAGCGGTTGTGGCAACGGCATCCGCGTCGCGAGTCGCTGCGCGTGCGGTGGGGACGCACCTCGCTGGTGGGCGAGCGCCCCTGGCCGGCGCACGACGTCGTGCTGCTGTCCTATGTCATGGGCGAGCTTCGACCCGATGCGGCGGCTGCCGTCCTGTCGCACGCGCAGCATGCCGCGCGCGCGGTCCTCGTCCTCGTCGAGCCCGGCACGCCTCGAGGGTTCAGCCGGGTGCTTGCAGCACGCGACGCGCTCATCGGAACCGGGTGGCGAGTCGTGGCGCCGTGTCCGCACGATCGAGATTGCCCGCTCCGGGCGGCGTCGAAAGGCGGGCGCGACTGGTGTCACTTTGCCGCACGGCTCGCGCGAAGCCGGATGCACCGGCACCTGAAGGGCGGAGATCTCGGATGGGAGGACGAGAAGTTCTCCTACGTCATCGTGGAACGCGCGGCTGGCAAGCTCAGTCGAGCGAACGCGCGTGTGATCCGCCATCCGGTCAAGGACACCGGTCACGTGAAGCTCGCGCTCTGCACCGCGGAAGGGCTGGTCGAACAGGTCGTGACGAGGCGGGATCGCGAGGCGTATCGCCGCGCCCGCGACGCCCGATGGGGAAAGGAATGGGAAGCAGAAAGTAGAAAGTGACGCCTGCCACCTCGACCGCAGAGTAGGGCGAGATCGCGAACCACCCCTAGAATGTTCCAGCAATGATGTCGTTTCGGTACGTGTTCAGTGTGGTCGGGCTTCTGGCGGGTGTCTGGGTGACACTTGGCGCGCAGTCGCCGCCGAATGTCTGGGCCATCGTCGGCGCGCGTCTCGTCGACGGGTCGGGCAACGAGCCGTTCACGGGTACGGTCATCGTCGAAGGCGGCCGCATTCGCGCCGCCGGCCGCTCGGTCGAGGTGCCGGCAGACACGGCCACGATCGATGGAACCGGACGCACGGTGCTGCCAGGCCTGATCGATCTCGGGGTGCACGTGGCCCCCGGCACGGACCGCACGGCGTCCGATCAGCAGCGGCGTGCCATCGCCGCGCTCCTTTACGCGGGTGTCACGACCGTGGCCGTGGCGGGGCCCGACGATTCGCGCTTCGGCGCACTGCAAAGCGATGCGGGGCGAGCCGATCTGGGTCCGCGTCTTGCGTTTCTTCCGCATGGCGGCGAGCCGCCGGGCATCGCCGACGCCGCTGGAAGCAAGACGTCGCCCGCCCGCAGCGGAATCGACGCGGCAGCGGCTGCCAGCCAGGCACCGGCTCTGGCACAAGCCAACATCACGGTGCTTCCGGAGCGCACGCGGCTCGCGCCGGTGGAAGGCACGCTCGCCACGCTCGCCGATGAAGTGGCGGCCGCGGCCGGCGTCGATGCGTCGGACGCGCCGGTGCAGGAGGACGTCACGCGGCTTTCGAGCACCATCCGTGCGCTCCTCGATGGCCGCGTGCGCCTGGCCGTCCGATCCGACGCTGGTTTGCCAGGGCGCGCGTACGGCTGGTCGACACATCGCGTCGTGCAGCAGTTGGTCGAGGCCGGCCTGACACCGCTCCAGGCCGTCACCGCCGCGACGAGCGGGGGAGCCTGGGCGCTGCAGGTTCACTCGGATCGCGGCTTCATCGTGGCAGGCATGCGCGCGGACCTCCTGGTCGTTCAAGGCGATCCGACAACTGACATTGCCGCGCTGAGCCGCATCGATCGCGTGTTCCTCGGCGGGCGGGAAGTCGATCGAGCGTCGCTGCGATCGCGGCTGGCGCCACCCCCGGCGCCGCCACCCACGGCGACCGTGGAATCCACGGTTGCGCCGGCCAAGACGCCGGCCAAGGCGCCGGCCAAGGCGCCGGCCATGACCACGGCCGAGAAGCCAAGAGCGGCTCGGCGCGGCGGCAAGCGGGCTCCCGCCGCGGAGGTGAAGACGGCACCGGAGGCCGCGACGAGCGCGGAGGCCGGTGTCGTTGCGGAAGCCAGGCCGGAGTCTGGCGCCGCCACTCCGCGCAGCGATCTCGCGCCCGTACCAATCTCCGATCCCCTGCTGGACGACTTCGAGCGCGGCGACGAGCGAAGCGCCATTGGACTGCCCTGGGCGACCGCCGGCGAGCCAGGCGGCGGCTCGACCGCCGTCGTCGCCGGGCGCGTCATTCGCGCCTTCCGCGACCACGCGATGCTGCTCACGGCGCGACTGGGAGAAGGCGCCACGCCGTTCATGCGGGCGACGCTGCCGCTCTCCGCCGATGGGCGGCCCCGGGACGTCAGCCGGTTCCGCGGCCTCCGCTTCGACGCTCGCGGTGAAGGACGCTATCGGATCGTGTTCGTCACGCGAAGCGTGACCGACGGCCGTTTCCACGTGTCGTATTTCTCGGGCTCTCCCCTGTGGACGCCGGTGAGCGTGCCGTTTGCCACGGTGGGGCAGAACGGCACCGGCGAGCGAATCCGCTGGAGCGGACGCGATCTGGTGGAGATCCGCTTCGAGGCAGCCCGCGATGCCGGCAGCATGGCGTGGCTCGAGCTCGACAACATCCGGTTCTATTGACGCGCCCGAGCCACCGCCTTGCCGACGTCGCGCGGCCCCTCGGCTTCGCTCAGGGCACCCTGAGCCGGCCGAAGGGTGAAGCCCCGGCCTCCTGGCGAACGGTGGAAGCCCGAGCGCCGGTCCTTCAGGAGGAGGGCGGGGCTTCAGCCCTGCCATCGCCCAACCCGAGCATCCGGAGCAGCTGCAGCGCGTTGCCGGCTTCGGCCGGCCCCGGCCGCAGCTTGTAGTCGAACGTCATCACCACGTTCCGACTCTCACCGGCGAGCGTTTCCTGCAGGTGGTAGCTGTCGGCATGCGCGGTGAAGGCGGGGTCGTGCGCGAGCTCGAGGTCGTGCGTCGTGACCACGCCGATCGCACGGGTCGCGAGCAGATGGCTGATGATCGTGCGAACGGCGACCTGACGTTCCGCGCTGTTGGTTCCCTGCAGCACCTCGTCGAGCAAATAGCAGACGGTTCTGTCGCGCGCCTCGCGCGCGGCGCGGACGATTCGCTCGAGACGGACGAGGGAGGCCATGAACAGGGACAGGCCGCGCTCGAGCGAGTCGGCGACGCGCATGCTCGTGTGCAGCGCCAGGGGTGGCATCGACAACCGCGATGCACAGACGGGCGCGCCGGCGTGGGCCAGCACGACGTTCACCCCAATCGAGCGGAGCAGCGTGCTCTTCCCCGACATGTTCGACCCGGTGATCAGGACGAACCGCCCGGGAGGCCCCACGATCAGATCGTTCGTGACTCGGGTATCGTCCGCGAGCAGAGGATGGCCGATCGCGCTCGATTGCAATCGATCGTGCGATGTCGACACTTCTGGAAACGCCCACTCCGGGTAATCGAACGCCAGAGAGGCGAGCGCCGCGATGGCTTCGACCTTTCCGATGGCCGCGAGCCAGTCAGCCACATGCCGGCCGTGCGCCGCACGCCATCGTTCGATGGCCCACCACACGTGCAACTCGCAGAGCGTCAACGATTGTACCGGCAGATAGAGCCAGGTGGACAGCCGGAAGTCCGCCAGTGCCACCAACTGCTCGAGGCTGCGGAGCGCGCGGCCCGCGCGGCCGCCTGAGGCCAGCGCCGCCTGAGCATCGGCGAGCTCGGTCGAGGTCCAGCTCGCGCGATCGATCAGCCCGATGAGCGCCGTCCACGAGCGCAGCCCGTATTCGCCCGCGGCGCCGGCAAACGTGTGCTCGAGCGGATGGCGCACCAGAAACCGCAGGATCCAGCCGGCGAGCACGCCGGCCAGCCACCAGGGCGAGGCCACTAGCCCGGCGAGCCACGCGACGAACAGCCCGGTCGTGCCCAGGCCCAACGCCGATGCGATCCGCGGGAGCCACGGGCGCGAGAGCAGCCACGACGGCTCCTCGGCCCAGTCGACGAACCGGACGGGGGATGGTTCCCGTCGGCGACGTGCCTCATCGAGGAACACCCGAACCAGCTTCGTGTCGGATTCGGCGGCCGACAGCAGGGGCGCCGGTATCGGTTGGAGCGCGGGGATGCGCCGGGCCGCGATGGTCAGCTGCTGGCGGAAGTCGAGCTGCGGCGCCAGCTCGCGCACGGCCGTCTGCCGGCGCGCGATGGTCGCAGGGTCGACAGTCTGGGGCTCGTGGAGGAGCCACCGGCTCACGATCATGCGCCCGGTCGGCGTCTTGACCGGTCCGAGGATTTGTACCAGCGAGGCGTGCCCGAACAGGTCGAGGTCGCTGGCGTATGGGTGATCGTCCAGCGGCTCGACGTGCCAGGCTGGAGGAAGCTCCGACCAGTTGCGCTCGAGCCGGTGCTGCGCGTCGCGATTGATCGCGGCGAGCGCGGATTGCGCCTCGCGCTCCTGCTCGACTCGATCGTGGCGGACGAGCAGGACGAGGAACGCTGTGATACCGGCGAGCAACGCCGGCAGCTCCCAGACGCGCTCGGGGGTGGTCAGCCACGCGAGTGCCGCGAGCGCCGTGAGCAGCGCAATGAGCAGACGTGCGCGAGAGTATCGGCGCGATACGACGGCCTTCGCGTGGGCGAGTTGCGCGAAGCGCGCCTCGCGTTCCCGGTAGGGCGGAGCCACGCCCGATGATACGTGACTGAGTGCACGCCCTGGGTTTGCCGTTCGCTTTCAGCGCCTGCGGTCGGCGGGGCCGCCCTCTTATTGGATTTACGGCAGCGGTCGAACGACGATCCGAGCCTTCCACTTGCTGTCGGCGCCGTGACAGTGGTCGTGGACGCCAAACGAGCCGGTCGTCGTGAGATTGCTGGTCTGCCGCGACTGCCCGAAATCGAGCCGGCCGATGCCGAATTCCGCGTTGTCGCCGTGCGTCGGGTGGGGGTCGTCGGAGATGTCGTGGCCGGCTGCCGGACAATCGTCGCTCGGTCCCGCCGAGGGATCCTGGTTCACGATCGTCACCCGCGCGCCCTCGTCGACCACCAGCACCTTGGGAAAGATCCCGTTGTCGGTCACCGTCAGCGTGTTCGGGGGAAAGAGCGGTGTGGCGAGCGCGTTGGTGCCGGCGGCCCAGATGGTCGAGCCCGCGTTCGAATACATCGCCCGCTCGACGACGAGTTGCGGGGGCGTGGCACCGAGACCTTCGACGAGGACCGAGAAGCGGCGTCCCTGGGCGACCGTGTTCGACAGGTCGACGTTGTAACGGCTCCGCGCCGGGACGGTGTATTCGGTGACGAACGGCGCGCCCTGATCCTCGAAGTAGAGCGTGACGCGCACGTTGCCCGCGAAGGTCGACGTGTTCGCGAGGAGGACGTAGGTCTGATTGGCGCGCGTCCCGCCGAACTCGCCCTCGGCCAGCGCCCAGCGCGGCGACGTGACCAGGGCGCCGGCGCTGTTGTGCGCTTCGGTCCAGTTGCCGCCCGGCCACCACATGGCGCGCTCGACGACGATGGGGACGGCTGGATTCAGCGATCGCACAATCGCGGACGTCGCCACGTCCGAGAGCCCGGGCTCGCTGTCCACGTAGATCGTGAACCGGCTCTGGGCGCCGAGGAAGTACTGCCGCGTGATCGTTGCGCCGCCGATGAGCAGGTACGTGACCTCGACGGTCGTGTCCGACGTCGTGGGATTGGCGAGCAGGATGAACAGATCGAAGAACGTCCCGGTCGCGCCTTCAGCCAGGAACCAGTTGGTGGCCGGCGTCATGATGCCGGCGCTGTTGTGCCCGGCGGCGAACAGCCGGCCCCGCACGGTCATATACATCGCGCGCTCGACCAGGATCGGGATGCTGTTGGTCGACTCGATCTGTGCCGAGACGTCGGTGTTCGAGAGCAGCGTCGCGTTGGACGGCGCGAAGCGCTCGTTGTCCACGTTCACCGTGAGGCGGGCGCGCGGGTTGACCGTGTAGTTCTTGACGAGCGGCGCCGCACCCCCGGGACGCAGATACGTGATGCGTACCTGGGCGGCGGTCGCATTCGGGTTCTGCAGCAGGTAGTAAAGGTCGAAGGTGCCGCCGGTCGCGCCTTCAGCCAGGTACCACGTGGTCGAGGCGGCTTCGATCGATGTTTCGGCGTGGCTTCCGAATCCACTCGCGTCCCAGGTCATCGTCCGATCCACGACCACCGATTGATCGCTTTCGACGGCGGTCGAGAACGACGTCGCTTCGAGACCGGCGATCGTCTCCGGGTTGAGGGTCGTGCGCGAGTGCCCGGGCAGCGCAATCAGTTGCTGGATCTCGGCGTTGCCTTCGCGCTGGAAGCGGAGAAGCACGGTGGCCAGTGCGGCGCCGGAATTGAACAGGGCGATGCGTTCGTCGAAGAAGGTCCCGGTGGCGCCTTCCGCGAGATAGCGCGTGAAGAAGCCGAGCGGATGCGTGTTGTTCGCCAACTCCTGAACGTTGGCGATGCCGTCGCCATCGGGATCCTGGTTGGCGTCGTTCACCGTGGGATCGAGTCCGTACTGCGTCTCCCACTCGTCGCTCATTCCATCACCATCACTGTCGACGCCCTCGCTGCCGCTCGACAGGCCGTAGACGAACGCATCGGACGCGCCCTGCTGCGGGCCGGGCACGGGATAGACGGATGCGCCGGCGACATACACGCGCCCAATCGAGTCGATCGCGACGCCCATGGCTTCGTCGTTGTTGCTGCCGCCCAGATACGTCGCATAGGAGAACGCCGAGTACGGCGGCGCGATCTGAACCACGAAGGCGTCACGGTTGCCGCCGCTCGCCGGCTGCGTCGCGCGCAGCACCGGAAGGTTCGGCGACATGGTCTGTCCCGCGAGCACGAGCCGCCCGGCCGCGTCGAGCGCGACGGCACGCCCGCGTTCGCTGCGCGTACCGCCGTAGTACGTCGCCCCGTAGATCTCGCCAGTGGGAGCGAGGATCGCCAGAAACGCGTCCAGCGACCCGCCCGACTGGGGCTGAAGCGGGTTCACGGTGTGGAGCAGCGCCGAGGCGGTCGTGCCGATGACGAACGACAAGCCGCCGGCCGACACGGCCACACCCTGACCGCTATCGGCGCCTTCGCCTCCGTAGTAGGTCGAGAAGACGAGGTCGCCCACCGGCGTGAAGCGGGCGGCATGGGCGTCGACGCGTCCCATGTTGACCGGGCGCGCGGCATTCGCGAGCGGGAAGTCCATCGACGTCGTGCCGCCGGTCACGGTCGCGTTGCCGCCTGGATCGACGGCGATGGCGGTGACCGTGTCGGTGCCCGATCCGCCGTGGAACGTCGAGTACGCCAGCCCGCCGGTCGCGTTGTACCGCGAGACGAAGCCATCCAGAAGACCGGCGTTCGCGGCCTGCCGCGCGTTGAGCACCGGAAAGGAACTCGACCGCGTCGTGCCGGCGATATATGCGAAGCGTTGGGCATCGACGGCGATGGCGTTGACCTCGTCGAGGTCCGGCCCGCCGTGATACGTCGAGTAGACCAGACCAGCGCCGGTCGTCGAGAGCTTGAACAGGAAACCGTCGGAATCGCCCGCCCGCGCCGCCTGGCGGGGCGCCCGCGTGGGGAAATCGTCCGACCGGGTCACGCCCGCGACATACGCGTTCCCCTCGGGGTCGATGGCGAGCCCGCGCGCTTCGTCGATCCCGCTGCCACCGACGTAGGCCGAAAAGAGGACGGCAGTCCCGCGCCGATCGAGCTTGGTGACGAACACATCGAGCCCGCCGGCCGCGCCGGTCGTGCCCGGAAAGTTGGCCGAGGCCGTCGTGCCGGCAAGATAGACGTTTCCGGCCGCGTCGACGGCGACCGAACTGGCCTCGTCGAGGCTCTGCCCGCCGACCAGGACCGAGTAGCTGAGGATCGGGTCGATGACGAGCGTCTGTGTCGTGTCGTAGGTGCTGACCGCAATCCGCGCAGTCGCAGGGTCGACCAGCTCGTAGCGGGTCGTGACCGGTGTGCGGATGCTTCCGTTCAGTTGATACGACACCGGCGCGTGGAGGATCAGCGTGTCGGAACCGGCCGCTATCGTGAGCGACCCGTCTTCGGCGACACGCAGCGATGACGCGCCTGCGAAGGCGACTGCGAGATTCGAGGCGTCCGCGCCGGGAGAGACGATCAGGTCGTATTCGATCTCGCGGTCATTCCCATAGTAGGCCACGTCGATGCCCGGGTACACCTCGCGAAACCTCACGCGGCTGAAGGTGGGCACGTCGGTGCGCCATCGGGTCGGGTCGGATCCGTACAAGTAGCTCACCGTGCCCGGCGCGCGCACGGCGTCGATGCCGGCGCGAGCCGGGCTGGCCCCGACGAACCGCATCGTCAGATGCCGCCCGGGCGCGACAGACGCGCTCGGAAGCTGGATGTCGGCGGCGGCGGCCGAGACGCGTACCGCATAACGCGGGGTCCGGGCGACGTAGGACGTGCCGTGAGCATCGGGCTCGAACACGAGGGCAACGCGCGGGACCCGGACGCGCCCGTGCGAAGGGGGGTCGAGGCTGGGTGCCGGGCCTGCCGGGGTCGCGTGGTCGTGACCGCCGATGTGCGCGACCGACGGCACGAGCCTCGCCGGCCGATCCGGAGCGGCCAGCGTGCAGCCTGCCAGCGGGATCAGCAGCCACACGACGCGTTTCACGCCGCCTCGGCTTTGCAGATATCGGACCATCGCCCGTGTGCGTGTCGCGAGCGGTCGAAACCGTGTGAGACGCCTTCCCGCGCGGCCCGACGAGACCGCCTTCGCTCCCGATTCTGTCGAGGGCGGTGACAAAACGGTGCAAAAGCCCGCTTCCGCGGTCCTCGGGCCGACACCGGTGCGCGGCGGCGCCGTGCGAATTATTTCGAGCCATCGGCCGGAAGTGCACGTTTGCTCACTGGCCACGAACCATCAGCGGATCGTGATCGTTCCGCTGAGTGACGGCGAATCGGGGTTGATGTGGTCGTGAAACCCGCACGTGCGAGCCGCCACCAGGTTGCCGCTCTCACGCTGCTGGCCCGGGTTCAGGAAGCCAATCTGATTGAGCTCGGGACAGTCTTCGTGTGTGGGATGCGGATCCGAAGTCATCTCGTGCGGGCGATTGTCGCTGTTGATGAACACCACGCGCGAGCCGACCGGTACCGTCAGCGTTCGCGGATTGGCGCCGGCGGCAGTCACCGTGATGGTGAGCGCGGGGTTCCCGCCCCCGCCTGGCGGCGTCGGGCCGGCCGGTGACGATCCGCCGCCACACATGGAGAGACAGACACTGGAAACGATCGCGAGCAGCCGCGGCCGTGCGCGGCACGAGTGTTCCCGATGCGAGGAGGAGAGAATTGGACCCATCCGGTTGGAGGCGCGTCATTATAATTCCTGACATGCCCGCACCCCGGACCGAGCGACGTACCTTTTCTCTCGACGAAGCCAACCGTCTGTTGCCGTCCGTGAAGCTGATTACGGTCGAAGCCGTTCGCGAGGCCGAGGACGTCTCGCGCGAGCTGCGCCGGCACGGCGAGTCGCATCCGCAGCACGAAGCGCTCTCGGAGCAGTTGAACGGCATCGTCTCACGCTGGGCCGCGCGAATCACGGACCTGCAGCTCGAAGCCAAGGGACTGTGGCTGGTCGACTTCGACAACGGCGAGGGTTATTACTGCTGGCGGTATCCCGAAGAGACGATCATGCACTTCCACGGCTACGACGAGGGGTTCGCCGGGCGGATGAAGATTGTTTGAACACCGGCCACCGGCTACTGACGACTGGCTTCCGGCCGGTCAGAGCTCGTGCAAGCCCTGTAGCCAGAGTCGATTGCCGTAGCCCTTCCAGAACGCACCCACTCAAACCCGACCATTTCGATCCCTTGTTTTCGAGCGCGGCCGGCAGTACATTTTCAACATTCTGGAACGTCATTCCAGTATGTGGAACGAACCACCACCTGATGCCTGAGATCGCTCAATCCGGCGGGGCTCGCACCACCTCGATCGACAAGGCCCTCGAGGTCTGTGAAGCCCTGAGCCAGGCGCCCCGTGGGCTGTCGGTGGCCGAGCTTCATCGGCTGCTGCGGCAGCCGCCGTCGAGCATCCACCGCCTCCTGGCGCTTCTCAAGCGGCGCGGCTACGTGCAGCAGGACGAGGACAGCGCGCGCTACCGGCTGACGTTGAAGATGCTGGATTTGAGCTTCCGCTTGCTCGGGCGATCGGAGCTCAGGCTTCACGCCTATCCGGTGCTTCGCGAGTACGTCGTCCGCACCGGGCTTCGGGCCTTTCTCGCCGCCAGTGGCGACGGGGAAGTCACCTATCTTTGGACGACGGAGCCCGATGCCGTGGCGATGCACACGACGTACGGCAAGGCGATGCCCAGCCACTGCGCGATGTACTACGCCGAGGGCTCCACCCGCCGTTTGAGTTGTCTCCGGCTCGAGCGTGGGCCAGGCGACGTGAAGATCCGACGGTTGGAACCACCGGCGAGCGGCGCCACGGCCGGCGCCCCGGGCACGCTCGCGGCCATCGGCCGGACGGGGCAGCATCTCGGCTGCACCTGCGCGCCCGTCGTCGATTACACCGGACGTGAAGTGGCCCGGGTCGGCGTATTCGGGCACGACGTGGCGGACGATGTGCTGGGCCGCGATCGGCGTCGCGATGCGCTGGAACTCGCGCGCCTCGTGTCACTGCGCCTGGGCGCCACGCTGTCGCAGGGATTGGCCGGGATCGCGTGAATCGTGAGGGCCCGTAGCCTGTAGCTCGGAGCCTACTGGGAGTTTCTATGGCTTACATCATCACCGAGAAGTGCATTGGCACGAAGGACAGCGCCTGCGTCGACGTCTGCCCGGTGGACTGCATCCACCCGCGCAAGGACGAGGCCGAGTTCGCCACGGTCGAGCAGCTCTTCATCCACCCGGACGAGTGCATCGACTGCGGCGCCTGCGTCCCGGCCTGCCCGGTCGAAGCGATTTTTGCGCTGGACGAAGTGCCCGAGGCCTCGAAGCAGTATATTGACATCAACGCGAAGTACTACGAGAAGTAGGGCGGGGCTCGAGTTGGCGTCGGACAGGTGACGTCTCTCGCCCGTGCGGCGACGGAGGCGGCAATGCTGTCGAGGAAGGGGTCGATCCGTGGGGCAGTGATGCTGCTGGTCGTGGCGCTGGGCTCCGGCCTGCTCGCGTCCGACGAGCGCAGCCCCGAAGTCTTCCTCCAGCTCGGCGATCTGCTGGTCGAGGAATCGCGATATCACGAGGCGGTCGACGCCTACGAGCGCGCCAGGACCTCTACGGACCGGGAAATCGCCTATCGCGCCTCGACCGGGCTCGTCCGCGCGCTCCTGCGCACCGCCGATTTCTCACGGGCCCGCCGGGAGGCTGGCGCTGGCGCTGACGCGTACCCGGAGTCGGCCGACCTGCTGGCGATGCACGGCGACTCCCTCTGGGCGACCGGACTCTTCCCGGAGGCCGAGCGCCGCTACCGCGACACGTTGGCGCTCGACCCGAAACACGCCCGCGCCCACCACGGCATGGCGCGCGTACTGACGGTGAGCCGCAGCTTCGCCGCCGCGCTCGACCAGGTTCGTGCGGCCATCGATTACGACCCGACCGAGGCCGAGTTCCACCACACCGAGGGCTATATCTACGAGCGCCGGGGTGAGTTCGCCGAGTCGGCCGAGGCGCTCAGCCGCTTTCAGAATCTGCTGCCGCCGAGAGATCGCGAAGAGCGATCGCTGCTGTCGCGCGCGCAGATCCGCTTCCTGGAATCGTTCGAGGGGCGGACACCGTATGCCATCGACCCCGCGGACGCCGGCCGGGTCCACACCGTGCCGTTCCGCCTCGTCCGGGACAAGGTGGTGGTCGAAGGCCGGGTGAACGGCGGCCGCGAGATCGAGTTCGTGCTCGATACAGGCGCGGAGATGACGGTCATCGGGCGCCGCACCGCCGAACGGCACGGCATCGCGCCGCTCGGGTTCACGATGAGCGCCGGCGTGGGTGAGGCGGGTTTGCGCGGGCTTCAGCTCGGGCGGCTCGATCAGCTCTCGATCGGCACGTTCAGGATGAAGGACGTGCCGGTGCTCATCAAGAGCCCGGCCCTGCGTGGCCTGCCGACGCGAGAGGGTGAGAGCTGGTCGCCGGTTGCGCTCGGCCTCTCGACGATTATCGACTACGGCAAGCGCACGATCACGTTCGGCAAGATGCGTCTCGAGCCGGGTGAGCTCGAGATGCCGATGTATCTCTACCGGCTGGCAATGGTGCGTGGAACGGTGAACGGCAAGGCGCCCGCGAGCTTCATCGTCGACACCGGCGGCGAGGTGATCTCGATCAGCACGTCGATGGCGTCGGCCATCGGGCCGAGCCGCACGCGCCGCATCCCGTTGAAGGTTTATGGCAGTTCGGGCTGGGATCGCGACGCGTTTCTCTATCCCGGCCTCGACCTGGCGTTCGACCGCATTCGTTTCGACAACTTCGCGACGGTCGTCCTCAACCTGCGCGCGCCCAGTCTGCTCCTCGGCATCGATCTCGGCGGCATCGTCGGCCACCGCTTCCTGAGCCGCTACCGGGTGGGCATCGACCTCGAAGCGGGCCTGCTCAAGCTCTCTCAGCTTCCTGGAGGGAGCGCTTTGCCGCGAGGCGTGCTGCCCGCCGCGTCCGCGCTTCCTCCGCCTTCCGACGCTCTTCCTCGGTCTCCAGAATGAGCGGCGCCACCGGAAGGCGGTGCCCGGCAGGATCGACCGCGACGAAGGTCAGATAGGCCCGGCTCGTCATCCGGCGCACGCCCGTCAGCGATTCCTCGGAGTAGACGTCCACCTGCACTTCGAGCGAGTGGGCGAAGGCGCAGGTGACGTGTGCCTTGAGGATGATGATGTCGCCGACCTTGATCGGATGCAGGAACTGCAGCCCGTCGACCGCGGCCGTGACGAGCCGCGTCCGGGTGTGCCTGAGGGCGGCCATGGCTCCGGCAATGTCGATGAGATGCATCACCGAGCCGCCCAGCATGAAGCCGAGCGGGTTCGCGTCGTTCGGGAGAACGACCTCGGTCATTTCGGTCATCGAGTCGGCCGGGCGCTTGGGTGTGAGGTCCATGGAGTTACGAGCGACGGAACCGCGAACGACCAACGACGAGCAGCGAACTGGCGGGATCGGGCTGTGAGCGAAGCGAAACGCGCGACGGGCCGGCGTTTTTGGGCCGGCCCGTCGCGAGCTCGTCGTTCGACGCTCGTCGTTCGCAGCTTTTCAGAAGTCGTACCCAATCCATACCTGGAACCGCGGCTTGCGGAACTCCTCGCTGCCGCCGTTGATGGCGAAGAGCGCGTCTTCCCAATCGCGGTTGAAGAGGGTCTTCCAGCTGAAATCGAAGTGGATCGGGAAGCCGAGGATGAAGCTCTCGAGCCCGACGCCGTAGGACGCGCGCCCGTCACGCAACCGGAAACCCGAGATGTTGCGTGCAGCTCCGTAGACCGGGACGTAGCTCAAGCCGTCGGGCGCGACCTCGAAGCCGATCAGCGGCGAATACGCCTCGTCGCTACTGGTCGCGAACTGGTACCGGCTGTCCGTTGTACGCCGCGCCACCAATGTTGGCGAAGAACACACCGCGCAGTCCTCCGAGGACGCCGATGGGCGTGAGCATCGCTTCGATGAACGGGAAGCGCAACTCGGCGTTGGCGAAGAAGCCCTTGTGCCCCGAGAACGACAGGTAGTCGTAGCCGCGCATCTCGGAGTTGCCACCGAAGTAGAGGAAGTCCGGCGTGTCTCCCCAGCTCTTGAAGCCCTTCGCGCGCATCGCCAGCAGCCCGGAGCCGCCGATGCGCATGTAATACCGGACGTCGCCGTCCATCGTCTGGTAGTTCAGGCTGTCGCCGATCTTCGGCGAGGTCTCGTAGGCCAGCCGCATCGTGCTGCCCGAGAGGGGACCGAACTCGCGGAAGACCGTGTCCTCCTGGACGAACGCCACGCCGAGTGGATAGGAGATCCCCTCGCGAAGCACCGTCGTCCCGTAGGTCGCGATCTGGTACTCGTTGGAGTAGCGTTCGACGTCGGGGTCGCTGAACTCCTCGTTGAAGTCGACGACGCCGCCGGAAATCTCCACGCGTGAATAGCGGTTGAACGGATAGATGCCGAACGCGATGCCGCCGTTCATCGTGCGCGTCGCAATCGCGCGATCGCGATCGATGAAGGGCGAGGCGCCCAGGTCGTAGAAGATCGTGTCGCCGTATCCGTAGAAGAAGGTCGTCTGGGAGAAGCCCTGCAGCGCGTACTGGAAGCGGCGCGACAGGTTCAGATACGACCCCGAGATCGTCCGGTACTGCGAGACCGATGCGACGAACAGGTTGAATTGTTTGTCGCCCAGCACGTCGGAGAAGGACACCTGGGTGCCGCCGAACAGATCGCCGCCGCTCGTCACGCCGACGGCGACCGGCGGACGGCCCTCGAGGAACATCTTCTCGAAAGTGCCCTTCTTCCGCTGGTTCGAGCTGACGAGCGTATGTGTCAGCGGCGCCTGGAAGTCGATGATCGGCCCGGGCTCACCGAAGTCGCGGCTCGCCACCGTGGCCTTGGGCTCCCTGGGGACCAGCGTGTGCAGCCCGTACTCGCCCTTGAAGTACGTGACGAACGCGACCTTGGTCGTATTGCCTTCCTTCAGCGGAACGGCTGAGAGGTTCGCCGTCAGCGTATCGGTGAACTGCCGTAGCTCGCCGTTCTTCAGGTTGAGCGTCCACAGATTGTAGATGTTGCCGTTGCGCGCCTCCTCCGGCGTGATCGGACGCGCCGGATCGGTGGCCGTCGAGGGGAACACCAGCGTGTCGGGATCGAGGAAGTGCGCGGCGGCGTCGTCGTGCGTGCCGAACGTCAGCTGGGTCTTCTTGCCGTCCGCGAGATCGAGCCGGAACAGCTTGTTGTTGCCGCTGATGCGCGCGAGATACACGAGATACGTCCCGTCGGGCGAGACCGTCGGCGCGTAGTCGGCGAAGGTGTCCTTGGTGAGATTCGTCAGCTCCTGCGAGTCGACGTCCATCATCCAGATGTCCCCGATGGCGTGCTGGAGCGCGGAGAAGTAGATCTTCGTGCCGTCGGTCGAGAACTCGGGCGATTCAGGCACGTCGACCGCTCTCATCTCGACGCGCAGCTCGGTCTTGTCGGTCACGATGTTCTGAATGACGAGCGCCCGCTGCTTTTCCGCCCGCGCGAAATAGGCGAGCCGATCGCCAACCGGCGACCAGCACATCCAAGGCACCGTGTTCCACCTCGCACCGGGCACGGCGATGTACTCGAACCCGCGGTCCTTGTCGAAGCCTGGCGTCAGATTGCGAATGACCTGGCCGTCCTTCGTGGAGATGAGGACGATATCGAGCTCCTGATCCTTCCGGTTGCCGCTCACGCCGGCCATGAGATCGCCCGACGGCGACGGCTCGATCGACAGCAGGCTGGTGTACTTGGTCTTCTTCGGATCGGGCGCGAGGTTCCGACCGTAGTCGACCGGCCGCTCCTTGTCACGGAACGGCTTGAATCGATCCTTGAGGTACTTCTCGAACTGCTGGTCGAACTCCTCGGCCTTGATGCGAAACGCTTCCTCGAAGGCATCGACCCGCCGCCGATGACGCTCTTGCGGAGCGAGAAGACGTACTGACGGACGCCCTCCTTGCCCCACTTCGACTCCATGAACTCGAACGCCGCATGTCCCAGGTTGTAGACGATGCGCGGGTTCGTAAAGCCGCCGTAGCCCTCGAAGTCGGTCATCCGCGGCACGATGTCCGCGATGGCGACGTCGCGGACCGTCATCAGATCGAGCGGGTTCCAGACACCGGCCATGTAGTCGGAGAGCCCCTCGTCGACCCAGAGCGGCACCCCCCGCGTGACGAGACCGCGCGGGATGATGTCGAACTCGAAGATGTGGGTGAGCTCGTGGACGATGAGCCGATACAGCTGGTCGGGCGGCTCGTCGATCGGCAGCACCATCCGGTCGCGCTGCGGTTCCGCAAACGCGGCGACGCCCTCGGGCACTTCCGACGGGATGACGTTCTGCTGCTGGAACTCCGCCTGCGTCTTGAACAGCACGAGCGGGACCTTGTGCCCGAGGTCGTGCTTGAGCTCGGTGCTCACGTGCTGGTACGCGCTCTCGGCGTACCCGGCGGCCCGCTCGAGATGCTGCTCCAGTTCGGGGTAGTAGTAGATCTCGAAATGGTCGGTGGTGTAGATGTGCCACCGGAAGTTGTCGTACCGGACGCGGTTCTTCCCGAAGTACGGAACGTACGGCGTCGAGGTCTGGGCGACGAGGTCGGCTGAGAACACAAGGGTGGCCCCGGCCGCGACGGCCCACTGGAAGCTACGTCGCCGGATCAAGTGCAGCATAGACGGTCACCTCGACGGGGAGAGCCCGGGCGATGGCGATTTGGCGGCAGGCAGACTTCGCCATCTTACTGAAGTGCGACTGGCCTCGCAAACCCGCGAACGACACTGGTTCGACGCGGCAGCAGCAAGAGGCGTACCCTGCGCCGGCCGCCGCGATTCGCTGCCGAAGGGCCGCGAGGCGCGGGAATCGGCCTCGGGCTGTCCACTTCGGGTGAAGCGCCGGCCGTGGGAGGGGACATCTTCCGGCGAGGTGCGGGCCCGGAACTTTGGGGGATAATGGTCGGCATGCGATGCCCCGGCCGGCGTCGGATGCGCTCGCCGGCGAACGGGTCCGGCTGCCGCGCCGAGTGACCGACACGAGGGTGGCGTCGTAGAACGATCCAGAGCCCGTTTCAACGGGTAAGGAGTGTCGATGAGCAGCCGCCGCTGGATGCTGGCCGCCGCAGGTGCCGTCGCCCTTGGGCTGTCGGCTATCCCCCTCATTTCGGGTCATGGTCCCGAGGCCACTCCGGCCGCCGCGCCGTCGGAGACGGCAGGCCTCGCCGCGTGCGACGGCAAGGGCCGGCGCGCGCCGGACTTCACCCTGAAGGACATGAACGGCAAGGACGTCCGCCTGACCCACTACAAGGGCAAGGTCGTCCTCATCAACTTCTGGGCAACCTGGTGCGGGCCCTGCAAGTACGAGATCCCGCTGTTCGTCGATCTCCAGAACCGCTATGGATCGCAGGGGTTGTCGTTCCTCGGCATCTCCGTCGACGATCCGATCGAGAGCTCCGGCCCTTCGTCGCGGAATACAAGATGAACTACCCGGTGCTCATCGGCCTCGGTCGCGAAGACGTGCAGGATGCCTACGGGCCAATGTTCGGCATCCCGGTGACCGTCGTCGTGGCGCGCGACGGGACGATCTGCACGCGCTACTTCGGCCTCCGGTCGAAGGAGCGCTTCGAGAACGACATCAAAGCGCTGCTCTGATCACGCGGCCCGTTGGTGTCCCACTCATCCGTGGAGAGTCCTTTCCGAACCGCCGGGGCGGCTTGTAGTATGATTCCACCAGCATGCTCAAAGGGTTTACGCACGCTCGACTGGCTTGTGGTTGCCGCATCACGTTTCGCGAGGGCGTCGAAGGCAGCCCCGTGACGATTGTGGTGGACCACAAGTCGCCCGGTTGTCCGTCGAGTCTGCACGTCAAGGACTTCCCCCTGTTCGACTATCGCGAGGCCCTCCGCCCCTCAACCCGTATCGGTCCGCCGGAAGAGGAAGAGTTCGAGGAAGAAGGGTGATTTGCCGCGGTCCATCCGCGGCTCCGCTCACTCGCGCTGTCGGTTCTCCCCACATCGGTCGATTTACCTCTAGTGGCGGTACGCGCCCGCCGCATGTTTTTCGTGAGCTTCCATGTCACTACGCTCGCCTCAATCGACCGTTTCCGTCTCGATCTTCTGGCTCGTTCAAGTCTCGGCTCTGCTGGTTTTCGTCGTGCCCTTCAGCTGGCCGATGCTGGCCCTGTGGGCTGCCGCGCACTTCTCGCGGGCCGTGGGGTTGACGCTGGCCTTCCATCGCTACTTCGCGCACCGCTCGTTCAAGATGGGGCGGGCTACACAGTTCTTCTGGGCGCTGCTCGGCACGTCGGCGATGCAGAAGGGGCCGCTCTGGTGGGCCGGCCACCACATCACGCATCACAAGTACGCCGACCGTGACGGCGATCCCCACAGCCCTCACGTGAGCGGCTTCTATTACGCGCACATTGGCTGGTTCACCAACGACGTCCGCTACAACAAGATCGAACCGACCAATCCCGGTCGTCCGCGATTTCAACCGGTTCCCGGAGCTGCGCGTCCTCGACACGCACTACTGGGCGCCGCCGGTCGCCTGGGCGCTGGCGATGTTCGCGATCGGTGGGTTGCAGTGGCTGGTCTGGGGCTTCCTGTTGCCGACCATGACGCTCGCGCACGCCACGTTCTGCATCAACACGGTCAATCACCTGTTCGGCTCGCGGCGGTTCAAGACGATGGACCAGTCGCGCAACAACGTGTGGACCGCGATCTTCGCGGCGGGCGAAGGGTGGCACAACAACCACCACCGCTATCAGCGCGCCGCGCGCAATGGGTTCTATTGGTGGGAGTTCGATCCGACGTACTACGCGATCCGCCTCATGGGATGGCTGGGGCTGGCGTGGGACATCCAGCCGGTGCCCGAACGCATCTACCGCGAGGCCGAAGCGCAGCATCCCCCGGTCGCCGCGCCCGAGCCCGACCTCGAAGTCCAGGTGGCGGCCGACGCGTTCAGCGAGGGCTGAGCCAAGCTGCTCAAGGCTCCGCGGGCTTGCGCCCGCGTGAGCCCTGAGCCTTCGATCCTGACCCCGTCAGGCGCCCTTCCTGCCTCAGCACGTTTCGCAAGACGAATTCGATCTGGCCGTTGAGCGAGCGCAGATCGTCGTTCGCCCAGCGCTGCAGCGCGTCGAGCACCTCCGTGTCGATACGAAGCAGGAAGGGTTTGCGTTCTCCCATCGAGACCGGCGTCGCGCCTACTGATAGATCGTCCCGGCGTTGACGATCGGTTGCGTGCCGCGCTCGCCGCAGAGCACGACCAGCAGGTTGCTCACCATGGCGGCTTTCCGCTCTTCGTCGAGCTGAGACGATCTCCTTGCGCGAGAGCATCTCGAGCGCCATCTCCACCATGCCGACCGCGCCTTCGACAATGCGCGACCGGGCGGCGATGATCGCGCCGGCCTGCTGCCGCTGCAGCATCGCCGCGGCAATCTCGGGCGCGTAGGCGAGATGGCTGATCCGCGCCTCGAGCACCTCGACGCCGGCCTTCGCCAGCCGTTCCTGGATTTCGTTCTTCAAGTGCTCGGCGACCGCCGCGGTGTGTCCGCGCAGCGACGTGTGCGCGTCGTCGTGCGCATCGTACGGATAGCTCGTCGCCAGGTTGCGCAGCGCCGACTCGCTCTGCACGTGCACGTAGTTGCCGTAGTCGTCGACCTCGAAGACGCTTCCGCCGTGTCGACCACGCGCCAGACGACGACCGCGGCGATCTCGATCGGATTGCCGTCGCTGTCGTTGACCTTCAGCCGCGAGCTCTCGAAGTTGCGGACGCGTACCGAGATCTTCTTCTTCGTATAGAACGGGTTCGCCCAGCGCAGGCCCGGGGTCCTGACCGTGCCGCTGTAGGCGCCGAACAACTGGAGCACGCGTGCCTCGTTGGGCGCCACGGTGAAGAGGCCGGCGAGTGCAATGGCCGCGAGCGTCAGCCCGGCGATGGCCGACAGAACGCCGGGAAGGGAATCTGCGCGGATGGCGGCCACCAGACCCCAGAGGGACAGGCCGAGGAGCGCCACGCCGCCCACCAGCATGGTGATGCCGGAGCCGACCGACCGTTCCTGTTCGCGAATCATCGTGCGCGGGCCTCCTTCGCCCGTCCGCGGCGGCGCGCCGCGCCGCTGGGATATCAGAATGATATCACATCAATATCAGCCCTGACCAGCGTGCTGGCTGACGACCGGCGGTGTGACCTCGCGAGCGCTCTCAGAGCCACAACGCATCGACGAGTCGGAAGGGCTCGTCGGATCCTTCAGATCTTGTCCTGGCTGACGACCTGCGCTGCGAACTCGCCCAGCGCTGCACCGTAGCCTCGTTTTCAGATCTTGACGTGGCCCTGGCTTCCCAGCTCGAGATCCGCGACGAGCGGCAGGTGATCCGACGCGACGAGCGACATGCGCGTGCGGGGAAGCCAGACGCGCACGACTTCCAGATCGCCGAGGTAGTAGATGTGATCGAGGTGCAGCATCGGGAAGACGCCCGGGTAGGTGCGTCGCCTCCGCAAGTGCTCGCGCAGATCCACACTCTTCAGGTTCTTCGACAGCAGCGACGTCGTCAGGCCGCGGATCCATTCGTTGAAGTCACCGAGCACGATCCGCGGGCCCGAGAGACGCGAGTCGCCGACGAAGGTCGCGAGCCGCGACGCCTGGTAGCGCCGTTCGAGGAGCGCCGTGCCGAGGTGCACGTTGTAGACGTGCAGGCAGCGGTTGTCGCCGAGGTCGAGATCCACGCGCTGGCAGCAGCGGCGCTCGCGTGAGCGCCATGAGAGATCGTACTGGCTGGAATGCCGGATCGGCAGCCGGCCGAGGACCACGTTCCCGAAGAGATGGTGGCGGAGGTGGCGCGTGACCGCCATCGCCCAGCCCATGCCGAGCGCGGCGCCAATCTCTTCCGCCTGTCCGCCGCCCGAAGGGCCGGCACCGACGACCTCCTGAAGGGCAATGACGTCGGCATCGAGATGCCGCAGCACGTCGATGATGCGTTGCGGGCGCGTCAGCCCGTCCATGCCGCGGCCCCGATGGATGTTGTAGGTGGCGATGCGGAGATGAATCCGGTCGCTCGCCGGCCGCCCGAAGAGAAGTCGTGTCACGGCCTCACAGGATAGTGCACGACGCGCGTCCGACGCGGCTGGTGGCGGCCTGTTATGATGCGTTGGATGCCATCGCTCGTCAGAAGGCTTTGCGGCGCGGGCGGCGTGCTCGTGCTGGCGGGCGTCGCCGGCTGCGGGCACCGCATCGAACCGCTGATCGTCGAGGGCTCGCGCATCGTCGTGACGAACACCACGAACGAGCCCTGGCGAAACGTGCAGGTGTGGGCGAACAACTTCTATCGCGCGCAGACGGACGTGCTGCAGCCGGGCGGCCGCCTCGACGCGCCGCTTCGACGCTTCGCGGGGCCCTACGGCCGCAACTTCGATCCGATCCGCGAGCCGTTGAAGGGGATCGAGGTGACGGCGACCACCGAGAGCGGGAAGCCGGTCACCCTCGTCTGGGGTGAGGGGCGTACGTGGAAGGGCACCTTCGACCGTTGAGCGATCGTCCGCGGGAGGAGTCCCGCAGGGCGACACGCGTTGGAGAATCGTGATGGCAAAGCTGAATTCGGAGCTTTCAGTGGAGTGCCCCTGCTGCGGGTCCACGCTCGTCATCGACATGAACCTCGGCAGGGTGATCGAGCATCACCAGCCTGCGCGCAGCGATCTGCCCAGCCTCGACGATGCGCAGGGAATCCTGCGGGCCGAGGCCGCACGCCGCGAGTCGCTGTTCGAGCAGTCGGTGGAGGCCGAGCGCAACCGTGGAGACGCGCTGTCGCGCCGGTTCGAAGAAGCGCTGCGCCAGGCCCAGGACGAGCCCATCACGAAACCGAAGCGCGATTTCGATTGGGATTGATTGGAGCGGCTGGAGCGGATGGGGCGGGTGGAGCGGCTGGCGTGACGGGACGCCGATGCCCAGGACAGCATCTATTTGGATGAAATCCCATGGCGAAGCGCAGAACGTCGCTGACTTCGGTGACAGATGGTTCGGGCCAGGTCGTCCGGGCCACGGTCAAGACTCCGGCTTCGCCGCGACGCGAGGTCGCCGTCCAGAGTCCCAAGGCCAGGCCGGCCTCAAAGAAACGTAAATCGGCCCGTTAGTCGAATTCCTCGGGGATCGGCGTCCAGCGCGAGCGGTCGTAATAGAGCGGTTTGCGGCTCGTGCGCGTCCGAGATACGCGCGATATGCGCGCGCAGGCGTCGATCCGCGGCCTCGACGTGCGGATCCGCCGATGCGGAAGGACGATGAGCGCCTGTTCGACCGCCCAGAGATTACGCGGCGAGAAACGCCAGTCATAGCCGTTCATCAGCGTCCGCAGATCCACGACGCCATAGCCGGTGACACGGCCCGAGTAGTCGACATACGCGTCGCAGTAACTGAGCGCGAGGTCGCGAGGGCGCGGAAAACCGGCTGCGGCCGTGCAGCCCCGGGTCGCGTGATCGCGCGACCGATCCCCAGCCGTGCGGTCTCCGATAGACAAAGATCACGTGATCGAGCTGATCGGTCGACTCGAAGCTCATGACCAGCGGCGGATAGCCCCACTGCTCGAGGATGACCGCCGCCGAGAGCGCAGCTTCCATGCAGTGGGCGCGTCCGGTCTGGACGACCCCCCTGAAACTCCGCTGCGTTTCGCCGCCTTTTTCCGTGTTGTAGGGCAGCGCGTTCAACCACGCTGCACCTGCAGCCGGGGTGCGGAGCCGCTCGACAATCGACCGTTCTGCCGCGCGTAAACGCCTGTGCGTGGGGGTGGCAACGCAGCCGTTCTGGCTCGGCGGGCGTGCGCAGACGATACCAGTTGGTCCTGGTCGGCCAACTCTGGTATACTCCCGCCCGTTCTTGAGGAAGAGTGCGTGGGGGTCAATGGTCGCTAACGGGCTGGGTGTTCACGGCATACGGGGCGGTCCCGACGCGGGTTTCCGAAGACCCGCGTTCCGATGGCGGACCGCCCGGACGCGCGGGTGCGCACGCTCGAGTGTACGTTTCGCGCTCACTGTCGAGGAAGCCAGAGGCTATGGGTAACAGGCTCTACGTAGGGAACTTGCCGTACAGCACGACGGATCAGGAACTGAGCGAACTGTTCAGCCGAGCCGGCGCAGTCGAGAGCGTGCGCGTCATGCGCGACATGGCGACCGGCCGGGCGCGCGGGTTCGCCTTCGTGCAGATGGCGTCGGACGAGGACGCGCAGAAGGCGATCAGCGAGTTCCACCAGTTCGATCTGCAGGGCCGGCCGCTCGTGGTCAACGAGGCGCGGCCGAAGCCGGAGTTCGCGCGGGGCGGTCGCGGCGGGTATGGCGGCGGCGGTGACTACGACGGCGGCGGCGATCAGCGGCGGGGGCGGCTAATCGTGCGCGAGCCCCGCTGGTAGGCCGCAACGATCGGCAACGGCCGGCCCGGCACCCACGTAGACTCCTCCGCTACGCGCCCGCGTGCGGCCATCGCCGCCGCGACGGGCGAGCTGTGCCCTCGATTCACGGGCTCGCCTGGAGTCGCCTGTCCCGCTCGGGCGCGTACTCAGTCGACCACCCAGCCGTCGCGCAGCCGGATGATGCGATCGCCATACGAGGCGTTCGCCTCCGAGTGCGTGACCTGCACGATCGTCGTGCCCGGCCTGATTGAGCTTCTTGAACAGCTCCATGATCTCGCGGCCCTGCTCGGAGTGCAGGTTGCCCGTCGGCTCGTCGGCCAGGATCACCTTGGGGTTCGCGATGATGCGCGCGCGCCACCGCGACGAGCTGCTGCTGGCCGCCCGAGAGCTGGTTCGGGATAGAGGTCCTTCTTCCCGACGATCTGGAAGCGGTCGAGGATGTCGCACACCATGCTGTCGCGCTCGCCCTTGCGGATGTTGCGGTACGACAGCGGCACGTCGAGGTTCTCGTACACCGTCAGGTGGTCGAGCAGGTGGTAGCTCTGGAAGACGAAGCCGATGTACTTCTTGTGCAGCTCGGCGCGCTCCTTCTTCGCCGAGCGCGTGCACCGGCTGACCGAGGAACCAGTACTCGCCGGTCCACGCCGTGTCGTGCATGCCGATGATGTGGAGCAGCGTCGACTTGCCCGCGCCCGACGGCCCCATGATCGAGACGAACTCGCCTTCCTTGATGTCGAGCGTGATCGCGGCGCAGCACGTAGGTCGTGCTCGTGCCGTGCTGATAGGCCTTCTCGATGTTGCGGAGCTGGACGCAGCGGGCCGTCGCAGGCGGACGACCTCTGGCTGGCGGGCCTCGGGGCGCGATCGTGAGAACAGCATGTGAGAAGGGTATCAGAGCCGGCGAATCGCTTCGTCCTCGGGTTTGACGACTCAGGGCGTCGCAGAGGTTGCGGGCTGCCCGGCCCGAGCGCGGGCTACGTCGATGGGCAGCCTCGACCGTGATCAGTCGGCCGAGTCCGTCAGCCAGGAGATGACGATGTGGCGGCCGGGGGAGACGGGGAGCGACTTCATCCACGGGAACTCGATGCGGAGCGTTCCAGAACCCGCAGCTCGAGGTCGAGCCCGCGCGGCGTCGAGCGTCGTCGCTGGCGGCGGCGTGAACCGGCGCCGCCGCGACACCGGCTCTGCACGGCACGTCGAGGCGCCGTCGTGGCCACGGGCACGCGACGCCGCGACCAGGACGGCTGCCAGCGAGTCGCCAGCAGGCGGCCGTGAGGCGGTCGAGCGGCGGATGGCGGTGCAGTCGGCTCCGCTCCGCCCGGACAGAACTGAGGCGGTTCGGTCGGTCGCACTAGACCAAACCTCGTGCCAGGGTTCGATACTGCGCGATCTCGCGGATCAGGTGATTGGACGATCGGCAGTTCGAGCCGGTTTGGCTCTGGATGCGGGTGTTCGGTTCCGGGTCAGGTGAGTTCGCCGATGAACAGGCGGGCCGATTCGGCCCGGTCGAGAAGTCGAGGGGGCGGGAGTCTTGTCATGCGGACAGTTCCAGAGCGACAAGCCCTGCCCTCATACACTGGCGCTCATGCAGACGTGGGTCGGGACGTCCGGCTACAACTATCCGGAGTGGAAGGGGCGTTCTATCCGGCCGATCTGCCGGCGGCGAAGATGCTGCCGTACTACGCCGAGCGGTTCCGGACGGTGGAGATCAACTACACGTTCTACCGCATGCCGAACGCGAAGATGCTGGCCGGCTGGGTGGCCGAGACGCCGCCCGGCTTCCGCTTCACGCTGAAGGCGCCGAAGCGCATCACCCACGATCGGCGGCTGAAGGACGTCGGCGACCTCGTGCGCGGCTTCTGCGAGCTGGCCGCGACGCTCGGCGATCGCCTGGCGGCGCTGCTGTTCCAGCTGCCGCCGAACCTCAAGTGCGATCTGGACGTGTTCGACGCGTTCCTCGACACGCTGCCGCCGAAGGTGACCGCGGCGTTCGAGTTCCGGCACGACGTCGTGGCACGACGACGAGGTCTACGAGCGCCTGCGCGCGCGCAACCTCGCGCTCTGCATCGCCGACACCGGCGATCGGACGACGCCGATCGTCGAGACCGCCGACTACGGCTACTTCCGCCTGCGCGACGAGGGCTATCAGCCTGCCGATCTCGAGCGCTGGGCGCGGCGAGATCGCGGCGCGCACGCGACCGCTGGCGCGAGACGTTCGTCTACTTCAAGCACGAGGACGAGGGGAAGGGGCCCGAGTTCGCGCGGGCGCTGACGGACTCGGCGCGCGCGACGGCGCTCGGACGCCAGCGAAGACTCCCATCCCCTGATTCCGTCGGGCACGGGATGCCGTGCGCTCCCGACCTACAGTGACGCGTGAGGAACGCAGGGCGCGTGTTCGGCCCAGTAGCCGTCGTAGCCGTCCGGCGATTCCGCTGACGAACCCGCAGTGTCCGCCGTCGCGGGTGACGACGGCGGTGACGTGCGGATTGCCGGCGACTTCGGACGCGGCGAACTGGTCGGCCGGCACGAACGGGATCGTTGTCCGACGCCAGGATCAGCGCGGGACGCGCGATGCGATCGACGACCCGCAGCGCGCTGGCGCGATGATAGTAGTCGGTCGGCGTCGCGGAAGCCATGGTGCGGCGCCGTGTAGGCTTCGTCGAACTGCCGCGCACCGTCCACACGCTTGGCAGCGGCCGAGATCGTAGCGCCCCGGCCAGGCCGCGGCCTTGCGCCGCATGCGCGCCTTCAGGTTGCGCACGAAGTTCCACTGATAGGCGATGTTCGACGCGGCGCTCGAGCGCGTCGCACGCAGCAGCGCCAGATCCATCGTCGGCGACACCGCGCAGACCGCCTTCAGCTCGCGCGGCGCCGCGGCGCCGAAGTCGCCGGCGAGCTTCAGCGTGAGGTTGCCGCCGAGCGAGTAGCCGGCGACCGCGATCGCCGGTAAGCCGATCGCGTGCGATCAGCTCGCTGCATCACGCACGCGCGCGTCTGCCGTCAGGCCCGGAGTGATACAGCCCCGTCGACAGCGCTTCCGTGCCGCCGCAGTTGCGCTGGTTGAGCAGCACGACGTTCAGGCCGCGCGGCGAACGCTTTGTCGGCGAGCCCGCGCATGTAGTGCGCGCGGCTCGAGCCCTCGAGGCCGTGCAGGGCCGAGCAGCGTCGCCGCGCGCGTCCGCGCCGGCTGCCAGTAGCAGTGCGCGAGCACGCGCGCTTCGGGCGCCACGTCGAAGTAGCGCGGCTTCCGGGCTGCGGCAGGCGAGGAAACGCGCGCCGCCGCGCCCACGCGTAGACCGTCATCCGGTGGCCGCCCGACCAGCGCGCGAACTGGCAATGCCGGCACGTGAGCAGGAAGCAGTCGATGCTGACAGGCTTTTCAAGGCTGGAAGGGTCCGATAGACGCGAAACCGCGCGTTGCGGTAAAGCTCGGGCAGCGGCAGCGGCTGCTCCGAGACGACGTAGCTCAGATCATACCGCGCCGCGAGCTCCTGGTGCGTCGGCGGATGCCGTCAAGGTCGCGAAGTCGCCAATGCGCGGCCCGCCGTTCGGCCACCCGCAGCGCCACGGCACGATCGTACATGGCGATCGAGCCGTCCTTGACGTCCTCGAGCAAGCACGTCCCGCGCCGGCGGACACGCGCAGGCTGGTGCCGTACTTCCACGCGTGGCCGGGATCCGCCAGCACGTGCGCGCCGTCCGGCGTGCGTCCGCTTGCAGCCAGGTCGACTGACGTCGTGCCAGTCGTCGGCCGGCAACGTCGACCTGCGACGAACGGCCGGCCCGGATGCTCGACGAGCAGCACGTACCAGCCGCGAGCCGCGGCCACGACCGCGAGGACGCGAGCGACGCGATCGGCAGGGCCGACGGTCGTCGCGATCGCCCGCCGCGGCACGCGGCCGCCGTGTGCCGCGCTCCACGCTTCGCACAGCCACCACGCCACGTAGAGCATGGCGAGCGGGTCAGCCATCCAGAACACGCGCGAGAACTGGAGCTGGACGAACGCCGCGCATGCCGCGCCGCGATGAACGGCAGGCTCGCCGCGAAGACGACGCGACCAGCGCCAGACAGCCGGCGACGACGCCCGCTTCGGCGGCAGCGTCGACAGCCCGCGCGCGTCGGCGCGAGGCGTACGTGCGTCCGATGACGAGGGGATAGACAGGTTGATGAGCCACGTGCCCGCGCTGACCATGTCGTGCGGAAAGATGTAGTCCTTGTCTGCGAGCGTCGCGATCCAGGCCGCGTCCATTCTGCGTCGTCGGGAGGAGGCCCAGCATGAGCACGAGCTCGCCGCCGCGGCCATGGCCAGCGCGCCTGCCGCGAGCAGCTATCGGCCGCGCAGCGCCGGCTCGTTCACCACCAGCGCCACGCCCACCCACACCGCGAACCAGAACGCCCGTCGTCGGATGCATGCAGGCCCGACGAAGCGACCGCGCGAGCGCGAGACGCTGCACGCCGGCGGAGGACTGCGGCGATGGCGAGCAGGCCGACCGCGAACGCGAGCTGGCGCGGATGGAAATAGCCTTCGAGCGTATTCGCGCCCGTCTTCGCGATGCGATGCCGCAGCGTCGACAGCGACGACCAACGCCGCGATCGTCCAGTGCTCGCGCAGATGGAGCGGCCGAGCACGATCAGGGCCGCATAGAGCGCGGCCAACGAGGCCGCGTAGCCGCGTGAGGAACAGCCAGGAGAGATCGAGGCCGGTCGACGAGGTGAGCGCTGCCAGGATCTCGTCGAGCACGAACAGCCGCGACTGGCTGTCGATGAGCGCGGCGTCGCGCGGGAACAGCGCGGGGTCGAGGTGGCGCAGGATCGCCGGAATGTAGAACGCCTGATCGGCCGCGCCGTAGCGATAGCCGGCGGAGTTCAGCGTTGCCAGAAGCGCGAAGGCCGCGAAGCCCGCCGCGAGCACGAGTCGCCGCGTCATGGTCCCTCGTCGGCCGGCGAGCCGTAAAGGGCGGGCGGCGCCACGTCGCGGATCAGCAGGTAGACGGTGAGCTGTCCCCGGTGATGGAGCAGATGGTTGAAGAGGAACCGCCGCAGCACGAGGCCTCGCGGAGCGATGAACACTTCTTCGCGTCCTCGCGTCAGCCGCCACTCGCCATAGAGATCGGCGTCGCTGCGGGTGGCGAGCAGCTGGCGGGCGGCGGCGGCACGTCGATCGAACGCGGCGAGCAGCGCTTCGCGGGTCGGGTAGGCGCGGCCCGGCGAACCCGTCGCGTCGAGCAGGTCGTAGCCACGCTCCGTCAGCAGATTCCTGGCGTAGCCGAGCACGTGTACCAGATGCGCGGCGAGCTCGCCCAGTCGAGAACGAGCGGGCGTGCGGACGCCAATCCACGTCGGTCTCCGGGACGCGTTCGAGGACGCGCCGCGTCAGCGCGAGCTCGCGATCGAGCTCGGCGACCAGCGCCGGCACCACCATCATGACTCGACGATCTCCATCCAGCACGCCAGCCGCCGCTTGTCACGGCTGCCCGTCGACACCTCCGCGGGCACGAACCCGCCTCGCGTCGAGATCTCCAGGCGCTGGGGGCCGGAGCCACCCGTGAGCGGCAGGTCTCGGCTCTCGCCCGGCTTCAGGGCGATGGTGTTCCGCGTTGCGCCGGCACGGATGTCGAGCGTCGTGGCGCCGGCGCCGGCGCGCAGCCTCATCACACGGGAAAGTCCATCGGGTGGCGCAAGCGAAATGCGTGTGGTCGAGTCCGCCCTCAGCCAGGTTCCCGACCGTTCCGGGTAGCTCGCCGTGTCGTGGAAGAAAAGCCTGACCGCTCCGATACGCTGCGCCTGCTGGACTTCCGGCCCATCCCGGCGATCGCTCACGTCGGTGATGCGGAGAGGTCTCAGCCGCACGCGCGGGCGGAGCGCCGCGAGGTCGTCCGACGCCCGCAGGCCGACGAACCGCACGTCGACCGGGAGATCGATGGTCGTCGACCATCGGCCGACGGCATCGAGATTCCAGCGCTCGATGGGTTCGCCGAACCGGCCGAGCTGCAGCCCGAGCTCCCCGGTCAGACGACGCGAGCTGTCGGACAGCAACAATTCGAGACGGTACTGCCCGGCAGGCAGCGACCAGCGGGCCCGGTAGAGCAGGGGAACGGGCGTGCGCTCTTCACGCGGCTCAGGCCCGGCGGTGAAGTGCACCATCGACGCCACGTGCATCGCGTCGACGAGCCGGAACGGACTGAAGACGATGCCGAGCGGGCGTCGTCCGGCATCGAAGTCGTGAAGCAGCCGGCTCTCGGCGCGTTCCGAAAGCTGACGCTCGTGCAGCTCGCCACGTCCGGGGACCAGGGGCACGGCGACCGTCGCCGCTGCGAGCGCGCCGGTGGCGGCGCCGAACGCGAGCAGCGCGGCGCGTCCTGGCGCGGTGACGGTGGAGAGCCGGATCAACAACGCGAAGCCGGCCGCGAGCGCACCTGCCCACACGAGCGTCGCGAGGGTAGCAAGCCAAGGCGGCTGCGCCACATAGGACGGTGCGACCGCCGCGAGCGGCCAACTCGGTGACCACCATGAGAACAACCGTGAAGTGCCGTCGCGCTCGCCGACGAGGAGCAGCCCCTGCTGCGCCGTCGCGAGCGTGACGACCATCGCCACGCTCCCGGCGATCAGCAGCCAGCAGGCGGCGCGGAGCGGCTGCCGGTCGCGGGCGCGTTCGTAGAGCCATGCGGCTGGCACGGCCAGCACCGGCAGTGCGGCGACGAGCGGTCGTCCGACAGCGGTCATGCCACCCCACCACTGATGAAAGGCACCAACGGGCAAGAGGAGTGCGGCGAAAATGACGACGATCTCCGCGGCCAGCCGGCGCTGCCGGCCGGGCCTGGCCAGCATCCACGCCAAGCCGGCCAGCGCGAGCACGAGCGCCGGGCCCATGGCGACGATGCCGTACTCCTGGTCGAACACGAGTCCCGGGCCGCCGGCATACAGGTAACCGAGTCTCACGGCGTTCTGCGACCCGTAGGGCGCAGACGGCGACCACGTGCCCAGATCGACTTGAAGAACGAGAGCCACATCGCGAGGCTCACGACGGGGATGATTCCAAAGAGTGCCAGGGCACGAACGCGCGAGGCGAGCGTCTCGGACGAACCACTGAACCACACGCGGCATGCCGCCACGGCGCCGAGCGCCCCGGCCATGAAGGCGTACTTGCTGCTCAACCACGGGAGTGTGGCGAGCGCCACGCCGCACCAGAACGCGGGCATGGCGCGAGCGACGCTGGCGTCGAGGCGCGTGGCGAGGCCGAATGCCACGAGCGTCGCGAGCGCCGCAGGTATCTCGGGGTAGACGGTGAAGCTGTTGAAGACGAACGGCGCGCCGGCGGCGACCACGAGCCACCCCACGGTGGCGCTCGGCCCACTCGTTTCACGCCGGGCGAGCCGCCACGCGAGCAGTCCAACCAGCGCCGCCATCGTCACGAGTGCGGCCACCACACCGTGGTAGCCGGCAACGGCGTAGATGGGGGCCGCCAGGAGGGCAACGCCGATGGGATGTATCGAGTAGATCTGCCCGTCCGAGCCCCGGGAGACGTAATGCGGCGCGAGTGGGAGCCTGAAGTACTCGCGCGTATCGCCCCGCCGATGGTTGTTCTCGATCGCGAGGTCGCCGTCGCGCCACAGGCTCTGGGCGATGACCAGATAGTGCGGCTCGTCTCCACCCGGGAAGAGCGGCGTGTCGATGAGCCGTGCGGCGACGCTGCCGTAGAGCGCAAAACCCGAGGCGAAGACGAGCGCCGCGGCGGCGTGGCGCCCGCTCGGAAGTATGGCGTGCTCGCCTTGGAGTCGAGTAATCACTGCGCGAGCGGTGAGGACGACCAGGACGGCCCAGACGATCCACTTGAACGGCCCGGCCAGGACCGTCAGTGCCGGCACCCAGTCGGCGAGATGGGGCAGATACGGGAGCGCCAGGGCGCCGGACGCGAACAGCGGCAGACACACATCGGAGAAAGCGCTTGCGCCGCTCTCCCCGCCATCGAGGCGACGAGCAAGCAGGCGTTCGAGCGCGAGCAGCGCTGCGACGACCAGCGTGCAGGCGGCAAGGGCGAACCACGGCGAGGGCAGCAGCGCGAGGCGCAGCGTTTGGGCGCCGGCCGAGATGCGCTCCATCTCGCCTGCCGAGCACCAGATGGCGAGGCCAGCGACGAGACCGGTGGCGACGATGGCGCCGCGCGGCCTGCCGCCCGCGCCCACGGGTGGCGCGACGGGCAAAGGACTCGCGTCGGTCAGCGCGGGCCTCCGAAGTCCACCTTGGGCACCTGCTGCGCGGAGGGCGGCACCTCGAAGTAGGGGTGCTCCTTGAATCCGAACAGGCTGGCCGTGACGTTGGACGGGAACCGGCGGCGCAGCGTGTTATACACCTGGATGGTTTCGTTGTACCGCTTCCGGGCCACGGCGATGCGATTCTCGGTTCCGGTCAACTCGTCCTGCAGCCGCATGAAGTTGGCGTTGGACTTGAGGTCCGGGTAATTCTCCACGACGACGAGCAGGCGCGCCAGCGCGGCGGACTGCTCGTTGGCCGCTTTGATCGTGTCTTCGGGTGTCCGGGCTCCCGCCAGCTTCGCCCGCGAGTCGGTGATCGCCTCGATCACCTGCCGCTCCTGCGACGCATAGCCCTTGACGGTTTCCACCAGGTTCGGGATCAGATCGTTGCGCCGCTGCAATTGGTTTTGCACCTCGCTCCACGAGGCCTTGATGGCTTCGTCCATCGAGGTGAAGCGATTGTACGAACAGCCGGATGCTGCCACGAGAGCCGCGATCCCCAGCGCCTGTTTCAGCAGTGTGCGTCGTGTCATGGTCCTTTGCTCCAGTCCTTGCCTGCCTCCCACTCAGCAGGGTGGGTCGCCACCACTCGACGCGTCGGGGTTCCACACGCCAGTCGATGGGTAGCCCCGATGCGAATCGCTGCGATTACCAGCTCGCTCCGCCGCCGCCGCCGCCGCTGCGTCCACCGCCGAAGCCGCCGAAGCCTCCGCCGCCGCCGCTGAACCCGCCGCCGCCGCCGCCCCATCCTCCAAACGTGCCGCCGAATGGTCCGACGCCGCCGGACCAGTCACTCCACGGCCCGCGCGTCCAGTGGCGGCCTTGACCGCGGCGACGGCGCCGTGAGGCGATCAGTTTCAGCACGATGAAGAAGAGGAAGATCAGGATGGGGAGCGGGATGCCCTCCGGCCGCGAGGCGCGCCGCGGCCGGGGCGCCGGTGCCGTGCCGTCGAGCGTCACGCCGCGATCCTCCGCGATCCGTTGCGCGAGCCGCTCGACGCCGGCCGCGAGTCCCGCCCCGTACTGCCCCTGCTTGAAGAACGGCACCATCACGTCGCGGCTGGTTTCGCCCGCGTACCCGTCGGTGATCGCGCCCTCGAGGCCGTAGCCGACCTCGATCCAGATCCGCCGATCCTTGGACGCCAGCAGCACGAGCAGGCCGTTGTCCTTGTCGCGTTGCCCGATGCCGCGTCCGCGGTTCGCGAAGAGATCCACGGCGTACTCCTGGATGTCTGCGTATTCGCCGACGTCGGGAATCGTGACCACCGTGATGACATCGCCGGTCTTCGCCTCGAGCGCACGAATGGTGCGATCCATGCGCGCCGAGCTCGCCGGATCGATGATGCTGGCGAAGTCGTTGACGGGCTCGGTGATCGCCGGCAGCCGCGCGCGACGATCGTCCTGGGCGGCGAGCGAGGCCACGGCGAGGACCGCGGCGGCCAGCACGACCCACGTCACCACGCGCGTGCGCGCGCCTGCGATCGGCCGGACTCGCTGGATCACGCCTGGGCGGAGACTTTCCACCGGTCGACCTGCTGCGCAATGGCTGCGGTGGCGTCGTGGTACGGCGCATAGAGCTGCAGCGCCTCGTCTGGTGAGAGCGCGCGTGGCAGCGCCAGAAGCCGCTCGACGAGTGACGCGGACACGCGGAGCCGATCCGCCGCGAAGCGGGCGAGATCGTGCGGCGTCGCGGCCGGCAGATCCTCGAGTCGGGCCAGGTTGGAGAGCAGCGTCTGGAACGACGGAATCGATTCGCGAATCAGCCGATCCACCGCCTGGCCGCGTCCCGCTGCTTCGAGAAATCCTTCGCGCAGGTGGATGAGGTGGCTCTTGGCCTGGACCTCGCACGCGCGCCGCAGATCCTCCTCACCGACGCGAGCGCCGGCGAAAGGATCGGCGCCCGCGAGGGTCACGTGTCGCGCCACGATGTCGCCGAACTCGAGCGGAAACGCATCGAGCGACGACACGAACTCGGCTCGGGAGAGCAACAGCGGCATCGCGAGTCCAGCCGCGGCCCAGTCGGCTGCGCGTTCGGCGCAGGCCGAGAGATCGCCGAAATCGAGCCCTTCGACGAGCGCCAGCGTGTTGATCGGAACGTCGGCGGGCGGGGCGCCTGCGGGCGGGACCACCCACGGCCCGTACGCGACGAGCGCGGCGAGACGACGGCCGAACACGCCTTCGACGCTGGCGACGAGTCGATCGAGGGCCCGCACGGCTGATGGGTGGACCGCCCAGCCAGACATTCGCCAAGCATGCCACAGTATCTGGTGGCGCCGGCCGCCCTCAGCGGCCGGCGCGGCAGCCTTTGAATCGTCGCCGCTGTTCGGCCGGCGCTGGGGCGGCCGGCGGCTCGGAAGGCTGCGGGTCAGGCCTCGACGACTGAGCCGGCGGGGGAAACAGCCTCTGGACGCTCCCCTGTGGCGCTGGGCGCGCGCCGGCGGCTCGGAAGGCTGCGGGTCAGGCCTCGACGACTCGAGCCGGCGGGGGAGCAGCCTCTTGGACGCTCGCCGCTGATGGGCGTTGGGCGCGCCGGTCGGCGGCTCGGAAGGCTGCGGGTCAGGCCTCGACGACTCGAGCCGGCGGGGGGAGCAGCCTCTTGGACGCTCGCCGCTGATGGGCGCTGGGCGCGCCGGCCGGCGGCTCGGAAGGCTGCGGGTCAGGCCTCGACGACTCGAGCCGGCGGGGGAGCAGCCTCTTGGACGCTCGCCACTGATGGGCGTTGGGCGCGTCGGTCGCCGGCTTGGAAGGCTGCCCGTCAGTCCACGACATTCAAACGGGGCCCGCACGAGCAGCGACCCGTGCCGCTCTTCGGGCGGCGCTGGGCAGCGCCGGCCGAGGGCTCGGGAGGCCGAACGAAAGGCACGACGCCTCGAGTCGACGCGCGCGAGCACACCGCAGCCGGCGAGCTGCCAGCCGGCCCGCCCAGGGCCGGCTGAATCGCAGCGAGCCTCCAAGGCTGCGCGCGCCGGCCGCTGCGGGCGGCCTGCGCCAAGTAAGTAGAATGGCACGGTGCAGCTGAAAGAGCTGAACGTCGGATGTTTCGGGGGCGGTACCGGCCTGCCCAGCCTGCTCGGCGGATTGAAGCGTAATCCCTGGCTGCGCGTGCACGCGGTCGTGACCATGTTCGACAGCGGCGGCAGTTCGGGCGTCCTGCGCGACGAGCTCGGCGTGCTGCCGCCCGGCGACGTGCTCAAGTGCACGCTGGCGCTCGCCCGGAACGAGGCGGAAGCGCGCCGCGTGTTGTTGTCCCGGCTGCCCACGCTGGAGCACGCGCGGCTCGCCGGACATACCGGCGGCAATCTGCTGCTGTCGATGATGGAGCAGTACAGCGGTGATTTTCTCGCCGCGGTCGACGGGCTCCGCCGGCTGCTCGGCTGCAGCGGGAACGTGTGGCCCGTCAGCACGGAAAAGGCGACGCTCTGTGCGGAATACGAGGACGGGTCGTCGGCGACAGGGGAGCCGGAGGTCGATGCCGGCCAGCGCGCAGGCCGGACGATTACGCGTGTCTGGCTCGAGCCGGCCGCGCGCATCCATCCGTCCGCTGCCGAATCCATCCGCAAGCTCGACGCGATCCTGATTGGGCCGGGCAGCTTCTATACGAGCCTGATGCCGACGTGCCTGGTGAAGGGCGTGCGCGAGGCGCTCGCCGAGGTGCCCGGGCCCGTCATCTGTATCGCCAACCTGCTCACCGAAGGCAGCGGCATGCGCGGGTTCACGGCCGCGGAAGGCGTGCAGCGCATCAGCGCCGCAATCGGGCGCCCGGTCGACGTGCTGCTCTACAACACGGCGCGGCCGAAGGCCGACGTGCTTGCGCGCTACGCCGGCGAGCACAAGCATCCCATGCCGCTCGGCCCCGTCGACCCGGGCTGCGAAGTCATCTGCGGTCCGTTCTGGCAGGGCGAGTTCGCCCGCCACCACCGGCGCCGCCTCGCTTACGCCATCTGGGGCGTGCTCGCGAAGCGGTTGCTCCACTGAGGGTCACCGGCGCGACCGCCGTGAAGGGACACATGCTTCGGCTCGCGGTTCCATCGGTTGTCGCGGTCGTGTCCGGGCTGCTCGTCGCGGGCGGCGAGCGCGTCGGCGAAGCGCGCATCCTGGCGGAGCCGCGCGTCTGGTTCAGCCCCGCCCCGGCCAGCCTCGATCTTCGCGAGCTCTTCCTCGACGATCGCAAGAACCCCGCGGTCGACTGGCAGCAGGCCCGCGATCGTATTCATGTTTTCAAGTTCTACACGTCGCAGCTCCTCGACAGTCACGAGAGCGCGATCCCGAACACGTACGGCGCGCTCGCCAACGTGCGCGCGTTCCTGAAGCTGACTCGCTGGCACAAGGAGATCGCCCTCGAAGTGGCGTCGATCAAGGGCTACAGCTGCGACTCGGCCGACGGCGTGGCCGCCCTCGCGAACGACATCATCAACCGCGTGCAGGCCGACGATGCGTGGGTCACCTGGCTGGCGCTCGACGAGCCGTTGCTGTCGGCGGTCTTCGAATGTCACATCACCGAGGGCCGCGCCGCCGGGCTCGTCGCCGACTTCGTCCGGCGGGTCAACGCGCGGCATCCGAAGGCGAAGATCGGGCTCATCGAACCGTATCCGACGTTCTCGGTGGACCAGATCGCGCGGTTCCTGCGCACCCTCGACGAGCGCGGCGTGGCGATGGCGTTTCTGCACGTGGACGTCGACATGACGTCGGTGCGCGCGACCCCAGCCGGCGTCGTGCCCCCGGATGTCGTGTCGGACCTGCGCACGCTCGATGCGCTCGCCGCCGCCCGCCGGATTCCCTTCGGCTTCATTGTCTGGGGCAGTGCCGGGTCGAGCGATCGCGACTACTTCGAGAGTGCCGTCACCGAGGGGATCGACACGTTGCGGCAGGCATTCGGTGAGTGGTCGCGCATGCCGGACCATCTGATCTTCCAGAGTTGGACGCTGGATCCCACCGGGCGCCCGATGGTCCCGCCCAATCTGCCGGAGCGGACGCCCTACACACACACGTTTCTTCTCGACTTCGGCCTTCGCTGTCTACGCGGCGAGGGCCCGTGCCGACTGTAGCCGGACCCGACGCTCGGCGAGGGTCGTCGAATGGCGAGCTGTAGCGGGACCCGACGCTCGTCGAAAGTTACGAATTTTGTGAGCTCGACCGTTGTCGTTTTTTTGCGGCAGCGAGACGACACTTCGGCTACAGTGCGAGAGCGACTCGGGCTGGTTGCGGCCCACTGACCGACTGTCTGAACGCTCAGCGTGACCGCCCGCGCGGTCACACGATCCACCCACGCTCGTTGCGTACCCGGCGGGGGCGCGCCGTGCGCCGCCCGTCGAGAGACTGGGGACCAGCGTCATGGCTGATTTCTACCAGACGGGGATCGTGCCGACTTTGCATCGGCTGAACGACAACGGGCTCGACAAGCTCGAGCGCGAGCTCGCGCAGCACGTTCGCTCGACGCCCGTCGGCCTCGTGCTGCCGGCCCTCTATTCCGAGTTTCTCAGGCCGGCGATGACGCAGATTGTCCGCGAGCTGCGCGGTGCGCGCTATCTCAAGCGCATCGTCGTCGCGTTGGGCCAGGCCGACGACGAGCAGTACTGCCACGCGCGCAGCTTCTTCGAGGGCTTCGAAGTGCCCGTCGTCTTCCTGCGCGTCGATCATCCGTCGGTCGAAGATCTCCGGGCGAGGCTCGAGGCCCGCGGCATCATGTGCGGGCCGCCGGGAAAAGGGCGATCCTGCTGGCTCGCGTACGGGTACATGCTCGCGTGCAACGACGTCGACGTCATCGCGCTGCACGACTGCGACATCATCAACTACTCGCGCGAGCTGCTGGCGCGGCTCTGTTATCCGGTGGTGCACCCGGAGCTGGGATTCGTGTTCTGCAAGGCCTATTACGCCCGTGTGTCAGACAAGCTCTACGGCCGAGTCACACGGCTGTTCTTCACGCCGCTCGTGCGCGCGATGCACGGGATGGCGCCGGATCTCGGTTTCCTGCGCTTCATCGACAGCTTCCGCTACGCGCTGTCGGGCGAGTTCGCCATGAAGTCGCAGCTCGCGCGCGTCAACCGGCTGCCGAGCGATTGGGGACTCGAGGTAGGGACCCTGGCGGAGGTCTATCGCAACTGCGCGGTCTCACGCGTCTGCCAGGTCGATCTCGCCGACAACTACGAGCACAAGCACCAGGACTTGTCGCAGGGCGATCCCTCCCAGGGCTTGCGCCGCATGACCGTCGACATTGCCAAGACGCTGTTCCGCACGCTCGCGTCGGAGGGCATGGTCTTCACCAGCGATCACTTCCGCAGCCTCCAGGTCCGCTACGTCCGCATGGCCGAGGACACGATCAATCGCTACTACGCCGACGCGATGATCAACGGCCTGACCTTCGACCGCCACGCCGAGGAGATGACCGTCAACGCGTTCGCCGAGAGCCTGCGCGACGCGGTCGCGTCATTCCTCGAGAACCCGCTCAGCCAGTTGCTCATCCCGAACTGGAACCGCGTGCTCGCGGCCGCGCCCGACTTCTTCAGCCGCCTGCTGGCCGTCGTGCGCGAGACCGACTCGCTCGCCGCCGTACCACACCCGGCGGGCCCGGTTCGCGTCGCGATCTGACCGGCCTCCGGGCCTGCAGGGGCGTTGTCGGCGCGGCCTATGGCAGGCCGAGCTGCCGGGCGAAGAAGACGTACGCCAGCGCGTTCAGGTAGGCGCGTTGTTCGTTGTTCGCCGCGCCTCCGTGCCCGCCCTGCATGTTCTCGTAATACAGCAGGTCGGCCTTGTGCTCGAGCAGCCTGGCCACCATCTTGCGCGCATGGCCGGGATGGACGCGATCGTCGCGCGTCGAGGTCGTGAACAGCGTGCGCGGATACTTCACGCCGGCCTTGACGTTTTGATACGGCGAGAACTTGGCAAGAGCCGCCCACTCCCCGGGCTCGTCGGGATTCCCGTATTCCTCCATCCAGGACGCGCCGGCGAGCAGCTTGTGATACCGCTTCATGTCGAGCAGCGGCACCTGGCAGACGACGGCGCCCCAGAGATCGGGACGCTGCGTCAGCATCACCCCCATCAACAGCCCGCCGTTCGAGCCGCCGATGATGCCCAGCTTCGGCGTCGACGTGACCTTGCGCTTGATGAGGTCTTCGGCGACGGCAATGAAGTCGTCGTAGGCCCGCTGCCGCTTCTGTTTGAGTGCCGCCTGATGCCATCCGGGACCGTACTCGCCGCCGCCGCGGATGTTGGCGACGACGAACACGCCGCCGCGCTCGATCCACGCCGCACCGGCGGTGCTGTTGTAGGCCGGCGTCATCGAGACCTCGAATCCGCCGTAAGCGTGCAGCACCGTAGGTGCGCTGCCGTCGAGCGGCAGTGCGCGCTTCGCCACCTGAAAGTACGGCACTCTGGTGCCGTCCGCGGACGTCGCGAAGTGCTGCGTCGCCTCGATGCCATCCGCCTTGAAGAACGCGGGCGCCTGCTTCAAGGCGCTGCGTGAACCAGCCGATCTGGCGTTGGCGAGCGACAGTGTCGTGGGCGCAGTGAAGCTGTCCTCCGTGAAGAAGAAGTCGTCGCTCTTCTCCTCGTCATACGGCTCCACGCTGAACGATCCCACCGGCGGCGCCTCCACCTTGGTTCGCTGCCATCCCGCGGCGCCCTTCGTGTGGACGTAGAGCACGCTCTTCACATCCTCGAGCTCCACCACGAAAATGGCTGATTTCGTCCCTGTATAGGCCTCGAGCGACGTGTTGGACTTCGGCTCGAAGAGCATCGTGAAGTCGCGCTTGCCGGCCTGGAATTCTGCCAGCGGCGTGGCGAGGAGGGCGCCCGCCGGCCAGGTTCGGCTCCCGAGCTTCCAGGCCGTGCGCAGGCGGATGAGCAGCGTGTCATCCCACACGTCCGCGTCGGCATCGTCGGGCTTCTCCACCTTCGTCAGCGTGTCGCCGGCGGAGCGGAGATACGCTTCGTTGGTGAAGAAACTCGGCGCGCGCCCGACCCAATCGCGCACCTTGCCGTGATCCCATTCGCGGTACGCGGTCACGGCGACGTCGGTTTTCTTGCCCTCGTAGGCGGTCTTGGCTGCGGCGAGCGGCGTGCCGCGCTTCCATTCCTTCGCAATCCGCGGGTAGCCCGAGTCAGTGAGCGATCCCGGACCGAAGTCGGTGCCGACGTAGATCGTGTCGAGATCCTTCCACCCGACTTGCGTTTTCGCTTCCGGAAGGGTGAACCCATCGGTGACCCATTCCTTCCGCCTGGCATCGAATTCACGCACCACTTCGGCGTCCGAGCCGCCGCGCGAGAGGCTCACCAGGCAGCGCTCGTAGGCAGGGTAGAGACATTTTGCGCCGTGCCAGACCCAGGTTGTCGATTCCGCTTTCGAGAGCACATCCACGTCGATGACGACTTCCCACTTCGGCGTGGGCTTCTTGTATTCGTCGAGCGACGTTCGGCGCCAGAGCCCTTGCGGGTTCGTCTCGTCGCGCCAGAAGTTGTAGACGGTACTCGTTGAGCACGCTCGGAAGCGGGATCTTGTCCTTGCTGTCGTAGATCGCGCGCAGTCGATCCCGCAGGGGTGCGAATCGCGGGTCGCGCTCGAGCTCTTGCTGAGCGCGTGCATTCTGCGCCCGTGCCCACGCGAGCGCCTTCTCGCCCTCGACCTCTTCGAGCCACAGGTACGGATCGTCGGCGGTCGGGCCCGCCGGCGCGGTTGCCGTGGTGGCTTGTGAGGCTGACCTCGTCGCGGGGACCGCCTGCGAGGGCGACCCGCCGACGGCCGTGGCGATGGGGTAAGCAAGGACGAGAGAGGTTCTGATGATTGCGCTCAACCGGTGCATCTTCACGACTCCGCTGATTGCCTGAATTCCTCGAGCAGCTCGAGGATGGCCATGTTCCAGCCGGCCGGCCCGACTGGCCAGACGCGCGCCGCCGGCAGCATCACCGACAGGTCCGAGGCGTAGGGCGATCCGACGATGACCGGTACGTCGGCCCACCGAAGCAGCTCGAGGTCATTCGGCGCATCGCCAAGCGCTATCGTCCGAACCGGACCGACGCGCCGGCGGTAGGCCTCGGCGGTCGCCCGTGCCGCCGCCGCCTTGTCGTGGCGGCCGAGAAGGTGGCAGAAGCGATTCCCGCGCGTCAGCCGCAGGCCGCGGTGCGCGACCGCCCCTTCGAGCCGAGCCAGCGCGCCGCGATCGCCGCCGACCACGACGAACGGTTCGTCGTATTCGCGCCGCCGCGCGAGCCGTGCGCGATCGAGCGGCAGGCCGGTGTGTTTCGCGACCTCGTCGTCGCTCATCTCGTGAAACCCCCGGATCTCCAAGCCGGCTTGCCGTGCCGCGTCCTGGAGCGTTCGCACGATGATCGGGTACGCCGTGCCCCACTCGACGACGTCATAGCCATCGACCGTGCGAAACGCGTCGAATTCGAGGATGGCGCGAGGTGCAAAAAGGGCCGCGCCGTTCTCGACGATGAAGGGGCCGTCGTGGCCCATGTCACGGCGGAGCGCTTCGATCTCGGCGCGCGTCTTGCTGCTGTTGAGGATGAGCGGGACACCTTCGGAGCGCAAGGCATCGAGCGCGGGCCGTGCCGCGTCCCAGGAATAGGTCTCGAGATCGAGCAGCGTCCCGTCGAGGTCGGTGAAGACGAGCCACGCCACTTGATCGTCCTTCCAGTGGACGTCAGCTCCGCCGCAGCCGGTCTGGGCGGGTTCGTACGAGATGGTGTGGGCGGTCCGGGACGAGCCACAGAATCTCGTAGGCGTCGAGCGTCACCGCGAGGGCTGCGTCAACCGCCGTCAACTCGCGGAGTGACAGCGCATCGCGCCAGACCGGCGCGCCCGTTGCCGTGTCCGCGAGTGGCACACGCACGTTCTGGTTCGCGGCGGTGACGTTGATGAGGGCGAGCACGAGCTCGCCGCGTGCGGCGTCGGCCGTCCGCACCACGGCAAAGACCGCTGGCCCGACGTCGAGGACGCGCTGGTCGGAATTGGGATGGAAGGCGCGATGTTTTGCGCGGCGCTTGAGCAGGCGGCGGAAGCGCGTGGCCACCTGGCGGACCCACGACCGGCGATCCGACAGCATCTCGACGAGCGGCTCGACCTGAATGGCCTTGCGGTTGATGCTTCGGTTGTCCTTGCTCGCGAGCGCCGTCTGCGTGTCGTTCCTCGCGCCGAACAGGCTCGGCAGGTAGATGCCGGGGACGCCGCGGAGCGAAAGCGACACGGCCCGCGTGGCGAGAAAGCGCTCGACCTGGAGCTCGATCGGTTCGTCGGCGCCGTCGCGGTTCACCGCGCTCCACCAGGTGACGTTCAGCTCGTACGGGCTGGGCGTGCCGTCGCCGGCGTCGCGATAGCGAGACGAGGCCGCCGTGCTCCCGGCACTTGGCGACGAGAAAGTCGATCTCCGCTTCGGGAAGGACGCCGCGGGCGCCCGAGCAGCCCGACGCCGTCGTGGGAAGCGAGGAAGTTGAAGTAGGTCGACGTGTTCGAAATGTGGTCCAGCGACGCCGCCCAGCGGGTCAGCGCCGTGGCGTCGGCGCGATGGAAGGCGTGAAGGACGAGCGGCGGCAGCGCGAAGTTGTAGACCATCTGCGCTTCGTCGGCGCCGTCGCCGAAGTAGCCGATGTTGTCGGCATGCGGCACGTTGGTCTCGGTGACGATCGCGACGCTGGGTGCGACGACGTCGAGGATCGCGCGGAACAGCTTGACCAGCGCGTGCGTCTCGTCGAGGTGCGCGCAGCTCGTGCCGATCTCGCGCCAGATGTAGGTGACCGCGTCGAGCCGGATGATGTCGGCGCCGCGCCGCACGTAGTAGAGCAGGATCTCGACGACGCGCTGGAGCACGCGCTCGTTCTTGAAGTTCAGATCGACCTGATCCGGGCTGAACGTGGTCCACACGTAGCGCGCGCCGTTGATCGTGCGGAACGGCGTGAGCAGGCTGGACGTGCGGGGACGCAGGATCAGGCGCAGGTAGTCGGGGTGAATCGCGTCGCGCGTGTTGAACGCGACGACGACGTCCTCGTAGCCCGGGTGGCCGTTCAGGAAGCGCTGGAAGAGCTGGCTCTTCGACGAGACGTGGTTGAACACGCCGTCGAACATCAACTTGAAGTGCTGGCCGAGCTCGGCGATGTCGTCCCAGGAGCCCAGGCTGGGGTCGACCTCCTCGTAGTCGATGATGGCGAAGCCGCGATCGGAGGACGACGGGAAGAACGGCAGGATATGGACCGTGTTGACCGCGCCCGCCCATGTAGGTGAGCAGGAAATCGCGCAGCGCCCGGAGGGGCGCCTTGCCGTGTTGATACACCAGGTCGCCGTAGGTGATGAGGACGACGTCGTGCTCGGTGAAGCGTTGGGCGGGATCGGCCTCGCGGTCGGCGGCGATCGAGCGCGGGCGTTTGTGCGCGTAGTACACGCGCATCAACCGCTCCACCTCCACGTAGCACACGGACGCGCGGACCGGTCCGTAGAGCGTGGTCAGGTGTCCCAGAATTCGTTCGCGCTGCTCTCCCGTGACCAGCAGGAGCGGGCGTGCGTAGTCGGGCTCTTCGAGATGCGCTTCAGCGGCGCGGACCGGGGCGTGCATCGGATCGGACAAACGGCATGGGTCAGGGCTGCGCGGCGACCGCGGGATTGTGGCTCTCGCGGTAGTGCTCGGCGAGCAGGTCGCGGCCGAAATCGCCGTTGAAGTCGCGCCACACGCAGTGGATGTGATTGGCGTTGTTCTGCGTGTTGTCGTACTCGACCAGGAACGTCGGCCCCTGAATGCGATAGTAATGGCGCTCGCCTTTCGTCGTCGAGCCCAGCCAGGCGAAGCGGAGGCCGTCGAATCCGGTCTTCTCGATCTTCGCCATCCGATCCTCGCCCAGTTTGGTCGCCTGCGCGAATGCATACTCTCGGACGATCTGCGTCAGGAGCTTGCGCTGGCCGGCGCTCAGCGCCGCCCAGCCGATGCCTTGCTCGTCGAGCCGGCGAGGATTCAGCTGGTTCGTGGTGAGGATGTCGTCGGGCGCCTGGTCGCTGACCATGGCCGTCTTCTGCTGCGCGGCGTCGAGCGAGGCCAGCAGCGTGCGGGCGAGGTCTTCCTCCGCGGCGAGGACGCGCAGGCCGGTCTTCGGCCCCGAGCGGACCTCGGCGGGATTCGCGCCGAAGAACTGCGGACTGCTGGCGACGGCGGCGCCGCCGACGATCGTCCAGTTCTGCGCGACGTGGTGCCCTTCGTAGCGCCACCCCCAGGGCTTGTCGGCCGAAGGCGTGCCGAAGACGCTGAAGAAGTAGCGATCCGGATTCCGGCGAGGCACCCCGTCCTGCTCGGGCACACGGCCTTTCTCGCCCTCGATCTCGTACAGCACGGGCTCCAACCCCCGGATCCCCTCGGCCTTCTCGAGGCCCCTCGCGCTCAGGCCCGTCTTGAGCAGTTTCAGCGCGGCCGTGCGCTGTGCGTCGTTCATCTGGTAATAGGGCAGTCCGTTGCGCGTGCGCGGGATGAAGTGCCAGTTGAGCCGTTCGTCGGACGTGAATTCGAAGGAGGCCTTGCCGCGCTGGGCCTCGTCGAGCGTCGCGAGGAACGCCGTCGCCGCCTCGCGCATGTCACGCGCTACGGTCATCTCGCGCGCGCCGGTCGGCACGGCGAGGATTGCGCACAGGACCAGGAAGGGAAGCGCCAGGCGTTTCATGGTGAGAACTATACGCCCCGCGCGGCACGATCGTGAAGGACGGCGGGCATCCGAATCGACGAGCGCCGGCCGGGAACGTGGCTGACGGAATCCCTCGACTCGGTCCGCATGCACGGCACCGCCAAGTACGTGATCACGGACAGAGTGGCCGACCCTCCGGAATGGGGTCGGGTGCTTTCATCGGTGCCCGTGACTGCGAGTCGGCATTCAGACGGATAAAAGCACCCGACCCCATTTCATGCGTATGCGGTCTGCGTGCTCAGGGTTGCGGGGCGGTCTCGGCGCGCCGCCAGAAGGCGAGTCGCGCGAGCGCCTGCCCACGCGCGAAGTCGTCGAAGAGCGAGTAGGCGACCGGCGTGACGAGCAGCGTCAGGAGCAGCGACAGCGTCTGACCGCCGATGACCACGACCGCGATGCTGCGGCGCTCTTCGGCGCCGGGACCCGTGCCGAGGGCCAGCGGCAGCATGCCGCCGACCAGCGCCAGCGTCGTCATCAGGATCGGCCGGAGCCGATCGCGATTCGCTTCCATGATCGCGTGCAGGCGCTCCACGCCCTTCGCGCGCAGGTTGTTCATGTGATCGATCTGCAGAATGGCGTTCTTCTTCACGACGCCAAAGAGCACGAGCAGACCGAGCGCCGAGTAGAGGTTGAGCGTCTGGCCCGTCGCCCACAGCGAGAACAGCGCGAACGGTATCGCGATCGGCAGCGACAGCAGAATCGTCAGCGGATGGACGATGCTCTCGAACTGCGCCGCCAGGATCATGTACATGAAGATGACCGAGAGCAGGAACGCCCAGAGGAACTCGTCGAACGTGCGCTCGAGCTCGCGGCCGCGGCCCTGAATCGGCGGTGGTGTAGGCCGGCGGCATGTTCAGATCGACTGCCGCCTGCCTGAGCGCCGCCATGCGGTCGCGCCTGCGCGAAGCCGGGTCCGACGTTGGCGCGCAGGTTGGCCTGACGCTGGCGGTCGATGCGATCGATGCGCGACGGGCTCTCGCGTCTGCGACGATGCTGCACGAGGTTGTCGAGCCGGACGAGCTCGCCGATCGGCTGCGGCACGAACAGCTGCCCGAGAGTGGCTGGATCGTTGCGATCGGTCTCGTTCAGGCGCAGCTGCACGTCGTAGTCGTCGTTGAGCCGACGTCGCGGAACCGCGTCACCTCCTCGTCGCCGCCGACCATCACGCGAAGCGCCGAGGCGATGTCCTGCGTATCGACGGCGAGGTCGGCGGCGCGCGCGCGATCGATCTGCACCTGCAGCTCCGGCTTGTTCAGCTTGAGCGTGGTGTCGGCGTCGACCACGCCGAGCTCGGGGGCGCGTTCGCGCAGCTTTTCGCGCGTAGTCCGCGAGTGCCTTGAGCTCGGGCCCGCGAATCGCGAGGTCGAGCTCGGACGGACCGCCGCTGAACTGGAACGACTGGATGTTGCGCACCTGCGTCCGCAGATCGCCGAACCTGCGCGATCTTGCCGCGCACCTGCTGCATGACTTCGCGCTGCGCGCAGTTACCGCGGAACGCCGCGAGCGGATCGAGCGTGACGAGTCCCTTGACCAGCCGCGCCCACGAGAAGACCCGCTCCTCGTGCGGCGCGAGGCGCACGTAGATCTCGCCCTGATTGACCGAGCCCGAATAGCCGCCGCCCACGCTGGTCAGCGTGTGCGCGACGCCCGGGACCGACCGGACTTCCTTTTCGACCGCGGTCATGACGTCGTTCATCGCCGCCATGCTCGTGCCTTCCGGCGCCGTGGCCTGACTTCGAACTCGCCCTCGTCGACGCCGCTCGGCACGTACTCCTGCCGCACCATGCGGTAGAGCGGGATCGAGCTGAACGCAACGATGGCCGCGACGCCGGCGATGACCAGGCGGTGCCGCATCGACCAGCCGAGCATGACGCGTATACGCGCGATCGATGTAGCCGTAGAAGCCGCCCCGCGACGCCGCCTCGTGGTCCTCTTCGATGGCCGTCCGACTCCGTGCCCTTGAAGAGCCGCGCGCTCATCATCGGCGTCAGCGTGAACGAGACCAGGAGGCTGACCATGATGGCCACGGCCGCCGTGATCCCGAACTGATACAGGAAGCGCCCCGAAATGCTCGACATGAACGAGACGGGGATGAAGATGACCGCGAGGCTCAGCGTGGTCGCGAGCACCGGCAGCGCGATCTCGGCGGTCGCCGCCTTGGCGCCGCTTCGAACGGCCCCATCTGCTTCTCTTCGACGAAGCGGAAGATGTTCTCCAGCACGACGATCGCATCGTCGATGACGATGCCGACCATCAGCACCAGCGCGAGCATCGTCACGCTGTTGAGCGTGAAGTCGAGCGCCGCCATCATGCCGAACGTCGAGATGACCGACGCCGGAATCGCCACGCCGGCGATGACCGTCGCCCGCCAGTTGCGCATGAACGCGAACACGACCAGGCAGGCGAGGACGCTGCCGAGCACGAGGTGCAGGTTGATCTCGTGCAGCGCCGCGTAGATGTAGCGCGACTGATCGCGGATGACCTCGAGCTGGCACGTCGCGCGGCATCTGGCGCCTCGACGCGTCTCGAGCCTCTCCTTGACGCCTTCGATGACGGCGACGGTGTTGGCGCCGGACTGACGGCGGATCGCGAGCGTGACCGTCGGCACGCCGTTCAGCCGCGACAGCGTCCGCTGTTCCTTCGTGCCGTCCTCGGCCGAGCCGATGTCGCGGATGCGGATCGGCACGCCGTTGCGCGTGGCGATCACCAGATCGTTGAACGCCTGCGGATCGACGATGCGGCCCATCGTGCGCAGCGTCTGCTCGCGCGCGTCTGGCCGGTGACGTTGCCGCCCGGGCAGATCGGCGTTCTGGCGGGCGAGCGCGTCGCCGCACGGCCGTGATCGGCAGCTGGTAGGCGGCGAGCCGGTCGGCGTCGACCCAGACGTTGATCGCGCGCTCGAGGCCGCCGACGATCTCGACTTCGCCGACGCCCGGGGCGCGCTCGAGTGAACGGCTTGATGATCTTGTCGGCGATCTCGGTCAGCTCGCGGAGCGGACGGTTCGCCGGAGACCGCGATGGTGACGACCGGCGACTGGTCGTTGTCCGATTTGCTGATGACCGGCGGACGGACGTCGCGCGGCAGCTGCGATGATGACGGCGGAGACGCGGTCGCGCACGTCCTGCGCCGCCGACTCGATGTCGCGATCGAGCTTGAACGTCGCGATGACGAGCGACGACGCCGGGATCCGAGACCGAGCGCAGCTCGTCGATGCCCTCGACGGTGTTGACGGCCTCCTCGATGGGCTGCGAGACGAGCACTTCCATTTCCTCCGGCGAGGCGCCGGGAAGAAGCGTGCGCACGAAGACGGTGGGCAGATCGACGGCGGGGAAGCGATCGACGCCGAGCCCGAGATAGCTGGCCGTCCCGACGACGACCAGGCACATGATGAGCATGCGGCGAAGACCGGCCGCCGGATGCAGATGGCCGCGAGTGTCTTCATAAACCGCTCGCGCGACGTACGCTGGTCGCGGCGCGGCGCGCCGCGCGAGTCCGGACGCGCTCGCGATCCGGACGGCTTCGCCCTCGACCAGGTTGCCGGGCTGGACGATGACCGGCTCGCCCGGCGACGAGGCCAGCGACGATTTCGATGCGGCCGTCGTCGCGGCGTCCGGTCGTCACGCGCTTTTCGGACACGCTTGCCGTCCTTCACGACGAGTACCTTGTCCACGCCTGCGAAGGTGACGAGCGCGGAGGTCGGCACGAGCACGGCGCTTGTCGTCGCCCGCATCACGATTTCCGCGTTCGCGAACGAGCCCGGCCGCAGCGCCCCGTCGGGTTCGGCACTTCCGCTTCGACCATCAGCGTGCGGCGTGGTCTCGTCGATCGCCGGGCTGACGCGCGCGACCCGCCCCTCATAGACCGTTCGTCGCCTTCGACCGTGACCCGCACGACCTGGCTCGCGCGCACGCCTGGCGCATCGCGCTCGGGCACCGCGAGCGCGCAGCCGCAGCGGGTGCATGCGCACCATCGTGACGACTGGCGATGCCGGCCGCGAGGTATTGGCCGGCCGTGACGTGACGCTCGCGGACCATGCCGTCGAGCGGCGAGGTCAGAGCGAGGTGTCGCGCAGCGCCTGCTGCGCGAGCTCCAGCTCCGCTGCGGCGCTGATCGAGCACGGCCTGCCGGTTGCGCACTTCTTCGAGCGCGTCCTGATGCCGGCTCTCGGCGACCTTCAGCGCCGCGTCAGCGGCGTCGAGATCCGCGCGGTGCCGCGATGCCTGCGCTTGACGAAGGTCTCGGTGCGATCGTTCGTCAGCTTCGCTTCGTCGAGCACCGCCTCGCGCCTGCCGGACGATCGCCGTGTTCTCGATGTGATCGCCGTCATCCTGTCCCGTCTGGCGGCAGACCCAGCCGCGCACGGGCCTGGCGCAGCGCGGCGTCGGACTGACTGCACGCGCAGGTCGAAGTCGGTGGGCATCAGCCGCGCGATGACCTGACCCTTGGTGACGCGGCTGCCGAGATCGACGAGCAGCTCGTTCAGCCGGCCCGTCACTTTCAGGCTCAGGGTGACCTGTTCTTCGGCGGCCAGCGTGCCCGTGACCGCGATCGATCGCACCAGCGATTCTTCGAGCGGCGGGGACCACCTGAACCGCGCGCGCTTTCGCGCTGCGGGCCGTCGCGGCCCGTGCCGCCGCTGGTCCGCGCCCCGTCGGCCGCCCTGAGCCGCAGCACGCTGCGAGCGTGGCTGCGAGGCCCGCCAGCGAGAAGTGACGTGGAACGTAGCCGGCAGGACGCCCGAGACTCGGAATGCATCGACGTCGATTGTATGCCCCGGTCGTCGGTGCCGGCTCTGGAATGCTGGGGCGCGAGACGCGCGATCCAACGGCCGGTCACGAGGTGTATCCTGCGGTCGCGGGCCGGCAACTGCTTAGCACGATAGCGGCAATCCGGCCTCGCTGCGCCGTCCGCTCACGAGCGGTCATACGGCCCGACAGCCGGCCGTGCCCACCCATGCCTCGCGAGGCGATTACGATGTTAGCACAGCCCCCATCGCCATCAAGGCGCCCACCGGGACGCCAGCGATCCTGCACGGGCTGGCATCAGGAAGCCGCCCTGCGGATGCTGATGAACAACCTCGACCCGGACGTCGCCGAGCGTCCCGAGGACCTCATCGTCTACGGCGGCGCCGGCAAGGCCGCCCGCGACTGGACCTGCCTTCCATCGCATCGTCGACACGCTGCGACGGCTCGACGGACGACGAGACGCTGCTCGTGCAGAGCGGCAAAGCCGGTCGGCGTGTTCCGCACCCACGAGGACGCGCCGCGGGTGCTGATCGCCAACGCGCACCTCGTGCCGCGCTGGGCGACCTGGGACGAATTCCGCCGCCTCGAAGCGCTCGGCCTGACCATGTACGGCCAGATGACCGCCGGCTCCTGGATCTACATCGGCACCCAGGGCATCCTGCAGGGCACCTACGAGACGCTTTGCCGAGTGCGCCCGCCAGCACTTCGGCGGCACCCTGGAAGGACGGCTCGTCGTCACCGCCGGGCTGGGCGGCATGGGCGGCGCGCAGCCGCTCGCGGTGACGATGAACGGCGGCGTCTGCCTGGCGGTCGAGGTCGATCCCGGCGCGCATCGAGTCACCGGCTTGCGGACCGGCTACTGCGACGAGGTCGCTATCATCGACCTCGACGACGGCGCTCGATCGCGAGGCGCGAGCGAAGCCGCGACGGCGAAGCGCGCTCTCGGCATCGCGCTCGTCGGCAACATCGCCGACGTGATGCCGCGAGCTGGTCGCGCGCGGCGATCGTGCCCGGACGTGGTCACCGATCAGACCGTCGGCGCACGATCTGCGGGTCGGCTACATCCCGGCGGGGCTGTCAGCCTCGACGGAGCCGCGGCGCTGCGCGAGCGCGATCCGGCCGGCTACGAGGAGCGCGTGCTCGACTCGATGGTCGCAGCACGTCGAGGCGATGCTCGCGCTGCAGACGGCGGGATCGATCGTCTTCGACTACGGCAACAACCTGCGCGGACAGGTGGCCGATCGGCGCGGGCTCACGCGCGCGCGTTCGAGATTCCCGGTTTCGTGCCGGCGTTCATCCGTCCGCTGTTCTGCCGCGGCGCGGGACCGTTCCGCTGGGTCGCGCTCTCCGGCGATCCCGAGGACATCGCGCGTCACCGACGAGGCGATGCTGCGAGCTGTTTCCGCAAGCGGCCGTCGGTCACGCGCTGGATCGAGAAGGCGCGCGAGCGCGTGAAGTTCCAGGGCCTGCCCGCGCGCATCTGCTGGCTCGAATACGGCGAGCGCGCCGAGGCGGGCGCGCGGTTCAACTGGCTGGTGAAGACGCGGCCGCGTCGACGCGCCGATCGTGATCGGCCGCGATCATCTCGACTGCGGATCGGTCGCGTCGCCGAACCGCGAGACCGAGGGCATGCGCGACGGCTCCGACGCGATCGCCGACTGGCCGCTGCTGAACGCGCTGCTCAACACCGCCTGCGGCGCGAGCTGGGTCTCGCTCCACCACGGCGGCGGCGTCGGCATCGGCTACTCGATCCACGCCGGCATGGTCGTCGTCGCCGATGGCACCGACGCGGCGGCGCCGGCGCCTCCAGCGCGTGCTGACCGCCGACCCCGGCACTGGCGTCATGCGTCACGCCGACGCGGGGTATCAAGACGCGATCGAGACCGCCCATCAGCGCGGCGTGGATCTGCCGATGGTGAACGACGCTTGACAAATGACGAATGACGCAACACCCGGTCAGGGCACGGCATGCCGTGCCCTGACCACCCCACCAACGGTGTTCACCCCCTCGTGCCCCTTCCTTCGCTCCCGCTCTGGAACCATCCGTCGCCGATCGAGGAACTGTCGCGACTGCGTGACGCCCTGGGCGGTGGGCCGCGCCTGTTGATCAAGCGGGACGATGTGATCCCGTTCGGTGGGGGCGGAAACAAGGTCCGCAAACTGGCGGTCGTCGCGGCACGTGCACTCGAGGAGGGCGCCGACACGCTCATTACTTGCGGCGGCGTGCAATCGAACCACGCGCGCGCGACGGCCGCCGTTGCCGCCAGGCTCGGCCTTCAGTGCGTGCTCGTGCAGAACGGCCCACCGCCCGAGCGGCCAACCGGCAATGCGCTTCTCGCTCGGTTGTATGGCGCCGGGATTCATCCCGTTGCGAGCCGTGAGGAACGCGCACCTGCCATGGATGCATTGGCCGCGTCGTTGCGTCGCACCGGTCGGCGTCCGTTCGTCATTCCGCTGGGTGCGTCGATGCCGCTCGGGGCCGCCGCCTACGCGGACGCCGTCGACGAGTTACTCGCCCAGACCGATGCGCCCGACGTCATCGTCCATGCCTCATCGTCTGGCGGCACGCAGGCCGGCCTCGTCGCGGGCGTCCGCCGGCGCCGCCTCCGCACGACCGTGCTCGGCGTCAGCGCCGACGAAACGGCTACCGTTCTCGGCGGCCTCGTCGGACAGCTCATCGACGAGCTGAGGACGAGCGGCCTCGCCGGCAACGTTCCGGAGGGCGGCGGCGACGTGCACGTCGACGCGGGATTCGTGGGTGCGGGCTATGGGGTACCGACGCGGGAGTCGCAGGAGGCGCTGGAGCTGTTCGCGCGCCACGAGGCGATCCTGCTGGATCCGACCTACACGGCGAAGGCAGCCGCCGCGCTCGTTGCGTGGGTGCGCTGTGGCCGTTTCGCGAGCAGCCAGACCGTTCTCTTCTGGCACACGGGCGGCGTGCCGGGGCTCTTTGCCTAGCTACGAGCTACGAGCGACGAGTTACGAGCTGGGGCCAGCTCGTCGTTCGTCGCTCGTCGTTCGTCGCTCGATCAGGCCTTCGCCGCCTTGGAATGGATGGCGAACGCCGCGCCCTGCGGATCGAGGCACTGCGCGATCAGATCGCCGCCAGGCACTTCCATCGGCCCGTTCAGAATCTGCCCGCCGAGCGCCTTGATCTGCTCGACCGACGTGTTGACGTCGGGCACGCGGACGTAGAGCAGCCAATGGGGCGGCGCGGGCATGTCAGCCGGCTTGTTGAACATCCCGCCGTACTCGCGGCCGCCGCGCCCGTACATCTGATAGGTGCCCATCGGCCCCAGGTCCATGGCGGTCGTCTTCTCCCACCCGAAGAGATCCGCGTAGAACCGGAACCCGGCTTCGAAGTCGGTAGTCAAGAGCTCGTGCCACGACACTTCCCCGACGTTGGCATCGGCCTCGGGCGGGTACTCCATGCTCGGGGTATAGACCGCAAAAGCCGCACCCTGCGGATCCGCCAGCACGGCATAGCGGCCGACGTTCGGGATGTCGAAGGCCGGCGCCAGCACCTTGCCACCGAGTGCGCTCGTCCTCGCGACGGTTTCGTCCACGTTCGGCGTGCCGATCGAAGCGAGCCAATGCGGCGGAACGCCCGCCTGACGCGCCTTCTCGGGCAGTTCCATGAGTCCCCCGATCGGGGCCTCCGACAACGTCCACATCGTGTAGTCGAAGGGACCATCGAACTTCTGCGTCCCCCAACCCAGGGCCTTGGTGTAGAAGGCCTTCGCTCCGGCGACGTCGGTCGTCATGAGCTCGTGCCAGACGAACCGGCCGCGAATCGAGGGAACGGGTGCTGGCGCTGAACCGGACATCTGAGGCCTCCTTGTCGGAAAAGGGGTGTGCATTATGCCGGGGCTGTCGCGCCACGTCCAGCGGGTTGTGACCAGCCACCCTTCGACTTCGCTCAGGACAGGGCCTTCGACTGCACTGAGGGCTACGGGATAATTGTCCGTCTCGTTCATGTTCTGTACTCGGACGTTCATCGCGGCGCTCACCGGACTGCTCATCGCGACTGCCGGATCGGCGGGCTGCCGCCGGACGTCCGAATCTTCGGCGCCGCCCCTCGCGCCCACGTTTCCGGGTCTCGGCACGCATCACGTGCCGGTCACGACGCGGTCGGCCGACAGCCAGCGCTTCTTCGATCAGGGAATCCGGCTCGCGTACGCGTTCAATCACGCGGAAGCCGAGCGGTCGTTCCGCGAAGCGGCGCGGCTCGACGCCGATTGTGCCATGTGCTGGTGGGGTGTTGCCTTCGTGCTCGGGCCCAACATCAACGCGCCGATGTTTCCCGAGCACGTGCCGCCGGCGTGGACGGCGCTCCAGACGGCGCTTCGCCTGAAGCCGCGGGCATCTGCTCGCGAGGCGGCCTATATCGACGCGCTGGCGGCGCGGTATGCTGAACGGCCTCCGCCGGATCGCCAGCCGCTCGACCGTGCCTATGCCGACGCGATGGCCGCCCTCGCCGCGCGCTATCCAGACGACCTCGACGCCGCGACGATCTACGCAGAGGCGCTGCTGACGTTGTCCCCGTGGAACCAGTGGCTGCCGGACGGCACGCCCACCCCCGACACGCCGACGATTCTACGCGTGCTCGAGGGGGTCCTCGCGAAGCACGCCGATCACCCGGGCGCCATTCACTTCTACATTCACGCCACCGAAGCGTCGAGGACGCCGGAGCGCGCCGAGCGCTACGCCGATCGGCTCGCCGCGCTCGTGCCGGGCGCGGGCCACCTCGTCCACATGCCGTCGCACACCTACATCCGCGTCGGCCGCTACCACGACGGCACCCTCGCCAACCTGGCCGCGGGCAAGGCCGACGAGGCGTACCTGGCGCAGTGCCATGCTCAGGGGATCTATCCATTGGCGTACGTGCCGCACGCGCTGCACTTTCTCTGGGCGACGGCCAGCATGGAAGGGTGGAGCGCCAAGGCGCTCGAGGCGGCGCACGCGACGGACGCAAAAACCGACCACGCGCTCATGCGCGAGCCCGGCATGGCCACGCTGCAGCACTACACGACCATTCCGCTGTTCACGCTGACGCGGTTCGGCCGGTGGGCGGACATCCTGGCCCGGCCGGAGCCCGATCTCCCGTATCCGCGGGCGATCTGGCACTACGCGCGAGGCCGGGCGCTCGTGGGACTGGGACGCCTCGACGAGGCCGCACGCGAGCTCGCCAGCGTCGACGCCGCCATGAAAGACGAGACCATTGCCGCAATCACCCTCTCGGACATCAATCCTGCATCCACGCTGATTCGAATTGCCTCCGGCGTGCTCGGCGGCGAGCTGGCGGCACGGCGGCGCGACGTGAGCGGTGCCGTACGCCGGCTTCGCGAAGCCGTCGCGCTCGAGGACGGGCTACGCTACAACGAGCCGCCCGACTGGCACTATCCGGTGCGCCACTCGCTTGGGGCCGTTCTGCTCGAGGCAGGCCGCGCGAGAGAGGCCGAGCGGGTGTATCGTGACGACCTCGAGCGGAATCGCGAAAACGGGTGGGCGCTCTTCGGGCTCATGAAGAGCCTCGAGGCGCAGAAGCGGACCGCCGAGGCGGCGGCAATCAGGTCGCGGTTCGAAAAGGCCTGGGCCCACGCGGACGTTGTGCTCCGGGCGTCACGATTCTGATCGGTCGGCGTGACGGCGGGGCAAAAGAGCCCCGCCCTCCTGGTGTCACAGAATGAGGCCGGGCTTCAGCCCCGGCGTTCAGGCCCTGAAGACCGAAGACCGACCACCCACCATGCGCTCTGCGATCACGTCCCTCGGCCTGCTTCTGACCCTTGCCGCGTCCAGCGCCCAGACCGATCGGCCTCACTCGAGCTGGGCGCGTTCGGACCTCACCGCCGCCTGGAACGAGACGACGGCGTTCTATCGAGCCGGCCTCACGCAGCACGGCATCGTCGGCGGCAGCCTGTGGCTCATCGACGGTGAAACAGTCGCGGCCCGCACCTGGGACGGGTATCAGGATGCCGAGACGCGCACCCCGATCGACGAGGACACGATCTTTCACTGGGCATCGATCACGAAGACGCTCACGGCGATCGCCATTCTGCAGTTGCGCGATCGCGGGTTGCTGGCGCTCGACGACCCGGCGGTCAAGTACCTGCCAGAGCTCTCGCGCGTCCACAACCCGTTCGGGCCGGTCTCGGAGATCACGATCCGCCACCTCCTGTCACACAGCGCAGGATTCCGCGCCGCCACCTGGCCGTGGGGCGGAGACAAGGACTGGCACCCTTTCGAACCGCCGGGTTGGGCGCAGGTCGAGGCGATGCTGCCGTACACCAGCGTGGAGTTCGCGCCGGGAAGCCGGTATAGCTACTCGAACCCGGGCGTCGTGTTCCTGGGGCGCATCATCGAGCGCCTGACCAACGAAGACTGGGAAGTGTACGTTCACAAGCGGATCTTCATGCCGCTCGGGCTCACGCGCAGCCATTTCGATCGCACCCCGCCGCACCTGCTGGCGCGTCGATCTCACAGCTACCTCGCCACCGACGATGGGCGGCGGGAGGCGCGCTTCGATTTCGACACGGGTGCAACCGTTTCCAACGGAGGCTGGAACGCGCCTGTCGGCGATCTCGCGACCTATCTCTCGTTTCTGATGGGCCGGCCGTCCCGCGTGCAGGAGGATGCCTTCGTCCTCGCGCGGAGCTCGCTCGAGGAGCTGTTCCTGCCGCTGGTCCCGACGGGCGAGCCGGATGCGTCGATGGGCCTGTCGATCTTCATCGAGAAGCACGCGGGCCTGACCCTCATCGGCCACAGCGGCGGCCAGAACGGCTTCATTTCCCACATCTATTTCCATCGGCCGACGCGCCGCGGCTATGTCGTCGTGTTCAACACCGACGCGACGTCGAAGACGCTCGGCGAGCGCCGGAACACGCGTGCGCTGGATCGCGCGCTTCGCAATTACATCGTCGAACGTGTGTTTCCGGCGATGGCGGCCACGTCCTCGCGAGCAAGTGGTTAGACCAGCCGGCGCGCGCGAGCAAGGCTGACACTCGCCGGCCCGCATCGCAGCGTGCAGTCACGCGAGTACTGGTTTCGCCTCGCCCGCTCGCGCCGCGAGCGGGGGCGCCCAGCCCACAGTTCACACCGAGTTTGCTTGCGTAGGCCGATGAGGAAGCGTAGTCTGACAAGTATGGCGCGCGTAGTTCCCTCGCCGGTTATTCAGCGGACGCCGCCGATGGCGAGCGTCCCGCTGGCTCCGTTCACGTTCGAGGACCTTGTCGAGAGGATCCGGGCCGAGTTCATCGAGCAACCCGGTCTGCGGTTGACCGAGGCGCAAGCCACACGACTGTGGCGACTCGATGCGCCGACCTGTCATCAAGTCCTTCACGTCCTGATCGAGAGCGACTTCCTCTCCCGCACCGACGATGGGCGGTATGCCCGTCGTAGTCTGCGATAGCGCCCTGTCTTCACGGGCCCGGGTCGACCGCCCGCCGCGACTCCTCCGCTGACGGCTGTCCGCGTACCCAGGCCCGCACACACACGTTCGGCCGATAGAAATAGAGCCAGTCGCGCACCGACTCCGCGTCGATGACGGCCACATCGGCCGACCACCCGGTCTCGAGGCACCCAATCCGATCGTGGAGACCAAGCGCGCGCGCGGCCTGGCGCGTCGCGCCGTCCAGCGCTTCGTCGGGCGTCATGCGTTGACGCGTGCACGCCAGCCAGAGCGCGAGCGGCAGATCGTAGGACGGTGCCGATCCCGGATTGAAGTCGGTGGCCACGGCCACGCCAACGCCCGCATCCATGAGGTCACGGGCCGGAGCCACCGGCGAGTCGAGGCACGCGGCGGCAATCGGTAGCGTCACTGCGATGGTGCCGGCCGAGGCGAGGGCGGCGATGCCCGCTCGTGAGACGTGCTCGAGATGATCGCCGGACACGGCGCCGACTTCGGCGGCGAGCGCCGCTCCTCCTCCGTCGCGTAATTGATCCGCGTGCAGCTTGGGCCGGAGTCCGTGCCGCATCCCTGCCTCGAGCACGCGCCGGCCTTCTTCGATCGTGAAGGCGCCCTCGTCGACGAACACGTCGCAGAAGAGAGCGAGGCGCTCTGCGGCCACGCGCGCAATGAGGGTCTCACACACCAGGTCGATCCAGCCCGCGCGATTGTCGCGATACTCGCGGGGCACCGCGTGCGCGCCGAGCAGGGTCGGTACGATCCTGATCGGCTGTGACGCCGCGAGTGTGCGGTACGCTCGCAGCTGTTTCAGCTCGTCCTCGACCGACAACCCGTAGCCGCTCTTGCACTCCACGGTGGTGACGCCGAGCGCGGCCATGCCGCGGAGAAAGCGGCGTGCGCGTGCGACGAGGTCGGACTCGCCCGCCGCACGCGTGGCGTCCACCGTGCGCAGAATCCCGCCGCCGCTCGCCGCGATGTCCTGATAGCGCTCGCCGCGCAGCCGGCGCTCGAACTCGTCGGCACGCCAGCCGGCGAACGCCAGGTGGGTGTGAGCATCCACGAGCCCCGGCACGACCAATCGCCCGCCTGCGTCGTGCTCTTCGGATCCCTCGAGTCCCTCGACGCCATCGAGGCCTCGACCGCCCGGCAGGTCCACGTCGCGTCCGATCCACGTCACGCGTTTTCCATGCCAGACCAGCGCCGCGTTCCCGATGACGCGCAGCTCGCCTTGCCGACCCGCCGGAGTCGGCGTGGCGAGCTGTCCGATATGGCGGAGCACGGGCATCGAATTCTCCGAGACGAAGGTGCGAGGGCTTCAATCCCTGACGATTGCGGCGCAGTCGGCCCACCGCGGCCTTGTCCCTTTTTCGGCGCGCTCTGCGATTTCCCTTATGAGGCGGCACCGGGCGCACGTCGCTCCAGGGCGAGGCCGGGCAAGGAAATCCAGCAGCAACCGAGGGGTCGAGATCGTGAAGGACAGAATCCGAACTACACGCGCGAAGAATCCTTGGACTTCTCGCGATTCTTTTGGTGATTCCCGTCGTGTTCCAGGCGAGTGAGCCGGCCGCACGTTCCACGGTGATGACCGCGTGCGAGGAGCTCTCCCAGTCGGTCCAGCTCCGGCTCGTGTCCGATCTGCCGCTGTCCGCCGAGATCGAGCGCCGCATCAAGCTGGAGGTCGACAACATCTGGGAGCCCCAAGGGATCGCCGTCGAATGGGCCGAAGAACACACCAAAAACCTCGCCACCGTCATCTACGTCGTGGTCCGGCGCGGCACGGCACCCGGTTCACGGAGAGCGCGCGTTGCCGGATGGATTCGGTTCGGCACGAGCGGCGAGCCGTCGAATCTCATCGAAGCATCCTACGAGACGATCCTCGACAAAGTGAAGAAAGCGAAGCAGGCGGCGGGCTGGCGCTTCACCGAGTCCGCGGAGGGTCTGCACGACGTCGTCGTCGGCCGGGCGATCGGCCGCGTCGTGGCGCACGAGCTCGGGCACTGGCTGCTCGGCCCCGGCCACGGCACGGTGGGCCTGATGAAGCACCACTTTTCCGGTGACGATCTCATTCAGCCGGACGGGCCGACCGCTGACGTCCTGCACCGGAGATGCCGTGCGATCTTTGCGAGTCGTGAACAGACGCTCGACTGAGGGGTGCGCGAGCGTGAGTGCGCGGGGCATGAGCCCCGCGCCCGGCGTTGCTCGAGCGGGCGGAATCAGAAGCTGTACTTCGATCCCGAACTGCACCTTTCGCGAGAAGCTGATGACCGTGTTGCGGATGCGCCCGAACGTCGTGCTGTCGTCACGACCGCCGTCGGGAAGCCGAACGTCGGCGTGTTGGTCAGGTTGGTCGCATCGACGCGGAGCTCGAGCGACTGGCTGCCCAGCGATCCGCGTGCGCTTGACGAGCGACAGATCGAGATTGAAGCTGCCGGGACCGACGAAGCCGTTGCGGCCCGTGTTGCCGAAGTCGCCCGCGCCGGCGATGGAGAAGTTCGGCGCGCTCCTCGGGCGTGAAGTACCACGACGAGGCCGTCCTCGTCGTGCACCGTGCCTTCCGAGCCGTCGCACGCCGTTGCAGTTGGCCGGGCGACTGGACGACGTTCGAGAGCGTGTTCGACGCCGCGAGAAGACCGTGAACGGCCGGCCGCTCTGTACCGTCATGATGCCCGCCAGCTGCCAGCCGCCGATGAGGCGCCCGACGAGCCCGTCGATGTTGCCGCCGATCCACTTGCCCGGGCCGAACGGCAGCTCGGTGACGAAGCTGCGCCTGGAACGACGTGGCGGCGATCGAAGTCCGACGGCGCGTAGTTCAGATCGCGATTGTAGATGTCGAACGGCGTGCTCGACGCCGACTGCCCGTTGCCGGTCGCCGACGCGCGTGAACGCCGGATCGAACGAGCGCGTGTCCATCGACTTGGCCAGCGTGTAGCCGAGCAGATAGCCGGCGCCGCCGCGGAAGCGGCGCTCCAGCTTCAGCTGGAGCGCGTGATAGCGGGAGTAGTCCTCGCGAGTCGATCACGCATCACGCCGCCGCAGGAACTGCGGGTAGGGGATAGAAGAAGTACGGGCCGAGGCCCGAGAGCTCCGGCGAGCGTGCGGCCGCCCTGCAGCCGCGTCGCGATCGCCGCCGCGCGATCGTGCCGACGGAGTTCTGCTGCAGCTCGGTGGGGAACTGGCGGCGCGCGAACTGCGAGCCGGTCTCGGTCGGCGAGCCGCCGCGTGTCGGGGCCGAGCAGCTGGTTGATCAGCGCGCTCTCGCCGCCGGCCTTGACGGTGTTGAACGCGTCGAGGAAGCCGTTGTCGTGAGATCTCCGCCTGGTTCACGTCGTAGGCGCCGAAGAGGTTCTCGCGCGTGCGGCCGATATAGGCGACTTCGAGAACGTTGCCGCTGAACACTTCGCGCTGGTAGCTGAGCGCCCAGCCATGCGTGAGCGGCGACTGGAACTCGGTATCGATCACGCGCATCGTGCCGGCCGACGACCGCCGGCGTGCAGCGCGTCGAGCGGCGTGAACGACGGCTGGAGCGACGGGCACGTTGCTCAGGCGGCCGCCCGCTGGCCGATAGGTCGTGTTGGTCGACGCCGGTCGTGATGCCCGGAATGCTCTGGAGAATCGCCGACGAGATCACGAACGTGTTGATGCGGTCGTAGGCCATGCGGTAGTTGCCGCGGACGACCTGCTTGCCGTCGCCGATCGGATCCCAGGCGAAGCCGACCGACGGCGCGAAGTTGTTCACAGTCGTCGTCGTAGAGATTGCCCTCGACCCACGTTGAGCGTGATGCTCGGCGCTTCGCCGACCGCGACGCGCTGGTTCGGGCGGCGGATGCAGGTCCTGCGGGTTGCGCGGCGACATCTTCAGCTTCCCAGCGCAGGCCGAGGTCGATCGTCAGGTTCGAGCGCGGCTTCCAGTTGTCCTGGATGTAGAGGTCGAACTCGCGGATAGCGCGCGTCGAAGACGAACGGCGTGCCGCCGGGCGCGTAGGCGTCGCCGGTCGAGACGAAGCCCTGCGTGACTGGCCGACGCGGCCGAGCAGGAAGTTGATGCTCGACTCGAGCGCGGCCGATCGTTGGCCTGCTGGATGTTCGCGGGCAGGTTGAACGCCGTCGGCATCGACCGTGTTGACGTGCGTGCTGAAGTTGACGATCGGCGTCACGTTGCCGCCGCTGACCGAGCCGCGGATGTCCTCGTGCTGCTGAAGCGGAAATTGATGCCGGACTTGAAGCTGTGCGCGCCGCGGTATGTAGCTCGTGTTGTTGACGATCTGCAGCGTGTTGAGCGTGCGCAGGTTGCCGAGGTGCGAAGTCTCCGGGATCGTGATGGGCGCCGACCGGTGAACGTCGAGCGTCGGCTCGGGTCGCGCGGTCGGGCGTGACGAAGTCGAAGGTGAAGTGGTTGCCGGCCGACGACGAACTCGTTGACCAGGTTCGGCGTCGGGTTCCAGCGCCAGTTCGCCGCCAAGTTCCAGGGATCGCGGATGCGTGTCGACGAGGCACGGCAGGCCGGGGAAGGGCGGCGGGCCGCCGTTGGCCGTCGGTCGCAGATCGTGTTCTGCTCGCCCTTCGAGAAGCGGGCGAAGGTGTAGTTGCTGCGGGTTGAAGACGTGGTCGACCTTCGTCGACGAAGTCGTGCTGCTTCTCGTCCTCGAGCGGCGAGAACGTGTAGCCCGCCGTGTTCAGGCCGTCGCCGACCGTGAAGTTGTTCGGCAGCGGCGTCAGGCCGATCGATGCGGCGGATCGTCGGGGTCGATGCCGAGCCGCTGCGGGTCGTTGGCGGCGATGTTGTAGGTGCCGAGTTGAGCCGGGCACGACGTTGCCGTTCGCGTCGACCGAGGCGCCGGCGACGCCGGCGGGCTGGTTGCGGCCGCCGATCGACGTAGCGCCAGATGCCCGTTGCGCGCGGCCTGCGGTGTAGACGGTGCGCGTGACGGTCTGCGCTCTGCTCGGCGCGCAGGATACTGGAGGTTGGTGAAGAAGAACGCCTTGTTGCTGCTGGATCGGCCCGCCGAGGCTGAACGCCGTAGATGTTCTGCTCGAACTGCGCGCTTCGGCGAGGTCGTCGATGTTGTTCTCCCACTCGTTGGCGTTGCAGGCCCGGGCCGCCGGCCGAAGTAGAAGCCCGTGCCGGGGAACCGGTTGGTGCCCGAGCGCGATGATCATCGCGACCTGGCCGCCGCTGTTGCGCCCGTACTCGGCGGTGGTGTTGCCGGTCAGGACCTTGAACTCGGCGAGCGAGTCGGGATTGGTGCGCAGCGGCGCGAAGTTCGCGCCGCCGGCGCTGGTCTCGTTGACGTCGATGCCGTCGAGCGTGAAGTTCCACGAGCGATCGCGCGCGCCGTTGACGTGGATGCCGCCGCCGGTGTTGGCGCCCGACACGACGCCGGGCTGCGTCAGCACGAGATCGAGCGGGATTGCGGCCGCGCGTCGCCGACGATCGGCAGCGTCTCGACCGCCTTCTGGTCGATGACGCTGCCGAAGTTGCCGGAGGTGCTCAATTGCACCGTCTCCGCGCCGCCCACGACCTGGACCGTCTCGGCCAGCGCGCCCGTTTCGACCACGACGTTCACCGTTTTCGGCTCACCGATCCGGACGACATTGCCCGTCGATTCGAAGGTCTTGAACCCTTGGAGCTCCACCTTGACGGTGTAGGCGCCGACCTGCACCGCTTCGAAGGTGTACGCGCCGGCGTCGCTCGTGATGGTCGTGAACGCGACGCCCGTGCCTTCACTGGTGAGCGTGACCGAGGCGCCGGGAATGCGCCCGCCCGAGGAGTCGGAGACAACCCCCGTCACACGGGACGTGGTGCCCTGGGCCCAGGCGGGCGAAACGCCGGCCAACAGCCCGAGCGTCAACGCCGCCGACGAGAGTCGACACAGCTTCTGCATGAAGAACCCCCAACGAAAATGGCGGGGCCTGCTCCCCGGACCAAGCCGGAGCCTCAAGCGACCATCAATGAAGGAAATAATCCGGCACCCGCGACGGGGAATGCTACATGTCGCAAATCTTGACGTCAAACCTGCACGCCGCGTGAGCGCGTTTCCGAACGCGGCACGTGGTGGCTTGGCGGCCGGCGCGCGCGCCGGCAGGCAGGTGGACCGTTCGTCCCAAAGAGCGGCGTGTTCGTGTCAAGTTCGTGGTAATCTGTGCCCACTCTGCCCGAAACTGGGAACATGACGATGCGTCGTTTTGGAGCCATTCTCTTTGCTCTGGCCCTTGCGGTCGGAGCCATTCAGGTGCCGGCGTGCGAGCTCGATCCGACGTCCGCGCCCCAGCCCGCACCCGCGGTGCGCACCCAGGCCGTCCCGCCCGCTCAGCCCGTCGGCTGAACTCGCGCGTTCGCGTCCGCCTTCCGCGTGCGTCGGTTCGACGCCATCCTTCGATCATCCGACTGACAGCCGCTGCTACAATCGCTCGCCGAGGTGCGCCTTGGCCGAGACGATCTTCAGCCGGATTCTGCGCGGAGAAATCCCGTGTCATCGCGTCTACGAGGACGAGCACGTGCTCGCGTTCCTCGACATCGGGCCGCTCACTCGCGGGCACACGCTGGTGATCCCGAAGGAGGCGGTGGAGACGCTCGACCAGCTCTCTGACGCGTCGGCTGCGGCGATCGGCCGCGTACTGCCGCGGCTATGCCGGGCGGTCATGGGCGCCACCGGTTGCCGCGACTACAACGTGCTCCAGAACAACGGCGCGCGCGCGCACCAGGCGGTCGCCCACGTGCACTTTCACATCATTCCCAAGCCGGCCGGGTCTGAAGGACTCGGGATCTCGTGGCCGGCGCGAGCCATCGACCACGCCGATGCCGCGGCACTGGCCGCCGACATCACCTCGCGCGTGGCGTAGCGGGGCCCGGCTGCTTTTCAGCCGCGGTCAGGTGAGGCAGAGGGGTCGTCGAGAAAAAGCACCGACCCCCTCGTCCGGAAAAGCACCCGACCCCGGTCTACTTGAGTGGGATCGCTTCGTCGATGAGCATCACGGGGATGTCGTTGTCGACGACGTAGAGGTACTGGCCATCCGCGCGGATGAGGCCTTCCTTCACTTCCGTCGTCACGTCCTGTCCGCCGCGGGTCTTTACGCTGCCCGCCCTGATGCGCGCGTTCAGCGCGTCGAGCTCGCCCGACGCGGCCAATCGCACGGGCGTCAGGTTGTCGGGGCACACGAGAATCTCGAGCAGTTCCTTGTCCACCATACGGGCGAACAGTATAGTCGCGCGGTGACGCGTCCGGCGACTCCTCTCGCGAACGCTGGTCGGAACAGCGCTGGCGGTGGGAATCCTGGGGGCGCTGACGCTCGCGACCCTGCCGCCGCGCTCCAGACCGGCAGGACCGGCGCCTCCAACGGCGGAACAGTCTGGCGGGGGAGGCGCTCGGCGGCACGTCGCGGCCGGCGTGATTCACGTCCACACCGTGCGCTCAGACGGCACCGGCACGGTGGACGAGGTGGCTGCCGCTGCTGCCCGCGCCGGCGTTCAGTTCGTCGTCTTCACCGATCACGGCGACGGTACGCGCGAGCCGCTCGCGCCGCAGTACCGTTCCGGCGTCCTCTGCATCGACGGCGTCGAGATCAGCACCGAAGACGGACACTACGTCGCGTTCGGCCTGCCACGCACGCCGTACCGTCTCGCCGGCGAACCACGCGATGTCGTCGACGATGTGCGCCGGTTCGGCGGGGTGGGCATCGTGGCGCATCCCGACTCGCCGAAGCCCGAGCTCGCCTGGCAGGAGTGGGATCTGCCGATTGACGGCCTCGAATGGTTCAACCTCGACACCGAATGGCGGGACGAGTCCACGGCCCGCCTCGCGCTCGCGATGCTGCACTACGCGCTGCGGCCGGCGCCGGCGATTGGCGCGCTCCTCCGATCGGATCGGCCCCTCGTCGCGCGCTGGGATCGGCTGGCGCGCTCGCGGCGTCTCGTTGCCGTGGCAGCGGTCGATGCGCATGCGCGAGTGGGCGCGGACGCCGGACCGGGTGGGGACCTGAAGCTTCGCGTCCCGAGCTACGAGGCCTCGTTCGACACGGCGCGGATCGCCGTCGAACTGGCGTCCCCGCTCACGCGTGATCCGGCAGCCGACGCTGCCGCAATCGTTGCCGCGCTGCGCCAGGCGAACGCGTACGGCTGGATCGAGGCCTACGCAAAGGCCGGACACGTCGAGTACTCGGCTCGTCGGCCAGACGGCACCTTCGTGACGATGGGGGAGTTTGCCGGCGCCAGCCTCGATGCTCTGGAACTTCGGGGCGTCGCGGCCGCGCCACCGGGTTCGGAAATTCGAGTCATGTGCGATGGAGCGGTCGCGTTGTCCGGTCCTGCGCCAGGACCGGTGTCGGGCCGTGTGCGCGCACCCGCGCCAGCCGCGTGCCGCCTCGAGGTCCACGTGCCGGTCGGCGGCGAGCAGAGGCCCTGGTTGATCACGAACCACATCTACGGGCGTGCAGCCGACGCGCCCATCGCAGCCCAGCCTCCTCCTCTCGACCCGTCGTTGCCAGTCGTCACGCTCGCGGACGTGCCCTGGACGGTCGAGCACGACGCAGCCTCGGAAGCCCGGTTCATTCCCGAGACGGGAAGCCCCATGGCGTTGAGATTCCAATATCGGCTTGCAGGCGGAACCCGCATGGGGCAGTACGCGGCGCTCGTCGCCCAGCCCATCACCATGCCGAGCGACGCAACGGCGCTCGCGTTCGCGGCGTCGGCCGATTGCCCGATGCGCGTGTCGCTCCAGTTGCGGCAGCCCGATGGCGGGAGCAACGGGCGGCGCTGGCGGCGGTCGATTTACGTCGACACGGCGGAGCGCGACGTTGCCGTGTCCGTCGACGACCTCCGGCCCGTCGAGTCGGGCCAGCCCCCGCACCCGGACCCGAGCCGCGTGCACGCGGTTCTCTTCGTCGTCGACACGCTCAACACCCTTCCCGGCGAGAGCGGCGAGATTGTCGTCCGCGACGTACGCTTCGCCCGCGGCGCCCGATGATCCGGTGAATCGCGAGTGCGTGCGATTGTGGCGCGGGCGTTCAGGCCCGCCAGGCCCGGGATGGGCCGGGACTCGAGCCCGCTGCCACATCAGCCGCGCCTGTCGCCCTCGTCCTTCCGGTCGGTGAGTCCAAACTGCTCGATCTTGCGATAGAGCGTCTCTCGCCCGATCTCGAGGATCTGGGCGGCGCGCTTCTTGTTCCAGGACTCCGCGTCGAGCACGCGCAGGATGTGGTCGCGTTCGACGTCGCGGAGCGGCGCCAGGACGGGTGCGGTCGCGGGCCAATCGGAATCGGGCTTCCGGGCGTGCAGGAAATCGATGTGCTCCGGAAGAACGGTGACCTCGAGCGCGTTCAGCGCGGCGCGCGACAGCGTGGCTTCGAGTTCGCGATGGCGGAATCCCGCGCGGGCAGGCACGAAAGTGCGCCTACGAGTGGAGCACGCTCACGCCGGTCCGACAGGGCTGAAGCGCTTCCCGCCCTGGACAAGGTGGGGCAGCCCGCGAACCCTGGCCCGGAGCCCGTGGTGAAAGTCCGACGTCGCACCGGTCGAATGCCGGCCTGTCACGACGGGCTGCCCTAGATCACGACGTCCCGGGTCACTGAGAAGATGTTGTTCTCGGTCTCGGTGATGATGACTTCGATGGTCGTACCGCTTGTTGTAGTCGGGAAAGCGGGTGCGGATGTGCGCGATCACTTCCTCGAGGGCGTGCAGCGCGACGTTCTCCACGCTCGGGCCCTTACCCTTGATCTTGACCACCCCTTCGGGCTCGAAGAGCGCGGGGTCCAGGAACGTGGCATCCCCGTCGGTCACGATCATCTTGTGATCGAATTTGCGCAGGATGTCCTTGAGGTCGCCGAAGTCGAGCGACATGTCGATGTCGTCTCTCGGGAACTCCTGGGTCGAGACGACAATCGTGCCGCGCCAGGTGTGGCCGTGCACGAACCGACACTTGCCCGGATAGCCCACCTGGCGGTGGCCGGTGTGAAAGCGCGCGTGAACGGTGATCTTCTCCATGAAGGGTCCCACCCCGGCCGCATCACGTGCCGCGGGCACTTGTCGATTATCCGACAGGTTCGTGGGGCTCGCGCACTCGCGCCGGAGACGCCGGCTGCGCGACGCCGGATGGCTCGGGCCGGACCGGCGCCTCGGGCAGGTAGATGCGGAACACGGTGCCCTCGTTCGGACGGCTGTCGCACGTGATCCAGCCGCCGTGCTGGGTGACGATGCCGTGGACCATGGCCAGACCGAGACCGCTGCCCTGGCCGATCGGCTTGGTGGTGAAAAAGGGTTCGAACGCCCGCCGCTGGACCTCCTCGGACAGGCCGAAGCCCTCGTCGCGGACCGTGAGACGTACCCAGCGGCCGGCGGGGACGCCGGGATGCGCGCCGTCCGCGTCGGTCGACTCGACCCCATCGGTCTGGATGACCAGGCGCCCGCCGTCGGGCATCGCGTCGCGTGCATTCATCGCGAGGTTGACGAGGACCTGGCTCACAACAGAGTCGCCCGCAGTCGATTGGTCACGTAATCGATCTCGGCGTCAGTGGTCGAGCGGCCCACCCCGAATCGCAGCGTGGTGCATCCTTCGAGGCACCCGCCGAGCGCTTTGACCACGTGCGAGGGCTCGTGCGAGCCGCTCGTGCACGCCGACCGCGAGGAGACGGCCACGTCGGTGAGCGCCGAGGCGACCAGGTCGCCGTGCAGGCCGCCGATGCTGACGTGCAGGTTGTTCGGCAGCCGGCGATCGGGGGTCGCCAGGGGATCGGGTCCGTTCACCCGCGCCGACGGCACCAGCTCGCGGAGGCACGACCACATCCGATCGCGGAGCCGGCGCGTGTGGGCGAGGTCGCGTGGCATGTCGGCGACGGCGATCTCGAGCGCCTTGGCGAGGCCGACGATGCCCGGGACGTTGAGCGTACCGCTCCTGAGGCCGCCCTCGTGTCCGCCGCCGTCGAGGATTCGGCGCGAGCTTGCACGTGCGCCGCACATAAAGGGCGCCGATGCCTTTGGGCCCGTACATCTTGTGCGCGGTGAGCGAGGCCATGTCGACGCCGAGGGCTCGGACGTCGAAGGGGAGCTTGCCCACGGTCTGCGTCGCATCGGTGTGGAAGAGCACGCCGTGCTCGCGGCACACGGCGGCAATGGCGGCGACGTCCTGGATGGTTCCGACCTCGTTGTTGCCGTGCATGATGGAAACGAGGATCGTGTCGGATGCCAGGGCCCGTGCGACCGCGGCCGGGTCCACGCAGCCTTCGGCGTCGACCTCGAGGCACGTGACGCGGAAACCGTGCGCCGCGAGCGTACGACAGGGATCGAGCACGGCCTTGTGCTCGGTCGCGGCGGTGACGATGTGGCCCGGCCCGCGCAGTTCCGCGAGCCCTTTGATGGCCAGGTTGTCCGACTCGGTCGCGCCGGACGTGAAGACGATTTCCTCGGGTTCGGCGCCGATCGCCGCAGCGACGCCGGCACGCGCCTGGCAGACGGCGTCGAGCGCGCGCGCGCCGAAGACATGGCCGGTGCTGGCGGCGTTGCCGAACACCTCCATGAAATAGGGGACCATCGCCTCGAACACGCGAGGGTCCATCGGCGTCGTCGCGTTGCAGTCGAGATAGATCGGAAGCTTCACTGACATGGACATCTATCTCTTCCGGCTGCCTGCAGCGGGCCGCTTGCGCGCGGCCGGCGCTTCCTCCGGTTTGGCCGCCTTCTTCGATACGGACTTCTTCGTGGGCCGGGCGGGGGTGCTCGGCGGCGGCTCGGGTGAGGGGGGTTCGCCTCCCTCCTGCTCCTCGAGCGCGATCACCTTCTGCACGATCTTGGTGAGCGCCGCCTCGCTGGTTCCTCCTGACGCTCCCCGGTGGCTCTCCCAGACGCCCGGCGATTCCTGGAGGATGTCGCGGAACGAGCCTCCGCTCTTGACGCTCATCGGCGCGAACCGTGTGATGTCGATCGGGCCGGCCCAGTCGTCCTTGTGCTTGATGAGCAGCCAGGCTTCGCCGCCCTGCCCGCCCCGCGCACCCCCGCGTCCTCCGTAGCCACGCGTCCGTACGAGCACCCACGAGCCTTTCAGCTTGTACCCTTCGAGACGGAACTTCAGGTCGCCCTTCGCGAGGGCGGAATCGACATCGTCCTCCTCGGGCGTCCACGTTCCCTGATCCCACAACATGACGACGCCGGCGCCGTAGCCGTCGGGAATGACGCCCTCGAAGGTGCCGTATTCGATCGGGTGATCCTCGACGTGCATCGCCAGCCGCTTGTCGCCCGGATTGAGCGAGGGGCCCTTGGGCACGGCCCACGACAGCAGCACGCCGTCGTGCTCCAGACGGAAGTCGTAGTGGAGGGCGGTCGCCAGGTGCTTCTGCACGCAGAAGAACCGGCTCTTCGTTTTCTTCGCGCGGCGCCCGGCCAGGCGGTCGTCGCCCTGGGGTTCGGGCGACCGTGTGAAGTTGCGCTTGGCGCGGTACTCCTTGAGCGGCATGGCAGTGGCGCGGCCGGGACCGACCCCGCGGTATTGTACTCGGCCCCTGGCGGGGTATGCTGCGGGCCGCGCCGCCGGCCGCGGCGCTTGGAGGCACGAGTGGGCGGGCACGACATCAACGCGCTGCGCTGGACCGGACCGGAATCGCTTCGTCGCGAGGTGGACGCCGCCGCATCGGCCTGGGACGCCGCCGAGTCGACCAAGCGGCTCTGGGCGCGCGACGCATCGCTCTGGACCAAGTCCGACGAATCGCGCTGGCTGGGATGGCTCGACGGCGTCGAGGGCGGCCGCCGCCTCCTGCCCACGCTGACCTCGATTGCCGCCGACGTCCGACAGGCGCGCTTCACGCACGCGCTGCTGCTCGGCATGGGCGGATCGAGCCTGTGTCCCGAGGTGCTCGCGACGACGTTCGGGTCCGCTCAGGGCTTTCCGTCGCTGCACGTCCTCGATTCGACCGATCCCGCGCAGGTGCTGGCCGTCGAGGGACGCGTCGATCTCTTCCGGGCTCTGGTCATCGTCGCGAGCAAATCGGGGACGACGCTCGAGCCGCACGTGTTCATGCAGGACTTCTTCGATCGCGTGGCGCAGGCAGTGGGACGCGAGAACGCGGGCCGTCAGTTCCTCGCCATCACCGACCCGGGATCGAAGCTACAGCACGCCGCCGAGGCGGATGGATTCCGCCACGTCGTACTCGGTGAGCCGACGATCGGCGGACGCTACTCGGCGCTCTCGCCGTTCGGTCTCGTTCCGGCGGCGGTGATGGGGCTCGACGTGCCGGCGCTCGTCGACGCGACCGATCACATGGTGGCCGCGTGCCGGCCAGGATTGAACGCGCGCGAGAACCCTGGCGTGCTGCTGGGGCTCGTGCTCGGGACGGCGGCGCGCAGCGGGCGCGACAAGCTGACGCTCGTTGCCTCGCCGGCCATCGCCGCCCTCGGCGCCTGGTTGGAGCAGCTGGTCGCCGAGTCAACGGGCAAGAACGGCGTCGGCATCATCCCGGTCGATCTCGAAGAAACGGCGCCACCCGAACGCTATGGCGAGGACCGGTCGTTCGTCTACCTGCGGCTCGACTCGAGCCCGGACGAGACCCAGGATGCCGCCGTGGAGGCCCTCGAGCGTGCGGGCCAACCAGTCGTCCGCATCGACGTGCGGTGGATGACGCAGGAGCTCTTCCGGTGGGAGATCGCGACGGCCGTCGCCGGCGCAATCCTGGAGGATCAATCCCTTCGACCAACCAGACGTCGAGGCCAGCAAGGTGGCGACGCGTGCGCTGACGGCAGCTTTCGAGCGTGATGGGCGCCTGCCATCCGACCCGCCGCTTGCTGCCGGCGACGGGCTGACGTTGTACGCAGATGCCCGCAACGCCGAAGCGCTCGTCCAGCGCGCTGGAGGAGCGCGCTCGGTGGCGTCGCTCCTGGCCGCCCATCTCTCGCGCCTCGCGGCCGGCGACTACTTCTCGCTCCTGGCGTATGTGGAGAGGAACGCCCGCAACGCGGGGGTCCTGCAGGCCATCCGGCACGCCGTGCGCGACCGGTGGCGGGTGGCGACGTGCCTCGGATTCGGGCCCCGCTTCCTCCACTCGACCGGACAGGCCTACAAGGGCGGGCCATCCACCGGCGTGTTCTTGCAGGCGACCTGCGACGATGCGCGCGACGTTGCCGTGCCGGGGCAGCGCTACACCTTCGGCATCGTGAAAGCCGCCCAGGCCAGCGGCGACCTGGCGGTGCTCGCCGAGCGCGGACGCCGGGCGCTGCGCGTTCACATCGGTCCCGATGTGCCCGCAGGGCTGCAGGCGCTCGCGGGCATCGCCGCCCGCGCCGTTCAGCCGTGAGCCTCCAAGGTCTTCACCCTTCGACAGGCTCAGGGCGCCCTGAGCGGAGTCGCCGGGCAGCCGCGTGCTGCAGGCGTATATTCCCGCGGCCGGGGGCAGGAGCAGCGAACGTGCGGCGATTCTAGGCTCCCGACGCTCCGGTTCCTGCGGGTGTTTCCTTCAGCGGGTCGTTCGTGCATTCTTACCTAATGCCCCCCACGATGCCCGCGGTGGCCGAGAGGTCGACGGTCGAGACCGTGCCGGCGGCGCGCGTCGCCGACCCGTGCACGATGGTCATCTTCGGCGCCGCCGGCGACCTCACGAAACGGAAGCTGCTGCCCGCGCTGCTGAACCTGCGGCGGAGCGGCCTGCTGTCGGACCGCTTTGCGATTGTCGCGGTCGCGCGGACGGAGGTCGACGAAGAGGGCTTCCGCGAGCGCCTCTTGACCGATCTGGCCTCGTTCGCCGCGCCGGAACTCGAGCCGGCCGAGCGCGGATGGTTTGCCGAACGCATCCGCTACGTCCGTGGTGACTTTCAGGACGCGGCCCTCTACGCGCAGCTCTCGGCGACGCTGGCCGAGGTCGCCAGCACCACGAGCCGCAACGTGCTGTTCTACATGGCGGTGCCGCCGGCGATGTTCGACGACTTGCTCACAGGCATCGGCAACACGGGTCTGGCGCGCGAAGAGCCGGGCTGCTGGCGGCGGGTCATCATCGAAAAACCCTTCGGTCACGACCTCGAGTCGGCGCGCATGCTCAACCAGTTGATCAGCAGCGTGTTCGAGGAGCGGCAGATCTTCCGGATCGATCATTACCTGGGCAAGGAAACCGTTCAGAACCTGATGGCGTTCCGGTTCGCGAACGGCATCTTCGAGCCCGTGTGGAATCGCCGGTACGTCGACCACGTGCAGATCACCGTAGCCGAGACGGTGGGCGTCGAGGGGCGCGGCGGGTATTACGAACAGGCGGGTGCGCTGCGCGACATGGTACAGAACCATCTCTTCCAGCTGCTCGCGCTGACGGCGATGGAGCCGCCCAATTCGTTCGAGGCCGAACGCGTTCGCGACGAACGGGTCAAGGTCCTGCACGCCGTCCGGCCGTTCGATCGCGCCTCGGTGCGCGCCAACGTGGTTCGCGGCCAGTACGGGCCGGGCATCGTCGAGGGCAAGCCGACGCCCGCCTACCTCGCCGAACCGACCGTGTCGCCGAGCTCGACCACCGAGACGTTCGTGGCGCTCAGGCTGTTCGTCGACAACTGGCGCTGGGCGGACGTGCCGTTCTCCATGCGCACCGGCAAGCGTCTCGCGCGGCGCGTGTCGGAGATTGCCGTCTTCTTCAAGCGGCCGCCGCTGCTGCTCTTCCGCGACGTGTGCGCCGACCAGGTCGTGCCGAACCTGCTCATTGTCCGGATCCAACCGGACGAAGGCATCGCGCTTCGCTTCCAGGCCAAGGTGCCGGGACCCGAGATGGCTCTGGGCGTGGTGCGGATGGATTTCAAGTACGCGGACTATTTCGGCACGCGGCCGTCGACGGGCTACGAGACGCTGCTCTACGACTGCATGACCGGAGACACGACGCTCTTTCACCGTGCTGACATGGTCGAGACCGCCTGGAAGGTCCTCACGCCCATTCTCGACGCATGGCAGAAGAGCGCGGACGACCTCGAGGTCTATCGCGCCGGCACGTGGGGCCCGCCGGGAGCGGACGCGCTGATGGCTCGCGACGGCCGCGAGTGGCGCAAGCCGTGAGCGTGCGCCCATGAGTCTTCCCTCATCGGCATCGATCCGCGTCGTCGCCAACGCCGAGGAGCTTGCGCGGGCAGGCGCGCTGCTGGTCCGAGAGCTCGCCGGGTCGGCCATCCGCGCGCGCGGCCGGTCGACACTGTCGCTCGCAGGCGGGCTCACGCCCCACCGGCTCTACACGGCGCTCGCGGAGCCACCCGCCGGTGGCGTGCCCGACATCGGGTGGGGCTCGGCCGAGATTTTCTTTGGCGACGAGCGTCATGTACCGGCCGAGCATCCCGACAGCAACTACCGGATGGTGTACGAAACGCTGCTCTCGCGGGTGCCGGTCGATTCGGCGAAAGTCCATCGCATGCCGACGGAACGGGAGGATGCCTCGATCGTGGCGTCGAAGTACCAGGCGACCATCCGCGAAGCGTTCGGCCTGCGGGGTGGTGAGTGGCCGCGATTCGATCTGGTGCTGCTCGGGATGGGCCGCGACGGACATACGGCGTCCATCTTTCCGCGGACACCGGCGGTCGAAGAGCGCGAGCACCTCGTCACGGCAGTGTGGGTGATCAGCCTGCAGAGCTCTCGCATCACGCTGACGCTTCCGGTCTTCAATCATGCCCGCGACGTCATCGTGCTGGTCAGTGGCGTCGAGAAGGCCGAAACGCTGCGCGCGGTGCTCGAGGGGCCTCCCGATCCGGACACGTATCCGGTCCAGGGCCTGCGGCCGGTGCCACCAGGGCGGCTGACCTGGCTGGTCGACGCGGCGGCCGCGTCGCTGCTGTCGAAGGCGACGCTCGAGGGCGCGCAGTTCTAGACGGGAGTTCGCTTGTGGCGACGGGTGGGACAGGCTTCAGACCTGTCGCGCCCGATTGCAGAGGCTGAAGCCCTGTGCCACCTGCGCGGGCCGCCAGGAGCATCCTCGATTGAGAAGATCGCCCTGGCTCGTTCCGGCAAACGGCTACTGCGGCGTGGTCACGCTCTTCTCGTTGGCCTTGGCCTCCTCGTCGACGTCCTTCTCCCAAGCGGCCAGCAATGCGACGAGGCGGTTCGCCACGTCCTGCTTCTGGTTCGACGAGATCCTGGCGTTCGCCGACGTCGGTCCGCAGGTTGTAGACGAGGACGACGCCGGCACCGGGCGCCGGGGACGCCCGTGCCCTCGACCACGACCTTCCAATCGCCGCTTCGCACCGCACGCTGCGTGCGGGCGGGGGAGGTCCAACGCCAGAAAAGCGTGCGTTCGACCATCGGGGCACGGCCTTCGAGGATCGGGAAGCAGATTGAGGCCCTCGAGTTTCGCGACTTCAGGCGCCGGCGTTCCCGTTGCCGCGAGGATCGACGCGTGCAGATCCATCGTGATGCCCACCTGGCTCGAGACCTTGCCGCGCGGCAGTCTGCCTGGCCAGCGGAACAGGGCCGGGACGCGAATGCCGCCCTCCCACAGACGTCGCCTTGCGGTGGAAGAAGCGGTGCGTTGCTCGACAGCCATTCGCCGCCGTTGTCGTTGGTGAAGATCACGATCGTTTGCCCGGCGAGCTTCAGCCGATCGAGCGCGCGCAGGATCTGTCCCACACCGCGGTCCACGCGTTCGACCATGGCGGCGTAATCGGCGCGCGTGCTGGTCGGGTGTGATGAGGCAGCAGATGGCGGGCGTTGTCGACGGCCTTCGACGGTTTGTCCGGCGGCTGGTACGGCCAGTGCGGCGCGTTGAAGGCCACCTCGAGGAAGAAGGGTCCCGCCGCGTGTTGCTCGAGGAACTTGACCGAGCGTTCCGCGATGAGGTCGGTGGAATAGCCGTCCCGCTGGATCGGCTGGTCGTTTTCCCAGAAATCCGGCTTGCCGTCACCGGCGGTGTGCGAGTAGTAGTCGATGAACCCGCTCTTCAACCCGAGGAAATAGTCGAACCCGTGTGCGCGCGGGCTGTACTCGGTCCGGTATCCGAGATGCCACTTCCCGACGAGCGCGGTGGCGTATCCGTTGTTCTTGAGCAGGAGCGGCAGCGAATGACCCCGCGCGGGAAGACCGCCCTCGCCAGCGGGCGTCCCGTCGCTGCCGAGCGGACGCTCCAGCCGATACCGCTGCTGATACCGGCCCGAGATCAGACCGGCGCGGGTTGGCGTGCAGACGGGGCCGTTCGCGTAGAACTGTGACAGTTTCACACCGTCGCGCGCGAGGCTGTCGATGTTCGGTGTCCGGATGTCACGCGCGCCGTACGTGCCCAAGTCGGCCGAGCCCAGATCGTCCGTGATGATCAGCACGACGTTGGGCTTCCGGCCGGCTGCCGGCTGTGCATGTGCCAGCGTCGAGGCCGCTGCGAGTGCCGTAAGGGCGAGAACGAAGCGTCGGCAGCGCATGTTCATCTCCTTCGTCGTGCGCGGAAGCCCCGAGCGCCATGGGCAAAGTGGATCGCTCCGCGGTGATCAGATCCCCTCGAATACCAGATCGTCCGCCTCGAGCCCGAGCGACCCCTCGAACACGGTGGCCGTGCCCGCGGGCTCAAAGCCCAGGCGCGCGGCGAGGGTGCGCGACGCCACGTTGCTCTCGACCGCGCCCCAGACCGGCTGGCGGCCCGCCTGCGACTGACGCTCGATGAGCGCGCGCGCGCACGCCGTCGCGAAACCGCGGTGCCGATACGCCTCGAGCGTGTCGATCGAGAGGTCGAACCAGCGCTCCGTGAACCAGGGCGCGTACGCAAAGGCGACCGGGCGGTCGTCGATCCACGCACAAACGACGGCCTGATGCTGGACCGCATCGAGCATCTCCGCGCGCAGCGACTCGGGAACATGGTCGAGGAGCCGTTCGACGCGGGACGTGCGCTCGAGCCACCGGATCGGTGCGTTGTCCGTCGCCGGCCAGCTGGCCTGCGCGGACCGGACGTGAAGGATGGCGGTTTCGCGGCGCCAGTCGGGCAGTGCGGCCGAAGCGGCTTTGACGCTTTCGGGCGCCACGGCCAGGACGGGTGACTCGCTGGCTTCGCGTTCGACGAGCTCGACGGCTTTCACGATCACCTCGGCCGCCGGATGGCCGACCACGCAGACCAGGGGAACGTGCGGCGCAATCACCGCGAAGCTCTCCGGCGTATTGCCGCTCACGACGAGCGAGCGCCCGCAGAGCAGCGCCCCGCGAACGTCCACGAACGGCGCCAGATCGGGCACGTGATCGGCGAATTCCCGGACCACGTCCGGATGCCGGTGCGTCTCGAGGGTCATGGCTCTCGCAATGGTAGAGTAGCCAGCCATGCTTTGGGCCCCCGAACTCCGCAGATTGGCTGTGTGGGCGACGGTCGTGCTCTGGGCCGCGTCGCCAGTGGAGGGGCAGCGAGTCCGGCCCACGGGGACGGCCGATCTGCTGCTCGCGGGCGGCACGATCGTCGACGGCAGCGGCAGCGGACCGCGCCGGGCCGACGTCGCCATTACCGCGGGGCGCATCACCGCGGTGGGTGACTTGAAAGGCTGGGAGCCACGCGAGCGGGTCGACGTGTCAGGGCTGACGGTGGCGCCCGGCTTCATCGACGTTCACACGCACGCCGACCGGGTGGCCGACACGCCGCTGGCCGAGAACTTCGTCCGCATGGGAGTGACGACAGTCGTCGCCGGGAACTGTGGCGGTTCGCCGGTAGACGTCGGCACCGCGCTGCAACACATCGAGCGGACTGGCGTCTCGGTCAACTTCGCGACGCTCGTCGGGCACAACAGCGTGCGCCAGCGCGTGCTCGGCACCGAGCGCCGCGCGCCGACCCCCGAAGAGCTCCAGCGGATGCGTGATTTCGTGGCGCTGGCCATGGCCGACGGCGCGGTGGGTCTCTCGACCGGACTCGAGTACGTGCCGGGGAGCTATGCGCAGACCGATGAAATCATCGCGCTCGCGAAGGTCGCGGCCGCCTGGGGCGGTCTCTACGCGTCCCACATGCGAGACGAAGGGCCGAAGGTCGACGAGGCGATTGCCGAAACCATCGCCGTCGGAGAGGCGGCGGCGTGTCCCGTGCAGATCTCCCACCTCAAGATCGACAGCCCGAGCGTCTGGGGACGCGCGCCAGCACTGCTCGCGCTCATCGATCGGGCGCGCGTGCGGGGCGTGCGCGTTCGCGCCGACCAGTATGCCTATACGGCCTCCAGCACGGGTCTCGGTATCCGGTTCCCTGGATGGGCGCTCGAGGGCGGGGAGGCTGCCGTGTCGGCCCGCCTCGCAGACGCCGACACCTGGACGCGCATCAAGAGCGAGATGCGGGCGCTCCTCGAGAGGAAGGGGGCGCCCGATTACGCCTTCGCCGTCGTCGCGAGCTATGCATCCGACCCGTCGCGGAACGGCCTGTCCATCGCCGAGATCGCCCGGCGCACGCGCAATGACGCGACCCTCGATGCGCAGCTCGAGGTGATGCGCGAGATGCTCCAGGCCGGCGGCGCCCAGATGGTCTATCACGTGATGGGTGAGGAAGACGTGCGCCACATCATGCGCCACCCGCACGTGGCCGTTGCCTCGGATGCGTCGGTCAATACGCCTGGCGTCGGCCGCCCGCACCCGCGCGGCTACGGCAACACGGCGCGCGTGCTGGCGAAGTACGTCCGCGAAGAGGGCGTGCTCTCGCTCGGCGAAGCCGTGCGCAAGATGAGCGCGCTGCCGGCCGAGCACTTCGGACTCACCGACCGCGGCCTGCTTCGCCCGGGGTCTGCAGCCGACCTCGTGGTGTTCGATCCGCGTGCGATCAGCGATCGCGCGACCTTCGAAGCTCCCCACGCCTTTCCCGACGGCCTGCCGCACGTCCTCGTGAACGGCGTGTTCGTCGTCCGCAACGGGATCCACACGGGGATGCGCCCGGGAGCCGTCATCCGGTCCCGGCGTCCCGCGAATGCGCCAGCGCCCGGTTCCGAGTCGCGCACCCCGAACGCGACGCCTCGGAGGATCTCGTGAACGTGAGCACACAGGCCGCGACCCTGCGGTCCGGGTTCAGCCGCAACTTCTGGGTCGCGAACGTCCTCGAGCTCGTCGAACGCTTCGCCTACTACGGCAGCAAAGCCGTCCTCGCCATCTATCTCGCGGAGCAGGTCGGGCTCGGCGCGGAGACGGGCACGTGGCTGGCGGGGAGCGTCTTCAATACGCTCCTGTACTTCCTCCCGGTGCTGGCTGGGACCATCGTCGATCGCTACGGTTTCAAGCGCAGCCTGATGGCGTGCTTCGCGACCTTCTCGCTCGGCTACTTCCTGATTGGGCTGGCGGGTTTGCCGATGGGGCAGCCGCTCGTCAACGCGGTCGGCGCCAAGACCTGGACGTTGATGGCGCTGATTGTGACCGCCGCGGGTGGATCGCTCATCAAGCCATCAATCGTCGGCACCGTTGCGCGGACGACGACGGACGCGACGAAGGGGCTCGGATATTCGATTTACTACACGCTGGTCAACATCGGCGGGTTCGTCGGCCCGCTTATTGCGATCCCGGTCCGCGAAAACCTCGGGATCGCGTGGGTGCTGGTCGTCTCGTCGCTCACCTCGCTCGCGCTCCTGCTCGCGACGATCGTGTTCTTCTCCGAACCTGACCCCCCGGCCGACGCGCCGCCTCCACGGTCGATGGGTCAGGTCCTCGCGGACATGTTGAAGGTGTTCCGCGATTTCCGGTTCATGGCGTTCCTGGTGATCTTCTCCGGCTTCTGGGCGATGTTCTGGCACATCTTCTACGCCCTGCCGTTCTACGTGCGTGACGTGCTGAAGTTCAGCCGGTTCGAGCTCATCGAGACCGTCGATGCGTTCGTGATCATCTTCGTCACCGTGCCGGCGGCGGCATTGGCCAAGCGACTCCCGCCCATCGTGGCCATGACGATCGGGTTCGCGCTGGCGAGCGGGTCGTGGTTCGTGATGGGCGCCGTCCCGACGCTGGCGATGACGATTGCGGCGATCGTCATCTTCGCGGTGGGCGAGTCGATCCAGGCGCCGCGTTATTACGAGTACGTGGCCGGCCTCGCGCCCAAAGCTCAGGTCGGGACGTACATGGGCTTTGCGTTCCTGCCGGTCGCGATCGGCACGTTCATCGCCGGCCGCACGTCCGGGTGGCTCGTCACCCACTACGTGCAGGCGTCGCCCACCCCCTGGCACATGTGGTACATCGTCGGCGCGATCGGTGTCGTGTCGACGATTCTCATGATCCTTTACGATCGGTTCATCACACCGCGGAGCTAGAGAGATCAGGACTCACGCCGATGTCAATCGTGACTCCTGACCGCTCGTCACCAGCATGCCAACCTTGACAGTCGAAGGAGTGGGTTCCGTCGTCGTCGAAGACGGCAAGCGCCTGGTGCTCGCCATCGAGCAGGACGCCGGGGTCGATATTCTTCACGCCTGCGGGGGCAACGCGCGTTGTACGACGTGCCGCGTCGAATTCGTCGACGGCGAGCCCGATCGGATGACCGAGGCCGAGCGAACACGGCTCACCGAGCGCGGCCTCACCGGCGTCCGTTTGAGCTGCCAGATTCTCTGCGATCACGCCATGACGGTTCGCGCGAACAGCCGGCTCACGGGCAGCGGGCGGCCGGACCCGGGACCGACGCCGCAGCCATATATCACGCCGGACCCGGTGTGGATCCCGAAGGAGTAGCGACGTGGTGTTGCGACCCGGCCCGTCGCCCGTAGCCTGTAGCCCGTAGTCCGATCAGACCAAAGACCAAAGACCAAAGACCGAAAACCGACGACCGAGACCGAACACCGTCGTGACCGTACTGCTGATCGGCACCTACGAGATGGGGCGCCAGCCCTTCGGACTGGCGTCGCCGGCGGCCTGGCTCCGCGAGGCCGGGCACACCGTGTCGCTGTGCGATCTCTCGCGCGAGAAGCTCGACGCCGCCCTGGTCGCGCGTGCGGACGTCGTGGGCTGCTATCTCCCGATGCACACCGCCACTCGGCTTCTGCCGCCGGTGCTGGCCGCCGTCCGGCGCGTGAATCCGTCGGCGCATCTGTGTGCGTTCGGTCTCTACGCACCACTCAACGAAGCATGGCTCCGTCGGCTGGGCGTCGGGTCGGTTCTCGGTCCGGAATACGAAGCGGACCTCGTCGATCTGGTCGCGCGGGTTGGCACGGCAGGACGCGACAGGCAGGCAGCGGGAACTGCAGCCGCGGCCGCCGAGGCGTCGGCAGCGGCTTCGAGCCTCGGGCCCGGGGCTCTGCCACGCCTCGCCTTCCGGGTTCCCGATCGAGCAGGCCTGCCGCCACTCAATCGCTATGCGCGACTGCGTCTGGGTGGCGATCGGCGACTGGTCGGCTACACGGAAGCGACGCGCGGCTGCAAGCACCGATGCCGGCACTGTCCCATCGTGCCGGTGTACGACGGCCGGTTCCGCGTGGTGAACGTGGAGGTCGTGATCGATGATGTCGCCCGGCAGATCGCGGCCGGTGCGCGGCACATCACGTTCGGCGATCCTGACTTCCTGAACGGTCCCCGCCACGCGTTGGCGGTCGTCGACGCGCTGCACGCGGCGCATCCCGACGTCACCTACGACGTGACGATCAAGGTCGAGCACCTGCTCGCCCATGCCGCGCTTCTGCCCCGGCTGCATGAGACCGGCTGCCTGTTCGTGACGAGCGCGGTCGAATCGTTCGACGAGGAGATTCTCGGCCGGCTCGAGAAGGGCCACACGCGGCACGACGTCGGGCGTGCGGTCGACGTGTGCCGGGCGGCGGGGCTGACGCTCGTCCCGACCTTCGTCGCATTCACGCCGTGGACGACGCGGGAGGTCTACGCCGACCTGCTGAAGTCGTGCGCCGTGCTCGGCCTGATCGATGCGGTGGCGCCGGTCCAATACACGATCCGTCTCCTCGTCACGGAAGGCTCGAGACTGCTCGAGCTCGCGGATCTGCGGGCGCGCGTCACGGCGTTCGATGGCGCGTCGCTGAGCTATCCGTGGCAGCACCCCGACCCGGAGATGGACAGCCTTCACGCCGAGCTCACGGCGCTGGTCGGCCGTCACCTCACACGCCCGCGCGGCGAGATGTTCGCGGCGATCTGGAGTTGCGTGCGCGATCGATGGCCTCAGTTGCTGCCCGCGATGCCGTTCGAGCCGGGCCGGGTTCCGGTCAGGGCCACCGTGCCCTGGCTCGACGAGCCCTGGTACTGTTGAGCGGAACCGCTTGGAACGCCGGCGGCGTTCGTTTGATGCTCCAGAAGGCACGAGGCAAAGGCAAGAGGGAAAGGCCAGAGGCAAAGGCACGAGGAAGGTGAAGATCCTCTTCGTCTCCGCAACGACCGGGTATCAGGCCCGCGCGTTCGACCGCGCCGCCGGCGAGCTCGGTGTGTCGCTCGTGTATGCGACCGACCGCTGCGATCAGCTCGAGGACCCCTGGCGCGACGGCGCCATTGCCGTGGACTTTCGTGACGAGGCGGCCGCGGCCGGCGCGATTGTCGCGCGGCTCGCCGGCGAGCACATCGCCGGTGTCGTGGCGGTCGGCGATCGGCCCGCCCGCGTCGCGGCGACCGTTGCGCCCGCGCTCGGCGTTCGGTATCACCGCGCCGACGGCGTTCGCGCCGCGACGAACAAGCTCGCGGCTCGCGGACGATGGCTCGCCGCGGGCCTCCCGGCCCCGTGGTTCGTCCGTCTCGGGTACGACGACGACCTGGGCCGCGTTGCCGATCGCATCCGCTTTCCAGCGGTCGTCAAGCCGCTCTCGCTGTCCGGAAGCCGTGGCGTCATCCGTGCCGACGATGGTGAAGGGCTCGAGCGGGCGCTTTCGCGGATCCGCGACATCGTGGGCGCGCCCGACGTGCGAGCCATGGGGGAAGAGGCCCACGGCGATCTCCTCGTCGAGGGCTTCGTTCCGGGACGCGAGCTCGCGCTCGAAGGCGTGATGGAGGACGGCCTGCTTCGCGTCCTGGCCATCTTCGACAAGCCCGATCCGCTCGACGGTCCGTTTTTCGAGGAGACGATTTACGTCACGCCCGCCGATCTCGGCGACGCCGAGCGGCACCGGGTGGCCGGCACGATTGCCCACGCCGCGCTCGCGCTCGGCCTCACGCACGGACCGATTCACGCCGAATGCCGTGTCAACGAGGCCGGCGTCTTCGTGCTCGAGGTCGCACCGCGCCCCATCGGCGGCCTGTGTGCCGACGTCCTCCGGTTCGCGACCGCGGAGCGCGGCGGGATCACGCTGGAGACGCTGTTGCTGCGTCACGCGCGCGGCGAACCGCTCGAGGGCTACGGCCGCGAGGCGCGCGCGGCGGCGGTGATGATGATTCCCATCCCGGCGGCCGGCCGGCTGCGCGGCGTCGAGGGCATCGCCGACGCCGAAGCCGTCGCTGGAATCGAGCGCATCGTGATCAGCGCGAAGCCGGATCAGCTCATGGTGCCGCTGCCGGAAGGCGGGAGCTACCTGGGATTCATCTTCGCGCACGCGGATCAGGCCAGCGACGCGGTGGCGGCGCTGCGTGCCGCGCACGCGCGGCTGCGCATCCGCCTCGACGCGCCGCTTCCGATCGTGGATGCATCGGTCCGATAGGGCGGGGCTTCGGCCCATGCGAGGGCGGATGACGCCGGCCCGTGCTCCTGCCCGATTGCGCCGACTAGACTGTCACTTTGCCTGCTGCGGGACGTAGCCGGGGGGCAGGGCCGCGCCTTCACCGAAGAAGAACTCCTCCATGTAGCGCGCCACGAGCTCCTGGGCTTCCTTCTGCCAGGGCATGAGGCGATACTCGTTGAGGATCATCTTCATCCGCTCTTCCCACAGCGCCCAGGCCTCGGCCGAGACGTTCTGATAGATCCGATCGCCCAGCTCGCCCGGCCAGGGCCTGGTGTCGAGGCCGGGCAGCTCGCGTCCGAGCTTTATGCATTGCACCAGCCGGGGTCCGGCGTCATCTGCTGCTGCCATGAGGTTCACCTGCCGCGACCCGTGCCGCGAGGCTTCACCTTAGCACAGGCGAATCGCCACGGTCCGGCGAGTACACTGAAGGGGTGTCCTCCCCGTCACGTCGTCGCGCGCTCGCTACCCTCGGCGTCCTCGGAGGCGCCTTTCTCGCCGCCATCGAAGGCACGATCGTGGCCACCGCGATGCCGACCGTGGTCGAGCATCTCGGCGGTCTGTCTCACTACAGCTGGGTGTTCTCGGCCTACATCCTGACGTCCACGGTGACCATGCCTCTGTGGGGCCGTCTGTCGGATCTCTACGGCCGCCGCCGCTACTACCTCGCTGCCGTTGCGCTGTTCCTCGTGGGATCTGCGCTTTCAGGCGCCGCATGGTCGATGGTCTGGCTGATCGCGTTCCGGGCCCTCCAAGGCGTCGGGGCCGGCGGCCTGCTGCCGCTCGGCATGACCATCATGGGCGACCTCTACACGCCCGAGGAACGTCCGCGCGCGCAGAGTCTCTTCAGCATCGTGTGGGGCATCGCGTCCATTGTCGGTCCGATCGCCGGCGGCTTCATTACCGAGCACTTCTCGTGGCGGTGGGTGTTCTATCTGAATCTGCCGTTCGGTATCGTCGCGGCCAGTCTCGTGGGGTGGGCGCTGACCGATCGGGAGATCCACCGGCAGCACACCATCGACGCGCGCGGGGCGCTGGCGCTCGCTGGCTCGGTCACGCTGCTGCTCCTCGCGTTGAGTCAGATCGGCTTCGAAGCAGGCGCCCGCGCAGGCTGGCTTCTCGTGTGCCTCGCCGGAAGCGTGGCGCTCGGCGCCGTGTTCGTCCGCCTCGAGCGCTCGTCTCCGGAACCGATCCTTCCACTCGACCTTCTGCAGAACCGCTACGTCGCGAGCGCAACGCTCACCGGGTTCTTCGCGGGGATCGCGACCTTCGGGGCGCTATCCTATGTTCCGCTGTTCATTCAGGCGGCGCTGGGGAGCTCAGCGACCGAGGCCGGCTCCGCGCTCACCCCGATGCTGCTGGCTTGGGTGGCCATGTCGCTCGTGACCAGCCGCCTGCTGCCCCGGGTCGGCTATCGCGGAATGGTCGCCGTCGGCCTGTCGTTCGTCACCGCCGGCTTCTTCGGCCTGCTCGCCATGTCGCACGACTCGCCGCTGTGGCTCATCTACCTCGATCTCGCGGTGATGGGGACCGGGATGGGGATGACGATGCTTCCGCTCATCCTCGCCCAGCAGAACGCCGTGTCGTCAAATCGGCTGGGGACCGTCACGTCATTGGGACAGTTCTCGCGCAGCATCGGAGGCGCTGTGGGTGTCGCCATCATGGGCGCGGTGATGTCCGCGTCGCTCGGCGGACGGCGGCCCGAGGTCGTGGCCGGCTCCGATACGCTCGAAGCCGCGGTCCACAACGCGTTCGTCACCGGTGCCGCGGTGTCGGTCCTTGCGTTGCTGTCGACCGTGTTCGTGCCACGGGGATTCGTGGCGGCCCGGCCGCGCGACGCGGTCGCGTCGGAGCCGGTCGCGGGGCAACAACTCGGATAGCCGCGGCGTCCGTCCGTTTTCTACCATCACCACGTCAACAGTGTACGGAAATGCATCAGTTCGCGAGTTGACCCAGGCGTCCGCTCGCGGACGCCATGTGCTCGGCACTGCCCACTTCATCGCAGTTTTTGGCCGCAGAAGCGCGGTCAAGCCCGCCGGATCGTTCCAGTTCACGCCGTGGCACGTTTGTTGAACCGCTGGGATTCACGTAGCGGCCCCTGGGTCGCTGCCGTGGCGGTCACGACGCGCTCCTCGCTCCCCGCGCGCGCCTCGTGGGTCGCCCTCTACGGGCCGCGGGCGGCAACTTGCGGGTCACTGTGCACGTGCTTGCTTGACACGGTGGCGGTAAAGACTTCCGTCCGCGGCGTTTCGAATGCGCCCACGGCTTTCCGTGACGTGTTCGACGCCAGAGGTCATGCAAAGGGGTGGAGGTGTTCCTGTGAACGACGAAACGCGAACCAGCGGTCATAATGGCTCTTCGGGCCCCGGAGAGCTGCCCGTGCGCCGAAAAGAACGTCGGGGCTTCGCATCCATGTCTCCCGAGAAGCAGCGGGAGATCGCCAGCAAGGGTGGGCGCGCCGCCCATCTGAAGGGAACCGCTCACGAGTGGACGTCCGAAGAAGCGCGGTCTGCGGGGCGGAAGGGCGGCATGATCAGCCGCGGCGGCCGCGGACGGCTCGCGGGCGACGACTCCTCGGCCGGGTCGGAGGGGACCGATACGGGCTCCTCGCGAGACTGATCCCGAGTCGACGGACGCGCTGCACCCGGCCGCTCGCGTGCGGGCGGCACGGGTCGGGCGTCGCTGGGCGCATCTCACGGCCTGAGGTGCGCGCCAGCGGCTCGCCGGTGCTGACATAATCAGGCCGCGCTGACCATGGCGGGGCTCACCGGCGGACACAGGCGATGCGCGAGGCTGACGCTCGTCGGCCTGGCCATCGCGCTGGCCGGTTCCGTGTCGGCGGCGGCGCAAACACCGCCGGACACGAATTCCCGCGCCCCCTCTGATACGACCGAGCCACGGCGCGTCCGCGTCACCGACGTCCGCTTCACCGGCGTGAAGGCGGTGGACGAGCCTCGGCTGAAGGCCGCCCTCGCCACGCGGGAAAGCTCGAAGTGGCCTTGGGGCCGCAAGCACTACTTCTCGCGGACCGATTTTCAGGACGACCTGCGGCGCATCCGCGCCTTCTACGCGGACCACGGCTATCCTCGGGCGCGCCTCAGCTCCTACGACATCGCCCTCAATCGCGAGAAGGACGGCGTCGCCATCACGTTCCACATCGACGAGGGCGAGCCCGTCCGCATCGACTCGGTCGACACCTTCGGCTTCGAAGTGCTGCCGGATTCTGCGCGGCGCGTCCTTCAAGAGCAGATCACGCTGCGAGGGGGGCAGGTGCGGACGCGTCCCGCTCTCGAACAGGCGCGCGACCTCGCGCAGAACGCACTCCGGGAGGCCGGCTACTCGTACGCGCGCGTCTCGATTCTCGAGTCGCCAGGCAAGGCGCCGATGACAGTCGCCGTCATTCTCGCGGCTGAATCGGGCCAGCCTGCGCTGTTCGGGTCGCTCACCATTCGAGGGAACCGCCGCATCGGCGAGGACGTCATCAGGCGCCATCTCGCCTTCGGGCCCGGCGATCCCTTCAAGCACAGCCGGGTGCTGGAGAGCCAGCGCCGGTTGTATGGCCTCGAGCTCTTCGACTTCGTCAACTTTTCCATTCCGGACCTCGAGTCGCAACCCAAGGAGGTTCCGGTCACCCTCAACCTGACCGAGGGGAAGCATCGACGCGTCCAGGGAGGCATCGGCTACGGCACCGAGGAAATGGCGCGTGTCTCGGGCCGGTGGCGCACCGTGAACTTTTTCGGCGGCGGGCGTTCGGCGAGCGTCGAAGGGAAATGGTCGTCGCTGGACCGCGGACTGCGTGGCACGGTCGGCTTCCCGTATCTCTTCTCACCGAGCTACCGCCTCGACGGCCACCTGCAGCAGTGGCACTCGAACGAGCCGGCCTACGAGCTTCTCACCCGGGGTGGGCGGGCGACCATCTCACGCGACGTCGTGCGGCGCGACGAGTTCGGGCGCATGCGATCGACGACGCGCGGATCGCTCTCGTTCGTCGACGAGTTCGAGAGCTATACGATCAGCGAGCAGGCTCTCGCGGATTCCGACGTTTCGCGACGATCTCATTGCGCTCGGGCTCGACCCGGAGACGAGCGAGGGGAGAGGCACGCTCGTGGCGGTGGCGCTCGACTTGCGCCACGACACGGCGGGTAATCTGCTCGACGCCCGCCGCGGCTACGTGGCCGCGGCGCACCTCGAGCAGGCGGGACGAGTGTTGGGTGGCGACTGGCAGTACACGGAGACGACGCTCGAAGGGCGGCACTACCTGACGCTGGGACGCTGGGGCGTCCTCGCGACGATGGCCCGCGGCGGCGCGATTATCGCGCCGGGCAAGGTCAGCTCGGTGCAAGATCCGCTGAACGTCCAGAATCCCAACGTGCCGTTCTTCAAGCGCTACTTCCTGGGTGGATCGAACAGCCTGCGGGGCTGGGGCCGCTACGAGGTGAGCCCGCTCAACAGCGAAGGGTTTCCGATCGGCGGACTCGCGCGCCTCGAGATTGCCACCGAAGTACGCGTGCCGATTCGTGGCAAGTTCAGCGGCGTCCTGTTCGCCGAGGGCGGCAACGCCTGGCCCGACGTCTCGAACATGGACATCAAGGACCTGTTTTACGATGCCGGGGCTGGCGTCCGATATCTGACTCCGATCGGCCCGCTGCGCTTCGACGTCGGCTACCAGCTCACGCCGATCGAGGGTCTCGTCATCGATGGCCTGCCGATGACGAGACGCTGGCGGATTCACTTCAGCGTCGGCCAGGCGTTCTGAGATCTCGACCTTGATGAGCTACAGGCTACCGGCGACAGGCTGAGGTCTCGAGAAAGGCCTTCCGATGCCGTCCAGGGTACCGGGTCTGGATCGGTTCCGGATCCGGTCCGAAGTTGTGACGGGCCTGTAGCCTGGAGCCCGCAGTCCGTAGTCCAATTGATCGCTCCGAGAAATCCCGTATGGTGGATGCACCCGAGCACACCGACGAGGCGCCGCCGAATCCGCCGGAGGCGCCCAGACCGACGCGCCGGCGTCTGTGGCGCCGTCTGCTGCGCGCGTCGCTCTGGTTGCTCGGTCTGGCGCTCGCACTCGTGGTCATCGCCGCCGTCTCCGCGCAAACGCCCTGGTTCAAGAACTGGCTGCGCGGTTACGTCGAACGCTCCGCCGCCAAAGCCCTCGATGGCGAGCTGGCCATCGGCCGACTCAGTGGCGACCTCTTCACGGGCATTCGACTGAACGACGTCGTGGTCAGCCAGCGGGGCACACCGATCGTTTCGATTGCCACGGTCGAGGCGCGATACAGTCTCCGCGACATCATCGATCGGGGCATCGTCATCGATCGCCTGGTGCTGGGGCGTCCCGTCATTCACGCCAGACAGTCGCGCGGTGGGTGGAACCTCACGCGGATCGTGAAGACCGCGCCCGGCGGGCAACGGCCGGGCCGGCCTGTCGAGATCGCCTCGCTCACCATCTACGACGGCGTGATCGAGATTCAGCGCGCCACCCCGGGTGCGCCGACCAGAATCCTCGACCTCGACCTCAGGCTGCAGCTCGACTCGCGGCCGGGCGATCTGCTGGTCGACGTCGGACACGTGTCGTTCGACCTGCCCGAGCGGTCGGTGCGGGTGGGCCGCGTGGCCGGCCGCGTCAGGAAGCGCGGCACCACGGTCGCACTCGATTCGTTGCGCGTCGATTTCACCGAAAGCCACCTGAACATCGCGGGCGACGTGCGTGACGTCGGATCGACCGAGATGTTCGACCTGCGCGTATCGTCCGGGGCGTTCTCGTTTCCCGAGATCGGGCGCCTCGTCGCCGGCATCGGCCGCATGCGGGTCACGCCGTCGTTCACGGCCGTGGTGCGAGGGCCACTTTCGCGGCTCGACACGGCGCTCGACTTGCGCTCGGCGAGCGGCGACATCGCCGGGCATGTCGTGATCGATCTCGAGCAGCCGGATCGGCAGATCGACGTCGACGCGACGGTCACGCGGTTGAATCCCGCAACCTGGTCGACGATTTCGGCGCTCCAGGGATCGATGACGGGCCGGCTGCGCGCCAGGATTCCGCTCGTCGGGCCGGGCGTTTCGGGCACCTTCCAGTTCGCAGGGCCCGATGCACGCGCGGCGGGCTACGCCGCCTCGAACGTCCGGGCGCGCGGCCGCTTCAGCGGTGCCCGTGTCGAGCTCGAATCCGAGCTCCGTAACGGCCTACGGCGCGTCGGTGATCGTGTCGGGCGTCATCGAGCCGACGCCGGGACCGGAGCCGGGCGTTCAGTACTCGCTGGCAGGCCGCGTGGGGAACCTCGACCTGCGCCGCCTGCCACAGTCGCTGCCGATACCCGACCTCGAGACGAACCTCGCCGGCGACTACCGTGTAAACGGCGCCCCTGGCCGCGTCAGCGGCCAGGCGAAGCTCGCCGCGTCGGTGGTCGAAGGCGCCCGCCTCGCTGACGGTGCGACGGGCCACCTCGAATGGAACCGCGGCGCGCTCGCTTACGGATCCGCGGGCTCGATCGAAGACCTCGATCTCGTGCGCGTGGGCCGCGCGTTGAACATCCCGGCAATGACCCATCCGCGGCTGGAGGGGAAGCTCGCCGGCGACTACGCCGTCGAGGCGTCGGGCCGTTCGCTCGATACGCTGGCGCTGACCGCAGATCTCACGCTCCGAGATTCGTCGATCCTCGGCCTGGAGCTTCCGGGCGTGACGACGGCGCACGGGGCGATCGCGAATCGCGGCCTCATTGTCGATCTCGACGCAACGTTCCTGTCGCTCGAGCCCGAGTTCGTGTTCGGCCAACTGCAGCTCGCCGGTGAGCTGAACGGCAGCATGAAGGGCCGTATCACCATCGCGGATCTCCGCGAGGCGCTCGAGTTCGATGGCCTCGGCTTCAAAGGCGTGATCGGGCTGAAGGACTCACGCATTCGGGACCTTCCCATTGCGCGCGCACATCTGCCACTCACTCTGGCGGGCCGCGACCTGCAATTCGACGAAGGCGCCACGCTCGTCAGCCCGGACGGCGTCGTCCAAGCATCGGGCACGCTGGCCCTGTCGGACACCGGATCCTCGTCGCTCCGTTACGACATCGACAAAGCCCTCCTCGACCGCGTCGGCGAGGCGATTGGGCAGAAGCTGGCCGGAACGGCATCAGCAGCGGGGACCGTCACGGGCAATGCCACCGAGCTCGTCACGACCGGGAAGCTTCACTTCCAGGGTCTGTCGGCCATCGATCGCGTGACCGTCGACACGGGGGACGCAACGTTCCGCGTGGCGCTGCCCGAGCTCGATCGCACGCGCGCGCGGATCGAGGCCACGTTCCAGGCGAAGACCGTCAAGGCCGTCGACCAGACCATCGACACGGTCGAAGGGCATCTGGGCTACGCCGAGAAACAGATGAATCTCGACGTGAAGGCGGTGGCCGGTGCGCGTGCGCTCGACGCGCTGGCGGCCATCACCTTCGAAGACGGCAGGCAGTCGGCCCGGGTGTCGCGGTTCAGCATGTCGGCGGGGCCGCAATCGTGGGCCCTCGCCAGCCCCTCGCCGGCCACGGTGGTCAACGATGGTCACGGCGTGACGATCTCCGAGCTCACGCTGGTCAACGGGCCACAGCGGATCGAGGCATCGGGGACGGTGGCCGTCGATCCCGCCGCCGCTTCGGCGCTCGAGATCCGCATGCAGGAGGTACAAGTCGCCGATCTCGAGACGTTCTACGGGCAGGCGGTTCCACTCGCCGGCGTGCTGACCGGGACGGCCAGGATCAGCGGCACGCGCGACCGGCCCGAGATTGCCACGCGGTTCGATCTCGCACGCGGTCGCTACCAGGAGCTGACATTCGATCGATTGGCGGGCGACGTGCGGTACGGGCAAGACACCGTGACGCTCGACGTGCAGTTCGACCAGCAGGCTGGCGCGACGCTCACGGTGCTCGGTACGGTTCCTCTCGAGCTGTTTACCGAGACCGACGGGAAGAACGCCGCGGCCAACCAGCCCATCGATCTGCGCGTGCGCAGCTCCACGATTGGCCTCGCGGTCGTCACCGGCCTCACGAACATCGTGCGCGACGTGAGCGGCACCGGCCAGATCGACCTTCACATCACCGGCAACGCCGACAATCCCCAGTTCGCCGGCGGCTTGTTCATCAAGGACGGTGCGTTCTTCCTCGTCCCGGCCGGACGCCAGGTACTCGGGCCTGACGACCCGATTCCGTTTCGCGCCCGGCCGGCTCATCGTCGACAACCTGAGCCTCCTCGACGATGGCAATGATCCGCTGCAGGTGACAGGGGAACTGGGCGTGCGCCGGCTGGCGCTCGGGCAGATGAACTTGACGGTGGTGGCGCAGCAATTCGGGATCATGCGCAACATCTACGGGAGCGTCGACGTGAACGCCGTGCTCACGGTCACGGGCACGGTGGCGCGGCCGCGCATTGTCGGCGACGTGGCGATTCACTCGGGCCGCATCGAAGTCGATCAGGTGCTGGCACGGGTCACGGGAGGGCCGTACGCGACCGACCCGCTCGAGGACAACATCCCGATCGCGGGGCAGGGTCAGCGCCCCGAAGCCGTGGAGCAGCCGGCGGCGAAGCCGGAGGAGCCGTCGCAGCCGGTCCAACCCAAGACCCAGCCGCGGCGCTCCTGGGTTTCGAACATCGTGCTCGATCTGCGCGTGCGGGTGCCGGACGATCTCATCCTGCGCGGCTCCGATCTCCGGATTTCGGCCACGTCGTTCGCGCTCGGCAACATCAACGTCACGGTCGGCGGCGACTTCCGGATTCGCAAGGAACCCGGTACGCCGGTCGCGCTGGTCGGGATGGTCAACACGGTTCGCGGCAGCTACGAGTTTCGAGGCCGGCGGTTCGACATTCTGCGTGACGGGCGCATCCAGTTTCCGGGCACGTACCCCGTCGACCCCTCGCTCGACATCACCGCCCAGCGCATCATCGAGCCGGCGGGGGTCGAAGCGCGCATCCGCCTGACGGGCACTTCGCGCCAGCCGGAACTTTCGTTCTCGAGCACGCCACCGCTCGACGAGTCCGAGATCCTGGCGCTTGTCGTGTTCAATCGCGATCTCAACAGCCTGGGATCGACCGAGCGCGGCACGATCGCGACCCTCGCCGGTGCGACGGCAGCCGGGTTCGTCGTGGCGCCGCTCACCGAGTCGCTGGGCCGCGCGCTCGATCTGGATCAGTTCGAGGTGTCCGCGACGAGCGAAGGCAACAGTGCGGGCGGGGTCGTGACGATCGGTGAGCAGGTCGGCGAGAACCTCTTCGTCCGCTTCCGCCAGCAGTTCGGTCCCCAGGAGGTGAGCGAATTCGTGCTCGAGTACAACCTCAGCTCGTTCCTCCGGCTGCAGGCGGCCCTCGCCGAAGGCCAGGGCGTGGGTCGCGCGAACCGCTCGCTCACGCGGCGCATCGAGCGCGCGGGAATGGATGTGATTTTCTATTTCAGCTATTGAAGGCGTGGCTTCAGCCCCGCCGGGATTCGGTCGGTGTGTGCGAACGGCGAGTCGCCAGATTCAGGTCGAACGAGCGAAGGTCGGCAATCAGCGCAGCGTAGCCGCGAAAGACGATGCCGCGCATGCCGACGGCGCCGGCTCCGGCAATGTTGGCTGGCCGGTCGTCGATGAGCAGGACGCGCTCGGGACTCACGCCGAGCTTCGCGAGCAGGTGCCGGTAGATGGCCGGCTCGGGCTTGACCGAGCCCACGTCGCACGAGAAGGTGACGTTGGTGAACGCGCCGAACAAGCCGAGATCCAGGAGCTGCCGCTTGATCTCGAGCACCATGTTCGACAGCAGGCTCACCTTCATTCCGCCCGCCAGCTGTTCGTCCACCCACTCGAACATCCGGGCGTCGACTCGCGTCCATGCGTCCACGTCGAGCGCAATCAGCCGCGACATGCCATCGGCGGAGAGTGCGACGCCAGCCTCCGCCGCGAGACGGGTCCAGTACGCCGGACCGTCGAGCGTGCCGCGATCGTAGTCCTCGCGGAGGCGCCAGTACAGCTCGCGGAAGCGCGCTGGCTCGATGCCGGTTTCGCCGGCCATGGCGATCATGGCCCCATCGCTGGCGGGCTCGCACAGCACTTCGCCGTAATCGAGCACGAGTGCGTCGACGGGGATGAGCGAGGTCACAGAGTGGGGGTGAGCGGAGTGATGAGTGGCTGGTTCGCAATGACAAGTGACGAGTGACGAAGGGCGAACGACGACTGGCCGATGACGGAGGGTCTCACTGGTCGCTGGTCACTCCTTGGTCACTGGATCAATGAATCTTCGCCTCGCCCTGTGTGCCGGGCACGAACATCGACAGCTCCTGTCCTTCCCAGGACGCCTTGACGATGCGGGCCACTTCCACGCGGGCGTCGTTGAAGCAGGCCCCGCCGCCGAGATCGGTGAGCGTCGCCGGCGCGAGCGCATTCGCCGTCGCCCGGTTGAATGTGCTCTTGCGCCAGAGGCCCTTCGGCAGCGTGACGGTGCCCGGCGCGATGGCGTCACCGACTTCGACGAGACAGTGAACTTCGCCGAGGGCGTTGAAGAGCCGCACGGCATCGCCGCTCGTCAGACCCCGGGCCAGCGCATCTTCCCGATGCATGTACACCGTGGCCGAACGCGCTCGCAGATCGCCGAGCGTGGAGCTGATCGTCTTGTCGCTCGCGGGTGAGATGAGCGCGAGCGGATACTGATCGGTGCCGGGATCGGGCTGATAGCTGTACAACCCACCGGGCGCGAGCGTTGGAAGATGCTCGGGCCACAGGTGGGCCTTGCGATCCGGTGTCAGCGGAAACGAGTCCCCGAACTGAATCGGCCGCGTCCCGCACGGCGGCTCCGCGATGCCCCGCTGGAGAAGCGGCTCACGGACGGCTTCGGGGAGGTGGTTGGCGACCTGGAGCAACGTCTCGGCATCGTCGTCGGGCTCGAGGCCGTCCCCGAGCCCGAGCCTCCTGGTGAGCTCGCTGAAGACATCCATGTTCGAACGCGATTCGCCGACCGGCTCGATGACCGGTTTGGTGAGCTGCATCGCGAACCCGCCGTAACTCCGGCTGATGTCGTAGTGCTCGAGGAACGTCGTCGCCGGCAGCACGACGTCGGCGAAGGCCGCGGTGTCGGTTGCCACCTGCTCGAAGACCACGGTGAAAAGGTCGTCGCGCATGAGCCCCCGGATGACGTGATTCTGGTCCGGGACGGTCGCGACCGGGTTCGCGTTGTAGACGAACAGCAGCTCGATGGCCGGGTCGCGGAGGTCGGTGAGCGCCGAACCCAGATGGTTCATGTTCACCGTGCGCGTGGCGGGCGCCTTCGCGCCGATCCAGTCGTCCGGCTTCAGTCGCCACGCACCCGAGTTGCTCATCGAGTAACCACCGCCGCGAACGCCGAATTTGCCGGCCACCGCGGGCAGGGCCAGCACCGCCATCACGGCATGCCCGCCGTTGCGGTTGCGCTCGAGTCCCCAGCCGCAGCGGATGACGGCGGGAGCCGTCGACGCATACGACGCGGCGAATTCCTCCAGGAGAGCCGCGTCCACGCCCGTAGTCACCGCTGCCCGATCGAACGTCCACTCCTGCGCCTGCGCGCGGAGCCTGTCGGCACCCGTCGTGTGCGTCGCGAGGAAATCAGTGGCTGCCAGGCCGCTCTCGAACAGATGGCGATGAACGGCGAGCGCCGCCGCGAGATCGGTTCCCGGCCGGACGGGCAGATGCAGGTCGGCGTGCTTGGCGAGCGCGGTGTGGCGCGGATCGACGACGACCAGCTTCGCGCCGCGGCGCTGCGCGGCGCGGATGATCGGAACCAGATGGATGCCCGACGCCGACGGGTTCGCGCCCCACACGACGATGAGCCTGGCTTCGAGGTAATCCTCGTAGGCAACGCCGGCCATGCGCCCGTAGAGCGCCAGCGCCGCTTCCTTCGTGGGCGCGGCGCAGACCGTGCGGGCGAGATTGGAGGCGCCGAGTCGCCGGAAGAAGCGGGCGTCGTTCGAGTCCTGAGTCAGCAGACCGTTCGAGCCGCCGTAGCAGAACGGCAGAATCGCTTCGCCGCCGGATCGTTTTCGCGCTTCCTCGATGCGCTGGGCGATGAGGCCGAGCGCTTCGTCCCACGAGACGCGTTGGAACTGGCTCCGGCCTTTCGGCCCCTTCCGAACCGCCGGATGAAGGAGCCGCGATTTGCCGTAGACGAGGTCGGCGAAGCTGCGGACCTTCGCACAGATATAGCCAGCGGTCAGCGAATGTGCGCGGCTGCCGTCGATCTTCGTGATCTTGCCGCGTTCGACCGATACGGCCAGGCTGCACCCATCTGGACAGTCGAGCGGGCACGACGTGGCGACGGTGCTCTTGCCCCACTGAAGTTCGTCTCGTCGGCTCATGGACGAAGTGTAACAGGTGGCGTGGCTGAGCTGTGCCGCGACAGAGCAGGGCCGCGGTGGCGGCATCCGGAGACGAATGGCCGCGCCAAGAGCCGCCCTCGGGAACGATACAATTCTTCGGATGTCGACGAGCAGCGTCACAACGCGCGTCGAGGCGCCGCCAGCAGGAGAAGGCCCTCAAGCGTCAACGCCGAGTCTCCGGGCTGGTGCGACACCGCACGTCGTCATCGTCGGCGGCGGGTTCGTCGGGCTGTTCGCGGCACGCGCGCTCAAGCGATTGCCGGTTCGCGTCACGCTCGTCGACCGCGAGAACCACCACTTGTTCCAGATGCTGTTGTACCAGGTCGCGACCGCGGGGCTCTCGCCGGGCGACATCGCTTCGCCGATCCGCTGGGTGCTGCGCCGCCAGCGGAACGTCCGGGTGCTGCTGGGTGCGGCACTGGCCGTCGATACGGCACGCCGGACGCTCGTCTGCGACTTCGGCGAAGTGCCTTACGACGCGCTCATTCTCGGCGCGGGCGTCAGGCACTCGTACTTCGGGCGCAACGAGTGGGAGAGGCATGCCCCTGGACTGAAGACGCTCGACGATGCGCTGGCGATTCGGGCGAAGGTGCTGCTGGCCTTCGAGCGGGCCGAACGATCGATCGCGATCGAGGAGCAGCGGGGCCTCCTGACGTTCGTCATCGTCGGGGGAGGCCCGACGGGTGTCGAGCTCGCTGGCGCGCTGATCGAGATCGCCCGCCATACGCTGCGGCGCGAGTTCCGGCGGATCGACCCGACCATGACGCAGGTGCTGCTTCTCGAGGCCGGTCCATCGGTGCTGCCGACGTTCCCCGAGAAGCTGCGCGAGCGCGCGGCCCGGGACCTTGCGCGCCTCGGCGTCACCGTACGCACGGGAGCGGTCGTGACCGGAGTCGAGGCTGGCGTCGTGTTCGTCGGTCCCGAGCGGATCGAGGCTGGCACCATCCTGTGGGCCGCGGGCGTCGAAGCCTCACCGCTCGGGCGCACCCTGAACGTGCCGCTCGATCGCGCCGGTCGCGTGATCGTCGAGCCCGACCTGTCGATTCCCGGTCATCCCGAAGTGTTCGTGGCCGGCGATCTCGCGGCCTTTCTCCACGACGGCGCACCGCTCCCCGGCGTGGCGTCCGTGGCCATCCAGCAGGGGCAGCACGCGGTCCGCAACATCGCCCGCGACCTCGAGCGCCAGCCGAGGACGCCCTTCCATTACAAGAATCCCGGCAATCTCGCGACCATCGGACGCGCCGCCGCCGTGGCCGACCTTCCCTGGATCCGCTTCGCCGGCTTCCCCGCGTGGCTCTTCTGGTTGTTCGTGCATATCCTGAAGCTCACCGGATTCCGGAATCGGGTCATCGTGTTCTTCCAGTGGGCATGGGCGTACTTCACGTATCAGCGAAGCGTTCGCCTGATCACGAGGCAGTCCGCCATCCCGCCGCTGCCGTGACCCGTCGACCGTGACGCGTTTGCTGGCTGCTCTCGTTCTCGCTGCGACGGCGCTGGTGCTCGTCGTTCCTCCGCCGGCGTCGGTGGTCGAGCGGGCGTACTCGACGAGAATCTATCCGTCGTGGGTGCGGGCGGCCCTGCCGCTGACCGACGCGGCGTCGTTCGCCGTGTTCGACGTCGTGCTCCTGGCCGTGTGCGTGGGGCTCTTGCTCGCCGGCCTGCGCCGCTTCCGCAAGCCGGCGGCCTCGGCGCTGGTGCGTGTGTGGCGAGCCGTTCTCGCAATCGCGGTCGGAGCGAGCCTGGTCTATCTCTGGTTTCTGGCGGCGTGGGGCCTGAACTACCACCGACAGCCGCTCAAGCAGCGTCTTGGCTACGATCGAGAACGCGTGAGCGCGAGCTCGGCTCGCGCGCTCGCCGAACACACCGTCGGTGAGCTCAATCGGCTCCATCAGGCCGCGTGGAGCCGCCGCTGGCCCGAGCTCGAAGAGGTGCCGCAGCGACTCGCCGGGTCGCGAGAAAGCACGGCTGCTGCTCTGCGCTTGCCGGCAGGTATCGAAGTCGGACGGCCGAAGACGTCCATGTTGCAGCCGTACTTCCGATGGGCCGGCATCGACGGCGTGACGGATCCGTTCGTCCCCGAAATGGTCGTCAACCACGACGTGCTCCCGATGGAGCGGATGTTCATCGTCGCTCACGAATGGGGCCATCTGACGGGGCTCGCGCACGAAGCCGAAGCCAGCTACGCCGGCTGGCGCCTGTGTCTCGGGGCTGACGAGCAGGCACGGTACAGCGCCTGGCTGGCGATTTACGGACCGGTGATCGACGGGCTTTCGCACGAACTTCAATCTGCGATCGTCGCCGGTCTCGGCGAAGGGCCACGGCGCGACCTGCGGGCGATAGCCGATCGGTACCGGCAGACGGTTCCAGCTGTCCGCGAAGTCGCCTGGTCGGCCTACGACCGATACCTCCGCTCGAATCGGGTGGCAGAAGGCGTGGCGAGCTACGGTGGCGTCGTGGAGCTGATCCTCGGAATCTCGCCCTCGCCGGCTGCCTCGCACTGAGTTTTCAGCTTGCTGACTCGGCGACAATTCTTGTCACGTCGATGGCCCGCTGCGATCCGCACAGATTCTTGGCGACGCCTCAGCTACACATTTGAGATCGAAGCACTGATCGTGTCATCGCGCAACTGTGCGGTGGTGTGCGCGAGCCGCACATCTTAGGCAGCATAGACCGTTAAACAAACGAGTGCGCTGCGCACACGGAGGCAAGGCACATCAGTTGCCCCTGCCTTCGTTGCCATGCCGCACGCCCGCTGCCTCCGGCCCCTTTGCATCGCGGTACTCGCCTTCCTCGGCACGCTGGTCTTTACGTCCGCGTTACACGCGCAGACCGTAACCGTGGCCTGGAACGCCAACACCGAATCGGATCTCGCCGGGTATCGCGTCGAGTACGGCACGCAGTCGGGCAATCCTACGACGACGATCGATGTCGGCAACGTGCTCTCGCGGCAGATCACGGGCCTCCAGGGCGGTGTCACCTATTACTTTCGTGTGCGGGCCTACAACACGTCTGGTCAGGTGAGCGCGCCGTCGAGCCAGGTTTCGTTTACGCCGCAGACTCCTCCGACGCCCCCGCCGCCGCCTCCGCCGCCTCCGTCGCCTCCGCCGCCCACGCCGGCCCCTTCCGTCGCATCCGTCTCGCCGGCCTCGGGCCCCACGGCCGGAGGCACGGTCATCACGGTGACCGGCGCCAACTTCATGTCGGGCGCCGTGGTCCGGATCAACGGCGCGCTGGCGACCGGGATCTCGTTGCTGGGTTCGACTCAGCTGAGGGCGACCACGCCGGCTGGTTCGGCGGGTGCACGCAGCGTCCAGGTGACCAATCCCGACGGACGGTCCGCGACGCTGTCGAATGCGTTCACCTACACGACCAACACGGCGCCGGCTCCGACCCTGAGGTCGGCATCGCCGGCGTCCGGACCGACGTCGGGGGGAACGGTCATCACGTTGACCGGCAGCAACTTCGTCGACGGACTCACGGTTCGCGTGGACAACGTCGCAGCGACGGGCGTAACGCGTCTGAGCGGGACGCAGGTGCGCGCGACCACGCCAGCCGGTTCGGCAGGACCTCAGAGCGTGCAGGTGATCAACCCGGATGGACGTTCCGCCACGTTGGCCAACGCGTTCAACTATACGAGCACGGGATCGACTTCGGCTCTGTCGGTGACGGCGGTGCAGCCAGCTTCCGGACCGGTTGGGGGTGGTACAGCAGTGACCGTCAGAGGCAACAACTTCCGCCAGGGCTCCAGGGTTCGGTTCGGCGGCGTTCAGGCGATGAACGTGGTCGTGGTCAACGCGACGACGATCACCCTGACGACGCCTGGCGCCACGCCAGGGCCCAAGACGGTCCAGGTGACGGCGCCTGACAACCAGTCGGGCAGCCTGCCGAACGGGTTCACCTACGCGGAAGGTCCGTCCGGCGATGCGGACGGCGATGGCCTGCCGACCAACTGGGAAGTCCAATACGGCCTCGACCCGAACTCCGGGGTGGGCGGCAACGGCGCCAGCGGCGATCCCGACGGCGATGGCGCGTCGAACCTGGTCGAGTTCCAGTCGTCGACGCACCCGCGCGGCGTGCACAAGCGCTACCTGGCCGAAGGCGTCGTCAACAACTTCTTCAACACGCGATTTGCGATCGCCAACCCGCAGCCGGCCGAGGCCAAGGTGCTGCTCACGTTCGTCGATGCGGATGGCCAGACGACGCGCCACTACGAGGCCGTCCCGCCGCGCTCGCGACGCACCGTCGACGCAGCCGCGATCGCCGGGCTCGCCGGCGCCTCGTTCTCGACCACGCTCGAGGCCGACCAGGTCGTGGTGCTCGACCGCCTGATGTCGTGGAACCAGAATGCCTACGGCGCACACGCCGAGACCGCCGTCGAGCGACCGGCGACGACGTGGTATCTCGCGGAGGGCGCCACACACGGGCAGTTCGAGCTGTTCTACCTGCTGATGAATCCGACGGGCACCGCCGCCGACGTCCAGGTCCGCTACCTGCGGCCCTCGGGGACGCCAATCGTGAAGCGCTACGCGGTCGCGGCGCGCAGCCGCTTCACGATTTGGGTCGACCAGGAGGATGGCGATCTGCGGGCGACGGACGTGTCGGCCGAAATCAGGTCGACCAACAACGTGCCGATCATCGTCGAGCGATCGATGTATCTGAACTCGTCACGCAAGGCGTTCAAGGGCGGCCACAACAGCGCAGGCGTGACGGCTCCCGCCACCAGCTGGTTCCTCGCCGAGGGCTCGACCGGCGGCTTCTTCTCGATGTACATCCTGCTGGCGAATCCGGGACAGCAGGCCGCGGCCGTGCGCGCGACGTACATGCTGGATAGCGGTGCGCCGATCGAGAAGAATTACACGCTCGGGGCCAACAGCCGGCAGACGATCAACGTGGCGTTCGAGGATGCGCGCCTGGCCGATGCCTCGGTCTCGGTCAAGATCGAGTCGACCAACGGCGCACCCCTCATCGTCGAGCGCACGATGTGGTGGCCGGGCGGTACCGAGGGCGTGGACCGAGGGGCACAACGCGTTCGGAACGACGACCACGGGTCCGCGGTGGCTGCTGGCGGAGGGCGAGCAGGGTGGACCACAGAGCGTCATGAGCTTCGTGCTCGTCGCCAATACGTCCGCTCAGGCCGCCAACGTCAAGGTGACGCTGCTCTACGAAGACGCGGCCGAGCAGTCCAATACCTACAGCGTGGCGGCGAACAGCCGCTTCACGGTGCCCATCGACGCGGCGTTTCCTGACGCGCTCGGCAAGCGGTTCTCCGTGCTCGTCGAAAGCCTCAATCCATCCGTCGCCGGGAACCTCGTCGTCGAGCGGGCGATGTACTGGGACGCCGACGGGGAGTTCTGGGGCGCCGGATCGAACGCCGTCGCCGCCAAGCTGCCGTAGCGGACAGAAGGGGCGATCGTCTGACGGTCGCCCGATCTCCATCGCCGACTCGCTCGATCCAATCGGCCAACGGGACGACCCGCGACACTCCAAAACGAGTTTCAGCGTTGCAGGTCGATGGCGAAAATTGTAAGCGCACACATTGTGTCCGGTGTGCGTTACTGGCACACTTCCGCCGTTTTTCGAGGGATTTCAGCCGTTGGTACCGCTCAACTGCCGGGCACCGGGGTTGCGTGATGCGGGGGGCATGGTCGGCCCTCGTCCTTTACGCTGCGCATCCCGCGTGCTCACATTGGCCATCGCAACACTCCTCGGGTCCGCGTCTGCAAGCTCGGCGCAAACGGCAAACGCGACGCTCGCGTGGAACGCCAACAGCGAAAGCAACATTGCCGGCTACATCGTCGAGTACGGCACGCAGGCGGGGAGCCCGTCGACGTCCCTCAACGTCGGTAACGTCACGAGCCGCCAAATCACCGGCCTGCAGGTCGGCGTCACGTATTACTTCCGCGTGCGCGCGGTCAACACGGCGGGGCAGCAGAGCGCGCCGTCCACCGAGATCTCGCACCGGCCAGGGCAGTCGCCCGCGCCACCCACGGGTGACACGGACCGTGACGGCCTGCCGGATCAATGGGAGACCACGTACGGATTGAGCGCGACCTCCGCGTCCGGCACCAACGGCGCGTCGGGCGACCCCGACGCCGATGGCGTCAGCAACCTGCGCGAGTACCGAGGCGACCACGCACCCGCGCGGGTTCCACCGCCAGTTTCTCGCGGAGGGCGTGAACAACAGCTTCTTCAGCACGCGCTTCGCCATCGCAAATCCGCAGACCTCGGTGGCACGCGTCCTTCTGAGCTTCGTCGATTCGAACGGCCAGATGTGCAGGCGGTACCTCCAGGTTCCGGCGCGCAGCCGGGTGACCATCGAGGCATCTTCGATCGCCGAGCTCGACGGCGCGTCGTTCGCCACGTCACTCGAGACCGACGCGCAAGTCGTCATCGATCGGTTGATGACGTGGGGCGGCTATGCGTCGCACGCGGAGACGGGACTGAGCGCGCCGGCCACACGGTGGTACCTCGCAGAGGGCGCCACGCATGGAGCGTTCGAACTCTTCTATCTCCTGCAGAATGCCGGCAATGCCGCGGCCGACGTCCAGGTGCGCTACCTGCGGCCGGGCGGCGCCGCGCCCATCCTGAAGCGCTACTCGGTGGCGCCGGGCAGCCGGTTCACCATCTGGGTGGATCAGGAGGACCCACAGCTCGCGGCCACCGACGTGTCCGCGGAGATCACGTCACAGAACAACGTGCCGATCATCGTGGAGCGGTCGATGTATCTCAACGAGCCGGGGCGCGCCTTCAAGGGCGGTCACAACAGCGCCGGCGTCACGGCGGCGGCGACGAACTGGTTCCTGGCCGAAGGGTCGACCGGCAACTTCTTTTCGATGTTCGTGCTGATCGCCAACCCGTCGTCGCGGGCGGCGAACGTGCAGGCGACGTACTTGCTGGACGGCGGCGCGCCCGTCGTCCGGACGTACTCCGTGCCGGCCAACAGCCGGTTCACGATCAACGCCGCCAACGAAGCACCCGAGCTCGCGTCGGCGGCGACCGCCGTCCGCGTACAATCGACCAACAACGTCCCGATCATCGTCGAACGGACCATGTGGTGGGTCGGCGCGGCCGGCACCTGGGTGGAGGGACACAACGCGTTCGGGACGGTCGCAACCGGTCCGCGCTGGCTCCTCGCAGAGGGCGAGGACGGCGGGCCGCGCGACGCGAAGACCTACGTGCTCGTGGCGAACAACTCGACGGTCGCGGCAGCGGTGCGGCTGACGATTCTGTACGAGAACGCCGCCGAGGAGTCGACGACGATTTCGGTGGGCGCCAGCCGCCGGTCGACCGTGGACGTCAGCGGGGCATTCCCGAATTCCGTGGGCCGCCGGTTCTCCGTGCTCGTCGAGAGCACCAATCCCACCCAGGCCGGTGCACTCGTCGTCGAGCGGGCGATGTACTGGAGCACAGGACCCGACTTCTGGGGCGTCGGCTCGGACGCGGTCGCGGCGCGGCTTCCGTAGCGCATGGCGAATGACGAATGACGATGACGAATCACGTTCGAGAGACGAAGAGCGAACCCCCTTACGCCCTTCGTCACTCACGATTCGTCATTGTCATTCGTCATTCGTCATTCGTCATTTGACATTTGCAGTTCCCGCCCCCACTTCCGCTCGACGTAGTCGTCGATCAGCTGTTTGAACGACGCGAAGAGCTCTTCGTAGGTTCCACGAAACGTGTCGTAATGCGCCCCGTCGACAAAGACGGGGCAGTTGGGCGCTTCGCCCGTGCCGGGGAGGCTGATGCCGATGTTGGCGGCCTTCGATTCACCGGGGCCGTTGACCACGCAGCCCATGACGGCGAGCGTCAGCGTCTCGACGCCGGAGTACTGCGTCTTCCAGGCCGGCATCCGGTCGCGTATGTAGCCCTGGACGCGCTCGGCCAGTTCCTGGAATGTCGTGCTCGTCGTGCGGCCGCACCCCGGGCAGGCGGTGACGCTCGGCGCGAAGGTCCTCAGGCCGAGCGCCTGGAGGATCTCGCACGCGGCATAGACTTCCTCGCGCCGGTCGCCACCCGGACGCGGCGTGAGCGACACGCGGATCGTGTCGCCGATGCCCCCGTTCAGCAGGATGCTCATCGCCGACGCGGACCAGACCAGTCCCTTCACGCCCATGCCCGCTTCGGTCAGGCCGAGGTGCAGCGGCTGGTTGGTGCGGCTCGCGAGCTCGCGATACACGCGAATCAGGTGCTGGGGCCGCGAAACCTTGCAGGAGAGGATGATGCGGTCGCTCGTCAGTCCCGCCTCGAGCGCGAGCTCCGTCGACTCGAGCGCGGACAACACGAGGCACTCGTCAATAATCTCGTCGGAGGAGAGCCCGAGACTGCGATCGGTGTTCTCCTGCATCCGACGCATCACCAAGTCCTGGTTCAGCGACCCACCGTTGACGCCGATGCGGATCGCCTTTCCGCGATCCCGGGCCACCTGGCAGATCGTCGTGAACTGCGCGTCGCGCCGGCGGCCGGTTCCGACGTTGCCGGGATTGATGCGGTACTTGTCGAGCGCGTCGGCGCAGGCCGGGAATCGCGTCAGAAGCAGGTGCCCGTTGTAGTGGAAGTCGCCGACGATGGGGACATGACAGCCGGCGTCTTGCAGCCGCTGTTTGATTTCGGGAACCGCGGCCGCCGCCTCGGGAAGGTTGACCGTCACTCGTACGAGCTCGGACCCTGCTTCGGCGAGCTCCAGCACCTGCTGTGTCGTCGCCGCTGCGTCGGCAGTGTCGGTACTGGTCATCGACTGAACGACTACCGGCGCACCACCGCCGACCTGAACGGCCCCGGGGCCGTCCCCGACTTTGACGCCCACAGTGCGATGGAGTTTGATTGGCAGCATAACGACTGAAGCGCGCGGACGTGAGCGCCGCGGCGCGAACGGGCCACCCGCAACAGCCGCGGGCGCGATCAGGATCTCGGCTCGGCCGATGGATCCTCGCCGTTCTCGTGGAGACGGACAAACTGCTCGATGGCGGCGACTGCCTCAGGCGAGGGCTCGACGAACGAGATGCCGGAGACATACACGACATCGTCGCGGTCGATTCGCGCGCGCGTGTGCACGACGCGCGCCTTGAGCGTGACGACGCGGTCCTCGAAGGTGAGCCGGAGGTCGTGGATGTGTGCCGGCGAGAGCGGCACGGTCGTGGCGATCGTCATCCCGCCCGGCCCGAGCTGCTGGACGGTGACGACTTCGTCCAGCGTCACCAGGTGGCCTCTGAACTCGCTCAGAAGGTCCACGCGCGGCGAGCGCCTGCGCTCCGACTCCTCGGCAGAGTGAGTCACGGCAATTGTGCTCCGCAGAGGATTGTCGGGAAGAGCGGCCGGTAAGTCAAGCATGCACTGGGGTCGAGGCTCAGCCGCGGCCCACGACGGTCCGGACGCTCCGATGGGCATCGAGCACGTGCGGACCCAGCTTCTTCGACAGGTACACCTTCGATTCACGGCTGTCGTCTGGATGCCGCTCGAGCCAGATGACCTCGAACTCCAGGTTGTCGAGCGCGCTCCGCATGTCGTAGAAGCGATTCTTCGTCTTGACGACAATCTCGTCGAACCCTTCGGCGAGCGCCCACGCTTCCTGTTCTTCGCTCAGCGCACGGAAGAACCCCTGACCGCGCCAGTCCCGGCGGGTCGCGCCAATCCAGCTGTAGAGAATGCGCCGTCCGTCGAACCGGATGGCCTCACGCAGCCGCTCCACGAGATCGGCCAGCTTGGGATCGCTTTCCGAGGCGCGGATCTCGTGCGCCACCTTGTAGGAGACCGGCGCCACCTGACCGGGATCGTCGGGCAGGGGAGCTTCAGCCATCAGGATCAGGTGGGCCCGATCCTCGAGCCGGCGCATCACCTCTACGGCCGTCTTTCGCCGCGGGAACTCGCCGAAGACCTCTTCGATGTACTGAATCTCGATCGCGCCCTGTTCGAGAGCGTAGTGCTTGATGAGGTATTTCACGGCGAATCAGCAGTCGAGCGCGGATGGCAAGCGGTCCTGCGTGGCGCGCGCACGCCGCCCGGGGCGGGGGACCGCTCGCGACGGTGCCCGCGTGGGCGGCTCGCCTCAGCTTTCGTCCTTGTCCTCTTCGAGATCGGAGGCGCGGCTCGTCGCCGGATCGTCGAAATCGATGTCGACGGCCGAGTCCCCCATGTCTTCGATGTCGAGCACCCGGCCGCTCGGACGCTCGCGGATCGGGCCCTTCGGCCCCCCCCGCTCCTGCTGCTTGGATTTGGCCTTGGCCGGCCGCCGTTCCCGGCTCGGACCGCCGCCGCGCGGGGCGTCGGAGGGAAAGTCGGCGCGCGGAGCGCGCGGGGGTGGCGGACCTCCCGGCGGTCCGCCAAACGGCGGGCGGGGAGGACGCGGGCCGCTCAGCGGAGGGCGATCCTCGCGTGCGCGAGCCTCGCTGATGGCCATCGGCCGCCCCTTGAGCGGCTGGCCGTTGAAGCGGCGGATCACTTCTTCGGCCACTTCACGCTCGGAGAACTCGACGAACGCGAAGCCTCGCGGCCGCCCAGTCTCGCGGTCGACCGGTAGCGCCACCTGGGCAGGAGGGCCAACCTCGCCGAAATGAGCCCGCAGATCGGCCTCGTTGACGCTGTAATCCAGATTTCCGACGAACAAACGCACGCCCACGCGGAGAGACACCTCCCTCGACGAAAGCCCTATTCTACTCGGAAACGCGCAACGCCGATTTGCCGCGTGGAAGCCAGCGCCGCGGCTATGGCGAGCGAGGGATACGCGGAAACTGATCGGGATTGTCGGTGAAAAGCGCATCCACGCCGAGCGTGTACAAGTAATGACTCATCTCGGCGGCGACCGACGGGAACCGGCCGGTCGCGCGAGATCGGAACGTATAAGGCGTCACGGTGAGGCCCGCGTCGTGCGCCCACCGCACGACGTCGGGCCGCGAGTCCAGGATGGCTTTGTTCGGACCGATGCCCGACGCAAAGGCCGCGATCGTCCGGACCGTGGCGGCATCGCTCAACCAGATGGCCGCCGCCCCCGGTTCGAGCAGGAAGACGCGAGGCACGTCGGGCAGCAGCCGCGCCATCTCCTTCAGGCTGTTCGCGTCGAACGACTGGAGAATGAGGCCACGCGGGCTTCGTGCCGTCGCCACGAGCTCCAGGCGGGTGAGTGCCTCGGCGACCGCTTTCTCCATCGAGACGCCGCGCGACGCATAGAGCGATGGAACCTTGAGCTCGGGAAAGAGCCCGGCCTTGCCGCGCACGACGGCCACGGCCTCTTCGAAGGTCGGCACGCGCTCGCCCGCGAACCGCGGCTCGAACCACGAGCCCGCGTCGAGGGTCTTGATCTCGGCGAGCGTGAAATCGATCGCGAGCCACCGCTTCGTACCGCTGGCAGCGTCGGTCGTGAAACGATCCGGAAAACGCGTCTCGGCATCGGTCGTCCGCTCGAGGCTCGGGTCGTGCAGGCAGATGAGCGCGCCGTCCTTCGTGAGCGCGAGATCCTGCTCCACGAAGTCGGCGCCCTGTTCGAGCGCGAGCTTGTAGGCGGCCAGCGTGTGCTCGGGCGCGTAGGCCGACGCGCCGCGGTGCGCGACCAGGACTCGGGGCCCGGCCTTGGAGGGCGGGCTGCCGCCGATCTGAGCCGCCGCCGGATCCAGCACGGCCAGGAAGACCGCGTACCCCAGCAGGACGGGAAGGACAGGCTTCGGCATGGGGACACTCTAGGACGGGTGCGCGACACGACGGTTACGGACGCGCGGGCGTTGGTATGATCGGAACATGCCACGCGTGAGTTTCGACAGCATGCCCGGCCGGGCTCGCCTCTGGATCTTCGCCGCCGAGCGCGACCTCGCTCCGCACGAGCGCGACGGCGTGTTTGGAGTGGTCGATCGCTTCCTCGATAACTGGAGCGCGCACGGCTACCCGCTGACCAGCGCGCGTGACCTGCGGCTCGGGAGATTCCTGCTCGTGGCCGTCGACGAGGAGGCCGCCGGCGCGTCGGGCTGTTCGATCGACGCGCTGGTTCGCGAGATTCGGGCGCTCGAGTCACGGCTCGGCCTCGCATTGCTCGATCACGGACCCGTACCTCTACCGCGAGGGCGCGACGATTCGGCGGGTCGCGCGAGACGAGTTCGCCGATCTGGCCAGGGACGGGCGGGTGACACGCGAGACACCGGTCTTCGACAACACCATCGGCAAGGTCGAGGCGCTCGATCGCTGGGAAGTGCCGGCGGGCGAGGCCTGGCATGGGAGAACGTTCTTCTGAGGCGGCAATCCAGGCCGGCGCGCCGGGGTTGCCGATGGGTACGACGTGAGCTTGGGCCGGACCGTCCGCGGGTGTATCGTGTCGCTCGTCATGGTCGACGGGGCCTCGCCGCTGCTCGGCACCATGGCGATCGTCGCGCCGTGGGTCGTGCTGCTGGCTTCGTGCGCGCGTGGAACGCCCGACGAAGTGCCCGCGGCGGCCTCCGACGATGCCGACGCGCTGGCCCGGGCGCGTGCCCGGATGGTCGAGGATCAAATCCGCGCGCGAGGCGTCAGCGATCCGCGCGTCCTTGCGGCCATGCGGGAGGTTCCGCGGCATCAGTTCGTGCCGGCCGGGCTCGCGCGCGATGCCTACGCGGATTCGCCCCTTCCCATCGGGCACGGGCAGACAATCTCCCAGCCCTACATCGTCGCGCTCATGACGGAGCTGGCCCGGCCCAAGCCCACCGACAAGGCGCTCGAGGTGGGCACGGGATACCGGCTATCAGGCGGCCGTGCTCGCCAGGCTCGTGGCCCGCGTGCACACGATTGAAATCGTCGATGCCCTCGCCGCGGAAGCGCGCCCCGCCTCGCGGCGTTTCCGAACGTCGTGACCCGCGTCGGCGATGGCCACGCCGGGTGGCCCGAGGAAGCGCCGTTCGACATCATTCTCGTGACGGCGGCGCCCGAGAAGATTCCCCCCGCGCTCCTCGCGCAGCTCGCGCCTGGCGGTCGGCTCGTCATCCCCGTGGGGGCCATTTCCGCCGTGCAGGAGCTGATGCTCGTGGAGAAGGACGCCGCGGGCCGGTCCTCCGAGCGCACAATCACGCCGGTTCGCTTCGTGCCGCTCGTGACACGTCCGTGATCGGCCGGGGTCCGGCGGCCGCCACGAGCGACAAACACCACCCCGTTCAATCGCCGAGGACGACATGATGGTCACGAGTACGCGACTGCTCTGCGCTGGCATCCTGCTGCTTGCGACGGCCGTGCCATCCGACGCCCAGACCGCCGTACCGCGAGCCGAGCACCCACGCCCCGACTTCGTGCGCGCCGACTGGCGCACGTTGAACGGTCCGTGGCAGTTCGAATTCGACGATGGGAATACGGGTCTGGCGGGGAAGTGGTACGCAGCCGATCACAAGCTGGCGCGGCAGATCGTGGTCCCGTATGTGTTTCAGAGCCGCCTCAGTGGCATCGGCGATCCGGCGTTTCACGATGTCGTCTGGTATCGGCGTACCTTCAACGTACCGGACGCGTGGAAGGGCCGGCGCCTGCTGCTCCATTTCGGCGCGGTCGACTACGAGGCGACCGTGTGGGTCAACGGCCAGATGGTCGGCCGCCACGAAGGCGGTCACACGCCCTTCAACTTCGACGTGACGCATGCGCTCGTGCCGGGCGCGAACGCGGTCACGCTGCGTGTGTGGGACCCATCCACTGACCGCGCCATTCCCCGCGGGAAGCAATACTGGCGGCCGAAGTCCGAGAGCATCTTCTACACCCGTACGACCGGCATCTGGCAGCCGGTCTGGATCGAGGCCGTCGCGCCGGTCCACGTGACCCGGCTGCAAGGTGACGCCCGACGTCGATAGCGCGCACGTTCGTGTGCAGGCGATGTTGAACGAGGCCGGCGCCGACGTGCGTCTGCGTGTCACGACCCGGCTCGGCGAGGATTCGGAGGAGTCGACGGTGGTGGTGCGGTCGGCACGGCCGGAGACGACGATCGCGCTGCGGGAGCAGCGGTTGTGGAGTCCGGAGCGGCCGACGCTGTACGACCTCGTCGTCGAGCTCGTGGACGCGAAGGGGCAGATCGTGGATCGCGTCGAGAGCTACTTCGGCCAGCGCAAAGTGCACGTCCAGAACGACCGCGTGTATCTCAACAACGCTCCCTACTACCTGCGGATGGTGCTCGATCAGGGTATGGCCCGAGAGCGTCCTGACGCCGCCAACCGACGAGGCGATTCAGTACGACATCAAGATGACGAAGGCCTTCGGGTTCAACGGCGCCCGCAAGCACCAGAAGGTGGAGGATCCGCGCTGGCTGTACTGGTGCGATCGGCTCGGACTGCTGGTCTGGGGTGAGATGGCGAACGCGTATGAGTTCAACGAGCAGTATGTGGCTCGTTTCGTCAACGAGTGGCTCGCGGCGGTGCAGCGCGACTACAACCACCCGTCGATCGTGGCCTGGGTCCCGATCAACGAGAGCTGGGGTGCGCCGCAGGCCCTGGTGAACGCGGCGCAGCAGGATCACCTGCGCTCGCTCTACTTCCTGACGCGCTCGATCGACCCGACGAGGCCGGTCATCGACAACGACGGCTGGGAGCATACCGACGCAACGGATCTCTTCACGCTGCACGATTACGCCCGCACGGGCCCGCAGCTCACGGCCAAGTACGAGCCGCTGGCAACGGATCGATCCCGGATTCCCCGGAACGGCCGGGAAGCGCTCGTCAACGGCGCCCGCTACAACGGAACGCCGATTCTGATGACCGAGTTCGGCGGCGTCGCCTACAAGGCGGCAAAGGACGCCGACGAGAAGGCATGGGGCTATCAAGGGATCGAGCCGACGGTCGAGGCGTTCCTGTCGCGCGTCGACGGCCAGGTGAAGGCGCTCGTCGGCCTGTCGTTCATTGGCGGCTTCTGCTACACGCAGCTCACCGACGTGGAACAGGAAATCAATGGCCTGATGACCTACGATCGCAAACCAAAAGCCGATCCGGAGACGATGAAGAAGATCTTTGCGCAATGATGGCGGGACTCTAAAGTCCCGGCCTGCTGCCGAAGTCGAACGCGTCCAGCGCTGCAGCGAGCTGCCGCGGATCGGCGAGATGCATCATCGAACAACAGACCGGCGGCCGTCGGGCAGAAGTGCGAGAGCGAGACGCTGGTACCGCGCAGGTCGTGGACGAGAATCTGCGGGAACTGCCGGCACGAAGTCGGCTTCGCCGCCGCGCCGAGCTGCGCGTGCGCAGGGCATCGACCTGCCGCGGTGTCGTGCAGGACGCACGTGCCGTCTTCCGAGCGGCCGAGTACCGGATGCGAACTCGTCTGGCAGTTCAGGCCGTTCGACGAGCAACGGCACCGCGGAGCGCCACGTCAAGCGGCCGGCCGCGGCTGCCGCGCGAAACCGCGATCGAGGACGCGCTCGACGGGAATCTCCCAGCCAGAGGTGCAACAGGCGCCCGAGTCCTGGCATTCGTAGCGGGCGTGAATCGACAGTCCGCGCGCCACCGCCGGCTCGCTCACAGGTAGGCCTGCATGGCGCGGCCGGCGGCGTCGACGTAGTGGCCACCGAACAGATTGACGTGAACCAGCAGCGGATACAGCTGATAGAGCGCCACCCGCTCGGCATGTCCGGGCGTCAGCGGCCACACCTCTTCGTAGGCCTCGAGCAGCCCGCGTGCGAGACCGCCGAACAGCCGGAGCATCGCGAGGTCGACCTCGCGATGGCCACCGTAGACGGCCGGGTCGATGATGACCGGCAGCCCGTTCTCGTCGGCCATGACGTTGCCGCTCCAGGAGATCGCCGTGCAGGCGGGCCGGCGGCTCCGGCGGACCGGCGACTTCGGGGAGTCGAGAGACGAGCCGTGAAAGCTGGCGCGGCCAGGCCGCTGGCGCGAGGCCGCGATCGATCGCCCGGCGCACGAGCGGCTCGAGCCGGCGCGACGCGTAGAACGCGACCCAGGAGCCGGCGGGTGAGTTGTCTTGAGAGAGGCTTCCCACGAAGTTCGGCTCGGTCCAGCCGAAGCCTGGTGCCCCGCTGCGGTGAAGCTGCGCGAGACCGCGGCCCAGGTGTCGATCGAAATCGGGTCGGCGCGGTCGGTCCACCACATGTTCGAGGACGAGGAACCGTGGTCCGTCCTCCGTGGCGTCCGTGACCGCGAGCACGGCCGGAACACGCAGGGCGCCGGCCTCGGCGAGCCACGCGAGGCCGCGCGCCTCGCACGGGAACATCCGCGGGTCGGCGCGTGCGTGCGTCTTGACGAACGCCAGCCGATCGTCGCCCAGACGTGCGACGAACGCTTCGTTGATGTCGCCGCCGCTCACCGGCCGCAAGCTCACGACTGGCGTGCCGAGCCGGCGGGCAATCGCGTCAGCGAGTGGGGTCATCTCCGGTACGTCCGAGGTGCGCGCGGACCGCCTCGAGCAGCCCGCGACATCCGGCTTCGCAGATGTCGAACACGTCCTCGAAGCCGCCGTCGCCGCCGTAGTACGGGTCGGGAACCGGCGCATCGCTTGGCGAGCCGGGATCGAAGCTGCGGAAGTTGTGCACCTTGGCGCGCTCGTTCGCCGTGGGCGCGAGACGTCGCAGGGTCGCGAGAACCGAGGTGTCCATCGACAGAATGAAGTCGAACCGCGCGAAGTCGTCCCGCGAGAACGTCTGGGCGGTCCCGTCGAGGGCGACGCCGCGGCGGCGGGCCGTAAAGCGCGCGCGGTCGTCGGCTGGCTCGCCCAGGTGCCACGCGCCGGTCCCCGCGCTCTCGACGTGCACGCGCTCCTCGAGCCCTGCCGCCTTCACCATCGATTTGAAGATGCCTTCCGCCGTCGGGGATCGACAGATGTTGCCGAGACAGACGAAACACACAGAGATGTTCGACATGAATCGAATCCAGTATACGAATCGCCCAAGACTCCGACGGGGCCGCAAGGTCCGGACGCCCATTGCGACGGTCCGGCCGGAGCTCGATGGACCCTGAACCATTTGAACCCGCGGACTCTGGACCCTGGACCGAGGACCTCTGGACCCTGGGCCTAGGACCTCTGGATCTGGACCGTGGACCTCTGAATCTTGGGACCCTCGACCCTGGACCTCCGACCTCGCACCTCCGGACCCTCATATACTGAGCCCCGTGCCGGCGACGAAGTTCCTTGACCTGAATGCCGAGATCGATCGGCTCTATCAGCTGCCGCTCGCCGATTTCACGCGAGAGCGCAACGCACTCGCCGCGCGCGTCAAGGCCGAGCAGGGCGCAGAGGCCGCGGGGCACATCAAGGCCGTCGCCAAACCCGCCATCGCGCCCTGGGTGATCAACCAGTTGTCCTGGCGCTTCCAGCCCGAATTCATGGCGCTACTCGCCGCCGGCGACACGTTCCGGCTCGTGCAGCAGCAGCGGCTCGGCGGCGCGGAGGTCGACATGGGGCCGGCGATGCGTGCGCGTCAGAGCGCGCTCGACATGCTGCTCGGACATGCCACCGATCTGCTGAAGGAAGCCGGGCATCAGCCCTCACCAGAGATGCGCCAGCGGCTTCAAGGATCGCTCGAGGCCCTGGCGGCATACGGTACGGGCGAGACCGCGCCACGCCACGGCCGCCTCACCGCCGAGGTCTCGCCGCCGAGTTTCGCTGCACTCGCGGCTATGTTGCCGGCGGTCGACCTGCCGCCGGCGCCGTCCCAATCCACGTCCTCGTCCAAGGCAGCCCCGAAGCTCACCGTCGTCGCGCGCCGCGATCGCAAGAAGCTCGACGCGGCGCATGCCCGCGCCGAAGCCGCGTTGGGCGAGGCGCGGGCGCTCGCCGGGGAGGCTGCCAAAGCGCTGGCCCAGGCGGAAGAGCGGTGGCAGGCCGCACGCCGCGCCGTCGCCGACGCGCAGCGCGCCGTCGATCAGGCCGCCGAGCGCGAGCAGGCCGCTCAATCGGAGCGTGAGGAGCGTAAGCGGGACGTCGCCCGCGCGGCGCTTGCCGCGCGGGACGCCGAGCGCGCGTTCGATGCGGCTGCGCGCGCTCTTCGGGACTGATGTCTATGACTCGATCGCCGGTGCTCGCGCTGGGGCTTCTGATTGCGACGGTCAGCGCCGACCCCTTCTCGGAAGGGGGGCGCGCGACGCCAGCTGCAGCCCAGCGGATCGTCATCCGGATCGGAAGCGCCGCCGATGCGGGGCCGATCGATGGCCGCCTGCTGCTCCTCATCTCGACCGATTCGTCGGCCGAGCCGCGCTTCCAGATCGACGTCGGCCCCTCGTCGCAGCAGATCTTCGGCATGGACGTCGAAGGGGTCAGGGCCGGTGCGGAGATCGGCTTCGAGGCCGGCGCGCTCGGGTATCCGCTCGAGCGCCTCGCCGACGTCCCGGCCCGAAGCTATCGCGTGCAGGCCCTGCTTCATCGCTACGAGACCTTCCGCCGCGCAGACGGACACGTCGTCAAGCTGCCGATGGACCGCGGCGAAGGCCAGCAGTGGAACCGCGCGCCCGGCAATCTGCACTCGACGCCGATCGACGTACGGCTCGACCCGTCGAACGCGGAGACCGTGACGCTCACGCTCGATCGCGTCATCCCTCCGATTCCCGATCCGCCGGCCACCAAGTACGTGCGGCACGAGCGGATCCAGAGCGAACGCCTCACGAAGTTCTGGGGCAGGCCGATGCACCTCGGCGCGCACGTCCTCGTGCCCGAGGGGTTCGACGAGCATCCGCAGGCGCGGTATCCGCTGGTCATCAACCACGGCCACTTCCCCTACACGTTCAGCGGATTTCGCGAATCGCCGCCCGAGGCGGACCTGAGGTGCGAATACAGCGAGCGCTTCAAGCTCGATTGCTACAACCGCATCCAGCAGGATTACGCGCACCAGTTCTACAAGGACTGGACCTCGAAGACGTTTCCGCGCGTGCTGCTCGTCGAGATTCAGCACGCCAATCCGTTCTACGACGATTCGTACGCGGTCAACTCCGCCAATCTCGGCCCGTACGGCGATGCCATCGTCTACGAGCTGATTCCATATCTCGAGAAGAAGTACCGGGGCCTTGGCCAGGGTTGGGCGCGGTTCATGTACGGCGGTTCCACCGGGGGGTGGGAAGCGCTCGCGGCTCAGATCTTCTACCCGGACGAGTTCAATGGCTGCTATGCCGCGTGTCCCGATCCCATCGACTTCCGCGCCTACACGGTCGTGGATCTCTACAAGGATGCGAACGCCTATTTCATGGAAGGGCCGTGGGCGCGCGTGCCGAGGCCGGGCAAGCGCGACTATCTCGGTCACGTGAGTATCACGCTCGAAGCCATGAATCGGCTCGAGCTCGTGCTCGGCACGACGAGCCGATCGGGCCAGCAGTGGGACGTCTGGGAAGCGGTTTATTCACCGGTCGGAGCGGACGGATATCCAAAGCGAATCTGGGACAAGCGGACGGGCGTCATCGACCGCGAGGTGGCTGCGCACTGGCGCGAGCACTACGACCTGTCGCACATCCTGCGCCGCGATTGGGACAAGGGGCTTGGACGCCGGCTCGCGGGCAAGATCAACCTCTACGTCGGCGACATGGACAACTACTATCTCAATAACGCGGTCTACCTCGTCGAGGACGTGCTGAAGGCCATGAAGAATCCGCCGTACGGCGGCGAGGTCGCCTACGGTGACCGCGCCGAGCACTGCTGGAACGGCGATCCGACGCGCGCGAACGCCTACTCGCGGCTGCGCTATCACCAGATGTTCATTCCGCGCATCGCGGAGCGGATCCGAAACACGGCTCCGTCGGGCGCGGATCTCACGAGTTGGACGTACTGAGTGCTCTGCCGCTTCGACGAGAGTCTCGTCTAGCGCTTCCTCATCACAGCGGGCAGCCTCGACGAAACTGCCCGGTCGAACTGAGCCAGCGCACTCCTGCGATACACTGAAAGGCCGCCCGGGGGCTCGTCTGCGCCCCGCGGGGCCCCGGAGGAGCCTTCACCGCGTGAGCACGCCTGGAACCACGGAATCCCTCGACTTCATCCGGTCGATTGTCAGCGACGATGTGCGGGCCGGCAAGCATGGTGGCCGGGTGGCCACCCGTTTCCCGCCGGAGCCCAACGGATACCTCCACATCGGGCATGCCAAGTCGATTTGCCTGAACTTCGGCGTCGCCCGGGAGTTTGCCGGGACTTGCAATCTCCGTTTCGATGACACGAACCCGGCCAAGGAGGAGACCGAGTACGTCGAGGCCATCGAAGCCGACGTCGAATGGCTCGGGTTCGACTGGGCGCATCTCTACTACGCGTCCGACTACTTCGAGCGGCTGTACAGCTCGCCGAGCGGCTGATTCTCGACGGCAAGGCCTACGTCGACTCGCTGACGGCCGACGAGATCCGCGAGCATCGCGGCACGTTGACCGAACCGGGCAGCAACAGCCCGTTCCGCGACCGGCCCATCGAAGAAAGCCTGGACCTGTTCCGCCGGATGAAGGCGGGTGAGTTCCCCGACGGGGCGTACGTGCTGCGCGCGAAGATCGACATGGCGTCGCCGAACATCAACATGCGCGACCCGGTCCTCTATCGCATCCGCCGCATTTCGCACCACCGCACCGGCGACGCGTGGGTCATCTATCCGACCTACGACTACGCGCATCCGCTCTCGGACGCCTTCGAGGGCATCACCCACTCGCTCTGCACGCTGGAGTTCGAAGATCACCGCCCGCTGTATGACTGGCTGATCGAAAACCTGCCGGTGCCAGCCAAGCCGCAGCAGATCGAGTTCGCGCGGCTCAACCTCAATTACACGGTGCTCAGCAAGCGCAAGCTGCTGCAACTGGTGGCGGAACGACACGTGTCGGGCTGGGACGATCCGCGCATGCCGACAATCGTCGGGCTGCGCCGCCGCGGCTACACGCCGGAAGCGCTGCGCGACTTCTGCGATCGCGTCGGCATCGCGAAAAAGGAAAGCGTCATCGACATGGCGCTGCTCGAGCACTGCGTGCGCGAGGACCTCAACCGCCGCGCGCCACGCGCGATGGCCGTGCTGCGGCCGCTGAAGGTCGTCATCGAGAACTTTCCCGAAGGCCAGGTCGAGGAGCTCGAAGCCATCAACAACCCGGAGGATTTGTCCGCGGGTACCCGGTTGGTGCCGTTCTCGCGAGAGATCTACATCGAGCAGGACGATTTCCGCGAGGACCCGCCGAAGAAGTATTTCCGCCTCGCGCCCGGCCGCGAGGTTCGCCTCCGCTACGGCTACATCGTCAAGTGCACGGATTTGGTGAAGAATCCCGTGACCGGCGAGGTCGTCGAACTGCGCTGCACGTACAATCCCGACACGCGCAGCGGCTCTGGAGCGCAGGAGGGCCGCCGCGTGCAGGCCACCATCCACTGGGTGTCGGCCAGGCACGCCCGCGATGCCGAGGTGCGTCTCTACGATCGCCTGTTCTCGGTCGAGCGCCCGGGCGAAGGCGAGGAGAGCTTCCTGGACGAGATCAATCCCAACTCGCTCGAAGTCGTCACCGGCTGCAAGGTGGAGCCCAGCCTGGCCAGCGCCGCCCCCGAGACTCGCTATCAGTTCGAGCGTCTCGGCTACTTCGTCGTCGATCGCGACTCGGCGTCGCACCGGCTCGTATTCAACCGGACCGTGACGCTGCGCGACCAGTGGGCGAAGATTGAGAAAAAAGAAGTCAAAAAGTAGGAAGTAAAGCTGCGGCTCGGGATCCGTCTCGACGAACGCAATGCGCGTCGAATCGGGCGACCAGTGGAAGGCGCTGATGCCTTCCTGTCGAGCCGCTCGCAAGGCGTCGAGGACGCGCCGTCGGGCTTGCGGATCTGGAAGTTCGATCGACGCGGCGGGGAAGCCACGCGGCTCACCGGCGAGTCACGCGCGCAATGATGACATAAGCGCGACGGGCCATTGACAGCATGCGAGCCGGCCCGGGAGAATTCTCGCGATGGATTCTCCCTCTCGCCTGGGCATCCTGGTCGGCGGCGGACCCGCGCCCGGCATCAACGCCGTCATCTCGGCGGCCACCATCGAGGCACTCAACGAAGGTTTCGAGGTTGTCGGCATCCGGGATGGGTTCAAGAACCTGATACGTCGAGATCTGTCCGCGATTCGGGCGCTCTCGGTCGACGACGTCTCACGCGTCCACCTGTCGGGCGGCTCCGTGCTCGGGACCTCGCGCGAGAACCCGACGAAGTCGGTGGAGGCCACCACCGCCGTCGTGGAAACGCTGCGCCAGGCGGGCGTCACGCATCTCATGACCATCGGAGGCGACGACACGGCGCTCTCGGCTCGTTACGTCAGCGAGCGATCGGGCGGCGCCATCCGCAGCGTCCACGTGCCGAAGACGATCGACAACGACCTGCCGCTGCCTCCGCACGTGCCGACCTTCGGCTTCCAGACGGCCCGCCACGTCGGTGTCGAGATCGTCCGCAACCTGATGGAGGACGCCCGATCGACGCGCCGGTGGTACGTCATCGTCGCAATGGGGCGGAAGGCCGGACACCTGGCGCTGGGAATCGGCAAGGCGGCGGGTGCGACGGTGACAGTCGTCGCCGAGGAGTTCAATCAGCCGCTGGTCCCGTTCGCGACCATCTGCGACATCGTCGAGGGCGCCATCATCAAGCGGCGGGCGATGGGCCGGCACTTCGGCGTGGCAGTCCTTGCCGAAGGCTTGATCGATCGCCTCGACCCGGCCGAACTGGCCGAGCTCCAGGACGTCGAGCGGGACGAGCACGGGCACATCCGCTTCGCCGAGGTCGATCTCGCGCGGAAGGTGAAGGCCGAGGTCCAGGGCCGGCTCGCCGAGCGCGGGTTGCGTGTCACGCTCACCAACAAGAACGTCGGCTACGAGCTGCGCTGCGCCGATCCGATTCCATTCGACGCCGAGTACTGCCGCGAGCTCGGTTACAGCGCCGTCCGATTCCTGCTGAGCGGCGGCAACGGCGCGATGGTCACCATCCAGGGCGGGCGCCTCGTGCCCATCTCATTCGACGAGTTGCGCGACCCCCAGACCGGCAAGACGAAGGTTCGGCTGGTCGATCCGTCGAGCGAGGGCTTCCGCGTCGCCCAAGCCTACATGATCCGGCTCGACGCTGAGGATTTCGAGCACTCGGCGTGGGTCGATCGGCTCGCCGACGCCGCGCATCTGAGCCCCGGCGCCTTCCGCCAGAAGTTCGAGTACCTGGCCTCGCTGCGAGCCGTTCCGCTGCCCGGGTAGCCCGGCTGCGACAGTTTTCGAAACATGCCCATCAAACGTATTGGCGTCGTCGTCGGGGGAGGACCGGCCCCCGGCACGAACGGTGTCATCAGTGCCGTGGCCATCGAGGCCATCAAGCTCGGACGCGTCCCCATCGGCTTCCACGACGGCTTCGACTGGCTGGCGCAGCGTTACACCGACGAACAGCACGAGCTGACGATCGACGAGGTGTCGCGCATTCATCTCGACGGCGGCGTGCTGCTCGGCTCGTCCCGGCGCGACGTCACGCGCGATCCCGAGAGCCTCGAGAACACGCTCGCGGCGCTGGCCAAGCTCAAGATCGACGCGCTCGTCTGCATCGGCGGCGACGACATGATCCGCAGCGCTGCCGCGCTCGAGGGCCGGAGCAACATCAAGGTCGTCCAGGTGCCGAAGAGCATCG
>CAWJAP010000028.1:0-1133775 GCA_963840865.1 Vicinamibacterales bacterium
AGTCGCCACCTGCGACGGATTCGCACGAGAAATCACGTTCTGCGACGACGTGACTTGCTTCGTCCGAAGACTCTTGATCTGTTGGTAGAAGGTTCGATTCCTTCCGGGCTCACCACCTCACTTCGTTCGCTGTTTCGCCGCCGAACGCATCAGCCCCATGGCTCCGGTCTGCGGCCTCGCCATCGGGGTCGATTCCTTCCGGGCTCACCAAACCATCTTCAGCCAATCATCGACTTGCGGGTTCTCATCCGTGAGCGCCGATCCGTCATGATCGGGGCCGTGTTGCACTGATGCGGCGCCGGAACGGATTTCGTCTGCTCCAGCAGGTTGAGCGCGCGCTCGAGACGGAGAGAACGGAGCTCGTCGCGACACCCTGGCGAACCCTGCCCAATCCTGACGGACCCGTTCGGCAGCCCTGCAACTCATCCCGAGTGGTCCACGCAGAACAACCTTCTCGACCCGATCAATGCCGCCAATCCGGGGAGCGCGCGGTGCGCTGAAGTGAATCGTGACGTTCGGCCGCCTGGTGAGATTTGGTCGCCAGCGGGACCTCGAGAGCCGAAGCCACCCGAACCAAGTCGGCGAGCGAATCCACTTTCATTTTTCTCATTACCTGACCTCGGTGGGCCTTCACGGTGATCTCGCTCAAGCCGAGCTCACCGCCGACCTGCTTGTTCAGCAACCCGGACACCACGAGAGCCATGACCTGACGCTCGCGCGGCGTCAGCGTGTTGTAGCGGGCGCGGAGCGTGCGCAGGTGCGCGTCTCTGACGCGTGCGGTGTGACTGCGCTCGATGGCACAGTCCACAGCGTCGAGCAGATCCTGATCGACGAATGGCTTGGTCAGAAACTCGACCGCACCGGCTTTCATGGCACGCACGGTCAGCGGGATGTCGCCGTGGCCCGTGAGGAAGACGGTTGGCACTTCCTCGCCAGACCTTGCCATCCGCTGCTGCAGTTCCATGCCGCTCATGTCGGGAAGCTCGACATCGAGAACGAGGCAGGACGGCACATCGACTTTCGCGCGTGACAGGAACCCCTCTGCCGTCGTGAAGGTCACGACATCCCAGCCCGCGGACCGGACCAGAAGATCGACCGATTCTCGGACCGAGACATCGCCATCGACGACGAATACGACGCCCTCGAGATGAGACAGTGGCGCTCCCGACGCGGAAACACACGTGCTCGCTCCAGTCATGGCTTCCCTCGCAACAGCGTGAAACAAAGATGTCCGGCCGCCAGAGCGGTGTTGTGGTTGACGATGGCCTGGCGATCCGCGCTGCCGCCGCCAAATAGCATCTGTGGCTGGAGATCGATGAGCGCGAGGACACAATTGCTGGGCATCAGCAAACCTTTTTCCCTGAGTTTCGGCCGATTCCCTTGCTGTGACATGAGCATCTCCTTCTTGAGTGACCGCGATCGACCCGTGTTTCCGGGCTCATCGGGGGCAGTCATGCGCCCAGGCGACGCGAACCTATGCTTGCGCCCCTCACGATATCGAGGCCGGCGGCCGGAGCATCTTCACCTCACTCGCCGCGATCCTTGCCCACGCAAAGGCGTCGTCCGGCGGCAGCCTGCCTGTCACGATCGCGCCGGCGATTGCGTTGAGGATCCAATCGACTTCCTCCCGCCGACGCGACCAGTCAACGGGGCTACCGGTGCGGATGATCCGAGGCATGATCGCGCATCACTACCTCCTGTTTCGTGAACGTCTCGTCCATGGCCCGGCCGAAGCGGTCATAGGCTCGCACGGGCAAAGCCCTCGCGCGAGCCCAGATGGGGTGAGCATCGGATGCCGATCCAGAGTCAGGAGGGGATCCCTCGAATGGGGGACCTTTTGGGTTGAGCCAGGGCGACGCCCAATGTGGGGCGTCGCCGTCGATGCCATTCACACGTCGTGCGACCCCGCAGACTTGGGCGGAGTTGACGGAAGCGGATCACCAGTAGGAAGGCTTTTCCCCGTGCGGCGGCATCGAGGGACTAGCAGGCTGGATGTTCCTGCGACGAACAGGACGTCTTCTCGTCGCAGTCGGACATGAGCCTCGTCGCGGAGGCCTCGAATGGGCGTGAAGCCATCGAGCAGTTTCGACGGCAGCTCGATGGCGTCGAGGCCGTCGTCGCGATTCGCCATGAATTCCCCGGGGCTCGCATCGTCGTGCTCACGACATACGGTGGAGATGCCCCGGCCTCACGCGCGTTGAAGGCAGGGGCCCAGGGGTACCTGCTGAAGGGCGCCTTGCGCAAAGAGCTCTTGGAGACGATCCGCGCGGTCCACAAGGGACTGAGGCACGTCGGATCTGAAGTCGCCACTCAGTTGGCCGAGCATGTCACGGACGATGCGTTGACGAGCCGGGAGCTCGATGTTCTTCGCCTGGTGGCCCAAGGAAACTCGAACACGATTGTTGCCGATCGGCTCTCAATCTCAGAGGAGACCGTCAAGGGCCACATCAAGAACATCCTCTCAAAACTCGATGCCCACGACCGGACTCATGCTGTCACGATTGCCCTGAAGCGCGGCATGATCGAAGTTTGAGCCGACCGTGTTCGCACTGTCGCGACATCAGCCGACGCGACCCGCGCGGGCGAGATCGCTTTGTCGCTCGAAGCGCCCAGACGCGCTTTCTTTCGAGCGACACGTTCCGGAACGGCCAGCAATCAGCCTCGCCGTCGACGTCATCGCCCCGAATGGATGCGCTCGGGATCTCCTCCGGGCCGGTAGGTGATCGACATCGAATCGTCGCGCGCCATGATCGTCACGCTGCAGGCGCGAGATCGGCGCGGCGCGGCGCGAGGCGCGCCGGCGCCAGCGCGCATCGATCAAGGACATGAGTCAGCGATGCACCTTGACGGCGCGCCGCAAGCGCGCACGATCGTCGTCAGACAGTTGGGCGCTGGTCAGACGCTCCGCCTCAGACCAGCCGCCGCCGAGCGCTTTGAAGATCGAGGCCGCCTGCCGAGTGACCTCGACACGGCTCAGCGCCAGGCGGTCCTCCGCATCCAGGCGCACGCGCTCGGCGTCGAGCACAGTCAAGAAATTGTCAGCGCCGAACTGGAATCGCTTTCGAGCGAGCTCGGCAGCCGCGCGCGCGGCCCGCGCAGCCAGTTCCAGATGGCGGAAGCGCTCCCGTTCACGCACATAGCTTGTGATCGCGCGCTCAGCCTCCTCGAGCGCAAGGAGTGCCGTTCGCTCATAGGCCGCGAGCGCGATCTCGGCCGCGGCATCGGCGGCCAGGATGCGCTGACGGATGCGGTTCCACTCGAGAAACGGCAGCGTGACACCGAGGCCAAAACCAAAACGCAGACCTTGATTCTCGACGTCGCCCAGGTTATAGGCCTGCAGCCCGATTCCCCCCGCGAGCACCAGGCGGGGGAACAGATCTGCCGCCGCCACGCCTGCCCGCGCCGCGGCAGCGAGGCACGGCCGATTCGGCCGCTGCCACGTCGGGCCGCCGGCGCAGCAACGTGATCGGCTCTCCAATCGCGAGCACGTCCGGTGGAGGTGGCAGGGCTGCTGGCACCCGCAAGTCGGCCGCCAGCGCCTGGGGCTCGGAGCCGACGAGCACGCCGAGTCGGTAGATCGCGGACGACTCAGCGGCGAGCAGTGGTGGAATCGAAGCCCGCGTCGACTCGAGCAGCGCGATAGCCCTGTCCACGTCCAGCTGCGTACCTCGACCCGCGGCAAGCAGCTTTTGCGTCAGGTCGGCGGCACTCTCCTGGTTGGCGACGTTGTCCCGTGCGACGGCGAGGCGCGCCTGCGTGCCCCGGACATCCGAGTAGGCGAGCACGACCTCGGCGGCCACGGACACCAACGTGAGGCGGCGAAGCGACCGCTCGCGCGCGAAGTCTGCACGCGCGGCGGCAATCGAGGCGCGCCGAGCGCCGAAAATGTCGACTTCCCAACTGGCGTCGACGCCAGCATCGAAGAGGTCGAAGTCGACGGGGGCCGTCGCGGCGACGGCTTGTGTGCGCCGGTGCTCGTATTCGGCACTTGCCCCGCCGAGTGGCCAATTCGCACCCTCCTGCTCGCGGAACCTGGCTCGCGCGAGCCTCACCAGCGCCGTGGCTTGACGCACGTCAGGGCTTCGACTGAGCGCTCGCTCGACGAGTGCTGTCATGCGGGCGTCGTCGAACGTTGTCCACCACGCGTCGACGGGCAGCGTGGACGCGAGGGCGGCATCCGCGGCGACGTCGAAGGCAGGGGCTGCCGTCGGTGCGACCGGCACGATGTCCGTCCCTCTGACGCTGCATGCCGTGACGGTCATGAGCGCCAGAACCACTCCCATGGGCATGCGCCGAGTCATGAGTGCAGCTCCCCGCCTGGAGACGGAATCATCTCGGGTGGAGCCTCGGCATCGCCGGGCGTTGTCTCGGTTCGTCGCTCTCGGCGAGCGACGCCAAAGCGCCTGCAGATGACGTAGAACACGGGCGTGAAGCACAGACCAAAACCGGTGACGCCGAGCATGCCGGCGAACACGGCGGTCCCCAGGGCCTGACGCGCTTCGGAGCCGGCACCCTCGGCGATGACGAGCGGGACGACGCCGAGAATGAAGGCGAAGGACGTCATCAGAATCGGCCGGAGACGCAACCGTGCGGCATGCGCGGCCGCCTCGAATCGGTCCAGTCCGAGCTGATCCTCGGCCTGCTTCGCGAACTCGACGATCAGGATCGCGTTCTTGCAGGCAAGTCCCACGAGCACGACGAGACCGATCTGCGTGAGGATGTTGTTGTCCTGCCCGCGAAGTAGCACGCCCGTGATCGCCGCAAGCAGGCACATGGGGACGATCAGCACGACCGCGAGCGGCAGCGTCAAGCTCTCATACTGGCCGGCGAGCACGAGAAAGACGACCAGCACGGCAAACACGAACACGAACCCCGCCGTGCTGCCCGCCTGCTGTTGTTGGTACGCGAGCTCTGTCCACTCGTTGGAAAACCCCTGAGGCAGGGTGCGTTCCGCCAGCGCTTCCATCGCACTCATCCCCTGGCCGAACGAAGTGCCGGGCGCGACATCACCGAGGACCTCGACGGCCGGGTACAGGTTGTAGCGCGTCACCCGCGTGGGACCACTGACGTCCCGAAACGTGGCAACGGACCCGAGCGGCACCATCCCGCCCGCGTCGCTCCGCGTGCGGAGCTCGGAAATGTTCTTCGCGTTGCGTCGGAACTGCGAATCGGCCTGAGCCGTGACCCGGTACGTGCGGCCGAGATAGTTGAAATCGTTCACGAACGACGACCCCAGGAACACCTCGAGGGCCTCGAATACCCGCGAGGGCGGCACACCGATCGCCTGCGCGCGGGCCCGATCGATGTCGACGTACAGCTGCGGCGTCGAGACCTCGAACTGCGAGAACACCGATCTCAGCCCAGGCTCTTGCGCGGCCGCTGCCGTCAGCGAGGCGGAGGCGTCGCGCAGCGACGCCAACCCTTGCGCCGTTTGGTCCTGGACGATGAACTTGAAGCCGCCCGTGGTGCTCATGCCACGTACCGGCGGTGGCGCGATGACGATGATGTTGGCCTCGGCGATCTTGGACAGGCGTTCTCGAACGCCGCGGAGCACCGTCTCTGCACGCACGCCGTGCGACGCACGTTCAGCGAACGGCGTCAGCGTGAAAAATATCGCCGCCGCGTTACTGGCATTCGTCGACGTGGCGGCGTCGAAACCGCTGAAGCTCGCCGTGTGTTCGACGCCAGGAACGGCGAGGAGATCGGCAATGGCCCGCTGCACCACCGCGTCGGTGCGCGCCAGCGACGAGCCCGGCGGCAACTGCACGACGGTGATGAAGTACCCCTGATCCTGTGCCGGGATGAAGCCGCCGGGCGCGCGCCAGAATTGCAAGCCTGTCAGCAGGAGGAGCCCGCCATACGCCGCGAGGACGAGCGCCGATACGCGCACCAGCTTGCCAACACCTCTGCCATACAGGCCCGCGATGCGATCGAAGGCGGTGTTGAACCCGGCGAAAAACTTCCCAAGGATGCGTCCGGCGCGCGACGTCGACCCCTCCGTCTGGCGCCGCAACAACAGCGCCGCCAGGGCGGGAGACAGTGTCAACGAGACGATGCACGAGATGATGGTTGCCGACGCGATCGTCAAAGCGAACTGCCGGTAGAACTGCCCGGAGATGCCAGGAATGAACGCCGTCGGGACGAACACCGCCGACAGCACCAACGCGATCGCCACCAGCGCTCCGCCCACTTCGTCCATCGTCTGGCGCGCCGCTTCACGAGGCGCCATGCCCTCGTGGAGATTCCGCTCCACGTTCTCCACCACGACAATCGCATCGTCGACGACGATGCCGATGGCCAGCACGAGACCGAACAGCGACAGGGTATTCAACGAGAACCCGAACGCCTGCATCACGGCGAACGTGCCGATGAGCGAGACCGGGATCGCCAGAAGGGGAATGAGCGACGCGCGCCAGGATTGGAGGAAGAGGACCACGACCACCACGACGAGCACGGCGGCTTCGAAGATCGTTCGCTGAACCTCCGTGACCGATTCGGCGATGAACTCCGACGGGTTGTAGATGATGTCGTAGTCGAGCCCCGGTGGGAAGGCAGGCTGAAGATCTGCCATCAGGGCCTGGACGCGCTGCGCGGTGTCGAGCGCGTTCGAGCCCGGACGCTGGAACACCGGCACCGCGACCGCTGGCTTCTCGTCGAGATACGCATTCGTCGAGTAGTCGACCGCGCCGAGCTCGATACGGCCGACATCGCGCACGCGTACCAGCCGTCCATCCTCCCCGCTCTTGAGCAGGACGTCGCCGAACTGGGCCGGGTCCGTGAGACGGCCCAGCAGCTGGACACTCACTTCGAAGGCCCCTTGTTGGGTCGACGGTGGACGATCCAGGACGCCGCCAGCGACCTGCACGTTCTGCCCCCTGAGCGCCTGGACGACTTCCCCGGCCGTCATGCCCAGCGACGCGATGCGATGCGGATCGAGCCAGATGCGCATCGAGTATTCGCGCGCGCCGAACAGCCGGATGTCGCCCACGCCATCAAGCCTGGCCAGCCGGTCCCTGATGTTCAGCAGCGCGTAGTTGGACAGATACAACTGGTCGCGCGACCCGTCCGGCGAGTAGATGTGCACCACCAGCAAGATGTCCGGCGAGTTCTTGCGGGTGACCACGCCGAGCCGCCGCACTTCTTCAGGCAGTCGAGGCAACCCAATGTTGACGCGGTTCTGCACGAGCACCTGGGCCTCGTCGAGGTCGGTGCCGAGCGCGAACGTGACGGTGATCGTGACCCGGCCGTCGGAAGTGGATTGAGAGGAGAGATACAGCATCTCCTCCACACCGTTGATCTCCTGCTCGAGAGGAGATGCGACGGTCGCCGCGACCGTTTCCGCATTGGCCCCCGGATACGTGGCGGTCACCGTGATGCTCGGTGGAGCCACCTCAGGGTATTGCGACACGGGCAGCCCGAGGTACGCGACCGCGCCAACCAGCATGATCAGCACGGAGATCACGGCGGCGAGGATGGGTCGATCGATGAACAGCTTCGAAAATCCCATGGCCGCTCCTCTAGTTGCCCGCTGGGGGCTCGACCCGCCCATCCGTGGGGGCGACTGGTGCCCCGGGGCGCACACGCTGCATGCCGTTGATCACCACGCGATCACCCGGCTGAAGGCCCGTCCGCACGATGCGCAGACCTCGTTCAAGTCCGCCCGGCTCAACGAAGCGTTGACCTGGCATGTTCTTCCCGTCGACGATCCAGACGAATCGTCGGGACTGGTCGGTGAGGATGGCGCTGTCGGGGATGAGCAGCGCATCGAATTCGCCAGACCCAGGAGCTGACGCGCCCGAACTGCCCGGGGCTGAGGAATCCGTCAGGGTTGGCAGGAGCGCACGGCCGCGCATCGTGCCGGTCGTCGCGTCCAAACGGTTGTCCACGAAATCCATCCGGCCGACGCGCGTGAACGCTGTCTCATCGAGCAGCCTGATGCGCACGGGATTGGGTGTGTCACGTGAGGCCCGTCGTGGTACCGGCCGCATTCAACCGCATGTACTTCAAAAGGTCTGCTTCGCTGACGTCGAACACGAACTGAATGGGATCGATCGCGACGATGGTCGTCAGCAGCGTCGATCCTGCCTGCCCACCAGAAACGAGGTTGCCCACGCTGACGAAGTTCTCGGAAATGCGGCCGCCGATTGGCGCGCGCACGCGCGTGAACTCGACGTTGAGCGCGGCCGTACGCTCAGCGGCGCGCGCCACGATGAGCGCCGCTTCGGCTTCTTTTCGCGCTTGAGCCCGCCGGTCGAAGTCCTCCTGGCTGATCCCTCGGATGGCGAACAGTGCCTCGCCGCGAACGAAGTCGGTCGTGGCCAGCTCCAGCCGTGTTTCGGCGCGCACCACGTCGGCTCGAGCCCCTTCCTGCACGGCGTCGTACGGCCGCGGGTCGATCACGAACAGCAGTTGACCGCGCACGACGATCGCCCCGTCGCGGAAATGGATGGTGTCGAGATAGCCGTCGACACGCGCGCGGACATCGACGCGGTCGGTCGCCTCGAACCGGCCGGTGTATTCGTCCCATTCCGTCATGCGGGTCACCAGCGGCGTCGCGACGACCACCGCCGGGGCTGCCGGGGCTGCCGTTTCTCGTGTCGAGCGGCATCCGCTCAGGCCTGCGGTGGCCAGCGCGATCCAGAAGACCCATGACCGTCGTGAACCGCATGTGCTCGTGATCGTCGATGGCATGGAGAACGAGCTCCTGTCGTTGCCGTGATGTCATCTGCAGCCGCGTCCAAAGTGAAAATGACCGGCACTGAGAACGAGCGACGGCGTCCGCGGTTCGCGTTGGCGGAATGACGTCACATCACCAGAACGACGCGGAACCGCGCCTGGCCGCTCATCATGTGCGCGTAAGCCTCGCCCGCTCTTTCCAGAGGATACGTTTCAATCATCGGGCGTACGCCGGTCAGTTCCGCGAAGCGCAGTGTGTCCTCGGATTCGGCAGGTGTTCCCGCGACCCAGCCCTGAATGGTTCGCACTCTGGTAATGAGCTGTTCCGGTGTGACCTCGATTGGATCAAATGTCACGCCTACCACCATGAGCTTGCCGTTCGGCGCCAGACCGTCGATCAGTTCGGACATCGCTTTCGAGCTTGGAGCAGTCGCGAGAATGACCTGTGCCCCGCCGAGGTTCTGCAATGCTTCTGCTGTGTTCGTCGCGTTGCTGTCAATGTACACGTTTGCGCCGAGGCTGTGTGCGAGTGCCGCGGTCCCGGCCCCGCGTCCGATTGCGGCGACTTTGTAGCCGCACCTGTTCGCGAATTGAATTCCGAGGTGACCAAGACCGCCGATACCCTGCACCGCGACGAGATCGCCAGGGACCGCTCCGCTGTGCCGGAGCGCATCGAACGTAGTAATTCCAGCGCAGAGCAGCGGCGCCGCCTCGGCGTCGCTCAGACTTTCAGGTATCACGACCAGGGCCTCCACGGGAGCGACCATGTATTGCTGATATCCGCCGTCGTAGCTGATGCCGGGGATCTGGCGGTTCGCACAATTGCGAACATCTCCCCGCCGGCACTGGCGGCAGGTGCGGTCGTGGCCGCCGTGCCAACCGACACCGACGCGTTGCCCCGTCCGCCACTCGGAAACACCGGCACCGATTGCATCGATCATGCCCGCGACTTCGTGTCCTGGAACCCGGGGATACTGAATGCCGGGCCACGCGCCTTCGATCGTGAACGTGTCACTGTGACAGACACCACAGGCCTGCACCTTGATGCGCACCTGTCCTGCCCCGGGCTCAGGAATCTGTCGCTCGACAATCTGAAAATCCGCTCCCGCCTTCGGAATCTGCGCCACCTTCATCAACCCCGTTGCGACTGTTGTAGCTGGCATGCTGCTCCCTCCGAATGTCAACCCTGCGTTCGAGTCGCTGCGCGGCAGCGCGCTGAATCTCGCCGGACCAATTCTTATCCGCCCCGAGCCTCGAAGATGATTTCCAGCTCGACCGGAGCGCCCAAGCTGAAGTACTCGCCACGCCGAGCAGGCGGCAAGGCTCGAGCCTTCCGAACCAGTCCCGGAACGTGATCGATTCCCGTTCCGACCAGATTCTTCGCTGCACATTGCGCCTCGATTGGATGCGAGGAACCCATCACACCAGATGCGTGAAGCCAACGCCATTGGACGAAGGTGTCGTCGATACGTTGGTAGCGATCACAACATCGAGCGGCGCCCGGCACCTTGCGGAGGTCCGTGCTCGAGCTGCCGGCGCCGCGCTGACGCCTCAGCCCGGGGGCACGACGTCCCGGCGATTGCCGCGCTCGCAGCGGGGCGGGCACTCCCCTTTCGAGGTGCGTGGCCCTGCTGCCTGGGCGTGAGCGAGCAGCGGCTCGATGTAGGGTCGCGGCCCGCGTCCGGCTTTGCGATGCTTGCCCCATCGGAGGCACTGGCGCACAGCCGATCGATCACGAGCTGCTGCGCGACGGAAGCGGAGAACGCCGGAGTGCACCTCGGTGGTACCACAGCTCACTCGGAGGGCGGGCAATGTCTGTCATGAAGCTCCACATCCTCGGTCAGTCTGTCGACATGCCGTCGTCGTGGGTTCTCGTCACCGGCATCGACAATCCGTCCACGGTGCAGCCCGTCGTCGGGGACAAGACGAACAGGGTCGTGGCTGAAGGGCTGCCGTCCTGCCTCGTGCACGACTTCTACGACGGCACCGCGGAGCCCGGCTACCGCTGCGAGTACTGCTGGAAGAACTACCTCGAAATTCGACGACGCGACTACGTCAGCCGGCACGGATTCCAGCGTTGACACGGCAGCGTCGAGCACAGTGGCAGGTGTCGAAGAGGAACCGTCATGCGTATGAACAATCACTGGGTCATTCGCAAGCAGAGACTCGTGGATTTGGAGGGCCATCGCGAGGAGGTCGAGTGGACCCTCAACGCGATCGTCGGCGCCATCGTGACCGGCAGGCTTCCGCCCGACGACGCGTTCGCCTGGGCGAGGATTGCGGTGCGCGAGGTGGCGACGCTCCTGCCCGTGCGCGTTCGCACGGCTGCCGCCGATGCGTCGAGCACCTGAACCGCCGTCGTCACGTGACTCACGGGGACGCGAAGGGTCGTACCCGGGACCAATGTAGGCTACGCTGTTGGGCGACCGGTTTCGTATGCGCCCATCGATGCGCGTTCGCCTGCGATGGAGGGTCGCGCTCGCCATCTGTGTGATGGCGGCCGGCTGTCGATCGCCAGAGGCGAGCGGTCCGCCATCGATCCAGCTCGACACGGTGCCAGAGGCCGCAGCCGGGGGACCTGACACGCTGGCTCCCATCACCGGACGGGTGACCGGGGCCAGGCCCGGACAGCAGGTCGTTCTCTTTGCGAAGAGCGGCATCTGGTGGGTCCAACCGCTCGCTGCAAAGCCCTTCACGAAGATCGAAGCCGGCGGGACCTGGAAGAGCACGACCCATTTCGGCAGCGAGTATGCCGCGCTGCTCGTCGAGCCGGGGTATCGTCCGCCTGCCACGACGGAGCTTCTGCCGAGGCTCGGTGACGGTGTCATCGCCGCCACGACCGCTAAGGGGACCGGTCGCTATGTCGAGCCAGCGCCGAAGCGCCTGACGTTCAGCGGCTACGAGTGGGACGCGCGCAACACACCGAGCGAAAGAGGCGGCTGGAACGACTACGATCCCGCGAACGTGTGGACCGACGAGAAGGGGTTCCTGCATCTGAAGCTGTCGCAGCATGGCAGCCGTTGGGTGAGCGCGGAGGTCGTCCTGACGCGCGCTCTCGGCTATGGCACGTACGTGTTCGTCGTACGCGAGACATCTCACCTCGATCCCACGGTGACGCTCGGCCTGTTCACCTGGGACGACGGTGGATCCGAGCAGAACCATCGGGAGCTCGACATCGAGATCGGCCGGTGGGGCGATCTCGGCGCGCCCAACGCCCAGTTCGTCGTCCAGCCCTACTACGTGCCGGCCAATGTTGCCCGCTTCACGGCGCCCGCAGGTGTCTTGACCCACTCGTTTCGATGGCAGCCTGGCCGGGCGACGTTTACGACGACGCGGGGGCGGCGCCATGCAGCCGGCGCGCCTGCCGTGGCCCGGCACGACTTCACCTCCGGAGTCCCGGTTCCCGGCGCCGAGCGTGTCCGCATGAACCTGTATTTCTTCCGGTATTCGTCCGCGCCGCCACCAAAGGACGTCGAGGTCGTCATTGAGCGGTTCCAGTACTTCCCCTAGCGAACTGCGTCGCGTGCTGCTGCGGGTCGTCCTGCTGGTCGGCGTGAGTCTGCTGTACGCCGAAGGGACAGCGCACGCCGGTCCAGACCGGGCGCTTTCGCAGGTACGTCCGCGATCAGTGGGGCAGCGACCGCGGGTATCCGGGAGGACCGGTCTACGCGATTGCGCAAACCTCCGACGGCTATCTCTGGATCGCCGCCGAGCAGGGGCTTGTTCGCTTCAATGGCGTGACGTTCCGCCTCTTCCGGCCGTGGGAGTCAGAGGTCGAGTCGGGCCCCGCCGTGCTCGGCATCGTCACGGCGCCAGACGGCCGACTGTGGGCCAGGCTGCGGGGGAAGGGCTTGCTGCGCGAGAGCGGCGGCGCGTTCGTCGACGCCTTTCCGGACATCAGGCTGGGTTGGTCGGTGGTGACGGCAATGGCCCAGGGGCATGACGGACGGATCCTCGTCACCACGCTCGCCGACGGCACGGTCGCGTACTACGGGGCCAATCGCACCTCGACGATCGCCCGCTCCAGCACGATGCCCACCGCGGTCGTCGTGTCGATCGCCGACACGCGCGGCGGTGACGTGTGGCTGGGCACGCGCGGCGCCGGCCTCGTTCGCGTGCAGGGATCTCGGGTGACCACGACGACCAGTGGACTGCCGGACCCGAAGGTCAACTGCCTGCTGGCGGGACAGGGAGACAACCTGTGGATCGGCACCGACAGCGGCGTCGCGCGTTGGAATGGGAGCGAGGTGACGCGAGCGGGCGTCCCTGAGCCGCTGGCCCGTACGCGGGTGCTGCAGATGATCCGCGACCGTGGCGACAACATCTGGGTGGCGGCGGGCGCTCGAGGGCTGATTCGCGTGACGCGCGACGGGGCGGTGACGCGCGACCCGCGAGATTCGCGCGAGCGTGGCGACGTGACCTCCCTGTTCGAAGACAAGGAAGGCAACCTCTGGGTTGGCACGACGAGGGGCATCGAGCGCTGGCGCGACCCGCTGTTCAGGACGTTCTCGACGGCTGAGGGATTGCCCTCGGATTCGGTCGGCCCCGTGCACGTGGACTCGGCTGGTCGGACCTGGTTTGCGCCCATCGATGGCGGGCTGTACCTGGCTGCAGGATGGTCGCGTCGGGCGCGTGCTCGACGCCGGGCTCGACGCGGACATTGTCTATTCGATCGCGGGCGACGATGGCGACATCTGGGTCGGCAGACAGCGCGGAGGGTTGACGCGCGTCCGCGAGCACGGCCGCGGCTTCGTGACGGAACGTTTCACCGCGAGGGCCGGGCTGGCGCAGGACAGTGTGTTCGCCGTGCATCGAACGCGCGACGGGGCCGTCTGGGCTGGGACACTGAGCGGTGGCGCAAGCCGGCTCAAGGACGGCGTTTTCACCACCTACGACTCGACATCGGGCCTTGCGTCGAACACCGTGGCCGCCGTCCTGGAGGCGGCCGATGGCACGCTGTGGTTCGCGACGCCAAGCGGCGTCAGCACACTGTCGGGCGGGGGATGGCGCCGCTACACCACGAGCGACGGGCTCCCCTCGAACGACGTCAACGTGCTCTTCCAGGATTCCACCGGCAGCATCTGGGTGGGGACCGCCGCCGGCCTGGCGATCGTCCGGGAGGGAAAGGTTCGCTCGGCAGGTGACATGCCCGCCGTGTTGCGAGCCTCGATCGTCGGGCTCGCCGAGGACCGCGTCGGATGGCTGTGGATAGCCACGGCAGACCGCGTACTGCCGGGTACAGCGCGACCGACTTGTGCAGGGTGGCCTCGCGGACATGGATGTCCAGGCATTCGGACGGGTCGATGGCCTGTTGGAGCCGGAAGGCGTGAAACGCCATAGAAGCGTGGTGGCGGATGCGCAAGGGCGGATCTGGTTCTCGATGGCCCGCGGCCTGTCGATGGTCGATCCCGGTCGACTCGACGGGCGCGCCCTGCCGACGCCGGCTCGCGTCGAGGACCTCCTTGCGGATGGAACCCCGATCGACCTGAACGGGCGGATGGCCATTCCATCGAGCCGGCGACGGATCACGATCGCCTATGCCGGTCTGAGCCTGTCCGTTCCCGAGCGAATCAGGTTCCGCTACCGTCTCGACGGCTACGACCGCGACTGGAGCGCACCGGTCCTGGAACGACAGGCGGATGTACACGAATCTCGCCCCCGGTCCGTACGTCTTTCGCGTGAAGGCGTCGAACGGCGGCGCCTGGAATGACCATGAAGCCGCGATCCGTTTCTACGTGGAGCCCGCGTACTGGCAGACGTGGTGGTTCCGGCTTGCCCTGCTGTTCGTCGGTGCCGCGGCTGTTTGGGGGGTGTACCGTCTGCGGATCCGGCAGATCGCCCGGCAACTCGACGTGAGATTCGAAGAGCGGCTGGCCGAACGAACGCGTATTGCACAGGAGTTGCACGACACGCTCTTGCAGGGGTTTGTCAGCGCATCCATGCAGCTTCACGTCGCGGCCGATCGCCTCCCGGCCGAATCGCCAGTCAAACCGTCACTCGGCAGGGTGATCGATCTGGTGGGCCGGGTCATCGAGGAGGGCCGCAACGCAGTGCGTGGTCTGCGCTCGGCTGGCAGCGACACCTATGACCTCGAACAGGCCTTTGCGGGAATCCAGCGGGAGCTCGACGCAGAGACCACGACGAGCTATCGAGTGGTCGTCGAGGGACAGCCCCGCCCCCTGATCCCGCTCATTCGCGATGAGGTCTACAGGATCGGCCGCGAGGGCGTCGTGAACGCCTTCCGGCACGCGCGCGCCCCGAGCATCGAGGTCCAGGTCGAGTACGGCCCCCAGCAGCTGCGACTCGTCGTGCGCGACGATGGCCGTGGCATCGATCCAGCATTGCTGCGCGCGCGCCGTGACGGCCACTGGGGACTTACCGGCATGAACGAGCGGGCCGACCTGATTGGCGCGCACCTGACCGTGCTGAGCCGGACCGACAGGGGCACGGAGGTTCAGCTGACCGTCCCTGGACACGTGGCGTTCCTCCGGAACACGTCGCCGTCGCAGCCGGGTTGGCGCGCGGCATTCGTGCGCCTCTGGCCACGTGCTCGAGGCTATCGCGCAAGCCACGGACCAGATCGGACAAATTCGGACGCGATGGAGAAAGACCAGTGAGCGAACCGGGCAGGATTCGCGTGTTCAGCGTCGACGATCACCCTCTCCTCCGCGAGGGCATTGCTGCGGTCATCGACAGTCAGCCCGACATGGTCATGGTGGCGCAGGCATCCACGGGCCGGGAAGCGATCCAGCGATTTCGCGAGCATCGACCCGACGTCACGCTCATGGACCTCAGGTTGCCTGACATCAGCGGCATCGACGCGCTCAGCGGGATCCGGGCGGAATTTCCCGACGCGCGTATCGTGGTCCTCACGACGTTCGAAGGGGACGTCGAGATCCAGCGAGCGCTGGCTGCGGGCGCTCGCGGTTACGTCCTGAAGAGCATGCCGCCACGGGAGCTCGCGGACGTGATTCGTCAGGTACACGCCGGGAAGAAGCGTATTCCGAGCGACGTCGCGGCGCGGCTCGCCGAGCACTACGCCGACGATGCGCTGACTCCTCGAGAGGTGGAGGTCCTGCACCACGTTGCCGGCGGCAACCGCAACCGCGACATCGCGGGCCGGCTCTCCATCTCTGAGGAAACAGTCAAGGTCCACATCAAGCACATCATGGAGAAGCTGGGCGCCCAGGATCGAACGGAAGCGGTCACCATCGCCGTGCGTCGAGGCATCATTCAGATCTGACAGACCCGCCTACCACGAAAGTGGTATGGCCCGCTCCCAGTGTGTGGGGATTCGTGACGCGCTGGATGGCGCTATCCTGCAGAGGACGTCTAGCGAGCGCCCACCAAAGGAGCACGGCTCTGCAGCGATTCTCCACGTTTCCCGACAGTTCGCCCGGACTCGGGCTGCTCCTGCTACGCGCTGGGCTGGGGGCGGCTGCGACGGTCCAGGGAGCGTCGCTCCTCGCGAGCGCCGATCCGGCGACGCTCGCCACGTGGATCCTCGGCCTGTCAGCCATCGCCAGCGGCCCACTGCTGCTCGTCGGATTGATGACGGCCGCCGCCGGTGCCGTCTCCGGTGCGACCAGCATCATCGCGATGTGCTGCTTCCCTTCCCCGCATATGGGCGGCTCCGTCGATCTCTCGCGAACCGGGCTCGTGGCCACTGTTGCCGCGGCCATCTTCCTGCTCGGCCCCGGCGCCTTTTCTGTCGATGCGCGGCTGTTTGGCCGCCGCGAGATCATCATTCCCCACGATCGGCCACTTCGCGACTCGGACTGACAGTCCGTTCGTCGCGGGCGCACGCCCCTTTCACCACATCACAGTCGAAGCGTGAGCGTGCGCTCTCTAGCCAGCGCTCGAAGACCGCGGGTTCGCCGACAGCAGCACGTTCTGGCAAAGCTGACTGCGGGGCGAACAGGCTTTCACCTGGCCGGCACCGATTTTCCGTCTGGGGTTCAAGTTCGGGTTCGGGTTCGACAAGGGGCTCGCGTCGGCCGATCTCGATCTCGAGCTGCCGAAGCCGCCGAATGTGAAGGGGTGGCCCAAGCGAGCAGGGCTCATGGATCCAGTAAGTCGAGCTCTAGCAAGGCGAGCTCTCGAGACATCTCCTCCTCGCGGAGCGCTTCACCAAACACGTAGTGAACACGGCGAAGACGGGCAAGCGTCTCATCATCGCTCGGAAACTAGACCAGATCGCCGCTCGGAAAGTAGGCCACTCGGGGGCGTTCATTCTACGCGGATCGGACGCCAGCGGCGTCCGACTCTGAGGTCTCTTCGTTCTTGTCTGGTTCCTGTTCAGGAAGGGCCTGTGGGCGGCGTGGAAAACCTGCTCTGTGGTTTTCCACGCCGTCCACAGGCCGGCCGCGTCAGTCGGCGCGTGCGCCCGGCGCTTCCGCATCCGATAGCTCTTGCCCTTGGTCGTGATGACGGTGGCGTGATGCGCGAGCCGATCGAGCAGCGCGGTCGTCAGCTTCTCGTCGCCGGCGAAGACCGTGACCCATTCGGCAAACGCGAGATTCGTCGTGACCACGGTCGCCCGCCGCTCGTAGCGATCGGTGATCAGATTGAAGAGCAGCTCGCCGCCGACGCGGTCGAACGGGACGAAGCCGAGCTCGTCGATGATCAGGACGTCGAGCGTGAGCAGGCGCCGCTGCAGGCGACCCAGCTCGCGCGCATCGCGGGCTTCGAGCAGCTGCCGCACGAGATCGGCGGCGCGCGTGAAGAGCACGCGGCGCTTCTGCTTCGTGGCTTCGACGCCGAGCGCGATCGCCAGGTGCGTCTTGCCGGTGCCGATCGGCCCGGCGAGGATCAGATTCTCGGGCTGCGTGACCCATTCGCCGCGCGCGAGCGTGTGGATCTGCGGCGGCGTTCAGGCCCTCGGCCGCCGCGAAGTCAAAGGTGTCGAGCGTCTTCACCTCGGGGAAGCGCGCCTCGCGGAGCCGCTGCCGGATCACCGACTCGTGGCGCGAGGTGTGCTCGGCGCTGAGCACCTCGTGCAGGTAGTCCTCGTACGGCCAGTGCGCCTCGCGCGCCTGGCGCGCCAGCGCTTCGAAGCTGCGCGCCACGCCCGGGCAGCTTGAGCGCGCGCGTGTGCGTGACGATGAGATCGCGCGTCAGGCCGGCGGTGTCGTCGTCATGCGACACCGCCCTGCAGCCACGCGTCGTAGTCGGCGGCCGTGCCGCTGCCGATCTCGAGGTCGCGCAGCGCCGCCGGCACGGCCTCGCGCGGCGAGCCCGATCGGCGCGCGGTCGCGGGCGTGAGCGCCAGCAGCAGCGGCGTGCCCTGCGCTAAGCGCGGTCTCGAGCGCGGGGACGACGACGGCGTCGCCGCGGGTCTCGAGCTGGCCGAGGATCCGCGCGCAGATGCCGCGCGGCCTCCCGCGGCCCGTGCTGCGCGGCGAGCCGCGCCCACACCGCGGGAAACGGCGGCCCCAGATCGCGCAGCAGCTCGGGCAGCACCTGCCGCACCGCCTGCGGCTTGCTGCGCGAGCTCCGGCAGAAAGTGGCGATAGTCGATCGACCGCTCGCCGAACCGTTGCCGCGGATGCGTGATCCGCGTGCCGTCCCGGCCGACCACGGTGACCGTCGTCGCGCCCACCCACGCCGGTCAGGTCCAGCCCCGCCCACGCGACACGGCACCGAGTAGTAGGCGCCGTGCGACGCGCGCCAGGCCGCGGGGCGTGATCGACGCGACGGTCGCGGCCTCGGCCACAAACGGCGACGTCGAGCGGGCGGAGCGCGCGCTGCTCCTCGGCGAAGCGCGCGCCGATGGTCTCGTCGGTCGCCGTCCCGGCGCGTGTCGCCGACGCGCATCGAGCTGCGCCAGCAGCGCCGCGTTGATCGCGTCGAGGGTCGGGCCGCTCGGAATCGGCACCAGCGCCTGCAGCCGGATCGCCTTGCCGCGCGCCTCGACGCCGCCTTTGTCGTGGCCGACGCCGGGCCGGCAGAAGCACGGCTCCAGCAGGTAGTGCGACGCGAGCGCCGCGAAGCGCGGCGTCAGCGTCGCGCTCGCCGCCGACGAGGATCCGCGTCACCGCCGGGCGCAGATTGTCGTAGGCCATGCGCGCGGGCACGCCGCCCAGGTGCGCGAAGGCGCGCACGTGGCCGTCGAGAAAGCTGACCTGATCCTGCCGCTCGTAGATCCAGCCGAAGTCGCGGCCGGAGTACATCAGGCGCAGCAGAAACAGCCACGCCTTCCGCCGCTCGGCCGGCGACGTCGACCTGCACCTCGAAGAAGTCGACCTCCGCGAGATCGCCCGGCCGATACGTCAGCGGCACGAACACCTCGCGCCGCTGCCGCTTCCACTCCGCCACCGCCGCCCGCACCAGCGTGACGCCGACGCGATGGCCCTCGGCGCGCAGCAGCTGATGCAGCCGCGTCGCCGTCAGCCGCTGCTTGCCGCCGGTCCACTGCCGCGACTCCGCCAGCAGCGCCTCGATCCGCGGCCCGACCGCCGCCCACACCGGCCGCCGCCGCGGCTGCGCCTCCTGGCGCGCCGGCGCCGCCTGGTCCAGATACTTCCGGACCGTCACCCGCGAGATCCCCAGCTCGCGCGCCACCGCCCGCTGCGGCCGCCCTTCCACCAGCACCTTGTGCCGGATCACATGCACCTGGTCCACCCTGAGCATCCTCTCCAGCGGACCCCGGCGCCGCGCACGCCGGCAAGCCCGCTTGTCAGGCCCTCAGGTGGTCTACTTTCCGAGCGGCGAATGGATCATTTTCCGAGCGGCGCGCCCACAAGGCGCCGTTTGTCCCTCAGACAACTCAAGGGCGGGGTTGGGTTGCAGGAGGCGATGGTGTGCCTCCTGTCCTTTTGCACAGAGACCTCCGCGGGAGAGCACCAGCACGAGCGGTTGCCTTCCTGCAACTCCGAGAGCGTGCGCGGTGGTCCGACAGTTCGTGGTCGCCAAGACTGCGCCGGGAACGATGTCGGATCGCACACGAACCTTCATGCCGGCACGCGGTCGCGGGTACGTTCGATGTGGAGGGCGCCGTTTTTCGCCGCCTCCTCGGGAGTCAACCCTTGCTCGCGCGCCACGAAGTATGCGGCGTACCACTCCGACCAGTGGTGCTTCGGAGCCGTCGGCTCGTACTCGCCGTGGCGCTTCTCTGTTTCTTGGAGAAGCGCTGTCACGTCGACACGTCCAGGCTGAGCCCTCGCCCAGGAAGCCGCGTCGTGACCTCTTGAAGCAGCCAGCCGTTGCCGTCCGGATCACTGAATGAGGCGAAGGAGTGGTAAGAGCGGCCTTCCGGATCGGGGCCGGGCATGCGTCCTTTGGTCCCTACGGTAAGAAGGCCGCCTTCGAAATGGAAGACGTCGCTCACCTCGACGCCGTGTCCAGTCAGCTTGGCGCGTGCTGCCTCGAGGTCATCGACCACGAGGAACGTTCCCTGAACCGATCCCGGCGCGGCGGGGGTGAACCCCTTGCCGAACATGACGGAGCACGGCGAGCCGGGGGGTGTCATCTGCACGAGCCGCCAATCGACACCGTTGGTGAAATCGGCGTCCAGCCGCCAACCCAGGCTCTCGTAGAAGCGCCTGGCGCGATCGACGTCGGACACTGGAATGACGACGACCTCGAGCTTCAGATCGGTCGTAGCGGCGGTGCGGATGTGGGTGGTGTCTTCATGGATTGTCTGCGTGCTCATTGTGACCTCCGTGTTTGGTTGTGAGTGGATCAGGATCACGCCACGTGTTGCATGGCCTTTTCGCGGCAAGCTCTTCGACCGTTGCGCCAAGTGCCCGGCTGAAGGCTGCAAACGGATGAATGACGTCGGCGAGCGCCTTCAGCGGCGTCCGCAGCTTGTCGTCAAGTCCGTACCTCCGTGACCACCGGCGACGGCGGCGCGCTACGAAGAATGCTCGCGCGAAGCGCAGTCGTCTATCAGACCTTGGTATCGGTCTTCGGCTCACGCCCGGGGGTGCCGTGAGCCTGGCAGCGCGTCGATACGAACGTGTCGTCGATACCTTCGTCTGATGGATCCCCACCCCGCGCGTCTGGTTTCATGCGCTCGAGGAGAACAGCATGAAGCCACTCGAACGACTGACCTGCCGCGTTACCTTGCGAACCGGAATCATCGCTTTTGGCACGATGACGTGTCTCGCACTCTCGGCGACGCCCGCCGCTGCCGAGAACAGCGACACCGCGATCCGGCCGTTCCAGGTCAACGTGCCCGACGCCGACCTCGCCGACCTGAAGCGGCGCCTCACGACGACCCGCTGGCCAGACAAGGAGACGGTCGCCGATCAGTCGCAGGGCGTGCAGCTCGCGAAGCTCCAGGAACTCGTCCGCTATTGGGCCACCAATTACGACTGGCGCAAGGGTGAGGCGAAGCTGAATGCCTTCCCCCAATTCAAGACGACAATCGATGGGGTGGACATTCACTTCATCCACGTGCGCTCCCGCCAGCCGAACGCGCTGCCGCTGATCATCACGCACGGGTGGCCGGGCTCGGTCTTCGAGCAGATCAAGCTCATCGGTCCACTCACCGACCCGACCAAGTACGGCGGCCGGGCGCAGGACGCCTTCGACGTCGTGATCCCGTCCCTGCCGGGCTTCGGCTTCTCGGCGCGACCGACCGAGGCGGGCTGGGGGTTGGAGCGCATCGGCCGTGCGTGGGACGTCCTCATGAAGCGGCTGGGGTATACCCGCTACGTCGCGCAGGGCGGAGATTGGGGAGCGGGTGTCGTCCAGGCGATGGGGCGGCAGGCACCATCGGGACTGGTCGGCATCCACACCAACTTGCCGGCAGCGGTCACGGACGACGTAGGTGCCGCGCTTGGCGGGGGGCCCATCCCGGCGGAGTTCTCCGAGAAGGAACGCTCGGCGATCAATGACTTCGCGGCGTACCGCCGGAACGGCGGCCTGTCCTACCTGGTAATGATGGGCGCGCGGCCGCAGGCGGTCGGCTACGGCCTGACCGACTCCCCCGCCGGCCTCGCGGGGTGGATGCTCGTGCACGGAGGGTTCGACAAGTGGAGCTACGGTCAAGGACCCCAAACAGTCCCCGACGCGCGACGATGTGCTCGACAACTTCACGCTGTACTGGCTGACGAACACCGCGGCATCGTCCGCGAGGATCTACTGGGAGAACCGCAATCTGAACCTGACCAGCGCGGCCGCGCAGAAGACCAACGAAATCTCGGTACCGGTGGCCATCACGGTGTTTCCCGATGAGGTCATTCGCGCCCAGGAGACCTGGGCCCGGCGCGCCTTCCGCAACCTGATCTACTTCCAACAGGCCGATCGGGGCGGCCACTTCGCAATGTGGGAGCACCCGGAGGTCTTTGCCATCGAACTCCGTGCCGCCTTCCAATCAGTGCGGGGCGGGCAGTCATGACCAGCACTTTCTTCGTAGTCGCGGCAGCCGCCGCCACGTTACCGCGCAGTCGCCGCGAGTGCGGTGGGACCATAATGTCATGCCAGAGGAACTCGATCATGGCCGCCGACGCTTTCTGCGCAGCGCGGCGATGACGCTCGCGGCCGTGCGCTTTGGCGCGCTCGGCACATCGGAGGCGAATGAAGCCGAGTCACGCCAGCTCGCCGCTCTCGGCCGTGCGACGGCGTGGCTCAATTCGCCACCTCTGTCGGCTACGAGCCTGCTGGGGAAGGTCGTGCTCGTTCAGTTCGGCACCTACACCTGCATCAACTGGCTGCGCACGCTTCCGTATGTTCGCGCCTGGGCACAGAAGTACGGGCAACGACTGACCGTGATCGGCGTGCACACACCCGAGTTCGCATTCGAAAAGAACCTCGACAACGTACGTCGGGCCGTGCAGCAGATGAAGATCGACTATCCGATCGCCGTCGACAACGAGTATGCGATCTGGCGCGCCTTCAACAACCGATACTGGCCCGCGCTCTACTTCATCGATGCGCGCGGACGCGTCCGTCGGCATCACTTCGGTGAGGGAGAGTACGAGAAATCGGAAATAGCCATCCAGCAGTTGCTGGCGGAGACGGGCGCCAGAGCGGACGACCAAGGAGGCGTATCGGTCGCTGCGACGGGCTTCGAACTGCCCGCTGATTGGCGGAGCTTGAGGTCTCCGGAGATTTACCTGGGCCACGACCGCACGGAGAACTTCTCGTCGCCCGGCGGCGCCGCGTTGGGGCGGCGTCGTGTCTATGCTGCCTCAACGCGGCTGGAGCTCAATCAATGGGCGCTTTCCGGTGAGTGGACGATGGCGAATCAGGCTACGGTCCTGAACAGCGCCGGTGGCCGCATTGTGTGCCGCTTTCACGCGCGCGACGTTCACCTGGTGATGGGGCCGCCACGTCAGGAGAGCGCGGTACGCTTCCGCGTGTCGATGGACGGGCAGCCACCAGGTCCTGCTCACGGTTTGGACGTGGACGACAGCGGCAGCGGCGCCGTTCGCGAACAGCGGCTGTATCAGCTCATCCGGCAACGGGGACCGATCGTCGCTCGCACCTTCGAGATCGAGTTCCTCGATGCAGGCGTAGAGGCGTTCGCATTCACGTTCGGCTGATGCCTACGTGCTGCGCCCGGCCCCTGCGGTCGCGCACGCGTAGGCCTCGAGATGCGGTCTCGGCCAGCGCGTGAAACACTCGAAGGCCGCGTTACTTCACGGCCGTAATCGCCGGCCAAGGAGAATGCCATGAGAACTGTGAAAGCCGCGGCGGTCCAACTGAGTCCCGTCCTCTATAGCCGCGAGGGAACGGTCGACAAGGTCGTGCGAAAGATCCACCAGCTCGGGCGAGAGGGAGTGCAGTTTGCCACGTTCCCGGAAACCGTGGTGCCGTACTACCCGTACTTTTCGTTCGTCCAGCCCGCCTACCAGATCAGTGCCGGACGCGAGCACCTCAGGTTGCTCGATCAGGCGGTGACCGTGCCGTCTGCTGCCACCAACGCGATCGGCGACGCCTGCAAGGAAGCGGGAGTCGTTGTGTCCATCGGAATCAATGAACGTGACGGCGGCACTCTTTACAACACGCAGCTTCTCTTCGATGCCGACGGCGCCTTGATCCAGCGGCGCCGCAAAATCACCCCCACTTACCACGAGCGCATGGTCTGGGGGCAGGGCGACGGGTCGGGCCTGCGCGCCGTTGATAGCAAAGTCGGCCGCATTGGTCAGCTGGCGTGCTGGGAGCATTACAACCCTCTGGCGCGCTACGCAATGATTGCGGACGGCGAGCAGATTCACTCTGCGATGTATCCGGGTTCGATCTTCGGCAATCTCTTCGCCGAGCAGACGGAGATCAACGTCCGGCAGCATGCACTGGAGTCTGCGTGCTTCGTGGTCTGCGCGACGGCCTGGCTGGATGCCGATCAGCAGGCGCAAATCGCCAAGGACACCGGCGGCAGCATCGGCCCGATCTCTGGTGGTTGCTTTACCGCGATCGTGGCACCTGATGGAACCCTGATCGGCGAAGCGATCCGCTCGGGCGAAAGCGTGGCCATCGCCGACCTCGACTTCACCCTCATCGACAAGCGCAAGCAGCTCATGGACTCACGCGGCCACTACAGCCGGCCCGAATTACTCAGTCTCCTGATCGACCGAACCCCCGCCGCGCAGGTTCACGAACGGGCCGTGCACAACCAGCGCGTCGCTGAGCACGGCTCGGAGGAGCTTCTCACCACGATTGTCTGACAATGGAAGTGAGAGCGAGAGAAATGCCAACGATAGAGGTCCACGTCCGAAGAGTCAGCGTTGTCTCGTCGCGGCCGTTCGAGGAGATCGTCCGCAGGCTCACGGCGACCATTGGCCGTCCCGATATGAACGCGTTCCACAACGCGGTTGCCGCGGCAACGACCGTCACCGATCTTGAAGACGTGGTTCAGGGGGCGATCGGTTCGTCGAATCTGATGGAGTTCATCCGCTTCGACGCCGGCGACGTCCTGCGCAAGGAACGAGGCGGACACGGGCCGCAGATCCTCAGACTCATCGTCGGTAATCCGCTCATCATGAAGGAGATGGCCAAGACAGTCCCCGACGCGGCAGCCTACGCGCCGATCACGATCCTCGTCGACCAACGCGCCGATGGAGTGCACCTGTCGTACAGACTCGATGGCGAGCCTCATCGCCCCCTACGGCAGTGAGCCAGCTCTCGCCGTTGCCAGGGATCTCGACGCGAAGATTGAATCTCTGCTCGAGACAACTGCGCGGTGATGTAGCCGGGGGCACAGGGTGGTCATGCGCGTTGAGGACATGACCGGGCCAGTCTAGGACAGATTCATCACGGATGTGCGAAGCCGGAAAGAGGTTCACATGAAAGCGACGCGAATGGCAGGGGTGGCGGCGGTCATCGCCGCGAGCGGTCTGGTTCTGCACGTGGCGCGGGCGCAGCAGCCAGGAAGCAAACGCATCGATCTCCAGCGGCACGATCTCAGCGTCCCCGGACGCGAGGTCGTTCAGGCGATCGTCGAACTCGAACCTGGGGTGACATCCTCCGGCACACGCATCCGGGCGAAGAGATCATCTATGTTCTCGAAGGGGCGCCGCTGGAGTACCAGGTCGAAGGAAAGCCGCCGGTGACGCTCAAGCCGGGCGACGTCCTCTTCATCCCGGCCGGAACGATCCACGCGGCGAAGAACGTCGGCAGCCGAAAAGGAGCGGAGCTGGCCACGTATGTCGTCGAAAAAGGGAAACCGCTCCTCACCGAGGTCAGTGATCGCTCTCCGAGGTGATCAGGCCAGTCGGGAGGGAACATGCGCATTGTCGTACTCGGCGGCGGATTCGGCGGCGTGGCGACCGTGCGGCGCCTCGAGAGGGTCTTGCGGCGACGACAGATGTCGAGATCACGCTCGTGAGCCGCGAGAACTTCTTCGACTCACACCGCTCCTGTTCGAGGCCTCTGCCGGCAGGCAGGAGCTGGGATCGCCCGCAGCCCTTCCGCCGCCGCACTTTCCGCACGCTGCACGAGGCGGGCTGTTTCGTGATTCCGAATCCGTGGGACGTCGGCTCCGCACGGTACCTGCAGCATCTCGGATTTTCCGCACTGGCGACGACCAGCGCGGGCTTTGCGTTCTCGCAGGGGCTGCCGGATTCCGACGTTGCACTCTCCCGCGACCGGAACCTGACCTACATCGCCGACATCGCGGCTGCGGTCGATGTTCCGGTCAATGCGGACTTCGCGTCTGGCTACGGGAGGGCACCGCAAGACGTGGCCGATAACGTCACGCGCTGCATCGCGACCGGCGTCGCGGGACTGTCGATCGAGGATGCCACCGGCGATCCATCGTCGCCGCTCTACGACCTGCCGCTCGCGGTCGAGCGCGTTCGCGCCGCGCGGCAGGCGATCGATGAGTCGCGCGCCGACGTCCTGCTGACGGCCAGGGCAGAGTGCTACCTCGTCGGCCATCCCGATGCGCTGCGCGAGTCGGTCCGACGCCTGCAGGCGTACGCCGAGTCGGGCGCGGACGTGCTCTTCGCGCCTGGCCCCCATGATCGCCGCGGACATCAAAGCGCTCGTCGAGGCGGTTCGGCCGAAGCCGATCAACGTCCTGGTGGCCCGCGACGGTGGCTTGAGCGTCGCCGACATCGCGGCGCTCGGCGTCCGCCGCATCAGTGTCGGCGGCGCGTTGACGCTTGCCGCATGGACCGGTTTCATGCGCGCAGCGCAGATGTTGAAGTCGGAGGGGAGCTTCGCAGGCCTGGCGAACCTGGTGACGTACGGCGACATCAACGGTTTCTTCACCACCGACTACCGCGCGCGCCAGGCTGACGGACTGCGATCGGCGGGATCAGCATGAATGGAACGGACTGTCGTCTGAGCCCCTTGTCCATGCGGCCAACCGTCGCATGCGGTCCGCACCGAACGATTGGGCCAACAGGAGAATGGCGTCTCTAACGTGTCGTGGCGTCTACAAGCAGCAGGAGAGCGAAACCGAAAGCGGCGAGCAAGCCGGAGAAACGCGGACTGTTGTGGAAGGCCTCCGGAATCATCGTTTCCGCAGTCATCGCGAGCAGTGCTCCGGCTCCAAATGCCTGCAGCCGCGGTGGCCACGCCTGACTGAGCGAACTGAACCCGACATACCCTGCCGCGATGGCTACCGCTCCCCCGATGGCGATCGCACTCCAGAGCAGAAAGATGTAGGGGTAACTGCGGCCGGCAGCCCGCATCCCCGCTGTGCTCGATAGGGCCACGGGAAAGTTGCCCACTGAGAACGCGATCACCAGGGTGAGGGGGACGACCGGATCCCGCAGAGCGATTCCCAACACCATCGCCTCGGGGACCGTGTCAAGCACGTTGCCGAGCGCGATGGCTACTCCGCTGCCAGGCTGCTGCGACTCGGCCGGCTGCTGAATACAATCGCCGCATCGCTTGCGGTGTGCAGCACCGAACCGCGCGAGAAGCGCGTTGCTCGCGCTGAACACGGCTGCCCCAAGCAGCAGTGACAACGCCGCTGCCATTGGCCCGGCGACCCGGATCGCATGCGCGGCCACTTTAAGGGACACACCGGCGAGCAGCAGTCCCGCTCCGACCGACATGGCAATCGCGATGCGTTGGTGCGGCATTCGGGAGAACGATCCGGCGATCGCGCCGACCAGCAGCCCGACGGAGGACACTGCGCCCAACGCCAGGGCAGCCCAGACTTCATCAGGACTCGTGGGCATACACAGTCTCGGATTGCGAACTCAGGAGACGAGTCAGGCCCCCCTCGCCTCGTGACCGCATGCGACAGGATGCTCGCCCCAGCCCGAGTAGTCCATTGGACCTTGGTATCGCTTGCAACGTGAACTTGGCTCCGCGCCGGGACGAAGGTGTGGTCGATACCTTCGTCTGATAGAGCACCCCTTGGCAAATGGTCTATGAGTACGGAGCGGTAGACGCGTCCCTGATCGAGGCCGGCGAACTGATCACGAGCGTAGGCGAGTCCCAATGACGGGCCTGGCTATCACGCCGGGCGTCTGCGGCGCTACTCGCGCATGAAGTGACAGGTGTAACCTCCGGGGTGCATGCGGAGGTAGTCCTGATGGTAATCCTCGGCGCTGTACCAGGTCGCGGCTGGCTCGATCGTCGTCGTGATGGGCCGACGCCAACGGCCCGAAGCCTCGACGCGAGCCTTCACTCGCTCCGCCGCTATCTGCTGCTCAGGGGTCTGCGGAAAGATGGCCGAGCGGTATTGCGTCCCTATGTCGTTGCCCTGACGATTGAGCGTCGTTGGGTCGTGCAGCTTGAAGAACCACTTCTCGAGCAAGTCTTCATAGCTGATTACGGACGGGTCGAACGTTATCCGAACCGCCTCAGCGTGACCTGACTTGCTGGCGTGGGTGTCGTGGTAGGTTGGATTCTCCAGCCAGCCTCCCGTATAGCCCACCTCCGTATCGATGACGCCGGGCACAGCGCGGAGGATCTCCTCGACGCCCCAGAAGCAGCCACCGGCAAGCACGGCCACCTCGAGTCCGGACCCATCCTGAACCGACCGATCTCTGATTGCGCTCCTCGTTCATCGCCGCCTCCGTACAGTCGCGTCATCGCGACGCTGCTACGTTCCTGTTGGCCCAAACCGCTCGGTGCGGATCGCGTGGCCCGGTTGTCCCGCCTGCATCAGCAGGGCAGACGCCGCCTCCACGAATCCGTCGAGACCGCAGACGAAGCTGTCCGCCACTCCGCCGAGCTCTTCGAGCAGCGCCTGAACGGTTGGCAGTTGGATACGTCCGACCGCGCCGGACCAGCCCGGCGCAAAATCCCGTGTCAGCGTGACCCGAAGCGTGAACCGGGGATCGCTGCGTGCGAGATCCGTGAGCTCCTCGTGGTAGATCACATCCTCGCGTGTGCGGACCGAGTACAGGAGCGCTGCTGGCACAGCGCTGCCCGACAATCTCCGGTGCCGCAGCATGCACATGAGCGGCACAATCCCACTCCCGCCGCCAATCAGCAGAAGAGGACGCCGCGGTTCCAGAGCGGACCAGACGAAATGCCCTCCGATCGGCCCGCGCAGCTGAATCGTGTCGTCGGGTTGCAGCTGGCCGGTGAGGAACGGAGATACCTCGCCGTCATCCAGGCGGTCGACCGTGAGCTCGAGTGCGGAGACCTCGGGCGGCGAGGCAATCGAGTAGCTGCGTTCCGCGCGGTAGCCGTCCTCGGCCGTCAGGCGTACGTCGGCATGCTGGCCAGGCAGGTGGCCGGGCCAGTTGCTGACCGCAAACCGAATAGTCTTCACCCGACGCGTCTCTTCACGGACGGAGACGACCGTCGCGGGCTGCCACGTTGATGGTGCGGGAACTCTAATCACCGTCGTACCGCTGTTCCTGCCACGGGTCACCATGGCTGTGGTACCCGTTAACCTCCCAGAACCCTGGTTCGTTGTCCTCCATGAACCGCAGGCCACGTACCCACTTCGCGGACTTCCAGAAATAGAGGTGCGGCACCAGGAGGCGCGCCGGCCCTCCGTGCTCGGGCGCGAGCGGGTCGCCGTCGTATTCCCAGACGACCAGCGCCTTTCCTTCCAGCAGATCCTCCACCGGCAGGTTGGTCGTATACCCGCCATCGCAAAACGCCATCACGAAAGGGGAAGGTGGCTCCTCGAGCCTGGCCGCTGCGAAGATGCGATCGACGGTGATGCCGCTCCAGTCAGTGTCGAACTTCGACCAGCGCGTCACACAGTGAATATCCACCGTGACCTCCGTCGGACCGAGCGCCCGAAACTCCTCCCAGCTCCACGACGCGATCTTCGTACCATCCTCCGCTTCGAGCGCGAAGGCCCAGGCGTCCAGTGGGGTGTGCGGAGTGGGCCCGGCGGACAACACGGGAAAGTCCCTGGTCAGGTGCTGTCCCGGCGGGAGCCGTTTCGGCTCGGATTGCGACCGTCTGCCTTGAAAGCCGCGTGTGATCATTGTGCTGTCTCCATTTCTCTCCGCTCGATCACGCGACCACCGCCGGGCTTCAACCCTGTTCGCCGGCGAGTCGAGTCAGATCCCATCGGCTGATGTATGCCGGTCACGCGACGGCAACTTCGAGGGTCGGTTGGGTCGCGATTCCATTGCGCTGGTCCTCGACGGCGCGAGTGATCACGATTGCAAACAGCGCTCACGTGATTGGAGCATGGGTGTCGCCCCAGGGCCATTGCACGATGGTATTGGTCGTCGCGCGGTGATCCACTGCACGCGCATTCCGGCGGGACCCATACCATCGTCCAATAGATCCGTCTCCACGCTTCCGGTGTAATCGACGTGCACCTTGGAAGAGCGGGACGATGAACAGCCTCGTTCAACTGGGACGGGCGCGGAAGACGCCACGTGCCATCGTTCCGCGCGCTGTTCCAAAGGCAGAAGCCCTATTTCGCGACGGAAGAGACGGCAGATGACAAGAATCGATTACTACAAAGTGGCACCAGGAGGCGTAAAGGCAGTCCGCGCCCTCGAGCAGTATCTGCGCGCATCAGAATTGGAGCCCGCGCTCATCGAGCTTGTGAGGCTGCGTGCGTCCCTGATGAATGGCTGTGCGTACTGCATCGACGTTCACACGAAGGATGCACGGGCCAAAGGAGAGACCGAGCAGCGGCTGTTTGCCGTGCCGGTGTGGCGCGAGACGCCGTTCTTCAGTCCTCGGGAACGTGCAGCTCTGGCATGGACCGAGGCGGTCACCGACATTGGACGCAGCGGGGTGAGTGATGCTCTTTACGACGAAGCCCGGGCGCAATTCACCGACAACGAACTGGTCGACCTGACAATTGCGGTCATCGCGATCAACGCGTGGAACCGCCTTGCCGTCACGTTCCGGCCCGCGGTTGGCAGCTACAAGCCTGCATCCGTCACCACTGCCTCGCGCGCCTCGCGAATCTCCTCGGAACCTATAGCTCCAGGAAATTGAGGACGCGGAGTTCGCACGAGATTCGACGACCCTTGCAGGCAAGCAGGCACCGATGACGACCGCCACTATCGGCGACATGCGCCAGGCTACCGCCATCGCACGGCACTGGATCGACGGCAGCTGGCGAGACTCGGCGGAGCACAAGGACAGTATCAATCCGGCGACCGGCGAAGTGATTCGGCTGCTACGCGGTCGCCGGAAAAGACGAGGCACGAGAGGCGACGGCCGCGGCGCTCAGGGCTTTCTGCGAGACCAACTGGAAAAATAGCCGCGCGCTTCGGTCGCGCGCCCTGCACGAGATGGCGGAGCGCTTCGGAGCGCATGCCGACGACCTCATCCAGCTGCTGAGCATCGAGACCGGCAAGGTCGTGCCCGATGCCACCTTCGCCTGCGGGGCCTGGCTGCGCTGGATGACTTCCTCGAGTACAAGCACATCGGTCCTCAACCCCCGGCGTCGTCGCACCAAGAGAGTCCGCCGACTCGAACGAATCCGAACGCACACATGAAGCACAAGGTCGGGCCGCAGTTGCGACGCGATCCCCGGACAGGCCGAACCCCTCGGCCTTCATCCCGTCGTCATCCATGCGATCGAGGGCAGGCGGCTGTGCACTGGACCGATCGAAGCGATCGAGGGCACGCCTGTGATCGACTTCAAACCGGCGCTGTGACAACGGAGCCAGGCCATCGCCGCGGATCGAACGACCGCTTTCCTCGCACTGGTATGATCCGGGCCGTGACCGGGACGACGGTCGGCCATTACGAGATCCTCGAAAAGCTCGGCGAGGGTGGGATGGGCCTGGTGTACAAGGCCCGCGATGTCCTGCTGGACCGGACCGCGGCGCTGAAATTCCTGCCCGCTGACAGCACTGCGGCCGACGACAAGCGGCGCCGCTTCGTCCAGGAAGCGCAGGCGGCCTCCTCGCTGAACCATCCGAACATCATCACCATCTACGAAGTCGGGCAGGCCGACGGGCGCGACTTCATCGCCATGGAGCTCGTCCAGGGCCGTCCCTTGGACGAGGTGATCGGCAGGAAAGCCCTTCCGCTGGGAACGTCGATCGCCTATGGCATCCAGATCGCAGATGCGCTGGCGGCCGCCCATGCGGCCGGCATTGTCCACCGCGATCTCAAGCCTGGCAACGTGATGATCGCCGACTCGGGCGTCGTCAAGGTGCTCGACTTCGGCCTCGCGAAGCTGGTGGCCCGCGCCTCGAGCGCCTCCGACGCCACGCGGACGATGCTGGACGAGAACCCCAGAACCGTCAACGGCACCATCCTCGGAACGGTGTCCTACATGTCGCCGGAGCAAGCCGAAGGCAAGCCGGTGGATCCCCGTTCCGACATATTCTCGTTCGGCGCGCTGTGCTATGAAATGCTCACCGGGCGGCGCGCGTTCCAAAGAGAGTCGACCGTCTCCACGTTGGCCGCCATTCTGACGGCCGATCCTGTTCCGCTGTCCAGCGAGGCGCCTGACTTCCCCACCGAGCTGGCGCGCATCGTCTCGCGGTGTTTGCGAAAGGCGCCGGAGAAGCGCTGGCAGAGCATCGCCGATGTTCGAATCGCGCTTGAAGAGTTCAAGCAGGACCTGGAGTCCGGGCGGATCGCCGGAGATCGCGTGCCCGTTCCCGCGTCGCGCCGGTCGTGGATGCCGATCGGCGCGGCGGCGCTCATCGCGGCCGCCGTCACCGGATTTGCGGTCTGGCAAGCGCGCCCGTCCGTGTCCTCGCCTGAGCTGTGGGGTGTGCGGCGTTTGACAGCCGATGCGGGCCCGAGCATGTTTCCCGCCATCTCGCAAGACGGCAAGCTCGTGGCGTACGTCTCGGACCGCGCAGGGGCCGATTCCATGGATCTGTGGGTGCAGCAGATCCAGGGCGGCGACGCCGTGCAGCTCACACGCGACCTCGGCTACTGCCAGGATCCGGCGTTCTCGCCAGACGGCGGCCGGATCGTGCTTCGCTGCGGCACCGACCCCGAGAGCATCTACGTCGTCCCGACGTTCGGTGGGCTGCCGAAGAAGGTCGCCGAGGGAGCCTGGCCGAAGTTCTCACCCGACGGATCACGTATCGCCTACGTCGGACCTGTGTCAGGCGCCGACGGATCCCGGTCGCTTTGGATCATCTCAGCCGACGGCACGTTGCCGAAGGAGATCAAAACCGGGAAGGGTATGTTCAACGGGCCGGTGTGGCGCCCGGACGGCAAGGGCTTGATCTTCATCGGGTATAGCAACCCGGACCGGGCGCCGGACGACCGCGACTGGTATTTCGTTCCAGCGGAGGGCGGTGCGCTCATGCCCACGGGCGCGATCGCCCGGTTGAGGGCGGGACGATTCGGGTTCAACACCGCGCTCAGTGTGACGTCGAATGGCGTGCTATTCCACAACGGCGACTTCGACAGCACGAACATCTACCGCATGCCGTTCGATGCGGCGTTTCAGAATGTGTCGGGCGATCCGATCCCGGTGATCGTCGGCGCCGGCTTCAACTTCACGCCGACTGCCTCACAGGATGGCCGTCGGATCGCGTTTGCGATCGCCAAGGACCTGACGACGAACATCTGGCGGGCCCCGGTCGACGCCAACTCCGGCAAGGTCGCGGGCGAGCCGGTCCGCATCACCAGCGGGCTGAATCCCAGCCTCGCGCCGTCGCCCTCGCGAGACGGCAAGCGTCTCGCATACCTGGGCGGTCCTTCGAAGACGCCGGAGGTTCGGATCCGCGACATCGCGGGCGGTACGGACGTGCGTTTGGCCGAAGCCAAGCCATGGAGCTCTGTGGTGCTGTCGCCGGATGGCTCGACGGTCGCGTTCCACTCAGACCACCGAGACAACAGCCCGATCTACGCCGTCCCCGCAGCCGGCGGAGTGCCGAAGAAGATCTGTACGTCCTGCGGCCGGCCGATCGAGTGGTTCCCTGATCGCACGAAGCTGCTCTTTGACAGCGGAGGTGCGCAGCGCCGTGAGGTCTATCTGCTCGACGTCGCGACCGGGCAACAGAAGCTCTTGCTTCAACACGCGGACCGTCCGCTGAGCACGCCGCGCCTCTCGCCAGACGGTCGATCGCTCCTCTTCACCCTGCAGCGCCCCGCGGGGGCTCGGCGGCTCTACCTGGCCCCCTTTTCGGGAGAGCTGGTGCCCGAAAAGGAATGGACTCTGCTGATCGACGGCTCTAACTACGAGCGCCAACCGTTTTGGGCGCCCTCAGGCAATCTGATCTACTTCCTGTCCGAACGGGATGGGTTCAGATGCATCTGGGCGCAGCGGGTTGAGATCGCCACTCGTCAGGCGATCGGCGCTCCGTTTGCCGCGCAACATATGCACCAGACTCGATATAGCCTGCAACCCATCCCCGACGTCGCATCGATCGGTCTGTCGGTGGCCGGCGGACAGCTGTTCTATGCGAGCTTTGAGCTGCAATCGAACATCTGGCTGGCGGAAAGGCGGGAGCCTGGTCTGAAGTAGCGGCTTGAACCGCGACGCCGGCTGTGTCAGAAGGATAGCAACATTAGGGCAGCCGTTCATGTGAGGTGCAGGCCGAAGTATGTATCATAAGCGCCTGATGCAGGCGACCGTCGCCGCGCATTCGTCAGTACGAACCGACGACGCGGGTTCGACTGCCCGGCGCGCGCGTCCCAGGTGAAGCAATGAAGACTCTCTTCGATCTCATTCAGCCGATACCGGCCGACCGCACTGCCATCATCCTTCCCGACTCGAATCTTCGCGTTTCGTACGGTGCCTTCCGGGATCAGATCCAGGCCGTGGCCGAGGCGCTGGCGGGTGCCGGAATCAGACGCGGCGATCGCGTTGGCATTGCGTTACCGAACGGTCTTCCCATGGTGGTGTCGTTTTTCGCAGCGGCGATGGCAGGCACCGCGGCGCCGCTCAATCCTGGCTACAAGGAAGACGAGTTCCGCTTCTATCTCGAAGACACCGATGCGCGCGTGCTGATTCTGCCCCCTGACGGCCTCGATGAAGCGCGACGCGCGGCGGGCACCGCGGTTCCCATTCTGCCGATCGACATGGACGCGACAGGTACCGTCGGTCTCGTCGGATCGCCGTCGCGAAAATCGTACGAGGCGCCAGGACCGGACGACGTGGCGCTGGTGCTTCACACCAGCGGCAGCACAGGCCGGCCGAAACGTGTACCTCTCGCGCATGGCAATCTGGCCATTTCGGCAGACAACGTGGCGCGCAGCTACGACCTGGGACCCGATGACGTGGCGATGTGCGTCATGCCGCTGTTCCACGTGCACGGGCTCGTCGCGTCAACGCTCGGGACGCTCTCGACTGGCGGCACGCTGGTGATTCCCGGCAAGTTCAACCCGCTCTCGTTCTGGCGGGTCGCGCGCGACTATGGCGTCACCTGGTACTCGGCGGTCCCCACGATTCATCAGTTGCTGCTCGCGCGGGCCGATCCGGCTGCGGGCAAACCGGCCGGTGCGGAGCGTCTCCGGTTCATCCGGTCGTGCAGCGCCGCGCTGCCGCCGCAGGTGATGCACGATCTCGAGGAGGCATTCGGCGCGCCGGTCCTCGAGGCGTATGGCATGACGGAAGCGGCTCACCAGATGGCGTCGAACCCGCTTCCCCCCGCGGCGCGCAAGCCGGGATCGGTCGGTCTCGGCACCAAGGTGCGGATCAGCATCATGGACGCCGCCGGGAAGCACATGCCGACAGGCGAGCAGGGCGAGGTCGTGATCAAAGGACCCAACGTCACGCGTGGTTACGAGAACAATCCCGAGGCGAATGCGAAGTCGTTCACCGACGGCTGGTTCCGTACGGGCGATCAAGGGTTTCTCGACCGCGACGGCTATCTGACTCTCGTCGCCCGCATCAAAGAGCTGATCAACCGGGGTGGGGAAAAAATCTCGCCGCGCGAAATCGATGAGGTCCTGCTGACGCATCCGGCGGTGGCCGAAGCCGTGTGCTTCGGTGTGCCGCACAAGACGTGGGGGGAAGAAGTTGCCGCTGTCGTGGTGGTGAAAGAGCCCGTCAGCGAAACCGAGCTCATCACGTTCTGCAAGGAGCGGCTGGCCGAGTTCAAGCGACCGAAGCAGATTCACATCACCGACACGATTCCGCGGACCGCGACCGGCAAAATTCAGCGCGGCGTCGTGGCACAGGCGTTCGCGCCCCAGGGGCGATGAGGATCCCGTGAAGATCGTAATCGCCGGGGCGGGCGCCATCGGCGGTTATATCGGGGCACGCCTCGCACGCGCGGCCGTGCCGGGCGTCGATGTCGTGTTGTTCGCGCGCGGTCCTCACCTGCGCGCCATGCAAGAGCACGGCCTCCGCGTGACGAGTCCGGACGGCCACTTCGAGGTGAGGCCGACGATCGCTGGAGATCTTTCGACGATCGGACCAGCCGATGTCGTATTCCTCGGCGTCAAGGCCCACAGCCTGACCGCCCTCGCGCCGCAGCTCAACCGCTCCTCGCTCCCGACACCATCGTCGTGAGTACCCAGAACGGCATCCCGTGGTGGTACTTTCACAGTGTCGGCGGTGATCTCGATGGGTTGCGACTCGAGCGAGTGGACCCGGGCGGCGTCATCCGTGGGGCCATCGAGCCGCGTCGGGTCGTCGGCTCGCTGGCCTACTTTGCCGCGGACGTGGTCGAGCCCGGCATCATCCGCCACACCGAGGGGAACAAAATCAGCTTCGGCGAGCCTGACGGCAGCAAGTCCGAGCGATTGCGGAGGATCGCCGAACCGTTGATTGCCGCCGGATTTCGCTGTCCCATCAACCCGCGGTTTCGGCACGAGATCTGGGTGAAGCTGCTCGGCAACGTCGCGTTCAACCCGATCAGCGCGCTGACCGGCGGGACGCTCGAAGAGCTGGTACGGCATCCCGACGCGTCGCGAGCGATCCGCGAAATCATGGCGGAGACCGAAGCGGTGGCCGCGAAGCTCGGCATCGAGCTCCCAATCTCGATTGACCAGCGGATGGCGGGGGCCGAAAAAGTTGGCGCGCACAAGACGTCGATGCTCCAGGATCTCGAGGCGGGCCGGCCGATGGAGCTCGAGGCGGTCGTCGGCGCGGTCGTCGAGCTCGGCGACCGGTTGAACGTTCCGGTCCCGACGATGCGGGCCGTGTACGCGTGCGCGAAAATGCTGGATGAGAAGCGCAGCGCGGCGAGAGCGTCACGCGGAGAGACGCACCATGGCGCCGGCCAATCGGCTGACATCGCGAGCGTCACGGCTCCCGCCGGGCATTCGACCGAGGCTCTCAGGTGACGATCAACAACCGCTGGTTCCAGCTCTGCGCGTCGCTCGTGGCGATGGTCATGATCGCCAACCTCCAGGTACTCGTGGACGTTGTTCGTCGAGCCCATGCGCGCGGCGACGGGTTGGAAGCTGTCCGACATCCAGTGGGCGTTCACGCTCTTCATCCTGTTCCAGACGTGGGTGCAGCCGGCGCAGGGATTCCTCATCGACCGCCTGGGGCCGCGCGTCTTCACGACGCTCGCCGGCGTTCTCTGTGGAATCGGCTGGACCGGCCTGGGCATGGCGACAACGCTCCCGATGCTCTACACGCTGTACGTGATCGCCGGAATCGGTGCCGCCCTGATTTACGGCGGCTGCATCGGCTCCGCGCTGAAGTGGTTCACGAAGCAGCGTGGATTCGCGGCCGGGGTGATGGCGGCCGGATTCGGCGGAGGCACGGCGCTCTTCGTTCCCGTCATTGCGTCCATCATCAGGACCAGCGGCTACCAGTCGGCGTTCATCTACACCGGCATTTTTCAAGCGATTGTCATCCTCATCGTCGCGCAATTCCTGTGTCATCCACGGTCGGAGCACGTGGTCGCCAAAGCAGCGGCCGGCTCGTCGGCGATAGGCCAGCACCAGTTCACGACCGGCGAGATGGTGCGCACGCCGCAGTTCTTCGTGCTCTACGCCAGTTTCGTGATGATGGCCACCGGCGGGCTCCTGGTGACCGCCAACGCCGGATCGATCGCGAGGTCGTGGGGAATCCCCGCCGCGGCGCTCGCCACGGCGACGTCGTTGAACGCGCTGGCGAATGGCGGCAGCCGAATTTTCTGGGGCTGGGCGTCCGACCGGATCGGCCGCGAGCTCACGATGGGCATTGCGTTCAGCCTCCAGGCGCTGTGTCTGGTGCTGGTTCTGACGATTGGCCCGCTATCCGGCACGTTCTTCACGATCACGCTCGTGCTCACGTTCTTCACGTGGGGTGAAATCTTCTCGCTGTTCCCGTCCATCGTGGGCGACTACTACGGCGCGAAGCACGCGACGGCGAATTACGGCGTGATGTACTCGGCGAAGGGCGTCGCGTCGATCATCGGCGGCGGGCTCGCGGCCCTGCTGTTCGAGCGCTTCGGCACGTGGGCCGCCTGCTTCTATGGAAGTGCCATGCTCGCGTTCCTGGCCGCCGGCCTCATCTTCGGCCTCAAGATCGCGGCGGCGCCAGTCAAGGCGCCGATGCCCGTGCCGGCGACCTCCAAATAGGATCCGATGGACCCGCACGCGCTCGCGCGGACCATTGCCGACGCCTACGCGTGTCGCACGCAAATCCCGACGCCCTCGTCCGGCGACGCTCGCTTCGATCTCGCCGCGGCCTACGCGACGGAAGCGGCGCTCGTCAGCCAGCGCCGTGCGGGCGGCCGCCGAACCGTCGGCCTGAAGGTCGGCTTTGCGAACAGGGCCCTCTGGCGCGCGTTGAAACTCGATACCCTGGTGTGGGCGCACATGTACGACGACACGGTGCGCTTTGCCACACGGGGCGCCGAATCGCTCTCGACGGCGTCGATGCTCGCGCCAAAGATCGAACCGGAGGTTGTGTTCAAGATCTCCGAAGGCGTCGAGCGCAGGCCCGACGGCGCCGCGCTGCCGCCAGCCGACGCGCTCTCGTCGGTCGAATGGCTCGCAGTCGGGTTCGAGATCATCGACTGCGTCTATCCTGACTGGAAGTTTCAGCCGGCCGATTTCGTGGCTGCTTACGGATTGCACGCGGCGCTGATCGTCGGCGAACCGCACGAGGTCGAAGCCGCAGCGATTCCGCAGCTCGTGGAGCAGCTTTCGCGATTCACCGTCCGCCTCTCGCGGAATGGCGAGATCGTGGCCGAAGGGTCGGGCAGAAACTCGCTGCGCAGCCCTGCGCTCTGCCTCGCGGAACTGCAGGCGGCGTTAGTGCGTCAGGCTGGTGCAACACCGCTCGCCGCAGGCGATCTGGTCAGCTCCGGCACGCTGACCGAGTCGCAAGCGATCGCCGCCGGCGACACCTGGCATGTCGAGCTCGAGGGGATCGACTTGAAGCCATTGACCGTGGCCCTCGGCTGAGGCCAGCTCCCAGGAGCAACGGCGAAAGGCTCACTGTTCAGACTGCGTTCAGACGCGCGCGAGTGGCCGGCGGGCGCCCCAACAGCGGTTGACGCTGTGACGGGCGTTGCGCAGGAGGCTCGATTTTCGGTTAGCGCTCCTCGCCGCATCGATCGCTCTTCATGGCTTCACGATCGGCAAGGTGCGCGAAGGCATGCGCCGTCACAGATAGAAGGTTGTTCGGAGGCGCTGGTAGCCGTGTTCGCGGGCCCACAGATCCAGCGTCAGCGTCGCCAGGTCGTCGACCTCGGGCAGCGGACGTGCCGTCCTTCGACGCGTCGATCGTCTTCAGATACACGCCGCACGAATCGCAGCCGTCGATGCGGACGCCCGCAACCTGCTCGGCGGTGTAGACCGGCAGCGCGTCGAACCGCCGCTCGCCGCACGACGGGCACACGATGCGTTCGAAGGTCCATTCGGTGAAGCAGAGCCCGCAGACGAGCGCGCGACGCGTGCCCTGACCGGCGTCGCGCAGTACGCCGGTCGCCGGCCGCTGCCGGCAGAACGGACAGCAGTTGTCGTGTCCGGTCTGTTGTCTGGACGCGGCATTCGCGCACTGCTCGGCGAGCGGCTGCAGCAGCACCTCGATGACGAACGCTCGCGGGGCATCGTGTGCCTCGAACGGCTCCTCCGCAAGGTATCGATCGAGTGTGACGGCCCAGTCGCTCGGCGCACCGCGCAGGGCCGAGACGAATCGAGCCACTCCGGGTGGCCCGAACCGTGCGAGCCATTCGAGCGTCGCGGGCAACGCCGGCAGGACCAGAAGCGGGTCCCACGGCACGCCCGCCCAGTTCGCGGCGAGCGTCTGCTGATGCGCGGCGAGTTGCGCGTAGAAGCGGAGGCTGTCCGCGGCGGCAGGATGACGCGCGGACAGCGCCTGCGCGCGAACGATGCGAGCGGCCCAGCGGTCATTGGACGACACGGGTCTGATGTCGTGTGGGTCCGGCTGACGCCTTCGCCTTCGGCTTCGGCGAGTCTCGCCGTAGCGCAGCGGAGGCGGAAGCCGGACGCTACGTTCGAGGAGTCGTCTTCCAGAGCGGATGGTGTTGTCGCGCCCATTCGCCCGAGACGTCGCCGTGTAGGATCGCCGACAAGCCGCCGGGCACGACGGCGATCCCCATGTAGAGGTGGACGATGAACCCGCCGATGGTCGCGAGCGCCGCCACGCTGTGAACGAGGATCGCCGCGTAGCGCAGCCAGGCCATATCGCCCGGCACGCTGGCGATGCCCCACAGCACGACGCCCGAAACGACGAGCGCCCACGTCGCGATCACCATCAGCCAGAAGAACTGCTTCTGCCCGTAGTTGAAGCGGCCGGCCGGCGGCACCCGCGCATCGTTGTTGGTCATGTAGTCGACGATGTGCTTCCGCCATTCGCGATCTGCGGGCGTGGTCTTCATCTCGCGCCGCCAGGCGGCCCACATCACCAGCAGCACGCCGGTGAAGACCAGGCCGATCCACGGGTGCAGGAGCTGCGACAGATAGCCGCCGCCGAGCACGATGGCCAGCCAATAGAGCGCCGGGGTCCAGAACGCCAGCCCGGTGAGCAGCAGGTAGACATAGGAGATACCCACCGCGGCGTGGACGAGCCGCTCCGGCAGGTTGTAGCGGACGATGCGCTCGACCGGCGCCATCAGGTGTGACCTTCCTTCCGCCCGTAGCGGATGAAGTGGATCGCCGCCACCGCGAGCCCCCCGACCATCGCGGCGTTGCCGAGCCACTTGAGCGGGCCCTTCCAGAAGCGGACGGCCGCCGGCACCGTCGGGTCTTTAGGCAGCCCGTAGAGCTCCGGCCGATCGCCGAAGGCAAGCACGGTGACGACCCCGGTGCCCCCGACGCCGGGCGGATCGTAGACCGCCGCATTCGCGAAGCCGTTTTCCTTGAGTTGCGCCACGCGAGTCTCCGCGACCTCGAGCATCGCTTCCTTCGTACCGAACTGCAGGCAGCTCGTCGGGCAAGCCTTCACGCACGCCGGCTGCAGGCCGACCGACACCCGATCGACGCATAGCGTGCACTTGTAGACCCGCCGTGTGCCGGTGTGGAACTTCGGGATGTCGAACGGGCAGCCGGTGATGCAGTAGCCGCAGCCGATGCAGTGGTCCTGCTGGAAGTCGACGATGCCGTTGGCATACTGGACGATGGCGTTCGGTGCCGGACAGGCGATGAGGCAGCCGGGCTCGACGCAATGCATGCACTGGTCCTTTCGCATCAGCCAGCGCAGCGATCCGCCGTCGTCCTCGTGCTCGTTGAACTTGATCAGATTCCAGAAGTTGGCCGTCGTGGCCGGCAGCGTCTGATAGGAGTTGGTGTTGCCCGTCGGCTCTGGCGGCAGATCGTTCCACTCCTGGCAGGCGACCTCGCAGGCTTTGCAGCCGATGCAGGTGGACGTGTCCACGAGTTTGACGACCTGTGGCTCGACCCGCACGCCGGGTGCCGGAGCTGAGCTCGCCGAGCTGCGGACGATGTCGAGACTCACACCTTCTCCAGCGACACGAGAAAGCCTTGTACTCGGGCGCGTAGGAATTGGGATTGACGATCGTCGGCGTCACCAGGTTGGCCATCGACCCCCGCTGGGCTCCGCGGCCGAGGAAGCCCCAGTGGATGGGAAAGCCGATCTGGTGGACCGTGCGGCCGCCGACCTGCATTGGCTTCATGCGCTTGGTGACGCGCGCCAGCCCTTCGATCTCGCCGCGGGCGGAGCGGACGCGGACGCGGTCGCCGCTGGCGATCGACTTCTCGCGCGCCAGCTCCTCCGACATCTCGATGAAGAACTCGGGCTGCAGCTGCACCGTGTACGGATTGTTCCTCGTCCAGAAGTGGAAGTGCTCGGTCAGGCGGTATGTCGTGCAGACAATGGGGAACTCCTTGGCGGTGCCGAGCACGTCATAGTTGGTCATGAACTGGCGGACCGCAGGATTCGAGCTCTGCGTCGGGTGCAGCGGATTGTCGATCGGCGACTCCATCGGCTCGTAGTGTTCCGACCAGGGGCCTTCGACGAACTGTCCGGGAACGAAGAGCCGGGCCACGCCCTCGGGCAGCATGATGAACGCGCCGAGCCCGGCGTCGGGCGCGCTGTCGATGGTGTAGTCCGGCGTGTCGCCCACCCAGCGCTGGCCGTTCCAGGCGATGCCGGTTCGCGCCGCATCCCACGGCCGGCCTTGTGCGTCCGCCGAGGCGCGGTTGTAGAGCACGCGCCTGTTCGCCGGCCAGCTGAACGCCCACTCGGGATACCGGCCGAGGCCGCTCGCGTCGGCGGTCGATCGCCGCTGCGTCAGGTTGCCGGCGTCGGTGTAGCTGCCGATATAGAGCCAGTTGCCGGACAGCGTCGAGCCGTCTGCGCGCGTATCGAGGAAGCGCGACAGCTGCTGGCCGCGGCGGACGATCACCGCACCGCTCGCGTCCTTCACGTCCTCGAGTGCCCAGCCGTTCAACTCGCGGCACACTTCGTCGAGCGACGGCGACGCCGGGTTCGAGTACCACCAGTTGAGACCCAGGATCGGATCGGGATAGGTGCCTCCGTCCTGCTGATACAGTTCGCGCACCTTCAGGAAGATGCGGCCGATGATCTCCTGATCCGGTTTGGCCTCGCCCGGCGGATCGACCGCTTTCCATTTCCATTGCAGCCAGCGCGCCGAGTTGACGAAGGTGCCGTCCTTTTCGGCGAAGTTGGCCGCTGGCAGCATGAACACCTCGGTCTTCACGTCCTCGGGTTTCAGCTTGGCCGTCGCCAGGATGTCGGATCGCCAGAACGCCGCCGTCTCCTGCTCGAAGTTCTCGGCGACGACGAGCCACTTGAGCTTGGCCAGCGCCGCGATCGCCTTGCGCGAGTTCGGGCCGTTGTTCACCGGGTTCATGCCGAAGCTGAAGAAGCCCTCCATCTCGCCGCGGTACATGTGGTCGAAGATGTAGGCCCAGCTCCAGTTCTGATAGCCGCCGTCCTCGGCCATCGGCAGCCGCGGGTGCAGCGCGTAGCCGAACTGGTTCGCCCTGGTCGCATTGTCGCCGTAGTACGCCTTGAGCTGGCTGATGGCGAACCGGTCGTAGTTGGCCTGGAAGTTCGTGGACTGCGGCCGCAGCGGCCCGGGCGTGATTGACTTCAGGAACGTGTCGAGCGTCTGTTGATCCGCCTTCGGCACGGCGATGTAGCCGGGCAGGTTGTGATACGCCATGCCGCAGTCGGTGCCACCCTGAATGTTGGCGTGGCCGCGCAGCGCGTTGAGCCCTCCGCCCGGACGTCCGATGTTACCGAGCAGCAGCTGTAGCATCCCCGCGGTGTGGATGAGCTGCACTGACTGGCTGTGATGCGTCCACCCCAGCGCATACATCATCGTCCCCGCGCGGTTCGCCGTGCCGGTGGAGGTGATCAGGTCGGCCGCCTTGACGAAGTCGTCGGCCGAGCAGCCGCAGATGCTGGAGACCATCTCGGGCGTGTAACGCGTGTAGAAGCGCTTCATCACCTGGAACACCGATCGCGGATCCTGCATCGTCGGATCGACGCGCGCGAAGCCGTCCGGTCCGATGTCGTAGCTCCAGCTCGAGGTATCGGTGTAGCGCTGCTGCTGGTCGTCCCAGCCCGAGAACAGACCGCGCGTTTCGTCGAAGGCGTAGCGTTCGTTGACGAGGAACGGCGCGTTGGTGAACAGGCGCACGTACTCCTCGTGATGCCGGTCGTTGGAGAGCGTGTAGTGGATCAGGCCGGCCAGGAACGCGATGTCGGTGCCGGCGCGGATCTGGACGAAGCGATCTGAGACGGCTGCCGTTCGGTTGAAGCGCGGATCGACGCACACCAGCTTCGCGTTGCGATTGCGCTTGGCCTCCATGACGAAGCGAAAGCCGACCGGATGGTTTTCAGCGGGGTTGCCGCCCATCGCCAGCACGACGTCCGTGTTGCGGATGTCGGTCCAGCCGTTGGTCATCGCCCCTCTGCCGAATGTGGCGGCCAAACTGGCCACCGTGGGGCCGTGTCAAATACGGGATTGCTGCTCGATCGGAACGACGCCGAGCCCGGCTCGGAACGCCTTGACCAGCAGGTAGTTGATCTCGTTGGTATCGGTGCAGCCGCCAATGACGCCCATCGCCGTCAGCGCGTTGAGTGTGCGACCTGATGCGTCGCGGCCGATCAGCCGGTCGTCGCGTGTCTGCTTGACGAGCCGCGCGATGCGATCGAGCGCCCAGTCCCAGGACTTCTCCTCCCAGGCGCTCGCGCCCGGGGCCCGGTACTTCACCTTCGTCAACCGGAGGTCGTTGACGATGTTCTGCTTGAGCGTGATGCCCTTGGGACAGAGCGTGCCCTGGTTGATCGGGTGATCGGCGTCGCCTTCAACGTGGACGACCACCGGCTTCACGTTGCGCGACCTGTCGCCGAGCGTATGGATGATGACGCCGCAGCTGACCGAGCAGTAGGGGCAGGTGGATCGTGTCTCGGTGGTGCGCGCGATTTTGAGCTCGCGGACCGCCGCGTAGGCGGGCGCGAGGTCGAAGCCGAGCAGCGAAACGGCGGTGCCGCCGAGCGTGGTGAGCTTCAGGAAATCGCGGCGTGTCGGCTGCACGCGAGCAGTCTAGCGCACGATGGTCAGGAGGCGAAGGCTCGAGTGAAACGATTCGAACCCTCATCGTGGGTCGGTGAAACGGCGACTGGCGTAATCAGGGTACCGGGCCGTCATCAGCTGCATCTTCGCTACCTCATCCCTCGTTACGCAGTAATGGCTTCCTGGCGTACTCGGTGCGAACGGACTCAATCGGCTCGTCCAGCATCGCTTCGGCTCGTCGGCGACCCACGAGGCGAACATAGCCAAGATAGTTGCCACGATCCGTTTCCACCGCCTGGATTTCGGTCGTGTTGTCCGGGGCGACCACCCGCTGCCAGTCGACCCAGGCTTGCCATCCTGCCGGCATCGTGTCGGCCAGCTCGATGGTGACAACACCAGTCCGCTCCCAGTGCCGCCGCCACCACGCTGCCGAATGCAGGCACCACATGCCCGGTTCCCACCACTGTCGAAGATGATGGGGAATCGGGCCGTCGATTTCCTGCATCAACCCAGCCCCTGCGATACCCAGCACCCCGCCCGGCTTCAGGAAGCGAGCCAGGTAGTTCAGATACAGGTCATCAGTCCCATAGTAGACGAACGAATCGATGGACGTGACCGCGTCGAAGAACTCCGTTGCAAATGGCAGCGACCGCGCATCCGCGTGGATCGGAAACACGCCGTCCTCGACGTCAGCATCCCGTATGCGCCGAAGATTGTTGGCGGCACTGAACCACAAGTCGGTAGCCCAGACCTGAACCCCAAATTCACGGCGCAAGAAGATTGATGACATCGCCAGTCCGCAGCCGAGGTCCAACACCCGCATCTGGGGGCGCAGGTCGAGAGCCTCGGCGAGCCACTCGGTGAGCCACAACGCGTTCGCCCCGCCGCTGGCGCCGGCGATAACCCACTCGGCGTGGTACTTCGACGAACGCGGAAATCGCTCGGCAACCAATCGTCCGTCTGCGGTCATGTGAGTCTCAATCGGCCCAACACCCGGTGACCGCGCGAACGGCGCGTTCGTCGAGCAACGTTACTGAATCAGCTGAACTGCTGGGACGTTTCAACAAGACATTACGCACGTCGTCGGTCGATCCGTCACATCTGCAGCCTTCCGAGCTATTGTGACGTATCACGCTGCTCTTGCCAGGAGGATCGATGTCGCGTGCACGCTCGTCCGCAGGGGACACGATTCCGACGGAATGCCGGACTATCGAAGTCCGCGTCGCCGAGCTGCGACAGCTTTTCAACGCCATCGATCCGTCGCCGTTTCGTGAGCGCGACCTGGACCCGCGTGCGGAGGAATTCATCGTCGAATGGGCGCGTGATGTGCCTCGAGACGCACGGTTGGCATTATTGGTCCACCTCGAACGGAGCGCCGGGCAGGCAGATGAGGCACCGTTGCTTGGCGAGTCCATCCACCAGTACTTCAAGCAACGCGCGATGGACTCACGACGGCGGCTTCGCGAGCTGTTTCGGCAAGGCCGCGTCAGCCTGGTGATCGCTCTTGTGTTCCTCGGCGCATCGATTGCGATTGGGGACGCCGTGGCAGGCTTTCTACGCGACACTCACTTTGCAGAGGTCTTTCGCGAGGGGCTTCTCATTGTCGGCTGGGTGGCAATGTGGCGCCCGCTGGAAGTGTTCTTGTACGACTGGTGGCCAATTCGAGCGGAGGCTCGCCTTTTCGACCGATTGAGTACGATGCCTGTGAGGATCGAGTACCCAAGAGACTGCGCTGACCGACGATTGGCGGGCCGATTGGCCGGCCGTGTCAGCGGCCGAGCCACGACCGTCACAGGCACGACGCGATCGCCACGGGGGATTTGTCGGGACGCGCGCCATGTCGTCCGACGCCGGGGCACATCAGCACACACCGGAGGAAGAACGAGAGATCCGGGAAGCGGCCCTCGATCAGACGATCGAGGGATCGTTCCCCGCGAGTGATCCGCCGTCTTCGAATCCGAATCCAGACGACCACGCGGCGCTCGGACGTCAGGATGCCAAGAGGGCAGACGAATACGTTGAGCGCGGATGAAGCGAAGGCACGCCGGTAACGCGGTCAGTCCTTCGCTCGCCCGATCTATCCGGGGCTGTGGGGCGACCTGCGGTCGGCGAAGCAGTCAATCACGCTTCAGCTGTACTACGGCGCCCCAGGCCGGATGGCGGACACGCTTGGACAGATCTTGATCGAGCGAGCCAAAGCCGGTGTACGCGTCTTCATTTCGAACGTGGCCTGATCACCGACGATGGGCGCGTCACCAACGAGTCCACCGAGCCATTCCTCCGGCAGTACGTCGAGGAGTTCGCTGGGTTCATCGCCAGGGTGTATACAGTGCTGCCGCGGAATCAGTAGCGGCGGTACCCGTCTGCGGGGGCACATGAAGCGCACGACCCTTTCCGGGCAGCGCCGTCGAAGCGTGTTTGCCATGGTCGAGCCACGGCCGGTGCTGTCGCTCCGCCGACGCCGGCGTGCGACACCATAGCGAAGTCCTGCGTCGCGCGAAACGGGAAGGAACGCAAATGTCATGAACAGCGACCGACCAGCCGAAGGCGTCGTGATCGTGCGCGGCACAGGTGAGGGCTTTGCCCAAGAAATCGTCGCAGGCTCGCATCGCTTCCTCAGCGACGAGCCGGCGCGGGCTGGAGGAACCGACACCGGTCCTACACCGTACGATCTGCTCTTGGCTTCGCTTGGCTCCTGCACTTCGATGACCGTCGCGATGTACGCGCGACGAAAGCAGTGGCCACTCCAGCGAGTGACCGTTCGCCTCCGCCACTCACGGGTGCACGCGGAGGATTGTGCGGCGTGCGAGACGCGTGGCGCATGGCTCACTGTCATCGAACGAGATATCACGCTCGATGGAGCACTGGACGCGGAGCAACGAGCGCGGCTGTTGGCCATCGCCAACCGCTGTCCAGTGCATCTCACGCTGTCATCGCAGATCGACATCCGGACCAGGCTGGAATAGGACGTCATGTCGTATCGGCGGCGTCGCGGTTCGACAGTCAACGATAGGTCGGTGGCGGCTGACGCGCGCCGGCGGGGCCTCGCGTGCCGACCTCACGGAGCCGGAACTCCGCCAGGTTGACGCTCGACATGACGTGCCGGATCGTGCCGTCCTTGCCGGCTGCGTCCATGGCCTGGAACACCATCAGCAGCGAGTATTTATCCTGCGCCTACAGCTTGTCCTGTTCCTTCGCGAGCTGCGAAACGCCGTCCGCCAGGAGCGCTGCCGTTTCTTTCTTGTTCTCGATTCGGCCTCTCCACTCAGCGTCGTACTCCTTGACTGAGCTCTTCTTGCCGGGCGGCGCCACGAGCTTGTCGATCACTCTCCTGAATGGCTTTCACCGTTGTCTCACGGTCAGGCTGCGGTCACGGGGGGCTTTCCGGTTGCCGCGAGCAGTGTATAGGTTCTCCCCGTCCGCCAGGCCAGGCCCAGCCAGACGATCACGAGCAGGGCGTTCACCGCCGCGAAACCTCGTGGCTGCAGAGTGAACACAGTCGTGCCCGCGAACACGAGTAACGCCGAGAGAACATCGCCCATGCGGACGAAGAACGAATCGATCGCCTGCTTGGCACTGTATTTCTGTTCCGTCGTGCACGGAAGGAACAACATGTTTCGTACCGTGTTGTTCAGGGAGTAGTCAGTAGAGTTTTCCGCCACCTTTGCGGCGAGCACCGCGCGCAGTAGCGGGAAGAACACGATGATCGAGTAAGCCGTGAACGAGATCACGGGCAGAATCATGATGCCAATACCGACACCCAGGTACTTGACGACCCGCGACACCACGAACAACTGCAGCAGCACCCCGACGACGTTCACGTAGGTGAAATAGGTCGAGTAGAACTGGCCGATGGCGGCTCCGATGGCGTCCGGGTCGGTGCTTCCCACCTGTGCGATAGCGCTTTCGCGCGCGATGCTTCCCAGGATGTACTCGCCCGTTGTGTTGACCCAGTTGAGGAGCATCAGCATCACCGCCATCATCAGCAGATAGCGCGTCTTGAATACCATGCTGAACGCGCCCTTCGATGCGGTGTGCGACGCGGCCGGCTTCGGCGCAGACCGGCTCGCGGCCACGCGCGCACGCTCGCGGCGGTCGATGACGTTCGTCACGAGCACCTGCACCACGAGCAGTACGGCACCGACGATCATCAGCTCTAACACGCCGAACAGCCCGATGAATTGTCCGGCAAAGCCCGACCCGAAGACGGCGCCAAGCGACGCGCCGAAGCCGACAATCGGAAACAGCCGCTCGCCTTCGTCCTTCGAGTACACGTCGTTGGCAAAGGACCAGAACTGCGCCACGATCATCAGGTTGAAGATGCCGACCCACAGAAAGTATGGGATGCCCAGAGGCACGCCAGCTCGTCCGAGCACATAGAACACGCCCAGGCACGCGACGAAAAACCCGTTGACGGTGTTGATCAGCCTGCGCCGGTCCATCGCCGACACGAGCTTCGCGTACGCCGGCACGGCAAACGCGAGCAACGCCACCTGCCCGGCCGACATGTACGCTTTCACCTCCGCGGTCGCCTCGCTGAGAATCAGCGCCTCGCGAACGGTCTTGAGCACGTAATAGGCCATCAGGATCAGCAAGATGTTGAGCGCCAAGAGCAGCGCAGTTGTACTTTCGCCCGCGCGGACATCCGTGAAGAGCTTCAGGAAGCGATCGAGCGGCCCGGGAGCGGCGGACGGCGCGGATGGCGGTATCGTCATGGAAAGCTCACCCTGTCCAATGCAGCACGTTGCGAAGGACCGACCTGCGGCCGGTTCGGTGCTGAGCAGTCTGCCCCAGAATCCAGTGGCGATACAACCCATCGCAGGTGCCGTCCCGCCGCTTCAACTCGATTCAGTTCGCATTGGCGTCGATGGCCACGCGGGCGAGTCCGGGGTGCAGACGACGCGCTCTCGGGTCTCGGAGGGCGGTGGAGCGTCGCAGTATGGATAGGCTGAAGATTCGCGCGCTCCGATCATCCCTCCTCGGCACGCTCGCCATGGCGGCGCTTCTCCTCTTCCCCGCAGGGACACTCGAGTATTGGCAGGTGTGGGTCTTTCTGGGGGTTTTCGTCGGGGCATCGACCGCCGTTACCGTTTACCTCGCCGTCAGGAATCCGGAGCTTCTCGAGCGGCGCATGAAGGGCGGGCCACGAGCCGAAACGGAGACGTCACAGAAGATCGCCGTGTCTCTTCTCCTGGTGGGAATCTTCGGCTTGCTGCTGCTTTCCGCATTCGATCACCGCTTCAAATGGTCGTCAGTGCCGCCGTATGTCTCCCTGGCGGGAGATGCGCTGGTCGCACTCGGGTTTCTGGTCAGCTTTTTCGTGTTGAAGGAGAACCCGTTCGGCGCGTCCACCATTCAGGTGGTTGAGGGTCAACAGGTCATCTCGACCGGTCCCTATGCCATCGTGCGGCATCCGATGTACAGCGGTGCGCTGTTGCTATTCATCCCGATACCGGTCGCGCTGGGCTCGTGGTGGGGATTGCTTGGAGTCGTGCTGATGGTGCCGGCGCTGATTTGGAGACTTGTCGATGAGGAGACATATCTCGAACAGCGCTTGCCCGGGTACGCGGAATACGCTCGAAGAGTGCGGTATAGGCTTGTGCCGTTTGTCTGGTAGCCGGGATACGGAAACCCTTCACTCCGCGCGCAGCGCCTTCACTCGATCGATGCGACTCGCATGGCGTGCGGGCACGTAACCAGCGAACATCGTGACGCGCCAAAAAACTCGGGAGCCGCAACGCCAACGATAGCCATCGGTGCACCGTTGATGATCAGCTCCGTATCCAGCACGCGTGCGGTACAGACCAAACCGGCGGGCTCGTTCCAGTCAGTTGAACTGTCGAAGGACGTCCGCCGATGGGGTTCAAGTGAGCCACACCTCGCACGGCAACTCCGAGGCGAGAAGAACGACACGTGCGATGACGCGCGTGCCGCCAATGTGCGCGGTTCAGCCGGTGGTGCGCCGACCCAGATGCCGCAGGCGCGCCAGGTCTGCGTGGAAGAAGACGCGGTGGATACGGCCGTTCGCGATCGCGAGCAGCAGCGCCGCGAACGGTTCGTTCTCGTGGTAGAAGACGAGTGCCGGCTGGCCGTTGAGCTCGTGCACTTCGGCTTCGAGATCGACGCTGCCCGCCGTCGCGGCGACGAACGCGGCGATCCTCGCGGCGCCGGTGAGCGGCACCGGAAGGTTACGAATCCTGCCGACTCGCCGGCCTTCCGACCCGCCATCGGTCACCATCACCGCGTCTTTCGCGAGCATCGCGACCAGCGCGTCGATGTTTCCTGCCGATGCGGCCTCGCTAAAGGCGTCGAGCAGACGCCCGTGATCCTCCCGTGACGCGGCGAACAGCGGCTTCTCCGCCGCCACGTGTTGCCGCGCGCGCTCCAGCAGTTTTCGGCACGCGGGCTCGCTCTTGCCGACCAGCGCCGCAATCTCCGTGTAGTCGAAATCGAAGACCTCCCGAAGCAGCAGTACGGCGCGCTCGGCGGGCGTGAGGCGCTGGAGCACGACCAGGAAGGCCATCGAGATCTGCTCGAGCGCCTCCACGCGGCCGATGCCGCCCTCGGCGAGATCCACGGGTTCCGGCAACCGATCACCCCGACTTTCCTCGCGCCGCATTCGCGCGGAATCGAGCTCGTTGATGCACAGGCGCGTCACCAGCGTGACCAGATACGCGCGGGGCGACTGCACGTCCACTTGCCGGCCGCTCCAGCGCAGCCACGCGTTCTGCACCATGTCTTCCGCCAGCCCGAGATCGCCCAGCATGCGGTAGGCGTGCGCCACGAGCAGCGGACGATGCGCTTCGAAGACGTCGAGATCGGCGGCGTTCGCGTTCGTCATCAGAAGGGTTTGAGCTCCATCAGCACCGCGATCACCGCGATCAGGGCCGACATGCCATACGCGAGGTGCTCGATACCGCGGAGCGCCGCAGCACGTCCCGCGTCAGAGGCGAGCCCGCCTCCGACGATGCGCCGCGCTCGCGCGTGCAGGACGCCGGTCAGGACCAGCAGCAGTGCCGATCCACGAAACCACCACCAGTCGTGAAACGCTCCTCCGGCGGCAACATCCATCAGGATACCGGTGACGAGCATGGTGCCGAGACTGATCGCCGAGAAGCGAAGCAGCGGAGCCAGCCCCGCCGAAGCCTCAGCCGGACCGCGGCCCGCTCGCCGCGACGCCGCGGCGACGAGCGCGACCGACAGGATCGAGCCGAGACCCAGGACGGCCACGACGACATGGAGCACGAGGATGGGGATGAAGAGGCGAGTCACGACGTCACCGCCAGCCCGCGGGCCAGTCCGACGACTTCGGCAACATGCGATCGCCGCTCGACCGCGTCGAGCATGAACGCCGCAACCGATCGGAACGACATGACGCGGCCTCCCGCCGGCAGCGCGTCGCGAACGGCGACGAAGCTCGCATCCCGGGAGTGCGTGAGCCGCGGCGGACGTGCGATGGTCCACGCGAGGCCGCTCGCCCGCACGATGCGCTCCATCGCACCCAGGTCGCGCGCATGGTGGCGCAGCAGCCAGCGAAAGAACACGAAGTCGAGTCGCTTCTCTGGGAAGAGCACTGCGGCGGAAACGATGGCGAGTCGTTCGACGCTGCTTGCGGTCATCGCGTCCACGGTCGCGCGCGCGCAATCGGTGAGGAGGGTGCTCGGCCGCAGCAGCGCGTCGCGTGCGGGTGGCCCGATGGCCGACAGCACGGCGTCGTGGCCGTGCAGCGCGGAGGCAATCGAGCCCGCCTGCCGCGGATCGCCGCGCACGACACGGACACCGGACGTCCGTTCAACTTTTTCGGGCGACCGGACGAACGCCGTCACCTCGTGCCCTCGCGCGCGGGCGATGTCGAGGATCTCCGCGCCGGTTCTTCCGTTCGCGCCAATCACGAAGAGTCTCATACGCTTGAGACCGGATAGGCGCGGCGGTTGTGACAGCGCAAGGGGCATCCTTGGAGTGATGGGACAGTTCTGGGGCTGAGCTGGCTGGGAGGCTGAGATTCGCGAAGTCGCGCTTGGCAGCTGTCAATCGATCGTGACGCCAGGCGACAGCCGACCGAACATGTAGATCTCCGGTCCCTCCCCACGCGCGTACTCGAGCGGATCCTCGCGCAATGGAACCCAGAACTCGTGATCGACCGGGAACTGGAACCCTTTCGGCATGACGCCGACGACCGTCCGCGCAACTCCGCCGAGGTTGAACCCGCCAATACGTTCCGATCCGCGTTACGACGCGCCTCGCGAGATGCGTCATCTCAGCCACTCTCCTAAGCTTCCAGGAGACGAACGCGCAAATGCCGATGTTCCTTCCGGGCCCTTCGCTACAACGCGCGGCGACGGAACGCCCGGATGGCGTAGAGCAGCGTCATCACGGTGAACCCCGCCGCCCACCACACCATCAGCGGCGACGGCACCGAGGCGCCGAACGCCAGCATGCCCGTGCTGCGCGCAATCTCCGGCTGCATGTAATTCGCCGCCAGGCGCCACATGGAATCGGCGGGGCTGAGGAGACTCACGACGATGCCGACGGTCCTCATTGAATTGATCCCGACAAAACCGCCGATCTGCTCGACGAAGCCGCCGATGAACGCCACGCCATAGAAGCCGACGGCCGTAATCGCATTCGTCACGGTGCTGAACCGTGCGCCGCCAGCCACGGCAACCGTGAGCGACAGCGTGATCTCCAGCATCAGCAGCGGAAGCGCACGCGCCACGCCCGGTGGAGCGAGGCCGCCGACCACGCGGATGGCGAGGAGAATGCCGGCAGACAGCAGCAGCAGATACCCGAGCGCCAGCAGCAGATGGCCGGCCCACTTGCCGAGCACGATCTGCGCGCGATCGATCGGCTTGGACGCGAGCGTCTGCACCACCCCGGAGTCGATTTCGCCCGACAGCGTGTCGACCGGCAGCAGGATCGCGAATATCACCGAGAGGAAGTTCGCGGCCATGAAGCCCACCAGCATGATCGCCGTGAGCGTGCCCTGCCGCTCGACGAACGACACGCTCCCGTCGCTCGCCATCTCTCGATACGCGAACACGACCGCGACGCAGAAGACGGCCAGAAACGCGAGCGCACACACGGCACCCGCAAGCACGATGCGCCGTCGCCGTGCCTCGACCAGCGTGAGGTGGGCCACTGTGATCACATCGCGCATCGGCTAGCCGGGTCGCTCGTCGTCTCCCATCACGTCGAGGAAGACATCCTCGAGGGATTTGCGGCGGGGCTGAACCGCGTGAATCTGCACGCCCTGGTGCACCAGCCAGGCGACGATGGCCGGAATCATCGCCTCGCTCTCGGTTCGCAGGGCGATCAGGTCTGGCCGCGGCTGGATGATGTTCGTTCCGAAGCGCGACAAGCCCGCCAGGATTCCGCCTTCGCCTGAGGCTGCGGCGGCCAGGCGCACGCGCAGCTCCAGGTCGACCACCTCGGCCGGCGCCGCCAGACGGCGTTCCTCGACGACGCGGCCGCGCTTGACGAACGCCACGCGATCGCAGGTCGCTTCCACCTCACCGAGCAGATGGGAATTGAGAAACACCGTGACGCCGTCGGTACGCAGCTCGTCGATGATGCTGCGGACCAGCAGCCGGCCCAGCGGGTCGAGGCCCGAGGTGGGCTCGTCGAGGAAGACGAGTTGCGGATCGTTCAGCAGCGCCTGTGCGAGCCCCACGCGCTGAAGCATGCCCTTGCTGTAGCCGCGCAGCGGCCGATCGGCCGCCTCGACGAGGTCCACGCGGGTCAGCAGCCGATCGATGCGGGCATCGAGTGATACCCCTCGCAGCCCATAGAGGCGGCCGTGGAACCGCAGCAGCTCGGTCGCGGTGAGGGTCTCATGAAAGCGGAAATGTTCGGGAAGGAAGCCGATGCGCGCCCGCGCCGCGCGATCGCCGAGCGGCGCCCCCATGACGTGCCCCGTGCCGGACGTCGGCTCGATCAACGCCAGCAGCATCTTGATCGAGGTGGTCTTGCCGGCGCCGTTCGGCCCGAGGAACCCGAAGATCTCCCCCGCCCCCACCCGGAGCGACAGATCCGACACGGCGACGGTGGTCCCGAACTGCTTGCGCAGCCCGTGGGTCTCGATGATCAACGGACTGAGCTGGCCATTGCCATCGCTTCCGCGACGTGCTGAATGCTCACCAGGGCAAACACGCGCTCGGATGTCGACCACACGATCGTGGTGGTTGGCGACTGATTGCGGGGTTGATGCTGAATCATGACGCCGCGACGCCCACCGATGTCCACCTCGCGGAGAGAGGAGACGTTTGGCGGCACTGGAATGACCAGGGTGGTGTGCCAGTCGATGGCCTGCGCGAACTGCTTTGCCTCCGCCGGCGGCAGTCCGAGAATGCGCAAGCCGATCTCGCCGAGCGACCGCACATCGATGCTGGCGGGCAGCGCCAGTTGCGGCGTGCGCGCCTGAAACAGGCGGGTCCGGCGTCCGTTCTGGTGATCGTAGCGGATCATCACCACCGGCGGCACGCGCACGTCGACGACATGGCCATCGAGCCCCGCCGGCACGGTGAGGTCGTCGATGCCGAGCGCGTCCATCACCTGCTGCAGGCGGAGGCTGTCGGCCGTGACGCGCATCACACGTTCGCCCATGACGGCCGTCTCGATGACCTGGGTGTGGTCCGGCAGCCACTGCGGCGTCGCGAGCGTGATGCCGGCCGCGGCCGCAGCGTCGGCAACGGATGCGACCGGAACCGGAGGACCCGGATCCTGCACGACCTGGACGTGCTCGCCGATGAGCGCGCCGATTTGCAGGTCCTCGGCTTTGAGCCGATCGAGGCGGCTCGAATCGACCGGCACCGCGACGACGTTGACGATGCGAAAGAGCGACACGAATTGCGCGACTGATGCGCGCACGCCGGGCACTGAGATCAGCGCGGCCACCACGATCACCGCCGCGGCGGCGACCAACGCGCGGCGGGGCCAATCCGAGCGAGTCTCGGCCACGGGTTCCTGCGCACGCAGCCGCTCGCGCAACTGCGCCTTGAACAGGGGCGAGGGATCGGCTCGCAATGCGTGGAGCCAGGCCTCGTGACTGGTCTTGTCCGTGCTCATGTCTCCGCCGGTCATGGTTCCGCTCCTCACCAGCGACCGCGCAGCGTTTCGACCGCGCGGTGCAGAATGGTCCCGACATTGCTCTCGCTGAGCCCGGTTGCGTGCGCGATGGCGCGGTTCGTCATGTCTGCGCCGTACTTCATCGCAATCAACTCGCGCTGACGCGGCTCCAGCGTCGCGAGCAATGCGGCGAGCCGTTGTGCCTCGGATTGGTGGACCGCGTGCTGCTCGGGCGTGTGGTCCGGCGACGGCACCGCTGCCGCGACATCGAGCGGCTCGTAGCGCTGGCGCGCGCGCAGGTGGTCGATCGCGACATTGCGCGCGATCGTCACCAGCCAGGTCGAGAACCCGGCCAGGTCGCGGCGATAGCGATGGCGCGCGCGCCAGGCTTTCTCGAAGGTTCGGGCGGTGAGATCCTCGACGTCAGCCGTCTGGCCGAGCCGATATCGGAAGAAATTGAGCACGCGGGGCAGTTGCTCCGCGTAGACCTGGTCCCAATCGGGTTCCGCCGCAATCCAGCCCGCCAGCCGCCTGGGCAACACCTGCACGAACGCCATTTGACCCTATATACGGCTGGGTGGCTGATGTATCACGAGGGCGGGGACCCGGTCCCAGGGCCGGTTCGTCCAACGCCGAGGCCACCTGGTCAAAGCGCTCGTCGCGGGGCCATGGCGCACGACAGACTCTCTGTCTCGCGGATCGACTCGCCCGCCGCTCCGCACGCGGGCGTGGACGCCAGCCGCGACGAAAGGACAACCAGCGATGCACGCACGACGAACCATCGTCCAGGGAACATCGATCTGCGGACTGTTGCTCGTATCCGCCCTGCTCCGCGCCGACACGACCGACCTCGCCATCCCCTTCCCCACCGAGTACCGCACGTGGGCCCACGTGAAGAGCGTGCTCGTCGGACCCGCGAGCCCCGCGTTCCAGACCGAGGGCGGGATCCACCACGTCTATGCCAACGACGTCGCACTGCAGGGTTTTCGCACCGGCCGCTTCCCGGACGGCTCGATCCTCGTCTACGACCTGCTCGAGACGAAGGACGTGGGCGGCAACACGATTGAAGGCGGGCCGCGCCGCCTCGACGTGATGGTGAAGGACAGCCAGCGATTCAAGGATACTGACGGCTGGCGGTTTGCCAGCTTCCCGAAGGGCGACCGGACGAACGGGCAGCTGGCGGACGACAGGCAGCGGACCTGCCTCGGATGCCACGCGAAGCGAAAGGACCGCGACTACGTGTTCAGCGAGCTCCGTCCGTGAGCGCGGCGCGCCCGAACCGATCCGCACGACGATGAGGACGCCGGGCGTGCTCGCGCGCGCGGCCGGCTACGGCCTCGCTGGACGGTCGCGGGGCTGTTCCTCTTCAGCCGCGACCTCGCACGGCGCCTGCTCTGGCACGACCCTGTTCCCTGGCAGGCGCTGCTCGCCTCCTGGCTGCTCGGCGCCTACATCTCCGCGGCGCTCACGCCGGCGATCTTCTGGCTCGGGCGGCGTTGGCCGATCGAGCGCGAGAGGTGGCGCCGCCGCGTCGCGCTCCATCTCCTCGCCGCGGCCGCGTTCTCGGTGCTGCAGCTCGGGCTCGAGGCCGCGGTATCGGTCCGGCTCGGCATTTTCGCAATCCAGACCGGCTCGTCCTTCGTGGGGCTGTTCTCGGCGCTGATGGTCCTCGGCTTCCACGGCAACGTGCTCACCTATTGGGCACTCCACGGGATGCAGGCGGGCTGGCGCTACTGCCGGCGATTCCGGGAACGCGAGCAGGAGACGCTGCGGCTGCAGCTGCAAGCCTCGGAGCTGCGTATCTGGCTCGTCCGCCGCAAGCAACACACCGCCGTCGAATCGATGCCCTATGAAGACCTCGTGTGCGAGGCGCTCTGCTTCGGGTGGGTCGACAGCCTGATCAAACGCCTGGACGACGATCGCTACGCGATCAAGGTCACGCCGCGCAAGCCGACGAGCAAGTGGTCGGACATCAACCGGAAACGCTGGAACGACCTCAAGGAAGCTGGCCTGCTAGCGGCGCCCGGCCTCGCTGCCGCGCCCACGAGCAACCGCTATGCGCCACGCCCGCAAGTCCCGGAGCTGCCGGCCTACCTGGCCAATGCCTTCAAGACGAACCTCAAAGCGTGGCGATACTTTCAGGCGCTTGCCCGGACCGACCGGCGTGATTTCGTCGTGTGGATTCACACGGCCAAGCGGCCTGAGACGCGGGAGAAGCGCATTCGCGAGTCGATTCAACTGCTCTCGGCGGGCCGCAAGCTCGGTTTGAAGTAAGCAACGCCCTCGCGTGGACCCAATCAGCTCACGCCAGCCTGATGAGCCCCGCTTCGGCTCTTGCCGGAGCCTGAGCGCCGTCAGCTACGAGCCGCCCAGCTGGCGAATCTTGCCTTCCGCGCTGTCGCGGATCTGCTGCTTGAACGCCTCCGGTGCGGTCGTGTCTCCAGGCAACGCGGCGAGCGCCTTCCGCGCGAACTCGAGCGCCTTCACCTTGTCGCCGGCCGCGAGATAGCCGTCCGCAAGGCTGTCGAGCGTGTTGGCGGATCCGGGATACGCCTCGACGTTCAGCTCGAAGATGCCGATCGCGTCGGGCGCGCGACCTCCCTGCAGCAGTTCGTAGCCGAGCAGGTTGATCGCGCCTTCGGGGGCAAGCCGAAAAGGCTTCCCCGCCTTGCGCGCGGCCTTCAAGTCGGCCAGCACGCGTGCGCCGCCGCCCGGCTCTCTCAACGCCGCGGCCATCAGTGCCGAAGGCCCCGGCTGCGGCTTGCTCGACGCCGTGGCACGGACCGGCTTCTTCACGAGGTGTTGATCGAACCAGGCGACGATCGCGGGCTCGAGGTCCTTGTGGACCGCGAACATCTCGGTGCCATGGCCGCCATGGGCATATTCCTTCAGCTGGTTGGCGCTCCCGCCCGAAAAGCCCATCAACCAGCGCATCATGTCGACGGCGCGTCCGTCATCGTGTGCGGCCGAAGCAAAGAGCGGCATCCACGGCGACTGCGCCAGGAACTGCTCACCCGCGGCGTTGGTGCCACCCGCCAGCAGGACCAGCGTCTTGACTTCGGGATGGCGCCGGGCGAGCTGAATGGCGTTGTCGACGCCGCAGCTGCCGCCCGCCGCTCCCATGTGCGTGCGATCCACGCCCGCCTGAGCGATCAGGTAATCGAACGCCGCATCGATGTCGCCGGGCCAAAGCTGGACCGCGCGCTGCCGCTCGGCAGGCGGGAGCGTGTTAACCGGCGTGCCGCCGCTCTCGCCATACCCGCGGTAATCGAGCGCGATGGCGTGGAATCCCTGAGCCGCCAGCTTCTCGCCGAGGCCAGCCCAGGCCTTTCGCTGGCTGTTGCACATGTGCAGCAGCACGATGCCGGGTCCGGGCTTCGCCGCGGCGAAGTAGGTCGCCTTCAGCGTGGTGCCGTCCGGAGCCTTGAGGTCGAGGTCACGTTGCCCGGCGTGGACGATGGAGGACAATACGCAGACCGCAATCGCTGCGGTGATAGACACGCTGGTCTTCATAGCGGCTCCTTGGCTGGCTGGACCGGCGTCCGCCCGGCGTGCCATCTTAATCGGGCTCGACGTCGGCAGACGGCTGAAGTGACGAGCGGCCTTGCGGAGGGGATGACTCCGCGCCCATGGGACGGAAGGTGCGCCGCGCCACACCAGATGCGACGGCCGCCTGCTCATCAGAAGGGAGACGTCAGATGAGGCCACGAGACATCGTTGCGGTTTCGATCTCGCTCGTTCTGACCTCGACAGTCCTGGCGCAGCAGTCCAGCCAGGCCACCCAACCTGTCTTCATTCAGGCGGACGCGCTGAAGTGGATCGATCTCGATCCGAGTGGCGCGCCCGGAGTCAAGGTGGCGAATTTGTGGGGCGACCATACCAAGGGGCCGTTCGGCGCGTACTTCAAGCTTCCAGCAGGATTCGCCACTCCGATTCACACCCACACGCACGACATGAGGGTCGTGTTCCTCTCGGGCACGTACGTCCAGGCGCCCGAGGGGAAACCCGAGGTGCGCCTCGGTCCGGGCTCGTACATGATGCAGCCCGGCGGCACCTATCGCCACACCACGTCGTGCGACAAGGCATCGGACTGCGTCTTCTTTGTCGAAAGCGGCGGACCGTTCGACCTCAAGGTCGTGGAGGCGGGAAAGGCGGGCGCCAAGGAGTAATGACGCGCGATCCGAGCCGCTTCGATCCCGGTGGCACGAGTCGAGTCGTCGTGGTTGCGGCATCGCACGTCCTCCCCATTCACAGCCCGCCGACTCGGGTGAAGCGTGAGACCCGTCGCCGCAGGTGTCGCCGTCCTCCTTGGCCTGTGGACGCTGCGTTCCGGCGCGGCGCCCCAGAGCGAGAGCCTCGTGGACCTGACCGCGGCCTACGTGCAGCGGTTCCTGGATGCCTTCGGCAACGTGGTCGCGGACGAGCAGCACACGCAGGAGAGAACCGCTCCGCGGGGCCGTCGAACGCTGCGATCCGATTTCGTGCTCGTGCGCTGCGCGTGCCCACCACCTTCCGTCTGGGTGGGAACCTCAACCTGCGGGCCCATGGTGTCCTCTGGGCAGACGAGGCGACGGGACGCATCGTGAAGATGGAGCTCCGGCTGGGTGGCCGCGGTTTCGAGCACAGCTCGATGTCCTGGCAGCCGCCGAGCCGCATCACCACGACGTTCGGCGTCGACGAAGGGCTCGGCATCGATGTCCCGCTCGAAATGCGCGACCACTACCCGCTGGACAAAGTCGACATCAGGGGCATCGCGACCTATGGCCGCTTCCGGCGATTCGAGGTCGCGACGGCGCCGCGCGTCCCCTGATCATCATTCACGATCGAAGCGATGCCGCTGCCGCCTGGCAACAGTCAGCCGCCTGGCAGCGTGTGACCGTCGACTCCTCGCCGGCCCCCTCTCGGTGAGCCGACCGCCACGGTTCTTCCGCCTACTCACGTGAGCGCCAGTGCCGGCGTTGCTGCCAGCTCGGGCGACCGTGACGCACGCGGACCGCAAGGCCGCAGGAGGCAGAGCATGGCTCGTGTCGGGAACGTTCGTCGATTCAACCCGCAGACAGGCGTCCGCGCGAGAGTGTTCGTCCTCTCGATGACGATGCTGATCCAGGCGGCCGTCGCCGCACCGGCGTCCGGCGCGTCGTACGCCCACGAGGCGCGCGCTGACCGCCGGCATGGCGTGGGATCAGTTCGGCTTCGCCGTGGCAATCCACGGGGATACGGCCGTCGTCGGGGCCATCAAGACCGATTCCACCAATACCGGCGAGGTCCACGTGTTCGGTGCGCCAGGACGGCACGTGGAGACACCAGGCCCGTCTCGCCTCCGCGGGATTCGGACTGGGCTTCGGCCATTCAGTGGCCATCCACGGCGACACGATCGTCGTCGGGAAGATTGACCACGACTGGGATGGGCCCGGTGCGGCCCACGTCTACGTGCGCAACGGCTCGGCGTGGAGCTATCAGGCCAAGCTGACCGCGCCCGATGGCGCGATCGGCGACTACTTCGGCGACTCGGTGGCCATCAGCGGGAACACGATCGTCGTCGGCGCGCCGTACAACGACAACGGGAAGTACGTCAATCGCGGTTCGGCGAACGTGTTCGTTCGCAGCGGCACCACCTGGACGCGGCAGGCCACACTCGTGCCCATCGGCGGCGGCCATGAGGACAACTTCGGAGGCTCGGTCGCAATCAACGGCGACACCGTCGTCGTCGGCGCGCCGCAGACCCGAAACGTCGGCCCCGGCGCCGCCTACGTGTTCGTCCGCAACGCGGCCACGTGGAGCCAGGAGGCCAGGCTGACGGCGAGCGACGCGAAGACCGCGGCGTGGTTCGGCGAGTCGGTCGCGCTCGCCACGACCGAAGATCGGGTTGTCGTTGGCGCCCCGTTCGCCACTGTCGGCCAGACCACGTATCAGGGTGCCGCCTACCTCTTCGTTCGCACCGGCGCATCGTGGACGCAGCAGGCGAAGCTGACGGCGAGCAACGGTGCGGCCGACGATGCGCTCGGCGTGTCCGTCGCCATCCACGACAGCGAGGTCGTCGTCGGCGCCCCGCGAAGCGAGGTCTTCGGGCGAACCAACCAGGGCTCGGCCTACGTCTTCGAGTGCAGCGGGCCGTGCGTCGAGGCGCAAAGGCTGTTTGCCGCCGGCGCCGCCCACGACAACTTTGGATACGCCGTGGCGATGGACCAGACGGGGACCAACACGGTCATCGTCGGAGCTCCACTCGCCGACGTGTGGCCCCGATTCGTCAGCAACCGGCAGGTCAATCAAGGGGTGGCCGACGTGTTCTCGCTGCCGCGTTGACGAGAATACCGCTGACGACAGCTACTTCTTCTTGACGCCGAGCTCGTCGAGCTTCTTCACCATCACCGCACCGGCCGTCGCCGTGGTCGGCGCTTTGTCGATGGCCAGAATCTTTCCATCGACGTCAATGTAGAACGTCCAGCGGGCGGCCAGCTGACGCTCTGGAGGCACGTCGGTGCGGATGACACCGTAAGCCTTCGCAGTGTCCTTCGAAGGATCGGCGAGGATTGGGAAGTCTGCCTGATGCTCCGCGGCGAACTTCGTGTTGTCTTCGAGCGTGTCGACGCTCGCCATGAAATAGACGATGTCGTAGCTCTTGAGGATTTGACCGCTCTCACGGAGCGATCGGCACTCCGCCGTTCAACCGCCGGTGAACGCCTTCGGGAACCACGCCAGCACGACGGTCTTCCCCTTGTAGGAGGACAGCGAGTGCACCTGCCCGTCGGAAGCCGGGAGCTTGAAATCGGGTGCACGATCGCCGACGGCGAGGGTGGCGGAGTACTGCGGGGCCGGCTGCTGCTCCGTTTGCGGCGCCGGTGGAGCCTGACCGGACGCGGATGGGGCGAAGCCGAGCCCCGTCAGGGCGAGGCCGGCGAGCATCTGGGCCTTCGAGTGTAGTGACACGCGGCCATCGTAGCGCAAGATGCCAGCGCTGTGGCGATCCGCGCGCGCGACGGACCGGTTGCGCTGCGCGCCGGAAGTTGGACAGGGGGTTTCAACTCAGGGCCGAGGCGCTCGCGACTCGCACCGCTTCATGCGATGTGCGAAAGTCGCTCATCTGGCTGTCCTCGCGTTCGTGGGTACACGGGCCGTGGCGGCGCAGCAGCCAGTGTTCCGAGCCGTCAGCGGCCGTGGCCCGGTACCCTTGCCACTATGGCGTTCATCGAGAGGATCTGCCGGAGGAGATCGGTCTCGCGCCACGCTTCATAAGAGCGACGGGCAGCTTCGAGGAGTCGAGTCTCGCAGACCTGCGCGCCAACCAGGACTGGTCCGATGTTGTCGATGACTTCGGTCCAGAGGGCAGTCTTCTCGTGGAAATCGGCCTCGCCCTTCACGCTCGTCTGGTCCTGGACATGAGTGCTGACCTCCTGGAGGCCGGCTTCTTCGAGCAGCCGCGGAAGGTGGTTCGCGACTTCGTTGTCCCAGCCGTTCGATTCCCTCCATGAGAGGAACGCCGAGTAGAACGCCATGAACTCCGCTGGTGGTGTGGGTTCCCACCTGTTGAGCGCGTGGTTGTAGTCCAGCACCACCAGGAGGCCGCCGGGCCTGGCCGCGCGGGTCATCTGGCCGATGGCGGTTCCGAGATCCGCAATCCACTGCAAGGTGCGCGCGGCGGTGACCACGTCGAAGCGCGCGTCGTAGTCGAGTCGCGTCGCGTCACCTTCCTCGAAACGGAGGTTGGACCGAAACGCGCAGTGAGCGTTGGCGCGTTCGATCAGTCCGCGGTCTCGATCGACGCCGACGACGGTTCCGCCCGGGCCGACGGCCTCGGCAATGCCTTTCGTGATGGCGCCGGTCCCGCACCCGACGTCCAGGACCGACATGCCCGGGGAGAGGAGCCCCGCCAGACATCGATGGTCGTTCGCGAGGGTTCGGCGGTCGAGGATTCCCGGGCCGGACTGATGCTGCTGACCGCTCATGATTGCCGTGGACGAAGCCCAGGCCGGCCGAGAGCGGCCGACCCGGGCGGCGGGATCACGCGAGGTCGAATCGATCGAGCGTCATCACCTTGTCCCACGCGGCCACGAAGTCGCGCACGAACTTCTCCTGCGCGTCGTCGCACGCGTAGACCTCGGCGAGGGCACGGAGCTCGGCGTTCGACCCGAAGACGAGGTCGACGCGGCTGGCGGTCCACTGCGGCGAACTCGTCCCGCGAGCGCGGCCCTCGAACGTTTCCGCGGCGTCGGAAGCCGCGCGCCACTCCGTGTCCATGTCGAGCAGGTTCACGAAGAAGTCGTTGGTCAAGGTCCCGGGCTGCCTGGTGAAAACGCCGCGATCCGACTGCCCGGCATTCGCGTTCAGGACACGCAGGCCGCCCACCAGCACGGTCATCTCGGGCGCGCTCAGCGTGAGCATCTGCGCCCGCTCGACGAGCAGATACTCGGCCGGGACCTGGTGTCCGTTCCCGACGTAGTTGCGGAATCCGTCCGCAGTCGGCTCGAGCACGGCGAACGATGCCACGTCGGTCTGCTCCTGCGAGGCATCCGTGCGTCCGGGCGCGAAGGGCACCTGCACCTCGTATCCGGCCTTTCTGGCGGCTTGCTCGACCGCTGCGCACCCACCCAGCACGATGAGGTCGGCCAGCGGAGACACGCTTCTTCCCGCCGGCCTGCGCGTCGTTGAACGCCTTCTGGATGCCCTCGAGCGTCCGCAGCACTTTCGCCAGCTCGGACGGATCGTTGACGGCCCAGTCCTTCTGCGGCGCGAGGCGAATGCGCGCCCCGTTGGCGCCTCCCCGCTTGTCGGTGCCGCGGAACGTCGAGGCCGATGCCCACGCGGTGGAGACCAGTTGCGCGGCCGAGAGGCCCGACGCGAGGATCTGGCTCTTGAGGGCGGCGATGTCCGCCCCGCCGATCAGCTCGTGCGTGACCGGCGGCACGGGGTCCTGCCACAGCTGCGGCTCGGCGGGCACCAGCGGGCCCAGGTACCGCGGCCTGGGCCCCATATCGCGGTGCGTCAGCTTGAACCACGCTTTGGCGAAGGCGTCTGCGAACTCCTGCGGGTTCTCGTAGAAGCGCCGCGAGACTTTCTCGTAGGCCGGATCGACACGCAGCGAGAGATCGGTCGTCAGCATGGTTGGCGCACGACGCTTGGAGGGGTCGTGGGCATCCGGAATCGTGGCGGCGCCCGCGCCATCCTTCGCGATCCACTGATTCGCGCCGGCCGGGCTCTTGGTCAGCTCCCATTCGTAGCCGAACAGATTCGCGAAGAAGTGGTTGCTCCACTGGGTCGGGGTGGAGGTCCAGGTGACTTCCAGGCCGCTGGTGATCGCATCGCCGCCCTTGCCCGTGCCGAAGCTGCTCTTCCAGCCGAGACCTTGCTCCTCGATGTCAGCGGCTTCGGGCTCGCGTCCGACGTGAGTGGCAGGGCCGGCGCCATGCGTCTTGCCGAACGTGTGCCCGCCCGCAATGAGTGCCACCGTCTCCTCGTCGTTCATCGCCATGCGACGGAACGTCTCGCGAATGTCCCTCGCGGCGGCGACGGGATCAGGGGTGCCATTCGGCCCTTCCGGATTCACGTAGATGAGGCCCATCTGGACGGCGCCGAACGGATTCGCGAGCTGGCGGTCGCCGCTGTAGCGAGCATCGGCGAGCCACGTGTCCTCGGTCCCCCAGTTGATCTCCTCGGGCTCCCAGACATCCTCTCGCCCGCCGCCGAAGCCGAACGTCTTGAACCCCATCGACTCCAGCGCGCAGTTGCCGGCGAAGATCATCAGGTCGGCCCACGAGATCTTCCTGCCGTACTTCTTTTTGATCGGCCACAGCAGCCGGCGCGCCTTGTCGAGATTCCCGTTGTCGGGCCAGCTGTTGAGCGGTGCGAAGCGCTGCTCGCCGTCCCCGGCCCCTCCCCGGCCGTCGCTGATGCGGTAGGTGCCGGCGCTGTGCCACGCCATCCGGATGAAGAACGGCCCGTAGTGGCCGAAGTCGGCCGGCCACCAGTCCTGCGATGTCGTCATCACCTGCTCGATGTCCTGCTTCAGGACGTCGAGATCGAGGGTCGTGAACTCCGCGGCGTAGTCGAACTCCGCACCCATGGGATCGCGCGCGGGCGGATTCTGGTGGAGCACCCTCAGGTTCAACTGATCCGGCCACCAGTCCCGGTTCGACATGCCGCTGTGTGCTTTGCCCGAGAACGGGCACTTCGTTTCCTTGTTCATGGTGATGCTGTACCTCTATTGCGTATTGCGCGGCGGGTGCCGTCCGGTCGTCAGGATAGATCGATTCTTTGACCGGTCAAATAATTTGAACCGATGGATGCTATTGCGCTTTCCACGACCGTCGTGGGCGCAGATCACAGGATGGCCTGGTTCGTTTCTACTGCGCCAACTTCGGCGCCAGATAACCGGCCTGGCTGAACCCCATGAGGGCGACCAGTTCCCACGGCACGTTCCAGATCGCACCTTCGAGGACGCTCTTGACGAACAGCTACCGTCGCGTGGCACTTCCGTCTGCCCGTAGGCATCTGGCTGCAACCACGCCTGCCCGGGCGCCACGAGCCGCGGTTCCCACAATCCATCCGTCCTTCCATTCGGCGCCTTGATCACGCCGTTGTCGCCGAACAGCTGCAGCTTGGGCTTCGCCGCCGCCGGGATGTCGCGTGTCACGTAGATGCGGATCGAGTGCGAGGCGAGCTGGCCGTCTGGCATGTACAGCGTGGGCGGATCTGGCGCCTGTCCGTGCAGCGCGGCCGCGGACGAGATCCACAGCCCCACCACGACGGAGGCACGTGAGACTCTTCGTGACATCGAAACTTTCAAAGACGCAGCAAGGGCGCAAAAAGGAGGAAGGTGGAAGTGCCTTTCTCCTTCAGGTTGCTGGCTTTTCACAAGCGCTAGTGCGGTCCGTAACTTCTCGGCGTCCGCGTCCGTCGAAGAGTGGCATGACCGCTCTGCCGCATCGCGATGCTGAGCCACGTCACGAGCAGACGGTCCACGATGTGTTCCGCTTCCGAGAGGGTCACGGGTCGTGGCAGATCGCGCACCTGCCCCACGCATTGCCGCGCCACCACACGTCCGGCCCGCGCGCTGTCCGCCACGTCGTGAATCCGCTGAAGCGCCGCCTCGGTCACGCCCGAGAACTCGGCGACGGCAGCCTTCCCTCCAGCTTCCTGTTCGATGACGGTGCAGATTTCGAGGAGATCGTGCCAGTCGAGGCTGGCAGCATCCCGCAACCGCAGTGCCTTCTCGATGGCGGGATTGGACAGCGCCAGGCGAAGCGACTGGAACAGCGACGACTGGGGCCACGAATCGCGCTCGTGCGGCTGGTGCGCCGCACTCGCGACTCGCCCGACGACGTCGCCCTCGGCGCGCCCTTCGGTGATGTCCAGGACCTGGAGCGGCTCGGTACCTGCCCAACAACAACCGCGCGAAGCCCGACAAGATCGAGACAATGCGCGCGGCTTCCCGTTGGACGCTGCCGATGTCGTCGAGCGACTCCAGCTGGGACCCGCTGAGGACGACTCTGCCGCGACCGGTGTTCAGCCAGATGTCGCGGTCGGAGACCGCGATACCCAGTTGGTCCAGGATGTTCTGCGGACCATCAACGCCAACCGTCCATCGCATGACTGGCTACGGTGAGTCTGACGCTCGATCGCCTCTGTTGAACGCCTCCGGCTCCACCCACTCGGCCGCCTCGCTGCCGCCCGCGGCTGCTTCATCCGCCGCGAGTCCGACTGCGGCCGCGGTCGAGGGCGCCGTGACCGGCAAGACGTGCCCTGTCCCGCTGCACGACCCACCCGCGATTCAGTGGATACCTGGCCGCCTGGTGCCGATCGACCTGGATGGGGCGTTCGCTTTGCAGCCTGTAAGAAGGCGGCCAGCCGCCGTCGACCGGGTCCGGGTCGGCGGCGCTCGCCGAGGGCGACCGCTGGAACGCGGTCGGAGGTGTCGATTGGGTGGGAGTCGGTGCGAGAGCCACGACAGAGGTCGCCGGGGCGCGCGCGGCGACACCCGGGGCGGCCGTCGGGGGTGCCGCCAGTTGCACCACGAGGCTCAGCACCGCAACAGTGGTTGCGGCACGGCCGTGACGCGTGCTCCCGTACCTCACAGGTGTTCTCGTGTTCGCGGTTCGTACTTCAATCCGTCGGCGCGGTCGCGCTCGAAAAGCGCAACGTTCTCGGCATGGCATCGTCCGGAATGGGATCTCGGTGTAGCAGAGAACGTGCCGACGCGTGCGCGGCATCGCGGCGGGGCCTTACTCGCCGATTCCGCAGAGTTTGGCGCAGGCGCCGCGCAGGCCTGAAGCGTGCGCTGCAGGACCTGACTCCGAGAGAACGGAGTCCCTCCGGTATCCCGTGTTCAAGGGGCTGATTCCGGCGTTCTTGCCGCCTTATTGCTTGCGGGCACGACCCCGGACGGCCTCGGCTTGGAAGAGCACAAGGAAGCGGTGAAGAAGATCTTCAAGAACTATCCGCCGAGCACGTCGACCGCTCTCCGAACAGACAGGGAGCCACCGGCTCCCTGCCCCGCCGTTCCGAGGTCGGCCTTCCGCCTGCCTTATTGGCGTTGTGAAGCGAGCTGCGGCCGCTTGAGCCCGAGCTTGGCCATCCGGGTCTCGAGCGTCGTCGGTTTCAGCCCAAGGCGTTCCGCTGCTCCACCGTTCCCCCGAACCCGCCACGCGGTGCTCTCGAGAATGGCGCGGATGTGTTCCTTCTCGACGTCGACCAGCTTCGAGCTGCGCCCGATCGATCCCGGCGACGAGGTGGGGACCGGGATGATCAGCCGCTTGCTCGTGGAGACGATCATCGCCCGCTCGAGGACGTTGCGAAGCTCCCGGATGTTGCCGGGCCAGGGATAACGCTGCAGCGCGGCGAGGCTCTCCTTGTCGACCGACTCGATGCGCCTGCCGAACGATTTCGCAAACTCCTCGACGAAGCTCCAGGCCAGGAGTGGAATGTCCTCGACACGCTCCCGCAAGGGCGGCACGTAAATCGGGAAGACGTTGAGACGATAGTAGAGATCTTCTCGAAACGATCCTTCCGCAATCCGCTGCTCCAGATTGCGGTGCGTCGCCGCGATGATTCGTGCGTCCACCGCGATGGGCCGTGGGCTGCCGAGGCGTTCGACCTGGCGCTCCTCCAGCACGCGAAGCAGCTTGACCTGGACGTCCGGCGGCAGGTCGCCGATCTCGTCGAGGAAGATCGTCGAATGGTTCGCGAGCTCGAATCGGCCCACCTGCCGCGCCAGCGCGCCGGTGTAGGCGCCCTTCTCCCGTCCGAACAGCTCGCTTTCGATCAACGCCGTCGGAATCGCCGCGCAGTTCACGCGGACCATCGCCCGGCTGTGACGAGCACCCAGGGCGTGGATCTGGCTCGCGAACAGCTCCTTGCCCGTGCCTGTCTCTCCCAGCAGCAGCACGGTCGCGTCGGTCGCCGCCACCTGCTCGATCTGCTCCAGTACGCGCCGAATGGCCGGACTCCGGCCGACGACTCGCCTCTCGCCCGGCCGATCGGGCGTTTCACGACGGAGGTACACGTCCTCGGCCGCCGCGGTGACGTTCGGTTGCGACTCGATGGCTGCGGCGTGCGTTCGATCCTCGAGCGACGAGCCGAGACCATCCTTCGTCGCGGCGGTGTCGAACCTGGAAACTGCCGCACTCGCGCCTCGACCCTGCATGACTGTGTTCTCCCTATGCTGTCTGAGTGGCTCCGCCCTGTCCCACCTGCTGGTCAGAGTGGCGACACCCGCGGATTGCCCCGAGCGGGGCCGGTGAGATCGGCCGTCTTCGCGTAGTACCGAAGGTCGTCTGTGCGCGCTTTCTCCGTCGGTAGGCTGTGTACCGGTTGCACCACCCGTACCAATGGAGGGAGGCCGGGATGTCCGCAAAAGCAACGGCGCGCGCAGTATGTGCCGCATTTGTCACGCAAATGTGACTCCGAAATTTCAGAGAACATCCGAAATTTCGGAGACGATCCGGTCATCCAGCCGGCATCCGAGCCGGCGCGCGTTCCTCCGGGATCCCGTAGCCGGCGCGGCACGTCGATCCGAGACGCTCCGCCCTGGCGCCCGAGTCTCCCGTGACGACAATATGGACGAGCTTGCCCGAGTTCCAGTCCGGCCCATGCACATCCCATACGACAGGCCCGTCGGATATTCCCAGACACGCCCACGCAGAAAAACGAGCGATGCAGAAGTTGCGTTCCACCGGAGGCGCTCCGGGATCTCGGAGATCAGCTGCTTGGCTGGAGCTCGGCCTCAGATTGTAAATCCGTTGTTTTCACGGCTTTGAGGCGTGTAACTCGACCCGCGAAGCGCCGTGGCACTGGTTGTGCTGAACGAGCACGGCGTTCCGCGACGAAATGACTCGATCGCGAAAGGAGAACCGAAGATGCGACGACCACAGACGAACCGAACGATCGGTTCTGTCTGGCTTGTGGCGGCACTCGTGCTCGGCGGACTCTCGACCGCGCGTGCGCAGGATGCCAACGATGGCACGGGCGAAACGACCGCTGCCAACGCGCAGGCCACGCCAACGAAGCCGAGCTTCGAGATCTACGGATTCGCCATGCTCGACGTCGGCCACGACTTCAAACAAATCCACCCCGATTGGTTCGACACCTTGCGTTTGACCAGGCTGCCGAAGTTTGAAAACGAGTTCGGTGAGGACCACAGCACGTTCGCGGGCGTGCGCCAGAGTCGCCTGGGCGTCAGGTCTTCGGCGCCGACCGCACTCGGCGAACTGAAGACCATCTTCGAGTTCGAGCTGTTCGGCACCGGCGTGGACTCCGGGCAGACCACCTTCCGCCTGCGTCACGCATGGGGAGAGCTCGGCCGGCTGGGGGCCGGTCAGGTACCTGGAGCCCCTTTACCGATCCGGACGTCTACCCGAACTCGTTGGAGTACTGGGGTCCCACGGGCATTCCGTGGTTCCGCAACGTCCAGGTCCGCTACACGGCGATCCAGACCGACACCAGTAACCTGATGCTCGCACTCGCGCGCCCCGGCGCAAGCGGCGACCAGGGCGTTTATGGCGACCGCATCGAGCTGACGGGCATCAGGGCGCGGTTCCCCCTGCCCGACTTTGCAGCCGCGTACAAGTCCACGGGGGACTGGGGCTACGTTCGAACCGCAGGAATACTGCGACGTATCAACTGGGACGATACGCTCGATGACGAGTTCGATCTTTCCGGAGACGCCACCGGGTGGGGATGGAACGTCAGCTCGAACCTCAAAGCCGGCTCGAGCGACGTCCTGCGGATGCAGTTCACCGTCGGCGAAGGCGTTCAGAACGAAATGAACGACTCGCCGATCGACATCGGCATCGAGAACAACCTGTCGAACCCGGTGACGCCGATCGTCGGCAAGCCCATCCCGATCGTCGCAGTGAGCGTCTTCCTGGATCACACCTGGAACGAGAGGTTCAGCAGCGCTGTCGGCTACTCGTGGCAGGACAACGACAACACCGATGCGCAGGCGCCGGACGCGTTCAAGACCGGACATTACGCGCTCGGCAACCTCCTCTACACCCCGGTGCCGAACGTGATGCTGGGCGGCGAGTTCCAGTGGGGCCGCCGCGAGAACTTCTCGGACGGGTTCGAGAGCGAAGGCGTCAAGGTGCAGTTCTCGTTCAAATACAACTTCTCATGGAAACTTGGCGGGTAAGTGTTGACCCGACGGACTCACCCTGCGCCTCCGGCAATGGGAAAAGACGCTGATTCGCCGGGATGCCGAGCAGACACAGGGCGACCGCGCACGCCAGCCTCGTGGTCGCCGTGATGCTCTCTGCGACCGGCGTCGCGCTCGGTCAGGGTCGTACCGATGTCGTGACGCTGTCGAATGGCGATCGAATCACTGGCGAGATCATCCGGCTCGAGCGAGGCCGGCTCGAGTTCAAGACCGATGATGCCGGCACGCTCTACCTGGAGTGGGACGAGATCGTGAGCGTCGTCGCGACGCGGGTCGTGGAAGTCGTGACCGGCGACGGCCAGCGGTTCCTCGGAAGTCTGGGCAGCGCGAGCCTCGAAGACTCGAAGTCGTCGGCCTCCTGACCCAGGCCTCGCTGCCGATGTCGGAGGTCACCATCATCAGAGTGATCGGCAAGACCTTCTGGAGCAGGCTCGACGGCTCGATCGACGCGGATTCAGCTACTGGTTCTCTGGCGGAAGCCTCAGCCGGCCACACGCCTGCATCATGGCCACGGGTCCATCCACAATCGAACGCGAAGTCATCGATGCCGTCTGCGGGATGAAAATCCGTCCGTCGGATGCGGCCGGCCACGTGGACCACGGCGGCGAGACGTACTACTTCTGCAGTCAGAGCTGTCTCGAGAGGTTCCGCCGGAACCCCGCGGCCTTCCTGACGAGCGAACACCCCCAGACGGCCTCGACGCCGCAAGCCGACACCACGCGGGAATACACGTGCCCCATGCATCCCGAGGTGCGGCAGACAGGACCAGGGAGGTGCCCGACGTGCGGGATGGCGCTCGAGCCGGTCTCGGCCGCGCCCGCACCGAAGACCGAGTGGACGTGCCCGATGCATCCGGAGATCGTCCGCGATGCGCCTGGTTCGTGCCCGATCTGCGGGATGGCGCTCGAGCCGCGCGTGGTGACGCTCGAGGATCGCAACCCCGAGCTCGACGACATGACGCGCCGGTTCAAGTGGTCGCTGGTGCTGACGGCGCCGATCCTCGCGTTCATGGTGGCCGAGCTCCTGCCGGGCCAGCCGCTGCATCACCTCCTGTCGCCGGGTGCCATGAACTGGATCGAGCTCGCGCTCGCGACGCCCGTGGTGTTGTGGGGCGGCTGGCCCTTCTTCGAGCGCGGCTGGGCGTCGGTCGTCAACCGGCACCTGAACATGTTCACGCTCATCGCCCTCGGCGTGGCGGCCGCCTATGGGTTCAGCGTGGTCGCGACGCTCGCGCCCGGGCTGTTTCCCGATCGTTCCGCATGCGGCGGCGCGTCGCCGGTCTATTTCGAGCCAGCCGCCGTCATCGTCGTCCTCGTGCTGCTCGGCCAGGTGCTCGAGCTGCGCGCCCGCAGCCGGACGAGCAGCGCGATCAGGAATCTGCTCGGCCTGGCGCCGCAGACGGCGCGCCGCATCGAGCCGGACGGAACCGAGCGCGACGTGCCGCTCGAGCGAGGTGCGCGTCGGCGATCGGCTTCGCGTGAGGCCCGGCGAGCGCGTGCCGGTGGACGGCGTCGTCATCGAGGGACGGAGCACGGTCGACGAATCGATGGTCACCGGCGAGCCGATACCGGTCGAGAAGATTCCCGCGGAGCACGGTCACGGGCGGCACGGTCAACGGCACCGGCACTTTCGTCATGAAGGCCGAGCGCGTGGGCTGCGACACGCTGCTCGCGCAGATCGTCCGGATGGTCAGCGAGGCGCAGCGTTCCCGGGCGCCCATTCAGCGGCTCGCCGACACGGTGTCGGCCTGGTTCGTGCCGATCGTGATCGTGGTCGCCGGCGGTCACGTTCATCGTCTGGTCGCTCGCTCGGACCCGAGCCTCGCCTGGCGCATGCGCTCGTGAACGCGGTTGCGGTGCTCATCATCGCGTGCCCGTGCGCACTGGGCCTCGCGACGCCGATGTCGATCATGGTCGGGACCGGACGCGGCGCGGAGGCCGGCGTGCTGATCCGGAACGCCGAAGCGCTCGAGGTCCTGGAGACAGGTGACGACCCTCGTCGTCGACAAGACCGGCACGCTGACGGAGGGCAAGCCCAGGCTCGGCGACCGTCTGGACGAGTGGCGGATTCGACGAGCGCGAACTGCTCCGCCTCGGCGCGAGTCTCGAGCACGTCAGCGAGCATCCGCTCGCGGCGGCAATCGTCGCTCGGCGCCCGCGAGCGCGACGTCCGACTCGCCGAGGTCGGCGAGTTCGAATCGATCACCGGTCAGGGTGTGCACCGGCACCGTCGAGGGCGAACGTGTCGCCATCGGCAACGTCGCGCTGCCTCGAATCGCTGTCGGATCGACGTCGGCGATGCTCGCCGCGAAGGCCGAGGCGCTTCGCCGGAGCGGGCAGACGGTGATGTTCGTCGCGGTCGACGGACGCGCCGCCGGCTCGATCGGCGTCGCCGATCCGATCAAGGCCGGCGCGGCCGACGCGATCGCGCGCGCTTCACGACCGAGGGGATTGCACGTGGTGATGCTGACCGGCGACAACCGTACGACCGCCGAAGCGGTCGCGCGCGTCGGTCGGCATCGATCGCATCGAGGCCGACGTGCTGCCGCGACCAGAAGGCCGGCGTCGTCACGCGATCTGCAGGCGAAGGGCGAGCGCGTGGCGATGGCCGGCGACGGCATCAACGACGCGCCGGCGCTGGCCCAGGCCGACGTCGGAATCGCGATGGGCACCGGCACCGATGTCGCGATGGAGAGCGCCGGCGTGACCCTGGTCAAAGGCGACCTGCGCGGCATCGTGCGCGCGCGGCGATTGAGCCGCGCGACGATGAGCAACATCCGGCAGAACCTGTTCTTCGCGTTCGTCTACAACGCTGCTCGGAGTGCCGATTGCCGCGGGCATCCTGTATCCCTGGTTCGGCCTGCTGCTCAGCCCGATGATCGCGAGCGCCGCGATGACGTTCAGCTCGGTTTCCGTCATCGGCAATGCGCTTCGGCTGCGCCGGGTCGAGCTGTAGCCAATATGTATACTGGTGCCGTCGTGCGCGTTCGAGTCCTTGCACTCGTGATGGCGCTTGTCGTCGCTGCGGCGCCGCTCTCGCCGGCCGTCTGTGGTCTCGAGTGCGGCGTGCCGCCGGCCAGGGCGACGGCCTGTCACGAGACCGGAACGACGCCACACGCGGCCACGCTGCAAGCGGGCGATCATCCCTGCAGCCATGGCGAAGACCGCACGCCAGCGGTCGCAAACGCCAGCCCGCGCACGTTCAGCCCGGTTTCGCTCGCCGCCCAGTCGTCAGTGTGGGCACCTGTGCCCGGCATTCGGTCGCGCCCCGAGGCCGCACGCTGGCACGATCCGCCGGGGCCGGGGCGGCATCGCATCCTCTCCCTCAGCACCATCCTGCGCATCTGAACGCCACCGACGCCGGGAAGCGCGCGTCCCCTCGCGTTCACCCATCGCTTTCCAATCCGAGGTTCGCATGGAGTCCAGCAGACGTCTGTTTCTGCGGGGGCTGGCGTCCGTCGCGGGCGCCGCCTCCGCGAAAGCCACTCACGCGCAGCACGTGCATCCGCCGCCCTCGCCGCCGAACGAGGCGGCGCGGCCGGCGCAGCCGCCGCCCGTTCCGCCGCGAACCCTGGGAGCCGGCGTGGTGCCGGTCGTCACGCCCCGACGTGCCGGACATGCCCTGGCGGCTCGAGCACGGCGTCAAGGTGTTCGACATCCGCGTCGAGCACGTCCGGACCGAGCTCGTCCCAGGCCGCGTGATGGATGGATGGGGATTCAACGGCAGCATCCCGGGCCCCACCATCCAGGTGACCGAAGGCGATCGCGTCCGGCTCAACGTCGAGAACCGGTTGCCGGAGCTGTTCTCGATGCACTGGCATGGGCTCGAGATCCCGATCGACATGGACGGCATGCCCGGCATCTCGCAGGACGCGATCCCGCCTGGCGGCCGGTTCGTCTACGAGTTCACACTCAAGCAGAACGGCACGTTCTTCTACCACTCGCACATGGCCATGCAGGAGATGATGGGCTCATCGGCCTCTTCATCATCCATCCGCGCCGCGCTCATGCCCCGCGCGTCGACCGCGACTTCGGGCTCGTGCTCCAGGAGTGGGCGCTGCTCCCGAACAATACGATTCCCAACTCGCTGGCCATGGAGTTCAACTGGCTGACGATCAACGGGAAGTCGGGACCCGCGACGACGCCGCTGCCGGTGAAGGTCGGTGAGCGCGTCCGAATCCGGATCGTGAACCTCGGCATGGACCATCACCCGATGCACATGCACGGCCACCAGTTCTACGTCACGGGCACGGAAGGCGGGCGCATCAGAACCGACGCAGTGATCCCCGAGAACACGGTCCTCGTCGGCGTGGCGCAGGCCCGCGACATCGAGTTCGTCGCCGACAACCCGGGCGACTGGCATTTCCACTGCCATCTGCCGCACCACATGATGAATCAGATGGTCTCGATGGTCGGCCCGCTGATGACGTCGCACGCGAACACTCCGCGGCCGGGAACCGTGGAAGCCGGCATGGGCATCCACGAGGGGCACGCACTGAGCGACGCGGCCGCCCCCGCGTTCGGCCGCACCGTCAACATCGGCGCGGAAACGGAGCGCAACGTTGCCAACATGCCTCTGGCGCAGCATCCCGCAGACCGGCGTTCCGAGGCCAGGGCCGGCGCTCCGCCCAACGCCGGCATGTTCCCCGGTTACCCGCAGGACATGTTCATGGTGATGGACGACATGGTCGCGAAGCCGGAGACCCACGGGCTGCGACGCGGATGGAGCGGCGGGACGATGGGCATGATGACGATCGTTCGCGTGCTCCAGCCGGAACTCTTCGACAAGATCCAGGAGCTGAAGGCGGAAGCAGGCGAGAAAGGCAGCGCGCGATGAGACGGCTCGCGCTCGTCGCCGTTCTCGGGCTCCTCGTGACATCACCGTGCGCTGGCGCAGACGCCGCCGACGGCGCCGCCGATCACTCTCAGCGAACTGGAACAGCTCGCGCTTCAAAATAATCCCGACGGCGCAGGCTGCTGCGGCCGGCATCGACGCGCGCGCGGAGCCGCACGCGACAGGCAGGCGCGTGGCCGAACCCGGTGATCGGCTATTCGGGCGAGGAGATCAAACCTGGCGATCTCGATGTGCGGGGCGACCACGGCTTCTTCGTCGAACAGACGATTCCTCTCGGCGGAAAGCTGAGGCTGTCGCGCGACGTCTTTCAGAAGACGATGGAGCGAGCCGAGGCGGTGCGCGATCTGCAGCGGCTGCGGATCCTCAGCTCCGTTCGACAGACGTTCTACTCGGTCCTGCTGACCGAGCGGCGGATCGAGGTGCAGGAGCGGCTCGCGGCGCTCGCGTCGGAAGCGGTTGGCGTCACCGCGCAGCTATTCAACGTCGGCGCCGCCGACCGGCCGGATTCCTCGCAATCGAGATCGAAGTCGCGCGGATGCAACTTCAGTTGAATCGATCCAGGAACGAGCTGTTCGCCGTCGCGCAGCAGCTCGCGGCGCTGACGGGCGTGCGCGAGTCGCGGCCCGTCCTCTCGCCGGCACGCATCGATGCGGCCATTCCGGAGCTCGAGCGAGAGCAGGTCGTGCGCGCACTCCTCGAACACAGTCCTGAGCTGCGGGCGGCACGCGCGGAGCTCGAGCGCACCCGGGCCGTGACCGCCCGCGCCAGACGTGAAACGTATCCGGATCTGTTTCTGCGCGGCGGCAGCGCGTACAACCGCGAGCGCGGCGAAGCACGGGACAGCCAATCGGCTGGGAAGGCACCGTCGAGGCGGGCGTCAGTGTTCCACTGTTCAATCGGAACACTGGCGGCATCGCGGCGTCGCGCGCGGAGGAGACGACGGCCCAGGCCGAGGTGACGCGACTGGAGCTCGCGCTGCAGTCGCGCGCCGCCTCGGAGTTCGCCAGCTACCTGACCGCCCTTCGCGCATCCGAAGCGTATCGATCCGAGATTCTGCCGCGCGCTGAAGAGGCCTACCGCCTGTACCTGACGCGATACGCACAGATGGCGGCCGCGTACCCGCAAGTGCTCGTCGCGCAGCGAACGTTCTTCGAAATGTCGGATGGAGTATCTCGAACACCTGGAGCAGGCGTGGCGATCGGCCATGCGCTTGCAGGGCTTCGTTGCCGGGGGCGGACTCGACCCACCCGCGCGATCCGGTGAGGCCAGCGAGGCGATGCTCGCCGGCGGAGGCGAACGATGACGACTCACGGCTTTCTGACGATCGCCGCCCTTGCGGTCGCGGCGTCTTCCCTACCGGCCGCGCAGCACGAGGGACACCAGATGCCGGCACCACCCCTTGCGGGCGCCGGCATCGCCGAGTGCGTCCGCGCGCAGCCCGCGGTGCAGAAGATCCTGGCTGCGGCTTCGAGGCGCCTGGAGGCGGCGCGGCAGTCGAACAGTCCCGCCGAGATGCGGGCCGCCATCGATGCGATGGACGGCATCCTCCGGGATCTCCGGACCGAGCTCGCGCCGTGCGTCCCCGCCGCCGCCGGGCCCCACGACAAGCATCCGATTCCAGGCACGCCGCCGCCGGGTGCCTAGCGATTCGCGAGTGTCCGGGTCAGCTCGCGCAGGGCGGCGTGAATCGCCGGTCCGGTCCCGGGGCCGAGCGAGTTGATTTCACCGTAGTGGCGCGACGGCGCGCCAAAGAGCCAGGGCGGCTCGGCGTCCCATTCGGAGCGCGGAATGATGTAGCCCACCTCGTCGTTCGCCAGGCCGATGAGGAACTTCACACGGCCAGGCATGAGCTCGCGAAGCGACGGGCACTTCCGCCGGGCTCGCCGGAGAAATCGGCACCGGACGGGTGCACGATTCCGCCGTTCGCGATTTCCGGATAGAGCTCGCCCGGCACGCACGCGATCGCGGCGTCGCCGAACGTCAGCATCGCCACCTCGCTGCGCACGTGATTCAAGCGGGGCTGGCCGCGGCCGAACAGCCCGACGGCATGGCCAGCCGGAACAGCTGGTTGTCCATCTTCAGCTCGATGGTGCGTGCGGCAATCGCGAGCCGCGGCTGCCGGCTGCGACGCCGGCGCGGGTGCGCAGCGCATGAAGATCGCGGCCGCCAGTCGACGGCCGACCGCTCGCGCCTTGTCGTGCGAGGGCGCCGAATACGCCTGTCCGTCGAACGGGTCCGACGACGGTGGTCGCCGGGGTTGGTCGTCATCAGCCCGCCGATGGCGCCATTGACGTAGAGATGTGTGCCGCCGAGTCCTTCGATCGCGTTTGCCCGGCCGGCGTCACGCCGTGGCCAGCGCGTCGCGAAGGTAGCCGGGAAAGTCGGCGGTCACCTCCGTGTTCTTCGACCACGGCGTCTCCGGATGATTCGCCCAGTTCACGATCGATCCGATCGTCGTGCCGTCGGGCGCCGGTGAAATGCATGAGGCGCAGGGTGGCGTCGAACACCTGCGGGTCGCGGGTATCGGCGACGAGGCCGCCGGGCTCGAGCGGGATCTCGACGAAGCGACACCGCCGCCGGCGTCAGCGCCGCGACCGCATCGCGAGCGCGGCCGCGGCGGCCGCGACCACCTGACGGCGATACGCGGGATCGACGCCGCTCGGAAAATCGCCCGGGCCCCAAATGCCCATCAGGTCCGGCGTCGAGTGATTGTGGGTCGACGCGACGATCATGTAGTCGAGCGGCGTGCGAGTCCGACGGCGCGTCGAACCGCGAGCACCTCGTCATGGAAGAACCCGATGGCGTCGAGCGCCACGAGACCCACGCGATGCTCGCCATCGTCGATGACCGAGGCCACAGCGTAGAGATCGTCGTGAATCGCGGTCGCGGCGCCGGCCGTGACCGAACCCGGCCAGCCACACGGCCTCGTCGAGATCGGGATTGATCGTCCGCGCGGCCGAAGCCCGACCCGGAGAGCGGGCGCGGATGGCGTCGTCGATGGCCGCACCTCGAGCTGAAAGTCGGAGCCCGGGTTCCGATCGCGCAGATTCCAGACAACCCAGGCGCCGAGCGACGCCAGGAGCACCAGGAGCGCAAGGGCGACCCGAACGAGGATGCGGCGGACGCGCGCTCCCATGCGCGCGCATTATCGCGCAGGCATGGCTCGGGACTGAGGGCGGCGCTGTTCACTACGGGGGGTCGCCGAGCGCTCGATCGCCAATGACGGACAGCATGTAGGTGAAACGTGGATCCGCGTGCAGGGTCCGGAAGACGGGCCGAGTCCGGAGCCAGGCGAGGTCGCTCGATCTCTGGTGGAGCGCCTTCTCGAGCCACTCCACCGCCTTGGACGGCTCCTCCAGCCCGGCGTGGACTTGCGCCATGAGCGACGGCGACACGAAGCGCTCGCTCGAACGGCTCACCAGCCGATCCAGTTCCTGTCGCGCGAGATCGGCGCGGCTCGCGCGCGCGTACGCATAGCCGAGCGCGGCGATCATCTCCGGACTCGCTGAAAGGTCTGAGCCATTTCCAATTGGTGAACCGCCGCGTCGGGCTGCTGCATCTCCACGAGCGTCAGTCCGAGAAAGAGGCGTGCGGTGGCAGCGCCGGCATCGACATCGAGGCACTCGCGGAGCGCCTGCTCGGCTTGCGGGAACCGGTGGGCGAAGTAATGCATCAGGCCGACGCTCATGCGGATCGGCATGGCGAGCGGATCGGCCTGCGCCGCGCGGCGCAGCTCCTCGGCCGCCTCGTCGAAGCGTCCGAGCGGCACGAGGAAGTTGATCGCATACCAATGGTGTGCGGCCGGCGCATCCGGATTGAGGCGGATCGCATGCCGGTAAGTGGCTTCGGCGTCCACCCAGTTCCAGTCGTAGACCGCGGTCACGCAGCCGAGGACCGCGTGCGCCGCCGACAGGCCTGGATCGAGCGCCGTGGCCCGGAAGGCCGCCTCCCGCGCGGCGGGCATCACCTCACGCGGCGGGCGCACGCCATACAAGCCCAGTGTCGTCAGCGCTTCGGCGAGTCCGGCATGGGCTTCCGCGTAGATGGGATCGCGGTCGGACGGCGTCTGCGGAAGTGGGCGACGGCCTTCTGCAGCGCGGCCTCGGTCCGCTGATTCCAGCAGTAGCGCCCTTGAGGCACCACGCGTGGGCCTCGGCATCGCGAGTCCGGCGGGGCCAGCGGCACGGCTTCGGCCGGCGAACCCGTTGCGCGCGGAACCCCAACGACCGCGCCACGGCGGTGGCAATCTCGTCCTGCACCGCAAACACGTCATCGAGACGCCGGTCGAAGCGCTCGGACCAGATCTGGCCGCCGTCACCCGCATCGATCAGCCGCGAGATCACCCGGAGGACGTCGCCGGACGCGCGCACGCTGCCCTCGAGCACGCTACCGACGGCGAGCGCCTCACCAATCTGCCGCGCCGACATCTGGCTGCTCTTGAACGCGAATGCCGAGCTTCGGCCCATGACGCTCAGGCCGGACACGCGAGTCAGCGCGTCGATGATTTCCTCGCTGATCCCGTCGCAGAAGTACTGCAACGTTCGCGACGCGCTCATGTCGACGAACGGCAGGACGGCAATCGAGCGCGCGCGGTCGACAGTCCCGTCGACGGCGCGGCGTAGCGGGCCTGCGCCGCCCGGCCGGCCGCTTGCTCGAGCAGCCGCTCGAGCGCACCGGCACTCTCCGGCCTGAGCTCGGGCGAAGAGGCGGTCGCCGTGTCCACCACGCTGACGAAGGCGGCCGGAAGATCGGGCCGCACGTCTCGCAGCAGCTTGCGTCGGCCCTGCACGTGCGCGTCCTCCAGCCCCGAGAGCGACTGCGCTTCGAACGGGAACGCGCCGCTCACGAGATAGAACAGGAGGACGCCCAGGCTGTAGAGATCGCTCTGAACCGTCGGCGGGTCGCCGCGGAAGACCTCGGGAGCCAGATACAGTGGCGTGCCCCTGGTCCGCTGAACCTCGCCGGCTTCGACCCGATTGAGGACCGCAGCGCCGAAGTCCATCAACACGATCCGCCCGCCTGCTTCACGCATCACGTTCTGGGCTTTCAGATCGCAATGCAGGAACCCCGCTTGATGGACGGCGGCCAGGGCGTGGCACAGGTCCACGCCGACCAGGATCGCCTCTTGCGCGCTCGATCGACCGTAGTCCTGATGGAGCTGGAACAGCGTCCGGCCGGCGATGAGCTCCATCCAGAATCCCACCCGTCCATCGCGCTCGTCAGCGCCGAACACGCTGACGATGTTCGGATGCCGGATCCTGGCCAGGTGCCGCGCTTCGTCGACCGTGGTCGCGCCGTCGAATTGCGCGCCATGGAAAAGCTTGAGCGCGACCTCACGATCGAGCTCACCATCCCACGCCCGGTAGACGGCGCCGAAGGTTCCCGCCCCGAGCTTTGCGCGAATCTCGAGGTCGCCCCAGAACGCTGACGGCTGAGGATCCCGCGGCGGCTCGCGGGTCCCGGACGGAGACTGGACCGATTCGGCAGGCGGAGCGGATGGCGGCGCGTCACCCAGGGCGCGGGCGAGCTTCGACAGCAACGCCACCGGTACTCAGACCGTCGGCGTCCTCGTCTTCTCGATCGCCGCTTGAATCCGCGGCCGCGTCGTCCCGGTCGCTCTGACCGGAGTCGCCACCAGCACCCTTGCGCGCCGATGACGACGAATGGTCCCGATCCGGTCCCTCTTCTGGGTCGCCCATAAAGCAGTCTGACTCCGCGCGCTCGGCGGGGACGCCACGCCTGGCAGCTGTCGCCGTCGATGGGCGGTCTGAACCGCACCGATGCTGGCCCGCTCGGGGCGAGCTCGGCCAGCAATCCACCTGTCCGCGACATCGGTAATGTAGCTCACGCGAGCCAGCGACGCGATCACTCGATTCGTGCGTCACGTGCCGGCGAGGATCTCCGCCGAATGCGCTGTCTGGAGTGACTACCGCTGTCGGCGAATCTCTTCCGCCAGACGATGGACCGCTCGGCCCACGGCGACGCGGGCGGCATTCACGGTCCGCTTGCCGAAGGCGACGGCGAGATCCTCGTAGCCGTAGTGCAGCTCGAGCCGGGCGATCACGAGCTCGCGGTCGCTCGGACGAAGCCGCGCGAGCGCGGCCTCATAGCGGCCACGGTTCTCGCGCCCGATGGCCTGCGCGAGAGGTGAGAGATCGGCCGCCTCGAGGTCGTCCGGAAGCGCCGTCTGGACCGGGCGCCGGCCCTGGCGGCGGATGACATCCCTGACGCGATTGTCGAGCGCCACGCGGAGGTAGGCCTGGAGCGAGCCTTCATGCCGCGGCTCGAACTCGCCAAGACGCTTCAACGCCGCCACGATGGTGTCCTGAACCAGATCGACGGTGTCCTGGATGTCGCGGAAATCGCCCCGCAGCCGGCCGTGCGCCCATCGGGTGAGCGACGGAAGGCACCGCGTGACCAATCGATTGAGCGCGTCCTGATCGCCCGCCTTGACCTTCGTCAGCAAGTCGATGGTGGCCTCTGGAGAGAAGGGCACCTCGGCCTCGACGGGGGTCGCCGTGGACGCTCTGTCAGAAGCCGGCGCGGAGGGCCGAAGGGTCATGATGCCGACACTTCTCCTGGCTTTCGATGGCGGAACCGGGCATTCGTACAACGGTGAAGAGCCGCATTCTGTAGCGTTTCTCCCCGGAAACCAACTCATCCGGAGTGTCCTGTGACCGTGAGACCATCTTCCGCAACGTCGACCGCCGAAGCGTCGTGACTGCGGCCGCGCGATGGTTGTGAAGCGCCGGGCGTGAAGGGCGCGGTTGGAGTCCTGGAGGAGACATGCGTAGCACACGAACTGAAAGACGAAGGCCGCTCGTTCGACCGACGCCCATCGTTGTCGCGTCGCTGGCGCTTGCCATCCTGCTGGCGAGTGTCGAGGGCGGGTCCGCGCAACTGTTTCAGTGGACTCCGGAGCAGTTGATCAAGTACACGGCAAAGAATCCCTACGATCGCTTTCCGGACGGCCGGCCGAAAGTCCCGGACGAACTGTTGACGAAACTGAAGGGCCTCATCGCCGAGGAAGTGCAGGCGGTGCTGCCGGCCAAGGGCTTCCCCAACCAGTTCGAGTCGCGCGACGGCTGGCGGGTGCTCCAGCCCGATCAGAAGATGGTCGGCCGCGTCCTCACGGTGCAGTTCATGCCCACGCGCGGCGACATCGTCGAGATCGACGAGGCCGACGCGAATGCAAAAGGGACGTCGCGCGCGCGCAACCAGACGGCGATCGACATGCTGCAGCCCGGCGACGTGATCGTGGCCGATGTCTTCGGCGCGAACTGGAACTTCGTCGGCAACAAGCTCGCGCACTACATCCAGACCACGACGAAGAACGGGATGATCGTCGACGGCGGCGTCTACTGGTTGGACCGCATCGCCGAGACGGGGATGCAGGCCTACTACAAGAACTCGTTTCCCACGCAGGGCATGAACGTGATGGTGACGGGCATCAACATCCCCGTCCGCATCGGCAAGACCCTGGTGATGCCAGGCGATGTCGTGCTCGCCGACCGCGAGGGCCTCTGGTTCATTCCCCCGCACATGGTGAAAGAGGTGGTCGAATCGGGCGAGATGTCGAAGGCGCGCGACGACTGGAGCCTCATGATGCTGGGCACGGGCAAGTACAGCTCACGCCAGATCTACGGGCCGCTCACGCCCGAGTTGGAAAAGCAGCGCGACGATTACGTCTTCGAGAAGACCGGGAGGCGGCCGCCGCCACGCGGCCAATGACAGTTGCGGAAGGGGTTCCTCCCTCCTAACTTCCTCCTTCCTACTTCGGGTTGCTGGACCTTTCAGCAGCCTGAATGCCTCGTCCCGCCTTCGTGCCGGGCGGCCCTCGAAAACGGCCGCCTCGTCACGACGTTCTCAACGTTCTGGCGTGGGCGTCGTCCAATCCGTCCATGGCCCACGAGCTTCGTCACGCGATTCGGCTCTTTCGCCGCGAGCCAGCCTTTGCAGCGGCAGTCGTCCTCACGCTCGCCTTGGGCATTGGCGCGAACACGGCCTTGTTCGCCCTCGTCGAGGCCGTGCTGCTGCGGCCGATGCCGTACGAGCGCGCCGGCGAGCTCGTGGTGCTGCGCCACCGCGACATGCGGACGGGGCTGACCAAGCCCGATCTCGCACTCGGCGATTTCCTCGACCTGCGAGCGCGCCAACGAACGCTCGAATCCCTCGCAGGGTTCAGCGCGTTTCAGTCGATGTTCCTCAGCGGCCACGAGGCGCGCCGCGTCGAGGGGGCCGTCGTCACTCCCGACGCGCTCGAGACGCTCCGACTCGAGCCCACCCTCGGCCGCCTGCTGCGCGCCGAGGACGCGCGGCGGGGTTCCCCACCGGTGGCACTCGTGAGCCACGAGTTCTGGCGGATGCAGCTCGGATCGGACCCGAAGGCGCTGAGCCGATCGATTCAGTTGGGCAGCACGCGCACGATGGTGGTCGGCGTCCTCCCTCCGGGCTTCCGTTTCCCCGGGATGACCAGGACCGAGGTGATCGTGCCGCTGCCGCTCCCCGAAGCGACCCCGGCACAGCGCAGGTCGGGCTGGATCTATGGACTCGGACGCCTGCGTTCCGGACAGTCGACCGAACGAGCGGAAGCCGAGATCGCGGCCCTCTCGCGCCGGCTCGAAATCGAGCACCCCGAACAGAATCGAGGATCCCGCTACGAAGTGCTGTCGCTCGGCGACGCGTTCGTCGGCGACACCCGAGGGCCGCTCCTGCTGCTGCTCGCGGCCGTGAGCGTCGTGCTGCTGATGGCGTGCGCCAACGTCGGAAACCTGATGCTCGCTCGCGGGCTGGGGCGACAGCGCGAGCTCGCGGTCCGTCTCGCGCTCGGCGCCAGCCGGCGGCGCCTCGCGGCGCAGCTGCTCGCCGAAACACTCGCCCTGGCACTCGCCGGCGGCATCATCGCGCTCATCGTCGCCTGGCGGGCCGTGCCGCTGCTCGCCGCGCTGATCCCGAACGCATCGACCATCCCAGGGCTCGAGCAGGCTGGGGCAAATGCCGGCGTCGTGCTCTTCGCATTCGGCGCGTCCGTCGCTTCGGCACTCATGTCTGCCACCGTCGCCGGTGCCGGCCTTCTGCGTCATGAGGGCGAGGCCGTGGCCCCCGAGCGCCACGCCACGATGGCGCCCCGTGCCAGGGGGGCCGCGTCGGGCCTGGTGGTGGCGCAGATTGCGCTGGCGATGGTGCTGCTCGCGGGCGCTGGACTGACGCTCCGGAGCTTCAACAAGCTGTTGGCCGTCGATCCAGGCTTCACGCCGGCCGGCGTGCTGACGGTACAGCTCGCGCTTCCCGAGGGCCGCTATCAGGAGGATGGAGCACGCCGCGCGTTCTACGATCGCGCGTTCGAGACCATCGAGCGGCTGGCAGGCGTCAAGGCCGCGGGCGCCGCGATGGTGACGCCGCTCACCGGAAACAACTGGACTGCGCCGCTCCAGCGTCTCGACCGGCCGATGCCGTCCGGACAACGGCCGCCCGAAGTCGGATGGCAGCTCGCGTCGCGCGGCTACCTGAAGGCGCTGGAGATTCCTCTGCGTGCCGGGCGCCTGTTCGACGAACGAGACGCGACGGGCGCGCCGGTCGTGATCGTCAGCGAGGCGGTCGCCACCCGCTTCTTCGCCGGTGAGCAGGCGCTCGGACACCGGATCGATCTCGGCGACGTCAAGGCCGAGATCGTCGGCATCGTCGGAAACATCCGGCGCGCGTCCCTGGTCGACGATCCTCGCGCCGATCTCTACTTTCCGTTCGAGCGGGTGATGAGCCCGTCGACGACGCTGTTCGTCCGGACGGACGGCGATCCGCTGGCGATGCTGGCGGACGTGCGCGGCGCGATCCACCGCCTCGAGCCCCAGGCGGTGGTCGACGGCGCGCGCACGTTGTCGGACATCGCGGAGGAATCGGCAGCGGTGACGCGCCTGGCGACACGCCTGCTCGGCGGGTTTGCAATGATGGCGCTGCTGCTCGCGGCATCGGGCGTCTACGGCGTCATGTCTTACCGGGTCCGGCGGCGCACGAGGGAGCTGGGCACTCGCCTCGCTCTGGGCGCGAGCCCGACAGAGATTGCGTGGCTGGTGATGCGCCAGACGGCCGGCATCACATCAGCAGGGCTCGCAGCGGGTACCGTGGCCGCCCTGCTGTTCACGCAATCGTTGGCCGCCGTGCTCTTCTCCATCGCGCCGTGGGATCCGGTGACGTTCACGTCTACGGCGGGCCTGCTGGCGGCGGTCGCGTTTGCCGCGAGCTACCTGCCGGCACGACGCGCGGCACGCATCAATCCAGTCGTCGCGCTCGCGTCCGACTGAGCGGACGCGCGTACCAGCAGTTCCGGAGTTCACTTGTGTCGGCACGGCCCGCTCGGGTGGCACTGGGCTTCAGCCCTGTCTCCCAGCGGGCCCCACAGGCCTGAAGGCCTGTCCCACCTGTTCAACTCGAGCGAACGTCGGGTCTAGACGCCGGCGGGGACGGGGCCGGAATACGGCGACTGTGGGGTCTTCCGGCGCATCGGCTGCCGCTTTCCGTAGGTGAGCGTTCGCCACAGCCACTCCGCGGGTCCGAAGCGATACCTTGCCAGCCACAGCGGACTCAGCACCAGTTGGAGGACCCAGATGGCCGCGACGAAGACGAGCTGCTGGGCATAGTCGAACCGGCCCGCGAGTCCAAGACCCCATCCCAGGAACACCATCGAGGCGATGAGGCTTTGCAGGAGATAGTTCGACAACGCCATCTGTCCGACTGCCGCGAGTGCCCGGCGGAGGCCGGCGAGCGCGCCCCGCTTCACCACGAGAATCCACACGGCCGCGTATCCGATCGACACGAGCACCGCGCCGACGTAGTTCCAGACATCCGCGATCGTGCGCTCCGGCATGGAGAACCGAATTCGCTCGAGCGCGACCGTTCCGTACCAGGCGAGGGCGAGCCCCGGCGGCAGGCACGCGGTTGCGGCGATCAGATACGCGCGAACGGGGCGGCGGCCGTCGAGAAAGCCCCACTTGTACAACGACATGCCGAGCAGCATCATCCCGCCGCAGCGCCAGAAGAAGAACAACCCGAAGTAAATCGTCTGAGCCATCAACACGAACGGGGCGCGATGCGCGACGACGTCGCCGTAGCTGCCCCGCATCCGTGCGAGCTGCTCGTTGACCTGGTCGCGGTTCGGCATCCACATTTCGAGCTCCGACAGCCGATCGGCCTCGGACATCGCGTCCCACGACATGCCGTGACCGATCGACAGCAAGGCGCCGATGGCGAGCCATACGATCGACGCGGCGAGCAGCACGCCGGCACTGAACCGGCGCACCCACCAGAGCAGGAGGATGCCGCAGAGCGCGTATGGAACGAGGATGTCGCCGTCCCAGATCAGGTACGCGTGGACGAGGCCAATCACGAGCAGCCAGAACATCCGCTTGAACCACAAGCCGCGCGGAGGACGGCCCGAGTCCGTCGTCTTGCCTGCATAGAGCAGCACGCCGGCTCCAAAGAGCATCGAGAACAGCCCCATCATCTTCAGGTCGAACACCACGCTGGTGAAGATGTACGCGTCGCGGTTGGCGCCGGTGAAATCGAAGAGCGCGTAGGGGTACATGTAGGCGCCGAACGGCGCCGCCATGGCGCGGACGTTCATGGTGAGGATGCCGAGCAGGGCGAAGCCACGGAGCACGTCGAGCGTCTCGATACGCTCGCCCGCCGCAACCGGAACCGGCTGAGGCATGGCCGGCAGTCTACACGACCCGGAGCACCTCAGGTACCAGCTGGATTCGTGGAGGCCAGCCTGGCGTCGACCGCGCTGCTACACTTTCGATCGCCCGAACGAACATGGCCGATCACATCGGAATCGTGGCGTGCTCCGCCGAAGGTGCGGCCCTGTGCTACCGGACCATCTGTCTGGAGGGCGCGCCGCTTCTCGGCCGCCACGCCCATCCCGAAGTCTCGATGCATACCCACCCGCTCGCCGACTACATGACGTGCATCGATCGCGGCGATTGGGCGGCCGTCGGCGAGCTGATGCTCTCGTCCGCAGGCAAGCTCGCGGACATCGGGGCTGATTTCCTGATCTGTCCGGACAACACCATCCACCAGGCACTGCCCGCCGTCGAACCGCGGTCCCCACGGCCCTGGCTCCACATCGCCGGCGTCGTCGCGGAGAACGCCGTCGAGCGCGGCTTCCACCGGCTCGGGCTGCTGGGTACCCGCTGGCTGGTCGAAAGTGAGGTCTATCCAGAGAAGCTGGGCGCGCGCGGCGTGGCGTACGTGCGGCCGAACGCCGGCGAACGCGAGGCCATCAATCAGGTCATCTTCGACGAGCTCGTGAACGGAATCGTCACGCCTGCAGCCCTCTCCTGTTTTCAGCGCGCCATCGAGCGGATGAAGAACGAGGGTTGCGATGCCGTGGTGCTCGGCTGCACCGAGATTCCGTTGATCGTGAACGACTCGAATTCCCCGCTGCCGACGCTCGATTCCACCCGGCTCCTCGCCCGCGCGGCACTCCACCGTGCCATGCGTACCGGCACGCCCGGGCGCTCGATCGATCGGCCGGACGTCGTCCTCCCTCCGGCCACGCCGGCGAGTCCCTCGAATCGGGCCTGAGCCGACGTCCGGCCGTTCAACGCACTTCCAATCAGAGAGTGCTCGCCTCCAGGCGAGGCGTGTTCGTCTTGCGCAGAGCCAAACATCCGAGCTGGTGGTTTTCCGACGGGTCCGTCACGAGCTTCCATTCGCAACGTTTGCCGGTAGCCCATACGGTCCCGGTAAAAAGCTGCCGCAGCTCCTGGCGCGCCAGAGAAAATCCACACGACAGCCAGAGCTCCATTTCGGCCATGTGCCGACCGGTTGCCCGCCGCTTTGCCGAGCATCTCTTCGGTGAAGGGCCCGGGCTGTCCCGCCTGCCGGCTGTGTGCCCGGGTCCGCCGCAGTCTCGACGAAACCCGGCGGTGTCACGACCCGATGCGCGATCACCATGAGTTCCACTTCGCGGCGGCCGTCGCGGCCGCTGTCGTGAGGGGGAGAGGGCTGACGGACTGAGCACGCGCGTTATGGTAAGTACATGATCAGGTAGTCCCGCGGTGTGAACGAGCTTGCTCGCGAAAGTGGTAATCGGCCGCCGGCGTCATATGAAGGTTTCCCATTGCGTTGATACGAGCGCTGACGCTATGTCCCATCGTTGCCGCAACGCTGCCCCGCTCCCTTCGATGGTTACGACGACGAGCGCATGTCGGACCTGGCGTGCCACCCGAGCCCGGTGAGACGGTGAAAGTCGAAGTAGTCATTGCCACCGCCGGGCGGAGTGCGCTGCTTGAGCGCACGCTGTCTTCCGTGAGCGAGTGCAGACTCCCGGACGGGTTTGCCGGAGTGCTCGTGGTAGAGAACGGTTCGCGCGGTATCGCCGAAGATGTCGTGCGTCGTACCACTTCGAGCCTGAAAGCCCGGTATCTCTTCGAGCCGGTCGCGAACAAGAGCCGCGCGCTGAACGTGGCGCTCGCCCATACGTCGGGCTCGCTCATCGTGTTCCTCGACGACGATGTGCGAACCGACCGGGAGCTGCTGGCGCTCTACGCTGAGGCGGCCCGCACAGCGGGGAGCCGCAGGTTTTTCGGAGGACCGGTCGTGGCAGAGTACGAGCAGCCGCCGCCGGAATGGCTCGTGACGTTTCTTCCCGCGTCGGCCAAGGGGCTGAGGGCTGGCGATTTGTCGCCGGACCTCTCGCGGCGCTGGTTTCTCGGGTTCAACTGGGCAGCCTTTGCGGACGATCTCAGGGAGCTCGGAGGATTCGACGAGCGATTCGGTCCCGGGAGCATTTCGGGGGGCGTTGGCGATGAAACCGACGTTCAGGCGCGTCTTCGAAGGGCTGGCATGATGCCGGAGTTCGTGCCCGACGCGATCGTCCACCATTGGGTTCCTCGCGAGCGCTGTTCGCCGGAGTGGGCGCTCAGACGAGCCTACGCGAACTCGGTGCACGCCGCCCTCGTCGCGGAGCACCCGCAGGCGCTCCTGTGGAGACTGACGCGAAAGTGCGTTCGCTCACAGGCGAGGCGTTTCAGTGGGGATCCGGCAGCACGGTTCCGGGCGCGAGCCAGCTTCGAGCGGTGGCGCGGCGCGATTCGAGGTGTGGGGCTGAGAAGGACGTTCCCGGCGCATCGCCGAATGGAGCACCTGCTCTGATCGCGCGGGCCGGCCATCCGGGCGGGGTCTGCCGGCCGGCTTCGCCAGATGCCTTCCGGCGAGCCTCGATGATGTCGTGGCGGATCCTGGCCGTCAACGGCAGAGGTCGTGGCCGATTCGATCGCTCCTCGAGATCGACAGGCAGATCGGAGGGCAGGTTCAAGGAGATCCCGTCAAGGTGTTGAACGATGCCCTGGTCATCAGCCTGTCCCGCAACTTCTGGGACGACGTCTGGCGGAGTCGCCATCAGGTGATGAGCCGGCTGGCCCGGACGAACACTGTCGTGTTCGTCTCGCGTGCACTGGAGTTGCGGGAAGTGGTGCCGTGGGCACGCCGGCGACCGCCGCTGCGAACGCCGGGTGCGCATCGCGTCCACGAGAACCTCTACGCCTACGTGCCGCCGCGCCATCTGCCCTCGGCCTTTCGTGCGCTGCGGCGCGTCCAGCAAACGCTCGACGAGCGTCGCCAAGCCTCCCTCGCCCGATACGTGACTCGCTGGAAATCGCGACCGTCCGTACCTGTACCTGTGGCACCCCTCCTACGAGCCGTACATCGACGTGTTCCCCGACAGCGTGGTCTGCTATCACCTGTTCGACGATCTGGCCCGCTATGGAGGGGAAAGCAGCGCGAAGGTCGAGGCTGCGCTCGACAGAATCTTTTCGCGGGCTGATCTCGTGTTCGCGTCGTCCGAGCAACTCGCGGAAAGGTACCGTCGATGGGGAAACGTCCACTGGATCCCCAACGGAGTGGATTACGAGTTGTACGCGTCTGGAGCTCCTGCGGTTCCATCAGATTTGGAGCGCGTCCCGGGAATTCGTCTCGGGTACGCCGGGACGATCCGCGCGCAAATCGACATCGACCTGCTCACGAGCATCGCCGCCGCGAAGCCCGAGTGGTCGATGGTCCTGATCGGCGATGCGAGTCGCAGCGCGGCTGAAAGCGCGCCGTTCCGGGCACTTCGCTCGCTTCCGAACGTTCACTGGCTCGGGCCCAAGGAGATGCACCTGATGCCGGCGTACTTGAGCCATCTTCATGTCGGGCTGCTGCCGTATCGGCTGGATGGCGCCGCGCAGTTCTGCTATCCGCTCAAGATGCACGAGTATCTCGCCGCCGGGCTCCCGGTCGTGTCGTCGAACATATCAGCCGTGAGGACCTTCAGCTCGGTGGTCCGAGTGGCGCACACGCTGCCGGAGTGGATCGCCTCGATCGAGGAAAGCGTTCGACGGAACGATGCGGCGCTCGTCGCCGAGCGGCGACAGATCGCGAGTGAGAACAGCTGGGACACGCGCGTCAGCCGCATTTCCAGTCTCATCGCGGCGGCAATCGAATCCAGACGGTCGCAGGGCATCGAGGCCGCTGCTCGCTGAAGGATCCTCGATTGAGCGTCCCGCTGCGTGGCAAAGCCGCGATGTGATCCAGTAGCTCTCGCGAACGGTCGTTTCTGCGTCACGACTGGCTGTTGGTAACGATTCCGTGACCGATACCGTTCTCGATTTGCAGAAGGTTGCCAACGAAATTCCACACCGGTTTCGTGAACGCGAGGCGGCGGGTTGCCGGTCGCGTGGCGCGCCGCCACGCTTCAGCTTTCGGTAGATCTGCTCGACGTGAGTCACGCACGCCGCTGAGTCCCACCTCAGTACGCGTGCAGCCGCATCGGACCGAGACCTTCAAGCTGTCGAACGATCCGCTGCTCGTCGAAAAGGTCCGGGATATCGTCGGGCTCTATTGGATGCGCCGGCGCATGCGGCCGTGTTTTGCGTCGATGAGAAGCCGCAAATCAAGCCCTCGACGGACGCAGCCGCTGCTGCCGATGCAACCGGGGCAGATTGAGCGCCGGACACACGATTACAAACGGCAGGCCGACGACGCTGTTTGCGGCGCTCAATGCCAAGACCAGCGAAGTGATCACCCAGTTCCATCAACGCCACCGCTCGGCGCAGTTTCGGGGATTCCTGGATCTGATCGAGGCGCACGTGCCCCGCCACCTTGACGTGCACATCATCATGGAAACTACAGCCCCCACAAAACGGCGTTGATTCGCAACTGGTTCCTCAAACGGCCGCGATTCCACGTGCACTCACCCCCACTACGATCGTGGCTCAGCCTCGTCGAGCGGTGGTTGCCGAGCTGACCATGAAACAGATCCGTCGCGTGCCTACCGCAGCGTCGCGCAGCTCAAAGCCGCATCCAGGAATTCATCGATGCCCATCAAGCCGACTCGAAGCCGTTCGTGTGGACCAATCGGCGGACGAAATCTTGGCGAGCATCGCGCGCGCCAGCGGACAACGACGGGGGCGAAACAAGAAAAGACAGGACTAGCTCGGGACCAGTCGTCGAAAGCGCCGAGGGGAGTCGCTCGCCCGGATCGCCATGGCGGGCGCTCCCCAGTCCATGCCATGGCTCCTGGCGTACTCCCCGCGAGCACCCTGAGCTGAAGTCGGACTATTCCACGCATTCCCGATCAGCGCGAACGAAGCGGGAGCCGGCGAAGCGCGCAGAGGGGAGACTGGCGTGCGGACGATACTGGTGCGGTTGACCACCTTCCTGCTCGGGGTCAGCGCGATGGCGTCCCCGTGCGCGGCTCAGGCACGCCTGATGTCGGTCGAGGAGCTGAGGCGCGAGTTGGCGGTGGGCGACGTCGTGACGGTCGTTCCCGCCCAGGGACGGCCCCTGCGGGGGCGGCTGATTCGCCTCGGCGATGTCGAGTTCGACCTCCGGCTGGACGACAGGCGCATGGCTCGCGACGCCGCCTCGCAAGTCGTGACCATATCGGTGAACGGCATCCAATCGCTCGAGCGACCGCGCGACTCCGTTCGCAACGGGACGGTTCTCGGTGCAAGTATCGGCGCAGGAGTCGGCGCAGGCATGTTCCTCGGCGCGATGGCCGTCGACCGCAACGAGCTGGACGAATGGGCGCCAATCTACCTGGGGAGCGCCGCCCTCAGCACGGGAATCGGTGCCCTGCTCGGATGGGCAATCGATGCGGCGCGGTCGAAACCGCACGTCAGGTTCGAGCCCTCCGCTCGAGGCAGGGCGATTGTCAGCGTGCAGCCTGCCTATTCGCGGACCGCCGGCCTCGGGCTCACCGTCTCGGTTTCCCGATAGATGGGGGCCCCGACGTGCCCGCGAGGACCTTCCCGTTCGCCGACCACGCCCTCGGGCAGGCTCTTCCCGTCCGGCGACCCCGAGGGTTGAACCCGGCATCGCTGACGCGGCGGACGAAGTCGCCGTGCGGCGCATGATGAACAGGCCGCCGCCCTGCCGCGCCGATCCGAACGCGATGCGCTCGCCGTCGAACGAGAACGATGCCTGCCCGTTGCCCTCGTCCGATTCTCCCGTCAGGTTGATCGGACGATCACCGCCCACGGCCTGCGGAAAGATGTCGCCCTTGGTGCGCGCCGACGCGTGTAGATGACCCCACCGGCCGTCCGGAGAGAGGCTGGGCCGCGATTCGACGCCAGGCTCGAAGGTGAGCTGCTGCCCTGAATCATGAGTCACAATCGCCAGGACGAATCGGATAGATCCGAGTTTCCTGGCCCAGGTCAGCGCTTGCCGAGTCGATCGCGAAGCGCCTTCACATCCTCGCGGTCGGCGAGCGTCGCATCGAGCCGCAGGGATTTGTCGAGCGTGCGCGCGGCCAGGTCGTTGCGCCCCCGTGCCGCATAGACGTGCGCCAGGTGCACGTGGATTTCGGCGTTGTCCGGCGCACCCGCCGCCGCCTCCGAGAGCAGCTTCTCAGCCTCCGCAAGGTTGCCGAGCAAGTAATGGATCCATCCGAGGGTGTCGGTAATCGAGGGGACGGCACCCTTCGAAGCCGCATGCGCGTCGCGCGCGAACGGCAGCGCCTCGGCAGGGGCTTTCTTGTAGACCGCCAGCGCGTACGAGAGGTTGTTGAGCGAGAGAAGGTCGCCTGGCACCTTCACGAGCACTCGCCGGTATCGCTCGACGGCCAGGTCGTACTCGCCCAACCCCTCGTAGATGCTGCCCAACATGCGGTGAGCGGGCGTGAGTTCAGGATCGATGCTCGTGGCCTGTTCCAACGCGCGTCTCGCACCGGCAGCATCGCCGTCCCGGTGCCGCGCTTCGCCCTTGAGCCACAGCTTCGCGGCTGCGGCTGCGACGCCCGTCGATGCCAGGTAAGCGAGGCGCCGCTGGGAGAAATACCTCGGGAGCTCCGTTTCGGCATCGAGGTCCGGCGCCGTTTCGTCGGGAGGTGCGTCGCTGCGCCGGAACGGCGCGCAAAGCGGATCGCCGAACACGACGCTCGTCCAGCTCAGATGAGGAATGGCCAAATAGAAGGATTCGATGAGATTGAAGCCCGCGACGTAGGCCGGGAAGAGGACGTTGGGTCTGAGCGTGCCGTCGAGAAACGGCTCCGCCACGTAGCCGGAGGCACCGGTGACGCCATCTCTGATGAGATCGCCCGTCAGCGATTGCGACGTGCCTTGGAACACGGCCGCCTGATTGCTCGCATCTCCCGGCTGCCACTTCTCCGGCGGCTCCCGAAGCGTGCGCGCGTCCGTACCTCACGAGCAGCGTGGCCAGCGCGCCCGGCACGAAGCCGAGCCCGATTCGCCGCGTTCGGATCGACGGGTCATTCGATCCCCACGAGGCGTAACCGATCACGTTCTTGTTGTTGCGCAGCCCGGCCTTGGTGGAGTCGAACACGACGCGGCTCTGGAAGCCCGCGTCGGCGAGCGCCTTCGCCGTTGCCTGCAACCACCCATCCGCCACGCGATCCGCCGCCGGGCCGATGGCGTCGAGGAGGAATTGTCCCTCGCGTCTCGGTGACCGGCCGCGGTCGACGAGACCCATGGCATCGGCCTGAGTGAAGCCGTCGAGCCGTGAGACGAGATAGACGTCATGATCCGCGTGCGTGAAGGGCTTCGGCTCGCCGGCGGAAGACTGGCCCTGGAAATAGGGATTGTCCGCCGGACCCGCGGCAACCACGCGACCGCCGATCAGGCGGCGATAAAGAAGCGTCAACTCGGAGTCGACGCTGGCGATCGTGCCGTTGCGCCCGGGACTCCCACCAATCCGGAGCGGCACGCCCTTCGTGAGGACGAAGTAAAGGATCCGATCCTGCGCGGCCTGACGCGTCAGCCACTCAGCGATGGGACGTTCGATCTCCTGCTCGTATTGCGCGCGCTCGATCTCGTCGCCGGTGCCGGTCTTCAGGCGGACGATGTTCTGCGGCGGAACGGCGCGGGCCTTCGCGTAGCGTGCGGCAATCGGCTCGGACGATGGGCTCGCGGCGTTGACGACGAGCAGCACGTTGGTGCCGTCCTGCGCGTGCACGGGGGAAGCCAGGACGAGGAGAACCGCAAGCGAACAGACTGCGGAGCCGCGCGGTTCTGGTCGCGCGATTCCCATGTGCCACCCAGGTTTCATATGACTGACTCACCTCAGCTGACAAAGCCCTGCTGTTGTTCGGTCGATTAGGGGTCAATTGCGTCGTTAACGGCCATTCGAGACTTTCAATTCATTTCAGCCTCACATCTCACAAGCCGTTGCACCAGCCCCCGGCTCCATCCGATGACGGTAGTAAAGTAGGTCCGGTCTTCCGCTGCTGCCGACCGGTCGTCTCCGGCAGCTAGTGTGAGTGAGAGGGCGAAAGCTTGTCGCCCGGCCCTCGCAACTCAGCAAGTAAACCACCACATCAAACGCTGCGGGCTCGTCAGGGCGAGCATCGCGTAGCGATGACACGACCAGCGTGCTCGGCCCCGGGCGCGTGCCGGAATCCATGGGCTGGATATGAATCTACTTCGTAACGGCCGTCTTCGCCAGGCTATGAAGTATCTGGGCGACGCCGCGCTGCTGGTCGGCGCCTATTACGCGGCGTTCGCGCTCCGATTCGACGGCTCACTTCCGATCGAGTACTGGCACACCTTCGCCTACAGCGGACCGCTCGTCGTGCTGACGAAGCTGGTCCTGCTTCACCACTTCGGCCTGTATCGGTGCTTCTGGCGTTACACGGGCGTGCCCGAGCTCGCCTCGCTCGCCAAAGCGCTCTCGCTCGCCACGCTCCTCATCACCGCCGACTATGCCATCGCCGTCGGCTTCGTCGTCTTTCCGCGCTCGATCATCCTCTTCGACTGGTGCATCAGTCTGCTCGCCCTTGCTGGATTCCGGGCGCTGCCGCGCCTCCTGCACGGCACGTCGCCGTTCGCACCGACGCTGCCGATCAAGCGGCGTTTCAGGCGGCCGCCGGTCAAGCAACGGGTGCTGCTGTACGGCGCCGGCAGCTTCGGCGCGTCGCTCGCCGAACAAATCAAGTCGATGTTCCCCGACACCAAGCGGGTGCTCGGGTTCATCGACGACAATCCGGCGCTGGCGCACATGAGCATCCACGGCTTCGAGGTGCTGGGCGGCCGCGCGGTGCTCCCGAAGGTCGCTGCCAGGCACGGCGGCATCGATCAGATCGTCATCGCAATCTCCGCGATCTCCGGTGAGGCGCTGCACACGATCGTCGATCTGTGCCGGCAGTTCTCGCCGAACGTCCAGGTCGCACCCGGCCTCGAGGAACTGTTCCTTGGCAAGGTCAGCGTCAGCGATCTGCGCGACGTGCAGATCGAGGACCTCCTCGGCCGTGAGTCGGCAAAGCTCAGTCTCGACGCCGCGCAGCTCGAAGGGTTTCTGCACGACAAGACGATCCTGATCACCGGCGCCGGCGGAAGCATCGGCTCGGAGCTGTGCTTCCAGATCCTCAAGTTCCGTCCCCGGAAGCTGATCCTGTTCGGCCGGGGTGAGAACAGCATCTACACCACCAAGCACCGCCTGCTGCCGCACGCGAACGGCGTCGAGCTCGAGGAAGTGATCGGCGACATCATCAACTACTCGAAGGTCGACGCCGTCTTCCGCAGCAGACGGCCGGAGCTCGTCTTCCATGCCGCGGCCCACAAGCACGTGCCGCTCATGGAGCTCAATCCCGACGAGGCCGTCCTCAACAACATCGTCGGCACGCAGAACGTGCTGACGTCCGCGCTCGAGCGCGGCGTCGATCGCGTGGTCTGCATCTCGTCGGACAAGGCGGTCAATCCGTCGAGCGTGATGGGCTGCTGCAAGCGCGTCACGGAGCTCCTCGTCCAGAGCCCGTTGTTCGCGCCGGTCGCGTCCGCGGTACGGTTCGGCAACGTCCTCGGCAGCCGCGGCAGCGTCGTCCCGCTCTTCAAGAAGCAGATTGCGGAGGGTGGCCCGATCACCATCACCGATCCCGAGATCGAGCGCTACTTCATGACCATCCCGGAAGCGGTGCTGCTCGTGCTGCAGTCGGCGACGCTGGCTCGAGGCGGAGACATCTTCCTCCTCGACATGGGGCAGCCCGTCCGGCTGCTCGACCTGGCGCGCCAGATGATCCGTCTGTCCGGACTGCGGGACGACGACATCCCGATTACGTTCGTTGGCCTCCGACAGGGCGAGAAGCTCACTGAAGAACTGACGTTCGCCTACGAAACGCTCGAGCGCACGAACCACTCCAAAATCTTCCGGCTCAATGCCCCACCGCTGCAATCCTGGAATCTCCCAGAGCAGATCCGAGTGCTCCGGAAGCTCGGCATCAGCATGGACTTCGAAGGGATTCACCGGACGTTGCGGGAGATCGTTCCCGAATACCAGTCGGCCGCCACCCCGGCCAGGCGCGACCTGACTCCGGCTCTGGCCCCCTAGGTGCATACGACCGCGATCGCCCAGACTCAACGGTTCTGGTGGCCGCCGCGCTACCTGGTCCTCGCGTTGGCGCTGGCGCTGGCTGCTGCGTTCGCTTGGACCTACTGGCTCGTGATCCCGGGGCTCGTCGCGCAGTGGTGGGACCAGCCGGAGTACTCGCACGCGTTCCTCGTGCCGATCGTGTCGGCGTTTCTCATCTGGTCGAAGCAGGATGCGCTGCGCGAGGTCGCCGTGAGGCCGGGCTATTGGGGCCTCGCCGTCATGCTGGCGGCGCTCGTCGCCTACATCACGGGCAAGGTCGGCGCCGATCTGTTCCTCCAGCGCTTCTCGCTCGTGCTGATGATCAGCGGCGGCGTCCTTTACGTGGCGGGCGGCGAGATGCTGCGCGCGCTGCTGTTCCCGCTCGCGTTCCTGCTGCTGATGATTCCGCTCCCAGGCATCATCTTCAACTCGATTGCCTTCCCGCTGCAGCTGATCGCCGCACAGGCCGCCAGCGTCGTCCTCGAGATCTTCGGCGTTCCGGTCTTTCGCGAAGGCAACGTGATGCACCTGGCCGCCGCGTCGCTCGACGTGGAGGAGGCCTGCAGCGGCATCCGATCGCTCCTGTCACTGTCGGCGCTGGGCGTGCTGTACAGCTATCTCGCGTTTACGAACTGGACGCCGCGTGTGGTGCTGATGCTGGCGGTCGTCCCGATCGCCATCGCGGCCAATGTCTGTCGCGTGTCGGTGGTCGGCCTTCTCGCCCACTACGTGTCGGTCGACACCGCGCTGGGGGTCTTCCACGTGGCCGGCGGCTGGTCGGTGTTTCTCATCGCGGCGGCTCTGTTGCTGGGCGTGAGCCGGCTGATGCGAATGGCAGGCGTGGCCAAATGACGACACGCATGTTCGTCGTGGGTGTGGTGCTGTTGTTCTCGTCCTGGGCGGTGCGCGCCGTCGGCCACGGCGTGCCGGTGGAGCTTCGCCAGCCGTTCTCGAGGTTTCCGGAGAGCCTCGAGGCCTGGCAGGGCCAGGACGCCCGCTTCAGCGCCAAGATCGAGAACAAGCTCGGGGTCGCCGACTATGTGTCGAGGATCTACCGCGGCGGGCCCGGCCAGGTCGCCCACCTGTATGTCGGTTTCTATCCATCGCAGCGGCACGGCGAGATGATTCACTCGCCAAAGAACTGTCTGCCCGGCAACGGCTGGTACATCGCCAGGCGAGACACCACCGTGGTCGACGCCGCGCCTCACGCGCCGTTCACGGTCAACCGCTTTGTCGTGGAAAACGGTAACGAGCGACAGCTCGTCGTCTACTGGTATCAGCAGTCGGGCGGACGAATCGTCACCAACGAATATCTCGGCCGCGTGCACCTGGTTCTCGATTCGTTGACCAGAAACCGGAGTGACGCGGCGCTCATCCGGGTCAGCGTGCCGTTCGATGACGATCCGGAGGTTGCCGCCCGGACTGCGCTCCAGTTCCTTCACGTCGCCTATCCCGTGCTCATGCGCTTCCTGCCACATGACACCGACACCTCTGAATCCGGACGTGGCCGCGGCTGACGTCGCCGGGCCTCACGACTCTCCCGAGGTTCCGCTGAGCCGTCCCGACATCTCGGAAGCCGACATCCAGTCGGTCGTCGAGGTGCTGCGGACGCCCTATCTCAGCCTCGGCCCCAAGCTCAAGGAGTTCGAGAGCGCGTTCTGCCGTTACACGGGCGCCCGCTATGCGACGGCAGTGAGCAGCGGCACGGCGGCGCTCCACCTGGCGGTCAAGGCGCTGAACATCCAGCCGGGCGACGAGGTCATTACCTCGCCCTTCAGTTTCGTCGCCTCGGCCAACTGCGTGCTGTTCGTGAACGCGGTGCCGGTGTTCGTCGACATCGACCCGATGTCGTTCAACCTCGATCCCGAGCTCCTCGAGCGCCGCATCACGTCGCGCACGCGCGCCATCCTGCCGGTGCACGTGTTCGGCCGGCCGGCCAACATGGATGCGCTCGTCGCCATTGCGCGGCGCCGCAAGCTGGTGATCATCGAAGACGCCTGCGAGGCGCTCGGCGCCCGCTGGCGCGGGCGTCACGTCGGCACGCTCGGCGATGCCGGGACGTTCGCCTTCTACCCGAACAAGCAGATCACCACCGGTGAAGGCGGCATGGTCGTGACCAACGACCCCGGGCTGGATCGGCTGTTCAAGAGCCTGTGCAATCAGGGACGCGGCACCAACGGCGCGTGGCTGCAGCACGAGCGGCTCGGCTTCAACTACCGGCTGTCGGATATCAACTGCGCACTCGGCATCTCACAGCTCGCCCGGGTCGACGAGATTCTCCAGCGCCGGCGGGCGCTCGCCGAGGAGTATCGCGACCATCTGGCCGGCATCGACGAGCTGGAACTGCCGATCTACGACGTGCCGAACGGCGAAATGAGCTGGTTCGTGTACGTCGTCCGTCTCAAGGGATTCACCCGCGACGAACGCGACGAGGTCCTCGGCGCACTGAGGGCGGAAGGCATCGCCTGCAACAACTACTTCGTGCCGCTGCACCTCCAGCCGCATTTCCGGCAGTTCGGTTATCACGAACACGACTTCCCCGTCACCGAATCCATCGCCTCGTCGACCGTCGCGCTGCCCTTCTACAACCACCTTCGGACCGAGCAGATCCGCCGCATCGCCGACGTGCTGCAACGCGCGGCCTCCCGTTTCGGCGGCGTCCGCGTGCGGCCTCCGATCGTCAGTGGAGGACGGCCTCATCGTCCGTCGCGTTGAACATGGCCAATCCACGCCCCACTCTGCAGCCCATGAACGCCGAGCGCGCGGTGCGTGAGCTCCTGGCGGAGATCACGCTCAACGCGGAGTGCCTCTCCCATTCGCGAGAGGCTCCGCTCGAGCTGGTCGGCGTGAACTCGGTGGCGATGATCGAGCTCGTATATGTGCTCGAGGATCGCTTCGACATCCGGATCGGCGACGACGAGGTCGCGCCCGAGAACTTCGCATCGATTGGAACGGTCACCAGGCTCGTGGCCCGCAAATGCCGCTCCTAGAGCTGCTCCGGCAGCGCCATGCTCCCGACTCGCCCGCCCTGGCGTTCGAGCACTCGAGACTGTCGCGCCGCGAGCTCGAACACGAAGCGAACGACCTGTCGCAGCGTCTCACCACCGCCGGCATCGGGGCGGGATCCAAGGTGCTCGTGGCGCTTCCCAATTCGCCCGCGTTCGTCATCGCGCTCCTGGCGGTGAACGAGTGTCAGGCGGTGTTCATGCCCGTCAATCCGGGCCTCTCACCCGACGAGCGTCGTCGGATCGACGAGATCGGACGTCCCGACGCGGTCATCGCCGGGCGGGGCGCGATCGAGCTGCGGCCCGACGCCTGGCTGTCGCGAACCGATGCCGTGCCCTACGACGACGATGACGTGAGCGGCCTGGCGGCCATCATCTTCACGAGCGGCACGACCGGGGCTCCCAAAGGCGTGATGATGACCGAGGCGGCGCTGCTGGCAAACGCCCGGTCGGTCGCCGGCTACCTCGGTCTGTCCGAGCTCGACACCACCCTGGTATTCCTGCCGCTCTATTACACGTACACGTTGTCTCAGGTCCTGAGCACGCTCGTGGCGGGAGGCTGCGTCGTGCTGCTGCGCAACCTGCTCTACCCCGTCCAGGCGTTCGCGGCCATTGCCGAGCACCGCGTGACCGGCTTCGGCGGCGTTCCCACGCACCTGAACATCCTCACGAACCAGGCGGCGTCATTGGGGCGCAGTCTCGAGTCGTTGCGATACATCCTGAGCGCCGGCGGACCGCTCCGCTCGTCGCTGGCGGAGAACGTTCAGCGGGCATTCCCCGGGGTCGCGTTGTTCAACAACTACGGCTGCACCGAGATCGGTCCCCGGGCGACCACCATCGACTACAGCGAGCACCCGGACAAGATCGGATCGATTGGGCGTGCGATTGCTGGCGTGAACGTGACCCTCGTCGGTCCTGATCGGTCCGCGATCGGCGCCGAGGAAACCGGCGAGATCGTCCTGAGCGGGACGAGTCTGATGGAGGGCTACTACCGCGACCCGCGGACCACGGCCTCGCGGATGTCGCAGCACGGGTTCCACACGGGCGACTATGCCTACGCCGATCGCGACGGGTTCCTCTACTACCAGGGCCGCAGCGACGACATCTTCAAGTCGGCGGGCGAGAAGATCAGCGCGCGGGAAATCGAAGACGTCGTGGTGGAGCATCCGGCCGTCGCCGAAGCCGCGGTCGTGTCGCAGCCCGATGAAAGCCTTGGCGCCGTTCCGGTCGTCCACGTCGTGCTGCGGCCCGGCGCCTCGTCGACCGAGCGGGAGATCCAGGCGTTCTGTCTCGGGCGGCTGTCGCGCCACAAGGTGCCCCGGGCGGTGCATTTCGTCGACGAGCTCCACAAGACGGCATCCGGGAAGATTCAGAAATTCCGCCTGAAGGAAGAGGCCCTCCGCTGATGTCCGCGTACGCGACATCCGTGCGCACGCATGCCAGCGTCCCGTGGGGCTGCTGGGATCCGGAAGGCGCCTTGGACCTGCGCTTTCCCGATCGGTTCTCGGTGCAGGTGAACGGCATGCGGGATGCGCCCGCCATGTCGAGCCCGGCGCTCGCCGAGGCCGTGCGCCGGCCGTTCGATTCCACGCCACTCCGCGAGCTGGCGGCGCGCGCGCGGACGGCTGTGATCGCCGTCGACGACATCACCAGACCCACGCCGGTTCACCGCGTGCTTCCCGTGATCCTGTCGGAGCTCGCGAGCCTTCCCCCGGACAACATCAAGATCCTCGTAGCCCTCGGCGCTCATCGCCCGATGGTGCGCGCCGAGCTCGAAAAGAAGCTCGGCACGGCCGTCCTCGAAGAGCTCGACGTCGAACAGCATCATCCGTACGAGAACCTGGTCGATCTCGGCCGGTCGAGCCGTGGCACGCCGATCCGGCTGAATCGCAGCTACTGCGAGGCGGATCTGAAGATCGGCGTCGGTGCCGTGGTACCGCATCCCTACATGGGATTCGGCGGCGGCGCCAAGATCGTGGTCCCCGGTCTGGCCGGCATCGAGACACTGCAGGCCAACCACCAGCCGGCGGTGACCGGCATTTCCGGAGGCCTCGGCAACGCCGACGTGGAGGCGCGTCGCGACGTCGAAGAAATCGCGCTCAGGGCAGGTCTGGCTTTCACCTGCAACGTCGTCATCAACTCGCAGCGCGCGATTGCAGGGCTGTTCTGCGGCCATCCCGTGTCGGCCCACCGCGTAGCCGCCCGATTCGCCACGGACACTTACGCAACGCCGACCCCCGGGGCTCCCTATGACGTCGTCTGCCTCAACGCCTATCCCAAAGACGGCGAGCTCCTGCAGGTCGGCAACGCGTTGAACTGCTATCGGACGGCGAGCACACCGCTCGTCGCACGCGATGGCACGGTGCTCATCACCGCGTGCTGTCAGCTGGGCCGGGGCTTCCACTCGTTACACGGGCCCGGCATGCGGCTCCACAGGGAGCCGGGGGTCAAGCCTTATCTGGACGGCCGCGAAGTCGTGTTCTTCAGCCCGCACATCAACGAGCGCGACTTCCGGGTGTCGTTCGCGCGGGAATACCGGCTGTTCACGTCGTGGGAACGCGTGGTCTCACATCTCGAGGCCAAGCACGGCGGCCGCGTCTCGGTCGGCGTCTTCCCGACGGCACCGCTCCAGCTCTTGAGCTGACATGGTCTACCGCCGACACGGAAAGCGCGCGTTCGACATCACGCTCACGCTGCTGTCGCTCGTGGTCCTCTCGCCGGTGCTGTTCGCGATCGGCCTGCTGGTCAAACTGACGTCGCGCGGGCCCGTGTTCTACGTGCAGGAGCGCATCGGCAAGGATGGCGTTCCGTTTCCGTTCATCAAGTTTCGAACCATGGTCGTTGGCGCCGAGCGTCAGGGAGCGGGCGTCCTGTGCCTCAAGGACGACCCCCGCGTCACGACGATCGGCCGGTTCCTGCGCCGCTACAGCCTCGACGAGCTGGCGCAACTGGTCAACGTCCTGCGCGGCGACATGAGCTTGGTCGGCCCCCGACCCGGGCTCGCGTATCAAGTGCAGAAGTACACGCCGTTCCAGCGGCGGCGGTTGACGGTGCTGCCGGGCATCTCGGGCTGGGCGCAGGTGAACGGCCGCAACGCCATCGCCTGGGACGAGCGGATCGCGCGCGACGTCGAGTACGTCGAGCGTCTCTCGTTCGCGATGGACGTGCGCATCCTCCTGCGCACGCTGCGCGCCGTGCTCGCGGCCGACAACCTGATTGCCGAACGCGACCACTTCAAGACGAAGGCGGCAGAAACCGGTGAGCCTCACTGAAACCGTCGTGATCATCGGCGCCGGCGACCATGGCCGCAGCGCGCTCGAGGTCTTCCGCGAAGCCTCACGCAATGGCCGCCGGTACGAGGTGCTCGGCTTCCTCGACGACTCGCACCAGAAGCGCGGCAGCACGGTCGGAGGGCTGCCGGTGTTGGGCACGCTCGATTGGATTCACGATCGGCATCGCCCCGGCATCGGCTACCTCATCGGCATCGCCGACCCGCGGGTGAAGCAGTCGATCGCTCGACGGCTGGACGGGTGCGGGCTCACGTTCGTCGCGGCAGTTCATCCCGCCGCGTTCATTGCGAGCGGTGTGCGGGTGGCGCCCGGCGCCCTCGTCAACGCGGGAGCGGCCATCGCCTACGACACGATCATCGAAGCGCACACCACCGTCAACCTGAATGCGACCGTCGGTCACGACTGCGTGCTCCGGCGCTTCTCGACCGTGGCCCCAGGGGCGAATATCGCCGGCCGGGTCCGCCTCGGCGAGGGCTGCGACATCGGGCTGAACGCCACCGTCGGCAAGGGCGTCGAGGTCGGGGAATGGAGCTCGGTCGGACCCGGAGCGGTCGTCATCAAGAACGTCGCCGCCGGTCAGCGCGTGTTCGGCAACCCCGCCCGCATCGTGCCGGGGCCACGGACCAGATCCGGCGAGATCGGACCTGCGGCATCATCCGCATGAGATCGAAACGGTGGCGCATCGTCACGGTCGCTGGTGCCCGTCCGAACTTCATGAAGATCGCACCGATCCAGCGCGAGCTCTCGGCGCGATCGGACGACTTCGCGACGCGGCTCGTGCATACCGGCCAACACTACGATGCGGGGCTCTCACAGATCTTCTTCGACGAGCTCGACATCGATCCGCCCGACGTGACGCTCGCCGTCGGCTCGCGCAGTCACGCCCAGCAGACCGCCGCCATCATGACCGCGTTCGAATCGGTGCTGGCCGACTGGCCCGCCGACCTCGTTGTCGTCGTGGGCGACGTGAACTCGACGCTGGCGTGCGCGCTGGTAGCCGCCAAGATGGGCACCGCGGTCGCTCATGTGGAAGCGGGCCTCCGAAGCTTCGACCGCAGCATGCCGGAGGAGATCAACCGTGTGGTGACCGACCACATCGCCGACTTCCTGTTTGCGACCGAGGATTCGGCGGTCGAGAACCTCGCGCGCGAAGGGATACCGGCCGAGCGCGTGCACTTCGTCGGCAACGTGATGATTGATACGCTGCTGGCGCATCGCGAGCGCGCCCGTCGGCTTGCCGCGCCGGCCCGGCACGGCGTTCGGAGCGGCGAGTACGCGCTCCTCACGCTCCATCGGCCCAGCAACGTCGACGAACCGCAGGCTTTCGAGCGGGTGATGCAAGGCGTGTCCCGGATTGCCGAGGACGTGCCGGTGCTGTTCCCCGTCCACCCGCGGACCCGTCCCTCGGTGACGCAGTCGCCTCACGCGGTCGCACTCGTGGCCGCGTCGCGCCTGCGGCTGCTCGAGCCGCTCGGGTATCTCGAGTTCATCGGGCTGATGGACGAGAGCGCGGCAGTCCTCACCGATTCTGGCGGCGCGCAGGAAGAGAGCACGGCGCTCGGCGTGCCGTGTCTGACCCTGCGCGAGAACACGGAACGGCCAGTCACCGTCACCAACGGCACGAACCGGATCGTCGGGTCGGATCCCGAACGGATTGTCGCGGCCTGGCGCGCGATCGACGGACGGCCCCGTTCAGCCACCCGGCCTCCGTTGTGGGACGGCTGCGCCGCGCGCCGGATTGTCGACGTCTTCGCGACGGAAGTAGGAAGTAGGAAGTAGGAAGTGATGCCTCGCGCGCCTCTTCGGATTGGGCTGCTGGTGGACACGCTGCAGCTGCCGGCATGGATGCGGCAGATCGTCGCCGACATCCAGGGTTCGTCGTACGGGCGCATCGTGCTCGTCGTCAAGAAGGAAGCGCCGCCGCGAGCGCCGGTGCCGCTGCCTCGCCGCATCTGGCAGCACCGGTCGCGCCTCGCCTACCTTGCCTACAGATGGCTCGACGAGCGCGCCTTCCGGACCGCGGACGATGCGTTCGCCCTGGCTGATGCGTCGCCGCTGCTCGAGGGCGCGGACATCCTGCCCGTCACCGTGCGCGAAACACGCTTCTGCGACCACGTGTCGGCCGAAGACATCGCACGGATTCAGGAGGCGCAGCTCGATGTGCTCGTGCGATTCGGCTTCCGCATTCTCAAAGGTCCCATTCTGCAGGCCGCCAGGTACGGCGTCTGGTCCTACCACCACGGCGACAACCACGTGAGCCGCGGCGGGCCGGCGGGCTTCTGGGAAGTCATGAACGACCGGCCGACCACCGGGTCTATTCTTCAGATCCTGAACGAAGAGCTGGACAACGGCCGCGTGATCTATCGGTCGTACACAATGACCGATGGCGGCTCGGTCTGGCGCAACCGCAACAACTACTATTGGAAGTCAGCAACGTTCCTGGGCCGCAAACTTCGCGACCTTGCTGACGAGGGCGCTCTCGCCGTCGAGGAGAACGCGTGCGCGTGCGGGTGCCGGGAGCTCCGGTTCTACAGCGAGCCACTCTTTCGAAAGCCGCAGAATCTCGAGACGCTGTCGCTCGTGAGCCGGTATCTTGCGCGGCGAGGCGGCGAGCATCTCCGCCGACTGCACCAGGCCGATCAGTGGGCGCTCGCGTTCTCGTTCTCGAATGGTTCGGGTCCCGTCGACGACGCTCTATCGCTTCAAGGAGCAGTGGCCCGCGGTGGGATGGTCGTGGGCGGATCCCTTTCCGGTCGCGGCCGGCGACGACGCCTACTGCGTGTTTCTCGAGGTTTACAATCACGCAAAGCAGCACGGGACCATCGCGGTCAGCCGACTCGCGCGCGGCGGCGCATTCGAGCCTCCGGTTACCGTCCTCGACGCGCCGTATCACCTCTCGTATCCATTCGTCTTCGAGTGGCGCGGCAAGTGGTTCATGATGCCCGAGAGCTCGAACGCGGATCGCATCGAAGTCTTCTCGGCACGTCGGTTCCCGTCGGACTGGACGCTCGAAACGGTGCTCTTCAACCCGCTGCGCGCCGTGGACTCGACGCTCGTCGACGTCGATGGCCGATGGTGGCTCTTCACCAACGTGGCGGCGCATACGGCGGTCCGCAACTACGACGAGCTCTATGCCTTCCACGGTCCGACGCCGCTCGGGCCCTGGACGGCGCATCGTCGAAATCCGGTGAAGTCCGATGCCCGTTCGGCTCGATCGGCGGGCAGGTTCTTCTGGAAGGGGCGGACGCTGTTCCGGCCCGCCCAGGACGCCAGCGGCCGGTACGGTTCGGCGATAACCATCAACCGGATCGACAAGCTCACGCCCGAGGAGTTCCAGGAAACCGTGATCGCCCGCGTCGAGCCGCACTGGCGTGCGGGGCTTTCGGGAACGCACACGTTGAACTCCTGCGCCGGGCTGACGATGATCGACTTCCGGCACGGCCGGCCGAAGTACTCGAGGGCAGGCCAGGTGCTTCGCTAGATCAACAGCTGAGTCGCAACCGCTGAGTCATCCAAACGGCAGCTCCCCCTTTACATTTTTCGTGCCTTACCTGCACCATTTGTCATTGGGCCAAGTGCCCGGAGATCTTGCAATTGAAGGGTTGCCGCCAGATCTCGTGCGGCGACCCTCCGCACCTCAGCGGCACGAGAACTGCGTGTCCACCATCGGGCTCGAGATTGAGGAAATGGCCCGGTCGTTGGCGCTGCCGAAGAGCCTGGGTGAAGGACGAGATGGGACAGAGTGGGATTCCCGGTGCTGGCCGCTGGTGTCGCTGGATGGCGTCGTCCTGCTTCACCGCGATGCTCGTGTCCGGCCTGCCCGCCGCGACGCATGCGGGCCAGGGAGCGTCGGTGCGAGTCGCCTGCACGGAAGCCGCGCTCCTCGCGGCGATCGCTCAAGCCAACGCCGCAGGCGGGGGCACGATTACCTTCAACTGCCTCGCCGCGACGATCCCGATGAAAGGCGGCCTCGGCACCGTCGGCGACAACGTCATCGTCGATGGTGAAGACCGGAACGTCACCCTCGAATACACCGGCAACTTCGTCGGATGTGACGTGGGCGACAACGGCGCGAGTGGCCCCGCCATCGCTCACATGAGGGGCCGTCACGGCAGCATCAGGAATCTGACGCTCAAGCACTTCCTCGAGTCGCTGCAGATCATCGGGCCCGACAACTCCGTCGTGGGAAACGTCTTCCTCGCCCACGCCTGTTCCGACGACGGCGTCTCGACCACGACCACGCAATCGACGAATGCCACGATCAGCAACAACCGCTTCGAGGGCTATCGTGACAAGGCCTATCAAATGAGCTACGGGAGCGGGACCATCGAAGGCAACACGTTCATCGACAGCGTCCAGACGATTCGCGGCCCGTACGACAACTCGCAGGGCGGGCTCTTCGTGATTCGGGGAAACACGATGCGGACGACGGTGGATCGCGAGGCCTGCACGGGCGTCACGATCGACGGCACGTATCACATCGTGTTCGAGCGCAATACGGTCGAGTGCTATCGAGGGCTCCGTCTGAGCGGGCGCACGGAAGCGACCGTGCGCGAGAACGTGATTCGGGGGAACCCGCGCCAGGGAGTGCTGATTGGCGGCAGCGCGATCGTGTCGCTCTCGGCTAATACGATTACCGGCAACGGCCTGACGCCGGGTAGCGAGCCCGCTGGCGGAGTGGTCGTCTGGCAGAACGGACAGGCCGACCTCGGCGGCGGCACGCTCACGATCGGCGGTCAGGCGGTCGTGAGTCCCGGCCGCAATCGTCTCGCGGGTAACGGCGTGGCGGACGTGCGCAATCTCCGCACCGGCTACGCGGTGAAGGCTGAAGCCAACTGCTGGGATCACGACACGGTGTCGCAGGTCGAAAGCCTCGATCGCGCGGGCGACGTCGACGTCGATCCGCTCGGATCGGTCTGTGGTCCGACCTCCACCTCCCAACCGCCGGCGCCCCCGACCGGCGTGCGCATCGTCAGCGGAGCGTCCGTCCTCCCCTGACGGTGCCCCCTCGCCACCAGGGGGGCAGGCGACGTCCTTCGACAGTCGGCGGTTCACCGGCGCGATCTTCCCGCCCGCAAAACCTTGGAACCCGCGAACGCCCGGCCTCGCGTGCTGATCGTCAGCTCGCACTTCCCTCCCGATCGGAGTGCGGGAACGCACCGCGTGCTTCGTCTGGCCAACCACCTGCAGACGCACGGATGGACGACGTCGATCCTGACGCTTGCTCCCGAGTTCTACCGGCACTCGATCCAGGTGGATGACGCGCTTCTCGCACGCGTCGATGCCGACCTCGAGATCGTTCGAACTGGCGCGTATCGCGGTGTGACGAGGCTCATCCGCTGGCGGAACTCCCTCTCCCGGCGACGCGTGCCGGAGCGTTCACCGCATGGCGAGCAACGCCCGAAGCCGAAGATCGAGAGCGATGGTTGGAGGGCGTGGCGCAGCCGCGCCGCGAGCAGCCTGTTTGGATTCCCGGACGACGAGATCGGCTGGTTCGGCCACGCGATGGCGCGCGGACTTCGGCTCGTGCGACGACACGGCATCGATGTCGTGCTGTCGTCGGCACCACCGTTCACCTGTCATTTGATCGGGTATGCCCTCAGCTCGGCGTGCCGGGTTCGATGGGTGGCCGACTTCCGCGATCCGTGGGCACGGGCGCCGTGGGGGAAGCCGGGCAGCGTCCGCGCGCATCAATGGCTCGAGACGCGCGTCGTCAATCGCGCCGATGCGGTGGTGCTCAACACCCCGGAACTACACCGGGAGTTCGCCGGATGGTACGGACCTGAGACCGCCGCGAAGTTCCATGTCGTGGCCAACGGCTACGACGCCGACGTCGTGGAGCCATATGCGAACTCGGCTCCAGGCCCTGCGCCCCCGGTGATCCTCACACATGCGGGAAATCTGTACGGGGCACGCAATCCGCTCCCGCTGCTCGAAGGCCTCGCCACGTGCCTTCGAAACGGAACGATCCCGACCGGCGGCATCCGACTCAATCTCGTCGGGAAGATCGCGTCGGCGTTCGGCGTCGATCATGCGATCGACGGCTCGGCCTCTCAGGCGCCGGTCACGCGGACACCGCCCGTCGCCCATGAGGAATCGCTCAGCATCCTGGCGGCATCGCATGTGCTCGTCGTCATCCAGCCGGATACGGCATTGCAGGTACCGGCGAAGCTGTACGAGTACGTCGGGCTCAGACGTCCGATCCTCGCACTGGCCGAGGAAGGCGCCGTCGTCGCGAATCGTCCGCGAGGGTCGTTTCGGCGTCGTGGCCTCGCCGGCGGACGTCGACGGCATCGCCGCCGCGCTCGCCGAACTGTATCGCCGCCGCGAGACATTGGTGCGAGATCAGTGTCGCCAACACCCGGGTGGCCCGGTACGATGCGAGCTCAGTCGGCCTTGTGGCGGAGATCCTCGGCCGCCTCGTACCGCTGAGGACGGAAGAATACGCGTCCGCGCTTCGCTGGGGCTCCGGGCGCGAGCCACGATGCGGCCGGCTGGCGCCCCTTGTGGATCTCAGGCGCCCGTGACCGTTTCCGTCCACATCTCCGGAGAAGCCAAACAATGAGCACGGTGAGATTCGCTCTCGTCGGATGCGGCAACATCGCCCGCAAGCACGCGCACGCGCTGCACCACTACGTGGAGGGGGCCGAGATCGGCGCGTTCGTCGATCTCGATCTCGATCGCGCGCGCGAGTTTTCGGCGAAGTACGGCGCTCCCGCGTTCGCCAGCGTGCCCGAGATGATGCAGAGCGTCGGCGACCGCATCGACGTGTTCAGCGTGCTGACGCCGAGCGGCGCGCACTGCCGCAACGTGCTCGAACTGGTGGAGTACGGCCGGCCATCGTCGTCGAGAAGCCGCTGGCGCTCCGGCTCGAGGACGCCGACCGCATGATCGAAGCCTGCGACGCCCACGGCGTGAAGCTGTTCGTCGTCCACCAGAACCGCTACAACCTGCCCATCATCAAGGCGCGCGAGGCGCTGGAGCAGGGGCGGTTCGGCCGGCTGGTGCTGGGCACGGTCCGGCTGCGGTGGACGCGAGACCAGGCCTACTACGACTCCGAAGCGTGGCGCGGCACCTGGGCGCATGACGGCGGCGTCTTCATGAACCAGGCGGTGCATCACATCGACATGCTGACCTGGTTCATGGGCAACGTCGAGTCGGTGCGCAGCATGGCGGCGACACGGCTGGTGAAGATCGAGTGCGAGGACACGGGCGTCGCGGTGATTCGCTTCAACTCCGGCGCGCTCGGCGTGCTGGAGGCGACGACGGCGACCCGGCCCAAGGATCTCGAAGGCTCGATCAGCATCCTGGGCGAGAAGGGCAGCGTCGTCATCGGCGGCTTCTTCATGAACGAGCTCGTGACCTGGAATTTCGAGGACAAGCAGCCGATCGACGACGAGATCTTCGAGCAGTACGGGAAGAACCCCGCCGGCTTCGGCTACAACCTCGGCGAGTACCTGCGCGACGTGGTCGCCGCGCTCCGGACCAAGAAGGCGGCGCTCGTGGACGGCCTCGAGGGCCGCAAGTCGCTCGAGCTGATCACCGCGCTCTACGAGTCGATCGAAACCAACGCCGACGTGCAGCTGCGCTTCCGGCCGAAGAAGTGCCGGCTGGGGATCGCATCATGAACACCTACAGGATTCTACGAGAACGTCGTGCTCGGCGACGGATCCGTGCGTCGAGGACTACTGCATCGTCGGGACGCCGCCGCGCGGCGCCCGCGACGGCGAGCTGCCCACCACGATCGGCGACGGCGCCGTGATCCGGTCCCACACCGTGATCTATGCCGGCAACGTCATCGGCCGAAATTTCCAGACCGGCAACAAGGTCAACATCCGCGAATCGAACCACATCGGCGACAACGTCAGCGTCGGGACGCTGTCGGTGATCGAGCACCACGTGGAGATCGCCGACAACGTGCGCATCCACACCCAGGTGTTCATTCCCGAGTTCTCCGTGCTCGAGGAGGGCTGCTGGATCGGCCCGAACGTCGTGCTGACCAACGCCAAGTATCCGCTGTCGCCCGGCGTCAAGGACCAGCTCGCGCGGCCCGGTGATCCGCAAGGGCGCGAAGATCGGCGCGAACGCGACGCTGCTGCCCGGCGTCGTCATCGGCGAGGACGCGCTCGTCGGCGCCGGCGCGGTCGTCGTCCGCGACGTGCCTGCCGGCGCGGTCGTCGTCGGCAATCCCGCGCGCGTCATTCGTCACATCTCCGAACTGCCCTACGCACCTTCGTCAAGCTCGACTATTTCGCTAGACTCACCGTTCCGAATCGGAACTCAACGCGAGGCACAGTCATGATGCAGACACTCGAGACAACTACGAGCATTCCGTTCGTGGATCTGAAGGCCAGTACCAGTCGATCAAAGACGGAGATCGACGCCGCCATCGCGGCGGTCATCGACGAGACCGCCTTCATCGGCGGGCCGTTCGTCAAGGAGTTCGAGGAGGCGTTCGCCCGTACTGCGGCGTCGAGCCACTGCGTCGGCGTGGCCAACGGCACCGACGCGCTCTTCATTGCGCTGAAGACACTCGGCGTCGGTCCCGGCGACGAAGTGATCACGGTCGCCAACAGCTTCGTCGCCACGTCCGAAGCCATCAAGATGGCCGGGGCGCAGGTCGTGTTCGTCGACATCAACCCGAAGACGTACAACATCGACGTCGACGCAGATCGAAGAGAAGATCACCGCGAAGACCAAGGCGATCATTCCGGTGCACCTCTACGGCCAGCCGGCGGACATGGATCCGATCCTCGCACTCGCGCGAGAAGCACGGCCTGCGCGTCGATCGGCGACGCGGCCCAGGCCCACGGCGCGCATCTACAAGGGCCGGCCGATTGCGACGCTGGCCGACATCACGTGCTTCAGCTTCTATCCCGGGCAAGAACCTCGGCGCCTACGGCGACGCCGGCGCGCTCGTGACCGACAACGAGGCATGGGCGCGACGGCCCGGATGTTCGCCAACCACGGCCGGACGAAGAAGTACGATCACGACTTCGAAGGCGTCAACAGCCGGCTGGACGGCCTGCAGGCGGCGATCCTGAGCGTCAAGCTGCGTCATCTCGAGGAGTGGACGGAGAGCCGCGGCGCGCGGCTTACTGCTACAACAGCGCGCTGGCCGGCATCGGCGTGGTCACGCCGGACGAGCTCGACGACGTGCGGGCCGTCTACCACCTGTACATCGTGCGCGTGCCGGACGGCCGCCGCGGCGCGCTCGCAGGAGTACCTGAAGGCACACGGCATCAACACCGGCATCCACTATCCGATCGCGTTGCCGTATCTTGCGGGCCGTACGCCCATCTGGGCCACACGGAGGCCGAATTCCCGGCAGCGCTGAAGGCGTCGAGCGAAATCCTGTCGCTGCCGATGTTTCCCGAGCTGACCGAGGAGCAGATTCTCTACGTGGCGCGGAAGACGCGGAGTGCTCGGTAGCAGACCGCGGCCGATCGCCGCGGTATGCCCTCGAGGACGAAGCCCATGCACATCCTCTACATGGTTCAGTACTTCAACTCGCCGGATGATCCTGGCGGGTCGAGGGCGTACGAGTTCGCTGGCGGTGGGCGGCCGTCGGCCACACGTGACGCTGCTCGCCGGGAATCTGAACCACAAGACGCTCAGCACCATCACGTCGCCACCGTCGCGCCCGCCGGCGTCACCGTGGTCAGGGTCAGGACCTACAACAGGATTCGTGGAAGCTACGCCAGACGGATCGTCAACTTTCTCTCGTATGCGGCCGGGGCGACGCTCAAGGCGCTCACGATCCGCGCGTGGACGTCGTCTATGCCTCGTCGACGCCGCTCACGACTGGCGGCGCCGGATTCATCGTGGCAGTCCTCAAGCGGGCCCGATTCGTGTTCGAGGTCCGCGATCTGTGGCCGGAATCGGCTGTCGTCGCCGGCGTACTGAAGAGGGGAGCTGCTGGTTCGGCTCATCGAATACGGCGAACGCTTTCTCTACGCGCGGGCCGACACGCTCGTCGCACTGACCGCCGGCATCCGGAAGGGAATCATCGAACGCGGCGGCGCCGCCGACAAAGTCGTGCTCGTGCCCAACGGCATGGACGACTGGATGGTCGACATTCCGCTTGCCCGATCGCGGAATTTCCCAGTGGACACCGACGCGCCACTTCGTGTGCACGTATGTGGGCGCCCTCGGACGATGGAACAGCCTCGAGACGCTTCTGGAGTGCAGCGAGGCTCCTGGAAGGCAGCCGCGTCCGGTTCCTGATTCGTCGGTGACGGCGATCACCGCGACGCGCTGCGAAGGCAGGCCGCGACGCTTGGGACTCACGAATGTCGTGTTCCACGAGCCGGTTCCGAAAAAGCAGGTGCTCGGCATATCTGGCGGCGTCGCATGTCAGCGTTCTCTGCACGTGGCCGCATCCGTTTCACGGATTGATGCTCCCGAACAAGATCTTCGACTACATGGCGGGCGCCGCCCGTCGTGGCCGCCGTGCACGGAGAAGTGGCCGCCCTCATCGAGAACGCCGACTGTGGGTGGGTCGTGGCGCCAGGAGTACCCGACGAGCTCGCGCGGGTCTGCCTCGAGCTCTCGGCGGCCGCACCCCATGTGCTCCAGCGCAAAGGCGCGAACGGTCGCGTGTTCGTCGAGCAGCACTACAGGCGGTCGCGGCTCGCCGACGACGCGCTCGACGCGGCGATGGCCGGTCTTCGGCGGGCGGAGGCTTGAGCTCGTTCATGACGAGTGACTCGCTGGTCCGGACCGGCCGTTCGTCGACGTCGGTCGAGACGTCGATCGAACCAGAAGCGTGCTCACGCTCGACCCGGTCCAGCGGAGCGTGCTCGTGTTCGTGCTCGTCGCCGACAGTGACCGCCGTCGCCGCGCCTTATCCGGTGACGAAGCTGGTCCTGGGCCTGGTACTGGCGCTGCTACTGGGCCAAGCTGTTCTTCGAGCTCGACGAGCGGTTCCTGGGGATGTTCGTCCTGCTGCTCCCGACCCTCCAACTGGCCCCGCTCGAAAGCCTGGGGATCCCCGCGCTCAACTGGCAGACGGTCTTCCTGATCATCTTCGTCGCGGCGACGCTGGGCGGGAGCGCGCCGCCGGCGCGCATCGCCGTGCCGGGCTGGATCGCCTACTTCTCGATCGCCCTGATACTCTCGACCTTCTATGGATGGGCGACCGCACAGCAGCCGCTCTGGCCGCTGCTGGTCGTGGCCAAGAACTGGCTGTTTCCGTTCTCGCTGTTCTTCGTCGGCCGGCGACTGGTCAGAACCGATCAGCAGCTCTGGTTCCTGCTGCTCTGTGTCGCGATCGCGAGCCTGGCGATGGCCGTGCATGGCTTGCGCGACGGCTTGACGACGGGCAATCTGCTCACGAATCGACCGATGGGGCTGCTGACCGGCCAGGCGAATCTCTTCGCCGGCTATCTGGCGATGTACGCGCTGCTGTTGCTGTTCGTCTCCAGAACGGCGGAGCTCAGGCGCATCGAACGCCTGTTTCTCGTGGCGGCGGCCTTCTTCATGGTGCTGACGCTGTTGTTCACCCTGTCGCGCGGTGCCTGGCTGGCGTTCGGGCTGGCCGGGAATGCTCGTCGGATTCGCGACGAACCGGGCCGCCGCGGCGCTGCTCGTCGTCGCGACTCCTCGCCGGATCGCGGTTGGCGCCCGAGGAAGCGTCGACCCGGGCAGACCTCACGCTGACGGCCGTCGAGCAGTCGGGCGACAGCTCGCTCGAAGAGGCTCTCGACGATTCGGCCGCGTTGCGGATCATCCAGTGGAAGATCGTTCCCCACGCTGTTGCTGGAAAGCCCGCTCTGGGGTACAGGGTTCGGCGACGTATGCCGCAGCGCCTGGGCCAGCACACGGGCATCTATCGTTCGGCGCACGCGACGATGGTGCAGATCGGCACGGAGATGGGCGTGATCGGGCTGATTGGATATGCGGGGCTGCTCGGCGCCACTCGCACTCGTGTGCGCCAGGCGGGCGAAACACGCCGCGCGGGGCAGCTTCTCATGGGCCGTCGGGCCTCGGCCTGCTGGCGGCGACGGTCTGCCTGTTTCTCCTCGATTTCAGCGGCACGCGGTTCCGCTCCCATGGCGGTGACCACCTACTTCTGGCTGCTGATTGGGGCGTTTCTCGGCCGCACGACCGCGGCCGCCGCAGCGCTGCCGGAGCGAGCACGAACGCTGAGCTGAGCCACACTGCGCGGCACCGTCGTCGGCGCTGCTACGTGATTTCGCGCTAGACGTACGCTCGACGTTCATCGTCCGCGAGATCGAGGACTCGCGGCTCAGGTGGACAATCGGCGGTGGTGTCCCTGCGCCGGCCGATTTGCGCCGGGCACCAACGCGAGACCTGCAATACACCTCACGTACACGGAGCGCGGCCGCGACCGTCATTTCGGCGGCGATCGCCGCCTTCCGATCGCGAGAGGCGTGCGATCGGCTCGTGCTGCGCCTGATGGCGAGCCGGCTTCGGCAGCGAACGCCCTTATGTCGTCGTGACCGCCGGGTCGGACGTCAACCTCGAGGCTGGTCGGCGCGCCGTACCTCGCGCCCCTGGTTCGGCGCCCGCTCGGTCACGCAGCGGCGCTCGTCTGCTGGTCCCGGATGTAGGGCGCCGTTCTAGGTTCGGTGCACCGCCTGGGAAGGTGCTGCGTGCTCCCGCGCGGCATCGATACGCAGACGTTTCTGCGACCGCCGCGAACCGCCGAACGAACGACACGCGCGATTGGTCTGTCTGCGGCGGTTCCGCCGCATCTTTACCATGGACACGTTGATTGACGCCTGCCGGTTGCTGAGAGATCGCGGGCTCGGCTTCCATCGCTCACACTCTGCGGGGATGGACGGAGCAAGGCACCATCGAGCCGCGAATCGCTAGGGCTGGTCTGGGCGATCGCGGTCAGCGATCTTCGGGCATCTTGCGGAAGCAGAGGTGCCAGACTTCCTACGGGAAGCGCCGACATGCGCGACGCGCTTGCCCGCGAAGTCTATGGTGCTTCGGCCAGCCTCTTCGAAGCGATGGCGCCGGCCTCTACCGGATCGTCAGGCGACATGCGGGCGAACGGCCTCTTCGTGATCGCGTGACGTCAAGCTGGAACGTACGCGACGGAAGGCCTTCCCACGTGCTCATCGAACGCGTGTCGGTGCCGGCCTGGCGGAGGGCGTCGACGGCATCTCGAATTCGCGCGATCGCGCCTGACATCGGATCCACCGGAGGTTCGTCGTATTCTCGGCGCTTCGTGCGTGAACTGAGCGGGCACCTCATGAACAGTCGATCCTCACGCCAGGACGTCGTCTGGTGTGCGTCGCACATGCCGGAGATGCGGCGGTTCGCCGCCGAAGGCCGGCGCCTCGTGGAAGAGACGTTCGACATTTCGCGGACCATCACGATGCTGGAAGCGCATTTCGCGTCGGCCATCGCACAGATCGATCGGCACACGCCCGACGCCGCGCTGGAAATGGAGGGCGCACAGTGAATCGAGCCATCCTCGCGCTCGTCATCGGTCTCTCGTAGGGCTGGCGTTGCCGAAGGCGACTGCCCCTGCCCGGGTCGACTCGCAGGGCGGACGCGCGACGAGTGATCGCTCGCGGAGCCCCCCGGTCGTCGCGCAGGGCATCGCCTACACGCATTTCGTCACGCCGAACGGAAGCACATCGAGCTTCTGCACGCAGCGCGAGCCCTGCAGCCTGCCGCGGGCGGTCTCGTTGGTCGGGACCTCGAACATGCCCCCGGGCAGCACCGTGCTGGTGCAGCGCGGGGCAGATGGGATCTACTCGCAGGGACCACTGGCGTTCGACGGCAACGGCCGGGCGGACGAGCCAATCAAGTTCATCGGCCAGGACGGCGTCCGGATCACCGGGACGCGGTTCGAGCCTCCCGCGGCTCAGTGGACGCGCGTAGCGGACCGGCAGTTCACCTACCAGATCGACTGGGACGAGGAGGCGAACTTCATCGCGAACAACGCCGCCCAGCGGCCGCCGGTTTCGACCTGGCGGCCGATTCGCGTCGACGACCGCCTGCCACCCTTCACGCAGTCACAAGGACGGCCGTTCAACCTGGAGTTCCCGATCCGCTTCACGGGGCGGAGCTCGATCGACCAGGTCGAAGCGCATCACTGCACCATCTGGAACGACCGGGCCAACAACAAGGTCTACGTGCACATGTGCCACGACGGTCCGCCGCGTGACGCCGACAACCTGTATCTGGCCTCCAACCGGCTGGGGCACGGTCGTCATCAACGGCGACTACCTGTGGCTCGAGAACATCGCGATCGAACAGGCCGTCGGCACCGGCCTGCGGGTGAACACGTCGGCGAATGGCACGGTGCTGCGGCGGATCGAGGCGCGCGCGTCAAGGTCTGGCTCGAAGGCACGAACACGCTGGCCGAGGACCTCGACGTGGGGCATGTCATCTCGCAGGGCCTGCACCCGAACCAGTGCTACGACGCCAACCCCGACTTCGGTGCGGGCGAGTGCTGGAACGCCGCCGGCAATGGACGAGCGCTTCTGGTTGGACGGGAGCGACGAACGACGTCCTTCGGACAAATCGTGCGGCGAGCGAAAATTCATCGGTCGTGGAACGGGGCCCGCGTGGACGGACGCAATACGCTCGAGCAGTCGATCCTGTGGGGGTTCCCGAACCATACATTGGAGGCGAGTGGCACGGGCGGTGTCTTCCGCCACAACGTCTTCCTGAACGGACAGGATTCAATCTTTCTCGGGACCAACCCGTTCGACGATCTCACCGTCGAGCACAACATCATCGTCAACAGTGCTTATTTCACAGTGAGCAATCACGGCACCGGTGGCACGACGCCCAAAGTGGGATGGCGATTCCGTTACAACATTCTCTCTGGCATCGTATTTGACGAGAAAACCTTTTCGACGGTCGAATCCGACTGCAACGTGTATATTGCAGGCGCGGCCACTTTGATGAGGGTCGTCGGCGGCGGCGGAACAGCCTCCACATACGACACGCTGGAGCAGGTCCGGTCACGAACGCCCCTCGAGCAACGCTCGGTCATCTTGCCTCGGTCGGCATGGACGGACGGTACGTTATTCCGGCACTACGTGGGTCAAACGTCCACCGAGTTCGACTTCACGCCCGTGAACGCGGAGGCACTGGAGCTGTGCGGACGGAGAGTCGGACCGAATACGACGAGCCGGACAGTCGCTCGCCAGGAAGTGACGCCGCGATCGTCGGGTGAGCGCTCGAGCGTTCGTCGTTCCTGACGCGCTCTCACGCAGCGTTCACACCGCGCTTCCCGATCCAGTCCCCCCTTCTCCGCTCGTGTGCCATGGCCGCATCGCCAGCTGATGATCTTCGCGTCGTCTACGTGACTGGAGGGCGCCGGATTGGTGGCATGGAGACCCACCTGATCGCCCTCGCCAGCGGTCTTCCGGCATCGGTTCGATGCATCGTGTGCTGTCTGGACGCCTCCGACGACTACCGCGCGCGCCTCACGGAGGCTCGAATCGAGCACGTCAATCTGAACTGGCCCACGCTGGTCCGTCCCGGAGGCATTCTCGCGTATCAGCGATTCCGGCGTGTGCTGCGACGCTTTCGACCGCATCTCGTGCACTCATACGGGTTCGCCGCCGATGTGGTCGCGGGCATGCTCGGCGCCAGCGGTGCGAACGTCAGAATCATCACCAGCCGGCGCGGTGAGGACGACAACACGCGACACCAGGCGATCCGACGGCTCGTCAACCGTCTCTCGGACAAGATCGTGTGCGTCTCCGCCGACACTGCGAAGTTCGTGCAATCGACGGAATCACCACCGCCGGGGCTGCTCGAGGTCATTCCCAATGGCGTGGCATTGCCTCAGGCGGGAGGCGTCGCTCGAGTCCGGCATCCAGACGCGCCGATCAGGTTCGGAACGCTCGGCACGGTCAAGCCGATCAAAGGCACCGACCTGCTCGTGGATGCGTTCATGAAGTTCCGGCCGGAGCAGAGCGTCGAACTCGTGATCGCCGGCCTGATCGATAGACCGTGGGCCGAGGCGCTCCAGCATCGCGCTGAGGCGGACCCGCGTATCAGCTTCGTCGGACGTTCGTCGCACCCGAGCGGATTTCTCGCCGATTTGGACGTCTTCGTGCTGCCCTCGCGGTCCGAGGGCATGTCCAACGCGCTGCTCGAAGCCATGGCCGCGGGCCTGCCCTGCGTCGCAACGGACGTCGGCTCGAATCGGTCCCTGCTGTGCCCGCCGGGCGAGCCGGCAGCCGGATTGATCGCCGATGCGAATGCCGAGTCGCTGTTCCACGCGATGGGCGACATGGCCACGAGCCGGGACGCGCGTTTGAGCTACGGCACTCGAGCGATTTCGAGAGTACGCAGGCTCTACACGATCCCCGGCATGGTGAGCCGGTACGAGCGCCTGTATCGAGTGGTGGCCGAGCGGTCGGTGCGCCCGGCGATCGCACACGAGGCGTTGCCGCACGGAATGACCGTCGATGACCAGGCCCGGTGAGCCGATGCGCGTAGTCGTGGTCGTGTCTCAATTGAGCTTCGGCGGCGCCGAGCGCCAGACGCTCGAGCTGCTCCGACAGCTCCGCGGCACGCCATGGGCCCCCGTCGGGATGATCTGCCTTTCGACGAACACGACCCCGTATGGTGACATCGTGCGGGCGCTCGGCTACCCGCTCTCCATCGTCGAACGCACCAGCGGATTCGATGTCGGCCGCGCTGTCGCACTCTACCGCCTTCTCCGCCGGGACGCCGCCGACGTGGTGCATGCCATCAACTGGTTTGCGAGCGGCTACTCGGTCCTGGCGAAGCCCCGGGGCGCGAGGGTCGTCAGCAGCATCCGGAACAGCCACCTGCCGGTCGGACTGGCGCGTCGCTTTGCGCTCACGCGGCTGGTTCGCCGCTCCGATGGCGTGCTCGTCAACTCGGAGCGCGGCCGGCAGCTGGTGATGCATGAGTGCAAGCTCCCGCCTACCCGCATCGCGCTCGTGCCAAATGGGATCGATGTCGACAACATGAAGCGTGCCGCGATTCCCGGCGCGTTCCGGCAAGAGCTGAGCATCCCCGCCGACGCGCCGGTCGTCGCGTATGTGGGCCGAAACGCGCGAGTCAAGAACATTCCGCGGCTGTTGGGTGTCGTCCGCGTGCTGCTGCAGACCAGCCCGGACGTGCGAATTGTGCTCGCAGGTGAAGGACTCGACTCCAGCCTGGTCGCAGGCACGGATTTCGCCGCCGCACCTCGCCTCTCGTGCCTGGGGCCGCGTCGCGATGTCCCCTCGCTCCTTCGTGATGCAACGGTGCTCGTCCTGACCTCGGACAACGAAGGCATGCCGAACGTCGTGCTCGAGGCGCTGGCGGCCGGTGTCCCCGTCGTCGCCACCGACGTCGGCGATCTGGCGCGCATGCTGCCGGAGAGCTGCGGAACACTCGTCACGCCCGACGTCGAGCACGTGGCCTCGGCGATCTGGCGCGTCATCGCCGATGCGGCGGTCTATCGACGAGCGGCAGCGCAGCATGCGGACGCCTTGGCGGCGACCTACTCATCCCAAGCGATGGCAACAGAACCGTCGACGTATGGAAGCGGTCGCTCGTCGGGCGGAGGAGCCGGGCGCTCATCCGCTCGACGAGTGGCCCCGACACTCGATCACACGGAGGGAGACGTGACCTCGATGATGCCAAGGCGACCGTCGACCTCGACGGCTGCCACGACATCGGGCCGGCCGGCGAGGTCGCGCCACGCCTCGTCCATGCGCGCGCCAGGCTTCGGGAAGTCTATGTCGTCGAACAGCATGACTTCGCCAGGCGACATGCGTGGCTTGAGGATCTCGAACTGCCGCATGACGAAGTCGTACTGGTGGATGGCGTCCACGAAGGCGATGTCGACCGGGCCGGCAAGGGCGTCAGTCGCGCAGTCTTCGAACGCACCACGCGTGAGCGTGAAGCGGTTCGAGACCGAACGGATGTTCCGCTCGGCGATGTCCGCCCACTCGCGGTTGATCTCGAATGAATAAAGGTGACCGGTCTCGGCTGCCTCTAGGCCGGCCGTGAAGTACATCCCACTCACGCCAAATGCCGATCCGAACTCGACGATGGTGGCAGGCCGCCGCTGCTGTGCGAGCCATGCGTAGAGATCTCCAGCGCGGGACGAGGATCGGACCGACGCCGGCGTGCGTTCGCCGCCTGGTTCTCCGTACTGGTCCGCGAGCCTCTGCGGCCCGAGGCGGTCCGTGGCTTCTGCCAAGGTTTCGATGTGCTGCTTTCGCGGCGCCGGGGGAACGTTGCCGGTCAGGTGAGCGCCGAGCCACCCCCCGGCCTTCAGCCATGACAGTGAGAGCCGCCTTTGCGGCGACCGCCGGATGAGTCGCATGAATCGGATCATCGCCAACCTCCCTTCCCAGAGGGCTCGACCTTCGAGAAGTCAAAGAGTAGTGCCCCCATGCAACAATCGCCGCGGATCGATTACGGCGTGAAGATCTCGATGATCGTGTGCACGCGCAATCGGGCCTCACGGCTCCCGCGGTTCCTCAGCGCCGTCGCGGACCTCGAGTCAGCCCCTTTTGAGTGGGAGCTATTGCTCGTCAACCACGCCTCTAACGACGACACCGACCTGGTAATCCGGGAGTATGCGGCATTCGCACCTTTTCCCGTCCGTCCGCTGCATTCTGGCGCGCGGGCCCTGAGCGGAGCGAAGAACCAGGCGATCGCGGCCTCCCGCGGCCAGATCCTCGCCTTTACAGACGACGACTGCTATCCCCGAAGCGATTATCTCCGGGCGCTCGCAGGCGTATTCGAGGCGCACGACGTTGGAGTTGTCGGCGGGCGGGTCGTACGTCACGACCCAACCGACGCGAACCTTACGATCCTCGATGTGGACACTCCGGCGACGATCGAGCCAGGCACTTTCGTGCGTCCGGGGAGGGTAATCGGCGCAAACCTGGCCGTGCGGCGCGAGGTCCTCGCAGCAGTCGGCGGGTTCGATCCGCTGCTCGGTCCCGGCACGCCGTGCCTCGCCGCCGAGGACATCGAGCTCGTCGCCCGTGCGGTTTGGGCGGGATGGCGGGGTCGGTACGAGCCCACTCTTGTCGTCTCGCACCATCACGGGCGGAAACCGGGCGAGGAGGCGGATCGTGTGGCGCGGAGCTACGCCTACGGGCGCGGGGCGTATTACACAAAGTTCCTGCTGAATCACCGGACGCGGCGTGTCTTTCTGCGCGGCTGTAAAGACGACGGGCCGCTGGCCGCGCGCGCTCGTGCGACGGCGGGTATGGCGCGAGCTCGCCGGCGGCAGTCGATACCTCGTGCAGCGCATGCTACGGGGCCAGGCAATCCCGCAATTCGAGGCCGCGCCCGAGTTGAGCCGTTCGAGCCGCATGCCATGAAGATGTATTTCTATCGTGGGCGGCGCCCCAACTTCGGCGACGAGCTGAACGTCTGGCTGTGGCCGCGCCTCCTCCCCGGATTCTTCGACGATGACGAAAGGGAGCTCTTCATCGGGATCGGCTCGACGCTGTATCGATTTCCTGCCGAGCGAGTCGCACAAGATAGTCTTCGGCGCTGGCTACGGCGGCTACACGACGGTTCCGGCGATCGACGATCGCTGGCGGTTCTACTTCGTGCGCGGCCGGCTCACGGCCGCCGCGCTCGGTCTCGATGCCGACCTCGGGATCGGTGATGCGGCGATCCTGGTGCGCTCGTGCGTCTCGCGGCCGGCGCGGAAGGCACACCGAATCTCGTTCATGCCTCACTGGGAAAGCGCGGTGGATGGCGAATGGGCGAAAGCCACCGCCGCCGCCGGCCTCCACTACATCGACCCGTGCGACACGGTCGAGAACGTCCTGATGCAGATCCAGGAATCGGAGGTCCTGGTGGCCGAGGCCATGCACGGCGCGATCGTGGCCGACGCGCTTCGCGTGCCGTGGATTTCCGTACGCCCGATCCAGCCGCCGAACCGGGCGAAGTGGCACGACTGGGCGTCGGCGCTGGACGTACCGCTCCGCTGGGCGCGCGTATCGCCGTCGAATGCGCTGGAGCTCGCGATGAGCCTCACCGGACGCCGCAAGCGATATGCCGCCCGCATCCGCGCGCGCGGGCAGCGGCTGCGGGCGGTCGCGCCGGGCGCTTTCAAGGAGCTCGCGGCGCGGTCCCTCGCGCGGGCAGCGTCACAGGAACCAAGCCTCAGCTCGGACGCTGCAATCGATCGCGCACACACTCGCATGCTGGAAGCGCTGGATCGATTGAAGACCGACTTCGCGGATCGGATGTCCGCGGACGTCAAGCCTAGGCTCCACCTCGTTAGGACGGTCCGATCGCCTTCACCCGCTGTCTGAGCAACGTCACACCAGACTCGTGCACGTGGCTCTCCAGGGCCGGTTGCGACGCATCTCGCCGGCCCTGCTCGATACGGCTTCCTCACGTCGCCCGGCCCGAGACCGTTCCGACGTTCGTCGACGGAGCATCATGACGCCGCTTCGCATCGCCAGTTGGCCACGGCCGGGGATTAATCCGTACTGCCAGCTCTATTACGGCGCGCTTGGCCCATTTGCGTGACCGTCGAATACGTCGACGACATCACCCAACGGCCGCTGTTCGGGACATCGGGGCCCCTGTTCGATGCCGTGCACCTCCACTGGTACATTGAAGGACTTTGGCGCTCCTTCGGGGCGAAACACGGTTCGACAGTTGCAGGGGATCACGACGTTGCATCGCTTCCTGCGGCGAGCCAAAACGAGCCGGCGTCAGGGTTCTCTGGACCGCACATGAGCTCTCACCGCCTGAAGGCGGAACCTGGATCGATCGACTCGGCTATCAGCTGTGCGTGCAAGCGGCCGATCTCTGCCTGTGCCACGGTGAGGAGTGTCGGGACCAGGTCGTCCAGCGGTTTCGCGTGGCCGCGGCGAAGACGATCGCGATGCCCATCGGGACCTACGTTGGCGTGCTCGTGCCGACGCAATCACCGGAGGCGACCCGTGCCCAGTGGGGGCTTCCTGCCGGACGCCGCCTGTTGCTCTGCTTTGGTACCAGCGGCCGCGCAAGGGCCTGGACGTCGCTCTGGACGCGATGCGTTCGCTTGACGGCGAGTGTCACCTCGTGATCCAGGGCAGCACTCGTGGCGGGGCGCGGCTGGAGCGGCTGCGGCTTCGAGGCGTATGGTGGACTACCGAACGTGTCGTTTCTGTCGCAGGAATTCGGCGACCTCGACTTGGCGAATCTGCTGGTGCCCTCGGACTGCGTGATCCTGCCGTACCTCGACATTGTCGGCAGCAGTGCGCTCGCCGAGTCCCTGACCTTGGGGCGCGGAGTGGTGCTGTCCGACCTGCCTTACTTTCGCGAGTCGCTGGCAACAGAACCCGACGCGGGCGTGTTCTTTCGGCCTGGAGACGCGGCGGTTCTTGACCACGCGGTCACCACTTTTTTCTCCCTGGATATCTCGAGACGCAAGGCGGCGGCTAGTCGGCTCGCGAAAAAGACCTGCGCTGGGAGAAGCTCGTCACACCGGTGGGAGAATGGCTGCGGGCGCACTGCGCCTAAAAAGCAATCGACGGGCGTCGGAAAAGGGAGAGTGAGGGCTGTCGATGTTCACTCGACTTGGTCGAGACATTCGCGAGATGTTCGCTGAGCTGCGCGATTATCGCGAGCTGCTCCTCATGATGACGCGGCGCGACCTGCTGCTGCGATACCGCAAGACCGTGATGGGGTTTGGCTGGGCCATCTTCATGCCGGTCATCAATACGGTCGTCTTTACCGTCATCTTCCGCCGGGTGGCGAAGATCGAGACCGACGTTCCCTATCCGATCTTCTCCTACTGCGGGCTGCTGCCCTGGAATATGTTCGCGACGTCGCTCAAGACCGGCGTCAACACGCTGTTCGCCAACAAGAGCCTCCTCACCAAAGTTATTTCCGCGGGAGGTGTTCCCCTTCTCCACGATGCTCGTCTGTGTCGTCGACTTCGTCGTCGGACTGAGCATCCTGGGGCGCGTTGATGCTCTACTACTGGATTCCGTTCTCCCCGACCGCCCTGTTCCTCCCCGTTCTGGTGGCCGTGCAGCTCATGTTCACCGCCGGACTGGCGATGTTGCTGGCGCCGGCCAACCTCTATTACCGCGACGTCAAATACATCCTCGACGCGCTCATCGTGGTCTGGATGTTCGTCACGCCCGTGGTCTATCCGACGCGCCAGCTGACCGGCGCGCTCGGCGTGATGCTCCAGATGAACCCGCTCGCACCGATCATCGATGGTTATCGGGCGGTCCTCCTTCGCGGAGAGCTGCCGGAAGCCATACCGTTCGCCTGGGCCGCCGCCGTGTCTTTCGTGCTCTCTTCTCGGTCGGCTGGGTCGTCTTCCATCGCGCGGAATACGGATTTGCGGAGAACGTCTGACGTGGGACAGCCGGCCGTCACCTTCGAGCACGTCTGGAAGCGGTTCTGCCGCACCGAGCGGCATACCGCCCTTCGCGATTTGATCCCGTCGCTGGTCAAGCGGGCCGTGCGGCGTGAGCACGAGTTGAAGCGGAACGAGTTCTGGGCGCTCAAGGACGTCTCGCTCGAGACCCGGCAGGGCGAGGCACTCGGGATCATCGGTCCGAACGGCGCGGGCAAGTCGACCGTGCTCAAGCTCCTCGCCAAGATTCTCCGCCCCACCGAGGGCAGTGTGAGCTGCGGGGCCGCGTCGGAGCGCTGATCGAGGTGTCTGCGGGCTTTCATCCCGATCTGACCGGGCGCGAGAACCTCTACCTCCAGGGCGCGATCATGGGGATGAAGCGCGCGGAAATCGATCGGAAGTTCGATGCCATCGTCGACTTCGCCGGCATTCCGGAGTTTCTCGACACGCCGGTGCGCCGCTACTCCAGCGGCATGAACGCGCGCCTCGGCTTCTCGATCGCCGCGCACCTCGAGCCCGAGGTGCTGATCGTGGACGAGGTGCTGTCGGTCGGCGACTTCGCATTCCAGCAGCGCGCGTACGAGCGCCTGCAGGAGATGGTCAATCAGGACGTGACCACGATCATCGTGTCGCACCAGCTCGAACGCGTCGCGTCCCTGTGCAAGCACGCGGTGCTCCTGCGGCAGGGCGAGGTGGCGCATGCCGGGCCGGCCACGGAAACCATCGCGGCATACGTGAGTAGCGCGGCGGAACGCGCGCCAGACGGGCAGGGCTGACTCACCGGTCGTGACTCTCGGCGTGCCGTGCTGCTCACCGACGGGCGGATTGTATCCGGCAGCCGGGTCGTGCTGCGTGTGGACGCAGACATCGTCCACCCGGAGCGGCTCGACGAGACCGCCCGGCATCGGGCTGCGGGTTCGCTCGATGCGGAACGGCAAGATGATGTTCGCGACCTCGTCTTTCCTGCCACGGCGTCTCCCTGGAGGGCCTGGAAGAGAGGTCACGCTCGACATCGACCTGCAGCTCAACATCATCGAGGGCGTCTACACGATTGAGACGACCGTGTTCGACCGGAAGCGCGGCAAGCTGATTGCCGAGGGGCCTTGGGTCAACGTGACGGTCCACGAGGAGAAGAGCTTCGTCGGCGAGGTCCAGATGAACCCCGAGATGGTGTTGCGCTCGACGAAGCGCCGGACGACGTGCTGGTGCCCAGTGCTCGGTAGGTTGTCCTCGCGACTCGGGAACGGGAGGAGCTTCTCGTGCGAACACTCGCCTCTCTGGCTCGTTGCCGCCTTCCCGAGGGCTTCGCCGGAACGCTGGTGGTCAAGACCGGGCGGCGGGGCGATGCCGAGCGGGTCGTCAGCGAAGATCGTCATGACGCCGCAGTCGGCTGCCGCCGCGAATCACACTCACGCCGATCCTCACGGCCCGACGCACGATGGTGCGGCGCAAAAACCGCGCGCGGGTCGACGCGACCCCTTTGAACCATAAGAGCTCATTTGGACCTAGTCGACGCATCCGGATTCAATCCGCTCTTATCTAATCCTCGCGCTAGTTCTGATCAGTCGGAAATCGATTCAGCGTGTAATTTTGAACTAGCTCAACTTACAGAGAACATTAGATTTAGCTCGATTCTTCGTTGACACTGACTACGTTGGGATCTACACTTTTTTCGTCCGCGGCTGCTCACTGTCGGTTGGAGGTGGCTGCTCACTGTCGGTTGGAAGGTGAAAGGACAAACGCTATGGTCCGCAGAATCACTTTTATTATCGGTTTGGGGATGTCGCTCCTGTCCGCACAGCAAGCATCGGCTATCCCAGTGGCTCCTGTGGACCTCGCCACGATCACCCTGGGAGCGTCTGTCGGGACGTCGACCGACGAGTTCGACAATGCCTTCGCACCGCCACCGACGACCGGCACGCTCGACAGCGAGGTGTTCTTCGACGGCACCAGCTATGTGTATGTGCAAACGGTGACGCCGAGCGTCGATAACAACTTCCTCTACGACACAGAATTCGCCGTTGGTGGCTTCACTGGTGTCGCGGGCTGGCGGTACGCAGACGCGGCTTCCGCGGGAGGCTTTGGGAACGGACTCGATTTTCAATTCGAGGACATCGGTGGCCGCTTGGGCTGGATTACGACGCTGGGCGGCGACATCACTGGAGTGGGATGACGAGCCGATCCAGTTCTTCTTCGTCTCGACGCTGCCTCCGCGGCTCAGGAACTACAACTTGCTCAGGACGAACGTGCTCCAACCGAATCCCCTTGAATTTGGAGCAGCAGAAGGCGTCGCTCCAGTGCCGGAACCTGGCTCGATTGCGCTGTTCGGGTCCGGGCTCGTCGGCCTCATCGCCGCGATGCGTCGGCGCCGCAACTCAAGCTGTAAGGGCCGAGGGTCAGCAGGCGGTAGGTCCTGCCGCCGGCATCAGGACGGCGAGCTTCCTTTTCTTTGACACCCCGTTGCCCATGGTGACGGGGTTTTTCTTTTTGACGTTTCGTCACGCTCGATCCACGCGTGGCCGAAGAACCTGAGGAGCCGATTGACATGCGCGCCGCACAGAACCGCCGGCGAATTCTGGCTGTCATGCTGATCGTCGCCCTTCATGCCGCATGTACGCGCGATCCCGAGGTCGCGAAGCGCGAGTATGTGGACAGTGGCGATTCCTTCCTGCGTCAGCACAAACTGAAAGAAGCCATCGTCCAGTACCGGAACGCCGTCCGGCAGGATCCGCGCTTCGGCGAAGCGCGCTCAAAACTGGCCGAGGTGTACACCCAGGACGGCGACTGGAGGCGCGCGGGGCGCGAGGTACATCAGGGCGGCCGACCTGCTTCCCAAGGACGTGGATGCGCAGTTGAAGGCCGGACGCTTCCTTCTGTTCGGGCGGCAGTTCGAAGACGCCGCGACGCGCGCGCGCAGTGCGCTGGCGCTCGACGCCAAGAACATCGACGCCGAAATCCTGCTCGGCAACGCGCTGGCCGGCTTGAACAACGTCGACGGGGCCGTAGGGATATTGAGGAAGCGATCAAGCTCGACCCCAACAACACGATGGATACATCAGCCTCGGCGCCCTGGAACATGCGGCCGGCCGGCGCGCCGATGCGGAGGCGTCTTTCAAGAAGGCCATTGCGCTCGACCCGACGTCGGTACCGGCGCACCTGGGCCTGGCCAACTTCTATTGGGCCACGCGGAAGGGGCCGGAAACCCTGCAGACGCTCCAGCGGGCGCATCAAATCGACCCGAACGATCTGCTGACCAATCGAATGCTGGCGCTGTTCCAGATCGCCACCGGCAAGCCCGCCGACGCCGAGCCGTATCTCGTCAAGCTCGCCGAAGTCTCGAAGGATTCGCGCGCCCAGCTCATGCTCGCCGACTACTACCTGATTGCCGGTCGAACCGAGCAGGCCAGCGCGCTCCTGCACAAGCTGACGAGCACGAAGTCGCGGAGCGACGCGGATCTCCGGCTCGCCTCGATCGACTTTCGTCAGAAACGCCGCGAGGAGGCGCGAAAGCGGCTCGACGAGCTGCCCGCGCGCGAGCCGGGCAATGCGAGGCTATGGTCCGGCAGGCCGAATTCCTCTCGAACGAAGGGAATCTCGTGAGGCGGTCGGGCGGCTCCAGGCCGCGGTGGCCGCCAATCCAACGCTCGCTGAGGCGCAGGACGCGCTCGGTCGTGCCGACGCCGGCGAAGAACGATTGCGACGAGGCGAGCCGTGCCTTCAACGAAACGCTGCGGTCAACCCCGCGCGGTCACCGCGAGGTAGAGCTGGCCCGGCTCGAGCTGGCTGGCGGCGGCCCGACCGATCGATCCAGTTCGCCGAACAGGCGCCAAGATCGCGCCCGCAATCTGACGCGCAGCTGACGCTGGTTCGCGGCCTCATCGCGAGGAAAGAGGTGCGGCGCGCGGAGGGCGAGCTCGAGGCCTTGAAGCAGCAGAATCCGACGATTCTGCCGTCCAGACGCAGGCGGGCATTCTCACGGCATAAGGGTGACCGCGCCGGCGCGGGCCGCGCCCTCTACGCGCGCTCGAGCTCGACGCGAACAATCTCGAGGCGCTCAGAGCGCTGTCATGCCCGACTTGTCGCAGAAGGACACGGCAAGCGCCATCCGATGCGTCGAGGACCGGTCGCGCGACGCCGAACGACCCGGGCCCGCTGCTCCGCGGGCGAGTACTTACCGTGCCATTGGCGACGCGAAACAGATGGAGCAGAAACTGCGCAAGACGATCGAGGTGGATTGTCGAATGTTCAAGGGTACGAGCTGTTGGGCTGCCTGAATCTCTCGCAGCAGCGCCTCGACGAGGCCCTGGCGGAGTTCGACGGGCTGGCAAGGTTGATTCCCGGCCGGTGCAGGCGCAGACGCTCGCGGGGTCATCCTCTAGGCGAAGAAGATGCCGGACCAGGCGCGAAGCAATACGAGCAGGCGCGGCGATCGTTCCCGAGATCCCGTCGCGGCCAAAATCTCGGCTGGAGGTACGTGCAGAGCGACGGGAGCCTCGATGTGGCGCTGCAGCTCGCGCAGGCGGCGACGCGCCGCCTTCCGGACAGCGCGGCGATGCAGGACACCCTCGGATCGATCGACGACAAGAAGGGGACTGGCCGGGCTCGCCGTCCCGCCGTTCGAGCGAAGCGTCAAACTGGACCCGAAGAACCCGATTTTCCACTACCACCTGGGGCTGGCGGACCTGAAGGCGGGCGACTCGGGGCGAGCGCGCGTCTCCCTCCAGGAGGCCCTGGCGCTCTCGCCGGACTTCGCGGGAGCGACCGAGGCCCGCCAGGCGCTCGCCTCACTGAGGGGTTGATCGGGCCGCGTATTTGGGTGAGTAGTAATACCCGAGCGCTTCGCCGTCCCGAACGTCGTTGAGAACGACGCCCAGCACGCGCTTCCGGTCGATCGCCTGCACCGCGCGGTCGACCATGTCATACCCGGTCTTTCCTGCGTGGATGACGATCACGGCGGCGTCGATCATCTTGGCCAGCACGTTCGCGTCGGGCAGGAGCACGACCGGTGGCGTGTCCACGATCACCCAGTCGAAAGTGGCTGCGGCCTCGTCGAGGACCTCAGCCATCCGCTTCGAGGTCAGCGCGCCCATCGGATCCGAGCTGGGACGACCCGCCAGCAGGACCGACAACCTCGGTGAGATGTCCACCAGGCGCGGGCGCATGCGGCTCGTATCCTGAAGCAACTCGCTCAGTCCCTCGACATTGACCACATTGAGCAGCTCGTGGGCGCGGGAGCACCGGAGGTCTGCGTCGATGAAGACGACGCGGCGGAGATAGGACTCGCTCAGCGTGAGCGCAAGGTTGAGGGCGGTGAGCGTCTTTCCCTCGCCCGGCATCGCGCTCGTCACCATCACCTTGTTGACCCCGCGCTCGCCCTGGACGTGGTGGAGGGCGACCGCCAGTCGCCGGTATTGCTCCGCCGTGGCGATGTCGATACCGGGACCCGACACGATCTTTCCGGCCGTGCTGCGGTTGAAGCCGCTGAACACCGGCCTCGACTCCGGCGCCGGCTCGCCCTGAACAGGCTCTGTCTGATTGAGGGTTCGGGCACTGCTCTCGTCGGCCGCGCCGGAGATCGCTGGCTGTACCAACGCCGGCGTGGGGAGCTCCGGAGGCGGTTCGGGTGTGGGCTCGGGGCTTGGTGCGACAGTCGTCTGTTGCTCGTGCTGCGGGCCCTGCCGATTCGCCGGGTGGAGACCACATCGTCATCGAACGGCGGCGGCGGTTCGATTCGACCTTTCGGACGCGCGCGCTCGGTCGAATCGCCTGTCTCCCGGTCGCGGCGCGCCACGGGCAGGTCTACCTCGAGCGATTTCGGCTGTTCCGGCAGCCGGACCGTCGCCGGAACATCTTTCGCAACTCCGGGCTCGACGATTCGCCGAGTGCCCCGCCCTTTGTCCGACCGGGGCCGTTCGTCGAGGCGGAGGCGAGGCGGGGCGTCGTGAGGCGCAGGTCGCTCGGCGCGGCGAACGGGCACGGGCGCTTCATCGACGAATGGAGCGGCCTCGTGCTGGAACGCTCGCGCCGGTTCTTCGTTGGTGAAGACGTCGAGGCCTGCCGCCGCGCTCGACTCGTCCTCGCGCGGCGACAGCCAGTCGGCCGCGCCCGTCATGTCGTCGGGCAGCGAGCCTGTCTGACGCTGCCGCTTCAGCGTCGTTCGATTCCGCTCATGGCCGCGAGCTCGCTCTCGAGAGCAACGACGAACGCCGCCGGGGCTGCGTGACCGCCGTTGGGGGAAGGTCATGGGGAACCGTTTCCCCGGCATGAGCCGAGGGCTGCCACGGCAGCCGCCCCTGCCCGGGGTTCGAGCCCTCGCGCGAGTCCGGCTCGGATGCAGCGCCCGGCGAATCGTCGACCGCCGGCTCGAGCGCGTGCAGATCGAGCTCGTCACACACCTCGAGCACCAGCCGCCGGGTGACGGGCTGCTCGTGCTCGGCGAATCCGCTCATCAGCGCGTTGTCACAGATGACGCTGATCGATCGCGCGATGCCGCGCGAGCGCTCGTGAACGACGCGAACGGCTTCGAGCGTGAACAGCCTGGCGGCGTCGCCGCCGGCGGTTCGGATCCGGCTCCACACGTAAGCGGCCGTCTCGTGCAAATCGAACGGCGTCAGCGTGGACCTGAGCTCGATGCGCTGTTTCAATTGCTTCCACGCTTCGTCGTTCAGCCGATCGGCCAGCTTCGGTTGCCCCACCAGGGCAAGCGTCAGCAGCTTGTCTTCGGTGGTCTCGACGTTGGTCAGCAGCCGGATCTGCTCGAGCAGCTCGTCAGGCAGACTTTGCGCTTCGTCGACGATGAAGGCGACGGCGATGGTCTTCTGTCGATACCCGAGCAACCGGTCGGTCAGTTCCTGAATGAGGTAGGTATTCGATCCTTCTGCCGGCCGGCTCAGGTCGAACGACCGGGCCACGAACTGCCGGAACTCGGCCGGCGTGCGAATCGCATGATTGAGATAGACGTATTTCGTCTGCACCTCGCGCCGCTTCGCCATCAAGGCACGGATGACGGTCGTCTTGCCCGTTCCTGGTTCGCCGACGAGCACCACGATGCCCTTGCGCCGGGCAATCCCGAACTCGAGATTGATCAGCGCTTCGCGGTGTCGCGGCGTCACGAAGAGAAAGCGCGGGTTGGGCGTGAGCTCGAAGGGCCGTTCCCGCAGGCCGTAGAAGGTTTCGTACATAACGCTACCGCCAGCCAAGCAGCCTGACGAATCGAGGGCGGCGCCGTGGCTTGGCTTCCACGCCCATCCTGCGAATCACGGCAAGCACGGGAAGGCTCAGCGCGCTGCGGACGTCGGCTTCCGTCCGCAGGCTCCGGTCCCGGTATTCGAGGAACAGCACGAGCCCGAGTCCCAGCGCCAATCCACCGAACGCGCCCATGGCGTTGATCTGCAGCCGATTGGGGCTGACGGGCCGTTCCGGCATGCGGGCCGGCTCGAGCACCCGGAACTGCTCGCCAATCTGACGGCGCTCGAGGTTCGCCGACATCCTCGCGTTCTCGCTCTTGGAAAGAAGCGTCGTATAGCCGAGCCGCAGCGTCTCGTAATCGCGGGTCAGCTCGACCAGCTCCGTTTCCCGTGCGGGGATGGAGGAGATCCGGGACTGGTAGGCGCCGAGCGAGTCACGCAGGCGCGCTTCTTCTCTTTCCTTCTCTGCGATGCGCTTTGGTAGCACATCCCGCTCCGCGATCAGGTTGCGGAGCCGCGCCTCGCGTTGCACTTCCTGAGTGTTCGTGGCGGGTGATGGCTGCCGGGTCGATGGTGTCAGCGGCTGCTGCAAGGCTTCCGCTTCGATGCGCCGTTCCAATCCCGCGATGGCGCGCTTGGCACGCGCGAGGTCCGGATGGCCGGGCTTCAGGCGCAATTCCAGCGCGCGCAGCTCCGCGCGCTTGAGCTCCAGTTGCTGCTCGGTGGTGAGCGTGGATGCGTCGGCCCCGTCGGCAAGCGCGCCCGCCGGTACGGCAGCGGCCATGGCCTCGGCCTCGGCCACCATCCCGTCGAGCGCGAGATGCCGGTCGCGGTCCTGACTGATGGACTGCGACAGCGTTTGCAGCTGCAGCTGAATGTTCTGCATCGCCTGCATGTTGGAGCTCAGCTGCGATGGCAGCTCTCCCGAGTGCCGCTGGCGATAGGCCTCGAGGCGCTTTTCCTGTTCAATCAGCCGGCTCCTGGCGTCGATCAGCTGTGCGTCGAGAAACTGATTGGTGCCTTCGGCGAGCGTCGCCCGATCGCGAAGACTCTCCTCGATGAACAGCGAGGCCAGCCGTTCGGTCACGCGCATCACCGTTCGCGGATCACTGCCGGTATATGTGATCCGGAACGTCGGGGCCGACCGGTCGCGGCGTTCGGTCGGGCCGGTCGTCTGCACCGAAATGTCGTGGGTGCGCATCCGGTCGACGACGTCCTCCATGATGTCGGTCTTGCGCTCCTCCCGGTACAGGCCGAACTCGCGGATGATCTGCTCGAGCCGCGTGCGGTTCAGAATCTGCTGGTTGAGCGACGCGAGCCGATCTTCGATGCGGGCGCTCACCATCGGCTGGACGTAGTTCTCGGGAATCTGCTGAGGCACGATGAGGACCAGCGTTTCGGAGCGGTAGCGATTGGGCAAACGACTGACCACGAGGGCAGTCGTAAGGGCGACGAGCAGACAGGGCACGAACAGGGCCCACTTGTGCCGCCACAGAATCCGCGGAATGGTCTCGAGGTTGTATCGCTTGCCTGGCAGCATGACGTCACTCGCAGCGGGTGCGCACCCAAGGGGTCAAGGCACTATCACGGTATCGCCGGGCTTGAGCTCGATGTTCTGCTTGAGGTCGCGCCCCTTCGAAAGCTGCTTGTAGTTCACCTTGTGCGACACCGCCCCTTGCGCCTCGGCACGCATGACCTGGATGTCGCTTTCGTCGGCAAACTCGAGCAGCCCGCCTGCAAGCGCGATGAGCTGTACCACCGTCGTCGGCGCCGTCAACGGGTAGGATCCGGGCCTCGCAACGTTGCCCGTAATGAAGACCTTCCGGCTGTTGACCTGCCTGACGACGATCGTGACGTTGGCGTCTTCGACGAGTTTGCTCGCCTCGGCCATTACCTTCTGTCGAAGTTCGAGGGGCGTGAGCCCGACCACCTTGATCTCGTCCAGCAACGGCAGAGTGATCATGCCGTCGGGCCGGACGACGACGTCGGCTGACAGGTCCTTCTCTCTCCAGAACACGATTCCGAGCACATCGTCAGGCCCGACGACGTACCCGGGCGGCGTCGCGACGCCGGCAGTCGGTGCCGGTTCGGTGCCGCGAGAGGCGTCGTCAGGCTTGGCGGCTTGCGACGGAGATGGAGTCGATTGCCCTGAAGTCGATTGCCCTGAAAGCGCAGTGCTTCCCACGAGCGCGACGCTCAGGACCGTGGCACCGATGAGTCGATACGTGTGCCTCATAGTTCACCCGCATGTGTAAGAAACGCCGTGTGCACGGCGCGCCACCCACGGCGACTGAAACCGGGCTGCGTCCCTGACCACATCGATCAGGCTATGCCTCCGTCCCCAGAGAGACGACGTCGGCCGCGTCCACCTGAACGCTGAGCGCCCGTCCAAGCATCTCGATGCCGAGAACGAGCGTGGTGTTTCGCTCTTTGTGAATGAGCCGTCCGCGCGCGCCACGCAGCGGGCCGTACACAACCTTCACCATCGTGCCGACATCGATGAACGGACACGGATCGTGCGGCAGCGTCGACGAAAGCAGGAGTCGGATGCCGTCAATCTCGTGATCCGGGACGGGTGCCGGTTTCGCCGCGAAGGACACGAGGTGCACCACACCTTTGCAGGCGAGCACCGGACGGACGTCGCGCGATGCGCAGCGGGCGAAGCAGTAGCCGGGAAAGAGCGGCCAATCGATGAGTTTTCGGCGATCGCGCCAGCGGCTCCAGCGCGAAACCGAAGGGAGAAACGACTCGACACCTTTCGACACCAGCTGATCGTGAACGCGGCGCTCGTGCCGCGACCGCGTGAGCACCGCGAACCACGCGAGCTGTTCCGCGCCGGCAGGTCGCGTGTCGTCCGCGGCCGTGAGGCTCGACGGTTCGAGCGATCGACGGTCGAAGGAAACGGCATCGTCGCACGTCCGGTGGGCCCGGCCGTCGATGCGGGCGAACGGAACGTGGCCCTGCTCGGTGTCGACGCTGTACGACGAACGTGACGGGCTGTTGATCATGGCGCTCGCTGCATCGCAGTGCGGTCGCGGAGGTCCCGCCGGCGCTCGCTGCCTCGACGCGAGCACGCGCTCGCGGCAGTCCAACGACCTTCCCGGCGAGACGACCGAGAAATCCGAGAATCGCACGGGACGTCAGCGCGTCCGATGCCGGCCCCAGTCATCGACCCGGGGACCGGAAGGTTCGTCGGTCTGTGCGGCTTGCGACAGATGGCGTTCGGAGGCCTGTTCGAAGGCGAGCGCCGACGCCACCGTAATACGACAGAGACGCGGACCGAGCCGAAGGCCCTGGAGATAACCGGCCGCGACGTGTCTGCGGATCTGCTTCTGGCTGACACGCCAGGACCTGGGCCAGCTCGCGCACGGTCACGTAGGAAACACTGTGGTCCGCGAGATTGTGAATCGCCATCGTCGCTTCGTCCTCCGACTGAAGGGACAGGGTGCTCTGCAAACGCAGCACCAGCCGTGGCTCGAACAACGACCAACCGCGGTGCGGTGGGCGGCTTCCCGGCAATCGAGGATGAACGTCGTGCGGCACCGTGTCTAGGCACTCATGGAACTAACATCGCGACGGCACTAGAAGGCGTTGCGATCCCCAAAGGGACGCAGAAGGCCGTTAGCGATGCAAAGTGACGCAGGCGACACACGTGCGACGAAGGGGCAACCGCACCTTTAGCGACCGGGCTGTGTGTAATTCCGTAGAGGCTCACGTACAGGATCCAGACTCTTGCGTTGCATGCTGTTCAAGAACGGAACAACACGTTTTCGAACAGCGAGTTCTTTACGAACACGGGAGAGAGTTACGCTTTTTGACTGCGGCGCTCGAACTCCAGCACCGCCTGCACGCGGATTCTGTAGGTCTTCGGTCCCAAGCGCAGGGCTTCGAGCGAGCCGGTCTCGATGAGTTTGAGGACTTGCTTCCGGCTCACGTCCCAGTAGTCCGACAGCTGTCGAACGGTGACGAATGCGCCGGAGTAGGTCAGCGGATCGCTCAGACGGGTCTGCAGATGCGCCTTCATATGTGTAAGGGGGTGCGAAGCGACAAGGCGTCGCGGTTACATGTTACATCAGCCGAGCTGGACCGCGGCAAGAGAAGGACCAGCGTTCGGCGGGTGCAGCATCGATCGCGGCTCATCGATCTTCGCCGCGTCCGCGAAGCGCACGGCATCGCTCGTCCGGATCCGGTAGAGCCGGGGCCCCAGGCGCACCGCGGTGAGCGTGCCGGCGTCGATCTGTTTGTACAGCTCGTAGCGAGTGAGCCCCCAGTAATCCGCCAGTTCGCGAATCGACACGTAGGGCCGCGGGTGCGTGGTGAGATCGCTGATGTTCATGGCGCCACCGATTGCGTTCACCGAAGTGGACCAACGGGCCCCATCGAGACGTCGCGCAGAGCCAGCCCGATTCAGGCGTTGGCGAGTGCGCGGGCAGACGGCCGATCCCGTCGACGCCGACAAATCCGTACGTCATGGCGTGCGCCGCCGATGCGCGTCACGCGACGCAACCGAATCGAGCTCCGACGTGCACGAACCTCACCGTATGCACATGGAGCGCCAGGTCACAACCCCCAATCAATTTGAGGGAGATGCGCCACTTTGTCCGCAAATACGGAAGACTTGTTCTCCCAGTGGGACGACTTTCGCTGATTCTCTCGACAGGGGAAGACTTTTCTCGTATCTGGGGCGAAGTTCGCCGTGTAAGGCAAACACGCGCCATCTGCCCTGTTCGGTCAAGAGCGGTGCACAGTGCAGTCGATGACGACACCGTGGGGTGCTGATCGAGAAACCGATCTCGGACCCCGGTCTTCTCTGGCAGTCGGAGTAGGAACGCCGGTCACCCGGCGCCCCCTCCGCAAATCCGGACGTGCGGGACTACCGCATCCGGCTCTTCCCTCCGGTGACGACGCGCAAACCGCGTCAACGGGTATGGATGACAGACACGCGCAGGCGGAAGCCATTGACGAATGAGGCGCTCGCATCCGTTGCCAGGGCACGCGAGCCGTCTGGCTGCGTCGCTGCAAGACCCGAGCGCGAGAACCGGCCGATCGCGCGGTGGAACGAAGTGATGGCGGGGGTATTCATGGGGACGCTGTAGTAATTCACGTGCCCTCGAACGACCGCCCGCAGATACGCCCGACTTCCGGGATGGACAGATGCAAACGACGCTGCAATTCGAGCTTGAACGCCTGCAGTTTCGCTTGCCACCGTTGCCGCATCGTCTGGCGCAGGACCGTAAACCCGCCCCTTCCGCGTCTTCGCGCAGCAGTGCGTAAAGCCCAAGAAGTTGAAGGTGTCCGGCCGTCCGAGACCACGTACCAGTCGACGTTCGGTCGCGTGGCGGCCGAATTCAATGAGACGAGTTTTCTCGGGATGCAAGGCCAGCCCAAACCGCGCGAAGCGTTCGCGCAGTTTAGCGAGGAAGCGTTCCGCTTCTGCGCGATGCTCGAAGCCGACGACGAAGTCGTCCGCAAAACGCACGACGATAACCGTCGCCGCGCGCCTGCCGTTGTCTCCAGCGGTGGACCCACAGGTCGAAGACATAGTGGAGGTAGAGGTTGGCCAACAGCGGACTGATGCTGCCGCCTTGGACCGTGCCGACCTCACTCTGTATCCGCTGCCCATCCTCCAGCACCCCGGCGTTCAGCCATTTCTGGACGAGCCGCACGAGGCGCCGGTCTGCGATGCGGTGCTCGACAAACCTGACGAGCCATCCGTGGTCCAACGTGTCGAAAAACACACAGATGTCGGCGTCGAGCACGCAGTTCACTTCCTTCGTCATGAGAACGGCCGACAGCGCGTCCAACGCGTCGATGAGGGCTGCGCTGCGGTCGAAACCCATACGAGAAACCGAGGAACTCCTGTTCGTAGATCGCATTCAACACCTCGACGACAGCGCGCTGGACGATTTTGTCTTCGAACGCGGGAACACCGAGCGGTCGCTGCAGCCTGTGCGTCTTCGGGATGTAGGTGCGTCGAACCGGGCTGCGCTCGATACGCGCTCTGCTTCAGCCGTGCGGCCAAGTCCTGGAGGTTCTCCTCCAAGTGCTCGCCGTAGTGCCGCGACGTTTCGCCGTCCACCCCTGGTGCCGCGTTGCGCTTCAGGGCGTCATACGCAGTGCGCAGGCGTATCGGGTCATACACGTGGTGCAGCAGCGCGGTGAACCGCTGTTTCCTGTCCTGCTGGGCTGCTTGACGTACCTCGCTCGAGCGCGCTGGGCGCGTCGGGTCCGGCGCTGAGTCCGGGACGCGTTGCGTTCAGGCGAGTTCCCCTTGGGCCGCTCCCTTCTCTCCCCCGCCTCCGCTGCCGGTTCCTACGGCATTGTTCGGCGGCTTCGTCGATACTACGGAGCGGTTCGACTGCCCCTGAGCGTTCATCATCGGCGTACGTCCTTGGACTTCCCGATGCGGCCGGCATGCGTGCGCTGCCGACGACCCAGGGGCTCTCCCGGCTCCCGTGCGAGATGTTTCTGTACATGCCTGAGGTCTCTGACTGCGCGAGGGCTCGTCCGTCTCTTGCCATATCGAGACGGGCCGATATCGCCTTCCGCTTACGGACACGGCGTCGGCGCCCCGGAGGGCCTGCCCGAGGGCAGGGTTCACATTTCGCAGCTCAATCGCTCCGCCTGTACATGCCCCTGTCAACGCTTCACCTGTACCCTCGCGGGCTATCTGTGCATGACTCGGGGTCGTCGTGGCTGGCTAGGCCTTCAACGTGTGACTCTTTCATTCACAACATCCCGCCGGTTTGTGCCGGCGCACGCCCGCGGTGAAAGCCCGGCTGCATTCGACCGGTGACGCATCCCGGCTGGCTGCGTTGCTCGTCGCTTACAAATTGCGCAGTTTGCGCGCTCCCCGCGCCTTGCCAGCCGGGCGCCTCCGGTCTCGGTGCGACGCCGGCCCTTCACCACGGCCTGCTGGCCCCGGCGAGAACAAAAGCGGGTCGAAGGATCAAACTCGCTCTCTCCTTGATCTTTCTTTTGAACCGCCTTACACACTTGTGAAGCAGCGCGAGTGGCGTGCGCTATGATGGCGGCATGCCCATCGATCTGAAGGCCCTGGCGCGTGTCGGCGCCGCCGCACGTCTGCGGGAACTCATGGCCGAAGTCGACCAGATTCGGCGCGCGTTCCCGGAAATCGGCCAGGGACGCCGCGGTCGCGATCGCGCGGAGGAGGGTCGCAGCCAGCCGGGCGCCAGGCGTGGACGACGGAAGATGTCCGCGGCGGAGCGGAAAGCGGTGAGCGCGCGAATGAAGCGGGTACCTGGGCCGCCAGACGCAAGGCCAAGGGCGAGAAGCGCGCCTGACCCCCCTTTTGGGCCGTTCCGAAGTCCTGCCTCATTCAGCCGCGCCACCTGCGGCTCCCCCGCCCAACGACTCACGCGCCCCCGCCAGCCGAGAACGTGTTTGTCACACGCGCGCCTCCCGTGGCAGTGTCTGGCGCGGCGCCGCGTGTCCGGCGCCGCCGCGATCGGAGTCCGGGCGTGAGAGCCCAAGGGACCATTGGAGACAAGCCGCATCGAGGGATGCCATGACCTTCCCGGTCCGGTCCTGCGTGGCTGCTGCTCTCGGCGTGGCCGCCTTGGTCTCGCACCCGTCCGCACAAAACAAGGTCCCGCCGCCGAACAGGGAGCTCGAAACGCTGCACGCCCACTTCGAGACCGTGGTCGCCCGCCGCCACGATCAGCTCTTCAAGGAGATCGCCACGGCTGGCGACTGGGAGCCGCGCAAACAGGCCCTTCGCGCCTCGCTGGCGAAGATGCTGTGGCACGACATGCGCTGGCCCGACGCTCCGCCGCGCGCAGAGGTCACCGGCCGCCACGAATATGCGGAGTACACGGTCGAGAACCTGGTGCTCGAGACCGCGCCACGGGTTTATCTCACAGCCAACCTTTACCTGCCACGACAGGGTCGGAAGCCGTATCCGAGCGTGATTTATCAGTGCGGCCACGCGAACAAGCGCGTGTACTGGGAACACGGCGCCTGGTTTGCCTCGCACGGCATTGCCGCCCTGGTCATGGACAACATCGAGATGGGCGAGGTCGAGTTCACCCATCACGGTGTCTACGCGCAGGCCTGGTTCCATTGGTACAGCCGCGGCTTTTCACCGCTCGCAGTCGAGCTTTTGAACGCCCGGCGAGCCGTCGACTACCTGGCCGCGCGGCCCGATCTCGATCCGAAGCGCATCGGCGCCACCGGCCGATCGGGTGGCGGCATGACGACGTTCTTCCTCGCCGCGATCGACGAGCGCATCGCCGCGTCCGCGCCAGTGTCGGGCACGCTCTCGACCATCGGCTGGTTGAAGAAAGCGGCTGACCTTCGCGCACTGCGACTGCCAGTACCCCGTGAACAGCGACGGACTGCTCTACTCGGAGATCGGCGCCCTGGTCGCGCCGCGGCGCCCAGCTTGCTCGTCAACGCGGACGCCGATCGGGGATTCCCGATGGACGCGTTCAGCGAGATGGCGGACAAGATGCGCGAGGATCTATCGCGTGTACAGACCGGCGCGATGCGCTCCAAACGGCCGTCGCGCCCGGCGGCCACGACGACACCGAGGCCATCAGGCTCCCCGTCTATTCCTTCTTTCTCAAAGAGTTCCTCGGCAAGCGCGAACCGGTGACGGCTGCGGGCCGCGTCGAAGAGCCGCCCGCTGACGCGTTGATTTGTTTCCGACACGGGCTTCCCGTCGACGAGCGGCTGACCCGAATCGACGAAGAGCTCTTTCCGGCTCGTGCCGGGCTCCGAACTCCGAGGACGCCGGGTGGTCTCACAGACCTGCAGCGCACGCTTCGGTCCGAAGTCTTCCGCTACTTTCCCCATCGGCCCGAGCCGCTCCAACCCGAATGGAGCCCGGAAACGACCGTGCAGGGAGGGAGATAATCCAGGCGTGTCGGCTTCACGACGTTCGCAGGGCTCCGTGCCAGAGCCATCTACTCACGGCCGGCCGACGCCGCCTCCGGCACGAGGCTGCCCGCGCTCCTGCTCGTGGACCACCGGCGTGGAATCCCCGTGTGGGGCAACGAACAGCCCCTCGAGCGCAATCGGTGGGGAACCCGTGCCGTGCTTGATCGTCGAGACGCTGGATCGCGGAAGCCGCGCGCTCGAGCAGAACCTGCGCAGCTTCAGCGACGATGACCCGGTGCACCACATGAAGCGCCAGGCGATGATCGCGGGGACGACGATCGAGTCGATGCAGGTGTACGAGATTCTGCGGTCGCTCGAGTTGCTGCGCGGGCTGCCCGGCATCGACCCATCCAGCATTGCGATGCTCGGCAAGGGCGTCGACGGCGTGAACGCGATGTACGCGGCGCTGCTCGACGGAGAGGTGAAGGCGAGTGATTCTCCACGCACCGCCGGCGTCCCATCTCCAGGGGCCCCACTACCTCGCCGTGCTTCGTTACACCGACATCGCGGAAACCGCGGCCCTCCTTCCGGAAGCGGTCCGGGTCTTTGGCGAAGCACCCGTCAGCCTGCGATCCGCCAGGACCTGCCGGAACCTGGAGGAGTGTCTGCAATGACTTCCTCCTTTCTCCTTCCTGCTTTCTCCTTGTTCAGAACACCACCATGATGCCGACAGCGGTCCGCACGATGACCGAGGCCGGCGCCGCGTGAACGCGGATCTCCGGCACGATGCGGATCGTGCGACCGAGCGGCACTTCGACGCCGGCACCACCCACGAGGTACGCCGTGGTGCTGGTATACCCTCCGCGCCGGCGCTCCAGCACATCGGGTTCAGAGCAGGATACGATCGCAAACGTGGGATTCGTCGTCGCCGAACCCGGAGGCGGCGCGCTCCTGCCGAAGCAGGTCGTCGAGCGATTCTCCGAGCGGGCGACGCTGGCTCCGGCCAGAAGGTAGGGGCGCATGCGTGGGCCGTCGAAGAAACGGACCATGCCGAAGGTGACGTGGATGTCGCGATGCGCGGTGCCGCTCGAGCTCGAGATGAACCCGGGGACCCACAGTTCGACCTCGCCACTCCACGACGGGGTGAACGAAAAGCCGAACGCAGCCGCCCCCGCGACCGACGACCCGCTCAGGCCGTCCTCGGCCTGCTCGTGATTCGAGCCGGCCTTGACGGACACCGACCAGCGGTCGTCGGCGGGAACCTGTGCCTGGGCCACCCCACACGCACCGGCCACGATCAGACTTGCCACGATTCCGGTCGACCGGATTCGAACCTTCATGTCACCCTCCGTTACGAGTGACTGTGCAGGGCGCGCCGGAATCGGCTCACGGCTGGCCGCAGGTCGCCAGACCAGATCACCATCTACGGGGGCGTGGGACTCGCAGTTCAGGATGCGGTGGCCGCGTGGCAGGTCTACGAGACCGCCAGACGGCGAGGCGTCGGCACGACGATCGACTTCCTCGGGTGACGCGGCGTTGCGATCCGGGCCGCGGCTCAGACCTTCGCGGTGGCTCGAAGGTACGCCAGAAGATCGGCGACGTCGGCGTCCTGGTACCGCTCGATCAGGGTCAGATGACGCGCCCTTCCCGCGGCGACCGATCCGACGGCGGGTTCTTCGATGGGCGGGGCCGGCCCGAGGAGCTTGCCCTTCAGCGCATCGCCGGCGTATTTTGCCGCCACGCCTTTCAGGTCGCCCGTCAGCGAGTGGCACGCGGCGCAGTTCGCGGTGAAGTAAGCCTTCCCCTGCACCGGGTCGCCGCGAGTCTCCGGCATCGCCAGTAGCTCTCTGCGGCGTCCGATCTGTCTCAGGTAGTGAATGTATGCCGCGAGATCGCGGATCTCGACCTCTGTGAGATCGGGATACCCGGGCATGGACGTTTGCAGGTTGGGAATCCCGGCGCGAACGATGGCGCCGATGACGTTGCCCTGCTCGTCGGCGCCCACCAGCGGTGAATGCAGGAGATCGGCGGCGCCCATCGTCGCCTTGGTGAGGTCGACGCCGTGGCAGAAGTGGCACGTGTTCAAGACGTAGACCGTCCGGCCGCGCTCGAGCGCGACGGTGGGAGCGCGTAATCCGCCTGCATCCCGGGTACTCGCCGGGACTCTGCGCGCGGACGCCGGGAACGAGGGTCGAACAGGCCGCGAGCGCCAGGCATCGGAAAAAGGGCACGGAAGCTTTTCTCTTCAGGCGAGCGCCTGGCGGCAGTACGCGAGACATCGCTTGAGCTCCTCGGTCGAGGACTTGAACGATCCGTACCTGGTACTCGAGATAGCAGCGAATCGGGTACTGGTTGTCCCTGATCAATCGCAGCACCTCGACGATCGGCGTGTCGCCGTGTCCGAACGGCCGGCTGGGGCCGTTGTTCCGTTTCCGATCCCTGATGTGGATGTTGACGATGCGGGCGTGGTGCTTGCGGATGAAGTCCACCGGATCGTTGTTACCGGCGACGAAGTGGCCGATGTCGAGCGTGACCATGAAGCGGTCCGACATGGCCAGGGCCTTCTCGAAGCTCGCGGGCGTGGCGAACTGATCGGGATCGACCAGGTTGTTGTGGTTGTGCATCGCCACGGGCATCTTGTGCTTCGCGACGAACGGCACCAGCCGCACCGCCTCGCTCAGCACGGTCGACGAACTGAACCCCGCGACCCCGAGCGCCGCGGCCGCTTCGAACGTCCGCTCCCGCTCCTCGTCGGTGAACGTCTCGTTGAAATTGATGTTGTAGAGATGAATCGTGATGCCGGCATCGTCGAACCGCTTGCGGACGTCGCGGTAGTGGTCGAGCGGCACCGTCAGCCGCCAGCGGCGCGCCTCCTCGCGGACTTTCGCGAAGCCCGGCGCCCGTCGCGATTGCACCCACCACCCGGTCGTGTAGCTCGCCCAGGGCTCGATGTGGCTGGACATGATCTCGCACTCGTGGAGACCGATCTCCGTCATGTTGCGGATGATCGTCGGCACGATCTGCGGATCGCCCGCCGGCGGGAGATCGTGGAAGCTGAAGGTCTGGAGACCGAAGCGCACTGCGTCGGTCGCCGTGGCAGCCATCAGATCGCGCCCGGCCACGATCGCCAGTGGCGCGGCGAGAAGCGCTTCACCGAAGTCGCGCCTGGAGTACATCGATGGCTCCCGGTTGGCGGGACGCCAAGTCCCGCCCTCCCATGCAGGGCTGTTCAACTGACAGGGCTGAAGCTTTGTACCACAGCTCAGGATGGCACAGCGTCGGTTCGATTCCGATCGGAACCGCCCTATACTCGCCGACGTGGTGACCGGCTCTCGTCTCTGCGGACCGCTGGTCGCGGCTGCTCTGATGTGGTTCGCGACCACCCCAGGGCAACCGGTCGCCCAGCCGCGCCCCCCGAACATCGTCTTCGTGCTTGCCGACGATCTGGGTGTCAACGATCTGGGCGCTTACGGACGCAGTGAGCATCACACTCCCAATCTCGATCGGCTGGCGGCGGAAGGTCTGCGGTTCACGACGGCGTATGTCGCGTCGCCCATCTGCTCGCCGTCGCGGGCGGCGCTCATGACCGGCCGCGCCCCGGCGAGGCTGCACCTGACGACGTTCATTCCCGGACGGGCGGACTTACCGTCGCAGAAGCTGCTGCATCCTCGCATGCGGCTGCAGCTCGCGCTCGAAGAGGAGACGCTGGCCGAGCGATTGCGGCAGGCGGGCTACGCGACCGCCATGATCGGCAAGTGGCACCTCGGCGCCGACGGCTTTACCCCACGCGAGCAGGGCTTCGATGTCTACCATCCCGGCCGGCCGACCACGACGCCGAGCGACACCGAGGGCGGCAAGGGTGAGTACGACCTCACCCGCGAAGCGGAGCGTTTCATCGACGCCAACCGCAATCAGCCGTTCTTCCTGTATCTCGCGCACAACAACCCGCACATCCCGTTTCTTTCCGCACGCCCTGGCCTCGTCGACAAGAACCGGGAGGCGTTCGATCCGGCATACGCGGCGACGCTGGCGACGCTCGATGACAGCATCGGCCGACTGCTGGGGCACATCGACGCTGCAGGTCTTCGCGATCGGACCATCGTCATTTTCACGAGCGACAACGGTGGCCTGCACGTACCCGAAGGCCCGCATCCCCGCGTGACGCACAACACGCCATTCCGGGCCGGTAAGGGCTATCTCTACGAGGGCGGCCTGCGCGTCCCTTTGATCGTGCGGGGTCCCGGCCTTGCCACCAGCCAGGTGAGCGACGCGCCCTTCCTCAACACGGACTGGGTCCCGACGCTGCTCGAGCTGGCGGGTGCTCCCGATGCTCGAACGCTCGACGGGATCAGCCAGGCGTCCGTCCTGCGCACGGGCCGCCCCTCGCCTGCCGCACGGACGCTGTTCTGGCACATCCCGCATTACACGAACCAGGGCAGCCGGCCCGCCGGCGCCGTGCGCGACGGCGACTGGAAGCTCGTCGAGCACTACGACAACGAACAGGTCGAGCTGTTCGACCTGGCGGCCGATCGCAGCGAAGCCCGCAACCTCGCGACGAGCGAGCCTTCACGCACGGCGGCGCTGCGACAGCAGCTTCGCGACTGGCGCCGCACCGTCGGGGCCCAGGAGAATTCGCCGAATACGGCGGTGAATCTCGATCTCTACCACGCGATCTACGTGAACTTCGATGCCTCGAGATTCGACCCGCTTCGGGCCGACGAGGCAGCCTGGAAGCGCGTGGCGGCCTGGCGTGAACAGATGAACGCGGCGGCGAAACTGCAAAAGCAGGCCGCTGGAGAGCGCGCCATGGGGGCTGCGGATAGACTGGCTCGTCGCCGCGACGAGAGACCCAAGGAGCAGGTGCCATGAATCGAGCGTTGTGCGTAGTCGTCGCCGTCGGGCTCACCACGTCGTCTGCACTCGCCGACAGCGTGAAGTTCACCTCGGTCTGGAAGGCGCCCGGCGTTCGCCAGGTGAGCTTTGCCGGCAAGAAGGTGGCCGCGGTGGTCATGAGCCACGACGACTCGCTCCGCGTCGCGGGCGAGGAGGCGTTGACGCGCGAGCTGACCGCCCGCGGGCTGCAAGGCGTGGCGGCCTATCGAATCATCCCGAAAGAAGAGCTCACCGTTGCCGACAAGGCCAAGGGCTGGTTCGAGCGCGCGGCGGTCGACGGAGTCGTCGTCCTCCGTCCCGTAGCCAAAGAGAAGGTCCAGTCGTACAACCCGGGAACCTGGGTGACACCGTCATACGGCACGCTCTGGGGCTACTACGGTTACGGGTGGGGCAGCGTCTATGTCCCCGGCTCCGCTCGCCAGGACACGGTGGTCGTCGTGGAAACGACGATCTACAGCGTGCCTCGCAACGAGCTCGTCTGGGCTGGGGTGAGCGAATCGAAGAACCCCAAACAGCTCCAACGGTTCATCGAGGATCTCGCCAAGGAATGCGTGAAGGAGCTGCACAAGCAGGGGCTGGCGACCAGCATCCAACAGTAGCATCCACGTCCACGGCCGATCGGCGGGGCTGACCCCGCCCTCCTCTATGGTCTCGGAACCGCGTTCTTCCGGATGTACTCTTCGATTCGGTTCGGTTCCGGACCGATGTAGTGGAACTGCTCCGCGTAGGTGAGGCCGTGCCGCGCGCCAATCTCGCGGTCGCGGTGCAGCACGAACTCGCGCACGTAGTTACGATTCGCCGCCACATCGTCGTCGCCGAGAAGCGGGAGGCGCTCGCCCTTCGCGGCCAGCCGCGCGCGCAGGCGCTGGCCGTTCTCGCCGGCCGGTCCCTGCGCCTTGTTCTGGACGTTGACGTCGATCTTCCGCTCGACCCACGGCGCGATGTCCACGACGCGATTGACGCGCTGCTGGAACCGCGCGAAGTAGTACTTCTCGCGCACCGCGTGCGGCGCGAGGCCGGCCGCGAAGTGTTCCGGATAATCCTTCGCGCCGCCGGCCATCCAGGCCGCCGCCTCGACGCAGGCGCTGGTGACGTAGTGATCGGGATTCTCTTCGTACTCGCCCCACGGATCGTAGGTGAGCACGATGTCGGCCTTGAGCAGGCGGAAGAGGAAGATGAATCGCGCGCGCAGCTCCGACCGCGCGATGTTGTCCATCATGTGGTTGTTGTAGTTGAGGTCGAACGTCTTGGCTACGCCGAACACGCCGCTCACGGCTTCGCTGTCGCGCGCGTTGGCCATCACCGTCTCGGCATAGGACCCCGGTCCGGCCATGTCGTCGTTGGTCACGCGAATCAAATACGCGGCGGCGCCTTCGTCGATCAGCTTGAACAGCGTGCCGGCCGCGAACAACGGAATGTCGTCGACGTGCGGCTGGATGGCCGCGACGACCTGTCCCGCCCGCGGCTTGCCGGTGGCAGGGCGTTCGATCGTCAGCGGCTCGTGCGCGTCGAACGGCCGCACCGACTGCTGCGACGCTGTCGTGGTCTGGGCAAGCGCCGCCGCCGGCAGGCCCAGGCCCGCCATGGCTGTCTGGAGGAATGCCCGCCGCGGTACGTGCGCCCCTGCTCGCTGTTCGTTCATGATGTGCCTCCCGGCTCGCCGCTACATAATCTACGAGACCTGCGATGAAGCCCATGGGTGGCACGGAAACAGGCGCTCGCGTGACGCCGAGACGGGGTTGGATGGCGATCGGCCTCGCCCTGCTCGGCTGCCTGTGCATGCAGGCATCGGGAGGCTCGCAGACGCCGGCGCCGCAGGTTCGGCCCGACGAGGCGCCCGGCTGGGAAGGAGACTGGGTGGAGCGCGACTTCCCCTTCTTCTCCTCCGTGCTCGATGCCCGGACCGCTGGACCACCGTTCCCGTCAGACAACCTGACGCCGCGTGCGCTGGTCCTCAATCTCGGGCGCGGCCAGTGGGTTGCGTTCGACACCGATCTGCTGCGCATGGCGGTGGCCTGGCGCGGCCAGGGCGTGACGCCGGTCGCGCTCGCACCCGGCTCGTATCACAACCCGAGCCGCAAGACGCCGGGCGGACAGTTTCCGGCGCCGCAACCCGCCGGCACCGTGTGGGCGGCCAATGGCATCTATCCGGGCTGGCAGATTGGCGCACGACCCGCCTTCGACGATCCGCGCACACCCGCGCCGTCTCCCGAGGAGGTGGGACGCGGACCTCTCCCCGAAGGGTTGGGCCGCTTCAAAGCGATTCGCCACGCCCGCGAGGGCGCGGTGCTCGAATACACGATTGGCACGACGCCGGTTCGCGAGTGGTTCGCGGCTTCCGACGCCGACGGTCCACGCAGGCTCGAGCGGCACGTCGAGGTCGGCGCCGCGAACGAGACGCTCTGGCTGCTGGTCGGCAGCGTGTCGAAGGATGTCGCGGTCGCGCTGGACGGACGCGCGGCACAGACGGCCGTCCTCGAAACCATCACCGTCACGGCTGCCGGGTCCGGCGGCAACACGGGATTCGACCGGTCGTGAAACGGCTGACGCGCGATCCATCCTCGCCGTTCGCGTTCCAGCCCATGGCCAGCCCGTGCGCTTCTCCGTCGCCCTGGCCGAAGCCGACAAGCCCCCGTCCCTCGTCGCACGCGAAATCCCGACCGATTCCGCCGGCTCCGCGCTGGCCGCAGGACGTGACCACACGCATCACGCTGTCGAAGAAACAGGAGGCCTACGTCGTCGACGATGTCGGCCTGCCCCGTCAGAACCCGTGGCGCCGTCTCGTGCGGGCGAGCGACGTCCAGTTCCTGCCCGACGGCACCGGCGTCGTGGTCACGCTCGACGGCGACGTGTGGCTGGCCCGCGGGCTCCATGACTCCGGCGGGCAGGTTCGCTGGCGCCGCTTCGCATCCGGCCTGCACGAACCGCTCACCCTCGCGATTCGCGACGCCGAGATCTACGTGTTCGATCGCAACGGCATCTGGCGGCTGCGCGATACGAACGCCGACGGCGAGGCCGACGTGCACGAGCTGTTCTCGAACGCCTTCGCGCAGACCGCGGACATGCGCGAGTTCCCCAACACGATCAGACCGGCGCCCGGCGGTGCGTTCGTCATCGCGAAAGGCGGCCAGGAGGCGACGACGATCGGCAAGCACAATGGCAGCGTGCTTCGGATCTCGGCCGACGGCCGCGAGGCCACGGTGCTCGGCTACGGCCTGCGGCAGCCGAACCTCGGCGTGAACGTCCGCACCGGCCTCGTCACCGCCAGCGATCAGCAAGGACACTACATCCCCAGCACGCCCCTGCACATCGTCCGCGACCGGCAGTTCTACGGGTTCATCAGCACGTCGCTGCCGCCGGAGACCTATCCGTCGACGCCCATCGCCAACCCGCTCACGTGGATTCCGCATCCGGTGAACGCGTCGGCGATGTCGCAGGTCTGGCTGTTCGATGCGCGGCTCGGCCCGCTGAACGGCTCGCAGGTGCTCATCGGCTTCAATCGGCCGGAGCTGTTCCGCGTGCTGTTCAACGATCGTGGCCGGACGCCGCAGGCCGCCGTCGTCAGCATCACGCACGACTTCGACTTCCCGCCGCTCAATGGATCGGTCAATCCGGCCGACGGGTTGCTGTATATCGCAGGGTTCCAGATTCTCGGCTGGGGCACGACCGCTCCGCGCCTCGCCGGAATGGGACGCGTGCGCCACACGGGCGCACCGTCCACGCTGCCACGCGAGATCGTCGCGATGGACAAGGGCGTGCTGCTGCGTTTCGACGTCGAGCTCGACGTGGCGAAGGCGGCCAATCCGTCCAGCTACGCCGCCGCGAGCTGGCATTACCAGCGATCGCACAAGTACGGGTCGCCGCAGCTCAAGGCCGACGGCGCGCCCGGCGTCGATCGGCTGACGCCGAGCCGGGCGTACGTGTCGGAGGATCGGCGCGGTGTGTTCGTCGCGGTGCCGGGGATGACGGCGGTGATGCAGATGCAGGTGGGCTGGGAGCTCATGACGGCGGCCGGGCTCGCGTTCAAGGAGAGCGCGTCGTTCACGCCTTACGAACTGACACGCTTCGATCCGCAGGCCGAAGGGTTCGGCGCAATCTCGATCGAGCTGACACCCACGACGAGGACCGAGCCTGCCGGTAAGACTCCGGTCAGCGTGACCGAAGGACGGCTGGTCTACGAGCGGCTCGGGTGCATGGCGTGCCACGGCAACGATCGCTCGACGGGCGACAAGCTCGGTCCTTCGCTGGCGGGTCTCTACGGCTCGTCGCGAAAATTCGCCGACGGCAGCGTGTCGCCGAAGGCCGACGAGTCGTACTTGCGCGAGGCCATCCTCGAACCCGCGGCAAGGATCGTCGCCGGCTACGAGCGCAATGGCGTCGGGATGCCGAGCTATGCGGGCGTGCTCACCGACGCGCAGATCGAATCGGTGATTCTCTACATCCGAAGCCTCAGGTAGTTTTGGCGCCGGCTGCCCTCAGCAGCCGGCGCGGGCAGCCCTCGAGCCTCGCTGCGAATCAGCCGGCCCTGACGGACAGGCTGGCAGCTCGGCGGCTGCCGAATTCACTCGCCTATAATTCCGACATGCCGGGCCCGGCTCTGAGCGCGGACACGCCGCACGAGGTGGAACGCCTCCAAGTCGAGGGCTGGCGACGGATGTCGCCGGCGCGGAAAGCCGCGATCGTCACCGGGCTCACGCAGGCCGCGTACGATTTGGCGCTCGCGGGGGTTCGACAACGATATCCCGACGCGTCACCGCGCGAACAGTTCCTCCGTCTCGCCATCCTCACCTTGGGTTCGGAGCTGGCCGCGAAGGCCTATCCCGAAATAGCAGCCCTCGATCTGGCGTGACCGTCGACCCGTTCTCGGTGGCGCTCTTGGTGACGCGCGCCCTCGATGCCTTGGGCGTGCTTCACACGATTGGGGGCTCCATCGCGAGCTCGTTCGCCGGCGAGCCTCGCGCCTCCATCGCCATCGACATTGTCGCGGCCCTCGAGCAGGCGCATGTTCCTGCCCTGGTGTCGGCGCTCTCCGCCGATTTCTACCTCGATGCAGGTGCCCTCGAACGTGCGATCCGAACCCGAGGAAGCGTCAATCTCATCCACCAGGAATCACAAATCAAGGTCGATCTGTTCGTGGCTGGTGGGACGCCCCTCGATGCGCAGCAATTACAACGGCGGCAGCGCGTGCAGCTTGATCCCGAGCGCACGCTGTACGTCCATCCCCCAGAAGACATCCTCCTTCAGAAGCTGCGGTGGTATCGACAAGGCGGCGCGGTGTCGGACCGGCAATGGCGCGACATCCTCGGCATCGTCCGAACGCAGGGCTCTCGGCTCGATCGCAGTTATCTCGACGCGAACGCGCCGCTTCTCGACGTCGCGGATCTCCTCGCGCGTGCGTTGAAGGAAGCGTGAATCGGAGTTCGGTCCTATCGCCAGCGGGCGGACATCTCGACCAATTTGGCCGGCCACGCTCACGAGGGGCGCACGACGGGCAACTTCAATCGAGCCGCGGCGCGGGCGAGTCGGTCATCGTAGGTGACGAACGCCTCGGGCGTGTCGCCCAGCGACAGCGCGGCGGCGAGATGGATGGCGTCGAGCGTCCGCAGCAGCGGATCGCGAAGCCGGGCCGCGATCTCCAGCACGGGATCGTCGAGTTTCAGCAACGCCACCGCTCCCAGGACCTGCGTGGCGCGTTGACGGTGGCCCGCCGAGGCTCGACTGCGGACAAGCAGACGCCCAAGTTCCACGGCGGCCAGCGACGAGGCGACGCGGTCGGGCCACGCTTCCAGCCAGGTCCACAAGCCAGCCGTCTCGGGCTCCGGAAATACCAGCTTCGCGAGCGCAGACGTGTCCAGATAAACCGGACGGTACGTCACCAGCGTTCCTCGTCGCGCAGCGCGAGCAGCATACGGCCCACGCGTTGGGAGGCTCGACCTGGTGGCCGACCAAGACTCAGGAGGTCATCCTTCGGCGGCGCCGCCCGGCCGCTCGCGATCAGCCGCTGCAGCGTACTCGTCGCGGCTGGCAAAGGGACGAGCATCGCCACAGGGTGGCCGCGGTCGGTGACGGTCAAAGCCTCGCCGGCCTTGATCCGTTCCAGATGGACACTCAGGTTCTGCCGCAGCTCGCGGACGCCGACGCGGTCTGATGGTCCGGCCATGACGAGAATGTACACAATGTAGCACATGTAGAGTATGTCGTCACACACCTCGCACTTCTAGACAGAAGGCGCCCGGCCAGGTCAATCAGCGGAGGTGGACGACGTTCGCGGTGATCAGGCGGGCCTCGTCCGACACCAGAAAGGCGACGACGCGAGCGACCTCATCTGGCGTGGCGACGTGGATCAGGTGCGGATGCTCCTCCACCTGCCGCCGCACGTCGGCGGTCACCCAGCCCGTGTCGGTCACCGGCGGGTGCACGACGTTGGCGGTGATGCCGAGTGGCGCGAGCTCGAACGCCGCGGACATCGTGTAGTTCTCGAGCGCGGCCTTCGCGGCCCCGTACGAAACCTCGTTGGGAAATCCGAGTGGCCCGCCCGACGTGAGTCCCACGATGCGTCCCCACGTCGCACCTCGCGCCGCTTGACGACGCGCGAGCTCGGAGATGAGCAGCGCCGCGCCGCGAGCGTCGACCGCGAACTGACGGTCGATCGTCTCCGGCGACACGCGCGCCTGACGATGACCGAACCGGCCGGCGGGAGTCGGCGCAAACGTGTCGGCGACCCAGCCGCTCGCGTTGTTGACCAGGATGTCGACGGGTCCGAACGCAGCCTCGGCCGAATCGAACAGACGCGTCGCGGTCCGAACATCCGACAGGTCGGCTTCGATCGCAATCGCCCGTCCGCCCTGCGCCTCGATCGCCGCAAGCACATCCGCGGCGTCCGTCGCGCGGTTGCGCCGATACAGGTCTGGACCGTGGCCCTCCCCGGAATCGGGGACGCGCAAGTAGGAGACGACCACGACCGCACCGGAGGCAGCGAGCGTCCGCGCGATCGCCGCGCCGATGCCATGGTTGGCACCCGTGACGAGCGCGACGTGACCCTGCAAGTCGAGCGGAGGCGCCATCGGTGATACGAAGCCAGGATAGGTCGGACAGGGGCCACGACAGATCTGACACAGGCGAGGATAGATCTGACAGATCGGATGGGGTCATCCGATTCTTCCGATCATCCTCGCCCCTTCTCGAGCAATCTCCCGGCCTGCGGTATCCGGCTCAACTGCACGCGGGCTGCCCGTACGCCGGCGCCGGGTCGTCGGTCGCGACCCAGGGACAGCACACACTGTCTGCAGCCAGCATCGATGCGGACAGCAACGCCGGCGCGCCCGTGAGCGCGGCGTTCCGCATCGGCCGCTGACGCGGTCGGTACCGTTGCCGAACTGCGATGCGTCCTCTACCCCGCCATCGTCCCGGTGGCGGAGGCCGACTCTAAATGAGGCGCTGGCCCGGTGTCCCGAGCAAGGCCCGAGCAAACATCGAGCAATCTGGGCGAGCCGGGTGCGGGCGACTGGGCGGCTGGGCGGCTGGCGGAGTTACAATCCCATACCCCAGCGGTCGGCCGGCTCTCCCGGGTACGCTGCCGCTCGAAACGGCCATGTTCTTGATGGCGATTTCGCTGCTGGCGATCTTCAGCCAGGCCTCGCCGGCTCTGGCCCAGTATCAGTTCGAATCCTGGACGGCCGAAGACGGGCTGCCGCAGAACATCATCACCGGTCTTCACCAGACCGACGACGGCTATCTCTGGATCGCGACGCTCGACGGGCTCGCCCGATTCGATGGCGTGCGCTTCACCACCTTCAACAAGGCGACCACGCCGGGCATCCAGACCAACCGGTTCACGACGTTCCACGCGGATCGACGCGGCGACCTGTGGCTCGGCACGGAGGGCGGGAACGTCACGCGTTACACGCCCGATCGTTTCGTGACCTACACCTCGGCGCACGGTCTGCCCGGGACCCCGGTCTGGGGATTCACGGAGAACCAGACCGGCGAGTTGTGGCTGCTGTCGGGAGAGCAGATCCTGCGCTGGGATCCGTCTGCCGAACGGTTCGTCGCCGTGGACACACCGAGGGTCGTGAGGGGCTTCACGATCATGACCTGGAGCGCACGCGGCGGTTTCTGGGCGATGGCCGAAGAAGGATTGCGGCGATTCGTCGGCGGCGTCTTCGAGCTGCATCCCATGCCGCAAGCCCTGCGCGCCGATGCTCACTATCTCGCCGAGTCACAGGACGGCACGCTTCGGGCCGCGTCCGCCAACGGCCGCGTCGTGCACGTCGGGACACACACGTCTGGCCCCCTTCCGGCCTGGAGGACCGTTCGGGCGACGACCAACAGCGCGATCGACGACCCGGCACTGCACACGGCGTGGGTCCTGCCATCCGGACAGTCGTGGACGATCGACCTCAATACGGTTCTGCATCGCTCGTTGACGCTCGGCTCGCCGTCTCGCCGGCAGACGGTGGCCTTCACCGCGATCCTCGAGGATCGCGATGGCAATCTCTGGCTGGGCACCGACGGCGACGGCCTGTACCGCGTGCGGAAGCAGGTCGTCACCACCTATTCGGTGTCGCAGGGACTCGTGGGACGCAACGTCTACCCGATCGTCCAGGACCGCAGTGGCGCGATCTGGATCGGCGCGTGGTCGGGTGGATTGAGCCGGTTCAAGGATGGAACGTTCACGAACTACACCACCATGGATGGACTGAATCCGGCCGGCCTGACGGCGCTCCACGAAGACCGGGAGGGGCGCTTGTGGATCGGCACCAACGCGGGCGGCCTGCAGACGTTCCGGAACGGCCGGTTCGCGGCCGTCGATGCCCACGTCGTTCCGCTGGGCGCCCTGGTCAGAGCGATCCACCAGGATCGGAGCCGGTGCGATGTGGTTTGCGACGCAGCACGGCCTCGTGCGTCACGTCGACGGCGGTACGACCGTGTTCACCTCGCGCGACGGTCTTGCCGGCGACGAGATACGAACGATCGTCGAATCCAGGACCGCCGCCCGCATGTGGTTCGGGGGCTACGGCGGGCTCTCGCGCTGGCAGGACGGCCGGCTCACACGCTGGACCGAGGAAAATGGACTGCCCGTCAATACCGTACGAGCCTTGCACGAAGACGAGGACGGCGTCCTCTGGATCGGGACGTACGACGGCGGCCTGGCGCGGTTCGCCGACGGCCGGTTCACCCACTACACGACGCGCGTCGGCATGTTCAACGACGGCGTCTTCCAGATTCTCGAGGACGCGCGCGGCAACCTCTGGATGAGCAGCAATCGCGGCATCTCCCGCGTGCGCAAGCGCGAGCTCAACGACTTCGCCGTCGGCAAGCGCTGGGAGATCACGGCCATCGCGTACGGCCGGGGCGACGGGATGCTCAACGTCGAGTGCAATGGCGGCCTGTGGCCGGCCGGCATCAAGGCGCGCGACGGCACGCTCTGGTTCCCGACCCAAGACGGCGTGGCGATGATCGATCCCGCCTCGGTCACCAGCAATCCACGGCCGCCGCCCGTCGTCATCGAATCGTTCCTGCTCGACCGCGAGCCGCTCGCCCCCCTGCGATTCGAGCATCCCCTGCGCATCGCGCCGGGCAAAGCGGCGTTCGAGATCGGCTATACCAGCCTCAGTTTCACCAACCCCGAATACGTGCGATTCAGATACCGGCTGGCCGGCCTCGACGAGGACTGGATCGATGCGCGCGCGCGGCGGACCGCGTATTACTCGCACGTGCCGCCGGGCAAGTACATCTTCACGGTCATCGCGGCGAGCGGCGACGGCGTGTGGAACACCGCCGGCGCGAGCCTGCAGATCGTCGTGCTCCCGCCTTTCTATCGCAGCTGGTGGTTCGTGTCCTTCCTGGCCGCGGCGACGGCCGCCGTCGTCATCATCACCTGGAAGCGCCGCGAATGGCGGCTGAAGCGCGCGCACGCCGCCCAGCAGGCGTTCTCGCGCCAGCTGATCGCCTCGCAGGAAGCGGAGCGCAAGCGCATCGCGGCGGAGCTGCACGACAGCCTCGGCCAGCGGCTGGTCGTGATCAAGAACCTCGCGGTGCTCGCGAGCGGAGCGACCTCCGATGGCTCCCGCGAGCGGATCGACGAGATCGCAACCGAAGCGCACCAGGCGATTGGCGAGGTGCGCGAGATCGCGCAGAATCTGCGGCCCCACGAGCTGGATCGCGTCGGGTTGACCAAGGCGCTCACCGGCCTGGTGAGAAAGGCGAGGAGTGCGTCCACCATCGAGCTGACCGCCGACGTCGACACGATGGACGGCGTGTTCGCCAAGGACGCCGAGGTCAACCTCTATCGCGTGGTGCAGGAAAGCCTGAACAACGTGCTCAAACACTCGGGAGCGACCATGGCCAGCCTCACCGTGCGACGGTCCGGCTCGCGGGTCCAGATCACGATCGAGGACAACGGCCGGGGATTCGTCCCTGCTGGAAACGGTGCGGCCCGGAACGGAGCGACGGGTTCGGCCTGATCGGCATTGCCGAACGGGTCGCCCTGCTCGGTGGTCGCACCGAAGTCCGCTCGGCGCCCGGCCACGGCACGAGAATCGGCATCACCTTCGACCGGGTATGAACGCGATGGCCGCTGACGTACGCATTCTCATCGCCGACGATCACCCGGTTCTGCGCAAGGGGCTCGCTGCTCGTGATTGAAGCGGACCCGCGCCTGCACGTCATCGGCGAAGCCGACGATGGCGAGGCGGCGCTGGAGCAGATTGTCGTCGAAGGCGCCCGACGTGGCGGTCCTCGATATCGACATGCCCAAGCTCGACGGATTCGGCGTCGTCCGCGAGCTGAAGAAGCGCCAGCTCACGCCGGCGATCATCTTCCTCACGCTCCACGCCGGCGAAGAGGTGTTCGGGGAAGCGATGGAGCTCGGAGCCCGAGGCTACATCCTCAAGGAGAGCGCGCTCGCGGGCATCGTGGAGGGGATCAAGGCGGTCGCGGCGGGCAAGTACTACGTCACGCCATCGCTGACGGGACTGCTCCTCGGGCACCGGACCCGGGAGAGAGCGCTGACGGAGCGTCAGCCCGGCCTCGGCTCGCTCACGCCCACCGAGCGCCGCATCCTGCAGCTCGTCGCCGGCGGGCACTCCAGCAAGGAGATCGCCGAGCAACTCTTCGTGCACTACCGCACCATCGAGAACCACCGGCTGAGCATCGCCCAGAAGCTTGGGCTCCAAGGGCACAACGCCGTCCTGAAATTCGCACTGCGGCACCGTAGCGAGCTGTAGGCGCGCGAGGGAACGGAGGGAACGGAGAAAAGTCTTTAACAGAGGAGCGGAGGAACGGAGAAGAGTCAAAAAATTGGTTTCTCTCCGTTGCTCCGTTCCTCTGAGTTAAAACGTCTTCTCCGTTTCCTCCGTTTCCTCCGTTCCCTCACATCAGGCAGCGTGCGCCGGGATCTGCTGGAGCGCCTTGGCCAGTTTCTGTTCTGCATGCCAGACGTCGAACTGCTGCTGCATGGCGAGCCACAAATTGGGTCCGTTCCCGGCCCACTTGCCGAGTCGTACCGCCATCTCGGGGGTGACAGATGCCCGGCCTACCAGGATCCGATGCAAGAGCTGACGGGACACCCCGAGCTCCCGGGCGGCTTGCGAGACGTTCATCCTCAGAGCCGGAAGCACATCCTCGCGCAGTAGCTCTCCAGGGTGCGTCGGCTCCCGCCTGAGTGGTCGCCGGACGCGAGTTGCCTTCCTCGTCGCCATTCTGATCTCCTTGGTCGTGCGCACCACCGAAAGTCGCGCCACCGTCAGCCGGACGATTGACACACCTCAGTGATACTGCTCGAGGTCCAGCTCGGTGGCGTTCTTCCCCTCCCATCGGAACGTGATGCGCCATTGGCCACTGACCGAGAGACCGTGTCGGCCGGCACGGTCACCCTTCAAGGGGTGAACGCCAAGCCCGGGCGCATTCAGGTCGAGCAGTGTCGTTGCCGCGTCCAGCGCGTCCATCGCACGTATACACCGCTTTTGCAGGTCAGTGCTTACCTTCCGGCTCTTCCCGTCTCGAACAGCTCGCGGAGTCCGGCGTGCCGGAAGCTGACGATCACGACGAGCAGTGTAAAGAGTTACACGACAATGTGTCAATAAACTGTTTACGACGGCCAGTGTGTGAAAACGCCAGGGTGCAGCAGCTCAGAACTTCACGCTGATGGTGAACGAATCGCCTGCGATCGCGATCACGAGGTAACGGAGGCGACGAAGGGAAAGGCAACGGAGGAGCAGCGGAGGGGACGGAGGAACGGTTAACGCAATCAACTCAGAGGAACGGAGCAACGGAAACCCACAAATACAATTCTTTTTGGGTTTTGGGTTTTGGCTCTTGGGTTGAGCTCTTCTCCGCTCCTCCGTTCCTCCGCTCCTCTGTTAAGACCGTCTTCTCCGTTCCCTCCGTTTCCTCCTGCTCGGTACTTCTCACGGCAAAACCAACCCGCGACGACGGAGCGGTGCTACCGTGGCCCGGTTCCGCACGCCATTCTCAGGAGGCCTCCATGCGCATGCGACGTGGGCGCGGCGCGCCCGGCGTTCTCGGGATCCTCGTCATCGGCGTCGCGGCCGCGGCCGCGGGTCAGACGGCCCCGGCGACCGGCAAGGTCCCCATCAGCACGACGTCGGCCGAGGCCCGTGCCCTCTACCAGCAGGGCCGCGATCTGCTCGAGAAGCTTCGCGCCACGGACGGCCGGAAACTGTTCGAGCAGGCGATTGCCAAGGACAAGGACTTCGCCCTCGCCTACGTCGGGCTCGCCAACACCGCCGGCACGACCAAGGAGTTCATCGACGCCACGACCCATGCCGCCACGCTGGCCAGCCGTGTCTCGGAGGGTGAGCGTCACCTCGTGCTCGGCCTCCAGGCCGGGCTGAAGGGCGAGCCGGCCAGCCAGGAACGCCACTACACGGGAGCTGGTGCGCCTCTTCCCGAACGACGAGCGCGCGCACACCCTGCTCGGCACGCTGTATTTCGGGCGTCAGGACTACGCCGGCGCCGTGAAGCAGTACCTGCGCGCGACCCAGATCGACCCCTCCTTCTCACCGCCCTACAACCAGCTCGGATACGCGTATCGCTTCCTCGAACAGTTCCCGGACTCCGAGCGCGCCTTCAAGAAGTACATCGAGCTCATTCCGCGCGACCCGAACCCGTACGATTCGTACGCCGAGCTGCTGATGAAGCTGGGGACGCTTCGAGGAATCGATTGCCAACTACGACAAGGCGCTCGCCATCGATCCGAGCTTCGTCCCGTCGTACGTGGGCATCGGCAACAATCAGATCTTCCTCGACCAGCCCGATCGCGCGAGAGCGACGTTCGCCAAGCTCGCGAGCGTGGCCCGCAACACGGGCGAGCGTCGTCAGGCCCGGTTCTGGACCGCAGCTACCTACGTACACGAAGGCGCCTTCGACAAGGCAATCGCCGAGATCCGCAAGGGCTCCGAGCTCGCCCGGGCGGACCAGGACCTCGCCTCGGTGTCGGGCGATCTCGTGCTGATTGGCGACATCCTGCGCGAGGCTGGACGCTTCGACGAGGCGGCGGCGAGCTACGCCGGGGCGGTCGCGGCGATCGCTCAGGCGCAAGTGCCCGAGGAGGTCAAACAGGCCACCCGCCGCAACCAGATCTTCGAGGAGTCGCGGCTGGCGGTCGCCAGGGGCGACTTGGCGACGGCCAGGGCCAAGGCCGGCGAGTACGCCCGCGACGTGGCGGTCAAGCGCGTGCCGTTCGAGCTGCGGCAGCAGCACGAGCTCGCCGGCCTGATCGCGACGGCCGAAAAGAACTACACGGCGGCCGTCGACGAGCTCAAGCGCGCCAACCAGCAGGATCCGCGGGTGGTCTATCTGACCGCCCTCGCGCTGCAGGGAGCCGGCGACAGCCGGCAGGCGCAGGCACTGGCGAAAAAGGCCGCGCAGTTCAACGGCCTGAACTTCAATTACGGGTTCGGTACCGATCGAAGGCTCAGCGCCTCGCTGGCAGCTGACGAGGGAACGGAGGGAACGGAGGATACGGAGGGAACGGAGAACGGCTTCAACTCAGAGAAACGGAGCAACGGAGTAACGGAGAACCAATTTTTTGGACTTCTCCGTTCCTCCGTTCCTCTGAGTTGAACCGTCTTCTCCGTTCCCTCCGTTCCCTCCGTTCCCTCCCTATGTGGTAACGCACGCTTCGACGTGCGTTCGACCACACGCAGATCGTGTGGCGCCCTCTCTTCCCGTCCGACCCCTTCGCTCGTACCGTCTCCCACACCAACTCACGTCTCGACGGCCAGGCCGGGTGAAATTCGACGCATTCCCCGGCGGTGAAGCCAACTCGTGGGTAACCTCATGCAATCCCGCGAAAGGCCGATAAGTCCGACGGGAATCCGGCCCGTTGCGGACGCGCCCGTCACCGTGCCGCGCGGGCCCCGCCTGACACCATCCGGTTGCCTTTCGCCTTGAGATCGAGCCATCCATGAGACACGCCGCCCGTTTCGCCACCTCGCTGGCCCAGGCCTGGACGACCTGCACATCGCATACGAGACGCCGTGCCGGGGCGTGGACCTCGGGTCTGTCGCTGCTCGCCCTGGTCGCCGCCCTGGTGTGGGCGAGCGCCACGCCGTCGCTGACCTCCGTGCTGCTGCACGCGGCCGGCCTGGCCGCGGGCGCGCAGGAGACGGACACGGACGGCGACACGATGCCGGACGCGTGGGAGACGTTCTTCGGGCTGAATCCGAACGACCCGAGTGACGCGAGCGGCGATCCGGATGGCGACGGCCTGACCAACGCGCAGGAGTTCGCCGCGCGGCGGCATCCCGTGGGCCGGCACGTGCGGTACTTCGCCGAAGGGTCGACCGGCTTCTTCGACACCTCCGTGGCGGTGCTCAATCTGAGCACCACCGACACGGCGCACGTCGCCCTCGCCCTGCTGAGCGAAGCCGGGGGCGTCGTCTCGCATCAGCTCACGCTGGCGCCGCGCCAGCGGCAATCGGTGTCCATCAACGCGGTGCTCGGCGTGCCCGCCGCCGTGGCGATCATCGTGGAATCCGACGTCCCGGTGGCCGCGGATCGCTTCATGACGTGGGGCACGAGCGGGATCGGCGCCTCGCTCGACAGCGGCGCGCCGGCGCCGGCGACGACGTGGTACTTCGCCGAAGGCGCGACCGGCCCGTTCCTTCTCTATTACCTGTTCGCAGAACCCCGGGATGACGCCCGCCACGGTGACCGTGCGGTATCTCATCGAAGGCGGGCCGCCGGTGACGACGACGCGCATGCTCGCGCCGCAGAGCCGCACGACGGTCTTCGTCAACGGCGAGGACCCCGCCCTGACCGTGGCGTCGGTGGGCGCGATTGTCACGTCGGACGTGCCGATCTTTGCGGAACGGGCGATGTACGTGAATGCCGGCGGGACGCTCGGCGGCGGGTCGGCCTCGGCGGGGTCGCCGCAGCTGTCGACGCAGTGGTACTTCGGCGAGGGCGCGACCGGGCCGTTCTTCCACTGCTTCCTCTCGCTGCTGAATCCGGGGACGACGGCGGCCACCGCGACGGTGACCTATCACCTGAGCGACGGCTCGACGGCGACGAAGGCGTACGACGTCCCCGCCGAGGGCCGGCGGACGGTGTATTTCAACGGCGAAGCGGCGACGGATCCGGCGCTGGCGGCGCTGGCGAACGGGCCGGTGTGGTTCACGGTGTCGTCCACGCAGCCGATTCTCGGCGAGCGCGCGATGTGGTGGTGGCAGTGGCCCTGGTACGAAGGCCACGCCGCGCCGGGCAACACGACGTCCGCGGTGTCGTGGGCGGTGCCCGAAGGCCGGGACGGCGGCGAGACCCGCGAGCAGACCTACGTGCTCATCGGCAACACGACGACGACCGCGGGCCAGGTGCGCGCTGACGCTCATCCCCGACACGGGCGCCACGTCCACGCAGGAGCTGCCGATTGGCCCGGGCGAACGCCTGACCGTCAATGTCGGCCGGCTCTTCGGGCTGACCGAGGCGCGCTTCAGCGTGATCGTCGACAGCCTGGGCACGCCCGCGGTCCCGCTCGCGGTGGACTACGCGCGGTATCGATCGGTGAACGGCGTGCCGTTCTCGGGCGGCGGGGCCGCGCCCGCCATCCCGGTCCCGGCGGCGGGCCCCGTTGACGCGGCGCCCTCCGTCACGAGCACGACCCCCGCGGCCAACGCGACGGGGATCGCCATCGACGCGAACCTGACGGTGACCTTCAGCGAGCCGGTGAACGCGGGCGCCGGGCGCATTCGTGCTCGAGTGCCCGGCGGGCACGCCGATCGCGCTGGTGAACCTCACGGCCAGTCCGGCGACGACCTTCACGCTCGACCCGGTGCCCAATCTCCCGCTCAACACCGCGTGCCGGCTGCGCATCGTCGCCAATCAGATCACCGATGTGGACACGATCGATCCGCCGGATACGCCCGCGGCCGACGTGACGGTGCCGTTCACGACGTCGGCGTGCCAGACGATCACGGTGAGCCCAGACGTGGTGCCGGGCGGCACGATCAACGTCGCCTACGCGCCGGTCACGTTCACGCAGACCGGCGGGACGGTGCCGGTGACGTGGAGCCTGACGGCGGGCGCGCTGCCGGCCGGGCTGACGCTGTCGGCGGCCGGCGTGCTCGAGGGGACGCCGACGGCGTCGGGTCCCTTCGCCTTCACGGTGACGGCGACCGATGCGAACGCCTGCACGGGGTCGGTGCCGCTGTCGCTGTCGATCCTGACGGCGCCGAACGTGGCGCCCTCGTTCACCCCGGGCGCGGATCAGACCGCGCTCGAGGATGCGGGACCGCAATCCGTCGCATGGGCGACGAACATCAGTCCCGGTCCGGCCATCGAGAGCGGCCAGGTGGTGACGTTCGTGGTCACGAACACCACCAACCCGGCGCTCTTCGGCACGCTGCCCGCCATCTCATCGACGGGCACGCTGACCTACACCCCTGCGCCCAATGCCAACGGCACGGCGACGATCACGGTCGAGCTGCGGGACAACGGTGGGACGGCGGGCGGCGGGGTTGATACGTCCGCGCCCGCGAGCTTCACCATCACGGTGACGCCGGTGAACGATGCGCCGAGCTTCACCGTCGGGCCGAATCACACCGTCCCCGAGGACGCCGGTCCCCAGACGGTCGCCGGCTGGGCGACCGCCATCAGCGCGGGGCCCGGCGAAGCGGCGACGCAAACGGTCGCCTTCACCGTCACGGCGGATACCCCGGCGCTGTTCAGCACGCCGCCCGCGGTGTCGCCGGGCGGGGATCTGACCTACACGCCGGCGCCCAACGCCTTCGGCACGGCGACGGTCACGCTGCTGGCGCAGGACACCGGCGGGACCCTCAATGGCGGCGTCGACACCTCGGCGTCCCAGAGCTTCACGATCAGCGTGACGCCGGTGAACGATCCCCCGACGGCGGTCCCCGATCTCCCGACCACGACCGAGGACACGGTGCTGACCGTACCGGCCCCTGGCGTGCTGGCGAACGATCTGGATCCGGATGTGGGCGATGCCCGGGTGGTCATCGCGGTGAACGGCGTGCCGGCGAACGTCGGGACGACGATCCCGCTGACCGGCGGGGTGCGACTGACGCTGAACGCCGACGGGTCGTACACGATCGACCCCACCGGCATCGCGTTGTTCCAGGAACTGAACGACGGGCAGGTCGCGGTCGCGGCGTTCACTTACACGCTGCAGGATGGCGGCGGCCTGACGTCCACGGCGTTCGGCACGATCACGATCACCGGCGTGAACGACGTCCCGACGGTCGACCTCGACCTCGACGACGACGGCGGCACGCCGCCGACCACCGGGCAGAACTATGCGATCAGCCTTCACGGAAGGTGACCCGGCGACGTTCATCCAGGACGAGGTGGACGCGACGATCGCCGACGTGGACAGCCCGAACCTGACCGCGATCACGGTGACGGTGACCAACGTGCTCGACGCCCTGCAGGAGAGGCTGGACGTCGATCTGGCGACCGGCGGCTTCGACGCCACCTTCACCAAGACCTTCGACGAGTCCACGCCAGGGGTCGCCGTCCTGACCATCACGGCCACGACCCCGCAGCCGATCGCGAGCTTCACCACGCTGCTGCGGCGCGTGACGTATCGGAACCTCGATGCCGCCCCCGACGCCAGTGCGCCGCGGGCGATCACGTTCGTGGTCAACGACGGCGTTGGCAGCAGCGCTCCCGCGACGACCACCGTGACGATCGTGAGCGTGAACGATCCGCCGACGGCGGACAACGATGCCTACACCGTGGCCGAGGGTGGGACGCTGAACGTGCCGGCGCCCGGCGTGCTCGACGGCGACGTCGATCCGGACGGTGACACGCCGATCACGGCCGTGCTCGTCACGGGGCCGGCCAACGCCTCGAGCGTTCACGCTGAATGCCGACGGCAGCTTCAGCTACACGCACGATGGCTCCGAGACGACGACCGACTCGTTCACCTATCAGGCGTCTGCGAACGGACAGCTGTCGAACGTCGCCACCGTGACGATCACCGTGACGGCCGCCAACGACGCGCCGACCGCCGTCAACGATGCCAACACGACCACCGAGGACGCCCCGGTGACCGCGGCGGCGCCCGGCGTGCTGGCCAACGACACCGATCCGGAGGGCGGCGCCCTGACCGTCGGCACCGTGAACGGCCTGGCCGCCAATGTCGGGGTCGCCGATCACGCTGCCCGAGCGGCGCGACGGTGACGCTCAACGCCAACGGGTCGTACACCTACAACCCCGGCAGCGCGTTCCAGTCGCTGCGCGCCGGCCAGACCGGCACCGACACCTTCACCTACACGGCGCAGGACAGTGCGAGCGCGCAATCGGCCCCGGCCACGGTGACGATCACGATCACCGGCGTCAACGACGCGCCCGCGGGGACCGACGCCAGCGTCACGATCAACGAAGACGCGACGCACGTGTTCACGGTCGCCAATTTCGGCTTCACCGATCCGGTCGATACGCCGGACGACGCCCTCCTGGCGGTGCGGATGGCGACCCTGCCCGCGGTCGGCACGCTCACGCTCTCGGGCGCGGCGGTCACCGCCGGACAATCGATCCCCGTCGCCAACATCACCGCTGGGAATCTCGTGTTCACGCCGGCGCTCAACGGCAGCGGGACGCCCTACGCCAGCTTCACCTTCCAGGTGCAGGACAACGGCGGCACCGCCAACGGCGGCGTCGACCTCGACCCGAGCGCGAACACGTTGACCATCAACGTCACCGCCATCAACGACGCGCCCGCGGGGACCAACGCCACGGTCACGACGCCGGAAGACGTGGCCCTGGCGTTGACGATCGCGAACTTCGGGTTCACCGATCCGAACGACACGCCGGCCAACACGCTGCAGTCGGTGCGTGATCACCACGCTGCCGGCCGCCGGCAGCCTCACGCTGTCCGGCGTCGGGGTGACGGCCGGGGCCGAGATTCCGGCGGCGAGCATCACGGCGGGGAGCCTCGTGTTCACGCCCGCCGCGAATGCGAGCGGGTCGCCCTACACCACGTTCACGTTCCAGGTGCGCGACAACGGCGGGACGGCCAACGGCGGCGTGGACCTCGACCCGACGCCGAACACGCTCACCGTCAACGTCACGGCGCGCAACGACGCGCCGGCCGGGACGAACACGACGGTGACGACCAACGAGGACACGCCGTTGACGTTCACCGTGGCCAACTTCGGCTTCACCGACCCGAACGACACGCCGGCCAACGCGCTGCAGTCGGTGGTGATCACCACGCTGCCGGCCGCCGGCAGCCTCACGCTGTCCGGGGCCGCCTTTGCCGCCGGCACGGAGATCAGTCTGGCGAACATCACCGCCGGCAATCTCCGGTTCCAGCCCGCGCTCAACGGGTTCGGGTCGCCGTACACCACGTTCACGTTCCAGGTGCGCGACAACGGCGGCACGGCCAACGGCGGGGTGAACCTCGATCCGACGCCCAACGCGATGACCGTCAACGTCAACCCGGTGAACGACGCGCCGACCGTGATCAACGAGACCTTCGACGTGCTGGGCAACACCGAGCTGCGCGTCGACATGACCCCCGGCACCACGCCGCACACGTCCGAGACGACCGCCGGATCCCAACGCCGTCGAAGGCGTGCTCGACAACGACGGCGATGTGGAAGGCGATCCGTTCGCGGTGACCGCGATCACCGGCTGCGCCGACGCCACCGCGCCCGTTCGACTGCACGCTCGCCGACGGTGCGGTCGTTCACGTCGAAGCCAACGGCGAGTTCAGCTACACGCCAGGACCGGGCGATACGGTCGGCAGCTTCACCTACACCGTCACCGACATCCCGGCGGTGGGGACGGCCGCCAGCGTGACGGGAACCGTGACCTTCACGTTCTTCGACATGATCTGGTACGTCGATGCCGACGCGCCGGCGGGCGGCAACGGCACCTCGCGGCTGCCGTTCAACACGTTCACCGCCACCACGCTCAGCGGCGCGAACGGCGCGGGCGACCTGGACGATGCCGACGACTACATCTTCGTCCACAGCGCGACGGCGGCTATCACCACCGGCATCGAGCTCGAGGCCGGTCAGCACCTGATCGGCGAGCCCGCGGGGCTGTCGATCCCGCGCAATCTCAACGGCAATGGCTCGCCGACCGTCCTGGTCCCGGCCGACGCCGGGGCGCGGCCGGTCATCAACGGCGGCGCCGGCAACTCCGTGACGGTCACCGAAGCCATGCCGGCCGAGATCCGCGGGCTGACGCTCGGAAGCCTGAACGCCATCGACGTCACGACCGACGCGGCCTTGCCCGCGGCGGCGACCTTGACGATTGCCAACAACGTCATCAACGGGGCCACCGCCGAGGGCATCGACGTCAACCTGAACGCCGGCACGACCGGAACGCTCGCGCTCGCCATCACCGGCAACAGCTGGAATCCCGCGGGCACGCACGCCGGCAACGCCGTGGACATCACCCGTTCGGCCGGCACGCTGAACCTCAACTTCAGCGGCAACACGAACATGCTGTCGCACCGGCGGCGCCGGCATCGTCATCAACGGTGGCGCGGCGGCCAGCACGTTCGTCACCGGCTTTGCCAGCAACTCGATTCACGGGAACACGGCCGGTGCCGGCGTCTCGATCGCGAATGCCACCTTCGACGCCGTGCCAGGCGGCGCCGCTGACACGGTCAATGCCGGCACGCTGTTCGATCGGGACCAGCGTCAATCCGGTCGGGACGGCCGGGCTCGTGCTCAGCCCCGTGCTGGGGAGTCTGTCATTCGCCGACCTCGACGTGTTCGCCTCGACCTCGGGCCTGACCGCGGCTGGCCTCGAGCCTGACGGTGGCGCCCGGCGTGAGCACGATCAGCGCGGTCAACGGCGTGGGGGTGGATTTCAGCACCGGGTTGCTCGACCTTCGATTGAGCAGCCTCACCGTGACTACAACGGCCGCGGGTGTGTCGCTCAACGGGCTCACCGCAGGATCGCAGTTCAGCGCCGCGGCCGGAAGCATCACCAAGTCGAGCGGCGCCGGCACGGCGTTCTCGGTGACGTCGAGCAACGTGGCGATGACCTATGGCGGGTCACTCAACGTGACGTCCGGCGCCGGAGTCTCGCTGACCAGCAACAACGCGGCCGCGACCTTCACCTTCAACGGCGGCATGACGCTGTCGACCGGTGCCAACCCGGCGTTCACCGCGACCGGCGGCGGCACCGTCAACGTCTGCGACGAGAACCCGTGCAATCCCGCGGCGACCGGCACGCTGGTCAACACGCTCACGACCACGACCGGCACGGCGCTCAACGTCGCCAACACGACCATCGGCGCCAGCCGGCTCGACGTTCCGCAGCATCTCCGCGAACGGCGGCGCCAACGGCATCGTGCTGAACACCACCGGGAGCAGCGGCGGGCTGACGGTCAGCGGCAATGGCGGCACGTGACCGACGCCGCAACCGAGGGATGCAGCGGCGGCACGCTCGCGAACATGACCGGAGGCGACAACTCGTCGCCGACCCCGGTCGGCACGGCCATAGTCCTCAACAACACGGCGAGCGTGTCGCTGACCCGCATGTGGATTCACGACACGTCGAACTACGGGATTCGCGGGACGAGCGTCAACGGCTTCACCTTGTCGAACAGCGTCGTGAACGGCGTCAACGGCACGAACGTCGCGACCCCGTTCAACGACGGAAGCTTGGTCTTCTTCGGGGTGACTGGAAGCTCGTCCGGCATGACCGGGACCAGCCTGATCACCAACAGCACGATCCGCGGCGGCTTCCAGCGCAACGTCGCCATCGACAACTCGGTCGGCACGCTGAATCTCACCGTCACCGCCAGCACGATCCGGGATACATCGAGCGCGTTCGGCGACGACGGGCTCTTCATCGAGGCCGATACCACGGCCAACGTAACGGCGACGATCACGAACAACACGTTCGCTTCGCACGGTGGCGACCACTTCAACTTCTCACTGGTCAACAATGCGGTCGCGAATCTGACGTTTCACGGGGAACGCGTTGTCCGGCGGTCATGCGACAGGACTGGGGCAGGGCATTCTCGTCTTCGGCGCGGCGTTCAACGGCACGCTGACTTACAACATCTCGAACAACGGCACGGCGGCGGTGCCGTTCACGGGCAACCGGCAAGGCGGTGCGATCCACGTCAACAAGGGCAGCGGGACAGCCACGTTCAGCGGCCGCATCGAGAACAACGTCATCGGCAATGCCGCGGTCACTGCCTCCGGTTCGTCCGAGGCCTTCGGGATCATCGTCGGTTCCCGCGGCGCAGGGGGCTCGCATACGACGCTGATCAATGGCAACACCGTCCGTCAGTACTTCGATCGCGGGATCGTCTCCCAGGCGGGCGAGGGCAGTGCGGCGCTGAACGTGACCGTGACCAACAACACCGTGTCGAACTTCGCCGATGCGGTCAATTCGCTGCACGGGATTCAGTTCGACAACGGCATTCTGTCGACCGATACGAACGCGGTGTGCATCGCGGTCAGCGGCAACTCCGTGGCGACCGCGGGCAACGAGGCTGCTGGAGGCGCGGACATTCGCTTGCGGAAGGGTACTCAGGCGGGCCTGAGCGTTCGACTGCCAGGCTTGTCGGGGAGCACGGCCGCTGATGCGACGACGCTGATCCAGGGGGCCAATCCGACGGCGACGACGGTTACCGTGACGGGGAGCGGTTATACCGGCGGAGCCGCGTGTCTGACGCCGCCCTGAGGCCGGAACAGATATTCGTCGACACCCGGAACGCGAACGGCACGACCTTCTCCGTGTCGCCGGCCGCGTCGGGAGCGTACCAGAACCGCCGGCGGTGCCGCTGCCACCGCCGACTGCCCTTCGTCGGAGACGCTCGATCGGGGCAGGGCTCTTTTGCAGCACGGGCTTCTAGGAGGTGCCATGGCGGAACCGTTCTTATCGGAAATCAGGATCATGACCTTCAGCTTCGCGCCGAAGGGCTGGGCCCTTTGCAACGGCCAGCTCATGCCCATCAACCAGAACCAGGCGTTGTTCTCGCTGTTGGGCACCACGTTCGGGGGCGATGGTCGAGTGAATTTCGCGCTGCCCGACCTGCGCGCGCGAACCCGATCCATGTGGGCAGTTCGCACACGCTCGGCGAGCGTGGCGGTGAGAGCGCGCACACGCTATCGATTGCCGAATTGCCGACCCACACGCACGCGGCGATGGCGCAGCCGGCGGCCGGCAGCCAGCTTCCGGCCGCCAACGGCGTGCTCGCGCAAGCCTTGAACGTCTACCGGACGCCCGACAACCTGGTGGCGTTGAATGCCGCCTCGGTCACCAACACTGGTGGCAGTCAGGCGCACCTCAACATGCAGCCGTTCCTGACGCTGACCTTTGCCATTGCCCTGCAAGGCATTTTCCCATCGGCAACCTAAGGAGCGGTTCGATGGCACAACCATACGTTGGAGAGATCCGCATGTTCGCCGGCAACTTCGCGCCCGCCGGCTGGATGTTCTGCGAAGGCCAGCTTTTACCAATCAGCGAGAACGAAACCCTGTTCCAGCTGATCGGCACGACCTACGGCGGCGACGGCGAGAGCACGTTTGCCCTGCCGGACCTGCGTGGGCGCATCCCGATCCACCAGGGGAACGGCTTCATCCTGGCTGAGACTGGGGGCGCGAAGAGATCACGCTCACCGTCCAGCAGATTCCGGCGCACACCCATCCGCTGCTCGCGTCAACTGCAGGCGGCACGGTCAACGCGCCCGCCGGGAACGTGACCTCGCAATCGGCGTCGGTCCAGATCTATTTCGCGGATGCCCCGACGGCGAACATGCTACCCAACGCGGTACAACCGGTCGGAGGCAGCCAGCCGCATACCAACTTTCAGCCCTACCTGTGCGTCGACTTCATCATTTCGCTGTTCGGGATCTTCCCGTAGCCAGACCTAGGAGCGCCAAGCGATGGCTGATCCCTTCGTTGCTGAAATCCGGATCTTCCCCTTCAACTTTGCGCCGAGAGGGTGGGCGTGGTGCGATGGTCAGCTGCTGCCGTTATCCCAGAACACAGCGCTGTTCTCGCTGCTGGGCACGACCTACGGCGGGGATGGCAAGAGTAACTTCGCGCTTCCAGACCTCCAGGGCCGCGCACCGATGCATCCTGGACAGGGTCCGGGACTCTCGCTCCATGACCTCGGAGAAACCGGCGGGTCTGAAACCGTCACGTTGCTGGAATCGGAGATCCCATCGCATGCCCACACGATTCGGGCATCCACCGATCCGGCAAATGTCCAGATTCCGACTGCGGGATTGCGTCTTGGCCAGGTCGTCCGGAGGCAGTGCCTACTCGACGAATGTTACTGGGCTTCAGCCCATGGCGGCTGAGACATTGGCGCCAGCCGGCGGCGACCAGCCGCACAACAACCTGGAGCCGTATCTGACGTTCTACTTCAATATCGCGCTGCAGGGAGTGTTCCCGCCGCGGGGGTAGGTGGTAAGAACCCTGTAAAGGCACAAGGAACAAGGCACAAGGCACAAGGAAGGCCAAAGGTCAAAAGTCAAAGGCCAAAGTCGAAGGTCAAAGGTCCGGACGACGGAGATCGCGCCTTTGTCCTTCGACCTTCCTTGTGCCTTGTGCCTTGTGAATTGTGCCTTGACAAGGTCTCTTCATGACGAACCCTGCCACTGCTACACCCCGCGAGTCGGTCACCTTCCGGCCCTGCACCGACGCCGACGTGCCGTTCCTGAGACATCTCTACGGCACGACCCGCGAAGACGAGCTGCGGCCCGTGCCGTGGACCGACGAGCAGAAACGCTGGTTCCTCGATCAGCAGTTCTCGGCGCAGAAGGCGCACTACGAGGAGCACTACCCCGGCTGCGCGTTCCTGATCATCGAGCTGGAAGGACGGCCCGCCGGGCGGCTCTACGTCGATCGCGGCGACGAGGACATCCGCATCGTCGACATCACGCTCGCCCCCGAGCTCCGCGGCCGCGGCATCGGGGGGATGCTCATGGCGGAGATCCTCGCCGAAGGGCAGGCCACGAAGAAGTCGGTGTCGATCCACGTCGAGCACGACAACCCGGCCCAGCGCCTCTACCAACGGCTCGGTTTCCGCCACGTGGATACCTACGGCGTGTACCACCTGCTGGAGTGGAAGCCGGCGCCGGAGCGCGGTCGGGCCGACCATCGGGTGCTGGCCTTCAGGACGAGCTCGAAGGAGGGCGCGGCTAACAGAGCACACGGCACGATGGAGACTAAAGGGAGAAGGGATTGAAAGGACGCTCATGGACCTCGCCTCGCTGACCTTCGAAGCGGCCAGGGCGCTCGTGGGCACGCCGTTTCGCGTCGAGCTGGCGAACGGGACCGCCGTCTCGCTGCGGCTCGACGATGTGCTGGCCTACGAGTCGCGTCAGCGTCCCCGATCGCAGGCGGGAAAGACGCCGCGACGGGAGCCGTTCGCGCTGTATTTCCTCGGCCCTCGAAGCCCGATTCTGCCGCAGGCGATCTACACCTTGCGCGGCGACGCGGTCACGTTCGACCAGCTGTTCATCGTCCCGGTCGGCCAGAAGGGGGAGGGAACGGAGTACGAAGCGATCTTCACGTGATCAGGAGTCAACGGAGGGAACGGAGGACACGGAGGGAACGGAGAATACGACTCAACTCAGAGGAACGGAGCAGCGGAGAAAGACAATCTATTGGGGCCCTTCTCCGTTCCTCCGTTGCTCTGAGTTCAACCGTTTTCTCCGTTCCCTCCGTTCCCTCCGTTCCTCCGCGTCAAGCGTTCCCCCCGGCGAACCGGCGGTCAGGCGCTGCGCTTCATCGCTCGTTGGGCATGCCACAGATCCCACGTGTTCTGCAGATTCATCCAGGACATTGCGTCAGTCCCGAGCAGCTTCGACAGCCGCAGGGCCGTGTCCGCCGTCACACCACGCTTCCCGCGGATCACCTCGTTGAGTCGGTTGAGCGGAATGCCCATGCGCTCGGCGGCCTCGGTCTGCGTCAGGGCCATCGGCTTCAGATACTCCTCGAGGAGCATCTCGCCAGGGTGGATCGGAGGGCGATTGGTCGGGAGAGGCGTCGTCAGCTGCTTGCGCTTCATCGATGGTAGTCCTCGACCCGAACCTCGAAGGCGTCACCCTTGTCGAACTGGAACGTTACTCGGTACTGGTCGTTGATCCGGATACTGTAACGTCCTCGCTGGTCTCCCTTCAGCAGCTCGAGCCGGTTCGCTGGCGGGACGGCAAGAAACAACAGGTCGGCGGCGGCGTTGACCCGTTCCAGCTTGCGTTGAATCGCAGGCCATAACTGCCTCGGGAATCGGCGCGCCCGCTTCGTGATCCGACCGTGAAACAGGTCCTCCGTGGTCAGGTCCGCGAAGGAACGAATCACGAATCGATTCTACACGGATCACGTGTAAACCTCAAAGCGTGGGAACCGCGATGGTGGAACGATGTGTCGAGTCCCGTCGGACGGAACGCGGAGGGAACGGAGAATGCGACTCAACTCAGAGGAACGGAGCAGCGGAGAAAAATCTATTCGGGCCCTTCTCCGTTCCTCCGTTCCTCTGAGTTCAACCGTTTCTCCGTTCCCTCCGTTCCCTCCGTTTCCAGGGCCTGGGTGACATACCGGGCGATCATCGTGCTTATTCTCCCGGGCGGAGTCCCGGCACCGTCTGATGACCGGGACGCTACCGGTTGGCGTGCGCCGCCTGCCAGTACCGGCGCGCATTGGCCCCTGAGTCGAATCATCATGCGATACCGGCGGCCGGCGAGAGATCGCCGTCCGTGGCGTGAACCTCCCTAGGCAGCCCGAACCAGCCGTCGCCGCTCGAACGTCCACAAGGTGTCGGTTCCCGCTGGGGACGCCATACTGACGGAAGGATCTGGATGGCGCACCAACGCGGTCGTGGTCGTGTAAGCGGCTCGCGGCCACGTGAGCCACGGTTTCGCCTCTCGAGCTGTGGGCGTCCACCCCTGTCGGGCGTTCAGGGCATCGCAGGTGACAGCGCATTCATCTCCGACGCGAGATCGCGGCCTCTGTGATAACCGCGAGCCGCAATCAGCATGAGCGCGTCTCGTGCCCGCGCCAGTTCGACAGGTGTCGCGACACTCAGAAGCGCTCGTAGGTCCACGAGATCCTGCGGGCGACCCACGTCGTCGCGCGAGAGGACCTTGAGGGCTATCAGGTGGCCCGTCCGCGCAACGCCCATCCTCAAGTTCGGCAGCAACTCAATCGGCTCGGCCGCGGCCACCACCTCGGGCTCGATGCCCGACGACGCGAACAGCAGATCGAGCACTGGGGGGTGGGGCTCATTCGAACGCGTGAGCCTCACGGTAGCGAGCCGTCCGACCGCATCCTGTTCGACGATCGCCTCGACTCGATAGTTGCGGGTGCGAAGCTCGTGGATCAGCGCTTCTGCTTCGGTATCGCTCGTCACCGCGACCGCGAGGTCGGCGTCCCGCGTGAACCGTGGTTGGGTGCGGACGGAAACGGCCAATCCACCGACCAGGGCGTGGGACACGCCGGCTCGCACCAGGTCGGTGTCAATCTCGCGGAGAGCGGTTTCGAGCGAGGTCACGCGAGCCTGATGCTCACGTCCACAGGCCTTCCAGCAGAGTCGCCCCACTCGGCCCCGGGCCGTTGCAGCAACCACTGCCGAAGCCGACGATCGATCTCGATGTCGGTTGCCTCAGGGTGTTCTCGCCTGAGGTTCTGACGCATCAAGCCAAGCCCCGCCTCGAACAAGTCGAGCGTTGCGCGAAACGCGTCGCTGGCTGCTGAAGGCGCTGCGACCATACCGCGAATTGTAGCCTGTTGCAGAACTGCCTTTCATGCCGCGAATCAGGCGGCCGTCCAGACGTCGTACCGTCGTAGCGTACGCCTAGAGTTCACCCGGTTTTCTCCGTTCCCTCCGTTCCCTCCGGTTCTCCGAGTCAGCGTCCGGTGGCGTCGGCAGCTTGCGCGTGGGGATGCGACACTAAAATGGACGACGCATGGTGAACGGCGGCGGCGATCGGGTCTGTGAGGCTGCGACGTGAGCTCGCTCGCTCAGGTGTTCGAGGTCTTGAACCTCATGCGCGACCAGGGCGTCGTGGACGCGTACGCGGTCGGCGGCGCCACCGCCGTGCTGTTCTATGCGGAGCCCGCACGCACGTACGATGTCGATGTGTTCGTGCTGCTGCGGGAGCAGATTGAACCGGGGCTCGTCTCGTTGGAGGCGGTCTACACCTGGGCTCGGCAGCGTGGATTCGGCGTCGATGCCGAGCACGTCATGATTCACGGCGTGCCGGTACAGTTGCTGCCCGCGTTCTCTCCGCTGGTCGCGGAAGCCATCGCGCACGCGCCCGTCCACGACTACGACGGGGTCTCCGTGCACGTCGTCGGCCCCGAGCATCTGGTTGCACTCGCTCTGCAGGCAGGGGGCGCGCGGCGGCGTGAACGCGCCTGGCTCCTCGTCGAATCGGGAGCCGTCGATCGCGCGCGTCTGCGACACCTGCTCCATCGGCACGGTATCGACGCGGTGGTCCCTGATGATGCCTGAGCCGCTGCCCGATCCGATCGCCCGGATGTTCGAGCGCAAACGTGTCTGGCATCGCGCGCAGGCGGCCGCGCCGCTCAAGGAGAAGGTGCGCATCCTCCTCGAGCTCCAACGGCAGGACCTGCCGCTCCTGGCCAAACGGCGTCCACTCCGGCCGTGGGAGCGGCCGTGGAACATTACGCCGTGAACGGCTTATTCTCGAGAGTCAACGGACGACACGGAGGGAACGGAGAATACGACTCAACTCAGAGGAACGGAGCAGCGGAGAAACACCAATCCATTTGCGCCCTTCTCCGTTCCTCCGTTCCTCTGAGTTCAACCGTTTTCTCCGCTCCCTCCGTTCCCTCCGTTTCTCTGGGTCAGCGTTCCTCCCCGGCGAACCGGCGGTCAGATGCTGCGCTTCATCGCTCGTTGGGCGTGCCACAGATCCCACGTGTTCTGCAGGTTCATCCGAGGACATTGGGTCAGTCCCGAGCAGCTTCGACAGCCGCAGCGTGGAGGCAACGGAGGACACGGAGGCAACGGAGAAGACGTTCTAACTCAGAGGAACGGAGCAGCGGAGAAAGACAATCCTTTTGGCCCTTCTCCGTTCCTCCGTTCCTCTGAGTTCAACCGTTTTCTCCGCTCCCTCCGTTCCCTCCGTTTCTCTGGGTCAGCGTTTCTCCCCGGCGAACCGGCGGTCAGACGCTGCGATTCATCGCTCGTTGGGCGTGCCACAGATCCCACGTGTTCTGCAGGTTCATCCGAGGACATTGGGTCAGTCCCGAGCAGCTTCGACAGCCGCAGCGTGGAGGCAACGGAGGACACGGAGGCAACGGAGAAAACGTTCTAACTCAGAGGAACGGAGCAGCGGAGAAAGACAATCCTTTTGGCCCTTCTCCGTTCCTCCGTTTTCTCTGAGTTACCGCTTTCTCCGTTCCCTCCGTGTCCTCCGTTCCCTCCCTAAGCGATCGCGCCGCTACCAGATGACGTGAACCGCGCCGGACGCGCGTATGTCGCGGTCGCGCGTCACGAGCGGCAGCGCCAGCGTTCGAGCCGCTGCCACGATCAGGGCATCGAAGGGGTCGCGGGTGAATCGCAGGTCGTCGGCGAGATACACCTGCTCCGGCGTCAGGTCGAATGCGTGATACGCGGGGTTGCTGAAGAGATCCGCGAAGAAGGCCGGAACCGGACGCCGCAGGTTGATCCGGCTGGCCCGCGCCAGCAGACTGACCTCCCAGATCACGGCCATCGGCACGTAGAGGAGCGCCTGCTGGCGCTCGCAGGCGTCGAAGTGCGCCGCCGCCGCGCGCCCCAGCGCCCGGCTGGCGGCCGCGTGGAAGACCAAGGCGTGCGTATCGGCGACGGCGCCAGGGAGGTCAGCCACGACGGCGTGAGCGCTTGACGTGCCGAACCGGCTCGTACGGCGTGCGCGCGTCCGACACGCGCAGTGGACGCGCCAGCGAGGCGGCGAAGAGCTCGCGCATGACATCATCCGCGCGCGCGAGCCGCGGGTCGTCGGCGGCGAGATCGATGGTGCCGACCACGCTTCGAACGGCCGGCAGGACCCCCAGCCGGCCGGCCCGTGCCGCGGTAATGAGGTCGTCGACCGCGGCGCTGAGATTGCCCTGGCCGTATCCCCGGCCCTTCAACCAGAGCACGTTCGCCTCGTCGAGCGTGAGCGACACGGCCTTCTTGGGCATATGGATGCCATATCATATCTCAATAATATAAGCGTCGGGCCGAGGGCGGCGAGCCTTCCCTACCGCGAATAGCGGAGTCCTTCCTCCTTCCTCCTTCGCTCCTCCTTCCGCGATCCATGTGGTAACGCATGGCTGCCGGTGCGTTCGACCACACCCAGATCGTGTGGTGTCCTCTCTTCCAGCCTGGCGCATTGACTCGTACCGTTGTCCGCATGCACAGGACGGGTCGAGCGGCGTGATGAGGCTGATGATTGTGGACGACAACGCACGCGTCCGCCGGATGATTGCAGAAGTGGCGGCGCTGCCGGCAGCGGACGTGATCGAATGCTCGGACGGTTCGCAGGCGCTCCCCGTCTACCTGCAGCACCGGCCCGACGTCGTCCTCATGGACATCGCGCTCGGCAGCGTGGACGGCATCGCGGCCGCCGGACTGATCATTGGAGCAGACCCCGACGCGCGCGTGGTCATGGTCACCGACTACGACGGGGAGGAGCTGCGCGAGGCCGCGCAGGCGGCCGGCGCCTGCGGCTACGTGCTCAAGGAGAACCTGTTCGAGCTTCGCACCCTGCTCGAGCAGTTCGGACGAAGCGATCCGGCCTGATTTCGACTGGGTCCTGGTCCGTCGGTCCGAGGTCAGTCGGACCGAGGTCCGGGGTCCGAAGTCCGGGGTCCTGGGTCCGAGGTCCGAAGTCCTGGGTCCGAGGTCCTGAGGTCCTGGGGTCCGGGGTCCGTGGCGTTGAGGGAGGGTGGTTCGATGGAACCGATCCGAACGGAGCCGGCGGGCGCCACGATTCAGGCGCACGCTCTGCAGTTCGGCCCCCCATCGGCTGGCGGGACCGCACGGACCGCTGGCGTCGAGCGGCGTCGAGCTGAAGCTGGCGCCCAAGACGCTGGCTGTCCTGTGGACGCTCGCGGTTGCGCCGGGACGCGCGTTCACGAAGGCCCCGCTGCTCGAAGCGGTGAGTCGCCTGCGCCGCGATCCTCGCGGCGAGCACGCGCTGCAGATCCTGCGGCGCCACGCGCCGAGCTGGCTGGCGCAGCTGCCGACCCTGCCGGATGGGACGGTCGACGGGTGCTACCGCTTCCGGCACGCGCTCTATCGCGACGCGCTCGTCGCGCGGCTGGGGCCCGGACAGCGGGCACGCCTGCGCGCGGCGATCGTGGCTCGAAAGCCCACGGCGTTCCGTACCGCCTGGCCGGCCCGGGATCGATCGCGCCCGACGCCCTCGCTCGTGAGATCCGCCTGAGGGGGCATGGGTGATCGGGGGACGGGACTCTCGCATGGGAGAGAACGGTATCAGCTGAATCAGTTTGTGATTCGATCCGCCGGATTGCTGTAGGTCCAGCGAATCGGTTTGGGATCTTGGTTGTAACGAGTAGAGCGTCGTGACGCCTGCAAGCCTCGGAGCACGCGAAAGGAAAACACGAATGTCGATGCCTCCCATGCTCGGTTTCACCATCAAGGGCAGTCTGGCCTCAGGGTACATCCCAACCATCACCATTTCGCAAGGTCGCACGAACAGGACCATTTACCCCGCCAATTCCGCAGATAGCAGTTACTGGATTGCCATCCTGGATGCGAACAACCCGGTGAACAAAGTCAAGGAGTTCATATTCCCGGGCACGAACAACACGGCGGTACCCGCGGGTCTCGATACCTACATGAGCAACCCGGCGTATCTGTTCGCGGTCGCGACGCAGAGCCTGACCAGTCTGAACGTGCCGCAGGGGGACTTCTACGACTACCTGGCGGCTCACGGTGCGGGGCGCGAGTTGCAGCGGTTGGAGCAGCTCAACCTGCACAACCAGTGCGGAACCATCACGCCTCTGAGCTATACGCTCATCGGACAGGGCGGGCCGCCAAATGCCGGCAGCCCGGCGTACGAGCAAGGCTCGACCTTCAATCCAGCGCTGATGGTCCTGTCGCTCATGCCGCTGCCGAACGGGCAGCCGCCCTACTCGTTCTGCAACAGCTACACGTTCGTCACGCGGTAGTCGGCGATGAGCCCCGTGCCCCGGCAAGACGCACTCGAGCCGAATGGATGGACGTTCCGCCGGGGCACGCTGGATCGGATGATCTTCAACGGCGTGGTCGTCGGCGACGAGTACCGGTTGCCCGGCCGCTTCGCTCCGACCGACATCGTCATCGACGTCGGCGCGCACATCGGATCGTTTGCGTATGCGGTTACGATGCGAGGCGGCGAGCACGTCTACGGCATCGAACCCGATCGCGCGAACTGCGCGTGCGCCCGCCAGCACCTGAAACCGTACATCGAGCGGGGTCACGTGCAGCTGATGGAGGGCGCCGTCTGGCGGTCCGATCCGAACGACGACGAGCTGCGATTCGACGGCTATCACCCGTTTCCGCGCTCGTACAAGGGCATGGAGGGCATCGTCAACACCGGCAACGGCTCCGTTGTCTGGGGCGTCGGCGAGCCGGTGGCCAAGGTCTCACTGGACGACCTGGTCGATTCGCTGACCGACCAGGGACAGCGGCGCGTGCGACTGCTCAAGCTGGATTGCGAGGGCTCGGAATGGCCCGTCCTCCTGACTTCGCGGCGGCTCCATCTGATTGACGAGATCGTCGGCGAGTTTCACGAGATCGGCGGGCGCTTCCTGGAGATCGGCGAGGACCGTCCGTCGGCGGCGCAGGCGTTCCGGGGTCTGGACCGGGTCTGGACCCGGTCTGGAGCCGGTCCCGAAACCGGGTTCACGGTTGACGAACTGGTGCGCGTTCTGGGTGATGCCGGCTTCAGCGTCACCTACCGGCGACATCGCCGGCCTGACGGCGCGCTCGAGGGACTGGGACTGTTCTTCGCCACCCGAAATGGGGACGCCCGGTCGAAGGAGGCGTGTTGAACGGGTCGAGGCCTCGCCTCCGGCTCATTGCCATCGGCTACAACAACGCCGGCACGGGCCTGACCCGCGTGATGCACAGCGTCATGCGGCGCCTCGCCGATCGCCACGACATCCACTATCTGGGCATCGGCTATTCGGGCGAGGTCGTTCAGGATCGTGGGCTGACCATCTACCCCACCAACCCGAAAGGCGGCGACGTCTTCGCGGCGTTCCAGGCGATGCGGTTGATCGACGAGATCCAGCCGAGCCTGATCTTCATCCTGCACGACATCTGGCTCTTCGATTACTACCTGCGCCTGTTCGGTCCGTACCGGAACCGGCTGAAGATCGCCGCCTACATCCCTCTGGACGGCAAGATCGTCAACGAAGCCAATGCCGCCCCGCTGGAACACGCGGATCGCGTGATTGCCTACACAGAATTCGGGCGGGCACAGTTCGAAGGCGCCTTCCGCCGGCTGAGCGAGAAAGACGCCGGCCGGCAGTTTCCGGCGGTCGACATCATTCCGCATGGCGTCGATCGGGATCGCTTCTTCCCGTTCTCCGAGCTCAAGCAGGCCTCGTTTGCCGCGAAAGGGCGCGCGTTCGCCAAGCGACACGTGTTCCCGTGGAGCGGCGCGGGCGAGTCGTTCGTGGTCCTCAACGCGAGCCGGCCCGACAAGCGGAAGCGCGTCGACCTCACGGTGAAAGGCTTCGCGCAGTTCGCCGCGGGCAAGCCGACGAACGTGAGGCTGTGCCTGCATCACGCGATCATGGACGATCGGTCGGAGCGCGAGCTCCGATCGCTGATCCAGCAGTGCGGCATCGAGGATCGCGTGTCGCTGAATCCGCTCGGCAACGGCGTCGCAACCGATGAGGACCTGAACCTGCTCTACAACGCCTGCGACGTCGGGATCAATACGTCGATGGGCGAGGGCTGGGGACTCGTCACCATCGAGCACGGCGCAACCGGCGCCCCGCAGGTCGTTCCCGATCACACGGCGTGTGCCGAGCTGTGGAGAGGCCGGGGCGAGCTGATTCCGCCGGCCCGGAGCTACATCCCGGAGTTCTCGGTGCTCGAGATGGGCGAAGTTTCACCCGACGGGGTCGCCCGCGCTTTGGAGTCGCTCTACCGCAATCCGGTCCGTCGCCAGGAGCTGGCCCGCGCCGCCGTCGCCTTCGCGCGCACCCCGGCGCTCTCGTGGGACGTCATCACCCGGCAGTTCGACGATCTGTTCGTGGCGCTCGGTAGTCCGGCAAGATCGCGTACGGCTTGATTGAGTCAACGGAGGGGACGGAGGGAACGGAGGGAACGGAGAAAACGGTTGAACTCAGAGAAACGGAGTAACGGAGAACGAACAAAGGACAAGAATTTTTTCCAATTTCTCTTCTCCGTTCCTCCGTTCCTCCGTTTCTCTGTTGACGGTTTTCTCCGTTCCCTCCGTCCCCTCCGTTATCTCTTCCTGAAAAGTTGCACCCCCCTGCCCTTTTTCACCCCCAGGTTCTCGCCTTGGGTAACAGCGACCACTCGCTGTTGTCCGGAGGTGAACCGTGGGCCGCCCGACTTGCGTGCTCTTCGCGATCGTCGTGCTGTTCGCCGGGGTGCAGGCGCAGCCTTGCGGGCAGGAGCCGCGATCGAGGCCTGGGAATGAGCCGGTCGCAGGCCTCGAGACGCCGAAGGGAGCGACAGCCGGCCAGGACGAATGGCCCTGCCGGCTGGGCTTGCCCCGAAACATGGTCCCGAGAATCGCGGAGCTCTGGGTTGCCTCGCCGACGTTCCGCCGGCAATGCACCCGCCTGGCCGACGCCAACGTCACGGTGTCGCTCGTCTTCTCGCCGCTGGTCCCGCCGGGCCTGCGGGCGGCATCGAAGATCCTGCGGAAGAACGGCCGCGTCTTCTTCATGTCGACGACCTTGCGCGACGAGGTGCACCTCGAGGAGTACTTGCCGCACGAGCTCGAGCACGCGATCGAACAGATCGAGGGGCGCGACCTCCGGGCCGACGCCGCGGCAGGTCGCGGCACGTGGGCCACCAACGTCCATGGCTACGAGACCGTGCGCGCCCGAGCCGCCGGCAGGCGCGTACGCGAGGAAGTGCAGGCGGCGCGGCGTCAGTCGGGTAAGCGCGCCGGCCAATTCATCGTGATGGTGATCGGCGAGCCGCGCTGATCGAGCGCCATCGGCACGAGAAAACGCTGACCGTCGGCGGCGACGGCGTACGGACGCAGGGTGACCAGGGCGAGACCGGTGTCGAACAGCGACTCGGGGAGCATCGCCTTGAAGCCCGGCGCCGTGTCGACGCGTGCTGCCATCAACGTCGCGTCCAGCGAAAGAAAGAAGATCTCCTTGCCGTCACCCCGCCATCTCGCGGCCATGCCGCCCTCGACCGACACCTTGTGCTCGGCATCGCCGGAAGGAAAAGCCCTCACGTAGATCTCCGGGCGCCCCGACTTGTCGGACGTGTATGCCACCCAGCGGCCGTCTGGAGAGAGGGCGCTGGCCCTTTCCCACGCTTTCGTCTTCCAGAGGACGCGCGGCTGCGAGTCGCCATCGAGCGAACGGATCCAGAGGTCCCCATCGTCCGAATAGAGGATCGAGCGATCGCCCGGCGTCCAGGACGGCGTCTCCCCGGCGTACCGGGCTGCGACCACCGCTCGTCCTGTCCGCTTCCATCCGCGGCGCGCAGGAACAGATCGAGTCCGGCCGTCGGTTCGATTGGAGTTGAACACGAGCCTGCCGCCCGTCGCGCGACCAGGTGGGATCGAATTCCCACGCCGGATCGGTCGTCAGCGGAACGGCGTCGCCACGATCGAGATCGATGATCCAGATGTCTGATGCCGCCGCGCCCTTCACCAGCGACACTGCCACGCGTTTGCCGTCCGGACTGAGGTCCAGGGTCGGGAACCGGCCGGGCTCGCCGAACGCGCCAACGGTCCTGCCATCCCGGTCGCGCCACGTCAGTCGCTGATCGGACAGGATCGGGCCTCCGGGATGCGTTGCCAGCACGCCCGACTCGGAGGCCGAGAATGCGGCGAGTCGATTCCAGGTCTGCAAACGGCGGGTTGGTCACGACGGGAAACGAAGGTCCCGTGACCCGGCCGGCATCCGCGTCGAACCGCTGCGCGACGAGGTGGCCGCCACTCAGGAAGAGAAGATGCCCTGCGGAATGCCGCGCGTTCGATTCAAAGCGTCCGAGCGAGATCGGGGCTGCGCCGTCGAGCGATCCGATCCGTAACTCTCCCGGATCGCCCGTTCGCGACAGCGCGAGGTAGAGAAAGCGCCGGCCGTCCGGAAGAAACGAGGGCCAGCGATGTGCGGTCTCTCCCTTCGCCAGAGCGGTGATCGCCGCAGGAGCCGCGCCCGCTCGTGCCGCGACCCTTTGGAGCGTGAAGGCGCTCGACATGAAAACGATGACGTCGTCGCGATTCCAGGTGCCGCCGACTTCGTCGCGTCCCGACCCCTCGTGGCAATCGGGAGCGTCGCACACGACACTCGGCAGCCCGCCGCGAACCGGGACGGTCTTGAGCTTTCCGCCCTCGAAGAAGCCGATCTCGAGGCCATCCGGCTTCCAGAATGGAAACAGGGCTCCCTCGGTTCCCTGGAATCTCCCGATACTGCGGGCTGCCGATCGGCCGCACCCAGAGGCTCGACCGGTTTCCGGCAGATGCCGTGACGACGATCTGGCGGCCGTCTGGCGAAACGGCGAAGCCGCCGTATCTGGGTGGGAACGTCGCTTGCTCCGGCGGAACAACGGGAAACTCGAAGGGCTCGGCCCCGGGCTGCGGTCCGACGAGCCTGACGAAGAAGATCGCCGCAAGCGAGGCGCCAACGAGCAGGCCTGCCGCGATCCACCAGACCGGACCAGCGCGCCGCACGGCTCTTTGCATCGGCGGCAGGCGCCAGATCGCACTCGTCGATCTCGATGCGCGCGTCGGCGATGTCGTGCAGCCGCTTCTCCGGATCCTTGCGCAGGCAGCGCTCGAGCAGCGTGCGAATGGCCGGCGGTGTGTCCGGGGGCAACGCTGCCCACTGGGGCTCACGCTCGAGGACTCGGGCCAGCGTCTGCGGGCTCGTCTCGGCATCGAACGGGCGCCGCCCCGACAGCATCTCGAAGAGCACGCAGCCGAACGCCCAGATGTCGGTGCGCTTGTCCACGGCGTCGCCGCGCGCCTGCTCGGGGCTCATGTACGCGGCTGTTCCCACGACGAGGCCGGGACGTGGCTGCGCTGACGGAGGCCGGCGCTTCAGCGCCGAGTCGATGCTCCGCCGCATCGGTGGGTCCGGCGAACTTGGCCAGCCCGAAGTCGAGCACCTTCACCTGTCCGTTCGCGGGTGATCTTGATGTTCGCGGGCTTGAGGTCGCGGTGAACGATTCCCTTGGCATGGGCCGCTTCGAGGGCGTTGGCAATCTGTGACGCGATGGCCAGCGCCTCGGTCGTCGGCAGTCCCGAACGGGCGTGCGCGGCGCGCAGGTGCTCCGCCAGGGTGGGGCCCTCGACGAGCTCGAGCACGAGGGCGCGCCTGCCATCCGTATCGCGCTCGAGACCATAGATCGCGCCGATGTGCGGATGATTCAGCGACGCGAGCACGCGGGCTTCACGATCGAAGCGGGCGAGCCGATCGGCATCGCCGAGGAAAACCGGCGGCACCATCTTGATGGCCACGTCGCGGCCCAGGTGCGAATCGTGCGCCCGGTAGACGTCCCCCATGCCGCCGGCGCCCAGCGTCCCGACAATCTCGTAGGGACCGATGCGGGCGCCCACGAGACTGCCTTCCGGGAACGTCTTTGCCGCCGCGTGAAGGGCCGGCTCCTCGATGAACTGCTCCGCCGATCGTTCATGCGCGAGGAGCGACTCCACTTCCCGGCGCAGCTCGGCGTCGCCGGCGCAGACCTCCGCAAGGAATGCAGCCCGCGGTCCGCTATCGAGGTCGAGCGCCGCCTGGCAGATCTGCTCGATCCGGCGCTGGCGCTCGGCGGTTCCTGTTCTCCTGTCACTGAGCTCCCGCAGCAGCCACAGCTTGGCGAAGCGCCAGTCGCGCTTCACCGTATCGACCGACACGCCGATCGCCTCGGCGGTTTCCTCGAACGTGAGCCCCCCGAAGAACCGCAACTCGACCACCCGGCTCTTTCGCGGGTGGACTTCTCGAGCACCTGCAGCGCCTCGTCCAGCGCAACGAGATCCTGAGGCGGGCTCGACCCGACGAGCGCCTCGTCGAGAGTGACCTTGCCGATGCCGCCACCGCGCTTGCCGCTGCCTCGGGCGCGCGCGAAGTCGACGAGAATGCGACGCATCGTGCGCGCGGCCAGGCCGAAGAACTGCGCGCGGTTCTGCCACTGCATCTTGTTGACGTCGATCAACCGCAGGTACGCTTCGTTCACGAGTGCGCTGGCCTGCAGGGTGTGGTCGGCGCGCTCCCGCCCCATGTAGCGCCGCGCGATCCGGCGCAGCTCGTCGTGGACGAGCGGCACCAGGCGATCGAATGCGCCAGCGTCGCCGCGACCCCAGGCCTGCAAGAGCTCCGTCGGAGTGGCCGACCCCTCGGACACGCCAAGCATTCTAGCTACGAAGCTTTACTGTTCCCTTACTTTTCGCTCAAGCTTCGCTCGGCCAGCCGCGGCTACGCTTCCAGGTCTCACGGAGCACCGCCAAGGAGGCGGTCACGCCTTGGCAGGTGTCGTCTTCCCCGAACAGGAAACGTTTCTCGATGGCACGGGCGCGGAAGGTCCCGGCATCTTTGCGTCCTTGCCCGCCGGCCCGTCACGTGAGGGGCAGCGAATCGGCGTCTATACCGTGCTGCGCCAGATCGGCAGCGGCGGCATGGCGGCCGTGTTCCTCGCCGAGCGCGTGGACCTCGGCAAGCGCGTGGCCATCAAGTTCCTCCATGTCGGCCTCGGCTCCCCCGAGGCCGCCGGGCGATTCCTGCTCGAGCGCCGGCTGCTCGCGACGCTGAACCACGCGAACGTGGCGTCGCTGCTCGACGCCGGCGTCACGAAGGACGGCGAGCCGTACCTCGTCATGGAGTACATCGACGGGGAGACAATCACGGAGTGCTGCCACAACCGGGCGCTCGACCTCCGCGCCCGGCTCGCCCTGTTCGTCACGGTCTGCGAAGCCGTCCAGTTCGCGCACGAACACCTCATCGTCCATCGCGATCTCAAGCCGTCGAACATCCTGGTCGGCCGCGACGGCGTGGTGAAGCTCCTCGACTTCGGGATCGCGAAGGTGCTGGAACGCGCCGCCGACGAGGAGCTGACGCGGACGGCGCTGCCGCCGATGACGCCCGACTACGCCGCGCCCGAGCAGGTTCGCGCGCGTCCGGTCACGACCGCGACCGACGTGTATGCGCTCGGGATGCTCCTCTACGAGCTGCTCGCGGACGAGCGGCCGTATACCCTGCGCGGGTTGAGCGCCGCCGAGGAATCGAGCGCGTCGTGTGCGACGTCGATCCGCCGCGCCCGTCCAGCGCGCGGCGTCTCTCGTCAACGGCCTCCTCACGCGACCCGTCGGACTCGAAGGGCGCCTGGCGCGAGCTGCAGGGCGATCTCGACATCATCTGCTCGAAAGCCCTCGAGAAGGATCCGGCGCGCCGGTATCCGACCGTCCGTGCACTGCAGGACGATGTGGAGCGGCACTTGAGCGGGCGCCCCATTCTTGCCCGGCCGGCCACACCGTGGTACGCGGGAGCAAGTTCGTCCGCCGCCATCGCGTCGCGGCCGGCGCCACGGTCCTGGCGGGCGTGTCGCTCGTGGCCGGGCTCGCCGTGGCCACCTCGCAGGCCGTGCGCGCCGAACGCGAACGCGCGCGCGCCGAGCGGGCGCTGGCCGAGTCCGAAGCCGTGTCGTCGTTTCTCACGGGCCTGTTCCAGGCGAGCGATCCGAGCACGGCGCGGGGCGACACGCTGACCGCCCGCGAGCTGCTGGCGGCGGGCATCGCGCGCGTCGATGCGCTCAGCCAGCAGCCCCAGGTCCAGGCCCGGCTGCTCGATGTGATGGGACGCGTCTATCAGAGCCTGGGGCGCTTCGACCAGGCGCAGCCGCTGCTCGAACGGTCGCTCCGGGTGCGCCGCCGCGTGCTCGGCGCGGGCGATGCCGAAGTCGCGGAGTCGTGGGCGCATCTCGGGGATCTCTCGATGCTTCGCGGACAGAACGACGAGGCCGAGGCGCAGCTGCGCAAGGCGCTGGCGATCCATACGGCGGTCTACGGCCGCAAGAGCGCACCGGCGGCGACCGATCTGCACCAGCTCGGCGCGATTCTCGTCGACCAGGGCAAGCCGCAGGAGGGGAAGCACCTGTTCGACGAAGCGCTCGCGATCCGGCGGCTGGTGCTGCCGCCCGATGACCTCGACATCGCCGAGAGCCTCAGCGGTCTCGCGTACGCAGCGACGGCCATGGGCGATTACAACGAGGGAGAACGCCGTTACACCGAAGCCCTCGAGCGCCTCCGCCGCGTCCTGCCCTCGCCGCACCCGCGCCTCGCGCTCGGATTGAACAACGTGGCGACCGCGCTCGACAACCGGGGCCGCCTCGAAGAAGCGGCACGGATGCATCGCGAGGCGCTGGCGATGAGGCGCGTCCTGTTCGGCGACGACCATCCCGGCGTCGCGACCAGCTTGAACAATCTCAACGCCGTGCTGATCAAGCAGAAGAAGTACGGCGAGGCCGAACCCATCGCGCTGCAGGTCGTCGCCATTCGCACGAAACTGCTCGGAGCCGACCACCCGACGACGATCACGGCCTTGAACAACCTGGCGGTGGTGCTGTTCCGGGGTGGCAGGCCGAAGGACGCGGTGCCCGTGATGCAGGAGGCGCGGGCGGCTGCGGTGAAGCGGCTGCCGAAGGATTCATCCCAGGCTGCTGGGGATGGACGTCCGCCTCGCGTCGATGATTGCGGCGGTCGGCCGCGACCGCGAGGCCGAGCAGCTCTTCACGCGAGCGCTGGCGGGCCTGCGGCAGGCGGTCGGCCCCCGACATCCGGAGCTCGCGGCGACGCTGCTCGCTTACGGCCGGTTCCTCGCCGAGCGGGGCCGGTTCGTCGACGCCCAGCCGGTCCTTGCCGAGTCGCACGAGATGCAACTCGGGCTGCTCGGCGCCGCACATCCCGAAACGGTGCGAGTCGCCACCGAGCTTGCCGAGCTTTACAGGTCCATGGGCGAAACCGCGAAGGCCGAGGCCACCGCTCGCAAGGTCTCGGCTGACAGCGGTCAACGGAGATAGGTCGTCTACGGTCTTCGGTCTTCGGTCTTCGGTCTTCGGTCTGCGGTCTGCGGTCTGCGGTCTGCGGTCTGCGGTCTACGGTCTACGGTCTGCGATCTTCGGTCATCGGTGATAGCGGGATTTGCGAAGCCCGGCACAGGCCCGCAGCCCGTAGCCCGTAGCCCGGCCGGTGTTGGCGGCATCTCAATGCTACAGAAGGGGTTATTCGTTCTCATTCATCCAGGATGAGGCGCCGAATCCGACGAATCCGGGCGCCCGGAATCACGGCACCCCCATAAGCCGGCGAAATATTCGTTCGCTCGACACGTCCTGGACGTTGTGGGTGGTGGCAGGTCTCCACGAACCGGAGGCCTGCTTCCAGATCAATGTCATCGACTGTTGACCTGCTGATCACGTCGGCCGACGGCGGCGACCGCTCCGCGGCCGACGCGCTGTTCGCGGTGCTCTACTCCGAGCTCAAGCGCCTCGCCCGGCGCGAGCTGTCGCGCGCAGTCCACGCCGGCTGACCTCGGCGTCACGACGCTGCTGCACGAGGCCTATCTCGACATGTCCGACCGCGACGGGGCCGTCTTCCCCGATCGCGCGCGCTTCATGGCGTACGCCGCCCGCGTCATGCGCGGGCTGATCATCGACGATGTGCGCGAGCGGCTGGCGCAGAAGCGCGGCGGCGGCGCGACCATCACCACGCTCGCGCCGGAACTCGTCCAGCGCATCGACGACCCGGCAGTGCTCGAACGCATCAGCGACGCGCTCGACGAGCTCGCGGGCCACGATCCCGCGCTCGCCGAGCTCGTCGATCTCAAGTTCTTCTGCGGATTCTCGATCGCCGAGATCGCCGCCATGCGCGGCGTCTCCGAACGCACCGTGAAACGAAGCTGGGAGAAGAGCCGGATCTACCTCCGGGCCTCGGTGCGCGAGCCTGGCGATTGACCGTCAGTCCCGGTCCGATTCTTCCGATCCACCGTGGCCTTTCGCGACCCGATTCGTCACAGGTTCATGCTCGCCTGCGCCGACGCACGATCCATGGATTGGTCGTGGTGCCCTGTTTCCGTTCAGCGCTGAACGCTGGAGCGAACTGAGCCCGTACCTGGACCGCGCGCTCGACCTCGAGGCGGACGAGCGCGAGGCCTGGATCCGTCGCTCGAAACGATCGACGCCGATCTGGCCGCGCATCTCCGCGCGCTGCTCGCCGATCACGATTCGCTGCAGGAGTCGTGCTTCCTCGAAGGCGGTGTCCCGCAACCGGTCGCCCGGGCGGACCTCTCCCTGAGCGGCCTGCAAATCGGCGCCTGGCGGGTGGTCTCGAACATCGGGCAGGGCGGCATGGGCAGCGTCTGGCTGGCGGAGCGCAGCGACGGCCGCTTCGCCGGACAGGCCGCGATCAAGCTGCTGAACATGGCGCTCGTCGGGCGCGCCGGTCAGGAGCGCTTCCAGCGCGAGGGCGACATCCTCGCGCGCCTCTCGCATCCGCACATCGCGCGTCTGTTCGACGCCGGCGTGTCGCCGACCGGCCAGCCCTATCTCGTGCTCGAGCACGTGAAGGGACGAGCCGATCGATACCTTTTGCGACAACCGCAAGCTCGACGTCGACGGCCGGCTGCGGCTGTTCCTCGACGTGCTCGAAGCGGTCGAGCACGCGCACGCCAACCTGATCGTGCACCGGGACATCAAGCCCGCGAACGTACTGGTCACCATCGACGGGCAGGTCAAGCTGCTCGACTTCGGCGTGGCCAAGCTGCTCGAGGGCGACGCCGGAACCGGCTCGCCCATCGCGGCGGCGGTGAGCGAGCTGACCCGCGAGGCGGGCGCCGCGATGACGCCCGCGTTCGCCGCGCCCGAACAGATGACGGGCGGCCGGGTCACCACCGCCACTGACGTCTACGCGCTCGGCGTGCTCTTGTACGTCCTCCTCACCGGCAGGCATCCCGCCGGCGACGACCTCCGGTCGACGGCTGTGCTCGTCCAGGCAATCGTCGACGGCGAGCCGCGCAAGGTCTCCGATGTCGTGATGGCGCCGAACGGCCTGCCGGACGCTCCGGCGCGCTATGCGGCGAGCCGCGGCACGACGCCGCAACGGCTCCGCCGGCGGCTCCACGGCGATCTCGACGTCATCGTCGCCAAGGCGCTCAAGAAAGCGGCTTCCGAGCGCTACGCATCGGTGACGGCGCTCGCCGACGATGTCCGGCGGTCGCTCCATCGTGAACCGATCAGCGCGCGTCCGGACACGCTGTGGTACCGCGCGAGCTCGTTCGTGCGTCGGCACCGCGCCGGTGTGTCGGCCACGGCCGCCGTGGTCCTCCTCATCGCCGGCCTGACTGCGTTCTATACGACCCGGCTCACGGCCGAGCGCGATCGCGCGCGGCTCGAGGCCGAGAAGGCGGCCAAGGTGAGCGAACTGCTCACGGGTCTGCTGACCGGCGCCGATCCATACGCGACGAGAGAGACGCGGGGCGAGCCGACGGTGCGGGCGCTGCTCGACGCGGGCGCCGCGCGGCTCGAGAAGGAGCTCGAGGGCCAGCCGGAGCTGCAGGCGGAAATCATGACCGTCATGGGCCGCGTCTATCAGCGGCTCGGCCTGCACGACAAGGCCCGGCCGCTGCTCGAGCGGGCGCTGGCACTGGGACGCCAGACCGGCGGCCACGATCACGTGCGCGTGGCGCAAAGCCTGAACGATCTCGGCGTCCTGCTCAGGGAGCGCGGCGATGCGGTGGCCGCGATGGCCTCGCTCGAAGAAGCGCTCGCCATGCGGCGGCGCCTGTTCGGCGAGATGCACAAGGACGTCGCGGTTACGCTGGTGGAGCTCGCACGCGCGCACACTGATCGAGGACGGCTCGATCTTGCGGAGCCGCTCCTTCGCCAGTCACTGGCGATTCGCCGGAAGGTGCTGGGTGAATGGCACCGGAACACCGGGACCAGCATGAGCGATCTCGGCATGCTGCTCTGGCGCAAGGGCGACACGGCAGGCGCCGAAGCGATTCTCCGCCAGACCATGACCATCACGCGCGTGGCCCTGGCCGAGGATCATCCGGACGTGGCCACCGCGTTGTCCAATCTCGCCTTGATCGAACAGGACCGCGGGGATCATGAGGCCGCCATCCGTCTGCTGACCGAAGCCCTCACGATCCATCGAAGGGCACTCGGCCGCCACTGGCGGGTCGCGGGCGGGCTGGACAGATTGGCGATCTCGCTGCGCGAGCAGCGGCGGTATGCGGAAGCCGAGAAGGCTCTGGACGAGGCCGTTGACATCGCGCGCGACATGAGAGGCGAAGACCACCCGTACACTGCAGCCATGCTGGTGAGCCGGGCACGGCTCGAGCTCGCACGTGAAAGTCCGCGAGCGGCAGAGCCCCTGTTGCGCCGAGCGCTCGACATTCAGCGTCGGGCGTTCCCCGGGAACGACACGCGGGTGGCGACCACCGAGAGCCTGCTCGGCGGAGCGCTCGTCGCAGTCGGGCGCTATCCCGAGGCCGAGCCGCTGCTGCTCCACGCGCGCGGCGTGCTCGACCAGGCGCGCGGCCGCTCAGCGCGCGAAGCGCCCGCAACCCGGACGCGCCTCGCCAGGCTCTACGGCGCCTGGCACCACCCTGTGCAGCTGGTCGCCTTCCGGTCGGCGGGAAACTGACCACGGCGGGGCAGCCCGAATTCGCTCTTCGAGCTTCGTCGAGGTTTCGCCGGAGCGCTTTGCGCGGAGGCGAAAGCCCCGGCCTCCTATTCCGAAGCATCGTCCCTGCAGGCGGGGCTGAAACCCCGCCCTCCTGCGGCAGGTGTCCCCTCCCCCGTTCCGGATCCGATCTGTCCATAAGGGAGCGACGCTGGACGTCTCATGCCGTTTTATCAGAGTGGCGATCTCCGCCTGCATTACGTGTGTCGCGGAGCGGCACCATCCCCATCCACACCGGCGATCGTCTTTCAGCACGACATCGGCAAGGACCTTCGACAGTCGTCGGAGTTCCTGGCCGAGGCGCGGATGTACCTGGCCGATGGCCATCCGACGATCGTGCACGCCGACTTCCGCGCGCACGGGGAGAGCGACGCGGGCCGCGCTGACGAGCTCACCATCGATGTCCTGGCGGAGGATCTGGTCGCGCTCCTGGATCATCTGCTGCTGAATCGAGCGATCGTCGGCGGCATCTCGCTCGGCGCGGCGGCCGCGCTGCGGCTGGCGGCCCGGCACCCCGAGCGGTGCCAGGCGCTCGTGCTGTGCCGGCCGGCCTGGCTCGACGCCAAGATGAACCTCGTCGCCCGCTACGCCCTCGAGGCGGTCGCCGACCTGCTCGCGAGCGACGACTGGCAGCGCACGGCCGCTTCCTCACTCGAGCGCAGCGGCATTCCGCATTTCATCGGGAAGGTCTGTCCGAACGCCGCGAAGGACATTCGCGCACAGATTCAGTCGGTCCTCGCGCGCCCCGACTCGCGCCAGGCGGCCATCGCCCGGCTACGCCGGCTGCCGAACTCACGAACGCTCGACGATGCGGGCGAGCTGGCGCGCGTGGGTTGTCCGGCGCTGATCCTGGCCACGCACGACGATCCGCTCCATCCGTTCGACTACGCCACGAAGCTCGCGGCATCGTTGCCGCTGAGCCATCTGGTCGAGCTCGCGCCCATTTCACCGCACGACTGCGGCGCACACGCGACGGCCGTCGATCGCGCGATCGGCGACTTCCTCAGGGTGGTGCTGCACGGATACGAGGGCACGTGCTTGTACGGACGATGAGAGCTACGAACTACGAGCTACGAACTACGAGCTACGAACTACGAGCTGCGGGCGCAGTCTTCCGTCTTCGGTCTTCGGTCTTCAGTCTTCGGTCGATGGGCTACAGGCTACGGGCTACGGGCTACGGACTACGGGCCTGGAGCCGGACAGTCTACGGTCTTCCGTCTTCGGTCTACCTCCTGTCTGGCGGGTCGCGCCGTAGCGCTTCGCGCGGAGGCTGACCTCTCTTCGACGAAGACCGCAGACTGAAGACTGAAGACCGAAGACGGCTACGAGTCCCGCCCTCCTGCGGAGATGGCCTTTCCCCAGATTAGGAGGCGGGCTTCAGCCCGCCGCACGGGCCCGCAGCCTGTAGCCCCCGTAGCCCCGCTCTTCACCGCAGGAGGGCGGGGCTTCAGCCCCGCCAGAGCCGCACGGCTCGAGCCCTGCCGACGCCGAGGCGGGTCTAATCAGCGGCGGTCTTGAGGAAGGCGATCACGAAGAGGATGCCGAGCAGGCAGTCGGGGACGGCGACCACGGCTTGTCCGAACTGCAGCCGGCCTTGCGCAAGCAGCACCGTGAGCGTGGCCACGTAACCGAACTTCTCCAGCATCGCGGCCACCATCATCGGCCGCATCCGGACGGGGTCGCGCCCGATCACCAGGAACGCGACCTGCCACGCGATCGCAACGCCGATGAAGCCGAAGTAGAAGTCGGGATGCGTCACGGGCGGAGGGTACGGCTGCCCGACGGTGTCGAACATGAAGTAAAGGGGCGTGAGGACCAGCAGTCCCCACACCCCGGCAATCGAGAACACCAAGCGTGCGAATCGCATGATCGGGCTAACCGTCGGCCTTCGGCCGGGCGCCCATCTCCCGTAGCTCGTCGCTCGTCGCTCGTCGCTCGTAGCTGGTCACTGGTTTACGGCGGCGGCATGCGTGTGGCGGTCACGTTGGTCCCGGCCGCCCAGACCACGCCGTCGGCGTTCCAGTACATCGCTTTTTCGACGGCGATGGGCTGGAAGTTGAGCACCTGGATGTCCGCGCTGAAGGCCCCCTCGCCGAGCTCGGGCACCTCGGTCGGCGCGTGGACATTCAGGCGGCTCGTCGGCGGAAGCGTGTAGGTGCGGGTCACGGCGACTCCAGGCTTGAGGAAGCGCACCTGTACTTCGGCCGGGACCGGATTCGGGTTCGCCAGCAGGATGTAGGTGTCGTACCCGCGCGGACCGCCGACGCGCGCGTCAGCGACCGCCCACCGCAGGCCCGTCTCCGTCACGCCGAAGCTGTTGTGCGCTTCCCTCCAACCCTCTGCCGCGCTCGGCCAGTACATGGCGCGCTCGACGACGATGCCGATGTCCGAGGCCACGATGGTGGAAACGGCCACGTTGGCAAGCCGCGCGTCCACGGCCTCCACGTTGATCGTGTGCCGGCTATTGGCCTGGATGCTGATCGTTTGCGGAATCGTCCTCCCGTCGGACAGCAGGTACGAGAGCGTCACGTTCGCCGGCGACGCGTTGGGATTGCTCAGCAGCAGGAAGCAGTCGAAGAACGGACCGGTTGCACCCTCGGCGAGGAACCAGCGCGTGCTCGTCTGATTGACGCCAGCCGATTCGTGTCCGCCGTCGAACACGCGGTTCGTGCCCATCGAGAAGTACATCGCGCGTTCGGCGATGATCGGCGCGCTCGCGGTGATGTCGAGCCCGAACGATCGGTTGGCGACCTGCGGCAGATCGCCGGCGAAGATCGTCCGCCGCGCGCGGGGAGGAACGGTCACCGCGTGCGAAACGACGCCGCCGCCCTCGAGCAGGAACCGCACCGTGACGTCGGCGGCCGTGGCGTTGTCGTTGGCGAGGAGCACGAACGTGTTGAAGAAGCCCTGCGAGCCTTCCGCGAACAGCCACCGGGTCGATGGGCTGGCGGCACCGCCGCCGTGACCGCCGTAGCCGCGCGCGTCCCAGCTCATCGTCCGTTCGACGGCGAGCGGCACGGCGTCGGTCGAGTGGACGACGGTGGACACCGCCGCATCGGCGAGCAGCGTATCGACCGGCAGGCGGAGCGGCGTGCCCGCGGTGACCACGTTCTGGTGTGCCACCGGCGCACCGCCCTCCGGCAACAGGTCGACCCGGACCGGCGCGTTCGCCGTCGACGGATTCCCGAGCGTCACGTCGAGATCGAAGAACGACCCGGTCGCGCCTTCCGCGAGCGAGTAGGTGAACTCGTTGACATTGACCTGCAGCGCGTTCGGGACCAGCATCAAACCCGTGTTCCACGCGCGAAGCTGGATCGCGTTCGCGCCGCGCTTCAGCGGGACCTCGCCGGAAAACCGCCCGGTCTGTGCGTCGAGCGTGAACTGGCCGGCGTCGTAGTAGGCCCCCTGGTTCGTGACGCGCCAGGTCACGATCCCGTCCGTACCGCCGCCACCCGGCAGCAGGCCCTCGACCCGCACGAACGGCTCGGTGGACGTGGACGTCGCCGTCGGCGTGGTGATGGAGACGTCGGCCAGCGCCACCGTGCTGATCGTGATACTCGCTTCGGCGAGCAGCCCGGTGCCATTCGTCGAGTCGTCGTAGACCCACAGCGTCCAGAGGCCGCGGACCGGCTCGCCATTGAACGCGGCGAGCGGCGGACGGTACGGCGGCTGCGGGCCTGGCGGCGGCACCGCGGCGGGCCCGGCTTCGGGCCAGACCGTCGGGAGATACCGGAGCGTCCTGCCGGTCGGGATCGGCCCGTCGTTCGGCGGACGGTCGACTGCGGCATCATCGAAGTCGATGGTGACGCCCGGGACGTTCACCGCGCCGCCGGCGTTGGCCATCAGGGCAACGGCGGTGTTGTTCGGCGACTTCAGCACGATCACGAGATCGTCGGGTTTCTGATGCGAGAAGTCGACCCTCACCGTCACCTTCTTGACGAGCAGGTCCTCGCGCGCCTGGCTCATGTCGAAAGTGATGGGATAGACCTGGGCCGGACCCGAGGTGAAGCCGCCGCGCGGCACGAGCGTGACCTGCCGGAAGGACGAGCGAAGCGCGGTGTCGTAGTTGAGCGACCAGCCGCCGGCGATGACGCCGCGGTTGCCGCCCTCCTTGTCGATCACATACAGATCCCAGCGTCCACCGATCGTCACCGTTGGCGGCGGGAACCCCGAGATGATGAACCCGCCGGAAGGGAAAGGGGGCGGTGGCGCAGGCTGCGGCCCTTCGAACGACGCCCCAACCCGCATGAAATCGGGGAAGGGCGGCGAGTCGAGCGGCGGACTGGTCGGGATGAGCGGGATGATCGGATCGCTCACGAACTCGATCGTGGTGCCCTGCATCGGACGGCAGCCGCCCACGTTGTTCATGATCAGGTACTTGTCCTCGCCGTGGACGAGCAGCACGGAGAGGTCCTTCGGGCACGGATGCGTGACGTTGTGAAGGATGAGCGAGACGGCGCCGGTCTGTTGCTGACCGCCCCGCGGCACGGCGTCGATGCTCGAAGGATACGGACTCGCCACCTGCTGCGTCCCAATGAGCGGGATGGCAATGGGCGTGCGGTTGATTTCGGCGTAGGCCGGCCGGCTCCCGGCGACGACAACGGCCATGGCGACGATGGCCGGGCACACGAGTCTTCGATATCGATGGTTCATGGTCCTCAATTCCCCCGGCGGCGGCATCGGTCCACCCATCGGGACCGCGGCCGCCGCACGAGGCGCGGCGCCACGCCCGCCTGGAGCGTGCGCCGCCCTCATACGAAGGATCGGGAAACTCATTCACGGCGGGACACGTCCCCGCCCGCAGACTCGAGGACCGAAGACTGAGACTGCCATCGGCAGCGCTGGCACTTTCGAGCGGCCGTTTCCGATCTCTCCTTCGAGACCGGAACAGTGCGCCCCGCTGCGCCTCTGGGCGCACCCATCCGGATGGGGTCGGACCATGCCCTACTACGCGAATCACGGTGTACGGCTGCACTACGTCGCCGGCGGACCCGCGTCGCCGCGCCTGCCGCTGGCGTTGATCTTTCAGCACGACATCGGCGGTGACGCCGCTCACGCGAGCCGGCTCCTCACGCGGCCGGGGTCCTCCACCTCCGACAGCGATGTCCGCGTCGTCCACGCGGATTTCAGGGCCCACGGGCACAGTGAAACCGGTGCCGCCGAGTCGCTGTCGATGAAGACGCTGGCTTCGGATCTGGTCGCGTTGCTCGACCATCTGGGATGGGAGCAGGCGATCCTTGGCGGGATCGGTCTTGGCGCCGCCGTGGCCCTTCGACTTGCCGTGGAACGGCCCGACCGCTGCCGGGCGCTCGTCCTGTGCCGTCCGGCCTGGGTCGGCGGCACGATGAACGCGGTGGCGCGCCACGCCCTCGGGCTCGTCGCCACGCTGCTCACGGCCGACGACTGGGAACGCTCGGCCGGCCATCGCCTCGCCCGCGACGGCGTCTTCCGCCATATCCAGGCCGTTTGCGGCGATGCCGCCCAGACGCTTCGCGAGCTCGTGCGATCCGTGGCTGCACGCCCGGAGACGCGTGCGGCGACGATTGCCTCGCTGCGGGAGTTGCCACGGTCGCGCGCGCTCGACGATCCGGAGGCACTCGCGACGGTCGCGTGTCCGACGCTGATTCTCGCCGCCCAGTCCGACCCGCTGCACCCGTTCGAATGCGCCAGAGAGCTGGCGGACGCCCTGCCGAACAGCCGCCTCGTGCCGATCGCGACCGGGCCAGCCGACGATCGTTCCTCCACCGAAGACGCCGGCCGATCCGTCGGCGAGTTTCTCCGCGCCGTGCAAGACGGGCGCGAACACGCCCCGCTCGAGACGGCACGCCGCGCGCCGCAGCGCACGCCGGATCGGCATGCGCCATCCGTGGTGTAATCTGCCGTGCCTTGTCGGCGGAGCTGACCGCCTCCGCCAAGGCTATGGCGAGTCCGCCGGAGCGCTTCGCGCGAAGGCGGAAGCCCTCCCTCCTGCGGCAGGTTGCGACTGTCGAGGAGGCCGGGCCGTCCGCCTTCGCTAGAGCTACAGCCGGCGGCAAGTCTCGAGGTGTTCTGGCGTGCCCCGACGGTTGTCGCACGGCTCGAGCCCGGAACCGGCGTTCGACGTTCTCCGGAAATACCTCGCCGCCCGTGCGGCGTTCAGCAGCGAGGACTTCGAGGTCGTGCGGGCCGCCTTCCTCCACGAGGGTCTTCCAGCCGGAGCGTTCCTCCAGCGGGCCGGAGACGTCACCCGATATGCCGCATTCGTGGCCAGCGGCTGCCTCCGCCAGTACATCGTCGATCCCAAGGGCAAGGAGCACATCGTGCAGTTCGCGCCCGAGACCTGGTGGCTGGCCGACTCCACGAGTCTCGGTGGCCGCACGCCCTCGGCCTACTTCATCGATGCAATCGAGGATTCCGAGCTTCTGCTGATCGACGGTCCGTCGCACCAGAAGCTCGTGGAGCAGGTTGCCGCCTATGGCGCTGCGTTTCGCACCGGTCTGCAACGTCATGCCGCGGCCAAGGATCAGCGCATCGTCAGCTCGTTGAGCGCGTCGGCCGAAGAGCGCTACCTCGAGTTCATGCGGGTCTATCCCTCGGTGGCCCGCCGGATTCAGCAGTCGATGCTGGCGTCGTATCTCGGCATCTCACCCGAGACTCTCAGCCGCATCCGAAAGAAGCTCTCGCGCAGATAGCCCGGCTCGAACGGGTGCCGGTTCCTGCTCGCGACGAGAATCAGCCGGGGCGAGGTTTGCGCGTAATGACCCTGGAGCATCACACCCGCCTCACCTGCGACGCCGTGCTGTTCGACATGGACGGGACGCTCGTGGATTCCACTCCCGTGGTCGAACGCCACTGGGCGCTGTGGGCGGCGCGTCGCGGCTTCGACCTCGCCGCGATCCTCGCGGTCTCGCACGGGAGACCCACGTTCGAGACGCTGTCGCTGATCGCGCCCGAGTGGGCGACGCGCGAGGAGGCCGAGGCTCTGGACGGCGCCGAAGCCGGCGACACTGACGGCATCCGCGCCGTCATCGGCGCACGCGAATTCATCTCGGCACTCCCCCGCGGGAGATGGGGTGTGGTCACGTCCGCTGGACGGGCACTGGCCCGGTCGCGGCTGGCGGCCGCCGGCCTCCCCTCGCCTCCCGTGCTCGTCACGCCGGAAGACGTCTCGCCGGGAAAGCCGGACCCGGCTGGGTATCTCGAAGCGGCAAGACTCTTGTCGGCCCTGCCCGGGCGCTGCCTCGTCTTCGAGGATGCGCCGGTCGGCGTTCAGGCCGGTCTCGCGGCAGGCGCCCTCGTCATTGGAATGACGACGACCTTCGCCCGGCTGGAAGGATGCGCGCTTCGGATCGCAGACTTCTCGAGCGTCCGGGTGGTCGATGGCGGCCCTCCCATCCAGTTGGACCTGCCAGGCACCGAGATCGGGGCGTGAGCATGTCGGACAGGTCGGGCTCGGCAGGAGACAGGGCTGACCCGACTCCGCTCTTCGAGCTTCGTCGCGGTCGCGCCGAAGCGCTTCGCGAGGGCGGAAGCCCTGTGCCACCGAAGCGGGCGCCGGATCGCGCGGCGCCGGCTGGATAAGCTGCCGACGCCATGACCGAAGTTCCGGCCGCGCAGGTTCGCGAGCAGCTCGCTCGCATTCTGCGCAGTCGCGCCTTCGCGAACGCCGAGCGGCTGCGGCGGTTCCTCCAGTTCGTCACGCTTCCAGGACCTGCTGGCGCGAATGCGATGACCCGCAGGAAGTTGAAAGGAGGAAGTTACGCCTCGCCAAACGCTTCCGACACTCGCCGGCGCTGCCAGCTGAGATACGGCGCGCCGATGAGGCCGCTCACGAGCAGATAGAGAAGGATGACGCCACCGAACCGCTCCTCCGGGTAGCTCGCGGCTGCGATGGCGATCGCGATCGCCGGATGCCGGCACGCCGTCGCGAGCCCGAGCACCACGGAGTGGGCGGGGTTGGGTCCTCCGAGCACGTGGCCGATCCCGAGCCCGGTCAGGGTGAAGATCGCCAGCGCGAGCAGCGTGCCATTGCCGACGAGCGCCCACATCACTCCGGTCGCGCTGATCAGGAGCACCACGACGGCGAGCGGCAGCATTATCTTCGCGACGCGTGTCACGGGCTTCTCGAGCCGCTCTGCCAACGCGGGCGCCAGGGCGCGCAGCGCCGCGCCGGCGGCGAGCGGCAGGAACACCGATTTCACCAGCACAGCGGCAACCGTCACGGCCTCGCTCGCCATCGGCCGCCGCAAGACGTGCTCCAGGATCTTCATCCAGGCGGGAATGGCCACCATCGACACGAGCGACAGGATGGTCAGCAGCCCCAGCGCGAACGACACTTGCCCGCCGCTCTTCATCTCCTTCAGCGGCAGGATCGGTGGCACCGGCGACAGCGCCAGCGCAACGAGCGCGATTTCGAGGGGCAGCCGGAAATTGAACAACTGGACGAGCGTCACGACCACGAGCGGCATGATGACGAATACCGCGAGCATCGACCGGGCGAGCAGCGCCGGACGACGGGCGACATAGAACAGATCGTCCATCGTGGCTTTGAGGCCGAACCCGAAGACCGTCGCCAGGATGCTCACCTGCAGGACGAGCAGGATGAGTTGCTTGAGATCCATGACGGTTCGAGACCTCCGCTCGGAACCAACCTGGCCCAAAAAGGCCAAAGCCGCAAAGCCGCAGACTATGTGGGACCCTGGAGCCTCACAAGTTGGACCTTGGTCTAACGCCCTCCCGCATCGACGACCCGTCGCTCGCGCGTAACATCGAGCGAAATGGACACTTCGGGAGCACGCCCCTGCTCATGAGCCCGTCCCCACCGACCGACCTGTGCGCCGATGCGGTCGCCGGACGCACGACGGCCGCGGTGGTGATTCCCAAGGCCATGGCCTTCGCCACCATCGCCGGGCTTCCGCTCGAGGTGGGTCTCTACACGGCGCTCGTGCCGCTGGTGGTGGGCGCGGCGGTTGGAACGTCACGATCGCTGGCCGTCTGGAAGCCAGCCGGGTCGTCATCGACGGGCACGGATCGCGTCGCGGTCAGGCCGTTATAATCCGCCATTCCTGATGGCAGCCCGCGCCGGATCCGGCATGTCGTGGCCTGTTGCGCCGTCGAGGGCGATTCTGGTCGCCGCCTTCGTGCTGGTCGCAACCGCCGTCGCGGCGCAGGGGCCAGCCCCACCTCCGTATCGTCCCAACCCGGCCGACGAGGATTGGACGTTTCTCAAGTCGGCGCCGAAGACGGACTTCTTCGATCCCGTCAAATACATCCCGCTCGGGCCCGAAGACTGGTCGCTGACCCTCAGCGGCGAGCTGCGCTTTCGGGCCGAGGGCTTTCGCGTTCGGGAGACGGCGCTCCGGGCGGAATCGAGCGACGGCTACGCGCTGCAGCGGTACCTGTTCGGGGCCGACGTGCGGCTCGGCCGGCGTGCGCGGGTGTTCGCCGAGGTCCAGAGCGGTCTCATTCATGGCCGGCTGCGCTCGCCCCGGCCGACCGACAAGAACTCGGTCGATCTGCACCAGGGGTTCTTCGAGTTCCGACAGCCCGTTCGACAGAAAAGCCAGGTCGCCTTCGTCGTCGGACGCCAGGAGATGGAGATCGGCAGCTCGAGGCTCATTTCGGCGAGCCCCGGCCTGAATGTGAAGCGCGCCTTCGATGGCGTGGCGTTCGCGTATCGCGCGCCGTCGTGGACGGTCGCCGCGGGCGCCGCGCAACTCGTCGGCCTGTCTCCGGGCGCATTCGACGACCGGCCCGATGTCGATCACCGGTTCTGGGGTGTCGCGGCCGGACGGCGCGGCCCCGCGTTCGAACGCAGCGAGATGGGCGCCTACTACCTGGGCATCGATCGAGATTTGTCGGTCTACGCTCAGGCCCCCGGTCCGGAGCTGCGGCACACGGCCGGCGCCAAGTGGAGCGGCGCCGGCGCACGGCTCGACCTGAACTACGACATGCTGTTCCAGTGGGGCCGCTTCGCCGGCCATCCGATTCGCGCGTGGGCCTTCGCCACGGAGACCGGCTTTCGATTCGCGACCGCGCCGTGGAGGCCGCGAGTCAGCCTCCGCAGCGACGTGGCGTCGGGTGACGGCGACGCCAACGATCCGGTGCTCCAGTCGTTCAATCCCCTGTTTCCCGGCAATTCGTACTCGGGCGCGGTGGGACTTTTCGGACCGACCAATCTCACGGATCTCACGCCGGCGGTGATGCTGTCGCCGCGACGCGGCCTCACCCTCGGCGTGGAAGCGCCGAGCTACTGGCGCACGTCCACTGCAGACGGGGTGTATTCGACCGATCTGCGCGTGCTGGTGCGGCCCGAGGCCGGGACGGGCAAATACGTCGGCACCAATCCAGCGGTGCTGGTGGTCTGGCAGGCCACGCGCCACCTTCAACTGCAGGGCGTGGTCACGCGGTTCCTGTCAGGCGGCTTCCTCGAGCGTACGTTCGTGTCCAACGGCTTCGGCTTCTACTCGGTCACCGCCCGTTACCGGTTCTGAGCCAGGACAAGATCTGACGGACAAAGACCCGATCAGATTTCTCAGATCTCTGCTGGCCACGACCAGCGCGGACAGCTCGCCATTGTTCCGCTCGAGCCTGGAAATCCTGGCGCGAAACGCACGAGCCAGCTGACATCGAACGACCGCGCACGAAGCCGCGATCCTGTTTATCCTTGGCGGAGGTCTGCCTTTCGGTGGAGGTTCCATGCCTGCCGTTCCACTGGCGCGACGGATTCGACGGGCCGGCAAGCGATTCCGCGAAGCCCGGATGTTGATCCGGGCGTTCAGATTTCCGTACCGGCCCGTTGCCGCTCACCTCATTCCGACGCGGCGGTGCAACCTGTCGTGCGCCTACTGCAACGAGTACGACGACCATTCCGCGCCGGTCGCCACGTCCGATCTCCTTCGACGCATCGATCGCCTGGCCGAGCTCGGCACGGGCATCGTCACGCTGAGCGGCGGCGAACCGCTGCTCCATCCCGATCTCGACGCCATCGTCCGGCACATTCGGGCACGCGGCATGATCGCGACGCTCATCACGAACGGCTATCTCGTCAGCCGGGATCGCATTCAGCGGCTCAACCGGGCCGGGCTCGATCACCTGCAGATCAGCATCGACAACGTGCTGCCCGACGACGTGTCGAAGAAGAGCCTGAAAGTGCTCGACGGAAAGCTGCAGTCGCTCGCCGCCGACGCCGAGTTCGACGTGACGGTGAACTCGGTGGTCGGCGCCGGTATCGAGCACCCGGAGGATGCGCTCACCGTCACCCGCCGGGCCCGCGCGCTCGGCCTGTCGACCACTGTCGGAATCATTCATGACGGCAGCGGGCGCCTCCGGAAGCTCGACGATCGGCAGCGCGCGATTCTGGAAGAAACCGTGACCGCCGGTCGATCCATCTTCGACTACGCGAACTACAACCGCTTTCAAAAGAACCTGGCCCACGGCGAGCCGAACGAGTGGCACTGCGGCGCGGGTGCCCGCTACCTCTATGTCTGCGAGGACGGCCTGGTGCACTGGTGCTCCCAGCAGCGCGGCCACCCCGCCGTCCCGCTGGAACACTACGGTCCCGACGATCTGCGGCGTGAGTTTCACAAGGTGAAAACGTGCGCACCGATGTGCACCGTCGGCTGCGTGCATCGTGTGGCGCAACTGGATCAGCTGCGTCAGGATCCGCAAGCGGCGCTGGCGCAGTGGTTCTCGGGCGCCGGCGCTGGCGTTCCGCTGCCGCCCGCGATCCGGATCTTGATGTGGGCATTCGTCACCAATCGCCATCGCGACCTCTTTCGCAAGGCGGCGGTCCGGATGGCCGGCGCCGACCGGCACACGGTCTCGCCGAGGTAGCGCCCCTCTCCCCGCGGGCGTAAGAGGATAGATGAGGGGGGCTGGACTCGGCGCTGCGAGCCGTCTTATCGTGGACACGCCCCCAAGCAGCTCGGTCGACAACGGCCAGCACTGGTTTGACCGAGACGGTGTATGGCCAGAGACGACCTCGCACTGCTCGCGCTTATGTCGATCGTGGCGGTCGGCTTGTCGTCGGAGCTGGCGGAGGCCCCTCAGCCGTCCGCGGGCTCGGGGCGCGCGCTGGCGCTGAGCCTGCTCGCCGTCCAGCTGCTCGCGCTCGGGGTGCTGCTCGTGGGCCGCATCCGGCGGCGCCGCGACCAGGCACTCCTCGCGGAACTTCTGCAGTGACGAGCGCGGACTGTCCGAGGTGCTGAAACGTTTGGCGACGCTCTCCTCTCCCGACGACACGGAAGGTTTCAGCCAGAGCCTCCGCGAAATCGCGCCGAGCGTCGGCGCCGCTCGATTGATGGTGTGCGAGCGCACCGCCAGCGGTGAGCTCAGGGTGTGGTGCGATTTGCAGGCGAGCCTCGGGCCCCGCGGCCCGCTCGGAAGCTGGCCCGACACCGACGTCAATACACGGGCGCTCGAGGGACGGCTCGTGCAACTACCGGGCGTTCTGGCCCTGCCACTGCGCGCGTCGAACCGCATCGTGGGTGTGCTCACCCTCTTCAATGGAGACGAGCGTCGCCCCTGGGCCGATGAACACGTGCGCCGCGCGATCGCGCTCGCGGACGTGCTCGCCCACGCGCTGCTCCACCTGCAGGACCGCCGCGACGTGCGCGAAACCGCCGATTTCAGCCGGGCGGTGCTCGCCTCGGCGAGCGGCGACGTCGCCGTCCTCGACCGGATGGCGTCGTCGCTCGCCGTCAACGCCTCGTGGATCGAGGCGATGAGCCACCGCAATCCGACGGCGCGCGCGCGGCGCCGGAATGGTGCTGCTCGAGGCGGTCAAGCTGCCGCCAGGAGAGCCGGACGCGGCTCGACGCGCGCCGATGCGACGCCGTGCTCTACGGCGAACGCGCCGACAGGCGATGTCGAGCTGCAGTTGGGAGGAGCCGCGCGGCCGACGCTGGTCGGAGGTGCGCATCCAGCGGTTGAACCGGCAGCGAGGGCGGCGCGGTGCTCGACGCACCTGGAAGTGACCCCGCGCAAGCGCGCTCGAGGCCGAAGTGCAGCGCCATCTTCACGAGCTCGCGCACGTCAACATGATGTCGGGGATGGGCGAGCTCGCGGCGGCGGTCGCGCACGAGCTCAACCAGCCGCTCACCGCCGTCCTGAGCAACGCCCAGGCGGCGCGGCGCATGATGATGGCGCCGGCTCGCCGCGCTCGGCGAGGTCCGCGAGATTCTCGACGACATCATCGAGCAGGACAAGCGCGCCGGCGACGTCATCGAGCGCATCCGCCGGGTGCTGCGAAAGGAGCAGTTCGACTGGGCGCGCTCGATGTCAACGCGCTGATCCGCGACGTCATCCGGCTGCTCGGCAACCAGGCGGCGCTCGAGGGCGTGACGGTCGCCCGACGCTGGCCCCCGACCTGCCGCGCGTGCGTGGCGATCGCGTCCAGCTGCAGCAGGTGGTGCTCAATCTGCTGCAGAACGCGATCCACGCGAGCGTCGCCAACGAATCGGCTCGCCGGCCGGTCGGTGTCGATCGTCACGAGGGCCTGTGCGACGGCGGCCGCCGGTCTGATCGTCCGCGACTCGGGGCGCGGCATTCCCGGCGAGAACCTCGATCGGATCTTCGATCCGTTCTACACCACCAAGCCCGACGGCCTCGGCGTTGGGCCTGTCCATCAGCCGTTCGATCGTCGAGCTCCATCGCGGCCAGCTCACGGCCGCCAACCACCCGACCGGCGGCGCCGAGTTCTCGGTCACGCTGCCCGCCGAAGGGACTCCCTCATGAGCTGCCTCAATCGGGACTGGTGTTACGTCGTCGACGACGACGAAGCTGTCGGCACGGGCGATGGGCCGCGTGCTCGTCGCCGCAGGCTTCGAGGCGCAGCGTCTTCACGTCCGCCGCCGCGTTTCTCGCCGGCCCGGCGAACGACCGGCCCGGCCTGCGTCGTCCTCGATCAGCGGATGCCGGGGGTGAGCGGCCTCGAGCTGCAGCGGGCGATCACCGACGAAAGCGCGCTCGCGGTCGTCTTCATGACCGGCCACGCCGACGTGCCCACCTCGGTCGAAGCCATGAAGGCCGGCGCCGTGGACTTCCTCACCAAGCCGGTGGACGAAGAGCGCCTTGCTCGCGGCCGTCACGCGCGCGCTCGAGCGCAGCGCCGCGGCACATGCCGCCAGCCGCGAGCGTCGCGCATTCCTCGAGCGGGTGGCCCGCCTCACCCCGCGCGAGCGTCAGGTCGGCGCGCTGATGATTCAGGGGCTCCTCAACAAACAGATCGCCTGGGAGCTGGGCACCGCGGAGAAAACGGTGAAAGTCCATCGCGCCCGGGTGATGGAGAAGCTCGCGGTCGGTTCGGTCGCCGAGCTCGCCCGGCTCGCTGAGCGCACGCACGCCCTGCGCTTCGAGACCGAGCCCCGCGGGGGACCGGCCGGCCGCCCGAGCCCATCGCCAACTGTGAGTGAGACCAAAGGCCAACTGGTCGACGGGCGCCCCTTCCGTACACTCGCGGCCGTTCCCGCAGGTACGTTCACCGCGCGACGCATGCGCACCGCACGCAGGCGGGCGAATGACTGCCGATGACCTCACAAGACGTCCACGTCGTCATCGTGGACGATGATCTGCCCGTGCGGCGAGCGCTGGCGCGGCTGCTCACGTCGGCCGGGTTCCGCGTCAGCCGTCTGCGGCTCGGCTGAGGATTTCCTCGATGCGCAGCGACGAGCTCGCGCCGTCATGCCTGCTGCTCGACGTGCATCTGCCGCGTCTGAGCGGCCTCGAGCTCAAGCATCTCCTGGCGCGCCTCGAGAACGCGACGTGCCGATCGTCTTCATCACCGCCGACCACGAGGTGGCGCGCAGCGCCGAGATGCGGCAGCGCCGGGCCGTGCCTGCCTGATGAAGCCGATCGACGACGAGGCGCTGCTCGCAGCGATTTCAACCGGCGACTGCGCACGCCTGACGGCTTGCGGGCCTGGGCGATCGCCTGTTCGACGGCGTTGACGAGCGCGTCGCTCGTCGAACGGCTTCGGCGAGGAAATCGGCCGCGCCGGCCTTGATGCGCCCGGACGGCCATGGGAATGTCGCCGTGCCCGGTGATGAAGATCACCGGCAGGTCGCAGGCCCGCCGACGCGGAGCCGCTCGAAGAGATCGAACCCCGAGAGCTCGGGCATGCGGACGTCGAGGAGCAGGCAGCGCCGGTCCGATCGACCGGGTCGCGCTCGAGGAACTCGCGCGCGCTGGCGAACGTTTCGGTGCGAAACCCGAACGACGTCAACAGGCGCGCGAGGCTTCGCCGCACCGACAGCATCGTCGTCGACGATGAAGACGGTGGGCGCGCGCCGCGATCACGCGCCGCGCCTCGGCTGCGAGCGGCAGGCGGAAGCCGACCGTGGCCCCGCCGCCGTGGATTGTTGGCGGCGTGGATGGATCCGCCGTGCGCCTCGACGATGGAGCGCGCGATGGGCAGGCCCATGCCCATGCCCGACGGCTTGGTCGTGTAGAACGCGTCGAAGACGCGCGCCGCCGGACGCCGGCATCCCCGATCCCGGTATCGCGAACGAGCACTTCGACGGTCCGCGTCTCGGCGGCGATCTGGCGCAGCACCTGGATCCGCCGCAGCGTTCGTGGGATCGTCGCTGATGGCTTCGAGCGCGTTGATCAGGAGATTGAGCACCACCTGCTGCAACTGAATGCGATCGCCCTCGACGAGACGCGGCGTCTGGCGGCAGCGACAGCGCGAATGGTCACGTTGCGAATGCAGCGCATCGTTGGTCGACGAGGCCGGCGACGTCGCGCACGAGCGCCGCGAGGTCGACGATGGACGGCGAGGGCGCGCCCTTGCTGCAGCATCTCGCGCGTGCGCTGAATCACGGCGCCCGCCCGCAGGCCGTCGTCGACGATGTCGCCGAGCGCGGCGCGCAGCTCCTCGGGCGGTGCCATCGGGAGGTCGAGCAGCCGCCGCGCCGCCTGCGCGTTGGCGACAATGGCCGCGAGCGGCTGATTGAGCTCGTGCGCGAGCGATGCCGTGAGCTCGCCCATGGTCGACGACGCGCGCCATGTGCGCGAGCTCGGCGCGCGCCGCCTGGGCTTCGAGCTCGACGCGCTTGCGCTCGGTGATCTCGGCGTGCGTGACGACCGCGCCGCCGTCCGCGTGATTGAGCGGATGAACCGCCAGCACCCAGTAGCGCATGCCGTCGGCGCCGGTGTTCGAGTGCTGCAGGACGAACTGCGGCGACGCGCCGGCAATGACCGCGGTCGATGCCGTCGCGACGTCCGTTTCGCGCGATCGTCGCGCTCGGCGTCACGCTGGCAGGCCGCCAGCAGATCGTCGCCCGATCGTCTGGCAGGTGCACGCGAGGCTGCTGGCGCACCCGAGGCCGCGCCAGTGCTCGTTGACCGCGATGATGCGGCCGCTGCGATCGAGCACCGCGACGCCGCTCGTGAGCGATCCGAGAATCGCCGATTTGAGCGCCTCGCTCTCGCGAAGCGCGTCCTCGTTGCGCTGGCGGGCAATCGCGTTGCCGAAGATCTCGGCGATGAGGCGGAGGCGCGCGACGCAGGTCGGGCGCGCCAGTGCGTGCGTTCCACCATCGAGACGTAACCCCAGCGATCCGACCACGCGATCGCCGGCGACGAGCGGCAGTCCTAGGCCAGCGACGAAGCCATGCCGCTCGAACGAGCGGCGATCCTCACGGCGTCGGCCGGCAGATCGTCGATCCCTTCGATCACGACCTCGCGATTGGCGAGCACCTCGGCGCTCGCCCACGGGAAAGTCCTCGGCCGGACGAGCACCGGTGCATCGTCGAACGCCCGGCCGCATCCAGGCGGAGCGCAGCACCAGCTCGCCCGAACGTTCGGACCGTCGGAACAGCATCAGGCCGTCGACATGCAACTGCTCGCCCACGCGGCGCAGCCAGGTCGTCGAGCACGTCGCCCATGCGCTCGCTGGGCACGTGGACGAAGCGCCTGCGACAGCTGCGACAGGAGCTCCTCGAACCGCAGGCGCGCGGCCGAGGGCGCTCGAGCGCCTGGCGCCGCTCCTCGATCGCCGCGGCCAGCACGAGGTGCGGAATCGCCACCGCGATCAGCAGCAGCTGCAGCCCGGGCAGCGTCTCGGTCGGGCGTCATGTTCAGGAACGGGCTGAGCCTGCGGGCCGCGGCGGAGATCGTCAGCACCGTGGCGGTGAGCAGCGCCACGCTGGCGCCGGTCGGGCCGAAGCGCACGACCGCCCACGTGATGAACGGGGAGGAAGAACGACCAGTGGCGCGCGCGTCGCGCCGGGAATCACCGGCCTGCGCTCGCTGGACCAGGCCGACACGAGCAGCCACGACGCCGACCAGCGCCGGCCATCAGCGCCGCGGCCTCCGACCAGGCGCGCCCGCGTCGCGCACCGCAGCCAGCTCCTGGCGTGGGTCAGCAGCCCGACGATCGCCGGCACGACGGTCAGCGCCGTGAGCACGTTCGAGAAGAACCGCGCCCGCCACACGTCCCAGTACGACTCGAGACCGAACGACACGACGACGGCCGCGTCGAGAAAGCTCGAGAGAAACGGGCCCGAGGAGCACCACCGTCGACGACGAACGCGAGGACGCGCGTGGACCGAATCGAACTCGGTCGGCCGATCGCTCATCCCCCGAAGCAGCGACGCGCTGAGCAGCGCTTCGCTGCAATTGGTGACGAAGATGCGTGGCGAGGAACGCCGACGGCCATTCCGTGTCGAGGTGCATCGATGAGGTGCGCCGGCAGCGCCGCGAGCAGGCAGATCGGCCAGTGGCGCGGCGGCACGAGGAGCAGCGCGCGACGTGAGCAGCGCGTTGGGCGGCCAGAGCACCGAGGGCGTGTGGCCGGGCAAGCGCAGGAACAGGCCCAGCCGTGCGCCGAGGAGATAGGCAACGGCCACGCAGAGTGCGAGCACGAGCAGCCGCTGTAGCGGCCACGACTCATCAGTGCCCGGGGGACCGGGGCGACGGGTTTGTCCAGCAGACACGCCGGAATGTCTCGGGATCGCGAGGCGCTCGCGGATTTCACCGAACGGAGCGAACGCGCGCATTATGCCTCAGTTCCGCCGGTCCGCCTCGGCCATGCCATCGCACGATGGTCCCATATCGCGCGCAGCGGCCAGACGTTAGTCTGACTTCCCAGGCGCCCTGCGCCGTAACCTTGGACCTGACCATGCACACGGCCCAGCTCGTGGCATCCGCCGGGCCTGCAGGCGGCTGGCCGGCGCTGCCGACGCTCTCCGACGCGACCGCGCTCGTGCATGCGCGGCCGCTCATGACCCTCGTCGTCGGTGGCGCGGCACTCGTCCTCACCCTGTGGATCGCGCGGCAACTGACGCGTCGCCTCGGAGGCGCCATCGATCGCCTCGATGGTTTCGAGGGCAACAATCCGAGCCTCGACGCGGCCCTCTCGCGCATCGATCGCTTTCTCGTGCGCACCGCCATTTTGTTCGCACCGCTCATGGCGGCCTTCGTCCTGCAGGCGCCTCCAGCCATTACCACGCTTCTTTCTGGTGGCGCTGCGGCTGTATCTCACCCTCGCCGTCGCGCTCGTCGTCATTCGCTGCGCCGGGCTGATCGTCGAGGTCCTCGGATCGGTCTGGAAAAGGCAAGCCGCGCGACGCGGCTGGACCGAGTACGGCGATCGATACGGCGCGCTCGCTCCCGACGCTGCGCCTGTGCCTCGAATACGCGCTCTGGTTTGGCCTCGCCACGGCGCTCGCCTACCAATTGCCTTATACGCGCCCCTACGTGCACTGGGGCCCACGGCTGATGCTGGCGTGCCTGGTGGTGTTCGCCGCGCGTGTCGCCATCGAGTTCGGTTACATGGAAATCGACCGGCGCATGATTCTCTCGGGCGGTCTCAGCGACAGCGATCGGCGCCGCCGCGCGACGATGGCGCCGCTCATCCGCAGCGCCTGGACCTACGCGGCGTACTTCGGCACGCTCATGCTCGTGCTGAACACGCTGGGCTTCGACGTGCTGCCGTTTCTCGCCGGGGCGGGCGTCGTCGGGCTCGTCGTCGGCTTCGGCGCGCAGTCGATGATCAACGACGTCGTGTCGGGATTCTTCATCCTCTTCGAGCACATCTATCTCGTGGGCGACTACATCGAGGTCGGCGCCGCGCGCGGCACGGTCGAAGCCATCGAGTTCCGCACGACGAAGATCCGCGACAGCGAAGGGCGGGTGCACATCATTCGCAACGGCGACATGAAGCCGGTGATCAACTATTCGCGGGACTATGCGGTGGCCGTCGTCGCCGTCGACGTGTCGTACGAGGCCGATCTCGATCGCGTCTTCACGTCGCTGCGCGAGACCGGCGCGGTGCTGCGCGCGCGCCACCCGGACGTGCTCGCGGAGACGGTGGTCGAAGGCATCACGGCGTTCGGCGCGAACGCGCTCACGGTGCGGACCTCGACGCGCGTCAAGCCGGGCCGGCATGAAGCCGTCGCGGCCACGCTCAGGCTGATGCTGAAGGAGGCCTTCGATCGTCAAGCGGGCGATCTTCCGCGCGCCAGCCTGATTCCAGCCATCCGTGCGCCGCAGGCGTCGCGCGGGGCGTGAGGGGTTCAAGGGTCCGTTGCCTCAGGCGGCGGCCCGCCGCCACGTGACGCTCGCAGTGACCTTCCCCGACCCGTCTCGGAGCGAGAGCTTCAGCTCGTCGCCGACGAACTCGTACGCGCGCACTTTGTCGGCAGCCACTTCGGCCGGCGCCGCGCCGGAACCCGGGTCCTTCGTGACCTCGACGAGACGCCACTCCTTTTTCACCGTGTCGATGACGACCTGGCCGGTGTAGCCCAGGAGGAGCGCGGTGGCCCCCGAGCCCTGCTTCGCGCTGCCGGTCGTGCGCACGTTGCCGTACTCGTCGAATGTCATGCGGCCGGTCGCGTCGAGGGGCTGCGGCTTCCCCGACGCGTCGTAGAGCTCGAGCTTGACGAGCTCCCATGTCCCCTGCAGCCGCCGGCGCTCGGCCTCGAGGGTGCCCGGGCCCGTCTCGATGGGCTCGGTCTTCAGCACCCGGCCCCGCGGCTTGGCCTTGCAGGCGGTGATGGCCAGCGTGCTGCTGGCGAGCGCGACTCCGACGGCGAACGCGGTCAGCCCACGACCGAGACCGTTCATGTCCACTCCCTCCATTCGATCCCAATCGCACCAGGACGCTGACCCTGGCGCCGGCTTCGGCAAGGCTCCATCGCGTCGTTCCCGGGCGTCATCGCTTGAGCGGAATGCGCGCCCGCATCACGACATCGTCCACGGCCAGACGCGGCTCCTCGTCCATCAGGAACCGCATGCCGCGCAGCACGCGGTACTCCGCGGACTGGAGGAACCGGTCGAGGCCGACGCGATCGCTCCACTCGTGGATGAGCGTGAGCGAGCAGGGGTCCTCCGAGGCCGACACGAGCCGGCAGCCGAGGCACCCCGGCATCCAGCGCGTGCGGTCCATCAGATCGCCGAGCGACGCGTGCAGCTCCGACTTCTTCTCGGGCTTGGCGCGACAGTCGAACGAGGTCACGAACACGGCAGGCGACCATTCCGCAGGTTCAATTCCTGATCTTGACCCTGACGTTGTTCAGGCGCACCGGCTCGCTCGAATAGTTCTCCAGCTCCATCGTCCTGGTCTGCTTGTCGAAGTTGATCTTCGTCGCGATCGCGGCCTTGCCCTCGCCCTTCCCCTCCTTGTCGACGCGAATCTCCATCAGTGTGAACGGGTAGTCGATGGTCCGCGGCTGGTTGCGCGCCTCGGCGAATCCGATGTATCGATCAGTGGCGATGATGATGCGGCGACCGCCGTCGGGGAGAGGCGTCTGGCGTGCATAGCGGATATCATGTCCCAGCCTCAGCTGGTGGACGTCCGGTCCCTGGAAGCCAGGGATGCTCCAGCGGCCGTGGGCGTCGGCTTTCTGGAGCTCGCGCAACAGTGCATCCTCGCCTTTCTCGATCATGGTGGTCACAAGGTGCGTCCGCTCCTCGTCGGTCGACCAGCTATCGATGCGAAGCTGCACGACCGCGTTCGCGCCGGTGGCGATGTTGCTCATGTTCACGGCGAAGGCCGTGATATCCAGCCTCTCCTGCGATGCCTGCCGGGCCGGCAACGCGGGAGCGAACAGGGCGGCCAGCACCAGGGTAGCTATGGGTATGCGCGCGAGCATGGGTCCTCCAATTAGGGCAAACTGCGGCGGTCGGCGTGGCCGCCCGTGGCTCGACTGTAAGATTCGGGGCAAACCGGATGCCACATACGCGACCCGCGCGCGGGCCGCGGACCACGACTTTTCGCGGAGAACCGGCTCCGGCGTCTGCGGCGCGCGCCCTGGCCCGCGAGCGTTCGCGCCCGCCCACGATGCATCGCGGGGGTGCCGATGCCGGTGATCGCCCGGTTTCCACAGTCTCCGCCCGGCTCAGGGGGGCCCGGCGGCAGGCGGATGGCGTGGCGCACCGGCCTGCGGGCACACGCCGTCTGGATATGCGTGTTCGTGGCGACGGGGGTGGCGGCGAGCGCGGGGCCGGTCAGCGCGCAGACGTCGCGGGCGGCGGTGATTGCCGCCCGGCAGGCGGAGAAGGCGCGCAACCTGCGCCGGTACGTGCCTAACAGGGCGGAGCAGATCATCGTCGGCCTGCAGGAGAAGTTTCTGCTGCAACCGGGCGGGTTCTACCCGGTGTTCGGCAGCGTCTACAGCGGCGGCGGCTTCACGCTCGGCGGCGGCTATCGGCATTTCGTCGGCGAGCGCGCCATGTGGAACGTCCACGGACTGTATTCCCTCAGCAACTACAAGCTGGTCGAGACCGGCTTGCTCTCGCCGGGCCACGCGCGGGGACGCGTCGACTTCGGTGCACGATTCGGCTGGCGCGACGCCACCCAGGTCGCGTTCTACGGCCTCGGCATGGACACCTCCCCCGACGCGCGCACCAACTTTCGGTTCAATCAGACCTACGGCGGAGCGGCCGCCACGGTCAGGCCCGCGTTCCCGGTCGTGCTCGAAGGCGCGTTCACCTTCGAGGACTACACCCTCAAGCCCGGGCAGGGCAGCTATCCGTCGATCGAAGACGTGCACACCGGAGCGACCGCTCCCGGGCTCGGCGCCAACCCCACCTATCTCCACTCGGAGGTCGCCGCCGGCATCGACTGGCGCACCTCGCCGGGCTACTCGCGCAAGGGTGGCTTTTACGGCCTGCGCTGGCACGATTACGCGGACACCGACGAGACCTACTCGTTCCATCGTCTCGACGTCGATCTCGTGCAGCACATCCCGATTCGGCGCGAAACCTGGGTGATCTCGCTACGGGGCGCCGTGCAGACGACGCTGGGCGACGAGGACAACGTGCCCTACTTCCTGCTGCCCTCGCTCGGCAGCGGCAGCACGCTGCGCGCGTATCCGAGCTGGCGGTTTCGCGATCGCCACAGCCTGCTCACGTCGGCCGAATGGCGGTGGATCCCGAACCGGCTCTTTCTCGACATGGCCATCTTCTACGACGCCGGCGAGGTGACGGCGAGCCGCGGCGATCTCGATTTCGACGGGCTGAAGCACAACTGGGGACTCGGCGTGCGGTTTCATGGACCGATGTCGACGCCGCTGCGCATCGAGATGGCGAAGGGCTCCGAAGGCTGGCACCTCGTGTTCGCGGGCTCGGCAGCGTTCTAAATGGCTCGGGATCGATTCGCGATGCATAAACGGCGCACGCCACTCACTCTGGTCCTCTTCCTCGCGCTCGTCGCCGGTGCTGCCACCACGTCGAGCATCGGCCTCCCCCAGCAGGCGCCGCGCTTCTACGACGACGATCCGTTGACGCGCGAGCCCGAGACCCAGGATGCCTCCGTCGTCGCCGAGTGGGAGATCGATCTCGCGGCGGATCTCCTGATCAACATGTTCACCCGCGTGGCCCAGCCCGACGTCCGGGCGCAGAACCTCAACACGATCGACGAGGTCGCCGATTCCAGCTGGTTCACCAACCGCGTGTACACGAAGCCTGTCTCGGTCGCCGAACTGGTGCGCGGGCCGAACACGATCGAGGGCCCGGCTCCGGGCCGATGGACCGTGATCCATCCCAAGTCGGCGGGGTTTGCTCCGGGCTTCACGGTCCGCGACGAGCGCGGCGAGGTCTGGTTCCTCACCTTCGATCCGAAGAGCACGCCGCGCGCGGCCACCGGCGCGATCGCGGTCGCCTGCCGTCTGTTCTGGGGGCTTGGTTACTACCAGGTGGAAAGTCATCTGAGCCGCGTGCGGGCCGACGATCTGGCGATTGCCGATACCGCGATGGTACGCCTGCGGGGCGACCAGCGGCGCCCGATGACGATGGAAGACGTGCGCGCGGTGCTCGATCGTGCGGCGCGCGATCAGGACGGCTCGTATCGCGTGCTGGCCGCCCGCGCCGCTCCGGGCCGCGTGCTGGGCGGCTTCCGCTATCACGGGACCCGCCCCGACGATCCGAACGACATCGTCCCGCACGAACACCGGCGCGAGCTGCGGGCGCTGAAGGTCTTCGGCGCGTGGACCAACCTGGTGGACATGAAGGCCGGGAACACGCTCGATACGCTGGTGCAGGAAAACGGACGTGCAGTCGTCCGTCACTATCTGCAGGACGTCGGTTCGACGTTCGGGACCGGCGCGCAGGGCCCGCGCGAGTGGGACGAGGGCTGGGAGTACCTGTATGAGGGGGACCCGCTCGTGAAGCGCCTCTTCACCATGGGCTTCTACATCCGGCCCTGGCAGACCGTGGAATACGAGGAACGGCCGGAAATCGGCCTCTTCGAAGGCGACGTCTTCGACCCCGAGGGCTGGCAATCGCGCGTGCCGGCGCGCGCCGTGCCTACGCGCGGCCCGACGACACCTTCTGGGCCGCGCTGCGTGTCAACGCGTTCACCGACGAGATGATCCGCGCGGCCGTGGAGACGGCACAGTACGCGCGATGCTGGATCGGCACGCCTGCTGGGCGACGTGCTGATCAAGCGCCGCGACAAGATCGCGCGCGCGTACCTTCCGAAGATCAATCCCCTGACCCGCTTTGCGCTTGCCGACGAGCGCCTCTCGTTCGAGAACGCGGCCGTGCGCGCGGGGGTGGCCGACGCGCCGAAAGGCGGCTACCGCGCCGCATGGCAACGCCTGGACAACAATTCGGGCCAGACCACGCCGATCGCCGACACCACGGGAACGGCGGGCGCCGATTACGTGCCCGCTCCCGCAGGACTTCCGACCGCCGATGGCAGCTACATCGTCGCGAACGTCTCCGCCGTCGATCCTCCGCGCGAAAGCTGGACGAAACCGGTAGAGGTGTGCTTCCGGCGGCGCGCCGGCGCCTGGCAACTCGTCGGGGTCGTCCGTCAGCCTGAGGGCCCACAGGCAATGAAAGAAGGCAGCAGAAGCAGGCAGGAGGGGGAGCAAGGGCCGCCAACTCCTCCTTGAGGTTGCCTGGTTTTTCGGCAACTGATTGTCGGGATTAGGTCCAAAGTCCAATGGTCGCGCGCCCGGGGCCCCCGCTAGACTCAGCCAGCCGCCAGCCACACCGGGCGCGGCAGTCAAACGAGGCTCGACCCGCTGGTAGGACCATGAGCGAAATCAGATATCTCCAAGCCGCGGCCGCGCCGGCGCGCGCAACACTGCCGGAGACGCGGCTCCTCGGCGACAGCGACGCGTTCAAGTACCTGCAGTTCCGGCTGGACCAGGTGGCACCCACCTCGGCGACCGTGCTGCTGCTGGGCGAGACCGGTACCGGCAAGAACGTCGTGGCGCGCATCATTCACGAGCGCAGCCCCAACCGAGCCGGACAGTTCGTCAGCCGTCAACTGCGCCGCCATTCCCGCGACGCTCCTCGAAAGCGAGCTCTTCGGCCACGAGCGCGGCGCGTTCACCGATGCGCGCACGTCACAGGCGGGACGCTTCGAGGTGGCGCACAAGGGAACGCTCTTCCTCGACGAGATTGGCGAGCTGCCGATGGAGACGCAGGCCAAGCTGCTGCGGGTCCTGCAGGAAGGTCAGTTCGAGCGCCTGGGCTCGACCCGCACCATGACCGTGCAGGCCCGGGTCATCGCCGCCACCAACCGCGATCTCCGCGCCGAAGTGCGGGCGGGCCGGTTCCGCCGCGATCTCTATTTCCGATTGAACGTGTTTCCGATCACGGTGCCGCCGCTCCGCGAGCGGCGCGAAGACATCCGGCCGCTCGCGCAGCACTTCGTCGAGCGGCTCGCCGACAAGCACGGGCGGACCGCCGCCAGCCTCTCGAATGCGGTGCTGGAACAGCTCGAGTCGTACCCGTGGCCCGGCAACGTGCGCGAGCTCGAGAACGTCCTCGAGCGCGCCATCATCACGTGCAACGGCGGACCGCTCACCCTCGCGGGCCTTCTCGATCGATGGGATTCACCGATCGACGACGAGCCGGCGAGCCTGGCGCTCGAAGACGTCGAACGCTCGCACATCGCACGCGTACTGGCGATGACGCACTGGCGCATCCAGGGCCGCGGCGGCGCGGCGCACCTGCTCGCGCCTCAAGGCAAGTACGCTTCGCAGCCGGATGCAGAAGCTGGGGATCCGCCGCGACATCGAGCGATCGAGCTGCTGACCGCCCGTCCCGCATCCGGTGCCTTGTGCATTCAGGCTGCTGGCTTTTTCGGGAGCCTGCCAAGGCCCCCCTCCTGAAGCGGACCGAACTCAATCGGCGCGAACCGCACGGACGATGAAACGCTCGGGCGCGGAGCCGACAAAGTAGAACGGATAGCAGGTCACCAGCGTGAGCGCCGGCGATGCGGTCGCATCGAGGACCGACACGTCCTCGGGTTTGACGATCCAGGTCCGTTCCACCCGGAACGTCAGGCGGCGGTCGAGGGTTTCGAGGTCGAGCCAATCGCCGACCTGCACGTCCTTGAGCACCCGGAAGAAGCCGTCCCGATGGCCCGCGATGCCCGAGTTGCCGGTCTCGCCGGGACTCGGAGTGTCTTCGATGTGCCCGACCGCGCGGTTCAGCGTCCACTCGTCGGTGCCCGGGAGCACGGCGACCTCCAACTCCAGACGCGGAATGCGCAGGACCGCGAGCGCGACAGGGGCTTCCCGCTCGAGTGCGTCGCGCCACGCCGCCATCCGCTTGGACGACCACAGGCGCTGATCGATCGGCGGCGTCGCGGGCCGGGCGGCCTCGAGACGATGCGCGGCGAAGGTGCGCAGCTCGTGCTCTGCGCCCATTCGCCCGTCCCATGTGAACGCGACCCATAGCGCGAGTGCGGCGACGCCGACGGTCCAGAGACCCCGTTCGAGCCAACGGACGACGGCACGCGTTGAAATCAGGACCTTCATCGGTGAAATCGCGCCGGTTGGTCGATCGCGCGTCAGCCTGTGCCAGCTCTGCCGCATTCGTGGCGCCGCGTGGCAAGACGCGGTCCGTCGACGTGCCCTTCGACAAGCTCAGGACGTTCCTCGACCAGCTCAGGGCTTCGCGTATCCTACGCGCGTTCCCCTCCCAGATACCATTGGACTTTGGGCCGAGCTGGCGAAGGCTGCGGAGAGCGCACCGGCAGGGTCGATCGTCGGGCCATTGACGAACCGCTGCCGCCGAACCACGCGTCCGCGGCTGGCGACGTTAGACCAAGGTCCAATGGCGCGGGCGCAGCCCTTACAGGAACCATTTCGGCGGTGCATGGCTTCTCGTCTCAGCCGCGGCAGGTCGCGGCGCGACCCGGACCCATGACGGCGCGTGGCCCAGGCTCCTGCGCGCTCCGGCCGCCGCCGAGCTTGTCCTGGGCATGACAACCGGGTGACCTCCATGAGTCGGCCAACGGTCCTCGTTGCCGACGATCACGTCGTCTTCACCGACGGGATCGTTCGCATCCTCAAGGAGCGCTTCGACGTCGTCGGCACCGTCGCCGACGGCGGCTCGCTCCTCGAGGCCGCGGGCCGTCTCCATCCCGACGTGATCGTGACCGACATCTCGATGCCGACCGTGAGCGGCCTCGAGGGGCTGCGGCAGTTGAAGACGCGGCGCGTCGACAGCCGCGTGATCTTCCTGACGATGCACGCGGACGCCCGGCTGGCGGCCGAAGCGTTCCGGCTCGGCGCCAGGGCGTTCGTGCTCAAGCAGTCGAGCGGCGACGAGCTGGTCAAGGCGATCGAGGAAGTCCTCCAGGGGCACAAGTACATGAGCCCGGCCCTGACCGACGAGGTCCTCGCGCTGATGTCGGATCCCGCTGCATCGCCGGGCGAGTTGAGCTCGCGCCAGAAGGAAGTCCTGCGGCTCATCGTGAACGGCCATCGGATGAAGGAGATCGCCGCCCATCTCAATCTGTCGCCGCGCACGGTGGAGACGATCAAGTACGGGATGATGCGCGACCTCAACGTCCACTCGACGACTGAACTGGTCCGCTATGCGATTGAACACCGGTTGGTGGTGTTCTGAGCTCAACTCCGGTGGCTCGATTGGCGGGGCGATTGCGCTGGTCGTCCTGCCGTGGTGGTCATCCTGGTGGTTCCGGGGGCTGACGCTCGCGCTGGCCGCGGCGTGTGCAGCTGGCCTGTATGCCTGGCGCGTGAAGAGCCTCGAGCGCCGCCGGCGCACGCTCGAAGCCGAAATCGCCGAGCGCCGGCAAGTCGAGGACGCGCTGCGCGCGAGCAATCGGGAGATCCAGCACCTCGCCGGACGGCTGATCAACGCCCAGGAGGCCGAGCGCACCCGGATCGCGCGCGATCTCCACGACGGCGTGTGTCAGGACGTCGCAGCGATCAGTGTGGACCTTTGTCATCTGCGACAGAACCCGGGAGACATGCAGGCCCGTGAGGTGCAGGCGATGATGCTGTCCCTTCAGAACCGCACAGCCAGCGTGGCGGAAACGCTCCGCCGGCTCTCGCACGGCCTGCATCCGAGCGTCCTCAACCACATCGGCCTGGTCGCGGCGCTGCACGCCCACTGCGCCGAGGTCGAGCGGCAGCACCGCGTGCGCGTGAAGTTCTTCGCCGATGGCGACGTGGAGCCTGCCAGCGGAATGGTGGCGCTGTCGCTCTTCCGCATCGCGCAGGAGGCGCTTCGAAACGGCGCGATCCACGGTCACGCCGGTCACGCATCGGTGTCGCTGACGCGGAAGGATGCGGAGCTCACCCTGGCCGTCGCCGACGACGGGGAAGGATTCGACCCGGTCGCGGCGCGCGAGCGGAGCGGGCTGGGGCTGGTGAGCATCGAGGAGCGCGCCCGCGTCATGAATGGCGTGGCGACCATCCGCTCGGAGCCCGGACGCGGGACGACCGTCGAAGTGCGCGTCCCGGTCGAAGCCGTCGATCAGGCGCGCAGACGGGAACCCGCCACGCTGATCGAGCCGGTCCGCCTCAAGCGGACGGGGTGAAGTTCCTGGAACCAGTCTGTCCGTTCGGCTCACGAGCGCAAGGCGGCGAGCACGAACGGCAGGATCGGCGTTTCCGCGTAGAGCATCACGAGCACGAACGCGGCGACGTACGCCAACCGGATCGCGTACTGACCCTGCGCACATTGGGCCAGCCCCATCGCCACGAGCAGCCATCCGAAGCCCGCGACCGGCGCCGCCGCATACGTCAGACCCGCGAACGCCAGGAGCAGCACGTGCCGCGCCCGATGCAGCACGGCGGGCCAGGCGCTCAAGAACGACCAGGCCAGGACCGCCTCGAGCGCGAAACCGCCCCACGTGAGCGCGAGACCGAGGCGGCGCAGCGCCGGAGGCTCGACGAGGATGGGACCGTCGACGAGTTCGGCGCCCTGCGGGAGCGCGACGAGCGCGGCTCGATTCGCATCGAGCTGGGCATCGCTGAGGCCGCCGACGGTGCGCGAGAGATCGGCAAAGCGTGGGTCCGTAATCAGCGTCATGCGAAAGAAGCGCGCATCCAGGAAGTCGGGCGCGAGCAGACCCTTCCAGAGAACGGCGCACACGAACGCACTTCCGATCAGCCAGCGGCTCATGTCGGCCAGCGCGGCAAACGGCGACCCGACCAGGAGGCAGAGCCCGAGGCCGAGACACCAGTAGGCAAGCAGATAGATATGGTTGTCGGAGAGCGGCCAGTCCAGGACCAGCCGCCCGAACACGAGCGCGGAGAGCCCCAGCCAGGTGAGCGACGATCGCGCGAGCGGCGGCAGCGCAACCGCGAGTCCGGCGACGAGCCAGGTCAGCCCACGGACGAACCCCTCGCCGGGAGGGCGCAGCAAGAGGATCAGCAACGTGAGCCGAAGCGGCGTCGCTTCGTCGGTGAGACGATCAGCGATCGCGCGGGCGGTCTCTCTCATGCGCAGCGAGCGTGGTCTGGCGGACCAACGTATCAGACACGTCGAGCACCGGCGAGACGTCGGCGCGCCAGACCTCGACCCTCACCGATTCCACCGGGCGCCGAAGCCGCCGCTCTCTCGCGATGACCGCTTCGGCCAGACCTTCCATGGCGCGCTGATGCGGCCACGTGACCACGCGCTGGACGTGATCCTCGAGCGAACGCGGAATCGTGATTTCTTCCGACCGATCGGCCGCGAACACGTAGAGCCGGGCCCAGCGGAACGGTGTACCGTCGACCGATGCAAACATCCCGAATCCGCCGCCCTTCCACGGACTCAGGCCAGTCGTCCGGGCGAGCACCATCTGAGTCGACGCCACCGTCAACAGCAGCGCCGCCGGCCCGAAAATCGCGAGTCGTCGTGTGATCACGGCCCGTAGCCCGTAGCCTGCAGCCCTGCTCAGAACTCACAACTCAAAACACGTTCAGCAGCTAGCACGCCCTGACCTCAGTTCAACAGCACCACCTGATAACCATTGGAGACCCGCTGGTAGTGGGTCGAGCCGCACTGGCTGTACGCGACACCCCCCACGTGCACGGAGGAGCATCCGCCCGGCAGCGTCGCAATGATCGCGCCGGCCGGCGCCGGAACTACTTGATAGGCGACGCTGCCGCCCGACACGACGCGTGCGTAGTAGTTGCCGTCGCTGTACGTATAGTTCGTCCCGCCGATGACGATGGTGGTGGACTGGGTGGGAGGCTGCGAGAACGTGGTGCCGATGGCGATCCCCGTCGCGACACCCGCCGCGACACCGGCCGCGGTCCTCCAGGCATCGTGGCTTTCGTAGTGTTCGCCGACCACGACGCCGCCATGGCGGCCGACCGCGGCGGCGCCTTCCTCGCCGACCGCCACCGCGCCCCGAGGTCCCACGCGCGCGGCGCCTTCGTCACTCACGGCAACCGCGCCGGGCCGGCCGCCCCGGCCGGCGGCAGCGACGCCTTCATCGCCGGCCACGGCCACGCCGCGGCGACCCACGGCGACCGAACCCTGCTCGCCGTGCGCGACGGTGCCCCGCTGACTCGAACGAACCGACCGATTGGCCTGGACCGCGGACGCGATCAACATGGCGGCGGCCATCGCCGCTGCGCCCAGCGCGAGCCGTTTACTGCCCGAGTTCATGATGCTCCTCCTTCTGGTGGGTGTCTGCTCGCGACCGACGGCCTGCTCACTTGGGCGCGTCCGCCGCCATCGCCTTGGCGGCATCGGCCTTCAACTCTTCCTTCGGGATTCGCTCGACGACCGGAATCCGTTCATACCCCGCGGGGATGTTGGCGGCGAACTGCGAGTCCGGCGGATTCGCCTGGAGGTTCCAGTTGCTGAACACCAGCCGGCTGACCGGTTTCCCGGGCTCCTCCTTGAACGTAATCTGCACCTGGCACGGCACGGTCGGCTCCGCCCCGGTCATCGACAAGGTGAAATCGACGGCCTTCAGGCTGTAGGCGACTTCGTCGCATTCCTTCCCGTTGACGGTCGTCCGCTGCACCCAACCGCCTTTGGACTCCTTGCCGGCGAACGAGTCGTACGGCGAGCTGTAGAGGAAGTCGGCGACCGCGATGCGCAAGTCGTATCGATCGCTGATCAGAATCGAGGGTCTCGTCGAGCGTGGGTTTGGCGTTGACGGTCGCATAGATCTTCTGGCCGTTGCCCACGACCGTCACGTTCTTGCCGTCGTAGATGACGTTGATGTCACGGGCCGCCCCAGTCGTGTGGATCCACAGGCGATCGGGACGGCGGACCTGGACCTCACGCTTCAGCGTGTACGGTTGCTTCTCGCCGTTCCGGCGCATGCGCTCGTGCGACTCTTCGACCGTGAACGCCAGCGCCTTCGCCCCTTTGAGCGTGTCGCTCATCTTGCGCAGGAGCTCGTCGCCTCGCTTTGCCTTCTCCTCGGGCGTGGTCGGGTCTTTCCGGGCGCAGGATGCGAGCGGGACGAGCGCCAGGGCCAGCGCCAATCCGAGCACCTGGTTGCGGCTTGTCATGACGATTCCTCCCTGTCGGCCTGACCTCAGCTCCCGTCGGCTGGGGTAGACCACTTTCCAATCACGCGTGATGTCCACGACGATTGCCAGCCCGAACGCTCTTTCGAACCCGCTCGCCGTCAGGAGTGGCCCGCCTCTTCGAGCGGCGGGAAGGGGCTGATGAGCAGCTCGCCTCTGAGCGCCGCCCAGATCGCCGGCACGAGGTCGTCGCCGACGCGCACCTTGAGGACGTAGCCGTAGGCGCCGGCCGCGATGCCCCTCCGCAGCAGTGTACGGTCGGCGTGCATGGTGGCGAACACGATGCGCGCCGCCGGATGGTGGCGCAGGATCGCCTCGGCGGCGGCAATCCCGCTCATGCCCGGCATCGTGATATCGGTCACGATTACGTCGGGCGCCAGGCGGTCGGCCGCGTCGACGAGCGCCTCACCGTCGCCGACGGTCGCGACGATGTCGAACACCGGCTCGAGCAGGGCTCTCCAGCTCTGCAGCGTGGCCGCGTGGTTGTCCGCCAGCAGCACCCGCCGTCGATTCATCGCGCCACCTTCGGTCCGCGGCTCTCTGCGGGCCGCCGCCAGCATAGGAGCCGGAGCGGGGAGGGGAAAGCGGGAGACTACGCCCCAGACGGTTGGAGAAGGTACGTGACGACGCCCGGGAAAAGTGACGGTCCATCGGGCCACGTACTTTTCCCCGCGCCCTCCCGTACTTCTCCGTTCCTTCGGGTCGTAGTCTTCCGCTTTCGCAAGAACCGTCGGCCTCTTAGTCTGCGCAGGGACGAGGCTCGTCAATCTCAGCAGGTACGCGTCGGTAGCCGTAAATGACTCCTTCCAAGCCTGGAGTCGCCATCTGGGGAGTTGGACCGCCGCTGTCCCGGGGCAGCATTTTCGATTCATCATCGCCTTGCTCTATCCGAACAGAGAGGGCATCGTTGCGCGCAGCCGCGAAGCATGGTTGCTCGCACTGGAGACCGCTGAGATGCCGCTGCCACCGACTGGTGCCGAAACGGCCACACCTCCCCTGGGTTCGTCCGATGTGGTCCGTGGCCACGACGTCGACACGCCCCCATTCCCCGATATGGTGTGGGTCCCCCCGCGGACCTTCGAGATGGGCTCGGACCGTCACTATCCCGAGGAGCGCCCCGTCCATCGCGTCACCGTGGACGGGTTCTGGATCGATCGCTACCCTGTCACCAACGAGCGCTTCGCGCGCTTCGTCGAGGCGACGCGGCACACGACGTACGCGGAAATTCCACCCGACCCGGCGCAGTATCCCGGGGCCCTGCCCGAGATGCTCTATGCAGGCTCGCTCGTCTTCGTGAAGCCCGACGGTCCGGTCGATCGGCGAAACATCGGGAACTGGTGGACGTTCTTGAAGGGCGCGGACTGGCGCCACCCGCAGGGCCCGGACACCTCGATCGCCGACCGCGCGCGCCACCCGGTGGTCCACGTCGCGTTCGCCGATGCGCAGGCGTTCGCGGCGTGGGAGGGCAAGACGCTGCCGACCGAAGCGGAGTGGGAGCTCGCGGCACGCGGCGGTCTCGACCGCGCGGCCTACGCGTGGGGCGACGAGTTCGTGCCCGAGGGCCGCCACCAGGCCAACACGTGGCAAGGCGAATTCCCGTGGCAGAACCTGGGCATCGACGGGTACGAAGGGACGTCGCCGGTCGATGCGTTCCCGCCGAACGGCTACGGCCTCTACGACATGATTGGCAACACCTGGGAGTGGACGACCGACTGGTACGTGCCCAGGCATCCCGACGAGGTGGTCAAGGCCTGCTGCACGCCGCACAATCCGCGCGGACCGAAGGAAGACGCCAGCTACGATCCGCAGCAGCCGAACATCCGCATCCCCCGGAAGGTGATCAAGGGCGGGTCGCACCTGTGCGCGCCGAACTACTGCCGGCGGTATCGGCCGGCGGCGCGCTTTCCGGAGCCGATCGACACGTCCACCTGCCATCTCGGGTTCCGCTGCATCGTGCGGCCGGCGCATCCCGCTCCCGCGGCGGGCGACGAGGCGGCGCGACGTTGAGGATCGCGCGCAGGTGCATCCACGATGACTGCTCCGTCACGTCCCACCGCGCTCGACAAGCCCCTGCCCGACGCGACGAAGCTCGCCGTCGATCGGACGCGCCTGGCCCACGACCGGACGCTGATGGCGTGGATTCGCACGGCCGCCTCGCTCATCTCGTTCGGCTTCACCATCTACAAGTTCTTCCAGTACCTCCGCGAGAACCAGCCGGCGGCGCAGCAGACGCTGATCGGCCCGGCGCAGTTCGCGCTGATCCTGATCAGCATCGGGGTAATCTCGCTCGTGCTCGCGACCATCGATCATCGCCGCGCGATGCAGAAGCTCAGGACCGAGTACGGCCACATCGTCCCGCCCTCGATGACGACGCTGGTCGCGGGCTTGATCGGGCTGCTGGGCGTCCTCGGATTGCTGTCGATCGCCTTCCGGCTGTGAGGGAACGGAGGGAAGGGAGGGGACGGAGGAACGGAGAAAACCTTCAACTCAGAGCAACGGAGCAACGGAGTCACGGAGATGAACCAAATGGGATGAATACCAATGAGCTTCTTCCGGGATCAGCGTGGGTAGAGGTCGAGCCCCCCGCAGTGAAAGTAGATGGCCGTCGTGAAGTTCTGAGGGTTGCGGAAGCCCCCGGCCTTGCGTTTGATGCTCATGATCTTGCGGTTCAGCCCTTCGGCCACACCGTTCGTGATCGGGTGCTTCACGAAGCGGAGCACGCCGTCGAGATGACGTTGGAGCATGCGGGCCACCTGCTTCACGGGCTCGAGGCGTGAGCGGATGGCCCACGCATACCAGTGATCGAAGAAGCGCCGGACCGGTTTGCGAGCCCGTCCGCGCGAGACCGCGCGATCCATGATGCCCCAGGCTTCATCCCAACTGATCCCCGCGATCCGGCAGGCCCCCGTCACCGTGCTGCACTGGAGAATCAGGTCGATGATGAGGCGCTCCATCAGCTGCGTGAACCGACTCCGGGCTTCCGCCCACGGCACGCGCACCTGCCGCACGCCATGCGTCGGACACTCCACACGCGGCACCCGGGCGTGGAGAAACGTCTGGTACTGACACGTCTCCAGGTGCCGCCACACCCGCTCCTCCGTGTGATCGCGACACGCCAGCGCCTGCTGGCACTCGGGACACGGCCACCGCGTGTCGTCGGTATGCTCCGCCCACAGATCGACGCGCTCGCCGCTCGTATCCAGCACCACGCGAGCGATCGTCCACGGCGCCTGAATCCCCAGAATCGTTTCGAAGAGCTTCGTGTCCTGCACCGACGACCTCCTGGCCGTCGGTTGTACCGTGGCGCCCGACGGTGCGCAACTCCGATACGTCGGGCGTGGCGGGCGGGCCCGCAAGCCCTGGCTTGCTGGCGATACCCGCCGTCACGCCACGATCCCGGCGCGGGGTCCAGGGGCGCCGCAGGCGCCGAGCGAAGCGAGCTTGCACTGGACGCCGGGGCGGGATCGTGGCAGATCTTCTACCGAGTCACCCACGGAGATCCCGGAAGGACCACCAATGAATTTAATCTCTCTCTCTTCACGTCTCCGTTGCTCTGTTGCTCCGTTACTCTGAGTTGAAGGTTTTCTCCGTTCCCTCCGTTCCCTCCGTTCCCTCCGTTCCCTCCGTCTCCACAGGGAGGTCGCACCCGTCATGACCGACATCGAACGAGCCCGACGCTTCGCCAAACCGTACCGCGTCGACGATGGCCGGAAGTTCCGGCTGAAGAACTTCGATCCCGGCGACCGGGGCGATCTCACGTCGGAGGACAAGCCCCGCGCGATCGAGGCGCTCGCGCTCGGCACGAAGGCGATCGCCGAATTGCAGGATCGCCTGTACGCGCAGGATCGATGGGCGGTTCTGCTCGTCTTCCAGGCCATCGATGCGGCGGGCAAGGACGGCGCGATCAAGCACGTGATGTCGGGGGTCAACCCGCAGGGCTGCCAGGTGTACTCGTTCAAGTCGCCCTCGTCCGAGGATCTCGACCACGACTACCTGTGGCGCTGCTACAAGGCGCTCCCCGAGCGCGGTCGCATTGGCGTGTTCAACCGCTCCTACTACGAGGAAATCGTCGTCGTGCGCGTGCGCCCCGAGTATCTCGCCCACCAGAAGGTGCCGCCACAACTCTTGAAGACGAAGAACCTCTGGAAGGAGCGCGCCCGCGACATCCGGCACTTCGAGGACTACCTCTCCCGGAACGGCACCCTCGTCCGGAAGTTCTTTCTCCACGTGTCGAAGAAGGAGCAGGAGAAGCGTTTCAGGGAGCGGCTCGACAAGCCCGAGAAGAACTGGAAGTTCTCGGCCGCCGATCTCGAGGGAACGCGAACACTGGGACGACTATCAGGAAGCCTACGAGGACATGATTCGGTGGACCGCGACGCCGGAAGCGCCCTGGTACGTGGTACCGGCCGACAACAAATGGTTCACGCGCGTGGTCGTGGCCGCCGCGATTGTCGACGCCCTCGCCGGACTGAAGCTGGAGTATCCGAAGGTCTCCGAGACCCAGGCGCGTGAGATCGAGGAGGCAAAGAAGGCGCTGGCCGCCGGCACGAGCCGCACATGACGCGTCGGCCCGGAGAGTGCTGCCGGTCGGGCCGACGTGTCGAACGACTTCCCGCTGATTGGCCGACCGCTCGATCGCCTCGGGGAGCTGGTGGCTCGAAACCGCGGTCGCGGTCGTCGCCGTTCTGGTCGTCCTGCAGGTCGCAACGTCGATATCGATCCGGCCAGGAGCGCGCCGCTCGGCGGATGCACGCCGGCTGAGCTGTGATACGGTCTCGCCAGCTTTTTCCTTTGTTCCAGCTCCTGATGTGGCGCTGGTAGTACCTGCTGGCGGCCGCGGTGCTGCCCGCTTTCCCGCTGGTCCTGCTGGTGCTGCCGCTCGACGAGTTGATCCTGCATGGCCTGAAGACAGTGCTCGATCTGTGAGGCAGGACCGGGGGGCGTCATGACATCGAGTCACAAGCGTTTCGTCGCGCTTCTCGTCGCAGGCGTGTTGTACGCGGCGTCCCCCGCATCCGCGTTGGCGCAGCCGGTTCCTTATGAGACTGCAGGTGCCAAGCCCGCAGCCGCGACGGTCGCGCCCGCCGCGGTCGCGCAGCCGGCCGGGGCGGCGCGGCAGAAAGTCGGTCTGGCGCTCGGCGGCGGGGCGGCGCGCGGCATCGCCCACATCGGATTGCTCCGATGGTTCGAAGAGCATCGAATCCCGGTGGACTTCATCGCCGGAACCAGCATGGGCGCGCTGATCGGCGGCGCCTATGCGAGCGGTCTCAGCCCGGATGACATCCAGGCGCTGATGAGGGATGCCGACTGGAGCCTCATGTTCCTGTCCGACTCGCCGTTCAGATACAAGACGTTCCGCCGCAAGGAAGACGCCCGCGCCTTTCCCGGGCAGATCGACTTCGGCCTCAAGGGCGGCTTCAAGCTGCCATCCGGGCTGAACGCCGGGCAGCAGATCGAGCTGATGCTCGATCACATTGCGCTGCCCTACTACGAGATCAAGGACTTCGACGAGCTGCCGACGCCGTTCCGCTGCGTCGCGACCGACATCCGCAAGTCCGAGCCGCTGGTGCTCGGCTCCGGCTCGTTCGCGCGCGCGCTGCGCGCCACGATGGCGATTCCCGCCGTGTTCACGCCGGTCGTCTTCGACGAGCGGCTGCTCGTGGACGGCGGCACGCTCAACAACGTGCCCGCTGACGTCGTCAAGACCATGGGCGCGGACGTGGCGATCGCGGTCAACGTCGCGTCGAGCACCGATCAACCGGACGCGCCGACCAGCCTGTTCAGCGTCCTCGGCCAGACGATCGACTCGATGATGACCAGCGGGACACGCCAGGCGCTCAAGTCGGCCGACATCGTCATCGTGCCCGACCTGAAGGGTCTGACGGGCGGCGACTGGCGGCGGACCGACGACCTCGTCGCACAGGGCTACAAGGCGGCCGCGGCGATGTCGGACGTGCTGCTGAGATACCAGGTGGACGAGGCGGCCTACGCCGAATGGATGAGAGCGCGGCAGACCCGCCGCCGCAGCAGCTCGCCCACGGTCAGCCGGGTAGTCGTCGAGGGACTGCCGGCGCTCCAGACGCAGTACATCGCGAACCTGCTCGAGGTGCAACATGCGGGGAAGCCGCTCGCGCGCGTCGCGCTCGAGGACAGCATCCTGCGCGTCGCGGGATCCGATCGCTTCGAGTTGATCACGTATCAGATGCGCGCCTCGCCGGACGGCCCCGTGCTGGTCCTGCACATCACCCCCAAGAGCTACGGCCCGCCGTTCCTGCTGCCGGCGATCGACGTGCAGAACATCGACTCGACCGCGTTTGCCATCAGCCTGCGCCTGCGGGTGGCGATGTACGACACCCTGTTTCCGAACTCCGAGGTTCGCTTCGACGTGGGCGTCGGCACCGACCAGACGGCGGCCTTGGAGCTGTACAAGCGCCTGGGCCGCAGCGGGTTCTTCGTCGCACCACGCGGGTACTTCACCCGCCGCAGCCTGAATGGCTACGAGGATGACGAGTTCCTGGCGGAATATCGCGTGAAGCGGACCGGCGCGGGGATCGACGTGGGTTACAACACGGGGATGCGCAGCGAGATTCGCCTGGGCTACGACAAGGCGGACGTGCGGGCGCGGCTGCGCATCGGCGTCCCGTCGCTGCCCGAAGTCGAGGGGTCGGATTCCGTCGCGTCGTTGCGGTGGGTGTTCGACGCGCAGAACAGTCCGATCGTGCCGTCGCGCGGCGTCTACGTCAGTTCGGTGTTCCGCTACTATTTCGACACGCCGAACATCGTCGACCCGCAGGACGTCGTGCTCGAGGAGGCCAAGGACGTACCGCAGGCCGAGCTCAGCGCGTCCTGGTTCAAGCGAGTCGGCACGCGGCAGCGCATGTTTCTCCGTGGCGGCTTCGGGACGTCGTTCGACCACGATCCGGGGTTCAACGATTTCCTGCTGGGGGGTCCGTTCCGTCTCGGCGCGTTCAACAATGGCGCGCTACGCGGCGACAACTACGTGCTCGGCGTCGGCGGATTGCTCCACGAGTGGTTCCGGCTGCCCGACGTGCTCGGCGCCAACGTGTATCTCGGCGGGTGGCTGGAGCAGGGATCGGCCTTCGATCGCTGGAGCGATGCGGAATACAAAGCCGCCCTCTCTACCGGCGTCCTCGCCGAAACGCTGTTCGGGCCGCTGTTTCTCGGCTACAGCCAGTCGCTGACCGATGGCGGCGGGCGGTTCTACCTGGCGCTCGGACCATTCATCCGGTAGGGCGAGCCTCACCCACACGGGCTTCAGCCCAGCCGGCGAAGGCTCTGACGTGCTTCGCGACAGTCCCGTCGGGCGCATTAACTGAGCCGATCGAACGCCGCACGCCCCCGACTGACAACTCAGGGGTACTCGCTTTGCAGCGCGACGTTTCATGCGCAGCGCGGCGGTTCCCCTGGTCATCTGTGCGAGCCTCGTGTTCTGCGTCGTCGCCATTCACTATCCGGCGGGACGAGCTTCGAAGGACGCCGAGCCCGAGCCGGAGTGGACGCCCGCCGCGCGCCAGGATGCGCTGCAGCGCGCCCAGGTCTGGCGTCCGCCGTCCGTCTCCATCGAGCGCGCCGACCTGCGCCGCAGCCTCAACCCGTTCCCCGACGAGCTCACCTGCACGTTCGTCATCCCCCGCACGACCAGCGGCAGCACGCCCAAATTCGACTGCCGCCTTCGGGACGGGACGATCGTGAAGGTCGAGTACCGCGGTTCCGAGCCGCACGGGGAGGTTGCGGCCTCGCGCCTGCTGACCGCGCTCGGGTTCGGCGCCGACAACGTCGAGTTCGTCAGGAAAGTGCGCTGCTTCGGCTGTCCGTGGGAGCCGTTTGCGACGCTCAAGGTCGTCGAGCTCGCGCGGGCGCAGGGCCTCTTTCAGCGGGTCGTCAACTTCGGACGATGGGTCGATTTCGACTGGGTGGCGGTGGAGTCGCGCTTCCCGGGAGAGCACATCGAGACCGCCGACGTGCGCGGCTGGAGCTGGCACGAGTTCGCCGAGAGCGGCGGCGCGTCGCGCGAGCGCTCGGATGCGCTGCGGCTGCTGGCGGTCTTCCTCGCGCACTGGGACAACAAGGCCGAGAACCAACGGCTCGTCTGCCTGACCGGCAGCCCCGATTCGCGCGGCCGCTGCCGTGCGCCGTTCGCCATGCTGCAGGACGTCGGCGCGACCTTCGGGCCGCGGAAGGTCGATTTGAAGCGATGGCGCGCGTCGCCGGTGTGGAAGGACCGCAGCACCTGCGAAGTCAGCATGGAGCATCTGCCGCACGACGGGGCCACCTTCGTGCCGGTGCGCATCTCCGAGGGCGGCCGGCGCTTTCTGGCCGATCGGCTGACCCCCCTGAGCGAAGCGCAGGTTCACGGGCTGTTCGAGGCGGCGCGTTTTCAACACCAGGGCGGCACGGTGCGCGAGTGGACGGCGGCGTTCATGGCCAAGGTGCGGGAGATCGCCGACGGCCCTCCCTGCCCCCCGGCTCGAACCGTCACGGCTGACGGATGACGCCGGCGTCGGCGGTGAGACCGGCCCGCGTAATCGCCTGGAAGTGCAGGCGGTCGCCGTCGATTTCCATCAACATGAAATGAAAGTCGCTGTCCAGGCTTCGCGCGATGTACGACGCGCGCTCGGCGTCTCCGCGTCTGAGCGAGCCCGCGCCGCCCGAGATGAAGTACTGGACACCCTGCTGCAACGTGCTTCGCTGATAGATGTGCTCGTGGCCGGACAGAACGACGTCCACGCCGTGGCGGACGAAGAGCGATTCGAGCCGCCAGCGCGTGAGCCGTGATTGCGTCGTGTAGCGTCCCGACGTGTACAGGGGATGATGCAGCACGCAGATCTTCCAGCGCTCGCGCGATCGCCCGAGCTCGCGATCGAGCCACGCCAGTTGCGCCGCATCGAGCGACGTGCTGTCGAGGGCGAAGACGCGTACCTGCTCGGTCAGCTTCGTCAGCGGATCGGCGGGCGGACGGAACGTGTAATAACGCTCACCGTTCATGTTGAACGCCGGATAGAACCGCTGGCTCGGATCGTCGTGGTTGCCGAGCACCGCATAGAAGCGCACACCCTCGTCGAGAAGCGCCTGGTAAGGCTCCTCGAACTTCACCCGATAGTCCTCGGGTGAGGCCGGCCCCTCGTAGATGTTGTCGCCGAGCATCAGCACCATCCGGAACGGAAAGCGTTCCCGATAGGCGGCCATCTGATGCGCGACCTCGTGCTGCGGCTGCCAGCCCCGGCCGCTGTCGCCAATCACGGCGAACTTGATCGAATGCGCGGACACGGGAAGCGCGAGCCAGCCCGCGGGTTTCCCGGCGACCTCGTAGGCCTCCACGGCCGGGCTCGCACTCGAAGACGGAGCCGCCTGACGACAGGCGGCCGCGCCGATGAGCGTGGCCAGCACGAGCGCGATGGCACACCGGACGGGGCGTTCGAGCACCCGCATTCCGGGCGATCAATGCAGGATCGTGGCCCACTCGATGTGGGGCCGGCTCAGGTAGCGCACCAGACGCGAGATCGTTCGACTGGTCGGCCCGCGACCTCGTTCACGTCGAGCGGCTGCCGGTCCAGCGGTCGTTTGCCGGCGAGCGCCCGGACCCGGGCAATGACCTCGCAGGCGCGCCGGCTCTGCTCGCTGATGTCATTGAAGATCTCGCGGGCCTCCGCCACCGCGCCGATGCCCGGCTGCTGGTCCAGCGCGTGCAGCCCGGCTCTGGCGTTGGTGAGGATCGACGTCAGCGGCTGATTGATCTCGTGCGCGATGGACGCCACGAGCTGGCCGACCAGCGCCAGCCGCGCCGCGTGGCTGAAATCGAGCCGCACCGCCCGCAACTCCTCTTCCGCCTGCTTGCGCTCGGTGACGTCGCGACAGACGTAGAGCACGGTGCTGCCTTTCATCGAGACGCGCTTGATGTGAACCAGCAAGTGACGCCGGTCGCCGCGCTTCGACGTGATCTCGCGCTCGACGTTCTTGATCTCGCCGTGCGCATCGAGCTCCGCGCGATCGAACAGGTTCTCGCCGAGCAGGCCGCTGATCTGCCGCATCGCCTGCACTTCGTCGGGGACGTAGCCGAAGATCACGTCGACGTTCGGGCAGATGAACGTGTAGACACCGTCATCGTCGGTGAGAAAGACGGCATCCGAGATGTTGGCCAGCGTGGTGCGATAGAGCTCTTCGGACTCGAGCAGCGCGCGATAGGCTCGGTCGCTGGCTCCGTTGGTCGGGTCGTTCATTGCGCCTTCCGGATGGGCCCTATGATGGCGGATCGCGCCGGGGTTTTTCCAGCCACGATCAGGCTTTCATCCCAGCCGGCGTTCAGGCCATATGCAATATCGGATATTTCGAACGAATCCGGTGGGACAGGGCTTCAGCCCTGTCTGCGTGCGGAGCATTGGCAGCGCCGACGTTCGAATCCCGACGCTGTCCCACCATTAAAGAACACCGATCGCTCCGTGGGTCGTCTCTACCCACCAACGGCGTTCAACGCGACGGTTTGATCGTGAAGATGATACGGCGGTACGACGTGAGACGCGGCGTTCCGGAGTCCTCGACGGCGAGGACGACATGCGCCACTCCCGCGACCTGCGGAACGATGACGGCCTTGGGCGTCTGCGCATTCTGGATGTCGACGCGCGGCGTCGGCTCTCGCGGACCGCTTTGGCCGATCGGCTCGATTCCGCCGGCGCCGATGGGCGCCGACCGCCGCGCCCCGACTGCCACCGGCCGGCTCGGGATGCCGGTGCCCGCCTCACGGTAGAAGAACCACGAGTAGGTCAGCGCCTGACCGTCGGGATCGCGCGTGCCGGTCGCGTCGAGGGTCACGGGCGTCCCGACGACCGCATCGATCGCCAGTGGCGCCTTCCCGGATTGACCGTTCACGACGACGACCGGATTGTGGTTGGCGTCCTTGACGTCCTTCACCGTCCAGTCCATGCGCGCCGCGAAATCGTGCTGGAACGCCGTGCGCCAGCGCCAGATCGTGGCTTGATCGGACGTGTACGTCCGGCCGTCGGTCCCGGCCACGGTGTCCTTCGAGTTGTCGCGGCCGGGGAACGAATCGCCGCCCTGCGTCCAGCTCGGACGGGTCTCGCCGTAGAACTGCCGCCACACGTAGCGTCCGCCCCATCCGCCGTAGGTCGGGCTCATGAAGCTCGCGAGCCCGTTGTTGATGAGCCCGAGGAACGCCGGCGTGTCGCCTTCGTGAATGCAGCAGGGAAAGGGATAGAGCTTGCCCAGCGGGCCTTTGCCTCTGACGTGCTCGTTCAGCCAGGCGGCCTCGAAGGTGGTGAAGTCGGCGCCGGGCGCGTTCTTGTAGAACCGATCGCCGCTGATGCCGGTCCACGTCGCCAGGTAGTACTGCTCCCCGTCGGGCGGCGACGGCATGGCGATGTAATGAAGCGCCGGAAACTCACGCCTCATCCACGGGCCGGCGTCGTCCTGATCGGAGATCGCGTAGACGCGAAGCTTCGAGACCAGTGTGTCGAGCTCCAGCGGGGTCCGCGTGGCGCGCGCCTGCAGCAGGGCCTGCGCCAGCGTGTTGGCGCCGCCCCAGGCCAGCACCCAGAGCGGCCGCGGGTCGGGCCTCTCGGCCGCCTGCAGAATGAGCTCGGCGCCGGGCGAGCTCTTGTCCGGGCCGACCGCGGCCATCCCGAAGCCGGTCTGGCCGGAGACCACCACCTTGCGCAACGCCTCGGCCGTGGGAAAACCGGGCTCGTGTCTGCTCAAAGTGGGTTGAACCTGCGCGTACGCGCCGAGCAGCGTCTCGATGACGTCGGGCCTCACCTTGCTGCGCATCCAGGTCGACGTGGTCGCAATCAGCCCCTCGACGTCGTACTGATTCGCATAGACGAGAAACCGCACCATCGACATCTGGTCGTCCGGCTCGTTGGCGATGTCGGTCATCACCACGACGCGGCACTTGTCGACATAAGGGTCGACGCGCTGGGAGAGTGCCTCGAACGCCGGTGGCGATTGCGCCGCAGACGACGTGGCGGCGCCGTCACGCATCGAGACCAACAGGCCGCCGGCGAGCGCCACGGCGGCGAGACGGTGGACGCGGACACGCAAGGCGTTGTTCATGCCTGGCCTTCTCGCACAGTTCCCGGCCATCGCGAATGGGCCCTCGTGCGGCACCCCGCTTCGTCCGGCCGACATGGATGCGACAGGCCTGAAGGCCTGTCCCACCCCTGATGCACGCCTGTGCCGCTCTAATGCTGGCGCTAGCGTAGCCGCGCGGGCAGGAGCGACGCCAGACCGTCGAGAATGCGCTCGAGACCGAACTCGAAGTCGGCATCGTCAGGTTCCGAGCCCTCGAACGTCCCGGAATCGACGAGGGCCGCGATCGACGGGAACCGCTGCCGATCGATCAGCCTGCCGAGGAGCTTTCCGTACGACGACATGGCGTCGCTCGCCGAAAGCCCGGCGGCGGCTTCGAGGTCCGACCTCAGAAGCGCTTCGTTCCTGACGAAGCCGTTCACGAGCAGCAGCGCGGAGATCCTGGCGCGCTCGGCGAGGCCGGTGTCGCGCAGGCACTCGAGGCCGCGCTCGAACCAGACCAACTGGTTGGGCATCGTGGGAGGCCCGCTGATCGGGACGCGGACCACCCAGGGGTGGCGCCTCAGCACCGCGAGGTGTTCGCGCGCCCAGCGTCCGAGGGCGGCGCGCCATCGCCGCTTCGGCGATGCGGCCGCTGGCGGCCTGGCGAACACCGCATCGACCATCAGCATCAGCAGCTCGTCCTTCGAACGTACGTAGCGGTAGAGCGACATCGTCGCGACACCGAGCGCGCCGGCGACGCGGCTCATGGAGACGGCCTCCAGACCTTCGGCGCCTGCAAGCTCCACGGCAGCGTCCGCGATTTGCGGCAGGGTGAGCCCGGGCTTCGGACCGCGGCTCGGGCGGGCGTGGATACCCCAGGCGGCTTCGAGCGCGGGCGGCAGCGGGATTTCGGCGGATCGGCGGCGGCGATTGACCCGGTGCTTCATCTGCGTATACAGTACGCATTACTGCGTGTGGCGTACGCAATAAGCGCACGTTCCGCACGCGACGGGCGGGAGGCCCGACACCATGGCGCCGATGCCGACCACCATCGATCCGCGGTCAGCTCCGCCGCCGCCCCGGCCCCGGCGTCTCGCCGCATGGTGGCCGGGACCCTGGCTGGCGCTGCTCGTCCTGTTTGCGCTCGCCTTCATCGCGTTCGCCCTTCCCCCGTACTTGACGCTCGACCCCGGTCGCTCGCGCATTCCGCCTCCCGCGGGCGTCCCAGCTTACTACCCACTGCTCGCCACGCACGTCGTCTTCGCGTCGATCGCGATGCTCGCCGCGTGCGCGCAGATCTGGGCGCCGCTGCGGCGGCGCTGTCCGGCGGTCCACCGCGCGCTCGGACGCGTCTACGTGTTCGGCGGCGTGGTCCCCGCCGGCATCGCCGGTCTGCTGATTGGATCGATCAGCCCGTTCGGTCCGACCATCCGCGTGAGCAATGTGCTGCTCGCGATCCTGTGGTTGACGTGCACGGCGCTCGGCTTCCGCATGGGACGCCGGCGCCGGTTCGACGAGCACCGGCGGTGGATGATCCGCAGCTTCACGCTCACGATGTCCATCATCACCAACCGGATCTGGGCGGTCGTGTTCTTCATCACCTTGTCGCCGCAGCTGTCGACGACCTTCGGGGGCAACGAGCCACTGATGATCCAGACGATCGCGGGCCTTTCAGGCTGGCTGGGATGGGTGGTCCCGCTTCTCGTGGTCGAGTGGTGGCTGGTGGAACGGCGCCCGACGTCGGCCGAACTGGTGCCCGTTCCCGGTCAGGGAGCGCCGTAGCGGGCCGACCGCACTTCGAACGTCCGCCGCAACCCCGGCTCGATTTGCCGGAACTGCGGGCTGTCGCGCAGCGGCGCGAGCAGCGGATCGCGCATGAACCACGGATAGCACGGCAGGCCCGTGTTCGCCGCCTCCATCACCCAGCGGGCCGCCTCGTCCATCTGGCCCAGCTGCGCATGCGTGGCCGCAAGGCTGTAGGCCATGTGGTGGTCCCGATATGGCTGCGCGAGCACGCGTCGCACGATCGCTCGCGCCGCGTCATGGCGTCCCTCCGCTGCCTCGATCGAGGCGAGCGCCGCTTGCGCGCGCGGGTCGGGCACCCCGCCGCGGCCTGCATCACGGAGCGCCGCGAACGCGCGGACCTTGTCGCCAACGTAGTAGAACGCCAGCGCGAGATTGGTTCCAATGGCTTCTGCGTCGGTTCGTTTGTGCAGGGACTCGCCCCGGGCGACCGCCTCCGCGAAGCGGCCGTCGTAGAGCGCGGCGTAGAAGCGCGAGCGATCGTCTTCGACGCTCGACTCGCCGGCCAACGCGGCGGCCGTATCGGCCTCGGCTTCGGTCTGGCGGAACAGTCCGTAATGGTAGAACACGCGGGCCCGAGCCGTGTGCGCGAGGTGCAGGTTCGGGTCGAGCGCGAGCGCGACGGCACTCTCGTCGAGCATGCGCGGCCAGTCGAAGTTCCGATACGCCGTGCCCGCGGCGCTCGCGAGCGCCAGATGCGCTTCGGCGAGGCTCGGATCCTGACTGAGGGCCAGCGTCGCCTCCTTCTCCGCACGCGCGCCCCATCGGCCGGATTCGTCTTCGCCGGCATAGCGGACGCTGTAGGCCGCAAACGCCATGGCGAGGCTGGCACGCGCGAGCGCGTATGACGGATCGCGCACGAGCGCGGCTTCGAATCTACCGATCGCCTCACGCATGCGGCGCTCCGTGTACTGGACCAGCAGCGCACGACCCTCGAGGAACTCGGCGTACGCCTCGGCATTCTGCGTGTAGCGGCGGTGGACCCGCGCGCGCTCCGCCGCCGTCAACTCCAGGCTCAGTGCGCGGGCGACCTGCTCGGCCGCGGAGTCGTCTTGCAGGCCCGCAAGGTCGTTCGGGGCGATGTCGTACCGGTGGTTCCAGGCGACTTCTCCGTCGGCCACGCGCACGAGTCGGAGGTTCAGGCGATAACGGTCACCTTCAGCGCCCAGCGTTCCGGTCAGCACGTGGTTCACGCGAAGCTCGCCACCGGCCTGGCGCGCGTCGACAGTTCGGCCGTTGAAACGGAGAACGGCGCTCATCGGCCTCAAGCGGAGGCTCCGTATGCTCCCGAGCCGCGTGACGATCGTGTCCGGAATACCAATCTGCAGGTGTTCCAGCCTGGGCTCCATCGGCGTCAGCACCTGGAGCGGCAGCACGGCCAGATCGCCCTGCTCGGACAAGGCCGCCCTTGCTGTCCCAGGTACCGGGGAGAAATGGCGCCAGACCTGAACGAGGACGAGTGCGACGGCGAGAGCGCCAACCGCGGAGACGACGAGCCAGCGATGCCCGCGGACGAGGCCTGGCCGCGGCCGGGGCTGCGGCGCTGACCGTGCCGGCGGCACCTCTCCACCCACCCGCTCGTTCGGTTCCAGGTCAGCCGTCGACGTGAGGGTGGATTCCGGGCCCGGGGGCGCACCAATCGAGACCTGGACCGGCGCTGCCGGATCGGCGGGCTCGAAGCTGGATTTGGCGCGATTCACGGTCAGCGCCTCTCGAAAGGAAGGGATCATCTTATACCTGGTTTGCCGGGGCGGAGGTGTTCGCTTCCGGACCACGTTTTGCACAGCTGAATTCGACCGGGGGGGTGTGACGTTCGCGTCTCTAATCCAGAGATGAGTCATGGAGCTGGTCCGACTGCAGCCGCGGCCCACGACTCTGTACGTGAGCCGCGGCCGAACCGTCCTCGCCACCAATCTCGACGGCCAGGTTCGCCCCGAACGGGACGTCGGGCTCTTCGTTCGCGAGACTCGCCTGCTGTCGCGGTACCAGTACTGGATTGACGGTCAGCCGCTGGTACCGAGTGCGCTGTCCAACGTCGAGCAGCACACCTGGCTCGGGTACTACTTCATCCGCACTCCGGGCACGCCGCTGCGCGATCGCGATCGCGGCAGCGGAATGGTCCCGCTCGCCACCGAAGAAACGTTGGAGCTCCGTGTGTTCCGGCGCGCCGGCGAAGGCTTCCGCGAAGACCTGCATCTCACGAACTTCAGCCGGGCGGCGACGGCCTTCGAATTGGCGCTGACCCTCGAGGCCGATTTCGCGGATTACGTCGAGTCGGGCGGCGACCGGCAGCAGGCCGGACAGACAACCGTTCACTGGGATGGTGAAGGCGAGGCGCTCACCTTCAGCTATACAGCGGCGTCGCACGCGCACGACGGGCGCGCGCCGGCGACATTTGCCGCGAGCCTCACGATTCGCGTCGATCGGGCACCCACACCTGCACGATGGGACGGCGCCGCGTTACGGTTCGATCTGACGCTCGATCCGCAGGCCACCACCGAGGTCTGCCTCACGTTCGTACCGGCGTTCGACGGACTCGCCCTCGACGTGCCACCCGGTTGCGGAAGCCTCGGGGAGTCGAGCGCGTTCGATCGGCGCACCGCCGCGTTTCTCGAGCGCGCCACCCGCGTCGACGACCATGGCGGATCCCGCGCCGCGGAGCGCGCGCTCGCGTCGCTCGGTCAGGCACGCGACGATCTCGCCGCCCTGCGACTCTTCGATCTCGATCACGCTGACGACGCCTGGGTGCCGGCTGCCGGACTTCCGGTGTATGTCGCGCTGTTCGGACGCGACACGCTGACGACCGCCTTGCAAAGCGCTCTCCTCGGTCCGGACATGATGCGGGGCTCGCTTCTCGAGCTCGCTCGATGGGCGGGCCGCACCGACGATCGCTGGCGCGACGAACAACCGGGCAAGTTGCTGCACGAAGCGCACACCGGACCGACGTCCGTGCTCGGCGTCCACCCGCGACAGCGTTACTACGGTTCGATCACGACATCCGGGTTCTATCCCGTGGTCCTCGCGGAACTCTGGCATTGGACCGGAGATCGCGAGCTCGTCGAAAGCCTGCTGCCGACGGCCATGGGCGCGCTCGAGTGGCTGGATCGCGACAGCGATCGCGACGATGACGGGTTCTACGATTACCGCACGCAGTCGAGTGACGGCGTGAAGCACCAGGCCTGGAAGGATTCCGGGGATGCGATCGTGGACGACGCCGGCCGCGACGTCGAGCCGCCGATCGCGACCTGCGAAGAGCAGGCGTTCGTCTACGTCGCGAAGCTGCACCTGGCGGAGGTGTGCTGGTGGCTGGAGCGCACGGAGGTCGCCCGTCGCCTGTGGCGTGAAGCCCACGATCTCAAGGCTCGTTTCAACCGGACGTTCTGGATGGACGCCGAAGGCTTCTATGCCGTGGGCATCGGGCCCGGCAAACGACTCATTCGGTCCATCAGCTCGAATCCGGGCCACTGCCTGGCCGCGGGCATCGTCGACGCCGAGCACGCGCTCCGGACGGCGGATCGCCTGATGGCGGCCGACATGTTCTCCGGGTGGGGCATCCGCACACTGTCCGCGCAGCATCCTGTGTACAACCCGTATAGCTACCACCGCGGATCGGTCTGGCCCGTCGAACAGGCCAGCTTCGCCCTCGGCTTCGTGCGTTACGGGCTGCACGATCACCTTGAGCGGCTGGCCCGCGCTGTGTTCGACGCGGCTTCGATCTTCGAGCACGGGCGGCTGCCGGAGCTGTTCGCCGGTCACGCGCGCACGCCCGACCAGCCCTTTCCTGCGCTCTATCCGCAGGCGAACTCGCCGCAGGCGTGGTCGGCATCCGCATTGCTGATGATCGTGCAGACCCTGCTCGGCCTCTATCCATACGCGCCGCTTCGCGCGCTGCTCGTCGATCCACATTTGCCCGAATGGCTGCCGGCGCTCACGCTCCGCGGGCTGCGCATCGGCGAGGCCAGCGTCGATCTGCGCTTCGAGCGACACGCGAGCGGGCGGACCGACTACCGCGTGCTCGAGACGCGCGGAACGCTGCACGTGGTCCGCCAGCCGAGCCCGTGGTCGCTGACGGCTGGTGTGGGTGAGCGCATCCGGGATGTGATCGAGAGCCTGCTGCCTGGCCGCTGACGCGTGACCTCGTCAAGGCACAGTTTGCAAGGCACAAGGCACAATGAAGGTTGAAGGACGAGGCTCAATCCCGTTGGCCAGTCCTTCAACCTGGATGTTCCTCGTGCCTTGGGCCTAGCGCCTTCAGGAGCGCTGGAGCCCCTGCGCGACCTCCTCGAGCCGGTCGTAGCTGATGGCGGCGCCCCGTTCCATGCCTGACTTGAGCACCATGTCGCGAACCTCGACCGACGGGTAGCTGGCCGTCAGCGTCAGGCGCGTCTTGCCGTTCTCGTCCTCCAGCACGGTGGTCACGACCGAATCGTCGGGCGACGGGTCGGCCAGCCTGGCGTGCATCACCTGCTCGAAATCCGCGTCCGGAAACACCCCTTCGAAGACCTCGGTGTAGACCAGCCGTTCGGGGGCGGCGATCTCTCGGTAGACGCCGTGGAAGGCGACGACCTGTCCTTTCGGCGTGAGGCTGATGAAGCGCCAGAGACCGCCGACACGCAGATCCACGTCGCACACGGGAACCGAGTAACCATCGGCGAGGCACCCCCACCATCGCTTGATGTGCTCGGGCCTGGTCATCGCCTCGAAGACCAGGTGGCGGGGCACATCGAAGAGGCGTGTCAGACGGATCTCCCGATCCGAGGGAGTCGTGGTCTTGAAGGTGTCGCTACTTGCTGCGCGGCTGGCGGGCATGTTTCTTCTCCTTCGTTTTCAGGGTTTGGAGGTAGCTCTCCAGGCGATCGAGTCGCTGTTCCCACATCGCGCGATAGCGTTCGGCCCAGTCGGCGACGTCTTTGAGCGGCGCCGCTTCGAGACGGCACGGCCGCCACTGGGCCTGGCGTCCGCGCGAGATCAGCCTGGCCCGCTCGAGCACGCGCAAGTGCTTCGAGACCGCGGGCATGCTCATCTGAAACGGCTTGGCCAGTTCGGTGACCGAGCGCTCGCCCGACGCGAGCCTGGCGAGGATGGCGCGGCGGGTCGGGTCGGCCAGGGCGGCGAAGGTGGCGCTGAGGGGGTCTGTCGTCATTTCTTATTAACTACTAAGTTAAATAACGTAGAAGTTAAATACAACACCAGCGGCGCGCCTGTCAAGCTCGATGTCATGGCTCGGTCGACGCTTCGCCCGTGAGGGAATGAGAAGGAGGATGGATTGCCGGCCGCTCGTCGCGGCCGGCTCGTGTGGATGATGCGTTCGCGCGTCTCAGGCCGTGCGCGTGCTGCGGCCGGTGATGCGATCCCAGGCATCCCGTACCGCCGCTTTCACCTGTTCCCAGGTGCTCCCCCCTCGATACTGGTAAGTGTCCCAGCCACGCTCCAGATCGGGCTCGACGTCGTCCCAGCTTCGGCCTTCGTATTGACGCGCCGCGTCGTAGCCGTAGCGGTAGCCGCCACTGAACCTGTCGTAATCCTGCCCGCTCGCGTATGGACGGTTGCGATAGTTTGTGCGCCAGGTACTCGTCTTCGTCCAGCCACGTATCCAACATTGGAACCTCCGCCGTGCCAAGGTGCAAGACGACTGCCACGGCTCCCGGTTGATGACACGTCAGGGGCGCGCTGCAGGGCCTGTCGATCGCGACACATCGTGTCGGCGATCGAAACATGGCGATCGGCTCAGTCGGGCGACGGAGTACGATCCACCGATGTGGTTGAAGAGGAGCGGCCAGGTCTCCGCGCTGCTCACGTGCCTGTGGGTCACTGCGCAGTGTGCTTCGCGAAGCCGCACGCCCACGCCGTCGCAGCTCGCGGATCTCGCTCGAGCGGATGCACTCGTCGTCGAGGGCTGCTATCGGTGTCTGCAGGAGGCACTCGGCATCTACGAACGCCTCTCGGCGCCTGGCACGCGGCCGCCACTCGATCGTGCGCTCGGTGGCGCATTCGACGTATCGCTGCTGCTTGCCGTCCGCGAAAAGGAGCTCGGCCTCTCTGCCGACGCCTCGCTGACCAGGGCACGCGTGCTGTTCCCGAGGCTCTCGAACAGCGTGGCACGAACCGGTTCGCGATCACCGCGTGTGGATCCGTCGGTTCTGCTCGAAGCGGTGGAGAACGTCGCCGGTGAGCTGTCGGGACTCGACGCCGAAGAACGGCAGCGCAGGGCGGACCAGGTCGAACAGCGCGACCGGATGGCACCCACCATCGATCGATTGCGGCAGGCACTCGAAGCGAGCCCTGCGCACGAAATGGCCGCGGCATACCTCACGCTCGCCCTCGCGTGCGAGTGGCCGCCTCGTCGCTCCGCCAATTCTGCGACGCCGCGCGCAGAGGCCGGGGATCCGCCCTTGCTGCGCTATCGCCGCGCCATCTGCTCTGGCGATCGGCCGACATCGCTCGTGGCGCTTCGAGCGACCGACGCGCGCTGGACGGACACGTTGTTCTTCGAGGGCAAGTACGAGATGGGCAGCCCGGCACGGCCGGCCGAGCCCGCACGTGCGGCGTTGCTGCTGAACGCGGCCAGCGAGACGTTCTCCGACTCGCTCGCGATACGCCTGATGCTCGCGAACGCGCAGGAAATGAACGGCGACTTCGCGGACGCGCTGGCCAGCTACGATCGCGTGCTCGTTTGGAAGCCCGCGCACGTCGATGCGCTGCTGGGTCGCGTGAAGAATCTCAGCTATCTCGGTCGTGCCGACGAGGGGATCGCCGCCGCGGCCGCCCTGATCGACTTGGGGACCTGGCACGTCGGCGAGGCGTTCTACTGGCGCGCCTGGAACGCGTATCAGACGCGCCGACTGGAGCCGGCCTGGGCCGACGTGCAGCAGGCCCTGAGGCTCCTCGCCAATACCAGCGTCTACGCACTCGCAGGTTCCATTGCGTACGCGCGGCGCGAGCTCGACACGGCGAGCGGCCACTTCGATCGCGCGTTCGAGATCGATCCCTCCAATTGCCTCGCCGTGTGGTCAGCCGGCCTCGTCCATGTGGACAAGATCGCGTGGCAGCCGGCGGCCGACCGCTTCTCGAAGGCAACCGCGTGCTTCGCGACGGCCGCCAGGAGCGCGCGCGCGGAGCTGGCGGCCCTCGACCAAACGGCCCTCGAACCTGCGATCAAGGCGAGAATCTCGAGCGCGCGGAAGCGCGCCGAGTCGGCCGACGAGCTCGGCGGTCAGGCCGCACTTCATGCGGCGCAGTGCTTCCTCCATACGAACCAAAAGTCCCTCGCGCTCACCTACGTCGAGCTCGCCGCGCGCCATCCCTCGACCCGCGACAAGGCCGAAGCCCTCAGGCCGACAATCGACGGCCTGCGCTGAGGTTCGATTCACTGTCCGGCGTTCGCGGCCTTCTGAATCGTGTCGATGACCGCCGTCAGGACGGGACGAACGCGATCCTCACCGTTGTTGCCGACGAAATACATGAATATGCGCTGTTGCGGCAGCCACATGAAGTACGAGACGAACGCGCCGTCCGAACCGCTGCTGCCGATTCGATAGATCCTGCCCGAGCGGTCGAAGCGGAGGGCAAAGCCATAACCGTCCCTGACGCCGGGGGCGTATTCGGCGGTCTGCGGCGTGGTCATCGGCTCGAGGATGCGGGCCGGTTGCTGGATCAGGAACCGGTAGAAACGGTGCATGTCGCTGGCCGAGGCGTGCAACTCGCCGTTGCCTTTCCAGTTCCACACGTCATGTCCAATGACCGCCAGGCGGTCCGCCGGAACGACTCGAGGCACGTCGTTCACGTAGGCCTCGGCGACCTCGGGAGCCTCGCGCTTGCCGAATGGCCAGCCACTTCGATGCATGCCGGCAGGCTCGAACACGTGCACGCGTAGATAGTCTTCCCACGTCCGTCCCGACAACTCCTCGACGATCGCGGCGAGGTACGAGTAGCCCGGGTTCGAATAGGACAGGGCTCCTCGTGGGGCGGCGAGTGGCTGCCGCGTGCACTCGCCGATCAACTGCGCTTTCGTGCGCCGATCCCAATCCTCTCCGCAGTGTGGCGGCAGTCCGGCGTGATGGACGAGCACGTCGCGGACCCGCGAGGATGCGGCGGGTTCGCCGGCGCCCGCGAGATATGCCCCGACGGAGGCTTCAAGATCGATTCGACCTTTGGCGGCAAGCTGCATCACCGCCAGTGCGGTCACGCTTTTGGTGATGGAGTTGATCGGCGCAATCGTCTCGGTGGTGAACCGGATGCCCCGCTGCCGGTTGGCGAAGCCGTAGCCGGTGGACAGGAGTACGCGGCCGTCTCGCTCAATGACCACGGCACCGCCAAACCCGCCGGTGACAGCCGGGGTCATCACGGCGTCGACTCGTCCGGCCAACTCCGTATCGGCCGCCACCGGTTTGATGGATTCCTGCGCCGGTTGCGGGTTGGGCACCGCCGCGCGAACGTTCCCGCCATTCAATTCGGCGCGCGGATCGCGTTGCGCTCGATCGGCGATGCCGGTCGACAGCCACCCGATGGCGATCGCGCAAGCGAGCAGCCGGGTGCCCACCACCACGGCACTATCTTGGTACGCATGATCGGATCCGCGTCAAGACGATGCGGCCGCGAGCGAACCGACGCTCCAGGGCACCCGGCCTCCTTGTGTAGACACCCTACGCATCGTGCAGTAGAATGCCTACACAATCATGCCAAGGCCGGCTCCTCGCATCGATCTGCTCCAGGGAACGCTCGACCTGCTGATTCTCCGCACCCTCGTCTTCGGGGCGTTCCACGGTCACGCCATCGCCAAACAGATTCGGACGCTCTCGGAAGAGGTGCTCCAGGTCGAGACCGGCTCGCTCTATCCCGCGCTCCACAGGCTCGAGGCGCAGGGATGGATTGCATCCTCGTGGGAGACGTCGGACAAGGGCAAGCGTGCCAAGTACTATCGCCTCACGCCCGCCGGACGGCGGCAGCTCGTGAGCGAGCAGTCGAAGTGGCAGCAGTTGTCGCGCGCGATGACGCGCGTGTTGCGGCTCGCGGAATGAGGCGGCGGCCATGACGCTTCATCGTCTGGCCAGCCGCGTTCGAGCGCTCTGGCGCTGGCGCCGGAACCACTCGGACCTCGATGACGAGATCCGCTTCCACCTCGAGGCGGAGCAGGAAGAGCGCCGCGCCGCCGGCGTGCCGCTCGACGAGGCTCGCGACCAGGCAAGACGGGACTTCGGCAACGTCGCCCTCGTCCGCGAAGACGCACGAGAGGCGTGGGGGTGGGGCGCCGTCGAGCGGCTGATCCAGGACGTCCGATACGGCTGCCGCACGCTGCGCGGCACACCCGTCGTGTCCGCCGTCGCGATCCTCTCGCTGGCTCTGGGCATCGGTGCCAACACGGCGGTCTTCTCGGTGCTCGACGCGCTGGTCTTGCGCTCGCTCCCGGTCGAGCATCCGGGCGAGCTCGCGTTGCTCGGCGACGAAACCGGCCGGCGCGTCCACTGGACCAACCCGATCTGGGAACAGATCCGCGACCGGCCGGAGCTCTTCGCGGGCGCGTTCGCGGTGTCGAGCACGCGCTTCAACCTGGCGGCGCGGGGTGAAAGCGAGTTCGTCGACGGCCTCTGGGCCAGCGGCGCAACCTTCCGGGTCCTCGGTGTCCCGGCGGCCATCGGCCGGACGTTCACCGAGCTCGACGATTGTCCGGGCGGCGGGCCGGACGGCCCCGTCGCCGTGATCAGCCATGCCTTCTGGCAGCGGCGTTTCGGCGGCAGCCCCCGCGCCATCGGCCAATCGATCCTGGTCGAGCACGTGCCCTTCACCATCGTCGGCGTGATGCCGCCAGCCTTCTTTGGCGTCGACGTCGGGCGGACGTTCGATGTGGCGGTGCCGATCGGCACGCTCGCGCTCGTTCGCCATGCGAAGGTGCTCCAAGGGCGCTCGAACTGGTGGTTGCGCATCGTGGTTCGACTGCAGCCCGGTCAGACCCTGGACGCGGGAACCCTTCGCCTGCGGGCGCTGCAGCCGCAAATCCGCGAGGCGACGCTGCCCGACGACTGGCACCCGTTCGAGCTCCCACGCTTCCTCAAGGAGCCGTTTCGCCTGCAGCCCGCGGCGAACGGCGACTCGCGGCTGCGCGAGCAGTATCAGCGCCCGCTGTCGACAATCATGGTCCTCGTCGGCCTGGTGCTGCTCGTCGCGTGCGCGAACCTGGCGAATCTGTTTCTGGCGCGGGCGTCCGCGCGGCGCCACGAGCTCAGCGTCCGCAGCGCGCTCGGCGCCTCCCGCGGCCGGATTGCACGCCAGCTTCTGAACGAAAGCCTGCTCTTGTCCGGCGCCGGCGCGGCGCTCGGTCTGGTGCTCGCCGACTGGGGTAGCCGCCTGCTGGTCGGCTATCTGACCACGGCGACCGAGACCGTCTTCCTCGACCTCTCGCTCGACGGACGCGTACTCGGGTTCACCGCAGCCGTGGGAGTGGCCACGGCGGTCCTTTTCGGAACCGCACCCGCGATTCGCAGCACCCGCGTGCAGCCGAACGACGCGCTCAAGACGCAGGGACGCGGGGTCGTCGGTGAAGGGCTCGGCCCGGGTCATATCCTCGTCGTCGTGCAGGTCGCGCTGTCGCTCGTCCTCCTCGTCGGCGCGGGCCTTTTCATCCGGACGTTTGCCTCGCTGGCGACGCTGGATCGCGGCTTCGACAGCGGGCGCATCCTGGTGGCGGCCATCGAGGCTCCGGCGTCGCGGATCGCACCCGAAGACCGACCAGCGTTGTTCCGGCAACTAATCGCGGCCGCCGAGACGATTCCGGGTGTGTCGAGCGCGGCCCTGTCGGCGTTTACGCCGCTCGGCGGCCAGCACTGGAACAACCTCATCGAACTCCCCGACTCGCCGCCGCTCCCCGTCTCCGAGCGTCTGACCCACTTCAACGCCGTGAGCACGGGATGGTTTCAGACCTACGGCACGACGCTGCTCGGGGGACGCGACTTCACGAGCGCCGACACCCCGCAGACGCAGCCGGTCGCGATTGTGAACGAGGCGTTCGCGCGCCGCTTCGCCGGCGGCAGGAACCCGATCGGCATGCGCGTCCGTCACCCGCACAACGTCGATCGCATCGTCGTAGGCTACGTACGGGATGCGGTCTACCGGACGCTGCGAGAGCCGGTGCCGCCGACTCTGTACATCGCCCACGGTCAACAGGAGCAGATGCAGGCGACGACGACGCTCAGCGTCCGTACCGCGGGCCCGTCGCCGGCGATCCTCGCCAGACCGCTCGTTGCCGCGGTCGGGCGGGTCAGCCCGGACCTGAGGATCACCGTGCGGACTTTGACCGATCGCGAGAGCGCCGCCATGGTCCAGGAACGCCTCGTGGCCACGCTCTCGGCGTTCTTCGGCGGGCTCGCGCTGCTGCTCGCGGGCCTGGGGCTGTACGGCGTCACGTCGTATGCAGTGACCCGCCGCCGCCACGAGATCGGGGTCCGCATGGCGCTCGGGGCCGCGCCGCGCGGCGTCGCGCTGCGCGTCGTGGGACGCACGGCCGTGCTCATCGCCAGCGGCATCGTCGGGGGAACGATCGTGAGCCTGTGGGTCTCGCGACTGGTGTCGCCGCTGCTGTTCGGCCTGCAGCCCCGAGATCCGGCGACTCTTGCGGCGGCGGTCGGCGTGCTCGCCACCATTGGCGTGATCGCGGCTTGGCTCCCAGCGCGGCGCGCCGCGCGCATCGATCCGGCGCGCGTCCTGCACGATGGCTGAAATTGTCTTCGGTCGTCGGTCCTCGGTCCTCGTTGGCGGGACTGAAGGCGCGCCCTCCTGCTTGGGCTGCCCCCGCCGCCAGGCCGGGCGTGACCCCGGCACATGACCGAAGACTGCAGACCGAAGACCGACAAGCCTCGCACGCGATACGATCGGACGCCATGTGGCTCCGACGTTTCAGGTCTCCCCTGCCGGCCGTCGTCGTGCTCGCGCTGTGCACGGCCGGCATCACCCACCTCACCGCGCTTCAGACCGACGGTCCGCCTCACGTCGTCGTCATCTCCATCGACGGTCTGAAACCGGAGGTGTACACGAAGCCTGGCGGACCGGCTGTCCCGACGCTGCGCAAGCTCGCCGCGCAGGGCGCGTTCGCGCGCGGTGTCGTCGGCGTGTTCCCCACCGTGACGTATCCGTCGCACACGACCTTGATCACGGGTGTCCCGCCGGCCGAGCACGGCATCTACAACAACCGCATTCTCGATCCGGACGATCGATCGAACGCCGCCTGGTACCTGGTATGCGCGCGACATCGCGGCACCGACGCTGACCGGCGGCGTCCGCGGACGTGGCCTGCGTGTCGCCGGCGTGTTCTGGCCGGTCACCGTTGGAGCCGACGTCGACTTTCTCGTCCCGGAGTTCGGTCGGTCGACGCATCGCGAAAGCCTGACGCTGCTTCGTGCCCTCTCGAAGCCGTCCACGCTCCTCGACGATGTCGAGGCCGCGCGCGGGTCGCCGTTCCCGTATCCGTTCGACGATACGGTTCGTACCGACATCACGACCTGGATCCTCCGCGTGCATCGCCCTCACCTGCTGCTCCTGCACATCTTCGAGACCGACGATGCGCAGCACGCGCACGGGCCGGGGTCGCCCGAAGCGGTGAAAGCCATCGAGGGCGCCGACCGGAACGTCGCCCGGATTCTTTCGGCCATCGACGAAGCCGGGATCCGGGCCCGCACCAACGTCGTCGTGCTCTCGGACCACGGCTTTCTGCCGGTAGGACGCCAGTTGCAGCTGAACGCGCTGTTCAAGCAGGAAAAGCTGCTCGAGACCGACGCGCGCGGCCGCATCACGAAGTGGGACGCCTACTTCCAGCCATCGGGCGGGTCGGGCTTCGTGTTCCTCGCCAACCCGAAAGACGAGGCGCTGCAGAAGCGCGTGCGCTCGCTGCTCGAGACGACGGCCACCAACCCGTCGAATGGAATCGAACGGGTCGTGCTGACCGAGGAGTTGCGGAAGATCGGGGCCGATCCGCGCGCCAGCTTCGCGGTCGACATGCGCGAGGGGTTCTACACCGGCGCGGCGCTCGACAGTCTCGTGGCGGTGTCGGGCGCGAAAGGCGGGCACGGGTTCTTCCCGACGCGGCCCGACTTGCACGCCTCGTTGATCATGGCCGGGCCCGACGTGCCGAAGGCCGGCGACCTCGGCATCGTCCGGATGACGCAGATTGGGCCCACCATCGCGCGATGGTTCGGGGTCGGTCTGTCGCCGAAGGCCGATGAGCCGCTCGCGCTCGCACCCGCCGCGTCCAACGGTCGCTAACTATGGGCTCAACCCAGGCGAACTCCAGATCTAGTCGCGTGTGCTGGATGACGCCGACGGCACCGACGCCGGCACGGGCCAGCCGTAGGCCGCCATCATGACGCGGAAAAGATCGGTGTTGGCCATGTAGCCGCGGACGCGTTGCGCGCCGGGGCCCTGCGCTGCGACCAGCACCTCTTCGCCCGAATGGCCGTTCTCCATGCGGAGCGCGGGAGTGCGAATCGGCCCCTTGGGCGCGGCAGCTTCGGCGGCTTCGAGACCTTCGAGCAGCGGCTTGCCGAGGAGGCCGCCGCGAATCCGGATGTCGAACGAGTGGTCGGCGGTGAACAGCAGCAGCGTGTCGCGTCCGGCCGTCCGCGCCGTCTGCTCGATGACCCGATTCGAGCTCGGCCAGCCGATCGAGACCGCGCCGGATCGGGTCGGCGTGCGTGTCGGCTTCGACCATCAGAAAGTAGCCCTTGCGGTTGCGTGAGAGCATGCGAATGGCCGCGTGCACGGCCTCGCCCTTGTCGAACGTTCCCGCCTCGTGCAGCACGATCGCGCGCGTCGCCGACGCGGGAATCTCGCTCACCGTCGAGACGATCGGCCGTCCCTTCTCGCGAGCGAACGCCTCGAGCTCGATGCCCTCGGCCTGGAAGGCCTTCACGAGAGCCTCACGCCGGGCGCCGATCATGACGTCCACGCCGTCCCCATAGCGGGGCGCGAACGCCTGCTTGAAGATGAACGCGGTCGTCGACCGATCGTTGGCCTTCGCATACAGCGCGGCCGGCGTCGCGCCTGCTGGCGAGTCGTCGGTGACGATGCCCGTCGACAGGCCTCGAGCTTCCGCGTACTCGAGGATCGTCTGCAGCGGCTCTCCGTCGGCCTTGCCTCGCGCCGCAGTCGCGGACTGGCCGAGCACGCCGTTGTGGGTCCGCTGGCCGGTGACGATGGCCGTCATCCCGGCGGCCGAATCGGTCACGAGCTGCGAGGCGGTGGAGGTCTCGGAGAGACCGATGTAGGGCATGCGCTGCACGAACAGGCCCCGAGGTGCCCCGTGGACGTGCAGGCTGGTGGCCGCGATCGTCGAAATGCCGCCGGCATCGGCCAGAAACAAAATGACGTTGCGGGCGCGCGACTGCGCTGCGAGCGAGACGGGGACGAGCAACAGCACCGCGATCAGCAGTCGGCGCATACCTGTTCTCCGGATCGGTTCAGCGCTGCGAGGGCGCGGCCGCCGGCGTCGCCGCCGGGCCTGGCCCACGAGCGCGAATCTCGGCGACCTCGTCCGGCTTCACGGCGTTCCCGTGGTTGCCGAAGTTCTGCCTGAGGAACGTCAGCAGCTGCGCCACCTGCTCGTCGGTGAGAAATGCGTGCGGCGGCATCACGCCGTTGAACTTCTTCCCTTCGACATCGACCTCGCCCTGAAGTCCGTTCAACACCAGCGTGATGAGCCGCGTCTTGTTGCCCGAGACCCAGTTGGTCGAGACGAGCGACGGGAATCGCCCGCCGTCGCCGTTGCCATCCCGCTGATGGCAGGCCACGCAGTACTCGATCGTAGATTTTTGCGCCCGCTTCGACCACCTCGCGTCCGAGCACGTCCTTGTCCTCGTCGGGCGTGCGGATGTGCGCCTGCTGCTGTTTGCGGACCTCCATCCGTGCGAGCTGCGCCGGGCCGAACGATCCGCGGTCGCCCTTGTACATGACGCGCCAGATCTTGCCCTTCACGCTGTCGCTCACGTAGAGCGAACCATCGGGTCCCTGCGCCAGTCCCATCGGCCGCGCCGCCGCGTCGCTGGTATTGACGATCGGATCCACGCCGGAGAAGCCATCCGCGAACACTTCCCAGGGTCCCGAAGGCGCTCCGCCCTGGAAGGGCACGAAGGCCACGAAGTAACCCGCCTGAGAGTAGGGCATGCGGATCGTCGATCCGTGGAACGCGATGAACGCGCCGTGGCGGTAGCGCTCGGGAAACTGATCGCCGTCGTAGAACACCAGATCGTTGGGGGCCCAGTGGCCCGGAAAGCCGACGAGCGGCTTGACCAGGCCGTCGCCCCTGGCCAGCTTCATGCCATCGCCGCCGTATTCGGGATTGAGCAGCTTCTTCCCCTTGATCCAGTCGTAGTAGTAGTACGGCCAGCCGCCGTCCATGCCCTCGGTGACCTTGAAGAACTCCTCCGAGGGCAGCACCGCGCTCTGCCACCGCGAATAGAACTGCGACCACGAGCGATAGAAATCGTCGCGTCCGTGCTGCAGCGCGAAGAGCTGACCCACCTGCGGATTCCAGGCCATGGCGACGACGCTGCGAATGCCCGTGGCATAGCGCCGGCCGTCGCGCTCGGTCTGCCGCTGGCGGTTCGCATCGAACTGCCAGATGCCGCCCTGCCACTCGAGCTCCGGGCACGGATCGCGGCCCGGCGACGAGGGCCGGCGGTTGGCCTCCTGACACGAGTCGCCCGGCGCGCCGAAGGGCACGAACATGTGTCCGCTGCCATCGAACGCAATCGGCTTGGCCACGTGCTCGTAGGGCCGGACCGCCTTGTAGTCGTGCTTCAGAATCAGTTCGACAGGGCTATCGGGAACGAGCCGCCCTGGGTCGATCCGCTGCCGATACACTTCCCCGGCGGTGCTGAAATACAGGTAGCCGTCGTGGATGCGCATCGCCGTGCCGTAGTCGCCGGTGTCGTCGTAGTCGCCGAACACCTCGACCTCGTCGGCACGCCCATCGCCGTTCGTATCGCGAAGCCCCACCAGCCCCTTCGGCTTCGGCGCCCGGAGCTTGACATAGACGATGCCGTCACGCGTGACCGCGAGATGTCGGGCACGGCCGACGCCATCGTGCACGACGACGGCCTCGAAGCCGTCGGGCAGCACGAGCCCGCCGTTGCCCGGGCTCGCCGGCGGCAAGGCCGGGCGGCAGGCCGTGCAGACGGCCAACGCGAGCATGCCGGATGCCACGCGCATCGAAGCCGGAGCGCAGTGCACGCGCGGCAGGAATCGCGAAGGGGTGATCACGCGCCTGTACTTACATTGAATGAGGCCGGACTGTCGACCCGGACGTCAGCGCTGTGATGGTGACTCGGCGGCGATGCGGCGATAGGTCGCTCTCGCCTCGTCGTAGGCGCGCTGGGCGTCAGCCCGCTCGGCGGGCGCGATGCGCCGCTCGCGCACCCGCCAGAGCTGATCGATGCAGGCCAGCGCCCACATCGCGCTCTCGCGCGACGCCCGAATCGGCTTCCCCGCCACGGTCACGACGACCGGATTCGTGTGCAGCTGAGGGAACTGGCGGACCGCCATCCAGCTGCTGCGCTCGACTGCGACGGCGACGTCGACGGTGTGCTCACGACCGTCCGCCGGCACCTCGCGGCTCGCCGCCACACGGCCGTTGACGACGACTTCGACAAGGCGCCGCTTGCGTTGATAGAGCGGATCCGGCATCTGCGCTTCGCGGATGAGGACCGTGTCTCCCACGTGCCGCCGGCCTCCAATGGGAATCGCGCCGCCATAACGGGGCTCGAGCGGTGTCTCCGGCGAAAACGCGACCGTCGCCTTGACCGAGACCTTGCCCGGCGCGCTCAACTGGAGCGTCTCGCCCGAACGCCGGCCGTCGACCGTGAAGTCGAGCGCGTGCGCGTAGCCGTCGCTCACGTAGCTGCGGCCATTCGCCACCCCGTCGACCCATTGCGCGTAGTCGATCCGTGTCTGCCTTGCGAGCCGCACGTAGCTGCGGCCCTGCCCCACACGCGTCCCGCTCATGCACGGAAAGTCGGTCTCGCCGCTCGCTTTCACGCTCAGACCGGCATTCATCAGGTGGTACCACGCGTTCCACTCGCGGATGCGATCGGTGTCCATCGCGCTGATGAAGTCGGCGAGCCCATGGGCCGCCGTGACGAAGATCTCCTGAGCGCCGACGCTGTTGAGCTCGGGGATCGCGTAGTTGGGCAACTGGTCCTCGGCGCGATCGTGGCTCGCCTCTAGCTCGCCCTTCGTGAGCACGCCGTCGCGATCGCTGTCGATGGCGGCAAACGGTTCCGGCAGCAGGCCACGTCCGGACTCGGCGGCGTCGAGCCGCTCGTCGTGGTTGGCGTCGAGCGCCGCGAGCAATCTCGCCGTCGCCGCCGCGGCATCGATCTGCAGGCCGCTTCCCGAGTGCGCGTAGCCGCCGACACCGCCCTGAGCCTTCGTCCACCGCAAGACCGGCAGCGTCCACGAGGGCCAACCCTTGCTGCCCTCGGCGCCCGGATAGATCTGCTCCTTCAGGTTGAGCAGGCAGACGTGTCCAAGCGCTTCGGAGCCGAACCCGCTCACCTCGATGTCGTACTTGATCAGCGTGAGCGGCTCGCTGCGCGCATCGGCCGTCGGCGCGAAGAACTGCTGCTGATGATCGAATCCCGGCCCCCAGGTGAGGACGCTCCCGACGTTGAGCCCTTCACCTTTCACCTGCCGGAACATGTCGGCCGGATTCACGCCCAACGTGGGGAGCGTGTAGTGGGCGCAGCCGGCGGCGTGAATGTGATGGTCGCCGCTGTAGAACCCGTGCGCCGACGGATCGATCCACCGCTCGAGCCGCACGGCGATCTCCGGAGCCCCTACGCGCTGATCCGAACTGCCGGTGCCGCCATTCGAGCCGATCGTCGCCGGCGCCGGAATCGTGACGCGGCGTTCGAGCCATCGATATTCCGGCCCCCGCCCGTAGAACATCGTCAACTCGCCGGGCGGCAGCAGCACGTCCTCGCCGTGCGCCCGGTAGATGTGCTTCTGAAAGAAGAGATCGGGCGCCAGCCGCTTGGCCTGCGGCGGGAAGACATGGCCCTGGCCGTCGACGAACTGAAAGCGGCCGATCGTGGGCGTCCCATCGTGATCGAGCACGCTGAGCTTCACGGCGATCGCAGGTTTGACGTCGAACAGGATCGGCACCTCGGCGCGAAACCCGAGATCCTGCGTGCCCTGCCCGGCGTCGACGACGATCGTGGCTTCGCGACGGCCAGCTTCGCTCGAGTAGATCAGGGCCAGTGCGTATTCGGCCTCCAGACCGCTCAGCGCCGGCGTCATCGGCGCGGCCGTGAACATCTCCAGATCGAGAAAGCGATCGGTCCGGCCCTCGACGTTCTCGTTCACGCGGAGGTGCTGCTGCTGCATCCGCTCGCCCGACAGCGATGACATGCCGGCATAGACCGGTCCCGACTGCGGACTGCCGATGCGCAGGCGCTGGGTGCCGCGGCTTTCGTTGACGACCTTCACGATGACCGGTGTATATCCGGCCTGCTGCAACACGGCGGGCGCAGGACCCCGCGCCACCTTCACGCGCGCTTCCGGATTGATGTGCACCACGAGCAGCGTGCGCGGATCGAGCAACGCCTGGAGCGCGCTCGCGTCACGGCCCTGCCCTGCACGTGAAACGGCCTGGCGGACATCGGCCGGCAACGGCGCGCCGAGATACTCGAGCGCCTGCGCGAGCCGCTCGATGTTGGCGGCCAGCGGCTGGGCCTCGACAGCCACGGTCGCGAGCGGGGCCGCGGACTGAACGACGGCTGCGCGCTCCTGCGTGTTCGCCGTGCACGAAACCACCGCCAGGACGACAAGGAGCCACGGATAAGATCTGACCCACACCGAACGAGTCCTCTCAACCATCAGAGCCACGGACCAGGGGCCCACCGACCAGATCTGACCAAGATCAGACCTGGGCACGGATTTCGCGAAATCAGAGCAAGGATAGTTCTGACAGCAAGGATAGATCTGACAGATCGGATTCTTTTCATCCGACTGGTCAGACTCATCCTCGCTTCCTCATTCGTCGTCAGATCTGTCCGTGGCTCTCGTTCGACCTCAGTCGGATGTCGTCCCTGGCTTTCCGCGGCGGGGCACTAATCGGCGCAACTCCGGGCCGAACTCGCGCGCGACGTTGGCGCCGGCGTGCGCGGCGATCGTCAGGCTCGCGACGCGCACTCCCTCGTGATTGGGCCGGTAGCTGGGGGGATACCACGCCGCCGCGACGAACGCCCCTCCGAAGGCGCCGGCAAAGAGCGGCACGTTCGCCACGCTCCGGCCCCGGGCATCTCGCGTCACGAACGTGCGGGCCAGCGCATGCGCGGTGCGCCGCATCGGGTGGCGGCATCCGCAGCGGGTCTGATCGCCGCGAGGATCGAGACGAAGCACGGCGGCGGTCGCATGATGGACGCCGGCTTGCGCCGCGTTGAGCGCGGCGCGGCCGGCCATTCGTTTCCCGAAGCCCTTCGCGCCGTCGTCCCATTCCGCCGGCCTGTCTGCGCGCTGATCCAAGGCCGCGCTGAACGCGAGACGAGCCGACAGCATCGGCGACAACGCGGCGTCATCCAGAAACAGACGCAGCCGGCCCTTCTCGTTCCCGGCCTCCGCACGCGCGAGCACGCTGCGCTCCTCCGTCTCGCGAGCCTGCTCGCTCGACTGCGCCTGCACTTGAGCGGCCGCGGTCGTTCCAGCGCCGAATGTGATCAGCGATGTCAGCAACAGACCCGAGGCCAACCGGACGGTGCGCGTCATATCTGAGCGAACCGCAAGCGCCATGCCCGGCGAGAACGCGCACTTCCAAGGACTTACGGAAAATGGCCAATCGGCTGGGTTGGCCGCGTGGTCACGGAGCTGAATGATTCCCCAACACGTCGGCGGCGATTTCCGCCAAGCTGGAGCGTGGAGCGGATGGAGCGGTGCCTGCCCGCCTCGATGGATAGTCCGGAGCGCGCGCTGCTGTCCGGACCGGGGTCGCGCGGCTGTTGAGCTGATGCTTCTCAGTTGAGCTGGGAAGGATACGGAAAGACACTGACGGGACGACTCTCGACCACAGCAGGCCGTCCCGTCGGTTGTCGGCTCAGCGCGTCACTGGTCTTCGGGACATAACCATTCGATAGATCACCAACAGGACGATCGCGCCCAGCACGGACATGATGAACCCGGCCGGGTCCTCAGGCCCGTAGAGTCCCATCGCTCGACCGATGTATCCGCCGAGGACGGCGCCCACGATGCCGAGCAGCATCGTGATAATGAAGCCGCCTGGATCGCGGCCGGGCATGAGGAGCTTGGCGACGAAGCCGACAATCAGCCCGAAGATGATCCATCCGACGATTCCAAACATGACGTTCCTCCTCGGCGTCTTGTCGTTGGAGACGCCTGCCGCTGGGAGTGAAACGACCCCATCCAACCAGGTGAGGCTGGACGGATCCCAGTTTGCGCTGTAACACCTTACACCCGCGAGAGCTGTGCCACGCGAGCCAATCAGCTCGCGATCTGTGGCCCAGTTCGCCCACGCGCGGCAGCGGCCTTGCACCGCACGGCTGACGCGCGACAGCTGGAAGATCTCGGCCCCTTTCGATCGCACCACGGGCTGCCCACGCGGCTGCGGCCAAGCGCGAGATTCGCGACCAGCTGGATCAGGCCAACGTCGCCGAACGTGTGCTCTTCCCCGGCCTCGACGGTCTCTGCCGATGGCTCGCCCGGTACTACCGTCGTCCCCATGGACGATGGAGCGAAACGCGGAAGCCCGGCGCGAAGCTCTCCGAGCGACGCTACGCACGCCGTTCGGCGCGTCGCTGAGTGCGACCTATCGCGACCGTAGTGGATCCGGGTCTTCCATGTCTGGAATGCCAACAGGTCGTGATGAATGCCACGATTCGACGCGGTGCAGCAGCCATTGGCGCGTGGCACGGTCCTCGCACTTGGAGGCAGGTCGAGCAGGCGACGTGGGTCGACCTGCCGGAAGGGATAGAAACCATGGCAAATGAGCCTATGCCTCCTTCGGACGCCGCCAGCGGGGACGATCGGACGAACGTCACCAACGATCCCATGTTGAGCGGCCAACGCTCCGGAGCGGAAGGCGCCACGACGGGTGGAGCCGCTGACGATCTACGCACGGGCTTCGGTGAGGTACGGCCGCAAAGCGGCCGACGGCATCGAGCAGTTGTCGCGCCGGCTCGAGGAGATCGATTTCAACCGCATACGCACCGACGTCAGTCGGATGGTATCGGACGTCGAGCGCTTCGCGCGCGAACGGCCTGCGTTGTTCGCGGGTGCGGCCTTCGCGGTCGGCCTCATCGTCGGTCGCGTCATGCGCAGCTCCTCGGCGCGCGTCCAGGCGTCATCGGCTGGCCGGGGCAGGGGGGTGTGGGAGGGCGAGCGCACGAGCTCGGGGCTGTCCTCGAGCTTTTCGTAGCGACGCATTCCCCGCGCTCGCGAGCACTCGCTCGGAAGAGGGCGCGAGCGCTCGAATCGAAAGAGGGACGCTATGACGGAGAGAACCGAACGATCGCTCGGCGAGCTCTTTGCGGAACTCTCGCGCGAGAGCGCCATGCTGATTCGGCAGGAGGTGATGCTCGCGCGAGTGGAGCTGACCCAGAAAGCCGCGGCGTTTGCACGCCGCGCCAGCCTCATCGTCGTGGGCAGCGCCATCGCATACGCCGGTGCCCTGGTCGTGCTCGCGGCGCTGGTGCTGGTGCTGATGCGCGCGGGCCTGCCGGCGTGGGGCGCGGCCCTGCTGCTCGGCGGAATCACGGTCATCACCGGGGGGATCATGACGCGGATCGCGCTCTCGGCGCTGACGAGTCCCGACCTGCGGCCGGTCGAAACCATTCGAACGATGAAGGAGAACGCGGAATGGGTGAAACAAGCAACAAAGTGAGGGCGGCCGCCGAAAGCGATCCGTCGCAGCTGCGCGAGGAGATCGAGCGCACACGCGAAGGTCTCAGCGAGACGATCGAAGAGATTTCCGAACGCCTCGCGCCTCGCAACATCGTGGCCGATGCCAGGGACAGCCTGAAGCAGGCGGCCGCGGAGAAGGTGCGCGTCGTGGCCGACACCGCCAGCCAGGTGGCCAAGAAGGCCACCGATCGCGCCCGCGAGCTCACGGATCGCGCGCGCGGCGCGACGAGCGACATGGTGGAGCAGGTCCGCGAGGATCCATGGCCTACGGCCCTCGTCGGCGTCGGCCTCGGCTGGTGGCTCGTGCAGACCCTCGCCAGCCGGTCTTCGAGCCGCGCCGATCGCGCCGGTGAACTCGAGGACATGGTGACGAGAGGGGCAGACAACGCAGGGTATGCGATCGAACCTGCCGAGTCGCGCTCGTCGTGGCTCCGCAGCAGGCGAGTACCAGCGATCGTCAGCGGCCTCGCGCTCGCGTGGTGCGCCAGCCGGATGATCGGCGATCGGCGTCGGGTCGATCGCTGGTACGATCCCTACGGCAACATGGACCCATCCCCGGATACGAGCGCCGCGTCGCCAGGCGCGCAGAGCGGGCGCGATTGGGCGCGAACGGTGCGGGACGCGCGAGAGCGCGTGGGTGAGGCGGCGGAAGAGACCGCAAAGACGGCGGGACGTGTCGGCCGCCAGGCCGGCGAACGCATGACCGCGGCAACGTTTCACGCGCAGGATTGGATCTCGAAGACCGTACGCGAAACACCCAAGTGGGCGGGCCTCGTCGCACTCGCAGCCGGGGTAGGCCTTGGACTCGCCCTCCCGAAACGAGCCAGGCAGTACGATTGAGACCGCGCGTCGACGTGAGAAAGAACGATGGCCGCCGTTGATCAGCGGCCGTCGGACGCGCAGGTCGCGCCGACGATGCGCAAGCTCGTCACGACCAGCGTTGGACGATTCAGCACATTCGGACGCGTCTGATTGGCGTCGACGGTGGCGCCCTTTGCGCTGGCAACCGCGGGATCGCCGGTCGGCGTGGGCCGCTGGTTCGGTGGGCGCGCGTCGGCGCTGCCCGGATCGGAGCGTGCCGCAATCGGCCGAGCTGCTCGGAGTGACGCGCCCGGTCACCTCGACCAGTCGCCCTGTTTGGGTAGAAAAATCCGTGGAGGGGTCGGCCGGCACGAGGCGGTATGCGCGTGGTTGGCGCGCTGCGTCGCCGGTCGGCTGGGCCGCCCGCGCCTCCACGGCTGCCGCGGCCTCACTAGCAGGAGATACCTGAAGAACCTAGCCGCCATCTCCCGTCACCGGGATTCCCGAATTGGCAGCGCCAGCCTCCGCACCCGCCACGAACGAGGCACCGGTCAACGAGATCGGCGTGACCGCCTTCTCGGGCTCAGGTTTGACCTGGGCTGACAGCGTTACAGCCAGCAGCGCGGCCACCTTCATTGACCTCGTCTGACTCGTTCATTCATGCATGCGCGCTCGACCATCATCTTCCGTCGATCCCATGACGCTCACCATCAGCATCGGACATATCCGTGGTGAGTCATCTCGAGATAACCGGCGAGCACGAGGGCCGACAACACCGCCTCGCATGCGTCATCGTCAAGCCGCCACAGCCGCTGTGCCTGCGCACGAGTGAGACACACGCCGGGCATTTCTTTGTACTCGGATCGGATGCGGCACAACAGGTCGGTGATCCAGCCGCGCGGCTGCACGGCCGGGGGCGGAACGATACGTGCCCTGGCTGCGGCTGTCGTATTTGGAAACATCTGTCGGCCCTCTGTAAACAAAGAAACCGTGTTTGAAGGGTTTCCGCGGCGGTAAGAGCAGGGTGCGTGCCAGAAGGAGGGGGACGAAGAGGTCGCCGCTTCCTCTTCTTTCTTAACCTGCGGATTGCAATCGCTTGTCACCCGGGTAGCGGCCTCTCGTTGTTGCGGGCCGCTGCTGCGCTCGGCATCGTGTGGCCGATCCAGCCGGTTTGCGTCCGGTCTCCGCGATAAGACGATCGACGGCGCGGAGCACCGCCTCGGGATCTTTGATGTCGCACTCGATCGTCGTGACGTCGATGCCGGCCTCGCCGAGCTCGGTCTGCGCGCGAACGAGCTCGTCGCGCGAGCGCGACACCAGATAGACGCGCGCCCCTTCGGCGCCGAGCTGCCGTGCCAGCACGAGCCCAGGCCGCGAGCGCCGCCGGTAATCAGAACGCTGGCGTTTCGAAACGACATCCGCGTTCGGCGCCGCATCAGCAGCCACGCGCCGGCAAGCGTGGCACCAATCGCAAAGCCCCCAAGTGTGTTGGTCCGCGTTCGCCCTGCCATCACGTCGCTGTCCATTCGAATCCCGCTCAAGACGCTTCTTCTTCGCGATCGTGGAGCCGGAAGCGATCTTTCGGCCGCCACAACCCGTAGCGCCGCATCTTGTTGTAGAGCGTCGGCCGATGGATCCCGAGGATGTCGGCGGTCGCCCGCTTGTTCCATCCCGTCCGCTCCAGCGTCTCCAAGATCGCGAGACGCTCGAGCTCCATCAGCGTGCAGCCGCCCGGGAACCGGACCGCCGCCGAGCTCGACGTCTGGCTGCTGGTTGGGCGTCGGCAGAATGGCTCGGGGAGATCCGGCAGTCGAAGAACCGTGCCCTTCGACATGATCACCGCACGCTCGATGGCGTGCTCGAGCTCGCGCACGTTGCCCCGCCACTCGTGACGCTCGAGCGCCGCCAGCGCCGGACTGTCGATGTCCTGCACCGGCTGGTGATAGCGCGCGGCGAACGTCGCCAGGAACTGTCGGGCGAGCAGTGAAATGTCCTCGCGGCGATCGCGCAGCGCTGGCACCGAGATGACCATCGTGTTCAAGCGGAAATAGAGGTCCTCGCGCAAGCGCCCGGACTGCACCGCGCGAAGCGGATCGATGTTCGTCGCGCAGATGAGCCGGAAGTCGGCGCGAATGACCGTCGTGCCCCCGACCGGACGGAACTCGCGCTCCTGGAGTACGCGGAGCAGCTTGGCCTGGAGCATCGCCGGCATGTCGCCGATTTCGTCGAGGAGGATGGATCCGCGGTGGGCCAGCTCGAACAAGCCTTTCCGGTCAGCGATCGATCCGGTGTACGACCCCTTCTTCGCGCCGAACAGCTCCGCCTCGAGCAGGTCGCCGGGAATGGCCGCGCAGTTGACCTTGATGAACGGGCCGGTCCGTCGCGCACTGAGGTCGTGAATCGAGCTCGCCACGAGCTCCTTCCCCGTCCCGTTCTCGCCGACGACGAGCACGTTGATGTCGGTGGGCGCCGCCATGCGCACCATGTCGAAGGCCTGCCGCATGGCCGGCGCCTGGGTGCGCAGCCGCCCCAGCACCTCCACCGATTCATCGTCAGGCAGCCGGAGCGGACGCAGCGACCCGGCCTTCTCGAGCAGCGAGAGCAGGCGCGCTTCCTCGACCGGCTTCTCCAGCAGGCTGAAGGCTCCGGCCGTCAGCACCTCGACCGTGACCCCGACGGTGGCGTGACCCGAAATGACAATGATGGGGGTGTCAGGGTTGACATCACGCAGTCGTCGCAGCAGATCGCACCCCGTAACCCCTGGAATCACCAGGTCGAGGATCACGGCATCGGGAGTCCAGGACCGATTGAGCAAATCCGCGGTCGAGGCGTCGTTCGCCGTCCGAACCTCGTACCCGTGACTCGCGAGGAGGCTCTCGAGCGCTGTGGTGCTCGCGACGTCATCGTCTACGGCTAGGACGCGTGTCAGTTTCTGCAACATGTTGGTGGCCCGCATGTTTCAAAACAGAACATCGACCGTCGCACTGGAAACGTGGCGAGGATAGTGCGAGCCGCCGCGCACCGAGTGTAGTCTGAGCCCCCTGGACGCGCGCTCGTGGTTCGCACCTGCAAGGCGGACTCCCGCATCAACAGCCCTGCGACAACCTGGACCCCAATTTTAGTACCTGGAACTGCGCCCAATCCGTCTCGACCGGGCCGCTCCGCGGGAACACCTTTCAGGAAGGCCGCCCCAGGAGCTCCGCAACGGTCGCGACAATCTGATGCGAGGAAACCGGTCTGATCAGGTGATGCTGGAAGCCCTCCCGCAGGGAACGCGTTCGCTCGTCGTCACTCTCGCTCGATGCGAGGGCAATCGCGGGAATGTTGCCACCTTTGTGGGGCGACCAGGTGCGAACCTGACGAATGAACGTCCACCCGTCCACGACCGGGAGCTTGACCTTGGCGAGCAGCACGTCTGGCAGCAGCTCGCGAATCGCCCCGAGGGCGGTGAGCGCCGAGTTCTCGCGGTGCACGTCGGCGCCTGCCGTTTCGAGGGCGTGCACGATGAGCTGTGCCTCGTGCGGGTCGTCGTCGACAACCAGCGCGGTGACACGGGACAGTGTGCCAACCCTGCCGTTCGGGAGCAGAGGCGAGAGCAATTCCAGGGAGTCGCGGTCACGCTCGCCCACACCGGAGGACGCCTTGTGTTGCCGAACCAGATTCCGGAGCCGTGTCACGTCCTCCGACGAGCTGCCGGCGATCCCCAGCAGACGGGCGTCCTCACGCCGGTCGATCATTTCGGCGAGATCTCCGATTTCGCTGGCCAGATCGGCCAGCAATTCGATCTGGCGTTCCAAGACTCCGAGCCCGTGTTCGACGACGCCCACCGATGGCGCCTGGCCCTTCAACAGTCGCGTCCAGCCAAGCATCGCGTTGAGCGGAGCCCGCAGGTCGTGCGCCAGCGTGTGGAGCAGCTCGCGCTGGATCGAGCGGAACCGGAGGAGCTCCTCTCGGGCGGCTCCGACTTCGGACCGCGGCTCCTGGCGAACCTGATTGTCGCAGGCGCTCCCAATCCAGCACCGGACCGTACCGGGGCCGGCCGTCACCGGGCGCAGGTGCATGCGCCACGCATGGACCGCGTGCTGCTGACTTTGGTGCAGCCGCGCCTCGACGTCTATCGCGGTCGACGACGTGCGAGCCCGCTCCCACTCGGCCAGGACGCGCGACCGGTCGTCGGCACACACCGCGCGGCACCATCCGTCCTCGGCGTTCGTCCCAAGCCCCGGCCCGAGCATGTCGGAGAAGACCGGGTTCGCGTACCGGGTAACTCCGTTGCCGTCCGTCAGCCAGACGGGGAATGGCAGCGCATCGGCAAGACGCCAGGTTCCCAAGCCCAACCTCGATGTGAAGTCGACCAGAGCGATGCAAGCCAAACGCCAAGAATGCGATGCTCCCCAAATACGACACTGGGGTGTATGTCACCGCTGCATCGCCAGACCGCCTGTGGCGACGAGATCGCCGGAAACCGCCGTTGAAGACGTTGCTCGCGCCGGAAGGTTGTGGTACGAATCGTGCGCCGACCGCCGGCAGGCGGCCCCGCCGAACGCAGGGCCACTGCGTCTGAATTGCGCCGCGGATTGCCGCGGCCGGACCGAACGTCGATCCGCTGAAGGGCTGGGAGCGATCACTTGGCCACACGAGATCTGGTCGTGGTCGGCGCATCGAGCGGCGGTATCGAAGCGGTACGGCGAGTACTCGTCGGCGTCCCCGCGAATCTGGACGCCGCCGTGCTGGTTGTGGTGCACACCTCGCCACACGGCGGGGGCATGCTCGGCGACATCTTCGACCGCGCCGGACCGTTGCCGGCTCGTTATGCGGAACATGGCGAGGCGATTCGCCCAGGCCGCGTCTACGTCGCACCGCCCGATCGCCATCTGCTCGTCAGCGGATCGACCCTTCACGTCACGCACGGACCGCGCGAGAACAGGTTCCGCCCGGCGATCGATCCGTTGTTCCGAACCGCAGCGGCGGCTTACGGTCCGCGCGTCATCGGCGTGATCCTGTCGGGCGCGCAGAACGACGGCACCTCCGGCCTTCGACTCATCAAGGAGCGTGGCGGGGTAGCCGTGGTCCAACAGCCGGAGGATGCACTGGTGAGCAGTATGCCCCTGAGTGCGCTGGCGCAGACGCCGGTCGATTACGTGCTCACCGCCGGGGAGATCGGAGAAAGGTTGGAAGCGCTCGTGGCGAACGGCCATCAGGCCCCCCGGTCACGCGCTCCCGGGCCGGCGCGGACGAAGCCGGCTCACCGCGACTCGGGCCGACCGGACCCGGCGGAAGCCGGGTCGGCCGGCCTCCGTAACGAGGCCGTCGGCTCCCCTTCGGCGCTCACGTGTCCGGACTGCGGCGGAGCCTTGTGGGAGTTGGACCAGCAGGGTCTGCTGCGCTACCGCTGCCACGTCGGACATGCGTACACGGCGGAGGTCCTCGAAACCGCGCAGCAGGGGGCGGTGGAGGGCGCGTTGTGGCACGCGTTGCGGGCGCTCGAGGAAAGCGCGAACCTGCGACACCGGCTCGCGGAGCGTGCCGCGCGTCAGGGCATGCCCGCGATCGCGGACGGCTACATGATGTCGGCGGCAGACTACGAGGCGCGCGCGGATCGGATTCGGCGCGTACTGGTCGGCGGCGTCGCACCGGAGCGCGTGGCGGATGCCGCCGAGTTGGAGATGGTCGAGGGTTCCGAGGCCGATCCCAACGCCTCGAGATGATTCGGGAGCGACATGGCGCGGAAAAAGCCTGTTGGCAGCAAAGGCGCTGCGGCGAGCGGCGGGCCGAGTCGGAATTCCCGCAAGGCGCCTGACGCCCGTCGCTCCTCGCCGCAAGGGGCAGCGCAGCCGTCCACCGCCGACCGTGCCGTCGGGAGCGTCAGCGAGTTCGCGCTGGGATCGCGAGTGCGACTCCTGCCCACGATCGTGGGTGTCGGCGCCTCGGCAGGGGGGCTCGATGCCTTCATCCAGCTGCTGCAGGCGCTGCCCCAGCGCACCAACCTGGCCTTCGTCTTCGTCCAGCACCTCGCCCCGCAATACGAGAGCTCGCTGCCAGCGCTCATCGGATCCAAGACACAGCTGCGCGTCGTCGCCGCGACCGAGGATCAGGAGCTCGAGCCGCATCACGTGTACGTGATTCCGCCCAACGTGCACATCAACATGGATGGTGGCCGGCTGCACCTGGTTCCGCGTCCCTACGATCGGACGCAATACACGCCGGTCGATTTCTTCTTCCAGTCGCTGGCGCACGCGCAGCAAAGTCGTGCGATTGGCGTCGTCCTGTCGGGAACGGCGTCCGATGGCGCGGCCGGCGTGCGCGAGATCAAGGGGGTCGGCGGCATCACCATCGCGCAGAAGCCCGAGACCGCGCGCTACGACGGGATGCCGCGCGCCGCGATTGCGACCGGCATGGTCGATCTCGTCCTCAGTCCCCCGGAGATCGCCGCACGGCTCATCGAGGTGCAGAGCCATCCCTACCTGACGTCGGCACGGTCGAGCGTGGACGATCTCACGGTTACCGACGGGCAGTTCGCGGAGTTGTTCCTGCTGCTGCGGCAGGTGAGCGGCATCGATTTTCGCCAATACAAAGCCCCGACCTGTACGCCGGCGCCTCATGCGGCGAATGGCCCTGCACCGGCTGACCGATCTGAGGGACTACATCCGGCAACTGCGCGAGGACCGGCAGGAACTGATCGCGCTCTCGCACGACCTGCTCATTCACGTCACCCGTTTCTTCCGCGAGCCCGAGTCGTTCGCGGCACTGCACACGTTCATCTTTCCGCAGCTGCTCGAGCGCGCCACCGCCGATCGCCCGCTCAGAATCTGGGTGCCCGGATGCGCGACCGGCGAGGAAGCCTACAGCGTCGCCATCGCACTCAGGGAAGCGTTCGGCGAACGCGTCTCCGGCGTCCGCGTGCAGATTTTCGGGAGCGATGTCAGCGAGAGCGCCATCGAGCACGCGCGGGCGGGCACCTACCCCACGGCCATCGCGGCCGACGTCTCGGCCGAACGGCTCAAGCGCTTCTTCCAGAAGTCCGAGACCGGGTACAAGGTCGCCAAGTCGCTGCGCGACATGTGTGTGTTCGCGCGGCACGACCTGACCCGCGATCCCCCCTTCGCCCGCCTCGATCTCATCGCCTGCCGCAACGTGCTGATCTATCTCGATGCCGCGCAACAGAAGCGGCTGATGACGATCTTCCATTACGCGTTGCAGCCCACGGGCTACCTGATGCTGGGGCCGGCCGAAACCGCGGGCCAGCAGCCTCTCTTCACGGTCGTCGACAAGAAATGGCGCATCTACCGGAAGGCGGCGGTCGACATCGGCGTGCCGGCCGATCTCACGGCCGAGCGGTTCGCGATCGTCGCGACCCCGGGGCGCGCGACGACCGACACGGCGCGCGGGGATCAGAGGTCGGTTCACGACGAAGTGAATCGAGTCCTGCTCCAGAAGTACGGGCCGCCCGGCGTCGTCGTCGACAGCGCGCTGCAGGTCGTCCGGTTCCGCGGGCAGGTCGGTCCGTTTCTCGAGCCGCCGTCGGGCGAACCGAGCCTGAGCGTCCTCAAGCTGGCGCGCGAGGGCCTGCTCTACTCGCTGCGGACGGGACTCTACACGGCGCGCTCGAAGAACCGGCCGGTACGCAAGGAACAGGTACACGTGAAGTCGGAGAGCGGTTGGCGTGCCGTCAATCTCGAGGTGGTGCCGCTCTCGGGCGCGGGCAGCGGACACATGCTCGTCCTGTTCGAGCCCGTAGCCGAGGAGCCGACGCCCCCCGCACCGAAGAAGGCCGCGCGGTCGCGAGACGCGGGCGCGCAAGGACGATCGCGCCGACGGGTTGGCCCGCGAGCTGGCCGCGAGCCGCGAGTACCTGCAGTCGATCATCCAGGAGCTCGAGGCCGCGAACGAGGAGCTGCAGTCGGCCAACGAGGAAGTGCTGTCGAGCAACGAGGAGCTGCAGAGCACGAACGAGGAGCTCGATACGGCCAAAGAAGAACTGCAGAGCACGAACGAGGAGCTCAATACCGTCAACGACGAACTGCACTCGCGGAACGACGAGCTGAGCCGCGTCAACAGCGACCTCGTCAATCTCCTCGCCAGTGTCGAGATCACGATCGCCATCGTCGGCGCCGACCTGCGGATCCGGCGCTTCACGCCAATGGCCGAGCGCGTGCTGAACCTGATCGCCACCGATGTCGGGCGGCCGATCGGGCAGATCAATCCCAGCATCATCGGCGCCGATCTCGAGGCGCTCATGCGCGAGAGCATCGACCAGGTGACGTCGCTCGAGAGCGAGGTGCAGGACCGGAACGGTCATTGGTACTCGCTCCGGGTGCGGCCGTACAAGAGCCTGGACAACCGGATCGACGGCGCGGTGCTGGCGCTCATCGACATCGACGCCAGCAAGCGGCAGCAGGAGCGGAGCGGCCGCCCCAGGAACCTGTTGGCGATGGTCGATGCCCTGCCGCTCGCCGTCGCCGTGCTCGACCGCGATCTGCGCATGACGCGCGCCAACGCAGCCTTCCTCGCGCGGTTCGGCGGCTCGGAGGCGGCACTCGAAGGACACAGCATCCACGAGACGGGAGAGCCGCCGTGGGACGATGAGCGATTGCGGGAGTTGCTGGTACGCGTCGAGAGCGATGGGGAGCGTGTGGATGGCTTCGTGGTCGAGCGCACGGACCCCTCCGAGCGCGCCGAGCGGATGGTCGTCAACGCCCTCCGGATGGAGGTCGACTCCACGCGGTGGGTGATCGTCGGGTTTGCCGATGCCACGGAGCGTCAGGGATCGTAGGGGGCCGAGCACACGGCGGAAGCCACAGCGGGCGGCCGCGAAGCCGGATCGCCAGCAAGAGGCGACTGTGCACAACGAGGCGGGGCAACGGGTGCTGCGCGAGTTGCAGGAGGCCCACGACGTCATCAAGGATCAGAACGAGTGGCTGGTGCAGCTGCAGCGCGATCTGGAGGAATCGCGCGATCGATATCTCGAGCTGTTCGATTTCGCGCCGGTCTCCTACGCCTCGCTCGATCAGAACGGCGTGGTGCGCGAGATCAACCTGAGCGGGTGCCGCCTGCTCGGGGTGAACCGCGCAAGCCTGCTGGAACGGCCGTTGGTCGGCCTGGTGGCGGCTGAAGATCGCCGGGACTTCCTGGAGCACCTGCGCAAGTGCCGCAACGGCTCGGAACGCCTGGACACCGAGCTCCGCCTGACGACCCGGGCGGGCGAGATCGTTCCAACCCAGTTCTCCAGCCAGGCGGTTCGATCGGGCGGTGACGTCCACTTCCGGACCGCCATCATCGATCTCCGCGAGCGCGTCCGCCTCGAGCACGAGCGGCTGGCAAGCCGCCTGGAAGTGGCACAGGCCCGCCATGAGGAGCAGATCGCGCGTCGCGACCAGGCGGCGAAAGACCGCTGGCTCGCCGTGCTCAGCCACGAGCTTCGCACGCCACTGACGCCGCTGATCTTCGCCGTCACCAACCTGATGCGGCTCCCCAACCTGTCGGACGAGGCCAGGCGCCTGCTCGTCGTGATCAAGCGCAACAGCGAATTCGAGATGCACCTGATCGACGACCTCCTGGACATGAACCGGATCTCTCTGGGAAAGCTCGTGCTGAATCCCGGACGGCTGGACCTCCACGATCTCGTCACCAACGTCGTGGAGGCGTGGGGGGCCCAAGCGACCGCCAAAGGCGTCGAGATCAAGACGGATTTGCAGGCGACGGCACACACCTGCGAAGCCGATCCCTCCAGGATTCGTCAGGTCCTGTGGAACCTGACCACCAACAGTCTGAAGTTCACCGCCGCGGGCGGCCGGGTGGTCATCCGGACGCGCAACGCGAGCAAGTCGACCATCACCGTCCTCGTCTCGGACACCGGCATCGGGTTCGAGCCCGATCGGGCCGGCAGCCTCTTCGAGCCCTTCGAACAAGCCGGGCGCGAAGTCGGCTTGAGCGGCCTCGGCCTGGGGCTGACCATTGCCAAAGGGATCGTCGAGGCGCACGGCGGGCGTATCGGCGCGGCGAGCGCAGGCCCCGGTCAGGGGGCGACGTTCCGTGTGGAACTGCCCCTTCGCGCCACGCGCCGGCCGGGCACGCCGTCTGAGACGAGCGGCGCTGGAGAACCGACGTGAAGCGGACGGCTATCGACATCAGGAAACCGGCGCCGGCCGAGCGCGTGGTGAAGCGCGAGCTCGACGCCCTGCATCTCGCGGCGGCGACATGCCGGCGGTGCGACCTCTGGCGCCATGCCACGCAGACCGTGTTCGGAGAGGGGTCGCCGCGGCCGCGCATCATGTTCGTCGGGGAACAGCCGGGGGACGTCGAGGATCGCGCCGGCGAGCCGTTCGTCGGCCCTGCCGGCCGGCTGCTGCGCGAGGCGCTCGTCGAGGCCGGCATCGATCCGTCGGAGGTCTACCTCACGAACGCGGTCAAGCACTTCAAGTGGAGCCCGCGCGGCAAGCGCCGGATCCACGAGCGGCCGAACCGTGAGGAGGTCGACGCCTGCCGGTTCTGGCTCGATCAGGAAATCGCGCTGCTCAGACCCCGCACCATCGTCGCGCTCGGGGCGACCGCGGCCAACCTGCTCTTCGGATCGTCGGTGCGCGTGACGCGCGACCGCGCGAAGCCGCTGGCGTCAGAGCTGGCCAAGATCGTCACGGTGACGGTGCATCCCTCGTCGATTCTGCGCGCGCCCGACTCCGAGGCCCGCGCGCTCGCGCGCCGCCAGTTCGTCGAGGACCTGAAAGCGATCAAAAAGCTCCTGTGAACGAATTGGGGTCGGGTGCTTGTCTCGCGGTTGACGAGAATCTGGAAAAGGCACCCCGACCCCATCTGGCTACTGACTCGCGCTCTGCACCTTGACGAGGCGCGGCTTCTTGATGCCGGGCCGCACGATCCGCTGCTTGCCGGTCGGCCTCTTCGCATCCCGAAACGGCGGAAGCTGTACCGCCTTCCCGGTCTCGGCTGACTCGTAGAGCGCCTGCACGATGCGGACGTCCTGAAGCCCCTCCTCGCCCGAGGGCTCGGGCGTCCGGTCGTTCAGGATGCAGTCGGAGAAGTGCAGCAGCTCCGGCGCGAACTGATCGCGCTTGCCGATACGCTTCCGCTGTGTCTTGCCGTTCACCTCGAGCGTGTAGGCCAGCCCCTCTGCGGTACTCGTACGCGGGATCGACGTGCAGCTGCCCCTTCGTGCCGACGATCCGATACTCCGCGACGTCGTGGGCGTTGAAGCTGGTGACGAACGACGCGACCCGCTCGCCGTCGAAACGCAGGATCGCGGCCGTCGACTCGTCGATCTCGGCGAGCGCCGGCGCGCCGCTGTTCACCGAGATTGCCATCACTTCCTTGGGCTCGGCGCGGAACAGGTAGCGCGAGGCGTTGATGCAGTAGACGCCGATGTCGTACAGCGTGCCCCCGCCGTAGGCGCGCTTCGTGCGGATGTCACCGGGCCGCACGCTCATCGAGAACGACGAGTTGAAGTACTTCGGCTCGCCGATCCGGCCTCGCCGAACGAGGTCGACGGCGTCGAGATTCACCTCCTCGAAGTGCAGGCGGTAGGCGATCATCAGCTTGACCCGACCGGCGGCGCAGGCCTGGATCATCCGCTCGCATTCCTCCACCGTGACCGCCATCGGCTTCTCGCAGAGAACGTGCACACCCACGCGAGCTGCGCGAATGGTGTATTCCGCGTGCTGCGAGTTCGGAAGCGCGATGTAGACGGCGTCGACCTGCCGTAGACACTCCTCGTACTCGTCTGTACGAACAGCTGTACTCGAGCCTGTACTGGCGTGATATCTCCCGGCGCTTGGTGCGATCGTCACTGACGACGGCGACCAGGCGCGAGTTGCGTCTTGCATGTTTGAACGCCGGCAGCACGGCCACCTGCGCGATGTGGCCGAGCCCGACCACCGCATAACGGATGGGATCTCGTTTGCGTGAGGCCATGGCTCACTTCTTTCGCGCCGTCGATTTTCGTGCAGTGGATTTGGACGAACGCCTGGTTCGGCTGCCGCGGGACGGCACCTTTCCACCCTTTTCGCGGGCCTCGTTCAGACCGATGGCGATCGCCTGCTTGCGGCTGGTGACGCGCCGGCCCGATCCGCTCTTCAACGTGCCCTTCTTGCGCCGCCGCATCGCGGACTTCACGGTCTTCGATGCGGTTTCACCGTACCTTGCCATGTGGCTCTCCTTTGCGGCTCCACCGACGATCGTGCTGGCGGGGAGCGACGCGACACAAGCCAGATGCAAGGCGCAGTCCGGCGAAGCCTCTGCCGTGATGACCGCAGGAGGACCGGGCTTTGCGCCTCCCCGCGCAGCGCTACGGCTAAGAGTCGACCAAGCTCGAAGAGCGAAGTCGGGCGCCCCCGCCATCGGCAAGGCTCGACCTGCCAGGTTTCCGGGGATGGCGACGACAGGCGGTGTCAAAGTTCTCGAGATGCGATTGGAAGCTCGGCGATTTCGTTTGGAGGCGCCCATGACCTTGGAACGTCACGCGATCTTCGCGCGGTCGATCGCATTCAGCGCGTCGATCGTCGGCCATCGCTGTCGTGTTTCTGGTCGCGACCGCGGTCATCCTCCGATCACGACGAGCGCGAGAGTACGACGGCGTCGGCCATGGGCCGCTTCATGCTGGCCGTGCTGGGCGATGGCTCGGTCGACGGGAGCCGCGTCCTGTCGCCGGCATCGGTCCGGATGATGCTCGCCCCGCAATACGCGCCGCACCCGCGCATTCCGGCGACCACCTACGGTTTCGCTCAGCTCGAGTCGCACCGCCGGCTCCTGCTCTACAGAGGCGGCAGCACCGGCGAACAGGCCGCCATGGTGCTGCTGTTTCCCGACGCCAGGCTCGGCGTGTTCGTCGCGTCGAACTTTGCCGCCCTCTCGATAGCGTTCCTCACGTTCCTGAACTATTGGAAGCTTCTTGGCATGCGGTATTGATCGCCGCCCGACCGACGTATGATGCGGGAGGCCGTCGCACCTTGCGCGTGGAGACGCGGCTGAAGTGGAGGGCGGATGGACGAGAGCGCGAAGGTCTTTCTGCTCCCCTTCTTGATTGGCGTCATCGCCGGACTTCGTGCGATGACCGCCCCGGCAGCCGTCAGCTGGGCGGCGTACCTCGGGCGCCTCGACCTGAGCAGCACGTGGCTCGCCGTTTTCGGCCACGCCGTCACGCCCTGGGTGCTCACGCTCCTCGCGCTCGGTGAGCTCGTCACCGATCAGCTCCCATCGACGCCGAGCCGCACTGTCCCCGTGCAGTTCGGCGCGCGTCTCGTCATGGGCGCGCTCTGCGGCGCCGCCATCGGATTCGCGGGCGGCAATTGGATGGTGGGACTCGCGGCTGGTGTCGGCGGCGCGGCCGTGGGAACACTCGGTGGGCGCGCGTTTCGCGCTCGTCTCGCAGCCGCATTCGGCAGTGACCCGCCCGCGGCCTTCATCGAGGACGGGGTCGCGCTCGGGGGCGCGCTGCTCATCTTCCTGGCGCTGCCATGAACACCTACGACGCCATCATCATCGGCGCGGGCCAGGCCGGCCCGTCACTCGCCGGCCGGCTCTCGGCCGCGGGCATGACCGTGGCGCTCATCGAGCGCCATCTGTTCGGCGGGACCTGCGTCAACACGGGCTGCATGCCCACGAAGACGCTCGTGGCCAGCGCCTACGCGGCCCATCTGGCACGGCGCGGCGCCGACTACGGCGTGGCGCTGAACAGCGGGTTCCATGTCGACATGGCGCGTGTGAAGGGGCGAGCGGAAACCGTCTCGGTCAACGCGCGCACCGGCATCGAAAAGGGGCTGCGCAGCCTCTCCGGCTGCACGGTCGTACAAGGCCATGCTCGCTTCGAGTCGCCGAACACGGTTCGGGTCGGCGACGATGTGATGGCGGCGGCGCGCATCTTCATCAACGTGGGCGGGCGGGCCTACGTGCCGGACATGCCCGGTGTCGGCACGGTGCCGTTCCTCACCAACAGCAGCATCCTGGCGCTCGACCGGCTGCCGCGACACCTGATCGTCATCGGCGGCAGCTACGTCGGCCTCGAGTTCGGTCAGATGTACCGCCGCTTCGGCGCCGAGGTGACCATCGTCGAGAAGGCACCGCATCTGATTGCGCGCGAGGATACGGACGTCTCCGAAGGCGTGCGAGAGATCCTCGCGCACGAGGGCATTACCGTTCGCACGTCGGCCGAGTGCATTGCGCTCGCGCCGCATCCGCGCGGTGTGGCCGTCACCCTCACCTGCGCGGAGGGCGACCCGCTGGCGGCCGGTTCCCACGCGCTGCTCGCGGTCGGACGCCGGCCCAACACCGGCGATCTCGGGTTGGAGAAGGCCGGCGTCGCCACCGACGCGCGGGGATACATCACGGTCGACGATGGCCTCGCTACGAGCGTGCCGGGCATCTGGGCGCTGGGCGACTGCAATGGGCGCGGCGCGTTCACGCACACCTCGTACAACGACTTCGAGATCGTCGCCGCCAACCTGCTCGATGGCGAGTCTCGCAAGGTCAGCGATCGGATTCCGGGCTACGCGCTCTACATCGACCCTCCGCTGGGACGCGTCGGACTCACGGAGAAAGAAGCGCGTGCGAAGAGCAACCGGCTGCTCGTCGCCACGCGCCCGATGAGCCGCGTCGGCCGCGCCATCGAGAAAGGCGAAACGCAGGGATTCATGAAGGTCGTCGTCGACGGGGACACGCGGAAGCTCCTGGGCGCCTCGATCCTGGGCACGGGCGGTGACGAGGCCATTCACGGCATCCTCGACATCATGAACGCCGGCGTCACCTACGACACGCTCCAGCGCGCCGTCCCCATCCACCCCACCGTGTCCGAGCTCATTCCCACGCTCCTCGGCGAGCTGAAGGAGGCCTGATCGAGTTGGGCGAAAGGCTGCAGGCTACCGGCGACAGGCCGCGATGGGCTGCCATTTATCGGGCCACGCGACTTCTCATGGCACGATTTCGACCGTCTGTGGTTTGTCCATAGGCGACTGGGCCGGTCTGGTGATTGACTGGGCACCGTGGCGTTCGTGTGTCCTCTCCTCGGCCGACTCGGCTTGCGCCTGGAAATCGCGCTCGCGGCACTCGTTCTCGTGATCGCCGGTCCCGCCACGGCCGTGGCGCAAGACCCGGGCCTTGCCCTGTCCGGCAAGGTCACCGACGCACATTCGGGAGCCATCGTCATCGGCGCCAGGCTCGTGGTCGAGGAGACGAAGGCCGAAGCGACGACCGATGCCGAGGGCGTGTTTCGCGCGCAGGTCCCTCGTCCGGGCACGTACCACCTGCGGATCACGGCCAAAACATTCAGTCCCACGCGGATCGAAGCGGTCGCTGGCGCTGACAGCAAGCCACTGATCATCGCGCTCGAGCCCGAACTGCACTACGCCGAAGCGGTCTCGGTCAGCCCCAACCCGCGCGATCCGTTCGAGTCGTATCAGCCCACCACCGTCCTGTCCGGCCAGGAGCTGTCGCTGAAGCTCGAAGGCTCGCTCGGCGAGCTCTTGAAGAACGAGCCAGGCGTGGCGCAGCGCGCATTCGGACCCGGCCCATCGCGCCCCGTCATCCGCGGCCTCGACGGCGATCGTGTGCTCGTGCTCGAGAACGGTCAGCGCACCGACGATCTCTCGAGCCAGTCGGGCGATCACGGCGTGGCGGTCAATCCGCTCGCGGCGGAACGCGTCGAGGTCGTGCGAGGCCCGGCGACGCTGCTGTACGGCGCCAACGCCATCGGCGGACTGGTGAACGTCGTGTCGGACATCATCCCGATGCAGCCGGTCACGCGGATGGCTGGCGAAGCGCAGGCCGAGTTCGGCACCGGCGCCAGTGAGGTTGGCAGCGCCGCGGACTTCTCCATCGGCAACGGCCGGTACGCCCTCCACGGCGGCGGTGGAATCCGCGGCTCGGGCGACGTGAACACGCCGCCCGGCGAGATCGAGAACTCGCAGTCGCGAAGCGGGTTCGGCCACGTCGGCGGCTCGTACACGCACGACAAGGGGTTCGCCGGCGCGAGCTATCAGTACCGACGACACGAAGTACGGCATCCCGATCGTCGAGGAGGGCCAGGTCGAGCTCACGCCTCGCCGCCACGTGATCACCGCCCGCGCTCAGTCGCGAGGACTGGACGGGTTCGTGAACGGCGTGCGTGCGGCCTTCAATGTCCGCCGCTACCGCCACGACGAGCTGAACGCCGGCGAGACGGAAACCCGGTTCTCGAACAACACGCTCGACTTCGAGCTGATGACCACGACCAGACCCGTGGCCGGACGGCTGCAGGGCACCTACGGCGTCAGCGGCTACAACCGCAGCTTCGAAGTGATTGGCGAGGAAGCACTTTCACCGCCGGTCGATCAGCAGACCTACGGCGTCTTCACCTATCAGGAAGCGGTGTGGCCGCACGTCACGCTGCAGTTCGGCGGGCGCGCGGACTGGGCCTCCTTCTCGCCGGAGGGAGGACTGCCGGCACGCGACTACACCAACCTGTCAGCGTCGGTCGGTGCGCTCTTTCGCCCGACCAATCAGACGACCGTCGCCGTGAGCGTCGCGCGCGCGGTGCGCAACCCCGCACTCGAAGAGCTCTACTTCCACGGTCCGCACATCGGCAACTTCCAGTTCGAAATCGGCAACCCCGATCTCGAAGCCGAGAAGGGACTCGGCGTCGACGTCTCGTTCCGGTGGCGGCTGGCGCGCGCCTCCGGCGAGGTGACGTGGTTCCGCAACGCCATCGACAGCTTCGTCTTCCGCAAGCCCACGGGCGAGGTCGAGGACGACCTGCCGGTCGTCGTGTTCACCGGCGCCGACAGTGTGTTGCAGGGATTCGAAGCCCACAGCGACTTCGAAGCGACCAAGACGTTGACCCTCGAGGCGGGCATCGACTACGTCCGAGGCTCGCTCCAGGACACCGGCGAACCGCTGCCGCGCATTCCACCGCTCCGGTTCACCGGCGGTGTCCGCTATCGCTGGAACGCCCTCCAGGTGGGCGGCCAGGTCGTGGCAGCCGCCGACCAGGATCGTGTTTACGGTACCGAGACGCCGACGGACGGATACGGCCTGCTGAAGCTGTTCGGCGCGTACTCACGGCAGCGAGGCCGCGCGACGCACACCTTCACCGCACGGGTCGACAACGTCACGAACGAGACCTACGCCAACCATCTCTCGTACATCAAGGACCTGACGCCCGAGATGGGCCGCAACTTCAAGTTCGTGTACGGCATCCGTTTCTAGCCGCCGACGCCGCGGACGAGGACCACGGACCAAATCGGACCAGCACCCGACAAACAGCCACGGACAACCGCCGGACCAGATCGGACCAGCACCGACAAGCAGCCACGAACAGGATCGGACCCTACCTGACGATCCGATCTGTATGATTCGCCCGCCCTCTCAATCCGTGGCTCTCGCAAGCTTCTGATACTCCGGACTGCGCATGCGCGACAGGATGCTTCCTGCAGTCATGCCATCGTGGTCCTCGAGGTCCAGCCGCGCGCCATGCTCGAGAAGCATCCGCACGTACTTGGGAGCGCTGCGCTTCTTCAGCATGTAATGCAGGGCGGTCTTGCCGAGTCGATCCTGGAAATTCGAGGTTCGCTCCGGCGTCGAGCTAGCGCCCTGGCCGCTGCGAAGTGGCTCCACTTGACCGCGAACAGGAATGGCGTCTCCCCGCCAGGCGCGTCCACGACCGCTCCGGCGCGAACCAACAGCCGGATTGCCGCGGGGCTGTCGTTGAAGGCCGCGGCCCACAGGCAATGCTCGGGATCGGCGCCTCGCTCGAGCAGATACTTGGCCAGTTTCAGGTTCTTCCCGCGACTGACGGCGTACCACAGCGGCGTGGCTTTCCATTCGCCCTCGGTGAACGCCTCGCGGTTGATGTCGATCGACGCGTCGAGCAACACGCCTGCCGTCTTGATGCTGTCCGCGGCGCTCAAGCCCCGCTTCTCGATCTCGATGCCGCAGCACACGTGAAGCAGATTCTTGCCCTTGTCGCCCCGGTACTCGAGCAGTTCGGCGTTCGCCTCCAAGGCGGCCTTCACGGACCGCCAGTCCAGGTCCCTGATCAACGCCAGCAGCCTGGACTTGGAGACGGGCTTCTCGTCTGTGGCCTTCATGGGCTCACCGCAAAGGATAGATCTGAACAATCGGATGAAAGAAAGAACCAGATCTGTCCGGGCCGCTCATTCACGGCGGAGCGTCGCTCATCGGATCGAGCTCGAGCAGACGCAGGACCGGCGGCAGACAGGCGAGCAGGCCGATGACGCCGAGGATGGCGACGGCGGCCGCGTAGACGCGCGCATCCGAGTCGAGGACGCCGAAGAGCAGGCTGCTGATGAAGCGGCGTGATGCCAGCGCGCCGGCGAGGCCGACGACGCTGCCGAGGGCCAGGACCCCGAGCGTGCTGCGGATCACGAGCCACGAAACGTGCCTGCGCCCCGCCCCGAGCGCCAGGCGGAGGCCGAGCTCCGGCGTTCGGCGCGAGACGGCGTAGGCGACGACGCCGTAGATGCCGATGGCGGCGACCAGCACCGCCAGTGCCCCGAACACCGCGGCGACGGTCGCGAGCAGCCGCTCGTTCACCAGCCGGTCGTCGATTTGTTGCGAGAGCGTTTGAGCAGCCGGCACGGGAATGCCCGGCGCGATCGCATGGATCTCCCTGCGCACCAGCCGCATGAGATCGGCAGGCGAGCCCGACGTGCGAATAGCGAAGGTGTACGACCCTTCGGCGTGGCGCTGAAAGAACGGCACGTAGAACATCCGTGACGCCGGCGTTCGCAGGTCGCGATCGCGCACGTCGCGGACGATGCCGACGATCTCGACCTCGGAGGTCGTGGCGCCGCGGATCTCGAAGCGGCGGCCGATCGGGTCGCCGCCCGGGAAGAAGTGCCGTGCGGTGGCTTCGCTGACGAGCACCACCCGCGGCGAGCCCGCGGTGTCGCCGGCCGCGATCGGCCGCCCCCGCACGAGCGGAATGCCGAACGTCTCGAAGTAGTCGGGACCGACCGTGTTCACCTGCGCGGCCATGTCGTCGCGCGATTTCGGCACGAAGCCTGGAATCGCCAGCGGCTTGCCGTCCACGTTGCCGCTCAGGGGCGCGATGGTGCCGAGCGTGACCCGTTCGACGCCGGGCAAGGCTCGCAGCCGATCGAGGATCTGACGGTGAGTGGCGATGAGCGCCTCGCCCTCGAGACCGCTGTCCTCGGCGTCCACGTCGAACGTGATGACGCCGGTGCCGGAGAATCCCAGCTCCTGGCTCCGCAGGTTCCTGAGCGTGGTCATGAAGAACGTGGCCGCGACGACGAGCACCAGCGAGAGCGCCACCTGCAGCACGACGAGGGCGTTGCCGAGACCGATGCTCCGGCGATCCTGGGTCACGCCGGCCGTCCGCAACTCGCTCGCGTCGACGTGTCCGGTCAGCCAGGCCGGCGCCGCGCCGAACAGCAGGCCCGTCATCAGCGACACCGCGAGCGCGAACGACAGAACGGTGAGGTCGGGCTGAATGACCAGGTCGACCGGCTGGCCGTAGGACGGGATGTAGTTCGCCACGAGTCCGACGGTCCACCACGCGGCGAGGAATCCTAGCAGTCCACCACCGAGCGACAGGAGCACGCTCTCGACGAACGAGGCGCGGACGAGGCGGAGACGCGTCGATCCGAGCGCGAGGCAGATTGTCGTTTCGCGGCGGCGTGCGGACGCCTTCGCCGCGGACAGCGTCGCCCAGTTCGCGCACGCGAGGAAGAGCATCAGGCCGACGAGCGCCATCAGGACCAGGGCCGGCTGCAGGTAGCTCTCGCGGAGCGCGCCCAGTCCGTTCGCGAGCGGCGTCAGGCTAACGAACTTGAAGCGTCCAGCCTTCGCGTTGTCGGCCATCGGCTTCCCGAACCCCATGGGATCCGGACCATCGACAAACTGCTTGAACAGCGTCGTCAGCTCGGCGGTCGCGGTGGCCGGCGACACCGCGGCCGGCAGCCGGGCAATGAGCGGCATCGAGGTCCACCCCTGACGCCATGCCGAGCCGTCGATCGGGACGGTGACATCGACCCGCCGCCCGACCTCCAGCCCGAGGAAGCCCGACGGCGTCACGCCGACGATCTCGTGAGGCTTTTGATCGACGACGATCGTACGGCCGAGCACGCCGGCGTCGCGGCCGAACCGCCGGGTCCAGTACGCGTCGCTGATGACCGCGACGCGGTTCGGCGAGCCGTCCGGTTGATCGGCGGGAGCGATCAAACGGCCGAGCGCGGGCGCGACGCCAAGGACCGGAAAGTAGCTGCCGCTCACCCGCACGCCGACCACAGACTCGACCTGATCCTGGACGACCACCTTCATGAGGTCGTCCTTCATGACGGCGGTGCCCGCGAGCGTCGTGGCCCGATCGCGAACCTGCTCGTACCAGGCGTAGTTGGATCCTTCGAGCGTTCCTGAATCGCCGCCGTGCGCGACCACGACGAGCCGGTGAGGCTCGCGGACCGGCATGGTGCGGAGCGAGAGCGTGTTGATGATGCTGAACGCCGCGACGTTGGCGCCGATGGCGAACGCGATCGAAAGAAGGATGGGCAGGGTGAACCACGGGTGCCGGGCGAGCCGGCGCCACGCGTCATGGATGTCCTGAGCCATACGGGCCCTCCTCGTCGTACCGACGTGGACCTGCTGCTGATTGCGAAGGCGATGCGGTCGAGCCTGGTGCCGGCGCGTTCGCCATGCACGGGCATGTTCTCGAGGTGCGGAGTGAAGGACGTCGCGAGCCAGCTGCAACGAGCCGACAACCCGGCCGAGGACGGGCCGCTCGCCGGCTGCGAGCCTCGAGGAGGTCCGCGAAGTCGTCGAGCATGGCGGCGCCGAAGCGCTCACGGAATGCGCGCGGGTACACCCAGGATGAGCGCACGACAGAAGGACGCCGACAACCGTAAACGTACCCGCGAGTCCATGCTCACGCCTCGCGAGGAACCAGTTTCTTCGCGCGCACTGTCTCGGCGAGTTTCGTGAGACGGGCGGCCTCGGCTTCGAGCGCCTTTCGCCCGAGCGTGGTCAGTATGTAGCGTCGGCGTCCGCGCCCCTCGTCGTCACTTCGCGCACGAGCCCGGCGTCCTCCATCCGTTGCAGCGACCCGTAGATCGTGCCGGGGCCCATTCGAAGGGCCGGACCGGCGTCGGTCTCGACCGCCTGCATGATGGCGTAGCCATGCCGGGGCCCGTCGACGAGCGCCAGCATGATGTGGAACACGGCCGGAGTGAGTGAGGCGGGGACGCCGCTTTCCGGAGACTTCGGCATGCGTATTTCCGTCGCGGTAATACTGTAACGGAAATAGCCGGACGGGCGCAATCGCGAAACTCCGCGGGAATCACGCGCTGTTTGGGATGCTTTTGGAAGGAATTTGGAGGGCCGTTGGTGCGAGCCGCAGCCGACTCCCGTCTACCCCAATCAACGTGGCCGGGCACCGGGTGGATGGACCAACCGGATGTGACCGCGGGGACTCGCGGGAGCCGGCAGGTTGAAGGAGTTCGGGCGATGGCGAATGCGCGGGCGTACTACTTCGGTTCCGCAGCGCTCCTCGGCGCGGCGGTTGTCATGATTAGCGGCTTGGTCGGCGCGTCGCCGGCTGCGCCGGTCCGAATTGCAGGCGAATCGACCACGCTGGCTGGCGGACGCGTTTCGACCTGGGCGACCGTCGACGAGAACAACGCCCTCCAGGAAGTGGGGCTCACCATGCCCCTTGGGGTCATCGAGCATCCCCCGGCCGAGCCGGGCGACGGTCCGTCGGGCGCCTTCGCAACACTGAAGTTCCCGCGCGAGGTGAAGCTGTGGGGGTTCTTCGACCATGCCGAAGTCCACTGGAACCCGAACGGTCACGAGCCGCTCTGCTTCAAGAAGGCGCACTTCGATTTCCACTTCTACGCCATCCCCGAGGAGGCGGTGCGGGCCATCGACAAGTTCGTGCCGGAAAACCCGGACCCGGCTTCCCTGCCGGAGGGCTATGCCTACCTGGCCGAAGCAGGATTCCATCCGCAGATGGGCAACCATCTGATCCGGCTCGAGGTGCTCGAACAGCCGTTCACCGCGGTGATGATCGCGGGCTACAACCAGGGCCGCGTGCACTTCATCGAGCCGATGGTGACGCAGGAGTTCCTGCTCGCCCGCCGCGACTTCGCGCTCGAGGTTCCGCCCCGGCCGAAGACGCTCGCCGGCAAGCCCTACCCCACGCGTGTTCAGGCGACGTATGACCGCGCGAACGACGCCTACCACTTCGTGTTCGGCGGCTTCACGACAGGAGATGCGCCAATCGAGACGACCGCGACCCGTTGAACCGTCACCAGGAGGGCGGGGCTTCCCGCCGCCGACGTTCATACCTGCCCGTTCATAACGCCGGGGCTGAAGCCCCGGCCTCCTGGTAGGCCCCGGCCTCCTCGCGTGTGTGATTGGACCGGAGTTCGCTCGAGTTGAGCGGGTGGGACAGGCCGTTAATCGGCGCTGCCGACGCAATGTCCCGCTAGGTCGACGGCGTCGTCGGCTTCGGCGCACGCCGGCCGAGCCGCACGCTGTAGCTCCCGAGGACGATGTAATCGGGAAATGTTGCGTCGCCGAGCGCGCCGGAGTACGGATCGGGCTTCCGCATGCGGTAGTAGCCGATGGGGACCGTGAACGAGATCTGCGACCGGCCTTGCGTGAAAGTCAGGCCGGGCTCGATGAACAGCTCGTAACCGGGGCGCCGGAAGCCGTGGCTGTCGCCAATCAGATCGTAACGGCGCAGACCTTCAACGCGCCACGCAATCGACCCGCTCAATCCGCGGATGCCGAGCGGCGCGATCGCGCCCGCGCGAACGAGGTACTGATCGGGCACGGAGTTCACCTGGCGATCGACGTTCGCCGGCGACGCGGCGCCCAACCCGACGATGATCGACGGCGTCTCGTTCGTGTCGCGCGGATTGGCGAGATAGGTGCCCGACGCGAACAGGACGACCTTCTTGACGGTCATGAACCCCTGGAAATCCGCCGCGATCCCCCAGCCGCCGTCACCTGGCTGCACCGACTGGTCGACCGCCTTCTCCACGCTGTTCTGGCCGGACACGAGGTTGGGATAGACGTCGACGACGTCGTCGTCCCCGGTCGGGAACTTCATGCCCCCGCCAACGACGATGTTGGCCCGCGGATGCGTCATCGGATTGAACAGCATGTAGCGTGACATCACCATGATGTCGCCGAGCCCCTGGCCGTTCTGCTCGGCCCGTGGTCCGGGCGGCGCGAGCGGCGTCGGGATCGACCACGATGAGCTGATGTACGGCACGCCCACGCTGATCCCCAGCCGCCGCGTCACCGCGTAACCGAACGTCACGTCGAGCACGTTCTGTCGATTGACGACGTACGTGCCCAGTCGATGACGCTCGACCTGCTCTTCATCGAGCCGGTAGTGATCGTCGGAGTCGAGCGTCCTGTACCAGAGGCTCACCTGCCACTCACCCGGAGCAGGCGCTGCAAGGCCGGACGCACCAATCACGGGTGCGTTCTGACGGATGAGCACTCAACCCTGAGCGAACGACTCGCGCGGCGCGAGCACGATGCTCGCCATCAAGGCGCAGGCCCCGGCCAGGACAGGCCGTCCGAGGGAACCGATGGTCATGGCGCGGTGATGATGCCGGGCCTCTGTCGTCTTGGCAAGTATCAGTCTGCGAAAGAGTTGCCGGCCCTAACCGGTTTCGACTACCGAGTTTCTGTTGCCTGAGCTGTACCTATTCACGAGCTTCCGCGTTTGATACAGTGCCATCACTTACGGCTGAGTTAAACGTTGGCTTGGGACGGTCCGCGGAGTTCCCCATGTCGGTATCCCTTCGTGTCGTCGCCTCCTGGTGCTTCCTGGCTTTGCTCTTCCCGGTTGCCCGTGCCAACGGGCAAACACACGCGACCCGGCGCGGCAGCCTGACGGCGGCGAATGTCGAGGCCCTCGGCTTCAGCAACTCGCCGTCGGTGAGCGAGAGCGGCCGCTTCGTGGTCTTCCCGTCGAATGCCGGCAACCTCGGTCCTCAGGACTCGAATGCCGAGCCCGACATCTTCGTGAAGGACCTCGTCCTCGGCACGGTCACGCGCCTGACCAACGGTCCCGGCGGTGTGGCCGCGAATGCTGCCAGTCGAACGGGCAATGCTCCCGCCATCAGCGACGACGGCCGCTACGTCGTGTTCGAATCGGAAGCCACCGACCTCCTCCAGGGAGGTGTCCTCACGACGCCAAACGTGTATCGCTACGATCGCGTGACGGGCGTGACGGAACTCGTGAATTCCGACGGGGTCCCGTCGACCCGGCCAGGGATCAGCGGCAACGGCCACTTCGTCACGTTCGAGTCGAACGGCGGCATCTACGTCCGCGACATGCTCCTGGGCACGACGACCCTCGTCAGCCTGGACTCCACCGGGAACTTCATCGACGGTTTGGACAGCGCGCTCAGCACCGACGGTCTGCAAGCCATCTTCTCGAACCACGAAGGCGTGTTCGTTCGCGACCGCCGCAATGCGAACCCCGCGAACCATACGACGACCCTGGTCAGTGTGCTGCCGGCACCGTTGGTCTGCACGTCCGCGATCGACACCTTTCTCCCCAGCATCAGCGGCACCGGACGGTACGTGTCGTTCAACTGCGGCGGGCAGGTCTTCGTGCGTGACCGCGACGCCGACGGTAACAACATCTTCGACGAAGCCGGTCCCGCCTCGGTGACCCGACGACTCGACCTGTCGGCGGCCGGCGTCCCGGCGGATATCGCAGCCAATCCGACTTTTCCGCGCTTGAGCAAGACGGGCCGGTTCATCGTCTTCACGTCGGAGGCGACCAACCTCCTCGGTCCGGACGGTGACACGAACAACACCGCCGACGTGTTCGTCGCCGACGTGGACGGCAACGGCAACGGCGTGTTTTACGAGGCCGGCGACCGCCGCATCTGGCGGGCCAGCGTGGCCAGCGACGGCACGCCACAGACGGCAGCGAGCTTCATCCGTGTCGCCGACGTGTCCGACGACGGCCGGATTGCGGCGTTCAATTCCGAGGCCGCGAACCTCGTCGCCGCCGACACCAACAACCTGACCGACGTCTTCGTCTACGACCACTACGCCTGGCGCGTCGCCGATCCGTTCCCGCAGACAACCGAGACGATGAGGCCGCGGATCAGCGGCAACGGCATGTGGACGGCGTTCGCCTCGGAGGCGACCACCCTCGTCACCGGCGACAGCAACGGTCTCTCCGACGTGTTCGTGCGCGATCGGCGCAAGGCGGCAGGTGCGCTCGGCCGCGTCGTCCGCGTCAGCGTCACGACGAGCGGCGGACAGGCCATCGGCGGGCCGAGCGACCAGCCCTCGATCAGTCATGACGGCCGGTTCATAGTCTTTCGCTCGAGCGCGACCAACCTCGTCGCCGGCGATTCGAACGGCGTCGCTGACATCTTCCTCCACGACCGCGACGTGGATCGCGACGGCATCTTCGACGAGGACGGTGCGCGCGCGACCTATCGCGTGAGCGTCGCCACAGGCGGCGTGCAGGCGACCGGCGGCGCGAGCGAAACGCCGCACATCAGCCCCGACGGCCGCTTCATCGTCTTCTCGTCGTTCGCCACCAACCTCGCCGGGGCCGTGAGCAACGTCCGACAGGTCTACCTCTATCAGCGGCTCGCCCGCAGCACGGAGCGCATCAGCCAGGCCGGCGGTGCCGCCGCCAACGCCGACTCGGTAACGCCGGTCGTCGCCAACAACGGCGTCGTCGCCTTCGCGACCACAGCGGGCAATCTCTCGGCGCAGGACACCAACGGGTCGTCGGACATCTACGTGAGCGTGCCGGACCCGCAGGGTGGGACGCGCACCATCCGGCTCGCGAGCCGCGTGGAGGTGTCCACCGGCCCGAACTTCGCCGCCGGCGGGAGCACCGCGCCGGCGCTGTCACCGGATGGCCTCGTCCTGGCCTATCAATCCACTGCCTCGGCGATTGTCGGCGGCGACAACAACGGGGTGGCCGACATCTTCGTCACGTCGGCGCGCTTCCCGATGGCCACGGCCACGCTGCGGGTCTCAGGCACGCGTGGGCACGGCCCGGCGAACGGCGCCAGCGAAGCCCCAGCGATCAGCGGCAAGGTTGGAGCCGACATCTGGGTGGTCAGTTACACCTCGAGCGCGTCGAACCTCGTGTTCGGCGATACCAACGGCGTCGACGATGTGTTCGTGACCGACGTGCACGGTCTGGGTACCGAAGGCAGCACGCCGACGTTCTCGCTCGAATCCGCTCGCCGCCACGAGCCGCATCAGCCTGTCGCCGGCGGGTCAGCAACTCACCACGCCAAGCGGGGCGTCGTCGATCTCGGCCGACGGGAACCGTGTCGAATTCGAGCGGCCGCTCCTCGTCAGCGGCCCAGTGTCCGGCGAAGGCATCGTCGAGCCGCTGCTCCCCGGCAAGGTGTCGTCGGGCGAGCGCACGCCCACGCCGATCATCCGGAGCATGGACCCGGATCGCGGCCAGGCCGGAGCCACCGTGCTCATCACCGGCGAAGGGCTCGACTCACCGGAGATCGTTCCATTCCTGGGTCCCAGTCAAATGGGAGTCCTCGACCGCGGGCCGGACTTCATCCGCGCAACAGTCCCTCCGGGCTCCGGCACGCAACCGTTGGAACTGCAGGCAGCCTCGCTCGGGTCCGGCAAGTCGGTGACTGGGATCGGCTTCACCTACGTCGCCTGCGACGTGACCGCGACGCTCCAAACGTCACAGGTCGGCGCGAACGGAGGGAACGTCGCACTGAACATCACAGACACGCAGAACTGCGGATGGTCCGTGGACGTCGAGGAGGACTGGCTGCAGCGGTCGCCGGTGCAAGGCCGGGGAAGCGCGACCGTGACCGTGACCTTCCAATCCAACTCCGAGCCCGGCCAGCGCACCGGTCATATCCGCGTCGCGGACGAGTTCCTCGCTCTTGTGCAAAGCGGGCTCGCCTGCTCGCCGCCGCAGTTCTCGTCCACGGGCGCAAACCACGGTCCGAGCGCGGCGAGCGGCGGCTTCACGCTGACCACGATGAGCGGATGCCCGTGGCAGCTTCAAACGAGCGGTGCCGTGCAACTCGCGCCTCCCACGTCGGGCGACGTCTCCGAGCCGATCAGTTACACCATGCCGGACAACCCCACGACCTCGCCACGGACGGCGACGATCTCGGTTGCGGGCGGCCCGACATTCACGATGACCCAGCAGGGGCTCGAGACCTTCAATCTCACCGTCATCCGCACGAGCGGAGGCCGCGTCACGAGCGATCCGCCAGCGATCGACTGCGGCACGGCCCCCTGCAGCGCCACGCTCGCGGCCGGCACGACCATCACGCTGAACGCGACGGCGGAGCCGGGCTTCCAGTTCGCCGGGTGGAGCGGCGACTGCACCGGTGTCAACCAATGCGTCCTCACGATGAATACCAACAGATCGGTCACGGCCACCTTCCAGGCGGCGCCTCCTGGCACGTTCCAGCTTCAGGTGCAGGTCGCGGGCAGCGGTACTGTCACGAGCTCGCCTGCGGGCATCGCGTGTCAGCCCACCTGCGCGGCGACGTTTTCGTCGGGCACGACCGTCACGCTCTCGCCGAATCCGACCGCAGGCTTCAGATTCAGCCAATGGTCCGGCGCCGGCTGCGCGAACGTCGTCCAGATGACGCAGGACCGCGTCTGCAGCGCGACGTTCGTCGAGGATCAACTGAACACGCGCACGCTGACCATCATCCTCTCGGGCTCGGGCACCGTGACGTCGACGCCTGTCGGCATCAACTGCGGAACGGATTGCAACGAGCCGTTCACGCTGGGCGCGACGATCGCGCTCACGGCCACGCCGTCGGCGGGCTTCAGCTTCAGCGGCTGGTCGGGCGCCGGCTGCGGGGCGGTCGTGCAGATGGTCCAGGACAGGACCTGTACGGCCACGTTCACGCAAAACGCTCCGCGGACGCTGACGGTCAGCGTGACCGGCTCGGGCACGGTGACTTCCCTCCCCGCAGGCATCACCTGCGGATCGGGCGCGTCCGACTGCACCGAGTCGGTGCCCGCAGGCACGGTCATGACATTGGTTGCGACGCCCGCAACCGGCCACACGCTGCAAACCTGGTCGGGTAGCTGCTCGGGAACCGCGAACTGCATCGTGCAGCTCACCCAGTCGCTGTCGGTCTCTGCGACGTTCGTGCAGGCGACCGGCGCGCCCATTACCGTCACGGGCCTCAGCCCGGCGAGCGGCCTTGCCGCCGGCGGCACCAAGGTCCGCATCCGCGGCACCGGCTTCGACCAGCCGGGTGCGGTCAGTGTCACGCTCGCAGGTGCACCCGCGCCCGGCGTGACCGTCGTGGACGACACGCTGCTCGTCGTCGTCGCACCCACCATGCCGCTCGGCGCAGCCGTGGCGCATGACGCGGTTGCGACGCCGATCGCACAAGGCGACGTGGTCGTCTCCATTGCCGGCGCCACGGCGTCGCTCGCCTCGGCCTGGCAGGCCGTCGTCCTGAACGGTCCGGCGAGTACCGATACCGATGGCGACGGCATGCCCGACCAGTACGAGGCGGCTTACAGCCTCGACCTGCTCGTGGCCGACGCCGCGGCCGATCCCGACGCGGACGGCATGACCAACCTGCAGGAGATGCAGGCTGGCACCCACCCGCAGGGCTACTACACGCGCTATCTGGCCGAGGGCGCGACCGGCACGTTCTTCGACACGCGCGTGTCGATGGCCAACCCGCACGCCGTGACGTCCACGGCACTGCTGCGATTCCAGACCGAGGCCGGGACGTCGCCGTCGTCGTTCATGCACGTCGCCGGCCAGACCCGCCGCTTCATCTATCCACGTGAGACGCCCGAGCTCGCCGCCACCAGCTTCAGTACGCTGGTGGAGTCCGACATGGAAATTGCCGTCGACCGGTCGATGTTCTGGGACCGCTCCATCTACGGTTCGCACGCGGAATCGAGCGTCGCCGCGCCGGGCACCACGTGGTATCTCGCCGAGGGGGCCACGGGCGGCCCGTTCGACGTGTTCTACCTGATTCAGAACCCCGACCTGACGCGCACCGCCGAGATCCGCATTCGCTTCCTGCTGCCGGCGGCGGATCCGATCGTCCGCACGTATCCGGTCGCCCCGAGACAGCGCTTCACACTGAACATCGATCAGATTCCCGGGCTCGAGAACAGCGACGTCTCAGCCGTCATCGAATCGACCAACGGCGTCCCGGTCATCGTCGAGCGATCGATGTACGTGTCGCGGAACGAGCTGTGGACCGGCGCCCACAACAGTGCGGCGGTCGCCGGCCCCGCGCTCAACTGGTTCTTGGCCGAGGGGGCGACCGGCGACTTCTTCGATACGTTCGTCCTCGTCGCCAACCCGAACCCGACACCCGCCGAGCTGCTCGTGAGATTCATGCTCCCCGACGGCAACACGGTGGAGAAACACTACACGGTGCTCGGCGAGCGCCGCCTGACGATCTGGGTGGACCAGGCGGATCCGTTGCTCAGGGGAACCCCCGTCGCCACGCGGGTCGAATCGACCAACGGCGTGCCGGTCATCGTCGAGCGGGCGATGTGGTGGCCCGGTCCCGAGACCGGCTCCCCCGTCGTCTGGGCCGAGGCCCACAATTCACCGGGCTCTACCGAGACGGGCACGCTGTGGGCGCTCGCCGATGGCGAGACCGGCCCTGCGCCCGTCAACACGAAGACCTACGTGCTGGTCGCGAACACTTCGCCGTTCCCGGCTACCGTTCGTCTCACGCTCCTGTTCGACGGCTCGGCGGCGCCCCGGAGCGTCACCTACACCGTTCCGGCGAACAGCCGTTTCACCGCCGGCATCCACGATCAGTTCCCCGACGTCACCGGCGGGTACGGATGCGTCGTCGAGAGCCTCGGCGCGACACCGGCGCAGATTGTCGTCGAGCGCGCGATGTACTCCGACTGGCAGGGCATCCTGTGGGCCGCCGGCACCAACGTCCTGGCGACGCGCTTGAGATGAGAGTCGGTCGATACGGCCCGCTCGGGTGGGACAGGGCTTTAGAGCCCTGTCTCCCAGCGGGCGCGACAGGCATGAAAGGCCTGTCCCACCTGTGCAAACGAGCGACTCCGGCGTCTAGGCGGGGTCCACCGGCGCCGAGACGGTCTTCCACGGGTGGAACGCGTTCTCGAGACCGGCGAGCGCGGGCGCAACCTGAGGGAAGTGCCGCTTCAGGATGGTGAGCATCGAGTTGCGCTTGATGTAGTCGAGCCCGAACTCGGTGTAGATCTCCGGGCGCCAGTCGTCGGTGAAGAAGCGATCGCTCTTCAGCCGGCGCGAGGCCATGAGGATGAACACGCGGAACGCCGTCTCGCTGAACCCGAACCCCTCGGGCAGCGGCTCGGCGAACAGCCCGGTCATCAGGTCGACCGTCTCGATGTCGCCGTTGTAGACCGTCTTGAGCTGCTGCCGCCACGCCGGGTTGTCGGTGAGCTCGTCGAACGAGGCGACCGGTTCCTTGTGGATCAGACGCCGGAACTGGTTGTAGCGGGGCACGCCGCGCTCGCGGTCGCGGAAGATGTCGACCGCGGCGAGATCGAGCCGCTCGCCGTCGTCGCGGCGCAGGTTCTGCAGGTGCCGCGGATAGTTATGGAGCGTGATCGCCCCCGGGTGCGACACGCCGAACGAGTAGAACAGATCGGCCATCGTCGCGCGTTCGGTGATCTCAGGCGTGCGCCGTCCGGCCACTTCGGGCAGCTCGCGCGTTTCGAGCAGCCGGCCGGTCGCCGCCGAGCGGATGTCGAACTGATCCGGCATCAGCGGATGCATGCGATAGACGGCGACGAACTCCTCGGTGAGTGAGTAGGGCGCGCCGTGATGCGCCGCCTGCGAGCCCACGATGCCGCCGGCGAGCTCGCGATCGTCGAGCAACTCGAACACGTCCTGCAGATCCTCGCCGACGAGCCCCGTCCAGTTCACGTTCAGCGCGCGCTTGATGACCGGGTGCGGGAGGATCGCGGGCGTCCACTCGATGGTGTGGATCTTCGCCAGCAGCGCCGAGTTGATCAGCCTGGCCTTCGCATAGAGCTGCCCGTCGGTCCAGCCGGGGTGCTGCGCGGCGAGCAGGTCGCAGATGTAGTTGTGCTCCAGCGTGAACAGCGTGTGCAGCATCGCCAGCCCGATCCACCAGTTGTCGGTGAAGCCGGACATGTGCAGGCCGGTGTCGGGATCGACGGGCAGAAGGCCGGTGGGTTCGATGCGCAGCCGGCCACCGATGGTCGTGCGCAGCTTCGGCGCCGTCGTCACATCGCCGTAGATCTGCGAGGCATCCCACCAGTGGCTGTTGAGATTGGCGTAAGCCGGCGGGCGCGTCGAGCCAGGCGGCGCAGGGTCGGGTTCCGAGCGCGGCACGCGAATGCTCGGTGCACCCCAGTCGTCGCCCGACGCGGTTGGAATCTCGACGGCCTCGCTCGCCGATCGCTTGTGCACGAACCAGTCGTGCACCATGAACTGGATCCAGGAGGCGGCGAGGAGGTTCAGAATCGTCGCCGGCTTGAACTCGTCGCGCGTCATGAGCTCGCGGCTGACGACGCGCGGGTTGGGGATCAACAGATTCGGCAGGTCGGGCGCGACGTGCGCCAGCGGCACGTTGCGGCCGAAGCGCCGGCCGATCGCGCCCATCTTCGGCACGCGCAGATCGTTGAACGTGCCATCGTCGGTGCGCGCCTCGCGGAGCGCGGGGTCGAGATTTGCCGGAATCGGCTGTTCCTGGAAGGCGGGCTCCTCGGTATCGTGGAGGTTCTCGTCGCGCAGCTGGTTACGGATTTCGACCAGTTCCAGGGCCGCGAGGAGAGCGGGCCGCTTGTACCACGGCCTCTGAAAGAAGCGATCGAAGAGTCGCGGTCCGGCGCCATTCTTTGGCATGCGTTCGCCTCCGGCTCGGCCGTTTCGGGGCCGGCGAAATATCTTGGCGCGGTTGACGAATCGAGGCGGCGACCGCCGCCCCCAACATCAAGAACGACGCGGTTCCCGGCATCGAACAGCGCGATCGGGGTCGGGCCGAATTTCAGTTTCTGCAATTTGGGGTCGGGCCGAATTTGCAGACATAACGTACGCAGCGTCTGCAAATTCGGCCCGACCCCGCGTAGCAGAAACTGAAATTCGGCCCGACCCCTAATCGATCACCACGGACGGCTGAGGCTTCTCGTTCACGTGCAGGCGGAAAACATCAGGACGGGCGTAGTGGCCGACCACGTCGAGGTCGTACTTGGCGCGCGCAATCGCGTCGAGATCGACCGCCGCCGTCAGGATGCATTCCTCGTCGTAGTTGGGCCCGGCGAGAATCTCGCCGAACGGATTGACGATGCAGCTGCCGCCTTGGCAGATGATCGCATCGGGATCCTCGCCGAACGGCGTCGGGTAATCGGCCGGGAAGCTGGAGCGCCGCGCGAACTGGTTGCACGAGAGGACGTAGCATCGGCCCTCGAGCGCCACGTGCTGCATCGTCGGAATCCAGGTCGGACGTCCGTCGGCCGTGGGTGCGCAATAGATCGAGACGCCCTTGGCATACATCGCCATCCGCAGAAGCGGCATGTAGTTCTCCCAGCAGATGACGGCCCCGATGCGGCCGATGTCGGTATCGAACACCGACAGCGTCGATCCGTCGCCGAAGCCCCAGATGATCCGCTCCATCGCCGTCGGCATCAGCTTGCGGTGCTTGCCCAGATAATGTCCGCTCGATCCGAAGAAGAGCGCCGTGCAATAGAGCGTGCCGCCGGATCGTTCGATGACGCCGATGACCAGATGCAGCTTCAAGTCGCCGGCGAGCTCGGCGAGCGCGTCGACGTCGGGTCCGGGGACGTCGAGGGCCGAATCGTAGTAGCGGCGGAACTGTTCGCGGCCTTCGGGGGTGCGCATGCCCACGCGGGCGCCGAAGTCGAGCCCGCGCGGATAGCCCGAGACGAACGCCTCCGGGAAGACGGCCAGCTTCGCGCCGAGGCGCGCGGCATCGGACGCCAGATCGTGGAGCTTGAGCAGCGTGCGCCGGCGATCGAACGCGACGGGCGCGGCCTGGACGACGGCAGCGGTGTAGGTGGACATCGGCAGCTCACGAATAGTACCAGGAGGGCGGAACTTCGCAGGTTGGTGAAAATAGTCGGCAACCTGAATGCACAATCCACGAGGCACAAGGCACAAGGAAGGTTCACGGTTGAAGAGCCTTGAAAACCACCGAAGCCGACTTCGTCCTATGATCCTCCTGGTAAGTTGTGCTTTGTGAATTGTGCCTTGACTGAGTATTTTCATCACCCTCTTAGTCCCGCCGACACATCACATGCTGCACGCCCTACGTCTGACGGTTTCTCTGGCCATCCTCGCGTCGCTTTGTCTCCAGGCGCCCCCGGTTGCCGGGAGGACGGGCGCTGGAACCGTGTGGATGGCCGACGACTCGCACGGTGCCCGCATCGCGCGCATCGAGCGCATTCCGCAGGTCGAGATCGAGAACGAAACACCGGTGAAGCTCTCGCTGCAGGAATGGATGACACTCTTCAAGATTCCCGGGCTGAGCGTCGCGGTGTTCGACCAGCATGGCCTCGTGTGGGCGAAGACATATGGAGTTCGGGAAGCGGGACGGGCCGAACCGGTAACGCTCGACACCCTGTTCCAGGCGGGGTCGATCAGCAAGCCGGTCTCGGCGATGGCCGTGCTCCACCACCTGCAGGCCGGCCGCTGGACGCTCGATGAGAACATCAACGACAAGCTGATCTCGTGGAAGCTCCCCGACAACGAGTTCACCAGGGAGCAGAAAGCCACGCTCCGCCGGCTCCTGAGTCACAGCGCCGGCACGACGGTCCACGGATTCCCGGGCTACGCGGTCGGCGAATCGGTTCCGACGCTCGTCCAGGTGCTCGACGGCGAGAAGCCGGCAAATACCGCCGCCGTCCGCGTCGACTACGTGCCGGGATCGCGAACCCGCTACAGCGGCGGCGGGACGTCCATCGTCCAGCTCATGATGGTCGATCAGCTGAAGAAGCCGTTTCCGCAGATCATGCGCGAGGCGGTGATCGATCCGCTGGGCCTCGAGCACAGCACCTACGAGAACCCGCTCCCCGCCGCACGCGCGGCCATGGCGGCGAGCGGGACCCGTGCGAACGGCACGATGGTCGAGGGCAAATGGCACATCTATCCCGAGATGGCCGCGGCGGGCCTCTGGACGACCGCCTCCGATCTCGCGCGGATTGCCATCGAGGTCACGAAGGCCAAGAACGGCCGTTCCGCTCGCGTGCTCTCGCAAGCCACCACGAAGCTGATGTTGACGAAACAATCCGACAACTTCGGGATCGGCTTTGCGGTGGAGGGCGATTCGGACCGCTTCGGTCACAACGGCGCCGACGAAGGCTTCCAGGCCTATCTGACCGCGTTCGCCGATTCCGGCCGCGGCATCGCCATCATGGCGAACTCGGACCACGGCTTCATGATCTTCGACCGCCTCGCGGCGAGCATCGCCGGCGAGTACGCATGGCCGGCCCCCCAGGCGCCCACGTCCTCCCTGTTCTCCAGACTGATGCTCGTGGCCAAGGTGAAGGGAGCGGACCGCGCGGTCGCCTGGTACAAGGAGCGGCGCGCGGCCGCTGACGGCAAGGACTTTGGTCCCGGAGAGCTCAATCGTCTCGGCTACATGCTGCTCCGCGACGATCGGGTCCCCGACGCACTCACCGTGTTCAAGGCAAACGTGGAGATCTACCCGCAGGACGCCAACGCACACGACAGCCTGGGCGAGGGCCTCGCGCGCGCCGGTCACGTCGAGGCGGCGATTGCGAGCTACAAGAAGTCGCTCGAGCTCGATCCGAAGAACGCGAACGCGGTGACGATGATCGAGAAGCTCGGAGCGAAGGTGGGCCGCTGATTCGGTCTGCGGTCTCTGGTCGTCGGTCTAGACCGCTACGGCGGCGCATGAAGACTCCTGAAGAAGCGCGATAAAGCGCGCGTTCGCGGACGGGGGCGCGCGGTCGGGCACGCCGGCGCCCGCGATCCTGCCACAATCTCCCGGTGCAACAGCGGCCGAGATCGCATATGGTCGCGGTTTCGACGATTCGAAGGCGTCCCAGCCGCCGCATTCAAGGAGATTCCGTGCACGAGCGAGATGCCACGCTCCCCTCCGACCACGGCGCACTGCCCCGGTGGGAGGTCGCCGACCTGCCCGCCCCGCCGCCCTTCGGCTTCCGCAACATGCTCAAGGTGATCGGCCCGGGCGCCATCATGGCCGCCACCTCGATTGGCGGCGGTGAATGGCTCGTCGGACCCGCGGCGGCCGTCAAGTACTCGAGCGCGATCTTCCTGATCGCCACCGTGGCCATCCTCCTCCAGGTGATCTTCAATCTCGAAGCCATCCGCTACACGCTCTACACTGGCGAGCCGATCTACGGCGGCATCATGCGGCTCAAGCCCGGTCCGCGCTTCTGGGCGGGGTTCTACACGCTGCTCGGCTTCATCCAGCTCGGAATGCCAGCGCTCGCCGGCAGCGCCGCCGCCACGCTCTTCGGCGCGTGGATGGGACGTATGCCGGGGGCGCCGGACCAGATCGTCCAGGCGTGGATCGCGTCGGGGCTGATCATCTGCGTGGTGCTGGTGCTCTCATTCGGCGGCACCATCGAGCGCATGCTCGAGTACTTCGCCTGGACGATGCTCGGCGTCGTGTTCCTGTTTCTGATCGTCGTGAACCTGGCGTTCGTGCCGTTCGCCCATTGGGCACAGACGTTCACCGGATTCTTCAGTTTCGCGGGGCTGCCCAAGCCCATCGACTGGGCGCTCATCGGTGCGCTTGCGGCGACCGCCGGCTCGGGCGGCATCGGCAATCTCACCGTCACCAACTGGGTGCGCGACAAAGGATTCGGCATGGGCGCGAAAGTCGGCGCGATTCCGAGCGCTGTCGGCGGTCACGAGATTCAGTTGTCCCACGTCGGCACCGTCTTCCCAACCACGCCCGAGAACATGGGGCGCTGGCGCGAATGGCTGCGCTACGTGCACGCCGATCAGCTGGGGGTCTGGGCGTTGTTCTGCTTCTTCGGGATGTTCCTGAACGTGAACCTCGCGACCGCCATCATTCCCCACGGCACCGACCTGCAGGGACTCGCCGCGGGCGCCTACCAGGCCGAGTATCTGAGCAAGATCTGGCCCGGCTTCTGGTTCCTCACGCTCTTCAACGGCTTCTGGATCCTCTTCAAGACGCAGCTTGGCAACAGCGACATCCTCGTGCGGACCATCACCGACGCCGTCTGGATGTCGAGCAGCAGCGCGCGGGCGTGGAAGCCCGGGATCCGGGCCATCTACTACGGGATCCTGGTGGTCTTCTCGGTGTGGGGGCTGATCGCAATCCACTCGGCCTCGCCCTTCACGCTCTTCAAGATCCTCGCGAACATGGCGGGCATCGTCCTGCTCATCGCCGGCATCCAGATCTTCCGCGTGAACCGCCGTTTCCTCCCGGCGGCGGTGCGCCCGCCGCTCTGGCGCGAGGCGGGGCTGCTGCTGTGCTCCGCTTTTTACGCGTTTTTCGCCTTCTTCGTCATCCGCGATCTGGTGCGGACGTTCATGGGGTGAAGGAGTATCGGGCTACCGGCTACGGGCTACCGGCTACGGACTGCAGGCCCGACCTTTTGACAGGCATCACCACGGCTGGGCGCAGCCCGGCACAAGGCCCGAAGACCGCAGCCTGTCGCCCGTAGCCCGATCTCACCGAATCCTTACCGTTCCCCGACGACACGCGGCGGGTTTTCCCGTCTGATCGTCATGTCGCCATCGTGACCTGACGTTTCCCGAGAAAAGCCATGCCGCAATCGTCCCTGCTCACTGCCACCGTGGCCGAGGCCTTGCCACTGCCGTTCTGCCCCTATCCTCGCACGGCCGACACCGCGGCGCACGGCGTGCAGCCCCTGCCCCGCGAGCTGCCCGTGCTCGACCTGCCGGCGGTCGCCGCGCATCGCAACACCCGCTACACCGCCGTTCCCGCTTCGCTGCTGTCGGTCCGCCAGGTGCTCGAGCTCGCACGTGTCGTCGGCAACGCGTTCGCCGTGCGCGAGCCGCAATGCCGCCACATTCGACCGGCGGCTCGCGCGCCGGTCTCGCTTCACGCGGCCACGCACGAAGATCCGTTCGGCCGCGAGCGATTCGGACCGTGGACGCGGGAACGCCTGATGTACTGGTTCATCCGCCTGTGCGTGCTCACGGACCCGACGAGCCCGAGGAGTGCGGTGGCCGTCAATCGCGACGCGCTCGCGCAGTCAGTGGCCCTGCTCGACGATCGCGGCCGGGTGATGGGCGGGGCCCTGAACGAGACGATGCCGCCGGCCGACGCGGCGCCGGCGATGCGCGAAGACGATCCGTTTCTGTCGGCCGCCTGGTCGGTACGTCGCGCCGATCCTCGCGATGCTCGCCGATCAGGATGCCGAGGCCCTGGCCGCGCTCTGCCGCACGTATCCCCGGTTTCGTGAGGCGTACGAGAGGGGGCGCGTCGGCCATCACTTCATGGTGGCCCGGAGCGATGCGCTGGCGAAGGCCGACGCGTTCGAGCTCGTCGCTTCGTCGACGGCGCACTATCGCTGGCTCGGGTTCGAGTACATGCTGGTCGAAGCCACCAACCAGTGGACGGGCGCGGCCTGCGAGGCGCTGAACGGCGTCCGCGTCCATTTCGCCCCTTTCCGGCTGCGGCGCGTCGTGCCGTCAGGCTACATCCGGCCCGACGAAACGACCAGCCCCGACGGCTATCTGTCGGACAAGAACTCCGGCAGCATGTTCTACGTGATTCGGCTCGTCTGAGGCCGGAGTGACCGGGGTCGGGGTGCTTTGTTCGTCGAGTGCGCGAAAAGCAACGTGGGGTCGGGTGCTATTTCCGGGTGACTGCGAAAAAGCACCCGACCCCATTTTCCGGCAGCATGTTCTTCGTGATTCGGTTCGTCGGAGGGCCAGTCCGTAGCCCTTCAATCGTCAGAAGATCAACTTGAACATCACCTGCGTACGGCGCGAGTAGTTCGCCTGCGTCGAGGCGATGATCGACCCGAACTGCACGGCGGTCGGGTTCAGGCTGTTGCCGGTCGGCGCGGGGTACAGCGGATGGTTGAACGCGTTCAGCGCCTCGAGCCGGAGCTGGAACTGCACGTTCCCGGCGATGGTCGTGTTCTTGATGAGCGAGAGATCGACGTTGTTGATCTCGTGGGCGCGCACCGAGTCGAAGCGCAGCGGAAAGGTGCGGACGTTCGAAGCGAGCTGCTGCGCCGACACGGTGTCGAAGCCCGCATCGGTGTTGAACCACCGCGCGAGCGTCCGTTCGCTCGACGACAGCGCAATGTCGTCGAAGTTCCCGGTGAAGAGCAGATTCCCGAAGTTGCCGATCGGCACGCCAGATTGATAGGCGTAGATGCCCGAGAGCTGCCAGCCGCTGATGAGCTTCGACACGACCGCATTGGTGTCCGACGCGAACTTCCGGCCCTCACCGAATGGCAGCTCCACGATGCCGCTGATCGACAGCTTGTGCGGCACGTCCTGGTTGGAGATCGTCCGGGTCGGCTCCAGGTCGTCGGGGTTCAAGAACTCGATCGCCTCCTCGAAGCGTGACCAGGTGTAGCTCATCCCGAGCGTGTAGCCCTTCGAGAAGCGCCGCTGCAGGTTCAGCTGCAGCGCCTGGTACCACGATTCGCCGTCGTTGGTCGTCGTGTTGACGGCGTCGAACTGCGGGTAGGGCCGCAGCAGACGCTCGCGCGCGATCGTCGAGCCGCGCAGCGCGGCGATGGCAGTCGAAGGCATGAGCCCGAAGAACGGGTTCGGGACCAACGCGCCGAGATAGTTGATCGCCGTCTGATCGCGGACGGCGCTCGTGCTGAGGAACTCGTTCGGGGTCGCGTTGATGTTGCGGGTCGTCTGGTGGTTCGAGCCGTAGGCGCCCACATACGTGGCTTCCGCGAGCCAGCCACCGGGAAGCTCTCGCTGGATGCCGACCTGCCAGCGCTGCGTGCGTGGCGACACGGGATCCTGGTCGAAGTACGTGATGCTCTGACCGAGGAACGTCTCGATGCCGGCGGCCGAGCCCACGGGCTCCTGAATCCCGCCCTGGAACGGATTCGACAGGGTCTCGATGAACGTCAGGCCGTTGTCGAGCGTCGGGGTGAGGTTCGTGTTCTGGCTGAAGCCGCTCTGCAGGACGTCGCCGCGGCGCTGGCCGAGGAACCCGTAGAACATCCCGTAGCCGCCGCGGAGGACGGTCTTGGCGTCGATCTGATACGCCAGGCCCAGCCGCGGCATGATGTTGGTCGACGGCGTGTCGTAGAGACCGGTCGACAGACCGTTCACGCCAGGGAACGTGAGCCCGCCACGCACCATGAACTGGTCGGCGGGAACCTCCGGCGTGGGGTTGCGCGCGTAGGCCGCGCGCGCGGCCGCCTCCATCGGCTGGACGGCGGCTAAGTCGAAGCCCTTCACGCTGCGGTTGTCGACCTCGTAGAGCGGCGTCTCGTACTCGTACCGCACACCGAGGTTGAGCGTCAGCTTCGATCCGATCCGCCAGTCGTCCTGCAGAAACACGCCCATCGTCGTCGATCGCTCGTCGTACTCCGCGGCGCGCACGACGACGCCCGTGGTCGGCAGCCCGAGCAGGAACGCCGCGAACGATTGTCCGAGCGACCCCGGCGCGATCGCCGAGTTGTCGATCGGCCCGCGCGTCCAGTTCGCGTCGAAGTCGAACTGGCCGGTCTGGTTGTTGCCGAAGAACGTATCCGTCTCGCGATAGCGGCGGATCTCCATGCCCGTCCGGAATCCGTGCGCACCCATCGTCTTGGTGACCGTGCCGATGAACGACTGCGTCTCGGTCGGCCGGTCCTCGCCGCCGATCGCGGTCCCCTGGTAGCCGGTGATGTTGATGCGCGGGAACCGGCGGATGTCCTGCGGGATCTCGTTGGCATATGACGCCGGGAAGCCGAGCGAGGTCAGGTCGAAGCCGCGCTGATCGGGGTTCGCGTTGGTGCCGCGCAGGAACCGGTCGTATCCGTAGCGCAGGTTCATCACGGTGGTCGAATTGAGGGTGTAGACGTGGTCGACGGCGGCCTGCCGCGAGATGAACCGGAACCACTCGCCGGTCGAGAGATTGTTGAAATAGTTGTTGTAGTTGCTGTTCCGGTCGTACCAGCTCACGCGGCCATACAGGCGCTGCTTGTTGGTCAGCACGTGGTCCACACGCACCGTGTTGGACGTGTAGGCGGTCGATTCCTTCAGCTCGGGCTGCTGGAAGTTGCCGGTCCCATCGGGATTGCCGGAGGTTCGCGGCGTCCCGATGTAGGCGAGGATGGCGCGCGAAACCGGATTGATCATCGACTGCGGGATGATGTTGCCGGGGAACGGATCCTGCTGGAAGCGGCCGCCGCCGATGGATCGGCGCGTGTAGGGGTTGTAGATCTGATACTGCGGTCCAAGAGCGAGCAGCTCCGAGAAGTCGCCGTTCCGCATCTTCTCGGTCGGCACCGTCGGCGTGCCGTTGTTGCGCGGCCGGGCCTCGTCGATGCCCTCGTGGCCATACAGGAAGAAGGTCCGCTGCTTGATGATGGGGCCGCCAATCGTCCCGCCCCACCGGTTGTAGCTGAAATCGGGCAGCGGAATGTTGCTCGCGTTCGCGAAGAAGTCGTTGGCGAACAGCTTCGCCGGCATCTTCACGAAATAGCCCGTGCCGTGAAACTGGTTCGTGCCCGCCTTGAGGCTCAGGTTGGTCACGCCACCCTCGGTGTTGCCGAAGCTGGCGTCGAAGGTGGCCGTCTGTACCTTGAACTCCTGGACCAGATCCTGCGGCGGGACGAACGACGCAATCACCTCGCCGGCGTTGGCGGTCGACGTGGCCGGCACGCCGTCGATCGTGATGTCGCTGCGGTTCGATCGCGTCCCGTTCACGGCGTAGCCGACGATGTGTGTGGGCTCGAAGGGGCGATCGAGGCGCGCCGACATCACGAAGGACGTCCCCGCCGCCAGCCCGATGAGCGAGAACGGATCGCCGTGTGGCGTGGGCAGCTCGGCGACGCGCCGCGCGTCCACCACCTGCCCGAGCGACGCATTGGTCGTCTCGAGCAGCGGCGTCGCGGCGGAGACCGTCACCTCTTCCGTCGCGCCGCCGAGCTCGAGCACGAGCGTGAGCTCGAGCCGATCACCGACGCGCACCTCCAAGCCCTCGCGCACGACCTTCTTGAAGTTCGCGAGCTCGGCCGAGACGCGATACAGGCCGGGAATGAGGTACGGCGCCTGAAAGAAGCCAACCTCATTGGTGACCGTCGTGACCGACGTCCCCATCGCGACGTTCGTCACCGTGACGGTGGCGCCCGGCAACACGCTCTGACTCGTATCCTGGACCGTACCGGTGATGGTTCCCCGCGATTCCTGGGCGACGGCGGTCGTCGCCAACGCGACCGTCAGCAGCCCCGCGCCCATGGCGCGTCTCACCCAGCGGACGTGTTGCCGCGTCGAACTCATGAGTCCTCCTCACCCGGCGGGCGCGTGAGCGCCGGCAGGGACAGTCGTCACACTTTGATGCGGCGAGCGTTAGCTGACGCGGCGGTGGCGGCAAGCGAAGATCATATATGAGTGCCGTGTTTACCAATGGTAAACACGGCCTGTACGCGCTTTCACCCCGGTTGCGGGTAGACGTGGCCGGAGAAATCGGCGTACGCGTGGGGGATCCAAACGTCGATGCGGGCGGGTTTCATTCTTCATGAGTGTTATGCTCTGCAAAATCCAAGTGGCCGAATCCCCGCTTCCGGCTTCGCCCGAGCGCGCCCCCGCGACGCCGCACGAGCGCTACCTCGTGAAGGCGCTCGTCCACGCTTCCGACATCCTGGGCGCGTTCCAGCACCCCGGCGAAGCGCTGCGGCTGCGCGACGTGATGGACCGCACCGGCTTCGGCAAGGGTATGTGCTTCCGGCTCCTCTACACGCTCCGCCACTGCGGCTTCCTCGAGAAGGTGGAGGGGCAGCGCTACCGGCTCACCTCGGAGATTCGGCGTCAGCGCAAATACCGCATCGGCTATGCCGGACAGGGCCAGGACAGCTCGTTCGCGCGCGAGGTCCACGACGGCCTGCTGCGCGCCGCCGAGCGCGAGCACGTCGAGCTGGTGGTCGTCGACAACCGCTATCAGCCGAAGATTGCGCTCAAGAATGCCGAGCTCCTGATCCGCGAGCGGGTCGATCTCGTCATCGAGTTCCAGACCGACGAGGCCGTGGCGCCGCCGATCGCGGCGAAGTACCACGAGGCCAACATTCCCCTGGTTGCGATCGACATCCCGCACCCCGGAGCGACGTACTTCGGCGCGAACAACTACGAGGCGGGACTACTCGCTGGGCACCACCTGGCGCGATGGGCGAAGCAGCGCTGGAGCGGTCAGCCTTTCGAGATTCTGCTCCTCGAGCTCGCCCGCGCCGGTTCGGTGCCCGCGTCGCGGACCCGCGGCGTGCTCGCCGGCATCCGCGAGGTGGCGCACGAGGCCGCGAGCTCGCCGGTCGTCTCGATCGACGGCGATGGCCAGTTCAAGACGGCGCTCGAACGCGTGCGCAAGTACCTGCGCGAATCGAAAGCGGAGCGCATTCTCGTCGGCGCTTCCAACGATCCCAGCGCTCTCGGCGCCACCCGGGCGTTCCAGGAAGCCGGACGCGCCGACGGCTGCGCCATCGTCGGCCAGAACGCCGAGCCCGATGCGCGCGCCGAGCTGCGCCAGCCCCGCACCCCGCTCGTGGCCTCGGTCGGCTACTTCCCGGAACGCTACGGCGACGGGCTGATCCGGGTCGCGCTCGGGATTCTGGGGCGCCGCCCCGTTCCGCCTGCCGTCTTCGTCAAGCACCAGATCATCACGCGCGACAACGTGGACCACTTCTATCCGAACGACACGCTGATGGGCGTGGAGACGTACTCGCGGTTCTGACGCTCGTTGGACTACGGGCTACGGACTGCAGGCTGCGGGCCAGCAGATTTCGCAAGCCCGGAGCCCGAAGCCGGCCCGTAGCCCTCACAAGCCCCGGAGCCCGAAGCCCGCAGCCTGTAGCCTGACTCAATCAGCGGAACCGCGCGCGCAGCGTGTTCTCGAACACGTAGTCGGCCATGTCGGTGCACACACCCATGCTCGAGAGCGTGTCGAACGTGTAGTGGATGCCGCCGTAATCCGGCTCCGCGCGGCCTCGTCGGCCAGCTGGCGGAAGCCGTTGTAGGACCGCGTCACGGCCTGAGCACCGGCCGTGGGCGCCCACGTCACCGAGAACGGCACATCGTCCCGGCCGAAGAGCCGCGCAAGCACGCGCGCTCCGGAGCCGGTGATGCAGGCCATGTTGCCCGCATACGAAGGATAGGGGGGCGTCGGAATCAACGTGTTCCAGTTCGGGTCCGCGGTTGTGGCCGGGTTCCCGTCCCGGTCGGCGTTTCGGATCGCCGTGACGGGACGCCACAAGCCGTATTGGTATTTGCTCGTCATCGAAATCTGCAGCGCGTCGTGCTGCGTCATGGCGAGCAGCGCGAACACGCGGGCCGCGTCGAGGATCGAGAGGCCGTGCGCGCGGGAGACATCCCTCGCGAGGTTGCCCCAGAGGACCGGCACCGTCGTGGTCGTCCCGACACCGGCAAAGAGCCGCGCGACCTGCGTCTGCTCCTCGGTCCGCACCGTGCTGGTGGCCGAACCGAGCGTCTTGACCTCGTTGAAGTCCGCCGCGTAACGCTCGCTCGTGAGCGCCGGCGGCGGCTCGACCGGATACATGTTCACCGAGCCCATGACGAACGGAACGACGTCCGGGTAATGCGTGAACGCCGCGGGTGCAGGAGCGGGCTGCCAGTTCCCGGGTTCGTCGGGCAGGACGTAGGGCGGCGGTACGCGATTCCACCCGTCCAACCGGCGCAACTCCAGAATCTCGCGGGCTGCGGCAGCGCCAACTCGCACGCCCTCGTTCGCCGCGCCCGGCGGCAGGCTTGCCAGGGTCGTCGCAAGGGCCGCGTCGAACCGGGCAGCCAGCGCCGGAAACAGGCTGACGAGCACGTCATGAGCAGCCTGGGCTGCCGCCGCTTCACGCGATGCCCCCGGTTCCGCGTGGACACGCACGGCCCACGGGGCGTACTGATTGTCGATCGAGTTGACCGCGTCGAACACCGCCGCCTGCGTGAGCGCAGGGGGATAGGTGAAGAAGATCGTGGGCGGCAGCGCCCCTGGAGTGGTCACGGCTTCGAGCAGAATGCGATTCCATTCGTAGACGACATCGGCTTGTGCCCCCGCAAGGCGCGGGAGAGAGACGAGGATCGAGACACTCAGACCGATTGCCCGGCCGAGCTTGCCTGCACGCATGGGGACCTCCTCGAGTAGGTTGACCAGGACGTGGGGGTCAACACGCTGAGTTAACGCGCGACCAACACCTTTCGTACAGGCTCGTGATTTTTTTGTGATTTTTGTGTCGGGTCAGCGAATTGATGAGTGCGCCGATCGACCGAGGTGGGAAGTGGGGTCGGGTCAGGCGCCTTGCGCGCCGTGGGCTTCGAGTTCCGACCGGTGGGCCATCGCGCGAGCGGCGCGGCGGCGCTTGCCCCACAGCCGCAAGCGATCGAGATACAGGTAGACGACCGGTGTCGTGTAAAGCGTGAGCACCTGGCTCACGACCAGACCGCCGACGATCGCGATCCCGAGCGGCCGGCGCAGCTCCGAGCCCTCGCCCGCCCCGAGCATGAGCGGCAGCGCTCCGAGCAGCGCGGCGAGCGTCGTCATCAGAATGGGCCTCAGACGCAGCAGGCACGCCTCGCGAATGGCCTCGTATGGCGTCAAATCGCGGTCGCGTTCGAGCTGCAGCGCCACGTCGATCATCAGAATCGCGTTCTTCATGACGACGCCAATCAGCAGGAACAGCCCCAGCATGGCGATCAGGCTGAACTCGGTCTGCAGCAGCTGCAACGCCAGCAGCGCGCCCACACCCGCCGACGGCAGCGTCGAGAGGATCGTCAGCGGGTGCATGTAGCTCTCATACAGCACGCCGAGCACGATGTAGACGATGAGCAGCGTGGCGAGAATGGCGATCGGCTGATTGCCCTGCGCCTGCTGGAACAGCCGCGCGCTGCCCTGCATGCGCCCCTGGATGGAGGACGGCATGGCGAGCTGCGCGACGGCGCGGTCGATGGCCGCCTGCGCCTCGCTCAGACTGACGCCGGGGCGGATCTCGAAGTTGATCGACGTCGATGCGAACTGCCCCCAGTGGCTCACCCGATCCGGCGCCACCGTGTGCGAGTACTTGCTGATCGTGGACAGCGGAATGCGCTGTCCCCCGGCGCCGATGACGTGCACGCGATCGAGTGCCTGCGGTCCGGTCGCGTGCTCGGGCGCCACCTCCATCACCACGCGGTACTGATTGAGCGCGTTGTAGATGGTCGAAACCTGGCGCTGGCCGAAGGCGTTGTTGAGGGCCTGCGTGACGTCGGACATGCCGACGCCCAGCCGCCGCGCCGCATCGCGATCGACCTCGAGCGAGATCTGCTGGCTCGCGAGGAGCTCATCGTCGAAGCCCGTGAGCTCGGGAAGCTCGGAGAGCGCCGCCTCGACGCGCGTGCCCCAGATTCGAAGCTGGTTCGTGTCGTCGGCGAGCAGCGTGTAATCGTACTGCGCGCCCCCGCCGCCGCCCCCGCCGCGGCCGCCGAAGCGGATGTCCTGGTCGGCGAAGAGCCGGAACTGGGCCCCGGCCACGTTCGGTGAGTTCTGGCGAATCCGCTCCGCCACCTCCTGCGCCGAGATCTTGCGCTCGGCGAGCGGCTTGAGCTTCACGAACGCCATGGCATTGTTGATGCCGCGGCCGCCGCCGATGAAGCCCGACATGCTCTCCACCGCCGGATCGGCGAGCACCGCCTTGCGGAAGATGTCGATCTTCGGCTGCATCACCTGGAACGAGGTCCCGTCGTCTCCGCGAATGAAGCCGCCGAGCTGTCCGGTGTCCTGCTGCGGCAGGAAGCTCTTGGGCGCGGCGATGTAGAGCCGCACGTTCAACGCCATCACGCCGAGCAGCAGACAGACGACGAGCGGTGCGTGCTTGAGCGCCCAGACCAGCGTCCGGTCGTAGCCGCCGACGAGCCGGCCGAACGCGGTCTCGCTCAGCCGCTGCCAGCGGTTCTGCGGACGCTCGGCGCGGCCCACGAGCCACCGGCCGCACAGCATCGGCGTCAGCGTCAGCGAGACACCGAGCGAGATGAGAATCGCGGCGACCAGCGTGATCGAGAACTCACGGAACAGCCGCTCGACGATGCCGCCCATGAAGAGGATCGAGACGAACACCGCGACGAGCGCGAGGTTCATCGAGAGCAGGGTGAAGCCGACCTCGCGGGCGCCCACGAGAGCGGCCTGAAGGGGTGGCAGCCCCTTCTCGACGTGCCGCGAGATGTTCTCGAGCACCACGATGGCATCGTCCACGACCAGACCGGTCGCGACGATGAGGGCCATCAGCGACAGGTTGTTGAGCGAGAAGCCCCAGAGGTACATCACCGCGAAGCTGCCCACGAGCGCGACCGGCACGGCGGCGACCGGAATGAAGGCCGCGCGCAGGTTGCCGAGGAAGAGCAGCACGACGAGAATCACGAGCCCGACCGCAATGAGCAGCGTCCGCTCCGCTTCCTGCAGCGTGCGGCGGATGCTCGGCGACCGATCGCTGGCGATGTCCAGGTCCACGCCCGCCGGCAGGAACGCCTTCAACAACGGCAGCTGCTCGTGGATGGCGTCGACGGTCTGGATGATGTTGGCGTCCGGCTGGCGGCTGACGATCAGCAGCACCGCCGGCTTGCGGTTGTAGAACCCGGTGTTGAAGCGGTCCTCGACGCCGTCGTAGACCTTGGCGACGTCGGAGAGCCGCACGGGAGCGTCGTTGCGGTAGGTGATGATCAGCGGCTGGTAGTCGGCGGCCCGCGTGAGCTGATCGCTGGCCTGGATCTGCCAGGCTCGCTCGCTGTCCTCGACCACGCCCTTGGGGCGCAGCACGTTGGCGCTGGCGATGGCGCGCCGCACCTGGTCGAGCGAGATGCCGTACTGATTCAGCGCGTAGGGCTCGAGCTCGACCCGGACGGCAGGCAGCGATCCGCCGCCGACGGTCACGTCGCCCACGCCGGTCACCTGAGCCACCTTCTGCGCGAGCACGGTGGAGGCGAGGTCGTAGATCTCGCTCGTCGTGCGCGTGTCGGAGGTCAGCGCCAGGATCATGATGGGCGCCTGCGACGGGTTGATCTTGCGGTAGCTCGGCATGCCGGGCAGCGCGCTCGGCAGCAGCGATCGCGACGCGTTGATCGCAGCCTGCACCTCGCGCGCGGCGCCGTTGATGTCCTTGCCGAGATCGAACTGGACGTTGATGCGGGTCGAGCCCTGCGAGCTCTGCGACGTGAGCTCGTTGACCCCGGCGATCGTCCCCAGCGCGCGTTCGAGCGGCGTGGCCACGCTCGACGCCATCGTCTCCGGGCTCGCGCCAGGCAGGCTGGCCGCCACCATGATCATCGGGAAGTCGACCTGCGGCAGCGGCGAGACCGCGAGCAGCGAGAAGCTGACCGCCCCCGCGAGCACCACGGAGAGATTCAGCAGCGTCGTCGCCACCGGGCGCTGGATGAAGGGAGAAGAAAGCGACATGGTCAATTACGAATTACGAATGACGAATCAACACACCCGCCTCGCCAACGTTTTGCAGCTTGCTCGTCATTTTGTTGGAGTCGACTATTTGTCGTCGTCAGCAGAGATCCGAAATTCGTCATTCGTCATTTGTCATTCGTCATTCGTCATTCGTCATTCCATCTACGTCGTGGCATCCTCCGCGACGAGCGCCGGACGCCGCACCGCCCATCGACGGCCGAGGCGATCGAAGAAGAGATAGATGACCGGCGTCGTGAACAGCGTCAGCACCTGGCTGACGAGCAGGCCGCCGACCATGACGAGCCCGAGCGGCTGTCTGAGCTCGGCGCCGCTGCCGGACGAGAGCATCAAGGGCAGCGCGCCGAAGAGCGCGGCGAGCGTCGTCATGAGGATTGGCCGGAAGCGCAGGAGCGCCGCCTGGTAGATGGCGTCGCGCGGCGACATGCCTTCGTTGCGCTCGGCGTCGAGGGCGAAGTCGATCATCATGATCGCGTTCTTCTTCACGATCCCGATGAGCAGGATGATGCCGATGATCGCGATGAGGCTGAGCTCGGTGCCGACGAGCAGCAGCGCGAGCAGCGCGCCGACGCCGGCCGACGGCAGCGTCGAGAGAATCGTGATCGGGTGGACGTAGCTCTCGTAGAGCACGCCCAGCACGATATACATCGTGACCACGGCGGCGAGAATGAGCAGCAGCGTGCTGCCGAGCGAGGCACGGAAGGCCTCGGCCGCACCCTGGAAGCGTGTCTGGATGCTGGCCGGCAGCCCGATCTCGCGCTCCGCCGCCTCGATCGCCTCGACCGCCTCGCCGAGCGACGCGCCTTCGGCGAGGTTGAAGGACATCGTCACCGCGGGGAACTGTCCGGCGTGGTTGATGACCAGCCGGGTGTGGCGCTCTTCGATCGTGGCGATGCTCGAGAGCGGCACCTGCTGCGGCACGGTTCCGGCCGGCCCGCCGCTGGTCGCGACGTGGATCTGTCCGAGCGCCTCGGGACCGACCTGATACCGCGGGGCCGCTTCGAGCACGACGCGGTATTGGTTGGCCTGCGTGTAAATGGTGGAGATGAGGCGCTGGCCGAACGCGTCGTAGAGCGCATCGTCGATCGCGGTCACGCTCACGCCCAGCCGGCTCGCCGCATCGCGATCGATCGCGAGATACGCCTGGAGGCCGCGGTCCTGGAGATCGCTCGCGACATCGGTCAGCGCGGGCACGGCCTTGAGCCGGTCGAGCAGCTTCGGCACCCATTCGCTCAGCCGATCCGCGTCGGGATCCTCGAGAATCATCTGGAACTGCGTGCGGCTCACGCGATCCTCGATGGTCAGATCCTGCACGGGCTGGAAGTAGGTGGTGATGCCCGGGACCTTCTGCAGCCGCTGGCGCAGGCTGGCGATGACCTCGGTGGCCGATCGCTTCCGGTTCTCGCGCGACTCGAGCGTCACGAGCATGCGCCCGCTGTTCAGCGTCGCGTTGGTGCCGTCGACGCCGATGAACGACGACAGCCCCGTGACGTCGGGCTCGGCGAGGATCTCCCGCGCCGCGGCCTGCTGCCGCTCGGACATCTCCGTGAACGAGACCGACTGCGGCGCCTCGGTGATCACCTGGATGGCGCCGGTGTCCTGCACCGGGAAGAAGCCCTTCGGCACGGCGAGATACAGGACGACCGTCAACACGAGCGTGGCGAGCGCGACGAGCAGGGTCGCGGGCTGATGCCGGAGCACCCACTCGAGCATGCGGCCGTACCAGGAAATCATGCCGTCCAGGAAGGCACCGGTTCGACGATAGAACCAGCCCTGCTCCTCGTGGCGCATCTGCTTCAACAGACGCGCGCACATCATCGGCGTCAGCGTCAGCGACACGACGAGCGAGATGAGAATCGAGACCGCGAGGGTGATCGCGAACTCGCGGAACAGCCGGCCCACCACGTCGGCCATGAACAGCAGCGGGATCAGCACCGCCACCAGCGAGATCGTCAGAGAGATGAGCGTGAAGCCGATCTCCTTGGCGCCCGTGAGCGCCGCTTGCAGCGGGGTCTCCCCCGCTTCGATGTGCCGCTCGATGTTCTCCACCATGACGATCGCATCGTCGACCACGAAGCCGGTCGCGATGGTGAGCGCCATGAGCGTGAGGTTGTTGACCGAAAAGCCCGCCAGGTACATGACGCCGAACGTGCCGATGAGCGACAGCGGCACGACGACGCTCGGAATGATCGTGGCGGGAATGTTGCGCAGGAACAGGAACGTGACGAGCACGACGAGCCCGACGGCGAAGACGAGCTCGTGCTGCACGTCGCGCACCGACGCGCGGATGGTTTCGGTGCGATCGCTCAGGACCGTGACCGACAGCGTGCTGGGCAGACTGGCCGTGAGCTGCGGGAGCAGATGCTGGATGCCTTCGACCACGTCGATGACGTTCGCGCCGGGCTGGCGCTGGACGTTCACGAGCACCGCGGGCAGCTCGTTGGCCCACGCGGCGAGCCGGCGGTTCTCAGCGCCGTCGATCACGTCGGCAACGTCCTCGATTCGGAGCGGCGCGCCATCGCGATAGGCGACGATGAGCTCCTTGTAGGCCTCGGGCGACCGCAGCTGATCATTCGCATCGAGCATGAACGAGCGCTCGGGCCCGTCGAAGTTGCCCTTCGGCTGGTTGACGTTCGCCGCGGCGATGACGGTGCGGAGGTTCTCGAGACTGAGGCCGTGGGCCGCGAGCGCCTGCGGGTTCGCCTGGATGCGCACCGCCGGACGCTGGCCGCCCGCGATGCTCACGAGCCCGACGCCGGCAAGCTGCGACAGCTTCTGCGCGACGCGCGTGTCGACCAGATCGTGCACCTGCGGCAGCGGAACGGTCGTGGAAGTGACCGCCAGCGTCAGCACCGGCGTGTCGGCCGGGTTCACCTTGTTGTAGACCGGCGGCTGGGGCAGGTCGTTGGGCAGCAGGTTGTTGGCCGCGTTCATCGCGGCCTGGACTTCCTGCTCGGCGACGTCGAGCGACTTCTCGAGCGAGAAGCGCAGGGTGATGACCGACGCGCCGCCCGAGCTCATCGACGACATCTGTTCCAGGCCCGGCATCTGGCCGAACTGGCGCTCGAGCGGCGCCGTCACCGCGCTCGTCATCACCTCGGGGCTCGCCCCGGGGTAGAAGGTGAGCACCCGGATGGTCGGATAGTCGACCTGCGGCAGCGCCGAGACCGGCAGCAGGCGGTAGGCCAGGAGGCCCGACAGCAGCAGGGCCGCCATCAGCAGGGCCGTCGCCACCGGCCGGAGAATGAACGTACGTGAGATGTTCATCGTGGCTGCCCGCCGCCTGCGCCGCCGGCTCCCGGACCGCGGCCGCCCGGGCCGCGACCGCCTTGACCTCGACCTGCGCCCGCCGGGCGTGGCCGCGCCGGGGCGCCGCCTTCGGGCACGATCTCGACGCTCCGACCTTCGGTGAGATCGTCGACGCCCTCGAGGACGATCTTCGTCCCCGCCTCGAGGCCCGACGACACGGCAACGCGATCGTTCTCGGTCGGACCGAGCGTCAGGCGCTGAATGGTGACGGTGTTGTCGGGCTTGACCGCGTAGACGAACGCGCCGAAGGCGGCGCGCTGGACCGCCGCCGCCGGAATGACGGTGGCGTCCGGCAGCGTCTTCACGCGCAGACGGATGTTCACGAACTGGTTCGGATAGAGCTTCTCGTCGCCGTTGTCGAAGCCCGCGCGCAGCTTGATCGTGCCGGTCGTGGTGTCGATCTGGTTGTCGACGGTCGAGAGCATGCCGGTCGCGAGCTTGATGGTGTCGGCCCGGTCCCAGGCCTCGACCTCGAGACGGCGTCCGCCGCCGTAGGCCTCGAGCACGCCGGGAAGGTCGGCCTCCGGGACGGTGAAGATGACCGATATCGGCCGCATCTGGGTGATGACGACGATGCCGTTGGCGTCACCGCTGCGCACGAGGTTCCCGGCGTCCACCTGGCGCAACCCGAGGCGCCCGCTGATCGGCGCCACGATCTTGCTGTACGCCAGATTGAGCTTGGCACTGTTGACCTGTGCCGCATTCGATTGCAGCGCGCCTTCGATCTGCCCGACCAGCGACTCCTGGCTCGCGACCTGCTGCTTCGTGATGAGCTGCTCTTCGAACAGCTTCTGAAAGCGGTCGAGGTCGGCCTTGGCGTTCTTGAGCCGCGCCTCGTTCTCCTCGCGCTGCCCCTGCGCCTGGGCGAGCTGGACATCGTAGGGTCGCGGGTCGATCTCACCGAGCACCTGGCCGGCGCGGACGATCTCGCCCTCCTTGAAGTTCACGCGGACGAGCTCGCCATCGAGCCGCGATCGCACGGTGACCGTGTTGAGCGGCGTGACGGTGCCCAGGGCGCGCAGATGGACGTCGATGTTCTGTCTGGCCGCGGTGACGACTCGGACGGGCACCGGGATGTTCCCCGGCCGGCCTCCGAACGGTCCGCCCCCTCCTGGCCCGCGCGGTCCCCCGGTCGTGGCCGTGGTCGCCCGGCCGAGCTCGAAGTACCAGACCAGCGCGGCGGCGCCGGCCAGCAGGAGGAACCCCAGGATCCACAACCGGACCCGGGAACGCGGCGCGTGAGTCGAGAGCGAATCAGCGGGAATCGTCGTCATTGTGCGCGTATGAATTGGCGTGTCCTTGCTCTGTGTCTACGACACCGGCGGCCGCAGGCTTTCCAATGGCTGGGAGGCCGGCCGGACGCGACCGCTCCATTAGACGGCTTCACAGCCCGAAGGTGGTTATCTCGGTGCAAAGCCCACGTTAACGATGTAAAAACGACGGGATGCCGGGGCCTGCGTCGCTTGTCGGCGGGGCTGAAGCCCCGCCCTACCTGGTATCCGTCAAGGCCGCCCGGTAGGGCGGGGCTTCAGCCCCGCCGATCACCGTCCGTCGACGACCGGGTTCGTCAGGGTGCCGATGCCCTCGTAGGAGCAGACGGCTAAATCGCCGGGCTTGAGGAAGATCGGCGGCTTTCGCGCCGAGCCGACGCCGGCCGGGCTGCCCGTGGCGATGACGTCGCCGGGCCGCAGCGTCGTGACGTGGGACGCGTACGAGACCTGTTCGTACACGCTGTGAATCATCGAGGACGTGTTGTCGTCCTGCATGATCTGGCCGTTGAGCTTGAAGGTGACGCCCAGCTTCTGCGGATCCGGCACGAAGGCCTTCGGCACGATGAACGGTCCGAGCGGCGCGAACGTGTCGTGGGATTTTGCGATCAGCCAGTCCGACCCGTGGCGCGTGTCGCCGCGGCCGCCGCGATCGGACACGTCGTTCTCGAGCGTGTAGCCGAAGATGGCCTCCCGGGCGCGCTCGACGGGAACGCGGCGCGCCTGACCGCCGATGACGATCCCCAATTCGCATTCCCAATCGATCTGCGTGCGCCCAGGGGGGAGTCGAATGGCCTCGCCGTCGGCAATCACCGCCGACGGAAGCTTGACGAACATGTAGGGGTTCCACCGCGTGTCGTCGGGCTTACGCTCCCAGATGCCGGGCGCGCTCCGGGTGCCCGGCAACGCTTCGCCGGGCGGCGGTGCGCCCGACGCACCCGCTCCCGCCATTTCCGCTCCGTGCGCCCGATAGTTCACCGCCACGTTGAGCATGGTCGCCGGATACATGACGGGTGGGAGCGTCTTGAGCGATTTGAGGTCGACGACGAAGGCGGGACGGGTGGTGCCGGCCGCCCGAACATGGGCCACGATTTCCTGAATGCGACCCTCGAAGCCGCGCTCGTAGCGCGCGATCAGGTCCTTCATGTCGGCGGGCCCGGCCATGGTCGGCAGCCTGGTCGGCACCGCGCCATGAGCGCTCGCGAGGTCGATGACCAACCCATCGTCCAGCACAATCCCGACGATCGTCTGGCCGGCTCGCTCGAACGTGCCCAGCTTGAACGTCGCCGGCGCCTGCGCGCTCGAGGCGGCCATTGCAAGCGCCCACACCGTCAGCAGTCCCACCAGCGGTCGGGTCATTTTGCGATGACCTTCTCCCTTGACGTCATGACGACTGGCGTTGGGTGTGGAGTCTGCGCTCCGTCCCAACCGCCCGAACGCCTGGCTGCCTGGCCGCCCAGCTACTTCGCTCGTGTGGCCTTCCAACGCTCGGCCCGGCCATCGGCGCGCGCGACCTCTCCTTCCATCGCGTCGCCCGTGACCTTGCCGCTATACCGGTTCCCGCCAATCACGAAGCTGATCTGATCGCCCCGCAACCGCCCCTGCTCCACGGCGGAGTTCTGCGACCCGACCGTCAGGCCACCGGTCACCATCTGGAATTTCTGCTGCAGCGCGAGCTGGTCGTCGCCGAGCCGCCACGTGCCCTCGACTTTCGCGGGAACGATCCAGAGGAGCATCGTGCACCAGCTCGCGCAGTTGTCCTGCACCGACTCGCGCTCGTCCGGATCCCACTCGGGAATGGTGAACGTGTTGACGACGATCCGCGTGCCCGGCCGCAAATCGAGCAACTTGGGCGTGAGCTTGCGAAGGTTGTCCGACAGGAGGAACAGCGACATCACCGTCGCCTTCGAAATGTCGGCCTCGAACATGTCGCCTTCGACGAAGGTGGCGCGGTCGGCGACGCCCGCTTCGGCCGCTTTGCGCTGCGAGAACGTGACGAGGTCAGGGTTGAATTCGACCCCCAGCGCCCGTGCGCCCCGCTTCGCCGCGGCGATGACGTTGCGGCCGTCGCCCGACCCGAGATCGATGACGAAATCCGCGGGCGTGACCTTCGCGAAGTCGAGCATTTTCTCGACCAGCGACTCGGGGTTCGGCACCCACACCACGTCCTTGCCCGCCTGTCCCACCTGCGGTTCGTACGGCGGTGGTGTCTGAGCTGGCGGTGGGGGCTGCGGCTGTTGCGACGGCGGTGGTGCTGGGGACGGCTGCGGTGACTGAACCGTTTGTGACGGTTCGGCTGCCGCGGCGGAGACCGTCACGGCCAGACAGCACGTGACGGCTGAGAACAGAATCGACCTCAACAAGGGCATCGTTGGCTCCGTAGCAGGGCGGAGCCAAACAATCACCCAATCTGCGGGCTCTTGTCGAGTCCTTTCGGATACGCCTGATGAGGTCGCATCGGCGTGGCGGTCACGACGCGGCCGGCCGGTCCGAGCTCGCGGCATGGACGCGCCATGAGCGCGGCGACGGCGACGCGCGCGACGATCCGCGGACGAAAGAGGCTCGTCGGCGGCGCGAGCAGATTGGCCACGTCGAAGAAGGTCCGGCACACGGCGCGATCCGTGGACGCCGCCTCGTGCACGCGATCCAGATACCGGTTCACGAGCGACGTGCCGACCGGCTTCGGCCCGGTGACGCCCTTGAATGCGAAGTCGCTGCCGACCGCCATCGTCCATGGCGTGTCGATCAGCTTCGCGGCGCGCGCGAAGAAGCGAGGACCGAGCGCATCGAGACCCGCCGGCTCGTCGAGCGTCCGCTCGAGCGCCTCGCCTTCGAGCGCGCCCACGCTCATCCCCTGGCCGTAGATCGGGTTGAAGCACGCGATCGCGTCACCGACGACCACGTAGCGTTGCGGAAAGTCGCGCATCCGCTCGTAGCGCCGCCGCACGTTGGCGGGAAACGCGAACGACACGGGATCGGTCAAGGGCGTCGCCGTTCGGGCGAGATCGTAGACCTCGGGACGCGGCAGCGAGCGCGCGTAGTCGAGAAAGCCCTCCGGCGTCGCGGGCGCATGGTCGCCCGTCCAGCCGCACAGCGAGACGATCCAGCGATCGCCTTCCATCGCCAGGGCAAACCCGCAGCGCGTCTCGTGCGGCGGTGTGGGAACGATGATCGCGCCCATGTCGCCATCGAGGTGCTCGGGAAGGCGTCGGTACGTGCGAGTCGTATAACCGAGCCCGACCTTCACTTCGTCGATGTCCGGCCGTCCGAACCCGAGCTCCGCGAGCCACTCCGGCGTACGCGTCGCGCGGCCGCTCGCGTCGACCACCAGTTCGGCGTCGAGAAGCTCCGTTCCCGGCAGCGCATCGTTCTGCAATCTCACGCCGGTCACCCTGCGGCGCGTCGCATCCATCGTCAAGCCGACGACGTGGGTGCCGTCGACGAGATCGACGTTGGGGAGAGCCAGAACGTGCTTGCGAACCGTGCTCTCGAGCAGCGCCCGGCTGAGGAGAACCCCTCTGAGACCGCTGGCAAACTTGGCCTTGTAACAGCCTTTCTGGAACCAGCGGACGTCGCCGACGACATCGCCCGCCACCGCGCCGGCTTCGAGGAGATCGGCTTCGAGGCCAGGGAGAAGGCGCGTGAGGACGCGGAAACCGCTGGCGAGCAGCCCATGGCCGTGCCAGCCCTGGGGAACACCGAGGCGGTTGGACGGAACGGCAGGCAGTCGGTCGCGATCGAGGATTGTGACGCGCCCGAAGCGTGGCGACAGGACGCGGGCGGCGACGAGACCGGCGATGCTGCCGCCGATGACGATCGCGCGCCCGGGCGAATGAAGCGTGCCAGTTTCGTGTGAATTCGACATCGATGTTTCCTCACGCCACGCGTGACCAGGATGCCGACGCGGGTGCAGCCTCACACTACCGGGCGGGATCTGCCCAGTCGTGAGGTTGCGGTAAGGAAGATCGAAAAACGACGGCGAGTGAGTGACTCAGCCGTCGGCCCGCAACGTAACCGCGGGGTCGATTCGCGTGGCCCGGCGGGCCGGCCAGTAGGAGGCGAGCACCGCGGCAATCGCCACGAGCGCAGCGGCGACCAGGAACGCGCCGCCATCCAGGACCGTGAGGTTCTGCAGCCGGATCAGCCGGCTCAGCAGGAAGAGAACCGAGTACCAAATCGCGAAACCGACGAGGCCGCCCAGGCCGACGAGGCGAACGGATTGAGCGGTGATCAAGCGGACGACCGCCGCCGCCGTGGCGCCGAGCGCCATGCGGACCCCGATCTCACGGACGCGCTGGCTGAGCATGTAAGTGAGCACGCCGTACAGCCCCGAAATGCTGAGGACCAGGGCCAGTGCTCCAAGGACCGTCCCGACCCACGAAGCCGCTCGCATCGGGTACAGCTGAAGGGCCTGCACCTCGACGAGCGGGATCACTTCGAGCGCCACTGGATTGGCATCGGCGGCGCGAAGCACCGCCTGGGCCTGATCGATGCTGAACGTCCGGTGACCGCGCGCGAGCAGCGCCGATGCGTGTGAGGCCCCCGCCGTCGTCGGCAGGTAGAGATGCGCCGGATCGGCGCCCACATAGACCCAGGTGCTGACGACGTCCTTCGCGACGCCGACGATTGTGACTTCGAACGTGCCCGGAGGCTCGGGGTCGGCCGGGCCGCCGCGCCGCTCGAGCCGGTGCACCTCGTCGGCGCCGGACTGCGCGGTGACGAGGGCCATGCGAAGGGTCCGCCCAATCGGATCCGCCTGGCCCCACAACGCTCTCGCGCCCGACGCGTTGATGATGCCGACGCGCGCTTCCGTCTGCGCTTCCACGGGCAGGAACCCTCGACCGTGGACAATCGGAATCTCGAGCAACGGGAAGTACTGGGGCGAGACGAACTGGTAGGTCGTCGGGACGACGAGCCCCTGGGCGGTCGTGCGCATCGGCACCTTCGGAAGCTCGCCGAACATGGGGTTCTGGCTCGTCGTCGCCACCGTCGCCACGCGTGGATCGGCGGCGAGGAGGTCGGCCGCCCGCGCCACGATCGCGGGACCGCCGACCCGATAGTTCACCGACAGCACGCCTTCGGCCTTGAAGCCGACGTCGGTCGCCCCGGCCTGCGATCCGTTGCGCGAGAGCGTCGCCGCGACGACGATGAGGACGAGCGAGACGGCGACCTGGCTCACCACGAGGAACTTCCGGAGCTTCGAGGCGCCGAAGGACGGCCCGGCTTCTCCTCGCAGCGCGTGCGTGAGCGACAACCGCGTGGCCTGCAGTGCCGGCAGGAGCGCGAAGAGCACGGTCATGCCACCGGCCACCCCGAAGGCGAACAGAAAGACCCGATGATCGAGCCCGAGCGGCAGCAGCCGGATGAGGCCGGCCAACGACGGCGGCAGCGTGCTGACGAAGATGGCCACGCCCGCCCGCATCGCGAGCGCGGCGATCGCCAGTGCAACAAGCCACGAGAGGCCGGCGAGCAGCAGCCCTTCGGTGAGCAGCTGCCGTACCACGCGGCTCCGGCTGGCGCCGAGCGAGAGCCGCACGCCGATCTCGCGATGGCGCGCGTTGGCGCGCGCCAGCATCATGTTGGACACGTTCGCGCAGGCGGTGACGAGCACGAGCACGAAGGCGGCGAACACCGGCGAGAGCACCGCCAGCATGTCCCAGGTGAGCGGCGTCGGCGTGGCCTGCGTGCGCAACTCGGCGCGAAGGCGGTCGCCCTTGTCGAGCGCGTGGATCATCCACGGCGTCACCGCGGTCTCGGCCTGTTCGGGCGTCACGCCGCGGCGCAACCGGCCGGTCAGGGCGAGCTGGCGCGGCCGATTGGCGCCCAGCAGGTCCACGCCCACCAGAGGGCCGTGCATCGCGAGCGGCAGCCAGACGTCGCACGGATACACGTCGAGGCCGATGAACTCGGGCCGCATGACGCCGACGATGACGAGCGGGTGCCCGTTCATCTCGATCGTGCGTCCGACGACCGCGGGATCGCGATTGAAGAACCGCGCCCACGCCTGATGGCTCAGCACCGCGGCCGCGCCGCGTCCCGGTTCGCCGGTGTCGAAGCTCGCCAGCGGGCGGCCGAGCAGCACGGGCGCGCCCAACACCTCGAAGTAGTAGCCGGACACGAACGTTGCGGAAAGGTGGCGGCCGCCCGCGGCCGACACGGCGGCGCGCCGCTCGGCGACGACGCCCTCGAAGACGTCGTCGCGCGCGCCCAGCTCGTCGAGGTCACGCCACGAGAACGTCCGCCCGCCGGCATTCGGCGTCTGCCAGCGGATCTCGAACAGCGCGTGCGGCTCGCGGACGGCGAACGGGCGGAGGACGTAGGCGTTGAAGATCGTGAAGACGACGGTCGAGAGTCCGAGCGCGACGGCGAGCGTGAGGATGGTGGCGGCGGCGAACACGCGGCTGGCGAACAGACCCCGCCACGCGTAGCGCAGATCCTGCCAGCCTTGATCCAGCCAGGGGAACCGGCGCGACTCGTGAAAGCGCTCCCTGGCCGCCAGCCTGCTGCCGAACGACCGGCGTGCGGCGTCGCGCGCGGCCGCCGGGTCGACGCCATCGGCAATCAGGCGGTCGATCTCGAGGTCGACGTGCGCGTCGATTTCGGCTGCGAAATCCTCGTCAGTCCGGCCGCGCCGCCACCACATGGCTCAGGCTCCTTCCGGGCCGAGGATGCGGCCGATGGCCGCGGCGAGCCGCCGCCACTGCGCCGTGCCCGACGTCAACTGGCGGCGCCCGGCTTTGGTGAGCGTGTAGAAGCGCGCTTTCCGGTTGTTCGTCGACGCGCCCCACTCGGCCGTGATCCAGCCGCGCTGCTCGAGCCGCTGCAGTGCGGGGTACAGCGATCCATGGTCGACGAGGAGCGCGTCCTCGGCCTGCTGCTCGATGGCGCGCGCGATGCCCTGGCCGTGCTGCGGACCGAAGACGAGCGTACGCAGGATGAGCAGATCGAGCGTGCCCTGGAGGAGGACGAGCCGCTCGTCGGCCTTTCGGGTAGACATTCGACATGAGTATCCGCCCGCTCGGGTCGGATGTCAACAGGAAGGGCGGTCGGCGGCCTTCGGTCTTCGGTCCTAGGCTGCGGGCTCCGGACGTTCGGGCTCCGGCCATGCAGAAAGCGCACGTCGGCGCCGACGAACGCTCTCGACAGATCTCTGAAGTCGCGGGTTCATAGGGAGGCTCGCCGCGGAGAGACCAATAGTGAGGCTCACGCTCTCCCGGTCGCTGGTCTAGCTCGAGCCAACACCCGGGAACAGCTTCTTCAAGTCTTCGACGGAAACCTGTCGGCCGTACTGTCCGAGCTGAAACGCCTCGGCGTACTTCACCTGCTTGCCGCGCTCTTCGCCGTAGAGCGCGATCAGGCGATCGCGATACTGGTTCGCCACGTCCGCGCTGCGCTGCTTGACCAGGTCGATCAGGTACGCTTTGCGCTCGGCCTCGCCCTTCGGCACGTTCGGACGCGTGCGGCCCTGCCACGAATCGGCGTCGCCGAACTGTGACGGCATCGCGGCGATGCACTGCCACTTCTTGTCCGCTACTGCGTCGATCGACACGACCATCGTCGCCTCGAACGGCGCCGGGTGTTTGAAGCTGTCCGAGTAGTACATGAAGATCGGGTTGCCCTTCGTCGCCGGCGTGTCGGGCGTGAAGAACGCCGCGCTCACGAGGACCGCCGCATCGTCGATGAGCACGCCCGTGTAGCGGTGATCGGGGTGGTAGTCGTAGGGCCGGTGGCCCATGACGATGTCGGCCTGCCATTCGCGAATCAGCCGGGCGACGGTCCGGCGGTTTTCGAGCGAGGGCATGAGCTCGCCGTCGTGGATGTCGAGCACCTCGGACTCCGAGCCGAGGATACGACCGCATTCCGCCGCCTCGGCTTTCCGGCGCAGCGCGAGCGGCCCGCCGGCCTGCGAGAAGTGCCCGATGTCGCCGTTGGTCATGGCGACGAGCTTCACCTTGTGCCCGCGCGCGGCCCACAGGGCCGTCACTCCGGCGGTCTTGAGCTCGGCATCGTCGGGGTGCGCGCCGAAGTTGATGATCCGAAGCGGCGCCGACGTGGTCTGCGTGGCCACGCGCTCAGGCTGCAGAACGACCAGGGCAAGGAGGCCGATCGCGGCGAAAACTTGTCGTGTCATGGGTAACAGATTACACGCGGTGCCGCGAGTCGTGGAGCGACCCGAGCCCCAGGCTCCCAGTCCCCATCCGCCGCAGTCGCCTGGCCGCACGGTCCCCAGCCGCACGGTCCCCAGTCGCCCAGTCGCCCAGTCGCCCAGCCACCAACCTGCTATCTTTATCCCGCTCAAGGAGGCAGCAGTGCATCAGCAGACACGGCGCGACTTCGTCAAGCTGCTCGGCGCCGGCGCCGTGGCCACCGCCGCGGGCAGCCCCGCGCAGGGCTCACCGGTGGCGCCCGCGCCCGCGAAGGGTCGCATCATCGGCGCCAACGATCGGATCAACGTGGGCTTCGTCGGCTGCGGCGGCCGCATGCGCACCCACATCGATCACATCGTCAGGCGATCGAAGGAGAAGGGCGACGTTCAAGCGGTCGCCGTCAACGACATCTGGGAGAAGCGCAAACAGCTGGCGCGCGAGCGGGCGGGCGTGGACGAAAAGGCGGTCTATCACGACTATCGCGAGCTCTGCGCGCGGCAGGACGTCGACGTCGTCGTGATCAGCTCGCCGGATCACTGGCATTTCGATCACGCGATGACCGCGCTCAAGAACGGCAAGGACGTCTATCTCGAAAAGCCGATGACCTACACGGTCAAGGAAGCGAGCGAAATCGCCGACGCGGTCAAGGCCGGCGGCCGCGTGCTGCAGGTCGGCAGCCAGTACCTGCTCGCTCGATCACTTCTGGAAGGCGAAGAAGGCCATCCAGGACGGGCTGCTCGGCCAGGTGGTCTGGGCGTCGGGCGGCTTCGGGCGCAACAGCACGGCCCGCGGCGGTGAGTGGAACTACCAGATCGATCCGGAGGCCACCGAGAAGACGCTCGATTGGAAGGCGTTTCTGGGTTCGGCGCCCAGGCGTCCGTTCGAGCCGGCGCGCTACTTCCGCTGGCGCAAGTATTGGGACTACTCGGGCGGCATCGCGACCGACCTCTTCTACCACACGCTCTCACCGCTCCTGCTTGCGACCGGCGCCGAGTATCCGATTCGCGTCGCCGCATCCGGCGGCATCTACGTGCAGAAGGATCGCGAAGTCCCCGACACGTTCTTCATGAACGTCGACTACCCCGCCCTGACGATGCAACTGGCCTGTTCGGTCGACAAGCGGCGTCGGGGCGCCGCTGATCCTCCATGGCTCCGAGGCGACGCTCTTCGTCGCGCAGGACAGCGAGGGCTTCAACAACACCTCGATGGAGATTGTCCCGGATCGCGACTACAAGGACGCGTTCGTCAAGAAGACGGGCAGCGAGACAGCTGAAGATCGAGGTCAAGCCGTTCGTGCGCGGCGAGCATCCGCACATGGACAACTTCCTCGACTGCGTGCGCAGCCGCCAGGAGCCGAACCTGTCAGCGGAGCTCGGCTTCAAGGCCATGGCGGCGATCGGCATGGGCGTGCAGGCCTATCGCGAAGGCAAGGTCCTGCAGTTCGATCGCGAGCGCCAGCGCGTCACGAACTGACGTCTGGCTGACGGCGGGGCTGAAGAGCCCCGCCCTCCTTTGCAAGCTTAGCGGGGGTTCCCGGTGGCTTCGGCGGGGCGCGCGGACGGACGCTCGGCCGCGAACCGGGGCAGGCTGCCGGCGTCGGCCGCGTGCGGCCACACCTTTCCGTAAACCTTCTCGAGGCTCTCGCGCGTGACCAGCCGCAGCGCGATCTGGTTCGCGAGCTGCTCGGTCTGCAGATACGGGAAGTGCGTGAAGATCCAGACGTGGCCGAGCTCGTGCGCGAGCACGGCGCGCAAGTCGTCTTCCGACAAGCGCTCGAAGAACGCCTGCTCGAGCGACAGTTCAAACGCAGCCTCACGCCCCTTCACGGGCTCGACCGACGCGAGCAGCGGGTTCTTCTCGACGAGCCCGATGGTGACCTCGTGCGTCAGCTCGAGGTGCACGCGCATCGCGTCGACGAGCTTCTGTAGACGCCTGGTCTCGACGGTCGCTGCGTTGGACGACTCTCCCGAAGCGGCGCGGGCGACCGAGAGCAGGAGGAGCGGCACCCAGACCGCATACGTCCGAGCATGCAGCCAGAAGGGTTGAATGGACCGACGTCGAGCGTGATACTGGTCAAGGAACAGCTGGGCGCGTGCGATGGACATAAAGGTGTCGGTGGCCCTTCTATCGACACACACCGACGCCTTCCCCAGCTCAGCTGAATAGGTTCTTCAGCTGGAACCTGGCACCGCCTCGGCTGCGCGAAGCTCGCAGACCTTGCTCGATTGGCTGAGTAACCGTATCGAACGCGACCGACGAACGTATGAGTAAAGTCTACCCGGTCTCTCGTCTGCGGTCCAGTGTTCGTTGAGCCCGCCGCGCAAATTTCTACCGTTCTACGCTGACTTCTTGCGCTCGAGCGGGGATCGGCCCGGGACTTGCTCTAGTTGGGATGTCCGCAACGTGAAAGACACTGGAGGATCACACATGAAGAAGCTCACGTTTCCGGCGATCGCTGCCTTGTCGTTGATGCTCGTCTCCACCCCAGCCCTTGCGCTGCAGCAAGCCCAGGCGCCGCCGCCGGCTCAGGATTCCGCGGCCTCGATGAGCGCCCGCGGCGAGCTGGTCAAGGTCGACTCGGATGCGAAGACGATCACCATCAAGGCCGCCGAAGGCGAGCAGGTGTTCGCCTACAACGACCGGACGGAAGTGGTCGGCGCGCGGGAGGGCGTGGCCGGGCTGGCCGGCAAGGCTGGCGCTCAGGTAACCGTCCAGTACACGTCTGAGAAGGACACCAAGACCGCGACGAAGATCGAGGTCCAGGGCCAGAAGTAGCTCAGAAGTAGCAACGAAGTAGGAACATCGAACGACAGGCCGGTCACGGATGGCAGACGCCATCCCGCCGGCCTGTCGCGTTTCCAGGGGACAGGAGGCTTCCTTTCGGATTGACGCGATCGAGAAAGACTCCCGTCCCCTGTTTCTATTCCGCGCGGAGGGCGCGGACCGGATCCACGTGTGACGCACGGCGCGCCGGCACGCAGCAGGCTGCGAGCGCCACGCCCATGACCAGCAGCGCGGCACCAGCGAGCGCGACGGGATCGTGCGTCGACACGCCATAGAGCAACGTCTCGAGCAGGCGCATCGCCGCCAGCGTGAGCACCAAGCCGAGCGTCAGCCCCAGCACGACGGGAAGCATGCCCTGGCGGACCACGAGACCGAGGATCGCTCGGGTATCGGCTCCGAGCGACATCCGCACGCCAATCTCACGCGTCCGCTGTCCCACCCAGAACGACAGGATGCCGTAGAGCCCGAGGGCCGTCAGCGCGAGCCCGACCGTGCCGGCGCCCGCAAGAACTCGCGTCGTCAGCCGCTCGAGCTCGAACGACAGCTCCGTGCGCCGCCGCAGCGTCATCTCCTGGCCGATATGTACCAGCGGATCGACGGCCACGAGCTCGCGCCGCAGGACCGGCACCATCGCCGCGGCGTCCCCGCTCGTCCGCACGAACAGCCGCGCATCCACCGATCCGCTGTTGCGCGTGCGACAAGTACACGTACGCGGGTGGTCGCTCCATCCCTCGTCCTGCATAGATGTCGCGGGCGACCCCGACGACCGTGTGGATCGCATCTCGGACCTTCACCGGCCGGCCGATCGGATCCTGATCGCCCCACAGACTCGCCGCGAGCGACTGCGTGATGATGACCGCGGGCGCAGAGCCGGGACGATCGTTCGCGTCGAACTCGCGGCCGCGCGCGAGCGGCATCCCGAGCTCCTTGAAAAAGCCCGGCGACACGTCGTTGCGAATGCTGTCGATGGCGCGCGGCGATGCGGCATCCGGCCGCGACACCGGCACCGTACCGCCCCATCCGCGCACTGGAGGGTTGCTCGCGAACGTCACCGACCGGACGCCCGGCACCCGTTGGAGACGCGCGGCGATGTTGCGGTAGTACACCGCGGCGCCCTCGGGCGTGTAGCGGTTGCGGCTCGGACGCAGGCGATAGTGGGCCACGTCGTCCTGCGCGTATCCGGGCTGATCGACGATGTGCGAAACGCTCTGCACCATCAGCAGCGCGCCCACGAGTAGGACCACCGACAACGCGACCTGGCCGACGATGAGCGCCGTGCGCAGCGGCGAGACCTGCGCGGCGCGGCTGTCGCGGCCATCGCGGAGCGCGCCGAACGGCGCCACACGACTGGCCTCGATCGACGGGACGAGCCCGAACCCGATGGCGCTCGCGAGCGCGGTGGCGATGGTGAATAGCAGCACACGCTGGTCGAACCCGATCCGCAGTCGATCGAAGACATAGGCGAAATGGGTCTCGATCAATCGGTTCGCCCAGACGGCGACGAGGATCGCGGCGAGAGCGCCGGTGGCCGACAGCAGCAGGCTCTCGGTGAGGAGCTGGCGCACCAGTCGCCCGCGCGTGGCGCCCAGCGACACCCGGACAGCCATCTCGTGCCGGCGGCTCGAGCTGCGCGCGAGGAGCAGTCCCGCGAGATTCGCGCACGCGATGAGGAGCAGGAACGCCACGATGCCCGCGAGCAGCAGCGGCGTGGTCACGAGACTGCCGCGATCCAAGGGATGCACGCCTCTCAGCTCGGTGACGAGCGGGTCCATCTCTCGCGAACCCTCGCGAGTCGCGGGTGCGCGCGCCCCGCGCAAGAGGACGCTGAGCTCGGCCTGCGCCTCGCCGGTCGTTCGTCCCGGCGCAAGGCGGGCTACGAGATCGAAGCCTTCCCCCGCCGTCCAGCCGTCGTAGGTGCCAGCCGGAATCCACAGCCCCGAGCGCTGGGCGCCTTGATAGATGCCCGCGAAGCCCTCCGGCGCGACACCGACGACCGTGAACATCCGTTGGTTGAGGCTGACGCGACTGCCGAGGATCGACGGGTCGCCGCCGAACTGCGCCTGCCACACGTGATGGGCGAGCACTGTGACCGGAAGACCCGTCTCGTCGGACGAATCGAAGAGTCGTCCGAGCGCCGGACGCATGCCGAGCAGCGAGAAATAATTGAGTGAGACGACGCCGGCAGAGAGCTCGACCGGGTCACGCCGCTCGCTCGCCATCCAGACCCAGGCTCCCGTGTGAGCGGCCACGCCGGTCAGTGTCCGCGTGGCGCCGCGCAGCGCTTCGAACTCGTCGCGCGTCACATGCTCCGGGACGATGCGGCCCTCGGAGCGACCGTGGATCCCGACGACGGCACCCGACTCGGCAACCTCCACCGGCCCGCGCAGGAACAACGTGTTCAGGAAACCGAAGATGGCGGTATTGGCGCCGATGCCCAGCGCGAGCGAGACAATCGCGACGAAGGAAAGACCCGGTGTGCGCCGCAGTGTCCGGACGGCATAGGCGACGTCCTGGCGCATCGCGTCCACGTGCTGCCTCGCGGCGGTGGTGAGCAGGCCGGCCACGGTGCGAACCCACAGACGTGTCTTCCCAGACCGCCCCTCGAGGCTCGCCGCGCGGCGTTCCTCGCCGAACACCTCCTGCATCTCGTCGCCGAAGTCGGATCGGAATTCGAACGGAAAGAGACGAAGCAGCCACCCGTATAGCCTGGAGGCCTTCGGCGGCAGCGGTCGGCGATCGAGGGTCATTGCGTCCTCGCCACGGGATCGCGCAGCCTGGATGTGGCGCGCGCGAGCGACGCCGCGTGCTCGAGCCGGGCGGTCTCGGCCAGCGCCACGTCGCGGCCGAACGGCGTGAGCCGGTACCGGCGCCGCCGCTCGTCGTCGCCCGCCTTACGGCGCGACTCGACGACGAGCCCATCGTCGAGCAGCCGCTTGACGATGCCATACAGCGTGCCGCTGCTCAGCCGCACGCGCCCGTCCGTGAGCGCCTCGACGTCCTTGATGATGGCGTAGCCGTGCTTGTCCTCGTCGGCGAGCGCAACGAGCACGTAGAAGAGCGCCGGAGTGAGCGGAAGCCATGCTGCCGGATCGCGTTCCTCAGCCACGTTGACCTCTATGGCGTACCACGCTATGTCGTGACACGCCATAGTGTCGTACGGTTAAGGTCCATAGGTCCAAGGTCCAAGGTAGGTCCGACAAGGTCCGGGGCCCGTGGCGGACCTGCGGACCATCGGACCCTGTGGACCTGTGGACCTTCGCCAAATCAGTCTCGCGCGCCGGCCGCGACGAGAGCCCGAACGACGGCGTCGTGGCGGCCGCGCACGGGCCATGACGAGCGGCGTCCGCCATCTCGCCGCCGCCGTTGCCCTCGCCGGCCCAGGCACGCGCGTTGACGTCGGCGCCCCGGCTGACGAGCGAGCTGCACGACCTCCAGGCGGCCGCTGCCGCTCGCCTGAATGAGCGCGTTCTCGTCGCGGGGAACGATGTAGATCGATGCTGGCGCCGCGATCGAGCAGCAGCGCCACCACGCCAGTGTCGCCCTCGCGGGCGGCCATGATCAGCGCGTTGCCGTCGCCGGCGACGGCCCCGTCGACATCGGCGCCATGATCGAGGAGCAGACGCACGACGTCGGCCTTGCCGGCGCGGGCTGCGCCGATGAGCGGGTTGCCATCGCCCTCGATGGCGGCGTTCACGTTGGCCCCGGCGCCGAGGAGCTCGGTCACCTGATCGAGGTCGCCTTCTGCGGCCGCTTCATACAGCGCGCGATCGATCGCGCGCGCCCGATTGCGGCCCCCGGCTCTCGCCACGGTCAACTGATCCGCGTCCGGCCCGCGCGCGGCCGCGCCTGCTTCTCCACTCGCTCGTGTGTCTCGCGCGACCGATGGCACCGACACCGCGCGGAGCGGCGCCATCGCCGCCACGACGGCGAGCATCACCAGCGACACGGCCGCGACCGACCGAACGCTCGCTCTCCCGCGGCGCTGAGCCGCGTCGAGGATGGCCGTCACCCGGATGCCGAGATCGCTCCGGCGAGCCATGGCGAGCGCCGGCTGTGCGTGCGCGTGCGCCAGTCGCTCTGCCAGGACGCACCAGCTGCTCGGCGTACTCGGTGCTCTCCGGCGCACCACGACCGCGTCGTCGCAGGCGCGCTCGGCCTCGAGGCGCAACCGGCGCCAGCGCGACCCACACGAGCGGATGGAACCAGTGCGCGGCGCAGACGATGCGCGCGGCGAGCTGCACGGCCAAGTCGTGACGACGGACGTGCTCGAGCTCGTGCAGCAACGCCGTCCGGACGTCCTCCTCCTTCCAGTCAGCGACGTCGGCCGGCAGGAAGATGGCGGGACGCTAGAGACCGACGGCCAGGGGCGCGGCGAGTCTTCGTGCCGCAGCACGTCGACGGGCCGCGCGACGCCGCTCTCCGCCGCGAGCGCCGCCATCCGATCGCGTCCCTCCAGCCACGGCAGACCGCGTTCGACGCAAGCGTCCGAATCGGAACAGAGCGCGGACAAGCAGGCCGATGCCGACGAGGGCGCCGGCGCCCCAGGTCAGCCCGCACGATCGCCTGAGCCGACCATCGGCCCGTTGGTCGGCGCGGAAGCCGCTTCGAAGACGGTCTCTCGCCGACGCGACCGGTTGAAAGCGCGGCGGCGGCGCGTGGTCAGCGACGCCGGCGTCGAGGTCCGGCGCCACCGCTCGCCGTGAACGGCGAGCGGCGGCACCGGCGTAGCCCGTGAGACGAACGGGAGGAGGAGCAGCTGCGACGAACGTCGCCGCCAGGACAGGTGGCCGCACGGCGCGCCGAGGCCCGCCACGCGAGCCGCGCCGACGACGATGCCGGCGATCAGGAAGACGGCGGCCTTCGACGAGAATCGATGCCTCGTCGGAGATCCCGAGGGCCAGCGCAGCTGGGTCAGCTTCTCGGTCATGATCGTTTCCTCTCTTTCCGTACGTCGATCGATCTCTGCGACTGCAGCGCGTCGAGCTCCGCATCCGTCCAGGCCTCCTGCTCGAGGAGCGCCGTCACCGCCTGCCCGGCCGAACCACCGAAGAAGTGCGCACGAGCGACTGCGAGAGGCACGCCGCGCCGCGGCACGTGACGAGGTCGGCGTGTAGACGTAGCGCAGGCCTTCTTCCCGGTGCCGGACGTATCCCTTCGCCTCGAGCTTGACCAGCATCGCCCGGACCGCCGAGTAGCTCGGCGGGTCGCTGAGGCGGGTGCGGATGTCCTCGGCCGACGCGTCGGTCGCCGAGGGCGTACAGCACGTCCATGATCTCGCGCTCGCGACGGGTCAGCTTTTCGGGTGGGGGCGTGGGCACGCGGCGAACTCCTGTCTATGTGCTACGTTCGTAGCATATTGCTACGTCCGTAGCATGTCAAGCAGGGTGGCGACGACCAAGCCGGCATTTGTCCGATGTCCTGGGCCTGGGTCCTCGGTCCTCGGTCCTGGGGTCTGGGTCCCTGGGTCTGTTCCCTCGGTCCTCGGTCCTTCGCGGGGGCTTGCTATCATCGGCCGGCGCCGGTCTTGGGCCGGCGCGTCGTGCTCACAGTCGAGAGGAGACTACGCATGCGGAAGTCAGTGCTGACCGGTGGAGCCCTCATCGTTGCGGCGGTCGCGGGATTCGTGCTCGGCATCCACGCGCAAACCGATCACAAGCGCATCACCACGCAACCACTGGCGCCCGGCGCTCCGCCGCGGCCCTTCTCGCACGCCGTGATGGCGGGCGATACGCTGTACCTCTCCGGCACGGTCGGCAACGACCCCAAGACCGGCATCCCTCCGGCCGTCTTTGCCGATGCCGTTCGACAGGCGATTGCCAACCAGACCGAGGCCTTGAAGGCCGCCGGCCTTGGCTGGAGGCGACGTCGTGAAGGTCAACGTCTACGTGAAGGACATCAACAAGTACGCCGAGTTCAACAAGATCTACATGGAGCTGCTGCCGGCGCCGCTGCCCGGCGCGCACGTTCATCGCAGTGGCCGATCTGCCGGTGAACGGGCAGGTCGAGATCGAGGGGATCGCGGTGAGGAGGAAGTAGGTCCCAAGGTCCGAGGGTCCAGGGAATCCGAAGGTCCTGGTCCGAGGTCCGGCCCCTGGCTCCGGGACCTCTTGGACCCGTGGACCGTCGGGCCGACATGTCCTTCTAGACGTTGGACCTTGCAGACACTGGGACCCTTGGACACTCGGACCTTGGTCCTTTGGACCTTCGGGCCCTTGGACCTTGGATCCTTGGACCCTTGGACCTTCGGACCGACAGCGTTCCCCGCTTCAGTCCGTACGCGCGGTGCACGTCGGCGAGCGTCACGGCTCCGAGGAGCTGCTGCGAATTCGAGCCGGCTGACGACCGGGACGATCGGATGGCGTGCGAGCAATCGCAGCGATGGTGTCGAGCGGCTCGTCCGGATGCGCGACGGGCAGACCGGTCGAGCCTCGGCGCTCGAGAAGCGTCGTGCTGCCAGGCGAGTCGTCGGCTGGAAGCCAGCGCGCGTCCAGGGCCGCCCAGCCCGTCCGTCGAGTCGGTACCAAGCGCCACCGGCGCACCCGTACGATCGAGCGCCTTCCGTGCGTCGGCGACCGACGACAGGGGAAACAGCTCGGGCACGTCGCGGCCCATCGCGTGCTCGACCCGCAGCGGCTCCTCTTCGCGCTGCAACTGAGCCGACGGCAGCACGGCGCCCTCGTCTTCCGACACGATCGTGAGCAGTGCCGCGCGCTGGAACATGCGCGCGACCAGGAATCCGAGCGTGGCCGTGATCATCGCGGGCACGATGATCACGTGCGTGCCGCTCAGCTCGAACGCCATGAACACGGCCGTCATCGGCGTCCGGAAGACGCCAGCAAAGACACCACCCATACCGGCCAGGATGTAAGCCGCGAGCGGCCTGGCGTGCATCGGCACGCCATCCGACGCCAAGCCGCCGACGGCGCCACCGAGCATCACGCCAACGAAGAGCGTCGGCGCGAACAGCCCTCCCGGCATGCCGACGCCGAAGGCGAGCCGGCCACGGCGAGCTTGGCGAGCACCGAGATCGCCATGTATCCACGCGTACTGACTGTGCAGCGCCGCGTCCATGCCGCGATAGCCGGTGCCGAGCGTCTCGGCCAGCACAGGCCGATGAAGCCGACGACGCAGCCCGGCGAGGAGAGGGCGCCATCACCGGCGGCAGCTCGCGACCGCGGGCCGAGCCGATGCCGCAGCAGGACCACGATGGCCCTGACGTAGAGCGTGGCCAACGAGCCCCGCCGCGACGCCGAGCAGGACATGACGATGGCTTCGCGCGGATCGACGAGCGTGACGGCCTCGGGTACGCGAAGAGCGGACAGTCGCCGAGGAACGAGCCGCGACGTGACAACGGCGACGCCGCGGCGAGCACGATGGAGCCCAGCACGGCAGCGTCCAAAGACGCCACGACCTCCTCGATGACGAAGAGCACGCCGCGTGATCGGCGTGTTGAAGGCCGCTGCGATGCCTGCTGCGGCGCCGACCGGGGCGATGAGGCGCCGCGAGCGCTGCGACAGCTGGAACACGCCGGCCGAGCGTCGACGCCATGCCGCGCCCATCAGCAGCGACGGATCTTCGGGCCCGAGCGGCGCGCCCGTGCCGATCGACAGCGTGCACGCGGCGAACTTGCCGGCACCGCTCTCGAACGGGATATGGCCGTTGAGACGTACAACGCCGACTTCGTCCGCACGATGCCGCTGCCCCGCGCATCGGGCAGCGCGTGCCGGATCAGCAGATACGCGGCCAGGGCGCCCACGCCCGGCAGCACGACGCGCGCGGCCGGAGCCCGGGCCCAGTCGCTCGCGGCCCGGCGACGAGATCGATCGAGACGTGAAAGCACACGATGATGAGCCCGGCGACGAGGCCGATCAGCACCGACAACAGCAGCAAGCGCTGCGTCTCGCTGACGCGCGGAATGCGAATCGTGGAGACGACGGAACCGGACGTCACGAGGCGCTGCCAGCCGCGAGCTTGTGCAGGACAGATAAGCGGGCGAGGCGGCGTGCTCGATGGGCACACCGCCTCCACCCGCCGCGCGATCGCTTCGACGAGAGCAAGGCCAGACCAGACTCCTCCCGTCGCAGGACGCCGCGCTTCGCGAGCCACGCGTCGACGAGCGGAACGAGATTCGCGCTCTCGGACGAGCCGCCGCCCGGGCAGGCGCGCAGTCGATCCCGCCCCAGTCTGACGAGCGTTTCCGTCCGACGCAGCCGCTCGGCATTCGTCAACCGCGGCTGCGTGGGGTCGAGCGAGAGCGCGGCCATCGCGATCGCGCCGCTCGATGGAGGCGCGATCGAGCGGGTTCGCCGCACGGCCTGCGCCGCCGCCACGGCCGCCGCAGCGTCACTCGCCGCGCGCGATCTCGGCCTCGACCACGCCGGCGAGTGCCGGCCCGGAATCGGTGAAGCGTCCCGCCACCACCCGGAACAGCCGCGCCGCATCGTCGGGATAGCCGAGATTCAACAGGTCGCGCGCGACCCGCAGTTGCAGGGTGACGTCGCCCGGGAACGCGCTGGCGAGGTGCGCGAACTCGGACCGGACCCGATCGCGATCGGCCGTCGCGGTGAGGAGAGCGATCAGCTCGAGCCTGGTGTCGACGCGCGTGCGCTGTTCGTTGTCGGGCCAGATGCCATAGATGGCGCGATGGTCCGACACCTCGGCGTCGGCAGTCTGGCCGTTCGCGCGCTGAATGCGCGCGAGCAGGAGGATGGCGGTGCCGTTGACCGGCGCGTCGTGCAGCACGTCGCGAAGGTGGCTGGCCGCTTCGGGAAGCTGTCCGGCGGTGATCGAGCGCTGCTCCGAGATTCAACCGGTAGTCGAGCTTGGAGGGCTCGAGCGCGACCGCTTCACGAAAGTGAACGACCGCCCGCCGAGGACGCGCGCCATCCTGGTCGGCCCGCCCCAGTCTCGCCTCGAGCGCGGCGCGTGCCGCTCGCTCGGTGCGATGGAGGCGGGCCAGTCCCGTCGTGATGCCCCCGAGCAGCAGGATGGCCACGGCCACCATGGCCGTTCTCACCGCCGGCCGCTGCGCCGCCCGGCGCACGCCTGCCTCGAGATGGCCCACCGTCGTATCCATGCTTCGATTCTGGAGGATTCGCGTCGATGCCGAAAGCTGGACCGGGGAAATTTTCGCGAGGCCGGTCAGAACAGTCGGAACACGAGGATGGCCACGAGCGTGGAAGAGCGGCCCCGAGCAGCAGCCCGATCGGCAAGATCGCGTCGCCGAAGAAACGCCCGAGCAGCGCCTGGCCCGCCGGGTTCGGCGCGTTGGCGATCACCGTGAGGCCGCCGCCCGCGACCGCACCCTCGAACGACCGCCAGCTTCGAAGACTCGTCGAACGACGGCACGAGCGTCGCGAGATAGGTGATGAGCGCGTTGTCGTTGAACGCGGTCAGCACGCGCGCGCCGAAGAAGAGCGGCGTCTCCGAGAAGCTGGCGAGGACGGGCGCGATCCACCAGCCCTGAAGCCCGCCGTGAATCACGAGGCCGGCGAGGAAGAAGCCGACGAGCAGCGGCGCACTGCAGCGTCAGCCGGCTCTGGTAGGGCGCCGTCGCCGCGCGAAGCCGAGGAAGATCAGGAAGCCGCCCAGGAACAGCGCCGGGTAGTGGGCGTTGACGACCGTCCAGGTCATGAACAGACATGGACGCGCCGTGACCCAGGCCGGCACCGGGAGCAGCGCTGGCGATCCCGCCGGCACGTCTTCGTCCGGAGACTCTCGTCCGGGACCGCAGGCACGCGCCGCCGAGCGCCGCGAGGTCGCGCCGGAACAGCCAGGAAATAGAGACCGGTGGAAAGCACGACGCCGAGCACGGCGCGCCAGCCGAAGTGCGACAGCATGAAGGCGGCATCCCATCCCCAGGGTCTCGCCACCATCAGCACGGGCGGCGCGGCGAAATGGGTGAGCGTCCCGCCAATCGAAACGTTGACGAAGAGCAGGCCGAGCGTCGCGTACTTCAGGCGCAGGCTCGGCTCGAGATCGTAGAACTGCCGCGCCAGCAGCAGCGCGCAGATGGTCATCGCCGCCGGTTCGGTGATGAACGAGCCGAGCAGCGGGCCGATGGTGAGAATCGCCACCCACCACGCCGCCGGCGTGCCGCCGCCGAGCGCCGCGACCCGCCTCAGCGCCGACTCCGGCGGACCGACGATCGGGCGCGTCGACGCCAGCGCCATGATCACGACGACGAAGAGCGGCTCGGTGTAGACGACGCGTGTCGTTGACGTAGTGCGTGGTCGCCTCCAGCCTTGCGTGCCGCGCAGCGCGACGACCAGGACAATCGCCCAGAGTCCGAAGACGACCTCGATCTCGCCCAGGAAATGCAGCAGCTCGGCCGCAACGCTCGGCGTGGGTGGAACGCCCGCCGCGCGTGCCTGCTCCTCGTGCCGATGCTGCAGGCGATGCGCGAGCGCCGTGAATCGGGCTGCGGCGAAGGTGTGCAGGATGGCCAACACGAAGATGCCGGTCGCCACCGCGTTGAAGGGCTCGACGGCGATGCGATCCGCGAGCGTCGCAAGGAGACCCCGGACGAGTTCGGGGGATACCCGCTCAACGGGGGCGGGAATGCAGCGGCGGACGGCGCGGACACGAACAGACCATAGCCGATCTCGCCCGATGGGCGGCGGGCCGGATGACGCATACTGAGGACGCGCGCACGTGAACCACGCGCGTCCAGCCAGTCTCATGCGATCCGACGATTCGCTGTCACGACGAACGTTCCTTCACGCCGCGGCCGCCGGCCTCGCCCTTTCCGCGGTGCGACCGCACGCCGCACGCGCCCAGGCTCCGAGCGATCAGGTGCGTCTCGGCTTCATCGGCGTCGGCGGCATGGGCACCGACCGGCTGCGCGAGTTCATGCGGCTCCCCGACGTGCGCGTCGAAGCGCATGTGCGACGTCGACCGCCGCCATCTCGAACGCGCGGCGGCGCTCGTCGAAGCCGGCGGCCGGCCGAAGCCGCAGGCGTTCGGTGACTTCCGCCGGCTGCTCGACTCGAAGGACGATCGACGCCGTCGCGATCGTGACGCCCGACCACTGGCACGCGATCCCGACGGTGCGCGCGTTCGAGGCGGGCAAGGACGTGTTCGTCGAGAAGCCTCTGAGCTACTGCGTCGCCGAAGGGCAGGCGATGGCCGACGGCTCGACGCGGCACAAGCGCGTGACCCAGATGGGCAACCACATTCACAACCACTCGCCGAACTACCGGCGCGCCGTGGAGATCGTCAAGTCGGGCAAGCTCGGACGCATCACCCGCGTGCACTGCTGGAAGACCTCGCCGACCGAGCCGTATCACGACGAAGGAGCCTGCCACGCAGCCGGCCGAGCTCGATTACGACTTCTGGCTCGGGCCGGCGCCGAAGCGGCCCGTACGAGCCGCTGCGGAGCCACTTCAACTTCCGCCATTTCTGGGACTACTCCGGCGGCACCTTCATCGACTTCTGGTGCCACATCGTCGACGTCGCCGTGTGGGCGCTCGACCTGGAGGCGCCGCGCGAGCGTGTCGGCGACCGGCGGCCGCTTCTTCGTGCAGCGACGCTACCGAGACGCCGGACACGCTCGAGGCGGTGCTCGACTACCCGAGCTGCTGTTTCTCTTCAGCTTCCGGCCGACGCCGCTCCCGGGCTTCGAGCACATGGGGCCACATCGGCTGCCTCTTCGAGGGAACCGAGGCGTCGCTCGTCGTCAACTACGACAAGCACGAGGTGTGGGCGCAGCGGCAAGAAGGTCGAGGACTTTCCACGTCCCGATCCGACGATTCCCGATTCACCGGGCCACCTGCGCGAGTTCATCGACGCCATCAAGGCGCGCAATCTCGAGACGACGTGCAACGTCCGCTACGGGCATCAGCGTGACGATGCCCGGACTGCTGGCCAACATCGCCTTCCGCACCGGGCGACGCGCTTCACTGGGACGCGGCGAACGAGCGGTTCGCGGACGACAAGGACGCGAGCCGCTATCTCTCGCGCCGGTATCAGAACGGCTGGAAACTGGGATGAATCCGAGCCAGCACAGATCCGACAGATCGGATGGGAAGGAACAGCCAGGAAAGATCTGAAAGATCGGATGCCTGTCGTTCCGCGGGCCTGTAGCCTGCAGCGTGTAGCCCGATCAGTCACTCCAACACCACGACCTGGTACGCCTTCAGACGCGGGAGCACGAACGTTCTGTAGGCACCGTCGGTGGCCACGGGCAGGTCTTGCTTCAGCGTCACCGCGGTCGCGCGATCGAAGCCGTGCGCCAGCCGGATGCGTACGTTTCTGCATCTCGACGGGCGCGAAGTACGCGGTATCCGAATGACCCGCGCCGTTCACGCAGATGGACCAGCGTGCGCTTGCGGCGGGGCTGGTCCATCACGGTGATCTCGACCAGCGGATGCGCGTCGGTCTTCAGCTGCCGGCCGTGCGGCAAGCAGGTGATCGATGACGTCGGTCATCAGTCCCGCGTGGCCTTGCGAGCTGTGGCGGTAGTAGAGGCCGCCGACGTCCCACGGGATGTACGCGACCCGTCCCTTGCCGTGCGTCGCGAAGACGAGCCCGGAATCGGTCGTCTCGACTTTGTCGACCCAGACCTTCTCCGGCGGGCCGAACATCGCCGTCGGAATCAGCGTCAGCAGCGGGCTGTCGAGCGGCGCCAGCTCCACGTACTCGCCGTCGAGGAACAGGAGGTTGCGTGTCCTTCAGCGAGGGCAGCAGTCGCGTGGTCGTGAACGCGCCAGTAGCCCTGCGTCGCGGTCGGCCGCCGACGACGCGTCCGACTGGCACGCTGGTGGCGCCGACGCCCGGCGAGCAGCAGACGGCCGCCGCGCGCACGTAGCGATCGAGCTCCTGCGGGCGCGCCGCCGGGCGCAATGACCAGATCGAACGCTCGCGACGGATCGTCGATCCAGCTCAGGTTCTCGGACACGGCGAACGGGATGTGCTGCTCGCTCAGCAGGCGGAAGAAGCCGCGATACGACGCCGTGTCCCGCCGGCAGCAGCAGAACCCGCGCCGCACTCTGCTGGCCGACGTAGAGATCCTCGTGCTCCGCGTGCCATTGGAAAACCGGTCTGGCCGCGAGCAGCGCGTGCCGGTCCTCCTGATCCATCGTGCCGACGCATGGCGAACGCCGGCGGGCCGCCGTGCGCCATGTTCTGATACAGCCGCAACTCGGATCTCCGCCTGCGGCACGTGCGCGAAGCGCCAGGGGTAGTCCACGAAGCTCATGCGAGAGGTTGAACGCCATCTTGTCCGGCTCGCGAGTTCAGCGCGCGCGGTTGACGTTGTCGCTCGCCGAGTACGGCCAGAGCGGCAGCGCCCGCCCGACCGCCGTGTTCGACTCGGACATGATGCCGTCGGTGTGGTCCTTGATGTAGGTGAGGAACGCGGCCTGCGGCCGCTTGCGGTGAATCAAGCTCGGCGATCGCGGCCGCGACTTCGCGCGACGGATTCGGCCATGAACGCGCGGTAGTCGGCGTCGCGCGTCGGTCGGCAGCGCGCGGCCGTAGCGGGCCTGAAACCGCGCCTGGCAGGCGTCGCACTGGCACGGTCCCATCGGCATTGCCGCTGTAGTCGGCCGACGGGTTCCCGAACATGTTGAAGAACAGCCCGTCGACCTCGTAGCGCTCGAGCGCTTCGGTCGAGGATCTTCATCGCGTGCTCGCGGTAATAGCCGCCGTTGATGCACGCCGAGTACAGCCCGTTGTAGATGGCGGGCTCGCCGTTGGCGCGTTTGAAGAACCACTCGGGGTGCGCGTCGAAGACCGGCTTCTGCGTCTTGCTCAGATCGAACCGGCCGACCACGCGAATGCCGCGCGCGTGCGCGCGCCGTAAGCACCTCGCCGAACAGATCGCGCCCCGGCGGCAGGAACGCGCTCGCGTAGTGGAACGCGCACGCGCGTCGGGTACTGCGCCACGATGCCGCCCATGTTGAAGAGGAGGGTGTTGGCCGGGAAACTCGGCGACCGCCGCGACGAGCGCCTTCGGATCGAGCGTCGAGTCGGTCTCGCTCAGGTTGGTCTGGAGGAACCGGATCGGCTCGTCCAGCCACCATTTCCCCTGCGCCTCGATCGAGTCGTGGGCGGCATCGCAGCGCGGCGACGAGAGCCAGACGGCCGCGAGAAACGTCCAGCCCGTTCGCACGGGACGGCTCATGAGGTTCCTCCATCGAAAGGGGCTACCCGCTACAGGCTACAGGCTACGGGCCCCATGGGCGACAGGCGGTGTCGCGGCACCACCGTAACCCGGTCCGCGGCCCGCATCCGTAGCCCGTAGCCCGATAATGATCGCGATGCACTGCGAAGCCGTGCATCTTCGACTTCGACGGCCTGCTCATCGACAGCGAAACGCCGCTGTTCGAAATCTGGCAGGCCATCTACCGGACGCACGGATGCGAGCTCGAGCTCGGGGACTGGCAGCATGCGCTCGGAACGCACGGCGGCTTCGATCCCTATGATCGGCTGCGGGCACGGACGGGATCGGCCTCGACCGCGCGTCGCTCGCGCCGGTCATTCGTGCGCAGCATCTCGAACACTGCGCGATGCTGCCATTGCTCCCCGGCGTCGAGGAACGACTGACGGAGGCCAAGGCAGCCGGCCTCAAGGCGGCCGTCGCGTCGAGCAGCACGATCGAGTGGGTCGGGGCGTTCCTCGATCAACATGGATGGCGCGCGCGGCTCGATGCGATCTGCACGCGCGACGATGTGAAGCAGGTGAAGCCGGCGCCCGATCTCTTCCTGCTCGCGGCCGAGCGCATGGGCGTCACGCCGGCCCATTGCATCGTGTTCGAAGATTCGCCGAACGGATCAGGCGCCGCACTGCCGCGGGCATGTGGACCGTCGCCGTGCCGAATGCGCTGACCCGCCCGCTGTCGCTCCCTGAACCGGACCTCGTGGTCGATTCGCTGAACTCGGTTCGACTCGCGGACATCGTCGAGACGTTCACAGCACGGTCGCGGGAGTGATCCGACGGCGGGGCTGACCGCCTCCGCCAAGGCTACGGCGAGTCCGCCAAAGCGCTTCGCACCAAGGCCACAGCCCGCCCTCCTGCGGATGGGTCCCGGAGCCGCGGCCTTGGTTATCGCTGCGCCAGCGCGACGACCGGATCGACGCGGGCGGCGCGGCGGGCCGGGCCGAGGCAGGCAAGCGCTGGGCGATCGCCAGGGCGCTGGTGACGACGAAGATGACGAGCGGATCGAGCGCGCCGACGCCGTAGAGCTGCGAGGCGATGAACCCGCGCAGCGCCACGACGCCCGCCATGCCGGCTCCGAGGCCGATGAGCACCAGCACGCGCCTTCGCGGAGGATCAGGCGCAGGATGCCGCGCGGGATCGCTGCCGAGCGTCATCCGGATGCCGATTTCGCGCGTGCGCTGCGCGACCTGATAGCGCGAGCACGCCGTAGATCCCGATCGACGCGAGCAGCAGCGCCACGCGCGCCGAACGCCAGCGACAGCAGCATCGGCGCTGCGACGCGGCTGGAGCGATCGCTCGACGCGTGCGGCATGGCGACGACGTCGTCGAGCAGCAGTTCCGGATCGAGCTCGGCCAGCGCCCGCTGGACGGCGGCCGTGACGCTGCGCCGGATCGCCGTCCCGCTCGTCCTGATCGCGAAACCCGATGCTGCGCGTCGGGGCCTGCGCGTACGGGACATAGTAGGCGCCGACGCGCGCGTCCTCGCCTTCGATCAGGCCCTTGCAGCTTCACGTTCGCCGACGACGCCGACGACCTGTAGCCAGTTCGTGTCCGGAGCCGGGCTTGACGAGATCCTCCGGGCGTCGCGGGCAGGAACATCCGGCGGCCGATCGGATCGAGGTTCGGCCAGAACTTCTTCGCCAGCCGCTCGTCGACGATGACGACGCGCGGCGCGTCCGGATGTCGCCGTCGGTGAAGAGCCGTCCGCGTTTCAGCGGAACGCCGAGCGCTTCGAAGTATCCGGGGGTCACGTTCAGGCTGGTTGGGCGAGACGACGGATTCGCCCGGCGCCATCACGTAGCCCTCGGCGAAGATGACGCTGCTGCTGCCGTCGCCGCCGAACGGCAGGTCGCTCGTGACGCCCGCGGCCTCGACGCCGGGCAGGCGCCGAATGCGCGCCAGCGCTCGATTCGCGAACGTCGTTCGCGCTCCATCGTCGGGATACTCGCACGACCGGCAGACCGACGTCGACCGGTCAGCACGTGCTCGGCCCTGAAGCCCGGATCGACGGCGAGCAACTTCCGGAAGCTCGCGAAGAGCAGCCCCGCGCCGATGAGCAGGACGAAGGCCAGCGCCACTTGCGCCACGACGAGCGCCGCGGCGGACAGCCCGGCGCCGCGCCCGCCGTGCCGCGTCGCGGCTGTCGTCGCGCAGGACGACGTTCAGGTTCGACCCGGCGACTTGCATAGCGGCACGGCGCCGACGACGAAGCCGCGCAGCGAGGGCCAGGCCGAGCGTGAACGCGACGACGACCCAGTCCATGCCGGATCTCGTGCGCCGCGCGGCAGTCCGCCGAGCCCGAGTGTCGTGAGCGCGCCGCAGGCTCCACGCAGCCCAGCGCCAGCCCGAGCACCCCGCCGGTGATCGTCAGCAGCGGCGTCTCGGTGAGCAGCTGGCGCGCGATGCGCGACGACGCGGCGCCGAGCGCGTGCCGCGTCGCCAGCTCCTTCATCCGTCCGGCTCGCGCGCACCAGCGACGAGGTTCGTGATGTTCGCGGCGGCGATCAGCAGCACGAACAGCACGCCGCCCCAGAGCAACTGCAGCGTCGGCGCGCACGTTGCGGACCGATGTCGGCCTCGAGCGGACGAGCCTCGTGTGGTAGCCCGCGTTGACGAGCAGCGGCTTCAGCGGGCCGGCGCGCTCGACGTTGCGCGGCGTTCAGCGCATCGATCTGCTGCTGTGCCTGCGCCAGCGTGGCGCCGGGAGGCAGCCGGCCGATCTGCGTCGTGATTCTGGCTGTAGCGTGCGTCTTCGCTCCGCTCCCGTCGCTGAACGCCGGCGGCGACCCAGATGCTGCGACTGTCGGGATCGAGGAAGGCGAATCCTTCCGGCATGACGCCGACGATCGTGTAGCGATCGCCGTTCAGGCGGATGTCGCGCCGATCGCCGCGTCGGCGCGTCGCGAACGCGCGCTGCCAGAAGGCGTGGCTGAGGATGGCGACGCGCGCGCGGCCCGCGCCCGCTTCCTCCTCGGTGAACACCCGGCCGCGGACGGCGATCCGCGAGCACGCGGAAGAACGACGGCGTGACGCCATCCGGCTGCACGCCTTCGGCGCCGGTGCCCTGTCGCCGACGCGAGAACCCGCCGAACTGATAGAGCGCCTGCGAGTCGAACGCTCGGCCAGCGTCAGCCGGTCGAGGTAGTTGGGCACCGACGTGCCGGCGCGATCGACACCTGCGCCCGGGAAACGAGTCGTAGAGCGAAGACCAGGCGATCGGACTCGGGATACGGCAGCGGGCGCATCAGCACCGAGCGGACGACCGTGAAGATGGCGGTGTTGGCGCCAATGCACAGCGCCAGAGTCAGGATGGCGGTGAGCGCGAACGCCCGATCCTTCCAGAGCAGTCGTAGCGCGAAGCGGAGATCCTGGCGCAGCGTGTCCATGACGAAACTCTGGGGCTTGTGAATTCTTGGCTACGGGCTACGGACTACAGGCGACGGGCCAGTCAAGCGCTCCTGCAGGCCCTGTCGCCTGCAGCCTGTAGCCCACCCAGAAGTCACGTTGGATCCCGAAACACTCCGCGGCCGACGTGCCCGATCAACGACGGGATGTTGTTAGAGGTTAACAGGGAACGGGAAGGAGGAAATCTGCGAACCGATGGCCTCCGGCGGACGTCAAACGGCAGGTTGTAGTCGACAACGCGTCTCGTCCCAGGACCATCGGGAGGGCCCTCGATGCTCGAAGACGTCCGCTACGCGCTCCGCCAGCTGCGCAAGAACCCCGGCTTCGCCGTCGTGGCGGTCACGACGCTCGCGCTCGGCATCGGCGCGGCCGCGGCCATGTTCGGCCTCGTCCAGGGCGTGCTCCTGTCGCCGCCGCCGTTTGCGGATCCGGATCGATCGTGCTCGTCACTCCCGCCAGACGTGACGGCACGCCGTACAATCAGCGGCCCACCACCGCCCAGTGGCTCGCGTGGCGGAACAGCCGCGCGCTCGACGGCGTCGGGGCTCTACGCGGTGGACCTTCAACTTCCTCGTCCAGGACGATGGGAGCGAGTCGCTCGCCGGCATGTGGGTGACGAGGAACTACTTCCAGGTCCTCGGCTTGAAGCCCGTCGTCGGCCGCGAGTTCACCGACGCGGAAGCAGCACGTCCGAAAGTCCCGCCGACCGCCGTCATCATCGGCTACGAGCTGTGGCAGCGAAAGTACGGCGGCGATCCGAACATCATCGGAAGGCCGATCCGTATCAGCCGCATGCAGGCACCGCTGCCAGTCGTCGGGGTGATGCCGCGCGGCATCCGCTTCCTCCCGGATCCCGCGAATGCGAGCGAGCCGAACTACGACGTGGACGCGCACGTGGACTTCTGGCTGGCGGGAGTTCCGGACGAATCGAACCTCAAAGGGCGCGGCTGGAACGTCGTGGGCCGCCTGCGCCGCGGCACGACGGCGGCGGCGGCCGATGCCGACATCGCGGGGATGTCGGCGGCGCTCGCGAAAGCGGATCCCGATTTGGAACGTCTGACCGCGAGAGTCCGGCCCGTGCAGGAGGTGTTGAACGGAGAAGGGCGCCGGCTGCTCGTGCCGCTGTTCGGATCGGTCTTGCTGCTGTTCGTCATCGCGTGCGCCAACGTGGCCGGCCTGCTGCTCGCGCGCGGCCTTCAGCGCCAGCCCGAATACGCGATGCGGGCCGCGCTCGGCGCGGGTGCGTGGCGGCTGTTCCGCCAGGTGCTGACCGAGAGCGCGGTCGTCGCGCTCGCCGGCGCCGTGCTGGGCGCAGGCCTTGCCGCGGGAATCATCTTCGTGTTGAAGGCGATCGGCGGCCATGCCGTGCCACGGGCCGACGCCGTCACGGTCGGATGGCCGGTGTTCGCGTTCGGGCTCGTGACGGCATCGGTCGGGACGGCGCTGGCGGGCGTGCTGCCGGCGGTCCGCGCGTCGATCGGCGACCGGGCACAGTCCCTCAAGGGCTCGCGCAGCAGCGCGAGCCTCGCCGAGCGTCGTCTGCTCGGCGCGGTGGCCGCACTGCAAATCGTCCTGACCGTGGCGCTGCTCTCGGGAGCGGCGTTGCTGGTGCGGACGGCTCGCAACCTGGCGAGCGTACGTCCCGGCTTCGACACCGAGAACATCCTGGCGATGACGGTGACGACGGTCCAGCGGGACAAGTGGAAGGAGTTTCACACGCGAGCGCTCGAGCGCGTCGCGGCGCTGCCCGGCGTCGCCCGCGCGGCCTTCGTGTGGGGGCTGCCGCTCACCGGCAACAAGTGGGGCGGCGATATGGAGATTCCCTCCCAGCCCGGCTCGACGAGGCTGGCCGATCGCGTCAATCTGCCGCTGCGTGCGGTGACGCCGGACTACTTCGACCTGATGGGCATCAGGTTCGCCGATGGCCGCGGCTTCCGCGCGACCGACGATGACAAGGCGCCAAGGGTGGCGGTCGTCAATGCCACGCTGGCGCGGCGCTATTTCGACCAGAGGAATCCCATCGGGCAGCAGCTGCGCTTCGCGGGGGACGCGAAACGCACGATCGAGATCGTCGGCGTGGTCAACGACACCAGGACCGAAGCGTTGAGCGCCGCGGCCGAGCCCGAGATGTACTTTCCGTTCTGGCAGAACGGTGCATTCTCCAAGCACCTCGTCGTCCGCGCGGCTGCCGACCCGCGCACTCTGGCATCGCTCGTCAGAAAAGAGCTGCGCGCGGTCGATCCGACGTGCGCGGTCGAGCACATCACGACGATGGCCGAGATCCGGCGCGAGTCGCTCGCGCCGCGCACGTTCGCGATGCGTCTGCTGATCGGCTTTGCCGTCGCGGCGACGCTGCTGGCCTTGGTCGGCCTCTACGGTGTGCTCTCGCTCTCGGTCGGGGCGCGGACGAAGGAAATCGCCGTGCGCAAGGCCATCGGCGCTCAACGGCACCAGGTCGTTCGCATGGTGCTCGCCGAGGGCTCGCGCCTGATTGCCGTCGGTCTGGTGCCTGGCGCGGTGGCCGCGGTCCTGCTCGGAGGCCTGCTCGAGGCGCTGCTCTTCGAGGTGAAGCCTGCCGACCCCGTTGCGCTCGCGGGAGCGGCGCTGGCCTTCGGCGTCGTCGCGCTCGTCGCCTGCGCGGTTCCGGCGATTCGCGCGGCACGCGTCGACTTGATGGAAGCGCTGCGGCAGGAGTGAGCGACGGTCTTCGGTCTCAGGCGTGAGTCTCCGTTGGGCTACAGGCTGCAGGCCTGGCAAGATCTTCCCGCTGGCCCGTAGCCTGCAGCCCCTAGACAGTAGCCTGTCTTCGGTCTTCCGTCGTCGGTCGTCGGTCGTCGGTCCTGGCCAGCCAGCGAGCTGCCACGGGTCAATGCGACACTCAGGACGACACGCGACTCGGCAGGAGGCGCCACAGCAGCTCCAGCACGACGCCGTAGGCGAGGAACGCCGCGGCGAATATCACGGCGGTCACGACCGGAGCATCGGTGGTCGCAGCGAGCGCGCCCCGTGCGGCCGGTGTCGGCCACAGTGCCAGGATCGCAAACAGTCCCAGCGCTAGGAGGACGCCGCTCCACGCGGGGAGACGCCAGTAGAGCCGGCACGCCCAGAACGCGAGCGCGACGGGAGTGCCGAGGACGGCGCCGAGGAGCACGACTTCAACGCTACCGCCGAGGGAGAAGCCCGAAGAGACGCCCGCCTGCAGCGCGATGAGACGCATCGCGATCCGCGCGGCCACACCCAAGACCACGCCGGCTGACGCCGCGAGCAGGAGCCACAGGCCGGCCGTTCTCATCCGAGGCTTCATCACAGGAAGCCGTTCAGCGATCCGGCCATCAGGTTATCAGTCGTTAGCCGTCGGCCATGGTCGGCTGTCAGCCCGTTGGCAGACTCGCGCGTGCTTCGTCGCACTGGTCGCACGTTCCCGCTGAGTGCAGGAACACCGTTTCGTCCTGGCGAAGATGCGCCAGTGCCGCGTCGACGATGTCGCGCGAACGCGCGAGACGCGCGTCCGCATGCCCGACCGGGCCACGGCGCTGAACCCCGCGCTCGTCGAGCCAGTCGTCCATGAGGTTGAACCGCTCGCAGCAATGATCGACCTCGCCGTAGTCGACGCGCGTGGGCCGGCCCGCCACGAGAATCGTGGCATGTGCGGACCGTCGGTAACGGACGCCCGCGATGTTCTCGGCGAGGTGAATGGTCGTATCCGCGTCGTGCCCGACGCCGAGCAGGAGAACGCGCCCGTCGAGCGCATGGACGCGGCCGACCGGGCTGTCTACGCCGTGCGGGATCTCGACGGGTTGCGGCGAGGTGATCGCCACCGCGTCCGGACCGCGCGCGGCGAACGCATGCGGGCTGTCGGTGCGGGACACACCCGGCAGCCGCCAGAAGGTGTCGGCCACCACGCCCATGCCGTGGCACGGCGTCTCGTCCACCCGAAACGGCCGCTCGTCATCGTCGGTCATGCTCGGCATGACCAGCGTTCCCGCACGTCCGAGAACGGCCTGGAGCGCGTCAATCAATCCGCGCGGGCCGCCTTCGACGGGTCCCACTTTCGAGAACGACGTGTGAACGACCAGGACGCCTCCCGGCTGCACGCCCAGCGAGAGCAGTTGCTGCCGCACCTCACGAGCATCGATCGTCCGACTTGGCATGGCGGTTCCAACCGAGGATCGACTTGCCCCTCCCTCTCGGCGCGACCGCTGTCCCTTTTCGCGATCTGCATCGTCAGAAGCGGACGCCGACGGAGAAGCTGAACTCGCGGGGTTCTGGTAGTCGCCCACGCCGGTCGGCTTGCCGTAGTCGGCCCCGTAGTCCCAGTGCACGCCGTGGACCGGCATCGTCGTGAACGGATTAAAGGTCGCGAACGACGGGTCGTTGTTTCTCGTCAGAATCGTGTCTTCGCCGCCGATCGCCGCGGCGTTGTTGAACAGGTTCGTGACCACGCCGCGGAAGAACACGCGTCCGCGCGCCAGCCCGGCCAGCGGCAGCTCCCACAGCAGCGACAGGTCCGTCCGCCAGACGTCGTCCCAACGCTGACCTCCGCGCTCGCCGAAGTAGTACGTCACACTGGACGGCGGCGTCAGGTAGCCGGGATTGGTCACGTACGGCCGCGGATCGATCGCGCCGTCCGCGCTGTAGGCCTCGCCTGAATCGAACATCTGCAGCACGCTGACGTCCAAACGGCCGAGCCTCTCGGGCGCCGGCAGCCGGTACTGCACCCACGTGCGCAGCTTGTGCCGCTGATCGTTCGGGGTGTAGCCAATCGGCGAGTTCCAGCGCGCCTCGCGGTATCGGGGAAGTCGTCCACGCTGGCGCGCACCGGTCCGCTGCCCGTGTCCTCTCCGGTGAAGTTGCCGCGCGCCCACGAGAGCGTGTAGTTCCCGCCCACGAGCAGATCGGTGCCGAACCGGTAGCTCACCTGGGCGTTCAGGCCTTTGTAGGTGCGATCGACGTCGTTGCTATTGCGCACGATCACGAGGTCGAACTCGCGACCCGTGGGATCGGTGACGCGACCAGTGGTCGTGTCCCGGAAGTCGCCGTAGAAATCGTCGTACTCGCGGTAGATCCAGTCGAGACGCGCGGTGGCGCGGTTGCCCCAGCGTCCGCATGATCCCGATCGTGATCTCGTCGGCGTTGGGCGATTCAGCGTGCCCCCCACTTGCGTCGTCACACCAGGCACGTTCGGTGCTGTCCGGGTCGATCGGCTGGTGCCGCCGTTGGCGTTGAACCAGTCGAAGAGGATTGGCAGCGCCTGCTCCGCTGTGAGCAGCGGCTGACTCGGGTCGGTGTTGATGTTCGGGCCGAGATAGAAGTAGCTGAAAGTGGCGGTCCGACCGCCCGCCGATCCGGCGTCCACCAGCGCGGTGTTGATCGCCGTCACGTAGCGCGCGAAGCCCGCGTTGACGAGCCACGACCCGTTGCCCTTGAGGTCCCACGTCGCGCCCAGCCGCGGGCTGAAGGCCGCATCGTCGACCACGTCCAGGCCCGACTGATCGGCGGACTTGTTGCGATCGTAGCGCACGCCGATGTTGAAGGTCGCGCGGCTGTTGAGCCGCCACGTGTCGTTCAGGAAGAACGAGTAGGTCCGCAGATCGTTGCCCACGCTCTCGCCCACGAGTGGCAGCCATTCGACGAAGGTCGTGTGATCGTTGCGAAGCACGGGGTAGATGCGATCGGCCTGGAGAATGGTGGTCGTCGCCTGGACGCGGAAGCTGGTCCCGGACTGGTAGTTGTCGTTCTGGCGCGTCTCCCGAAACGTGTCGAAGCCGGCGACAAGGCTGTGCGACCCGGCGCGCGGCGTGGACAGGAAGTAGTTCACCTTGCCGAAATAGTTCCAGTTGTTGCGATCCTCGATGCCGCTGCCGCAGACCGCGCAGAAGGTCGGTGAGTTGAATCGCGCCTGCCCGCGCTGCCGATCCCAGATCGGCGTGCCCATGACGATGTCCGTGAACTGCGACCCTGACCCGATGATGGCGTAGTCGCGGCGCGAGTACTGGCCCTCCACGAACAGCGTTCCGGTGACGACGCCGGTGTAGTTCAGCGACGTCAGGTCTTCGTCGTTCGCGTTGTTGTACAGACTGGCCACGTCCATGATCTCGCCGAAGCTGTTGTTGGTCGTGTCGAGCTTTCGCTTGGTGTAGGCCGCGCGGAAGGTGTGCCCCTTCGACAGCCCGTAAGTGAGTTTGCCCTCGTAGCGCTTCTCGTCGTCGGTGCGAACGTAGTTGACCTGCGTGTAGTCCAGCGTGCGGTTCTCCTCCTGCTTCTCGAAGCGCCCGGCACCGAAGAACCACAGCCGGTCGCGAAGGATGGGTCCGCCGCCGGTCAGCTCGTAGGTCGGCACGATCTTGTCGATGTTCTCGTCGCCCGGAAACGGCGTGAGCGCACCCCAGCTGTCGTTGTTGAACGTCAGGCGGAGCGAACCCCCGAACTGGTTGCCGCCGGACTTGGTGATCGTATTGACGACGCCGCCCTGGAACCGGCCGTACTCGGCGGAGATACTGCCCGTCGAGATCTTGTGCTCCTGGACCGCGTCCTCGATGTAGACGTTGCGCGGCTGCCCCCGCAGGTTCTCGTTGACGACGACGCCGTTGACGAGAAACAGGTTTTGTACGAAAGCGCGCCCCGAGATCATGATGTTGCCGCCGGGGCCGTTGTTGGTGACGCCGGGCGCGAGCAGCGTCGCCGCGGCAATCGTCCGCCCCGCCGGTAGCCGCTCGATGAAGTCGGATCTGTAATGTCGTCGAGACCGTTGCCGTCTGCCCGATCTCGTTGACGGCCTGCGCCCGCACCTCGACGGTCTCGCTGACCGCCGCCACCACCATCCTGACGTTGAGCGGCAGGGTCTCGGCGATCTCGATGCGTACCGGTCTGTTTCTGGCTCTGGAATCCCGGAATCTCGAAAGATGCGGTGTAGTCGCCGGGCGGCAGGAACGGCAGGATGTAATCGCCGTTCTGCGATGTGACGGCGCTGCGCGTGCCTTGCAGGACGGCCGACTCCACGGTGACCGTCACGCCGGGCAGGGGGAGTCCCTGTGCGTCGGTGACCTGTCCCGACAGGCCGCCAGTCGGGTTCCCCTGCGCCGAGGCCGCCAGGACCACTGAGAGCCACGCCAATGCCGTGAGCCCGAATAGACGGATGATCATGGGAGAACCTCCGGCCACTCGATGTGGTGACATCTGGCAGGATACACGGGGATTGCAAAACGGGGACGAGAGTCTTCTGAAGATCACCCGGATCGTGTCGGCGGGGTTTCAGCCTCGGCGAAGGCGCTGGTGCTGCTTGACCACGTGTATCCGAGCGGCCGGGATGAAATACCGCGCCGACTGGCTGCGGCCGATCGTCAGCGATCACCCGCCGACTTCATCCCGGCGCCGAACCCGTATCGGAGCGCCGATTGGGTGAGGCCGACCGCCCGCCGCTAGTGGGTGGCGGCGTGGAGCCGGTGCCTGAGATGGTGCATCTGGCGGCGAATCTCGTGGAGCTTCGCGTGATCGTGAGCCGCGAGCGCCGCATTCCGCTCGCTCTTCAGCTTTCGAAGCTCGGCCTTGACCGGCAGTTTGTCGAGACCGACCACTTCGTGATGAACGTGAGCCTCGATGCCCAGCGCGCTGCAGAGCGCCGGGAGAAGCCGTTCCTTGTTCATCTGGGTGTGGCCGGGCAGCGCGTCGGGCCCGAGTGAGTGCGCGATGTCTCGCAGCTGATCGATGGTGTGACGCCGCAGGTCTTCGTAGGTATAGCGGTGCGCCATGACGGACCTCCTTGCCGATCCCTGGGGGTTCCCGTAGTGGCCCTTCCGGCGCCTGGATCCGATCGCGGCGCCGGTGTGCCGCGCGCCCAGTCTGGTGAGGCCGACACCCTATCACGGATCACCGCGGACGTAGCCGGCGTCGAATGTCCAATTGCCGAGAAGAACCGCTGTATCCTTCGTCTCGCGTTCCGAACTCATCCGAGCTCGACGATGAGTGTTCCTGCGCGGCGGCGATGCCCCTTACGGAGGGTGCGACGATGTTGACGAGACGAGAGCTTGGCAAGCTGGCGCTGGCGGTGCCTGCGGCGAAGATCCTGGGCGAGGCCGCGCCGCTCTTCGCACAAGGTGCGCGGCCGAACTCCAAAATCGAAGGCGTGCAGATCGGCCTCATCGTGCCCTACAGCTTCGGGCGAGAGGACAATGACGCCGAGACCATCCTGAAGCACGTCACCGGCATCGGGATAAGCGCCGTGGAGCTGCAGAACGGGCCCGCGGAGGCATACGCCGGCGCGCCAGCCGCTCCCGCCCGGCCCGGCGGACGCGGAGTCGGAGCGCCGGGCGGCGGCCCTGGCGGGCAGAGCCGCCCCGATCCGACGCCGGAGGAGCGCGCGGCCATGCTCGACGCGCAGGAGGCGTTGAAGAAGTGGCGCCTGTCGCAGTCGATGGACAAGTTCAAGGAGCTGCGCAAGAAGTACAACGACGCCGGCGTCTCGATCTACGCATTCAAGCTCGCGCTCACGCCGAACATGTCCGACGAGGAGTACGACTACACGTTCAACGTGGGCGAGGCGCTCGGCGCGAATCACCTGACCATGGAGCTGCCGTCGGACAACGCGTTGACCAAACGGATCGGCGAGTTCGCGGCGAAGCGCAAGATGCTCGTCGCCTATCACACGCACGAGCAGGGTTCGCTGACGGCGTTCGACGAGGCGCTGGCCCAGTCGAAGTACAACGCCATCAACGTCGACATCGGCCACTACGTCGCGGGCACCAGCGAGAGCCCCATTCCGCTGATCGCGAAGCACCACTCACGCTTCGCCAGCATCCATCTGAAGGACCGGAAGAAGGGGAAGGGCCCCAACGTGCCCTGGGGGCAGGGCGACACGCCGATCAAGGAAGTCCTGCAGCTGATGAAGCAGGAGAAGTACACCTGGCCCGCCACGATCGAGCTCGAGTACCCCGTACCTGAAGGCTCGACGCGCGTCGCCGAGATCGGGAAGTGCTTGCAGTACTGCAAGGACACGCTCACGGCACGGACTTGACGAGGCTATGGGCTACGGGCTGCAGGCTACGGGCCGGCCGCTCACGGGCCGGCAGCCCGGAGTCTGTAGCCCGTATTCGTCGCTCACGACTCCTTCACCGGCCTCTTGCCGGTTCGAAGACCGTTTCCTTCTCGGAGCTGAAATCCCAGATTCTGTAGCGGACGGGCGTATCAGCGCGCTCCGCGGCCGTCGCGCGGCCGATGGCCGAGGCCGGGTCGACCAGCCTGCGGAGTGCGCGGTACGGGACGGTCGTTCGTTGTTCGCACCCGTGGACCGCCGACTGGAGTCCGTACCGCGACGGGCCGACGACGAGTCCATCCTGCGAAAAATGGAACGCGACCTCGGTCGCGTCAAGATCCTTGGCGTTGTACTGGCGCAGGCATTCCTCGGCGCCTGGCTTCGCCGCCTCGGCCAGCTGGTAGGCGAAGACGACGGGAAAAACGTCCGCCCAGGGCACGCCGGGCTTGAACAGCTCGTCGATCGTGATGGCCGTCCCGCCGCGACCGAGGTCGAAGGTGAAGGAGTCGTCGCGGACGTGAGGCGGATACGGACCACCGCAGCCGTGCTCGCCGGTGACGCGAACGCTGAACACATCGTGACTCGCGTACTCGACGCCCACGCGGATGTCGTAGAACGGCTCGGCGGGCTCGTCGCACCACGTGCGCCCATCGGTCTCGAGGTCCACGTACCAGCCGCGGACGAACTCGTCGATCTGCGTGTTGACGGCGGAGATGACCGCGCGCTCGCGGAACCGGACGAGCCGAGGGAAATAATCCGTCCGTCTCTTGGGTGCGCGGCTCAGGCGATAGCCGATTTCTCCGCAGGGTTTCGTGGCAGGCCCCTTCCGCGGAGGAATGCTCGAGTCCGCCGGGATCGCGCCGAACCGTGGCAGATCGAAGGTGCGGGTCTCACCATTGGGAGACGTCCAGGTGCCCTTGAAGGCGCCGTCCACGCGGCCAGACCAGGTGCCGGTGATCTTCCCGTTTGGCAGTGACTCCTCGAGCCGGAGCGTTCCATCGGGCGAACGCATGCCACCGAGCGCGATCTCCTTACCGACGCGCAGATAGAAGTAGCTCCCCGAGACGGCGGCCCCGTCGATGCAGAGCGACACGCCGACAGCGACGGCTGCGTTGCGGACCGAGTCCAGCTGCCCCTGGGAGTAGCCAGACCCCGCGTCGCCGGCCAGAGCCGCGGCCGGCGACAACGGCACGAGGGTCGCGACGACGAGGGCCACGACCGTCCCCGGCGTGCGAAAGCAGCAAGGTGTGCTCATGCCCCTCATCGGGTTCGACCACCATCCTGCGGAGCTGCTCTCGCAGCCTGCAGCAGCCCGATCAGAATCGCGCGCGCAAGCCGAATTGCAGCGACCTGGGCTCGCCGACCGCCGTCACCTGTCCGAACGTGGGCGACGGATTGGTCGGGTACGCCCCCGGACCGAAGTTCGTGTTCCGCGTGACGACGTTTTGGTGGTTGGTGAGGTTGAACGCCTCGGCGAGCGCCTCGATCTCGAGTCGGCCCGTCACCCGGAACGCTCGGCTCACCCGGAGACTCAGTGAGAAGAATTCGGTCCCCACTCCGGAGTTTCGCGGAATGAACTCGCCGTCGACGATCGGCCGGCCCGCCGTGCCCTGGATCGTGGTGACTCCGGAGGTGATGTTGAACGGCGGCGCCGAATACGCTTGCAGCATCCCGCTCACCTGGAACCCGTTCCTCAGGTGTTCCCACGTCGTCGCTGCCGGCGTGCGCGGCGTCTGGACGGCGCCGAAGAGGACGAGCCGATGCCGCTGATCGTCGTCCGAACGGCCCCAATCCTTCGACAGGTCGTCGTGGTCGATCGGCGAGCTGAAGAAGAACTCACCGAGATTGTTCATCGACTTCGAATAGGTGTACCAGACGCGGTAGCTGCCCCACCGCGAGGGCCGCTGCTGCAGCGACACGTGCAGGCCGTGGTAGTTCGAGTCGCCGGCCGACGAGGTACTGGCTGTTGTTGGCGTACGCGGAATTCGGCCGGCAGCCGTTGTTGGTGCCGCTGGCCACGCATTCCGGCACGTTCTGGTTGATCGACATGAGCAGCTGCCGGCCGCGAAGGTAGTGGTAGCCGGCGCTCACGGTCATGCGATCGCCAAGCTGCTGTTCCACTTCGAGGCTCGCCTGACGGGAATTGGCATTCTGCAGGTCCCGATCCATCGTCGTGAGATTGGGCAGCGTGCCCGCCGGCACGACGCCGGGCAATATGGCTGGAAATACGGGAGCGCCCGCCTGCGTCGGCGAGAGGCTGACGCCAATCTGGCGCAGGTTGGCCGGATCGGTCGTATTGCCGGCCGACAACAACCCGTTCGCCAGCGCACGCAGCGGCACGCGATCGTAGAAGACGCCGGCGCTCCCGCGCACCACCGTTCGCTTCGCGGCGAATGGCGTCCAGGCGACACCGAGCCGCGGCGACACGTTGCTGGTGTCCGTGTGGATGGTCTCCAGATACTGCAGGTCGTAGCGCACGCCGGCGTTCACCGTCACGTCGGACGTCAGCTTCCATTCGTCCTGCACGTAGAAGCCGACGTTCGGGTTTCTCAGCGACACGTCCTGTTCGCCGAACGTCTGGCTGAAGCCGGCGTTGTTGTAGGTCCCGTTGAGGAAGTTCGTCAGCGACGAGAACGTATAGCTGCCGCGGACCGCGCGCGGATACGTGATGTGGACCTCGTTGAAGAGGACGTCCACACCTCCTCTCAGCGCATGGGCGCCGGCCTGGTGCGAGAGGTTGTTGACGATTTGGGACATCTTCGTCAGCCGGCCGGTCGGGCTGCCCGAGCTCGTGCCGAACGTGGCGATACCGGCGATGCCGACCGCCGGACCAACTGGATCGGTGGGCAGCGCCTTCAGGTCGCTGTAGGCAAACTGCGCGCGTGTCTCGAGCACGGTGCGGGCCGAGATCGTCAGCGTGTTGCTGAACGCAAATGTCTGATCGAAGTTGTCGAGGCCGGTCGAAGCGCTCGGTGCATTCAAGGCTCCGGCTCCGCGCGAGTTCGCTGACGCGATATCGTAAAGGCTGTAGCGGACGCCGAGCTGATCGCGGCCGCTGACCTGGTGATCGACTTTGGCCAGCAGGTTCGTCGAATCGACCGGGTTCGGATAGACGCCCGTGACGACCGGTGGGCCCTGGTATCCGACGGCGCCCAGTCGCGCGTTGATCACGGCGGCGCTGGCCGGCGCGATCGTCGTCAGCCCCGACTGATCGAGCCGGCGCTGCTCGACGTTCGAGAAATAGAACGTCCGATCCTTGAACAAGGGGCCGCCGAGACTGCCTCCGTACTGCGACTGGTCCATGGGCAGCTTGGTACCCGAGAGCGGATTGACGGCATTGAACCGATCGTCGCGCACGAAGTCGTAGACCGTCCCGTGGAGGGTGTTGGTGCCGCTTCTCGTGACGACGTTCACGTAGCCGCCGAGCGCGCGGCCCAGCTCCGCCTGGCCGCCCGAAGTCACCACCTGGAACTGTTCCACCGCGTCGGTCCCGTAGGTGATGCCACTCAAGCCTGCCGCATCGTCGTTGGCCGACAACCCGTCGACGATGAAGTTGTTCGAGAGGTTGCGCTGACTGCCGACCGAGAGGCTGATGCCGGGGACGGCCGAGGTCTCGGGGAACAACTGGGTGCTGGGAATGTTGGTCGGCGCGACACCCGGCACCAGGAGTCCGAGCTCGAGGAACTGCCGGCCGTTGAGCGGCACGTTCCTCACCTCGGCTTCGGAGATCGTGCTGGCAATCTGACTGCGGGCCGACTCGATTACCGTGGCGTCGCCGGTGACGGTCACGCTGGTCTCGACAGCACCCACCGCGAGTGACACCAGCAGCTCGAATGCGCCGCCGACCGTCAGCGTCAGGCTTCGTTCGGCGTCCTGGAACCCGTCCTTCATGACGACGATTTGGTATGGGCCGATCCGCAGGTAGGGAAAGCGGAACCGGCCCTGCTCGTCGGTCGACGCCCTCGCGACGACGTTGGTCTCCTTCTGGCGCGCAGTCACTTGCGCGCCGGCGACGACCCCGCCCAGCGGATCGGTCACCCGCCCGCGGAGACTGGCATAGTCAATCGATTGCTGCGCGGCCGCGGCCTGGGCCGCCGCCAGCACGCTGCCGACAAAGAGCAGGACCCGTACGCCCCTCACGGAACACCTCCCTGAATCCACTGATCGCGAATCGAGGCACACGCGTGCCGTCGAACGAGCCGGAGAGGCCTTACGCGCGCGGAGGGGGGAGATCCGGAGGCGTGACCGCCTGGATGGGATGGTCGGGTGACGGAGGCTCGTGGCTGCCCACGGCCTGATCGGGCAGCAACACGAACGAATCCGGGAGGACGCCGCGGTTCGAGAGCAGCGCCGCCAACGTGGCGATCGGCCCGCCGCAGGTCCCCCGCATCGAACAGGGAGCGGGCGTCTCGTGCTGGCTGGTGCGGCTGCCAGCGTGACGTGCCGGCGGTGTGCGATGTGCCTGCTCAGCGTGAGGCGCCGCCTGTGTGTGATTCGCGTGGCTGGTGCGCCGCTCGCCCGCGTGCATGGGGCACGGCGCGCCGTTCGCCACCCGCATGGGGCACGTCGTCGCGGTCGGGGCGCCATGGCAGGACTTCCCGCGAGCGACCGCCTTCCGGTGCGCGTCACAGCAATCCCGCGGGATTGCCGCCACCAGAAACGCGGCTTGAAAGAGCAGCCAGACCGCCGCCCAGACTTTGAGCGTGCGGCGGAACGGGGCCATAGCGCTTCCAAGCTTAGCGGAAATCGAGGGCCCGCGGTAAACAGGCTCGGCAGGGGCCGGCTCGATCGGATGCCTACGACGGGCCGAGCTTGACTGTGCGGCCGCTCTTCGCGGCTTCGTAGATGGCCATCATGAGCCTGACGTCCTTCAACCCCTCTTCACCGGGCGTCAACGGCTCGCTGCCGGTCTGGACGCACGTCGCGAAATGGTCCATCTCGGCGGCGAAATGGTCGCGCTGAGGCAACGTCCGCTCTTCGATCGCACCGGGCCGGAAGACACGCATCCGCAGACCCGTGTAGCTCGACGCCGGATCGAGCTCCACCGAGCCGCGCGGCTTGAAGACGCGGAAGCGTCCCAGGTTCACGCCATAGCTGGACGTGCAGTTGGCCAGGATGCCGCTCGGAAACTGCAACTGAAACGTGATGTTCTCCTCGACCTCGGTGAAGCGCGGATCGCCCGGCGTCGAATGCATCATCGCGTTGATCGCGGCCGGCTCCTCACCCGACAGATAGCGCGCCGCGTTGAGCGCGTAGATCCCGATGTCCATCAGTGAACCGCCGCCGGCCATGGGCCGGCGCAGCCGCCACTGCTTCGGATCGCCGATGTTGAAGCCGGCATCGGCCAGGATGACCCGGGTGGGGCCCATCTCCGCCGCATCGCGCGCCATGGTGATGAGCGTCTGGTTGAAGGGCTCGTAGCGGACGCGGTAGCCGATCATCAGCTTGCGATTGGCGGCCTTGGCCGCGGCAATCATCTGCTCGCACTCCGGCGGCGCATTCGCCATCGGCTTTTCGCACAGGACGTGCTTGCCCGCCTTCAGCGCGCGAATGGTGTATTCCGCGTGCATGCTGTTCGGCAGCACGACGTAGATCACCTCGATCCCGGGGTTGTTCGCGATGGCATCGTAGTTGTCGTAGGTGTAGATGTTCTTTTCGTCGACACCGTAGACCTGCGCGAGATGCCGCGCCTTCTCGGGCCGTCCGCTCACGAAGCCGACCAGCCGGGCCCGCTGCGATCGGGCAAAGGCCGGCATGAGCTGGTTGATCGACAGGTTCCCGAGCCCGACGAGCGCGAACCCGACCTTCTTCTCAGTAATCTCCGGAAGCTTGACATCGGGCACCTGCACCGGTGCGGCAGCGCCGCTCGCGTCGACCGTGGAGGATGCCAGGAGCGTCGCGCCCGTGGAGGCAAGGAACGTGCGCCGCGAAAGGTGCGTCTCGAAGGGTGTAGACATCGGGGGGCTCCGTTGGAGTTGCCTGCGCCCAGTTCGTCGCTCGTCGCTCGTCGCTCGTCGCTCGTGTTCGAGCTCCTACGCGACCACCGGCGCCGCGAAGGCGGGGCTCGTGACGAGCGCCGCCGCACCGCGCAGCCGTGGATGCTCGCCGAGCGGGACCGTCAGGATGTCGATCGCGGCGGCTTCCCGGATCAGCGCCTGCTCGGCGAGCGCCCGCTGCACCGACGGCAGCACGAGCTCCCAGGCGTCGGTGAGCTCGCCGCTCATGTAGATGCGCCGCGGCTCGACCGCTTTGACGATGGTCGCGAGGCCGCGGCCGAGGAAGTAGCCGGTTTCGCGCAACGTGTCGATTGCCTTGCCCTCGCCCCCGAGCGCGCGGGACAGGATCTGGGCGACGCCGATTTTGGCCGGCCTCGCCGAGGCGGGCCAGGACGGATCGCGGCCGAGGTATCGCGCCACGATCGCGCGGACCGAAACGTACGCCTCCCAGCAGCCCTTTCGTCCGCACGCGCAGCGCGGACCGTCGAAGCTGAGCGCGACGTGCCCGAACTCGCCGGCGTTGTTATGTGCGCCGCGCAGCAGCTGCCCGTCGATCGCGAGGCCGACGCCCACGCCGTCCGACGCATTGACGAAGGCGACCGGTCCGTCGACCGGCGCGTATCCGCGCACGGCCCAGACCTGCGCGAGCACGCAGGCCTTGACCGAGTTCTCCACGACGACCGGCAGGCCGATCGCCGCCGCGAGCGGATCGCGGATGTCGACGTCGCGCCAGCCCAGCGTGGGCGCGTAGCGGAGCCGCCCGCGCTCGAGATCCACGAGGCCGGCGACGGCGACGCCGACGCCGAGGCACTCGCCGACCTCGGGATGCCGTGACAGGATCCGATTGATGTTCCGCGCCAGCTCCCGCACCAGACCCTGCGGCCGCGGGCGCGTCGGAAACTCCTGGAGCTCGAGCAGCGGATGCCCGAGCGGATCGGTCACCTGCATCAGCGTGCGGCTGGCGCTGATGTCGACCGCCAGCGCGCAGCGGCGGCGGGTCTCGATGTAGAGATGCTGCGGCTTGCGGCCGCGCTTGCTCTCGCCTTTGGGCCCCGCGAAGACCTGCTTTGTCCGGATCAGATCGTGAACCAGCCGGCTGATGGCTCCGCGACGAACGCCCATCAGCCGCGCCAGCTCGGCGCGCGAGATGGGCTGACGCGAGCGGACCAGATTGAGCGCAATCTGCCGATTGATCTCGCGCGATGTTCCGCGCCGGGCGATGCGGAACGCGGTCGGGCTGATTCGGCGCACTCGCGGATCCTGAGCCTGGGGATTATGGTCCAAAATGTAACGAATGTGGTTCCGGTGATCCACGAGCGTGGCCATTCCACCCGGCGGCTCGGACCTTCGAGTGTGCGTGCCGGGGCGCTCGTCGCGGCGGTCTGGCTATGCGCCGTCGGCCTCGGCACGACGCGAGAAGCCCCCGGCGAGCGCCATCGCGGCAGATCGTGCGCGCGTGCTCGAGCTCCAGCGCGAGGCTGTGGCCCTGTTGAAGCGCGCTGCGCAGCCCGAGCTTTCGAGCGAAGAGGTGACACGTGCGCTGCACGACGCCGGCCGCAAGCTCGAAGCGCTGGGCGCCGAGCCGGACGCCAGCGCTGCTTCCGCAGCCAACGCTCCGCCCGCGATGGCCCCGGCGCTCAGGACCGAGCTGCGCCGCGCGGGTCGCGAGCTGATCGGCGCCACACAGCGCGTCGATGTCGCGCCAGTGCTCGCGCTGCTCGAGCGGGCCCGCGCGCAGCTCGAAGGCGAGGTCGCGCTCGGGTTGACGTTCCAGGGCAGCTACAGTCAGACGAAAGCGCCCGAACGCGTGTACGGTGGTCACGCGTCGGGCATGGGACCGGCGCCGCCAGCGGCCGCGACGCCCGAAGCGGGCGTCACCAGCTCGCCGGTCTCGTTCGAGGAAGGTCCGCGCCTGCCGACCGTGACCTATGGAGGCGGGCCGACGAAGGACCACATCCTGGAGTCCGGCGGCAACGGCGTGGCGCTGCTCGATTACGATGGGGACGGCCGGCTCGACATCTACCTGGTGACGGCGGCCCGGCTCACGCCGGCACGCGAGCGCATTCCGCACCGCAACGCGCTCTATCGCAACCTCGGCGGCTGGAAGTTCGAGGACGTCTCGAAGCAGGCCGGCGTCGACGCCGCCGCCTGGGGCAACGGCGTGTGCGCCGGAGACGTCGACGACGACGGGCGGCTCGATCTGTACGTCACGAACTGGGGCCCGAACTTCCTGTTCCGCAATCGCGGGACCGGCACGTTCGAGGAAGTGGCGGCGAGCTCGGACGTGGCCGCCGGCGGCTGGAGCACGGGGTGCGCGTTCTTCGACGCCGATGCCGACGGCGACCTCGACCTCTACGTTGCGCGATACGTCGCCACGACCTGGGACGAGGTCGTCCGCGCACAGCGCACGCTGGTCTGGCGCAACGGACCGCGCATCATGGTGGGACCGGCCGGGCTGCCGGGCGAGGCCGACCTGTTCTTCGAGAATCTGGGGAACGGGCGCTTCAGCGAGGCCGCCGACGCGCACGGGCTCGGCGATGCGAGCACGGGCGTACGGGTTCGGGGTGGTGGCCACCGACTATGACGATGACGGGTTCGTCGATCTCTTCGTGGCCAACGACTCGAATCCCGAACTTTCTCTACCGCAACCTGGGGAACGGCCGCTTCGAGAGCGTGGGACTCGTCGCCGGGGTCGCGGTGAACAGCGAGGCGCGCGCCCAGGCGGGGATGGGCGTCGACGCGGGCGACTACGACGGCGACGGTCGCATGGACATCGTCCTCACCGCGTTCGCCCACGACCGCAATACGCTCTATCGCAACGTGGACGGCAGCCGGTTCGAGGATGCGAGCGATGCGGCCGGCATCGCGGCGGGCACGTTCGTCCGCATGGGATGGGGCACGGCCTTCCTCGACGCCGACCTCGACGGCATGCTGGATCTCTTCTTCGCGAACGGCCACATCTTTGCCGACATCGACACCTTCCCGCAGCTCGGGGAGACCTACCGCCAGAAGAATCAGCTCCTGCTCAACCAGGGCACGCGCTTCCGCGACGTCTCGCCGGCGGCCGGCGGCGGCTTGCAGGGGGCACGGGTCGGCCGTGGTCTCGCCGTGGGCGACCTCGATGACGATGGCGATCTCGATCTCGTGGTGAGCAACATGGACGAGGCGCCGACGCTGCTCGAGAACCGCCAGCGCACGGGGCATCACTGGATGGCGGTCCGCATCGTCGCGCCGGCGCACAACCGGTTCGCGATCGGCGCCAAGGTGACGATCGATACGGGAGGCACGCCGACAGGTGCGTGAGATCCGCTCGGGCGGGAGCTATCTCTCCCAGAGCGATCTCCGTGCGTACTTCGGCCTCGGCGATCATGCGGGCCCCGTCGACGTGGACGTCCGCATGCCCGGCGGCCGCCAGCTGGTCGTGGCGCGGCCTTGCCACCGACAGCTGCACGTGCTCGAGCTCAAGTCGATGGGGTCGGGTGTGATTTCCATCTAAATACAGGGGCTACAGGCTACCGGCTGCAGGCTTCGGGCCTGGCGAAAGATCTTCGCAGGCCCGGTTGCCCATAGTCCGTAGCCCTCAGCCCAAGGGTGAGACACGACAGTTAGATGAGAATCACACCCGACCCCATTGCCCGGTTCGTCGTCGCGTGCCTCTTGGGCGCGCTTGGCCATGGGGCTCAGGCACAGGAAGCGGCACGTACCGGGCCAGGCTGGCGACGCCGGAAGCCCTCGCGCCGTATTCTGAAGGACCTCGAGCCCGGGCACGACGCGTTTCCCGTCGGAACGGAGGCGCAGACGCTGGAGGCCCGCCTCGGCGAGCTCGGCGCCGCGCTGCGGACCGGCCCGCTTCGCGCGGGACAGGTTGCCGATCGGTTTCTCGCCGGACTTTCGCGGCGCGCGCCTGCCCGCCGCGGAGAGCGCCGCTCCGCGGCGCTCGGGCAAAGCGTTCGACGTGATCCGGTCGAGTGCCGTGGCACGCGAGCTCACGCTCGACGCGCGCGCGTTCGACGCGGAGATTCGCCGGCTGCGTCGCGATTGCGGCCGGGTGACGGTGGCCGAGTTCCTCGTGACGTCGATCGACATCCGAATCCCTCGGGGCTCGTCCGCACCGAGGTGCGCTTCGACATCGTCGGCACCGCCGCGGCGGCGTCGCGCGTCCAGCACCGGCGTCTGGCGCCTGGCATGGCGCGCGCGGCGCTTCGGAGTGGCGGATCGCCGAATGGACGGTCGGCGTCCCATGTGACGAGTCGCGCCAGTAAGCCCGTCTTCACGGAGATCACCGAAGCGGCGCTCGGCGGAAACGCCTCGTTCCGGCAGCAGTTCAGCACGCCCCTCGACGACTGGATGGCCACGCTCGACTCGGTGCTCACCCGCGATTCGAACGGCCACCACGGCGTGTCGGTCGGCGATGCCGACGGCGATGGCCTCGACGATCTCTACGTCGCGCAGCCCGCGGGGCTCCCCAACCGCCTCTATCGCGCGCGCGGCGACTCCACGTTCGAGGACATCACCGAGCGCGCGGGCGTCGGCGTGCTCGACGACACCGCGCAGTCGCTCTTTGCCGACGTGGACAACGACGGCGATCAGGACCTCGTGCTCTCGACGGCGACGACGCCGCTGCTGTTCAGTCAACGACGGCAAGGGACGCTTCTCGATCGTCCCGGACGCGTTTCGCTTCGACGCGGCCGCTGCAAGGCGTGCTGACCTCGATGGCGATGGCCGACTACGACCGCGACGGCTTTCTCGATCTGTACCTGTGCGTCTACTCGTATTTCTTCGGCGCGGGCGAGGACAAAGCGGGCACGCCGGCGCCCTACTACGACGCGCGCAACGGGCCGCCCGGCGTGCTTTTCCGCAACGACGGGCGCGGCCGCTTCGTCGACGCCACCAGGCAGTCGCCGGTCTCGACGACGGCAACGATCGCTATCACTTCGCGGCGGCGTGGGCCGACTACGACGCCGACGGCTGGCCCGACCTGCTCGTCGCCAACGACTTCGGCACCAAGAACCTCTATCGCAACCGGGGAACACAGAGCGACGGAACCGTGACGTTCGAGGACGTGGCCGCCGCAGGCCGGCGTGCTCGACCACGGGGCCGGCATGAGCGCGGCCTTCCTCGACTACGACAACGACGGGCTGCTCGACATCTACACCGGGCAACATGTGGAGCGCGAGCGGCCTGCGCGTGACCTGCGTCGCCGCGCGTTCATGCCCGAGGCGCCAGCCGACGTGCGCGCGCTCTATCGGCATCACGCGCGCGGCAACTCGCTCTTCCGCAATCGCGGCGACGGACGCTTCGAGGACAAGATCGCTCGACGCGCGGGCCGAGATGGGCCGCTGGGCCTGGTCGTCGGACACCCTCGATTTCGACAGCGACGGCTGGGAAGACCTCTACGTCGTCAACGGCATGCTGTCGCGGGAGAACGGCCGGAACGACCTCGACGGCTTCTTCTGGCGGCAGGTCGTGGCGCGCTCGCCGCTCACGCGCGTCAAGGGCACGCCGTACGACGATGCGTGGCGGGCGATGAACCAGTTGCTGATCCACGAATCGATCGCCAGCCGGCAGCGCAACGTGTTCCTGCGCAACGACGGCCAGGGCGGGTTCGACGATGTGTCGGGCGCGATGGGGCTCGACCTCGATCAGGACGGCCGATCGTTCGCGGTGCTCGATGTCGATCGCGACGGCGATCCCGACCTCGCGCGTGATGGCGGCGCGGCAGGCGCCGCAGCTCCGCGTGTTCCGCAACGACTTCGCGCGGCCGCGGCGCGTCGCTGGCGATTCGTCTGACCGGCACCACGAGCAACCGCGACGCGATTGGCGCGAAGGTCGATCGTCGAGACCGACCGGCTCCGCCGGACGAAGATCGTGCAGGCCGGATCGGGGTTCCTGTCGCAGCACTCGAAGGAACTGCTCTTCGGTCTCGGCGCGAGCCGCGCAGATTCGACGCTGACGGTGGAGTGGCCGTCGGGCAGCGACAGGTCGTTCACGGACGTCGCCGCTGAACACGCGGCTGCGGCTCGTCGAAGGAGGGACGCTCGAGTCGCAGGCGTTCGCGACGTGTCACGCCGACGGCTGTCGGCGCCGAGGTCCGACGGGCCGAAGTCCGAGCGTCCGACGCCGACGGCCGAGGTCGCGCGAGCCGACGGTGCCGGGCCGGCGAGTCGACGTGGTTCTACGAGCCGTTTCCGGCGCCCGACTTCTCGCTGCCGACGTGCAGGGCACGACGCGATCGCTCGCGGCACTGCGCGGGACAGCCCGCGCTGCTGCTGCTCTGGTCTGCGCGGGGCGAGCGGCGTCGCGCGCCGCGCTCGACGCGCTCGCGCGCGGACGCGACGCAACTCGAGCGGGCCGGCATCGGCGTCGCTGGCCATCGCCCTCGACGAGGCCGCGGATCTGCGCGAAGGTTCGGGCGGCGTCGACTGGCGCGCTGCCGGTCGTCCTCGCGAGCGCCGAGCTGGCGCTCAGCTATGCGATCGTGAACCGGCACCTGTTCATGAACCGGCGGGACCTGCGCGCTGCCGACGGCGCCTGCTCGTCGATGCCGCGGGCCGGGTCGTCAAGGCCTATCGCGACCAGCGTGGATCGCGGCGCGCATCGTCCGCGACGCCGCGGCGATCGAGGCGCCGCCGGCCGAGCGCCTCGCGCGGGCGCTGCCGTTCGCCGGAACGTTCTACTCGCCGCTGCCGGTGCGCAACTTCCTGCCCTACGGGCGCGAACTGCTGGATCAGGGACTCGAGGCCGCGGCGATCGTGGCCTTCGAGCGAGCGGCGCAGGCCAACCCGAGCGCGTCGACGCTGTATCGGCTGGGCACGCTGCTCGCGAAGAGCGGCGAGACCGGCGCGCGCGCGGGCCGCGTACGAACGCGCGCTGGCGCTGCAGCCCGATCTCGCCGAGGCCAGCAACGATCTCGGCGCGCTGCTGGCGCAGGCAGGCGACATCGACGGCGGCCATCGCGCGGTTCCGCGCCGCGCTCGCCGCGGCGCCGGACTATCCCGACGCGCTCAACAATCTCGGCTACGCGCTGCTGCTGACGGGCCGCGAAGAGGAAGCGCGCGGGCTCTACGAGAAGGCGCTCGCGCTGCAGCCCGATTTTCCCGAAGCGCTCAACAACCTCGGGCTGCTGCTCGGCCGCGCCGGAGATCTGGATCGTGCCGAGCGCCACTTCCGCGACGCGCTCGCGCGCCGCGCGGACTACGGCGAGGCCGCCAACAACCTCGCGCTCGTGCTCGTGGCCCGTGGCCAGACGGACGGCGCGGTCCGCCTTCTCGAGGCGTTCCTGCAGAAGGCTCCGCAGTTCGAGAGCGCCTACATCACCCTCGCGAAGATTCACTTCAGCGCCGGCCGATCGCGCGAGGGCACGGGCGTGCTCGAGCGGCTGCTGCAGCGCAATCCCACGCACCCGGTCGCGCTCGAGATGCTCAGCAGTCGCAGGGACGCTGAGCTCCGCGTCGCTCGAGCCGCTCGCATCGGTCGAGCATGATCGCTGGAGCGCATGCGCGGGCACTCCCCTGACCACGTAGGACCACTCGTCCGTCGGCTCACGTGATGGCGCGCGAACGAGAGTTCTTGCGGCGATTCGGACCCGATCCGAGCACATGGATTCGATCCAACCAATTGGCGAAGATCGTCGCACCGCGCAGTTCTTCGCGGCATGTTCACGATCTGGCAAATCCAATCCAACGTTTGCGTCGGACGCACGTAAAATCAGGGTCGGAAATTAGTATTTCTCAATTGACAAGCGAGTAGCGCTGGCCTATAAGTGCGCTACTCGAACATTTGCCCCATTCGGGGTCGAAGTCGCAAAATACAGAGCGAAGCAGAGGAGGATCGATGATCTTCGAAAGAAGGCTCCGCGCCGTGGCGGGGCTGGCCGTTCATGGCCCTGGTCCTCGCGGCACTCCCGGCGGACATGTGCGCAGACCACGAGCGCCTCCGTCTCGGGCACGGTGCAGGAGCCCAGGGCGGCGTGCTGCCAGGCGTGACGGTCACGCTCACCAGCCGCACCCAGGGCAACGTGCTCACCACCACGACCGACACCGAAGGCCGCTTCGTCTTCGCCATCGTCCGGCCGGACACCTACACGCTCCAGGCGAGCTTCAGGGCTTCAAGACCCTCGAGCGGACCAACCTCGTCGTCAACGCCAACGACCGCCTGTCGGCCGGCGCGCTGACGATGGACGTCGGGGCGATGACCGAGGAAGTCACGGTCTCGAGCCGCGTCAGCGAGCTGCAGACGACCAGCGGCGAGCGCTCGTTCGCGCTCGAGAACGAGGCGCTCACGAACATCGCCAACAACGGGCGGCAGCTGTTCAACTTCGCGATGGCTGCGTGCCGGGCGCGGTGCCGCAGGGCACGGCGGGCGCAGGAGATCGGCTCGGTCAGCGGCTTCACGGTCAACGGCCAGCGGCCGAACTCGAACAACATGACGATCGACGGCGTCGCCAACATCGACACCGGCGACAACGGCGGCAACATGGCGACGACCAACATCGACGCCGTCGCCGAGTTCAAGGTGCTCACCAACTCCTACCAGGCCGAGTACGGGCGCGCGGTCGGCGCGCAGCTGCAGGTGGTCACCAAGAGCGGCTCGCGCGACTTCCACGGCTCGGGCTACTGGTACGGCCGGCGCTCGGACTGGAACGCCAACATCGTGGACCAACAAGCGCGTCACGCCGGAGGTTCCGAAGGCCAAGACCAACGCGCAACGACTGCGGCTACACGATCGGCGGCCCGGTGTTCTTCCCGGGCTTCAACGAGGACAAGAAGAAGCTGTTCTTCTTCTTCAGCCAGGAGTACCAGCGCCGCGTCGAGAACCCGCCAGAGCGCGCGAGACGCGCGTGCCGACCGCGCTCGAGCGGCGCGGCGACTTCTCGCAGAGCGTCGACAGCGAGCGGCAACCCGTTCCCCTACATCCGCGACTACCAGACGCGGGCTGCCCGTGCAGCGCCGACCGACACGCGCGGCTGCTTCCAGGACGGCGGCGTGCTCGGCCGCATCCCGCGAACCGCCTGTATGCAGCCCGGCCTCGCGATCCTCGACATCTACCCGGACGTCCAACTTCTCCGGTGCCGGCAGCGGCCTCAACTTCACCAGCCAGGACGCCGAACAGCCGCCGCGGCGTGAAGACCTGCTGCGCATGGACTACCAGGCCACCGACAACTGGCGCGTCACCGGCCGGTACATGAACACGAAGGAAGACATCCTCCAGGCGTACGGCACGACGTGGGCCGGCAACGGCAGCGACCAGCTGCCGACGCCGACGCTGTTCCTGCATCCCGGCTCGAACTACATGCTGTCGGCGACGGGCGTGCTCAGCCCTCGATGTCGCTCGAAGCTGAGCTGGGGCCGCGCCGCCAACTCGCTGAACTACGAGCTGCAGCTGGAGAAGCTGTTCCGCGCCAACTCGGGCACGAACGCGCTGCCGTACCTGTATCCCGGACGCCGTGCAGGGCGACTACGTGCCGTGAGTTCCAGTTCCGCGGCGGCCGCACCGCCAACGCCGGCCAGTACCAGACCGACCGCGGGCCGTTCACCAACGAGAACATCACCCACGACGTCCTCGCCAACCTGACCAAGGTCTGGGGCTCGCACGCGCTCGAAGGCGGGCTTCTACTACCAGAACAGCTACAAGCCGCAGAGCATCTTCGCGAGCTTCAACGGCCACATCAACTTCAACGACGACGCCAACAACCCGTTCGACACCGGCTACGGCTACGCCAACGCCGCCACTGGCGTGTTCAACACCTACACGCAGGCCTCGAAGTTCGCGATTCCGGAGTGGCGCTACACGAACGTCGAGTTCTACGTGCAGGACAACTGGAAGGCCGGCAGCAAGCTGACGCTCGACTACGGCGCTGCGCTTCTACTACCTCACGCCGCAGTGGGACGACGACGCTCGCAGGCGTCGAACTTCCTGCCCGACGCAGTTCAACGCCAGCAACGCGGCCCGGCTCTACCGGCCGGTCTGCATCGGCGCCTATCCGTGCTCGGGCAACGACCGGCGCGGCATGGATCCGCGGCTCGTGACGCAGGGCGTGACGCCGACGCTGGCCAACACGGTCGAGGGGCGCTTCATCGGCCGGCTGACGCCGGATTCGAACCGCTTCAACGGCGCGTTCCAGGCCGGCCAGGGCATCAACGATCAGCTGCAGGATGGCAGCACGTTCAAGATCTCGCCGCGCGTCGGCTTCGTCTACGACCTGACCGGCAAGGGCGAGACGATCTTCCGCGGCGGCTGGGGCATCTTCTACGACCGGCCGCAGGGCAACAAGGTGTTCGACATGATTGCCAACGCGCCGGGCGTCCTGAACTCGACGGTCCAGTGGGGCACGCTGCAGGGTCTGTCGACCGGCGGCGGGCGGCGATCCCAACCCGGTGCTGGGCCTGAATCCGACGGCCTACGACTTCGAGCCGCCGAAGGTGACGCAGTGGAACGTCGGCGTCCAGCGCAAGCTGTTCCAGCAACTTCATGTATCGACCTGGCCTACGTCGGCTCGAAGTCGGACGACCTGCTCCGCCAGGTGCAGATCAACGCGGTGCCGCGCGGCGCGACGTTCCTCGCGCAGAACCAGGATCCGACGCGCGCGCCGAGCACGACGCCGGGCGCCAGCGCGCTCTCGCACGGACCTGCTGCGGCCCTACCCGGGCTACGGCGACATCCGCATGTGGGATTACAGCGGCTACTCGAACTACCACTCGCTGCAGACGGGCATCAACCGCCGCTTCGACGGCGGGTTCATGTTCTCGTTCTTCTACGTCTGGAGCAAGGCGCTGGGCATCAACAACGACGACTTCGCGGCCGGCCTGCCGAACCAGACCGACGAGGAGATCCGGCGCCTCGACTACTCGTACGTGAACTACGGATCGTCCGCACAACTTCGTGGCGAACTTCATCTACCAGCTGCCGTTCCTCAAGGACGGCGACAGCGTGGTGTCGAGCATCTTTGACGACTGGCAGGTGTCGGGCGTCTACCGCTGGACCAGCGGACGGCCGCGGAACGTCGCCTTCAACATCCCGGGCATCGGCGCGGCGAACCTGACGGGCAGCGCCGACGGCAACCCGAACGCACGCATCGTGCTGACGTGCGATCCGGGCAGCGGCTATAGCGACGACCCATACGCGCAGTTCAATACGAGCTGCTTCGCCCCGCCGCAGCCGGGCAGCGACGGCGCCGAATCGGCGCGGTTCTTCATGCGTGATCCGCCGATCAACAACCTCGATCTGTCGCTCTCCAAGGCGTTCGCCGGTCCGAAGAACCTGAGGTTCGAGATCCGCATCGACGCGTTCAACGCGCTCAACCACACGCAGTTCACGGGCTTCAACAATACGGCGGACTTCGCGAGCCTGACCAATCGCACGATCACCAACCTCCCGCTACGACTCGGCCGGGAACCTGGTGCGACGCGACGGCTTCGGGTCCGTCAACGGCGTGGCGGCGCCGCGCGCGCTGCAGGTGGTCACGCGCGTGACCTTCTAGCTCGGGGCTCGACCAATCACTGCCCCTCGGGGCCGGCGCCCGCCGCACGGGCGCCGGCCCCTTTATTTTGTCGACGGCCTTCAGTTATCTCGCGCTTGATGTGAAAGCGGTCGAACACGATGCGCGCGTCGCTGTCTGGCAAGCGGGTGCGCGTCGCTTGGATATAGGGTTCTCACATGTCTATCGCGACGCTGGCTAACGCGAGTCGCTGACGCGGCGTGAGCTGGTCGTAGGACGCGTGGAGGCTCTCGATGCGTCGATCTTCGGCTATGTACTCGACTGTCGATCGCTCGAGGTCGCAGACGATCGTGTGATAGCGATGCCTCTTGCGGAAGGCCTTCGTCGCACGCGCACGTAGCGCATCGGCCGCGCCTGTTTGCGGGCGTGTCCGCGCGAGACCGCGCGATCTATGACGCCTCAGGCTTCATCTCAACTGATCCCCGCGATCCGGCAGGCCCCCGTCACCGTGCTGCACTGGAGGATCAGGTCGATGATGAAGCGCTCCATCAGCTGCGTGAACCGGCTCCGGGCTTCGGCCCACGGGACACGCACCTGCCGCCCTTTTCTTTTCACCTCGACAGGCACGCTCGTAGACGGTAAGAGATCGCGGGGCCATGACCCAGGCGCCTCGATGGTCAACCACCGCGAACGCCCTCGGCTGCGGCGGCCTCCTCGTCGTCGCCGCCGCCCTCTCATTCGTCACCTACGACCTGCTGGCGACGACACTGCCCGAGCTTCGGCTCGGGCTGGCAATCGGCGCGGCTATCCTCTTCACCCTCAGCATCTCGAGCTTCGTCAGCCTCGCGTTCGGATTCGGTCGCGGCGAGCGTTCACGTGCGGCCGTGGTCCGTCGCGCCCGCTCGGTGGAGGCCCCGGCCGACGGCGCGCCGATGCTCGCCACTGGCGTCGTGCGCCCGCTCACGTCGCCGCTCACCGCGCCGTTCTCCGGCACGCCGTGCGTGTCGTATCGCTATCGGCTGTACACCTTCGCCAGCCGCGCGCTGTCGGCGCGTCCGTCGGGCGTCGCACCGCGACGTCGTGGTGGTCTGCTGGGGCTACGCGTCGCGTCCGTTCGCCCTCGACGGTCCCTCGAGACGGGTGCCCGTCGTCGCCGTGCCACGGCTCGATTGTCCGGTGTCCGCGCCGGGTGGGGATGACGCGCTCGCGCGCGCTCGCGCCTTCCTGCGCGACACCACGTTCGAGCCGCTGAGTGCCAGCGTTGCCGGCGCACTCGGCTCCGCGTTCGAGCAGGTCCGGGCGACGCTCCTCGACGACGATGGCGAAACCCGCAAGGACTGGAAGCGAGAAGGACTCGACAATCCCGAGGGCTACGAGATTGAGGAGGTCGTCCTGCCAGTCGGCGTCGAAGCGTCGGTGCACGGCCCCTGGTCATCGTCTCGAGGCGCCATCGTGGCCCCTGGTCAACTGCTCGCCGACACGCACGTCGTCGCGGTCCTGGGGCGGCCCGAGTCCAAGCTCGATGCGCTCGAAGTTCAGCATTCGACGATGGCGTATGTGGTGACCGCGATCCTGCTGGCGGCCCTTGGTGCGGGGCTCATCTGGTTCGGCAATCTGCTGCCGACATTGCGCTGACGGGCGCCGGGCGCCCTCAACGCCCGGCGCGGCAGTCCTTGATCCGCGCCGCAATTCGCCCGGTCCTGGGCGGACCGGCCGGCGGCGCGGGGACTGCGCTGATGGCGCCCTCCGCCCTCAGCGGCCGGCGCGGCAGTCCTTGATCCGCGCCGCGATTCGCCCGGTCCTAGGCGGACCGGCCGGCGGCGCGGGACTGCGCTGATGGGCGCTGGCCGCCCTCAGCAGCCGGATCGCGGGGACTTCGATAGAATCGGCGCACCTTCGAACTTGCTGACGCGCAATCGATGTCGAGCGACCGGCCGCCTCCATCAGATCTCGTCGAATCCATCCGTGGTATGGGTGGCGGCCAATCCGTCGGCGGCGCGTGCGTCGACGTCGGCCGCCTGCTCGACGAGGGTCGGTGGGGCGGCTACCAGCGCTGGCTCGTCTTCCTCACGGCGCTGACGATTGTCTTCGACGGCATCGACAACCAGCTGATGGGGGTGACGATTCCCACCATCATGCGCGAGTGGTCGCTGCCGCGGAGCGCGTTCGCGCCGGTCGTCTCCCTGAGCTACGTGGGCATGATGATCGGCGGCGCGATTGCCGGGGTCGTGGGCGATCGATTCGGCCGGCGCGTCGCGCTGCTCGGGAGCATGATCGTCTTCGGCAGCATGACGATGGCGGTGGCCGCGGCCGACAGCGTGGCGTGGTTGGGCGCGCTGCGACTGCTGGCCGGCCTCGGCCTCGGCGGCGCCATTCCGAACGCGGCGGCGCTGGCGGCTGAATACGTGCCGCTTCGCCAGCGGCCGGTCGCCGTGACCGTGACCATCGTGTGCGTGCCGCTCGGGGCGACGCTGGCGGGCCTCGTGGCGATAGGCGCGCTGCCGGCTTTCGGGTGGCGCACCCTGTTCCTCGTCGGCGGACTCGTGCCACTGGCCGCAACGGTGGCGTTGAAGTGGCTGCTGCCCGAGTCGCCGCGGTTCCTCGCGCGCCATCCTCATCGCCGGCTCGAGCTGGTCGAATCGCTGCGGCGCATGGGGCACGATGTCGCGGCTGATGCGACGTTCGCGGATCGGTCCGACGCGCCCGTGCGCCGCGTCTCGATCGGCACGCTGTTCACGTCCGACTTCCGGGTCGACACGCTCGGGCTGTGGGCGGCGTTCTTCTCGTGCCTGCTCGCGGTGTATCTGGCGTTCAGTTGGATCCCGACGATGCTGGCCGGGAGCGGCTTCAGTGCGTCGGTGGCCAGCACCGGGATCATGGCCTTCAATCTCGGCGGAGTCGTGGGCGCGCTCGCGGGCGGGGTGTGTATCACGCGCTGGGGCTCACGCGTCTCGATGCTCGTCATGACCGGCCTGGCGGCAATCAGTGCGCTCGTGATGAGCCGCATGTCGATCTCCACAGCGGCGCCCGTCGCACCTCTCATTGCGATGCTCACCGTCACGGGTGGGTTGATCAACGGCGTGCAGACGACGATGTACGCCCTGGCGGCGCACGTGTATCCGGCAGCGATTCGATCCACGGGCGTCGGGTCGGCGGTCTCATTCGGACGGTCCGGCGCGGTCCTCAGCGGCTACATTGGCGCGTGGGCGCTCAAGTACCGCGGCAGCGCCTCGTTCTTTGCCGTCATCGCCGGCGCCATGATCGTCTGCTGGCTGGGCCTCGCCGCCGTTCGCCGCCACGTTCCCGGCATGCGTTGACACGCCGCGAGACCCTCGCCGCGGCCAGCCGGTTCGCCTCCACCGCGTTTTCTCGTGCGATCGGAACGGCCTGCTCCACAGGCTGGCCGCAGCCAGGGTCTCGCGGCGCTCGCAGCGAGTGGTCGCTCCGATCTGCGGGTGCAGTGAGGGGCTCGCACCGGAAGAGCGAGGTTCGCGCAAATTCGTGGTCGCCTTTAGTCGTTAGAGCCTGTAACAAGACCCAATCGGCACTCGTCAGGTGGGTGCCTTCGGGCGGATTATAAACACTGGGCGACTAAGCACTACTGATGGCGTAAGCTTCGCCTGTCACTAGCAGTTCTGAGGAGATTGCTCCGGACTGGCAGGGCCAGCGCGATGTTCTGGGTAATGGATTGCTGAACGCCAGGAGTCTCCGAAGAGGAGGCAACCCATTGAAGTGGCCGCTCACCGCACTGCCGCTGTTGGCGCTGTTCGTTTTCGTTGCCGGATGCCAACGAGCCGGGGCGCCGGCCAGAGCGACCGCGCGTCAGCAGGTTCACGAGTTCACGCCAGCTGTCTTCTACAACGAGTTCTCTGCCACGACGCCGCCAGTTCTTCGTGTCGCGCCAGGCGACACAGTTCGTACCACGACCATCGACGCAGCCGGATCGGACGACAAGGGAGTGAGTCGCGGAACGGCCGGGAATCCGCAGACTGGCCCGTTTTATGTGATCGGGGCTTCACCCGGCGACACCGTCGCCGTGCACTTGACTCGACTGCGCCTCAACCGAGATTGGGCGATCAGCACCGACACGTTATCCAATCTCGCGATGACGCCGGAGCTTGCGGCGCGGATGAACCGTCAGGGACAACTCGTGCGTTGGCGCTTAGATGTCCAGCGTGGCGTAGCAATCCGCGAGAACCCGCCCGCCAGCCTTTCGCAGTATGCGGTGCCGCTGAAGCCGATGCTCGGCTGCATCGCCTTGGCTCCGCCGGTTGCCGACGTGGTACCTGATACCGGGGAGTTTGGCGCGTGGGGAGGGAACCTGGACTTCAACGAGATTGTGGAAGGCACCACCGTCTTCTTGCCGGTCAGTGTTCCTGGAGGGCTCCTGTACCTTGGCGATGCACACGCAGCGCAAGGGGACGGGGAGCTGAATGGCAACGGCCTCGAAACTTCAATGGACGTGGAGATTCGAGTGGAGCTTCTGCTCAAGTATCCGATTTCAGCCCCGAGGGTCGAATCTTCAAGTCACCTGATGACTATGGGTCTCGGTGCTTCGCTGGACGAAGCGCTGCGCAAAGCGACGACGAACATGGTCGATTGGTTAATGGCTCGGCATGGCATGACGTTTTCGGAGGTGTCTCAAGTCCTGGGCACGTCGGCTGAATACAGGGTGAGCGTCATCGCGGGCAACAATGCCGGGATTGTCCTTAAGGTTCACAAAGAGCGATTGCCACTCCTAAAGTCCTCTGGGTAGGGGGCAGCCCGACACACTCCGTCCCGGCTCGATAGATCCGAGGCCGAACCAGCGCATCTGCGAATGCCAGTCAACGCGATGGGTTCGATAAACGCCGCAGGGACTTCCGATTCTCGGTACGTTTTCGAAGTCAATTGGCGACTTCTCGTGAGTGATCCGACGATTGGAACCCCTCGGCCGAGCGCCGGTTCGATTCCTGTGTGGCCCACCAAAGAGGTCCTGAGTGACGCCGCAGGGAGGGACGTTCGATGAATCTGTCGGCGACCGCGAAGCAGGCCGTCGTCGATGGCCAAGTCGAAATCTCGCACGAAGAAGGCGCCGAAGCGGGTTCTCGCGCTCCCGGACCTCGAATGCGCCAAAACGGCGGTTCTGAACAGCCTGACGTCTGCCAGCGGCCAGCGGACCTACGACCACGCGATTCGCGAGTTCGTCACCTGGTACTGTTCAGAGCCGCGCCTCGCGTTCAATCGCACCGTTGTGCTGAGATACCGGATTAACCTCGAACAACGCGGAAATGCGCCGGCGACGATCAATCTTCAGCTGGCAGCCGTTCGCCGTATCGCGTACGAGGCAGCTGATGCCGGTCTGCTGAGTCCAGAGCTGGCCGCCGGCATTGACAAGCTCGCCCCGCACGATCTCCGGCGCACATGTGCGCGGCTGTGTCACCTGGCTGGCGGCGAACTGGATCAGATCCAATTCCTGCTGGGGCACGTCTCGATCCAGACGACGGAAGCTCTCTTGGATGCAGCAGCGATTGCGATGCGCGGCCAACGACACCGCCTTGGAATCGAGCCAGACGCCGCTTGATCGCTTCGGACGACGGGCGGACGAGGGCGGACGACGGAAACGTCCGCCCTTCGCGTGGGCCGCTACTCAGGAGTGACATGCCACGGTTGACGCACGGCCGGCCTTCGGCGTCAACGCGCGCAGAAGGAGAGACTTCAGGCAGGCGTTCTCGACGATCCTGGCCTCGGCACGACCGTGTACAGTCCCCACGACGCTAAGGCCACTGCAATGCCCACGATCGTCAGCATGTTCCCGAAGTACCACGCCGAAGAGTCGAGCGTCGCGGGCAGTTTCACCAGCAGCTCGCTGATGAATATGCCGACCGCATACGAAAGAAGCCCCCACCGGAGCACGGCCACCGCGCCACTTCCAAAATATACGAGGGCCACCGCCGCGTTGACCCACGGATGGCCGTCGTTGCCGAGAGCGCCCAGCACTGCGAACAAACCGGCAAACGCGGCGGCGGCGGGCCACTCGCGCCGGAGCATGACACGCAGAAGAAAAAGAAGAAAGAAATAGAAGAGGACGTTTCGCATGGCATAAGGCACGCCCTCCAAGACAAGACCAGCGGTGCTTCGCATTCCCGTCAGCAGCTCGATGGCGCCCGGATACCCCATCAGCTCATTTTCCCCGGACCAGCGATCGACTGCTCGCACGAGCAGAGCCCATACCACACCGAGCGCCGTGCCAAGCAGCACGTCACGGCCGACCACGGGATCGCCCACACGTCCGGCCAGGAGGTTGGTCCACGACACGAGCACCTGCGGCCAATGCTTCCGCACGAACGGCTCGAGCGCCACATAGATCGTCCACAGGAGCACACCGTAGAACACCGACGTGCACACCGCGATCAGAAACATCGCGAGGAGGCCGAGCGACCCCGCGAGATGCACCGTGCAGAACCACACGGCCATCAGGACGGCGGCCATGCAGACGCCAAGACGCGTCGCGCCCTGGAGGTCTCCTCGTCCGCTGCGCAGGTTCTTTCGCGCCAGGAATGCCGCTCCGCCGAGTATGCCAAACGTCATCGCGAACAACACCGTGATGATCAGGTTGTCGCGGCCCTCTGATGCCTCCGTCATCCGCGACGGTTTCCGCCCGGGTTCCGCCGCCATGAATGCCACCGGACGTCCCCCGAGAGCGGCGGCTTCCACCCGTAACGGCCGCCCGCTGTCCGGCCACGTGCCGGTCCAGGCCGCCCGCGTGTCCGACGCGGCGAGCCAGGTCCAGAGCGGCTCGGCGCTCTTCAGCTGTGCGATGTCCAGACCCGCCAGCGTGAAGACCGGTGTCCAGTCGACCGGCGCGGCGTCCGTAGGTGCATCCAGTTTTTGCGCTGGAATCGTTTCGAAGTACGTGAGGCGCCCCTGATGGTCCAGCTCGACGTGGCTCATGCCCGACATGATCGGCGGCGGATCATCGGGGTGCACGAGTCCAGGCGTCAGCAAGTCATTGTGGAACATCAAGGCGGTCAGCGGGTCGTTGCTCTGCCGGTACCAGAACTTCAGCGGTGAAGGACGTTGCGTGTAGACCCTGTCCCAGTCGGGTCCCGGTTTGTCGTTCTCCATGACGTGCTTGACGAGATCGTCATTCCACTCGAAGCCCGCCGCTTCGTCGCGCGGGCGCCCCGGCGAGACGAGCTGACGAACGGCATCACGCGCCTTCTGCGCGAGGACCTCGGTCGTGTATTCCGGCCGCATGCGATCGAGCGGGCTGGTCCGCAGCGCCATCCCGAACGCTCCCGCGATGCCCGCGAGAACCGCCACGAACACCGGCCACGCCACGCGCGCACTCAAGCCGGCGCCCTCTCCAGCGGCCGCGACCATTTCCGGTGACGGCGTCTCTCCAGCCGCAAGCGCAGCCGCCAGCGGATCGCCGCCTGGCAAAGCGGCGGACACGGCGAGCGCCGAGGCGGGACGACGATCGGGGTCGGCCTCCAGGCAGCGGAGAATGGCCCGCTCGATCGCGGGGTCGAGCGCACTCACCACGCTGGACGGCGGGGCTATCGATCGGTTCTCGTGCTGAATCACGAGCTCTGCGACCGTGGCCGCGGTGAACGCGCGACGGCCTGTGAAGAGCTCATAGATCACGAGGCCCAGTGCGAAGATGTCGCTCCTGGCGGTGACCTCGCGCCCAAGGAGCTGCTCGGGCGCCATGTAGGCAGGCGTGCCCGCACGGACATCCTCGACCCGGCCAATCGCAGCCAGGCCGAAGTCCATCATGCGCACGCTGCCGGCGCCGTCGAGCATGACGTTGGCCGGTTTCAGATCGCAATGGACGACGCCGCGCTGATGGGCGGCGGCGAGTCCCGCGCACAACTGCCGCGCGATGTCGGCGGCTTTGTCTTCTGGGAATCTGCCGATCCGGCGGAGCGAGCTCGCGAGGTCTTCCCCGTCGACGTATTCCATCGAGAGATACAGGAGGCCATCGGCTTCGCCGATGTCGTACACGCGGCACACGTTGGGGTGAGAGACCTGCCGCGCGGTGCGCACCTCGTTGTGAAACTGCGCCAGGCGCACCGGATCTTGGCGGAGCGTTTCAGGCAGGAGCTTCAGCGCGACGGGCTGGCCGAGGCGCAGATCGTCCGCCCGATAGACCTCCCCCATCCCCCCGCGGCCGAGGAGACCGATGACGCGGTAACGGCTGTCGAGGAGCGAGCCCGGTCCAAAGCGCCCGTGGCTGATCGAATCCGACGAGGTGAGCCAGCCGCTCGACGGCAGCTTCCCGGCGGCCGAAGGCGTTCGCCCCGTGAAACCGCCGGGCGATAATTCGGTCGCCTGGCTCGCGCCCATCGTCAGCGCGTCTGACCCGGCAGGACATCCGCACGCCGCACAGAACCGGGCCGCGTCCGGCAGGACCGCGCGGCAGCTCGCGCACACCATGCCCGGATTATGACCTGTCACACTGCGGGTCGGGAGCGGCAGGCCGGAACCGTGTTCGCCGAGAACAGCAGCGACGGCGCTCTGTCGGCACTGATGAACTGAGTCCGACGTCCGGCTTGGGGCCCTTGGGCCGTAACAGGTGGAACACACAGTCCAGGTGTTGGCATGGCGCTGTTACATGTTCCGGAGTTCCATGGCCTGCCTGGGCGCGTGGGGCGCTGCCTCACTCCGACCTCTCCGGGCATCCATGGTCGTCGCCGTTTGCCCCAACGAGAGCCAAGCCTCAAGTCTTGAAGACTCACTTCGGCTACGTTTCCGCCCGGCCATGAACTCCCGGTAGGAATCGTAGCGGATGCCCCGTGACGGGACCGACGCTAGGGCGGATACTGGGTTCGCCCTGGGGGACAAGGGAGGACGTATCAGCGGGCGTCACACAGCTGTTGATTTGTCAGCTGGCTTCTCAGGCCGCTTTCGCCAATAGGGGACGAGTTGTGGAACATCGCGCCTGTACTCTTCATAGGCTTTTCCGAAGCGGTTCAGGAGTTCCCGCTCTTCGAGCACGAGCATCAAATATCCCAGCGGAAGTACGCACACGATGAGGATGTAGAGCCCAAGGTGATTGACGAAGAGAATGGACGCCACCAGTCCGATGCCGGCGCTGAGATACCTAGGGTGCCGTACCACTCCATACACTCCATCCCGCAGCAGCACGCCGCTGGGCTGCCGTGACAACTCTGGGATTCCTACCAGCGTGGCGATGCTCAATTGCCTCCAATATTGGAGGTCGAGCCAGGTCGATACGCAGGACAAAACGAGGCCGACGCCGATCAGACTCCATTTCGTTCCGAGATCGGCGCCCAAGAGCTGTTCATGCACGGCGTATAGCGACACGCCAACCGCGGTCAACACCGGGAGCACGACGAGGTAGGTTCGGGTAGGCCCCCACCTGCGCCACAACCGAGCCCACTGGTGGATAACAAGCCAGTAAAGCAGCCCCAGGGGGACCACGACGACGGTCGCGACGCCGAGGAAATATCGGACGCGATCAACCACGTGGACACCAATCGGCCGAGTACGTCGTGTGACGAGCCTTTCGCCGCCTACGGGTTGCGTTGAAGGAAACTGCGGTTTGTCAACCGTAGCACAAGCTGGGAGTCGATAGCGCACGAGTGACGCCGCAGGGTTTCCGACGCATGCGAGCCGGCTTTGAAAATACTTGGCGACTTGTCGGGAGCGACTCGGTCGCGAAAGTGTCGTTGCGGAGTTCTCGACTTCGCGCCGCTTGCGTCACATTGGCCAGCAGGCTAGTCTCGCTGCATGCGGCCCAGTTCCATCCTCGGGGCGTCCGTGGCAGTAATCACAGTCGTGGTGTTCGCGTTCTCGGCATCGGCGCCGCAGGCTGACCAAGATATCGTGCCGCGGGAGCTCCAGATCGTTGCGGGTTCAGCATCGCTCTATGCCCGGAACATTGGCCGGGGGCAGGCCATCGTCGTACTCCACGGCGGGCCGGACTTTGACCACGCATACCTGTTGCCCGATCTCGATAAGCTCGCGGCGACGTACCGGCTCATCTACTACGACCAGCGTGGGCGTGGAAGGTCTGCGGACAACATCCGACCCGAAGATGTCACGATCGCGTCCGATGTTGACGACCTCGACCGCGTCAGAGAGCACTTTCAGTTGGGTGCGCCGGCGCTACTGGGGCACTCCTGGGGAGCCGTGCTCGCCCTGGAGTATGCGCTTCGGCATCCGACGCGCGTGTCGCATCTGATTCTAATGAATCCCGCACCAGCCTCGGCTCGCGACGTAGCTGTGCTGCGGAAAGCCTACCTCACAAAGCTCGGGCCCGAGATGGATCGCCAGCGGAAGATCGTTGCCAGCGCTGAGTACCAGCAGGGGGACCCCGCTGCGGTCGTGGCGCGCTATCGCATCCACTTCAAGCCCGCTCTCCACCGGCTCGAGGACTACGAGCGGCTGATGACGGTCATGAAGGCCGCTTTCTTCAGCCAGGGCGCCGCGGGAATCCTGAAAGCCCGCGCCGTCGAAGACCAGCTCTATCGGGACACATGGAATGTCGCCGACTACGACCTGATGCCCAGAATGACGGCGCTTCGGGTGCCGACCTTGGTAATTTGGGGCGACCACGACTTTATCCCCGTGGACATCTCACGACGCATCGCGCAGGCGATCCCAGAAGCGCAGCTAGTCACACTCAAGGATTGCGGACATTTCGCCTATCTCGAATGTGCCAGCGAGGTTGGGCGCGTGTTCCACGACTTCTTCCGATCCGCTGGAAAGCCAGAGAAGGCACGGTGAGCGAGTCATGTAGCTTCGGCCACCAGTCTTCCCCTACGCATAAAGAACGAGAAACGCCGTAGGGATGACGGGGTCAGCAACGCTGTCGGCGACGGTGAAGGAGGCCGTCGCCGAATGCCGAAGTCCAAATCACGCAGGAAGAAGTCGCCCAAGCGGGTGCTGGCCCTTCCCGACCTGGAACAAGCCAAGACGGCCGTGCTGAACAGCCTGACGTCCGCCAGCGGTCAGCGGACCTACGAACACGCGATTCGCGAGTTCGTTGCCTGGTACTGCTCGGAGCCGCGTCTCGCATTCAACCGCACCGTCGTTCTCCGCTATCGCATCCACCTCGAGCAACGCCATTACGCGCCCGCGACCATCAATCTGCGGCTGGCCGCCGTCCGCCGTATCGCGTACGAGGCGGCTGATGCCGGTCTGCTGAGTCCCGAACTGGCCGCAGGCATTCGTCGTGTCAAGGGCGTGCGACCCCGAGGCGTCCGACTTGGGAACTGGCTGACGCCAGAACAGGGGCGGCGCTTGCTTGAACGCTCGATGCCATCGACACCACGTGCCCTGCGCGATCACGCCATGGTGGCCATGTTGATTGGTTGTGGACTGCGCCGGGCGGAGTTGCTCGCGCTGACGCTCGAATCAGTCCAACAACGGGAGGAGCACTGGGTGATCGCAGATTTGGTTGGAAAGGGTGGCCACGTGCGCACGGTGCCGATCCCAGGCTGGGTCAAAGATGCGGTCGATGCGTGGACCGATGCTGTCGACATGACGCACGGTCCGGTCTTCCGCGCCATCAACAAGGCCGGGCGCGTCTGGGGCGACGGCGTGTCTCCGAAGGTGCTCTGGGATGTGGTACGGGCAGCGGCGGCGCGAGCCGGCATTGACAAGCTCGCCCCGCACGATCTCCGGCGCACATGTGCGCGGCTCTGTCACCTGGCTGGCGGCGAACTGGATCAGATCCAATTCCTGCTGGGGCACGTCTCGATCCAGACGACCGAACGCTATCTTGGATGCAAGCAGCGATTGCGATGCGCCGTCAACGACCGCCTTGGAATCGAGCCAGACGCGGCTTGATCGCTTCGGACGAGGGGCGGACGACGGGAAAACGTCCGCCCTTCGCGACTACACGGGAGCCATCGGTAGCTTCGTCCGTATTGCCGATTCGGTGACATCGACGCGCGCAATAGCGCCTCTCACCACCATCTCACACAATGCTCACCGAACGGTGAGGATTCGGGCCGCGCGAACGAGGATGATGCAGGAGCTATGGAATTTCACATTCGCGAACGTGGAGGGCGACGAATGCGGCGCCTCGCCAGGGGACGCGTGCTCGCTGGGCTGGGACTGCTGATCGCTCTCACGCTGGTTTTCGTCGCCAGGTGGCTGAACGCGAACAAGATTGGCGGGCAGGGGCCCGCAGAACCGTTCCGCATCGCGGGCAATTTCTACTACGTCGGCGCGACCGACGTTTCCGCCTTCCTCATCACCGGCCCCGAAGGCCACGTCGTGCTCGACGCCGGCTATCCCACGACCGCGAAGCTGATCATGGGGAGCATCGCGAAGCTCGGCTTCGACATCAAGGATGTCAAGGTGCTCCTGAACTCGGAACCGCACCCTGATCACGCGGGCGGGCTGGCGGTGCTCCAAGAGGCCTCGGGGGCCCAGGTGTGGGCCAGCGACGCGAGCGCCGACTCCCTCGCGGCCGGCGGCGACGATGCCGACGCCATCCTGCCGTTGAGGGCGCTCGTCTGGATCGGCGTCTTCGGCTACCCGCCTCCGCGCGTCGACCATCGGTTCAAGGACGGCGACACGGTTCGTGTCGGGCCGATCGCGCTCACCGCGCACGTCACCGCCGGGCATACGCGCGGCTGCACCTCGTGGTCGTTCCCCGTCCACGATGGCGATCGCGTGCTGAATGTCGTGAGCGCGTGCGACACGGGGGTGCTCGCCACGTCCACCTATTCAGAACAAGCGGCCGACCGCGAGCGCAGTTTCCGCCTGCTGCGGAGCCTCCCCGCCGACATCTGGGTGACCGCCCATGCACGATGGTGGGGCAGGTACCGGAAGTTCGTCGCGAGCCAGACCGAGAAGCGTCCGGCGGATGCGTTCATCGACCCTCAGGGCTACTGCGCCTTCATCGACGCCGCCGAGGCGGAATTCCGAAGCGGTCGCACGCACTAGCAGCAGCCCGGCGGCTGTCGGCCATCCAGTGAGATGTAGGTCACGAGTGACGCCGATCTGGTTACGAACAACCCAGCCGCGGCTTCGGTCAACACTAGGCGACTACGCAGGAGTAATTGCGATCTCCTCACCGCCGAACGGGTTCAACGACGACTGCATCTCGCGGGCCCAGCGGTCACTCCCTGACGCAACGCACGGAAACTGCCATCTGCTTCTGGCCCTGGGGCCCACGATAGAGCGCTTGACTGCCTTTGCCGAAGTTATAGAGCGGTGCGGTGATCGGATCGTTTTCGGATACCGTCCAGTAGATTCCGTGTGCCTCCAGCCGGTCGTACTGTCCATCAATGGAGCGATTGCCACCCAGCACGGCATTGAATCCTGACGTCCCTCCGCTCAGGAGTGCCGTGTACGCCGCTTTGCCCTTGTCAGGCGAGTCGTTCCCAACTCCACCATGGTGCTTCGCCAGCTGACGCCATTCGTCGTCGGTCGGCAACCGCCATCCATCTCCTAGCGACTGACATCCTCGCTGCGCCGATTCCCACGTATACAACCGGCCATATCGACGGCAGTTCGGTTCCGCATCGTCGTAACAATAGGACGACGACGTGTTGACGTTGAGGTTGGCGGTCGTCCACTCTTTACCGTCCGCCATCCGTTTGGAAGAAGCGATCGCGCCGGACAGGTTCTGGTCTTTCGCTGAACGCTGTGTCGAGCCGGCGCCGCCAACAAATCCGAACGCAATACTCAGCGCGATTGCCACGGCACTAATTCGACTCGTCGTCATGTTGTCCTCGCCGCCATGGTGTGATCGCGGAGTGTGTCTTCGCACCTTTTGACATCGCCGCACCTGACGGCGGGAGCCTAACACGCATTAACTCGCGCTAAACGCCGTAGTGTTTCCGATTCCTGGGTCGGGGTCTTTGGGGGGCCCCAGATCCCTCTCTGACTCGGATTCTTCGCCACTCCGGAACTTTTCGCTCCAATCTTGATGTCCGAGACCCGACTGACTCCGGATTGGCGAGCGTGGCGTGCGTCGCCTCCAGTCGATGTGCTGACGCCCGAGCGAGACTACGAGTCGCACGCTCTCCCGCTCGAGGTGTCAGCACCCGATGAAGCGCCCGGCCGCGTCAGGCAGCTTCGTGACCCAGGCATATTGTCGGAGAACCGCGCGTCGGGCTGATTTTCCTCATTCCCGGCAAGCGTGAAACCTTGCGCATCGGCGGGAGGGCCGAAGTGGTGCGGGACGTCGCGTTGCTCGAGTCTTTGAAGGCACAAGGGAAGGTTCCCGCATTGGCCCTCGCGGTCCATGTCGACGAAGCCTTCTTCATTGCTCGAAATGCATGATCCGCTCGCGCCAATGGCAGCATGAGCAGTGGCCGGCGCTCGATGGCCTGCCGACACTTGCCGAGACGATGAAGGATGCCGCCGCGATCGCCGCCCCGGTCGACGTCATCGAAGGCGTGATCAAGGAGGACGAAGAGCAACGCCACTATTAGAGAGCTGGCGCCTTCCGCTTCGCGAGCACCGTTGTGAGATCGGCGAATGCCTTTGCAGTATCGCTCCACTGCCTCTGATGTCCACGGTGAACGGCCAGCGGTCGCCTGGGTTATGGAAGTAGGGGTTCGTTCCACCCAAGGAAAGATAGCGTCCACCGCGTTCGTGAATGTTCCGCACCTCGCCGCCGGGCACCTCCCCTCGCGCGAGCTTCCCGTCGACCCTGGTACCCGCGCGCGTCATCGCGTCCTCGGCCAGCCGCTCGAGTTCATCATCCGAGGCCTGGAGTCGTGTCATCCGTTTAGCGCCGAGCGCGACCGATGTTCGCGCCGAAGAGCACCCATGCGAACGCCTGCTTCCCGACACCTGGCCTGCGAGCCAGGAACTGCTCCAGGCCGAAGTGGCCCAACTCGTGCCCGCTCGTCGCCAGGAAGAGTACGCTCCGGGCCTGTGCGCCCGCTCTCACGGCGCGCATCGCTTCGAGCCAGCAAGCGAGCCCGCCTCCCCGCTCTGCTGCGCAGTTCCACCAACCGCTACGCGGCGTCAACACGACCAGCGGGGGCAGGTCGGTGTCGGTCCCTTTGACTTGCGCCACGACATTCGCATGCTTCTGCGGCGGTGCGGGTCGCATGGACGACCAGTTTGATTTCCTGTTGTCGGCTGGCGGCTTGGGTCAGCCACTCCTCTTCTTCGCTGCTGACCTGCAAAACAGGCGGGCCGAAAGGTTCGGAGAAATACCGCGCGTTGATGGGGCTGAGCCCGGGCCGAAGTCCCCTGGTTACGACGATCAGGCCCTGGTGCTTATTGGACCGGCGGAGTTCCTCGATCGGCTCCGCTTCGGCCACGATGGCCATGAGGTTGGCCACGAACAGCCCAATCTCCGTACCACCACCGGCAGCGCCGAGCCGGCCGACTACGCCGCGCTCGCTCGTAAGCGCGCCGTCGAACATCGGCAAGCCGTCGACGCGTCGCTCGCCGGCTTGGAGATAGGATGGTTCCGGGTCCATCCGCATGAGGCGGAATGGTTCGAGCGCGGCGCGGTGACCGGTTTGTGCTGCCTGCTTTGCGAGCCATTGGGCCGATCGGTAATCGATGTCGGTGCCGGTGCGGTGGTCCCCTTGGTCGTCATACTCCTGGATGACACGAGCGATACGCCTCACCGTCGCCGGATCCTCTTGTAACGCGGGGCTGTCGGTCTGATGGGCGCTCGCGTTGCGGATGAACGCCGGTACCACCTGGCTGATCGGTATCCCGCCGGCGAACGTGAGCAGCCTCCTGCGTGACAGGATCAAGTCGCCTCCTTCGGACACCTTGCGTTCGAACCCTGCTGGCCAGGGCGCCGCAGGAAGAACAGGCCCCCAGGAAACGGTCCTCTGATCGGTAACTCCCAGCTCGATCGGCGTGGAATGTATCACTCGCGCTTCTCTCTCGGATCACATCCGCACGACTCGAGTGACGACACACACGGGTTCGCGATCGGAGATCGGCCGTTCCGGCCGCTCAGCTCGCAATCCCGTAGAATGACGGCCGTTTGCCTCCGCTGAAAATCTCAAAGCTGGCTACCAGTCGCGTGCAACGCCTCGGTACCGGGTCGATGTGGCTGCTGCTGGCGCTTTCGGGCAGCTTTCTCGTCCATTTCGCAACACTCGAAGTACGGATTCACCTACGACGACTACTTTCTCGCCCGGCCACACACGTGGCCACAGGTGAAAGCCGCCTTCTTCGGGCACTGGTATCCGGACAGCATCATGGTGTCCTTCTACAGGCCCCTGACGGTGGCGTTCCATGCCGTCCGATTCGAGCTGTTCCAATTCGATCCGTGGCGGTACCACGCGCTCAGCCTGCTGCTCTTCGGCATCGGCGCGGCCCTGATGGCATCTGTCGTCCACGCGATGACGCGGTCTGCCGCCGCTGCCGCCGTCGGCCTCGCGTGGTTTCTCGTCCATCCCGGTTTCATCTATTCGGCGGTCGTGTGGACCACGAACCAGATGCACCTGTTGCAGACGATCTGCGTGTTGATGGCGTTGCGCTGGTGGTGGTTCTGCCGGGCGAGAACCGCAGCGTGGTGGACACCGCTCCTCGTCCTGCAAGCGTGTGCGTTCGCGATCAAGGAAGACGGCATCGCGCTGCTTCCATTTGTCCTGGGGACACACCTCGCCTACAAGGCGCTGCTCGATCGCCGAACCCCATGGCCGCCGGCCGCGATCCTTGTGGCAACACCGGTCGTGCTCGCGGGGCTCGTGTGGGCCAGACACGAGGCGCTCGGAGGCCTTGGCGGCTATTCGCGACCCACATGGGCGCAGATGCGCGCCAACCTGTCCGCGGGTCCGTACCGGACGCTGTTCCAGCTACCGGCGGACCGGCCGTGGCAGCCTCTGGTGTCGTGGACGACATGCGGCGTCATGGCGGCCGGCGTCATGGCGGGACTCGCCCGCCCGCGTACAGCCGCGACGGGTTCTTGATGATGACGGTCGGCGTGCTGGCGATTGCAGCGTTCAACTTGGTGTTCGTCTTCGTCACGAAGGCCGAACAATGGCATCTGCTGACACTCGGCGCCGTCTGCGTGGTGACGGGAGCCTGGTGCGCGCTGTGGGAGGTCATACCCGGAACACCGCGTATCGCGCTCGTGACGGTTGCGGCGACGCTCACCGTGGCGATGGCCGCCGTGAGTCGAGACATCGCCAGCGACTTCGCGCCGTACGCGCCGGCCACGTTGGCGTACCGACCGCGACGTGACGGGGTGGGCGGTCGTGCCTTTGGAGATCCGCTCGTTCCTCGACGACAAGCGAGCCGCCTGGGATCAACGGCGCGAACGATTGACGATCCGGTCGGTGCCAGTGGTTGCCGAAGGCCTGCACGTGTGGGAGGAGCACCGCGGCGAGCGATTCAGATGGACCGGCGGCCACGTCCGTTTGTATGTCGCGGCTGGCGGGCGCGTCGTCACGGCGCTTCGCGCCATCCCTGTGCCCCGCCTGCGCGAGCAGCGCGTCGAGGTGTACGTCGAAGGACGACGAGTGGAGCGGATTACACTCGATCCTGGCCCGTGGCGGCCGCTCGAGATCGAGCTGCCGCGCCGCGTGTGGCGTCCCGGGGGCCGGGCGCTCGTCGAGCTGCACGTCGCCCAACCGTGGCGGCCCGCCGAACGCTTTCCCGGCTCGCGCGATCCCCGCGTGCTGGGCGTCCAGCTCGCACCCGTGCGGGTCCAATGACGACGGCGGGCCGGCCCTCAGCCCGGCGCTGAGAGATGCGATCTTCCAGCCTCAGCACGTCGATCGTCACCCGGGAACAGGCGTGGGCTCCTGCAGACTGGTGAGCAGATCACGCTCTCGCAGCCCCAGCTCGAACAGATCCGCTTCTCCACGCCGCCGCTTCGCCAGACTCGAGTCCGGTCCCCAGATCCGCACCATCGATCGAAACTGCGCGGGAATCGCGCCGAGCGCGTCACGCGTCGCCTCAGACATCAGCCGAAGGATCTCCACCATCTCGGCATAGCGCGGAGCCGGATTCTGAAATGGCGTGCCACGGTTGAACACGAGGCTGAGCAGTGCACCGTAGCAGTGCGGATGCAGGTACGCCGAGATTCGGCAGCACACGTTCGAGTTGACCGACGATCGCCGGCATCACGCTGTCGTCGAACTGCGCGATGGCCACGTCCCAGGGCACGACGATGTCGGAGAACAGGCGGACGAGCTCTCGGGCACGTTCGACCTTGCCCGGACGGTCGGGTTCGACGGTCTTGAAGCCAATTGCGCCGCTCAATCGGCCGATGGCTGACGCCGGAATGCGGCCCGACCAATCGGCGGAGAACTGCCCGGCGGTCTGATACCCGATATCGTATCCGCAGCCGATCGTGATACCGGACGAGAACCCCGGCCACACCGGCCGGCTTCGGATCACGCGGTCGAAGTCACTCGCGACCGCCGGTCTCCCACCCGACGATGAAGTCGTACGCACCGGCTGAGACGAGGTCGCGCCAGTTCGGGATGGGACGCACGGGCAAGTCGTGCGCAGCCACCCCTGGCTCCTGGCCGAACGTCTCCCGCTCGCGGTCTCCGAGCGCCTCCTCGATCTCCGCGTCGGAGAGCCGCGGAACCAACGTCACATACGGGCTCTGATCGTCACCCGCCATCTCGTTGCTCCATCAGGCAGCGACCGGAGCCGCGTTTCTCCGGTGTGCGGAACCCCGCTTGCGGGAGGCGGGTATCGCAGCGCGTTCGCCGGCTACTCTTATGAGGCGGGGCGATGTTGCTCAGCGCGGCGACGCGGATCCCCACACCGCTCTGGCGGTTCGGCCGACCAGCTCGAGCTTCCGTCGCTGATCGTCTGCCGACAGGCGATTGCCTTCGTGGGTCGACGCGAACCCGCATTGCGGGCTGAGCGCAAGGCGTTCGAGCGGCACATGACTCGAGGCTTCCGCGATTCGCCTTTCCAGCTCCTGCGGCGATTCGAGCCGGGGCTGCTTCGAACTGACGAGCCCCAGGACCACGACGCGATCGCCGGGCACTTGCCGGAGCGGCTCGAACGTCCCCGACCGCTCATCGTCGTATTCGAGCAGGAACCGGTGGAAGCGTGCCCGCCGGAAGATGTGCGACGCAATGCGATCGTAGCCGCCGGAGGCATAGAACATGCTCCGATGGTTGCCGCGGCAGATATGCAGGCCGAAGGTCACACCGTCGTGGCCGTCGATGATGGCGTTGTCGAGCTCGATGCACGCGTCGAGCAGGGCGTCGGGATCGCTTCCCCGCTGGCGGTAGCCTTCACGAATGGTCTCGTCGAGAAGGGCGGCGTACTGGGGCGCGTCGATCTGGATGTATTGGCAACCGAGACGCGCGAGCTCGGCGATCTCGCGGCGCGTGAAATCCACGAGATCGGCGAGGTAGGCGTCACGGGTGGCATATGCCGCCTTCGACTTGTCGGGATCGTAGTAGGCGCTGCCGCCTGCTGCGCACTGAGCAGCGTCACCTTGACCTGACGCGAGGTGCGGCCGCGGAGATACGTGAACTCCTCGACGCTCATCTGCCGGCGCCAGCGCAACTTGTCGACGACGACCGGGCGGCGCAGCGGCGCTTCGTGCCCCTCCGCGTCGCGAAAGGTCACCGACCAGCCGCCGAACTTGTCGAAGCCTTCCACCGCCTCGATCAGATGGCCGTAGAACGCGTACCGCCGCATTTCGCCGTCCGTGACGACGTCGAGGTCCGCCCCTTCCTGGAGGGCCACGGCATCGTCGACCGCACCGTCCTCGATCCGCTTGAAATCGGCCGCACTCAGACGGCCGGCCTCCAGCTCACACCGCGCACTCAAAAGCGCCTCGGGACGCAGCAGGCTGCCGACGACGTCGCTTCTCCACGTGCTCACAGAGGCCATCGTGAACGTATCCGGTATGCAATATAGCAGGCGCGACGCGAGGACGGTGGCCAGAAAGCCGGTGCGTGGTGTAAATTTGCATGCAATCAGCCCATGAAGCGCCAGGCCGGACGCTCCCTCGGCGGCCCCTCCCCGCAGATTCTCCGCGCCCTGCTCAAGCTGCGGGAAATGATCCTCACCGGCGAGCTGCCGGCGTCGCGGCGCGTGACCGAGATCGATCTCGCGGGCCGTGTCGGCGTCTCGCGCACGCCGCTGCGCTTCGCGCTCGAGCAGCTGGCGCACGAAGGACTCCTCCTCCGCCGGCCCGGGCGCGGCTTCGTCGTCCGGGAGTTCACGCTACGGGAGGTGCAGGACGCCATCGCCCTGCGCGGCGCCCTCGAGGGAACGGCCGCCCGGTTCGCCGCGGAGCGCGAGACCACCCCGACGGATCGCGACGGGCTCTACGTGCTGGTCGATGCGATGGACGCCGTGCTTCGCCACGCGACCCCGTCGATGCACGCGTTCGAGCAGTACCTCGACGCGAACGACAAGTTCCACCGGCGGCTGCTCCAGCTCGCCGGCAACAGCTGGCTCGAGGACGTGATGCGGCAGGTCACGTCGCTCCCCTTCGCGTCGCCGAACGCGTTCGTCCAGACGCAGGCGACCTCGCCGGAATCGCTGCGCGTGTTCACGATCGCCCAGGAGCATCATCGAGCGATCGTCGAGGCGATCGTGCTGCGGGAAAGCGCGCGGGCCGAAGCGCTCGCGCGCGAACACGCCCGGCTCGCGCTGCGATACCTCGACAACGTCATCGTCGATCGCGAGCGGTTCAGGCGATTGCCTGGAGCGGCACTGGTCCGCGTGTAGGCAAACTGGGCGGCTGGGGGACTGCGGCGGCTGGGGACTGAAGACCGACTGCGTCCGGCTACAGGCTCCAGGCTTCTGGCTACAGGCCTTGCGAAGATCTTGCTGGCCCGCAGCCCGCAGCCTGTAGCCCGTAGCCCGATTCGACCGAAGACTGCAGACCGAAGACTGCAGACCACTGAAGACCGTCCTCCGGACGCCATCGGCTTGGGGATCAGTTTCCGTCCGAGGCTCCAAGGCCGAACAGCTTGATCGCGTTCTCCTTCAGGATCAGCGGCCGCACGTCCTCGCGAATCGCGGTCTTCTCGAGGTCGGCCAGCCAGCGGTCGGGCGTGATCAACGGATAGTCCGAGCCGAACAGCACTTTGTGCTTGAGCAGCGTGTTCGCGTACTGCACGAGCGTCGGCGAGAAGTACTTCGGCGACCAGCCGGAGAGATCGATATAGACCGTCGGCTTGTGCAGGCAGATCGAGATCGCCTCGTCCTGCCACGGGAACGACGGATGCGCCATGATGATCGGCATCTCCGGAAAATCGACGGCCACATCGTCGATCGGCATCGGGTTGCCGTACTTCAGGCGGATGCCGCCGCCGCCCGGCATGCCCGTGCCGATGCCGCTGTGGCCCGTGTGGAAGAGACCGGGCAGCCGCGCCTCGGCAAACACCTCGTAGAGCGGATAGGCCAGCCGATCGTTCGGCACGAACTGCTGAAGGGCGGATGCAGCTTCAGGCCGCGGACGCGGCCCGTCGACGACGAGCCGGCGCGCCTCGCGGACGCCCTCGGCGCCGCGCGTGCGGATCGATGCTCGCGAACGCGATGGCGATGTCCGGCGTTCGCGGCGGCGAAGTCGGCGACCTCGTCGTTCGAGAACTGCGGCCGGCCGGTCAGACGCTCGTCCACCGAGAAGACGACGAAGGCAATGCGCCGCGAGCGGTAGTACTCGGCGAGCGCCGGCGGCGTCGCGGGCGGCGCCGCTCTCGCCGAAATAGTTGCGCGCCGCGGCGTCGGCGTGAAGCCGATGGCTGGAGCCTCCAGATGGACGTGCACGTCGAATGCGGTGAGGCGTCAGTGTGGATCTGGCGGATGATCTGTCACGCGGAGTGCGCTCCGTCGCGACACGTCGATCAGCAGCGCCGGGCGCCTGGCGATCGCCATACAGCTGCTCCACGAGCGCGACGCGATGCCGCGAGGACGGCCTTCTGATTGAGCGATCCCTTGTCGGTGATCTCCTGCGCGTCGATCGACGGCGGCTGCTCGAGCAGGATGCGCGCTCGACGCGCGTCGAGCTGCCGGCCTGGGCCGCCGCGAAGCGTGGCGAGCGCGACGTGAACCGGCCGATCACCGAGGCGTGCCCGAGCACCTGCGCGGGCGCATCGGGCCGCCGCGGCCAGGCCGCGGCAGGTCGGCATGATTGGGAAACACGAGGACGCGACGTCGTCGCGATCATGGCCTGCGACGACGACGTCCTGCACGAGATCGGCCGAAGTGCGGCAAGCAGCGCGGCGCGCAGAGGGCCGACGCGCACCCAGGTGCCCGTCGACAGCTTGAAGTCCTCGGCCATCCGCCCCTGGAACGTGAAGCCCGCGCGATGGATCGGCTGGATCGACGAAGCCAATCGCATCGCCCAGGCAGTAGAAGCCGTCCTCGTCGAACGCGGCCCGGGTGAGCTCGGCGTCGCGCCAGTAGCCCGGCGTGATGTTCGGGCCCGCGAACGCGCGCTTCGAGCAGGTCGCCGACCGGCGCGACTTTCAACTCGACGCCGGGCACGGGCACGCCGATGCGGCCGGCGACGGCTCGGGCATCGGCCCAGTGCAGAGCGCGAGCGGCGCGGTCTCGGTCGCGCCGAGGCCGGTCACCCAGGGCACGCGCTGCGCCGCACGCCTGCGATGCGCCAGGCGTCGAACTCGTGGCGATACCGCTTGCCGCAGGCCGGCGGCCGCATAGAACAGCATCTGCAGCCGGCTGAAGAACGACCGGCTGAATTCGGCGTCGCGCGAAGCGCCGGCAGCAGCAGCTCGTAGCCCTTCGGCACGTTGAAGTACGCGGTCGTCGCAATCTCGCGCAGGTTCGCCAGCGTGGTGCCGAAATGCCCGGCGCCGGCGAGCCGGCATCGATATAGAGCGTGCCGCCGTTGTAGAGCGTCAGGCCGAAGTTGTGGTTGCCGCCGAACGTGTGGTTCCACGGCAGCCAGTCGCACAGCACCGGCGGCTCGTCGCCGAGAAACGCCATCACCGCCCGGATCTGCTCCTGGTTCGCCGCGAGCATGCGCTGCGTGTTGATCACGCCCTTCGGCCGGCCGGTCGACCCGGACGTGAACAGGATCTTGGCGACGTGTCGGGACCCACACGCGCGTGCGCCTCGTCGACGCGCGTCGCCTGCGGAGTCGCGACGAGTGCGTCGAAGCGGCGTCGCGCGCCGTCCGTGCGGCGGCGTGCACGTGACGATCTCGACACCCTCGGTCGGGCACGCTGGCCAGCGCGCGCTCGAAGAGCGGGCCGTCGCGCGCGAAGACAAGGCCCGGCCGCATCGACGACCAGATCGAGTCGAGCGTGCGATGGTCCTGCGAGAGCAGCGAATAGGACGGCGCGATCGGCGCGTAGGGCACGCCGACGTGCATCGCCGCGAGCGCCAGGACCGCGTGCTCGATGCTGTTACCCGAGAGGATGACGATCGGGCCGGTCGGCGGAGAGGTCGCGGTCGAGCAGGGCGCTGGGCGACCCGGCGCGTGTCGTCGAGCGCACCGCCGTAAGTCAGACGGCGCCACGCGCCGTCGTCGTCGTCGCGCTCGGCGAGAAACGTCCGGTCGGGCGCGCGCTCGGCCCAATACGACAGCCGCTCGGTCAGCGTGGCGGGATAGGGGCCAGCGGGTGCGGCGAGCGCGCACGCAGACGGCCTTTTCCGTCGGGGGTGACGATCGTGTCCGGCGCGAGCATCCGCAGCGATCGGACCGAACCTTCGAGATCGACGCCACGTCAGGCCCCGTTGGCTCGATCGTAGTCGCGGAACGTTCGACCGCTCCCGGCCAGCCGCGCCAGGAGCGGTGCGGGCCGCCAGCGCTCGCCGTGCTCGCGATGGAAGCGTCGTCACGCGCTCGAGGACGTGATCGAGGCCGAGCCGGTCGGCGTAGAACATCGGCCCGCCGCGCCATGCCGGAAACCCGTAGCCGTTCACGTAGATCACGTCGATGTCCGATGCGCGCGCGGCGACCCCGGCCTCGAGCGCACGCGCCCCCTCGTTGACGAGCGCGAGCAGCGAGCGCTCGACAATCTCCTCGTCCGCGAATCGTCGCGGCGCTCGATGCCGGCGTCGGCTGCCACCGATCGGATCAGCGCGTCCACTTCCGAATCGGGCGTCGGGCTGCGCGAGTCGTCGTAGCGGTACCAGTCCGCGCCCGCTCTTCTGTCCGAGCCGCCCCATCTCGACGAGGCGGTCGTGCACGAGCGGCTTGCGCACGCCGGGGTCGCGGAAGTGGCCGAGCGCGCGCCGCGCGCGCCAGCCGACGTCGAGCCCGGCCATGTCGTCGACCGCGAAAATCCCCATCGCCATGCCGAAATCGGTGAGCGCCCGATCGACCTGCTGCGGCGTGGCGCCTTCCTCGACCAGGAACTGGCTCTCGTCCATGTACGGGAACATCACGCGATTGCCGACGAACCCCGGGCCGTTGCCCACCGGAACGCCGAGCTTTCGAAGCTGTTTCGTCAGCGCCATGACGCTCGCCAGCACCTCGAGACTGGTCTCGCGTCCGCGCACGATCTCGACGAGCCGCATCACGTGCGCCGGACTGAAGAAATGGAGACCCACCACGGACCCAGGCCGCGACGTGGCATCGGCCAGCTCGTCGATGCACAGCGTCGACGTGTTCGACGCCAGAATGCAGCCGGGTCCGGCGGCCGCATCGAGCTCGTGGAAGACCTGCTGCTTGAGCGCAAGGTCCTCGTACACGGCTTCGATGACGAGATCGGCGGATGCGAGCGCGTCCGCGAGCGCCGGCGGGCTCGCGGGCCGAATGCGCGCCAGCCGCGCTTCCACCGTTTCGACGGTCAGCCGGCCGCGCGCGACCGACGCGTCGTAGTTCTTTTGAATGCCCGCCAGCCCGGCCTCGAGCGCGGCGGCGTTCGAATCCGAGAGGACGACATGAAGTCCGGCATTGGCACACGCCATCGCGATGCCGGAGCCCATCGTCCCGGCGCCGACGATCACGACCTGCCGAATCGGTCTGGGTGCGATCCCGCGTGCCGATTCGGGCAGCTTCGATGCGAGGCGCTCCGCAGAAGAAGACGTGGATGAGCGCTTTGGCCTGCTCGCTGCGCACGCACTCGCGGAACAGCTCCCGCTCCCGCTGGCACCCGGCGTCGAACGGCAGGACGGCGGCCGCCTCGATCGCGTGCACGACCTTGAGCGGCGCGATCTGGCGCCGTTTGACTCGCGCGGCCAGCTCGCGCGCCGACGCGAAGAGCGGCGCGTTGCCCTCGGGCGTGCCGAGGCGGTCGCGCCGATCCGCGTGTCTTGACGTGAGCCGGGCGCGCGCTGATCCGGCGCGCGAACGCGACGGCCGACTCGGTCAGGCGCCCGTCCTCGGCCAGGCCGTCGAGAATCCCCGCAGCCATCGCATCGGCGGCCGACATCGGCCGGCCCGTCACACACATGTCGAGCGCCGTCGCGATCCCAGCCAGCCGCGGCAGGCGCTGCGTGCCTTCCGCGCCCGGAATGATGCCGAGGTTCACCTCGGGGAGACCAAGCTGCGCTTGCGCACAGGCGATGCGATAGTGGCCGGCCATCGCCAGCTCGAGGCCGCCGCCGAGCGCCGTGCCGTGAATGGCCATCACGATCGGCGTCGCGGAATCCTCGATGCGTGCGAGCAGCGCATGCCAGTCGGCCGCCGCCCCCGCTTTGCCCCAGGCGGCCTGTTCGAGTACCGCGATGTCGGCCCCGGCCGGGAAGGTCCTGCCCGCACCGCGCACGACGACCGCGCGCACGCCGGCATCCCGCTCGGCCGCGCTCAGTGCGTCGGCGAGCGCTTCGGGGACACCCGGACCGAGCACATTGACGGGCGGATTGTCGACCTCGACGACGAGGACATCGTCGTGACGACTCGTCCTGACGAAGTCTGGCATCGGAAAACCGGAGTAGATACTACCCTCGATTGCATGCAAAAAGACACTGAAATGGCGCAGGGGCGAGAATCGGGCCCACTGGGAGGGGCGGTTGAGCGCCGGACCCGTCTACCGGCTCGCAGACCTGTATGCAGAACGTGGCGTCGTCTTCAGTCGAGCGGATAGCCGACGTAGCTCTCGGCGAGGCTGGTGAGGGCGGCGCGCGAGCTGACCAGATACTCCAGATCGGCCAGTTGCCGGCGATGGTCGAAGTCGTTGTCGCTGGTCGATCGGTGCATGAGCGACGTCATCCAGTACGAGAACCGCTGAGCGCGCCAGGCCCGCCGGAGCCCGCCGCTCGAATACGCGTCGAGGGCTGCGGTACTGCCCGTCCGGTATCGCTCGGACAGCGCCCGGGCCAGCCGCCAGGCATCGGCGACCGCCAGGTTCAATCCTTTCGCGCCCGTCGGCGGCACGATGTGCGCGGCGTCACCGACGAGGAACAGGCGGTGATGACGCATGGGCTCGGCGACGAAGCTCCGCATGCACGTGATGCCCTTCTGCAGGATCGGTCCCTGGTTCGGTTCCCAGCCGTCGAGGGTCTTGAGGCGCGTGCGCAGTTCGCTCCAGACGAGGTCGTCCGGCCATTCCTCGAGCGTCGCCTCGGGCGAACACTGCAGATAGAGGCGCGTCACGCCTGACGATCGCATGCTGAAGAGCGCGAAGCCGTGTTGCGTGCAGACAGTAGACGAGCTCGGGTGAAGAGGGCACGGCCTGCGCCAGGATGCCGAGCCACGCGAACGGGTAGAGGCGGTCGTAGATCTGAATCGCCGTGTCGGGGATGGCCGTTCGGCGACACGCCATGGAACCCGTCGCAGCCGGCAATGTAATCGCACCGAATGACGTCGGTCTTCCCCGCCGCTCGCACGAGCAGACGCGGCCGATCGGATTCGAGGTCCGACAACTCGACGCGCTCGACGTCGAAGCGCACGTCGCCACGGTCCCGGCGTCGGGCAGTGATCAGATCGCGCACGACTTCGTTCTGCCCGTAGACGGTGATTGCCCGGCCGCCGGTCAACCCGGCGAGATCGACGCGATGCCGGGTGCCGCCAAACGAGAGGTACAACCCTTCGTGCCGCATCCCCTCGCGCGCCAGCCGCTCACCGAGGCCGACCTCGTGCAGGAGATCCACCGTGGTCTGCTCGAGCACGCCGGCGCGAACGCGGTCGATGACGCGCTGCTCGCTGCGGATCTCGACCGTCACCGAGTCGATGCCGGCCTGCTGGAGGAGATGTCCGAGCAGCAGTCCCGCCGGCCCGGCGCCGACGATGCCGACGGCGGTGCGGTGGTCAGCCATGGTAGGCACGATCGTCCGGCACGCCGCCGTCGTCGGGGCGCGACCCGAGCCCGGCACCGATCTCGGCGGCCGCGCGCCGCATGATCGGGAGAAAGTCGCGCCTGAGCGCCGCCGCGTCGGCCCGGCCCGCGTGGGCGCCGATGTTGAGTGCGGCCACGACGGTACCGTCGCCGCGCACGATCGGCACGGCGCACGCGCGCAGGCCGAGCTCGAGCTCCTGGTCCACGATCGCGTACCCCTGCGTCTGGACCAGATCGAGCTCCGCGGCCAGCTGCTGCTTGTCCGTGATCGTGTGCTCGGTGTGGCGGCGCAGCTTCACGCGGCGCAGGAAGCGGGCGCGGGTGTCGCGGTCACCCGCCGCGAGCAGCACGCGGCCCATCGATGTGCACGCGGCTGGAAGCCGGCTGCCCACCTGCAGGCTGATCGAGAGAATCCGGCGCGCGGCGGCGCGCGCGATGTAGACGATCTCGTCGCCGTCGAGCACGGCGACCGAAGACGACTCGTGCAGCTCGTCGGAGATGCGCTCGAGGATCGGTTGCGCGGCGCGCGCGACGGTCACCGAGCTCAAGTACGCCTGGCCGAGCGTGAGCATGGCGGGCGTGAGCTCGAAGCGGCCGTTCGACGCGGCGGCGTAGCCGAGCACCGTGAGCGTGTGAAGGCAGCGGCGAGCCGACGCACGCGACAGCCCCGTCAGCCGCGCGACGTCCGAGACGGTCAGTTGCGAGCGGCCGTCGCCGAAGGCGCGAATCGTCGACAGACCGCGGGCGAGCGAGAGCATGAAATCCGGGTCGCCGTGCGCGGCCCCACGGCTACCGGCGCGAACGCGGCCGGCACGGCGCCGACGCGGGGCGGGCCCCGGCGGGAGCGTGGCGGCGGACAGGTCTTTCACGAGGCGCCGATTATCGCACAGGCCGGGCGATTATCGTTTGACACCCGCCAACCCCGCCGATATTCTTGGCGCCTCGGACCCCTCGGCGATGAGCGAATTCCTGACCGTCCCGGACGCCGTGTCGCGGCTCGTGCGTCGGGGCGATACGGTGGCGCTCGAGGGCTTCACCCATCTGATTCCGTTCGCCGCCGGCCACGAAATCATCCGCCAGCGGATCGACGAGCTGACGTTGATCCGCATGACCCCGGATCTGCTGTACGACCAGATGATCGGCAGCGGTCTGGCGCGCAAGCTGGTGTTCTCGTGGGGCGGCAACCCCGGCGTGGGATCGCTCCACCGGATGCGGGACGCGATCGAACGCGGCTGGCCGCGCCCGATCGAGATCGAGGAGCACAGCCACTCGGCGATGGCGCACGCGTACGCGGCGGGCGCCGCCGGCATGCCGTCCGCGTTCTTCCGCGGCTATCGCGGCTCGCAACTGGCGGATGTCAATCCGAACATTCGATTCGTGTCCTGTCCCTTCACCGGCGAATCGCTCGCGGCCGTGCCGGCGCATCGCCCCGACGTGGCGATCGTGCACGCGCAGAAAGCCGATCGCGCCGGCAACGTCCTGTTCGAGGGCATCGTCGGCGTCCAGAAGGAAGCGGTGCTCGCCGCCCGCCGGTCGCTCGTGACGGTCGAGGAAGTGGTCGAGGTCCTCCCGCGCGCCACCATGAACGGCGTCGTCCTCCCGTCGTGGACCGTCAGCGCCATCGCGGTTGCGCCAGGCGGAGCGCGCCCGTCGTACGCCCACGGCTACTACGCGCGGGACAACGCCTTCTACGTCGCGTGGGATGCGATTTCACGCGATCGCGCCGCGTTTCACGCCTGGATGCAGGCACATGTGGACAGGGGTCGGGTGTGATATCCGTCTAAATGTTTTCGATGCGGTGAACATTTAGACGGATATCACACCCGACCCCCTAGCAACCGTGAACTACACGCCAGCGGACATGATGACCGTCGCCGCGTCGCGCGCGCTCGCGAACGACGATGTGTGCTTCGTCGGCATCGGGCTGCCGTCGGCCGCATGCAACCTGGCGAGGCTGACGCACGCGCCGCGGCTGCGCCTCGTCTACGAGTCGGGGACGATCGAGACCCGGCCCGCCGTGCTGCCGCTGTCGATCGGCGATGGCGAGCTGTGCGAGACCGCCTTGACGACCGTCTCGGTGCCCGAGATGTTTCAGTACTGGCTGCAGGGGGGCCGCATCACCATCGGGTTTCTCGGCGGCGCCCAGGTGGATCGCTTCGGAAATCTCAACAGCACGGTGATCGGCGATTATCGGCAGCCGAAAGTGCGGTTGCCGGGCAGCGGCGGCGCCACCGAGATCGCCACGAGCTGTCAGCGCATCTTCATCGTCATGCGACACTCTCGGCGGACGTTCGTCGAGCGGCTGTCGTTTCTCACGACGCTGGGGCACGGACGAACCGGGCGTGAACGGCGGGAGATGGGGATGACGACCGAGGGCCCCGTGCTGCTCGTGAGCGATCTCTGCATCATGCACCCCCATCCCGACACGAAGGAACTGCACGTCACCAGCCTGCATCCCGGTATCACCCGCGAGAAGGTCGTCGCCGAAACCGGATGGCCGGTGGCGTTTGCCGACACGCTGGGGGAAACTGCGGCCCCGACCGGCGTGGAGCTCGCCGCGCTGCGCGATCTCAACGCTCGAACCGCGGCAGCGCACGGCGAGCCGTCGCCGGAATGACCAACGAGGCGCAGATGAACGACCGCCGTTCGCTCGAAGCGGGCACCCAGCCGCCGCTGCTCTATCCGCCGTACAAGTCCACGGTCAAGCGGGCGCCTGCCAGGCCGCTGATCCAGATTCCCGAGCGCTTCACCGAGCTGGCCGCGCCGCTCTACGGCTACCTGCCGATCGGCGGCGGCGACAACGATCTCACGCGGCAGCACGAAGGCGAGCCGCTGGGCGAGCGCATCATCGTCGCCGGGCGTGTCCTCGACGAGGACGGCCGGCCCGTTCCGCACACGCTGGTCGAGCTGTGGCAATGCAATGCGGCGGGCCGTTATCGCCACGCACGCGACAACCATCCCGCGCCGCTCGATCCGAACTTCACCGGCGCCGGGCGCGCAATCACGGACGCCGAGGGGCGCTACGAGTTCGTCACGATCAAGCCGGGCGCCTATCCCTGGGGGAATCACGCCAACGCCTGGAGGCCGGCGCATATCCACTTCTCGCTCTTCGGAGCGTCGATCGCGTCGCGGCTGGTCACGCAGATGTACTTCCCGAACGATCCGCTGTGCGCCTACGACCCGATGTTCCAGTCGGTTCGTGACGAGCGGGCGCAGCAACGGCTGGTGTCGCAGTTCGATCTCGAGCTCACCCGCCCCGACTGGGCACTCGGCTACCGCTTCGACATCGTCCTGCGCGGCCGCGATTCGACGCCGTTCGATGAGCGGGTATGACTGGGGCGGATGGAGCGGCTGGGGCGGATGGAGCGGGTGGAGCGGATGGAGCGGATGGACGGGATGGAGTCGCTGGTGCCGGATCGAGGAACTGATTCAGGCGACGGCCGGCTCGTTGCGAGCTCGTCGCAAACGGTGGGTCCGTTCTTTCACGTGGGACCGGGCAGCACGGACCGCTTCGGGCGCCTGGCCGGACCGGACACGCCTGGCGAACGGATTCGCCTCAGCGTGCGCGTGCTCGACGGCGACGGGCTGCCTGTCAACGACGCGCTGATCGAGGTGTGGCAGCCGGACGCGAACGGCGAGGTACTCGGCACCGCCGTTTCCATCCGCTCCAGCCGCTCCATCCGCTCCAGCCGCTCCACCCGCTCCATCCGCTCCATCCACGTCCGACGAACCGGCGCCCGCGTTCACGGGCTTCGGCCGCCTCGGCACCGATGCGGACGGCTGGTGCACGTTCGAAACGGTCCGGCCGGGCCGCGCTTTGAGTGGACCGCGGGCGCCCGAGGCGCCACATATCGAGGTCTGCCTCTTCGCGCGCGGGTTGCTCCGGCACCTCTACACGCGTATTTACTTCGATGACGATCCGGCCAACGCGGGCGATCCGCTGATGTCGCTCGTGCCCGAGGAACGGCGTGACACGCTGCTCGCACGCCAGATCGGCAAATCCGGCGACATGGGAATTCGTCGTGCGGCTTCAGGGCGAAGGCGAGACGGTGTTCTTCGACATGTGTAGGGTATGTGAGATGAGCCTTGGTGGTGAGGCTGAAGCCCCGCCCTACCGAGATGGCCTGCACGAGTGGTAGGCCGGACCTTCAGGTCCGGCGCGCCGACGGGTCCACGCGTCCGTATCAACCGGTGACCTCCCACATCACGAACGCATTGGCCACTACCGACGCGCTGGCCGACGTGTTCTCGGACGTGTCGGCGGTGCAGGCCATGCTCGACGTCGAGGCGGCACTCGCACGCGCGCAGTCGTCGCTCGGCGTCATTCCGCGCGAAGCCGCCGACGCGATTTCGCGCGCGGCCGTCGCGGGCGACTTCGATGCGGCAGATCTCGCCCGCGACGCCCGGCGATCGGGCACGCTCGCGATTCCGCTGGTCTCCGCGCTGACCGCTCGCGTGCGGGCCCACAATCCCGAAGCCGCCCGGTTCGTGCACTGGGGCGCCACCAGTCAGGACATCGTCGACACGGCCCTGGTGCTGCTCCTCGGCCGGTCGTGCGCGGTGATGGCTTCCGATCACGCGTCGCTCGCCGGGGCGCTGCGGACGCTGTCGGATCGCCACGCAGCCGACGTCATGCTCGCGCGCACGCTGCTTCAGCCAGCGCCGCCCGTGACGTTCGGCCTCAAGGCGGCCGGTTGGTTCGCCGCGACGATGCGCGCGTGGTCGCGGCTCGAGCGCGCCCGTCGCGAGGCCTCGGTGCTGCAGTTCGGCGGCGCATCGGGCACGCTCGCCGCTCTCGGCGAGAGAGGCCTGGACGTTGCGGGCGCGCTGGCGCGCGAGTTGGGGCTGTCGTGTCCCGACGCCCCGTGGCATGCCTACCGCGATCGGCTGGCGGCGTTCGTCGCGGCCTGTGCGATTTACACCGGCGTGCTCGGCAAGATGGCGCGCGACGTCAGCCTGCTGATGCAATTCGAGGTTGCCGAAGCCGCAGAGCCAGGCGGATCGTCGTCGACCATGCCGCACAAGCGGAATCCGGCTGGATGCGCCGTGGCCCTGGCGGCCGCGGCACGGCTGCCCGGATTGACCGCGACGATGCTCGCCGGCCTGGTCCAGGAGCACGAGCGATCCGTGGGCGCCTGGCACGCCGAGTGGCCGACGATCGCCGATGCCGTGCAGGCGACGGGTGCCGCGCTTGCCGCCATGCGCGACGTGGCGCACGGATTGTCGGTCGATCCGGCGCGGATGCGCGCCAATCTCGACGCCACCAACGGCACGGTGTTCGCCGAGCGGATCGTGATGCGGGCCGGAGCTGCGCTCGGCCGCGATATCGCTCACGCGAAGATCGTCGAGGCGCTGGCCCGCTCGCGCGCGACCGGCGAGCGATTCGCCGACGTGCTGCGGGCCACGCCGGAGATAGCAGGCGTGCTCCCGGACGAGGAGTTGCGATCCCTCGACGATCCCGCGAAGTACCTCGGTGAGGCGGAGGCGCTGCGGCGCCGCCTGTTGGCCGCGGCCGAGACCGGCGAGTGAAGTATGGCGTTCATCCGGCTCGACGCGATCCGCTGCTACTACCGGCTCGAAGGCGCGCACCATCGGCCGGCGCTCGTCTTGTCGCACTCGCTCGGGCTCGACCACTCGATGTGGGATCCGCAGGTGCCGGAGCTGACGACGCGATTCCGCGTCCTGCGCTACGACCTGCGCGGTCATGGCGCGAGTGATGCGCCGGGGGGCGAGTACACGGTCGAGGCGCTCGGACGCGACGCGTTGGCGCTCCTCGATCGTCTCCACCTCGAGCGCGTGGCCTGGTGCGGCTGCTCGCTCGGAGGCATGGTCGGACAGTGGCTGGCCGTCCATGCACCCGATCGGCTGTCGCACCTCGTGCTGGCGAACACCTCGCCGCGCGTGGCCGATCCGTCGGGCATCGAAGCGCGGCGGAAGACCGTCCTCGATCGCGGCATGTCGGCCGTCGCCGACACGGCGTTGTCGCGCTTCTTCGGGCCGGCCTTGATCGCCGCGAACCCGGCGCGCGTCGCCGCCGACGCGCGAGACGCTGCTCGCCACCAGTCCTGCCGGCTATGCGGGATGCTGCGCGGCGCTCCGGGACTTCGACGGCACACCGGCTCTCCGCCGCATTCGAACGCCGACGCTCGTCGTCAGCGGCGACGACGACGAGCCATGCCATGGGACGATCACGGCGGCGGGCTCGAGTCGCGCCATCGCGGAGCCACCGCCGTTCGACTGCCGACGGCGCATCTCTCGAACCTCGCGCTGCCGCACACGTTCACGCGGAGGGTGCTCGAGTTCCTGTCGCCCACGCCCCCGACTCGTTCGATGCGGGGCTGGAGGTTCGGCGCGCGATTCTCGGGCGACGCGTACGTTGGCCGCGCGAACGCGTCGACCACCGAGCTGACGCGTGGCTTCCAGCAGCTCGATCACGCGGTTCGCATGGGGAGCGATCTGGACCCGGCCCGGCCTCGACCACCGCACGCGTCGGCTGCTCGTGCTCGCCGCGACCGTCGCGCTCGGCCGCTGGGAGGAGTTCCGCTTGCATCTCACTGCCGGCCTCGAGCACGACCTGGAGTGGAGCGACGTCGAAGAGGTGCTCCTGCAGACCGCCGTCTATGCCGGCGTGCCGGCCGCGAACACGGGGTTCAAGATCGCCGAAGACCCGGGAGGGCGTGGCTTCAGCACCGTCGCCATGCCGGAAAGCGAGTGCCGAGACGGCTGGGGTAGGCTCTAGCGAGAACTAGTTGCGATGGCTGCCACTAATCGAGCGAGATGCGTCTTGACAATCGCATTAGTTGGCGATAGCGTCCTCTGAGTCCGTAAACGTTTACGATGCTGAGCTGGCCTCGACCCGCGCTCAGGGGTCGCAACGCAGCACGCCCTGCAGCAGATCCCGTGTCGGACCCCTCGTCTGGAGACTGACATGTTGAGGGTTTCCGCTGCCGCAACGCGTCTTCGGTTGCCGCTCATCGGTTTGAGCCCGGGTTGAGCAGTCCGCTTCTGGCCCAGCGATCCGACCGCGCCACCATCAGCGGCGTCGTCACCGACAACCAGGGAGCCGCTGTCCCTGGCGCGACGGTGACCATCAAGGGCGAGGATACGGGCGTCGAGTCCGTCCTGGTGACCAACAGCTCGGGGGCCTACGCGAGTCCGCCATTGGTCCTCGGTCGGTACTCGGTGACGGTGGACCTGACGGGGTTCAAGAAGAGCGTCTCGTCGGGAATCCTGCTCCAGGGCGGCTTCGCGATCCGCCACGACGTCGCGCTGGAGGTCGGCGCCCTCACCGAGTCGGTCGAAGTCAGAGCGGCCACGGGAATCAGCGAGACGCGGCCGGACGTGAGCCACACCGTGGACGAGAAGTACTACCAGGATCTTCCGTTCGTGACCGGCTCCGACGTGCGCCTGGCCGAATCGGTGCTGCTCATGCAGCCTGGCTACCTGCCGATGCGGCCGAACGGCGACCCCATGTTCCGCGGCAGCCAGTTCAACTCGCGCATCAACGGCGGCCAGGCGATGGCCACCGAGAACTTCTTCGACGGCGCGGCATTCGGCTACGCGAGCGGCCATCAGCAGAGCCACGAGAGCACGCCGCCTGTCGAGTCCATTCAGGAAGTGAAGGTCATCTCGACAACCTACTCCGCGCAGTACGGGCACACCAGCGGCGGGTTCATCGACTACACGAGCAAGGCGGGCACCAACTCGTTTCGCGGCAGCGTCTACGAGTACATGTCGGACGATGCGTTCAACAAGAACACGGTCTTCGCCGAGGAGGGTGGGATCGACAAGACGCCGATCCGCAACGACAACTTCGGTTTCACGCTCGGCGGTCCCGTCCGTCTGCCCGGCTACGACGGCCGCAACAAGACGCACTTCTTCACCAACATCGACTACACCCGCATCCGCTCGGGCACCATCGCCGGCTTCGGCAACACGACGCCGATCGACGCCTTCAAGGACGGTAACTTCAGCGCGCTGCTGACGAACAACCAGATCGCGACCGACGCGCTGGGCCGGCCGATCCTCCAGGGGCAGATTTTCGATCCCCAGACGACGCGGATGGTGAACAACATCCCGGTGCGCGATGCGTTCCCGGGCAACGTCATTCCCGCCGGCCACCCGCTCAGAAGCGCGGTCGCCTCGCGCATCGTGCCGTTGATGGTGCAACCCGACCGCGCAGGGCTCGCCAACAACGTCGCCGGCATCGGGACCGGCGACCAGACGTGGGAGCTGGACGCGCGGAACATCATGGCCCGCGTCGACCACAACTTCTCGCCGGCCTTCAAGTCGAGCACGAGCTTCTACTGGAACCGCCGTCCCTCGGTGCGGAACTGCGAAGGCGTGGACGGCTGCAACTACGAGTTCAATCCCGAGACGGAGTCGGCCCAGAACACCGACTACTACGGGAACGGGTTCTTCCAGCGCATCTCCACGCACCATGCGCACCAGCAGTTCGACTGGATCATCAGCAACAACCTGCTGAGCCACTCGACGGTGGCGTGGGACCGCTGGTTCATGGGCGGCAACCACCTGTCGGCCGGCGCGAACTGGCCGCAGCGGCTGTGGGAAGGCACGGCGAGTCCGACCGGGGGGATCGTCGCCCAGGATGCAGGGCCGCCCACGATGCGATTCAACGGCGGCAGTGTCCCGTACACGCCAATCGGACTCGAAGGTTGGCCGAAGTTCGGCTTCGAGAAGAACGATCGCTGGCAGTTCTCGAGCGACATCACCTGGGTGAAGGGCCGTCATGCGATCAAGACGGGATTCGAGTTCCGCCACCACAACTTCCCGTCCCAGGGCTGGGGGGCAGGCGGCGTGGCGGGCAACTTCAACTTCGACCGCCTCGGCACCGCGGGGTTCGACACGTCCGGGAACAACCTGAACCAGACGGGCGATCCGTTTGCGTCCTTCCTGCTGGGACAGGTCCACGACGTCGAATCAGACCATCCCGGCGTTCACCGCATTCCGGGAGACCTACACCGGCCTGTTCGTCAACGACGAATTCAAGGTCTCAGACAAGCTGACGCTGACACTCGGCCTGCGCTACGACTATCAGTCGGCCCGGACCGAACGCGACGACCAGTACTCGACCTTCAGCCCGACGACGCCGAACCCCGGAGCAGGAGGAATTCCGGGCGCGGTCATTTTCGCGGGAGACGGCCCCGGCCGCTCCGGCCTGCATAAATTCGAAGACATCCCCAGGGATGCGTGGGGTCCGCGCGCAGGGTTCGCGTATCGGCTCGATGACAAACAGGCCCTTCGCGGGGGCTACGGGATCTACTACGCCCACGTCTCGTTCAGCCAGTTCGCGGCGGGTGGGCCGACGCAGGGATTCGCGTCGAACCCGTTTGCGCCGAACAACACGAACGGCATCTTCCCGGCGCACCACCTGGACGCGGGCTTCCCGGCATCGAGAGTCCAATTCCCGCCGTTCATCGATCCGACGATCAATATCGGTGGGAACGTCATTGCGGTCACGCCTGATGGCCTGACGCTGCCGCGCTTCCAGAACTGGTCGGTGACATACCAGCGGGAACTCACCGACAACATGATGCTCGACGTGTCCTATATCGGGAATCGCGGCAGCCGACTGAACCACCACGCCGAGACGCTGGGCGTCGGCGCGAACATGAACGACCCTTCTGTGCTGGCGCTGGGCACTGCCGTGCTGCAGGCCAACATCAACTCGGACCTGGCCCGGAACGCCGGCATCACGCCACCATATCCCGGGTTCAACGGCAATGTGGCCCAGGCACTGCGGGAGTTTCCGCAGTACCAAGCCATCCAGTGGCGCGGCGTGCCAACCGGCCGGAGCCAGTACCACGCGATGGAAGTGGTGCTGGAGCGCCGGTTCTCACGTGGTTTGCAGGCGCGCGTCGGCTACACGTTCTCGCGGCTCAACAACAATGGAACCGAGACCGGGCAGGGAGGTGACGGCCGCAATGGTGGCGTTCAGAACCCTGCCGATCCGCTGCCCTGGCTGCTGAGCGACGACGACACGCCGCACGTGCTGCTGACCGGCTTCACCTGGGAGATCCCCGGTCCCGACGCAGGTGCGATGAAGCACGTGCTCGGTGGGTGGAACCTCAGCGGCATCCTGCGCTACGAGAGCGGCCGGCCGATGACCATCACCATGACCAACGACCTGGGCGGGTTGCTGTTCAATACGCAAAAGCGGCCCAACCAGGTCGGCGACGGCATGGCGGACGTCAGCGACTTCGATCCGTTCCAGGATATCTACTACAACCGCGCTGGCTGGGCGGATCCGGGGCCGCTTCAGTTCGGGAACGCTCCCGAGCGTGACAGCGAAGTGCGCGGGTTCCGGAACTACAGTGAGGACATCAACATCTTCAAGGTGTTCCCGATCACCGACCAGAAGAGACTCCGGTTCGAGCTCCAGATCGGCAACGTGTTCAACCGCACGGTCTACTGCAATCCCGCGTCGAACTGGAGCAACACGAACTTCGGGCAGGTGTTCACGCAGTGCAACACCGCGCGGTCCGCGCAGCTCGGGTTCCGGTTCGACTTTTAGTCCATAATCGACTCACGCACACTCCCGCCTCTCGCGGAGCCCCGACGGGGCTCCGTGTCAGGCGGAGCCTTCGTGCGGCAGGGCCAACCCGGCGATGGGGCCTCGGACGCGCAGGCGTAACGGCGGATGCCCGGTACCAGACAGAGAAGCGGCACGACGAATCAGAGAGCAGCAGGCGTATGCCGATGTCTGTGCGGGCTCGCCGTGTTGATCGCCTGGTTGCCCGCCGCTGCGGCGGAGGGCTCGCAGGCGTCCGGCACTGACGGTCGCGAGGCGCTCAAGGCCGCGGTTGCGCTGGTGCAGCAGGGGAAGCTCGTCGAGGCGGAGCGCCAGGCCCGGCGAGCGCTGGCGGATCCTGAGACGCACGCGGTTGCCTACTCGATCCTCGGCACCATCAAGCTGCAGCAGAACTGGCTCGAAGACAGCGCGAGGCTGCTCGGCGAGGCCGTCCGGCTCGAGCCACGTCTTGTCGGGGCCCAGCTCAGTCTGGCGCAGGTCTACACACTCCAGAACAAGCCCGACCTCGCGCTCGCGCGCTTCCGGAAGGTCCTCGAGCTCGATCCCGGCAATCCGTCGGCACGGCTCGCGATCGCGCGCTTCGAGATCGAGAAGGGGAACTACGAGCAGGCCCTGAAGTTGACGGCGCCCGTCCGGCCCGCACTGCGCGAATCCCCGGAAGGCCTGTACGTCATGGCCGCGGCGCTACTGAAGACCGGCAAGCGCAACGAGGCCGCCCCGCTCGCGGCCGACTGGAACGGGTTGCCGAACGTGCCGCAGGCGGCGTCGATCGCGTTCGGCCTCCTGCTCGTGCAGGAAGGCGCGATCGACGAAGGTATCGCCGTGCTCGAGCGCGCGAGGCAGGTGGGTCCGCCGAGCTATGAACTGACGTTCAACCTGGCCAGCGCGTATCTGATGAGCAAGGATGCCGCCCGCGCCCTCGAGCAATACGACGCCGCGCTGACCCTCAAGCCTGATTCCCTGGACGCGCTGCGTCTTGCCGCAGGCGTGGCGGAGCGCAACGGAGAGCTCGAGCGCTCGCTGTCGGTACTGGGTGAGGGCGAAGAAGCTCGCGCCCGACGATCCCGGCATTCTGCTGGGATTCGGACGCGTCTGCTTCAAGATGGATCTGCTCGAGGACGCGGAGCCGCCGCTGGCGAAGGCTGCGAGTCTCAAGCCTGGCGACATCGCCTTTCAATACACGCTGGCCGCGGTAAAGGTCGGAAAGCGCCAGTACGACGAGGCGCGGAGCCTCCTCGAGCCGCTCGTCGGGGCCCACCCGCGCGACGCGCACCTCCGGTATGCCATGGGCACCGTCCTCTACACGCAGGGAAACCTGCAAGAGGCCGCCGAGCACCTCCGTGAGAGCATCCGGCTGGAACCGGACCAGCTGCCCTCGTACTACTACCTTGCGCTCGTGGCGAGAGATCAGGGCAGCCACGAGGAGGCGATGGCGATGCTCGAGAAGCTGCTCGCGCGGCACCCCGACCACGCCGCGGCGAGCGAAGTGCTCGGCATGCTGCTGATTGGCGCGCAGCGCAATGACGAGGCGGAACGGCACCTGCGGACAGCCATAAGGCTGAATCCGAAGTCTGTAAAGGCAAACTACCAGCTCGGTCTGCTGCTGGCGCGCGGGGGGAAGAAAGAGGAAGCCGACCGACAGTTGGCGTATGCCAAGACGCTCCGCGAGGAGGACGAGGCCTCCTCACGCCTGCAGCTGCGCCTGATGGATCCCGATCGATGAGCCCTGGTCGCCTTGCCGCCACATGCGTCGCCATGTTCCTGAGCGCCGGTGTCGCCGCTACCGCGGCTCAGGACTCGGCGCGTCCGGCAGGTGCGCCCGCGGCGCAGACGAAGCCCGCCGCGGATCCGGTACCGCAGATGGAGCAGGCGCTGGCGAAGAACCCCGACGACCCGAAGATCACCGTCGCCCTCGGACTTGCCTATCTCGAACGCGGAGATGCCCGCGCGCTCGAAACGCTGCAGCATGCCGTGAAAGTGGCACCGAAATCCGCCGAAGCCCACAACTGGCTCGGCGTGGCGCTGCTCGACAAGTCTGACTTTCCTCGAGGCATAGCGGCGCTGCGGAAGGCGGTCGCCCTCGACCCGAGATACGCGCGCGCGTATGCGAACCTCGGGTCGGCGCTCGCGAAGAGCGGCGAGCTCGACGAGGCCGCGGAGGTGTTCCAGAAGGCCCTCGCGCTCGAGCCTCAGAGCATGGCCGCGCAGTTCAACCTGGGCATGGCGTTGCGCGAAAAGGGGGACCTCGAAGCTGCTCTGAAGCACCTGCGTCGCGTCGTCGAGGCCGATCCCGGCAATGCAACCATGCATTACGAGCTCGGACAGACGCTGCGCCAGAACGGCGAGCTCCCGGGAGCCATCGCAGAGTTCGAACGCGCGCTCGAGATCGATCCCGAGTTGCGCGAGGGGTACTATGCACTCGGCGCCGCGCTAAAACAGCAGAGCGCCTCGCGAAGGCCCGCTCTGCCGGCATCGAGCCCGGCCGACGAGGCCGTCGGCCGCGCGAAGTCGGCGGCCGAACGCCGCGATCTCAGAACGGCCGCCGATGCGCTGGCCGAGGCCCTCCGGCTGGATCCCAATCATGCAGAGGCGCACACGCTGCAGGGGTACGTCCTCGGCCAGCAGGGCAACCTGTCCGCTGCTCTTCCACACCTGCAGCGGGCCACGGTCCTTCGCCCGGAATCACCCGAGGCGCGCTACAACCTCGGCGCGGCCCTCTGGTACAGCGGCGAGCGACAAAAGGCGATTGCCGAGTTGAGCGAGAGCGTGCGGCTCGATCCCGGGTCCGCGGGCGGGCACGCATTTCTCGGCATGGCGCTGCGCGAGACCGGCGATCTCGCCGGTGCCCGCGCAAGCCTGCAGCGCGCGATGGCGCTGGCGCCCGCGATGGCGGCCGCTTACGTCGATCTCGGTGTCACATTCCTGCGGACAGGGAATCTGGAAAAGGGTCTCGGGCAGCTCGAAGCTGGAGTGAACGTCCCGGTGCCGGTGCCGCCCCCACCAGACTGGGATGCAGCCATCGCCGCGCTGCGGCAGGCGCTGGCTTCGAGTCCCAAGCATTCGGAGACCCCAGAAGCGCACAATCTGCTCGGGCTCCTGCTAGGACGAAAGGGCGCGCCCGCTGACGATGTCGTTGCCGCCTTTCGCGCAGCCATCCGCATCCGTCCGGACTACGCCGAAGCGCATAACAACCTCGGACTCGTGCTCATTCAATCCGGGAACGACGAGGAGGGCATTGCCACCTTGCGGGAAGCCGTTCGCCTCGCGCCGGCGTACGCAGAAGCCCGCACGAACCTCGGCGCGGCGCTGACGCCAACCGATGCCGAGGCCGCGATCAAGGAGCTGGAGGAGGCGGTCCGGCTGGCGCCCGGATCGGTGAAGGCCCTGTTCAATCTCGCTGTGGCCTACGGCGCCAGTCCCAGTCACGGAAGCGCGAAGGAAATCGCGCACCTCGAGAAGGTCGTCGAGATGGCGCCCGACTTCCCGCGGGCGCACCTTGCGCTCGGCAAGGCGCTCCTGCAGGACGGGAAGGCGGCCGAGGCGGTCACGGCGCTGCAGAATGCCGTGAAGCTGGAGCCGGAGAGCGGAGAGGCGAACTATCAGCTCGGGCTGGCACTCGCCAGAACGGGCCGCAAGGAGGAAGCCGCGGCGCAGCTCAAGCGCGGACGCGAGCTCGTGGCGGCCGGCAATCGTGCCCAGAACGCGATGCTCGATGTCGCGGACGGGCGGGCCGCTCTCGACCGTGGCGATTTCGAAGAGGCCGCCTCGAAGTTCCGGCGGGCCACTCAGCTTCGACCGGAATCGTCGGAACCGCAGCGCCTCCTCGGCGCGGCGCTCGAGCGTCAAGGAGACCTCGCGGGAGCGTCCGCCGCCTACGAGAAAGCGCTGGAGCTGAATCCGCACGACGCGTCGGCGCGGCGGAGCCTCGAGACTCTGAAGTCTCGCCGCACCGCGGAAACCGCGCCGGCGACCGAGAAGCCAGCCGCGACCGCCACCGGCGCATTGACTGGCGCGACTCTTCCTGCGTTGACCGTCCCTGCGCTGCCGGCGCCCGCCACGCGCGACTCCGGCCTCTCCGACGTGGACGACGTCGCGCGCGTCGCGGAGCTCGAGGGCTACATCCGGGACGCCAGGTATGCCGAGGTCGAGCCGTTGCTCACGAAGTATGTGGAGGAGCGTCAGAAGTCGTCCTGGGGATGGTACGCGCTCGGCTACACCTATTTCGCGCAGAAGAAGATCGGCGAGTCGATCAAAGCCCTGGCCAAGTCGCTGCAGCTCGATCTGAAGAACGTCGAATCGCACAAGATCCTCGGCCGCAACCTCATGATCATCGGCCGGTTCGACGCCGCGCAGATCGAGTTCGAGCAGGCGATCCGCTACAAGCCCGACTCCGCCGAGAGCTACTACAATCTCGGAAAGCTTCTGTCCATCCAGGACAACTGGGAACCCGCACGCAAGGCGTTCGAGGCGGCGGTCCGAATCGATGCCGCATACATCGAGGCGATCGATGGTCTCGGCTTCGCCCTCGAAGCCCTGGGCGACGATGCTGGCGCGGTCGCACGGTACGAGGAGGCCATCCGGCTGAACGAGGCGCGCGGCGGGCAGTTCGCTTCAGCGCATGTCAACCTCAGCGCCTATTACAACCGCGCGGGTGATCAGGCGAAGGCTCTCGACTACGCTCGCAAGGCGCTCGAGCTCGATCCCAAATCGGACCGGGCATGGTTCCAGAAGGCGAGAGCGGACGAGCGCCAGGGCCGGCTCGAGGAGGCGATCAACGCCTTGAACACGGCGATTTCGTACAACCCCAGGTCGTCCTCCTACTACTACGTGCTGGCCGGGGTGTACCGGCAACTGGGCTGGACCGACGAGAGCCGAAAGGCGCTGGAGGAATTCAAGCGGCTCGACCAGGAGTCAAACGATCTCGAGAAGAAGCGGCGCAGCGCCGCTTCCGAAGCGGCCGGTCCCGCGCCGGGGCGGAAGCGTGAGTAGCGGGTGTGGCCGCACCCGCTCGCGCCGGGGGTTCCTTCAGATCGTCGGAGGCTCGGTCCTGACGGGAGCCTTCGGCGACACGCGGACTGGGGCCGGTTCAGCCCCGGTCCCAGCCAAGGTGTCTGCCTCGGTCGTATTCACCGACGTCACGGCGGCGGCCGGTCTCGCAAAAGCCGTGAACGTATCGGGGAGTAACGCCAACAAACAGTTCCTGCTCGAGGAAATGGGCGGTGGCGTGGCCCTCTTCGACTACGACAACGACGGCTGGCTCGACATCTTCCTGGTCAACGGAAGCAGCTTCGATCCGAAGGTTCGCGATCGCAAACCGACCAGCTTTCTCTTTCGCAACAACCGGGACGGCACGTTCACCGACGTTACCGAGAAGGCGGGATTGACCCAATCGGGCTGGGGACAGGGCTGCTGCGTCGGCGACTTCGACAACGACGGGTTCGACGACCTGTTCGTCAGCTACTGGGGCCGGAACGTCCTTTACCGAAACAACGGCGATGGCACGTTCACCGACGTGACGGATCGGGCAGGCGTGGCGGGTCCCGCGCATCAGTGGGGCGCCGGCTCTTGCTTCCTCGACTTCGATCGCGACGGGCACCTCGATCTGTTCGTCGCCAGCTACGTGAACTTCGAGCTCGACAGGGCCCCGCGCCCGGGCGACAACGCGTACTGCCGCTACAACGAGATCGCTGTGCCCTGCGGTCCGCTCGGCTACGCCGGCGGCACGAACCTGCTCTATCGCAATCGCGGCGATGGGACGTTCGAGGATGTCTCGGCGGCGTCAGGGATCGCACACCCCCGCGGCCCTTCGACGATGGTGTTCGTCGGCAGCAACTGGCGTCCGACAGGATCGTACGGGATGGGCGCCGCGTCAGCGGATTTCGACAACGATGGCTGGCCGGACATCTACGTTGCGTGCGACACGGCGCCGAGCCTCCTCTACCGCAACAATCACGATGGCACGTTCCGCGAGGTGGCGGTCCCCGCCGGCTGCGCATTCGACGAAGCCGGCATCGCGCTGGCTGGTATGGGCGTCGGGGTGGGCGATTACGACGGCGACGGTTGGCTCGACCTCGTCCGCACGAACTTCTCCGAGCAGGTGACGACGCTCTACCGGAACTACGGGTCGGGCGCGTTCGAGGTGGCGAGCCTCAGGGCCGGCCTCGGGGTCAACCGGAAGTACGTCGGCTTTGGCGTGAACTTCTTCGACTTCGACAACGACGGCTGGAAGGACATTTTCATCGCCAACGGCCACGTGTACTCGCAGCTGGCCGAGCGCAAGGTGCATCTCCGTACCGGCAGCCGAACCTGCTCTATCGCAACACCGGCAAGGGCCGCTTCGTCGACGTCTCGGCGGGCGCGGGGACGGCGATCACGTCGCCGAATCTCGGACGCGGCTGCGCCATCGGCGACTTCGACAACGACGGCGACATCGACATCGTCATCAACAACCTGGATGGACCGCCGACGGTGCTGCGCAACGATGGCGGCAACAGGCAGAACTGGATTCTGATCAAGTGCGTCGGCACGAAATCGAACCGTTCTGCGATCGGCACGCGGGTCAGTGTCACCGCCGCGGGGCGGACGCAGATCGACGAGGTGATGAGCGGGTCGAGCTACTACTCGCAGAACGACTTCCGCCTGCACTTCGGATTGGGACCGGCCGCCACGGTGGAGCTCGTCGAGCTCGCCTGGCCCTCGGGTCTCAAGGAAAGCTTGCGCGACCTTCCCGCCAATCACCTCTTCATCGTCGAGGAGTCGAAGGGGATCGTGAGCCGGCGGCCGGGTAAAGGGGACGGGAGTCTCAAGAATCCGTGACCAAGACTCCCGTCGCCTTTGTCGTGTGTGCGCTCACGGCCGCGATACTCGCGCCGGACGTGCAGTTTGCGGACGACACGAAGGCCGCGGGCGTCTCGTTCACGCACGCGAGCTCCGCGACGGCGAGCAAGTACCTCGTCGAGACGATGGGAGGAGGCGTCGCACTCGTCGACTACGACAACGATGGGCGGCTCGACGTGTTCTTCACGAACGGCGCGAAGATCGACGATCCGATGCCGCGGGACCAAGGACCGGACAAGTCCGATCCGACTTACTGGAACCGCCTCTATCATCAGGGCACGGACGGCACCTTCACGGACGTGACCGAGAAGGCAGGCCTCACGGGGCTGCCGCAGAATCGCTACGGCATGGGTGTCGCCGCTGGCGACTACGACAATGACGGGTTTGCCGACCTCTATGTGACCAACTACGGCGCCAACACCCTCTACCGCAACAACCGGAACGGCACGTTCACCGACGTCACGGCGCGCACCGGCGTGGCCGCCGGCGGCTGGAGCGCGAGCGCCGGCTTCGTCGACTACGACAACGACGGGCATCTCGATCTCTTCGTCACGCGCTACCTGGAGTGGAGCTTCCAGCAGAACCGCTACTGCGGCGAGAAGAAGCCGGGCTATCGCGCCTACTGCCATCCCGACAACTTCGAGGGCGTCGCCAACATCCTCTTTCGCAACAACGGCGACGGCACATTCACGGATGTCTCCGCGAAGGCCGGTATTGCGGCCGCCATCGGCAAAGGTCTCGGCCTCGCGTTCGCCGACTATGATGACGATGGGTGGATCGATGTTTACGTGGCGAACGACTCGGTGCCGTGCTTCTTGTTCCGCAACACCGGCAAGGGTGGCTTCGTCGAAGAGGCGCTGATCGCTGGCGTCGCGCTGAACGAGGACGGAAAGACGTTCGCCGGGATGGGCGTCGATTTCGGTGACTACGACAACGATGGGCGCGCCGACGTGTTCGTCACCGACCTCTCGAACGAACGCTACCGGCTGTTCCGCCACAATGGCGACGGCACGTTCCGCGACGCCACGAACGCCGCCGGCGTGGGCGGCGCCACGCTCACGTTCTCGGGATGGAGCACGCGCTTCTTCGACTACGACAACGACGGCTGGAAGGACATCTTCGTCGCGCAGGGACACGTGATGGACACGATCGAAAAGACCTCGCCCAATCTGCGCTACCTGCAGCCGCCGCTGCTGCTCCGGAACCAGTCGGGCCGGTTCACGCGGGTGCTCGCCGGCGACGTGTTCCGGAAGGACTGGGCGGGCCGTGGCGCCGCGTTCGGCGATCTCGACAACGATGGCGACGTCGACGTGGTGGTGAGCAACGTCGGCCAGCAGGCGATCGTGCTGCGCAACGACGGCGGCAACCGCAACCAGTGGCTCGGCCTGCGACTGGCCGGACGGAAATCGAACCGCGACGGCATCGGCGCCCGCGTCAAGGTCGTCTCCGCCTCGGGCCAGACGCAGCACGCGACCGTGACCACGGCCGTCGGGTATCTCTCGACCAGCGACAAACGCCTCATCGTCGGCCTCGGAAGCGATGCGACCGCGAAGCTGGTCGAGATCAGATGGCCGTCGGGCGCGATCCAGCGGCTCGAGAACGTCAAAGCCGGCCAGTTCGTGGAGGCGAGCGAGCCGTGAAGCATGGAGTCCCCGACCGCAGGAGGGCGGAGCTTCAGCTCCGCCAACGGCCAGGACCGGAGCCCGAACACCTATGCTGACGCGACGACACGTGCTCGCGCTGCTCGCGGCCTCTGCGGCCACTCCGGCGTTCGGCCAGGGGGTCTCGTCGCGCGGCGTGAAGGCCGCGCCGCGCGGCAAGCCGTCGGGCCGGCCGTTCCACGCCCGGTTCACGGACGTCGCGCGCGAGGCCGGATTGACCGAGCCGATCGTCTACGGCGGGGTCGAGTCGAAGCGCTACATCATCGAGGTGGTCGGATGCGGTGCGGCATTCCTCGACTATGACAACGACGGGTGGCTGGATCTGTTCGTGCTGAACGGCACGCGGCTCGAGGGCGCGCCGCCGGGCGCCACCAACCGCTTGTACAAGAACAACCGCGATGGCACCTTCACGGATGTGACGGAGAAGGCCGGCCTCGTCCGCTCGGGGTGGGCGTCGGCGGTCACGGTGGGCGATTACGACAACGACGGGTTCGACGACCTGTTCGTCACCTACTACGGCCACAACGTGCTGTACCGCAACAACGGCAACGGCACCTTCACCGACGTCACCGAGAAGGCGGGACTTCGCCAGACGGCGGTGCGCTACGGCTCCGGCTGCACGTGGGTCGACTACGACCGCGACGGGCGGCTCGACCTCTTCGTCGCCACGTATCTCGACACCACGCTCGAGAAGCTGCCCAAGCCAGGCGAGAACAAGGACTGCACCTGGAAGGGCGTGCCGGTCAATTGCGGTCCGCGCGGCCTGCCGCCCGGCTTCGTGCAGCTGTTCCACAACAACGGCGACGGGACGTTCACCGACGTCAGCAAAACGTCGGGCGTGGCTGGCGCGTCGGGGTCGTATCCGATGACGGCGGTCGCCGCCGACTTCGACAACGACGGCTGGCCCGACATCTACGTGGCGGGAGATTCGACGCCGAGCTGGCTGTTCCGCAATCAGCACGACGGCACGTTCCGGCAGGAAGCGCTGGAGCGCGGCGTCGCGTTGAGCGAAGACGGCCTCGAGCAGGCAGGCATGGGCATCGCCGTGGGCGATTACGACCTGGACGGCCATCTCGACATCTTCAAGACGCACTTCGCCGACGACACGAACGTGCTCTATCGCAACGACGGCAAGGGGCATTTCGACGACTTCACTATCCGCGCCGGCGTCGGGGTCGAGACGAGATACGTCGGCTGGGGAACGGGCATGATCGATCTCGACAACGACGGTTTCCCGGATCTCTTCGTCGTCACCGGCAGCGTCTATCCCGAGGTCGAAGCGAAGCTGCCCGCCTATCCGTTCCGGACGCCGCGACTGGTGTTCCGCAATCTCGGCGACGGCAGGTTCGAGGAGCTGATCGACGAAGCGGGAGCCGGCGTGGCGTCCACCCACTCGAGCCGCGGCTGCGCCTTCGGAGACTTCGACAACGACGGCGATGTCGACATCCTCGTCGTGAACATGAACGAGCCGCCGTCGCTGCTGCGCAACGACGTGACGGGCAACGGCCACTGGCTCAAGGTGCTGCTCGTCGGCGTGAAGTCGAACCGCAGCGCGATCGGCGCGCGCGTCGCCGCCCGCTACGGCGGCCGCGTCGCAGGCGCAGGAAGTGACGGCGCAATCGAGCTTCTACTCCGCCAACGATCGCCGCGTGCACTTCGGGCTGGGCACGGCGACCAAGGCGGACCTGAGCATCCGGTGGCCCAACGGCGCCACGGAGGAGATTTCCGGTGTGGATTCCGATCAGCTCGTGGTGATTCGCGAAGGCGCGGGGATTGTGCGCCGGGAGAAACTGGGCCACGGATAAGATGGGCGGCCGCTCTCGCTCGGTCCAAATGACAGGACGAACAAGTCGAAATCTGCGTATTCGACTGCCTGGACCGACACCATCTTCCAGCACTCGGACGAGACGACCGCTCGCGAGGTGTGAATGCCAGCGGCGCCATGTGGAGAAACTTCCGCGAGGCCGCAACGGTAGCCGCTCCGCCGGATCCGAACCACACGCGGTGGCGGCACGGTCGTGGCGGAGCGCTACCATCAAGACGAATTGACTACTCCCGCCGAATTCACTCAGTGCACCGGACGCAGGTAGAGATTGGTGGCGCGCTTGCCGATTTTCCGACCATATTCGGTCCCTTCTTCGACCGACTTGCGGAAGTGAAACCCGATGAGGATGCGCGAATAGGCGTTCTCGAGCGCCGCCTGAGAGAAGCTGGTGTACGGGCGGAATACCGGTGTCGCATCGCTGCAGGTGCTACCCGCAGGCAGCGTCGCGCTGCAGTCCCGGAAGCTGATCTCGTCGGTGCCGAAGAACTGTTTCAATACTTCAGCACCCGCCCCACCTTCAATCGAGTGACCCGAGGCGTAGTCCTGGTTCGGAGGAGTCGGACGAAACGGTGTCCATGTCGGGTCACCGACAGTATCTGGATTGCCGTCCGTGTCCCCTGTCTGAATAGCGGTGACCGGTCGCCAGTAGTTGTAATGGTTCTTGGAATCGACCATGGCGATATAGCCGTCCGCAAGCGCCATGTTGAGCAGCCCGAATAGCCGGGCGTTCTCCCAGCGTGTGAGTCCCTGGTCAGCAGAAACGGTTCTCGCAATCCGGTTCCACTTCAGCGGGGAGCTTTCCCACCAGAAGAGGGCGATTTCGGTTTCGTCGGCAGTGCGTGCGTTCGTGGTGACACCATCGCCGCCGAGAGATTTCACTTCGTTGAAGTCAGCCGTGTACTTCTGCCTGTCCACCGCATAAGGCGGCCCCGGGCGGAACTGTGAGCTGTGCTTCAAGACGAAGGGAATCACGTTTTGCCACCCCTCAAACACGATGAATGGGGAACCCGGTGTGCATTGATACTCCCCGGGCTCGGTATCCTGCGGGCACGCGAAGTTGAGAAATGGCCCAACCGCGCCATCTTCTGCCCTCAGGTCGAGAATCGCGGCAGCAGCGGCCCGTCCAACGACAATACCCTGCGCCTTGGCCTGGCCATCGGGGATCGCGGCGAGCGCCGTTATATAGGCCGCTTCGACGCTTGCTACGCCTGCATCGATGCACGCTTGAGTGTGGAGCTCGAGAGGCAGTTGAGCGATGAGCGGGACCAGCACATCTCGCGCCGCCGCAGCAACTGCAGCATCAGGAGAAGCGCCCGCCTCCGCCTGCGTATCGAAGGCGTACGGGCGAGAGCGACGATCTATGGCATTGAGCGCATCGTGGATGGCGACGTGCATCATCGCGTAGATGCGCGATTCGTGAAGTGGGTTGTTGAGGGGGGCGAGGCACGCCTCGGTAGCAGCGATACCGGCATTGGCGTTCCAGATGGTGACTGCATCGCCGCCCGCGGCAGCGAAGACCCGCTCACCTTCCGCAGGCAGGTACCGCACCCCTGCGACAGCAATCAACGATGTCACCAGCCCGAGAACGGGCACACCGCGGATCGACCGTTTGGTTGTTTGGATCTTCATGGTTCGGTCCTCCACTTTCCTGTCAGTTTCGTCAGCGGCGATATACATGCGGCGCTGACAAGTGGCGCTATGAACCTGGGCCGTCGCTGGGGGACAAGCGGCCTAAGAGAATGGAGACGCTCCGACCGTGCGTCCGCGGCTCGTGCGTGCACGTCCTCCCAGAAACGCCATCCGGCAAGACCAGCCCTCTCTTCAGATCGACCGAGCCATCTCGGAATCGGGGGGCGCTCGAGAGCGACGCGATCGCAGTGAATGAATCACGCGAGCCCCTCGTTCGCCATTTCCCGGCTCTGACTTCCGTGCTAAACGGAATCTCTCGTCGGCTCAGTGAGTTGGGAGAGGAAGTTTCCTGATGCGGAAGGCGGCGACGTGCCCGGCGCCGAAGAGTTCGCAGGAGTACGGATTCCCGCTGGTTGGCGTTACTCTCGTTGGGACTCGTCGCGAAGCATCAGCAACCTGGCGTCTCCACGAAGCCAGTCATGAACCGCCTTCTCGGTAAGGGGACCCGCGTCGCCGGGGATGGGGCGGCTTCCGGTGCCGTCACACCGGACGCTGTTCGCCAGCTCGTCCGGTTCGGGACCTTCGAGCTGGATCTCTCGACACGCGAGCTGACTCGCAACGGCCGGCGCGTGGCCTTGCAGGACCAGCCCGCTCGCGTCCTCTGCCTCCTCGTGTCGAAGGCTGGCCAGCTCGTCACGCGTGACGAGCTTCATCGGACGCTCTGGTCCGCCGACACCTTCGTCGAGTTCGAAACCGCCCTCAACATCGTCGTCACGAAGATCAGGCACGCACTGGGTGACGCCGCGGCGTCTCCGCGGTTCATCGAAACCATCCCCAGACGCGGCTACCGGTTCATCGCCGATGTACATCGCGTGGAGGCGCCGTCGGCGAACGGGCCGCGATCGGTCGGGGTGCGCGGCGAAGACGAGGCGGCTGACGGCGATCCGTCGATGGTTTCGAGGCGAACACGCCAAGTCTTTCGCCGGCTCACACTCGCGGCCGGCATCGTCCTCGCAGCAGCCGCAGCGCGGCATGGGATTACTCGCTTCGGCGCCACGCCCACCGACGCGTCGCCAGGGTCGCACCGTATCGTCGCCCTGAACAGATTGCCTGGGACGAAGGCGGCTCCCGCGCTTTCGCCGGAAGGCGACAGGGTGGCTTTCATGTGGGATCGGGGCCAGGGGTTCGAACTCCACGTGCAATCGGTAGGCTTCGATACGACTCGTCAGCTCGCGCCGTCCCCTCCCGGCGGGTATTACCCAGCCTGGTCTCCCGACGGGCGTACTATCGCGTTCGTCCGACGATTCGGCCAGCGCGGACGTCATGAGGGGGACGGAGTGCTCACCATACCCGCAGACGGCGGGCCGGAAAAGACCTTGTGGAAGGAACCCGGCGCGCTGGTGGGTTGGGGCCTGGACTGGTCGTCGGATGGGGAACACATCGTGGTGCCCGTCAAGAGCTCGCCCGACCAACCAGCGCGGCTCGTGCTCGTCTCGGTCTCGAGTGGCCAGCGCCGTTGGATTACCACGCCGCCGGTCTCAACCGTCGGCGACAATCATCCCGCGTACTCGCCCGATGGGAGCTCCATCGCGTTCGTTCGCGACACGGGGACCGAGACGAGTCTGCACGTGATGAACATCGCCAGGGGGGAAGGGGCTCGTGTGACGACCTCTTCGCTTAGACTCAGCCGGCCCACCTGGAGCGTGGACGGCCGAAGCCTAATCGTGGAAGGACAACAGGGAGGAAGCAGGAATTGGCTGTGGAGGGTGCCGGTTTCTGGTGGCGACCTGGAACCTCTCGAAGGCACGGCTGAAGGTGCCGTTTACCCATCCAACGCACGCCGAGCAGCCCGGCTCGTCTTCGTGCAAGCCCTCATGGACCAGAACCTGTACCGGGCGGATCTATCTCGCGAGTCCGGAACAGTCGTGCCCCTCCCCGGCACATCGGGCGTGGACTTCATGCCGGACGTGTCACCAGATGGATCGCGCCTCGCTTTCGTCTCGGATCGGTCGGGACCGCGAGAGATCTGGACGATGGACATCGATGGTTCTAATCCGAGCCAGATCACCGACCAGGGGATGAACCCTGCCCGCCCTCGGTGGTCGCCTGATGGCCGGCAGATTGCCTTCTCAGCGCACGCCTCCGGGACCAGCACCGCGGACATCTTCGTCATGGACGTGGTGGGAGGCGTTCCGCGACGACTGACGTCGGACGTCTCCCAACACATGTGGGCGACCTGGTCGGCGGATGGACGGTGGGTTTACTACCTGAAGTTCACTCATGGGAGCGCGGACATATGGAAGGTTCCCGCAACCGGTGGGCCCTCCGAGCAGGTGACACGAGACCGCAGGTTGAAGGCCTGGGAGTCGAGCGACGGACGATTCCTCTACTACTCGAATGACGAGGCGATATGGCGAAAGCCAATCGAGGGTGGGGATCCAACCCTGGTCCTGAAGTTCCAGAAGGTGACGTCGTGGGGCGGCGAGTGGGTGCTGTCGGATTCCGGGATCTACTGGCTGAACATCAAGGCCTCGCCTCATCCGGCCATCGAGCTCTTCAGTTTTGCGACGGCGTACATCACCCGGGCGGTGACGCCGCCTGGAAAGTACGACTACGGGGGCGGCTTCTCGGTGTCGCGCGACGGCCGATGGCTGGTCTACGCCCAGCGGGACTATGAGAGCTCGGATCTGATGATGATCGATGGAATGCGATAGCCGACTGCGCGACTGCCCTTGTGCCCCCTGGGACGTCTTCCAGTAGCCTGTAGCTCGATGTGTGGGACGTACCTTCAGGGCCGTCTCCCCTCCCTGAACATCTGGCCCGCTGCCTCCGTCATCGGCCCGACCCAGTTCGGGAATCCGTCTTCCCGCTTGCTGTGCGTCAGCCGAATCGTCAGGCGATCCTTCAGCCGACAGGCATGGATTTCGCCGTAGAGCTGTTGCGCGAACAGCACTTCCATGACGAGCGGTTCCGGACGGCGCGATCACTGAGACACGCAGAAGCCGCATGGGATAACCTGCCAAAATCTCCGAAGCCTGGTTGAGTGCGCCATTATGGTCGGGCTTCGGGGCCTGAGATCCAGCGTCGTTCTCTGGCCCGCAGCCTGCAGCCCGCAGCCTGTAGCCTGTCGCCCGAAACAGCCAACCCCTCACCGTGCATCGCACGCGCTTCGCGCTTACCGCACTCGTGCTCCTCTTTGCCGCGTCACCACGCGGACAGGCCGGCGACGAGGCGACCATCGCCATCGATGCGACGAAGGTCGAGAACCGGATCAGCCCGCGCCTCTACGGACAGTTCGCCGAGTTCATGTTCGAGAACGTCAAGTTCGGCCTGCACGCGGAGCTGCTGCGCAATCGCGGGTTCGAGGAGACGGCGAGCGCCATCGGGCTTCCCCGCTACTGGGAACGGCACCCCGACGATCGCAACGACGATGGGATTCGCTTCGCGTGGGACGATGCGGAAGCCTATCCAGCAGCCTCGGCCGCAGGGGAGAAGGAGCGGCTGCATTCGTTGCGCATCGACGTCTCGGCGCAAGACGCCAACCGTCGCGGCGTTCACCAGGGCCGCGTGCCGGTGCGCGCAGGGATCGAGTACCGCGGCTATGTGTGGCTGCGCAGCAAGGATTTTGCTGGACGTCTGACCGCGGCGCTCGAACAGGACCGCACGGGCGGAGAGGTCTACGCGGACGCGGTATTCGCCGAGGTTGCCGCCGGCGCGGCGTGGCGGCAGTATCGCTTCACCCTGCGGCCGTCGGCGACGGATCCGCTGGCGAGGCTGGCGATCACGCTCGAGGGCCGTGGCCGTGCGTGGCTCGATCAGGTGTCGCTGATCCCCGGCGATGCGGTCGACGAGGTGCGGGCCGACGTCTTCGCGCGCATCAAGGCACTCCGGCCCGCGTTCATCCGCTGGCCGGGCGGCAACGTCGCCCAGGACTATCACTGGATGTGGGGCGTCGGACCGCGAGACCAACGCTTCGAATGGATCAACCTGTCGTGGTGGAACGAGCGCGAACCCGGCGATTTCGGGACCGACGAGCTCATCCGATTGTGCCGGAACACCGGCGCCGAACCCCACCTCGTGGTGAACATCGAGGGGCGCGGTGCGACAGTGGACGAAGCCGCGAACTGGGTCGAGTACGCGAACGGGCCGGCCACGTCGAAGTACGGCGCCCTGCGGGCGAAGCATGGCAGTGCCGAGCCGTTCGGCGTCAAGACCTGGGAGCTGGGCAACGAGATCTGGGGCGACTGGGTGCGCGGGCACAGTAATGCCGAGACCTATGCGCGCAACTACCTGCGATACCAGAAGGCGATGCTCGCGAAGGATCCGTCGCTCAGTCTCATCGCGGTGGGCGACAACGACATGGCCTGGAACCGGACCGTTCTCGGCCGCGCCGGCTCGCAGATGGACTATCTCTCCATCCATCACTACTACGGTTTGCGCGAATCGAAGGGCGACTACGCCAACCTGATGGCCCGTCCGCTCTTCTACGAGCGCTTCTACCGCGACGTCGCGCGCGCGATCGACGAGCTCGCGCCGAAGCGCAACATCCGGCTGATCATCAACGAATGGAACACGTCGCTCCCGGTGCCGCGGCAGCATTCGATGGAGTCGGCGCTCTACGGCGCGCGGCTCATGAACGTATTCGAGCGTTCCGGCGATATCGTGGAGATGACCGCTGTCTCGGATCTGGTGAACGGATGGTCGGGCGGCATCATCCAGGCGAGTCGTCACGACGTGTTCGTGACGCCGACGTACCTGGTGATTCGCCTGTACAACGAGACGCTCGGACGGGAGCGGCTGGCGGCCCGTGTCACCTCTCCCACGTTCGACAGCTCGCTCGAAGGGACGCAGGTCCCCGTCTTGGACGTCGTCGCCACGCGATCCGAGGACGGCCGGCGGCTGTTCGTCAGGGCCGTCAACACGAGCCGCGATCGTTCGCTGAAGACGACCATCACGGTGTCCGAGGCTCGGGTGGGCGCCGACGCCTCGCTCCACACGGTGACGGGTGATTCGTTCGAAGCTGCGAACAGCTTCAGGACGCCGGAGGCAGTGACGCGTCCGGCAAAGCGCCGTCCGCAGCGGCGACAAGTTCACGGTCGAGCTTCCGCCCCACTCGGTCTCGGTTCTCACGCTGCCTTTGCAGAATTAGGGGTCGGGTGCGATATCCATCTAAATGCTGTTCGTTTCGGGGGAGCTCTCGAGCAGCATTTAGATGGATATCGCACCCGACCCCACGGAGGAATCAGCATGGTGTCCAAGTCGCTGACGATGTTCGTCGCGAGCATGACCGTCCTCGGGCTGGCGCAAACCCCGCCATCGTCGTCGGCGCCGGGGCGCTGGTCGGAGCAGCAAGCCAACGACTGGTACAAGGGCCAGCCGTGGCTGGTGGGCGCCAACTACGTCCCCGCGAACGCGATCAACGAGCTGGAGATGTGGCAGGCCGACACCTTCGATCCGAAGCGGATTGACACCGAGCTCGGCTGGGCTGCCGGCATCGGGATGAACACGATGCGCGTGTTCCTGCACGACCTGCTCTGGCAGCAGGACGCGGAAGGCTTCAAGAAGCGCCTCGACGAGTTCCTGCGAATCGCCGAGAAGCATCGCATCAAGCCCATGCTCGTGCTGTTCGACTCGGTCTGGGATCCGAACCCACAGCTCGGCAAGCAGCGCGAGCCCAAGCCCGGCGTGCACAACTCGGGCTGGCTGCAGAGCCCTGGCGCAAAGGCCTTGCAGGATGGCAAGCAGCACGCGCGCCTCGAGGCGTACGTCAAGGGCGTCGTCGGGTTCCTGGCGAAGGATTCCCGCGTCCTCGCATGGGACATCTGGAACGAGCCGGACAACATGAACGGCTCCAGCTACAGGAAACTGGAGCCAGAGAACAAGGTGGACCTGGTGCTGAAGCTGCTGCCGCAGACCTTCGCATGGGCACGCTCGATGCAGCCGCAGCAGCCGCTGACGAGCGGCGTCTGGCAGGGCGACTGGTCGACAGAAGAGAAGATGAGCCCGACGGCCAGGATGCAGATCGAGCTGTCCGACGTCGTTTCGTTCCACAACTACGACGCGGCCGAGGAATTCGAGAAGCGCATTCAATGGCTCACCCGCTACCGCCGGCCGCTGCTCTGCACCGAATACATGGCGCGGGGCAACGGCAGCACCTTCCAGGGCTCCTTGCCAGTCGCCAGGAAGCACAACGTCGCGGCCTACAACTGGGGCCTGGTCGTCGGCAAGGCGCAGACGCATCTGCCCTGGGACTCGTGGAAGCGGCCGTACACCGACCGCGAGCCGGCCGTCTGGTTCCACGAAGTCTTCAAGGCGGACGGGACGCCGTACCGGGCCGAGGAGGTCGAGCTCATTCGCAAGCTGACGGGCGGTAAGAGCGGGGCCGGCGCTCGCTGAACCAGTACGGATCGCGTTCGTGTGATGCGGCGTGTGCTAGGCCTGGCGCCATCGCGTAAGCCGAGTGCGCCATGGATCAGGCACTCAACGTCGGCTTCTTCGCCCTCCACTCCGCCTGGATTGCTGTTCAACACGCTGGGTTGGATCTGGCGCCGGACGCGGCCGTGGCAGCTGGCAACGGTGTCGCTCACAGCCCTGTCGTGGATCGGCCTCGGCGCCCGGTACGGGTGGGGCTACTGTCCGTGCACGGACTGGCACTGGCAGGTTCGCGCGCGGCTGGGGCACGTCGATCCGCCGTCGTACGTGCAGCTCCTCATCCGTCAGCTTGCTGGCGTCGACCCACCGCCCATCGTCGCCGACGCACTGGCCGTCGTCACGCTGGCTGCGAGCGCGCTGCTCGGGATCGCGCTGACGATCCGCGACCGCAGGCGATCGTCGCGTACCGTGTGACTGGAGGCCGTCAGGTCGCGTCTGGTCCGGTCTCGGCTTCACCGGTGCCACGCGGAATGCGCAGTACCACGACGATGGCGAGCGCCGTGTAGACGGCCATGATCAGGAACAGCGGCCGGTACCCTTGGAACAGATCGAACAGCCCGCCGTTCAGCGGGTCGCCCACGGCCCCTCCGAGCGCCATGCACAGCAGGTAGATGGCGGCGAGCACACCTCGCTGGTGCCGCGGGATCTGCTCGATGAATAACGGGTAGCTGTTCACCGCCGGGAGCGTCCAGCCGGCCGATGCGAGCATCAGCAGCGGGAACACCTGGCCGAGGCTGGTGGCGCGGTCCACGGCGACGAAGGCGGCGCCCATCAGCGCGAACCCCATGACGATGGCGGTGCGGCGGCCGAGGCGGACGCCGATGAAGCCTGCCGGCCACGCGCCGATGACGCCGCCGACGGCCCAGGCGATGAAGCCGATGGTCACGTCTTCGGGCCGGACGCCGAAGCGCTCCGTGCCGTGCAGGGCGAACCACGTGGCGAACGACTGGAAGATCGTCTGCATCAGCAGCGTGGCCAGGAAGACCGCCCGCAGGCCCGGCACCGACCCGCGCGCGAACGACCAGACCACGTCCGCCAGGGAGCGGAACGTTGCCTCCGCCGCCGCGGCGGCCGTCGATTCCTGGCGCTCGCGCGCACCCAGCCGGAACGCGATGCCGATGACGACGACCGTTCCGGCGGCCAGCAACAGCGCGGCACGCATGCCCAGCAGCCGACCGAGCATCAGGAACACGATCGCGCCCACGCACATCTGGAAGGTCACCGACGCCGTGGCGAGCGATCGGTAGCGAGAAGGAACGAGGTCGGCGACGAGCGCCTGGAACGGCGTGCGCTGGAGGTTCAAGCCCGAGTACAGGAGCACCATGCCGCCAATCACGCCCCACAGCCCGAGCACGGCCAGGCCCGGGAACAAGGCCATGCCCGCGGCCGTGAACGCGTATCCCACCAGCACGAGGGGCAGCCGGCCTCGTCCACGGCGGTTCGCGCGATCCGACGCGATGCCGGCCCAGGGCACCAGCACCAGCAGCAGCACGTTGTCGATGGCCATGACGGTGCCGATGAGCGTCCGCTGATCGCCGATCGCCTCACGGACGATGATCGGCACGAAGGTGCTGAGCAGCGGGCCGGTGACCCCGGCGAACAGCCCGCCGAGACCGACGAGCAGGCACGTTCCATACGGCGCTCGCCGGCTGACGGTCTCCGCTCGCGTGGTGTCGTCGCCCGGGCCGGCGGCCGCACGTCCGACCTCCGCAGTCAGTGGCATCACCGCCGATTCCTCGTCTGCGGACATCGTTCGACTCGGGCGCCTGGCGTCAAGGCGCTGTGAGACTGGTTCTTGCTGCGCCGCGATGATGGTCGAGAAGCGTGCGGCGTTCAATACGTGAAACAGATTAGTGGGGACAGGCGGCCTGACAACCGACCGCGGACGTTTCCCCATCGGCTGCGGGCTTTTCGTTCGACGGAAGAGGTCGCATCGCTCCCACGCGCATCCCCGGACCAGTCGACGGCGGGCGGCGGATTTGCACAAGACCACGACGGTCCCCCACGCCTGCGGGGATCGGGAGGTCATCATGTGCACCGTCCCCGTGCTGTACGCGACCAGCGAAGGTCAGACGCGCCGGATCGCCGAACGGCTGGCTGACGTTCTGCGCCAGCAGGGTCTGGCGAGCGCGGCGATCGACATCTCGTCGGCTCGACCCGATGCGATCGATTGGCTGCGGGTGCGCGGCGCCGTCATCGCCGCCTCGCTGCATGTCGGCCGTCACCAGCGCGCGGCCTCCGAGTTCGCGCGCGCCCACGCTGCGAAGCTCGGCGCCGTGCCGTCGATGTTCGTCTCGGTCAGCCTGAGCGCTGCGTCGAAGAACGAGTCCGAGCGTGCTGCCGCCAAACGCCTGGCCGACGGCTTCGCCACCGCCGCAGGATGGAAGCCGTGGAAGGTGGCGTGCATTGCGGGAAGGCTGGCCTACACGCAGTACGGCATGCTGACGCGCTGGTTCATGAAGCGCATTGCCAAGAAGGAAGGCGGCCCGACCGACACGTCGCGCGACCATGAGCTGACGGACTGGCGCGCGGTCGACCAGCTCGCGCAGGACCTGGCCGGCCGGGTGCAGCATGAATTGGCTCGGCGCTCGACGCCCGTTGGAGTTGGGTGATCGTGTCGATCCGGCTGCCCGCCCGGGAGCCGCAACACGCGGGGCTCGAGCCTCACATCGAGAAGGAGCGCGTCGGGTTGTCGCTGCTGAAGCTCCTGCCGCTGCTCGCGCGCGGCGAGACGACGCCCGACATGGCGGAATGGCTGCCCGCGGCCGACGCGCTGCGCGCTGAGCTCAGGACACTCGAGCGCGAGCATCGCGCGATTGCGGTCGCGGCAAGCGAGCTGGCGCGCGCCGCCTGGCCGGCCGAACGTCCCATCTAGTTGGTGACCGCATCGCCTTCAGGTAGTCGAAGCCCGGCGATTGTCGATCGAACGTCAGCAGGCGCGCATCCGCGGAATAGTTTGCGTAGGACTGCGAACTTCTCCGGCGCTCCCGACGGCCCTCGCGTCGCACGCCGCGCATTTCGGGCGTTTCCAGGGCGGCATCGGGATTGCTCGGATGGAGAGCGGTGGGCTCGAGCCCGCCACACCAAGGAGCGGAACGTGAGCACGATGCGAGCCGTAGCTTTCCGAGGCACGAACCGGCTGGTGCTCGAGGATCGGCCCAAGCCCCAGCCGAAGGCTGGGCAGGCCGTGATCCGCATCACGACCACGACGATTTGTGGCACCGACGTGCACATCGTCAAAGGCGAGTACCCCGTGCGGCCGGGACTGGTGCTCGGACACGAGCCCGTCGGGGTCATCGACGCGCTTGGTGAAGGGCTCGAGCCCGAGTATCGCGTGGGACAGCGCGTGATCGTGGGGGCGATTACGCCCTGCGGCCAATGCTTCTACTGTTTGAACGGGTCGCACTCGCAGTGCGGCGGACCGCTCGGCGGCTGGCGGTTCGGCAACACGATCGATGGGGCCTGGGCAGACTTCCTCCTCGTCCCTGACGCCCGCGCCAATCTGGCGCCCATTCCCGACACTCTCACCGACGAGCAGGTCGTGCTCGTGCCCGACATCTTTTCGACCGGGCTGAGTGGTGCGGAAAGCGGCAACGTCAAGGTGGGCGATGCGGTGGCGGTCTTCGCCCAGGGCCCCATCGGGCTCTGCGCGACGCTCGGCGCCAAGCTGCGCGGCGCGGCGCTCATCATCGGTGTGGACTCCGTTCCCGAGCGCCTCGACATGGCCAGGCGCTTCGGGGCCAACATCGTCATCAACCACCTCGAGCAGGATCCGGTCGCGGAAATCCGGCGGCTCACCGGTGGGCGGGGTGCCGACGTGACCATCGAGGCGCTCGGGAAGCAGGAGACCTTCGAGAACGCCCTGCGTGCGACGAGGCCGGGCGGCACCCTCTCGAGCCTCGGCGTCTACTCGGGCAAGCTCAGTCGCGCCCTACGAGGCCATCTACGCCGGTCTCGGCGATCAGCGCATCGTCACGACGCTCTGTCCTGGAGGGAAGGAACGGATGCGGCGGCTCATGGAGATGCTGGCGCAGGGCCGCGTCGATCTGAGCCCGCTCGTCACCCATCGCTACGCGCTCGAGGACATTCACGAAGCGTTCGACGTGTTCAGCCACCAGCGAGCCGGCGTCCTCAAGGTGGCGATTTCGGCCGTTGAGCGCGGTCGGGGTCGCGTCGGGACGGTGAACGAGGCGATGGTCGTCCGCTGACAGGCGGCGCCCCGGCCGCCTCAGAATCGAATCGACGCCATGCCCCGATCGTCTGCCTGCCGATGACGGAGGCGAGCATCACGGCCGTCAGCGCGAACGCGGGCCGGCCAGCGCCGACAGCCCGATGGTGCGGATTGCCACGCCGGATGCGGCTCACGTCCGCCCCTAGCATCGCGATTGCCGCAAAGATCGTCATTCCCAACCATCCTGCGCGTTCAGACCGTCTCTCGATGCAAGCGCCCACCGGCCATCCTCCTGGCTCATCGCACGTCCTACTACGCCATGTGCAGGCCAGGGCTGAAACAGCGCATGTTCCCAACGCGGGTCTCGCGGATCTCAAGGCAGCACGGCGCGAGGGGCGAGCGCGACGAGCAGGAGCAGCACCGCGACGTTGGCCAGAATGCCGTATCGCGCGTCGGGCCAGTCCAGCACGCACAGCAGCGTGGAACCCGCGACCGCCGCGAGCGTCCACTGCTCGATTCCCTGAACGTGCAACAGGACTCCGCCGGCGAGCCCGAAAAACGTCAACGCCAGGAGCAGCCACAGTAGGCCCAGCGTACGCGCCCCGATCGAGGAACCGACGTCTTCGACACCTCCCGGCACGGTCGAAGGCTCTGGAACACGCTCCGGCGTCGTGAGCCGCCAGGGAATCACGAAGCCGACGAGATGGGCGGCTCCGTGGACGACGAGCAGCGTGGCCAACAGCAAGCGCATATCAGATGACGTCAGGCGACCGGATGCGATTACCGTCCCACGTGATGATGACGACGACCTCGGCCTGATCAGGCGTGCGTGGCAATGATCGCGACCGGCCGATCGGCCCGCCGGTACCGGCCCTCCGGCGTGACCACCAGATAGCCGGACTCGACGAACGAGTCGAGCACCCACTGGCATGTCTCGGCGTCCAGGTGCCACAGCCGCTGGGCCTGCGCCAGGGTCAGGCTCAACTCGGGCAGGCTGTCGGTACTCGGCGCCGACGACGTCCCGCCAATAGCCGCGATCGATGGCTCTCTTCACGTGAGCCTCGCCTCGTCTCCGAACGGGCGCCGACTATCGCCGGCGCGCGTTGCGCGGCGGAGGCGGCGGCAGGACCAGCACGGGCGCGCTCGAGAGGCAGAGCACGCGATAGGCGGTGGATCCGGGCTGGGGCCGGCCGATCCCCCGCTGGCTCCTGAGTCCGAGCACGAGAAGCGTTTCGTCCTGCTCTTTGCCCGCCTCGGCGAGCACCAGCTCCGGCGTACCGATCACGGTCCGAGCGATGACGCTCGGCGACGTGCCACGCACCTCGTCGGCGAGCAGCGCGAGCTCGTTCGCCGCACGTGATACCTGCTGCCGTTGCCGTTCGTCGACGAGCCGCCGCCACATGTCCATGCCGTGCGCTTCGTCGATCGCGTGCACGAGCTCGAGGGTCGCGCCCCACCGGCAGGCGAGCTGCGAGGCCTCCTGCACGGTGTGCCCCGTCATCTCGCCAAAGTCGACGCCGACGAGCACCCGCGACACCCGCAGGAGAGGAGCCCCATCGTCTTCTTCCACGAGCGTTCCGTCGCCGGGGCCGATCGCGAGCACGGGCAGTGTCGTCTCGCGGAGCACGCGCGCCAGCGTCGATCCGAAGAAGACGCGCGACGCGCCGGTTTGCCCCTGCGTGCCGAGGACGAGCAGATCGGCTCGTGCCTCGTTCGCCGCCGCGAAGATCTCCGAGTGCGGCAACCCGACGCGCACGACCGCTTCCGGCGGCGGTCCGATCAGGGCCTCTCTCGCACCCGTCGCAGTCAGCATCACGTTCAGCTCGCGATAGGCCTCGTCCTGCAGGTAGTTCGCCTCGTAGGTCATCGACGCCGCCTGGACGAGTAGCGGCTCGAGCACATGCACGAGCGTCAGTCGCGCGCCTTCGCGGCGGGCGAGCGCGACGGCATGGCGGACCGTGCGCGGCGAATGCGGAGAGAAATCGACAGGGCAGAGGATCGAGGTGGGTCGGGGCATGGTCGTGGCCGGGGTCGCGAGAATCGACGTCCGATCCCTGGCACCGATTGAGTTGCAAGTGGAGCGCCAGCCGGATCGACCTCGGGCCGCCAGTCGTGGCGCCGGCTTTCAGGCCTGCCAGCACCCACATTGGCCGGGGTGAAGCCCGCCGCACCCGAGCCGACACGTTTCGCCACGACACGGAATCTGCGGACTATTCCCCGGGGTGCGGGAAATCCCCCTGCGCCACGCCCGGCTGTCACCCATCAATCTGCTGGACTCCGCCGGCTTTCGACGTCGAGTGCGCTGGCACGTCTGTTGCCCTTGTTCCCGCGGACGAGCGCGTCCTCGCGCGCTCCGGAAACAGACGACCGAACCCACATGAGACTGATGGCTGAAACCCTACGGACCGCTGCCTGCGCGGCTGGCGCGCTGATTCTTCTCGCCTCCACCGCGTGCACCAACGCCGACTCGAATGACACGGCTGCGCCGGGCGACGGCGCGTCGACCGCATCCGCCGCCAGCACGCCCGGGGGGCTGACGCCATTCCAGATGGAACACGGCATCGGTCCGATCACCGCGCCGGTCACGCTCGACGGCGCCGCCAATGGCGCGCTCGCGGCCAGCGGCAGCAAGGTGTTCGAGCAGAAGTGCGCGGCCTGTCACAAGATCGGCGAGCGCTACGTCGGCCCCGCCCTCGGCGACGTCACGAAGCGGCGCAGCCCCGCCTTCGTGATGAACATGGTGCTGAACCCTCAAGGCATGGTGGAGAAGCACCCGGAAACGAAGAAGCTCCTCGGCGAGTTCTTCGTCGCGATGCCCAACCAGAATCTCTCGCCCGACGAGGCACGTCAGGTGCTCGAGTACCTGCGCACGCAGGAGCCCTGACCGCTCCCGACCGGCTTCATCGACGACATGAGGAGTTCCATGTTCACGAACCGAATCGTTCTGTGGCTCGGCGGCGCGGCCGCTGGTCGTGGCGGCCGTGCGGCCGCGCTTGCCAGCGTCCCGTCAAGCCTGGCGGACTCGCCGGCGACGATGCGTCCGCAAAGGTCTACGTCGCGCCCGGTCAGAAGGACGAGCTCTACATGTTCGCGTCGGGCGGCTTCAGCGGCAACGTGGCCGTGTACGGCCTGCCGTCGGGGCGCTTGTTCGCAGCAGAGTCCGGTCTTCTCGCAGTATCCCGGAGAAGGGCTACGGCTACAGCGAGCAGACGAAGGCGCTGCTGCAACACGAGCTACGGCTTCGTCCCGTGGGACGATGCGCACCATCCGAAGGTGTCGCAGACCGACGGGGTCGCCCGACGGACGGTGGCTGTTCATCAACGGCAACAACACGCCGCGCATCGCGCGCCTCGATCTGACGACGATGGAGACCGCGGAGATCCTCGAGATTCCGAACTCCGCCGGCAACCACGCGTCGCCCTTCGTCACCGCGAACTCCGAGTACGTGGTCGGCGCGACCCGCTTCAGCGTGCCGACGCCGCAGGCCGACGTGCCCATCGCCACGGCGAAGGAGAACTTCGCCGGGCTGCTGTCGTTCGTGAAGGTGGAACCCGAAGGGCGGCATGTCGCTGGCGTTCCAGATTCGGCTCCCCGGCTACAGCTACGACCTCGCGCATTCGGGCAAGGGGCCGTCGAACGGACTGGGCGTTCTTCACCACCTACAACACCGAGCAGGCGTTCACGCTCCTCGAGCGCGGCGCGTCCCAGCGCGACAAGGACTTCATCGCCGCGGTGAACTGGAAGCGCGCGGAAGAGTGCGTGGCCAGGGCGGCGGCGTGCGGACGCCGGGCCGGTACGCGCACAACTGGGTGGACGAGCGCCACATCGCGGTCAGCGAGATGAAGTCGGAGAGCGTGGTGCATCGAGCCGACAGCAGTGCGCCGGTCTCGTCGTACTTCCTGCCGACGCCGAAGTCGCCGCACGGCGTCGACGTCGACCCGTCCGGCGAGCTCATCGTGGCCGGCGGCAAGCTGGCGACCGTGCTGCCCGGTGCACTCGTTCTCGAAGATGCAGCAGGCGATCGCAGAACAAGGCGTTCGACGGCGAGGTCGACGGCATCCCGATCCTGAAGTACGAGGCGACGATTGCCGGCGAAGTACCGGACCCGGGCCTCGGGCCGCTGCACACGGAGTTCGACGGCAAGGGCTACGCCTACACGTCGGTGTTCATCTCGTCCGAGATCGTCAAGTGGTCGCTCAAGGACTTCAAGGTGGTCGACCGCACGCCCACCTACTACTCGATCGGCCACCTGATGATTCCCGGCGGCGACAGCCGCAAGCCCTTCGGCAAGTACGTCGTCGCCCTCAACAAGATCACGAAGGATCGCTATCTGCCGACCGGGCCCGAGCTGACGCAGTCGGCGCAGCTCTACTCGATCGACGGCGCCGAAGATGCGGCTGCTGCTCGACTTCCCGACCGTCGGCGAGCCGCACTACGCCCAGGCGATTCCCGCGTCCCTCATCGTCGACAAGCAGAAGAAGTTCTATCCGCTCGCCGAGAACCAGGATCCGGACGCGACGAAGAGCGAGAAGGAAGCCAAGGTCGTGCGGCAAGGGCAACGAGGTGCACGTCTACATGACGTCGATTCGCAGCCACTTCACGCCCGACAACATCGAGGGCATCCAGCTCGGCGACACGGTCTACTTCCACCTGACGAACCTCGAGCAGGACTGGGACGTGCCGCACGGCTTCGCGATCACCGGCGCGCGCAACTCCGAGCTGCTGGTGATGCCGGGCCAGACGCGGACGCTCGTCTGGCAGCCGGATCGCGTCGGCGTGTTCCCCTTCTACTGCACCGACTTCTGCTCGGCGCTGCACCAGGAGATGCAGGGCTACGTGCGGGTGTCGCCGAAGGGATCGGCGGTGAAGCTGACGTGGAACACGCCGGAACGCCGATCGTCGATCGACGCGTGCGCTGTGACCTGCGGGGCACGGCACTGCCGTGCCCGACAACGACGTCGCGAAGAAAGAGACGAAGCCGATGACACCGCCAGACGCGCATCACTTTGGCTGCGCTGCCCTGCTGCTGGGGCTCGCCTACGTCGACGCCGCTCTGGCACATCGGCCTCGAGGCGCCGCAGTATCCCGAAGGTATCGGGATGTACATCTGGATCGACACATCACAGGGGCAGAAGCCGAACGATCTGAACAGCATCAACGGCCTGAACCACTACATCGGGATGAAGGCGATCGTGCCCGAGGCCATCCCCGAGCTGCGGCTGATGCCGGCGCATCGTGGGCGGCTTGATCGGCGCTGGGCCTGGTCGCGGCCGGCATCGGGCGCCGCTGGTCTGCTGTTACCTGTGGACCGGCGCTCTTCATGCGTCGTGGCGCTCGGCCGGCCTCGTCGACTTCTGGTACTGGGGCTACGACTACGGCCACGACCTCGATCCCACCGCGGCGATCAAGGTTCCAGGCTTGAGCTATCAGCCGCCGGTCATCGGCTCGAAGCAGCTGCTCAACTTCACCGCGCACTCGTGGCCCGGCGTGGGCGGATTGGCGATCGCTCGGCGCCCTGATCACCGGCATCGCCCTGTGCTTCGCGGAGCTCCGGCGTGCGCGCAGATCGAGCGCGCGCAGGGCGCGGACCGTGGCTCGCGCGATCGCCCGGCACGCAGCCCTCTACGCTCGCGGTCATCGCCGGGCTCGTCACGCTCGGGTGCGCCGCGCCAGGCCCGGACGCCATCCACTACGACATCGACGCGTGCGACCACTGCCGCATGACGATCGCCAGTCCGTCGTTCGCCGCGCAGCTCGTGACGCGAACGGGAAAGGTGTATCCGCTTCGACGATCCCGGTTGTCTGACCGCGTTCGTCGCCGCGAAGCACGTGGCGATCGCCGACGTCCACTCGGTCTGGCTCAACGATCACGCGCGGCCGGGCGTGCGCGTCAAGGCGGAGGATGCCGTGTTCCTCGTCAGCGACCGCATCCGCACACCGATGAACAGCGGAACCGCCGCCTTCGGTTCGCACGAAGCGGCCGCCACGCTCCAGTCGGACGTCGGCGGCCGGATCGAGCGGTGGAACGACTTCCTGAAGCGGGCGTCATCGTGACGCGGCGAGCTGCCGTCGCGGCCTGGCTCGTCATGGCGTCAATGGTGCCGGCCTGTACGGCCGCAGCCGACACGCTCGTCGTCTCGCCGGACGGACCACACCGCACGCTCGGCGAGGCCGTACGCCTGGCGCCGGCCGGCTCCCGCATCGTCGTGCACGCCGGGACGTATCGCGAGGCGCCCATCCTCATCGATCGCCCGCTCACGATCGTCGGCGAGGGCCGGCCGGTCGTCGAGGCCACTCAGCCGGCGACGCTCATTCGCGTCATGGCGAACGATGTGAGCATCAGCGGTCTCGTCCTCGCGGGCGTCGCGCCGAGCCATGTCGAGGATCGCGCGGCGCTCAGGTTCGACCGGGTCCACGACTGCGCCGCCGAGGACCTCGAGGTGCGTGACGCGCCGTTCGGCATCTACCTGACGGACGTCACGAACTGCCGCGTCGTCCGGAACTCGTCCGGGGCGCCGGACCGGGACGCGGGCCGCTCGGCAACGCCATTCACCTCTGGAGCTCACGCCGTGTGACGGTGGCCGACAACGCCGTGACCGGTCATCGCGACGGGCTGTTCTTCGAGTTCGTGCAGGACACGACCATCGAGCGAACATGAGCGAGCGGAACGGGCGCTACGGGCTGCACTTCATGTTCTCGCACCGCTGCGCCTATCGCGACAACCGGTTCGTCCGCAACGGTGCGGGCGTGGCGGTCATGTACACGCGCGAGGTCGCGATGGAGCGCAACGAGTTCCACGCCAATCGCGGGGCGACCGCATACGGGCTGCTGCTCAAGGACATCAGCGACAGCAGGCTCGAGTCGAACCGGTTCAGCGACAACAGCGTCGGCCTGCTCATCGAAGGCGGCGGGCGCCTCGTCGTCGAGCGGAACCGGTTCACGCGGAATGGCTGGGCCGTCAGGCTGATGGCCAACAGCCCGCAGAACCGATTCGCGCGCAACGTTTTCGAGGGGAACTCGTTCGACATGGCGACCAACAGCCGGACCACCGACGCGGACGTCTCGGCAACTGGTGGGACCGTTACACGGGCTACGACCTCGACCGCGACGGCCGCGGCGACGTGCCGTTCCGGCCGGTGCGTCTCTTCTCGCTGCTCGTGTCCAGCCACCCGCCGTCGGTCATTCTCATGCGCAGCGCGTTCGTCGATCTCGCTCGACGCCGCCGAGCGGGCGCTGCCGGTGCTGACGCCGGACACGCTGGTCGACAAGGCGCCGCTGATGGCGATTCCGCAATGAACGACATGGGCTCATCCATTCCAGCGATCGCGATCGCGGGGCTGGGCAAACGGTTCGGCCGCACCAGCGTGCTGAACGGGCTCGATGCGGTCATCGGTCGAGGGCGCGTCACTGCGCTCATCGGGCCCAATGCCGCCGGCAAGTCGACGCTGCTCAAGTGCATCCTCGGCCTCGTACGGCCCGATGCGGGCACGATTCGCATCGATGGCGTGCCGGTCACGGGCGATCCGGAGTACCGGCGTGCGATCGGTTACATGCCGCAACGGGCGCCCTTCCCCGACAACCTGTCGGGCGAGGAAGCTCTCGCGCTGCTGCGACGCGTGCGCGGACCGGACGCCGCCATCGATTTCGAGCTGATCGAGCGCTTCGGTCTCGGCGGCGAGCTGCGAAGCGCGTGCAGGCGCTGTCGGGCGGCACGCGGCAAAAACTCAATGCCGTCGCGGCTTACCTGTTCCGGCCGTCGATCGTGATTCTCGACGAGCCCAATGCCGGTCTCGATCCGTTGGCCAACCGGATTCTGAAGCAGAAGGTTCTCGATACGACGCGGCTCGGCGCCACACACGTCATCACGTCGCACGTGCTCAGCGAGCTCGAGGAGCTCGCCGACGACGTGCTCTTCGTGATCGACGGGCGCGTGCGATTCAGCGGCTCGACTGGAGGTGCTGCGGGAATCGACGGGCGAACGCCGCCTCGAGCGTGCCGTCGGCAGCCTGATGGAGGGCGTGGCGTCATGACCCTTGCGGCGCGGCTCGTGGCCAGCGGCATGCGCGACGTCGGCCGGCGGCGTTGGCTGCTCTTCTACGTGCTCTTCTACATCGTGCTCACCGATGCCCTCTTCCGCTTCGGCGGCAGCGGCGGACGCGCGGTGCTGAGCCTCTCGAACGTCGTCCTCGGCCTGGTGCCGCTGGTGAGCATCGTCTTCGGTACGATGTACCTGTATCACGCCCGCGAGTTCATCGAGATGATGCTGGCGCAGCCGGTCGGCCGCCGCACGCTGTTCCTGGGTCTGTACGGAGGGCTCGCGATTCCGCTGGCCGGGAGCTTCCTGCATCGGCGTAGGCCTCCCGCTCGTCTGGCACGGCGGGCTGGCGGACGCGGCGTTGCCCGCGTTCGTACTGCTCGCAGCGGGTGCCGCGCTCTCACTCGTGTTCACGGGACTCGCGTTCGTGATCGCGCTCGGCTGCCAGGATCGTGCGGCGGGACTCGCGGTCGCGATCCTGGTGTGGCTGAGCACGACCGTGCTCTACGACGGACTCGTGCTCGTCGGCGTCGTGCTCCTGCGCGACTACCCCCTCGAGCAATCCGCTCATCGTCGGCATGCTCGCCAATCCGGTGGATCTCGGCCGTGTGTTGCTCCTCCTGCAGTTCGATCTCGGTGCCCTGGCCGGGTACACTGGAGCCGTGTTCGAGCGGTTCTTCGGAACGGTCCAAGGCTCGCTCTGGTCGGCCGCCGCGCTCTCGCTCTGGGTAGCGGTGCCGTTTGCGAGCAGCCTCCGTCAGTTCGCCAGGAAGGACTTCTGAGCGCGTTCAGCATGCGGTCTTCAGTCTTCGGTCTTCAGGCCCAACGCCCCTTGCGACGACCTCGCGGGACCGGAGACCGAGGACCGACGACCGAAGACAGACCATGACTCCCTGGGAATCGCGTGCCATGTCGGCCGCTGAGGCGGTCGCGCGCATTTCGAGCGGCATGCGGGTGTTCCTGCACGGGGCGGCGGCGACGCCGACGGCGCTCGTCGACGCCCTGACCCGACGGCACGACCTCGAGGGCGTGACGCTCTACCATCTGCACACCGGCGGACCCGCGCCGTTCATCGACCCCGAGCACGCCGGACGGTTCCGCTCGGTCTCGTTCTTCGCCGGCGCGCCGGTGCGCCGCGCCATCGCCGAAGGCCGGGCCGACTTCATCCCGATCTTTCTCTCGCAGATTCCTGGCCTGTTTGCGAGCGGACGCATTCCGCTCGACGCGGCGCTGCTCTCGCTCTCGCCTCCCGATCGACACGGCCTGTGCACGCTCGGCACGTCGGTCGACGCCGCGCGGGCCGCCGCCGATCATGCGCGGATCGTCATCGCGGAGATCAACGACCGCATGCCGCGGACCCACGGCGCCACCACGGTGCCGATCGCGCGCGTGCACGCTTTCGTGCGCACGAGTCGGACGCCCCACGAGCACAGGCCCGCAGTGGAAACCGAAGTGGAGGCGCGCATCGGCGACTACGTCAGCACGCTGGTAGAGGACGGGGCCACCCTGCAGATGGGCATCGGAGCGATTCCCGATGCGGTTCTGCGGCGCCTGGGCGGCAAGCACGATCTCGGCGTGCACACGGAGATGTTCTCCGACGGCATCATCGACCTCGTCGAACAGGGTGTCATCACCAACCGCCGTAAGGCGCTTCACCCCGGCCGGATCGTCACGTCGTTCGTGAACGGGACCCATCGCCTCTACGATTTCGTCCACGACAATCAGCTGGTCGAGTTCCATCCCTGCGATCGGACCAACGACGTCGCGCTGATTCGGAAGAACGATCGCGTGACCGCCATCAACTCGGCGCTCGAGATCGATCTGACCGGCCAGATCTGCGCCGACTCGATCGGGCATGCCATCTACTCCGGCATCGGCGGCCAGATGGACTTCATGCACGCGGCGGCGCGCTCGGTGGGTGGAAAGCCCATCATCGCGCTGCCGTCGACCGCGGCGCGGGGAACGATGTCGCGCATCGTCCTGGCGCTCAAGACGGGCGCAGGCGTCGTGACGACGCGGGGACATGCCCATTGGGTCGTGACCGAACACGGGGCGGTCAACGTCCACGGACTGACGCTGCGCGAGCGCGGCGAGGCGCTCATTTCAGTGGCGCATCCCGATTTCCGCACCGACCTGCGCCGCGGACTGAACGCCACGCGATCGTTCTCGATGACCGGGCAGTGACTCTTGGGGAGGGCGCGGGCTCGAAGCCCGCCCTCCTGGTCAAGGCGCTACATGGCCTCGGCCGGCTCGCGCTCGACCGACGGCAGACCTACGCGTCACCACGGTCGCAGCGCGAAGCCTCGGCACGACGAGAACGGGACAGATCGCGTGACGAACGACGCGCTCCGCAACGCTGCCGAGGAGCAGATGGGCGATTGCCCCGTGCCCGTGCGTCCCCATCACGATCAGATCGATCCCCTGCAGGCGGACGTACTCGAGGATCTCGTGATGGGCGGCGCCGTCCGCGAGCCGGGTGGTCGTACGAAGCGGGTCGAGGTGCTCCTCGGTCGCCAGCGCGCGGAGGGCGACGAGGGTTTCCTCGCGGCGAGCCTCCAGGCCCTCGACGTACTCGGCAAGGCCGGCCTCGACGGCCCAGGCCTGCCGGAACGGGTCCGCGAGGACGTGCACCAGGTGAATCCGGCTGTCGAAGCGTCTGGCCAGATCCGCGGCGAACCTGAGCGCTTCCCGTGAGGTGTCGCTGAAGTCGATCGGTACGAGGATGTTGCGAATCGCGGGCATGACGTCCCCCCGTTCTGGTGTGGACCGTTGACGCCGTGCGGCTCCGAACGCCGCGTACGCGACTGCGGAGCAAGAGCGGTGCCGCGCGAGTCGAGCGTGGATCGCGGGAGGCGGTGCGCGACCCGCGGGAAACGGGACGGACTCATTTCGGAGATCTCGCGGGTTTTCGCCTCCCCTCACCCTCACCCTCACGGGGCTAGGGGTGGCGTGGAACTTGAAGTCCGAGGCCGGGGGACTGTGCGGGACCGGCGAATACGCGCATCTGAGGACCGTCGGGGCTCCGGCGCCTCACGAAAGATTCCGCAGCCTGGGGAAAATTCCCCGAACCTATACTGAGAAGCAAACCATGCGGAACGCGACGATTCTGGTCGTAGACGACGAACAGCTCATTCGATGGTCGCTCGCCGAGCGCCTGCGCGGCGAAGGGTACGACGTGCTCGAGGCGGAGAACGGCGCCACGGCGCTCGAGCACGTGTACAGGGCGTGGACCTCGTCCTGCTCGACTACAAGCTGCCCGACATGGACGGCGTCACGGTGCTGCGGCGGATCAAGGAGCACGATCCCGACGTCCTCGTGATTCTCCTGACGGCGTACGCGACGGTCGAGACCGCGGTCGAAGCGATGAAGATCGGCGCTTACCACTTCGCCAACAAGCCGTTCAACCTCGACGATGTCGCGCGCACGGTGGCGCAGGCGCTCGAGACCACGCGACTGCGGCGCGAGGTCCGCATGCTGCGCGCCACGCAGGCGCAGCCCTACGCGTTCGATCGCATCGTCGGCGAGTCGGGCGCAGATGGCGACGCTCAAGAACCTGCTGCGCAAGGTGGCCGCGAGCCCGGCGTCGACGGTGCTGCTCACCGGCGAGAGCGGCACGGGCAAGGACCTGGCCGCCAAGGTCCTGCACTACAACAGCGATCGGGCCAGCCGGCCGTTCATGAACATCACGTGCTCCGCGATTCCCGATGCGCTGCTCGAGAGCGAGCTCTTCGGCCACGAGCGGGGTGCGTTCACGGATGCGCGCCAGCAGAAGCGCGGGCTGCTCGAGTCGGCCGACGGCGGCACGGTGTTCCTGGACGAGATCGGCGAGATGGTGCCGGGCCTGCAGTCGAAGCTGCTGCGCTTCCTCGAGGAGAAGGCATTCAAGCGCGTCGGCGGCTCGCACGACATCCGCGTCGACGTCCGCGTGGTGGCGGCCACGAACCGCAACCTCGAGGAGCAGGTGAAGGCCGGGAACGTTCCGCGAGGACCTGTACTACCGCCTGAACGTGCTGCCGATCGCGCTGCCGCCGCTCAGCGCACGCACCTCGAAGACGTGCCGATGCTGGTCGGCTTCTACATCGACCTGTTCAACCGGGAGTTCCGGAAGTCCGTTCGCGGCGCCTCGCCGGCGGCGCTTCGGCGCGACTGCAGGACTATCCGCTGGCCCGGCAACATCCGCGAGGTGCGCAACGCCGTCGAGCGCGCCATGCTCCTCGACCGAAGGCCCATGGCTCGAGCCGCACGATTTCCCCGTGCTGGCCGCGAAGCTCCAGGCCGCGCACGGCATCGGGCTGCCGGCCGAGGGCGTCAACCTCGAGGACCTGGAACGCAGCCTCGTGATGCAGGCGCTCGAACGCAGCGGCGGCAATCAGACGAAGGCCGCCGCGCTGCTCGGGCTCAATCGCGACCAGATTCGCTACCGGATCGAGAAGTTCGGGCTGGTCGAAGACCGCGACGTAGCGCGGCTCGACGGACGCGTGTCGAGGGCTCGGCGGGGAGCGCCACGCTCATCGTGGTGCCGCCGAGGCGAGCGAGGCCTCGACGTCGACCGGCGCCGTTCTGCAGCTCGATCAGCCGCCGGACGATGGCCAGGCCGAGCCCGGTGCCCGAGCGTTTCGTCGTGAAGAAGGGCTCGAAGATGCGGTCGCTGATCTCGGGCGGCAATCCCGGCCCGGCTGTCGATGACCCGGACCGTGGCCATGGCGCCGGCGACAATCGTCACGCGGACGGTTCCGCGGCCTTCCATCGCCTGCCCCGCGTTGAGCAGCAGGTTCAGGAATACCTCGCGCAGCAACTCGCGCGTCGGCGCGCGCGGCCACGTCCGTCGCCCGTGACCTCGATGGCGAGCGCGGCCATCGCCGGGTCGCTGATGGACGAGCGTCGATGGTGCTTTCGAGGAGCGACTCGGAGCGGCACGCTGCCGAGCTGCGGCGATCGCGGCTTGGCGTACCGCAGCAGGTCGTCGACGCGGTCGCTCAAGGCGTCGAGCCGCTTGATCATCTCCAGGCATGATCGCCGTGCTCGGCGCGCTCCGGCGGCAGCCGCTGGGACAGGATCTGCAGGGCGCCCCGGAGGCCGGCGAGCGGGTTGCGGACCTCGTGCGCGACGATCGCCGCCATCTCGCCGAGACCGCGCCAGCGACGCCTGGTTCACCAGCTGCTGTTCGGCCAGCTTGCGCGCCGTGATGTCGTAGCGGATGGCGAGGTACTGGTACGGCTTCCCCCGCTCGTCCAGGAACGGCACGATCGTCGTATCGACCCAGTAGATCGAGCCGTCCTTGGCGCGGTTGCGCAGCTCGCCGCGCCAGACCTCGCCGGCCGCGATCGTTCGCCACAAGCCGCGGATGTATTCCTTGGGGTGATGGCCGGAGTTGAGGATCCGGTGGTCCTGGCCGAGCAGCTCCTCGCGAGAGTACTTCGAGATCTCGCAGAACTTGTCGTTGACGTAGTGGATGATGCCGCGGACGTCGGTGATCGCGACGATCGCCGACTGGTCCAGGGCGTAGCGGAGATCTTCGAGCTCCTTGAGGTGTGGATCGAGCGGTTCTCGAGACGCCAGGACGGAACGCGAAGGTTGAACCGGATCGTCGCTCACGAAGGACCCACTTCCTCGCATAGACGAAGGTGCAGGCGCCCAGGCCGAGCACCAGACCGAGCGCGATGCCGAGTGCGATTGTGAGGACTTGCCGCATCGCTCTCGCCAGGAGACGCCGAACGAGCGGGGCTGCCGCGACTCCCGTTCAATCCACGGCCGACGATCATCGTCAGCGGTGACCTTGTACCACCACATCGACGTCCACGCGCCGGGGAATATTACCCGGCATCCGGGAAAGTCCCCACGGACGTGAGCCACGTGATCGTCTGTCGCCGCGGAAATCCCGAAGTCAGCGCTTCGCGGATGGATGCGCCTGGCGGCGCCTCTGTCACTGGCCGTCCTCGGCGTGCTGCTCGTGGCACGCGGCTCTCGACACCGACCCCGTCGATGCCAGCCGCTTCGGCTGCCGCCCACGCTCATTGACGTGAGCGGACTATTCCCGGGAGCGTGCGCAGATTTGCGCGTAACCAGGAGCGGACCGGGCGCGATCGCACGACAAATCGCGATTGACCGGCTGTCGCCGGCCGGCACGCCGATTGCCTCCTGTGGGTGTCAGCGAGTGACTCTGGAGGAATCATGCCCTGCTACGCAAGCGTGTCGGTCTCCTGCGATTTGCTGAGCGTCATCCAAGGCGAGTATCGCGAGATGCCCGGCATGCGGCTCACGCGGCCACAGTTCCAACGACTGTGGCGGCTCAGCGAGATCGAGTGCGCCAGGGCCATCTCGGCGCTGATGACGGAGGGATTCCTCGGCGAGGACTGCCGGGGCCGCTTGCACTGCGTTCGCGAAAGCTGTGTCTGAGTCCACCGGCACGCCGCCCCGATCGCTCCACGTCGAACCGGTGGGCGCGCGCGCGATCGTCCAGCACTACCTGCGCGATCTCGTTTATGGCGCCAACGACGGCATCATCACCACCTACGCCGTGGTCGCCGGCGCCGCCGGTGGCGCGCTCAGCGGCCGCGCCGTGCTGATCGTCGGCGCAGCCAACCTGATTGCCGACGGCTTGTCGATGGCGGTCGGCAACTACCTGGGCATCCGATCGCAGGAGAGCGTCCGGCGCACACGGGCGCTGCCGGAGGAGGAAGCCAGTCCCGCACGGCACGGTCTCGCCGTCTTCCTCGCGTTCGCGGTCGCGGGCGCGCTGCCGCTCGCGCCCTATCTCGTTCCTGGGATGTCGGTCGGACTGCGCGTCGTGCTCGCGACAATGCTGACGCTCGGGGCGCTTTTCGTGGTCGGATCGCTGCGCGCCGCGGTCACCGACGACCGGTGGTGGGTGGCCGGCCTCGAGATGCTCGGTCTCGGCATGGTCGTTGCGGCCGTCGCCTACGGGGCCGGGGCGCTCGTGTCGTCGCTAGCGCTCGTCTCGTAACAGCGGCCGCACCGCTATAGCAGCGAGGTCGCCGGGTCTCCAGCCACCCACAGCCAGTCATCCTGGTATACCTTCTGATGGCGTCATGTTCGTCATCGAGCTCGTCTACAAGGTGGACCTCGCCCAGATCGACGCGCACATGGCCGCGCACGTGCGGTTCCTGAAGAAGTACTACGCGTCCGGCAACTTCCTGGTATCGGGGCGGAAGATCCCGCGAGACGGCGGCATCATCCTGGCGGTCGGCAAGAGCCGCCAGGACATCGAAGCCATCGTCCAGGAGGATCCGTTCTACACTCACGGACTCGCCGAGTTCCGCATCATCGAGTTCCGGGCCAGCCAGCGCGCCGATGACATTGGGAAACGTCTCGACAAATACTGATCCCTGCGGGCGGGCACGACGTGCGACAGCGGGCGCAGGTTCAACTGTTTGACGAGTCAGCAGGACGACGACCGCGCCATCCTGCACCAACACGCGTGAGCCGTTTTCATCGAGCCCGACGCCGAGTGATCGTGACGAGCTCGACCCCAGCGCCGACGGTCTGTCCTACCGTGAGCCCGACGACCTCGAAGCCCTCGATCGCTACCGACCGAAGACGAGGAACCACTTGTCGGTGAAGAGCGCAATGTCCTCGACGGGCTTGAAGCCGGCTTCGCCGAACAGCGCCGTGGCCTGTTCCTTGGACACCTGCAGCGCTGGCTGATCCTTGTGAGGACTGTGCGCGGGATGGTAGTCGATGATGGCGACACGCGCGCCAGGCTTCAGATACCTGGACAGGCTTTTGACGTATGCGGAGCGATCGGCGATGTGATGGAGCACGTCGTGCATGAACGCCACGTCCGCGTCCGACGCGGGGAGCTTCGGATCGGTGAACTCCCCGAGCACGGTCCGCACGTTGGCCACGCCCGCTGCATCTGCTTTCTTGCGGATGTATGGGAAGAAGCCCTGATCGACCTCGACCGCATAGACCGTCCCGGATGGAACGGCCCTGGCGAACGGCACCACGAAGGGGCCTGTTCCGGCACCGAGGTCGGCGATCACGTCGCCGCGGTTCAGATTGAGCCGCGCCACCACCTCGTCGACCTTCAACGCGGTCAGGCGCTCGGGCGAGTCGAGTGCCTTGATCCATTCGTCGACGGGCCGCGACGCGAGCTGCGCGAACGTTGTCGAGCTCAGCGCGAGGGCAACCGCTACCACCCCGGCGCAGCGGCTTGCCTTCTGAATCGTCTGCCTCGCGCGAAAAACGCCCGTCAAAGTCACGTGCCTCCTGAACAGATGATTGTGCAGGATGATACATGCTTCGCATAGGCGCTCACATGTCGGTCGCCGGCGGACTGTCGAAGGCCGTCGATCGCGCCGTCATCCACGGATGTGAGGCGCTCCAGATCTTCAGCAAGAACGCCAACCGCTGGTGGGGCCCGCCGCTCGATCCATTGGAGGTCCGGCGGTTCCGCGCGCGGCTCGACGAGACCGGCATCGCGCCGGCCGTGTCACACGCCAGCTATCTGATCAATCTCGCAACGACGGTGCCCGGGCTGCGCGAACAGTCGCTGGCGGCGCTGCTCGACGAGCTGGAGCGAGCCCAGACGCTCGGGCTGCTCGGCGTCGTGATTCACCCGGGCACGTGCACCGCAGGCAGCGAAGAAGAAGGGCTGCGGCTGATCGCCGAAGCCGTGCGCACCGCCTTCAAGGCGCGACGGCGCCGCCGGACGATGGTGATCTTCGAGCACACGGCCGGACAGGGCCGGACACTGGGTCATCGGTTCGAGCATCTGGCCGCGCTTCTCGAGCACCTCGACGGCTCGCCGCGTATCGGCGTGTGCCTCGATACCTGCCACCTCGTCGCATCCGGTTACGACATCGTCACCGAGTCGGGCTATGCCGACACGTTCGACGCGTTCGATCGCCTGGTCGGCATGGATCGTCTGCGCGTGGTCCACGCCAACGACTCGAAACGGCCGCGTGGCAGCCGCGTCGACAGGCACGAGCACATCGGCAAGGGCGTGCTGGGGCTCGAGCCGTTCCGGCGCCTGCTCCACGACAGCCGCTTCGCCGGCCTGCCAATGCTCATCGAAACCGAGAAGTCGGTCAGCTGCACCAGGCCGAACCAGACCATCGAGGATCCACTCGACGCCATGAACCTCGCCACGCTGCGGGCGCTGAGACAGGATTCGCCGACTGGAAGGCACGGCAATCTGTTCGTGATGAACGCGGACCGATCGAATCAACGCGCGCTGACCGACAGCCCCTGGGAAGATGCCATGTCCGGCTGGCAGCCGAGATCCATCAAGTAACTCCCTTCCTTCTTCCTCCTTTCGACTTTCTACTTCCTCCTTCCTCTTTCCTGCTTGAGCGCGCCACCACTGCGCGGCAGCCATCCCCCACTCGATGCCGCCCAGCGCGCCGCCTCTCCCGAACTGACGCGCCCAGACCACTTCACCGTTGTGCGCGGCCCCGCCGCGAGGAGGGCGATCAGGGTGCGGCGGTTACGCGGAAGCCGCCGGCTGGGTGGCCGCGACATCGAACCGAGCGATGACCAGCGTGACGTTGTCGCGGGCTCCTGCGTCATTGGCCATCGCGACGAGCGTCGTCGCCGCGTCCCGGGGCACCGGCTCGGCCTCGAGCACGTCCGCAATCTTGTCGTTCGTCACCATCTCGGTGAGTCCGTCCGAGCAGATCAGCAGCCGATCGCCCGGCTGCAGTCCGAGTGCCCGCGCTTCCACCGACACACCGCGCTCGTGTCCACCGACCACGTTGGTGATGACGTGGCGCAGGCGGTGGCCCGCGACCTCGCTGGGGTGAAGGCTGCCCGTCCGCACCATTTCGTTCAGCAGCGTGTGGTCTTCCGTGATCTGGTGCAGCTCGCGTTGTCGAAAAAGATACGCGCGGCTGTCACCCACGTGCACGACGCACAGGTGCGCCGCGAGGTGGAACGCCATCGTCACGGTGGTGCCCATGCCATGTAGCTCCGGGTGCTCGGCGGCTTCCTCGACCACGCGGGCGTCCGCCTCCTCGAGTGCGACCTGGAACTGCGCGAGCGCGCGCTGCGCGTCGGCGCGATTCGCGCCGAGGAACCACTTGAAGGTGTTGAGCGTGAAGTGCTCGATGGCCAGCACCGCCAGGGCGCTGGCCCGCTCGCCCGCGCGATGCCCGCCCATGCCGTCGGCGACCAGGAACAGGTGGCCGCACTCCTCGCCAACCTGCACTTTCGGCTCCGGCAGGCTGGTCTGCCAGATCCGCATCGTCTTGGTCAGCTTGGCGATCAGGAACTGGTCCTCGTTCGTCGTGCGCACCTTCCCCTGGTCGGTGATGCCAAAGGCGCTCACCGACAGGGATGCGGCTGCGGGTGTGATGGCGTCCTCGCTCAGCAATTCTTTGGCCCTCCTGTCACTGTACACCCCGCGTTGTTGTCACAGGCGATGATGCTCGTGCGAGAGTGGACGTTCGCGCGCGCCCCTCGACATGCACGCTATGAACGCCCGATGGACCATTTCCGGAGCCGACGTAGGGCTCCGGCTCGACAAGTTCCTCGCGGCCGGGGACCGGCTGCGGTCGAGAAGCCGTGCGGCCTGGGCGCTCGAGCGGGGCAAGGTGCTCCTCAACGGCGCCGAAGCCGGCGTGCGGGACGCCGCCCGACTCCTGGCGGAGGGGGACCTCGTGCGGCTCTGGCTCGATCGACCCGGAAGTGCGAAGCGCCCGGTCGACACCATCGACGCCGGCGAGGTCCCGGTCGTCTACGAGGACGAGGCGCTGATCGTGCTGAACAAGCCGGCAGGCCTGCTGGCGGTCCCGCTCGATCACCCCGGCGGCGAATCGTCGGTGCACGATCGCCTTGCCGATCGACTCCGCTCGCACGGGAAGCGTCAATCGTTCATCGTGCATCGAATCGATCGTGATACCTCGGGCGTGATCGTCTTTGCACGGGATGCGCGCGCGCAGGAGGCGCTTCGGGCACAGTTCAAGAGGCGCGAGGCCGAACGCGTGTACGTCGCGGTGGTCCATGGATGTCCCGATCCGCCTGCCGGCGTGTGGACGGATCGACTCGCGTGGGATGAGGCCCTCTCGTTGCAGAGACGCGCGCGCGCAGGCGACGAGCGCGGAAAGGACGCCGTCACCCACTATCGCGTCATCGAGCCCTTTCGCCGCGCGTCGTTGCTCGAGCTGCGGCTTCAGACAGGCCGGCAACACCAGATCCGCGCTCATGCCGACCTGCACGGGCACCCACTCGTGGGCGAGCCACGCTACGTGACCGGGATCGATCCATCTCGCGCGATCGTGTTCGCTCGACAGGCGCTCCACGCGCGTCGGCTCACCTTCGCACATCCGAACGACGGGCGTCTTCTGCAACTCGAGGCGCCGCTGCCGGCGGATCTGCTCGCGCTGATCGCACGCTTGCGCCGTGAGTCACGCTGAGGTGCGGAAGCCGCCGCGAGCACATCCCGATGTAGCGCCGCATGTCAGCCGGCCCGGGCCGCGGACGCGCTCGTCAGCGCCCATCCACTGACAGGCAGATCAGCACGTTTCCCGGCAGCTGGCCGAATCTCCCATAGCCCGAGCCGACGAGCACCAGCCCTCCGGCGACGACGGGGCCGGCGCCGTTGAGCGTGCCGCCACGCGCCTTGACGCCATTGACCGTTTCGAATTCGCGAACAGTATCGAACTCCCACAGCACGCGCCCGTCGTTGGTCGAGTAGGCGCGGAGCAGCCCGCCGATGGTGCCCGAGAAGACGGCGCCCGGAATCGCGGATGCGGCCTGCGATTGCGCCGGCGAGCAGCCGGACCGGCCCTGTGCGCAGGGAATCGACGGCGCGTGCCAGCGCCTCGTGCCGTCGAATCCATAGGCGAACAAACCTCCTCCCGCAGTTGCGCGGGTTTGCCCCGCCATCATGCCCGAGCCGAACTCCAGATCCGCGAGCGGGACGTACACGGTCGTGTCGTCGGCAGCCATCCCCCATTCGATTCCGCCGAGCGCGCCGCCGCGCCCGAGCTGATGCGCCCAGAGCACTTCGCCGTTCTCGTCGGGGTCGAGCGCATGGATCTTCGACGACTTGGCGCCGGCGAGCAGGACGCGCCGGCCGCCGGGCAGCGTTCGCAGGATGGTCGACGCGCCGACGTCGTAATCGGGACCGGGATTGTCGGGACAGTTCGGGCCCTTCACGCCACAGGCCATGTTCCAGGCGTCTCCACCCGGCGTGAACTGCCGCTTCCACAGCAACCGTCCGGTGGCCATCTCGAACGCGAGTACCGCATCGCTCGAATCGGTCGGCGGGTTCGAGTGATTGTTCCCGGTGCCGACGTACACGGCGCCCTTCGCCGCGTCAATCGTCGGCGAGCCCCACATGCTGGCGCCGGAAGGCCCCCAGCGATCGGTGCCCACCGCGTTCGTTCCGATCTTCTGGGGTATCTCGGTGACGGAATACGACTTCCAGATGATCTTGCCCGTTTCCGCATCGACCGCCGCGAGCGCGCCGCGCGCACGGCAGCACGGATACTTCGGGTCGGGCGTCAGCACGTCCTCCATCACCGAGATCGGAACGTAGAGCCGGCCGTCGTGGAGCTTGGGTGCGCCCGTGATGACCGCCGCGATCTGATCGTCCACCACCGTCTGCCACAACAGGCCGCCGCGCTCGGCGTCGAACGCGTAGAGCCGGGCGCTCTGATCGCCGAAGTACACCGCGGTCCGGCCATCCTTCAGCCGGCCCAGGCTCGGAGCCGCGCGCACGCCTGCCTCCACGCTCTCGCTCCAGTGGAGGCACCCGGTCTGCGCGTCGAGCGCATACACTTCGCCGCTGGCACTCCCGACGAACACTCGTCCACCGGAGACGGCGGGTGCTCCATAAGCGAGAATCGATCCCGGAAATCCGAACGCCCAGCGCACTTTGAGCTTCGCCGAGATCGGAGGCCGCAATCCCGGGCTTCGGCTGGAAGCGGGCGTTCTCGGGCCCGGCGCCCCACCCGTCCCACTCGGGTCCGCCGAGGGCAAATGCCGCGCCGCCCGAGGCACACCGGCCGACGGCTGCCGCACGCCCCGCCGCAAAGTCCTGTCCGGCGACGTGAACGGCCACCGCCCTCTTATCGGCGAGCGACAGCCCGACGCCCTGGGCCCCCATCGTCCCACCCTGCAGCGATCCGAGGATGGCTTCCGGCGACATCAGCCGCATGGCAGCGAGCGTCGGCGCCCGCGGCACGCCCTTGTCGTGGCACATCGCACAACGCTTGGCGTACAACGCCTCACCCGAGACCTGCGCGCCAACCCACGACGGACAAGCGATAACGAAGCTGCCTGCGGCCACGCACCCCCAGAGCCGCGAAGCGGCGAGCACCATGCTTGACCTCCGGTGCGCGGATTGTAGCGTGCAAGCGCGTATAGGGGTCGGGAGTCCCCGTCGTTTTCAATAGGACTCCCGACGCTATATGGAGATAGTCCCGGCCCCTCAATCTGCGCAACGAGTCGGATAGAATCCGCACACTCCGATGGCAGCGACGCGGTTCGCCTTCGTGCTCGTCGTGCTGGGTACGGTCGCCTGGTCCGCCTGTCGTCAGGCCGAACCGCCACCGTCTCCGCCCTCACCCCTCCGCCCGGTCGCCGACGTGCGTCAACTGATGACGACAGTCGTCGAGCCCGCCGCCGACGTGTACTGGGATGCCGTGGGCACGATCATCGATCGCAAGGGCGTCGTCGAACGGGCACCGAAGAACGACGAGGAATGGGAAGCGGTCCGTAACAGCGCGTACATGGTCGCCGAGTCGGGCAACCTGCTGATGATGGGCGGGCGGGCCCGCGACAGCGGCGACTGGATCGCGCTCTCGCAGGCGCTCGTGGAGGTCGGCCGCCGTGCGATCAAGGCGGCCGAGGCGAAGGACAGGGCCGCCGTGTTCGACGTCGGCGCCGAGGTCTACGACGCGTGCACCGCCTGCCACGCGAAGTACGCAGCACAGACCCTGAGACCGGGCGGAGCGAACCCGTAGTCGTGTCCCTCCTGCCGCTGGTTCAATGGCTCGCGGGCACACGGTGGAGCATCGCGCTCCACGAGTCGCTTTACGTGTACCCGCTCGTCGAGTCGACGCACGTGCTCGCGCTCACGATGTTCGTCGGCCTCGCCGTGATGCTCGACCTCCGCCTGCTCGGGCTCGCCATGCGTCAGGTTCCGGTGTCCGAGGTCATGCGGCGGCTGCTCCCGTGGACGAAGGCTGGCTTCGTCCTGATGGTCGTCACCGGCGCGCTGCTCTTCTTCGCGATTCCCGTCCGCACGTATCAGAACGTCTTCTTCCGCATGAAAGTGTTGATGCTCCTGGCGGCCGGACTCAACGTCTGGTTGTTCCATTCGCGCGTGCAGCGCCACATGGCGGAATGGGACACCGCAGCCGTGACCCCTCTGCCCGCGCGCGTGGCCGCCGTGACCTCGCTCGTGCTCTGGGCCGCCATCGTCGTCGCCGGCCGGATGATCGCCTACAACTGGTTCGACTGCGACATTCAGCCGCAGCCGGCGCTCGTCAACTGGGCAGCGGGCTGCGAGGCCGGCGGCCACTAGCGACGCCGCTCCTGTCATGGGCGATTCCTGGCTCCGCATCTTCGAATGGTGTGAAGCAACCGCGATCGGAAGCAGCATTCGCGAGTCACTCTGGCTGTTTCCGGTCATCGAGGCCGTTCACCTGCTCGGCCTCTGCGTGCTTGGCGGATCGATCCTCGTCGTCGATCTGCGGATGCTCGGCTCCGGCCTCCGCCACCAGCCCGTGGCGTCGCTCGCGCGCGAGGCCAAGCCGTGGCTCCTGGGCAGCCTCGCCGTGATGATCGCGAGCGGCACGTCGCTGTTCCTGTCAGAAGCGGTGAAGTGTTACTACAGCCCCGCGTTCTGGACGAAGATCGCCACCCTCCAAATCGCGCTGCTCTTCACGCTGACCGTGCGTGAGCGCGTGGCGCTCGCGAGCGTGGATGCGACGAGGACCACCCGGCTCGTCGGCGCCGCCTCGCTGACGCTGTGGTTCATCGTCGCCGCGGCGGGACGATGGATCGGGTTTTCGTGAGCCGGCAGCCCTGAGCCCGTCGCGCGTCGCCACACGCCATAATCAGCCGGAGCGGCGGGAGAGGCGCCGGCCGGGCCGGCGGCGTGCACGGGAGTCGAGCGAGCGTCTTCAGGCTGGAGGCTTGCTGACGGGATCGCTCGGGTCACGGCCATCGCGCGGCGCGCCGGTCCCCGACGAGCCCATGAACATCTTGCGGCCGTCGGTGAACGTCACGTCGCGGCCGTTGGCCCGCTTGAGCGCTTTATTTTTCGTCTGATAGCCGTCGACGATCAGTTCCGCCCCGATGGTCAGCGACTCTCGCGTGAGTCCGCGGCGGAGCAACGTGTTCGGCGTGCCGCCCTCGACCATCCAGACTTCGGTCGTGCCGTCGGGCTTCTTCACCTCGATGTGAATCCACGCGTGCGGGTTCACCCATTCGAGCTTCACGACCTTGCCTTGCAGGCGCACGGGCGCATTCGGATCGAACTCGGCCCCGAAGGCGTGATGACCCGCCGTGTTCTCGGTCGCGGCCAGCAGAAGGCCTGCGGTCATCAGCACGGCACGTGTCGTTCGCATCAGCACACTTCCTACTTCCTACTTCCTACTTCTTTTTCCTTTTCCCGCTCGCCGCTCAGAATGTTGTAGAGCGCGTAGTTGGCTTCGTGACAGGCGTACTCGTAAATCAGATCGTCCGTGCGGTTGAACGGCACTTCCCCGCTCCACGGCCGGCGTGAACGTCGTCTCGTCGTCGACGGTGAATTTGTACAGGATCGAGTCGGGTCCGGTACGCGTGAAACGCTCGACGACTTTCAGGTTGTCCGAGGCGCCTCGCAGGCGCTGATGCGGATGGAAGTTCGTGGTCTCGACGACGAGCGTGTCGCCTTCCCAGCGGCCAATGGAATCGCCCATCCAGGGCCGGACGTGCGGCGGCAGCCGCGTCCCGCCCAGCCGGATCACGCGGGCATCGTGCACCATCTCGAGCAGGATCATCACGTGATCCTTCGTCTGCACGATCTGGTAGTTGTTGTTGTAGAAGTAGTTGGGCAGCATCGGCGGGCCCGGCCCCGGAACGAACGACACGATGCAGCGCTCGCCCAGCGGGCGCAGTTCCGGGTGATCGAACTCACTCCACTTCTTGAGCTGCGCCTGACGGGCCTCGTTGCGCTGCCGCGCTTCGTCGGTCAGCGCCGGCACTTTGCCGTCAGCCGGATCGACGATGAGGGAGGTCCGCCACTCGCCGTTGACCACGGCCACGCGATCGCCGCCGTCGATCCAGAAATTGTTGTAGCCGCCGACGTTCCCGGCCGCTCCGGTCGATCCGTCGCCACCTTTCGGCGGCGCCGGCCGGTTCGGATCGCTCGGCGCGCCGAGTTGCCGGATGCGATCCTGGCGCTCGCGTTCGCGCTGGGCGACCTCCTCCTTCGACATCGTGAGGCCGGCCGCACTCGCGGGCCGCTCGAGCGGGGTCATGGTGGCGTTGCTCCACGTGCCCTGCAGATCCGGGTGACCGTCGGGCGTGCGCGGCGCCGTCCAGTTCTTCGCGCCAGCCGGCGCAGCGGCGGACGATTGCGCGCCCACGCGCGCGAGTTCCGCGGCGAACGCGCAGGCCGCGATCGCGAGCGCGACAGCGAAGGTCCAGCGCCTCCGGCCAACCAGAGCCTGCCCATTCACTTCACGGGCTCCTTGCGAAGACCGCCGTACATCAGCTCCTCGACGAACTCCACGCACTTGAACTGGCCGAGCCGCGCGTCCGGGTTCACGTGCCGGTACAAAGGCATCGCGATCGTCCACGGCCGGCTGAAGACCTTCGGATCCGTGATCGTGGCCTCGTACTGGATGTGATCGCGGCCTGTCATCGTGTAGCGCTCCGTCACCTGGAGCGCCTCGCTGTGATGGTTGCCGGCCCGATCGAACCAGCTTTGATCGTGAAACCCCGTGGCCGCGACGACGAACGTGTCACCCTCCCACTTGCCGACCGATTGCCCCATCCACGTGTCCACCTGCGGCGGCCCAGGATCTTTCAAGTAGATGTTGCGCACGGCGCCGGCGTACTCGTAGGCGATGAAGAACGCCTTCTCGCTCTGGAAGAATCTGGAACGGGAACGGCACGTAGGTCGCGCGCGGCACGCCCGGGAGGTAGCACTTGATCTCGGGATCGCGCGCCAGCCAGTGCTCCTGGTTCTCGCGCTTCCTGGCGAGCGCGTCGGGCAGATACGGGATCGTCCCGCCTGCGACGACAGACAGGCCACCAGGGACGGCGCCGACGGCCCCCAGGGCGACGACCTCCTTTGCCGGCACGGGAACCACAGGCCCGGGACGCATCGCCATCGCCGCCCGTGGACCGTGCGCCTCGAGGTCGTAGTTGGCGGTATTGAGGGCCTGCCAGATCCCGTTCAGGTCCGGCCTGCCGGCGGCGGTGCGGGGAATCGCCGCCGATGTGGGCTGTCCCGTGGTTGGTGTGGCAGCCCAGAACGCCGCGGCCACCGCCGCGGCTCCGGCCACCGCACAGGCGGCGTCTCGAAGTGTGCCACGCATGTCGGCGCTGACAGGAAACGCTGAATTTTCGGGTCGCCGGGGCGGCCTGTCAAGGCGCGTCCCCATCGGCGTGCTTTGCCGTGCAGCCGTTTCCCGGCAGCACTCGTCTAATCCCCGTATGGGATGGTGGCGCAAGCGCGACCCTCAGCCTGCCGGCGAGGACCTGCCGGCCGACCCCAATCTGCCGGTCATCCGGCTCGAGCACGTCACCAAGATCTTCACGGGTGACGCCGACGAAGAGACCCGGGCGCTCGACGATGTCACGGTCGACATCCAACGCGGCGAGTATGTCGCGGTCTCCGGTCCGTCGGGCTGCGGCAAATCGACGCTGCTCTCGGTTCTCGGGCTGCTCGACACGCCGACGTCCGGCCGCTACTGGCTGAACGGCCAAGCCACCGGGCAGTTCTCGCCGGGCGCGCGCGCGCGGGTGCGCAACCTCGACGTCGGCCTCGTCTTTCAGAGCTTCAACCTGCTCGCCGATCTCACGGTCTTCGAGAACGTCGAGTATCCGCTCACGCTCCGCGCGGTGCCGGCCGAGGAGCGGAAGGCGCGCGTCGAAGCCGCGCTCGAGCGCGTGGGGCTGATGGCACGCGCAAAGTCGCGGCCAGGGTCGCTCTCGGGCGGTCATCAACAACTGGTCGCCGTCGCCCGCGCGATCACGGGACGGCCGTCGATCCTCCTGGCCGACGAGCCGACCGGCAATCTCGATTCGAAGAGCGGCGAAGCGTTGATGCACATGTTCGGCGAACTGCATGGCGCCGGCGCAACCGTCTGCATTGTCACCCACGATCCCCGCTGGACGGCGCAGGTCCAACGCCACATCCACCTCTTCGACGGCCGCATCGTCGATCGCCCTCCCGACGAGTAGCGTCATGACAGGCCAGTGACGTGTGCAGCCTCCGGCCAATCGGCAAGAATCGCTGACCATCCCGAGAATCCGCGGGCCTTTTTCCTATCAGGTCATTCGAGACGTCTGAATTCATGAATCCAGGTTCAGCCCTTGTCTCCTGACAGCCTTGAAGGGCCGTCCCACCACAGTGAAGAGCTGTGACGACACGAACTCCTTGGGGACCGCACCCGTCTAAGCTTCGGACGCGATATCTCCCACAAACGGCATCGGCGCCGTGGCCGCGCTGGGATCGGCGACGCTGCTCGACCGGCTCGTGTTCGGCGTGAGCGCGGCCGACCCGGCGATGCTGGCGGTCGTCGCAGGCGGACTCGCGCTGGTCTCGCTGCTGGCGAGCGCCGTCCCCGCCTACCGGGCGGCAAAACTGGAGCCGTTGAAAGTGCTTCGGGAAGGCTGACCCGCCTGAGTCCGCTCGACTCTTCGAAGGCCCGTCGAGATGACCACGCGGCGCAACATCATCGCGCTCCTCTCCGGCGGGCCACGCACGCCCTCCTCTCTCGCGCGCGAGTTGGGGTTGCACCGGCGCGACATCGATACCGAGTTGGGCCACGCGCTGCAATCGGTTCGAGCCGCCGGCCATCGGGTCGTCGTGGAACCGGCGACCTGCGCCAGCTGCGGCTTCGTGTTCGCCGAGACCACGCTTCACAAGCCCGGCAAGTGCCCGTCCTGCCGTGGCACTCGCGTTCGCGAGCCGCGCTTTCACGTCGAGGCGCGTTCCAGTCGCGAATGACGGCCGACGCGAGGCCACCGAGTGGCGTGCGCCTTGTTTCTCGAAGGGGCTCCTGCCCGTCGGCAGCCTCGTCGAGCGCGGCGTCGAGCGGCCACCCACGGTGCGCGAGTTCCTGGTCGAGCGCCTGCCCGTGAGGATCTGCGACACCGTGGGAGCGGCCGGCCCAGGCCGCTGCGGGCAGGCTGCCGGGGCATCCGGCGACCTGAACAGGAGACATGTCTCAGGATGAAACAACCGTCGACGTGCTGACATCCTGGAACGAAGACCACCCCACGCTGCTTCGAAATACCGGGTTCGCACCACGACTCGCCTGCCCTTCAGGGCATGCGTGTTGCACCAGTCCGCCAACCATGACTCTTCCATCGCGGGAGGAAACGGTATGAGGCGGCGCAACTGGAGGCAGGCGGCCAGGGCACACTGGATCCGCGCCCGGCGCATGATTCGACGGCTTCGGCCTCACTCGCCGATGCTCCCGGCACCCGCGACCCAGGCCTGACCGCGGTCCGGCATCTCAGTCAAGGTATCGGCGGACCATCCTGGCGCACAACTCCCGAAATGCACCGGTTCGCGCTGCGACCGACGTCAGCGAGATCCGCCGCCGCCACGGCCAACGGCTGCTCGAAGGGTGCAGCCGACCAGTACGGGCTCGCACGAGCCGTCGAAATGGACGCCCTCGTGTTCCGTATGAGCTCCATCTACAGACCGCGCCAGGGCACGGAGGATCAAGGGTGGGTCGCGCACTTTCTGCAGCGTTCAACATCGGCGGCGGCCCATCGCACACCACCAGCCTTCTCGAGCTGCTCGAGCAGTTGCGAGCGCTCCTTCGACACGACGTGACCTGGCATCTCGAGCCGTGGCATGCTGCCGACCAGCGTTACTACGTCTCCGACTGCCGCCGCTTCGCATCGGCCACGGGCTGGCGCATCGCATCATGACCCGCCGCCGCGCGAGGCCGATTCGGATGTTGATGACGGCCGACGCCGTCGGCGGCGTCTGGACGTACGCCGTTGCGCTGCTGCGTGCCCTCGGCGACCGCGTGCACTGCACGATGGCCGTGATGGGCCCGGCTCCATCGGCCGCGGCGCTCCGGGAGTTGGCCGGCTGCCGCAACGTGACCCTCGCGCATCGTCCCTACGCGCTCGAATGGATGCCCGGCTCGGCACGCGATGTTTACCTGGCTGGATCGTGGTTGCGACAGCTCGCAAGCGAAGCGCACGCGGACGTCGTTCACGTCAATGGCTTCGTCCACGCCGCAGGTCCCTTCGACTGTCCGGTGGTCCTGGTCGCGCATTCGTGCGTGCGATCGTGGTGGCGGGCGGTCGAGCGGACGGCGGCGCCCGGCGAGTGGGATCGCTACACCATCGACGTCTGCCGCGGACTGGTCCGGGCGAGCGCGGTCGCCGCGCCCACCAGCGCCATGCTGACGATGCTGCGGCAGGAGTACCGCTTCGACAGGCCGGCAGCCGTCGTGCCGAACGGCCTGCCGCCGTGCGCGCCGCAATCCGCGAAACGGCGACCGCTCATCTTCGCGGCCGGCCGTGTCTGGGATCGGGCGAAGGGCCTGGCGACGCTCGAAGCCGCGGCGGACTGCGGTCTCGACTGGCCCGTCGTCATCGCCGGTGCGTGCGATCGGCCGCAACGCCGCGATCGCCACGTCCGTCATCTGGGCCAGGTGGATCGATCGACCCTCGACGGGTGGCTGCGCTCGGCCGCGATCTACGCGTGGCCCGCCATCTACGAGCCCTTCGGCCTGTCGGTGCTCGAGGCCGCTCAACGATCGTGCGCGCTGGTTCTCGCCGACATCCCGAGCCTGCGCGAGCTGTGGACCGATGCCGCCTGGTTCGTGCCGCCGCGCGACATCGCGGCGTGGCGCGAAACGCTGAACGTCCTGGCACGCGATCCCGCGGCCCGCGCGCGCCTCGGATCCGCCGCACGCGTCCGCGCGGCGACGTTCTCCGCGCGCCGCATGGCCGCGCATTACCTGGCCACATATCAGCAGCTCTGTACTCACACGACGGAGGCCGGGCAATGCGCGTCGTGATCTTCTGCCACTCGATGCGCTCCGACTGGAACCATGGCAACGCGCACTTCCTGAGGGGTGTCGCGTCGGAGCTCGGCCGGCGCGGACACGAGGTCACCGCGTTCGAGCCCGAGGACGGATGGAGCGCGACGAACCTCGCTCGCGAAGCGGGTGCCGCCGCGCTCGCCTGCGGCATCCCGCTGGTCTCGGCGCCGTGGCTCGATGCCAAAGTGCTGGCTGTTCCGCCCGGCGGAAGACTATCTGGTCGCGCGTAATGGGCCCGAGATGACCCGCCATCTTCGCGACCTGCTCCGCGATCGGGCGCTGGCCGACTCGCTCTCGGAAGCCGGGCGTCGCACGGTGCTCGAGCGGCACACGTGCGCCCACCGGGTCGACGATCTGCTCGCGATTGCGTCGCGCGTCCGTCCATCGTTCATGGCCTGGGGGGCCTCATGAGTCGTCCGACGCTTGCCTTCTTCGGATCGAGCCTCGTATCCGCGTACTGGAACGGCGCGGCGACCTACTATCGCGGCATCGTTCGCGCGCTCGACCGTCGCGGCTGGCACGTCACCTTCTTCGAGCCCGACATCCTCGACCGACAGCGGCACCGCGATCTCGACGATCCCGACTGGGCGACCATTGTCGTCTACCCCGCCGACGCCGCCGGCCTCGACGCCGCGCTCGCTCGCGCCAGCAAAGCCGATGTCATCGTCAAGGCCAGCGGCGTGGGCGCGAACGATGCCGAGCTCGAGGCCGCGCTGCCCGCGATCCGGCGGCCGGGACAGACCATCGCGTTCTGGGACGTCGACGTGCCGGCAACGCTCGAGCGCATCACGCTCGATCAGCAGGATCCCTTTCGTGCGCTGATTCCGTCCTACGATGTCGTCCTCACCTACGGCGGCGGCGAGCCCGTCGTGCAGGCGTACCGGGCATTCGGCGCGCGGTACTGCGAGCCGGTCTACAACGCCGTCGATCCGGACTTTCACTACCCGGTGCCGCCCGACCCGCGGTATCTCGGCGATCTCGGGCTGCGCGCCAACTGCCTTCCCGATCGGGAAGCGCGGGTCGAGGCTTTCTTTCTCCATCCCGCGGCTCACCTCCGCCGCCTGCGATTCGTGCTCGCCGGCAGTGGCTGGGATCATCGCGCGGTGCCGCGCAACGTGTCCATCATCGGCCAGCTGCCCACACGGCATCACAACGCGTTCAACTCGTCGCCGCTCGCGGTGCTGAACGTCAACCGCACGAGCATGGCGCGCGTGGGCTATTCCCCCGCCACCCGCGTGTTCGAAGCCGCCGGGGCCGGGGCGTGCCTGATCAGCGACGCGTGGAAAGGCATGGAGCTCTTTCTCGAACCCGGGCGCGAAGTGCTGGTCGCGCACGATGGCGAGGAGGTGATCGACACGCTCGAGCGGCTGACGCTGCCCGAAGCGCGCCTCGTCGGCGGCGCGGCGCGCAAGCGCGTGCTGGCTCACCATACCTACGCGCACCGCGTCGGCGCGGTGGAGCGCCTCCTCGGCGTGGCCTCCGAGCGCTCCGCATGAAGCCGACGACTTCGCCGAGCCAGTCCGGTGCGACCGCGTTCCATATGGCCCGGCCTGCGAACAGCGCGACATGGGCGGCGACGAAACGTCAGACCGTGCCGCAGGAGCAAGCCTCGAAAAGGGGGCGCGGAAGGTCGTGCAGGTCGGGTGCGGTGCAAGCCCAGTACAGAGCCGCAATGGTGTCTCTCTTGCACCCGCTGTCAGCCGGGAGGCCCCAATGACTCGCTGGCTTCTGGCAGGTCTGCTGGTGCTCGGCACAACCGCATGCTGGTATCCGACCGATCAGACCGCTCACAACGCCGAAGACACCGGCTACTACGAAGTCGTACGGGAGCGCACCGCGCCTGACGGCCGCCTCGAGCTGAGGGTTCGCGCCGAGAATCTCGACGAGGCCGACCGGATCGCCCGCAAGCTGGTCGAGTTGAAGAAGGCGACCAACAGCAGGGTCGGCAAAGTGGACTTCATTGCGGTGCGCGATCCCGAGGATGGACCCGCCCGGCGAACCATCCAGAACCCATGAACCATCGGACACGCGGACGAGTCACGCCTCGTGCATCAGCGACCTGAGCCGCGCGTGGTGCGACGCGTTGTTGACGTGTATTGCCGACGAACGCCAGGGTCGCATCCGCAGACAGCCAACCATCGGGCGGCCGCCATTTTCTCGGATTATCTGCCCGTTCGCCGGGCAAGCCGGCGACCGTGATGCTGAGCCATCCCTTCTGGATGCGCATGTTCGCCGGCGATGCCACCATCGTCGGCAAGCCCATCACGCTGAACGGCCTGGGCGCCGGCACCGGCGAGGGCAAGAACCAGTACACGGTGGTCGGGGTGCTCCCGCACGACTTCCTGATGAAAACAGTGTCCAGGAGGGCGCGGCTTTCCGCCTCCGCGCGAAGCGCGACGTCGAGACCTGTTACGAGTGCGAATCAGCGCAGGGCGCGTTCGGCCGATTGCGTAGCCGAATGGCCGGTGCCGAGCGTGGGCCGCAGGTTGTCGAACGCGATGCGATACGCCGTCCGCGCCTGATCCGCTGCGCCACTCCCGGCGAGCAGATCTGCTTCCGCCAGCCGCGCGAGGCCGATCAGATACGACGGGGCTCCCTTCTCGACGAACGACTCGGCGAGCGCGATCGCCCGTCGGACCGTCGCGAGAGCATCCGACGATTGCCCGAGCGCCTGCTGGACGCGGGCGAGGTGCACGAGCGTCGTGGCGGCCATGGTGATCTTCGATTACCTGGGCGTCGCGGGCGCAAACGAGCGGCGCCGACGTCGCCATGCTGATTGCGCTCCTCGAGCAGGTCATCGCAGCTCTGTCGACCGTGTGAGACGGGTTGAGCCGGCGAATCGCCCTTCCGAGTGCCGGCGGTTTGAAGGGCGTTCGCTGTGGTACTGTTTGCCTCAATCTCGATGCCGGAATCTGCCGCGACTCTCGATGCGCCGGTTACGGACGCGCAGACGCTGGATCTGCCGCGGCACTCGTGGTTCGTTCGTGTCACGCACTGGGTGTCGGCAGCGGCGTTCGCGGTGCTGTTCCTCAGCGGCGTGGCGATTCTCCTCGCACATCCACGGCTCTATTGGGGCGAGACCGGCGGTCTCGGGGGACCATCACTGATCGACCTGCCGCTGCCGTTCGTGCTGGACGTACCGATCCGCGGACCTGGCCGGTACCTGCACTTTCTCGCCGCCTGGATTTGCGTGTTCACCGGCCTTGTCTACGTCGGAATCGGACTGCTCTCGGGCCACTTCGTACGAAGCTTCGTTCCGCCGCGCGACGACCTCAGCGCTCGCCGGATGCTCGACGTCGCGCGCGGCCACCTGCGCCGGACGCGTCGCAGCACGGACGATCGAACGCGGTACAACGTCCTGCAGCGCCTCACCTACTCGACCGTTGTTTTCGTGCTGTTGCCGCTGATGATCTGGACGGGACTGGCGATGTCCCCCGCCGTCACCTCGGTCGCCCCGGTGTTGGTGACGGTCCTCGGTGGTCAGCAGAGCGCGCGGACGATCCATTTCTTCGCCGCGTGCGCACTCGGATTCTTCGTGCTCCTGCACGTCGCGCTGGTATGGGAGTCGGGTTTTGCCGGCAACATGCGGGCAATGATTACGGGCCGTCGCCCTGCGGCACGCCCCGCGCGGAGGGATGCGGCATGAACGGCAAGGTGTCACGGCGGCGGCTCATTCGAGCGGGCCTCGGCGCCGCGGCCGGCGTGGGGGCCTGGCGGGTCACGACGAACGTCCTGGATCGGTACGGTCTGATCCCGGCGAACTGCCGGGGCGTGTACGGCCTGAGCGAGACGCTCACGTACGCCGGCCAGCGGCTCCTCACCAAGCTGCCGTCGATGGCACGCGAGTTCGATCGCCGTCAGATTTCCACCGTGATTCCAATCAACGGCCACGCCCCGAAGGATGACGTGTATCAGCGCCTGCTCGCGGGCGGCTTCGCCGACTGGCGGCTGAAGATCGACGGTCTCGTCGATCGCCCTGGATCGTTGTCGCTCGACGAGCTGAAGCGCTTCCCCGCGCGCAGCCAGATCACGCATCAGGCGTGCGAAGAGGGCTGGTCGTTCATCGCCGAGTGGACCGGCGTTCCGCTCGCTCAGGTGCTCGAGCACGTGGGGGCGCGCCGCGAGGCGAAGTTCGTCTTCTTCTTCACCTTCGACCTCTGGTGGGACAGCATCGACATGGACGACGCGCGGCATCCGCAGACGCTGCTCGCGTATGCGATGAATGGACCGACGTTTCCCGCCGACCACGGCGCGCCGCTACGCCTCAAGGTCCCCCGACAGCTCGGTTACAAGAACCTCAAGTACCTGACCAGAATGACCGTGACCGACACCCAGGAGGGCATCGGCAACGGCCTCGGATCTGGAGCGGTTGGTGCCGGCTATTCATGGTACGCCGGCATCTAGGACCCGGAGTTCAGTTGAGTTGAGCGGTGGCGCCACCCGCCATCAAAGCTCCTTGCGCATGACAACGGCGCTCGCCGGGCAGGCCGAGCGGAACTCCACCGACTGCCGAACCGTTTCTGGAACCTCGGCGCGCTGCACGACCGTGAACCCGAATTTCGGGAAGAAGCGTTCGGCGGTCGTGGTCAGGAGGAAGAGCGTCGTCACGCCCGAACGCCGCGCGCGCGCGATCGCCGCGTCGGTCACGCGCCTGCCCAGTCCCGTGCCCTGGGCCGCGGGATCGACGGCCACCGAGCGTAGCAGCGCACCGCCCTCGTAAATCTCCAGCGCCGCGCTCGCCACCACCCGGCCTTCGCGCTCGGCGACGATGGCGTTGTCGAGGTGATCGGCAAGACCGTCGATGGGGAGATGCGTGCGCGTCAGCAGATCCTCAATCGCCGGCACATCACGCCTCGTGGCGGGTCGAATCGCGGCCGTGGTCATCGCCTCTTCCGCTCCCTTCCATTCGAGTGGGGGCCGCAGCAGGCCAGGGCCGGCGCCTGCGGGGATGCCGGCAGGCAGCATCCGGTTCTCGCGTGCAGGGCGGCGGCATCCTTGCGCACGGTTCCTATGTGCCCGAGTGCGTGGCGCACCGCCTGCTGCAACGTGGTGATGACCGGATCGCTCGACTCGGCCAGCCGGTAGTGCACCCACAGGCCCTCGCGCCGCGTCTCGACCAGGCCGGCTCGCCGCAGGTAGGCCAGGTGGCGCGAGGCCTTCGGCTGCGGGATCTTCGAGGCTCTCGTGGATGTCGCAGACGCAGACCTCGCCGGTCAGCAGCAGGCCGAGAATCCGCAGCCGGGTGGCATCGCCGAGCGCCTTGAAACAGGCGCTCCATCGAGTTCATCTGCTCGTCCATATATATGCCTTGACAAATATAACACGGAGCGCCTATAGTCTCTATATTCGCTTCAGACGTATACAAGGAGGAACGCACATGTCAGCACAGTGTCAGGATGCGGTTCGCGAGAAGTACGGCGCCATTGCGACGTCGGTCGGAACGCATCGCCAACACCGGCTGCTGCGGCCCGACCGCCTGCGGCTGCGGCGACCCGATCACCTCGAACCTCTACTCGCGACGCGGAGACCGAGGGGCTGCCCGCCGAAGCGGTCGCGGCGTCGCTCGGGTGCGGCAATCCGACCGCGCTGCTCGCGCTCGAGCCGGGCCAGACGGTGCTCGACCTCGGATCCGGCGGCGGCATCGACGTCCTGCTCTCGGCCAAGCGCGTCGGACCTGCCGGCAAGGTCTACGGCCTGGACATGACCGACGAGATGCTCGCGCTGGCGCGCGAGAACCAGCGGAAGGCCGGCGCGACCAACGTCGAGTTCCTGAAGGGCACGATCGAAGCGATTCCGCTGCCCGACAACTCCGTCGACGTCGATCATCTCGAACTGCGTCATCAACCTCTCGACCGACAAGGACGCGGTGCTGCGCGAGGCCTTCCGCGTGCTCAAGCCCGGCGGCCGCTTCGCCGTCTCGGACGTCGTCGTCCGCGGCGACGTCCCGGCGGACATCCGCCGCAGCATGGAGCTGTGGGTCGGCTGCATCGCCGGGGCGCTCGAGGAGCGGGAGTACGCAGCGAAGCTGCAAGCCGCGGCTTCGCGGACGTCGACATCGAGCCGTGGCGCGTCTACGACGTCGACGATGCGCGCGCGTTCCTCGCGGAAGGCGGCGTGGACGTGGATGCGCCTGGCGCCGCACGTCGATGGCCGATTCGCCAGCGCGTTCGTCCGCGCGCGCAAGCCGGCGGTGAAGAGCTGCTGCGGGCCGGAGTGCTGCGTCGCGTAGGCTGCCGCGTGCTACGCGCTCGTCGAGCCCGATGCCCGTGCAGCTCGTCCGACTGCCGAACGACATCGAAACGGTGACGGCGGGACGACCGCAACGAATGCTGCTACCGCCGGACGACGTCTCGTGAAACCACGCTGGGCGATGGGCAAGGACGGCAAGGAATGGAAGGACAAGTCTGACAGACCGGATAGCCGATTTTCAGACCTCATGTAGCCGTAGGGCACGGCACCCCGTGCCCTGACAAAATCGGTCGGCGCGTTGAACCATCGCCGCCCCTGCGCCGTCTGAATGGACATGCGATTGAGGCAGGTCGTCCGGAGTCTGGCCAGAATGCCTGGCTTCACCGCCATGGCCGTCTTGACGCTGGCCATCGGCATCGGCGCCAATACTGCCATCTTCAGCGTCATCGAGAGCGTCCTCCTCAAGCCGCTTCCCTACCCGCGCTCCGACGAGCTCATCGTCCTCGACCACACCGCACCAGGCGTCAACATCGACCGCGCAGGCGCCGCGCCCTTTCTCTATTTCACCTATCGCGAGGAGGGGCGGGCGTTTCAGGACGTCGGGCTCTGGAACACCGGGAACGGTGAGCGTCACGGGGCTGGCGGAGCCCGAAGAAGTGCGGACGCTCTTCGTCACCGACGCCATCCTGCCGATGCTGGGGGTCCGGCCGATGCTCGGCCGGGTGTTCACCCGGTCTGACGACACGCCGGGTACGCCCGAAACCGTGGTGCTGGCGGCCGGCTACTGGCGCGACAAATTCGGGGGCGACCCGACCGCGATTGGCCGCACGCTGACGATCGACGGCAAGCCGCGCGAGATCATCGGCGTGCTGCCCGACTCGTTCCGCTTTCTCGACCGGCAGGTCTCGCTCGTCGTCCCGTACCGGTTCGATCGCAGCAAGGTGTTCCTCGGGCAGTTCAGCTTTGCCGCGATGGCGCGGCTGAGGCCCGGGACCACGATTGCGCAGGCCACCGCCGATGCTACCCGGCTGATTCCCGTGTCGTTCACGCGCTTCCCGCCCTTTCCGGGCGGCAGCGTCAAGATGTTCGAGGAGGCTCGCATCGCTCCGCGCGTCCACACCCTCAAGGACGACCTCGTCGGGGATGTGCGCACGGTCTTGTGGGTGTTGATGGGCACGATCGGACTGGTACTCCTCATTGCGTGCGCGAACGTCGCCAACCTGCTGCTCGTCCGGGCCGAATCGCGCCAGCAGGAACTTGCGATTCGGGCGGCGCTGGGCGCCGGCACCGGCCGGCTTGCCCGCGAGCTGCTCCTCGAGAGCGTGACGCTCGGCATCCTCGGCGGCCTCATCGGGCTCGGCCTGGCGTACGGTGCGCTGCGGCTCCTCGTGGCGCTCGCTCCCGGCAACCTGCCGCGGCTCGCCGACATCGCGCTCGACGTTCCCGCACTCGTGTTCACGCTCGTCGTATCGGTGGTCGTCGGCCTCCTGTTCGGGGCCATCCCGGTGTTCAAGTACGCCGGCGCGCGCGTGGCCACGATGCTGCGCGGCGGCGGACGGACGGCGAGCGCCAGCCGGGAGCGCCATCGCACCCGCAACACGCTCGTCGTCGTACAGGTGGCGCTGGCGCTCGTGCTGCTCATCGGATCGGGCCTGATGATTCGAACCTTCGACGTGCTGAGCCGCGTGCATCCGGGCTTCGCGCGGCCGCACGAGGTGCAGACCTTCCGCCTTTCGATTCCCGAGTCGCAGATCAAGGAGGAAGCTGCGGTCGCGCGCATGCACCAGGCGATCATGGACAAGCTCGCGGCCATTTCCGGCGTCACGTCCGTCGCGCTGTCATCCACGGTCACGATGTCGGGCGATGGCTGGCACGATCCGGTTTACGCCCAGGATCGCACTTACTCCGATTCGCAGATCCCGCCGATCCGGCTGTTCAAGTTCGTCTCGCCAGGATACGTGCACACCATGGGTGCCGGGCTCGTCGCCGGACGCGACTTCACGTGGCCCGATCTCTACCAGCAGCGGCCGGTCGCGATGGTGTCGGAGAGTCTCGCGCGGGAGCTGTGGGGGCAGCCTGCGGCGGCGATCGGCAAGCGGATCCGCCCGTATGTCAAGGGCGGCTGGCGCGAGGTCGTGGGTGTCATCAGCGACATGCGCGACGATGGCCTGACCAGGAAGGCACCGACGGTGGCGTACTGGCCGCCGCTGATGGCCGACTTCTTACCGGATGGCGACAACCGCAACTTCGTCCAGCGCGGGCTCACCTACATCGTGCGCAGCAACCGCACCGGTTCGGATGGGTTCGTGAACGAGCTGGGGCGGGCGGTGTGGTCGATCAATCCCAATCTGCCGCTGGCCAGCGTTCGAACTCTGGAGGAGATCTACGACGCGTCGCTGGCGCGGACGTCGTTCACACTCGTCATGCTCGCCATTGCCGGCGGCATGGCGCTGCTGCTCGGCGTCGCGGGGATCTACGGCGTCATCTCCTACTCGGTGTCGCAGCGGACACGCGAGATCGGCATCCGGATCGCGCTCGGTGCGCAGTCGGCCACGGTGCGGCGCATGTTCCTCGTCGACGGCCTGACGCTCGCCGCCATCGGCATCGCGATTGGCGTCGCCGTGGCGTTCGGGCTGATGCGGCTGATGTCGACGCTGTTGTTCGACGTCAGCCCGGTCGATCCGCTCACCTACGCGGTCGTCTCCCTCGCCTTGATTGCGGCGACGACGCTCGCGAGCTACGTTCCGGCGGTCCGTGCGACCACGGTCGATCCCATCGACGCCCTCCGATCGGAGTAGGTCCGCATGCGCGGAACATGACGGAACGGCCGAACCGCGCGGGCGGCCTCGCCGGCGGGCGCCTGGAATCGACCGCTGCGTCAATCCTCAGGGCGCGTTGAAATTTGCGCCTGAGCTTAAAGCTCATCTATAATTGGCCTATGAAGCGACTCGTCCGGTGGGTGCTCTATGTCTCCCTGGCACTCGCGACGGCCGTGGGTGCTCTTCTCGCCTATGTGTATGTGGCGAGTGGTCGGCTGCTAGCGAGCACCTTCATCGTCCAGGCGCCGCACGTTCCAATTCCCACTGATGCCGAGTCGATCGGCCGCGGCAAATACCTGTACGAGAAGGTCGCGCTGTGCGCCGATTGTCACGGGGCCGATCTGGGCGGCAAGATCGTCGTGGACGATCCGGCAATGGGCCGGTTCGTCTCGGCAAATCTCACCCGAGGCCGCGGCGGACTGCCGGCAGACTACACCGACGAGGACTTCATTCGCGTCATGACTCACGGCGTGAAGCGGGACGGCCATTCGGTCCTCTTCATGCCGTCGGGCGACTACCACTTCACACCCGAGGATCTCGGCGCCATCGTCGCCTACGTGAAGTCGGCGCCGCCCGTCGATCGGACGCTGCCGGCGTCTTCGCCCGGACCGATGGCGCGGGCGCTTTCGCTCTTCGCCGACTTTCCGCTTGCGACTGCGGCGAGGATCGATCACACGCAGAACCGGCTCGCGGCGCGCCCGAGCGCATCGGACGGGGTCGACATGGGCGAGTACCTGGTGTCGACGGCTGGCTGCCGCGCGTGTCACGGCGAGCGGTTCACCGGTGGCGGCGGCCCGCCGCCGGGCGCCTCGAACATCACACCGGTCGGCATCGGCGACTGGAGCGAGCAGGACTTCTTCACGGCGCTCCGCACCCATCGCCGGCCGAACGGATCCACGATCAACGAAGTGATGCCGCGCACTTACGGAGAGATGCCCGACGACGACCTCCGGAGAATCCTGGCGTTTCTGCGCACGGTTCCGGCAGCCGGCGAGAAGACCGCGAATCAGCAATCTCCGGGCAACTGACGACATTGACGCGTCCTTGGGACGCGTTCGAAATGGTTCGTCCGGCCGCCGCTGCTCGATGGCGTCGATCGAAGTCGCGCGACCAGCGCTCCCGTCCGGCGTCTCCCAGCTTTGGGTCGAGGCGTGGTGTGCCTGGCCGTCGCGAATGCCATCGAGCCGCAACTGGCGGCTTTTCACGACGGCGTTCGACGCGGCTTCACGCGTCGGACGCCCGGCGCCGCCGGCGCAGCGCGAAGATCGCTGCGGCGACGGCGAGGGCTGTCGCAAACGCCAGCCATTCCGCAGCCGTGACGCTCGTCAGGATCCAGCCAATCACCAGGCAGGCGAGCACGATCACGAGACCCGGGGCCGGTACCTTGAACGGGGTGCCGCCGGCGCGGACGTCGCGGCGGCGAAGCTCCCAGGTCGCGAGACAACACGCGCCGTAGATCACCAGCCCCGAGATGTTCGCGAGAACCGCCAGTCGCTCGAACGTGCTGCTGATCGCCAGCACCAGCACGATCGCGCATTGGAGCAGGATGGCGGCGACCGGCGATCGACGCACCGGATGCAGGCGCGCCAGCCACGACGGCAGGAACCCGTCCCGAGCGAAAGCGAAGAGCATGCGCGGGATCGCCAGGACCATCCCGCCGGCATGGCCGAGCATGGACACCACCGCGCCGGCGAGGAGCAGGGTCTTCGCCCACCCGCCCAGCGCGACGCCCGCGGCATCGGCGAGCGGTGTGGCTCTGGACGCCGCCAACGCTGGTCCGAGGACTCCCTGCGCCACCAACTGCAGCCCGACATAGAGAAGCGTCGTGACCGCCAGCGCCAAGAAGATGGCGCGCGGCACGGTGCGGGCCGGGTCTTTCACTTCCCCGCTGGGCACGAGCGCCGCCTCGACTCCAAAGAACGCGAAGAGCAGCAGGATGCTGCTCCGCGCCAGTGTCTGCGGGGCCGGCGGCTCGCCAATCGCCAGGTTGGCGGGGGTAATCGCGAACAGGCCGGCGCCGAGGAGCAACAGGAGCGGCAGCAGCTTGGCGACGGTCAGGGCGCTGTTCAGGCGCGTGCCGCGCTCGACCCCGAGGATATTGACCGCGGCGAACGCCGCGTAGATGGTCACGAGGACGGCACTCGACGCGCCTCGTGTCGCCAGCACGGGCACGAGCGAGCCCAGATTCGACACGAGCACGGTGGCCACGGCAGCCATGACGAACGTCGTGACCATCCACAGCAGGAAGCCCGCGAGAAAGCCGACGAAGGGCCCGAAGGCGACCTCGATGTACGCGTAGGGACCGCCGGTCAGCGAGACACGGCTTCCCGCCTCGGCGATGCAGACGACGATGAGGGCCATCGCGACGGCGCAGAGCAGGTAAGCGAGCGGCGCGGTCGGCCCGAGCGTCTGCGCCATGTCGGCCGGCAGCCGGAAGATACCGCCGCCGATCGTGACGTTCACGATGCTCGCAGCCAGCGCAACGGGGCCGATCGATCGACGAAGCGCAGATTCGGAGGTGGAGATTCCGGAGGGCGCGGAGGCGGTCAAGCGCCTCGACAGTAGCACATGCTCGAGGACGACTGGATCGCGTGCTCCCACCCCCTTGACAGGGACAGGCTCACTCTGATTCTTCGCAGAATCTGCGACACAATTTGCGAACACCACACCATCTGGTGGTTCGCCCACCTGTAAGCCCACTCGATCGGGGACAGTCCCCGCGTGCACGCACGCGGGGACGTCCCTACGAGAGGCTGGCGGCCCAGGCGAGGAGGAAGTCGAGCGGCCAGCAGTTGATGACGCGCTCGCGTGGAATGCCGGCGAGCTTGGCATGCGCGACGGCCGTCTCGGAGAACGCCCACTCGTCGACCGCATGCGCATCGCTGTCGAGCGCGAAGATGCACCCGAGGTCGAGCGCGCGGCGCGCCAGCACGTAGTCGATGTCCTGGCGCCGCGGATCGCCGTCAATCTCGATCGCCACGGTCGCCTGCGCGGCCGCCGCGAACACGCGGTCCCAGTTCACGCGCAGGCCCGGACGGACGTGCCGTTTCCGGCCACTCGGATGGCCGAGCACATGGACGCCCGGGGTGCGCACGGCCTTCAGCAGCCGCGCCGTCTGGTCGGCCGTCGAGCGCAGCGCCGAGTGGGGCGCCGCCACGACAATCTCGACCCGCCGCCGCTCGTCGCGCGTCAGGTCGAGCGATCCGTCGGCCAGGATGTTCGCCTCGATACCCTTGAGGAGACGGAAGCGCTCGCCGCACAACGCGTTGACCTGACCGATCTCGTCGTGCTGCGCCGCCAGCCGCGCCATGCTGACGCCGTTGGCGACCGGCAGCCCGGCGCTGTGATCGGTCACCGCCGCATAGTCGTAGCCGCGCTCGATGCCCGTCATCGCGATCTCCTGCAGCGTCTGGGTGCCGTCGCTGTAGGTGGAGTGCATCTGCAAATCGCCGCGATAGTCGGCGAGCGACACCTCTCCGCGCCGCCGCCGCCGCAAGGCTGACGCGACCGCAGCCGCATCGAGAAACGTTCCGCCCGCGTCGCCGCGCGCTGGCCGATCCGCGGCGGCACCACGGGGCCGGAACGCCGGCGACCGAGGAGGATGGGGCACGCGCCATTATCGGTGAGCCGTCCGGCCCCTCGCCGTTGTCAAGACGATGGGATGGCGCGCACGGACGCCGTTGATGTCTGCGCATGGGGGCCGAGGAGCCCAGCACAGACGGACGCGCCCCGGGCCGCGCGCCGAGGTGGGTTACGGCTTCCTGAGCGTGACGATTCGAAACAAACCGCCGAAAGTGGCGGGTTCGTCCCTCACCACGTCGAGTCCGGCCGCCTGCACGAGCGGGCCCAGGCGGCGATTCAAGTCGGAGAACAGCAGCTTGATCACCGGATTACCGATTCGCCGGATCAGCGTGGGCTGCTCCGCGTCACCGAGGAACTTGTCGAACACCGCGATTTTCCCACCCGGGGTCAGCACGCGGGCGGCTTCGCGCAGACCGCGTTCAGGCTCGGGCATGACCGCCAGCACCAGGTGAAGGACCACGGCATCGAACTTCTCATCCTCGAACGCCAGCTGCCGCGCATCCATGACGCGAGCGTCCATGCGTACGCCGAGCCGCCCGGCTCGCCGCCGGCATCGTTCCAGCATCGCCGGCGTGATGTCGGTCGCCGTGATCGCCACGCCACGCGGGATGTGCTCGAGGTCGAGCCCGGTGCCGGCGCCGATCACCAGCACGCGCGCGCCAGGTTGCAGATCGAGGCCGCCGATCGATCGCTCGCGGGCCCATCCGAAGTCGGCCGCGGCCACCAGCCAGTCGTACCACGGCGCCCAGAACGTATAGCGAATGCGATTCCACACGGGTGGCGGCAGACGCGCGGGTACTGACGGAAGGATTCGTCGGACTGAAGACGCCGGCACCATCCCGACGAACCGGCGAAGGTCACGCTGAACGGCACGCAGGTAGCTTCGGATATCGAGGCTGCGAGCGGCGCCCTTCGTCTCCGACCTCGGTGTCGAGCTCGACCATAGCATGAAGCAGCGTCAGGGCTCTATCATCGACCGTTCACCCGGGCTCTGCCATCATTCGCCGGTGCGCCCGATGTCGGCCGCTGACCGAACTCCGACACCGCTGACACCACGGGTAGTCTTCCGTTTCCTATGACCATTCCCCTCGTCAGGCGATGGCCTCGCGCGACTGCGGTTTTCGCGGTCGTGATCGGAACGCTTGGGTGTGCCACCACCGGCCAGGTTCCCGATCGGGGCACGCTCGACGCGGCCATTCGCCATCGGGCGCTGAGCGGCATTCGAGTCGAGGGCACGGCCGTCCTGCCGCCCGACGCGAACGTCGACGATGGCCTCACGTCGCAGGAAGCCGTCGCGATTGCGCTCTGGAACAGCCCGTCGTTTCAGGCCACGCTGGCCGACCTCGGCATCGCGCGCGCCGACCTGGCCGAGGCCGGGCTGCTCCGCAATCCCGTGCTCTCGCTGCTCTTCCCGGTCGGTCCCAAACAGCTCGAATGGACGCTGCAGTTTCCCTTGGACGTGCTGTGGCAGCGGCCACAGCGTGTGGCCGCGGCACGCCTGAACGCGCAAGCCGTGGGTGAACGCCTGGTGTGGGACGCGCTATCGCTGGTGGCGAAGACGCGAACGGCTCACGCCGACGCGGTCGTCGCGGATCGCCGCCTGCAGCTGGCGATCGAGAACGCGGACCTGGCGCAGCGGCTGGCCGGCATCACGCAGGCGCGGCTGCGCGCCGGCGACATCAGCGAGCTCGAGGCACGAGCGGCGCGCAACGATGCCGCGCGCGTACAGGTGGTGAGGCGAGCCGTGGAGCACGATCGCAACCTGGCGCGGCTGACGCTCGCGGCAGTGCTCGGACTCGATCTGATCGCCGAGATGCTCACACCCGTTCCCGGGGCGCCGGTCGAGCCGTCCCGGTGTGGCGCCGACGCGGCGCGTCTTGCCGACGCCCTCGCATCGCGCCCCGATGTCCGCGCGGCGGAGATCGGCGTCGAGGCTGCGGCCCAGCGAGCTCGGTGGGAGCGCTCGCGTGTGGTGACGCTCATCGGCATCCTCGACGGCAACGGCCGCGGTGAGCAGGGCGCCGAAGTCGGGCCCGGGGTGGGCGCCGAAATCCCGCTGTTCGCGCGCAACCAGGGCGGCATCGGCCGCGCCGATGCGGACGTCGAGCGCGCGAGCCGCCAGTATGCGGCGGTACGAGCACAGGTCGTGGCCGACGTGCGCGCCGCGGCCGTCCGCGTCCAGCAGGCCGAGCAGGCCACCGCCGCCTGGCGGGACGAGATCGTGCCCTCGCTCGAAATCGAGCGTCGCCAGGCGGAGACTGCCTACCAGGCCGGCGAGATTCCCCTGTTCAGCCTGCTCGACGTCAGCCGCCGCCTCGTCGACGGCCGCATCCGCCTGCTCGACGCCCAAGCCGATTTCGAGCGCGCGGTGATTGCGCTCGAGCGCGGCATCGGCCGCTCCTGCGCCGAACGTTGAGATCATCCATGCCCCACTGCGCTTGCCTCCTGGTCGTCGCCATCCTGTTGTCTGCCTGCTCGCAATCGGGATCCCAGCCGGCGCACGCGACCGCTGCGACCGTCGAGCATCCGCGAACCGAGGCGGAGCTCTCCACCGTGAAGCTGTCGCCCGAGGCGGTCAAACGGCTCGGCATCGAAACGGTCGTCGTGAAGACCGAAGTGGCCCCGGCGACCCGCACGGTCGGCGGCGAGATCATCGTCCCCGAAGGACGCAGCGTGGTCGTGACCGCGCCGATGGCCGGGACGGTGAGCGGGGCCGCGCCCCGGCAGCCAGGCGGCCGCGTGCGCCGCGGCGAGCGGCTGATGACGATTGCGCCGCTCGTGCCCGCCGAGCGCGATCAACGCATCGAAGCGCAACGAGCGGTCGCGGCGGCCGAAGCCGAGGAGGTGGCCGCACGACAGCGCCTGCAGCGCGTCGAGCAACTCCTCGGGGACGGTGCCGCCAGCGTGAAAAGCGTCGAAGAGGCCCGCGCGCAACATCAAATCGCCAGCGCGGCGCTGGCGGCGGCGCGCGATCGGTTGACCGGTGTCGCGAAGAACCCGGTGGGCGCGCAGGGAGAGCTGATCGTGTCGGCGCCGTTCGACGGTGTGATACAGCGAATCGCGGCGGTCCCGGGCCAGACGGTTGCGGCTTCAGCGGCCCTGCTGGAGATCGCGCAGGTCGACAGACTCTGGGTGCGCGTGCCGGTCTACGCCGGCGACGCGGACGACATCGACCCACGTCAGCACGTGTCCGTGAGGCAGCTGGGACAGACCGAAGCGCCGATGTCCGCGACACGCGTCACGGCGCCACTCAGGGGCGACCCCTCGGCCGCGTCCGTGGACCTGTATTACGCGCTGTCGGGAAACACCGCGACCCTGCGGCCTGGAGAGCGCGTGCTCGTGGAGCTCACGCTCACCAGCAGCGAACAGGGACTGGTCGTGCCAGATGCCGCGGTCCTGTATGACATCCATGGCGCAGCGTGGGTGTACCGAGGAGCTTGGCGGGAATGCCTTTGCCCGCCGCCGCATCGAGATCGCGCGCCATGCGGGCAGGCGCGCCGTGGTCCGCCGTGGCCTCGCCGAGGGCGTCAAGGTCGTCACGGCGGGAGCCGCCGAGCTGTTCGGCACGGAATTCGGAGCGGGACACTGACATGCGCTGGCTCGTCGCACTCTCGCTGCGCAACCGCATCGTCGTCGTCGCGCTCGGCATGCTGCTCGTCGTCGCGGCCGCGCGGACGCTGCGAACGACGCCGCTCGACGTGTTTCCGGAGTTCGCGCCGCCGCTGGTCGAGGTGCAGACGGAAGCTCCGGGCCTGTCGACGAACGACGTGGAAGCGCTGGTCACCGTGCCGCTCGAGGCCGCGCTCAACGGCGTCCCCGGGCTCGATCGCATTCGCTCGAAGTCCGTTCTCGGCTTGTCGTCCGTCGTGCTCATCCTCGATCCGGCATCCGATGTGATGACCGCACGGCAGATGGTGCAGGAGCGGCTGACCCGGGCCGCCTCGCAGCTGCCCGCCGTGGCACGTCCGCCGGTCATGCTGTCGCCGCTTTCCTCGCTGAGTCGAGTCATGAAGATCGGGCTGACGTCGAAGACCTTCACCCAGGTGCAGCTGAGCACGCTGGCGAAGTGGACCATGCGCCCGCGCCTGATGGCCATCCCCGGTGTTGCGAACGTGGCGATCTGGGGCCAGCGCGATCGTCAGCTGCAGGTGCTCGTCGATCCGGATCGATTGCGCGCGCACGGATTGGAAATCAACGACGTCGTTCGGGCAACCGGCGAGGCGGTCTCGCTGCAGGCGGGCGGCTTTCTCGACACGCCGAACCAGCGGCTCGCCATCACCCACGCCGCGGCCGTCAGCTCGGTGAGGGAGCTCGAAGCGATCGTCGTGGCCTCGCGCAACGGCGCCGCCCTGCGGATCGCCGATGTCGCAACCGTCGTCGAGGGCTTCGCCGCTCCGATCGGCGACGCCGTGATCAACAGCGGGCCGGGACTGATGCTGATCGTCGAAAAGCAGCTCGGCGCCAACACGCTGACCGTCACTCGCGGCGTCGAACAGGCCCTCGAACAGATGAAGCCGGCGCTCGCCGGCGTCGCCGTCGACCCGACCATCTTCCGGCCGGCGACGTTCATCGAGATGTCGCTCCAGAATCTGAGCCGGGCGCTGCTGGTCGGGTGCGTGCTCGTCATTCTGGTACTGCTGGTGTTCCTGGCCGACTGGCGGACGGCCTTGATCAGCAGCATCGCGATTCCGCTGTCGCTGCTCGCGGCGGGCCTGCTGCTGCATTATCGCGGTGGGACGCTCGACACGATGGTGCTCGCGGGGCTGGTCATCGCGCTCGGCGAAGTCGTCGACGATGCGATTATCGACGTCGAGAACATCGTCCGCCGCCTGCGGCTGAATCGTGCGGCTGAGAATCCGCAGCCAGCCATCCGTGTCGTGCTCGACGCCTCGATGGAGGTGCGGAGCGCCGTGCTCTATGGCAGCCTCATCGTCGTCGTCGTGTTCGTGCCGGTGTTCCTGCTCGACGGGCTGGCCGGCGCGTTCTTCCGCCCGCTCGCGCTGTCCTACGTCCTCGCGATTCTCGCCTCGCTGGTCGTCGCCCTGACGATCACGCCGGCGCTGGCGCTGCTGCTGTTGCCGAAGCATCTCGATCGCCGGGAATCACCCGTCGTCAGCGGGCTGAAGGGCTGGTACCGGCGCCTGCTGCCGACCTTCGTCGAACGGCCGAAGGCCGCCGTCGGCTCGCTGGCCGCGCTGCTACTGGTAACAGCCCTGACCGTCCCGCTCCTCGGCGAAGAGTTTCTTCCCAACTTCCGCGAGTACGACTTCCTCATGCACTGGGTCGAGAAGCCGGGGACGTCGATCGAGGCGATGCAGCGCATCACCGAACGCGCGAGCCGCGAGCTCATGGCGGTGCCGGGCGTGCGGAACTTCGGCGCGCACATCGGCCGTGCCGAGGTGGCCGACGAGGTGGTCGGCCCGAACTTCACGGAGCTCTGGATCAGTCTCGATCCGTCGGTCGACTACGAAGGCACCGTGGCGAAGATTCAAGCGATCGTCGACGGCTACCCCGGACTCTATCGAGACCTGCTGACCTACCTGCGTGAACGCATCAAGGAAGTGTTGACCGGCGCGAGTGCCACGATCGTGGTGCGCCTGTATGGGCCGGACCTCGACGGGTTGCAGACGCACGCGCAGACCATCCGCGCCGTGATGGCCAAGGTAGGTGGCGTGGCCGATCTCAAGGTGCAGGCGCAGGTGTTGGTCCCGAAGGTCGAGGTGCGGTTCGACCCCGACCGCGCGGCGGCATTCGGGCTCACCCCTGGCGAGGTACGCAGCGTGGCGGCCACGCTGCTGCAGGGCAAGAAAGTCGGCGAATTCTACGAGCAGCAGCAGCTCTTCGACGTGGTCGTCTGGGGCACTCCCGAGATCCGCCGGAACCTGGACGCGATTCGCGCGCTGCAGGTGCCCCTGGCCGGCGGAGGCCAGGTCCCGCTCGGCAGCGTTGCCGCGGTCGACGTCGTCCCGACGCCGAACGAGATTACGCGCGAGAACGGCTCGCGGCGGATCGACGTCACGTCGAACGCGCGCGGGCGCGACCTGGGCGCGGTCGCCCGCGACATTCAGGCGCAACTCGCGGGCCTGTCGCTGCCTCGGGCCTACTACGCGGAGGTGCTCGGCGAGTACGCCGAGCGCCAGGCGTCATCGGCGCGGCTGACGCTCCTCGGCCTGATCGCGGTCGCCGCCATCTTCCTGATTCTGCTCGCCGACTTCGGCTCGCCGCGAGTGGCCACGCTCATCTTTCTGACGCTCCCGTTCGCGCTCGTCGGTGCGATCGTCGCGGCGTTCCTGACCGGAGCCGTGCTGTCGCTCGGCTCACTCGTGGGGCTCGTCACCGTCATCGGCATCTCCGCGCGTAATGGCATCATGCTGATCAGCCACTACCGGCACCTCGAGCTCCAGGAAGGCGCCGCGTTCGGACGCGAACTGATTCTGCGAGGGTCCGAAGAGCGGCTCGCACCGATCCTCATGACGGCGCTCGCGACCGGTCTGGCGCTGGTGCCCATCGTCCTCGGCGGAACCCGCGCCGGCTACGAGATCGAGCACCCGCTCGCGGTGGTGATCCTGGGCGGCTTGTGCACGTCCACGCTCCTCAACCTCTTCATCGTGCCGGCGCTATATCTCGAATACGGACGATCGGCACTGACGATGGCGGAGGAAACCGTCTAGGCAGGGCGGCGCGATCGCGTCGTCGACGCGAGTGGCCCCGACTAACGGGCGAGCAGCGCCGGTGTGTGTTCGACGCTGGTGGAATCGAGCAGTTGCCTCAATCGGCGAGTTTCGGCTTCCACGCGCGCGAGGCGCCGTGAGAGCTCGACCGTGAGCGCCTGCTTCGCGATGTACGCGCCATACCGACGCCGCCACCGGTAAATCGACGAGTCACTCACCCGATAGCGGCGGCACAACTCACCCACCGAGACGCCGTGGGCCAACTCGCGCAGAATTGTCAGGATCTCGTTCGTCGCGTATTGCGGCGCGCGCGACACGGCAGGCTGAGTCTCCGCGAGCGCGCACAACAGCTTCGTACTGAAGCGCGCCGCGTTCGTCACCTGTGGCCGGACCACACGCACGCCGTTGCGGCTCCGAGCGGGCCGGCTTCGCTCTGACGCCGTGGTGTCCCTCGACGGCCTGAGCGCCTTCGCCATCACGTGAATCAGACGCATCGATTCACAGGAAGGTTGGTCGGTTGGTTCAGAGCTGGGACCGATTGTCCGAGCTGAACCTTCCGCAGCGCGCTGCCGTCGGCGTTTTCCGGGCACATCGCGTATCTTGGTCGGCGACTGGAGGGGGAATGCGCGTCGTCACGATCCTCGTTCTCGCTCTTCTGGGGTCTCCCGTTCATGCGTACGCGGAGGTGACCGGCGTCACCATTGCGTCACGGTCCAGTGTCGCGGACGGGCAGCCGTTCGGGCGCACCGGACCCTACGAGAAGCTGGCAGGCACGATTGAGTTCGCCCTCGATCCGTCGCTTCCTCAGAACCAGAAGATCGTCGATCTTCGGCTGGCGCCGCGTGACGCAAGCGGAAAGGTACGGTTCACATCCGACCTGTATGTCCTGCGTCCAGCCGACCCGTCGCGCGGAAATGGCGTGCTGCTGTTCGAGGTCGCCAATCGCGGACGCAAGGGTCTCCTGGGCCGGTTCAACCAGGCGCCAGCCAGCGTCGATCCGTCCAAGCCCGGCGACTTTGGCGATGGCTACCTTCTCGAAGAGGGCTACACGCTCGTCTGGTTCGGGTGGGAGTTCGATGTCGATCCGCCGCTCCTCCGCGCCGAATTGCCACGCATCCCTGATCTTCAGGATCTCGTCCGCGTGACGATCCTCGTCAACGCGACCAGCACGGAGGCGTCGCTCATCGACGAGCCCGGCGGCCGGCCGCCCGCGCGGTATCCGCCAATCAGCCCCAACAGCCCGTCCGACACGCTCACGGTGCGCGACCGTTTCTGGGATCGCCCGACCCCGATCGCACGCAATCGATGGCGGTTCGTGACGGCCGACGGCGGCCTTCCGCGAATCCACCTCGAGGGCGGCTTCGAGCCTGGGAGGATTTACGAGGTTGCCTACCGCGCCAGCGGGGCGCGCGTGGCCGCCGCGGCACTCGCCATCATCCGCGACACCGCCTCGGCGATGCGCTATCGAACCGACTTTCCGATCAACGGCCGCTCGGCGCTCGTCTACGGCGCGTCGCAGAGCGGACGCTTGCTGCGAGAGTTCCTCCACGCGGGCTTCAACGCGGACGAGCAGGGCCGGCGTGTGTTCGATGCCGTCTGGCCGCACATTGCCGGCGCCGCACTGGGATCGTTCAACAGACGCTTCGCGACGACCACGCATGGCCAGCCGTTTCTCCCTACACGTTTTCCGTTTGCTGACGCTCGCCAGCGCGGGTTCGATGGGAAGTCGGACGGTTTGCTCGCCGCCTATCCGCCCGAGCAGCGCCCAAAAGTGTTTCATACGAACACCTCGGTCGAGTACTGGGGCCAGGGCCGCGCCGCTGCCCTGACGCACACGACCCCGGATGGCTCTCGTGACGCCGAGGTGCCTGCCGACGTTCGCATCTATCTCCTGGCTGGAACACAGCACGGCGAAGGGGCGTTTCCGCCAGTCGTGACGAACGGCGAGCAGCCGAACAATCCCACGCCGCAGGCCGGTGTCATGCGGGCGCTGCTCCACGCCCTGCGGCGGTGGGTGACCGAGAATGCGCCGCCACCGCCGAGCCAGTACCCGCGCCTTGCGGATGGCACACTCGTCCCGGTGCAGTCCCTCGTCTTTCCCAAGATCGCGGGCGTCCGCGATCCGCGGACGATCGAAGGACCGAGGCGTAGCCCTGGCGCGGCGCTTCCCTTTCTCGTGCCTCAAGTCGATGACGACGGGAACGAGCGGGCCGGCATTCGCGTGCCCGATCTCGCTGTGCCGTTGGCCACGGTCACCGGGTGGAACTTCCGTGCCGCGCGGGTGGGGAACCCCTCCGCGCTCTACTGGCTGCTCGGATCGTACGTCCCCTTCTCGCGCACACCGGAGGATCGGAAACTCACGCTCGATCCTCGCCGGTCGGTCGCCGAACGGTACCGGGACCGCGACGACTACCTGCAACGAATCCGGGCGGCGGCGGCCGATCTCGTGAAAGGCGGCTACCTGCTCGAACGAGACCTGCCGAGCGTCCTCGAGCGCGCCGAGCGACACTGGGCCCAGCCGGCGCCACGGACACAATCGGAGCAGGGACCGATCAAATAGCACGGACCAGGTCGGACCAGATCGGCCACGGACCAGAGCGGACGGGATCGGACAATCGTCAAACCTTGTCCGTGGCTCGGAAGACGAGGAAGTACTGCCGCGGCAGGAACTCGTGCCTGGCATCGAGGCGGTAGCCCGCCTGCTTCATCTCGTCGACGATCTGATCGGCCTCGAATCGAAACTGCGGCGGCGGGCCTTCCGGCGAATCCTTGCGGAAGTCGACGATCGCCACGCGTCCTCCAGCCGTCAGTGACTTCATCAGGTCCCGGAAGAAGGCCGGACGGTTCGGAAGGTGATGGTACGTGTCGACGATGAGGACGAGATCGACCGGTTTGGGCAGGTTGGGGCTGCTGACGCTGGCTTGGACCGTGACCAGATTGTCGAGGCCTGCGCCACTCGCGCGCTTTCGAATGTGCTCGAGCATCGATGGCTCGATATCGACGGCGTACACTGTGCCGCGTGGCACGGCCTTGGCCAGTCGCACGCTGAAGTAGCCGGTGCCCGCGCCGATGTCTGCGACCGAGGCGTCGGAGGCCGGCTTCAGCGCGTCGATCACACGTGCCGGCATCTGCCAGGCGTCGCGCGCGGGATCGTCGAACGACTTCGCATACCGCTGCGGATCGTCGAATTTGTGGTCCATATGGTCGGGCTTGTGCTGCGACGCGTGTTGCTGCGCACCGCTCGCGGATCCGAACCACAGGAACGCGACCACCGTCATGAGTAACAGCCGATTCCTCATGCCCTTCTCCTTTGCGCGGCCGGTGGCGAACTGGAGCCCGAGACGGCCAGGTCGTGAGATACTCGCGATCCCCAGGATTGTAAGCCCCGCCCACGTCGACGTTCATCGCGTGCCGGCACGACGTGCGATCGCGGCTCGATGTGACGAAAGGTCAGGTATCACGATGAAACGCACCCTGTTCTCGTTGCTGATCGTCTCGGCCTGTCCGTTGGGTCTCGCGTCAGCTCAGACGCCGGCAGGTCCGCCGGCGGCGGCGGCCGCTGCGAAGCCGGCGCCCGAGAAGATGGCAAGCGACACCCCGCGTGCCACGGCGGGCGGAGCGACCTTCACCGCGCCCAAGGAATGGTCGGTCATCGTCGACGGATCCGCCATCGTCCTCCTGGCGCCGGACGGCGATTCCCGCATGGCCATCGTCGACTCGTCGGCCTCGGATCCCGATGCGGCCGTGGCCGCGGCCTGGCAGGCGGTCAGTCCGGGCTTCAAGCGAGCGCTCCGGTTGACGACGCCGGCACCGGGCCGGGATGGGTGGGACGAACAACGGAGCTATTCGTACGAGACATCTCCAAACGAGAAGCGCTCCGTGGGTGCGGTTGCCCTGAGGCGCGGCACGGCCTGGACCGTCTGGCTCGTCGACGGCGCACAGGCGACGTTCGAGCAGCGGGGAGCCCAGGTCGGGCTGGTCAGACAGAGTCTCCGCCCGAAGGGCTACGCCGAGGAGTCGTTCGCGGGCAAGAAGGCGCATCCGCTCAATCCCGGCCGCGTCAAGCAGCTCACCGACTTCGTCGAGACCGCGATGAAGGAGCTGTCCATTCCCGGCGTGGGGGTCGCGCTCATCGACAACAACCAGGTCGTCTTCGCGGGCGGGTTCGGCGTGCGCGAGCTCGGCAAGCCGGAGAAGGTCGACGCCGACACGACGTTCATGATCGCCTCGAACACGAAGCCGCTCACGACGCTGCTCATGGCCAGGCTCGTCGACGAAGGGAAGCTCGATTGGGACACGCCGGTGACGAAAGTCTATCCGACGTTCAAACTCGGTGACGACAAGACCACCCAACAGGTGCTGGTGAAGCATCTGCTCTGCGCGTGCACCGGCCTTCCGCGTCAGGATTTCGAATGGCTCCTCGAGTACAAGGGCGCGACGGCGGCATCCGTCATGAAGACGCTCGGCGCTATGCAGCCGACCACGAAGTTCGGCGAGCTCTTCCAGTACCAGCAACCTCATGGCCGCCGCCGCTGGATACATCGCCGGCAATGCACTGTTTCCCGACAAGGAGCTCGGAGAGGCGTACGACGCGGCCATGCAGGCGCGCGTGTTCGACCCGCTGGGCATGAAGAGCGCGACCTTCGACATCGCCCGCGCCGAACGCGGCAACCACGCGCGGCCGCATGGCATCGACGTCGACGGCAACGTCGCCGTGGCGAGCATGGACTTGAACCATTCGGTCTTTCCGGCACGCCCGGCGGGCGCAGCCTGGAGCAGTGCACGCGACCTTCTGCGGTACGTACAGATGGAGCTGTCGAACGGCAAGCTCGCGGACGGCCGCGAGCTCGTCTCCGAGAAGAACCTGCTGGCTCGGCGTGCGAAACAGGTCGCGGTCGGCGAGACCGGCTGGTACGGGATGGGGCTGTCGGTCGACACGAAGTGGAACGTCACCACGATCCGGCACGGCGGCAGCATGATTGGCTTCAAGAGCGACATGTACATGCTGCCCGAGCACGGCGTCGGCGCGGTCATCCTGACCAATGCCGATACGGGATCCTTCCTGGCCGGCGCGTTCCGCCGGCGCCTCCTCGAGGTGCTCTTCGACGGAAAATCCGAAGCGGCGGAGAGCCTGCTCTCCAATGTCAAGAATTGGAAGGCGAACGTCGCGAAAAACCGCGAACGGCTCGTGGTCCCGGCCGATCCGACGGCCGCGGCGAAGCTCGCCAGCCGCTATCACAACGACGTGCTGGGCGACATCGCCGTCAAGACGGCGAACGGGTCGACGACGTTCGATTTCGGCGAGTGGAAGAGCACCGTGGCTTCGCGGAAGAACGACGATGGGACGATGTCGTTCGTCACGATCTCCCCGGGTAACGGCGGCTTCGAGTTCGTCGTCGCCGGGAACACGCTCGTGCTGCGCGACAGTCAGCACGAGTACGTGTTCACGCCGCAAACGTCATCGACCGCGTCCAGCCCGGCCGGGGCACGCTGAACCGCGCGGACACGAGGACACGGCGTGCCGTGCCCCTACCGTTGGGTGATGTCAAGGGACCTGCCATGAACCGACGCGAGTTCCTCGAAACGGTCGCCGCCTCCGCCGTCGTTCCCTTACTCGGTCGCCAGGATGCAGCGACGGAGTGGGGCACGTCCGTGTTCGATCTTCACTTCCATCTTCGTCAGCAGCCGGCCAGCAACCTCGCACACATGGCCGGGGCGGGCATCACGAAAGCCAATCTCCTCACGCGCGGAGACGTCCTCGACCGGGTCAAGGCGCTGCAGGCCGAGGCACCGGCCCGGTTCACCTGGTTCCACAGTTACGACGTGGCCAGGCCCGACGCCGAACAGGTGCTGACGAAGGCCGTGAAGGACGGCGCACGGGGCTTCGGCGAGATGAAGTTTCACGTCGCCGCCGACGGCCCCGAGCTGCGACGCATCTATGCGCTCGCTGCCGATCTGCAGGTGCCTATCCTCATTCACTTCCAGGAAGTGGATCACTTCCCGAACGAAGGCACGTGGGCCACCGGCTATGCGAAGACGTTTCAGTCGGTCCTGCAGGCCAATCTGAAGACGACGTTCATCGGGCATGCCGACGCGTTCTGGGCCAACGTCAGTGCCGACTATCGCAACGAAGCCGCCTATCCGACCGGCCCCATCAAGCGCGGGGGCGTGACCGACAAATGGCTGGGCGACTATCCCAATCTGTTCGGCGACCTCGCCGCCAACTCCGGCAACAACGCCCTGTCGCGCGATCCCGAGTTCACGGCCGACTTCCTGAAGCGCCATCAAGACAAGCTGCTCTTCGGCAGCGACTGCAGCTGCAGCGACGGGCACGGCGGCGGCGTCAGTCAGGGCAACAACCCGGCGGCCGCACGCATGGTCGCGAAGTGCGTGGCACGCGAGACATTAAGTCTGCTGAAGCGGACGACCGCCCCCGCCATCTTCGAGAAGCTCGTCTGGGGTAACGTGCACAAGCTGCTGCGGATTCCGTCGTAGAGTTCGCTCGAGTCCGGCCGGATAGGGCACGGCATGCCGTGCCCCTACCGGTTACTCCTGATTGCGCAGCGCGTGAACGGCAACCATGAACGCGCCCGCGGTGAAGAGCCCGAACGCCACCGCCTCCATCACGATCAGCGATGGCTCGCCGAGGCCGATCGTGGCGTAGCGCATGATGTCCACCTGCCAGGTGATGGGGTTGGCATAGGCCACGGCGCGGAAGGCCGGCGGCAGCGGCTCGAGCGGGTAGAACATCGAGCTCGCGAACAGGAAGACGAAGTAGAAGATCGAGGTCACGGTGTTGAACGCGTCGTTGCGCCGGATGCGCAGGGCGAAGACGGCGTAGAAGAAGAACCACCCCGCCGTGCCGACCGTCATCGCCGCCGCGAGCAGCGGCCAGCCCGGCGCCCGCAACGGCACGCCCAGCAGCACGGCCGCGAGCACGACCGTGATCGCGCTCTGCGCCGCCGCGATCAGGACGTTGAACAGGACCTTCCCGAGCAGGTACTGCGACCGGCTCATCGGGTAAGTGAGCATCTCGTAGAAGATGCCGTTGTCGCGATCGAGGAAGAACGACCACGACGTGTTCGACGCGATCCCGAAGCTCGCCATCGACAGGACGCCGGCCAGGAAGAACGCGTTGTAGTCCACCGGCGTGCTGCCCGCCGCGAACCCGAGCGAGGCGTTGATGCCGACGCCGAAGACGAGCAGGTACCCGAGCGGGTAGAACAGATCCCAGAAGATGAAGGTCAGGTTGGTCGCGCGAATCTGGGCTTCGCGCGCCATGATCGCGGCGAGCGCGTTCATGCCGGCGCTCCTTTCTGCGTCAGCTCGACGAAGATGTCCTCGAGGCTGGCGCCGTTGATCTCGATGCGCAGCACGTGTCCGCGTGTGGCCAGCGCCGTCACCAGCGCGAGCACGCGCGACTCGTCCTCCTTGAGCGCCACCTGCACGGTGTTCGCCGTGGTGCGCACGCGCAGCGGCTGGTAGTCGGCCAACAGCACGTCGAGGCCGCCCGGCATCCGATCGAACATGACGACGACCTCGTAGACGCGATCGGTCAGGAGCTTCAGGGCGTTGAGATCGCCGCGTGCGACCTGGCGGCCCTTGTCGATGATCAGGATGTCGTCGCAGAGCTCCTCGGCCTCGCTCAGCACCTGCGTCGTCAGCACGATGGTGCGTCCGCGTGCGGCTTGCTGGCGCAACAGATCCATCACCGAGCGCTTGAGGATCGGATCCATGCCGGTCGAGAACTCGTCGAGGAACACGACCGGCGTGTTCACCATGAACACCTTCGCAACCTGTACGCGCCGGCGGAAGCCGCCGCTCAGGTCCTGGACCTTGCGCGTGGCCTCGGGTGCGAGGCCCAGCTCCTCGAGGACGCGCTCGGCACGCCGGCGGATCTCGGCGCCTTTCAGTCCATGGAACCGCGCAAACGTCAGCAGGTTCTCGCGCACGTCGAGCAACAGCTCCGCCGCCTGCTCCTGCACGACGACCACCAGTTGCCGCCGCACGTCTCCCGGCTGCAGGACGACGTCATGGCCGAGCACGCTGGCGTGGCCGGAGCTCGGCCGCACCAGCGTCGTCAGGATTCGCAGCGTCGTCGTCTTGCCGGCGCCGTTCGGTCCGAGCAGGCCGAAGATGGCGCCTCGACGGACGTCGAAGCTCAGGCCGTTGACGGCCGGCACTTCGGCGCGCGTGCCGTTGCGGGTGCGAAACACCTTCACCAGGTTGTCTACGTGGATAGCCACATCGGACATGGGTCACTCCGCAGGCAGCCAAGCCGGTCCGTCCGCAAACACGAGATGCGGACGTCGGCGGATGCGCGAACGAATAGCGATGGATCAGCCGCGCGACGGCTGAAAGACCAGAGGAGACGCGAGCGCGGTCAGCGAGGGACTTTCATCGGGCAGACCCGTGGAACAGATCGTCAGGATAGCAGAATTCCGGCCGGGGCAAGGGGCTCTCGAAGCGCGACTCGACGGGTGCTCGTGCTCGTCGCCTTCCGCACGGTCAGTTGGGCTCAGCCCTTCGCGAGCGCACGTGCGGCAGCGTCCTGGAACGCGCGCCGGATGTCGCTGGCGTCGCTGTTCGGCAGGTTCGCACGCTGAATCATCAGCACATACGCAACGCCCTTCACTGGATCGATCCACGCCTGCGTGCCCCACGCGCCGCCGTGACCGAAAGTGCCGGGCGAGAGCATCGACGCGACGCCGTCGTGTGGCGTGCGCAGGATCGACGTCGTGATGCCCCAGCCGTAGTTCGCGCCGCGGTTGCCGTAGGTGTCGGTCTGGAAGAAGCCGGTCGGGAGCGTGCCGGTCTGCGGCGAGGTCAGCAACGTCATCGCCTGCGGGCTGAGGTAACGGCGTCCTTCGAGCGTGCCGCCGTTGAGGAGCATCCTGCAGAACCGCACGTAGTCCGGCGCGGTCGAGAACAGGCCGCCATTGCCCTGCGGCGGCCGATTCCGGTCGCCATACCCCTCGCGCGGCGGGACCGGTTCGAGCGCGCCAGTCTCGTTGTTCTTCGCGTAGGCCGTAGCCAGGCGCCGCCGTTGATCGTCGGTCGGATAGAACGTCGTGACTCGTCATCCCCAGTGGATCGAACAGCCGCTTCTGGACGAACGTGTCGAAGGTCATGCCGCTGACGACCTCGACGATGCGAGCGCCGGCGTTGATGCCGCTCTGGGTGTACTTCCAGCGTTCGCCGGGCTCGTACCTGCATCGGGGCCGCCAGCCAGAGCGGCACGAGATCGGCGAGCGTCCTGGCCTGCCGGGCGGCCGGCCCGGTCGCTTCGCCGAGCCCTGAGGTGTGCGTGAGGATCTGGGTGATGGTGAGGTTCGCGGGCTTGCCGGAGGGCGTGCGCAGGCCGGCGAACTCGGGCAGATACTTCGCCACCGGGTCGGCCACCGACAGCTTGCCTTCGTCCTGCAGCATCAGGACTGCCGCGCCGGTCACCGGCTTGGTCATCGACGCGATCCAGAAGAGTGCGTCCGGCGTCATCGCCCGCTTCGCCGCGACGTCGGCCCAGCCGCTCGCTCCGAGGTGGAGGACGCGATCCTTCGACACGACCGCGGTGACGGCACCGGCAATCTCGTTCTTCGACATCATGTCCTCAATCGCCGTCCCGATGCCCGGAAGGGTGGGCTCGTCGGCAACAGCGGTGAGCGTGGCGGACAGGGCAAGGACGGCAACGCGGTGGCGGCTCATGACAGGGAGATGTAGCCGGTCGGGCCGCGTCCGTCAAGCGCGGAGGCCCGTACCGGTGGAGTCACGCGCGCCGTCTTCATACGGCCTGGTGTAACAGGTCCGCCGACCCTCGGCGTATTCACGAGCGGAAGGCTCCGCCGCGGACCCTGACTGGGTTGGGCGGCCGTAACACGGTTAGATGGCTCTCCGATGGCATCGAGTTCGCAGACGACCGGAGTGCTCTGGCGCTTCGACGTTGGAAATCTGTTCGTCGGCCCGCAGAGAATGGTTGATTCGGCTGCGGGGAGCGCGGGAGTTCGGCCCGCCGGGCACGGCATGACGTCGAAGGTCACGGGATGTCGCGGCCTTCTCCTCCGCGGGGCGCACTCAGGCAGGTTTTCGCGATTTGCGCTGTGCCATGCGTCCTGACGATTCGGTCTATCGGCTTGCCTTCGAATCAGCTCCAACCGGTATCGTCATTTGCGACGATGAGGAGACGATCCTCTCTGCCAATCAGCGAATCGAGCCGATCTTCGGTTACCCGCCGACTGAGGTGGTCGGGCACCGCCTGAGCCACCTGATCCCGTCGATCGGTCAGCCGTCTGATTCGGCCGGACCGGCGCCTGGTGCCCACACGGCGACAGGCTCGGCGTCCGTTGCGTGTGATGTGAACGGCCGGCGTAAAGACGGGTCCGAGGTACAAGTTCAGGTCGCGCTGACGGTCGTCGGTGGCAGCGGCCAGCCGGTGACGATCGCCTACATTGCCGAAAGCAGCGATCGCGCAGTTCCAGGAGAGCTACTGACCGATCACGGTCGCGAGCACGCGCGGTTCGAGCAGTTGATCACCGATCTCGCCGCACGATGCGTCATGGCTCGCTCCGAGCGGGTCGACGGCACGATCGTCGATAGCCTGCGTCAGATGGCGGAAGCGCTCGGTGTGGATCGGATGTCCTGGTGGCGCGTGTCAGACCAGAGGGCCGATGCGTCGATGGTCCACTCGTGGACGCGGCCCAGTACCGCGTCATGCAGCGGGGCGAATCGGCCAGTGCGCAGGTTCCGTGGATGCTCTCGCGCCTGCAGGAAGGCGAGCTCGTCCAGTTCACCGACGCCGACGAACTGCCCCATGCTACCGACCGTGAGACCATGCGCCGGTTCGGCACGAAATCGGGTGCCGCCGTACCGTTTCTGATCGATGGCACGCTGCGCGCGATCCTCGGCTTCGGTGCGATGCGCCGGCGTGACTGGGGGCCACAGGTCATCGATCGGCTGCAGCTCGTGACTGCCGTGTTCGGGCAGGCCTTGATGTGCAAAGAGAGCGAGCAGCACCTTCACGCGGCGCTCAACGAGGTGCGCGACTTGCGCGATCAGCTGGCGATGGAGAACCTGCAGTTGCGCCGCGATGCGGCGGTGTTCAGCGTGCCGCACATGGTCGTCGCCGAGAGTTGCCGCGACCAAACGGGTCCTCGAGCAGATCGAATCCGTGGCGACGACGAGCGCCACGGTTCTCCTGATCGGCGAGACGGGTACGGGCAAGGAGGTCTTCGCGCAGGCCATCCATCGCGCCAGCGAACGGCGCGGACGGCCGATAGTGACGGTGAACTGCGCGGCGATTCCCTCGACGCTGATCGAAAGCGAGCTGTTCGGCCACGAGCGGGGCGCGTACACGGGCGCCGTCGCGCGCCAGATCGGCCGGTTCGAAATGGCCAACGAGTCGACGATCTTCCTGGACGAGATCGGCGAGCTCTCGCTCGACGTCCAGGTCAAGCTGCTGCGTGTTCTTCAGGAGAAGGTGATCGAGCGGCTCGGGAGCGGGCAATCGGTCAAGGTGAACGTCCGGATCATCGCGGCCACCAACCGCAATCTCGAGAAGGCCATCGAGGAGCGCACCTTCCGAGAGGACCTGTACTATCGCCTCAACGTCTTTCCGATTGCGATTCCGCCGCTCCGCGAGCGGGTCGCGGACATTCCGGCGCTGGTGTGGTCGTTCGTCGACGAGTACTCGAACGAGTTCCACAAGCCCATCGAATCGATCTCCAAGGAGAGCCTTGAAGCGTTGCAGCGCTACGCCTGGCCGGGCAACGTCCGCGAGCTGCGCAATGTCATCGAGCGTGCCGTCATCGTCGCCAAGGGCCCGCGACTGACGGTGGCCCCTCCTGTTGCGGCGTCGGCGTCACACAAGAGCACGCGGCTCGCCGATGTCGAAGCCGAACAAATCCGGCGGGTCCTCGAAAGCGCCGGCTGGCGCGTTCGTGGAGCTGGCGGGGCCGCCGAGCTGCTGGGGCTCAAGCCGAATACGCTGGACAGCCGGATCGCAAAGCTCGGAATCCGCCGCCGGCCGGTCGGCGACGGCGACGCACATTGAGGACAGGTCCGGCCTCAGTCCCAAGCCCAATCCTCCGCTAAACGCTCCCGAACAGCGCCGAGAGAAGCCGCGCATCGCGCCGACGCGCGACGAGTTGCGGCGGACGATTCGCCAGCCGCTCGACGTCGTGCTGTGGGCGGCGCGCTGGTCGCCGGCGCTCTCTATCTCGTGACACGGCGTCGACCTCGACGTTCGGTCGGACTGGATCGTCATGAAGCGCGCGAAGCCATTGTGCTAGCCTGCGGGGGCATGCGAATCAGTGCGAGGAATCAACTGCGAGGGACCGTCAAGTCGGTGAAGCTGGGCAACGTGATGGCCGAGGTCGTCGTCCAGATCGGCCAGCACGAGATTGTCTCGGCCATCACGCGAGGCTCCGCCGAACAACTGGCGCTGTCGGCCGGCAAGCCCGTGACGGTCATCATCAAATCCACCGAGGTGATGCTCGCCGTCGACGAGTGAGGTCCCAAACGGAACACGTCACTGGCGCGCGGTCCCCGTGGTCGCCGGGAACGTGCCCGTGAGGGGCACGCCCATCGGGCCGGCCGGAATGTAGACGACCGTGTGATTGGGCGAGTTCACCATCGCTTTCTGCGCTTCAATGGCTTCGTGCTGGATGTACAGCGCATTCAGCTGCCCGCGGATGATCTCCATCGCATTGGCAATGCCCTGCGCCTGCACTTCCCGCTTCGTGCGTTCCTTCCGCTCGATCGCAATCTCGGTGTCCTTGCGCTCCAGGTCCTGGGTCGCCGCCAGCTTGCGTGACACCGCATCGGCAACTTCGGGCGGGTACTGGACGTTGCCGACGACCACGCTCTTGATGACGAACGGACTGTCGGCGGCGTAAGCGCGGATACGGGCCAGGATGGATTCGCCGATCGGCAGCAGGTCGTTCTTCACCGCCAGCCCGTCGCGGCGCTGGACCTCGTCGCGTGCGTAGGTCCGCAGCGGCTCTCGCACGAAATGGCCGTACGCCACCTTGACGATGGCATCGGGCTCGCGCTCGGTGCCGCGGCTGGTGGCGGTCGTGCTGTAGCGCTCCATGAAGAGCGGCACCTTCGACTCGTCGACGCGCCACACGGTGTGGATGCGGAAGGCGATCTTCAGGTTGTCGCGGCTGAGAACGGCCTCGTCGCCCGTGAAGTCGTCCGAGTACGTGTACGGGGTGACGCTGATGTTCGTCACATCCAGTAACCAGCCGCGTCCTGTGGATGTCGGACCGCGCTGGACTCCGTAGAAGTGCGACTTGCCGAACACGGCGCCTCGCGTGAGATATCCCACGTACCCCGCGGGCGTGAAGGGATTGCGCGACCCGGCGAGCCACACCACCGCGACGAGGCCCAGCAGCAGCCAGGCCAGGCCGGCACGACGCCAGGCGTACACACGATGACCAAGCTCCGACACGAGAGGAACGGTCGACACGGCAAGCCTCCAATTACGCCGACGGGGTTAGCTGACGGGCTCGGGGTTGGAAGTCCCCGTCCGACCGCGCTGCCCGTTCGGGCCGTCGATCGGATTCGCCCCAGGATTTGGGTCCCCCGCGATGCCGGTTGCCGGCGTCTTAGGCGTTACCATCCACGCTACGCCTGAGTCGATGCGGCGTCAAGTCCACCCGTGTTCGCTCCGTGTTCGCGTGTCGAAGCTCGCGGGCACCACCCGAGCCACGACGACTGCCGTGTGGTCAGCCGTGCCGTCGCTCGCGCGCGCCCTTCAGCACGTCCCTGGTCACCTCTCGAACGACCAGGCGGCCCTCCGCCGGCACATCGGCATGGCTCCAGACATAGTGGGTCAGCGCGAAGCCGGCCTGACGCCGCCAGAAGGGCCGATCGTCGTCGAGCGATTGCCCCGCCTCTTCGGACGCCGCGGCCGCCACGTCCGGCGTGAATTGAATCGTCACCTCCCGCTCGAACGCGGGCTCGCGACGAATGACCGCAAACCGCTGTTCGGTCGCCGAGGCACCGTCGGCGCGATGAACCAGGCGCAAGCCGTTCGTGACCCAGACTTCGAACGGACGCTCGCTGGCCGCCGGTGTCGTCGCCGCCGGCGCGACGGGCCACTCGCCGCGCACTTTCGCCAGCGCGGCGTCGACGGCGCCCCGGAGCGTGTCCGGCGACATGGGCTTGCGGATGAAATCGGTGGCGCCCAGCTTCATCGCGTCGACGGCCAGCTCGATCGACGCATAGGCGGTGACCATGATCACGACGGCATCGGGGTCGTGCTCCCGTAGCTGCCTGAGCGTCTCCAGACCGTCGATGCCCGGAAGCCGCTCGTCGAGCAGCACGAGGTCCCACTTCGCATTCGCGGTCATCAGGTCGAGGGCTTCCTCGCCGGTCGCGGCTTCGGTGACCTCGTAGTCGCTGCTCTCGAGCGTCAATCGCATCACCTTGCGAATGTGAGGTTCGTCATCGACGATGAGCAGGCGAGCTTTCATGACGGGACCTTCCCTGCCGACGCGTTCGACGTGCTCGGCGCGATCGGCAACGTGAAGCTGAATTCAGTGACCTCGCGACGGCTCGGACTGCGACCCAGATCCGGCCTCCGTGGGACTCGACGATGTGCCTGGCGATCGAGAGCCCGAGGCCTGCGCCGCCGGGGGAACCGCCAGGCACGTGACTGAACTTCTCGAACAGGCGCGGCAGGTACTCGGCTGGAATGCCGTGGCCCGTATCGCGAACCGAGACGACCACGTTGCCGGGCGCAGGGACGGCGCGGACCGTGATGGTGCCCCCCGGCCCGGTCGCGCGAATGGCATTGTTCAGGAGATTGGTGAGCACGCGTTCGATTCGGCTCCGGTCGGCGAGCACGGCCGGTGTCGAGGGGGCGATCGTCTCGACGAGGGAGACACCCTTCGCGTCCACCTGCGGTCGTATGGTACCGGCGGCGCTGTGAATCGACCTCGCCAACCTCGACGGGCGACACGACGGCCGGCAGGCGCCCGGCTTCGAGGCGGCTGACGTCGAGCAGTTCCTGCATGAGGCGATCGAGGCGCTCTCCGTCCTCGCGGCACATCTCGAGCAACTCGCGCTGGCGTCCGCTGAGGTCGCCGGTCCTGGCCTCGAGCAGGAGCTGGATGCCCATCAGCGCGCTGGTGAGCGGCGTGCGCAGCTCGTGCGACGCGACGGCGATGAACTCGGACTTGACGCGATCGATCTCGCGCAGATGCGTGACGTCCTCGAGAAGCGTCACGGATCCGAGCAAGGTTCCTCCATCGTCGCGCATGGGCATCGTGCGGACACGATAGTCGCGGGCGCTGCCCGTGACGGTGAGCCGTGCGAGGGTCGCCGCGGTATCGGAGGCGGTCGGGCGGCCCGACTCGATGGCCTGCCAGACCGCCGTCCCAATGGCGCTCGCCGGCCGCCAGGCTCGAGATGGGCTGCCCCACGCCGGCATCTTCTGGGCCGAAAATCTCCTCGGCGGCGCGGTTCAAGCGCGTGACCTTCCCGTCCGCGTCGGTGACGACCACCGGGTCGTAGAGTGAGTCGATGGCCGACTCGGCGAGCTGCTGCGCCACGCGCAGACGTCCCAGGTCGGAGCGTCGCAGCTCCCGCAGGTGGTCGGCCATGCGGTTGAACGACGTCGCGAGATCGTGCGAGCTCCGAGCCGTGGCCGAAACCGGGGCGGAGACGTCGAGATCCCCTCGCTCATCCGATCGGTCGCGGCGCGTCAGCGCGCCGAGCGGACGCACGACACGCCGCGCCAGGGCCGGTCGCGACGAGCAGGCTCGCGATGACGAGCGTCGCGGCGAGAATCAGCGTCGTCGTGAACCATCGGCGCGCGACCTGCTCCGGCGGCACGCGACTTGGCGCGCATCGCTTCCTGGTTGAGCTGCAGCAGGTCGTCCACGCGGCCCGCAGCTGGTTGAACAGCGGCTCGAGCTGCGCGAAGTACTCGCGAGATCGGCGCCACCCGATCGGGCACGATCAGCGCGTCGAAGCGGGCGTAGTACCTGGCGTACGCGGATCGCGCGGATGCTGTCGATGACGTCGCGCTCGCCCGGCTCGGTGATATTGCGCGCGGCCCGTTCGAGGCTGCCGATCGAATCGCTGCCGGTGCTCGCCGAGCTGCGCCCGGCCGCGCTGCGCTTCACCGAGCAGGATGAACAGGGCCGCCGAATCCTGCCGTTCCAGGCTCTCCTTCATGTGCTGGGCGGCGACGACCGAGTCGTAGTTGTCGGCGATGATGCGCCGCGAGGCGCCGCCGAGCGTCGTGCAGCCGCCAGGCGCTCCAGCCGCCCAGGACGACAGGGCCACGACGAACACGAGAAAACTCGCAACCAGCGCGGACCTGACGCTCACATCGAGTGTTTCGACGCGGCATGACGTTCCGCTCAGGATGCCGTGCACTCCGCGCCTCCACTCGTCGCGAAGGAGCACCACCTGCACCGTCGCATCGCGGACCTCCTCGAGAAAGCGGTTCAGCGTCGAGCCCTTGAACGAGGATCTCCCAGCGCGGGACCGCGCGCTCTGGCCGAAGATCACGTGCGAGATGCCCTCGCGCTTGGCGAACTCGATCAGGCCGTCGGCCGGCGCGGTCGGCCTTACCCGCACGACCGTCGCGCCCAGCGATTCCGCCAGCTGATGTTCCGCGCCAGCACCTCGCGGTTCTTGTCGTTGATGCGGCCCGGCACTTCCCGCGGCGTCTCGACATAGACGGCATACCACCCGCGCCGAGGCGTGCCGCGATGCGCGCGCCAGCGCGGATCACCCGCGGCCGCCTCCGCGGAGCTCATGCAGACCATCACGCGCTCGGGGATGAGCGCGGGCTCCAGTCCTTCACGCTGGCGAGCCGACGCGGCCTTCTCGCCGACTTCGTCGGCCACCGCGCGGAGCGCCAGCTCCCGCAGCGTCGAGAGATTCCGGCGCGGAAGAAGTGCGCGAGCGCCTGCTCGATTTTTTCGGGCTTGTAGATCTTGCCGCGCCGCAGCCGCGTGCGCAGCTCCTCCACCGTCGTGTCGACGTTGATCACCTCGTCGGCGCGATCGAGGAACGTGTCGGGCACCGTCTCGCGCACGCGGACGCCGGTCACGCGTGCGACGGCGTCGTTCAGCGTCTCGAGATGCTGGATGTTGACGGCGGTGATCACGCTGATGCCCGTGATCGAGCAGAACAGCACGTCCTGATACCGCTTCTCGTGGCGGCTGCCCGGCACGTTCGTATGCGCCAGCTCGTCGATCATGCAGATTTGCGGCTTCCGCGCGAGGATCGCATCGACGTCCATCTCCTCGAGCACGACGCCCTTGTACGACACCTTGCGCCGCGGCACGATCTCGAGGTCCTTGAGCAGCGCTCGGTGTCCGTGCGTCCGTGGGTCTCGACGAACCCGATCACGACGTCGACGCCGTTGGCGCGCAGGGCGTGCGCCTCTTCGAGCATCGCGTAGGTCTTGCCGACGCCGGGCGCGGCGCCGATGTAGATGCGCAGCCGCGGCCGTCCCTCCTCTTTGAGCTTGGCCAGCAAGCTGATCGGCGGTCGGACGCTCCGCCATGGATTCGATCCTACGGTGTCGATTGCGACGACTCTCGCCTCCTTACGAACTTTTAACGGCTTTTTAGGGCGCTCTTAACGCGCGTCGCACCTAGGCTGGTGGGGAGAGGCGCAGAGACCCCACATATGCGCAACCTCTTTGGACTCGTTGTCACCGGTCTGGTCGCTGGCGCCATCCCTGGCTGCCGCGACGCCCACCACGACGTTCTGGTCGCCTGCGACGGCGTCGTGCCAGGGCTACAAGGTACCGCACGTCACCTACGACACGGTACTCTCGGTAAGGGGCCGTCAGCTGGGAGCCAAGGAGCACCGAACTACCCGATCGACACGGGACTCACGATTGGCGTGCTGCCCTTCAGCAAGTTTCAGGCGGAGGTCGGGTTCGATCTGCTGCTGCCGTCGCAGGATCCGTTCTATCTGAACTTCAAGGCGTGCACGCCCGAGTCGTCGCTGTTCGGCGGGTCTCCGGCGATCAGCGTGGGCATGTACAACATGGGGACGAACGATGGCGTGTCGGACTACAACGTCCTGCACGTCATGTTCCAGAAAGCCGTCCCGAAGGTGGGTGGGTATCTCGCGGCGGGCGTCTATCACGGCTTCAGCGACGTGCTCTTCGTGAACAGCGACGGCGAGACGGTCAAGACCGGCGCCCTGATTGGCTTTCTCTCGCGCGATATCGAGATCGGCCTGAAGGGCCTGAAGAAGATCAACTTCGCGGCCGACGTGCAGACCGGCAAGAACGTGCTCGGCGCCTGGGGCTTCGGCGCGAACGTGTACTTCGCCGACAACGTGTCGCTGCTCCTCGGCCCCGTCTTCTTCCTGGACAAGGATCTGCAGCCGGGCGGCCGGGGCACGATGTTCAGCGCGCAGCTCGACATCGACATTCCGCTGGGCAAGTGAGGAGAGCCGGTCATGCTGCTCGCTACCGGAATGGTCATCCTGGGTCTGGCGGCCTTCGTCGCCATGTACTTCTTCATCGACTTCTGCGACCGGGTCTAGGTGCCGCATGACGATGCTGTCGTTGCTGCTGAGCGTCGCCGCGTTCGTGTACCTCGTGTACGCCATGCTGCGACCCGAGAAGTTCTGAGGCTTTCATGGGCACGGAATACATTGCCGTCGGCTTCACGATCCTGTTCACCATCGCCACGAGCGGACTGCTCGGGCTCTACATGGCGAAGGTGTTCACCGGGAAACGCACGCTCCTCGATCCCGTGCTCGTCCCGATCGAGCGGCTCGTGCTGCGGCTCACGGGCGTCGATCCGAACGAGCAGCAGGACTGGAAGGCGTACGGACGCTCGCTGCTCGTCTCGAACGTCTTCATGTGGCTGGGCACCTGGGCCATCGTCACGCTCCAGCAATATCTGCCGCTCAACCCGGACGGGATCGGCAACATGGAGCCGACGCTCGCGTTCAACACGATCTCGAGCTTCACGACGAACACCAACCTGCAGCACTACAGCGGCGAGACGGGGCTGTCCTACTTCTCGCAGATGTTCACGATCTCGTTCCTGCAGTTCGTGACGGCGGCGACGGGCGTGGCGGCGGCGGTCGCGATCATCAGGGGGTTGGCTGGCAACCGGCTGACCCAGCTCGGCAACTTCTACGTCGATCTCACGCGGGCGACCATCCGCGTCTTTCTGCCGCTGGCGCTGCTCGTTTCCGTCCTGGTCATGTGGCAAGGCACGCCGATGACGTTCGAGGGCGCCGTCAAGGCGACCACGGTCGAAGGCCAGGAGCAGACCATCGCCCGGGGTGTCACCGCCGGTGTGGTCTCGATCAAGCAGCTGGGGACCAACGGCGGCGGCTACTTCGGGCCGAACTCGACGCATCCGTTCGAGAATCCAACCCCGCTTTCGAACTTCATCGAGACCTGGTCGATTACGGTCATCCCGATGTCGATGGTGGTCATGCTGGGCGTCCTGACCGCCCGACGGAAGCTGGCGATTGTCATCTTCTCGACGATGCTCGCCATCTACCTGCCCATGGTCGTCTTCGGTGTAGCGCAGGAAGCGGGCGGCAACCCGGCGATTGCCGCCATGGGCGTCGACCAGTCGACCGGCTCCATGGAGGGCAAGGAGGTCCGCTTCGGCGCCGGGCTGTCCGCGCTCTGGGCCGTGACGACAACGGTCACGTCGAACGGCTCCGTCAACTCCATGCACGATTCGATGACGCCGCTCGGCGGATTGATGCCGCTCATCGGGATGTGGCTGAACAACATCTTCGGCGGCGTCGGCGTGGGCTTCATCAACATGCTCATCTTCGTCATCGTGGCCGTCTTCGTCGCCGGCATGATGATCGGCCGCACGCCCGAGTTCCTGGGGAAGAAGGTCGAGGCGAAGGAGATGAAGCTGGCGAGCCTCGCACTCCTCTGGCATCCGCTGGCGATCCTCCTCGGCACCGCCGTCGCCTGCTACCTGTGGGCGACTACCGCCGATCCGGGCACGGCGCTCGCGTGGCTGAAGAACCCCGGCCCCCACGGCTTCTCGGAGATGCTCTACGAGTTCACGTCGGCGACGGCCAACAACGGGTCGGGCTTCGAGGGCCTGGGCGACAACACGCCCTTCTGGAACATCTCGACCGGGCTGGCCATGCTGCTCTCCCGCTACATTCCGATCATCGCGCCACTGGCGCTCGCGGCCAGCCTGGCCGCCAAACCGTCCGCGCCGGAAACCGCGGGCTCGCTGCGTGCGGACAGCGCGACTTTCGGCGTCACGTTGTGGGCCGTCATCGTCATTCTCGGTCTGCTGATGTTCATGCCGGTGGCGGTGCTGGGACCGATCGCCGAGCATCTCGCGCTCCGCTGAGGGCTGGTCGCCATGGTCAAGGAACTTCGGCAAGGGATCCTGTTCACAATCGTCACGATGGTGCTCCTCGGCGGGGCCTACAACGTCGTCGTGTGGGGCATCGGGCGGGTGGTGTTCCCGTCGCAGGCGGAAGGCAGCCTGATTCGCCGCGCCGACGGCACGGTGGTCGGATCGCGCCTGATCGCGCAGAAGTTCACGCGGCCCGAGTACTTCCATCCGCGGCCGTCCGGGGTCGACTACAACGCCGCGTCGACGGGCGGCACGAACTACGGCCCCTCGAATCCCGATCACCTGAAGGCTGTCAAGGAGCGGCTCGACGCGATCACGGCGGAAGAGAAGGTGCCGACCGGGCAGGTGCCTTCCGAGATGGTCACCGCGAGCGGCGGAGGCATGGACCCGCACATTCCGCCCGCGGGGGCGGAGTTGCAGGCCGCGCGCGTGGCCGCGGCGCGTGGAGTTGCGATCGATCGCGTGCGCGATCTCGTTCGCGCGCACACTGAGCCTCCGACCTTCGGCTTTCTCGGCCGGGCTCGCGTCAACGTGCTCGAGCTGAACCTGGCGCTCGACGAATCGCTCGGACGAATCAAGTAAGGGTGGGGACTGAGGGATTAGCGCCATGGCTGAACGCGCACAACGCATCTCGATCTGGGACCCGGCGATCGTCCGTCAGGCGATCCGGGACTCGTTCGTCAAGCTGGACCCACGGGTTCAAATCAAGAACCCCGTCATGTTCATCGTCGAGGTCGGCAGCGTGCTGACGACCATCGTCTGGCTGCAGGAGCTGATGTCGGGAACAGCCCAGCCGCTTTTCACCGGCCAGGTTGCATTCTGGCTGTGGTTCACCGTGCTCTTCGCGAACTTCGCCGAAGCCATGGCCGAAGGCCGCGGCAAGGCGCAGGCGGCCTCGCTCCGCAAGACCAAGGCTGAGACGACCGCCGTGCGGATTCGCGAGGGTCGCCGCGAGACCGTGCCGGCGACGGCGCTGCGCGCCGGAGACATCGTGCGCGTCGAGGCCGGCCAGTTCATCCCAGGCGACGGCGAAATCATCGAGGGGGTGGCCAGCGTGGACGAGTCGGCGATCACCGGCGAGTCGGCCCCGGTGATCCGTGAGGCGGGCGGCGACCGCTCCGCCGTCACTGCGGGCACGCGCGTGTTGTCGGACTGGATCATGGTCCACGTCACCTCGAACCCGGGCGAGACCTTTCTGGATCGCATGATTGCGCTGGTCGAGGGCGCCACGCGCCAGAAGACGCCGAACGAGATCGCGCTGAACATCCTGCTCGCCGTCCTCACGCTCATCTTTCTGCTCGTCGTCGTGACACTCCAGCCGTTCGCGTACTACGCAGGCACGACGGTCCCGATCCCCGTGCTGATTGCGCTGCTCGTCTGTCTCATTCCGACCACGATCGGTGCCCTGATTTCGGCGATCGGGATCGCGGGGATGGACCGGCTCGTCCAGCACAACGTGCTGGCGATGTCGGGCCGCGCCGTCGAAGCGGCCGGTGACGTCGACACGCTGCTCCTCGACAAGACGGGGACCATCACGCTCGGCAACCGGCAGGCGTCCGAGTTCCTCCCGGTGTCGGGCGTATCCCAGCAGGTGCTCGCCGACGCCGCGCAGCTGTCGTCGCTCGCCGACGAGACCCCCGAGGGGCGATCGATCGTCGTGCTGGCCAAGCAGTTCGGCATTCGTGCGCGCGACCTCGCGGAGCACAAGGCCGAGCTGCTGGCGTTCTCCGCACACACACGCATGTCGGGCATCACGCTCGACGGCCGCGAGATCCGGAAGGGGGCGACCGACGCCATCGAGCGTTACGTGACGGAGCGCGGCTCCACGATTCCCGCGGAGTTACGCGCGAGTGTCGAACGCATCTCGCGCTCGGGGGGCACACCGCTCGTCGTCGCCGAGAACGGACGTGCGCTCGGGGTCATCTACCTCAAGGACATCGTGAAGGGCGGGATGCGCGACCGCTTCGCCCACATGCGGGCGATGGGGATCAAGACCGTGATGATCACGGGCGACAATCCCCTGACGGCGGCCGCCATCGCGGCCGAGGCCGGCGTCGACGACTTCATGGCGCAGGCCACGCCCGAGGACAAGCTGGCCTTGATCCGCCGCGAGCAGGGCTCGGGGCGGATGGTCGCGATGACGGGCGACGGCACCAACGACGCGCCGGCGCTGGCTCAGGCCGACGTGGGCGTCGCGATGAACACGGGGACGATGGCGGCCAAGGAAGCCGGCAACATGGTCGATCTCGACTCGAACCCGACGAAGCTCATCGAGATCGTCGAAATCGGCAAGCAGCTGCTGATGACACGCGGCGCGCTGACGACGTTCTCGATCGCCAACGACGTGGCGAAGTACTTCGCCATCATCCCGGCAATGTTCATCCTGGCGTTCCCGCAGCTCGGCACCCTGAACATCATGCACCTGGCCACGCCGCAGTCGGCGATTCTGTCCGCGGTGATTTTCAACGCCGTGATCATCATCGCGTTGATTCCGCTCGCGCTGAAGGGCATCGCCTACAAGCCACTCGGCGCGGCAGCCATCCTGCGACGAAATCTGCTGATCTACGGCGTGGGCGGCGTGATCCTGCCCTTCGTCGGCATTAAGATACTGGACGTGCTGCTGGTGGCGCTGAGCCTCGCGTAGCGCCGCCCGGTCGGTTGCAGGCGATGCCCTCTTGGCGAGACTGGCTGCACCTCGGGGCGAGTGTTGCCAGCCTCGCCGGATTCGTCGCGCTGCTGCGCGCCGTTCACGTCGCCAATCCGACGACGGTGGCGCTGGGCCTGCTCGTCCTCGTCCTCGTCACCAGTACGCTGGCGCGCCTGTGGGTCGCCGTGGCCACGGCCATCGTCGCGATGCTGGCCTTCAACTTCTTCTTCCTCGAGCCGGTCGGCACCTTCACGATTGCAGACCCGCAGAACTGGGTGGCGCTGGTGGCGTTCCTGGCGGCGGCTGTCACCGTGAGTCAGCTCTCCGCCGCGGCGCAGTCGCGTGCGCGCGAAGCGGTCGTGCGACGGAACGAGCTGGCGCGCCTCTTCGATCTCAGTCGCGACGTCCTGCTGACGACCGAAAGCGCCAGCACGCTCGATACGCTGGCGCAGCACATCGCGCGCCGGTTCGAGCTCGAACGCGTCGCCATCTGCCTGCCCACGCCGTCCGGCTGGCGGGTGCACGAAGGCGGCGCCCAGGACATCGCGATCGACGACCGGGAGCTGGGCCTGGCGCTGGCCCGGGCGGGCTCGGCACTCGAGTTCGATGCGCGGCTGCGCTCCTATAGCGGTCATGCCACCGCTCAGGGTGCAGAAGGACGAACCGTATCGCTGGTCCCACTGCGGTTCGGCACGCGCGCAATCGGGCTGCTGGCGGCGCCGCCTGGCGTCCTCGATCCCGGTGTGCTCGATGCCGTGGCGGGTCTGACGGCGATCGCCGTGGAACGGTCGCAACTGCTCGCCGAGCGCAAAGAGGCGGAACTGGTGCGTCACCGCGCGGACCTCGCCTCCACCCTGCTCGCATCGCTGGGCCACGATCTGCGCACGCCGCTCACCGCGATCCGCGTCGCGATCGGCAACCTCCAGGACTCGGAGCTTTCCGACGATCAGCGGCAGTCGCAAGTGCGGCTGGCCCAGGTCGAGCTCGACCGGCTCACGCGGCTGTTTCGCGACCTGCTCGACATGGCGCGGATCGACGCCGCCGCCATCGAGCTGGAACACGGGTGGGTCACGCCGTCGGATATCATCGACGCTGCCATGGCCAATCTGCGTCCGGCCCTGGAGGGACGCGTCGTGGACGTGGATGCCGACCAGTCGACAGTCGTGCGCGTCGAGCCGCGATTGACCTCTGCAGCCCTCGCGCATCTGCTCGAGAACGCGCTGCAATACGCACCCGACAATCGACCGATCACGGTGCGGGGCTGGGTCGAGCCGGACGGGCTGCACCTCGCGGTCACCGACCAGGGCCCCGGGCTCGATCCGGGTGAGCTCGATCATCTGTTCGAGCGGTTCTACCGGGGCGCGCGCGCGAAAGCCCGGTCGTCCGGCACCGGGATGGGTCTCGCGATCACCCGCGGCCTGCTTGCCGCCGAAGGCGGGCGGGTGTGGGGCGAGAACGTCGAGGGTGGCGCCCGTTTCTCGATCGTCGTCCCGGCCGCGAGCAGGCCGGCCGTCGGCGAGGACTGACCCCGTGCCCGCACGGATCCTGATCGTCGACGACGAGCCGAACATCCTCGCGGCGATGCAGCCGCTGCTGGCGGCACGCGGCTACGATGTGGTCACGGCGGCATCGGGCCGCGAAGCGCTCGACGCCATTCGCCGCACCCCGCCGGACGTCATCGTCCTCGATCTCGGGCTGCCCGACCTCGATGGCGTCGAAGTCTGCCGCCAGGTCCGCGAACACTCGACCACGCCGATCATCATCCTGTCGGCACGCGGCGCCGAAGCGGACAAAGTGCGTGCGCTCGACGCAGGCGCCGACGACTACGTGACGAAGCCGTTCGGGTCGGAGGAGCTCGTCGCCCGCATCCGCGCCGTACTGAGGCGCGGCGAGGGCCCGCCGCCCTCGTCGGGCCAGATCAGTCGTGGGGATCTCGTGATCGATCGCGACCGCAACCGGGTGATACGCGGCGGGACGGAGATCCGTTTGACGCCGAAGGAGTTCGAGCTATTGCTCTTCCTGGCGCAGCGGCCCGGACGCGTCCTGACCCAGCGCGCCATTCTGAAGGCGCTTTGGGGCCCGCACGCGGTGGATCGTCCGGAACAACTGCGCGTCCTGGTCGCCGCGCTCAGGAAGAAGATCGAGTTGGATCCCTCGCGGCCGCGCTACGTCGTGACCGAGCCGTGGGTAGGGTTCCGCTTCGAGGACGGACCGCCCCCTGAGCCATCGGACCCATAGCCGGTCCGAGGAGCGCACGCACGGCTAACGCCGAGTCGGGCGTCCCCAGTCGCGATGGCGCGCGCCGACCTGCCACCCGGGCGTGTTATGCGCACATCGGAGACATCGAAGAGACAGACGGTCGGGCTCCATCACCATCTGCATCTCATGGCCGCAAATGCCGCAGGCGGTGGTGCGCAGCCAATCGAAGGTGTGCGACAGTGCGCGCCGGAGGACGGCGACGCTCTCGCGCAGGTCGCGCAGGTCGATGCGCACACGCCATCGGAGTGCGCGCTCAGACGTGGTCCACCCCCAAGCCATTCTCAGCACTGACGACGCGTCGAATATCGGGTTGGTCCATCGTTGCCACATGGAAGCGTCCCATGAAAGTCACCTGCTCAGGCTGATGAAACCTTCCGCCTGAGATAGGAAACGTGGAAGGAGGAGAGGGGGCACGCCGTAATCCCTAAGAAAATCTAGACTTCCTCCGACTTCCTCCTTCAGCTTGCCTGGGTTTTTCAGCAACCTGCCACCATCTGCATTGCAAGATAGACGCCGTAGGCGAGGCATCGGTTTCCGGAGATGCCGAGCTTCTGCATCGTGTAAAAGGGGCGGCCTGGATACTTGTCCCAATACTCGAGCTGAGGGCCGCGTTGTGAGGTGGCGGGGCTGAAGGCCCGCCCCCTCCTGCGGCCCCCTCCGGCCGTCGGGCCCGCTGCGGTCTCCTGAACCGTCGCGGACTCCTACCTCAGATTTTCGTCACGTTCCCTCCAAGCTGGACCACTAGTTCGAAAGAGCGCGCGGTTGCGCTCTGCCCGGCCGGCCCGCCGCCAGGTAGCGGTCCCGGACGGTGCTGGCGATAACGAAGCTTCCAGTCGGAAGCGTTCATTCATACCCGGCGGAGAGAGGTCGTCTTCCATGAACATCCCACTCGGATCGAAATCCCTTGTCCTGCTCGGACTCCTCGTCGTGAGTCCGATGGTTCAGATGCACGCGTCGCGGAATCCGAAAGAGAAAGCGAAAGAAGCCGGTTCACCGGAAACCCTCGGGCGATCGCTCGCGACCGCCGCCTCGACACCGGGCGCTGGCAGCTCGGGCTACGCGGTGCCGCTCCGTTTCGAGCCCAATCGGGGGCAGGCCGACCCGAACGTGGCCTTTCTCGCGCGCGCCCGTGGCTACACCGTCTTTCTGACCCCGACCGAAGCGGTCATCTCGATGCAGCGAGACTCCGATGGTGCTCGTACCAACACGCAGATCGGAACGTCGGCCGACCGGCTCGACACGTCGGGCCGCGAGAAAGGTCGCGGTCCGCTCACCCTGCGGCTGACGATGGCCGGCGCCAACCGGGCGCCGCGCGTCACGGGTGAAACCGCACAGCCCGACACCGTCAACTACGTCAGCGGCGACGACCGGAAGGCGTGGCTCACCGACATCCCGACCTACGCCCGCGTGCGCTACCACGACGTGTATCCGGGCGTGGACCTCGTCTACCACAACGACGGGCCCAACCTCGAATACGACTTCGTCGTCGCCGCCGGCGCCGATCCGAACCGGATCCGGTTCGAGTTCTCAGGCGCCGAGGCGATGCTGACTGGCGAAGGCGAGCTCGTCCTGCGCACCGAAGCCGGCGACCTTCGTCAACCAAAGCCGGTCATCTATCAGGACGTGAACGGCGTGAGGCGGACGATCTCCGGTGGGTACGCGCTCGACGCGAACCACCAGGTCGGCTTCGACGTGGGCACGTACGATCGACGCCTTCCGCTCGTCATCGACCCGGTGCTGGCCTACTCCACGTATTTCGGTGTCGCGTCCGACGAGGTGGGCATGGACATCGCGGTCGACGGCAGCCGCAACGTGTATATCGTGGGGACGAGGCCCTCTGCGCGAGCCAGGCAGGACGCCGACGCCTTCGTCGCGAAGTTCAGTCCTGCCGGCGCGCTCCTCTGGGTCACCAACGTCGGCGACGTCTGTGACGACGAGGGCCGCAGCATCGCGGTGGACGTCACGGGGAATGTCTACGTGGCCGGGCACATCGGCGGCATCTGCTATCCCTATCCGACCCTGACGGCTGGAGCCTTCGTTGCGAAGCTGAGCACGGCGGGCGCCGGGCGGTACATGTTCGCGTTCAGCGATGGGTGGAGCGGCTCGGACGTCGCCCAGGCCGTCGCGGTCGACGCTGCCGGCAATGCCTACGTCGGAGGCGTCACCAGCTCGTCGTACTTCCCGACCACCCCCGGAGTCGTTCAGCCGCAATACTCCGGCTGGTACGGCGACGGCTTCGTCGTCAAGGTGAACGCCGCCGGCACCGCGCGTCTGTATGCCACGTTCCTCGGCGGCAGCGGACACGACTCGCTCAACAATCTCGTCGTCGATGGCAGCGGGAACGCGTACGTGACGGGAAGGACCGAATCCCACGACTTCGCCACGACCCCCGCCGCATTCCAGCCAGTCCACAACGGCTTGGGTCCCGTGACCAGCAACGGGTTCGTCTCGAAGTTGAATGCGAACGGCACGGCGCTGGTCTTCTCTACATACCTCGGAGGACGCTTCAACGACGGCGCGACGGGCATCGCCATCGACGCCGCCCGCAACGTCTTCGTCACCGGGAGCGCCGAGTCCGACGACTTTCCGACGACGCCCGGAGTCGTGCAGCGGCAGATGGCCACTCAATCGGTCTGCACGGGCATGTGGCAGATCTGCACGGACGGGTTCGTGACGAAGCTCAATGCCGCGGGCTCGGCACTCGTGTATTCCACATACCTCGGTGCGAATCTCAGCGACGGCGCGAACGGCATCGCCGTCGACCCTGCCGGGAACGCGTACATCACCGGCAGCACCTGGTCGACGCAATTCCCGGTGGTGAGGCCCTTCCAGCAGAATCGGGGCGGCGACCTCGACGGCTTCGTCACGAAGCTGAATGCCACTGGCACGGCGTTCGTCTACTCGTCGTATCTGGGTGGCGGCGAGCTCAGCGCCGACACGTTCTCCGAGGGCGAAGATTGGGGTGCCCGGATCGCCGTGGACGCGGATGGCGCGAACGCATACGTGACGGGCGTGACCCGGTCTCCGTCGTTCCCGGTCACACCAGGCGCGCACCAGCCGGTCTGGGGCGGCGGGCTCTGCTCGTCGTGGCGCTATCGCTGCGCGGACACGTTCGTCGTGAAGATTGCCGACGCGCCGGCCAACGCGGTCCGGAACTACGCGTTCGCCGGGCCGGCGGTCGCCATCCCGGACAACGCACCCGCGGGCGTGCAGATTCCCATCAACGTGGCCAATTTCCCGGGGACGATCGGCGACGTCAACTTCCGCTTCGACGGCAACGGCTGCACGGCTGCGCCGGGCGCGACGACGGTCGGTCTCACGCACACGTGGGTCGGCGATGTGGTCATTACCCTGACTTCTCCGCAGAACACGACCGTGACGCTGATGAACCGGGCCGGCGGCGCGAACAACGCCGGCGACAACATCTGCCAGACGTTGCTCGATGACGAAGGCGGAGCGCAGTCGATCCAGAACGTCACGGCTGCCGGAGCGCCGTATCGCGCGACGTTCCGACCGGCCGGCGCGCTCGCAGCCTTCCGTGGTCAGAATCCGAACGGGACGTGGGTGTTGCGGGTCAGCGACGCGGCCGCGCAGGATGTCGGCGCCGTCCGCGCCTTCACGTTGACGCTCACGGGCGGGCAATGAGCGTCGCCGTTGGTGTGCATCGTCGTGAGGCCGGCCCGGGGGCCGGCCTCACGCTGCGGCCGCGACGTCGGCCGGCGCCCCGCAACGACCCATGAGCGCCGGGGCGTTCGTCGTCGCGCCGGACCGCGGGTTTTTCGATCCCGTCGAGGAGGAGAAGCACGGTAGATTACTTCGCACCGTGCCTTCCGAGATCCCGGTGCGCTCCGGGCTGCTCACCGCGGACGAGCAGCTCTCGTTGGTCGCGCGCATCCGCGCGGGCGACCGTCTCGCCGAGGAGGAGCTCGTCCTGCGTTTCGCCACGCGAATCCGGTTGCTGGCGGTGACCAGGACGCGCGATCGCGAGGCCGCCCGCGACCTGGTCCAGGAGGTGTTGATGACCGTGCTGTCCGCCCTTCGGGGCGAGCAGCTCCGGAACGCGGAGAAGCTCGGCGCGTTCGTGTTCGGCATCGCTCGAAACGTCATCAACAACTATCTCCGGAGCCGCAGCCGGCAGCCGGTGGAGGAGCCGATCTCGGACGATGTTCCGATCGCCGGCGTCGAAGACGACTTCGGGCTGTCGGATCGAATGGGGCTGGTGAGGCGCGCCCTGCGGCGGCTGGATTCGACCGACCAGCAGATTCTCTCGATGACGCTCGTCGAGGGCTGCAAGCCGGGCGAGATTTCGTCGGCGCTCGGGCTGTCGGCCGACGTCGTGCGTGCGCGGAAGTCGCGCGCCTTGAAGAAGGTCACGGATCGCGTCCAGCGGTGGCTGCGGATCGGATCGCGAGACAGAACCAGCAGACCGTGAAAGCGACAGAAACGGCCAGACCAGCGACATGACCTGCGAAGAGATCACCCAGAGCGACATCGTGGAGCAGTACCTGCTCGGACGACTCGAGCTGGCGGCTCGCGACGACTTCGACAAGCACTTGTTCGAGTGCGACGAGTGTTTCGACCGTGTGCAGACGGTGCGGGCGCTGCAGCGCGAGCTCGCGGCAACCGCCGCCGAGCGCCGGAGGGCGCCGGCGCGCGCGAATCGCGGATGGATCTGGAACTGGACGTGGGCGCTCGCGCCGACGCTCGCGGCGCTCGTCATCGCCGTCAGTGTGAGTGTCTGGCCCCGCGCCGTTCCCGGAGGCCCTGGCTCCAGGTCCGGCGCTGGCAACGCTGCGTCTTCCCGGGAGCCGGCCACATCGACCGGCGACCCGGCGCCTCCGCCGGTCACGGTGTCGCTCGCGGAGCTCGGACGATTCCAGCCTCCAACTTTCGCAGCGGCATCGCTTCGCGGTATCCAGGACGAGGCGACCACGCGCTTTCTGAGCGGGATGCAGCACTACGCGGACCGTGACTATCGCGCGGCGGTCGCGGACCTCCGCGCCGCCGCGCGCCTCGATCCGGAATCGGCCCACGCGACGTTCTTCCTCGGTGTCTGCTACGTGCTCACCGGCAAACTGGAAGAAGGCATCCGCGCACTTCGGCAGACGATCGCGGTCGGCGACTCGCCGTACCTGGAAGAGGCGCACTTCTATCTGGCGAAGGCCTTCCTGCAGAATAACGATCCAGCTCGCGCGCGTCAGGAGGTCGAGCGCACGATTCGGCTGCAAGGCCCGCTCGAGCACGAGTCGCGGCAGCTGCTCGCGGCTCTCGACCGATGGCAAACACGCCAACCCTGAAGCTGAATCCTTCGACACCCTTCTCGAGATTCCACCGTTGCCCCCGCGCCTCCTAGCGTCCCCAGCAGCCCGATTGGTGCTGCATCGTCGTCGCTGTCGCATGTGCCGGCGGGCCCGCGTGTAGTACCAGGGCTGAAGCGCTCGACCTCAAGGGGGCGTCACCACATGCGCAGCCTCCCGACGCCGTCGAGCCGCTACGGCAGCTCATACGCGAGGTCCGCTACCAGGAGGCAGAGGCTGCAGCCCGACGGCTGCTCGCCGAGACCGAAGCAAAGAGCGGCCCGGACTCGGTAGCGACCGCGCAGGTGCTGGACGCGCTCGTCGAGGCGCTGTGGCGTGGAGGACGCGTTCGAGCGCCCGAGACGAAGCTGCTCGCCGAGCGGGCGCTCGCGATCAACGAAGCCAGGCTCGGCGCCATGCACCCCGCCGTGGCGTCGAGCCTGACGACGCTGGGCATCGTGCTTCGATTGCAGGGTGACTACCCGGGCGCGCGATCCCGATTCGAACGCGCGCTCGCCATTCAGGAGCAGGCACTCGGGCCCGGTCACCCGGACGTCGCGCGGACGCTGACGATGTCGGCCCTGGTCGCGACCGATACGGGCGATCTGTCCACCGCACTGGCTCTGCATCAGCGCGCCCTCGCAATTCGCGAGCAGGCGCTCTCGGCACGGGACCCTGCGATTGCGGAGAACCTCACCGGCATCGGCATCATCGAGGAACGGCAGGGAGACAACCCCGCGGCGGAGCGTCGTCACCGGCAGGCACTCGCGATTCGCGAGGCCGCGCTCGGACCGGCGCACCCGGATGTCGCCATCTCGCTGAACAGTCTCGGCAACGTGCAGAGCAACATGGGCAGCTATGCCGAGGCCCGGGCTCTGCATCAGCGCGCGCTCGACATTCGCGAGAAGGCGCTGGGTGTCGATCACCCCGACGTCGCGGCAGTCCTCAACAACCTGGCCGTCGACATGAGAGATCTGGGCGATCACGGCGCCGCCTGGTGGCTGCTCGAGCGCGTCCTGGGCATCTACGAACGGATGCTCGGGGCGAACCATCCGACGGTCGCATTCGTCTATCACAACCTCGCATCGGTCCTCCTCGATCTCGGCGAGACGGCCGGCGCTCGATTGCTCGCCGAGCGCGCCCGGCGCTGGCACGAGCTCGACCCGCTGCGGCGTGCCGTTCTGACGGCGAGCCTCAATCCGCTCGTCGGCGGCGTGCCGACGCCGGGCATCTACGCGGCGGCCCGTTCCCTGTTCGAGCGCGCGCTGACGATCAAGGAAGCCGCGCTGGGACCGCAACACCCGAGCGTTGCCGTGACGCTGACCAGCCTCGCCAACGTCTCGAGTCATACCAGGCAGTGGGAAGCCGCTGGTCCGCTTTACGAACGCGCGCTGGCCATTCGTGAAAAGGCGCTCGGTCCCAACCATCCCGATGTTGCCGAGACGCTGGACCGGCTGGGCGAGTTCCTCGTCGAACGGGGCGACTACCGCGCCGCGCGGCCGGTGTTCGAGCGGGTGTTGACCATCCTCGAACAAACGTACGGTCCCGATCATCCGCACGCCGGTGCGGTGCGCCAGCACCTGGCGGAACTGCTCGCCGCCACGGGGGAGGCCGGCGACGCGCTCCAGATGGCGCTCGAGACCGAGCGGGTCGGCCGCGATCACCTGCGGACGATCGGACGTACGCTTCCTGAGCGCGAGGCGTTGATGTACGCCGCCGCGCGGCCCGTCGGTCTGGACGTCGCACTGACCCTCATGGCACGCGGCGAGAACGGCGTTCGAGGGAAGGGCGCGCCGGTGTGGGATGCGGTCGTCCGCTCGCGTGCCGTGGTGCTGGACGAAATGGCCCTTCGCCACCGGCGCGTCGGTGCCAGCGAGGAACCCGAGGTGGCGGGGCTGATCGACGATCTCGTGGCGGCGCGCGAGCAATTGGCCAAGCTCGTCGTGCGCGGTCCTGGCGCGTCGCAAGAGGAATATCGGTTCGAGGTCGCACGGGCGCGGGATGCGCGCGACGCCGCGGAGCGCGCAGTCGCCGAGCGCAGCGTGGGGGCTCAGCGCGAGCAGCGGCAGCAGCGAATCGGCCTCGACGCGGTCCAGGCGGCCCTCCCCGACCGCAGTGCGCTGGTCGCGTTCGTGCGATATCAGGAGTTCGCCATGCGCGCACCGGCCCCGCGCGACCGGCGTTCGCGGTCGATCGGGGCATATCTGGCCTTTGTCGTTCGTGCCGGAGATGCCGGCGCACCGGCCGTCGTCCCGCTCGGGCCTGCCGCGGCGATTGACGATGAGATCGCGCAGTGGCGCAAGCAGCTCAAGGCCGTGGCGTTCGCGGGCGGGCGATCGACGGTCCGAGCCGAAGCGGCCGTTCGGCGATCCGGAGCGCGGCTGCGCGCACGCATCTGGGATCCGCTGGCCTCTCACGTCACCGATACGACACGCATCTTCATCGTTCCCGACGGCCCGCTCCATCTCGTCAGCTGGGACGCGCTGCCCGCATCGGGTGCGGGCTACCTCATCGAGCAGGCTCCCCCGTTCCACTATCTGTCGGCGGAGCGCGATCTCGTGATGGATGCAGAGCCTGCCACGGGACGAGGGCTGCTCATTGTCGATGGCCCGGTGTTCGACCGCGCTCCCAGCGCCCCGGGGCGAGCCACGAACGCGGCCGCGCGGTCATCGAACGAGCGCACCGCTCCGGCTGACCGCAGTACGTTTCGTGGCTCGACATCGGACTGCGGCGATTTTCAATCGATGCGCTTCGATCCGCTGCCTGCCTCGGCGCGCGAAGCGGCGACCATCTCCGCCATCTGGCGGCAGGCTCGAGGTGCGGCTGGGGCGTCGGATGTGTCACGTCTGAGCGGCCGCGACGCCACCGAAGCGGAGGTCAAGCGTGGTGCCGTCGGCGCTCGGGTGCTGCATCTCGCGACCCATGGGTTCTTCCTCGGCGGCCGCTGTGCCTCGGCTCTGGATCGGAGCGCCGACGCACGGGCGCACGACTTTACGGCCGCCCGGTCCATTGGCACGAACCCGCTGCTCCTCGCCGGCTTCGCGCTCACCGGCGCCAACCGCCGACAGGCGGCCGGCATCGACGACGAAGATGGCATTCTCACCGCCGAAGAGATTGCGTCGCTCCCCCTGAGTGGCGTCGAATGGGCGGTCCTGTCGGCGTGTGACACCGGCGTCGGCGAGGTTCGCGCCGGCGAGGGCGTGTTCGGGTTGCGGCGAGCATTTCAGGTCGCCGGCGCGCGAACCGTGATCATGAGCCTCTGGCCGGTCGACGACGAGGACGCGCTGCGATGGATGACGAGCGTCTACCAGCGTCGATTCCAGCGCGGGGCCGGCACGATGGAAGCCGTGCGCGGATCGAGCCTCGAGCAACTCAGGCGGCGACGCCGGGCCGGATTGAGCACGCACCCGTTCTACTGGGCGGCCTTCATTGCCGCTGGCGATTGGCGCTGAGACAGGCCTGTGAAAGGTTCGCGGAAGGCCGGCGGCGGAGACTCACATGACTAAACCAGAAATTACCGGCATTGCGCCGTTCTTCATCGTCAGGAATGTCCCCGCCGCGCTGTCGTTTTATCGCGACCGTCTCGGGTTCGTTGGTGTAGATCCTTTGCCGAACTACAAGCGAGACGTCGGCAAAGGCTGGGCCCGCTGGGACGCTTACCTCCACGTCCCCGATCCGGACGCGTTGGCAGCAGAGTTCTCGTCGCGCCATGTCGAGTTTTCTCAACCGCTCAAGGACGACGATGATGGTTTGCGTGGATTCGAACTCAAGGACGCCGACGGATACGTTCTGTTTTTCGGCCGTCCTCGTTCATGAGCCCGGTTCAAAACATCCGAACCCTTCACATCGCGTCACCCTGCAGACGAAGCGTCTCGATGAGAGCCGGGAGAGATCGATGCAGAAGCGCAGACTTGGCTCCGGCAACCTGGAAGTATCGGCCGTCGGCCTCGGGTGTATGGGAATGAGCTTCGGTTACGGTCCGGCCGGGGACGAGCAGGAAATGATTTCGCTGCTTCGGTCCGCGGTCGAGCGCGGCGTCACGCTCTTCGACACCGCGGAAGCCTACGGTCCGTTCACCAACGAGGCACTCGTCGGCAAGGCGCTCGCGCCGTTCCGCAATCGCGTGGCGATCGCCACCAAGTTCGGATTCACGTTCGAAGCCAACGGACAGCGCGGCCTGGACAGCCGGCCGGCGCACGTCAAGGAGGTCGCCGAAGCCTCGCTCAGGCGGCTCGGCGTCGAGGCGATCGACCTGTTCTATCAACACCGCGTCGACCCGAACGTGCCCATCGAAGACGTGGCCGGCGCGGTGAAGGATCTCATTCGCGAAGGCAAGGTCAAGCACTTCGGGCTCTCGGAGGCAGGCGTGCGGACAATCCGTCGCGCGCACGCCGTTCAACCCGTCACCGCGCTCCAAAGCGAATACTCCCTCTGGTGGAGGCAGCCCGAAGACGATGTGCTCCCGTCGCTCGAGGAGCTCGGCATCGGGTTCGTCCCCTTCAGTCCGCTCGGGAAGGGCTTTCTCACCGGAAAGATCACCGAGGAGACGACCTTCGACAGCTCCGACTTCCGCAACATCGTCCCCCGCTTCACGCCGGAGGCGCGGAAGGCGAACCAGGCGGTCGTGGATCTGCTGCGAGCGATCGGCGAACGAAAGAACGCGACGCCGGCGCAGATCGCGCTCGCCTGGCTCCTCGCCCGGAAGCCGTGGATCGTCCCCATCCCGGGCACGACCAAGCTGTCGCGGCTCGAGGAGAACATCGGAGCGGCGTCGATCGAATTGACTGCCGATGATTTGCGCGAGATCGAGACCGCGGCTTCACGCATCACGGTCCAGGGCGCGAGGTATCCCGAGCACCTGGAGCGCATGACCGGGCGCTGATCCGCGTTCCGGTGGCGGGTTCACGACGACGCGCGTCTATCATTGACCGCATGCGTCGCCGCTGGCCATCGATCCTTCATCGCACGCTTGCTGTGCTCGTGGCTGCGGTCGCCTGCAGCTTCGCGGGCGGCGCCAACCCAGGCCCGCCGGCCCGTCTTCACGTGGCCGGACTCGAACAACCAGCGACCGTCCTGATCGATGAGTGGGGCGTCCCGCACATCTATGCCGGCCGTTTGTACGACGCGTTCGTCGCGCAAGGCTTTGCCGCCGCACGCGATCGTCTCTGGCAAATCGATCTGTGGCGCAAGCGTGGCCTCGGCGAGCTCGCCAAGGATCTCGGGCCGGCGTACGTCGAATCCGACCGCATGGCGCGCAGCGTCCTCTTCCGCGGCAGCATGTATCGCGAGTGGCTCGCGTACGGCTCGGATGCGAAGCGCATCGCCGAGGCGTTCGTTGCCGGCATCAACGCCTACGTCGCGCTCACCGAGCGCCGGCCCGAGCTGCTGCCCGAGGAGTTTCACATCCTGGGATACCGTCCCGCCCGGTGGGCGCCGGCTGATGTCGTGCGAATCCGGCATCACGGGCTGACGCTGAACCTCGGTGCCGAGCTGACTCGCGCCGAGATCTACTGCAAAGCGGGAGCCGAAGCGGCACGCGCCGACTGGCTGCATCGCGCGCTGTCGCCACAGGTCCAGCCCACGGTCGCAGACGGCCTCGACGTGTGTGCGATTCCGGTGGCGGCTCTCAGAGAAGCCTATGCACGGGCCACTTCCCCGCCGCGCTTTCCGAAAGCTTCGACGCTCGCCGGCCGTGACGGCCCGCTCCCGTCACAGCTCATCGCAATGGACGACGACGATGGCGCGGCAAGCCTTGGTTCGAACAACTGGGTGATCGCCCCGGCGCGCAGCGAAACCGGCCGGCCCGTGCTCGCGAGTGACCCGCACCGGCTGCACGGCGCCCCGAGTCTGCGCTACCTGGTCCACCTCACTGCGCCAGGGCTGAACGTGATTGGCGCCGGCGAGCCGTTCCTGCCCGGCATCTCGATCGGACATAACGACACGATCGCCTTCGGGATCACCCGGTTCTACATGGATCAGGAGGATCTCTACGTCTACGAGACGAATCCTGCCCGGCCGGATGAGTATCGCTACCAGGACCGCTGGGAAGCGATGGAGACGGTGACCGAGACCATCGAAGTCCGCGGTGAGACGCCACGCTCGATCGCGATTCACTTCACCCGTCATGGTCCGGTCTTCGCGACCGACGCAGGGAAAAATCGCGCGTATGCGCTTCGCGCTGCGTGGCTCGACGTGGGAATGTCGCCCTACTTCGGCTCGATCGAATACATGCGCGCACAGAACTGGGATCAGTTCCGCGCCGCGATGAACCGGTGGGGCGCGCCAGGCGAGAACCACGTGTACGCGGACCGTCACGGCAACATCGGCTGGGTCGCGGCGGGCCTGACCGTCGTGCGGCCGAACTGGGACGGGCTCACACCCGTGCCCGGAGACGGACGCTACGAGTGGACCGGCTATCGCGACATGGACGAGCTGCCGTGGGCCTACAACCCGCCGGCCGGCTACATCGTCACGGCCAACGAGAACACCATTCCGCCGGATCACCCCGCTGCACGGAAGGGAATCGGCTACGAGTGGAGCGATCCGTCGCGATCACTGCGATTGCGCGAACTGTTCTTATCCAAGACCCGCTACGCCATCGCCGATTCGCTCGCCTGGCAGCTTGATACGACCTCTCTACCTGCCAGGCGCGTCGTGCGGCTCCTCGACGGCCTGACCAGCGGCCAGGCACGCCTCGCCCGCGCGATCGAGATGTTGAAGGCGTGGAACGGGGACCTGACATCGACGAGCGCGGCCGGAGCCATCTTCGAAACGTGGTTCACGAAGCATCTCCGCCGGGCCGTGGTGGGCGCCGTCCTCCCGCCGGAGGCGGCCGCCATCGTGCGCGACGGGGATGCCGATCGGGTCATGGAGCTGCTCGAGGGACGCCGCGCCTGGCTGACGCGCGAGCGCCGCGATCAGGTGCTCCTGCAGTCGCTCGAAGCGGCATTGGTGGAGCTCGACGAACGCCTGGGCCGCGACATGCGCACGTGGCAATGGGGCGGTCTGCACCGGGCCGTGTTCGACCATCCGCTGAGCGAGCGTGTCGATGCCGAAACCCGGCGCCGGCTGAGCGTCGGCGCCTGGCCGCTGGGCGGCTCACTCTTCACACCGATGATGACGTCCTATCGCGCGACCGATTTTCAGCTGCTCGGGGGCGCCTCGTTCCGGATGGTAGCGGACGTCGGCAACTGGGACGCATCGCAAGCCATCAATGCGCCCGGGCAGTCGGGCAATCCGGCGAGCCCGCACTATCGCGATCTCGCGCCGCTCTGGGCCAAGGGCGGCTACTTCCCTCTCGTGTTCTCACGAGACCAGGTGGAGCGGCGCACCCGCGAGCGGATCGAGCTCGTTCCGACTGGAGAGACGACCAGCCGCTAGCGCGGGCACAGGGTGAGGAGACAGTCGCCCTCGGCACCCGTCAGATACACGCGATCGGCGTGCACCACCGGCGACGACCGGCCGAATGGCACCGCTTTTTCCCAGCCGAGCGAGGTGGCGCGTGAGAGCGTCGCGGGAAGGGGTGGGCCCGCGTAGACGCCGCTCCCGTTGGGTCCCCTGAACTGAGGCCAGCCGCCATCGAGCGATGCATGGTCGCCCCGGAGCCGAGCGGGCGGAGGTGGTCGCTTCCCGGTGGCTTGTTCGGGCGTGGCGCCGACTCCAGCCAACGCCACCACCGACGCGATCATCCAGGAAACCCTGCGACGCACGGCGGGTATCGTATGACATTCATCCAACGGGGCGGTCGCGGGCCTGAAGGCCTGCGCCACACATCGGAGAGGTCAGGAACAGTCCCTGAAGCAGGAATCACATGCGAAGGTTCATCATCACCGGCGCGCCGGGTGCAGGAAAGACCGCGATCATCCGCCAGTTGGAGCTCGACGGCTTCAGCGTCGTCGAAGAGGCCGCGACCGACGTCATCGCCGCCGCGCAAGCGCATGGAACGATTGAACCCTGGACGCATCCCTCGTTCATCGATGTCATCGCGAGGCTGCAGAGAGATCGCCAGATTCGAGCCTCTCATCAACCAGATGTCGTCCAGTTTCACGACCGCTGCGTTGTGTGTACTGCGGCCCTGGCCGTCTACCTCGGGTACCCTGTTTCACCGTTTCTGGCCAGTGAGCTGGAGCGCGTCAAGAAAGAAGCCCTCTACCAGGAGCGAGTGTTCTTCGTTCGGACTCTCGGCTTCATCACGCCGACCGACGCGCGGCGAATCACGTTCGATGAAACGGTACGATTCGAGAAAATCCACGAAGAGACGTACCGGGACTTCGGTTTCGAACTGGTCTCAATCGAACCAGGCCGTCTGTCGGAACGGGTCAGCGTGATCAAAGCGGCGATCCCGAGCTCGCGTGAGTCGAACAGGTGGGACCCTGTCGGGCCCGCTGGGGGACAGGGCTGAACCCGGATTGTTCATGAATTGCATGCAGCCAGATCCTTGATGACAGGCCAGTGACGTGTGCCGCCTTCCGGCCAATCGGCAAGAATCGCTGACAATCCCGAGAATCCGCGGACCTTTTTTCCTATCAGGTCATTCGAGACGTCTGAATTCAGAATCATCCAGGTGAAGCCCTGTGCCACCCGAGCGGGCATGCCCCACACAAGTGAACTCCGGACCAATCAGGCCTGCCAGCCGCCGCCGAGAGCCCTGTACAGCTGCACCAGCGCCAACAGCTCGTTCCGCCGCGTCTGTGCGAGCCGCAGCTCCGACTCGAAGAGGTCGCGATCCGCGTCCAGTGCGTTCAGCAGCGTATCGATGCCACCCTCGTAGCGCACGTACGACAGGCGGGATCGATCCTGGAGCGTGCCGACGAGCAGCTCCTGCTTCGCTCGAATCTCTCGAACCTTCTGGTATTGCACGAGCGAATCCGACACCTCGCGGAACGCCGTCTGAATCACGCGGTCGTAGTGAATCACCGCAATCTCTTCCTGCGCTTCGGCCAGCCTCACATTCGACCGGATGCGGCCGCCGTTGAACACCGGCTGCGTCACCTGGGGCACGAACTGCCACACGCGCGCCGGCCCGGTGAACAGACTGGACAGCTGATCGCTCTGAAAGCCGAGCAACCCGGTGAGCGTTATCCGCGGGAAGTAGGCGGCTCTCGCCACGCCGATGTTGGCGTTTGCGGCAATCAGACTCTGCTCGGCCGCCCGGATGTCGGGCCGGCGATCGAGCAGCGATGAGGGCAAGCCCGCAGGCACCGACGGCGGCTGCGGCTGCTCGGTCAGGGCACGGCCGCGCGTGACCGCAGACGGACTTCGGCCCAGCAGCAGGCTGATCTGATTCTCGGTCTGCTCCATCTGTTGTTCGATGTCCGGAATGACCTGCGCGGCGCCGTGCACGAGCTGCTCACCCTGCCGTACTTCGAGCAGCGTTCCGAGCCCGCCGCGCTCGCGGCTCTGGATGAGGGCGAGCGAGCGCTCGCGGACCGAGAGCGTCCGTTTCGCGATGGCCAGCTCCATGTCCAGTTCCAGCAAGTTGAAATAGGCTGTCGCCACATCGCTCACGAGCGTCGTCGTCACCGCCTGCCGGATGTGATCGGTCGCGAGCAGGTCGGCCCGTGCGGCCTCGGTCGCGCGCCGCAGCCGCCCCCAGATGTCGAGCTCGAACGACAGCAGGCTGAGCCCGACGGTCCCGAACTCTCGTGTCTGGTCGGCACCGGGCGGCAGCCGTACCGCCCCGCCAGCGGACGAGCGGACCGTGGCGCCCTCGGCGCCCGCGTCGATGGTCGGGAACTGGTCGGCACGGATGATGCCGAGGTTCGCGCGCGCGGCCTCGACGCGTGCGATCGCCTCGCGCAGATCGTGATTGTGCTCGAGCGCCGTGCGGACCAGGTCCTGCAACCGCTCGTCCTGGAAGACGTCGAACCACTTCAGGTCCGCGAGCGATGCCTGGCCGGCCGTCGCCGCCGCCACCGCGCCGCGGAACGAGGTTGGCGGCGTGACGACCGGCCGGCGGTAGTCGGGTCCGACCGTGCAGCCGGCCAACACGAGAGTGCTTACGACCGTGGCGAAGACTGGCGACTTCATGCGTGCGTTCCTTCGCGCAGCACCGGCTGCGGAGCCGGCGAAGAACCAAGAGGTGCGAGAGGTGCGACGGGTGCGAGAACCGGCACCGATGCCGCCGCGGCGCGGCGCTTCGCCACGAGCATGTAGATCGAGGGCACCACGAGCAGCGTGAACGAGGTACCGATGATCATGCCGCTCACGAGCATGATGCCGATGCTGTTGCGGGCGCCGGCGCCCGGGCCCGTCGCCGTGACCAGCGGGAAGTGTCCGACCACGGTCGCGGCCGTGGTCATCAGAATCGGGCGCAGCCGCGTCCCTGCCGCTTCGACGATCGCGGCGAGCTTGTCCATGCCGGTTTCCTGCAGGTGATTGGCGAACTCGACGATCAGGATGCCGTTCTTCGACACCAGGCCGACGAGCGTGATGAGACCCACCTGGCTGTAGATGTTGAGCGTCGTCAATTCGAGGAACGAGAACAGCAACGCGCCGGACACCGCCAGCGGAACCGAGCCCGCGAGGATGATGAACGGATCGCGGAAGCTCTCGAACTGTGCCGCCAGCACCAGATAAATCAAAACCGCCGACAGCAGGAACGTCCCGAGAAACTTGCTGCCTTCCGTGCGAAGCTGGCGCGACTCGCCGGCGTAGTCGATCGTGAAGCCCTGCGGCAGAATCGCGCTGGCCTCCTTCTCGAGGAAGGCCAGCGCCTGATCGAGCGGCACCGGCGGAGGGATGACGCCCTGGATGCGGATCGCGTTGAGCTGCTGGAACTTCTTCAGCTCGCGCGGCTCCGCCGTGTTCTTCAAGCTGGCGAACGTCGAGAGCGGAACCAGCTTGTCGTCCGAGCCCGTGATGTACATCCCCTCGAGCTGATCAGGGGTGAGACGATCGGTTCGCTTCACCTGGGGAATGACCTTGTAGCTGCGGCCCTGAATGCTGAAGCGGTTGACGTAGTCGCCGCCGACGAGCGTCGACAGATCGAGCCCGGCCTGGCTCAGGTCGACGCCCTGCGACCGAAGCTTGTCCCGGTCGAAGACGACCTCGGCCTGCGGCTGATCGAACTTCACGTCGGCGTCGGCGAACATGAACAGGCCGCTCGCAGACGCCTTCGGGAGGAGCTGATCCGCGAACTCTCGAAGCCGCGCCGGCTCGGCGGCCGACGCGATCACGAGATCGACCGGGAAGTCTCCGCCACCCGGCAGCGGCGGCGGCGTGAGCGGAATCGCGCGAATGCCCGGGATCGTGCGCCAGCTTGCCACCCACCTCCATGAGGAGCTGCTCGGTCGTCTTCGACCGCTCGCTCCACGGCTTCGTCACGAAGCCGCCGAAGCCGCCGGTCGGGAACGTGAGCTGAAAGATGCTCGCGGCCTCGGGCAGCGATCGATACACGTCGGCCACCTGCTCGGCGAACATCTTGGTCTGATCGAGCGTCGAGTTGGCCGAGGTCTGCAGGATGGAGAACACGACGCCCTGGTCCTCGCTGGGCGCGAGCTCGCGCTGCGAGAACATGTAGAACGGCACCATGAGCACGGCCACGATCGCCCACAACACGACGACTACGGGCCGGTAGCGGAGCGTGCTCGCAAGCGTTCGCGTGTAAACCGAGCGCAGCCCCTCGAAGCGACGGTTGATCCAGCCGGCGAACCCACGCTCGCTCTGCCCGGCGCGCAGCAGCTTCGAGCCCATCATCGGCGAAAGCGTCAGCGCGACCACGCCCGACACGATCACCGCGCCGGCGAGCGTGAACGCGAACTCCCGGAACAGCGCGCCGGTCAGCCCGCCCTGGATGCCGATCGGCGCGTAGACGGCGGCGAGCGTGATGGTCATCGAGATGATCGGGCCCACCAGCTCGCGCGCGGCGTCGATGGCCGCCCGGAATGGCGCTTTGCCTCCGTGAATGTGGCGCTCGACGTTCTCCACCATCACGATCGCATCGTCGACCACGAGCCCGACCGAGAGCACGATCGCGAGCAGCGTCAGCAGGTTGATCGTGAACCCGGCCGCCAGCATCAGGAACACCGCTCCGACGAGCGAGATGGGAATGGCGACCACCGGGATGAGCACCGAGCGGAGCGTGCCGAGGAACAGGAAGATCACCACGATCACGATGAGCAGCGTTTCCGTGAGCGTGGTGAGAACCTCGTCGATGGCGTCTTCGATGTAGGCGGTCGCGTCGTAGGGGATGCCCGCCTGCATTCCGGCCGGCATCTGCGCCTGGATGCCGGGGATCTCCGCGCGGACGCGCTCGATCACCTCGAGCGAGTTGGCCGTCGGAAGGACCCACACGCCCATGAAGACGGCGGTCTGACCGTTGAAGCGGACGTCTTCCTCGTAGTTCTCCGCGCCGAGCGCGACGTCGGCGATGTCATCGAGCCGGACGACGACCCGGCCTTCCTCCTTGACCACCAGCTGACGGAACTCCTCCGGACGTCCGCAGGTCGGTGTTGGCGACGAGGTTCACCGACACCATCGACCCCTTCGTTCGCCCCAGCGCCGACAGGTAGTTGTTGCGCGCCAGCGCCTCGCGCAGCATCGACGGCGAGATCCCGTGCGCCGCCATGCGGTCGGGCTTCAGCCAGATTCGCATCGCGAAGGTGCGATCGCCCAGGATGTCGGCGCGCTGCACGCCGGCGACGGCGCTCAACCGCGGCTGCACCACGCGAATCAGGTAGTCGGTAATCTGGCTCTGATCGAGGTCGGCCGACGAGAAGCTCAGATACAGCGCGGCGAACTGCGTGTCCGCGTTCTCGACCTCGATGACCGGCGCCTCGGCCTCGGGCGGCAGGTCGTTGCGGACCTGCGCCACCTTCGCCTGGATCTGCGTGAGCGCGTCGTTGGTGTCGTAGTTGAGGCGCAGGTGCACCGTGATCGTGCTGAGACCCTGCGCGCTCGACGACTCCATGTAGTCGATGCCGTCGGCACTCGCGATCACGCGCTCGAGCGGCGTCGTGATGAACCCGCGTACCAGGTCGGCGTTGGCGCCGACGTAGGCCGTCGTGACGCGGACGACCGCGATGTCACTGCGCGGATACTGCCGGACGCTGAGCGACCGGATGGATTGCAGTCCGGCAATCAGAATGACCAGATTGACGACGATCGCGAGGACCGGCCGTTTGATGAACAGATCCGTGAACCGCATCTAGCTGTCCTCCGGGCTGGGCGCGCGCTTGTTGGCGGGCTGCGACCTTGTTGTTGACCATGCACCGCCGCGCCGTTGCGCAGCTTGAACACGCCGGAGCTGACGATTTCCTCGCCGGCCTTGACCCCCGACACGACCGCGATCTGATCGCCGCGCGCGTCGCCCGAGCTTGACGAACTGCTGGCGCACGCCGCGGTAGCTCTTGCCGTCCTCGCCCTTCAGATCGCTCACGACGAACACGGAGTCGCCGAACGGCGCATAGCTGATGGCCGACGCCGGCAGCGCGACGACGCGGCGCTGCGTCCCCACCTGGCAGCTCGGTCTGCACGAACATGCCGGGTCGCAGCTTGCCGGCGGGATTGCCCAGCGTGGCCTGCACCTGGATGTTTCTGGTCGCCGGATCGACGATCGAGTCGATCGCCGTCACGCGCCCCGAGAAGTCCGCGCCTCCGAGATCGGTGGCGGCGATGCGGACCTGATGGCCGATCCGGATGCGTCCGATGTCCTGCTGCGGCACCCCGAAGTTCACGTAAATGGGGTGCAGCGACTGGAGCGCGACGAGCGGATCGCCGGCTGCGAGGTACTGCCCGAGGTTGACCTGCCGGATGCCGAGAATTCCCGAGAACGGCGCCCGGATCGTCTTGCGCTCGATGGTGGCGCGGATCTCGCCGACCTGGGCGTCGGTCTGCTTCTGCTCGGCCATCGCCCGGTCGAACTCCGCCTGCGAGATCACGCGATCGTTCAGCAGGCCCTTCATGCGGGTGAAGTTGAGCGCGGCCAGTTCGCGCTGGGCCTCGATTGCGGCCAGTTGCGCGCGCTCCTGCCGCGTGTCGAGCTCGGCGAGCACCGCGCCCTGCCCCACCGCCCGGCCCGACTCGAATGTAATGCGATCGACGACGCCCGGCAGATCGGCGCTGACGGTCACGCCCTGCACCGCCGCCATCGTGCCGATGGCACTCATGCGTCGCCGGCCAATCCTGCAACTCGGCGACAATGGTGGTCACGGCCTCAGGCGGCGGCTGAAACGCCGCGCCCTGGGCCATCGCGACCTGCACCTGGCGGAACTTCACGAAGCCAAGCACGGCGATGATCGCGAACATCACCGCGAGCATCAGAGTCATCCGTTTCAGCATGATTCCCCTCTATGCGCCGCCGACTGGGCGTTGCGCAACTACCCCGCAGGTAGAGCCGTCTCCCGCCGGCGATTCGGCCCCTATGTCATCGACGAACGACAAGGGCCGAATTCGACCTGCCGTCGCGGTTCGTCCCCATCACGTCCCATCGTCTCGAGGAGTAACGGCTTCATCCCGTCCCTTTGTCGTGCCCGACGTATGGCGCGGCCGCCCGGCGCCGGTTCTCGTTGAAGCATCGGCCAGGAACGCAAGCAGCTCTTCCGTGGATCGAAACCGCAGCTCGCGGCCTGTATCGACTTCTTCAATCCAGCCTTCGAAACGGCCCTGAGCCGGCTGTGCGTATCGACGCCAATGGAGGACGAACGCCCCGCGCATCACACGATCAAGCTACGGGCGCGGCAGGAGCGAGTTGTGAAAGTGCCGTTGAAAATCCGTTGGGGTCGCGCTGTGACCTGCCCGAACGGCTAGGCGTTGTCACGTTCGTGAACTTGCTCGTGGTCGAAACACGTAAGAGTACGGCGAGCACCGCCGAGGTTTCGCCACTTCGCCACAGGCTCGCGCGTCCGCTGGGTTACAGTGGACGGTGACCCGCAAAACCACCGATGAAGTCGTTCGGTCCGTTCCGCCTCGATCGTCGTGAACGAGTGCGTGTGGAGAGGGCGAGACACGCATCGCCGCTCATGCCCAAGCCATTTGCCGTGCTGCGGCATCTGGTCGAGCACGCGGGGCGCCTGGTCACGCACGACGAGCTGCTCGCAGCCATCTGGCCCGATACGTACGTGCAGCCCGAGGTACTCAGGCGCTACATCCTGGAAATCCGCCGGGCGCTCGGTGACCGCGCCGAGGCCCCCCGGTTCATCCAGACGCTTCCCAAGCGCGGATACCAGTTCAGCGGCGGCCGTCACCGACGACGAGACACGCGCTGGTCGCGGTCGGCTGACGCGTCGCGGGAACCGAGGACGCTCGTCGGTCGCGCGGCCGCGCTCGCCGATCTGGATCGCTGCCTCGCGGCGGCTCGCGACGGACGGCGTCAGGTCGTGTTCGTCGTCGGCGAGCCCGGGATCGGCAAGACGAGCCTGGCTGGATGCGTTTCAAGTTCGGCAGCGCGGCCGCGGCGGGCGTGCTGGTCGCGCGTGGGCAATCCGTCGAAGGCTTCGGAGGCAAGGAGCCCTACTATCCGATTCTCGAGGCGCTGGCGCAGCTCGCGCGCGGCCCGGCCACGGTCGCTGGTCGTGGACGCCCTGACGACCAATGCGCCGACCTGGCTGAGTCAGTTGCCGTCGCTCGTGCGGCCGGACCACCTGGCGACGCTGCAGCTCGAGTTTCTCGGGGCCACGCGCGAGCGCATGGTGCGCGAGCTGTGCGAAGCGCTCGAGGTGATCAGCGAGAAGGCGCCGCTGCTGCTGATTCTCGAAGATCTGCATTGGGTCGATCACTCGACGCTCGACATCATCTCCGCTATCGCCCGCCGCCGCGAGCCGGCGAAGCTGCTGGTGCTGGGAACGCTCCGGCCTGCCGACGTGATCCTCGCCGAAAGCCCGCTCAAAGCGTTGAAGCAGGATCTGGTGGTTCACCGCTTGAGCCACGAGATCGGCCTCGAGCGCCTGCAGGAGTCCGATGTCGCCGACTATGTGGCGGCCGCGTTCGCGCCCGGCGATCTTCCGCGCGGCCTCGCCGGCGTCATCCACCGGCATTCGGACGGCAATCCGCTCTTCATGACGGCGATGCTCGATCACCTGGCGCAACGCGGCGTGCTCGCGCGAGGTCGGCGGGCGATGGACGATGACGGTGCCGCTCGAACAGGTCGATCCCGGCGTGCCGGAAACGCTCAAGCAGATGCTGGAGATCCAGCTGCAGCGACGCGAGCGAAGCCGAGCTGCGGCTGCTCAAGTGTGCGAGCGTGGCCGGCCAGCACTTCACGGCCTGGGCGGTGGCCACGATGCTGCCCGACCAGGTCGTCGCGCGTCGAAGAGATGTGTGAAGCGCTGGCCGACGGGCAGCAGTTTCTCAAGCGTTCGGGCGACGCGGCTGCTCGCGGACGGCGTGTCGACGCCCGAGTATCACTTCCGGCATGCGCTGTATCGGGAAGTGCTCTATCGCCGGTTGAGCCCTTCACAGCGCGTGAGCTTCCACGTCCGTCTCGCCGAGGGGCTCGAGGCGCTGCGCTCGCCGGTCGCGCCCGAGATGGCGAGCGAGATTGCCCTGCATTTCGAGGAGGGCCGCGAGTACGCGCGCGCCGTCCGGTATCTGGTGCTGGCCGCCCACAACGCGCCGCCTGCCGCTGTGCGCACCGGCAGGCGATGGACGTGCTGGAGCACGCGCGAACGCTCCTTCCGGCCGTCGGCAGGGGAAGAGGAAACGGATCTCGACCTGCAGACCCTGGAGCGGATGGGCGACGCCCACTACGCCCTCGGCGACATGGAGCGATCCGTCGGACGCGTACGCCTCGATGGCCGACCGTGCCGCCGACGCGGGCGTGCTGGCCGCGCGGGCCGAGGCGTTGACGCGCTGCACGCACCCGGCCCAGTCGATTCCGTTCTTCCTGCGCGCGCATCGAGATCGATCCGCGCTTTGCCGCGGCGTACGTCAGCCTCTCGAGGATCTACAGCAATCTCGGCGAGGTGGACCGTGCGCGAGAATACGCGGCGCTCGCCTACGAGCGGCGCGATCTGGTCGGCGAGCGCGAACGGCTGTCGATCGCGTATCAGTATCACTACGACGTGACCGGCAATCAGGCGCGCGCGAACGAGACGCTCGAAGACTGGAAGCGATCCTTCCCGCAGGAGTTCCAGCCCGCGAACAGCCTGGCCCTCATGCACAATTTCCTCGGCCGCTTCGAGCTCGCGATCGAAGAGGCCGAGGAGGCCGTGCGACGTAATCCGTCTCACGGGTATCCCTATTCGAACCTGGCGCACGCCTACCGCGGCGCCGGCCGGTTCGACGAGGCGAAGAGGACTGCCGAGCGGGCGGTGGCACTCGACATCGAGACGCTGCCGACACGCCGGCTGCTCTACCAGCTGGCGGTGATCGCCGGAGACCAGGAGAGCGCGTCACGCCATCTCGACTGGGCGAGGGATCGGCCGCGCGAGTTCGACATGATCGGCGCGCGCGCGCAGGCGACAGGCTGGTCGGGCAGAGTCCGCGAGGCACGGCAACTCTATGAGGAGGCCGCCGGGATGGCCGAGAGATGCCATCTCTCCGACGTCGGAACGAGCCATCTCGCCTGGGCGACTTCGATGGAAGTCGCCTACGGGAACTTCGAGCGGCGCGGTCGCGCTCGCGCGACGCGTGCTGGCTCGCAAGCCCAGCTACGATCCGCGATTGCGCGCGGCGATGGCGCTCGCGCATGGCCACTCACGGGCAAGAGGCCGAGGAGATTGTCAACGAGTTGACGACGAGCCAGCCCGACCACACGCTCGTCAACGCGGTCCTCGCACCGACGGTGCGCGCCGCGATCGAGCTCGGCCGCGGACGGCCGGCCGTGGCGCTCGAGCGGTTGGAGGTGGGCGCCCCGTTCGAGCTGGGCTTCATCGCCGCGCTCGCGCCCATCTATCTTCGCGGGCAGGCATATCTCATGCTCGGCGACGGACGAAACGCCGCCCACGAGTTCCAACGCCTCCTCGATCACCGGGGCACCGACCCGTTCTCGCCGTTCCATGCCGCTGCCGGCATCGGCGTGGCGCGCGCGGCGGCACTCTCGAGGAACATCCCGCAGAGCCGTCTGGCGTACGAGCGCTTTTTGTCGAGTTGGGCCGAAGCCGATCGAAACATACCCGTCCTGCTCGCCGCACAACAGGAGTACCGTCAACTCGAACGCGGATCGTCGCTCAGCGGAGCGCATGCCGGCCGAGGGTGAAACCGGCCGGCTCGGGAGGCCCCGCGCTCAACAGCTCGAACAACCCCGCTCGCTCCAACGTCTGCCGCACCCTGCCGGTGGCATGTGCGACCCGAAGGCCGGCATGCGTCGCCATCGTCGTGCGATACACGCGGGCGAGCTCGCCAACGCCCGCCGCGTCGATGCTGGTCACTCGTGACAGATCGACGACGACACCCTGCGCGCCTCGATTGAGCAGCGTCCGGACGCCGCCGCGTAACGCATAGTTCATGGGCGCCCGTAGCGGACCTTCCACACGGAGCGCGCACACGTCTCCGGGCGCGCATTGACCAGTCGCCACGGTCAAGGACTTTGGTCGATTAATGGCATATGCCCAATTACAAGGGCGATCATCGCGGAACATTCGCTGACTCGACTTTCTGCGGCGCTTACGAAGGCAGCTTAATGGCAACCTCGGCTCAGGCGCGTGAAAGCCGCGTTCAATTGCCGTTCAAGCTGGCGCATCGCCCCGCGCCTGGCTGCTGGCCTGGCTCCAATGCGAGGCCCTTACCAGTTCGTCGAACGAGCATCGGCTGAATCGACAATGGCCGGGATTGACGGCGTTCTGCGGCCACACTCGAGAGTCCCGCCTCCATCTACTCCATGGCGGGCGGCCAGCGGTCTCTTGCGCGCGGCGGCCGATCCGGCAACGTCCGTCCTCGCAGCCGGCAGTGACTGACCGGACGCCGGTCTGAATCGTCAGAACGCGCGACTGATCCCGAACTGCACCACGGTCGACGAGTCCAGTTGCTTGTTCGCCAGGGCGCGGTAGATCGGACGTTTGACCTCCGCCTGCACCTGGACGCCTTTGCCGAGGAGTACCGCCACACCGGGCGTGACATAGACCCAGTCGCCGCCACCAACCAGGACCGGCGTGCCGTGAAACGCGTCCTGCTCGCGATGCAGCCATCCCAATCGGGCGTAGCCGCTCACGCGATGCGTGCCGAGCTCCCTCGCGACGCCGCCATTGAGCTCCGTCGCGCTGCCGGTCCGAAGTCCCTCGTCGTTCTCGTACAACGGCGTCCGTGCCGCCAGGCTGGCGAACATCGTGAGCCGCCGTAGCTTCCGATTGACGCTCGCCCCGAACAGCGGATCGAAGGTACCGGACCCACGCTGCAGACGCGAAATGGGCACGAAGCTGCCCTCTTCGAGCTCGGCTCGGAATCGCGGCCGTTCGGTCTTGCCGGTCGGAATCGACGTCCCGTAGCTGACCAGGACGTTCCAGCGCTTGATCGGCCGCAGCCGGTACCATCCGAGCACGGATGTGTCGCCGAGCCCGCGGAAGGCCTCTTCGAAGTTCACCGTGCCCGAGGGGCGCGGCACGACGGCCGAGCGAGTCACGTCGGGAAAACTGACGGCCGCCTGAATGCCGGTTTGTGGGGTGAGCCTCAGGTCGACGGTGAGTAGCGGCAAACGGATCCGCGTGCGCTCCTGCAGCGCGTTCTCCGCCGTGGACGATCCATCGAATGCGCGGTCGCGGTCCTCACCCAGCCACCAGAAACCGACCTTGAAGCGGCTTCCAATCACGCCATCCGTCAGTACGCCCCGCCAGCCTGGCAGGTACGGGTTGGCACACCCGCTTCATGTCTGCCCCGATGCGGGGATCGGCAGCAGACACGTGCCAGCCAGGGCGACCACGAGGTAAACGACACGTTTGAATGTCAACGGGCCTCCAGTGAACTGGCGCGTCGCCGGCCCTTGACGTCAGCACGCCGGTCGTCGCGAGATGGCCGCGGTGCCCGCAGTTCGGCCGGTGGAATGAGCTCGGCCGCGCCGGCGATCATCTGGCACACGCCGCCGCGAACCGGTTGTTCGAGCGCGCGCCACCGTACCAGCTCCGCCTGCAGCTCGTCGCGGAAGCGAGTGAGAGCGGCGATCCGTTCCTCGACGGCCAGCAAGTGGCGCTGCGCCGCGTCGAGCACGCGGGTGCAGGGAGCCTTCCCCGCTCGGCTCAATTCGAGAATCTCGTGGACTTCCTCGAGCGTAAAGCCAAGGCCCTGCGCTTTCTTGATGAACTCGAGGTTTCGAACCGCAGTCTGCGTGTAGTGCCGGTAACCAGAGCCCGAGCGGGTCGGCGCGGGCAGCAAGCCCAGTGACTCGTAGTACCCGAATCGTGGCGGGGGTCAGCCCGGTCGACTTCGCCACCCCGCCAATCAGGAGCCGAGGCATCGCCCCAGTACAAACCTTGAAGTTGACTTCAAGGTCAAGCACAGAATCGGCTCGCCGCCCTTTACGTAACGAACACGATGGAGAATGAGGAGGCGCCCGTGTGGATCCACTTCCATCTGCGACCCTGAATGTCATCCGAGAAGCGGCCGGGGGTGCTGATTGCCGGCGCAGGCCCGACGGGTCTCGTCCTGGCGCTGTGGCTCACACGGCTCGGCGTCCCGGTGCGGATCGTCGACAAGGCGGCGCAGCCAGCGCAGACCTCGCGCGCCATCGCCGTGCAGGCGCGCACGCTCGAGCTCTACCAGCAGATCGGGCTCGCCGATACCATCCTGGCTCGCGGCTGCAAAGCGACCGCGGCGAATCTCTGGGTCGCCGGCCGCCAGGTCGCGCGCCTGCTGTTGGGCGACATGGGGGCCGGCATCAGCCCGTACCCATATGCGTTCATCTATCCACAAGACGAGCACGAGCAGCTGCTGATCGAGTGCCTGGGCCGGCAAGGTGTGTCGGTCGAGCGGAACACCGAGCTCGTTGACTTCGAGGATCGCGGCGATCGAATCGTCGCGCGTCTGAAGCGCGAAGACGGATGCGTGGACAGGGCCGAGGCCGCGTTCGTCGCCGGCTGTGACGGCGCTCATTCGCAGGTCCGCGAGACGTTGTCGATCGGTTTTGCCGGCGGCACCTACGAGCATCTCTTCTACGTCGCCGATGTCGACGCACGCGGCGTGGTGATGAACGGTGAGGTGCACGTCGCCGTCGACCGGACGGACTTCCTGGCCGTGTTCCCCTTGAAGGGGGACGGTCGCGCACGACTCGTCGGAACCGTGCGGGACGAGCCGGGACACCGGCGCGAAACCCTCGCCTGGGACGATGTCAGCACCCGCGTCATCGAATGGCTGCGGGTCGAGGTCGATCGTGTGAACTGGTTGTCGACCTATCGCGTGCACCATCGCGTGGCGGATCGATTCCGCAGCGGGCGCGCGTTTCTCCTGGGCGATGCCGCCCACATTCACAGCCCTGTCGGCGGCCAGGGCATGAACACCGGCGTCGGCGACGCCGTGAACCTCGCGTGGAAGCTTGCGGCGGTTCTCCACCGGCGCGCCGACGATCGGATCCTGGAGACGTACGAACCCGAACGAATCGCCTTCGCGCGACGGCTCGTCGGAACCACCGATCGGGTGTTCACCGGCGTGACGAGCTCCAGCGCGACGGCACGCACCATCCGCCTGCGCGTCGTACCGTTTCTGCTTGCCAGGCTGACCAGGCTCCAGACGGTTCGCGGCCTGATTTTTCGAACCGTTTCGCAGACGGGGATCCACTATCACGACAGCCCGCTGAGCGAAGGGCGCGCCGGCGGTGTGCGGGGCGGCGATCGGCTGCCGTGGGTCCACATCGATTCCACACCCGACACCGCCGACAACTTTGCACCGCTCGCCTCTCTCGACTGGCAGGTGCACGTCTATGGCGTCGCGTTGCCGGAGATTCGCGCGGTTTGCGCCCAGCGGCATCTCGCGCTCCATGAATTTCGCTGGCAACCGTCGATGGAGCGAGCGGGTCTTCATCGAAACGGCCTGTATCTCCTGAGGCCGGACGGCTACGTCGCGCTTGCGGCAGCGGCCCAGTCGGCGGACGCGCTGGCCGCCTATCTCGACGCGCGCGGGATTCGCCTCAGGCCATAGTTCGTCATGGCCGATTGGTGAACGGTATTCCGAAGTTCACTTGTGTCGGCGCGGCCCACTCAGGTGGCACAGGGCTTCACCCGGATTTTCGGGATGCCCCACTGTGACCCCAGAACGACGGCGCGGCGGCCGAGGCGATGCGCTGCCCGGCGCGGCCGCCATCTCTGGCCGCGGACGTGTCGACATGCGCTTCGCCGCGGACAACGACGGCGAACTCTAGATCCTGACGAAGAGCGACGGCATGATCCGGCAGGTTGTCGGGTTCACGTAAACCACGGTCTGGCGCCGCGCAGGCCTGAGTGGCTACCTGCGGCTGGGGGAGCTGATGAGCAGAAAACGTCGTTTGAAGATGGGCGAGGCCTTCGAATCGCTGTCAGAGGCCGTCACGCGGTGGGCGGGAAGCACCGGCGCGTTCGCGATGGCGCTTGGCGTCATCGTCGTGTGGGCGGCTCTTGGACCGCTGTTCCGATACTCGGACACGTGGCAGCTCGTCGTCAACACCGGCACGACGATCGTCACCTTTCTCATGGTCTTCTTGATTCAGCGCTCTCAAAACAAAGACGCTCTCGCGATTCATCTGAAGTTGAACGAGCTCGTTGCCGCGATGAAAGGCGCCAGCAATCGACTGATCGAAGTCGAGGAGCTGACAGAAAACGAACTGGATGCGCTGCGAAAGCACTACCGTGAGCTCGCGACACTCGCGCGCCGGGAGACCGACCTGACGAAGTCCGCACTCGATCGAAGAAGCGCGCAAGCGCCACTCTGCCAAGAGAAGGGCGACGGCCTGACGCATCGCCGAAGTGGTCACGGAGGCCCCGACCTGCACAACCGGCCGACCTCGCTCACTTCCCGAAGGCGTAGAGGTGGCTTTCGGTTCTCACGTAGATCGTCCCGTCGACCAGTGCCGGCGTGGCGAGGATGGCGCCATCGAGCCTGTTGGTTGCCAGGATCTTCAGCTCTTCACCAGCATCCAGTACGGTCATCACGCCGTCGGCCGAGGCAATGTAGATTTTTTGATCGGCGGCAACAGGCGAGGAGTAGTAGTAGCCTGGCGCGCCCAGACGCCCGCTGTACAGCAACTGGCCGGTCTTTGCCACTCGACAGAAAACGATCCCGCCGTTCTGGAACGTATAGAGACGCCCGTTGTAGTACAGCGGTGAAGGCACACCCGGGACACCCTTGTGCTCGGACCAGGCGATATTCGTCTGACCCACTTCACCCTTGCCGCCGGGGCGAACCGCCACCACGCGAGCCGCGTTGCCGGCGTACATCTGAGCGGCGCGTTCGGGGTTCCGTCGTTCGGCTGCCGGCTCCATGATGATGTCCGGTGCGGCGAAGAACAGCAGCCCGCCACCAACGACCGGCGTGCTCTTCCCGCACGGCGGCAACCCTCCCACCCACCAGCGCTCCGCGCCGTCCGCGAGGTTGTAAACCATCAGCCGCTGGTCCGGCTTGAAGTCCCCTCCCAGCACGACGATCTCGTCGATGCCGTCGTGACGCCAGTGCACGGGAGTCGACCATCCATACTGGAACTTCGAGCGATCGGTCTTCCAGACCGTGCGGCCGTCGCGGCGATTGACGCCCAGCAGGTAGGCCTCCTTGCCTTGATGGTTCAGAACCAGCAACTCACCCGCGACGATCGGTGACGCGACCGCACCGTAGCGGTTTTCAGGTGGCGGCAGCGGCCGTTCCCATGCCGGGTTCCCTTTCAGGTCGTAGCTGACCAGCCCATACGATCCGAAGTAGACATAGACGCGCTGCCCATCGGTCACAGGCGTGGCGCCGGCGGGGCTGCTGATCTCGTGGACCTTTTCGATCTGGGCTGGCGATACCGTCCGACGCCACAGAACCTTGCCCGTGCGCCGATCGATGCCCAGGGTGGAGAGCTGTTGGCTCGCCTGATCGAACTCCGTCAGGAACACACGTCCTTCCCAGACGATCGGTGACGAGAGGCCGGGCCCGACGGCAGTCTTCCAGATGAGGCTCTGGTCCGGGCCGAACTGCACGGGCGGTCGGCCCTCGCCAAGCCCGGATGAATTCGGTCCCCTGAACTGAGGCCACCAGGCCTTGCCGTCGTTGGCGGCCGAGCCCGGGAAGCTCCAGAGAGCGACCATGGCCAGAAGAGCGATGCCGGAAGCTCGCGTCATGAGCGATTCCTCGCGTGGGTGGAACGCCAGTGTCAGCCGAACGTGAAGGCAAAGGTCTGGATGCCGGCGTCGAGGAACTCGACCTCGAACGTTCGCTCGACGATTGGTTCCGGCCGGAACAGAATAGCGGGCGACCGCCCAAGCCGCATCCTGAGAACGGGTCATTTGCCCGTGCTGAACCCGTTATACAAGTCGATCACTCGAAATCAATCCATGGAGGCCACTATGAGCACGCAGATGCGCAGCGAACCCGCCACCCAGCTCCCGAGCACTCGGCCGGCCGATTTGAAGCTCGAGGTCGTCGTCCTTCCGGTGTCGGATGTCGATCGCGCCAAGCGCTTCTACGAGGGCCTGGGCTGGCGGCTGGACGCCGATTTCACCGGTGACGACTGGCGGGCCGTGCAGCTGACACCGCCGGGCTCGCCATGCTCCATCCACTTGGGCAAGGGACTCACGACGGCCGTGCCGGGCTCGGTCCAGGGACTGTTCCTCGTCGTCGAGGACATCGAGGCGGCACGCGCCGAGCTCATCGCAAAAGGCGTCGACGTCAGTGAGCCGTTCCATTACCCCGGGATCAGGGGAGCACGCCTGCCCGGCCCCGACCCGGAACGTCGATCCTACGCCTCATACGCTTCCTTCAGTGATCCAGACGGCAACGGCTGGCTGCTCCAGGAGATCAAGGCGCGGCTGCCCGGGCGAGGACTCAGCCTTGACGTCGCGACTCTGACCGATCTTCTGCGAGAGGCGGAGACGGGTCACGGGGAGTACGAACCGACCGCTCCGAAGCACCACTGGTCTGGGTGGTACGCGGCCTACATCGTCGCGCGCGAGCAGGGGAAGACGCCGGAGGAGGCCGCCAAAGATGGCGCGCTCCACATGGAGGGTGCCCGCCGATGAGGGCCGGCGCAGCCGCAGATATTCGCGGAACAGGAGTGATCCGACTGCGCCAGCGCGACAGGGTCAGCGGGGCCGTGCCACGGGCGGCAGGTGTCCGAGCTGCCTGAGCGTACCAAGATCATCGCGGACGGCCCAGCTCTCGACGATCTTCCCGTTCGCGAAGCGGAACATCTGAATCGCCGAGGTGCGGATGACCCTTCCGGTCGGCGGCATGCCCATGTAGCCGACCGTGTCCGTTGCCGTCGCCGTATAGCGGCTCACCACCATGTCGTGCTCGGCCACGATCGCCTCGACCTCGATGCTGAGATCGGGCAGCATGGTACGGAGCATGGTGACAATCCGCTTCACGCCTTCGGGCCCGCGAGCCTGAAACGGATCGCCCGGATCGTGGCGCACGTACTCGGCCGCGATGATCCGATCGGCCACGGTGAGGTTGCCGCGCCCCCAGAGCTCCTCGCTCCAACGGCGCGCGGTGGCCTTGTTCTCTTCGATGACGCTGCGATCTGCGGTACCTCCGTCGGCTCTGGCGTTGACATCGGCCAGTCCGACGGCAAGCAGCGCTGACAGTCCTGAGGCCGTCGCCATCCACATCGCTACCCGTCGTCCTCTCATTTGCACGCTCCCTCACTTCTGCGTCGTCTCGACCATTCGAGTTGTTCTGCGCCGGAAGCCGATGAATCGACTCCGTAAGCACGGTAGCGCGCGGGTCGGGTGAGGGAATTGATCTAGATCAAGAAATGCTGGCTTCGGCGAGGGTGCATGTATGCCAGCGCTCGAGCGGACCTTCGAGCTCAGCGTCCGCGGTGATGCCGAAAGAGGGTGACCGCGTGGTTGCACACGTCCTCGCGCGCATTGCGGATCACGCGAAGCTCAGCGGGCATCCAGCATTTCGCGGACCAGGCGTGCCAGCACGGTGAGCGAGAAGGGTTTCTGCAGAAAGGCGGCGCGAGGTCCTGTGACCAGGCGGGAAGCGACGAGCTCATCCGCGTAGCCTGACAGGAACAGCACTTTGAGAGCGGCCTGCCGGGCGCTCAACACCGCGTGGAGCTGGCGACCGTTCATTTGCGGCATCACGATGTCGGTGACCAGCAGATCGATCGAGCCTGAGTGCTCCTCGAACCGGCGCAGCGCGTCCGCGCCGTTGGCTGCTTCGATGACCGCGTATCCGTGCTGCTCCATTGCCACCCGGAGGAGCGATCGGACCGCCTCTTCATCTTCGACCAGCAGAATCGTCTCCGTGCCGCCGATCGATTCGGCAGTCTCGTCGACGTTCCCCGGCCGATGTTCTACGGTCGCCCGAGGCAGGTAGATCTCGAAGACCGTGCCATGCCCGGGCGTGCTCGCGACCAAGATGCGGCCGCCGTTCTGGCTGACCATCCCATAAACCGACGCGAGGCCAAGCCCGATGCCCTCACCAGGTGACTTCGTCGTAAAGAAGGGCTCGAAGATGCGGGTGCGCGTCTCGGCGTCGATCCCGCTGCCGGTGTCGCTCACCGATAGCACGACATAGCGACCGGCACCCATCTCGGGGTGATCGGGTATCGACCCGTTGTCGATTGTCGTCACCCTCGTGGCGATCGTGAGCGTCCCCCCCTGGGACATGGCGTCGCGGGCGTTCGCCACGAGGTTCAACACGATCTGCTCGATCTGCCCATAATCCGCCTCGACATACGCAATCTCCGGGTCGAGCGACAGCGCCAGCTCGATGTCCGTACCGAGCAGGCGGCGCGTCAGGTTCTCGAGGCGGCCCACCACCGCGTTCAAGTCGAGCGTCTGGCGAACGACCATCTGCCGTCGTCCGAACGCGAGGAGCTGACGGGTGAGGGTCGCTGCGCGCTCTGCCGCCCGCCTCACGTCCTCGACCATCGCAAGCGAGGTTTGTCCCTCGACATTCAACGCGAGCAGCTCGGACGACGCGAGGATGACGGTCAGGAGGTTGTTGAAATCGTGAGCGACGCCGCCGGCAAATCGACCGAGCGCCTCGAGTCTCTGGGTCTCGCGGACCTGTTCTTCGAGCCGCCGCCGCTCCTCGGTCTCGGCCTGCAGAGCCTGGTTGGCCCGCAACAGCTCCGCCGTCCGCTCGCGCACGCGTTCCTCGAGCTCGTCGTGCGCCCGCTTGAGTGCCCGCTCGCTTTGTCTCAGCGCCGCCTCGGCGGCGATTCGCTCCGTGAGGTCAATGGCGTGGCCGAGCACGAACGGCGATGTGCCTGGCTCGTCGTACCGGACGTTGCGATAGAGCCACACGCGCTCGTCGCCGTCACGTCCCATGACGCGCATGAGCCCGCTGTCGCTTCCGTTCCGGCGAAGCCGCTCCAGGTAAGCGTCGAACAGATGTCGCGTGTCGGCGGCGAGAAACTCGCGGAGGTTCTTGCCTATCCCCTCGTGCGGCTCGTACCCGAGCGACTGCGCCGCCGCCGGGTTGACCGACAGGACCGTCCCTTCCAGGTCGTGGGTGCAAATGAGTCCCAGGCTGTTCTCGACGAGATGCCGGTAGCGCCGCTCGCGCTCGTCCAAAGGCGCGGCGGCTTCAGCCTGCCTGGCTTCCGCATCGACTTGCGCAATGCGCTTCTCGATTGCCGCGAGGTCGACGAGCGGGCCAGTCGTCGGAGCTGCGCCGGACATGGTCACTCCAGGCGAGCGCGAGCAATCGAAGGCCTGGCTTCGACCTGGTGCCTCGCTCGCAGCCGAGGGGGGTTCGATCGTACCCCACACGGCCTTCTTCGAACGGTTGAGATTACCGCAAGGCTGAGCTGATCTGTCGATCTCCTGAGTCTTTTGGGAAGCTGTGGCGAGACGAGCCGGACTTCTCGCGGCAGCTTTCGCTGCCACGAGCGGCAGGGGATCTTGAACCCGGGACGCCAGAACAGAAGGCGATCGGTCACGTCAGAAGGTTCAATACGGCACCAGCTTCGGCCGGGACGATAAAGCTCTTGCCCAACACGAATTGATGCAGCGCCGCGGTCAGCCACTTCCGCGAGGCGGCTGCTTTGAGCACCGTTACCGTGACATCGCCCCTTCGCTGGACCTCGTACTCCTTGACGTGAATGTCAACTGGCTCGGCTTCTCCCGCCAGGAGCAGGCTCAAACGGCAAGCCCGCTTCTTCGTATCGATGGAGAGGTCGGTGATTTCGCCGATGTCTCGGAACCTGCGGTTGAAGTAGATCCGCGCCGAAAACGCAAGCGCCAGGTCTTTCGAACTCCGCAGAACGCCTCGAACTTTCGCCGTCACAGCGCGCTCGTCTGCAATTAGACGCGCGCCTCGGGTTCTTCCAGCTCCTGCGCCCGCCGCCCCGGCTTGCTCGTTCTTCTGGCCTTCCCTTTGGACGCCTTTTGCTTGCGTAGTTTCTTGCGCCCTTTTCCCGCGACTGCATCGGAGATGCGTTCCGACAGCTCGGCGAGATTCGATTTCTTGCCCTTCCCGTGGGGCGACTCAGTGCTGGCCAATGTCGCCAGAGTGGACGCGAGCCCGCCCGCCAATCCGGCCGCGATCTTGGACCCCTGCTTCCTGATGACCTTGTTCACCGTCTTGCGTATGGCCTTGCGTGTCTTGCGATTCATCAACTTCATGGCCCACCTCATGTCATTTCTGCGACTCTTCTCGCCCGACTGCCGCGGAGGAAGCAGGTCACATGCCATCAGGTGCGGTACCGACGGCGCCATGGCCCGGCCATGCCAGGGCATCTGTGATGCCGTCGACGATCCTCATGGGCACGGCTTGTGACGGTGGATCCTGCACAGGATCGATACAGGACGCTGGGTACGATTGAGTCACACAGCAATCGATGCGCCTCCCGATGAGCCCGTGCGGACGACGATTGCCAGATCGAGTTCGACTAGGCCGATGCCTGGCAGAACGGTCCTCTCCCTACCTGAGCCTCGGGCCGGTCGTCACCGAGCCGTCGCAGCAGTCGGCTAGCGTGTCGACGCGAACGCCGCGATCCGCGTGCGGCGGTGATGAGTCGAACCCGGGGCGGGAGACGCGTGCCCACTTCACGCGACTACGGGTGCTTCATGCAGGTCGACTACTTCAAGGACATTCTGGTGCCCGTCGTCGGGGGGCTCGGCATCTTCATGCTCGGGCTCGAGTTCATGTCCAACGGCATCCAGAACCTCGCCGTCAACAAGATGCGCGCGTTGCTGGCGCGCATCGCCGGCACGCCGGTGAGGGGCGTCCTTGCCGGAACGGTCATCACCGGCGTCATCCAGTCGAGCACGGCGATGACGGTGATGGTGGTCGGGCTGGTCAATTCAGGCGTCCTCGGGCTGCGCCAGGCCATCAGCGTCATCATGGGCGCGAATATCGGCACCACGCTCGGCAACGGGCTGATCGCCCTGCCGCTCGGACCTCTGGGGCTGTTGCTCGGCGGCTTCTTTGCGCTGATCCATGTCTTCGCGAAGAGCGACCGCGTCAAGAACATCTCGCTCGCGTGCATGGGCTTCGCGCTCATCTTCTACGGTTTGAACCTCATGACCGGTGGGCTGCGGCCGCTGCGCAACATCCCCGACGTGATGGCGGCCATCTCGAGCCTCAACGCCAACAGCGTGACGGGCGTGATCTACTGCGTCCTGATCGCGGCACTCATCACGGCCATGATCCATTCGTCCTCGGCGACGATCGGCATCGTCATGGGGCTCGGCGCCGCCGGCGTGCTCGGCTGGCAGACGGCGGTGGCCTTCTCCCTCGGCGCCGATCTCGGGACGACCATCACGTCCTGGATCGCGTCGCTCAACCTGTCGAAGAATGCCAAGCGCGCGGCGTACGCGCACATCTCGTTCAACGTCATCGGTGTCCTGGTGATGTTGCCGCTGTTCTTCCCCGCCCTGGATCTGCTGACCTGGGTGATGGGCTTTTTCGCCGGCGATCCGGGCATACCGGTCGTCCGTGACGGCAAGGAGACATTCCCGCTGGTGCCGGTGGCGGTCGGCTTGTATTCGACGACCTTCAACGTCTTCAATACGCTCCTGCTGTTCCCGTTCGTCGGCGTCTTCGAGCGCGTGCTGTCGCAAGTGGGGCGCACCTCGAGCGAGGATGTCGAGGACTACTCGTCGACCCGCTTCCTCGACCAGAACGCGGGCGGCGATCTCGGCGCCGGGGTGCCGCTGGTCCACCAGGAGATGGCGCGCTACGTCGAAGCCGCGAATCTGTTCGTCGCGATCGCGCGCGGCGAGAAGTCGGCGCCGGCCAATGCCAAGGATCATCATGGGGCCATCGACATCCTCAGCCGCGACATCCGTCGTTACACGGCTGCGATGTTCAAGCCCGAGATGCCGCGCGCGCAGGCAGACCTCCTCGCGAGCCTGATCGAAGAGGAGGACTTCACCGCGAGCCTGGGCGAAGCGTTGTATCAGGTCGCCAGGCGCACCGAGCGGCTGAACTTCCCGCCGTCCGGCCGCGAGCTGGTTGAGGCAACGCTCGATCGAATCGCCGACGCGATGGTGACGATCATGCCGGACCGCGTGGTCGGGCCGAACCCTCTGCGCGCCGAGCAGCGGCAGGAGTTCCTGCTCGCCACGCGCGAGCGGTGCCTGGCGCTCGGTGCGGACCTCCCCTGGGAACAGCGCGGCGCCATCCTCGAACTCCTGGGGAGCGCCGAACGGGCGTTTTTCCTGATCGACCGCATCGAGGCCGAGCGCAAGTCGGTTCCACGGGTGGTGACCGCCGCCATGGAGGACGGTGCGCCAGCGCTCCCCGGCCTCGCACCGGCGACGAGCTGATACCGGGAGGCATAGTGTGGCTGGCCGGTCCACATCGTCATTCGTCGCAGTCCTCGCACTCGCGGCCGGCACGATTGCCGCAGCGGCACCGGTGGCGCAGGACGTCCTCGGCGACGGCGGCGGCGTCACGGGCGCCGGATCGACGTTCGTCTATCCGGTCTTGTCCCGGTGGTCGCGTGAATACCGTGCGTGGCTCCTGCGCGGTGGCGACTATCCCACGGCGGATTCCGGCCTCGAGGATCCGTCGGCGACGACCTCGCTCCAGTACGAGCCGGTGGGCTCCCTTGCGGGGACGCTGCGGGTCAAGGACCGCGCCGTGGACTTCGGCGCGTCCGACATGCCGCTGCCGTCAGGCGAGCTGGCGAATCTGGGGCTCGGCCAGTTTCCCATCGCCATTGGCGGCGTCGTCGTGGCGTTCAACGTCGCGGGCATCGGGCGCGACGATCTCAAGCTCACCGGCCCGGTGCTCGCGGACATCTTCCTCGGCAAGACCGTCAACTGGTCCGACCGGTCGATCGCGGCGTTGAACCCGGGGCTCCCACTGCCCTCGGCGCCGATCGCCGTCGTCCGTCGATCGGACGGGTCGGGCACGACCTTCAACTTCACCAATTATCTCTCGAAGGTCAGCCCCGAGTGGAAGCTGCGAGTCGGTTCCGGGCTGCTCGTCCTGTGGCCATCCGGAACCCAGGCAAGCGGCAACGAGGGCGTGGCGCAGGCGGTCGCGCGGACGCCGAATTCGATTGGATACGTCGATTACGCGCAGGCGCAGCAGAGGAAGCTCGGCGCCGCGCAATTGCAGAATCGGGCCGGACGCTTCGTCCGGCCAGATCCCGCCAGCTTTCAGGCGGCCGCGGCGAGCGCCGCGTGGAGTGGCGCAAGCGACTTCCACCTGCTGCTCACGGATGGCCCCGGCGACACCGCCTATCCGATCACCGCGACCGTGTTCGTCCTCATGCCGAAGAGCGCCTCCCGGACGCGGACCAGGGCGACGCTGGACTTCTTCCGCTGGACGCTCGACAAAGGCGGCAGCCTCGCGGCCCAGCTCGGTTATGTGCCGCTGCCGGCATCGCTGGTCCAGCAGGTGAAGGACTACTGGTCGAAGACCTGGCCGTAACGTTGTTCTCTGGTCGATCTCGCGCCGCGATCTCGTCTCTGACGCGTCGGTCACGCGTTCGGAGTGCGCTGACGGGTTCGGTCGAGAAGCGTCTGCTGACTGCCCAGGCTCTCAGGCCCGTCGCCGGAGGGCTCGGGACAGAGCTGCGTGTAGTCGCCCTTGCGGTCCAGCGTCCACGCCTGCCGCCGATCGCGCAACGACACGTCGAGAATCTCCCAAAGCCGCTCGCGGGCGCTGCGGGCGGTGATTGGAGCGACGACTTCCACGCGCTGCGCGAGGTTGCGGGACATCCAGTCGGCGGATCCGATGAAAAAGTCGCCCTCCAGCGGATCCTCGTGCCCCGCGGCGAAGTGAAAGATGCGCGAATGTTCGAGGAAGCGGCCGATGATGGATCGGACCCGAATCGATTCGCTGAAGCCCGGGACGCCGGGCCGAAGGCAGCAGAATCCGCGCACGATGAGATCGATCGGGACGCCGGCGCGGGACGCTTCGCACAACGCGGCGATCGTCGCCGGATCCTCGAGCTGGTTCATTTTGGCCACGATGCGTGCGGGGCGACCTGCCCCAAGGTGTTCGATTTCGCGCGCGATCAAATCGAGGAACCGGCGCCGCATCGTTTCGGGGGCGACGAGGAGCCGCTCGTAGTTGGGTGGGTCTGACCAGCCGGTCAGGTGATGGAACAGCTTCACCACGTCGGCGGTCAGCGACGGGTCACACGTCAGCAGGCCGACGTCGGTGTACAGCCTGGCCGTACGCACGTGATAGTTGCCCGTGCCGATGTGCGCGTAGCACCGCAAGCCCGAGCTCTCCCGGCGCACGACAAGCGCGACTTTGGCATGCGTCTTCAGCCGGACGTTGCCCACGGTGACGTGGGCGCCGGCGCGCTCGAGTTCGGCCGCCCAATGCAGGTTGCGCATCTCGTCGAACCGCGCTTTGAGCTCGATGACGCAGGCGACCTGCTTGCCGGCCTCCGCCGCCCGGATGAGCGACCGAACGAACGGCGTGTCGTCGCCGACCCGGTACACCATCATCTTGATGGCCACCGTCCGCGGGTCGTCGGCGGCGATGCTGATGAAGCGCTCCACGCTGTCGTCGAAGCTCTCGTAGGGGTGGTGCACGAGCAGGTCGCCGGTGCGGATGGCTTCGAAGATGCTGTCGCAGGCGGCGAGTCGCGCGGGCACGACCGGCGTCCACGGTGCGTCTCGCAGGGCAGGCGCGTCCAGGGCGGCAATCTGGAACAGGCTCGTGTAATCCAGTTCGCCGGCGAGCTCGTACACGTCGTCCGGGGTGAGTCCCGTGCGCTCTCGCAGCAGCTGGCAGAGGTGCTCGTCGGCGCCCGTCGCGAACTCGAGGCGGACGGCCGGCTCGAAGCGGCGCTGTCGGATCTGCTCGCGGACCAGCTCGCGAAGGCCGACGCTGGAGTCCTCGTCCATCTCGACCTCGGCGTCGCGTGTGAGTCGGAACAGGGTGGGCGACGTCAGACGCATGCCGGGATAGAGTGTGTGCGCGTTCTCCCTGATCACCTCGTGGAGCCGGACGAACACCTTCGCCCCCGGGGGCACGTCGGCGGTCAGCTCGACCCACCGCGGCACGTCGGACGGCACCTTGACCCTGGCATCGACGCTGGCGTCCGTGCGGCCATCGTCGAGGACGAACGCCAGCGACAGCGACAGGTTGGACAGGAACGGGAAGGGCTGGGTGGGTTGAATGACGAGCGGCGTGAGGGCCGGGAATACATGCGTGTCGAAATAGGCGCGGGCTTCCCGTTGCTGGCCGGCGGTCAGCTCCTCCCACCGCCGCAGGTGGATCCCGTGCCGCGACAGTTCCGGCACGATGTGGTCGAGGAAGCACGTCGCCTGCTGCTGCAGCAGCGGCTGCAACCGCTTGTGGATAGCCGCGATCACGCGCTGCCGTTCGGGTGTGAGGTGCTCGCGCAGCACGGCGATGCGCTTCATGAAGAACTCGTCGAGGTTCGACGTGAAGATCGCGAGGAACTTGACCCGTTCGAGCAGCGGGGTCCGCTCGTCGAGGGCTTCAGCGAGCACCCGGTGGTTGAAATCGATCCAGCTCAAGTCTCGATCGGCCCATACCGCGTCAAGGTTGGCCTCGCCGATAGCGGAGGTGCGTGCGTCCTCGCCGGAAGAAGCGGCCGGTCCGTTGACGGCGACTGTCGAGTCGGGCATGACGATCCCTCGCGCGCAGGTGGGATGGCGTGCAACGGACGACGAACCCAATCCTTCCGTATCTTCCGCTGAAGCCGACCGGTTCGCTGCAAATGTTTTTGTAACGACCAGCCGCGAGGTATCGCTGGCGTTACATCGTCGCGTTACGGTGCAGTCGGCTGGCGAATCGTGAACCGCTCGGGACTGGACGACATGGTGCGTCGAACTACTGGATGTTTGTTCGTGGCCGTTCCGCTGCTTCTGTCGTTGTCTTCGCGCGCGGCGATCGCGCAGGTGACGCCGACGCCGCAGAACCCGCCGCCCGATGACACGCCGAGCGTGCGCGTGGGCGGCACGCTCTTCCTCGACTACACCTACACGCTCGATCCGAAGATCACCGACGCCGACGGCAACCGCGTGGATCCGGACTCGTTCAACGTCACGCGGGCGTACATCAACGTGACCGGACAGCTGCATCATCTCTTCGGCTTCCGCATCACGCCCGATATCACGCGCGAGACGGGCACGGGCAGCTCGCTGGCCGGTAGCATGAGCTTCCGGCTCAGGTACGGTTACCTGCAGTTCAACCTCGACGACTGGATGTGGCGCGGCAGCTACATCCGTGGCGGCATGATTCAGACGCCGTACGTCGAGTTCGAGGAGAGCATCTACCGCTACCGGTTTCAGGGACCAATCTTCGCCGATCGTGAAGCCTTCCTGACCTCCGCCGACTTCGGCGTCTCCTTCCGCACGCAGTTCCCGCGCAACTACGGAGAAGTGGTCGGCGGCCTGTACAACGGCGAGGGCTACAACCGGGCCGACCCGAACGATCAGAAGGCATTGCAGGTGCGCGGGACGCTGCGGCCGTTCCCCGAAGCCAACCTGGCGCGCGGCTTCCGCGTCACGCTCTTCTACGATGACGATCACTACGTCCAGGATGCCGACCGTCAGCGGTTGGTGAGTCTGTTGTCGTTCGAGCACCGGTTTCTGCACGCGGGCTTCGTCTTTCTGGACGCCGCCGATCAGGTCACCGTGGGCGACCCCAGAGTGGATGCGAGCGGCCAGTCGTTCTGGATCGTTCCGCGGCTGCCGCTCGCGGTGCCGCCGAAGCCGCCCGCCGGATTCGTCCGCGCCAGCCTCGAGGGCTTGTTCCGCTACGATCGACTCGAGCCCAACCAGTCGAATCACAGCACCAAGGAGCGCTGGATTGCAGGCGTGGCGTACTGGCCGTCGATGCGAGTCGCCAGCGTCAGCGCGGCGTTTCTGCTGAATTACGAGCAGGTCAGGTATCGCGACTTCACGCCAGCTCGGCCGACCGAAAAGCGGATCGCGCTCCACACGCTCGTGACATTTTGAGAGGGGTCGCGAGGACGGACCGACATGATGAACGACTGGGGAGCTCGAAAGCCGTCCGCACCGACCGGCTCACGTCGTCGACCGTGGGCGCCAATCATCGCCCTGGCGATTGCCTCAGCGACGCCGGCGTGGCCCGTCGCGCAGACGCTGCAGATAAATGGCTCCGGCGCGACGTTTCCGTACCCGATCTACTCCGCGTGGTTCACGGAATACGGTAAGGCCCGGCCCGACGTCCAGATCAACTATCTGTCGATTGGATCCGGCGCCGGCATTCAGCAGTTGACCGACGAGATCGTGTTCTTCGCGGCGACTGACACGCCGATGACCGACGACGAGCTGCTGGAAGCGCCGGGCCGCATCCTGCAATTGCCCACCGTCATCGGTGCCGTGGCCCCGATTTACAACGTGCCCGGGATCAAGGGCGAGCTGCGCTTCAGCGGCCCGGTCCTCGCCGACATCTTTTTGGGTCGGATCACGAACTGGAACGATCCGGCGATCGCCACGTTGAACGGCGGCGTGGCGTTGCCTCCCACGGACATCACTCCGATCTATCGTTCGGAGAGCTCCGGCACGTCGTTCGTCTGGTCGGATTTCCTCTCCAAGGTCTCTCCCGAATGGCGGCGGATGATTGGTGTGACCAGAACCCTCAAGCCGCCGGCCGGGGCTGCGGCCAGGGGCAGCGAAGGCGTGTCGGCGCTCGTCAAGCAGACGCCGGGCGCGATCGGCTACGTCGAGCTGATCTACGCGCGCCGGAACGAGATTCCCATCGGGCTGGTGCAGAACGCCGAAGGCGAGTTCGTGCGCCCGTCGATCGAGGCCGCGACCGCCGCGGCCGCCGCGGCCGTGAGCAGCATGCCTCGAGACTTCCGCGTGTCGATCACCAACGCGCCGGGGAAGGGCGTCTACCCCATCTCGTCCTTCACGTGGATCCTGCTCTATGAGAGCCATCGCGATCGAAAGCGGAGCCGCCAGATGGTGGAGTTCATGAGGTGGGCGTTCACGGACGGCCAGAAGCTGGCGCGCGATCTCGGGTATGCGGCGCTGCCGCCAGAGGTGGTCAAGCTGGCACTCGCGGCACTCGGACGCGTCCGAGTCCAGTGATCCCTGGCGAGGCGGCTGCCCCGACTCCTAACCTCCATCCTCGTTTTGGCGGCGCGCGCATGGCGTTGCCCTCCGCCAGATCGAGCACCGCGAGGCGCGTCGTCGTCATGCGGTTCGCGCCGGCATAACACCCGCGAGTCGATCGGACCGCTGACTCCGGTTTCCCACCCGGGAGATCGCCGGACCAGCTCTCGTGGCCGATCGCCGTGAGCGTGCCGTCCCGCGTCGCGCCCAGGCGGACCCGTTGAATCGTCGCCGCGCCCGCTGATGTTCAACAACACGACGCATCGCCCGTAACCCACCCTCAGGCGTCGCTTCGATGTTGTCCAAGGCCAGACCATTGACGCGTATCCGAGCACGACGGCGTTGGCTCCTGCTGTGCGCAGATCATCGAGGGTCCTTTCGGGCCTTGTGCCGCGCGCGGTCCGCCCTATCCGCTCTCAGAAATCGGACCGCTTCCCGGCGTCGGTGTTCAGTTGCGTCACGTCGAGCCGCGCTTTGCGGGGATCGGGGCCGGCGCCCGCGGAGCCATCGGGTCGGAAATCGAAGATCACGTCCTTGCCGGGGTCGTGACGTGGCCAGGCCGGCAGGCCCGCACCATTCGGATCGCCCGTCCTGGCGAAGTTGACCCAATAACCTTGCGCCATCCGGGAGACTGCCAGATCCTCGGGCGAGGGCGTCGAGCCCGGCCCAGCCGTCAGCGTCCCGAAGACATAACCGATTTCGCCGCCGTGCGGGGCGCCGGCCCGCAACTTCTCCCGCAGCGCGTTTTGGACGTAGGAGAAACGATAGAGGTAGACCGGCGAACCGTTGGCCGCGAACGCGCTGGCGGCGAAGCGCGCCGGCTCGGCCTGACCGAAGTCGTCATTGGCTCGCGACACCAGGATGGCGTGCTCGGTCGAGCCGTCAGGGTCGTAGGCCGCCCTCGCCTGAGCGCTCCACTTGCCGAACCGGGCGAACAACTCGTCCTTGGTGGCAGCCTTTACCCGGTTGCCTGCGGTATCGGCGCTGTTGCTGCCGAGCAGCAGCGGCACGTGCGGCTGGCGCCTGGCCTTGTAGGCGCTCTCGGCCGTTTCTGCGACCAGCCGGCCGTCGAGGATCGGCGTCGTCTCGTAAGACGGTGCGTTGGTCGCGGGCTGGTCCGGAGCGCCGCGAAGAACCTGGTCGGCGCTGAGGCCGCGCAACCTGGCCAAGGCGGCCTCGTCCGTGCCTTCGATCCCCATCGATCGCGCGAACTGGATCCCGATCGTCTCGGCTGACACCGGATAATTCGGATCAACGCCGTCCTCACGCATCGGCCGGGCCGTGAGCACGCTGTCCCGGGAGCCGCCGGACTGGGCGATTGCTTTGTGAAACAGGCCACGCGCCTGCGGCGACGCCAGCAGGCTGTGAACTGAGACGCCACCCGCGGAGAACCCGAAGATGGTGATGTTGTTCGGATCGCCTCCGAACGTGGCGATGTTTCGCCGCACCCACTGCAAGGCGGCGATCTGGTCCATGTAGGCGTAGTTGCCCTTGTTCTCTTCCGGACGCTCGCGACTCAACGCCGGAAACGCGAAGAAGCCGAAGCGCCCCAGGCGGTAGTTGAAGCTGACGAGGACGACGCCCTGCTTGGCGAACTGGACGCCCGAAGTGTTAGGCGACGAGCCCGAGCCGCCCACGAACCCGCCCCCGTGGATCCAGACCATCACGGGCAGATTGCGTGCGTTCGGATCGGCAGGGCGCCAGACGTTCAGGAACAGGCAATCCTCCGACGGCACACGAGGCGCTGTCGCACCTGCGGCCGGGGGCGGTCCGAACCGCCCCTGCATGCAGTTCGGCCCGAACTCCGCGGCCTGGCGGACGCCGGTCCAACGCACCGCTGGCTGGGGGGGCCGCCACCGCAGGTCCCCCACTGGAGGCGCCGCGAAGGGGATGCCCTTGAAGGAGACGACTCCCTCGTCCACCACCCCTTGCAACTCGCCGCCATCGACCCGCACGACTGCAGGCGCTTGCGAACGCGCCGTGGCGCCAACACCCGTCGCGGCCGCCAGCGCGGCCAGCGAGCACAATAGAAGTTCGGTCACCCTCGAAACCGCCATGGCTCTGCCGTCACGTTCTGCGCGCATACCTCTCCCTTTGCTTGTCAGCAACGATCGCCCGGGGGCCAAAGGAAACCAAATCGAGCTGCCTTATTCGCGGGTTGCTGTCAAAAAACCGCATCCTATAGGCAACGTCGTCTCGCCGATTGCCTAAGCCTCCGCCAGAATCAGTGGGTAATCCGATATTCGCAGAGCAATAGGCAAAACCGGCTCACGGGCGCCCGCGGAGGCGGCGCCAAGACGTCGTGCCTTTACGCCATGCCCTCGGCGGCGCCGTATTTCAACAAGGCGTCCATCGAAAGCGGACCAGTATCCCCGGCAACCGCCGCCCAGGCGGATTCGGCCCGGTCGTCGACGGTGCCGTGCTGCCGCGGCATCCATTCGATCCGGACGCGCCCGCCCTTTCGAGGAACAAGCCCTTGGACGCGACGAACAAGGGGCGGCCGAGACGGTTGCGCGCACCATGTCGCGCGATACCATTGAGCGCTGGATCGCGTGGACGCCGCCGTGATACGTCCCTCAATCTTCAACGACTGCTTGCCGGCAGGTGGGTCCCGGCTTCGACGTGCCTGAGGACCGGTGCCACCAACTTAGCCTTCACCGCCGTTGGCCGCGAACCCCTCCTCGCGGAGCCGGGCGATGTCTTTGGTCGGGGCGCTCCCGAAGAAACGTCCGTACTCTCTGCTGAACTGCGACTGGCTCACGTAGCCCACGCGGTGGCACGCCTGGCGCGCGTCCATGTTCTGAAACAGCATCAGCCGACGCGCTTCATGCAGCCGGAGCACCTTCTGGTACTGCAAGGGGCTCATCGAAGTCACTGCCTTGAAGCACTGGTGAAATGACGAAGCGCTCATGTGGACCGAGCCGGCCATCTCCTTGACCGTCACGGGTTGCGCAAAATGTGCGCGAATCCAAGTGACCGCTTCGGCCATCCGCGGCATTCCAGAGTTCGCGTATCCGATTTGGGCGACACGGTTGCCGATGGGCGTGCGTAACAGTCGAATCAGGATCTCGTCGACGACGAGTGGTCCGAGAAGCTCCGCATCCTCAGGCCGAGCCATCAGGTCGAGCAAGCGCGTGATTGCGTCAACGATGTCATCGGTCGAGCGCCCGACATACAGCCCACGACTGTCAGACGCCTTCGGGGCACCACACGGGTAGACCCGCGTCGCGAGTTCTCCCACGCGCGCGGGATCCAGATCCATCACGAAGCCGAGATATGGCTCCTTTCGACTGGCCCGAGTCACTTGGCTGGAGATCGGCAGGTCCACGGCGAAGACGAGCAGGTGCGCGGGATCGTATTCCAGCACTTCACGGCCAAGCATCACGACCTTCGCACCCTGCGCCGCGACGCACAAGGCGGGGCCGAGGGTGGCGTACGCGGCCTCGGTCGTCATCCGCGAGAGGCGTATGGCATAGGTGCCCGGGAGCCGCAGCTGAAACGCACCGTCATGAGGAGCGTACGACGCGAGCTGATTGGCGAGTCGTCGGAGCGCCAGTGCGCCGGGCGTTGCGAGCGTGACCTCGCCAGGGACTGCGGGGGAGCTCGGGAAGCCGCCGGCGCGGCGCTCGGCGCCGGACTGCAGCCGCTGCGCGGTTCGAAGACGTCGCGTGTACAGACGGGCTTGCCGGGAAGGGGTCGTCATGACCGCAATGGTACAAGCAGCATGGAGGCGACATTTGCCGAAATCTCTCGCTCAATCGCGCGATCGCGTCAGATTCGTGAAGGAATAGGCAAAGACCACCTGGCCCGGTTCAGTACCTCTAGTCGCCGGACGGCGTTCCGAACAGGCGCATTGCAAGGAGGCCTCGTCCATCGCGAGGCACTCGGAGTCCCATCGATGAAAACGGCCAAACTCGTCACGATCCTGATCGCGGTGTCGCTCAACTCCGTCCTCGCGGCTGACTGGCCGTCACTGTACGGGCCACGGCGAAACCACACGTCGGAGCAGAAGGGCCTCCTGCGGACATGGCCTCAGGAAGGACCGAAGGTGCTCTGGACGGTCCCGTTGGCCGCCGGTTTCGGAGGACCCGCTATACGGGGCGGAAACGTGTATCTACTGGACCGCGACGAAAAGGTCGGCGATACGCTGCGCGTCCTCGATCTGGCGAGTGGCAAGCAACTGTGGACGTTCGCCTACGAGGCGCCCGGCAGCTTCATGTTTGCCGGCTCACGCACGATGCCCACCGTCGACGGGGAACTTGTCTACACCGTCGGGCCGATGGGAGACCTCTACGCCATCAGCACGAAGACACGGAAACCCGTCTGGCGCAAGAACATCTGGAAGGACTTCGGCGGCGGCGCCGAATTGCCACGTTGGGCAATTGTGCAGAATCCGTTGATCTACGGTGATCTGCTGATCGTCGCGCCTCAGACACCCGAGGTTGGTGTCGTCGCCCATGACAAGCTGACCGGCGAGATCAAATGGAAGTCCGCGGCCCTGTCCGGCATTCCGGGGTACGTCACGCCCTCGATCGCCAAGGTGGCGGGCGAGGACCATCTCGTGATGATCACGGGTGCCGTGGGTCGCGGTCGCAACGCCAAAGACGGCAGTGTCAATGGCCTGGATCCACGCACCGGCAAGGTGCTGTGGACCTACACGAACTGGCAGTGCATCATCCCCGTCTCTCAGGCCGTGGATGCCGGCGAGGGGCGCGTGCTCATCACGGGCGCGTATGGCGCCGGCACGGCGATGATCAAGGTGGAGAAGAAGGGCGACGGCGCCTACGCCGTGTCCGAACTGTTCAAGAACCCGGATTTCGGCGCCCACACCCAGCCGCCCGTGCTGCACGACGGGCATTTCTACTCGCACTACACGATCAACGAACGCAGCGACGGCCTCGTCGCGATGAGCATGGACGGCCAGATCAAGTGGAAGACCGATCAACAGCCGCCGTTCGTGCGCGGCGGATCGATTCTCGCGGACGGCCTGATGCTGATGACGGACGGCAACACGAAGCTGTATCTCATCGAGCCCAGCCCCGCCGGGTTCAAGCCGCTCGCGAGCGCCGTGATTCTCGAGCCGGGCGACAACTGGGCCCCGCTGGCGCTCGCTGACGGCACGCTGCTCGTGCGCGGACAGAAGGCGCTGAAGGCGCTGCAAGTCGCCAAGTGACGCGTAGCGTCGAATCGGGCCACCGCAAATCGCCGTGAATGATCGGGAAGTGAGCGAGACGCCCAATGCACGGGCCGCATCGTCTTTGACTCGGGATGTCATGGAACCCAAGCCATTCGTGCGACCCACGCTCGTGCTTGCTCTGTTGATGATGACCGCATGCGCGAAGGTCGGTCCTCGTTCGCTTGCGATCGCGCGGCAGGGCAGTTTCGCCGTGGGCGGGACGGTGGCGACAAGTCCCGGGACCTTCGATGCCACAGCTCAAGCCCCGGCGGGACGGCCTCCGTCCGCCGCGGGGCAGACACTCCACGGTGATCACGCGTATGTCTTCTACCAGGTGCCAGTGCGGGCTCGCCGTCTGCCGCTGATCATGTGGCACGGCATCGGCCAGTTTTCGAAGACGTGGGAAACGACCCCTGACGGCCGTGAGGGCTATCAGACGATCTTCCTGCGGCGCGGGTTCGGAGTCTACCTCGTGGACCAACCGCGTCGTGGCCGGGCGGGGCGGAGCACGGTCGACGCCACGATACCTGCGACACCTGATGAACAGAACTGGTTTGGTACGTTCCGACTCGGCATTTGGCCCGACTTCTTCCCCGGCGTGCAGTTCTCGCGCGATCCGGAGGCCCTCAACCGGTACTTCCGCCAGATGACACCGAACGTGGGGCCGATAGATTTGGAGGTGAACGTGAATGCGGTCGCCGCCTTGTTTAGCAAGATTGGCCCTGGCATTCTCGTCACCCATTCGCACAGTGGCGGTATGGGCTGGCGTACAGCCATTAAGAGCCAGAACGTGCGCGCGATTGTTTCCTATGAACCTGGCAGCGGTTTCGTGTTCCCGGAAGACGAAGTTCCGCCGCCCGTTCCGAGCTCAGGAGGAGCGCTGGCTGCCGTCGGCATCCCGTCGCCTGAGTTCATGCAGCTCACGAAGATTCCGATCGTCATTTACTACGGTGACTTCATCCCGGAGACGCCAAGCGCCAATGGGGGCGCAGGACGGATGGCGTGCACGCCTGCAGATGGCACGGCTGTGGCGCGACGCTGTCAACAAACGGGGCGGTGATGTAACAGTGGTCCACCTGCCCGAGGTCGGCATTCGCGGCAACACGCACTTTCCCTTTTCGGATCTGAACAACCTGCAGGTAGCGGACGTGATGTCCGATTGGTTGCGGAAGAAGGGACTAGATAAATAGCAACGATGTGGGATGTCGTTACAAGAGGAGATGACACGTGCGAAGTCAGCCTCTCCTGATGTTGGGCGAACGGGCCGTCCAGGTTGGCGTCATTCTGGCGTGTGTTCTCGGGACGCCGGTCGGTGCGAGGGCGCAGGCCCTGAAGGATGTTCAAACCCCTGACACGCCTCTGGTGCTCAAGGCACAAGGCAGCTTCTTCGTGGGCGGCGAGAAGGCTGAACAGACACAAGGCGAGCTCGGCGACCTCGGCCCCGGCGGGCACATCACCGTCAACCAGATGTACGTGCGGTATATGGTGCCGCAGGGCGGTGACGCCAACGTGCCCGTGGTGATGGTTCATGGCGCGACCCTGACGGGCAAGTCCTGGGAAACCACGCCGGACGGTCGCATGGGCTGGGACGAGTACTTCGTCCGCAAGGGCCATCCCGTGTATGTCCCGGACCAGGTGGGGCGCGGGCGATCGGGTTTCAATCAAGCGGTCTTCAACAACGTGCGCGCGGGCTCGGCGCAAGCCGCCAGCCTCCCCGCTGGCTGCGATTCAGCGACGAGGGCGTCTGGCCGAACTTCCGCTTCGGTTCGAAACCGGGCGCGCCCTTTCCGGACAGCCAGTTCCCCGTGACCGCTGTCGACGAGCTCTCGAAGCAGGGCGTGCCCGACGTCAGCTTCGGCGGCGTGCCCACACCTAACCCGACGTTCAAGGCGCTGTCAGATCTCGCGAGTCAGGTGAATGGCGCGGTGTTGATGGGACACTCGCAGTCCGGATCGTTTCCGCTGGAAGCGGCGCTGATCAATCCCGCCGTTGCGAAAGGTCTCGTTCTTGTCGAGCCTGGCAGCTGCCCGGCAAAGTACACCGCCGAGCAGATTGCTGTTTTGGCGAAGGTGCCGATCCTGGTCGCCTTCGGTGATCACCGCGACACCCCGACCGGTCTGCCGACCCTGCCCACGTGGCAACAACGTTTCGAGGCGTGTCAGGCCATGATCGGCCGTCTCAACGCGGCGGGCGGTCAGGCGGAGATGCTCAACCCTCCGGAGCGCGGCATCCGCGGCAACAGTCACATGATCATGCAGGACAAGAACCACCTGCAGATCGCCGATTTCATCCTGCAATGGATCGCCGAGCGGGTCAGCAAGCGGAGCGTGGAGAAGAAATGAAGCACGTCATGGTCCTCACGGGCGCGTTCCTGCTGGCCCTGGCCGTGGCCGGGCCGGTCGCCGTGCAGCCGCCACCGCCGCGGCTCGCGCTGGAGCTGCAGGACTATGCCGCGCTCCCGATCACGGCGGACAACACGAACGACAACACGCGCGCGCAGCTGGCTCGGGTCAATTACCTGCGTGACGAGCCCGGCGGCCGCCGCTTTTTCGTCAATGACCTCAACGGGCCGCTCTACATCCTCGACAAGCAGAAGAAGACCGTTACGATCTATCTCGACTTCAACGGCACCGGCGGTCGGCCGGGACTGTTCCCGAAATTTACCTTCGAGCGAAATTTCGCTACCGGCCTGACGAACTTCCTCTTCGATCCCGACTACGCGCGCAACGGCGTGTTCTACACGCTCCACATGGAGGACCCGGCCGCGACCGTACCCGCGGTGCCGAAAGCTGGCGTCGTTGCCGGGCTCGACCTGAGCGGCTACACCACGACGCCGGGCATCCCGACGCCGACCGTGGAGGGACGGATCGAGCGCGAAGTCGTGTTGATCGAGTGGAAAGACCGGAATCCATCGAACAGCATCTTTGAGGGGACGGCCCGCGAACTGCTGCGGCTGCAGCACCCGCTCCCGCAGCATCCGCTCGGTGAGATGACGTTCAATCCCGCCGCGCGGCCCGGCGATGCCGATTGGCGTGTCATGTATCTCGGGGCGGGCGACTCGGGGTCGGGTGAACAGCGCGACAGCCGCCGTCTGAACCCGCAGCGGCTCGACACCCTCGTCGGCAAGATCCTCCGCATCGTCCCCGACCTCGGCGAGCATACGAAGACGAGCACGGTCAGCGACAACGGGCGCTACCGTATCCCGAACGACAATCCGTTCTCGACAGTCGACGGCGCGCGCAAGGAAATCTGGGCTTACGGTCTCCGAAATCCGCATCGGCTGATCTGGGACGTCGATCCGGCCCAGCCACGGAAACCGACGCTGCTGGCCTTCAATATCGGGCTCGTCACCTGGGAAACGATCGTCGTCATCCACAAGAGAGCGAACTACGGATATCCGCTCCGCGAAGGCACGCAGAGCATGTCGCCCACGAACGGGATGGGCCCCTTGCCTGAAAGCGACGCGATTCCGGTGCAGATCTCGGACACCGTCGCGCGTGGCACGGTCAAGCCGACGTACCCGGTGATCCAGTACGGACACATCGGGAAACGGGCGGCGACGCGATCGCCAACGGCTTTGTCTATCGCGGCAAATTGGTCCCGGCGCTCAGGAACAAGCTCGTCTTCGGCGACATCACCACCGGTCGGATCTGGTACGCCAACCGTGCCGACGTGATCGCGGCCGACGACGGCAACCCGACGACCGTCGCACCGATCTACGAGATGGACGCCGACCTGCGTCGACTCACCGAGCAGACGTACCGCGAGCGCGGCGGCAGGGGACAGGCACTGCCCGGGATGGCCATGGTTGCCGGCCGGGGCCGGGTGGACCTGCGGTTTGCGGTCGACAACGACGGCGAGCTCTACATCCTGACCAAGAGCGACGGCATGATCAGGAAAGTAGTAGGCGCCAGAGCCGCGACGGCTCCCGCGCCCACCGTAAATGCTCCCACGCCGAGTTCCGGGCCGAACGTCACCAGTCAGCCAGCCGCCGGCCTGAGAAATCCCGTGGCATCGACACCCGAGTCGATTGCCGCCGGCAAGCAGGCGTACGACGCTGCCTGCGCGGCCTGTCACGGGAATCTGGCCCAGGGAGCGGTCAAAGCCGGCATCACGATCTCCATCATCGAGGAGCAGCGAGGGAAGCAGCCGCCGGATCTCACCGACGATCAATATGACCATGGCTCGACCGATGGCGACATCTTCGCCGTCATCAAGCGTGGCCTGCCGCCGACCATGATGCCGGGATTCGATGGACCGATTCCGGACGATGACATCTGGCGGATCGTCAACTACCTTCGCACGCTCCGGGCAAAGAAGTGATCGATGCGATGGAGAAGGACGACACGAACATTGTCGGAAAGGTCGTCGTCATCACCGGCGCGAGCAGTGGTCTGGGTGAGGCGACGGCGCGATACCTCGCCGATCGCGGCGCGACCGTCGTATTGGGCGCGCGGCGCGTCGATCGCCTCGAGACGCTGGTCGACGAAATCATCGGGAGGAGCGGCAAGGCGTCCGCGCTCGTCACCGACGTGACGGATGCCGCGCAGGTCCAGGCGCTCGTCGATGCCGCGGTCGAGCAGTACGGCCGCATCGATGTGATTCTGAACAGTGCGGGCGTGATGCCGCACTCGCCACTCGAGCGCCGGAAGATCGACGATTGGGACCGCACCATCGACGTCAACATCAAGGGCGTGCTGCACGGCATTGCCGCGGCGCTGCCTCACATGCAGCGGCAGAAGTCGGGGCACATCATCAACGTCTCGTCCGTCGCCGGCCACCGGGTCGGCCCGGGGAGCGCGGTGTACGCGGCGACGAAGACTGCGGTGCGCGTGATCTCCGAGGGCCTTCGGCAAGAGGTCAAGCCCTGGAACCTCCGCACCACGATCATCTCGCCGGGCGCCGTCGCGACCGAGTTGCCAAACAGCATTACCGAGGCGGATGTCGCGAAGGGCATCGGCCAGTTCTACGAGCAGTACGCGATCCCCGCCGACTCGTTCGCTCGCGCAGTGGCGTTCGCGATCAGCCAGCCCGAGGACGTCGACATCAACGAGATCCTCTTCCGGCCGACGCGGCAGGAACTCTGATTCGAACAATCCTGGGAGACTACGCCATGGTCATGTCGACGCGCCCGTTTGTCGTCGCGCTCTGCTCCAGTGTCCTGGTCGCGGGCGTGATTGCCTCCGCGGGTCAGGGCGCCCGGCCGCTCGGCGCGCTGGTCGTTCCTTCGGGATTTCAGGTGGACGTATTGGCCGAGAACGTCGAGAACGCTCGCGAAATGGCGCTCGGCCCGCAAGGGACCGTGTTCGTCGGCTCGCGGACCGCTGGCAAGGTGCATGCGGTCGTGGATCGCGACGGCGACCATAAGGCCGATCGCGTCGTGGTGATCGCCAGCGGTCTCGATCAACCCAATGGCATCGCGATGCGGAACGGTGCACTCTATGTGGCCACCGCCAGCCGGATCCTGCGCTTCGACGACATCGAGCCGCACCTCGATGCGCCTCCCGCGCCGGTCACGGTGCGCGACGACCTGCCCAACCCCAAAACCGGCCACACGTGGAAGTTCATCGCCTTCGGCCCGGACGAACTGCTGTACATGTCAGTCGGCGCTCCGTGCAACGTCTGCCTGTCGCCGCCGATGGTGTCGTCCATCGTGCGGATGAAGCCGGACGGGTCTGGTATGGAGGTGTTCGCCGAGGGCGTGCGCAACAGCGTCGGGTTCGATTGGCACCCGGTGACGCGTGAGTTGTGGTTCACCGACAACGGCCGGGATGCGCTGGGGGACGACGTGCCGGGTGACGAGCTGAATGTCGCGCCGAAGGCTGGCCTGCATTTCGGCTTCCCCTATTGCCATCAGGGAGACGTCGCGGACCCGCAGTTCGGCTCACAACGCGCCTGTGCGACGACCGAGCCACCGGCCCTGAAGCTCGGCGCGCACGTGGCGGCGATTGGATTCACGTTCTACACCGGCAAGATGTTTCCGGCCAGCTACAGGAACGCGGCCATCATCGCCGAGCATGGTTCGTGGAACCGAACCACTCCGAGCGGCTATCGCGTCATGGTGGCGCGTACGGACGGGCGTCGGGTGACGGGCTACGAACCGCTCGTGGACGGCTTCCTGCCCGGTATGAAATCCGGTAGCGCCCCGGGCGGGTTTGCCGCGGGCAAGGCCGCCATCGGCCGGCCGGCCGACGTGCTGGAGATGCCTGACGGATCGATCCTGGTCAGCGACGACTCCGGCAATCGTCTGATCCGTGTCAGCTACGGTCCGTAGCTCGAAACAGCGCGTTGAGGACCTTGCCATGCGTCGGGGACCGCATCACCCGCAGTGACAGCGCGAACCTGGCGCCTGGCGATGGGTGATCGAGTGATACCTGTCACTGGGGGAACGCAGACATGATCCGCTTCACGGCGACGCTCACGATGCTGGCTCTGCTCGCCTCGGCATCCCCGAAGGCTCAGACGATGATCATCACGCGGGGCGGCTCTCGCGCGGTCCGACCAGGGCCGGCAGAGAACTTCACGGGGAGCGTTCGTGTCGAGATGCTGTTCGAGGCCGCCGACCCCTCACACGCCAGCGGCGGGTCCGTTACCTTCGAGCGTGGCGCCCGCACGGCGTGGCACGCACATCCCCGAGGCCAAATCCTGATCGTCACGGCCGGCACGGGCCGCGTCCAGCGATGGGACGACGCCGTCGAAGAGATTCGAGCGGGAGACGTCGTCAGGATTCCGGCGGGCCAGAAGCACTGGCATGGAGCGTCGCCGCAGGCGTCGATGACGCACATCGCCATTACCGAACACCGCGACGGCACGGCCGTCCAGTGGATGGAAAAGGTGAGCGACGAGCAGGTACAAGGCTGCGCCGCGAAGCCCGGAGGGCCGCGCCGACGCATCAGCGCAACCAGAGGCCCGGTCCGAGCAGCCGCCTCCACCCGCCAACGGCCAGCAGGGCGCCCCCGCCCCCTCGGGAGCGTTGCAGCAGAAGCTCGCGCCCGGCCTCGCGACGCTCACCGACGCCGTGCTCTTCGGCGACGTGTGGAGGCGGTCCGAGTTGTCGCCACGCGACCGCAGCCTGGTGACCGTCTCCGTCCTGATTGCGACGGGAAAGCCGGCGCAGCTTGCCGGCCATTTGGGCCGTGCACTGGACAACGGCGTACAACCCAGCGAGGCCTCCGGTCTTCTGGCGCACTTGGCGATCTATTGCGGCTGGCCCAGCGCGGTCTCGGCGCTGGAGGTCTACGAGCAGGTCTACACGGCGCGGAAGGTCGACACCGCCGCATTGCGCGCGGTGGGTCCACGGCTTCCGGCTCCCGCCTCCGACGCGGCACGAGCCAGGGCGGTGACCGCGGAATTGGGGGGCATCGCGCCGAAGTTCGTGCAGCTCACCAACGACGTGGTCTTCGAGGACCTGTGGCGACGGTCCGATCTCACGCCGCGGGATCGCAGCCTGGTCACCATCGCCGCACTCGCCGCGATGGGTGACGATGACCAGCTCGATGCCTACCTGCGCCGCGGAGTGGAGAGCGGCCTGACCCGCCCTCAGATCACCGAGGCCTTGACCCATCTGGGCTTCTACGCCGGCTGGAGCAAAGCGACCAGGGCGATGACGGCGGTCACAAGGTCGTTCGGCAAAGGGTGAGAGTCCTGCGTTCCCTCGTTTCTCTGATTGCCGCTGCGGGCCTTCTTTTGGCATCCGAAAACGGCGGGCGCGTCATGTCAGACACCACGGCGGGCGGGATCGAGACAGACCAGGCAGGCAGAAGCAAGCGGGCGCATTTGACTGCCGATGACACGATCCGCGATCTCTTGAACCATCCAGCATTCGCCGGCTTCGGGCGTCTGCTCTTACCGTGGGATGACCGCACCTACGACGACGGTATGCGACTACGCGACGTTGGTTCCCTTTTGCCGTATCACACGCACGTGGAGCCCGGAACGGTGGTCGGCGCGTTGAATCACATGATTGACGAGGTGAGCAACGGGGAGACCATTTTCTACGACTTCTACACGGAGAAAGAAGAGAAAGAGCAGCGGACGAAGGCAAACACGGGGCTGTTCTTCTTTCGTGGGAAACCCGGAGCGCCCTTTGCGGTCATCGCCCCGGGCGGAGGGTTTGCGTACGTCGGCTCCATCCATGAAGGCTTTCCCTATGCCGTGGCTATCACCAGGCGGGGATACAACGCCTTCGTGCTGAAATACCGTGCCGGGTCCGGCGGCGCAGAGGCGACGCGCGATCTCGCGGTTGCGATCTCGTACGTGTTTCGACATGCCGAAGCGCTTGGCGTTGGGACCCAGGGCTATTCGCTCTGGGGCAGCTCCGCCGGAGCAAGAATGGCGGCCGCCATCGGCTCGCACGGAGTGGCGAGTTTCGGAGGTGACGACCTTCCCCAGCCGTCAGCAGTGGTGATGGCCTATACGGGCCACTCGGATTACTCCGACAACGAGCCGCCCACTTTTGGCGTCGTAGGCGAGCACGATGAGATTGCCGCTCCCTCGGTTATGGAAAACCGCGTCGCGGCACTACGGAAGAGCGGTACCGAGGTGGAGTTTCAGCAATACAGCGGTCTCGGTCATGGTTTCGGTCCTGGTACCGGTACTAGCGCGGAAGGATGGCTTGACCGGGCCATCCGATTCTGGGAGAGGTCCATCAAATCAAGCACGAGCGCCAGGCGGCATCCGCTGTGAAGCGGATGTCTTCCTCCTCGCTGTGCACTGGCGCGCACCATCTGCTGTTCCGACTTGTATCCCTTCTCGAGACGACGTGCGGATGTATCGTCGTGAGATAGATCTAGCGTGGAGCGTATCGAACCGGTAGGAGTGACAAGTGTGATTCCGATGGACTCGCTGATCAACGGCCGCGCTGCGATGCCGATGTTGCTCGCGGTGGCGAGGCCGCCGACTTGCTGGGGACCACGCGGCGCGGTTCAATCAGGCGATCGGCGCCGCCGGCAACGCGGAGGGTTGCAATACCTCTCGACGTGGCGCCATTGAGGGCTTCCGTTCAGCACGCACGAAGCAATCGACGTAGAATCCGGCTGCCAGGTCACAGCCACAGGGTCGAAGATCAAGAGGCGACCGCAGAACCCCAGAGCGAGTGACGCGATGCGATTCATTATTGGCCGATGTCTATTGTCGTGCGTGGCGCTGCTCGGCTGGACCGGGTCGGCCTTCGCGCAGGACTACGATCTCCTGCTCAGGGGCGGGCACGTCATCGACGCAAAGAACGGCGTCAGCGCGGTGCGCGACGTGGCCATGAAGGACGGCAGGATTGCCGCGGTTGCCGCGAACATCGACCCGAAGACCACGTTCAAGGTCGTCGATGTCTCGGGTCTCTACGTGACGCCGGGGCTCGTCGACATCCATTTTCACGCCTATGCCGGCGGCGTCTACCCGCGCGGCATCTACCCCGACGGGTTCACCTTCCGCACCGGCGTCACCACCGTCGCCGATGCGGGCAGCGCGGGATGGCGCACGTTCGAGGACTTCAAGACGCGGGTCATCGATCGCTCCATGACCCGCGTGCTCGCCTTCCTCAACATCGTCGGCTACGGCATTGCGGGCGCCGATCGCGAGAATGACCTTTCGGACATGGACGCGAAGGCAACCGCCGACCTTGCGCTCAAGCACAAGGGTCTGATCGTCGGCATCAAGACCGCACACTACAACGGGCCGGAGTGGGATCCGTTCTCGCGGTCCGTCGAGGCCGGCAGAATCGCGGACATTCCGGTCATGGTCGACTTCGGCAGCGGCCGAGTGCGCACGATTGCGGAGCTGTTCACCAAGTACTTGCGCCCCGGGGACATCTACACGCACTGCTATGCCGGCGGCGGCCGCAGCGAGATCCTGGACGGCAGGGTGAATCCCGCCATCTTCGCGGCGCAGAAGAAGGGCATTCTCTTCGACATCGGCCACGGCGGAGGCAGCTTCGTGTTCCGCACCGCCGTGCAGGCGTTCAAGGAGCGCTTCCAGCCCGACTCGATCTCGACCGATTTTCACATCAACAGCATGAACGCCGGCATGAAGGACCTGCTCAACGTGATGAGCAAGTTCCTCGCGCTCGGCATGCCCCTCGACGATGTGATCGCGCGATCCACGTGGAACCCTGCCCGCGCGATCAAGCAGGAACAGCTGGGACACCTGACCGTGGGCGCGATTGCCGACGTCGCCGTGCTGCGACTCGAGAAGGGACGCTTCGGCTACGGCGACCAGTTCGGCGCCCGCCTGATGGGCAACGAGCGGTTGAGTGCGGAGATGACGCTCAAGGACGGCAGGATCGTGTACGACCTCAACGGCCTCTCGCGACCCGCCTGGGACAGCCTGCCTGCCGACCACCGCGACACCGGCGACGCCCGATGGGACGCGTATACCAGTCGGCGTCCGACGCCGCGCAACTGAGAACCCAAGCAGCCGGGCGCGCTGTCAAGCCACGTAGGCAATCGCTGAGATCTGGATAAGCTGTCCCTTCGTCTGAAAGCCGGTCGCGCCGAAATAGGAGCGCACGGGCCGCGGCTCGGGAACGCGGCCGTTGTACACCTCGTTCATCGGCTCCCAGTTGCGTTCGGCGTCGACGAGCGCCACCTGCACCTGGAGCAGATCGGCCATCGACGCGCCCGCCTCCTTCAGCAGGGTCTGCATCAGTTCGAGCGCATCGCCGGTCTGCTGTCGGATGTCGCCAGGCCCTTCGGGACGACGACTCGCGTACCAGCCGCCGACGCCGCTCACGAAGAGCAAGTGGCCCGACCGGATCGCGCCCAGGGTCTCGGGCGACGTGCCGGTGGGATCCTTGAAGCGTTGCTTGCGCGGCGGCGAGGTGCCCTGCAGGACGCCCAGGCCGACGACGCCAGTCCCGGCCATCTGTATCAGTTCTCGCCTGGACGTTGCGCGCGGCCTTCGGCTCATGTCTGCTCCTGATTGGCAGTCGGATTCTACGCCGAGTGCGAGGCCCGGCACTTCGGAGCCAAGTGAGGGGCGATATACTCCAGCTCCATGAACAGGCGTCAGGCACTGGCCATCGGCCTCGGCGCAGCCGCGTCGACGCTGGCGCGAAGCGGCAAGAGCATGGCGCACGCCTCTGCCGCGGCGAGCTCGGGAACGCCCCTGACGCGAGATGCCGCCCGCACGCATTTCGCCGGCATTGCCATCTTCGCGATCACGCCCATGCGCCTTCAGAACGGGCGCGCGGAGGTCGACTTCGACGGATTCGAGCGCAACCTGCGTTTCTTCGTGAAGCATCCGTCGGGCTACAGTCTCGCCGTGTGCGGCGCGGTCGGCGAGTATCACGTGCTCACGCCGGAAGAGCGCACGCGGCTCGTGACCATTGCGGCGGCCGAGAAAGGCAGCCGGCTGCTCGTGGCCGGCGCCGGCGGCGACACGACGCGGGAGGCGATTGCGAACGCCGAGATCGCGCAGAAAGCGGGCGCCGATGCCGCCGTCATCCTGCCCTCCGCCGCGATCGGCAAGGGCGGTGACGCCGCGCTCCTGGCACACTTCCTCGAGATCGCGCGCGCCGTCGGCTTCGGCGTGATCCCCTATCGCTCGCCGTCGACGCTCTTCGGGCTCGACACCGTGATGCGCCTTGTCGATCAACCCAACATCCTGGCGGTCAAGGAACAGACGGGCGACCTGCGTTTCCTCCGCGACGCCGACGTGAAGACGGGCGGCCGGATCCCGCTCGTTCCCGCACACGAGCGGATGGCGCCGTTCAGCCATCTCGCCGGGGCGACCGGCATCACGAGTGGCCATGCGAACTATGCGACGGCGCGCTCCATCGAGCTCTGGCAGTGGCTGCGCGCAGGCCGGACGAAGGACGCGATGGCGCTCGCCGACCAATTTGCCGAGCTCGACGTCCTGCGCGCGAAGTACGGCGACGTGCTCATCAAGGCCGGCCTCGAGCTGCGCGGCCTGGCCGGCGGGCCGATGCGCCAGAATCCGTCGCCGCTGCCTGCCGAAGGCCGCGCAGCCCTCGAGCGCGCGATGCGCGCGTTGAACGTGGAGCCGGCGGGCGCATAGCGCCCGGAATCGGGGGAGCCATGAACGTGACGTCGAGAAAACGCGGCGGTTGGAGCCGGAGAGATCTCGTTCGTGCCGGCGGCCTGGCCACCGCCTCCGGGATGCTCGCGGGGATCCGGGCCGGCGCTGCCGCACCGCCCGCTTCGATCGCTGCCGCACCGCCCAGTCCCGACATCTACACGCGAATCGGCGTCCGCCCGTTCATCAACCTCACCGGGACGCTCACGATCAACGGCGGCGCCTTGTCCCTTCCCGAGGTCCGCGAGGCGAGCGGACGCGCGGCCGTGCACGCCGTCGACATCGACGAGCTGATGGAGAAGGCAGGCGCCCGCATCGCCGAGCTGCTCGGCAGCGAAGGCGCGATTGTCACGTCTGGAGCGGCGGCCGCCTTGACACAGGCGACGGCGGCCAGTGTCGCCGGAACCGACCCCGAGCTCATGCAACAGCTCCCGGACCTCACCGGGCTCAAAGATGAAGTCATCATCCTGAAGGAGTCGCGCAACGTCTACGACCATGCCTTCCGCACGCTCGGCGTGCGGATGGTGGAGGTCGACTCGATGGACGCGTTCCACGCCGCGCTGGGCCACCTGTACGGCGATGGTGGCCGTCCTCGGCACCGGCGAAGCAGGCGGCCCGATCCGACTCGAACACGTCGTCGCCGCCGCGCATCCCGCCGGCGTCCCCGTCATTGTCGACGCGGCCGCGGAGCTCCCGACACGACCGAACCCCTATCTCACGCGCGGTGCCGATTCTCGTCGCCTACAGCGGCGGCAAGACGTTGCGCGGCCCGCAGTGCGCGGGCCTGCTGCTCGGCCGGAAGGACCTCGTCTGGGCGGCGTTCATGAACGGCTCGCCGCATCACGCGTTCGGCCGCATGATGAAAGTCGGCAAGGAGGAGATCGTCGGCATGCTCGCGGCGGTCGAGGTCTTCGCCAGCCGCGGCATCGACGCCGATTTCAAGCAGTGGAAGGCCTGGCTGCAGGAGATCAGCAATCAGGTCACGCGCGTGCCAGGCGTCACGACCCGCATGCAGGAGCCCGAGGGCGCCAGCCCCTATCCGACAATGGTCGTTGAATGGGACCCTCAGCGGATTGGCCTCACCGCGGGCGAGGTCTACGACAAGCTGATGGCGGGCGAGCCGCGCATCATGTCGCACGCCGCCGGGGACGGCTCCTCGTTCCGCGTGCGTCCGCCGTCGATTCGGGAAGGCGATCAGATACTCGCCGGGCGTCGGATTGCCGATGTGCTGAGAAGCGCGCCGAAGCCGGTCGCGAAGGAAACGCCCGCGACGCCGGCAACCGACGCTTCGGGGCGATGGGAAGTCGAGGTGCAGTACAGCCGCGGCAGCGCGCGGCATCGCCTGACGCTCGTGGCCAGCGGCAGTCGGGTCGACGGCACGCACATCGGACGCAGGCTCGAAGGCGTGGTGAATGGGACCATCGACGGCTCCTCCATCCGCTTGCGCAGCAGCCTGCCGATCCAGGGAACGCGTCTGAGCTACCAGTTCGACGGCACGATCAACGGGCCGACGATGGAGGGGACGCTCGATCTCGGCGAGTACGGCGCCGCGCGGTGGACCGCGCGGCGGCTCGACCCACGGGCATCCTGATCTAGTCCACGTAGCAGATGCAGTCGACCTGCAGTAACTGACCAGCGCGGCGGAACCCTGCGGCGCCGAAGCAGACGAGCTCCGGCCGCGGCTCGGGGAAGCTCCGCTGGAAGACCTCGTGCAGACCTTCCCAGTTCCTCTCGGGATCGACGAGCGGCACGGTGACCTGGAGGACATGGGCCATCGAGGTGCCCGCCTTCTCGAGTGATGCCTTCATGTTCTCGAGCGCGTCGCCGAACTGCTGGCGCACGTCACCGGGACCGTCCGGCCGCTTCTCCGGATACCAACCGCCGATGCCCCCGACGAAGACGAGATTGCCGGAGCGAATGGGACCGCCCACTCGTATCTTGCCCGGTCGTGTTTGAACCGCGGTCGAGGGCCTCATCCCTCTCTTTTTCCTTGACCGACCAAGTTGGTGATATATCCTCGGCGGCGTCAAATTGAGACGCGTCTCAATTTAGAAACAGCCGCCAATGCGGTGAACACTGGCGGGGAGCCGAACGCTGGTCCGGAGAGACCGTTGCCATTCGCTTGCGCGCCTAACCCGTCCGACGTCTGCATTCTAGAGACACGCGGCAACCGGCGCAACAGATGGAGTTTCCCCATGATGCGCGTGGTGCCTCTACTCGCATTCCTTCTTCTCGATCCCCTCCAGGGACCGCACTCGCCGCCCCGGCCCAGGCGGGAGCGTCGCCGCTTTCCACGCTCACGGGTACGGTGTTGGACGGCACGCGCACCCCCATTCCCGGTGCACAAGTGAGTGCAGTGGAAGAGGGCTCGTCTACACGCCTGTCAACGACCACTGACAGAGCGGGGCGTTGGTCCTGACCCTCCCAACGGGCGTCTACGTCGTGACCGTCAAGGCCCCTGGCTTCCGGGACGGGAACGAGCACGTGTCAGCCGTTCCGGCCGTGCGTCGAGATGTCGCCTTCACCCTCCAGGTGGGCGACGTCTGCGAAGCCGTGACTGTGACCGCACCTTCGGACTATGTCGTCCCGGCGATTTCCACCGCGACCAAGACGCCCACGCCCTTACGCGACGTGCCACAGTCGGTGACGGTGGTGACGAAGGAACTCATTCAGGATCAGCTGATGATGAGCGTCGGTGACGTGATGCGATACGTACCCGGCGTGATGGTCCACCAGGGAGAGAACAACCGCGATCAGGTCATCATTCGTGGCACCAGCTCCTCGGCGGACTTCTTCGTCGATGGCGTCCGAGCCGACGTGCAGTATTACCGAGACTTGTACAACCTCGAACGGGTCGAGACGCTCAAGGGGCCCAATGCGATGACATCAACGCTGACAGCAATACGAACATCTCGCCGGGCTTCCCGCGGGCGTTGCGTGTCGGATTGACGGCCGGCTTCTGATATGCAAAGACCTCGAGTCAAGGTCTTGCCATTCAGAAGCGAATCGTGTGTCGGACGCTGATCCGGCCAGCTTGAAGAGAGACGCGTGGACCCTGAGGCCGGCGACCCGTCAACAGCAGCACCCCGCCCGTGACCGCGGCGGCGATGCCGCCACCGATCAGCGCCTTGTTGCCCCAACCGTCGGTATCCTCTCCGTCGTCTGAAGTGTCACGATCCTCGCCGTCGTCCGGACCAGATTCGTCATCTCCTATTTCTACCGCGCCGAGTGCGCTGAGCACTCCTCCGCCGGTGATGAGCGCGATACCGGTCCAGAATCGCGCTCGGCTTCGGGGGACTTCCTCCTGCTGCGTCGCGGCCAACTCGCGCCCAGCCATTTCGGCGGCCTCCTTCAACGGTCCGGCTGATGCGGTTGCGGGCAACGCCAGAACCAATACTGCGGCGAGGATCCTTCTGAACATGAGAGCCTCCCTGAGCGGCACGTCGGCCATGACAAGCAGGTCGCTGACACGTTAGAGGGGCGATTGCCGAACATTCCTTCGCGCGCCGGCTCCGCCGCAACGCGTCGCCTGCGCGGGCTTCGGATCGGGCTCACGCCAGCCCGATCGGCGTCATGCTGCAAGCACGGAGGCCAACCCGGGATTGTTCGATCGGTAGCGGGCGAGTGGTGCTCGCGCCATCACCAGTCGAAAACGAACGTGAACAATGGACGAGTGGATTCGATGTTGCATCGGCGGCTGGGCGCTGTATCGATTCTCGGGTGCCAGCGTTCGACTGCAGCGCCTTCAACGATGCCAACTGGGGGCAGCGTCGCGACAGCGGCGATCGATTTCGACGATTCATTACCGCGGTCCCAGCCAAGCAACGCTGGTCGCCGAGCGTTGTTTGCGCCGCCGTCTGATTGGTCGCAGACTGACTCCGCTATTCATCCTGGCTTCATGCAGCGGCCGGTATGCTCCGCGGCCTAAAGGGGCAATGTGGGAATCCAAGCCGTGTGTGGTCTGTTCTTGAGCGCCTGTATTTTTCATATGGCTGTGCTTGCGGAGAGCACGAGCCCTGGTGTTCGAGCCGGAAGCCAGCCTCCCTCGTCCACGGCCGGACGCGTCCTGGCCACGGTGAGTACTTTGGAAGGTACGCTGCGAATGCCGGGCGTCGTGGTCGAACTGCATGCCGCCGACGGGCTGACGATCGCCAAGACGGTGACCGATGGGGCCGGGCAGGTCATGTTCCCGGACGTGCCGCCAGGGCGCTACGTCGTCAAGGCGACACGGTCCGGTTTTCTGCCTGCCGATTCGCCGTCGTTCGAAGTTCGAGCCAGCCAGACCACACAGGTTCTGCTCGAGATCCACTTGACCTTCGTCGCACCAACCGTGGAGGTCAACGCCCCGAGTGCGTCACCGACCCAAAGCGTGCAGCCGGTGTCGACGAGCGACATGCTGTCCGGAGCCGTGATGGATACGGCCCCGATCGAAGGCGACGATTTTCAGAGCCTCCTGCCGCTGCTGCCCGGCGTGGTGCGCGGGCCGGATGGTCGGCTGCGCATCAAGGGCGGGCAGCCCACGCAGGGCGCCTTGCAGGTCAGCAGCGCGAGTCTCGTCGACCCATCATCCGGCGACTTCGATCTCGAGTTGCCGGGACAGAGCGTCGAATCAATCGAAGTGCTCGCCAATCCGTTTGCCGCTGAGTACGGCCGATTCTCGACGAGCGTGACGCAGATTCGGACCAGGCGGGGCACCAATGACTGGGAAATCAAACCAGGCAACCTCGTCCCACGCTTCCGTAAAGGATTGACTGGCTTGCGCGGGTTCGAGCCGCGATTCTCCGTCCGCGGGCCACTCAAGCGAGACCGTATGTTTCTCGCCGAGGACGTCCAGTTCCGTTACGTCGCGACGCCGGTCAGGAGTCTGCCTGACGAGCCGGAAGTCCAGCTCAGGAGCTTCGACTCGTTTACGCGCATCGACACCATCCTCTCCTCCCGGCACACCCTGGGCGGTGGGGTCATCCTGTTCCCGCGCGAGGTCAGGCGGCCGACCATGAACACGTTTCGTCCCCCCGACACCTCGCCGGATTTCAATCAGAGTGGCGTGGCGACAGGGCTGGTGGATCGCTTCGCCGTCGCGCCGGACGTGGTCTTCGAAACGACCCTGGCCGCACGATGGTTCGAGATCAATGTCAACAGCGCGGGTCGGGCGCCGATGACGTACGCGCCCGAGACGCAAGGCGGGAGCTTTTTCAACGATCAGGAGCGCGAGGTCACGAGTCTTCAATGGGTGGAGGCATTGAGCGTGTCGCGCCAGCACTGGCGTGGTGAGCACGTGCTCAAGTTCGGCGTCGACGTGCAGTATTCCGAGTACCGAGGGACCAGCACCAGCCGCCCTCTCGAGATTCGTCGGCTCGACGGCTCGCTGGCCGAGTTGACGGACTTCGGGACGACGACCACACAGGATGTCCGCGGGACCGACTTCGGCATCTTCGCGCAGGACCGCTGGCGCGTGAGTCCGCGGATGACGCTGGAGTACGGCCTGCGCCTCGATCGCGATGTGGTCGTCGAGCGCGTGCATTTGTCGCCACGGGCTGGTGTGGCGATCGGCGTCCTCCCCGAGGGTCGCGGCATTCTGCGCGGCGGTATCGGGAAGTTCGCGCAGCGGACACCCTTGAACATCGCGGCTTTCTCGTCGTTCGAGCCTCGGGTGGTGTCGCGATTCGCAGCCGACGGCTCCGCGCTCGGCCCTGCCCTCAGTTTCAAGAACGTCTCGGCCGATCTGCACACACCGGAAGCGACGGTCGGCAGCATCGAATGGAACCAGCGCTTCGGCCGTCGGCTGCTCGTCAAAGTGGGCTACCTGCGGCGTCAGGGATCGCACGAGTACATGCTCGAGCCCGATGCCGCCCGTGGCGAGGTACGGCTCTCGAGCGACGGCACGTCGCGCTATTGGGAAGTCGAAACCACCGCGCGATACTTGGGCGGGGGGCGCCGCGACCTGACCATTTCTTACGTCCGGTCACGAGGCACGGCCGATCTCAACACCTACGATCAGTTCTACGGTAATTTGCGAAATCCGGTCCTTCGCCGCAACGAGCACACGCTGACACCGAATGACGTGCCCAGCCGCCTCCTCGTGCGCGGCACGCTCGGCCTGCCCGGCAAATGGGACTTGGCGCCGGTCCTCGAGATTCCGCTCAGGATTCCCCTGGTCGGCCGTCGACGAGTTTCAAGACTTCGTGGGTGCGCGCAACCGTGCCGGCCGCCTGCCTGTGGTCGAAACCCTCGACTTCGCGCTCGCGCGTCCTTGGCGTTTCAAGAAGTATCGGTTCCGCGCGGGCGTCAAGGTCTACAACGTCTTCGGAGCGTCAGCCGACCGCGATGTTCAGACCAACGTCACGTCGGCTCACTATGGTCGCTTCTACAACCCGCTCGAACGATCGATCGGGTTCGTCCTCGGGTCAGCGAAATAGGGGCAACACTTCAGGCACGCGTCAGCGGCCCGCGTGCACGACCACGCCACCGACGACGTGGTGCGTGGTCAACGGAGTGCGGGCCCGGAGGCTGCGCAACGTCGCGACGACCCACTTCGCTTGGCTTGCCGAGACGAAGCTCGCCGAAGGCGAGCGAAGTCTGGTGCGAAAGGGGGGACTCGACCATGAAGGTCGAGCGCGCAGCGTAAAGCGTGAAGGCCGATGGCTGTGACCGCCCTTGAGCGCCAGAACGAGCGGAGCGAGTGATGGTGCGAAAGGGGGGGACTCGAACCCCCACGCTCTTGCGAGCGCCAGCCCCTCAAGCACGAGGAAACCAAGGCAGAACGCAGCCGACCCCGGAATATCGGGGCCGGCTGTCATGCATTTACGCCGATCGGAGCCGTTCGCGGCCGCCTGTGGCCACACGGCTTGCAAATTCTTGCAAATGTCTTCCAGTTCTCAGCGCCGAAGGGTGGTGAGCCCAACGGGAATCGAGCCGATCCTGCGACCTGAGAGTCGGCGTTTCACGAGGAGAGGAAGTGCGTTCGGGAGGTATCAGGGCAAACCACGGCATCGCTTGAGAATTGTGCCACCCGTGTATCCCGACGTGATGAACTCGCGGAGGGCTGGCTCAGAATCGCGAACTTCTTAGGAAAACTGGAGCGGCGCCCAGACTTGAACCGAGGACCTGCTGATTACAAATCGCTTCGAGGAGTCGTCCGTCGGTCTGAGGTGTCCGCGTCGAGCCACGCTTTGGGACTTTGACGTCGGCGTATGGACGCATAGAGACCCACAAGCCCGGATCCGAACAGCACGATCGATCCTGGTTCTGGCACTGGAGCCAAGCTCTCCGCTGTGCTAAACACTCCATCCGTCAACAGGCTGTAGCGCTTCGCCTCCGCGGTCGGAGGCGTCAGCGTGTGCCACGGAGGCCGGGTAGAGACAAAGAAGAACGTGATCGGCTCGGTCGCATCCCAACCCGCACCGTCATGCGTGGTTGTGAACTGTGTGGACCAATTCAACCCGTTACTGACGCGGTCAACGAGGAAATCGCGATCGGTGCCGGTACCTCCGGCGCGAAGGGCGTCCGAGAAGCTCCACCCGGCAATTCCGCTGAAGCCGGCAAGCTTGAACTGAGTGGCGAAGGCGTCGTTGTTGTCGAGGTAGGGGGTCACCCTGTGCGCATAGGTGTAACCGGGCGCCGTCAAATAACACGTCGCTAAACATAATGCCCATGGTGTTCGGGGGATCGATGGGGGCGGTTCTGGTGCGAAGGAACCAGTCGAAGCCCCCGAAGACGCTCGAACCGCCCACCCTCGAATCGAAGTCGACAGGAGTGATGCGGTCCGCCGACGCGTCCTGCGCAACCGCCAGCGACATCGCCACGCCGATAACGACGATGAGTCTGCGGATCATGGCGTCTGTCCTCACTCTTACACGACGCTGGTCAGAGCCTCTCGACTGTTGTTCGATTCCTGGCGGATCATACGCCCCGCCAGCGAAGCCCGGCGCGTCGTTTGTCTAGACGCTGAGATGGCTAGAACTGTCAACGGCCCGGCGTCCACCTCTTCAGCGTGAGTTCTCTCATCAGCCAATCTCAACAGCCTGTGCCACGCTTCCGTCTCGCGATTCCACTCTCGAGCGTTTCGGGAGAGATCCGACTTCGACGAGGAGTTGAGCAAGACTGGCGACGCTGGGCCTGACTGTTGCAAGGCATGGGTGAACACAACCTCTCGTCTTAGCCAATCGCATGCGTCTGAGCCGAATGAAGACGTTCGCGGCCGCCAGTTCGGGTGCGGCTTGCAAGCGGACCTCTCCGCGCGCCAATCGCTGATCTCGACGAGCGCTTCGAAGCCGGTGGATTTCAGGCCATGTCTGAGCGACAAGTTCGCAGTCTGACGCTCGACGTGTGACCGCGCGTCACCCAGATTACCTGCGGTGCTGGTCCGAGCTACGCGCGAGCAGCTGCTGGGCCCAAATCGCGACAGCGCGTCACCCTGGCTGTGGGGCGGAGGCCAACTAGAGGACCGTTGGGTCGCAGAGTGATCTCTTTCCTTCTGCGGCTGGCCACAATGAAGTGGCTCTGGAGTAAGCCCTCCTTCAACCCGAAAGCCGATCGCCCGGCCCCATTGACGTTCGTCGTTCTATCGCGCGTCGTGATGGACCGCTGGCTTCAGCGTCCAGGCCTGCAGCCGTGCCAGCGCCATGAGATCCGGCGCGTGGAAGCCCTCCGGGAAGATAGGCCAGCCCCACAACGCCGTCGTGTCGTCGGCGACCAGGCGATCGGCCGTGAAGCGGCCTTCACGGCGCTCGACACTGGTCGGGGGCTTCGCGCCGGCGCCGACCGTGTCGGCTACGGTTGCGAGGGTCGCAAGGAAGTCAGCGGGCGACAGGCTCTCGGCGCCAATCCAGATCTCGTCGGGGACCCGCCGCGCGCTCTTCAAATAACCGGCGGTGTCACGGACTGCCTGCGCGAACGCCGGCCAGGCGACCGTGGTCGATCGCGTGCCGCCGACGGACGCCGTGAACGCGCGCGCGGGACCATCGAGCGCGATCACCGGCGTCGTCGCGGCCCAGGCGCCGCGATCGACGTACTCGGCCATGGCCTGCGTCAGCAGCCCGAACGCGTCGGCGGCGGAAATGGTGTAGTCGTCGCGCCTCTGAAACGTGATCTCGCGCGACACGCCGCGGGCGATAGCGACGAGGTCGTCGCGCGTGAACGCGTGCGTCTTTGCGCGGTCGCCATAGATCGCGACCAGGTCGGTCGCGGTGACGAAGTGAACGCCCGGCTGCGCGGCCATGAACCGCACGAACGCCTCGAAGTCGCGAAACGCCGCCTCGGTCTCGGCTACGGGCCTGGTTCCGGGACGCTTCCATCGATCGCGCGGCGGATTGGCACCGCGGCTGAAGTTCACCGCGTCCCAGAACTCGGTCTGCACCCACTCGTTCGGGTGGTAGTAAATGCTGATCGTCCCGCCGCCCTTCGTCGCGAGGCGTGAGGCCACGGTCTTGAACGCCGCCTCACCCTCGGGGAGGCTCGCGCCGCCGTTCAGATTCATACGCACGAGATTCGAGCGCATCTTGAACACGTTCAGGAGACCGCCATAGTAGAACGGCTGGTCGTCGATGCCCACGTGATCGGCCTCGTCCAGGTAGAGCCCGATGCCCATGTCGCGCAACGCCGGATACGCCTGCGGCGCCCACGCGCTTCCGGGCTGCCCATAGGCGACTGGCTGCGCGCCGACGATGCGCGCGACATCGCGCGCGCCCTGCGCTTCACGTCGCAAGAACTCGGCGCGGCCGTCATCCCACCCGGCGTGCTGCAGATATACCGCGATGGTCGGCTGCTGACTGTGCGTGTTGGAGTGATAGCCGATGTCGTGACGCTGCAGCGCGGCGATGACGTCGGTCCTCTTGCGCGCCTCGAGCACGCGCGCCTTCTCACCCACGATCTTGAACGTCGCCCGCACACCCAGCCGCGTCAACATCTCCGCCAGACGCTTCGTCGCATCGTCGTCCTCAGTGAGGATGTAGTCCTCGGTGTCGAACCAAAGGGTGACGTAGATGGGCGGAGGCGAGGGGGTCGCGGCGTTCTGCGCACGCACCGGCTGGGCGGTGACGCGAGCGAGCGTGGCGAGCACGAGCAGCGTGACGAGGAAACCTCTCCGCATGGCCGCATAGTGTAAAGGAGCGGTCACCGGCGTGGCCTTCGAGTCGGCGCTCGCCGTGCCGACGAACGCCGGAGCCTGTCGAATCGGCGTCATCGCTGAGACGCATTCATCGACTGATGTCTCTCCCGACAGGGTTTTGCCTGGTTACGAACTCGAGACCGAGAACGCGAGGTTGAAGCGGATGTATGCCGATCTGGGCCTCGAGAATGCGGCGCTCAATGACGTGCTAACCGAAGGCTGTGACGCCGACCGCGAGGCGACAGGTCGTCGAGCTACTGGCGGGCGCGTAAAGCATCCCACTCCACCAGTCACCCCGAGCGGAGCCCGCTCCGCGGGTCGGCCATTAGCGAAGCGGTGGTCACAACCAGAAATTCCCTCCGCTTGCAATGGCTTGCAAACCGGCTGGAGCGATTAGCAATCGGGCCGGCGGCCGCGCTGAGACCTGCGTGGTAAGTCTCGTCGAAGCAGGTGTTTACGGAAAGTATCGATCGCTGGGCCGAGAGACCACAGTTTGCAAATCCAAGAGGCCGCGGCTGGTGCGTTCTGGGAACGCCCACGCCTCGACTCAGCCTTGTAACTGATTGGGACAGGTAAGAGTTGTGGTGCGAAAGGGGGGACTCGACCATGAAGGCCGAGCGCGCAGCGTGAAGGCCGATGGCTGTGACCGCCCTTGAGCGCCAGAACGAGCGGAGCGAGTGATGGTGCGAAAGGGGGGACTCGAACCCCCACGCTCTTGCGAGCGCCAGCCCCTCAAGCCTGAGGAAATCGAGGACGACCGCAGCCGATCCCGGCAAATCGGGGTCGGCTGTCATGCGTCAGTGCCGTTCGGGGACGTTCCGGGCCGCGTGTTCCGACACGGCTTGCAAGTTTTTGCAAACTACGCCGTCTTCAACAGGGAAGCCCGGACCGCCGCAGGCAGGTCGACCGCGACGAACCGATCGGCGGCGAACAAGTAGTCCTCGCCGCTCTCGTCCACGACGCGGAGATCGCCCTCGCGCTCGGCCGTGGCGTCGGGGATGACGACGTAGATCTTGTTGCGCTCGAGCGAGGCCTCGTAGCCGGCGTTCTCCACGCAGACCGCGAAACGAACGGCCCTCGAGCGGGACCCGCGAGCCCTAGCCGAGGTTCCTCTTGCGCTTGAACTCTTTGCGACCGATGCCGTGCGCTTCATACCAGTGCAACGCGGCGAGCCTCACGCGACCGTCTTGCAGGCGGATGCGAGCGACGCGGCATGCGCTCGACACGAGTCCACCGCCGGAGCCGACCGCTCGCCTGACGAGACGTCCACCCGCGTGTCCTTGCCGCCGTGTCCTCACTGCGGCGGGATGATGGTCCTCGTTGAACGACTCACCGCCCGCCAGGTCGCAGCGCACGCTTGGATCGAGGGACTCGCGTTTGACTCTTCCTGATGCACCCCGTCGCCGCTCTCGGCCTCGCCCGGGCTACGCCCCGTCGGGACACGTCTGCCGTCCACGCGTCATCGCCTCTCCAGGAGCCCGGATCAACGCCGGCCGTCCCCCCGCCCCCCACCCGCAGGACCTCGCTGTCCGGCCTCCCGCTGCCGGCTCGTCGAGCGATCAGCGCCTCCGTACGGACGCCTGTAGGATTCAACACCCATAGCAGCCTCCCCGCGTCCGCCGCAGACGCCAGCGGCCTCGTTCAAACGGCTCTATCGAGAGTGACCCGGCGCGCCAGCATCGACGCTCACGCGTGCAGTCGTGCGCCGGGTCACTCCCGATAGAGTCCTGTCGTTACTCGCGATCTAACGTCTGCGATGAGCTGCAGCGCGGAACGTCAGTCATTGCAGTGTCGGATCCACGCAATGCCAGCCCGGAAACGAGCGCCCTTCGAAGTGGTCGGGTCCGAACTCGTCTCTCAGTTCTCGGACTGCTTTCGATCGCCCAACGGTGATGGGCCAGACGCACCAGCATACGGAGCGAGGCGGTCGCGGGCAGCGCCACGAGAGAGGCTTTGATCCGCGGCGTGTCGCCGAGATCGCGCTCGGTCAGCAGCCACACTTCGGGCGCCAGCCGCCGGTTGCGCCAGTCGAGTGCGGGCGTCACCCGCATGGCACTGAAGTGGGCCGCCCACGGGTTATGGGGACCGTTGCGCCAGCTGATGCGGCGCCATCCGGTCGCATGGACTTGAGCGCGGCGAATCGCCTGGGGATCGCTTCGGGACGGGCCGCCTCGGTTTCGGGGGATGCCAGCCCGGGCACGGCGCCCCACCCACCCGGCTGCAGCTGACCCGCGCCGCCCTCGCACGGCGGGCGCCGTCGAAGCTCCCTTGACATCTCTGCACGGATGACCCAGGTTTGGCTGCTCTCTTCGCATTTCGCCGCGGCTCGCATCCACTTGCGGGCGGCTATACAAAGCTGGCGCGCCCGCAGCCTGCTACTGGTCAATGGCCACGAGATGCCAAATCGAGAGCAGGAGGGTGTGATGAAAGCACGGACGCCTTATCTGAAGCCGCTGTCTGTAAGCACGATGGCACTGCTGGTCACCATTGTCGCCGGGTACCTGATGAGTGAACGAGCAAGCGCACAACCGGGTCCGCCGACCAACCCCGTTCTCGCCGCAATCCAGGAGATGCAGCAGACGATCGTGACTCTCCAGAACAGCGTGAACGCCCTGCAGGCGAGCGTCGACGCGCTCGGCGCTCCGAGCCAGGTCAACTTTCGCTGGACCCCTGCGGCTAGTGCGGGGAACAGCAGGCTGGAATGCATCGTCGTCAACATCAGCGATGTCGAGAAGACTATCCACGTCGAACTCAAGAATCGCGACGGATCGAACGAAATCGAAGCGACGGTCGACCAGACCCTGGCGCAGCCAGCAGTGCCGTTAATAAGATTAGCTCCGGGGAACTCCACTGTAAGTTCACGGTCATCAGTGGCACGAGGGCCGACATTCGCGGGTTGTTCATGGGGTGTGGTCCCGACGGGCGTGCTTTCGTTATCCCAGCCGAGTAGGAACTTCCAGGGCGGCGACCTCCGTTCAGACGCCGACCGTCCCCGTCAGCGCGGCCGCTGCGCCATTCGTTCCACAGGGCCGCGTCGAGACTCCCACGCCCCGGGGCTTCAGCCCCGGGGCCGAACGTGGCCCACGTCGACATCCTCGAGACGGGCGAGCAGCAGCCGCGGCTGCCCGAGGCTGGCCGGGTTCGCGACCAGGCGACGAAGACGCCAGCGTTCGAGGCGCCCTTCGCGCTCACCGGTCAGGTGGCTCGAGATCCACGCGGCCAGCAGCCGTCCATTTTCGACGTACGCGACGCCGCGGGCGAGACCGGCGCAGCGACCGAGCCGGCCGCACGCCCGCCGCACCTCGCGGGTCGAGTGGCGTTCCACCGTCCACCCGCCACCGTGCCGGACGTGCCGACCCGCCGCGCGGAGGCGGCCGAGGACGTCTTTCGCGTGGCGGTGGCCGAGGCGCGGGCGGTGGGTATCGCGGCCCGGAGGCCGACCTGCGCGCGCGCTTCGATGAGACTCGTCGAGGGCGTGCGCGCGGTCGAACGGGAGGGCTGGCAGGACCCGCGCGCCATCTTGCGGGCCGACGCCGGCGGTCTGAGTCTGGCCGACCCGCATCTCGCCGCCGAGACGCGCTGGCTGAGCGAGTTCCGCGATCGCAGTTGATGATAGGGACGCGGCGGATCGCGGTCCAGAAACCATCAAGACGGTCACCGTCGATTTCGGACGTCCTCCTGCCTGCGGCACGTGCAATAAGAAGACGGCCCTCTTCATTGGCCGTTCTCATTCGTTGATTTGGCTGAAGCGCCCTTGCGGTGAGCCGCGCCCTGCGTCGAATCGGTAACGGTAGAATCTTCGATGATGAAGAATTTGCCCCATCTTTCAACTCCTCCTTCCTTTCAGCCCCTCCATCCCCTCCTCCTCCCCCCCTCCTTCCTCTTCCCTTCCTTCCCCCCCCCCCCCTCCTCCCTTCCCCTCCCCTCCTCCCCCCTCAAACTTCACACCCCCCCCTCTCTCCCCCCCCCCCCCCCCCTACCCCCACCACCCAAAATCCTCGCGAAGGGTGGACTGAACGCTGGTCAGCAGCACGCGGTGCTCGTCGCGCGGTTGGTGTCGAGCGAGATCCGACGACCTCACGATGATCCCTACTCGCCACGTTGTTTGGCCCGAAGCCACCTCAGTGCGTGTGCTGCTCGCTTTGAGAGTCCCGCCGCAACGGCGATCAAGTCACTCGAGCCGAGCCGCCGAGCCGAGCGCCGACTTCCGGGCGCACGGTGTTCCGCAGCAACGAAAGAGAGGCTTGCCGCGAATGCGGAGTGAGTCCCGGCCCACGTGTGTGGCGAGTTCGCGCCGACCGGCGTCGCCGGGTCGCCTCATTAAGCGCTTCAGAGCCTGAGCCCTGGTCTCGTGACGGGCGTCGACCGTACCCAGAAACGTAATACCCAACAACCTGAGTTCGTGAACCAGTGCGGGAACGCGCTCCACCGGAACTGTCAGATTTTGGAGCGGCGTTGGCGGGTAGACCCTCGCGCCGCAGGATTCTCGATCAGCTCCAAGGCGCCTAGCCACGGCAGCCGCCGCGGAGACGATCTGCGTGGTCATGGCCAGAAAGTTCCTCCGCTTGCAAACGGCTTGCAAACGAGCTGGTGCGATTCCGATTCGCCATACAGGCCGTATGCGGCGTCGCCTGGAGAAGTCTCGTTGAAACACGCGTTTGGGAAAAAGGCAACCGGGCGCGGCGATGTTCACCTTGCACGGTGCTTCAGAACGCGCGGCTGGTGCGTCAGGAGCCAGGTCACGCCGCGACTCCGCCTTGTAAGCGATTGTGTTGAAGGAAGTGATGGTGCGAAAGGGGGGACTCGACCATGAAGGCCGAGCGCGCAGCGTGAAGGCCGATGGCTGTGACCGCCCTTGAGCGCCAGAACGAGCGGAGCGAGTGATGGTGCGAAAGGGGGGACTCGAACCCCCACGCTCTTGCGAGCGCCAGCCCCTCAAGCTGGTGCGTCTGCCAATTCCGCCACTTTCGCTCGGAGGGAACTCGGGCGTCCACGTTGCAGCGGACGACCCAAAGCCGAACCCTCATTTTAGCACGAGCCCGGCCTTCGCGGCTTCGCTGCGGGGGCGCGATTGGCGGCTTCGCGCGCAGCCTTTTCCCCCGATCGCAGGTATATGCTGTCGGCCGGACTTCGCCGCCTGCGGCGGCGGCGTCCAGGCAGGCGCAGACTACTCACCGAACCAGGAGACCTCCATGACGAGACCGACGATGCGGGTGGCGCGGCTGGCCGGGCTGGCGTGGCTGCTCGCGGCCACCTTCGCCTTGGCCGCGGACGTGACCGGTAAGTGGAAAGCCGAGTTCCAGGGGCCGGACGGACAGAGCCGCACGAACGTGTTCGAGTTCGTCGCGAAGGGCGAGACGCTCACGGGAACGGTGACGAGCTCGATGGGCGGTCCAGCCAAAATCGAGAACGGCACCGTCAAGGGCGACGATATCGCCTTCACCGTGACTCGGGCCATCGACGGCAACGAGCTGAAGCTGCAGTATCAGGGGACGGTGAAGGGCGACGAGATCCTGATCACCGTCAAGGGCAACGCCGGCGGCCAGGACTTCGAGTTCCAGATCGTCGCGAAACGCGAGAAGTGAGCCCGGACCAAATCGGACCAGATCGTACAAATCGGACCGACTCCGTCAAGGCCCGCGTTGCGGCGCGGGCTTCTTCGACGCGGTGAAGTCGCCGGGCACGTTCATGGGCTGCACCACGATCGTGCCCTTCATCGCCGCGTCGGAGGTCAGGGCACCAGCGAACTCGAGCGTCAGCATCTGCCCTTCCCACGGGACGTCGTACTTCCACTTGAGGTCCTTCTCCGTCACCTCGCCGGTGACCGCGAGCTGCTTCTGGTCGGCACCCTCGCAGCTGCCCGACAGAACCGCGCCCTCGACCTTGAACGTGCACGTCTGCGTGTTCACGTTGCCCTGCACGTTCAGTTCGACGGCCCACGTTCCTGCGACCGCGGACTCGGCCGCGGTCGCCGACAGCATCAGCAGCGTCAACACTACGCTTGTCATACGGGATGTCCTCGAGCGTCCCAGCCGCTCCAGCCGCTCCAGCCGCCCAGTCAAGTTGTCAGCGCGCTCCGGCAGTAGTCGAGGCACTTACGCACCTCGGCCACCGTGTCGGCACCTTGTACTCGTATTCGATGTTCGCCGGAATGTCGTACTTGTTCTTCTTGAGCAACTGCAGGACCTGCTTGATCGGCGTGTCGCCCTCGCCCCATGGCACGTTGGCGCCCTGATCCTTCTTGCGATCCTTGAGGTGCAGGTTCGTGATGTTCGCGTGGTTCTTCTCGAGGTAGGCGATCGGATCGAAGTTCGCCGCGACGAAGTGCCCGACGTCCAGGTTCACCTTGATGAACTTCGAGTACGACATCGCCGTCGCGAAGCTCTCGGGCGTCGCGAATTCGTTGGGGTCCTTCAGGTTCGAGTGATTGTGCATCGCCACCACGAACTTGTGCTTGTCGGCGAACGGCGCCACGCGCTTTGCCGCGGACACCGTCGCGGACGCCGTGATGAATCCGGCGCCGAGGGCCTTCGCCATCTCGAAGCCGCGATTGATCTCCTCGTCGGTGAAGCTGTCGTTGAAGCTCAGGTTGTAGGACTGGATCTTGATGCCCGCAGCGTCGAACCTCTTGCGGATCGCGGTGAAGTGATCGAGCGGCGTCGTGAGGCGCCACTTGCGCTGCTCCTCTCGCGCGGCCGGATTCTGCCTGAACCCCCGGCCGCCGGAGCCTGCGGCGCACCGCCGGCAGCCGGTGCCCCGCCAGCAGGCGACGCCGCGGGCGCGGCCGGCGGCGCGGCTCCCGCAGCAGGCGGCGCGCCCGCGGGCGCGGCCCCAGGGGCTGGTGCGCCAGCGGATGGCGGCGGGCCACCCATGCCCGCGGGACGCGGCTCGACGTGACCCGAGAAGAGCTCCACTTCGCCGAGACCGATGTCTTTCATCGCCTGAATCGCCTCGTCCAGCGCCATGGCGCGGAAGCTGTACGACTGAACGCCAATCCGCACGCCGTTGACGACCGAGTCCGCCGAGAGCACCGACGCGAACCGCCCGCTGAAGGCCAGCGAAATCGGCACGCCGGCGAGTGCGATTTGTCCGAACTGACGGCGTGAATAGAGGGACATAGTGGCTCCTGTTCCTTGTCAGGGCACGGCCTGCAGTGCCCCTACTTGTCATTCGTCATTCGTCATTCGTCATTCGTCATTCGTCATTCGTCATTGCGTTAAGCTGCGCATGATGCGGATGTTCCTTCTCGCCCTGTTGAGCGCGGTGGTCGTTCAAGCGTCGCGTCCTGCCGACATTCCCTTCGAGGTCCGGCCAATCGACGCCGGCGCCAGCGAGACCGCCGCCGTGGTCGACATCAACCGCGATGGCACGCTCGACATCGTCTCGGGCGAGCACTGGTACCAGGGCCCGGGATGGACGAAGCACAAGTTCCGCGAGCTCGGATACGCCAGCGGCTACATCGACGCATTCAGCGATCTGGCGCTCGACGTCGACGGGGATCAGTTCCCGGACATCGTCACCGTCTCGTGGTTCGCGAAACGCATCGCGTGGTGGAAGAACCCCGGCGGGGCCGCCACGGGTGACTGGTCCGTCGCGACCGTCGACTCCGGGTTCCCGGTCGAGTTCGCGATCCTCGCCGATCTCGACAACGACGGCCGCGCGCACGAACTGCTTCCGCAGTCGGGCGACGCCGTGGCGCCGCTGGCGTGGTACGAGGCGGTGAAGGGCGCGTGGCGCAAGCACGTGGTGAGCCCGCAGAGCTACGGACATGGCATCGGCGCCGGCGACGTGAACGGCGATCGGCGAACCGATATTCTCACTCCGAAGGGCTGGCTCGAAGCACCCGCCGATCCGCGCACCGGGACGTGGACGCTGCGTCCGGAATGGGAGGAGAAGCTGCACCTCGGTTTCATCCACGTGGCCGATCTCAATAACGACGCGCGTCCCGATATCGTGACGTCCGCCGGGCACGATTACGGCATCTTCTGGTTCGAGCGGACCACGGCGGGATCCTGGACGCGCCGCATCATAGACGACTCGTGGTCGCAGGCGCACGCCTCGGCGTTCGTCGACCTGAACGGCGATCGGCGGCCCGACTTCGTCACCGGCAAGCGGTTCATGGCCCATAACGGCCGCGACCCGGGCGAGCGCGAGCCGCTCGGCGTCTACTGGTTTGAAACCCGGCCGGCCGCCGACGGGTCGCTCGAGTGGATTCGGCACCTGGTGGACTACGGTGGCCGCCTCGGCGGCGGCATGCAGATTCCGGTGGTCGATCTCGACGGCGATGGCGATCTGGATCTCGTCTGTGCGGGCAAGAGCGGGTTGTTCGTCGTCTCGAACCTGACGCACAAGCGATGAGAACGCATCGCTGGTCGTCTCGACTCGCTGTAGTAGACTCGCCTCGAACCGCGAGGCCATGCGTGTAACCCCCGGGTCGAAGCTGGGGCCCTACGAGATCATCTCCTTCGTGGGCGCCGGAGGTATGGGCGAAGTCTACCGGGCCCGGGACACGAGGCTCCGCCGCGACGTCGCCGTCAAGATCCTGCGCGCCGATCGCCGGGCCGACGAGGCCAGCCGCCGCCGCTTCCTCCAGGAAGCGCGCGCGGCGTCGGCGCTGAACCATCCCAACATCGCGACCATCTACGACATCTCGACCGCCGACGAGGTCGACTTCATCGTCATGGAGCTGGTCGACGGCCGGCCCGTGAGCGCCCTCGTGCGCGCGGGCATGAGCGTCGGCGAAGCCGTCCGCGTCGGCATCGCCGTGGCCGACGCGCTCACGCGCGCGCATGCCGCCGGCATCATGCACCGCGACCTCAAACCGGCCAACGTCGTCGTGGCCACCGACGGAACGGTCAAGGTGCTCGACTTCGGCCTCGCCAAACTGGCCGAGTCGCACGAACGTCCGGGCACCGCCGAAACGACCGTCGAAGATGCGTCCTCCGATGTCCTCGTGCCGAGCGGCCTCGGCGGCACGCCCGGCTACATGGCGCCCGAACAGGCGACGAGCGGGCGCGTGGACGCGCGCGCCGACATCTTCGCGTTCGGGTCGATGGCCTACGAGATGGTCACCGGACGGCGGGCCTTCCTGGGCGCATCGGCGGCGGAAACGCTCGCGCAGATTCTCCGCGACCATCCCAAGCCTCCGCGCGTGCTCGTCCCCGAGGTCCCGCGGGATTCGAACGCCTCATCCTGCGCTGTCTGCGGAAGGGATCCCGAACGTCGCGTGCAGTACATGGCCGACGTGAAAGTGGAGCTGCAGGACATTGCGGAGGAACTGGCCGCGCTGCCTTCCGAGCCGGCTTCGACGAGGGGGCGTCGATGGCGAGCACTCGCGGCGATGCTGCCCATCGTCGTCGCGGCGGGAGCCGGCTTCGTCTACTGGGGCTCGCGCGAAACCACGCTGCCGGCCGCCCGCGTCGCCACGCTCACGGCCACGCGGGGCGTCGAGGCCGCACCGTCGCTCTCGCCCGACGGCGCGCAAGTGGCGTTCGCGTGGGATGGCGAGACGTCGACGGATCGCACGCGGCCCGACTGGGCCTGGGAGCAATGCAACTCATGAATAATCGCTGACGTCATGGCGAGACACCCGGCTCGAGGCCGGGCGCTGCCCGGCACAAGACCCGATGACCGAGGACCGACGACCGCGTTCACTCGCACCGCAAAGCCACGAGCGGGTTCACCGATGCCGCTCGCCGCGCGGGCCAGATCGACGCCACCACAGCGACGGCGACCAGAATCAACGCGGCGCCGGTCATCGTCCACGGATCCGAGGGCGAGAGTCCGAACAGCAGCGATTGCGCCAGACGGCCCGACGCCATCGCACACGGCAGCCCGATGGCGATCCCGGCCGCGACGACGACCGTCGATTCGCGCAGCACCATCGCCATGACCTGGCTGATGGTCGCGCCCAGGGCCATCCTCACACCGATCTCGCGCGTGCGGCGGGCCACGCCGAAGAGGAGGACACCGCTCAGCCCCACGCCCGCGAGCACGAGCGCGAGCGCGCCGAACACGCTGGCGAGCGTCGCCGTGAGCCGTTCGGCTCGCACGGAACGCGCGGCCACATCCGCCAGTGTGGTCACGCTCATGACCGGCGCCGACGGCTCGATCTCGCGCACGATCTGCCGCACGTCGTCCGCGAGTGGCAGCGGATCGCCGGTCGTGCGGACCAGGATTGACGTGCTCCTGATGTTGGGGTCCTGCAGCGCAGGCAGATACACCATCACCTTCGGCGGCTCGCGCAGGTTCACGTGGCGCGCATCGGCGACGACCGCGACCACCTCGTAGTCGTCGAATCTGGGACCTCGGCCGCCCATGCGCCGGCCGAGCGGGTTTTGGTTCGGAAAAAACGCTCGAGCCGCGGTCTCGTTGATGGCAATCACCTTGGGCGCGTCGATGTCGTCTTCCATCCGGAAGTCGCGGCCGGCCACCAGGCGCATGCCGAGGGTTTCGAAATAGCGCGGCCCGACCTCCTCGAACCACGTGATGAGCTCCTCGTCGCCGACGTAGCCCGGCGGCCGGATTCCACTGAGCGACCCACCACCGCTGAGCGGCCGGTTGCGTTCGAAGCTGGCGGATTGCACGCCAGGGAGGACCGCCAACCGCTCGAGCGTCCGACGATAGAGAGTCGCCACGCGCGGCCCTTTCAGGCCCGCGAGCTGTGGGTCGAGGCCGACGGCCAGGACGTTCGTGCGCTGGTAGCCGGCGTCGAGCGTCACCAGGTTGCGGAACGTCCGGACGAACAGGCCTGCACCGACCAGCAGGACCATCGACAGCATGACCTGCGCGACGACCAGCAGCCGGCTCGGCATCGAAGCCGGCCGGCCGCGATCCCCGCTGCGCTGCGCGAGCGTATCGACGCCGGCGCGCGAAGATCGCCACGCCGGCGCGAGGCCAAAGAGGAGTCCGGTGGCAATCGTCACCGCGGCCGTGAACGCCAACGTCCGGGAATCGAGCGACACCCGAAGCACCAGCGGATCGCCGCCCGCCGCGACGAGCGCGACGAGCCCCTGGAGGCACCAATAGGCCACGGCGATGCCCGGCGAGCCCACCGACAGCCGCGAGAATCAGGCTCTCCGTCAGAAGCTGACGAATCAGCCGCATCCGGCCGGCACCGATGGAGAGCCTGATGGCCACCTCACGCTGGCGTGACGCGGCGCGTGCCAGCTGCAGGTTCGCGACGTTCGCGCAGGTCAGCAACAGAACCAGCCCGACGAGGCCCATGAGCGCGGCCAGCGGTTTCGATACCTGCCGCCGGAGGGCATCGATGCCGCGGCTGGCCGACCGCGCGTCGATGCGGTGCGCACCGATGGTGCCCTGGTCGATCCCCTGAATCTTCTCGTCCACGAGCATCCGGCGCAGGAGCTTCGTCAGCGATCGTGAAGCGTCTTCCACGCTGACGCCTGGCTTCAGACGCGCGAGCACCAACCCGAGGGGTCGCGCGCGCGGATCGGACAGCGCGCCTTGCGGTATCGCGAGATCCCGCGCCGGCCAGGCCGTCGACAGATCGAACTCGGATCCAGGCATCACGCCGAAGAAGCTCGAAGGCGTGATGCCGACGATGGTGTGTGGGATGTCGCCGATCGTGATCGACGAACCGAGCACCGGAACGCCCCCGTAGCGACGCTGCCGGTAGGCGTGGCTGAGCACGACCACCGGCGCACCCGCTCCATCGCCCTGCTGAATCAGCCGGCCCTCGGCCGCGCCGACACCGAGCATCGTGTAGAAGTTCTCGTCGACCTCGAGGACACTGACCGGCTCGGGGCGCCCGCCGATCGTCGCCGCGAGTTGCCTGGTAAAGAACGTGGTCGCATCGGCGAGCAGCGGATCGCGTTCCTTGAACGCGTTCATCAGCGGATAGGAGATGTCGCAGAACTTCTTGAATCCACCGGCGACGCGCCCGGGGAGGCGATCCAGGAACACGAGCTGTTCGGGATCGCGTACGGGCAGCATGCGCCACAGCACCGCGTCGAGCAGGCTGAACATGGCCGTGTTCGCGCCAATCCCGAGCGCCACGAGCAGCAGGACCACCGCGGTGAATGCCGGCGTCTTGGCGAGCGAGCGGACCGCGTAGCGCAGGTCGAGCCGCGTCTCGTCGACCAGCTTCAACCCCCGCGCCTGACGGCATTCCTCCTTGAATCGTTCGGCACCGCCGAACTCCACCCGCGCGCGCCGGAGCGCTTCGTCACCCGGCACTCCCTTGCGCACCCAGTCGTCCGCGCGCGACTGCACGTGGAACGCAAGCTCGTCGGCCATGTCGCGCTCGAGGCGGCGGCGCCGTACGAGCGCGCTCATCCAGGATCGGACACGGGCAAACATGAGGGCGCTCCTCGGTTCGGTCTTCGGCGTAGCCGTAGCCCGCCTTCCTATTCACATCGCAACGCCGACATCGGATCCACGCGTGTGGCACGGCGCGTGGGAAACCATGCGGCGACGAGCGCCGTCGCGGTCAGCGCGAGCGCCGCGATCGCGAACGTGCTCCAATCGCGCGCCTCGAGCCCGAACAACATGCGTTCGACGATCTCGACGAGCGCCCACGCGCCGACGAGGCCGGCGATCGATCCGGCCAGCACGGGCGCGATCGACTCGCGCAGCATGAGGCGGGCAATCGCGCTCCGGCTCGCGCCCAGCGCCATGCGCACGCCGATCTCCGGACGACGACGCGCCACGGAGTAGGCGAGGGTGCCGTAGATTCCGAGGCTGGCGAGCAACACCGCGAGTCCCGCGAACGCAGACATCAGGCGCGCGAACAACCGCTCGCGGCTCACGGCCTGATCGATCTGCGCGCGCTGCGTTCGCGCCCGATGCACGGGCACGTTGGGATCGACCGAGGCGACGGCTGCGGTGACCGACGCAAGGAGCTCGGACGCGTCGCCAGCCGCGCGAACAGCGAACGTCGCCACGTGCTGCCCGTTCTGTCGGAACGGCACGTAGACCGTGATCGGCGCGGGCTCGCGCAGTGACGAAAAGCGGACGTCGGCCACCACGCCCACGACTTCCGCGGTGTCGTCCGACTTGCCGAAGGCGAGCCGGCCTCCGAGCGGGTCGGCGGCGCCGAACATCCGGGCCGCCAGGGCCTGGTTGACGAGCACGACCGGAGGCGCACCCTCTCGATCGCGCCAGGTGACGTCGCGGCCCCGGAGAACCGCGATGCCCATCGTGTCGAAGTAGCCAGGCGTGACGTAGTGCACGCGCACGTTCACCGCTTCATTGGCGTCCGGCCGGCGGATGCCGTCACTGGTACTGCTCCCGCTGAGGATGCCCCACCGCGACGCGCCGACGCTCACGACGCCCGGCACCGTCGCGAGCCTCGCCTGCACCTGTTCGTAGAAATCCAGCAGCCTCTCGTCCTTGTAGCCGTTGAGCGGCGCGTTCAGCTGGAACACGAGGAGATTGTCCGGACGAAAGCCGAGGGCCTCGGCCCGGAGATTGAAGAGCGTGCGCACGAAGAGTCCGGCGCCGATGAGGAGGACGAGAGACAGCGCCACTTGCACGGCGACGAGTGTGTGGCCGAGGAAGAGCCGCGGCCCGGAAGAGGGCACGCCTGACACCGTTCGCGCCAGCCGGGTCGCGAGCCCCTGCGCGGACGTTCTCACCGCCGGAAGGACGCCGCTCGCCAGGCCGGCCGCCAGACACACCGTCGTCGCAAACGCCAGCAGCCGGACGTCGGGGCTCATGTCGAGGACGACCGCATCGCCGCTCTCGCTGAGCGCAGCCGGCAACACGCGGCCGAGGGCCAATGCCACCGCAACGCCTGCGCCCCCACCGACGAGGGCGAGCAGCCCGCTCTCGGTGAGGAGCTGGCGCACCAGCCGTCCGCGTCCGGCACCGAGCGCCTGTCGCGTCGCCAACTCCCGTTGACGGGCGCTCGCGCGCGTGAGCAGGAGGCCCGCGATGTTCGCGCAGGCAATCAGAAGGACGGCTCCTGCCACCGCCATGAGCACCAACAGCGGCCGCGTGAACTGGCGGCGCAGCAAGTCGAGGCCCCGCCCCGCCGGATTGAGCGCGATCCGCGGCGCGTCGTAGGGCTCGCTTGGCGGATCGGCGCGTATCGCATCCTGTACGAGACGCTCCGTCTCAGCGCGCGCCAGCCGATCGTCCACGCCCGGCTTCAAGCGGCCCATCACCCGGAACCCCCAATGCCGCGGGCTGTGCAGGAGCTCCGGCACGGCATAGGCGGACTCGGACAGCTGCGTGAGTGGCAGCAGCACGTCGACTTCTTGGCCGGGGTGAAGTCCGGTGAAGGACGCCGGCGCGATGCCGACGATCGCGGCTGGGACACCGCTCACGACAATGGCCCTTCCCAGCACGGCACGATCGCCGCCGAACGCGCGCTGCCAGAACGCGTATCCGAGGACGGCGACCGCCGGGGCGCCCGCGCGGTCGTCTGCCGGCATGATCGGCCGGCCGGCCACGACCGGGAGGCCGAGCCCGCGGAAGAAATTCCCGGATACGAGCAAGCCACTGGCGAGCTGTGCGCGCCCACCGGCGACGATGCCAACCTCCGCGGTCTGAAACGCAACCAGATCGGAGAAGGCCGACGAGCGGTCGCGGATAGCGCCATACACGACATGCGCGAACGACGTCGCGACCCGCTCGCCCCCGACCTCGCGTGCGTCGCCGTTGTACCAGCGCGAGAAGCTCGCCTGCCTCGCCGTCCACTGCAGCTCCCGCAACTCGTCCGGACGATCGACGCGGAGCTCTTTGAGCAGCACGGCGTCGACCAGACTGAAGATCGCCATGTTCGCGCCAATCGCGAGCGCCAGCGTCACGATGGCGACGGCCGAGAAGACCGGCGCCCGCCACAGCTGACGTGCGCCGTAGCGCAGGTCGGCGGTGAGCTCGTCGATCAGCCGCAGGCCCTTCGCCTGACGGCAATCCTCCTTGAAGCGCTCGACGCCGCCGAACTCGATCCGCGCCCGTCGAAGCGCCTCTTCAGGCGTCTGCCCCTTCCGCGTCAGGTCATCGGCGCGCGCCTGGACATGAAAGCTCAGCTCGTCACGCATGTCGCGCTCGAGGCGCCGGCGCTGGACGAGCGCGGTGATCAGCGATCGAAGGCGGGCAAGCATGCTGGTCCTCGGTGGAGTCTTTGGTCTTTGGTCTTTGGTCTTTGGCCTTTGGTCTTTAGCTCGTAGCTCGTCGCTCGTCGCTCGTAGCTCCTTCAGGCTTCCCTCGTCTTGAGCGCGACGGACATCGCCGTCGCCAGGCGATTCCATCCGTCGGTGTCCTCTTTCAGACGCCTCCGTCCGGAAGCGGTCAATGTGTAGTACTTCGCGCGGCGGTTGTTGTCCGAGGTGCCCCACTCGCCTTCGATGAGCCCGCGATGCTCGAGCCGGAAGAGCGCCGGATAGAGCGCGCCCTGCTCGACGAGCAGCGCACCGCCGGTGATCTGTTCGATGCGCAGCAGCACGCCATAGCCGTGCAGCGGCCCGAGCGAGACGGCCTTGAGAACGAGCAGGTCGAGCGTTCCGGGCAGCAGGTCGGCGCGTGGCGGCATCTCTCCTCCTAAGACGAATAGGAGAGTATCCGGTTAACTCTCCTAAGAATGCAAGGAGAGAGACCGAGACCGGTTTGTGGTGAACGAACGAAGCCGCAACCGAGATCGTCCAACCGATCGTCGCGTCAATACGTCGAAGGAAACGACAACCGACATCGAGTTGATGTCCGGATTGTTCGCTTGCGGGATGAAGCGGCCGGCTTCTCGTCGGCTGTGCCACAACCGGTCAGGCGATACACGACGTGCAAGCTACAAGGGGGTCGCGATGGCCCGGATGGCCTTGCTCCAGATGACATCGGCGGCGGGTCGAGCGCTCGCGCTCGGAACCGCGTGGGTAGCGCTGGCGGCATCCGCAGCGTACATGTCGGAGGGTCGAGTGGCCGCGCAGACCGCATCGCCCGCCGACGCGCACGCCCAGGCGGTGGCCGGCATCAACGAGCTCGTCGAGGCGGGCCTTCCTCGCGGCATCTGGATTCCCACCGAGCTCCAGCCTGCGGTGCGGCAGCTGCTGAGCCATTCGCCCACGTTCCGCGAACAGTCTGCGAGGCTCGCCTCGTATCCGTACGTCCACATCGGGGTGACACAGGACAGCGCCCGGCTTCGCGATCGCCGGTGTGGTGGCCTGGCCGAGATTCGTCGTTACCGCAGCGGCGTCGTCGTGGTCACCATGGTCGTCCCGCGCAGCGACAAGCCCTACGAGATACTCGCGCACGAAATGGAGCACGTCCTCGAATTTCTCGAGGGCGTCAGCCACAGGGCGCTCGCCGCGTCCGGCGTACGCCCGCACGAAGTCTGGACGACGGTGGCCGGTGTCGAGACGCGGCGCGCCATCGACGCGGGACGAAAGGCGCTCGCCGAGATGAACCGGCCGGTCATCATGACCTCGGCGGACAAAGGAAGTTTCTGGAAGTAGGAAGAAGGAAGGAGAAAGTGATCACCGAATCGAGAGCGCGACCTCGATCGTGACGCGTACTGGGACAGGCTTGCCTTCCCACGTGCCCGGACGAAGCGCCAACATGCGGCAGCCTTCACCGCTTCGCCATCGAGGCCCAGTGTGCGATCGAGCGATCGTACGACGTTGATGTGCGTGCACTCTCCGTTCGTCTGTACCACGCACGCGACGACGACCGTGCCTTCGATCCGCGCGCGCATCGCGTCGACGGTGTGATCGCGTCCAGGCCCTTGGGCATTCCGAGGAGGGTCGGGTGTCGGTGACCCAGCCGTCCTAGCCGCTCCAGCCGCTCCAGCCGCTCTAGCCGCTCCAGCCGCCCTAGAGCGTCTTCAGATAGATGTTCCGGTACTCGACCTTCATCGGCGGACCGGTGTGCATCTGGAAGCCAATCAAGCCGCCAAGCGCGCGCGCCTTCGCATCGTCGTCGACGACCAGCGCCATCACGTGGCCGTTGAGCACGTGGATCAGCGTGCTGCCGCGGGCGATGACGTGGAACTGGTTCCAGTCGTTCACCTTGACGAGTGCTTTGAGCGCATCGCCGTTCTCGAGCGTGCCGATCGCGCGCGCCTTTTCGCGGCCTCCGACGAGCTGCGTCGCCTGACCGCGAAGGGCGAGGAACCCGCGTCCCTGCTCTTCGTAGAGCTGACCGGTCCAGCGGTTGTCGAAGTCGAGGTCGGCCTGATACCCCTTCAGCACCCACTTGCCCTTTCTCCGGAAGTTCGACGCTGCGGTACTGCACGCCGCTATTGGTGGCGTTCATCCGGTACTCGACCTTGAGCTCGAAATCCTTCGGCTGACCGCCGCGCCAGATGATGAACGTGTTCGCCTTGAGCGGATTTTCCGCCGTGCGTCTCGCCGACGATCGCGCCGCCTTCGACGCGCCAGAACGTGGTGATCACCGTCCCAGCCCTTGAGGCTCGTGCCGTCGAAGATCGGCATGAACCCGGTCCGGTCGTCGTAGGCCATCGGCTCGACCAGCGGACCACGCGGGAAGCCGCCTCCTGCAGGCGGCTTGCCCGCAGGCGCCGGCTGCTGCGCCAGCACGCCGCCACCCAGACACATACCAGCCAGGCACATCCCTGTCACAACCGTCCCGATCGTTCCGCGCGCGAAAAGTGTCGGCATGGTCAACCTTCCACGTTCGATATCAGCGTTGATTGGCCGAAGGCCCATCCTGAGGCGGCGGCGCACTGCAGGAACAGGATCAACCCTTGAATCTGCTGCTGGCTCAACTCGTCCACGAGCCCCTCGGGCATCATCGACACCGGCGACCTGGTCCGCTTCTTCACCTTGGCCTTGGCGACTTCGAACTGCCGCCCCATCGTATCCGCCGTGCGCATCACCAGCTTGTCCCCCTCCTCGCGCACGACGAACCCGGACACGGTGTGGCCATCGGTCGTTTCGATCATGGTCACGTCGTACTGATCCGAGATGGTCTTCGACGGCCACAGGATCGATTCGACGATGTCCTTCTTCTGGAAGCGGCTGGCGAGCGTCGTCGAGATCGGGACCGATGTCGGTGCCGATCGAGCCAAACCGGTGGCACGCCGCACAGACCTGCTCGTAGGCGGCCTTGCCTGCGGCGGCCGAAGGCGGCTGTCGCTGCGGCGTGAAGATCAGCTCCTCGCGAGCTCCTCGCGGCTGATCGCGAGCACGCCGCGGGCGCGTGAGTTGGCCGGCGATGCGCGCGCGCTGCCGCGCGCTGTGCCGAGGCGGCAACCTCGGCTTCGGTCAGCGGCGCGAACTGCGGCACCTTCGCGTAGGCGAGTCTTCTTCTCGCTCTCGTCGAAGGACTTCAGGCTCTCGTCGAAGAACAGGTTGACGAAGCCCGGGAAGCTCGCGCCGCCGCGCCACGTCGCCGCCTTGACGAACCAGTCGGTGAAGCTTGCTTTCTGCGGCGCCGTCCAACCGTCTTGATGGTCCGCAGCGCGTACACGTAATGCAGCTGCAGCTTCGGGTTCGACGCGTCGGCGGGCATCGCAGCGAGGATCTTCGCAATCGCCTCGGGCTGGCCGGCCCAGGCGAGCGTCAGCGCGAGCTGGCGGTTGAGGCGCTCGTCCTTCGAGGGGAATCGCCCGGCGAGCAGCGCGTGAATCTGTTTCTTCAACTCCGGCGAGGCGTCGGGCAGCTTCGTGGCGGCGAGCTGCACCGACGCGGATCAGCCTCAGCTGGTCGTCGACGGAGAGGTCCGACTTCTTCAGCAGCGCCAGCTGACGCTTGATCACGGGATCGACGTCGGTTGACGAGGTCGCCGTGGAGACGAGCGCCACGCAGACCCTCGATCCGCCGAGTGGATTGGAATCGTTCAGGGCGAGCGGCGTCCAGGCTCGCGCGCGGCGTGCGCTGCAGCGCGAGCCGGCCCGCGAACCGCATGTGGCGATCCGGCGAATTGAGCAGCGCGTAGATGTCGGCGAACCGGCGCGAGGCTCGGCTTGTCCGCCGACTGTCCGAGCCGCACCAGCGCTTCCGCCGCGCGCCTGAGGACCATCGGATCCTTGTCCTTGAGCGCGACCGCGATGACCGGGCGCGCAGCCTCGGCCGCATGCTGGCCCGCCACGTACACTGCGGCCGCTCGTACCTTCGCGATCGTTGTCGGCGATGAGCGCCTTCAGTAGATCCGCGCCAGGCTTGGGTCCGTGGCGCTGCAGAATGTAGACTGGCCTGCTCGCGATCGAGACTCGACGGCGGCGGGATCCCGAGCGAGCTTCTCGAGCTCGCTTCCGAACGACGCGCCCATCGTCGACCGCGCCTTCTCGATCGCGGCCCAGCCCCAGCTCGAAAGCGGCTGCGGCTGGCGAACCACCGCGAGCGCGCCCGTCGCGGGAGGCGGCGCCGATCGGCAGCGCCTGTGTACCGGACGCGGAAGAACCCGCCTTCGGTCAGGCGTCCGCCGATGGTGAAGTACATGAGCCCGTCGGGTCCGACTTCGAGGTCGGTGACGTTCAGCGGCTCGCCGTGCACGAACTCGTCCTTCTCCTTGGTCGCGCGTATAGCCGCCGCCGGCCGGCACGAGCGGCGTCCAGAGGAGGCGCCCGCGCGACCAGTCGGCTTCGAGGTACGCGTCGTGGAACTCCTTCGGGTAGACGTGGTGCTGATAGAACTCCACGCCGACAGGCGAACCGCGCCCGAGGTCGCGCACCGGCGGCAGCGTGTCGAGGTAGTAGGACGGGAACTTGCCCGAGCCGTTCCTGTAGCCGTTGTCGCTGCCGGGCGTGAGGTGGACCGTGCGCACGTCGCGGTACCACGGCATGTTGATGTCCCACTCCATGTCGCTGTCGAACGTGAAGGCTTCGCCGGCGAGGTTGAACGCGTGGTCGTAGGCGTTGCGCAGCGCGCCCGACGAGCACGTGAACGTCTTCGTGCCGCGATTGAAGCGATGAAGCGTGCCGTGGAGCCCTTCCTTCATGCTCGGGCCGAACCCGCGGCCATCGGGCAGCGCCGGGAGGAACTGCGACTCGGGGTTGTCGCGGAACGGCGACGCGCGGATCGATCCGCGATTCGTCGGCAACGAAGGTGTTGTTGCCGATGATGATGGTCATCTCGCCGTCGGGACCGCGGCGGATGGCGTGCGGGCCGTGCTCCTGGATGCCGCCGACGAACGCGGCCAACTGTCTCGAACGTGTCAGCGGCATCGTCGCCGTTGGTGTCCTCCAGCTCGATAGAGTCCCGAGCGCTGCCCGCGCTGCGGCCTGGCCCGGCTGCGCCGGCGGGCGGCGCCTCGCCGGGCGCGCACGCGCCGTAGAGCGTCCGGCCGTCGAACCACAGGCCCTGACAGTTCCGCACCTTGTCGCTGAACACCTTCTCCGCTTCGTACACGCCGTCCTTGTCGGCGTCGATGAGCAGGCGCGGATGGTCGTGCTCCTTCGACACGACGGGCCGGCCCAGACTGTCGAAGGTGAGGACGATGTAGGAGTCGGTCTTGCCGGCGTGGGAGGAGACGCTCGATGGTGAAGTCCCGGGAGCGTCGTGAACCGGATGCCCCGGTGGGCTGCGCCTGCGCGCGCGGTCGCGACTCGTGCATTGCCGCGAACATGGCCGTCGCGGCGAGCGTCGCGGCGGTCAGGACGGAATAAGGCCACCTGCTCGATCGATCCCTCGCGTGGCGGTCGGGTGCTTTTGCACCCGGCCCCGCACATACCCAAGCGCGGATTGGTCCGGACCTGCGAATCAGACTTCATCCGACCACCCGTGGCACCTGTTCTGTTACAGGACGCGAATCCACATCGCGAGCCGGTCCGTGGACCGCATGAACGGGGTCGGGTGCGATTTCTATCGAACTCGTCCCGGCGAGCCGGGCGCAGTATGTAGATGGAAATCACGCCCGACCCCATTCAGAACACGAAACGGGCGGCGAGCTGCATCTGGCGCGGTGGGTAAGGCCGACAGGCTCTGGCCGAAGGTCGGCGCGGTCCACGAAGCTGTCGGGCAGCTGGTAGTTCGCGCGGTTGAGGGTGTTGAAGAGCTCCATCCGCAGCTCGAGCATCCTCGACGACCCGATGCCGATCCGGCGTGACAGCGCGAGGTCGAGCGTCGTGTAAGCCAGGCCCGGTGAGGCTGTTCCGGCCGGCGTTGCCGAACGTGAACGGGGCGCGATCGCGAACGTCTGTCCGCTCGTAGACTCCCGTGACGGTGCCGGGCGCGACCGGGCCCTGCACGACGTTCGGCCGGTCGTAGGCGAACGTGCCGCCGCCGGTGTTGCCCGGTATTGCTGTTATCGAAGCTCACCCGCGGCGTGAACGGGCGGCCCGATTGCGCCGTGAAGATCGCGCTCGCCTGCCAGTGCCGGAAGAATGCGCGAGTCGCAATCGACGGCAGGTCCCAGGTGGCCGACGCGAGCAGCCGATGCCGCACGTCGAAGTCGACGGCCCCCACTCGGCCGCGAAGTCGCGGCTGTTCTGCGGCGTGTTGTCGTCGCCGTCGGTCGCGAGGAACGACGAGGTGTCGTCCAGCGATTTCGACCAGGTGTAGGCGGCACGGAACGACAGGCCGCGGACGTGGCGCCGCGTCGGCGCTCAGCTGCAGCGCGTGGTAGTTCGACGACGCCAGCGGCTCGACGAGCAGGATGTCGCCGTAGCCCGGGAATCGGCCGGCGCGGATCGAATCGTCGCCGGGGCTGGCGGCGGCTGGTTGATGTTCCGCTTCCGCACCATGTTGTGGCCGTGCGAGGTCACGTAGCGCGCCGTGAACGTCGTCGCCGAGAAGACCCGCTCGATGCCGAGGCTGCCGTGATGCGAATAGGCGGACGGGAAGTCCGGGATCGAGCGTGTTGACGGCCGGCGCGGACGGCACGCCGCCGTCCCGGCAAACGGGTTCTCGATGCGGATCGGCGCCGTCTGTGACGGGAAGTAGAGCCGCAGCGAGAAGTACGGCGGGTTGAAATAGAGCGCCGAATTCTCGATCAGCGTGCCGCTGTCGTAGAAGAGGCCGTAGCCGCCGCGCAGGACGAGCGTGCCGCGCCCGCTCAGGTCCCAGCTCACGCCGACCCGCGGCGCCACGTTGTTGTAATCCGTCGCCAGTCCCGAGCGCGAGACGCCGTCCTGCCCGACCTGCTCGAGCTCGTAGGTGTCGAGATTCAGGATCCGCATCCGATCGTCGGCGTCGTAGGGCGGCGCGTTGCAATCTCGTAACGCACGCCGGCATTGATGGTGATCGCGGCGTGATGCGCCAGTCGTCCTGCGCATACACGTTGGCCGCGCACGTACGGAGCGCCTGACGGTTGTCGTTGGTCGCAAGCAAGCGAGATGGTCGGGAAGCCGAGCAGCAGATCGCCGACCGGATGGCCGGTGAAGGCGCCGTGAACGTCGGCCTGGCCGCGCGCGAACAGATGGTTGAACCCGTCCGACTTGTAGTGACGGAGCTCGCCGCCGATCTTCGTGTGATGCCGGCCGCGCTCGATCGTCAGGCTGTCGGAGATGTGGATGGTCCGCGTCTTGCGCACGACCGGCAGGTTCGGATCGTCGCCGAGCGTCTCGAAGCCGGGCACGACGACCGTCATGATAGCCCTGATCGACGGGCGGGAGCGGCGGACCGGTGATGCCGAGCGCGGCGAACCCGTCGAAGCCGGCGCTCTGCGGCAGGTTCTCGCGCCGCAGCGCGTTGACGCCGATGCGCAGGTCGTTCAGCACGCGCGCCGAGAACGCCTGCGTCGCGCCGAAGGCGAAGTTGTGGCCCTGGTCGAGCACCGACACGCCGAACCCGGGCAGGTTGCGGGCGCGCGCCGGGAACGGCAGGTCGCGATCGATCGCGGCTGAAGCTGTAGCGGACGTTGAACGGGTTGTCGCGCCAGCCGTGATGATCGGTCTTGACGGTCCACTGCATCGCATCGCGCTCGCCCATCGGCGAGGACACGAGGTTGGCCTGCGGGCTCGCCGCGATTCGGCTCCGGATAGAGCGCCGACGTCGCGAGCCCGGCGGCGCTCGATCCGCGACGGCGGAATGACGTTCCCGGGAAACGGCTGGCCGGTGAACGGATCGCGGACCGTGACGCCGCTCTGCGCTGAAATCGCCGGACCGCTCCGCCAGCGTCGGCACGTGCGCGAGGCGCGTGTCGGCCTCCCGGGCGTCGATCAGCTTCGACGTTGGCGAAGTAGAACGACGGCCAGCGGCCGAGGGGACCGCCGATGGTGCCGCCGAACTGGTGCTTGCGGAGCTCGGTCTGCGGCTGGTCGGCGGGCTCGAACGCGTTGCGCGCATCGAGCGCCGAGTGCGCGGAAGAACTCGTAGGCCGAGCCGTGCAGGTTGCGCGTGCCCGACTTCAGCACCATGTTCACCTGCGCGCCGGCGCTGCGGCCGTACTCGGCGTCGTAGGTGTTCTGGAGCAGCGACGACCTCCTCGATCGCGTCGAGGCTCGGGTTGACGACGAGCCGGTTGAGGAACAGATCGTTGTTGTCGACGCCGTCGAGCAGGAAGTTGTTCGACGCCTCGCGCGCGCCGCTGCTGTTCAGGCCGATGTTGCCCTGCGTCGAGAGCCGCGATCCGGGCGCGGGCGGCGCCATCGCCGGGCGCGTGATAGGTGAACTGCAGCGCGTCGCGCTCGGTGACCGGCAGCGTGAGCAGCGTCTCCGAGTCGAAGACCTCGCCCACGGTGCTGTTGCCAATCCGCACCGTCGTCGCGTCGGCGCGCACGACGACCTGTTCGGTCATGGCGCCGGGCGTCAGCGACGAGCGTCAGCGTGCCCTTCACCGCCGCCTGCACGCGGATGTCGCGAACGACCTCGGTCTTGAACCCGTCGAGCGCCGCGGCGAGCGTGTAGGCGCCTGCCGGCAGGAGCGGGACGACGAGCGATGCCCTGCGGCGAGGTCGGTCCCGCGCGGCCAACGCCGTTGTCCTGGTTGGTGAGCATGACCACGACGCCGGGCAGCACGGCGCCGCTGTCGTCCTTGGCCTCGATGAAGAGCGTGCCGGTCGGCGTCTGCGCGGAGGCGGCGGACGCGAGGAGGAGCAGCAGCGCGGCGATCGCGAGGATTGGCGCGGATCGAAGAGTGTCGAATCTCACGGTAGCTCGTTGGCGGGCTAACCCCCGCCCTCCTGTCGATCTTCGTAGGCCCGCCCTCCCGATCGGAGGAGGGCAGGGCTTCAGCTCCGCCAACCGGATGCGGCCTCGACCGAAGGTTCAGGCGATGCGCTCGCGGAGCAGCTCGAACAGCCCGGCGACCTCGACGCCAGCCGCCCTTCGGCCCTGCAACTGGTGCAGGCACGAGGGATCCTCGGTGATCAGCCGACGGGCGCCGGCCTGCGCGGCATCGGCCAGTCTGGCGTCGGCCAGCCGGCCGGCGATGTCCGGCTGCGTGAACTCGAGCCCGCCGACGGCCCCGCAGGGATGCGATCGATCCTGCCGCCAGAACATGTCGCGCGCCGAAGCCGTTCGCCAAGCGCCGCGGCGAGCAGCGCACGCGGCGCACGGCCGTCCCGGCCGATTCGCGGCGCGTGACACGGATCGTAATACGTGTAGGGCACGGCCTCCGCTGCCTGTTTGAACCCCAGCCGTCCGGCAGCCACGGCGTCCGCAAGCACGTCCGTTACCTCACGAACGGGCACGTCGGCCGGCCACTCGACGCCTAGACGATCACGATAGACCCGCGTGAACGCATACCGATCGCCCGGGCCGAGCACGAGCACCTCGCGACAACCGCTGCCGCGCACCTCGTCGACGATTGCGCGCGCGAGCGTCGCGGCGGTTTCGTGAAGCCCGAGCGCACTCGCGAGCGAGTCCCGTCGATCGCCCGACACCAATGGGCGCCGCCGTCGCCCCCGCCGCGGCGAGGAGCGCGCGCGCCGCATCGACCGTTCCGCGGCTGCCGATACACCGCCGCATCCCCCGACGAAGAGTGCCGTAGTCGCCCGGACGCGCCCGGCTTCGGTGCGGCCTCCTCATACGAGATTCGCCCATCGCCGCAGCCTGGCATCGAGTGCCCCGACGGTCGACGGCGCCGCACCCGCGCGCACGATGCCGGCGCGAGCCGCCGCAATCGCGTCGGGCAGAGGCTGATCGGTCTTGCAGTGCGTCCGGCACATCCCGCAGTCGGCGCAGGCATACAGCACGCCGACGGTCTCGGCGTTCCACTGCGCCACGCCGCGCGTCGACCGCGTCGATGAGCATGGCCCAGGCGTGCGGGGTGAACGTCTCGCGCGCCGTGACGTGACCGACCGGACAGACGTGCCGGCACATCCAGCAGAAGCGGCAGCCAAGGATCGGCGACTCGGAGCCAGCGTGAGAGGCGTGTCCGGTCATACGGTCATCAAAAGGGGCTACGGGCTACAGGCTACGGGCTGCGGGCCCGATGGCTACAGGCTACCCGGGCTACCGGCGGGCATAATGCATGACTGCAAGCGATCTTCCTGTAGTCCGTAGTCCGTAGCCTGTAGCCCCTTCAAGATTCACGTTCTACACCTGCGGGTGATCGAACCCCACCTTCCCCGGGTTCATGATGCCGTTCGGATCGAGGGCGCGCTTGATCGCCTCGAGCATCGGCCAGCCGGATCCGTATTGCGCGCGCATGAAGCGACTGAGCTTCAGGCCGACGCCGTGGTGCTCGTTGATCATGCCGCCGTGCTCGAGCGAGGTCGTCGATCGCGAGATCCCAGATGCGGTCGTGCAGCGACTCGGCTTCGCGCGGATCGTGCGGCACCTCGCGCAGGACGAAGCGGTCGTAGAGGCTCGCGCCCCACGGGAACCAGTGCGAGAAGTGGCCGATGTAGCTGACCCCAATCGAGCCGAACGTCTGCTCGATGGCTGCCTTCTTCGCGTGGTAGATCTCCTCGATCTTGTTGAAGGTCGAGACCGTCTCGATGGTGCCGTACATCGCCGGCAGGTGGAACCCGAGCGGCGGATAGTAGAAATCGTAGCGGTGGTTCCACCAGCGCTCGCCGGGCTCGCGTCCGAGATCGCGCGCGCCCAGCTCCTCGAAGATCTTCAACGCCCGCTGCTCCTGGCGCGAGGCAATGTCTTCGTAGCCGTCGAAGCCCACGATCATGTAAGCGCCGTCGAGCTCGTAGCCGAGGACGCGCTTGACCAGCGACGCCGTCGAGTGCTGGTCGTACATCCGGATGACCAGCGGGTCGAGCCGCTCGACCATCAGCCGCCGGCCGGCCTCGAGGCCGGTGCCGACATCCTTGAACAGCATCGCGCGGAACAGCCGCGTCTCCGGCAGCCGCGCAATCCTCATCGTCGCTTCGGTGATGACGCCGAAGGTGCCCTCCGAGCCGAGAAAGAGCCGCATGAAATCGGGACCGGACGCGTGATTGGGCACGCCCGGCGTGCGGACGATGGCGCCGGTCGGGAGCACGACCTCGATGCTCATGACCAGGTCTTCGGCCTTGCCGTACTTCGTGCTGATGGTGCCCGAGCCGCGCGGCGCGAGGTAGCCGCCAAGCGTCGCGCAGTTGGCCGACGCCGGATAGTGCGGCAGCGTGAGGCCGCGATCGTTCAGCGCCCATTCGAGCTGGCCGCCGTTGACACCGGCCTGCGCGCGCACGTAGAGCGACTGCTCGTCGATCTCGAGAATCGTGTTGAGCCGCTTGACGTCGAGCACGATGCCGCCGTGCGTCGGCAGGGCGCCGCCCTGCGTGCCCGACCCGCCGCCCCAGGGCACGACCGGCACGCGCGCCTCGTTGGCGATCGTGCAGCACCGCCGCGACCTCGGCGGTCGATCCCGGATGAACGATGACTTCCGGCGCAGGCGTGCCGTACGCCGCGATCGAGCCACATCTGCGGCAGCCAGAACGCATCGACCGAATAGACGAGCCGATCGGTGTCCCGCGTCGACACGTGTTCCGCGCCGACCGCTGCTCTCGAGCGCGGCAAGGACCGCGGCCGTCACGGTCGGCTTCGGCGGGGATGCGAGGAAGAGCGGCATGGCTTGGTCGGCGATGCTTCAGGCTGCGGGCTACAGGCTATCGCCGGCCTGACAGGGCCGGCCTACCGGCGCTACCGGCATGCGTCCATCGGACCTCAGTCCGGCTCGTAGCCGTCGCTCGTCAGCGTCTCGCTCACACGCGATCGAGGAACTCCCGGTTGCGGATGGTGACCTTCACGTCGAGCAGCGCGGTGATCGCCTTGGCGACGTGCTCGGCGTAGCGGCGGAACGCTTCTTCGCCCTTCTCGCACCGTCGCCCGCTCGGGATTGCCGATGACGCCCGATTCGGTGAACTCGTGGTGATCCATCGGGAACTGGAAGTAGCTGTAGCCCTCGAACTGGATGTCGGGCGCGCCGTCCTTCTTGCCGAACTTCTCGGGCAGCCACCGCGGGATGTGGGTCAGCGTCTTCACCGCGCGATCCATGCGCACGAGCTCCTTGTTGTGCGCGAGCATCTGCGAGGTCTCGAGCTCGCTCGCGTGCCAGCCCGGCGTCTCGTCCTTCGGGTTCTCCATCAGCCCTTCCATCAGCCCGACGTAGCGCTCCATGTACGGGCATGCAGAAGCCGACCAGCGCGCCGGTGTCGTAGCGGATCTTGCGCAGCACCGGGTCGATGACCTTGACGTTCGAGCCATGCCCGTTGATGAAGAGAATCTTGTTGAAGCCGTGGTGGATCAGGCTGCGGGCGATGTCGTAGAGCAGCGCCTGCAGCGTCGACGAGCGAATCGTGATCGTGCCGCGCCCCTCGCCCGGCCCCGCCATGTGCTGCGGCGAGTAGCCGGTCCAGACGACCGGCGTGTGCAGCATGTTGTTGATCTTCCCGACGCGCGAAGCCACCTCGTAGGCGGTGACGGTGTCGGTCGACAGCGGCAGGTGCGGCCCGTGCTGCTCGGTGCTCGCCATCGGCACCATGACCAGGTCGCACTGCTTCAGGTACGCCTGGATGTCCGGGTACGCCAGATCGGCGAGGTTGTTCGAGGGCAGTTTGACGGGGACGGGCACGGTCATGACGGCGTTCCTTTCCTGGGCAAGCAGCGCGACGAAGCGGTCGGCGACCGCCAGCGCGAACTCGGTGGCGTTGATGTGCAGCGGGTGCGTCGAGATCGGGAATGTCGGGCCGCAGGCGCGCGCGCAGCTCGGCGAGAAAGCCGGCATCGGCCTCCGGATCCCAGAACACGCCGCCCGGCACGTTGGGAATCGACAGGCCCTCGGTCGGGACCATGACCTCGATCGGTCCGGTTGCCTCGTTCAGCCGCTCGGCGAAAATCCGGCCGAGCTCGCATCATCTCGTCCGCGCAGCGTCCGGACCAGCGTGAACTCGGGGTTGTGCGTGTAGATCGGCCGGCCGGCGAGCCGCACCGGCACCTCCTCGGGCCGCCCGTGCACGGTGAAGTCGATGCAGCCGGGGACGACGACCTGCGGCAGTCCGAGGCGGCCGATGCGGCGGAGCCGATCGGGCCCGCCGACGTGGAAGCCGCCCACGAGCTCGTCGGCCAGTTCGTCGGTCGTGAAGTCGATGACGCCGACAAACAGCCCGTCGGCCGCCAGCTCCTCCATCGCCGGCCCGCCGACGCCGTTCGAATGGAAGATCACGCTGTCGAGGCCGTGCCGCGCGAGCGCGTCGCGAATCGGTCATCACGCGCCTTGGTCGTGTTGCCGAGCATCGTGATCGCGACGCGCGGGCGGCCGTCGGTCGGCGCGCAGCGGCTGGCCCTGCTGCCAGCATGCCGGCCATCGCCGCGGCGACGTTGTCGAAGATCGTCGTGCTGATCGGATTGAGCCCGAGGATGTCGACGACCGAGTGCACGACCATCACGTCGCGCGTGCCGACGAGCGGCCCGAACCGCCGCTTCCCCGACGCAATCGGCGTGACGATGATCTTGGGGATGCCGATCGGCAGGCACAGCATCGCGCTCGCGCCGAGCACCGCGCCCTCGGCGCCGCCGAGCGTGAGCACGCCATCGAAGGCGGCCCTCGCGGAACAGATCGAGCGCGAGCCGCTGCAGCCCGAGCAGCATGCCGTGCACCGCTTCACCGCGGCTCCCGGCCTGGCGCAGCGCTCGATGGTCTTGCCGCCCAGCCGCGCCACCTCCGCGCGCGACACGTCGGGGACGATGTCGAGCGGCCCGGCGAGGATGCCCGAATCGGCGACGATGGTCGCCGACGCCGAGCGCCTGCAGGCGATCGCGAACGTAGGCGATCTCCGGCCCCTTCGTGTCGAGCGTGCCGATGAGGAGGACGGACTTCATCGAGCTGACGAGTTACGAGCTACGAAGGCGAATTGGGGTCGGGTGCCTCTTCCCATTGGCAATCCAGAAAAAGCCCCGACCTCAGTCGGCCCGTGCGGTTACATGTGCTTCCGCAGCGTCTTGACCGTCTCATCGACGAGCCACGTGTAGAACTCGTCGGAGAGCGTGCTGCTGCCGTGGTCCTCGATGAACTTCAGCTCGTCGGCGGTGAGCTCCACCGGCCCCTTCTCGAGCGCGTTCTTGTACGGGATTGGCGGGCGTGCGATCGACCGGCGCGACGAACTCCACGGTCAGCGCGCCGTCGTAGCCGACCTCCTTCAGCGTGCCGATGATCTTCGCCCAGTCGCAGTGGCCCATGCCGCAGGCCATGCGGTTGTTGTCGGCGACGTGGAAGTCGGCCAGCCGGCCCTTGGAGTTCCGGATCGCCTGATACATGTCCTGCTCTTCGATGTTCATGTGGAACACGTCGATGCAGATGCCGCAGTCGGGGCCGACGTCCTTCGGCCAGCGCCAGCGCCTGATCGTGACGGTTCAGGAAGTAGGTCTCGAACCGGTTCAGCGGCTCGATCGCCAGCCGCACGCCTTCCTTCTGTCCGTGGTCGTAGCAGGTCTTCAGGCTCTCGACCGCCCACTTCCATTCCTGGTCCGGAGTGCCCTGCGGCTTGATCTTCCCGACCGTCGACGGAACGATCGTGATCTCCTGTCCGCCGAGCTCCTTGACCATGGTGATGGTGTCGGTCACGTACTTCACCGACGCGGCGCGCTGGGCCTCGTCCTGGCCAGCAGGTCGCGGTCGGCCAGCATCAGCGTCACCGAGCCCCAGCACGTGAGCTTGTTGTCGGTGAGCAGCTTGCGGACGTGCTTCGTGTCGTAGCGTTCCGGCTCGCCGCTGATCTCGATGGCGTCGTAGCCGCACTTTGCCAGGCGGGCGATCGTCACCTCGATCGGTTCCGCGCGCATCCAGTTGTGCATCGCGACGTGCATGGCTGCGCTACCCTTCCCTTCCGCTAGGCGTCAGAGCGGCGCGGCTGCTGCGAGCCGGCCTGTGATCGAAGTCGGCGGCAACCTATCACAATTTGCGGTAGCGCTGCTGGCGACGGCGGCCCTCAGCCGCCGCGCGGCAGCCGCGAGCCGCTTCGATCAGCCGTCAGGCTGCACTGCGTACGCGCAGCTAGGAACCTCCCGCAGCCGGCGCGGCGGCGGGCGCCGGCTGGCTGAGCTCGCGCCGACGCTGCGCGCTGATTACCACGAAGTGCGAGCCGCTCCGCCGGCGCGCCGGCCGCGCGCGCCTCAGCGTCGCGCCGCACGGCAGCCGCGCCGGACTGTGAGGCGCTGCCGCGCCAGCCGCTGAGCGCCGCGCTGCCTGGCGTCAACTCAGCACTGGCCGCGCGCGGCCGCCGAGGGCGGCTGGCGCCAGACTAGAATTGCGCCCTCAACGTGAACTGAATCCGCCGCGCGTCGCGCGCCGCCGTGTACCAGCCGAACTCCGGATTGGTCTGCTGGCCGGCCGGCGTTGAACGTCGCGCTCGTGTTCACGTTCGAGAACTGCACGTTGTTGAACGCGTTGTAGAGCTCGCACCGGAACTGGAGCCGCCGCGTGCCGCCGAGCGGGATGTTCTTCAGGAACGAGATGTCCCAGTTGAGGTAGCCGGGTCCGACGAACTCGTCGCCGCGCGCCGTGCCGACGCGGTTCGGATCCGACGGCGGCCGCACGACACTCGGTGTCGAACGCCGCGATGGCGCTGCGGTCGCCGCGCGGAGAGGTTCGGATCGCAGACTGAGGTCGACGCGCGTGTCGACGCCCGCGCCGGCGCCGCCGGTCAGGTCGCTCACCCCGGCGATCGAGTAGCGTGAAGCGAGCGGCTGCCCGCACAGCGCCGAGGTCACGCCCGAGATCTGCCAGCTGTCGAAGATCGCGCGGACGATGGCGTTGTCCCAGTGCTGGCTGAGGCCCGGGATGTCGTAGGAGTAGTTGACCGCCAGGTTGTGCCCGCGGCCGGCGACGCCGTAGTTGCGCGACCGGACGTCGAGGAACGGGTTGACCGTCGGGTTGTTGTTCGGCGGCGAACGTCACCGCCGATGTTCTTGATCCGGGACCAGCGAGTAGGCCGCGCCGAAGCGCAGCCCCTGCGAGTAGCGGCGGTTGAACTGCATCTGCAGCGAGTCGTAGTCGGAGAAGCCGGCGAACTCGCTGAGACAGGATGTCGCAGATAGCCGCTGATACGGCCGCAGGAACGCGTTCGGCAGCGGCCCGCCCGTCGTCGGGTCGATGCTCGAGGCCAGGAAGTTCGTGCCGTAGGGCACCGCGTTCAGGTTGTTGCGTCTGCAGCAGCTTGCGCCCCTTCGAGCCGACGTAGGCGATGTCGCCGACCAGCTTCCAGCCGAGATCGCGCTGCACGCCGACGCTGTAGTTGTAGATGTACTGCGGCTTGTAGTCGGGATCGAGCGACCGCGCCGTCGCCGGGCTCAGGCTGAGCGGCGTCGACAGCAGCTCGCGGATCGTCGTGTAGTTCGCCGTCGTAGCGTGTTGACGAGCGGCGGCAGCTCGACGTGCTGCAGGATGATGTCGTCGTTGAAGCGGTCGGGGAACACGCCGAAGCCGCCGCGCACGGCGGTGCGCCCGTCGCCGGTCGGATCCCACGAGAAGCCGACGCGCGGCGCGACCTGAATCGGCGGCGCGTTGAGCACGCCCTCGTCGAAGACCTCGATGCCGTTGTGCGAGGTTGCCCGAGTTCGGCGCGAACGTGCCGATCTTCACCGCCGGCAGGATCTCGCCGGTGAGCGGGTTGATGCCGCGGCGCTGGCCGCCGACGAGTGGTCGGCTGAATCAGCGCCGGCGCCGGCGCCGGATTGAACTGGTCCGGGCTGGAACACCGCGAGCTGGTCGCCACGGCTCTCCGTCGGCCCGACGTAGTAGAAGCGGATGCCGGCGTCGATCGTCAGGTTCTTCTTCACCCGCCAGTTGTCCTGGAGGAACCACTCGAAGTTCATGAACTTCGCGTGCGCATCCGGATGGCCCGTCGCCTCGGTGTAGGCGTTGACCGATCCGAGCATCGCGTTCGCGTACGGATGGTTGGCGTCGAGCGGGTTCGCGGTGTTGCGATCGAAGTTGTAGGTGCCGTTGAACGCGCTCGAGCGCGCCGCCGGCCGCGTCGTGTACTCGTAGAACAGGCCCGCCTTGAGGTTGTGCGTGCCCGTCGACCTTCGTCAGGTTGAACGACGAGTTCCAGATGTCGTTCTCGCCGAAGAACGGATAGCGCCCCTCGACGCCGAGCGAGTCTGCGATGTTGCGCTGCCGAGCGCGAGGCCGGCCACGCCGAAGTTCACGTTCGGGACGATCCGCGATCGGGTTGGCCTCCGGGATAGAACTGCGGCAGCCCCGAGAGGCCGACCAGTCGTTGCGATCGTTGCGCTCGAGATCGGCCTGCGTCAGCGGCTCGACCGTCTGCTTGCCGTGGTTGAGGCCGACCGTGACCTCCGGCACGAGTCGTCGGGCTGAAGGTGTGCAGCAGCGTGTTGACGACGCCGTAGCTGTGGATCTCGTAGGCGATCGGCAGCTGCGGCCAGTTGGCGTTGTTCAGCACGAAGCCCCAGCCGCCCTTGAACGCCTCGTAGCCGAAGTTCAGGCGCGAGTAGAAGTTCGTCTTCGGCCCGACGTTCCAGTCGACGCGCAGCACCTGGTCGTTGCGCGGCTGGTCGAACGAGCTCTGGAACGTGTAGTTCGTACTGGTTGAGCGCGCGATCGGCGAAGTTCGGCAGCGGCAGCAGGTTGAGCAGCGCCTGCCCGTTCGCGTCGATGCGGTTGGCGGGAATGATGTTGCCCGGGAAACGGCTGGCCGGTGCTCGGGATCGCGGATCACGATCAGCTTGCCGTTCGTTGTCGAACGGCTCTGCGAGAAGTCGCCGCGCCGCTCGAGCTCGGTCGGCACCACGCGGCAACTGCAGCGACCCGGGATTGGTGCGCGGCAGGAACTCCTGGTTCCAGAAGAAGAACAGCTTGTTGCGGCTGGTGTTGAACTTCGGCAGCACGATCGGGCCGCCGATGTTGTAGCCGCTGTAGTTGAACTTGTAGGCCGGCTTGTCGCGGTTGGCCTTGTTGTTCTGCCACTCGTTGGCGTTGAGCGCATCGTCGCGCCGGGCGTAGAAGCCGCCGCCGTGGAAGTCGCGGCTGCCGCTCTTGGTGACGACGTTGATCGTGCCGCCGGAGCTGCGGCCGTACTCGGCCTGGTAGTTCGAGGTCAGCACCTTGATCTCGGCGATCGAATCGAGGCCCGGGCGCGAGGAACGGGCCGGTGTTCGATCCGGTGTCGAGGTTGGTGACGCCGTCGTAGGTCAGGTTGATGGTGTTGTTGCGGCCGCCGTTGATGCTGAGGCCGCCGAGGTTGTTCCAGCCGGGCGCCTCGCGGTTCTGCGTGTCGACGACGCCGGGCATCAGCCGCAGCATGCCCATGTAGTCGCGGCCCTTGAGCGTGATTTCCTTCAGCTGTTCCTGGGTGATCAGGCCCGAGCGCTCGGCGCTCTGCGTCTGGATGCGCGCCGCTTCGGCGGTCACCGAGATGGTCTCGGCGAGCTGGCCGACTTCGAGCGCGATCGCGCGCAGCGCCACGCGCTCGTTCGCCGACAGGACGACGCCGCGTCTGCACGTGCGTCTTGAAGCCGGTCAGGCTCAGCTCACGTCGTACGTGCCGGCGAGCAGATCGGTGATCGACGAAGGCGCCGTTGGCGTCGGTGACGACCTCGCGGCTCACCTGCGTGCTGGCGTTCTTGACGTTGACGTTCGCGCCTGGCGGCACGCTGCCCGACGCATCGACGACGGTGCCGGACAGTGTCCGGTCAGACCCTGAGCGCCGGTGACGCCTGGCCACACAGCGCCAGCGCCACGCTAGCAGCCACGAACCGACACGATTGACCACGTTGCCCTCCTGACGAACTGCGACCCCCCCGGGCTGCATTCCGCGATCTCACGACAAACAAAGGCGACTCCGGCCTGTGTGCGGTCGATCCAGAACTTTGGAGGCCGGAGTCGTTGAGCTATCGATGAACCGTCGGGAGGGTAGGGAGGTGTCAGAGGGGCGTCACGCCAATTGTTGCAGGACGCGCGAACGTGTCACCACCCGGTCTGGCACGCCGTGCAGGACGGACTCTGGGAATTGGAGGCTCGTCCGCGTCACGGGCGAGCCTGCCAAAATGCGCGTGCCGCTAGCTGGCCAGGATCAGAACATGAACCGGATCCCGATCTGGAGTTCCGCGGATCGTTGGCCTGCGTCGGCGGTGACGACGCCGAAGGCCGCGTTGGTCACGTTGGTGTTCGGCGCGCCGAACCAGGGCGTGTTGAACAGATTGAACGACTCGAACCGGAGCTGCAGGCGCATCCGCGCCGGCAGCGCGAAGGTCTTGAACAGCGAGAAGTCGATCAGGCCGTCGGCCGGCTTCGTCCGGACGTCTCGAGTCGCGTCGGCAGCGTCCGGAGCGTGAACGGCGGCTGAACCTGCCAGGCGATCGGCTCGTCGGCCGACTCGCGCAGTTCTGCCGCGCGCCGCACAGCGCCTGCGTGCACGTGTTGAACCAGCGCGCCAGCGTCGGGTTCGTCGAGCGCCGGATCGCCGACGAGGACGGCGCCCGGCCGTCGTCGCCACCGGGAGGCCCGACTGCGCGGTGACGATGCCGTTCACCTGCCAGCCGCCGAGGAGCGAGCCGACCACGCCCTTCTGATCGCGCGAAGAACGGCAGCTCATAGGTGCTGCTCACGAGCAGCCGGTGCGGCGAGTCGGCGGCGGTGACGACGCGCGTGCAGCTGGTCCCAGTCGTCCTGCGGATTGAGGTAGGTGACTTCTTCTTCGGTCTTCGAGTAGGTGTAGCTGACGAGGAACTGCAGACCGCGCGACATGCGCTTGTTGACGCTGAGCTGCAGCGAGTCGTAGTCGTTCACGCCGAGGCTGCGCCGATCTTCGGTGATCGACGCGAACTGCGGGAACGGCCGCACGAGCTGCTGGCAGCGGCACCGTCGCGCCGTTGAAGGGCGTGCCGGGCAGCAGTCCCTGGAACGGGTTGGAGCACCTGGACGAGCATCGCGTTGCCGCTGCGCGAGCTGCTCGGCGGTAATCTCGTTGATGCCCTTCGAGACCGGCAGCCCGCTGCGTGCGGCTGCCGACGTACGAAGCGTCGAGCGCGAGCCGCCCCGGCAGCTCGCGCTGCACGCCGATCGAGAACTGGTGCACGTAGGGAATGGTGCGCTCCGGGATCGGAGTAGGTGAAGCCGCGCCCGACCAGCGTGGCGAGCCCCTGCGAGTTGCCGACCGGCTGATCGAGGCCGTTCGGGTACGGGTTGCTCAGCCGCGCCGACCGGCGTGATGCCGCCGTCGGTCGACGCCACGAGCGTCGTGGTCACGCTGAAGCCGTTGTTGTAGCCGTTGTCGAACGTCGGCAGGTAGCTGAGCGCGTAGCCGCCGCGCATCACCGTCTTGTCGTTGATGCGGAATGTGGCGCCGACGCGCGGCTGGATGTTGTTGAGGTCGCGTCTTGAACGGCAGCGGGCTCGTCCTCGCTCGCGAAGAGCAGGCCGCCGCGCAGCGGCATGCCCGGGCACCTGGAACGGGTTGGGCGCGTCGGGTCGAAGCCGATGTTCTGCTGGTTGAGCCCTCGGACGATCGGCGACTCGTAGTCCCAGCGCAGGCCGGCGTTCACGTCAGCCGCTCCGAGATGCGCCAGTCGTCCTGCACGAACAGGCCGAAGTAGTTGCTCGCGATAGTTGAGCTGCGGGTAGATCGGGACACGCTCGGCCCGTGGTTCGTGATCTCGTGCCGGGTAGCCGAGCAGCAGCGAGGCCACCGCTGTTGCCCGACGCCGCGTCGGCCGCGAGTGGATTGCGCTGGGTGAAGGCGCGAGTGAAGTTGAAGCGGCCGAAGTCGACGAGGTCGGGTTCTGCTGGTCGTTGACCATCGCGCGCAACTCGCCGCCGAACTTCAACGAGTGGTTGCCGGCGGTCTTGCTCAACACCTCGGACCACGACCACGTGTCGCTCACCGTGAAGATGCTGCCCGTTGTTGCCGCCGAACGTGCTGCCGAAGGTGGTGTAGCCCTCCCACTGCACCTGCGGGAAGGTCGTGGCGCGGCAGCTGCGAGACGAGGCTCGAGGGGAAGCCGAGCGCGGTCGGATCGAAGTTGTCGCCATGCGTCGCAATGTAGAAGTCGTGCCGGATGAAGCCGACGCGCGAGCTGAGGACGAGCGACGGGCTGAGCACCGACGTCGCTTCGGCGCGCAAGGCCGACGTTCATGCGCCCGTGCTGGTACCAGGGCGAGGCCTCCGGCGGGAAACGCGGCGTAGTCGTTGACCTCGGTGCGCTTGTTCCGGGCGAAGCGGACGAAGAAGCGATGGTTGGCGTTGATCACCTGGTCGACCTTCGCGCACGTGCTGGTCGTAGCTGGTCGGCGCGCGCATTGTCGGGCACGAGCAGGTTGTTGACGAGGCCCGGGGCGTTCGGCAGCGGCACGCGCTGCAGCAGCGCGAGCGCCACGGGATCGATGCGACTGGCCGGGATGACGTTGCCCGGGAAGGGGTCGCGCACGAACTGCCCGTTCTCGACGTCCGCGTCGTCAGCGGGTCGTAGATGGTCACGGGCCGGCCGTCGGCGGTGCGCGTCTGCGAGAAGTCGCCGGTGCGCTCGAGCGCGCTCGGCACCGTGTAGACCTGCGGGAACGGCACCTCGCTGCGGATCTGCTCCCAGTTGTACATGAAGAACGTCTTGTCCGTGCCGTTGTAGAGGCCGGGAATGCGCACGGGCCCGTCGACGCGTGAGGCCGGGCTGGTTCCAGTAGAGGCCGGCCTTCTGCCGTGCCGCTGCGATTGGCGTCGAACGTGTTCGCGTTCAGCTGCTTCGTCCCGGTAGTACTCGTAGAACGACGCCGTGGAACTGGTTGGTGCCGCTCTTGAGCACGACGTTGACGACGCCGCCGCCGGTGCGGCCGTACTGCGCGTCGTAGATGCTGGTCTGGACCTTGAACTCCGCGGTCGCGTCCGGCGACGGCACGAAGCTCAGGTTGTTCGGCTGGGTCGTCTCGCGTGCCGGTGTTGGGCACGCCGTCGAGCAGGAACTCGTTGGTGAACCCGCGGCCGCCGCTGATCTGGAAGTTGTCCATGCCGCCGTTGTCGAACGGCCGGTTCGAGCGGCTGGCGAGTCGCGGGCGTGTACTGCACGCCGGGCGAGAGCTGCGCGAGCGAGAAGGGATTGCGGCCGAGGAGCGGCAGGTCCTGCGACCTGCTCGCGGTTGATCACCTGGCCGCGCGATGGCGTTGCTCGTGTCGAGGAGCGGCGCCTCCGAGCGCACGGTGACCTCCTCGGTCACCGCGCCGACCTGCAGCGCCAGATCGAAGCGGAGCCGATCGCCGACGCGCACCTCGATATCCTTCCCGCTTGGTGGTCGAGAATCCGCTGCAGCGCGGCGGTCAGCGTGTAGCGGCCGATCGGCACGAACGGGCAGCACGTAGGCGCCCTCGTTGTTCGTCACGGTCGTGAGCACGCGCGTTCGTGTCCTCGTTGCGCAGCGTGACAGTGACCCCGGGCAGCGCCGCCTTCTGGGCGTCGAGATGGTGCCGCGATGCGCCTCCGGTCTCCTGCGCCGCACGCGCCGCTGCCCATCGGCGCAGATCGTCAGCGCCGTCAAGGCCAGATGCGATCGCGCCCATCGCCGCGTGTTGCTCGCTGCCATGAACACGTAACCTCCTGTTACGCACGTCCGTTTCGCCGGCGAAACACACGCCCCGCAACGCAACCAGCAGACCCCCCCGCGGCAGCGAGCAGACGGGTCGACTGTGAGAACGGCGGGAGTTTACGCGGGTGTCCGAGGACCGGTAAGCGATTTGTTACGAGACGGACGGCCACGTTCTCGAGCTGACCGCCGGAAAGCGACGGGATGTTGGATCGGTCAGTCGAGTCACAGTCTCGGTCTTACGGACGAGAGTTCGGCGCGGCAAAGCACCCGCCGCGCCGCCGGTCGAAGACTTGCTCACTGGCCACTCGTAACGACTGAGTGCACTGAACCAGCGTCACGTTAAAGCGGCTGCTTGCAGCCACTGCTCGAACTGCGAGCGGTAGCCGCGGCTCATGATGAGCTCCGTGCCGTCCTTGAGCACGACGGTGTAGTCGCCGTGGCTGCGCGGCTGGAGCTCGAGGATGCGGTCGGTGTTGACGGCGGCCGACCGATGGACGCGGACGAAGCGCCGCGGGTCGAGCCGCAACAGCAGGTGCGCGACGCTCGACCGGTAGAGATGCGTTTGGGCGCCGACGTGCAGATTGACGTAGACGCCGCAGGCCTCGATCCAGTCGACGTCGACGACGTCGAGGAACGTGACGCGTCCGGCCGACTTGAGCACGACGCGCTCGAGAAAGCCGGAGTGGGCGTCGGTGCCGGCGCGCTCTTCGAGCAGGTTGGCGACGCGCAGGTTCACCTCGCTGCCGCTGCGCGTCGGATGAACTCGCAGACGCGCTTGAGCGCCGCCTCGAAGCGCTGGTCGCTGTAAGGCTTGAGCAGGTAGTCGAGCGCGTGCGCTTCGAACGCCTGGATGGCGTATTTGTCGTAGGCGGTGACGAAGATGGTGACTGGCAGCTGCTCGGGCTCGAGGGCCTGAAGCACGCCGAAGCCGTCGAGGTCGGGCATCTGGATGTCGAGGAACATCAGATGCGGCGCGTGCGCGCCACGAGGTCGATGGCCTCGCGGCCGTCGCGGCCCTCGCCGACGATCTCGATCTCCTCCTCCCGGCGCAGCAGGTCGAGCAGCCGGGTCCGGGCGGGCTTTTCATCGTCGACGACCAGGGTACGAATGCGATCCATCGCGCCTTCGCCAGCCTCCAGGCTAATCGAACGCGGACGAGCGCCGCACGCGAGGGGCGCCAGCGTAGCACGACGCGACGCACGGTGCACGCTCCCGAAGGCCAGTAGAGTGGGCCGAGACTAGGGCGGCCGTGACGGAAGTGTCAGCCCATTTGTTACCAGTGGCGCGCCTACTGTCATGAGCCGGTCGGATGAGACGACCTGCCGGATGGCCAAGCTCAGACGGTCGTCAGCCGGCCGCGGCGGATCAGGTCGTCGATGAGGAGCAGCTTCGGTCGTCGGTCGTCGGTCGACGAAGAAGGGGCTACGGGGCGCGCACCACCGAAGACTGAGTAGACCGAAGACTGAGGACCGAAGACTGAAGACCGCGGAAGGACTGGCACGCGCGCACCAGACCGGATAGGCTTCCACCGTGGCCCTCCACTCGTGGACGGCGGCGCGTCACTGGCGGGCGGCCTTTGCGTTCTGGACGCTGGTCGTCCTCGTCTACTCGGCTGGCACCGACTGGGGCCAGGCGCTGACCTGGCAGGAGTCGGCACTGCGCGCGCTCGCGGCGTGGTGCGCGCTGGGTCGTCCTCGTGCCGCTCATCGTGCAGGTGGATCGGCTGCTGCCCGGTATCGCGCGACGCGCTCGTGCCACGGCTGCTGCTGCGCACCTGCCGCTCAGCCTCGATCTTCACCGCCGTTCCGCTACCTCTTCCTCGGCGCGAGCAAGCTGCTCCGCGCGCCGCTGGACGGCGTTCGAGCCGAGGCGGCGCTGCGTCACCACGGACCGCCTCCTTGTCGCCGCGTGCGTCTGGCTGCTGTACTGGGTGATCGTCGGCGGCTATGTCGCCTCGGAGTATCAGGACCAGCTGCGCGATCGCAAGGTGCGCACCGCGGAGCTCGAGCGGCTGCTCGCCGACTCGCGGATCGAGACGCTGCGGTCGCAGCTCCAGCCGCACTTTCTCTTCAACGCGCTCAACGCCATCTCGGCGCACGTCGAGGGCGCGCCGCGCACGGCGCGCTGGATGCTCGAGCAGCTCGGCGATCTTTTGCGGCTCTCACTCGATCATGCCGGCGAGCAGGAGATCCCGCTCCAGCAGGAGCTGGCCTTCATCGATCGCTATATGAAGCTGCAGAAGATCCGCTATGAGAATCGGCTGGACGTGATCGTCGACGTCGAGCCGCTCGCGCTGCGGGCGCTCGTGCCGCCCTTCATCCTGCAGCCGCTGCTCGAGAACTCGATCCGCCACGGCATTGCCGTGCGGCCGGTGCACCGGCATCATCGAGATTCAGGCGTGGTGTCAGCACGACCGGCTGCGACTGAGCGTGCGCGACGATGGCCGGGGCCTACCGCCGGGATGGAGCCTGGAGAAGGCGCGCGGCGTTGGGCTCTCGAACACGCGCGAGCGGCTGAAGCGGCTCTACGGCGACGCGCACAGCTTCAGCATCAGCGGCAACCCGGGCTCCGGCGTTCTCGTCGATCTCGCCTTCCCCCTGCGTCACGCCACTCCACCCGTGGCCGCGGTGCTGGAGCGGCAGGAGTCGCGTCACCAGACGGCGGGATCAACGGACCTCGGTCCTCGGTCCTCGGTTCTCGGTCCTCGGTCTTGATGGCCGAAGATTGAAGACCGACGACTGAAGACCGAAGACTGAATCCTGAAGACCGACAAGCTAATGCGGATGCGCCGCGTAGTGCTGCCGCAGCAGGTCCTTGCCGTAGTCGTTCCCGTTCGGCGTTCGCAGCACGCTGTGAATGTGATCCCGGATGGGCGTCTTGACGCCTGGCATCAGGTGGCGGATCCCGATTGGCGTCTGGTGGTCGAACTCGATCAGCACCACGGGGCTGTGAATGCGGTAATAGAAGACGCTCGACGGGTCGGTGCCGCCGATCCAGGCGAAGTAGGTCGCATCGAGGTGCTTTCTCACCTCCGCCAGCTTCACCTTCGCATGGCCTTCATCCATGGTGCCGACCCAGGCGTGGACCAGCGCCACCAGCCGCTCGCGCTGATCCTTGTCGAGTGACGCCGCCTTGAGCCCCGCGTAGTCGAGCACGACGTTGTCCTTGAACGCCTCGCCGACACTGTTGTTGCCGGTCTTCGACACCTGCAGGATGGCCTGCTTCTTCTGCGCCTCGTTCAGCGAATTGACGAACGCCAGGCCCTTGCCCTGCTCGTCCTGCAGGACCGACACCCCGTTGTACTTGCCCGACGTGGCGACGACCGGCTCCGAACCGAAGAACGCCGGCGACATCACCACCTGATCGCCGAGCACGAAGTAGTTGACGATCAGATGGTGCCCGTCGATCTGCCAGCCCCAGGGCTCGGTCGCCGATGGCGTGCCCATCAGCGTGATCCAGTAGAGCCACTCGCCGTATTGCACGAAGTCGTTGTCGTTGAGCTCGCCCAGCGTGTGATTGAGCTTCATGATGTCGCGCGAGAGCTGCAGCCCCTTCGCACTGAGCGAGGCTTTGAGCAAGCCGAACGCCGCCTCGCGTTGCGCGTCGGTCATCTCCTTGAACCCGACGCCCTGGCGCACGTAGAAGTGCTGGTTCATCCACTTGCGCCATTCCGGATCGTCGACGGGGAAGGTCGTCTTCTTGCGCTGATCGGGCGTCAGCGCCTCGAGGAACGTGGCCGCCGCCTTGCGCACCGGTTCGGTCGAGACACCCGTCGAGGAGATGGTGAAGAGCCCGGGCGCCACGCGGCCGTCGGCGGTGACGCCGCGGAACGGGTCGGCGAGCCCCTTGGCTTCCCACTCCGCCGACATCTTCGTGAAGCGCTCGGCGAGAATCCGCCGGCGTCGGCTGCTGCGCCCGTCCCGGCGAGCCGGCCAACCAGATGACGCCAGCCGCCATCACCAATGCCAGCAGCACCTGGACCGAGAGAACAAAACGCGGCTTCGCCATGGGCCCTCCGTGGGCGCGACTGTAGCACGGAGGTGATTCGCGCTGGGCGGGCCCGGAGCCCCGTAGCCTGGAGTCCGGTAGCCCGCCTCCTCACTCGTACCGCAGCGCGGTCATCGGATCGACGCGCGACGCACGGCGTGCCGGGATCGATCCGGCACAGAGCGCCACGAGCGTCAGCACGATCGACGAGGCCGCCACAACGAACGGATCGGAGCCTTCGAGCTCGTAGAGGAGGGACTTCGCCAGGCTCCCCACCCAGATGGCGGCGACGAGCCCGATCGCGCCGCCGACGACGGTCATCCCTCCAACCTGGCGCAGCACCATGCCCCGCACGCGACCCGGCTCGGCGCCGAGCGCCATCCTGAGGCCGATCTCGCGCGTGCGCTGGGCCACCGTGTAGGCGAGCACGCCGTAGAGACCGATCGCGGCGAGCAGCGTCGCCAGCGCCGCGAACCCGGCGGCCAACATGCTGATGAGCCGATCGAGGAACACGTTCTCCCGCACCTGCTGCGGCATGGTGCGCAGCTCTTCGAGCGGCAGGTTGGGATCGATCTGCGCCATCGCCCTCGGCAGCGTCGCGAGGAATTCCTCGGGTCGAAGCGAGGTCCGCACGTAAAAGGCCATCGATCCCAGCTTCCCGTCCTGCCGGTAGGGCATGAAGAAGAGCGGCGGCACCGCGTCCTTCACCTCGCTGTATTTCGCGTTCTGGACGAGGCCGACAATCTCCGTATCGAGCTGCTCGTTGTTGCCGCGGTTCGACATGCGCTTCCCGACGGCGTCGCGGCCGAGGTTGAACTTCTTCGCGAACGCCTCGTTCACGATCGCGACCTTCGCGGCTTTGGGACCGTCGGCGACCGTGAACTCGCGGCCGGCGAGCAGCGGCATGCCCATCGTCCGGAAGTAGCCCGCGCCGATCTCGTTGAATCGTGCGTTGTTGTCGATGTCCGGTCCCGACGTGAACCCTTCGACGTTCACGTCGGTGCCCCAGTTGCTGCCCGCGAGGACCGGCACGAGCGACGCGGTCACGCCGGTGACGCCGGCGAGCGCCGCCAGATCCCGCTCCATCCGCTCGAACAGCAGGCGCGACCGCTCGGGCGTGTAGCCATTGAGCTCGGGCGAGACACCGAACGTGACCAGGTTGTCGATCTTCAATCCGAGATCGACCCTCGAGACGTTGACGAGGCTTCTCGTGAAGAGACCCGCCGAGACCAGGAGTGCCATCGACATCGCAATCTGTGTCGTCGCGAGCGACGTGCGGAAGCGCGCCGCCGCCCGAGCGCCTGAGGGCTGGCCGGTCTGGCCTTTGAGCGTCGACAACAGATCCGGACGGGTGCTGTGAAGGGCCGGATACAGCCCGAAGAGCAGGCCGGTGACGAGCGTGAGCCCGGCCGCGAACAACAGGACCGGCCACTCGATCCGCGTGTCGAGCGTGGCCGCCGCATCGGCCGGCAGCAGCCACACGATGAAGTCGAGCGTCCAGCGCGCGAAGAGGAGACCTGTGACGCCGCCCAGCGCAGCGAGCAGGCACGACTCGGTCAGGAGTTGCCCGACGAGCTGCCATCGGCTCGCGCCAATCGAGAGACGAACCGCCATCTCACCCGCGCGCGACGCCGCGCGCGCGAGCAGGAGATTGGCAATGTTCGCGCAGGCAATGAGCAGTACCACGCCCGTGACGCACAACAGGACGAGCAGCGGCACCCTGGCCTCGCGCCGTACCGAGCTCTGGCCGCGGCTTCCCGCCTCGACGACGAGCGACCGGCTCCGGAAGCGCTTCATCGTCTGGTCGCTCATCCCCCGCTGCAGCGGTGCCTCGACCGAGTTGATGATGCCGCGGTAGGTCACGTTGATCGCCGACGAGGCCTGCTCGATCGCCACCCCGGGCTTCAGCCGTGCGAAGAGGTACACCCAATAGCTGCGCCGGTTGGCAAACCCTTCGAAGCCCGGCTCCATGAGGCCGCGCAGCGTGATCGGCACGAAGACCTGCGGCCGCGAGCCGAGCGTCGTGCCGTCGAAGCCGCGCGGCGCCACGCCCACGACGGTCAGCGTCTGTCCGTTGACGATGAGCGGCGCGTTCAGCACGTCGGGTCGCGCGGCGAAGCGCGTCTGCCAGAAGGCGTGGCTGAGCACCACGACCCGGGACTCCCCCACAGCGCGATCGTCATCGGGTGTGAGGAGACGGCCGAGCGCGGGTTGCAGTCCAAGCACCGGGAAGTAGCTGCCCGATACGAGCACACCTTGGCCGCTCGCCGTCTGCCCGCCGGCGGCGAGGTTCGCGCCGAACATGCGATGCGCGCCGATGCCGCTGAAGCTTCCGCGGTTGGCCTCGAGATCGCGGAACATCGGGTAGCTGAACACCGCCTCGCAGTCGCCCGACTGGTTGCACGACTGCGAGCCGGGCTTCGGCCCCGGCGCCGACAGGTTCACCAGATCGCCGGCCGCCCGCACCGGCATCGGGCGAAGGAGCATCTGATGGAAGAGCGAGAAGATGGCGGCGTTCGCGCCGATGCCCAGCGCCAGCGACAGGATCGCCACGACCGTCACGAAGGGCGTCCTGAACAGGGTCCGCAGCGCAAGCCTCAGATTGACCATGGACGTCATAGACGCGCCGCCTGGCTCAAAGGTTTTCGGCCAATGACATAATCGCGACCAATGTTCGCATGGACAGCGGACGATCTCGCCATCCTTCTCCTCAGCCTCAAAGTCGCCTTGTGCGCGACGCTGGTCAGCGTTCCTCCTGCCGTCGCCGTCGCGGTGGCGCTCGCACGCGGCCGGTTCTGGGGCAAGGCGCTCGTCAACGGCCTGGTCCACCTCCCGCTCGTCCTGCCGCCGGTCGTCACGGGTTATCTCCTCCTCAGGCTGCTCGGCCGGCGCGGGCCGATCGGTGAGCTGCTCGACCAGTGGCTGGGCGTCGTCGTCGCGTTCCGCTGGACGGGTGCGGCGATTGCCGCCGCGGTGATGGGCTTTCCGCTGATGGTCCGCGCCATTCGACTCTCGATCGAAAGCGTGGACGCGCGCCTCGAGGAAGCGGCCTCGACCCTCGGCGCGAGCCCGATGTGGACGCTCGCGACGATCACGCTCCCGCTGGCACTGCCCGGCGTCTTCTCCGGGATGATTCTCGCGTTCGCCAAGGCGCTGGGAGAGTTCGGCGCCACCATCACCTTCGTGTCGAACATCCCGGGCGAGACGCAAACGCTGGCGCTGGCCATCTACGCGTTCACGCAGACCCCCGGGGGCGACGCGGACGCGCTGCGGCTTGCCGCGCTCTCGGTGGCGGTTTCGCTCGCCGCGCTCATCACCTCCGAAGCGCTGTCGCGCCGCGCCAGGCCGCTCGGCCGATGAGCCTCCATCTCACCGCGCGCCATCGGCTCGGCCGCATCGCGCTCGACGTCACCTTCGATGTCGGGCGCGGGCTCACCGCGCTGGTGGGCCCGTCCGGTGCCGGCAAGACCACCGTGCTGCACATGATTGCGGGCCTCATCCGGCCGGATGCCGGACTCGTACGGCTCGATGCGGACGTGCTCACCGACACGGCCGCGGGCATCTGGGTGCCGCCGCATCGGCGCGGCATCGGATACGTGACGCAGGACACGCGGCTCTTTCCGCACCTCACCGTACGCCGCAATCTCCAATACGGCCGGTGGTTCGGCGGCCCCGACGCGCGCCACGTCGCGCTCGACGATGTGGTGGCGCTCCTCGATCTCGGGCCGTTCCTCGATCGACGGCCGTCGAGGCTCTCCGGCGGCGAGCAGCAGCGCGTGGCGCTCGGACGCGCGCTCCTCTCGAGCCCGCGGCTGCTGCTGCTCGACGAACCGCTCGCAGCCGTCGACGTCGGCCGCCGCCAGGACATCCTGCCCTACCTCGATCGGCTGCGCGGCGAGCTGACGATCCCGGCGCTCTACGTCACGCACACGCTGGCCGAGCTCTCGGGACGCGCCGAGACCGTCGTCTCCATGGACGAGGGCCGCGTCACACGGGTGGAGACACCAGCGCGGACCGCTTGACGAGCGGCGTCGCGACGTAGCCGCGGCGTGCGCGGACGCGGTAGCCGGGGATGCGGACGCTCACGCGCAGGCTGTGGTATTCGCCGTCGGGCGACTTCGACGAGTTGAAGCCGAGGACGTATTGCTTGTTCAGCGTCTCCGCAATCCGCATCGTCGCGGCATCGAGCTCCGTGAGATCGGTGACAACCTCCGTGTAGCCGCCGCTCGGATCCGTGATGTCGCGCAGGGCCCACGGATTCACGCGCGTGTTGATCGGCCGCCGCTCGGGCGGATCGATGGCTATCGCATAGACGAACGCGTCGCTCCGGATGAGCGCGGTCGACACCTGTCGCAGCGAGGCGTCGCTCGCCGTATCCGCGCCATCCGAGATGAGCACGAGCGCGGCGCGCTGGCGCGCGCGACGCTCGAAGAGCGGGAGCGCGGCCAGCACCGCGTCGTAGACCGCGGTGCCTCCGGACGGTTGAATGTCGCGCAGCCGGGCGCGGGCGAGGCTCGCGTTCGCCGTCCACGGCATGATCACGAGCGAGGCGTGATTGAAGGCGAGAACGAAATACTGATCGTCGGGCCCGAGCAGCTCGAACAGAAAGCGTTCGACCGCACTCTTCGCGGTTTCCGTCCGCCGGCCGAACATGCTGTCGCTCGCGTCGAGGGCCAGCCCCACGCCCACGGGCACGCGCTCGGCTGTGAACTGCGTCACCTCGCGTCGCTGCCCGTCTTCGTAGACTTCGAAGACATCGCGCGGCAGACCGGTGGCGAGACGGCCGTCCTCGTCGTAGACCGTCGCGGCAATCGTCACCACTTCGACGCCGGACCGGAATGGTTGGTCCTGCGTCAAGACCTGCTGCGCAATGACACCGCTACCGAGGAGCGCGACCCCCGCAGCAACCAGGACGGCACGCCAGCGCATGGAACACCATCAACCCGAGGCAAGCAGCATCGCGGCGAACACCACGATCGTAACCGTGACGATGCGCTGAAGCCAGCGGTGACCGACGAGAACGGCGACCCGGACGCCGAGGAGGCCGCCGAGGGCGTTCCCGGCCGCCAGAGCCAGGCCGAACGGCCAATGGACCGCGCCCTGGGACACGAACAACGCGAGCGCGAGGGTGGTCAGCACCAGCACGACCAGCGTCTTAAGTGCATTCGCGCGAACGAGATCGAGGGCCAGCGCGCTGGTGATGGCGAGCACCAGGAAGCCGACTCCGGCCTGGATGAACCCACCGTACACCCCGACCCCGAAGAATGCCACCGGGAGCCAGGCCGGCGCCTGAACCTCGTCGGCTGCGACGGGCACATCCTTCCGTGTGACGAAGCTGGCCAAGGTGAGCGCCAGCATCACCACCGCCAGCGTGCGTCTGAAGAGCGCATCGCTGACGACGAGTGCCAGAAAGGCGCCGACGAGCGCCCCGGCGGCAGCCGGGACGCACGCGTGCCACGCCAGCCGCCGGTCCAGGAGTCCGGCGCCGTGGAATGCGGCGGTGCTCGTCAAGGTCTGGGTGACGACGCCGACGCGGTTTGTGGCGTTGGCAACCGCTGGAGGGAGGCCCAGGAAGATCAGGACCGGCAACACGAGGAACGATCCGCCGCCGGCCACGACGTTGACGGTCGCTGCGATCGTGCCGACGGCAAACAACAATACCCCGATGAGCCACGGCTCCATCGCCGCGGGATCCTATCCCACCAACGGAGCGGGGTCGGGTGTGATATCCGTCTAAATGTTTCCACCCGCTGGTCACTTTCGACGAGCAACATTTAGATGGATATCACACCCGACCCCTCATCTCTATTTTGCGTTCTTGCGGATGTGGATGCTTCCCGAGGAGGTGCGCGCCTCGATGAGCGGGCCGCCCGAGCCTACCGAGCCCTGGAGCTCGCGGCGCCCCACGCTCGTCACCGACAGCTGGTGATCGGTGTTGATCTGCCCCGAGCTGGTCGAGGCTTGCACGCGGAAGGGCGTTCCGTCCGGAATCGCCAGATTGATTGTCCCCGAGCTCGTGTGGACGTCCCAGTTGGCGCTGGGCGTGCCGGCCACGCGGATCGACCCGCTCGCGGTGTGCGCCTCGAGTCCACCGCTGAGGCGATTGACGTCAATCGATCCGGAGCCCGACGAGACATCGACCGTGCCGCCCGACGACTCCTCGACCGTAACCGAGCCGCTGCCGGTGTTGACCGAGACCGCCCCGGAGACGCGGCCGACCTTGACGCTGCCGCTGCCGGTCGAGACCCGCACGCGGTTCTTGCCGGCCGCGATGTCGACTTCGCCCGAGCCGGTGCGCACCTCGACCTCGCCGTCCACGGCGCCGACCGTGATCGAGCCGGAGCCCGTCGAGGCCGTGACCGCGCCGGACAACGGGCCAATGGTCTGGCTTCCCGAGCCGGTCCTGGCGGTGAGCGTGGTGGCAGGTGGGACGGTGATGTCGTAGCTGATCGAGATGCGGCGGCTGATTTCCTCGTCCTCGACGGCGCCGATCTTGATGTTGCTGCCCTGCTGGACGATGGGCGGGGTGGTCTCGACCGCCTTGATGGCGCGGGCGATCTCCTCGTCGGAGCCCGATCGCCCTCCCCGGTTCCCGCGAACGATGCCGACGACCCGAACGGTGCCGTCGCCGCCGCTCGAGACCTTGATGCTGCCGCTACCGGAGCCGACCGAGAGCGTGACAGGGCCGCTGACCGTCAGCGACCGTTCGAAACGGCCCTCCAGCTGGGCCGACGCCGGTGCAGGCGTGAACGACACCACGGCCAGGCCCGCGGCGGCAAGGCGAAGCGCAACATTCATGGCAGACACTCCAGCCGCCGGAATCGGCGGTCTGGAGCATGAGACGGTTACTGCCGCCGAAACGTTGCGACGAACTTCCTCCTTCGTAGTTTCAACGTCCTCCTTCCTCCTTCCTACTTCGACCCACCCTTTTCCCTGGCAAGTTGCTCGTCGAAGGCCGCCCGCTTGGCCGCATGCAGGGACTTGTAGCTCGCCGGGTCGATCCACGCGGAGACGCCTTGTGAGGCCATGCGGGCCCGCTTCTCGGCGAGACCGAAGAAGCCCGCATGGGCCGCCAGGAAGATCTCCGGCTCGAGGCGCTCGAGCAGGGCAAAGGACCTGCGGAAATCGTCGGCGATGCCCGGGTAGGAGGGACGATCGACGAGGCGGGTTCCCGGGTTGATGGTCGTGCTTCCGGGAAACACGACGCGATACGACCGGCCATCCTCGCGAACGGTGGTGAGCCATGTGGTCGTGCCGGGCGTATGCCCGGGTGTGTGGCGGGCGGTCAGCGTGACGTCACCGACGCGGACGGTGTCGCCGTCCTTCAGGACACGGTCCACGCGGACGGGCGGAAAGTGCGCCGCCGGCTCGTTCGCGAAGAGATAGTCGGTCTTGCCGCCGCTCGCGACAATCGTGTCGTCGCCCTTCATCACCTCCACCCGCGCCTTCGACACGCGCTGCATGTGGGCGAGCGACCCGACGTGATCGAAGTGCGCCTGGCTGGTCAGGAGGACGCGGATGTCTTCGGGCTTGAACCCGAGGGCGCGAATCGAGGCCTCCAGGCCGGGCGCCGACTCGGTCAGCACGCCATCGAGCAGGATGTGGCCCTCGGAGGTCGTGATCAGATAGGCGGCGAGATCGGCCGTCCCGACATAGTGAATCGATCCCGCGATGCGGAACGGATCGGTCGGTTTCTTCCAGGCCTCCGTGTCGAACTTCGCGGGGGCCGCGGGTTGGGCCGGCAGGGAGGCTGAAGCCAGCAAGCATGCGAAGGCGAGCGCGATCGTCGTGGTACGCATCGATGGTTACCGTGAGCCACTCGAAGACGCCGACCTGGCCGGGTGCGATTGCCAGAGGATGTTCACGATCTTCCAGCGGCCGTCGTACTTCGCGAGCTGCAGGTAGTCGATGCCCCATTCGGCCACCACCTTCGCGGTGGCGGTCTGATCGAGCAGGTCCAGCACCTGCACCTGCTTGATCGATGTGTCGCGCTTCCCGTCCTTGTTCCATTTGCCTGCGAGCGCGTGCAGCTGCTCGTAGGTCATCGTGGTCTGTGGCTGGTAGAGCGCGTCGCCTGGCTTGCGCCAGAACCCGTGCTTGGTCAGGCCCGAATGCACGCTGCGCTCGATGAGGGTCGGATCCGCCCTGTAAAGCGCGTCCACGTAATCGGTGGCGGCCTGCTTGACGGCTTCCCTGTCGTCCGAGGTCTGCGCGTTCAGCGTCCCGCCGACCAGCGCGAGGCCGCATGCGAGGACGAACGTCGATACCGGTCTCATGGGTCCTCCTTCCGAACCCCTGGATTATCGATTGGTCAGACGTCCCCGACCTCATATTTCACACTGGTCAATGCCTCCGGCCTGAGCCCCTGCTGGCCGATCTCGGGTCCGCTGCGTCTGTTGCCGCGATAGGCGTGCCGCAACGCGCGCGTCCGGATCCGGTTCGAACGAGTCGTGTTACGGTTGATCGACGACCGCGCGGCGAATCCCTGTGCAGGGCGTCGTCGCCCCCGTTCCCCCCGGATCGGCAGTGCGGTCACGTGCGCCCGTAGCTCAGACGGATAGAGCATCGGCCTTCTAAGCCGAGGGTCGCAGGTTCGAGTCCTGCCGGGCGCGCCATTCCTCGCTGCGCTCGAAATTGGCTCTCCCGCCAGGACTTCTGCGTCTGCTTCGCCTTCGGCTCACGCAGACCGAGTCCTGCCGGGCGCGCCATTGGTTTCGGCCGACAATGAAGGCGTTTTCGGACGTACTCGGCAAGGCGTTGCACAGGAAGCCGATGCTCTGAGTTAGCCGGCCGTGCAACGTGGTGCAACACGTGCGTCTGGACCGCTTAGCGTTGGTGTCGGCCGGCAGCAATCAATCGGAGCGAGCCCCGTCGGCCTCACCGGGAGCGCGAACCCTCATCGCAGGCTGGCGTTTTATTGTTGACCTCAAGCTCATCAAAAAGGAGTAGACTCCCAGTCCTCCCAATGTCGAGTCAGCAAGGCTGACGCAGGAGGATGCGTATGAGGTCGAGGCTCTGGATTGGCTACATCGTGATGGCGTTGGTGGTTGGAGCGGGGGCCGTCGGCATCGGCGCCGACGATTTCGATGCGTCGCGGGATTTCGATAGTAAAGTGTTGAGAGGCTTCAAGATTGCCCCGGTCCCGTTGAATCTTCGCGGGCTCAATCCGGTGCTCGTAGGGCTCGGCAGCTACGTCGTCAACGCGCAAGGTGGCTGCAACGACTGCCACACGGTGCCCCAGTTCGCCCCAGGCGGCAATCCGTTCATGGGGCAGCCCGAGGCAATCAATGCAGCGACGTACCTGGCAGGGGGCGGCGGGTTCGGTCCGTTCACGTCCAGAAACCTGACCCCGCGGGCGAACGGGCTGCCGGCCAACTTGACCCGGGATCAGTTCATCGAAGTGATGCGGAAGGGAACTGACTTCAAGAACCGTCATCCCGAGATTTCGCCGCTCCTGCAGGTGATGCCATGGCCGGTCTACGGCAAGATGACCACCGTCGAGCTGATGGCCATCTACGAGTACTTGAGGGCGATTCCGAGCCTGCCGACGACGCCGCGGCCACCGGACCCGCCTCAATAGACGAAGGAGGAAGGGCTGCGGGGGAGCCGGCCTCACAGCAGCGCGCCTCGCAGCCGCTCCTTCACCAACTTCTCCGGAGGGGTCTTCGCTGTGGCTTCCAGCCACCCAGGTTGGGCAGTGTTACGGTACAGGCAGGCTCCTCCGTGAGCGCCTGCATCGTGCGCCAGACAGCGATCCACTTCTCTCCCCGATGCTCGAAGACCCAGACGTCCCACCCCTTCGATCTCCATTGGTCGCCCTCACGCTCATAGACCATTTCGAACGGATACTGCGCGACGGCCACCCCACCCGACCCGTCAATCCGGACTGGGCCCTTCCGGGTACCTCGTGGACACGCGCCTCACGCGAGAACGCTGCAAAGCTGTCGACGAGGGCCTGCCGGCCGACGAGATGGCCCGTGAAGCCGGGGAACGCCATCCCCACATGCTCGTCGAGGAAATCCGCCATGGCTTCGGGGCGCCCACCTCGCCAGGCGGCCGTGATGTGGTCGAGGACATCAACAATCATCGCCGCGGCTGAGTTCTGCCGTTCTGTCGACATTGGAGATCCTCCAAATGTTCCCCAACGAGGTTCGGTCGTTTTGAACGAATGCTGTCTGCCCAACTCCCAGAGTAAGCTGCGAGGCTCCGCAAGGGGACGCGAGCTTGCGAGGGCCCTCAGACCGAGTCCGGCGAAAGCCAAGCTCGTCGTCGGGCTCCGGCTGCGCCTCCGCAGACCGAGTCCTGTGGGGCGCGCCATTCGCAAGGCTCCAGCAGTTTGACCGATTCACGCTCGGCGACGTTGCCCGGGAAGCCGATGCTCGGCGTCCTGACGAGCAACGACGTGCAACGGTGCAGTCGTGACGGGTTCGCAGTCCAGATGAGCAGCGTAGACTCGAGGCCGGAACGGGCGTAGGGTTATTACAGCTTTCCTGAGCCCCCTGCCAATCACGGTAGCCATCTCATCAAAGCCTGAGGTGCCTGCCGTGACCGATTCCCGAATCGACCACGATCTCTACGCTCGAATCGTCACGGCGCTTGCGAGCACCCGTCTACTGATCGCCGACTCCCTGGCGATCGTCTCACGCGTACAGGCCCAGAACGCACAGCAGCAAGCGGAGACGGCGGACATGCGAGCGGAAGCCGGTCGCCAGCGTCGGCGCGCGCGTGCCATGCTCAGCGGTAAGCTCTGCCCAGAGGACCACGCGGCGAGAAACGCCCAGCGGACGTGATCGGTACGGCGGTGCCCATCATGAAGATCGCCACGGCGCGATCACCGAAGAACTGACCGAAGACGAGAAGAACAAGGCGGCCTTGAACCGGGCCGCAAAAGGCGGGCTCGCCAGAGTCCAGAGCCTGATGAAGAAGCGCCGGCGCGAGATTGCGCGTCTGGGCGCTTCCGCCCTCCACTCCAGGAAGCCCTAGGCTAGTGGTCTGACGCGCGGTTCGCGCAACAAGTGGCGCGGCCTGCAGGTCGAGTGTTCGTGCTACGCGGCAATGAACTATGCAGGCAAGTCTTCATGGCCGGCCTGGGAGAAATCGACGACCTTCACGTCACACTCCGGCGGCGGTGCGATGCCGCAGCCGGAGGCCGCGTCGAGGGTGTCAGCCTGCGGTGGCGGTGTGGGCGACCGGCCTGATGTGGGCGAACATGCTGCGGGCGTTCCAGGTTGGGAAGGCTCTTATCAGCGACGGAGAGCCGTCGAGTTGGATGCGGCCCTCGCGGGTGGCCTGGGCCCAAGCGAGCTGGCCGGCGTGCCATTTGACGAAGGCTTCGGCTTCCGCCGTGATGTAGAGGTCTTCGTCGAGGCCGCGGTATGTCTTGCAGATCTCGGTTTCTCCGAGCTCGATGAGCAGCCAATAGCGCTCTCGGCGCGGGCGGCCGGTGAAGTCGAAGCGGATGACGACGCGTCGATCCGGGAGCCGGTCGCGGTGGAGCGCGTGGCACATCGACCACAGGGCCACAAAGGGGTCGAGGTTCTCGGGGGCGATCTCGAGCCAACGCGCACCCCATTCGCCGAGCGACTGGCAGACCGTGAAGAGGTCGTGGCCCGCAGACGTCAGCTCGTAGTGGTGCCCGCGTCCGTCGGGCTTGAGTGCCGACGCGACGACACCAAGCCGTTCGAGCTGCTTGAGCCGCTGCGAGAGCAGGGTACGGGAGAGTCCGGGCGCGCCCTCCAGGATCTCACTGAAGCTTCCGCAGCCAAGATACAGGTTGCGGATGATCAGCGGTGTCCAGCGCTCGGCGAAGATCTCGGCGCCACGCGCGATGGGGCAGTACTGCCCGTACGTCCTCACAACGCCAGTGTGGTGCACCCGCGTTTGGTTGTGAAGTCCAGATTCTTGACTAGCCAGCCGTGGGTCCGCGGTGGTCCGATGGGGTCGTCGAGCGAGGAGGACCCGATGACGACACCGACAACCGCGGAAGTCGGCCGCGGGAGCAAGCAGCCAACCGTCGTGCAGATCCACGGGTTCCGGGGCCGGCTAATCAATGCCGACCACGCCGACTACGACATGGCCCGTGCAGTCTGGAACGGTGTCATCGACCGGCGCCCGCGCCTGATCGCCCGATGCATCGGGACCGCCGACGTGGTCGCGGCGGTGCGTTTCGCCCGCGACCACGATCTGGAGATCGCCATCCGGGGCGGAGGCCACAACGTGGCAGGCACCGCCGTTTGCGACGACGGGATCGTCATCGACCTCTCGGCGATGCGGGCCGTGCGGGTCGATCCCGCCGACCGCAGGGCCTGGGTGCAGGGTGGTGCGCTGTGGGGCGACGTCGACCACGGGACGCAGGCGCACGGTCTGGCCACCACCGGCGGAATCGTGAGCCACACCGGAGTCGCCGGGCTCACGCTCGGCGGTGGCGTCGGCTGGCTGATGCGCAAGCACGGTCTCACGGTCGACAACCTCCTTGCCGTCGACGTCGTGACCGCCGACGGCGAGCTGCGGCGGGCGTCCGAGGACGAGCACCCCGACCTGTTCTGGGCGTTGCGAGGCGGCGGCGGCAACTTCGGGGTGGTCACCTCGTTCGAGTTCCGCCTCCACTCCGTGGGGCCCACCGTCCTCGCCGGGCCGATCCTCTGGGACGCGACCGAAGCCGGAGAGGTCCTCCGCTTCTACCGCGACTTCGTCCGCGACGCTCCCGACGAGCTCGGCACGGTCGTGAGGTTCGGCGCCGCGCCGCCGCTACCGGACATCCCCGAGGATCTGCACTGGCGCCCGGTGGTGATGGTTGGCACCTGCTACGCCGGGCCGGTCGAGGACGGTGAGCAGATGCTCCGCCCGCTCCGCGCATCCCGGACTCCCCTCCTCGACCTGGTCGGGCCCACGCCGTACGTGGGATTCCAGAGCGCGTTCGACTCGACCGTCGTCCACGGCTGGAACTATTACTGGAAGTCCACCCACCTCCCCGAGCTCCGGGACGACCTCATCGACGTGATCGCCGAGCATGCGTTCTCCTGCTCGTCGCCGCGGTCGTACGCGGCAATGTTCCATTTGAAGGGGGCGGTGCGCCGAGTGGCCGAGGGCGCGACGGCCTTCGGGAACCGGCAGGCGTCGCACGCGATCACCCTCGATGGTGTGTGGCGGCCCGGCGAGGACTTCGGCGACCGGGACACCGCCTGGACGAGGGGGTTCTTCGCTGCCCTTGGCCGCTTCCGCGAAGGCGTCTATGTCAACTTCCTCGGCGGCGACGAAGACCCCGACCGGGTTCGCGAGGCGTACGGCGACTCCGTCTACCACCGGCTGGTGGCGGTGAAGACCACGTACGACCCCGACAACGTCTTCCACCACAACCAGAACATCCGCCCGGGTTGAGTGATGGTGTGGGTGGTTCCGACGGCGTCATCGTCGGCCAGTACCAACTCGCGTGACCCGGTGCGTGCGCGGCTTCGTCGCCATACCCCAGGCATGAACTGAGCAAGGAGAGCTTCTCGCGAGGCCGCTGCTAGACTGAGCGAGTCTGCCTTCAGCGGAGTGGTGTTGCATGCGGACTCCTGGACTCGCGATCGGCGCCTGGCTGGCTCTCACGGCGACCACCGCCGCCCGACAGTTCGTCGCGTCCGGGCGCGGCGACGCCACGTGGATCCCAATCTCTGTACGCCGGTGTTGAGCACGCTCGGGAACGCCGGCCGAGCGAGCTGGCGTCTCATCTCGGCGCTGACACTGCCCGTATTCGTGGCGTCGGCTCTCGTCTTCGTATTGGTGGCGCGCCGGGCCGAGGTGATCCCGTCGCCTGACATGGCGGCAACGCCAGGGCCGTTCGGTCCCAGCCTGGCGCTGTTGAGTGCCCGCTCCGAACGCACGACGGGCCACGTTGCCGTCCGCGGCGAGGTGCGGAACATTACCGCGCAGCAGCTCGAACGCACACTGGTCGCGGTCACATGGCGCGACGAGAACGGACAGTTCGTCACGTCCGGCGTGGCATTGATCGACAAGGATCCGATTCTCGCAGGCGACACGTCGCCGTTCGAAGTCGTCTCGACCTGGACTCGCCAGATGGCAACCTACGATGTGAGGTTCACGACGTTGCGCGGTGAGTATCTCGCCTCACGGGACGATCGGCGCGGACAGGACGCCGCACCCTGAAGTCGGACCATACGTCGTACGAAGCGCTCGCGCTCGCGCTTCGCGACCCGGCGGGGGTCGTATGCGGCGGGTTCCTCGGCTACGCAGGCCTGGGCTGGCTGAATGTGTCGACGCTCTGGGTCGCCCCTGCGCTCCGCCGGCGCGGCTACGGACGCGCGCTGCTCGAAGCCGGCGAAGCGCTCGGGCGGGAGCGGGGATGCGCGCACGCGTTCCTGTTCACGTACAGCTTCCAGGCACCCGATTTCTACCGCGCTGTCGGCTATCGGCAGTTCGCCACGCTCGAGGACTTTCCGCCCGGTGCCCAGCGGCTCTTCTTCCGCAAGCACCTGGAGCAAACCTTCGCCAAAGCTCCGTCCGGCGATGATCAAACATGAGGATGTGGTTCGCCGCAGTCGGTCTCGTCTGGCTGGTGATGCAGATCGATGTGCGTCGCGAGCAGCCGTGTCCGTCGTCGGCGCCGGCTGGCTCGCCGTGCAGCATCGGCGGGATCGAGTTGGTCGCGATTCCGGGCGGAGATTTCGCGATGGGCGACAGTTCCGCGGCCGCATCATCCAACGAGCAACCCGTGCACGAGGTGACGCTCGATGCGTTCTGGATGGCGCGAACCGAGCTGACCTTCGCACAGTGGAAGGCCTTTGTCACGGCATCGGGCCATCCCCGCGGCCGATCGCGTGCACAGAGCGACGACCACCCCGTGGTCGGCATCACCTGGGACGACGCGAATGCGTACTGCGAATGGTTTTCGAAGACCCATGGCGTCGTCATGCGGCTCCCATCGGAAGCCGAGTGGGAATATGCGGCGCGTGGCGGCCTGAAGGGTCGCCAATACCCCAATGGCGACGCCATGTCGCCGCGCGAGGCCAACTACGCGAGCGATGGCGCCGTGAAGGCTGGCAGCTATCCGCCCAACGGGTATGGAGTGCACGACATGGCCGGGAACGTCTTCGAATGGGTCGCCGACTGGTACGACAAGGATTACTATCGCGTCGCGCCGCGTACCAACCCTCGAGGTCCGGCCACCCAGCCGGAGAGTCCGCAGCGGAGAGCTGACCGAGGCGGTGGATGGTGCATGGGTGTCGAGAAGGTTCGCGTCGCCGCCCGACATGCGGGTCCGGGGTCGTGGGACGAAGGTGGCACGGCGAGTTGCCTGGGGTTTCGTCCGATGATCGAAGGACTTGCTGCACGCTAGGCAGGCGTGCTCCCTTGCGCAGTCCTCGCTCGGTCGGGTTCGCCGCAATGCTCGGCGGCGGCCTCGGATTCTCATCCCGGCTTGACAGGCGGCAGCCGGCGTCGCAACGCGATCACCTGACGGTTACACGGTCGACATGCGGGCGGCGTAGTGTCCGGCGGCATGCCCGCCCTCGCATACCCTGGTCGAATCCTTGCCGCAGGCCTGCTCCTCGCCGGTTTGGGCTGCACGTCGCGCGGCAGTGGGAGCGCCCCGGCGCTCATCACGGTCGACGGATCGAGCACCGTCCAGCCGCTGACCCAGGCGGTGGCCGAGGAGTTCATCAAGGCGAACCCGGACGTGAGAATCCGAATCCGCGCCTCGGGCACGACCAGCGGATTCGAGCGGTTCTGCCGGGGAGAGCTCGACATCCAGGATGCGTCTCGCCCGATCGAAGCAGACGAAATCGCGGCGTGCCGCGCCGCAAGCATCGGCTACGTCGAGCTGCCCGTCGCCCACGACGGGCTCACGATCATCGTTCATCCGACCAACACGTGGGCCACGTCGATGACCACCGCGGAGCTGAAACGCATCTGGGAGCCGGCCGCAGAGCGCAAGGTGACACGCTGGAAGCAGGTGCGGGCGGATTGGCCCGATCGCCCGCTCACCCTCCACGGTCCCGGTGCGCGCTCGGGCACGTTCGATTTCTTCAGCGCAACGATCGTGGGACGGGAACGGGCGAGCCGGACCGACTACCACGGCAGCGAGGACGATGCGGTCATCGTCAAGGGTGTGGCGACCGATCCGAACGCGTTGGGATACGTGGGGTGACGTCGCACTACGACCGGCACAGGACGACGCTCAAGGCGGTCGCCGTGGACGATCTGGATGAGGAAATCGGCCCCGGCCCCATCGAGCCGTCGCCGAACACGGTGCGGCGCGGCACGTATCGGCCGCTCTCGCGGCCGCTGTTCATTTACGTGCACACCAAGCAGCTCGATCGGCGCGAGGTGAAGACGTTCGTCGACTACTATCTGCGCCAGAGCGGGCCGATTGCCGAGCAGGCTGGCTGCATCCCGCTCAACCCGCGTTTGTACGACGTCGTCCTGCGGCGCGCGATACAACGGGTCGAAGGCAGCCTGTTCCAGGGTCAGGACGCTTCGCGGACGTCGCTCGAAGCCCTCCTCAATCAGTAGCCGCGCGGCCGATTGTCGAGGTGGCGACGACGCAGGCGCGGGCAAATCGCTTGCGCGGAGTTTGCACGGCCGACACTCCGCCGTGACGAGCCCCCCGGATCCTGCTGGCGTGAGGGTCGCCATCTTCACGGACAACGACTTCGACAAGGTCAACGGCGTCACGACGACGCTGCAGGCGGTGCTCCGCCACGCTCCGCCGGGCATCGAGGCGCGGGTCTATACCGCATCGCGCACCGAGACGGACACGCCGGAGTACCTCGCGCTCCGCTCGATGGGGACGCCGATTCCCTTCTACAACGAGATGCGGATGTACGTGCCGCGGCTTCCAAGCTATCGTCGGCGGGCGGAAGCGGATCGGATCGATCTGGTCCACCTGACGACCCCCGGTCCGATCGGGCTGGCCGGCATGTGGGTGGCGGCACGGTTGAACCTGCCGTTGGTCGGCAGCTTTCACACCGACCTCGCTGCGTACACGAACATCCTGAGTGGATCGCAGCTTCTCAGCGGGTTCATGCGCCACTACATGCGGTGGCCTTACGGACGCTGCCGCCGGGTGCTGGTCCCCTCGGACGCGACGCGACGCCTGCTGATCGGCGCACACGGTCATCCCGAACGGGTCTCGATCTGGCGGCGTGGCGTGGACTGCGACCAGTTCAACCCCTTCAGGCGTTCGGAAGCGCTGCGACGCGCGTGGCGCGTCTCTGCCGACCGACCGGCCGTGCTTTACGTCGGCCGCGTGTCGCGTGAGAAGGGCCTCGACCTGCTGCCCGCGATCGAGGATGCCCTCTCGGAGCTCGGCATCCGGCACCGCTTCATCGTGGTCGGCGACGGACCGATGGGGCGCGAGCTGAGTGCGCGGCTGAGCGACGCCATCTTCACCGGCACGCTCTCGCGAGACGACGTCGCCGTCGCCTTCGCTTCTGCGGACGTGTTCCTCTTTCCGAGCCGCACCGACACCGCAGCCAACGTGGTGCTCGAGGCGCAGGCCAGTGGTCTTCCCGTGCTCGTGACCGACGAGGGCGGCCCGCAGGAGAACATGCTCGACGGACGCACGGGACGGGTCATCCGCCATCGCGATGGCACGTCCTGGGCGTCGGCCCTCACGCCCCTCCTGCGCGACGCCGAATCCAGAGCCACGATGGGCCGGCAGGCGCGCGCGTACACGAATCTCGCGCGGGTGGCGTGCGTCGCTCGAACCGCTCTTCCAGACCTATCGCGATCTGGTCGAGGTCTCGGCGCGGTCGCCGCTGCTGCCGGATCTGGTGACACGAGGCGCCGCGTCGTGACGAGAGAGTCCGCGACGACCCCGGACTCTCGTCGTTTGCGGAGGGGACGGCGGGGTCGCCGGTTTTCGTCGGACTCGTTGCCCGGAGTTTGCTGCGATAGCGGTTCGACGTCACACACGTGAGGAACGCTGGTCCGCGAGGCCACACGGCAGGTAGACCGCCTCTCGGTCCGGGCGACGATATGCCCCTGTCGAGTCACGTCAGCTGGCTCCTGCTCCTGCTCGGCATCGCCCTCGAGGTCGTGGGCACGACCTGCTTGAAGCTGTCCAACGGCTTGTCGAGGCCGTGGCCGTCCGTCCTGATGTTCCTGTTCTATGGATTGAGTCTGACGACCCTGGCGCTGGCGTTTCGCGATCTCGACATCGGCGTCGCCTACACGGTGTGGTCGGCGCTGGGCATCGCCGTCATCGCGGTCGTCGGCATCTTCTGGTTCGGCGAGCCGGCGACGGCGTCGCGCGTCTTCTGGCTGTTCTTCATCGTGTGCGGCGTCATCGGGCTTCGCGCCGCATCGCTCCCCGGCGCACGATGAATACGGTCTGCGGCCCGCGCCCGTCAGCATCCGTGGTGGCGCTCTACGATCGCCTCGCTCCGATCTACGACGTCATCTACGGCATCGGCCTGCAGCACGGCCGCACCCGGGCCATGGCACGGCTCGCGCCGCGACGAGATGAAACCATCTGCGAAGTCGGCGTCGGCACCGGGCTGAGCGCCCTCCGCTACCCCGACGGCTGTCGCGTGGTCGGCCTCGACCTCTCGCTCGCCATGCTGGCACGTGCCCGGGCCCTGCTCGCGCGTCGCGGCCTGCGGCACGTCGCCTTCTGCCAGATGGATGCCGCACGGCTGGCATTCGGCGACGGGTCGTTCGATGCCGTGTATGCGCCGTACGTCATGAACGTCGTCGACGACCCGCTGCGCGTCGCGACGGAGTTGAAGCGCATCTGCCGGCGCGGTGGCCGGCTGGTGCTGCTCAACCACTTCGCCCGCGCCGACGCCGCGCCCGGCGTGGCGGAGCGCGGGCTGGGATGGATGGCGGCGCGCCTGGGCGGCGTGGACTGGAACATCGACCTCGATGGATTCGTCCGGGACGCGAAGCTCGTCGTCCGTTCCATCGAACCGGTCAACTGTGGGTTGTCATCGGTCGTGGTCTGCGACAACACGTGACACGGCGGCAGTCGGCTCGAGACAGATGGTTCCGAGGAGCACACCTATGACCTTCAGCGAAGCCCTGGCCGAACAGCGTTGGGACGATCATCGCTACTACCACCACAACCGCGTCAACCAGGCGCTGCACCTGCTCAGCGCGTTGAGCTTCATCGCGGCCTACCTGCTCCTGTGGGTGGAACCAGCGGCCGCGGTGCTGCTCGCCTGGCTCGTCGCCATGCCCTCCCGCCAAATCGGGCATTTCTTCTTCGAACCGCGTGATTACGACGTCGTCAACGACGCGAGCCACGAGCACAAGGAATCGATCAAGGTGGGCTACAACCTGCGGCGCAAGGCGATCCTGCTCTGGATCTGGGGGCTGTCGCCGCTCGTGCTGGTGGGGATCCTGCGCTGTGGGGTGTGCTGGCCGCGCCCGCGCGGCTGGTGGACGTCGCGCACAACGTCTCGGTGTTGTGGCTCACGGTGGGCGTCGGCGCCATCGCGTTCCGGACCGTGCACCTGTTCTTTCTGAGCGATGTCCAGACCGGGCTCGTGTGGGCGGCGAAGATCGTCACCGACCCCTTCCACGACGTGAAGCTCTATCACCGGGCGCCGTTGCAGCTGCTGCGGGGCGAGCTGGTCGAGCCGCACGCGACCAGCCGACGCCGAGTAGTGGAGCCGACCTTTCACCCCCACAGGCGAGCGGCAATCATCTCTCGCAGGATGTCCCGGCGGACGCTGGCTCGGTCGCGTCCGCGCGCGTCCACCACCAGCCGTCGTCGCGCATCGCGCGGGCGGCGGCAACGAACCGGTCGGCGATCTGCTCGAACGCGTCGGACGTGCAATTGTGACTGAAGATCAGGCGTCCGGTGCCGATCCAGCTCAGGGCGAGACCGTGCGCGCGCAGGTAGAACTGAAACATCCAGTTGTAGCGCGACGGGCGCGTGTAGCCGACCGTCCAGATCGACGTGAGATTGGCGACGCGCACTGGCAGATCGAGGCGCTGCGAGGCGCGCGTTGAGCGCGGCGGCGCGGCCGTTCCACACGTCGTCGAGATCGCGATACGACGTCGCGGATCGCCGGATCGTCGAGCCGACGCAGGAACTCGTGCATGGCTCCCATCACGTACGGGATGCGAGTTGAACGTGCCGCGCGCGAAGCAGATGTCCTCGGGCCGGTCGTCGTGAAACCGCCTCATCAGCCGCGCCGTCCGCACAGCACGCCAACCGGAAGGCCGCCGCCCAGCGTCTTGCCGTAGGTCACGAGATCGGCGCGACGCCGAAGTATTCCTGGGCGCCGCCAGGCGCCAGGCGGAATCCGACGAAGACTTCGTCGAAGATGAGCGCGATGCCGCGGCGCCGTGCAGACGTCGCGCAGTTGCGGCAGCCACGGGCGTAGCCGCCGGTCGAACTGCGACGGCGCGGCTCGCTGGCGACCAGCGTCGCGTCGCTCGGCGCGGCCGCGTTCGGATGCAACGCCTGAAACGGGTTCACGAGCACGCAGGCGATGTCGCGCCGGCGTTCGAGCACGCGCAGGCGTGGCCCGTCCATGTCCTTCAGCGTGTAGACGTCACGCGGCCGGCCGCGGATTGCCCACCCCGGCTGGACGCCGTCCCACCAGCCGTGGTACGCGCCGCAGAACGGACCAGGTGCGATCGCCCCGTGTGATATCGGGCCAGTCGCACGGCCTGCATCACGGCCTCGGTGCCCGACATGTGGAACGACACCTCGTCCAGCCCCGAAATGGCGCACAGCCGCCGCGACGTTCTCCTCGATGACCGGATGGTAGGCGCCCAGACGGGCCGAGATCGCGCACCCGCGCGATCCCGCGCGTCGATGCAGTCCCTATAGAAGTCGTAGCCGAAGACGTTCAGTCCGTACAAGCCGGCGAGGTCGATAGGCGTGGTTGCCGTCCAGGTCTTCGACCACCATGCCCGATCCGCGCTGCAGGAAGGCGCCCACTTTGAGATGCGCCATGGCGAAACGCCGGAACGGAAACGGCACGCGGTGGGCCTGCGACGAACTGCAGATCGGACACGCCGGCTTCGAGCGCGCGGTCCGCGCAATCGTGGTCGGGGCGTGATCCCGGAACGTCTGCGCCAGGCGCTCGAAGCCCGTCGCGCCGGCGAACCATGACCGGGGCGGGCGCGCCGTCGGCGCGAAGAACCGCTCGCCGTCGATGCTCGTAGAAGGGCACGAGCCTGGCGACGAGCGCGGCCAGGCGGACATGGCCGGCGAGCGACGGATGCTTGGCCCGCGAGAGACGATATCGGGCGCGACCCCGGCGCACGACGATGGCGAGAGCGACGATGCCTGCCGCCCAGGTGCCAGATCGTCGCTACGTCCACGGAGACCTCCGCCGGTGAGCCCACGCCGCTGGCTCGATGCCCTGATCGAGCACGAAACGCTCAATTTCGTCCTCACCAACCGAATCCCGCGGCGTCTCGTCACCCGGTGGACCGGCCGGTTCACGCGCATCGAGCAGCCGCTCGTGCGCGACGTCTCGATGGCCGTGTGGCGACTGTTGGCCGGCGACCTCAACCTCGACGAAGCACGCTCGACCGACTTTCGCAGCCTTCACGACTGCTTCATCCGCCAGCTCAAAGACGGCGCGCGGCCGGTCGACCGGGCCGAACACGTGCTCGTCAGTCCGTGCGACGCGATTGTCGGCGCCGCCGGCCGTCTCGTGGCGACCGACCTGCTCCAGGCCAAAGGCGTGCCCTACACGCTCGACGCGCTGCTCGACGATCGGGGTGCCGCCCGGGAATTCCGGGACGGCGTCTACGTGACGCTGCGGCTGACGTCCGCGATGTACCACCGGTTTCATGCCCCGCACGATCTGGTCGTCAACGGCGTGACCTATGTCCCGGGCGACGTGTGGAACGTGAATCCGCCGGCGGTGAAGCGCGTGCGCCGCCTGTACTGTCGCAACGAGCGCGCGGTGCTCTACACGCGACTCGACGCCTCGGCGAGGCCACTGGTCCTGGTCGCCGTGGGCGCCATCCTCGTGGCGGGCATTCGGCTCAACTTCATCGCGGACACGTTCGACCCGGCCGGCCGCGTCCCGCGGCGATACGACTGCGACGCGCGTTTCGGCAAGGGTGACGAGCTGGGATACTTCGAGCACGGCTCGACCGTCATCGTGTGCGGCCCGCCGGAGTTGGAGGCTCTGCGAGCGGGTTCGGCACGGCGACACGATTCGCATGGGCGAACCGCTGCTGCGCTATCGAGCTCACTCCGGCACACAGACACGCTAGAGGTCGAGCGTCGCCTTGGGGTAACCGCCGTGCAAACACGCTGTGACATCTCACCCTGTTCCTGAAGTCACCGATTCCCCGTGAGCAGCTTTCCCGCTCCGCATGCCGGCTGGCTGTGCTGGCGATGGCCTCGACGCTCGCGGGCAACCTGACCATCACCGGTTCGATTTGCCAACATCATCGTGGTCGAGCGCGCGGCGGCCGAGGGCGTGCACATCGGCTTCGCCGAATACTTCTGGATTCACGCCTCATTCGGATCGCAGCGCGGTCATGGGATCGATTCGCGACGCTCGGCGGGACGGCAGCCACGCCGCGACGAACGCGCTCGAGACGAGCCCCAGCGCCGCGAGCGCAACTGTCGGACCGTCGTGCGGCGTCAGGCCGAACAGCATCGTCTGGATGAAACGCGTCGTCGACGCGACGAGGACGAGACCGAACGCCAGACCCACGCCCACCGGGAGGAGCGATTCGCGAATCACCATCGAGACGACCTGCCGCCGTCCGGCACCGAGCGCCATGCGCAGGCCGATCTCGGCCGTGCGTCGCGCCACCGAGTAGGCCAGGGTTCCGTATATCCCAAGGCAGGCCAGGCCGAGAGCGAGCGCCGCGAAGGCCGAGGCCACCCAGGCGAACAACCGCTCGCGAGCGACCACCGCATCGATCTGCGCCTCCTGGGTGCGGATCGCGAGCAGCGGCACGTTCGGATCGATCTCCTGCACCGCCCGGCGAACCTGGTCGGCAATGGCGAGCGGCGCTCCAGCGACGCGCGCCGCGAAGGTCACCCGACCCTGCGGATACTGGCGATAGGGAAGATAGAGCGTGGGCGGCGCGGACTCTCGCAGCGTCGCCAGTCTCGCGTCAGCGACGATGCCGACGATTTCGACGCCCGAATCCGGCTGCGCGTAGAGGATTCGCCGCCTGAGCGCCCCGACGGTGCCGCCAAGCAACTGCGCCAGCGCCTGATTCGCGAGGGCCACACGCGGCGCGCCCTCGCGATCCTGCGCCGTGAAGTCCCGGCCCGCGAGGAGCGAAATCCCCATCGTCTCGGGATGACGCGGCGACACGTGGTGCAGGTGAACGCGGATCTCATCCTGGCCCACGGGCGCGCCGGGAATGACGATGGTGTCGGTGGTGCGGTTGCCGCTCAGGAGCGCGTAGCGCGAGAGTGACGCGGCGCGGACGCCTGGAATGGCGGTCACGCGATGGAGCACGCGTTCATGGAAGTCGTGCAGGCGGGCCTTCTCGTATCCGCTGGCCGCCGCGTCGACGTCGAACAGCAGGATGTGGTCGGGGCGAAAGCCGATGGCCTGAGACCGCAGGTTGACGAGCGTTCGCACGAACAGACCGGCGCCGACGAGCAACACCAGCGACAGCGCGACCTGCACGGCGATCAACGCCTGGCCGCCGGCGGAACGCGATGGTCCCGCGCTCGAGCCAGGCGCCGACCGCAAGCTGGTGAGGCCGTGGCGAGACGCACGCAAGGCCGGAACGAGGCCGCACAGGAGGCCGACGATGAGGCACAAAGCGACCGAGAAGAAGAGCGACGAGGGGCCGACGCCCGGCTCGAGCTCGGGCACCCGTTCCCGATCGAGCATGGGCAGGAGATGCCCACTGGCCGCCGTGGCGATGGCGACGCCGAGCGCTCCGCCAAGGCCTGCGAGGATCGTGCTTTCCGTCAGCAGCTGCCGGATCAGACGCGCGCGGCTGGCGCCGAGCGTCAGCCTGACACTCATCTCGCGCTGGCGCGTTGCCGCGCGCATGAGGAGCAGGCCGGCGACGTTGGCACAGGCCACGAGCAAGACGATCGCCATGATGGCCATCAAGAGCGACAGTGGCCGCCCGTAACTTCGCCGCAGCGTGTCGAGGCCCTGCCCGCCAGGCAGCACCGCCACGCGCAGTCCTTCGTGCGGTTCGCCTCCCAGGACGCTCGCCGGAACGGCCTGTCGCACGAGCGCTTGCGTCTCGGCCTGGACGCGCTCGTCACCGACGCCCGGTCTCACCCGGCCCATGACGCCGAAGCGCCAGGTACCTGCAGATTCGCGAGGGCATCCGGCCGTTCGCCGGAGGCCGCGAGGTGCGTCGTGATGGGCACGATCACGTCGACCGGCGTACCGGGCTCGATGCCCTCGAAACTGCGGGCGGTCACACCGATGACGATCGTTGGCAGGCCGTTGACGATGAGGGTCTGGCCCAGCACCGCCGGGCTGCTCGCGAATCCTCGTTGCCAGAACGCGTACCGAGAGAACCGCCACCGCGGGCGCGCCGGCGCGATCGTCGTCTGCCGCGATCGGACGCCCGATCGCCATCGCCACGCCCAACCCGGACAGGAAGTTGCCCGAGGCGAGGAGGCCGGTGACGCGCTGCCGGCGGCCGCTCGCACGGACGTCGATGGCGCGCCGATCGAACAGGACCAGATCGGCGAAGGCGGTCGAATGGTCGCGCAGGTGCACGTACACCGGGTAGGCAAAGGACGTGGCCAGCAACTCGTTGGTCGACAGCGGCCGCATGCCTCCGCTGTAGGCGACCTTCAGGTTGGCGGCGCGGCGTTCGATCCACGCGATCTCGCGCAGTTCGTGGGGTCGCGTCACCGGAAGCATGCGCAGCAGCACGGCGTCGATGACGGTGAACACGGCGACGTTCGCGCCGATCCCGATGGCGAGGATCGACACGACGACGAACGTGAACGCTGGCGCGGTCCGCATCTTCCGGATCGCATGGGAGACGTCGGCCCGGACCTCGTCGATCGAGCGGACGCCGCGCGCCGCAGAGGAGGTGTGGGAGGATTCCATGACGCCAAGCCCGCCCGCGTCGTACGGGACGTCGAGTCATCGTGATCTACGCGCGCGGGACGCGGGGGGTTAACGGGAAAGGCCTGTCCCCTCCGGCCGGCGGCCCAACCGCAGCGCCCTCGTTTTCGTCGTATTCTAGGCAGCCGAATGCGTTCTTCCAGCCAGAATCACCAGCCCGCCGCCTACAACATCGAGCTCGTGGACAAGCTCGTCCACCTGCTGGAGACGCTGCGGGACGCCCCCGAAGGGCTGAGCCTGCAGGCGGTTGCGGCGCGTACCGGCTACGTCAAGAGCTCGATCCACCGCACCTTGGGGAGTCTGAAGGTTCACGGCTACGTGGAGCAGCCATCGGCCGGCGGACCGTATCGGCTGGGCATCAAGTGCCTGCTCCTCGCCAGCGGGCTCAAGAACAACGTCGAGCTGCTCCCGCATGCGCGGCCGCACCTGCAGGAAATCGTCGACGCGCTCGACGAGAGCGCCTATCTCGCGGTGCTCCGCGGCGGACGCGGCGTGTTCGTGGACGTCTGCGAAACGCGCCGGCGCGAGCTGCGGCTCGTGGGACCGCTCGGTGCCAGCGTGCACTTCCACGCCACCGCGGCCGGCAAGGTCATCGCCGCCTACCTGCCGAAGGCGGCTCGCGCGAAACTGCTGACCCAGCTCGACCTGACGAGTCTGACGCCGCGAACCCGAACGCGCCGTGCCGACGTGGACCAGGAATGGCGCGAGGTGGCGCGCAAGGGCATCGCCATCAATCAGGAAGAGACCATCGTCGGGGCGATCTTCATCGCCGGCGCCATCTTCGACGCCGAGCACGCGGTGTGCGGATCGATCAGCGTCGGCATCCCGAAGGCGCGTTATACGCCGGCGCTCGGCCGTACCATCTCGGCGCGGGTCAAGGACTCGTGCGCGCGCCTGTCCGCCTCGCTCGTCCAGGTGGGCTACCTGCACGAAGACCGCGAGCTTCACGAGCTGCGGTGACCCCTCCCAGGACGAGCTCCACCCGCGGACTCAGCCGCGGGCCAGGTCGCGGCTGAGTCGGGTGTTCCGCTCAGCAGAATCCAATCTGTTGGACGGAATTGACGCTTGACACCGGCATGGCCGCGTGCGATATCTCGCACACCATCACCCAGTGGTTCGTGTGTTTGCGCGAGTCGCCGACGAGGCGCCTCGCTGCTGGCGCCGTCCAGGCGCCGTGAGACGACCCAGTCAGGAGGAGCGAGATGAGGAAGGCCTCGCCGGATCGTGTCGGGATTATCGCGACCCTCGGCCTCTTGACGGTGTGCGCCACCGCTTCGGCACAGGTCGCGCGATCGCAGTTCAACGGCACGATCACCGACTCGGCCGGCGGCGTGCTCCCCGGCGTGACGGTCGTCGCCACCAACGTCGAGACCAACGTCGAGTCGAAGGCGACCACGACCGAGGCAGGGGTCTACGTCATCCCGTATCTGGCCAACGGCCGGTACCGGATACAGGTCGCCGCCTCCGGCTTCCGGCCGGCCGCTGGCCAACGAGGTCACGCTGCACGCGGCGCAGACGCTGACGCTCGACTTCAAGCTCGAGGTCGACGCGATCACCGAGGAGCTCACCGTCTCGGCGCCGCTCATCGAAACCAGCACCTCCGAGATCGGCCGATATGTCTCCAAGAAGGAGTACGAGACGTGGCCGGTGCCCGTCTCGGACGGCCAGCGCCAGATTCAGCAGTTCATCTTCTCGAGCCTGCCCGGCTCGACCGGCAACACCTTCGAAGGATCGATCAACGGCGGCCGCAACTACTCGCACGAGATCCTGATCGAGGGCATCCCGCTCGGCCGCAACCTGCAGGGCGGCAGCAACAACGAGATGTCGCCGCCGACCGAGGCGGTCGAGGAGTTCAAGCTGCAGACCGGCACGCTCGGCGCCGAGTACGGCGGCGGCCAGACGGCGGTCGCCAACTTCGTCGTCAAGTCGGGAACCAACGACTTCCATGGCTCCGGGGCCATCTACATTCAGGACTCCGCGATGGACGCGCGGCCCTTCGTGGCCAAGGCGCTCAACCAGAACCCCCCGGCGCGGAGCTGCACGAACTGGGCCGTGGCCCTCGGTGGGCCGGTCACGCTCCCGAAGGTGTATCGGGCAAGAACCGCAGCTTCTTCTACGTGACCTTCGAGAAGACGCACGACGAGGAGCAGACCTCGACGGCGTTCCGCACGCTGCCGACGCGCGAGTTCCAGAACGGCGACTTCTCGCGGCTCTTCGATCCCGCCTACACGGGCGACGCGCGCTCGGGCACCGTCGTGGGGACCGACGCGCTCGGACGTCCCGTGCGATTCGGCCAGATCTACGACCCGCGCTCGACGCGCGTCGTCGACGGCCGCGTGACGCGGGATCCGTTCCCCAACAACCAGATTCCTCGCGCGATGTGGGACGCGGTGGCCCGCAACACCCTCGAGCATGGGGCTGTGGGATGCGCCGGAGCTCGACCGCCTGCTTGAACAACCAGCCGGTGCTGGCCAACTGCTGCCCGGTCTTCGACCAGAAGACGTTGGCCATGAAGTTCGACCAGGTGCTCAACACCAGCAACAAGGCGTCCTTCTACGTGAATCGCGAGTGGCGGACGCGCAACAACTCGGTCGGCCGGCCGCTACGGTGCGCCGCCGGGCAAGCCCACGAACCTGTACCAGCTTCAGAAGACGCCGAGCTGGCTCGTTCAGGGCGTCGGAGAACTGGGTGGTCAACGACCGCCTGCTGCACCGCTTCGCGTTCGGCTACAACACCTTCGACGAACAGCAACCGGAGCGTCTATTTCAACCAGGGCTGGCCGTCGCTGCATCGGGCTGACGAACCAGCCGGACACGACGTTCCCGCGCTTCGCGTTGACGAGCGGCGACCGCCGATTCTGCGGCAACATGGGGAACTTCGGATCCGACTCGCGCGGCCTCAGCTACGAGGGCAGCACGATCGTCCAGGACGACGTGACGTCATCTGCGGGCCGGCACAGCATCAAGAGCGGCTTCGAGGGCCGCTTCTACTTCGTGGACAACGAGAACGCCGACGCGACGCGCCAACTACAACTTCGCTGTCGGCGCAGACGAACCTGCCCGGGTTCGATCAGACGACCGGCCACGCCTACGCGAGCTTCCTGCTCGGCGCCGTCGCCACGTCGAACCGCGCCGTTCAGGCCGTCAACACCGACTACTACCAGCGCGACTTCGCCTTCTACGTGCAGGACGACTTCAAGGTCAGCTCGAAGCTGACGCTCAATCTCGGGCTGCGATGGCAGATCCTTCCCGGGGATGTACGAGAAGAACGGGTTCGTCACCAACGGCGACCTCACGCTGCCCAACGCGGCGGCGGGCAACCTGCCGGGCGCCCTGCGGTTCGCCGACCAGGAGGGCCGGAAGACCTACATCGACACGTACTACAAGCAGTTCCAGCCGCGCCTCGGCATGGCGTACGCGATGTCGTCGGCCACGGCGATCAGCGCCGGCTACAGCTCGAGCAACCGGCCCGCGCACGGCCTACAGCGGCGGCGACGACTTCGGCGGCCTCAACTCGACCGGCTACAACGGCTCGATCTCGGTCACGCGCGCCACGAGGCCGACGCCGAACGCCCAGGATCCGGTCATGTACCTGAGCGAGCCCTACCCGAACTTACACGGGCGCGCTCCCGAACTACGATCCGACGCAGTTGAACAACCAGGGCCTCACTCAGGTCCTCACGGGCGACGAGGCGAAGCGCGAGCAGTACCACAACTACAACGTCACCGTCCGGCAGCAGCTCCCGGCCAGCTTCTCGACGACCATTGCGTTCATCGGCGCGCAGGGCCGGCGGCTGCCCGGCCTGACCTGCTCCGGCCGGTGGATGCGGCGTCGACAGCGAGATCAACCGCATGCCGTTCGCGGCGATGGATCAGTACGGCGACCTGCTCTTCAGCCCCCTCTCGAGCCAGCCGCAACTCGGGATTCCGCTGCCGTACCCCGGCTTCACGGGAACGGTGCAGCAGGCGCTCAGGCCCTACCCGCAGTACACGAGCGTGAGCTATCTGAACGCCTTCAGGGGCAAGACTCGTTACAACTCTCTGCAGACCACGCGTCGAGCGTCACTTCAGGCAGGGCTTCGCGCGTGCTCGACGGCCTACACGTGGTCGAAGACCGAGGACACCGTGCTGCAACAGGACGGCACGGGTGACGAGTGGGCGCTCGCCTCCGGCCGGCACTTCCCGCACTTCCTCAAGCTCACCTGGATCTACGAGCTGCCCATCGGGCCCGGCAAGGCCGTCAACGTGGACGGCGTGCTCGGCCAGATTGTCGGCGGGTGGACGCTGACGGGCATCCACAACTACCGCAGCGGCTCGACGCTCGTCGGTCTTCGACAGCCGTATGAACGGCGCCGGCTATCCGATTCGTCCCGACATCGTGGAGGGGGTGGATCAGGTCATCTACGACGGCTCGGTCGGTCGACATGGTCACGGGGCACGCCGTACCTGAACCCGGCCGCATTTGCGCACGCAGCCGTTCACCGCACAGGGGATTCCCGCGCGCATCGGCACGGCACCGGCAATTCTGCTCGACGCGCGCGGCCCCGCGTTCTACTCGGAGGACTTCGGGCTGCTCAAGCGGTTCTCGGCCGGAGGGGGTCGAACGTCGAATTCAGGGCCGACTTCATCAACGTGCTGAATCGCTCGGGCCTGGCCGGCCCGAACACGGATCTGTGCGAGCCCGGACTTCGGCCTGATCTTCGGCGTGGGCTCGGGACCGCGGCGCATTCAGTTGTCGCTCCGCGGGACGTTCTGAGCTGCGGCAGTTGGGGGTCGGGTGCTATTTCCCGTTGCAGTCGAATGGAAATAGCACCCGACCCCAACGGCCTCCCCGCGCTGGAGTAGCCTCTAGGCATGTTCGGGCTCGCTCTGATACTGCTCGCTGCGGGCGAGCCGTGTCAGAGCCTCCTCTCTTCCGCCCGGCAAACCTACGAAGGACGCCAATACCGCGAAGCGAGTGCGCTCTTCTCGCGCGCGGTCGCCGAGTGCGGCTGCCACCGAGCCCGTCCTGCTCGGCCTCGCTCAGTCACAACTGCTCGCCGGCGACGTGAACGAGGCGCTGGCCACGCTCGATCGCGTGCTCGAGCTGAATGCCGCGAGCGTGCCGGCGCTCAAGGTTCGAGCCAAGGCGCTCTATCTGGCGGCGCGCGATCGCGACGCCGAACAGGCGCTGCAGACCGCCGCGGCGTTGGCACCAGCGGACGCCGAGATTGCCTACGACCTGGGACGCATCTACTACCAGGAAGGTCGCCACCCGCAGGCCGCCGACTCGTTTCGCCGGGCGATTGCGCTCGACACGCGCTTCTACAAGGCCTGGGACAACCTCGGGCTGACGATGGAGGCTCTTGGCGATCCTGCGCAGGCGACGCGCCACTACCTCAAGGCGATGGAGATCGCGCAGGTCGATCAGCCGCGCTATGACGTCGTCTACGCGAACTTCGCGGACCTGCTCCTCAAGCAGGGCGAGTACCGGCGTGCGTTCGATGCGGCCGCCGAGGCCGCCCGGCGCAACCCGGACGACGCTCGCAACTTCTTTCTCGCGGGCAAGGCGCTCGTCAAGCTCGAGCGGCCCGACGTGAGCCTCAAGTGGCTGACGCAGGCCATCACACTCGACCCTGACTATCCCGAGCCGCACTATCTGCTGGCGCAGGTGTATCGCCGTCTCGACCGGCCCGACGAGGCCGCCCAGGCGCTGAAGGCGTTCGAAGCAGCCTCGGCACGTGCGCCGAAACGACGCCGATAGCTGCGGTCCTCGGGCGCTTCGCGCGCCAAAGCCTCCGCGGGGGATCATGCGTTTTCGGCGAGCAACCGGCCGCGCCTGTCCAGGAAGCCTGCCGAGGAAACGCCCATCCCTGCGCGCTCGTAAATCAACCGGGCTCGCCCCCATCGGGTCATGTCGGCCCGGGTGGCCTGTCATAAACTACGGCGCATGGAAATGGCGTTGACAACCAAAGTGGACGAGGCGCGCGCCGCCCTCGATCGGCACCTCGTCGAGATGGTCCAGTGGCATTTCGATCCGGCCACGGGCGCACCGTTCTGGCTCGAGTGGGCGGCCAAAGCGGGCTGGGATCCGCGGCGCGAGATTCGCTCGTTCGCCGATCTCACCAGGTTCGGCCACTTCGAAGACGAGTGGCTGCGCGGCGGACCGGTGCGCCGATGGGTGCCGAAAGGGTTGGCGGAGAAGCCGGTCTTCGTCTTCGAAACCGGCGGAACCACCGGCATTCCGAAGACGCGGGTCAACATCGACGATTTCCGCACCGACTACGAGCTGTTCTCCCGGACGCTGCCCGAGGAACACTTCCCGCGCGGCTCGAACTGGCTGATGCTCGGCCCGAGCGGTCCCCGCCGCCTGCGGCTGGCGGTCGAGCATCTCGCGCAGCACCGCGGCGGCATCTGCTTCTGTGTCGACCTCGACCCCCGCTGGGTCATCAAGTTGATCAGGAAGGGGTGGATGGATCACCTCAAGGCGTATCAGGAGCACGTGATCGATCAGGCGGTCACGATCCTGTCGGCCGGTCACGACATCAAGTGCATGTTCACGACGCCGAAGCTGCTCGAAGCGCTGGCGCTTCGTCTGGAGCAGCAGGGCACGTCGATTCGCAAGGCCGGCATCACCGGCATCTTCTCGGGCGGCACGGAGTTCACGCCGCAATGGAATCGCTTCGCTCACGAGGAGCTGCTCGACGGCGCGTACATGACGCCGACCTACGGCAACACGCTGATGGGCCTCGCCGCCAGCGCGCCGAGCGGTCCGCACAACGGCTACAAGATTGCCTACTACGCGCCGCAGCCACGCGCGGTCATCGAAGTCGTCGATCCCGACCACCCGGATCGCACGGTCGAATATGGCGAGACCGGACGCGTGATGCTGACCACGCTCACGCGGGAACTGTTCATGCCCCGGTTCCTCGAGCGCGACGAGGGCGAACGCGAGCCGCCCTACGAGAAGTATCCGTGGGACGGCGTCAGCGGCGTCCGCCCGTTCTCGCAGTTCGCCGCAACGACAACCGTCGGCGTGTATTGAGTATCGGCGGGGCTAGGGAAGCTCCGGACTCTACCGATCTGGGAACATTCGGAGCTCGGACGCTTCGGACCTCGGACTTTTCGAACGATTACAGACTTCTGCGCACCATCGGACCCATGATCCATCTACCCGATTCTCCGTTGGGGACAGCCCTACAAGAGCCTCGAGTCCGACCGGGTGCTGCACTTCCTGACCGGCGAGCCGGTCGCCGAGGTCAGCCAGGCCAACGCGGGCATCATCGGCCGCGACATGCGATTCATCCAGCGCGCTCGCGACGTCCTGCGCGAGGTGCCCAGCGCAGATCTGATCGCGCGCATCGAGCGTGCCGGGGATCTGTTCGTCGACGCCGACCTGCCGCTCGGCGACGGCACGCAGTCACCCGGCGATTTCGTCCGCCAGCAATCGGCGACCACCGGACTCCCCGAGCGCCTGTGCCGGCTGAACATGGAGAAGCTCCAGTTCGTGCTGCGCAACATCAGCGGCATCCTGACCGCACTCATGCGCGGTCTCGACCGCGAGATCCTGGCGCGCGGATACGGCGAGGAGAACGGCGTCACCCGCAGCTATCAGGCGCACTCGCCGGTGCTCGGTCTGGTGCTGCCGTCCAACTCGCCCGGCGTGCACAGCCTGTGGATGCCGATCATCCCGCTGCAGGTCGGCCTGGTGCTCAAGCCCGGACCGCAGGAGCCGTGGACGCCGTTTCGGATGTCGCAGGCGTTCTTCCAGGCGGGAATTCCCAAGGAAGCGATTTCGCTCTACCCGGGCGGCGCGGATGTCGGCGCCGCGGTGCTGGCCCACTGCCCCCGCAACCTGATCTTCGGCGGCACGCCGACCGTCGAACGCTACAAGGGCAATCCTGCCGTGCAGGTCCACGGGCCTGGCTTCAGCAAGATTCTCATCGGCGACGATGTGGCCGACGAGTGGGAGAAGTATCTCGACCTGATGGTCGAGAGCGTCGCGATCAACAGCGGCCGTGGCTGCATCAACTGCTCCGGCATCTGGACGCCGAGGCACGGCAAGGCGATTGCGACGGCGCTCGCCGAGCGGCTCGCCGCCATCACGCCGAGAAGCTCCGACGATCCCGAGGCGCAGCTCGCGGCGTTCACCGTGCCCGGTCAGGCGGCCGGCATTTCCGCCGACATCGACGCGGCGCTCGGCGATGCCGGCGTCGAGGACATGAGCGCGCCGCATCAGCCGGCCGGCCGGCTGGTCGCGCTCGAGCGTTGCGACTACCTGCTGCCGACGGTCGTGTTCTCCCGATCCGCGTCTGCGGCCGTGGCCAAGAAGGAATACATGTTCCCGTTTTCAACCGTCGTCGAGTGCCCGCAGAACGAGATGCTGAACGGCATCGGTCCGACGCTCGTCGCGACGGGCCTGACCAACGACGTCGCGTTCCGCCGCGCGCTGCTCGATGCCGAGCAGATCGACCGGCTCAATCTCGGTCCCATCCCCACGACCAGGCTCAACTGGTTCCAGCCGCACGAAGGCAACATCGTCGACTTCCTGTATCGCGCGCGGGCGTTTCAGATGGCCTGAAGGGGACCCAACGCCACGCCAGCCGCCGCGCTGACGATGATCGATGCCACCGCCTGAGGTTGAGATACGTACACGGAGTGGCTGCCCGCGACCTCGACCACGGTCGAACCGGCCCGACGTGCCATGGCGCGCTGGGCATCGGGTGGGATCATCTTGTCTTCGGTCGCGACGAGATACCAGCTCGGCCTGGTCTTCCAGGCGGGCGCTGTGACGGCGCCGGTCAGCGCGTCCAGGCCCCATGGAACCTGGGAATCAGCCATGAATGCCGCGGCATCCGCGCTCAAGTCTGCCGCGAACGACGCGTGGAACTTTGACCTGTCGAGCAGCAGATAGCCATCCTGCGGCGGCAGGATCGGCGGCACCGGCGCGCCAGGCGGCGGGTCCTTGATCAGCGAAGCCACCGACTCGCCCTCGGCCGGTGCGAACGCTGCGACATATACCAGGCCCACGACTCTCGGGTCGTTTCCCGCCTCGGTGACGACGACACCGCCGTATGAATGCCCGACCAGGATCACGGGCCCGTTCTGCGCCGCGACCACACGCCTGGTGGCGGTCACGTCATCCGCGAGTGAAGTCGTGGGATTCTGCACGATCGAGACCGAGTAGCCGGCGTCCCTGAGCGCGCGATAGGTACCCTGCCAGCCGGAACCGTCCACAAAGCCCCCGTGGACGAGCACGACGTGTTTCGGATTGTTGGAAGTGTTTGCTTGTGCCATGACGATCTCCTTCTTTCTTTCCGGCTTTCTTTCCGGCTCGGTCAAAGTCTGAACATCGGGAATGGGTTCCAGGGATGCGTGCGCAAACGGCGTCGTTCGAGCCGGGGCGAGTCGCCAGTGAAATCCGGCATTGCGCAGCATGGCGACTGCCGGCAGCCGAGACGGCAGCCTGTCGAAGAAGAGCTGACTGCCCCCGGGCTTCGTCACCTTGTCCGTCGTGCCGTGAAGGATCAGGACCGGCAGCTTGATGAGCGGGAATTCGCGCTCGAGCCGCTCGTCGGCTCGCACCGGGCCATCTTGGAGCGGCCTCACGCCGTCGCGCGCGCCAGCCCCCTGGCAAACGCGAGCAGATCGGCGTTGAGCTGCGTCCTTGTGCGTATCGGTGAGCCCGTGAGGTGCGCCGGGGTAGACCTTCAGCACCGCGTGCTTCACGATTTTCGCCGATGCCTGCGCAGCCGCACCGATGGGGACGATCTGATCGTCGTCGCCGTGGAGAATCAGCGTCGGCACGTCGAACTTCTCGAGGTCCTTCGTGAAGTCGGTCTCCGAGAAGGCCTTGATGCAATCGAGCGTGTTCTTGTGGCCGGCCAGCATGCCCTGCATCCAGAACGCATCGATCATTCCCTGCGAGAACCTGCGCGCCCGGCCGGTTGAACCCGAAGAACGGCCCGCTCGCGAGGTCGCGGTACAACTTCGAGCGATCGGCAATCGACGCCGCGCGCAGCCCATCGAACACCTCGATCGGCAGCCCGCCTGGATTCGCCGGCGTCCTGACCATGAGTGGCGGAACGGCCGAGACGAGCGCGGCTTTCGCGACGCGCGACGTGCCGTGACGTCCGATGTAACGCGTCACCTCTCCGCCGCCGGTCGAGAATCCGATCAGCGCGAGGTCGCGGAGGTCGAGTGCCTCGATCAACGTCGCGAGGTCGTCGGCATAGGTGTCCATCTCGTTGCCGTCCCACGGCTGGCTCGAGCGGCCGTGTCCACGCCGATCGTGGGCGATGCAGCGAAAGCCGTTCGACGCCAGGTGGAGCATCTGCGCTTCCCAGCTGTCGGCGTTCAACGGCCAGCCGTGGCTGAACAGCACGGCCGGACCCTTGCCCCAGTCCTTGTAATAGATGTCGGTCCCGTCTTTGGTGGTGATGGTCGGCATCCTGCGCTCCTTCCGTCGCGCGCCCGTGCACGGAATCGCAGCAGTCTAGGCGACGGCCCCTTCGACCGCATCACCGGATCGAGTGATCGATCTGTACCCGCCCTGCCCCGACCCACCGCGGACCTTTGCTGCGTACGGCTGCGCGCCGCGTCACGTTCTGGCGATTGAATGGCCGGAACAGGTTGAAGAAACAGGGCGACGACCACTTCAGCTCATCGCTAGCGACACTCCCGATCGTGCCGATTTCGGAGGTGACGGCTGCGATGAACGCGCCTTCAACTAATCGAATCATCGGTGAACTGGATGGCCGTCGGCTGGTCGCCGCGAGCGCCGGCGCATCTGCCCGCGTCGCTGCGGTCGGCCGTGGGTCCTCGCGCGAGGCGCGAACGCCGCCGCCAGGTGGCCGAACGCGTCGATTGCGGCGCGCCGCCGTGTTCTTCATCATGCTTGCCGGAACGGTGGCGGCGGTCTTCGCGCCCGGCTACTGGATGGCCCCCGCCCCGGCGCCCGGCCAGCCCGCGCCGCCGATCGCGCAGCGCATTCAGGCGGGCCTCGCCGAGCTCGATTACGGGCTTGCAGAAGAATCGGTCGCTGGCCTGTAGCCTGGAGTCGTCGTCGCTGGCTGCTCGTAGTTCGTAGCTCGTAGCTCCAAATGCCTTCCCACTTCCTCGCGCCGATGCTCGCGGAGCCCACGAAGTCGTGGGGTCTGCAGTGCGTCACCACGGGCCAGGTCGTGGCCACGCGGCTCGATGCCGCCTTCGACGCGGCATCGCGCAAGAAGGGCCTGCTCGGGCGCGACACCATGCCCGAAGGCAACGGCCTCGTAATTGCGCCCTGCGGCGGCATCCACACGTTCTTCATGCGCTTTCCGATCGACGTGCTGTTCCTCGCGCGCGACGGGCGCGTCATGAAGCTGTGCGAAGCCGTGAAGCCGTGGCGTCTCGCCCTCGCGCCCACGGCGTTCTGCGTCATCGAGCTTCCCGCCAATAGCGCACGCCGGGCCGGCGTCCTCCGCGGTGAGCGCGTGGCGGTCGTCGAGACCGCGTCGGCAGCGTGCCCCCAAGGCACGCCGTTCTGATATTCGTCTGGCCCTGACGGAACGCCGGGACAGTGTTCCGCGAGAAGTCCGCAAGATTCCTCCATGAAACCGCCGATTCCAAGCTCGTCCGTGGTGGCACCACGCTTGCCTTGGAAGAGGGGACCGCCGGGACGGGTCGGACCCCCGCTCGTCGTCCGCTGAGCCACGGACCCACGGGTCGAGCAAGGCCCGTAGTCCGGAGCCAGTAGTCGGTAGCCCCTCGAGTACACAAGCCGGCTCCAGGACATTGACAGCCCCCGCGCCTGCGGGCACACTCCGGTGCAGCGCGCGCTGGGGCGCCTCCTGTCCGCGGCAAGGGAGCCTGCTCCCACCCATTGCAGGTTCGCTCGACAACACGAACCTTCATTCCGGCCCCGATTAAGCGGACTCCGGGCACGAACGGAAGGAAGGTTTCGATGCCCCGCACGATCACGCCCTCGACCTCTGTCGACACGCTCAAGAAGGAAGCCAAGCGCTGGCTGAAGGCGCTGCGAACCGGCGATGCGGACGCGCGCCTCAGGTTCGAGCGGGCGTATCCGGCAGCGCCGGCCAGTCCCGTGTTGCGCGACGTTCAGCACGCGCTGGCGCGCGAGCACGGACTCGACAGCTGGAATTCCCTCATGCAGGCGCTCGACCAGCCGCCCGCCGAGGGCTCGACTCGTCCCGCACTGCGCGCGCGCACCGCGGACGAGTACGAGCGCCTGGCGGGGGACCTGCTCGCGGCGTTCGACTCGCGCGACGAAGCCGCGCTCGCACGGCTGAACGACCAGTACGGCCGCTCGTTCACGTTCGACGATGTGTGGGCTGAGATCTGGCGCCGTGTCTACGCGTTCAGACAGCGTGCCTTCAAAGGAGGGCCGCAGTCGCTTCAGCTCTCGGAGGCTCAGACCCTGATCGCGCAGGATGCAGGGTTCGGCAGTTGGACCGCGCTGATGAAGGCGCTGGCGACGGGTGCGCCACCCGTTCCCGCGTTCGCGGTCGACACGGTGGACAACCAGATCGCTCCGCGGCGGCAACTGAGCCGCGACGAGTGGGACGAGCTCATCGCCGTGATGAGGGAGCGCCGCATCGCCGCGCTCGATGCGGGTGGATTGATGACCGATGACGTCCTCCGGCGCATCGCGGAGTTGGAGCACGTCACCGGTCTCGCGCTCGGCGGCTCACGCGAGCTGAGCGACGACGGCCTTCGGCACCTCGCACGCATGCCGCAATTGGAGCACCTGGACCTGAGCGAGTACCCGGGCGGAAAGCTCACCGACCGCGGTCTCGAGGTCCTCGCGCACCTGCCCAATCTTCGAACGATCGAGATGACCTGGCAGCGCGGCATCACCGACGCGGGCGTCGCGAACCTGAGATTCTGCGAGCGACTCGAACGCGTGAACCTGATGGGATCGCCCACGGGTGACGGAGCGGTCGAGGCGCTGCGAGGAAAGCCGGCGCTCCATCACTTCAGCACCGGCAAGCTGGTGACCGACGCGGGCCTGCGCTTCCTGCCGGACTTTCCGCTGCTGAAGACCTTTCGTGGCGGCGAGATCCCGTCGAGCGGCGCTGAGCCGAACAATGCCGGGCACCTGCTGATCGACGGACCATTCACCAACGAGGGCCTCGCCAGCCTGGCGGGGCTCGAAGGCGTCTTCGAGCTGGATCTGTTCTGGCACGTCACCGGGATCACGCCGGAGGGCTTCGCGCATCTCGTCGGCCTGCCGAATCTCCGATCGCTGGGCGCCGACGGTGAGCTCTCGGACAACGTGGCCATGCGCCACATTGCCGCGATGCCTCGTCTGCGCAAGCTTCGGGCACAGGGCACGGTAGCCACCGACGAGGGGTTCGAGGCGCTCAGCCAGTCGAAGACGCTCGAATCGTTCTGGGGGCGCGAGTGCCCGAATCTCGGCAGCCGAGGGTTCGTCGCGCTGTCGAAGATGCCGGCGCTACGCGGGCTCGGCGTGAGCTGCAGGAACGTGGACGATGCGGCGCTCTCGTCGCTGCCGCGTTTTCCCGCGCTTCGCGAGCTGACGCCGATCGACGTGCAGGACGCGGGCTTTCGCCACGTCGGCGGCTGCGAGCGGCTCGAGCGCCTGACCTGTATGTATTGCCGCGACACGACCGACGCCGCAACCGGGCACATCGCGGGATTGCACATCAAGTACTACTACGCGGGCCTGACGCGCATCACCGATCGGAGCCTCGAGATCCTGGGCCGGATGCCCTCGCTCGAGCAGGTCGATTTCTACGAATGCCAGGGCGTCACCAATGCCGGCCTTCCCCACCTGGCGGGCTTGCCGCGGCTCCGCGAAGTGCACCTGGATGGGCTCCCGGGAGTGACGCTCGAAGGGACGCGGGTCTTCCCGGCACACGTGCGCGTGAAGTACACGACCTGAACCAGGGATATGCCGGACAGCTCGAAGACCACGGACGGATCGATCGGATAGGGAAGCCAGGATGAATCTGAAGGATCGGATTTTGAAACCCATCGTCACGCCACTCGTGCTCGGCGCCGGTCTCCTGACAGGCGGGTGCGGCGCGCACTACCTGCGCTCCGACCCGCCGGCGGCGACGCTGCTTCCGTCCTCCGCGCTCACACGGCATGTCGTCCTGGTGTCGATCGACGGGCTCCGCCCCGACGCCATCGCCGCGTTCCACGCGCCCACGCTGCAGCGCCTGATGCGGGAAGGCAGCTACACCTTGTCGGCAAGGACGATCACGCCGAGCAAGACGCTGCCCTCGCACACGTCCATGCTCACCGGTGAGCCGCCCGAGCGCCACCAGGTGACGTGGAACAACGTGATCACGGCCCGCCGCGATTCCATCGATGTGCCGAACGTGTTCAGCGTGGCGCGCGCTCGCGGCTATCGAACGGCCGCTTTCTTCAGCAAAGCCAAGTTCGAGCCGCTGCAGCGGCCCGGCACGCTCGACTATTCCCAGGCGCCGGGAGGCCTTTTCGGCCGCTGGTCGAGTGCGCGAACGGTCGGAGACGTCGATCGCTACCTCGCCGGTGGAGCGCGTCCGAACCTGCTGTTCATCCACCTCACCGATCCGGACACCAGCGGGCATCGCTCGGGATGGATGAGCCCGCAATACGGGCGTGCGGTGCTCGCGGCCGACACCGCCGTCGACCGGCTGGTCCGACTGGCCGACCGCGCCTACGGCGCGAGCCGGTACACCGTGATTGTCACGGCCGATCACGGCGGACACGGCACGAATCACGGCAGCGGCGACCCGCTCGACGTCACGATCCCGTGGATTGCCTGGGGCCAGGGCGTCCATCCGGGCCCGCTCGCGTCCACGGTCAGCACGATGGACACGGCGTCGACGGTCCTCTGGCTGCTCGGGCTCTCCGCCCCCTCCGATTGGGCGGGCGTCGCGGTCCAGCAGGCGTTCGGGCCGCTTCAGGGCGGCGGAAGTCGCACGGCGACATCCAGCCACTGAGGCAGCCGGCGGGGCTCAGGCCGCGCCCTCCTCTGAAAAAGACGCGACCTCAGCCCGGCCCTCATCTGCCTCAGCATCGGCAGGGCTATGTATTCACGCAGACGTAACGTGGCGTGCCGAACGTGGGCGTCGCCGCATTCGTCTTCTGGCGATATGCACGCGCCTGGCTCAGCCAGAGTCGGGACCTCGGGACAGCCGTTGTATTCTTCAAGTTCGCTCTGAGTTCCTCTCCCCTGGCCAGGAGCACTCGATGCATCGTCCGAGCGCGCAGGATTTCCTTCTCACGGTCCTTCAGTCGCTGGAAGACCTGCCGCCCGACCTCGCGCGTCGCCTGGCCGAAATCGCCGCGCAGCCCGGCGTGGAGAGGGCGCAGGCCATCCGCCAGCTCTTCGAGGAACTCACCGGTGACTGAACGGATCCACCGCCTGGTCATGCGCGCGTTCCGCGGCGTCCCCGGCGAGATGGTCGTGGACTTCGGCAAGGGCGAGAGCATTGCCGTCTACGGCGACAACGGAACCGGCAAGAGCACCGTCGCCGACGCACTGGAGTGGTACTTCACCGGCGAGATCGAGCTCCTTCAACACGAGGGACGCCAGCATGCGGTCCGGCACGTCGGGGGTGACCGCGACGACATCACCTCGGTCGAGGTGGTGACGAGCGGATCGCTCGGCGGCAAGGCGACGTTTCCAGACGAGCGGACGCCGGAGAGCCATGCCACCCGGCGCGAGACGTTCCTGCTGCGCGGACGCACGCTCGCCGACTTCATCAACAAGACCAAGACCGAGAAATGGAAGGCGCTCGTCGAGATCCTCGGCCTCGACGCGATCGAGAGCCTGCGCGAGGATCTGCAGCGCGCGCGCAACGAGCTGCGCAAGGAAGCCAAGACCGCCGACGAACAGGTCGAGTCGTGCCGGCGGGCGCTCTCGTCCGGCGGTGAAACGGTCACCCACGAGACCGTGCTCGAGAGCCTGCAGCAGATCTGCACGATGCTCGGTGTCGATGCGCCCTCGTCGTTCGACGAGGTGATCGATCCGGCATGGATCACCGCCGCGATCGGAGCCAGCGCGACGGCCGCCGAGCAGCCGTCGGAACGCGAGAGCCTGCTCGCCGAGATCAAGGCGCTGAGCGCGCCGAGCGTGGACACCCGCGCGCTCGAAACCTGGAACCGCCTGGTTGTATCCGATCCCGGCAAGCTGCTGGCCCGGACGTCGCTCGTGCGCGAAGCCAAGCGGCTGGTCGAAACCGGATCGCTCGACGGCCGCTGCCCGCTCTGCGGACAGACGGTCGACGAGAAGACGCTGGCGCGCAACATCGAGCGTGCGCTCGTGGAGCTGATGGAAGCGTCCCAGGAGCTCGAGGCCTCCCGCGACGCCGTCTCCCAGCAGGCTGACGACCTGGCCTCGGCGCTCGATCGGCGCGGCTCGATCCACGCGCGGGCCGGCGCGCAAGCGCTCGATCTGCCGCCGCTCCCGGCATTGCCCGAGAGCAGCCTGGTCGACAGCGTCGAAGCGCTCGCGCGCGTGGACATCGTCGCCATCACCGCGTGGCTGGCCGAGATCAAGAAGTGGGACCGGGCGGCCACCAAGATCGCGCAGAAGGAATCGCGGTCGAAGCCCGGTACGCGTGACACACAGCTCGTCATGCTGGCAGCGCTCTGCCAGCAGGTGAAGACGTGGCGCACTGCGGAGAAGCGGGCGGAGGGCGCCAGAAGGGCGCTCGGTCTCGCTGATCGCATCTTCGATGCCTATCAGGCGAAACAGAAAGAAGATCTGGCGACGCTGCTGACGCAGATCAGCCACCGCGTCGCCGAGGTGTATGCCGGCGCTGCACCCGGGCGAGGATCTGGCCGGCGTGAGCATCGAGCCGTGGACGGCCAAGGGCGTCGAGCTGGCGATCGAATTCTACGGGTCGCGCCAGCGCCCGCCGCATGGCGTCCTGAGCGAATCGCACCTGAACTCGCTTGCGATTGCGCTCTTCCTCGCCATGGCGGAGACCTTCAACGAGCAGCTCGGGTTCCTCGTCCTCGACGATGTGATCAACAGCTTCGACGTGGAGCACCGGGGCCGCCTCGCACAGCTGCTGGCCGATGGCTTCCCCGACTGGCAGCTGATCGTGCTCACGCACGACCAGCAGTTCTTCGAGCACTTGAGCCGCCGCGCGCCGTCCTGGCGGCGGCTCGAGCTGACGTCGTGGAGCTACGCTGCGGGGCCGCGCACGACGCTCTACGACGCACCGGGCATGCTCGCCTCGGCGCGCGAACGCTTCGACGGCGGCGACGTGCACGGTGCCGCGACGAAGGCCCGCCGCGCGCTCGAAGAGCTCCTCCAGGAGGTGTGCGAGGCGCTGTGGGCGCCGCTGCCCTTCCGCCGCGGACAGGCGAACGACAAGCGCGAGATCGGCGAGCTGTTCAAGGGCGTGCGGCGCGTGCTCAAGGAGCGCGCGAAGCCGATGCTCGAGTCGGTCGAGCCGCTCTTGAAGAATCTCGAGGCCGACGTCGGCGCCACGCTCAACGTCGAAGTCCACGGCAGCCGCGGCCGCGCGGCCGCCACGGAGGTCGGCGCCGCCCTGAAGCGCATCACCGCGCTCGACGAGCAGTGGTCGTGCCCCGAGTGCCGGACGCGCGTGTGGCATCGGGGAACCCCCGAAGCCAGCCGCTGCCGGTGTGGACGCAGCGCGTTTCCACCGGTGTCCGCGGCCCACGGGTGATCCGGCAGGTTCGGATGCTGATCGCGGGCGGACGGAGGTGATGCGCGGTGACCCGGCACCGGTGATCGGGCAGACAGCTCGGTCACTACGTCGTCCTCGAGCGTCTCGGCGGCGGCGGCATGGGAGAGGTCTACGTCGCCGAAGACGGCCGGCTCGGGCGGAAGGTCGCGCTCAAGCTGCCCCACCGCGCCGTCGCCGATTCGGTCGATCGGCGCGAACGCTTCCAGCGTGAGGCCCGGGCCACCGCGGCCTTGAATCATCCCAACATCGTCCACGTCTACTCGGTCGAAGAGGCCGAGGGGCTGCTCTTCCTGACGATGGAGCTCGTGCCGGGCCGAAGCCTGCGCGAGGTGCTCCGGGAATCGTCGCCGCTCCCGCTGCCACAACTGCTGTCGTTCGCATCGCAGATGGCCGAGGGTCTTCAGTGCGCGCATGCGGCCGGCGTGTTGCACCGCGATCTCAAGCCGGGCAACGTCATGATTACCAGCGAGGATCGCGTCAAAATCCTCGACTTCGGCCTGGCCAAGTTCCTCATTCCGCAGCAGGCGTCCGGCTCTGAGGCTGCCACCACCGCCGACGCCACGTCGAGCGCGGGCATCGCGCTCGGCACCGTCGGCTACATGTCGCCGGAACAGGCGCTCGGCAAGCCGCTCGACGCGCGAACGGATCTGTTCGCGCTCGGCGCCGTGCTCTTCGAGATGGCAACCGGACGGGCGCCGTTCGAAGGCGAGACCCTCGCCGCGGTCTTCGATCAGCTGCTCAATCGACAGCCACCGGCGCCGCGGGAATTGAACCCCGCACTTCCAGCGTCGCTGTCGGCGCTCATCGAAAAGGCTCTCGAAAAGGATCCGGAACAGCGCTACGCCTCGGCGGAGGTACTCCTCGACGACCTGAAGCACATCGGCCTCTCCAGCCCCGCATTCGCCGTCACCGCCTCTTCCGGCGCGTTCAAGCCGGTCCCGGAGTCCGCCTCGATCGTGGTGCTTCCCTTCGTGGACATGAGCCCGCGCAAGGATCAGGAGTACTTCTGTCACGGGATCGCCGACGAGATCATCAGCTCTCTCACGCGGGTGCCTGGCTTGCGCGTCATCTCCCGAACCTCGGCGTTCGCCTTTCAAGGCAAGGACCTCGAGATCACGGAGATTGGCAGGCGGCTGAAGGTGACTCGAGCGCTCGAAGGCAGCGTGCGCAAGGCCGGCGATCGCGTGCGGATCACGGCACAGCTCGTCGATGCCGGCGATGGACGGCAATTGTGGGCGAGGCGCTTCGATCGCGACCTTTCAGACGTGTTCGCGATCCAGGACGAGATTGCGGCGACCCTCGTGAACGAGCTGCGAAGCGGCATCGGCGCAGGTCCGCCGGAGCGCCGCCTGGAGCTCGACGTGGCCGCCCACGACGCCTACTTGCGAGGCACGTATGCGATGCACACGTGGAGCGAGCCCGCGATGCGCCGCGCCATCGCGCAGTTCAGCGTCGCGATCGAGCGCGACCCCGGTCATGCACCTGCATACGCGGCGCTCGGCGAGGCTCATGTCTGGCTCTACTCCGGCGTCGGGATCGTCGCCGCCCGCGAGTCGGTGCCCGTTGCTCGCTGGGCGATCGAGAAGGCCCTCGAGCTCGATCCCTCGCTGGCCGACGCGCACAAGGCGCGCGGACTGGTGGCCATGAACCACGACTGGGACCGCGAGGGCGCGCGGTCGAGCCTCACGCGCGCGCTCGAGCTCGGCCCCGGCTCCGCCTCGGCGCATCTCTGGAACGCCTGGCGGCTGGTCGTGCTCGAGCGGCAGCACCAGGCGGCGCTCGCCGAGCTCGAAGAGGCCGAGCGGCTCGATCCGCTCGATCTGCAGGTGAAGACGCAGATCGGCTACATCCATCATTTCCAGCACGATCTCGATCGTGCCTTCGAGCAGTTCGAGTGCGTCGCCACGCTGCAGCCCGATTTCGCCTTCGCCCACTATGCGCTCGGCGATGCGTCGACGGCGCGGGGCGACTACGAGCGCGCGGTCGCCGAATACGGCAAAGCCATCGAGCTGGGCGGCCGAACCGCGAACCAGATAGCCGCGCTCGGTCACGCGTACGGCCGGGCGGGCAACCCCGATCGGGCACGCGCGCTCCTCCAGGAGCTGATGGCGCGCGCCTCAGAGCTCTACGTTGCGCCGATGTGGATGGCGCTCGTCCATCTCGGGCTGGGAGATCGCGAAGGTCTCTTTCAATGGATGGACCGCGCGTACGAAGAGCGGGACGGTTCGTTGATCCTGATCTCGGCCGCCGTGGAACTCGACCCCGTGCGCGAGGATCCACGGTTCAAGGCCATCCTCGAGCGCATGGGACTGGGACATCTCGCAGCCCCTGCCTGAGATCGAGTCTGACTGCAGGCTACGGACTACGGGCCGTGCAAGCGATCCTGCAGGCCTGTAGCCCGGAGCCCGTAGCCGAAGCCGGAATCACTCTTCGTGCAGAGCCGTCAGCGGATCGAGGCGCGCGGCGCGGCGTGCGGGAATGAGCGCGCCGGCCGAGGCGACGATCGCGAGCAGCACCATGGCGCCGGCAATCGCCGTCGCATCGGTCGGCTCGATGCCGTAGAGCAGCGTGCGCACGTAGCCGCCGAGCCACCAGATGGCGGGAGTCGCCACGGCAAACCCGACGACGACGAGCACGGCGGCTTCGCGGAAGAAGAGCCACGCGACCTTGTTCCTGACGGCGCCCAGGGCCATCCGGATCCCGATTTCGCGCGTGCGCCGCGTCACGGCGTACGCCATCACGCCGTACAGGCCGATCACCGACAGCAGCGTCGCGAGAACGCCCAGCAGCGCCGACAGTCCCGCCACCAGCCGCTCCGTTCTCAGCGACCGGTCTACCTGCTCCTCCATCGTCCGCAACTGGAAGACCGGCAGATTCGGATCGATTGTGCGAACGGTGCGTCGCATCACGTCGAACATCGATTCGGGCGCCCGTGTCGTCCGAACTGTACGCGGCCAGCGCGCGCGGCGTGTCCTCGAGCATCGGGAAGAAGAGTTGCGGCTCCGCCTCGTCGCGGATGCCGACATACTTCGACGTGCCGACGACGCCGACGATCTCAATGGGAGTCGGTGTGCGGGGACTGCTGCCAAACCCGACGTGGCGGCCGATGGGATTGGTCTTGCCGAAATAGAGATCGACGAACCGCCGATTGGCGATGGCAACGCGGAAGTCGGGGCGCTCCTTCGGTATGGAGCCGAGGCGTCGATCCCGATCGGTGAAGTCGCGGCCGAGCACGATCGGAATCCGCATCGCGCCGAAGTATCCGGGCATGACGGTGTTGTTGTGCGCGATGATGTCTTCGCCGGCCGGCGCCGGATAGCCCTCGACCGTGATGCCGCTCGACCACGATCCGCCGTTCAGCACGGGAATGCCGGCAAGCGACGCAGCGGAAACACCGGGCAGCGCTGACAGGCGCTGATTGAGCTCTACCGCGAATTGCTTGATGCGATCGCCCCCATATCCGTTGAGCGAGGGGTCGACCCTGAACGTCACGAGGTTCGTGGTCTGGAAGCCGGGGTCGACCGCGTGCAGGTTGCGGAGCGTGCGCACGAACAGGCTCGCGCCGACGAGCAACAGAAGCGCCAGCGCGACCTGGCAGGCGACGAGCACCTTGCGGACGCGAACGGGTCCGCCGCTGGCCAAGCTTCCGGCCTGATCCTTGAGCGTGGGCGCCAGCGATGCGCGCATCGCCTGCAGCGCCGGCGCCATGCCGAACAGCACGCCCGTCACCAACGCCAGCACGAAGTTGAACCCGAGAATCCGCGCATCGAGCGCCGCGGTCACGTCGATCGACGCTTCCGGATCCACGAACAGTGTGAGCAGCAGCGACGTGCCCCAGGTGGCGACCAGCAGGCCGGCCGCCGCCCCGACGAGCGCGAGCACGAGGCTTTCGACGAGCAACTGTCTGCCGACGCGGAGCCGGCTGCCTCCGAGCGCCAGACGGATCGCAATTTCCCGCTGACGGCCCATGCCGCGCGCGAGCAGCAGCCCGGCGACGTTCGCGCACGAGATGAAGAGCACGCCCCCGACGATGGCCATCAGCGTCCAGAGCGGTCCGGTGGTCTCGTCGCGCAGCCGCGAGTGTCCGCTCGGCTTCGGCACCACCTCGAGACGAGCTGCCATGAACCGCCGTTTCGTGATATCCGTCGCACGGGCAAATCTGGTGTCTGTCAGCTCCTGCTTGCGCAGCGCCACGAAGAGAGGCTGCAGGCTCGCCGCGGCCTGATCCGCGGTGACGCCCGGCCGCAGCCTGGCGAACACCCGCGCGAAGCGGCTCGCTCGATCGTCCAGAAAGTTCCAATCGGGCGTGAGCTGCAGCTTCATCATCATCGGCACGTAGATCTGTGTGGACGTGCCGACGTCGATGCCGCTGAATCCTTCCTGCGCGACGCCGACGATCGTGAACGGATGGCTGTTGATCGTGATGCTGCGCCCCACGACCCTGGGGCTCGCGCCAAATCGGCTCTTCCAGTAGCCATGGCTCAGGACCGCGACCGGATGGCCGTTCTGCACGCGATCGTCGTCGGGGGTGAGCAGCCGGCCCAGCGCCGGCCTGACGCCGAGCACCGGGAAGTACGTGCCGGAGACCAGCTCGCCGTCGACGCGCTCGGTGCGTTCGCCCGTGCCGACGTGCATCGCCCAGTCGAAGCGGCTCAGCATGCCGGTGAACACGTCCTGCCGGTCCCGCAAGTCGAGGTACATCGGATAGGAGACCTCGGTGCCGTCGCCCCAGGTGTTGCCGTTGAAGGGGCCGTCGATGCGAACCTGGACGAGCTCTTCCGGCCGCTCGATTGGCAGCGGCCGCAGCACGATCTGGTCGAGCAGCGAGAAGATGGCGGTGCTCGCGCCGAGGCCGAGCGCCAACGAGGCCACCGAAAGCGTGCTCACGAGCGGGGACTTTCGCAGGAGCCGGAAAGCGTAACGAACGTCGGTCGGCAGATGCATCATGGCGGTGGTTCCGGACGCGCGTGCGCCGGCTCCAGCCTTCGGTGCAAAGATGGATCCACGCCGATCGGTCGTTCCTGGCGCCGGCGCGGACCCAGCAACACAGCCGCCCGCGCTGCCAGCCGGCCCGCTCAGGGCCGGCTGAATAGCGGCGCGGGTGCAAAGGCTGTCCGCGCCGGCCGCCGAGAGCGGCCGCGCGCAGGATCGCTGTCCCACCGCGGTCACCCCTGCCCGTTGCCGAACACCTGGTGAACGGATGGCCTACAGGCCCCGTAGATACTTTCCGGGAGAGTCGCCATGCGAACCTTCGTCCGCGATCTGCGCCATGGGATCCGCCAGCTCGTTCGGCAGCCCGGTTTCTCACTGGCCGCGATCGGATCCCTCGCCCTCGGGATCGGCGTGACGACGACGCTGTTCAGCGTGGTCAATGCGGTCTTGCTGCGGGCGACGCCGATTGCGCGTCCTGACCGTCTCGTCGAGGTCTACTCGGGCTTCACGGACTACCCGCAGCTCACCTCGTCGTATCCGGACTACCGGTCGATTCGTGAGAGCGTCGACGCGTTCGTGGGCGTGGCGGCCCACTCGTATCGTGCGCGCCATTCTCGCCACGCGCGACCGTCCGAGGCTCGTCACCGGAGAGACGGTGAGTGCCAACTACTTCGAGGTCCTTGGCATCAACCCGCCGCTCGGCCGGGGCTTCAGGGCCGACGAGGCGCAGTCGCCGGGCTCCTCGCCCGTCGCGGTGTTGAGCCACGGCTTGTGGCAGCGTCAGTTCGGCGGGCGGCCCAACATCATCGGAGAGACACTGGAGCTGAGCGGACGCAGGTACGCGATCGTCGGCGTCGCGCCACGCGCCTTCCGCGGCACGATTCCCGGGGTTCCCACGGACTTCTGGGTCCCCGTCACGATGGTCGAGCACTTCGAGTTCTCGGGCGTGCAGTGGACCGCGGACAACGACCCGGGCGAGACCCGGCTCGATCGGCGTGGAACGCGGTGGCTGTTCGTCAAAGGGCGCCTGGCCGAAGGGCGGACCATCGAGCAGGCCCGGAGTCAGATCGAGGTGCTCTTCCGACGCCTGCACGCGGAACATCCGGTCACGCACAAGAACGTCCGTCCCGACGTCGTCGCCGCCGCCGGCATTCGCTTCCATCCGATGCTCGACGGGTACGTGCGGGCGGCGAGTGCGGTGCTGCTGACCGCGGTATCGCTCGTTCTGATGATTGCGTGCGCCAACGTCGCCAACATGCTGCTGGCCCGGAGCACCGCGCGCCGGCGGGAGCTGGCGATTCGCACGGCGATTGGCGCCGGCCGCGGCCGCGTCATCCGTCAGCTTTTGACCGAAGGCCTCGTGCTCGCCGGCGCGGGCGGAGCGATCGGCACGCTGATCGCCGTCTGGGCGGGATACGCCATCTCGGGCTTCGGCACGAACGTGTTCCCGATGCCGATCGACTTCAACGTGTCGCTCGACACGACCGTGCTGATCTTCGCGATCACGGTCTCGCTGGTGACGGCCCTGCTCTTCGGCCTCGTCCCGGCCTGGTCCGCATCCAAGCTCGATCTCGTCACGGCGCTCAAGGAGTCGCCGGCCGGCGACTCGGGCGGCCCCCATCGACGCGTCTCGCTGCGCGATGTCCTGGTCGTCGGCCAACTGGCGCTGTCGCTCGTCCTGCTCGTCGCCGGCGCCCTGCTCGCGCGGGGGCTCCTCGTCGCCCGGGCCGCCGACATCGGATACGACCCGGCGCCGATCGCCTCGCTGTCGTTCAACCTGCAGATGAACGGCTACGACCTCGAGCGCGCGACCAGCTTCCAGAAGCGTGCCGTGGACGCGCTGCGCGCGCTGCCCGCCGTGACCGCGGTGTCGCAGGCCTCGAGACTTCCGCTCGCGGCGGACATCAACATGGACGGCGTCAAGGTGCCGGGACGGCATGGACCTGCCGACGATGCCACGCCCATCGATTCGGTATCAATCGGCGCCGACTACTTCCGGGTCGTGGGCGTCCCGCTCGTCGCCGGCCGCGCGTTCACCGCCGACGACATCGACCAGCAGCGCCGCGTGGTCATCGTCAATGAAACGATGGCGACGCGGTATTGGCCTGACGGCTCCGCGCTCGGTCGCCAGATCCATCTGGGCGAGTTCGATCAGCCGGCGCACGAGATCGTCGGCGTGGCCCGAGATCACGCGGTGCGATCGGTGGCCGAAGCGCCACGGCCGTACCTGCACGTGCCCGCCCGGCGATCGCGCGATATCGGGCTGGTCGTGCGCAGCACGCTCGCCTCGGCGTCCGCACTCCCGATGTTGCGGCAGGCCTTGTGGAAGCTCGAGCCCAACATCGTTTTCACCGAAGATGCGGCAGCGTCCGAGATCGTCGCCACGACCATGGCGCCAACGCGCATCGGCGCCGGCCTGCTCGGAGGCTTCGGCGCGCTCGCCCTGTTGTTGGCGGCGGTCGGCCTGTACGGCGTCATCGCCTATTCCGTGAGTCTTCGGACGCGCGAGGTCGGCATCCGCATGGCCCTCGGCGCGGCACGCGGGCAGGTGCTGGGGCTGGTGCTCGCGCAGGGAGGCCGGCTCGCCCTCGTCGGCCTTGTTCTCGGCACGCTCGTCTCGTTCGCCACGGGTCGCGTGCTGGCGTCGCTTCTGTACGGCGTGAGCCCGTTCGATCCCGTGGCCTACGGCGTTGCCGCCGCGCTGCTCGCGGTCGTGACGTGCGCCGCGAATCTTGCGCCGGCGCTCGCCGCGGCACGCATCGATCCGCTCCGCGCGCTGCGGCGGGAGTAAGATCGTCTGCCGTTGCGCGCGAGCGCAGCAGTTGGGCGAATCGGTTCTTCCGTCTTCGGTATTCCGTTTCGATCTTCGGATCTCTCGGATCTTCGATCGTGGGTCATCGCGGTATCGTCACGCTTCGTTCGACGGCCGAACAGTGCTGAACATCGGCGAGCCCCAGCCGCCTTGTACGGTGCACGGTCCGGCTCGTGACAGACATGCGCGGCTTGCAACAACCGACGTGACCGTACGCAGCCCGATACCTCTACACTAAGGCTTCTTCCAACGTTGTCGTCGCTAATCGCGCGACGGATGACTCGCCGTCCACCGCCCGGTGAGCGTTGTCGCGGATCTCAAGGGAGACGGAACCATGAGAAAAGCGTCGCTGAGCGGATCGGTGATGCTGGCTCTGCTTTTGATAGCCAGCTCTACATGGGCGCAGACTGCCACGGGCCAGATCACGGGGACGGTCCGCGACACGAGCGGCGGGGTCATGAGCGGCGTGAAGGTCGTCGTGACCAACCAGCAGAACGGCCTCACCCGCGAGACGAAAACGACTGCGACTGGTGACTACGTCGTGCCCCTGCTGCCGGTGGGTAACTACGTGGTCACCGCGGAACAATCGGGCTTCAAGATGGCGCTCACGTCCGAGGTCCCGCTCACGGTCGACCAGATCCAACGCGTCGACATGCAGCTGGAGGCGGGCGCGCTCTCCGAAACGGTCGAAGTGAGATCCGCGGCGATTGCACTCGATACGGGGAGCGCCACGGTCGGACACACGATCACCGAGAAACAGGTGACCGAGCTGCCGCTCAACGGCCGCAACTTCCTCCAGTTGCTGTTTCTGGGCGCCGGGGCTGTCGAAACCACCGGCGAGCAGGGTGGCATGCGGCAGGGCGCCGGCAATGCCATCAGCATCATGGGCGCGCGGCCGACGTCGAACAACTTCATGATCGACGGCACGGCCAACATCGACACTTCCCTCGGCACGCCGGCGGCGATCCTGTCGGTCGACGCCATCCAGGAGTTCAAGGAGCAGACGACGACCTACTCCGCGGAGTACGGGTTCAGCTCGAACCAGATCAACATCGTCAGCAAGACCGGCACGAACCAGTTCCGCGGCACGGCATTCGGCTTCTTCCGGAACGAGGCCTGGGACGCCCGGAACTACTTCGACAACAAGAACAATCCGGCGCCCAAGCTGGATCAGAAACAGTTCGGATTCGTGGTCGGCGGGCCGGTCCTGCTGCCGATGTACAACGGTCGCAACCGGACGTTCTTCCTCGCCAACTACGAAGGCACGCGAATCGACCGGGGCGCTACCAACTTCTACACGGTTCCGACGCCCGATCAGCTCGCGGGGCGGTTCAACGACGACGATCCTCGACCCTCTGACCGGTCAACCGTTCCCCAACAACACCATTCCGACCTCCCGGTTCTCACGGCTCGCCCAACTCGCGCTCAGGAACAACTGGTTTCCCACGCCGAACAACACGACGGCGCAGGGAAACTACGTAGCGGTCCGAACGTTCCCGCAGGAGCAGGATCAGTTCACGCTCCGGGGCGATCAGGACCTCTCCACGCTCGGACGCGTCTTCGTGCGCTTCACGAAGACGATCTACGAGAACACGACCGCGGGTCAGATGATCGACGCAGGCAACCGGCGTGTTCGATCAGGAAACGACGAACTGGCAGGTGTCGCACACCTGGCCGGTCCGCGCGAACCTGGTGAACCAGTTCCGGATCGGTCGCGTCGACGCGCGGGCGGATCAGTACGGTATCCCCTGCCCGCAGGCGGACGTGGACTTCCTGAACGCGACCGGCACGTTCACCGACATCCCGGACTTCCAGCGGGAGTGCCCTAGTATCGCCATGACCGGGTATGCGGGAACCGGCGGCGCGGTCAACGCGTATTCGGCGAGCAACCAGCCGATGTGGGATCTGAGCAACACGACCACCTGGATCTCGGGGAGCCACTCGTTCAACTTCGGGTTCAACTATCGGCGGTGGTGGCTGCAGCGCGACCTCGCCACGGGCTTCCTCGGCAACTACTCGTTCAACGTCGGCTTTACGGGCGACCGCGTCGCCGACATGCTGCTCGGGTATTACTCGGCGGTCGGCATCTTCCAGCCGGCCGCGTTCAGCGTGCCTGGGGCGGCCGGCAACCCGCGGGAGTTCAACTTCAAGTACTTCGCGCCGTACTTCCAGGACGACTGGCGAGTCAGCTCCACGCTGACGGTGAACATGGGCCTGCGCTGGGACTACCGGAACGTCCCGTACGAGACGCCGGGACCGCATGGCGTGGCGGAACCTCGACTACGGACCCGGCGGGCTGCTTGTCGCCGACCAGACGCTCGTCGACGGCGGCATCACGGACGGGGCGTATTACCAGTACGCGGGCCGGCGCAGCCCGGAGAACCCCGATCAATACAAGGTGTTCGCGCCGCGGTTCGGGTTCGCGTGGCGCGGACTGGGTGAGGGAACGGTCGTTCGCGGCGGCTACGGCGTGTTCTTCGATTCCGCCGAGGGCCGCGAGATCGACGGCGCCGCCGACGTGTATCCGTACGTCAGCCGCGGCAATTACATCCAGTCAATCGGCCAGCCGACGCCGCTCCAGACGACGGACCCGCTCTTCCCGAGCTTTGCGGCTCCTGGCGTGGCGACACCGGCGGCGAACACATTCCTCGCGGTGAGCCAATCTCCAGAACCGAAAAACCCCTACGTGCAGCAGTGGTCGCTCGGCGTCCAGCGGGAGATCTTCGCGAACACGACGATGGAGCTGAACTACATCGGGACGCACGGGGAGAACCTGCTGATGCGCCAGAACATCGCCCAGGCGTTCCCGTACGATCCAGCCAACCCTTCGTCGGTGGCGGCGCGCAAGCCGTTCCCGAACTTCATCGTCTACATCGACAGCAACTGGAGCGGGCGTTCCAATTACAACGCCTTCAACACGAAGCTGGAACACCGCGGGCGCGGGGCGCTCCTGACCTTCGCCTATACATGGGCGAAGAGTACCGACTCGAAGTCGGCCGCGGCGGGCATCGGCTCGAGCGGGTTCAACGGCTGGCAGGGGTTCCTCGACAACCACGATCCCGAACGCGACTACGGCCTGTCGGACTACGACGTGGATCACCGGTTGGTCGGCAGCTTCGTCTACAACCTGCCATTTGGCAACGGCGAGAAATACGCCGGCGATGCGACCGGACTGAAGAACGCCCTCGTCGGCGGGTGGCAGATGAACGGCATCTACACCTGGCAGCACGGCTTCCCGATCACGATCACGGGGGCCGACCTCGGCGGATTGAACGACACGCAGGGGACAAATCGCGCCAATCTGGTTGGCGACCCTGGTTCGAGCGATCAGTCCGTGACGCGGTGGTTCAACACGGCGGCCTTCGCGCAGCCGGCTGCTGGCGAGCTCGGCAATCTCGGACGCAACACCGAGCGCGGTCCCGGCGTGAACAACCTGGATCTCGCCCTGTTCAAGAATTTCGAGCTCGGTGGACGGATGCGCCTCCAGTTCCGGCTCGAATCGTTCAATGCGTTCAACCACACGCAGTTCTCGGGCGTCTCGACGAATATCGCCAACGCCAACTTCGGGGTCGTGACATCGACGCGGGCCGCACGGATCAATCAATTGGGGATCAAGTTCATATTCTGAGCGTGAGCTCGGAGCCCGTGCGGCGGAGCTGAAGCTCCGCCCTACCGGTGTTGGCGGCATGTCTCGGACACCGGTAGGGGCGGGGCTTCAGCCCCGCCCGCAACTCCAGTCACGATAGGATCGGCATCCGACGGAGCGAAGCGATGCTGATCGACGTGGCGCGGGCGTTCTGGACGGTCTCGGCCGTGGTGCTGTTGGGCCTTCCGTTCGAGGCGGCCGCTCAGCAGCCCGATCCTTCAGTCCTCAAGCAACAGGCCGACGAGGGCGAACGCGCCCTCGCCGCCGGACGCTACGCGGAGGCCGAAAAGGCGTACGAGACGCTGCGTCGTCTGAGTCCCACCACCGCCGAGGTGCACGCGCGACTCGGGTTGATCTATTTCCAGCAGGGAAAGTTCAGCGATGCGGTTCCGTCGTTGCGCGAGGCCATCAAGCTCAAGCCCGGGCTGCCGAACATCGATACGCTGCTCGCCATGTCGCTCTCCGAGCTTGGCAGCTACGACGAGGCGCTGCCGGGCCTCGAAAAGGGATTCAAGCAGTCCGCCGATCGGGTCCTCAAGCGCATGGCGGGCCTCCACCTGCAGCGCGCCTATACCGGCCTGGGGCGCCATGCGGAGGCCGTCGACGTGGCGTTGACGCTCTCGAAGCTCCATCCCGACGACCCCGAGGTGCTGTATCACGCGGGCCGGCTGTTCGCGAACTTCGCGTATCTGCAGACGATGCGGCTGCAGAAGGTGGCACCCGACTCCGTGTGGATGCACCAGGCCGCCGGCGAAGCCAACGAAAGCCAGGGGCTGTACGAGGCGGCGATCAAGGAATACCAGCAGGTGCTCGCGCTCGCGCCGCGGCGCCCCGGCATCCACTTCCGCATCGGCCGGGCGCTGCTCGAACAATCGAAGGCCGAGCGGGCGGGCACGAGCGGCGTCGACGCGGCTCGCAAGGCCTTCGAGGCGGAGCTCGGAATCGACCCGACCAACGCCAACGCGGCCTATGAGATTGCGGAGCTCGCACGGAAGGCTGCCGACTTCGACACGGCACGCCAATTCTTCGAGCGCGCACTGACCCACGATCCGGAGTTCGAGGATGCGCTCGTCGGGCTGGGCAGGACCTTCATCGCGCTGGGCCAAGCTGCACAGGCGCTGCCCAAGCTTCAGGCTGCGATCGCCCAGAACCCTGCCAACGAAGTCGCCTACTACCAGCTCTCGCTCGCATACCGGACGCTCGGGCGGACTGCCGAACAGGAAAAGGCCCTCGCGGAGTTCACGCGTCTGCGCAACGCCGCGTCGAGCCGGTCCGCCACGGTGCCCGACCCGCGCCCTGACGTCACGAAACAGGAGCTCGAAACGAAGCCGCCTCAGTGAGCATGGAATCAACGGAAGGGGATCACGGAAATCAACGGAGGAGGGATCACGGAACCAAGGGAATCAAGAGGATCAGGAATCGAATCAAAGGAGGGTTGGTAGTTTTTCGATGATTCCCTTCTGATCCTTTGATTCCTCGTCACTTGACGACGACCACTCGCAAGTCGCCGCTCCGGTGCATGACCGAGATGTCGACGTCGTGCGCGTGGCGCGAGCACGCGAGCGAGACCTCGCCACCCGCGACCCGGAGGTTGCCGATGTGCAGGTGCAGAATCCTCTCGGGCAGGCGCGGATTGATGAAGTAGACGGTGCGCCGCGGCGCATCGATGTCGAGGCCGAGCGCCGCCTGCAGCAGGAGGTACGACGTGCCAGCCGCCCATGCTTGCGGCGAGCAGGCCACCGGATAGGAGGTTGGACCCACGCCCGACTTCTGCTCGAACCCGCAGAACAGCTCCGGCAGCCGCTGCAGCTCGAGATAGGTCGTCGCGTCGAAGAGCCCCTCCATGACGAGCAGCGCCAGATCGGTTCGCCGGTAACGCGCGAATCCCGCGGCGACGATGGCCGAGTCGTGCGGCCACACCGAGCCGTTGTGGTACGACATCGGGTTGTAGAAGGTCTCGAGCGCCGACACGGTTCTGATGCCCCAGCCCGAGAACGAGTCCGCGGCCATCAGCGTCTCGGCGGTGCGGCGACCGCGGTCCTCACGAGCGATCCCTGTGAAGAGGCAGTGCCCGGCGTTCGACGTGCGCACCATGCAGGGCCGCTTGTTGCCGTCGAGGGCGAGCGCGTAGGTACCCAGATCTTCGCACCAGAAGCGTTCCTCGAAGGCCGCGGCGACCGTCGCCGCCTGGGCCTCGTAGCGTGCGGCCTCGGTATCGCTCGAGAGCACACGGGCCAGGTCGGCCGCGCCTTTCCACGCGGCATGGACGTACCCCTGTACCTCGCTGAGCGCAATCGGGGGGGGCGCCAGCGAGCCGTCGGCATGGCGAATCGAATCGTGTGAGTCCTTCCAGCCCTGCTGCTGAAGGCCGACCGGCGATCGGCGCATGTACTCGACCAGCCCGTCGCCGTCCTGGTCGCCGTAACGCTCGATCCAATGGAGCGCCGCGAGCACGTTGGGCCACAGCTCCCGGACGAAGCCCTCGTCACCGGTCCGGCGGTAGTAGCGCGCGGCGAGCAACACGAAGAGCGGTGTGGCATCGACGGTTCCGTAGTAGCGATGGAACGGCACCTCGCCGAGCCGCGCCATTTCGCCGCCACGTTCCTCGTGCAGGATCTTCCCGGGCTGCGCGTCGTTCGCATCGTCGACTTGAGTCGCCTGCGTCGCGGCGAGATGGAGCAGCACGCCGCGCGCCACGTCGGGCTGCGCCCACAGCAGTTGCAGCGCGGTGAGCAGACCGTCGCGTCCGAACACGGTGCTGTACCAGGGGACGCCGGCGTAGGGATACCGGCCCTCTGGCGTCGGGCCCAGGAGCATGTCGATGTCAGCGGCCGATCGCATGATCCACTGGTTGAGCGGCGCATGCGAGGACTCGACCCGCGCACCCTCGGTCATCGGACCGGGCGTCTGCGAGCGCCTGAGCGCGTCGTCGTGCGGGAGCGGCTGCGCCTCGGGCACACCCGGCACGTCGCACGCAATCGTCATGGTGAACGTCGTCGCGTCGCCGGGGGCCAGCGTGCAACGCCAGCGCAGAATCGGGCCCGACACGTCTGCCGGCGGCTCCGTCTGCACGCAGACGCCGCGCGGCAGTCCGTCGAGCCCGACGTACTCGTGCACCAACGCGCCTGGCGCCAGCGCCCGCGTGGACTGCGCGCCGCGACGCTCGCGGCGCATGCCGCGCACTTCGAAGATGTCGACGAAGTCGCTCTCGATCAACATCGAGATGCTCGTCTCGACCGCCTCGTCGAGGTAGTTCGTCGCCACCAGCCGCTCGTGGACCACGCCGGCGACGATGAAGCGCGTTCGCCTCAAGTGCAGGCTGCCGCGCGGAAACACGATGCGGCCGTCGACGACGTGATCGGCGTTGGTGAGATCGATCGTGCAGCTCTGGTTCGAGCGCGCGATTTCCGATCCGAGCAGCAATGGCCGCTCCCCCGCCAGCCGCAGCGTCCAGCGCGAGACGAGTCGCGTATCGGACCGATACAGCCCCTGATCGCCCGCGCGGTTGCTGTTGACGCCGCCGTCGCGGTCGAACAGGAGGAACGTGTCGCCCTCCTTGAGGACGCGGCCCGGCAGGTCGAGCCGCGCGCTCGCGACGATGGCGAACTCTTGCTGGAGCTCGGTTTCCACAGCAGATCCTCGCCTGAGTGGGAATCTCGCGCCTGGTCGACCGCGACCCGTCGATCAGTACGCCGGAACGTCGGACGGCTGCGCGCTCGACTCGCCGGCCAGGACCGCGCGGTAGACAGCCAGGTAATCCCGCGCCATCCGACGGGCGGTGAAGCGTCGCTCGAACTCGGCCCGGGCACCTGCGCGATCGAACGCCGGAATCCGACGGACGGCGTCGATGGCTTCGTCGACCGTGTCGACGATGAACCCGGTCACACCATGTTCGATGATCTCGGGCACCGAACCTCGCCGGAACGCAACGACCGGCGTGCCGCACGCCATCGCCTCGATCAAGACCAGTCCGAACGGTTCCTCCCAGTCGATGGGAAAGAGAAGGGCCGCCGCTTTCCCGAGAAACGCGGGCTTGTCGGCCTCGCCGAGCTCGCCAACATACTCGACCGCCGGCTGATCGAACAGATGCGCGATGTCGCGCTCATAGTACTCGCGGTCGGCCTTGTCGATCTTCGCCGCAATCTTGAGCGGCATGCCGGCTGCACGGGCGATCGCGATCGCCCGATCGACCCGCTTTTCGGGTGACACGCGGCCGAGAAACGCCAGATAGCCGCCCTCACCGCGGCCGATGGTGAACAGATTGGGTGGCAGGCCGTGATACACCGTCCCGGTCCAGTTGGCGATCGGCATCGGCAGGCGCTGACTGTCGGAGATGGAGATCACGGGCTCGTTGGGAAACGCCGCATAGAGAGGGACGAGGTCCGGAATGTCGAGCCGCCCGTGAAGCGTCGTCACCCTGCGTGTACGCGGCGCTATCGGGACATCGGGAAGTGCAGGTAGTCGATGTGGTAGTGCACGATGTCGAACTCGCCGTCGCGCCGCGCGACTTCATCGAGCATCACGACGTGGTGCGCGACTTGGTCGATGCAGCCCTCGGCGAGCCGCAGCGATTTGGGGCTGCACGAGACGAGGTTCGCATCGGTCGTGGAATCGCCACTCGCAAACAGCGTGACGTCGTGGCCTTGCGAGACGAGCTCCTCGGTGAGGTACGAGACGACCCGCTCAGTGCCTCCGTAGAGCTTCGGCGGAACACTTTCATAGAGCGGTGCAACCTGGGCTATGCGCATCGCGGTCAGTCCCCTGGCAAGCGGCGGCAGCCGTGCCCCCTTGATTGAACTAGAGCGTTCATCGCGACCACCGGCACAGCGTTCAACCTCGCTGCGTACGCGGTCGTTACGTTCTCCCAGCCGGTGAGCGAGCCGCCCATCTCAGGTCGAGACGAACGGTCGCGTCAGCCGGAACCGACAATCCCGTGGTCAGTTGCAAAGCACGAGCCAGCCGGTTCTGCCGCTCGAAGGTGCGAAACAGCTCGTGCGTTTTTGTCGCATTGAAGTCGACGAGTTCGGCTGAGTATGATGCGTGTTCCGATGGATAGCCGAATGTCAGCTACCTCGACGGGCACGTATGCCCGCATCATCGCCGATCGTGTCGAGACGAACCGGCTCGAGCTCGCCAGCGCGTGGCTCGAGGGACTGAAGGCACTGCTTCCGGTTTCGAGCAACGAGGTCTTCCCGTCCGCGACGCTCCTCGACCACATTCCCGCGCTCATCGACAGCATCGCGCGCTATGTGCGCACGCCGGAGGCCGAAGCGATTGCCGCGAGCACCGCGGTCATCGACAAGGCGCGGGAGCTCGGCCTGCTTCGCCATTCACAGAAGGCGTCGGTCCACCAGGTGCTGCGCGAATACGAGCTCCTCGGCGAAACGCTGGAAACGTTCGTCGCCGCCGAGACCCTGCGCCTCGAGCTGCACCCGTCGCCGGGCGAGTGTCTCGACCTGATGGGCCGACTGACGCGCGCGGTGCGGACGTTGATGCGGACCACGGTCGACACGTTCGTCGCCGCGTATGTGGAGACCATCGAAACCCAGACCGATCAGCTCCGCCGCTTCACGACCATCGCGAGCCACGAGTTGCGCTCGCCGATCGGCACGCTGGTATTCGCGGCCGATCTGCTGAAGAAGGCGACGCCGCCCGACGCGCGCCTGGCTCGCCTCGTCGACATCGTCGAGGCGAACGCCTCTCGGCTCCGGCAGCTCATCGCGACGCTGCAGCAGGTCGCGAAGCTCGACGTCGATGACACGACGCCGAGTGAGCAGGTGATTGAAGTCCGGGCGCTCGCCGAGGACGTGGCGCGCCAGCTCGGGGACATGGCCGACGCGCGCGGCGTGTCCATCCGCATCGACGCGCATCTGCCCACCCTCGTCATCGATCCGGCCCGTCTCGAGCTGGTGCTCGTCAACCTGGTCTCGAACGCGCTCAAGTATTCCGATCCGGCCAAACCCGAGCGCTTCGTCGAGCTCACGCTCGCGGGCACGAGCGAGAACGCGTGCACGCTCCTCGTCCGCGACAACGGCCTCGGCATTCCTTCCGAGGCACAGTCACGCATCTTTCAACGGCACTACCGTGCGCACGGCGAGCTCGATGAAGTGCTCGGCAACGACGGCAGCGGACTCGGCCTTGCCATCGTCGCCGAGTGCGTCGACGCCCTCGACGGCGCCATCCGCTGTGAATCGCGGGTCGGTGAGGGCACCGCCATCTTCATCGACCTTCCGCTCCGAATGCCCGACGAGTCGGCTGGGCTTTCGTAACGGGTCGCGCATGAGTATGCTCGCCATACTCGGCTGACGAAGAGTCGACACAAGCGACCAGGCTGTTCAGGTCAATCACTCGCCCTTCAAGAGTTCGCCCGCTGGCCTGGCACGCTGCGCTGGTCCCTGCCTTGCAACCACAGCTTCGGACGCCGCTCAGGTCTTGCTGGGTGCATGGAAGATTTGGAGGGAAACGATGACTGTCGACGATGTGATGACCCCTGAACCGGTGTGCTGCACTCCCGAGACGGGCCTGCGCGAGGTCTCGCTGATGATGCTGGAGCACGACTGCGGCGAGATACCGATCGTCCAGAACGCTGACGAGCGCACGCTGGTCGGTGTGGTCACCGACCGGGATATCGTCTGTCGGCTCGTCGCGCACGGACAGAACCCTGTCGAGCTCACTGCCGAAGCCTGCATGTCCCATCCGGTCGTCAGCGTGGCGGCAGGATCGAGCCTCGACGAGTGCTGCGAGATCATGGGAAGCCGTCAGATTCGACGCATGCCTGTCGTCGATGCCAACGGAGCCATCTGCGGCATCGTGTCGCAAGCCGACATCGCTCAATTCACGTCGGTCGGGCGGACCGCCGAAGTCGTCCGGGAGGTCTCCGAGCCGGTGCGGACCAACGGGCAATGGCCGGAACCGACGGGCGAGCCGGTCGTGACGCGTCGTGCCCCGGCAGGAGATTCGATCCGCGGGGTGAGGCGGGACAGCGGGAGAGACCGTGGTGACGTCGCTCCCGCAACTGCGTGTCGGGTGCTCGGGGTGGAACTACGCATCGTGGAGAGGCCGCTTCTATCCACCCGAGCTCCCGACGAGCCGATGGCTCGACTACTATTCCAGGGTCTTCGACACGGTCGAGGTCAACAACACCTTCTATCGGCTGCCCGAGGCCTCGACCTTCGCGTCGTGGCGTGAACAGACCCCCGCATCGTTTCTCGTTGCCGTGAAGGCGAGCCGCTTCCTGACGCACATGAAGCGGCTTCGCGACGCCGACGAACCGCTCGAGCGACTGTTCTCACGCGCCGCGGCCCTGGGCTCGCGGCTCGGCCCGGTGCTGTACCAGCTGCCATCGAACTTCCACGTCGACTTGCCACGACTCGAGACGTTTCTCGGCCAGCTGCCGCGCGAGCTCGCCGTTGCCGGGCCGCGCCGCTCGCCACTTCTCCTCGCCCACGTCATCGAGCTGCGGCATCCATCGTGGTACGTTCCCGAGACGTTTCAGCTGCTCGAGCGTCAGGGTGTCGCCTTGTGCCTCCACGACAAAGCAGGATCGGCCATCGAAGCGCCGCGAGTCGGGCCGTTCGTCTACGTACGCTTCCATGGCACGAGCGGGCGCTATCACGGCAGCTACGGCTCCGACGCTCTCGATCGATGGGCCGACGTGCTGGCCGACGAGTGGCGCGGCGGCCGCGACGTGTTCGCATACTTCAACAACGATCCGATGGCGGTGGCGACGGAGAACGCCCGGAGCCTGAGAGATCGCCTGCACCACCAGCTGGCGCCCCACCTGCGATCTCACCGACGAAAGTCTGGCTGACGCGCGCAGGGCTCCGCGTCGGCTCACGCGTCGTGGTGGTGTGGTTTTCGTACTGCGAGCGGCGGGGCCGACCGCATCCGCCAAGGCTCCGGCGAGTCTCGCCCAAGCGCAGCGATGGCGGAAGCCCCGCCCTCCTGGTGAGAACTTACAACCTGGAGACGTCGGGAACGTCCTCACCGAGCGCGGTGGCCAGGTCGATCTGGTGTTCCTGCTCCTGCCGGATGATCTCGCGGATCTCCTCCGCGATGGCGAACTCACCGATGGCCTCGCATTGCCTGACGCGCTCCCGGTAGTTGCGAACCGTCTCGTTCTCGTTGTCGAGGTCGGCGCGGAGCATCGTCGTCGGATCCTCCGATTGCTTGATGGGGAGCGCTTCCCCGGTCGGCACCGCTCCCAGGTAGTCGATCTGCTTGGCAATCGTCAGGGCATGCTGCAGCTCTTCCGACGCATGCTTCTCGAGCTCCATGGCGATGTTCATGTAGGCCGCGCCCTTGATCGTCTGCGAATAGACGACGTAGGCGATGATGGCCTGGTACTCGCGCGCCAGATCTTCGTTCAGCTTGGCGGCGAGCTGCTCGCGCGTCAGCCGCAAGGTGTCCTTCGCTTCGTCGGTGGTTCTGGCCTGCATGAGGATGTTGCTCCTGTGAGATAGGTGAGCTTTCGCGTCGAGGCCCATGCACGTGCCAGGCCAGTTATCCAATCGCTGAGCAATGCGGGTACTCGGCTTGCACGGTCATCTCCGATTGAAGAGGTGACAAATGCCCGAGAAGTCGACCATCGAGCGCGCCCGGCGAGCCAAGCGCGAAGGCAAATCGCCGACGACACAGGCTGGCGAGTTCGTCCACGAAGAGATCGAGCACATCCGCGAAGGAAAGCACGGCGCACGATCGGCCAAGCAGGCCATCGCGATCGGCCTGTCCAAGGCGCGCCGCGCCGGCGTGAATCTGCCGCCGCCGCCCGAAACGGCCAGCGAGCGCACGAAGCGCGATGCCGCGAGCGCGCGCCGTTCATCGAGCCGCGGCCGAACGCGCAAGTCGCCCGCGCGGGCGCGTGCCGCCTTGGAGAAATTGAAGGGTGAGAGCCGGGCCGCCGCCTCGCACACGGCCCTGTCGCGTCAGGCGAAGAGCGCCGCCCGCAGAAGGGCCCGCAGCGGGTCGACCGGCCGCACGGCGCCGGCCAGGAAGCGTTGACGGCCGCGGCGCCGCTCAACCCTCTCGGAGGATCTCGGCGGGATCGACGCGTGCCGCGCGGTACGCCGGAACGAGGCACGCGCAAATCGCCACGGCCAGCAACACGGCAGGCACGCCGATCATGGTGCGCGAGTCGGCACCGCAGGCGGCAACAACCTGCAGCGCGACGATGGCGACGATCGCTCCGACGAGAGCAGCGCCGGCCGCGAGCATGCCGGCCTCGACCAGCAGTTGCAGCAGCCGCGTGCTGCTCATCGCCAGGGGCGAGGCCGGCGCAGTATACATATGGGCGGTCACCATCCGGTTGGGGGTTCAATGCGCGTTTGCGTGACGCGAATCTCCTGCCGTAGCCTTGCCGAAACGTCATCATGCCGAAGCCCAGGACGTCCCTTGCGCGAGCAGCCCTCGTGGGGCTGTTGATGCTCGGCACCGCGTGCGGATCGACGCGATCCACCGAGCGCAGCAAGCCACCGTCTCCGCCGGCGGCTCCCCGGCTGACCATCACGCAGGATCAGCAGGGCGGCACCATCTCGGTGTTGCGCAGCGGCAGCACCGCCCCCTTGGTCGTCCAGAACACGCCGGCCGACGCACGCCCTTATCTGCATCCGATCGCGGCCCCCGACGGCAAGGGCACGCTCACCGAGCTCAGCCCGGCGCATCACAAGCATCAGACCGGCTTGTACTGGGGATTCACCCGGCTCAACGGGCGCGACTACTTCCACAATCGCCAGGGCGACTACTGGCGCCGCCTGTCGGCGACCGTGACCCAAGCCTCGGGCGACCAGGTTCACTGGCAGACGGTCTACGACCTGCTCGATGTGTCGGGCAAAACCGTGCTCACCGAGACGCAGCGGTGGTCGATGCGCGAAAGTGAGGGCAGCTTCATCCTCGACCTCGTCTGGCGGGGGGAAGCCAGGACCGACGTCACCATCGGCAAATACGATTACGGCGGACTCTTCCTCCGCATGCCCTGGCGCCAGGGAATCTCCGGCGAGGTCGTCAACGCCGCGCGCCAGCGCAACGAGCGGGCCGAAGGGCAGCGGGCGATGTGGATCGACGTCGGGATGCAGGTCGAAGGCCGCGACGATCTGGCCCACATCGCGATCTTCGATCATCCCGACAATGCGGGCTATCCGCAGACCTGGCGCGTCGACGGACAGCTCGGCGTCGGAACCGCGCGCTCCCGCACCGGCGACTGGACCATCGCGCAAGGCGCGACCGAGGTGATCAAGCACCGCTTCCTCGTGTACACCGGCACGCTCGACGATGTGGCGATGACGAATGCGTTCGGGACATTCAGCGGCAACCGATCGCCGGCGTCCTCGACGGCGGCGTTGTGGGCCATCGCGCAGCAGGAAGGGCGCGACGCCGAGTTCCTGACGCCGGAGCAGGCGGTGGCGAAGATGGACGTGTTGAAGGGCTTCCGTGTCAACGCCTGGGCGGCCGAGCCGATGATCACGCAGCCCATGGCGTTCTGCTGGGACGATCGGGGTCGCCTCTGGGTGGCCGAGAACCGCGACTACGAGTCGCGGGTGCAGGGATTCTCGAACGCCGGCGACAGCCGCATCCTGATTCTCGAGGACACCGATCGGGACGGCGTCGCCGACAGCCGCAAAGTCTTCATGGAAGGCATCGTCTTTCCGTCGGCGCTGGCGGTCGGCTTCGACGGGGTGTTCGTCGGCGCGCCGCCCAATCTGCTGTTCGTGCCCGATCGTGACGGCGACGACAAGGCCGACATGGCCGACATCGAGGTCCGGCTGACCGGCTGGGGCATCGAGGATCGCCACGAGACGCTGAACAGCCTCCATTGGGGACCCGACGGATGGCTCTACGGATTGCAGGGATTCGCGACCGCGTCGAAGGTCAGGAAGCCTTCGGGCGCCGGACGCATCTACAAGCACAAGGAGCCGTTCCCCACCGACATCCTGTCGGGCGAGGGCGTCGCCATCAACGGCGGCGTCTGGCGCTATCACCCGACGCGCGATGTGTTCGAGGTCGTCGCGCACGGCTTCAGCAATCCGTGGGGCATCGACTACGACGCCAAGGGACAGCTGCTCATCAGCGCCTGCGTGATCCCGCATCTCTGGCATGTCACGCTCGGCGGCATCTACCAGCGCCAGGGCGGCCAGCACTACAACCCGTACGTCTACGACGACATCAAGACCATCGCCGATCATCGCCACAGATCGGCGCACGGCGGCGCACGCGTCTATCAATCGGATGCGTTTCCGGCCTCGCAGCAGGGCCGCATCTTCATGGCGAACATCCACGAGCACGCCGTGCTGTCCGACGTGCTGGTGCGGCGCGGGTCGGGCTTCACGGCCGGTCACGGCGACGACTTCCTTCAGTCGAACAACGGCCAGTGGATTGGCTTCAGCGTGGAGATCGGTCCCGACGGCGCGCTCTACGTGCTGGACTGGCACGATGGCGACATCTGCGGGCAGGACGTGCTGCACCAGGAGACGGGACGGATCTACCGGATCGCACCGGTTGCGTCGCTCGCCGACGAGTGGCCGGACCGCTACTCCGACCTGCGCAAGATGACCGACGTGCAGCTCGCCGAGCTGCAGACCAGCCGCAGCGACTGGCACGCGCGCCGGGCGCGCACCATCCTGCAGCATCGCGCGACGAAAGGGCCGATCGCACCCGAGGCGCTCGACCGGCTGCGCCGTCTGTTTGCCACGCAGGCCAACCCCGACTGGCGGCTGCGGGCGATGTGGACGCTGCACGTCACCGGCGCCTGGACCCCTGACGCGCTGATCGACTCATTGGCCGATCCCGACGAGCACGTCCGCGCGTGGGCCATTCAACTGCTGTGCGAGGCCGGCTCGCCGGCGCCGCGCGCGATCGAAACGTTTGCGCGGATGGCGCGCGACGACCGGTCCGCGGTCGTGCGTCTGTACCTGGCGTCGGCGCTCCAGCGCATCGAGCGGAGCGTCAGGTGGTCCGTTGCGCGAGAGCTCATGATGCGATCCGAGGACGCCGACGATCAGAACCTGCCGACGATGGTCTGGCTCGGCGTCGAGCCGCTGGTCACCGGCAATCCCGCGCTCGCGCTCGAGCTCGCCGGCCGCACCGGGATTCCTCGCCTCGCTCGATCCATTGCGCGGCGGCTGGTCGAGAGCGAGGCCCCGCCGGCGGTCGAGGGTGTCGTGGATGCGATTGGGGCGGCGCCGAAGACGGCCATCAGCATGCTCGAAGGCATGCGCGACGGCCTCGAGGGCCGCGTCGAGCTGTCTGCGCCCTCGAACTGGGTGCCGCTTCGGGCGCGGCTGACGCGATCGGGACCGGAGGGCGCAGCGCTGGCCCTCGAAATATCCCAGCTCTTCGGCGATTCGGACACCGCCCGGCGGAACCTCGAGACCCTGCACAAGAAGGCCGCGCCACTCGACGAGCGGCGGCGTGCGCTTCTGACGCTCGCCAGCCAGCGGCGGCCCGAGCTCGTCGAGGCGCTTCCGTCAATGGTCGACGACGGCGCGCTCCGGATCGATGCCATCCGGGCGATCGCGGCCTACGACGATGCTGCCCTCGGCACGCTGCTGATCGATCGCTATCAATCGTTCACCCGTGCCGAACAGGCCGAGGCGGTGCAGACGCTGGCGTCGCGTACGCGGTATGGGCGGCTGCTCACCGACGCGCTCGCCAAGGAAATCGTTCCGAGACGCGACATCCCGCCCTACACGTCCCGGCAGCTGTTGCGGGTCGTGGGAACCAGGTTCCTGAAGGTGTGGGGCCCGGTCGAAATGAGCGCCACCGAGGAGCGCGCGCGCGCCCGCTATCGCCGGCTGCTCGATGAGGAGGCGCTTCGCGGCGCCAACCTGCGGAACGGGCGCACCGTCTTTCAGAAGACCTGCGGCGCCTGTCACAAGATGTATGGCGAAGGCGGGTCGATCGGGCCCGACCTCACCGGCTCGAACCGGACCAACCTCGATTACCTGCTCACCAACGTCCTGGATCCGAACAGCGAGATTCAGGAAGCCTACAAGATGGTCGTGATCACACTGCGGGATGGCCGCACGTACTCGGGCACGGTCGAGTCCGAAACCGACCGTCGCCTGACGCTTCGAGTCGTGGGGCGCGATGCGGCGGTCATCGACAAGAAGGACATCCAGTCGCGCGAGGTCACGCCCGTGTCGATGATGCCGCCCGGCCTGTTCGATTCGCTCACCGAGCCCGAGGTGATCGACCTCACCGCATATTTGAGGACGGCGGAGCCGGTGAAGCACTGACGAGTTGTGAGTTTCTGAGGGGCTACAGGCTACGGGCTTCGGGCTACGGGCCTTGAAACAGTTCTTGCAGCCCGGTAACCATAGTCGGTAGCCCGTAGCCCGAGCATTTGCACATGAAGAACACGCCCGTCACACCTGCCAACCTCGCCGATGTCATGCCCGTCCCTCCTCTGCCTCGCCGGCAGGACACGAGGCGATCGCTGGACTTCGACGCGGCGCAGGCGCTGGTGGATCACCTCGCGCGAGGCGGGCTGCGCGCGCTGATCTTTGGCGGCAACGCATTCCTGTACCACGTCACGCTGGACGAGTACGAAGCCCTGCTCGCGTGGATGGCGGCATTGCCCGACCCGTTGTGGCCCATCCCGAGCGTGGGTCCCTCGTTTGGGCGTGCGGTGGATCAGGCCGCACTCCTCCGGCGGCACGCCTTTCCGTGCGCGATGGCGCTGCCGTGCGGCGACCCGCGCGATGCCGCCGGCCTCGAGCGCGGCTGGCGCGAGATCGTGCAGCGCAGCGGCGTCCCGCTGATGCTGTACCTCAAGGACGAGCACAACCTCGGTCCCGACCTCGAGGCCGGCCTCGACGTCGTCGCTCGCCTCATCGAGGACGGAACCGCCGTTGCGGTGAAGTACGCGGTCGTGCGCCCTGCGCCCGAACGCGACGCCTACCTCGAGGCGCTTCTCGCGCGTGTGCCGAGCGCACGGGTCGTGAGCGGCATCGGCGAGCGCCCCGCGGTCGTGCACATGTTGAAGTTCGGGTTGCCGGGATTCACCACCGGCTCGGGCTGTGTAGCGCCCGTCCTGAGCGGTGCTCTACATGCGGCGTGCCTGCGGGCCGACGAAGGAGAAGCGCAACGCCTCCGCGCTTCGTTCCTGCCCCACGAGGATCTGCGGGACGCGTGGGGACCTGCCCGGGTGCTGCACGCCGCCGTCGAGCTCGCGGGAATCTGCGAGACCGGCCCGATTCCGCCCTTCGTCTCACCGTTGAACGAGGCGCAGCGGGAGAGGCTGCGGCCGGTCGCGTGCGCGCTGCACGAGGTGAAGGAGCCTGAGCTTCGGCGGGGCTGAAGCCCCGCCGTCCTTGCGAAGGTCCGTGGGACCTAGCCTCCTGCCATTGCTCCCACCACCAGCAACGGCTCCGCGCCGGTCGCGACTGCGGCGGGCAGGGGCGCGTCTGGCGGCTCGTGCGACCAGTCCTGCTCGCAGGCGAAGAAGCGCAGGAACGGCCGGCGCCGCAGCGTGTCACGGTCGCGGATCGTCCCGCAGAGCGCCGGGTAGCGGGCCTCGAGCGCATCGAGGACCGCCCGTTGTGTGACCTCGCCGTCGACCTCGAGCGTCACTTCATCGTCGACCCGCGCCAGCGTCCGAAGGTGATAAGGCAGTACCGACCCGAATCATGCCCCGCCTCCGCTGAAGCGAGGGCGCGCAACGATCACCGATCGGCGCGCCCTCATGCGAGCGTTTGAACCTCCACGGACATGACCGGGGGCAGATCCCGGACGATGGCGGACCAGTTGTCGCCGGCATCGTTCGAAGCATAGACCTGCCCGCCGGACGTGCCGAAATACACGCCGCACGTGTCAAGGGCGTCCACGGCCATGGCATCGCGCAGCACGTTCACGTAGCAATCCTTCTGCGGCAAACCCTTCGTGAGCGGCTCCCACTCGCCGCCGCCGGTCCGGCTGCGGAACACCCGCAGCTTGCCGTCCGGCGGATAGTGTTCCGAATCGCTCTTGATCGGGACGACGTAGATCGTCTCGGGCTCGTGCGCGTGCACGTCGATCACGAAGCCGAAGTCGGTGGGCAGGTCCCCGCTCACCTCCTGCCACGAGTCGCCGCCGTCGTTGCTGCGCATCACGTCCCAGTGCTTCTGCATGAAGAGCACGTTCGGGCGCGAGCGGTGCATGGCGATGCGGTGCACGCAGTGGCCGACTTCCGCGTTCGGATCCGGGATGCCCTCGGACTTCAGGCCTCGATTGATCGGCCGCCACGTCTTGCCGCCATCGTCGGTGCGGAAGGCGCCGGCGGCGGAGATGGCGATGAACATCCGCTGCGGATTGCCAGGATCGATCAGGATCGTGTGCAGGCACAGCCCGCCGGCGCCAGGCGCCCAGGCCGGGCCGGAGCCATGGTTGCGCAGACCGGGAAGCTCGTTCCACGTCTGCGCGCCGTCCGTCGTCTGGAACAGCGCGGCATCTTCGGCGCCGGCATAGACCGTGTCCGGATCGCTCAGCGAGGGTTCGAGGTGCCAGACCCGCTTGAACTCCCAGGGATGCGGCGTGCCGTCGTACCACTGGTGCGTCCCGGGCACGCCATCGTAGGCGAACGTGTTGCCGGCCGCTTCCCATGTCTTGCCGCCGTCGTTCGAGCGCTGAAGCACCTGTCCGAACCAGCCGCTGGACTGCGACGCATACAACCGGTTCGGATCGGCGGGCGATCCTTTCACATGGTAGATCTCCCAGCCGCCGAAGTGAGGACCGGTGACATCCCACCGTTCACGTTTCCCGTCCGACTCGAGCACGAACGCGCCTTTGCGTGTGCCGACCAGAACCCGCACCCGGCTCATCGAGCGCTCCTTTCTGAACCCGTCTGCATCGAACGGTTTTGCTAGCTATCGACGCAGCCGGCGCCCGTCAGGTTCCTTCGCGCGTCCCATGCGCGAGGCGTCACACTATATTGTCGATCGAGGTTTTGACTTCTCGACAGCGCGTTCCCTACAATGCGCGCGCGCCACGGACGAGGCACGATGGTCGACAGACGAGCGTTCATCCACGCGGCGTGCGCTGCCGCACCTGCCAGCGTCCTGGCAGCCCGCGTCGTTCCCTGCACAGCCGCAACGTCAGCAGATGGGCAACCCGGTCCGCAGCCCGATCGGCCGGCGTCGATTCCGGAAGGGTTCACGCCCATCTTCAACGGCAGGGACCTTTCGGGCTGGCACATCAGCCGCACCAATCACCACGGCACGACGCCCGACTACCGCGTTCTCCACGGCGTCATCGTCGGCACGCAGAACCCGATCGGCAAGGGCGGCATCCTGCTCACCGATCGGAAGTACCGGAACTTCGAGGTCTACATGGAAGTGAAGCCGGACTGGGGCTGCGACAGCGGCCTGTTCCTGCGATCGAACGAAGCCGGCCAGGCCTACCAGGTGATGCTCGACTACTTGCCGGACGGCTCGATCGGCGGCGTCTATGGCGAGCGGCTGGAGGGCGTCGGCGCCCGGAACAGCGGCACACCGCCCACGCCCGAGGAACAGACGAAGCGGATGGAGGCGCTCCGGCTGCAAAACGCCGCGTGGCAGAAGGCGTGGAAGCGCGAGGAGTGGAACGCCATTCGCGCCCGCGTCACGGGCGACGTGCCGCAGATTGCCGTGTGGATCAACGGCCAGCCGGTGACCGAGTTCACCGACACCGCCAATCATGCCGCCGACGGCGCGGTCGACGGCTACATCGCCATCCAGGTTCACGGCGGCGATCGCTGGGTGCCCGGCGGGTTCTTCCGCTGGCGGGCCATCGCGGTCAAGGAGCTCCCGTAGCCGAGAGCAGATAGTAGACGTCGGTGCGAATGCGCGAGGGATCGGCATCCCATTCCCGCTGCCAGTGTCCGTAAATCTCCCAATTCGGACCCGCTAGGCGGTGATCGTGCGCCTGGCACCACCGGTGGACTGCGTCGTGCGCGGCGCCGAGCCCCGCATACGGACCGAAATGCGTGGTCGACGCGACCGCACCCGCGGGGGTTGCGGAGCGCACGACGTCTCCCTGCTCGACCAACGGGCCGTCAATCTCCACTCCCACCTCGAGCCGGATGCTGCCATCCCAATAGAGCGCGACGTGGCGGCCGGCCGGTATCTGTTGCGCACGCACCGCGTTCCAGACGAGGCCGCAGCATTCGGGCACCACGCGGGTGAGGTCGGAGGCGCGCACCTGACGCCGGATGATGGCGAGCGGGACGCTGTCGAGTTGCTGGACGTGAACGGCGTAGGCACTCATGCTCACCTCACCCTGACCCTCTCCCCCAAGGGAGCGAGGGAACTGTCTAGTGCAGGCGGCCGTACTTGCGCATCGCGGCGAGCAGCCGATCGTGCGGGAGCGCGGATACGCGCATCCCGTCCGCGCCAGTCATCGTCTCGGCCGCGAGCATGGCGTTGAGGATGGCCTCTTCGGTCGCCTGCACGGTGGCGTAGAACAGCGGGTTGATCCGGTCGTTGGGAAGCATGTCGACGCGCACGACGTCCGCCGCGCGCGCCGCATTCGCATTGGCCGTCGAGAACGCGACGAAGATGTCGCCCGAGCTGTTCTCACCCTTGCCGCCCATGCGGCCCACCGCCAGTGAGGCCCTCGTCGACACACGCTGCAGTTGATGCGGCAGCAGCGGTGCGTCGGTCGCGACGACGATGATGATCGACCCGGCGCCATCTGCATCCGGCCCGGGCGCTTTCGGGACATCGCAGCGTGGTCGGCCTGGCTTGATCGAGGGATCGGTCAACGACACGCACGGCATGAGATCCGCGATCTCCTCCCCGACCGGAACGCCGGCCACTCGCAACTCGCGGCGCGCGCCGTAATTGCACTGCACGAGGACGCCGACCGTGTAGCCGCCGGCCTCCGTGGTCAAGACCCTGGATGCCGTGCCGATGCCGCCCTTGAACCCGTGGCAGATCATGCCGGTGCCGCCGCCGACGTTTCCCTCGGCAACCGCGCCGCCAGTGGCACCGTCCAGCGCCGCCAGGGCATGCGACGGCTGAACGTGAAAGCCGTTGATGTCGTTGAGCGTGCCGTCGAACGTCTCCGCGACCACCGGCAAGCCCCAGGGCTGAAGGCCGGGCCGGGTCACCTGCCACTGCAGGATCGCATCGCGCACCACACCGACGCTGTGCGTGTTGGTGATGGCGACCGGCCCTTCGAGGAGGCCGCTTTCGCGGAGCCAGGTGGTGCCGGTCATCTCGCCGTTGCCGTTGAGCGTGAACCAGGCCCCGAACACGGGATCGCTCGACGCCTTGCCGCGCGGATGGACGACGGTGACGCCCGTCCTGACCGGTCCCTTGCCGACCTGGAGCGGACCGTCGCCGGACACGAGCGTCGTGTGGCCGACCTCCACCCCGCCGACGTCGGTGATGGCATCGAGCCGGCCGGGGGTTCCGCCGATCGGCCCACTCAAGCCCAGCGATCGAGCCCGCGGCTTCGAGACGCGATCGGACTGGGCGGCGCCCGGCGCCACGGCCAGCAGGACGCCTGCCGTCAAACACGCGATGGCCCTGAACATGGGCGGCATTCTGCCCCATCTGGCACGTCCGAATCCCCTCCGATCTGGCCCGGGCACTTTCCGGTCCGGTTCGTGGGCCGCATCTGGTTTCGCTGGCGTGGCGCGTTTTGCCGGCAAACCACGATCCTTCCAGAGAGGAGAGCGCCGGAATCCACCGCAGAGCTCCTCATTGGAGGGCCAATGCATTGTGTGCGTATCAAGCGGACCACCCCGGGCGATCGGGCCACCCCCCAGCGGTCGATGCTCGAAATCCTCGGAGATCTCGGCCCTGCGGCGGCGCGGTACTCGCACGGAGAGACCGACATCCTGTTGTTCACATCCCTCCCGATTGCCCGTGAGTCCGCCCGGCGTCTGAAGGCCGCCGGACTGCTGCGCTGACCGAACGATCCCAGCCCCGTCCCAGGAAACCCCGCCGCGCCCGCCGGCCCCGGCGGCAGCCTTGTACAAATTCGAGCCCCCGGGCGTTAATCCGGACGCAGGCCTTTCGCTCGCAATCCCGCTGCCCGTCTCGGGCAGACTGTGCGAGCTCCTGTTGTTCAGCTTCGCGGCGCCCAGGGCAGTGATGCACACACGAGCCAGGCTCCGCGCCCGTTCATCCGAGGGCCCGGCCGGCCGGCAACCGCCCGGTGCCCTCACGCACGGAGCTCGAAATGGCGGATCGTTCGGCACTCAGGAGCCTGGTCGACTCCCTGGCAGACGGCAACGACGAGGTCGATTGGGACGTCCTCGAAGCGCGAGTCGACGACCGCGACCGCATGCTCATCCAGCAGCTCCGAGTCCTGGCACAGGTCTCGGAGGTGCACCGGCGCCAGGTTTCGGATATCGACACGCCGGAGCCCGAGCCGAAGAAGGTCGTCTCGCACGTCGGCCAGGGCGGAAGGGCGAACGTGAACCCTCGCGCGTTCCCCGGATACCGCGTCGTCGCGAAAGGAGCAGACCCACGGCGCGAGCCTGCCCTGTTGGCCACGACACCGATAGGACCGGTTCGCCGCTGGGGCCCTCTGAACCTGCTGGACAAAGTTGGTCAAGGCAGCTTCGGCGAGGTGTACAGGGCCCTCGACACGGAACTGCATCGCCAGGTCGCGGTGAAGCTGCTGCACGTCGGCGACTCGCCGGCCCGCCAGACCTCGCAGATCCTCCGTGAAGCGCGGGCGCTCGCGCGCGTACGCCACTCGAACGTCGTCATCGTCCACGGCGCCGAGACGCACGAGGAGCGCATCGGCATGTGGATGGAGTTCATCGAGGGCAGCACGCTCGAGAAGCTGCTCAAGGCGCACGGTCCCTTCGCCGCGAGCGAAGCGGCGCGGATGGGCCAGGACCTGTGCCGGGCGCTCGCCGCGGTTCACGCCGCCGGCCTGATCCATCGCGACATCAAGGCCCAGAACGTCATGCGCGAGACCGGCGGCCGTGTCGTGCTGATGGACTTCGGCGCTGGAACGTGGCGCGACAGCGCCTCGCGCGGCGTGAGCCGGCTCACCGGCACGCCGCTCTATCTCGCCCCGGAGCTGCTCGACGGCGGCCAGGCCACCGTTCGCAGCGATATCTACAGCCTCGGCGTGCTGCTCTATCACCTGGTCACGAACGATTTCCCGGTCAAGGGAACCTCGCTCGACGGGCTCAGGGCGGCACAGCTCGCCGGCGAGCGCACGCGGCTCGACGACGCCCGGCAGGACCTGCCGGATGGCTTCGTCGAAACCGTCGAACGGGCGATCGACCCTGACCCGACGCGGCGCTTCGCGAGCGCCGGGGAGATGCTCGCGGCCCTGCGACGGGAACAGGCCACGCGGGATTCGGAGCGCCGGACGTTTCGAGGGCTGCTCCACTGGCTCACGTCCCACATGTTCGAGGTCGCCGCGGTGGCCCTGGTGACGGCGCTGGTCGCGCTCGCGCTCTGGCGCACGATCGCGCAGGTGTCGGTGTCCACGGCCGCACCGATCCAGTCGATCGCGGTCGTACTCGGCGACACATCGAACCGCGATTCACGCGTACTGGCGGCCGGCTTCGCCGAGGGGCTGACATCCGCGCTCTCCAAGATCGAAGGCTTGAAGGTGGCGCAGTGGTCCACGACCGCGGACCTCGCGGGCAAGACGGCGCGCGAAGCGAGCGCGTCGTTGCGGGTGGATGCAATTGTCCAGCTCGACGTCGACGAGAAGGCCCCGGCCGGATCGGAACGGGCGATCGACGTCCGCGCCCGCATCCTTCGCGCCGGAGCCGAAGAAGTAGGCGTCGAGTCCGTCTCCGGATCGATCTCGGAGGCCGCCCCGCTCCAGGCGTCCCTGGCGATGGCGGTGGCCAGACGCGCGGCGGTGCCGCTCTCGGCCCAGGACACGGCTCGTCTGCGCCGTGGCGCGCGACCCACGAACCCTGAGGCCTACATCGAGTACGTGAAGGGTGTGCAGCGATCGCTTCGCCGCGATGAAGGCGGCCTGCGCGACGCCGTCGCGCATTACGAGCGCGCCATCCAGCTCGATCCCGAGCTTGCGGTCGCGCACGCCGCGTTGTCGGAGTCGTATTCACTGCTGCGGGGCAACTTCGGGACCTATCCGGCGCAGCTTGCGGCCGACGCGGCGATTGGAGCGGCCTCGAAGGCCATCGCGCTGGACAACATGCTCGTCGACGGGTGGGTCTCGCTGGGATTCGCGAAGTTCTACCTGCACTGGGACTGGCCGGGCGCCGAGGAGGCGTTCCGCAAGGCCATTGCGCTCAATCCAGCGCACGCGGTGGCGAGGCATTACTACGGGAACTTCCTGAACGCGATGGGTCGGCAGGAGGAAGGGCTGCAGCAGCGCTTGCTCGCGCGCGAGCGCGATCCGAACTCCCTCGTGTTCACGCGGGGGATCGCGTGGAACTACTTCTACATGGAGCGATATGCCGATGCCGCGCGGGAGCTCGAGGCGGTCGTCGCCGTCGATCCCGACAACGCGGCGGTGAATTCGCTGCTCGCCCGCGCCTACTATGGGCTCGGCCGCTACGACGAGGGCATTGCCCTGATGCGCAAGCTCGTGGCGACCCAGGGCTACGTCAGTTACGTGGAGAAGCTGGCCTTCGGCCTGGCCGCGTCGGGCCGGCACGCGGAAGCGCGCGCCCTGCTCCGCCGGATGGACGGGATCTCGGACACGACCTACATCAAGCCGTATGATGTCGCCCTGGTCTACGTGCAACTTGGCGACCCCGATACCGCGATGACGCTGCTGGAGCGGGCGTTCGAGGTGCGCGACTCGACGATCGTCAGCCTCGGCGTCGACCCGCGTCTCGACCCTCTCAGGGAGCATCCTCGCTTCGCCAAGCTCCGGGCCCGGATGGGGTACTCGACGACCCGACTCGATCGATGAGGAGGCAACGCATGGCAAAGCGCTCGGTCACGATTACGCGGAAGAAGAAGGCCTATGTGATTCGGCTGTCCCTGCAGGAGAGACAAGCCGTGGCCAGGGTCCTCAAGGCGCGCGCGAAGCAACGAAAGGCCGCCGCGAGAGGGGCCGAGGCCGGCGGCGACGAGGAGACGGTTCAGGGGGTCGTGGACCGCGTCCTGAGTGTCATGTGTGAGTCCAGCCAGGCCGAGACCAGCGTCATCGTGATAGACGTCGAGTGACCGGCGGCACGGCGCGCTCTCGAGGACGACCGGTCGGATGAAGCCGCGGAAGCCAGACTCCGTCAAGTCGGCTCGCGTCACGCACGGTGGTTGGTTCCGACGCGCGCCGACGGTCGTGTCCTATTGGAAGGGCCGTCGGCTCGTCTTCCACAACTACTTTTCCTCGGTCCAGGTGACCGCTCCCCCGGTTGTCGCAGAAGTCCTGCATTTCTTCGACACCTGGCGATCGGCCGAGGAGCTCGTCGCAGCCGCCCCGCATGCCGCGCGGCTCCTCGAGCAACTGGCCGAGCAGACGCTTCTCGAGCGTTGGGACGGCCGCGGCACTCCGCCGGCCGCAATCGAAACGCCGTGGGGTGACTGGGAGCCCGAAGCCGGACTGCTCCATTTCTCGACCAAGGATCATTTCGACACGGATCAGGATTCTCGAGGAGTCGGAGCGCAGCATCCTGGCCAGGGCGACCGAAGCCACGTGGGCCTCGCCCGCGCGCCGGCGGCCAGGCGCGTCGAGCATCTCCCTCAGACGGCCCGCAGGACGGAACGCGCTCGAATCCGTGCTGTCGCAGCGGCGGACGTGGCGTGAGTTCGGCTCGAAACCGCTGTCGCGGTCGACCGTGGCTCGCCTCCTGTGGTGGGTCTGGGGCGTTCGCCGCTGGCTGGTTGGCGAAGCGACCACCCATGCCCTTCGCTCCTCGCCGTCGGCTGGAGCGCGGCAGGTGCTGGAGGTGTACCTGGTCGCGGTGCGCGTCGCCGGGCTCGAGCCCGGCTTCTATCACTACGACATGGCCGGCCATCGGCTGACGCGTTTACCAGGAAAGGTCACCCCTCGCACTCTGCCCCGATTCCTCCCGCGTCAGTGGTGGTTCCACGACGCGGCCGCGCTGTTCGTGATGAGCGCCGTGTTCCACCGCATGCAGTTGCGCTATCCCGCCCCGCGACACTACCGTTCGGTGCTGCTGGAGGCCGGACACTTCTGCCAGACTTTCTGTCTGACGGCGGCGGCCCTCGGCCTGGCACCGTTTTCGACGCAGGCCCTGGCCGACAGTGTGGTCGAACGCACGCTGGGGATCGACGGCGTCGAGGAATCGGTCATCTACGCGGGAGGCGTGGGCCATCGGCCTCCGGGAGGACAATGGCGGCCATGGCCCGATCACGAGCCGGGACATCCCTACAAGGCACGAACCACTCGGCGCCGGCGGTGAGGCCCGACCGGTGCGCGGGGGCGCGCCCCCCACGATCGATGGTGCGCGGTCGATGAGCCCTTCCCTCTCGAAGGCGCACCCGCTGCGGGCGATCGAACGGCTGACCGCTGACGCGCTGGCCGACGTCTGGCACGCGACGTACCCGCCGCGCCTGGCTGGCCGGCGGACGGGCGGCGCGGACGAGATGCTCCGCGCGCTGCTGATCCAGGCGCTCTATTCGATCCCCAACGAACGCCTGCTCGCCGAGCGCCTGCGGCTCGATCCGATCGCGCGCTGGTTCGTCGCGCCGCGCGCCCGCTATCGCCGGTGGCCCCGCGACACCTTCAGCCTCGGCCGGGCGCGGCTGTTTGCCACCGGCGTCGCGCCGGCTTTCTTCCAATCCCTGCTGAAACGGCGCGGTGTCGCCGGGCTTCTGCTCGACGGCCGCCTGACGGTTGACGAGAAGCTCCTTCGGGCGTGGACCGCACCCGCGAGCTGGACGGTCGGCCGCGATACGGACAGCCTGAGCTCGCTGCTGATCGTGCCCGAGGTGCCGGAGGCGATGCGGTACCTCCCCTGCCTCGATTCCGGTGGAACCGCGCCCTTGGAAGCGGTGCTGCAGCGTCTGAGGCACGAACTGGAGGGGCCGCTCGGCGTGACCTGCTGGTCGGAGGCCATGGCCTCGCGGATGGCGCCGATCGTCGAGCGCTGCCACGCGCAACTGGTGCGGCTCGAGCCTGGTCCCCGGCTCACGCAGCTCGTCTCCGCCGTCACTCGGCTCGACACCGCGCATCTCGCCATCTGGACCGCTGGCACCACGCTCCTCCCGGACGGTCTTGCCTGGCGGCTCTGCCACCATCACCTGCGGCACTGCAACGATGTCACGCGGGTGATGATGCTTCCCGAAGGCGCCCGACCGGAGATCTTCAGCAGATCCTGCCTCCATCGACTCGAGGCCGAAGCGCCGGCCGCCATCGACTTCAGCCCTGGCGGAATGCTGGACTGGGCCGGCGGCGTGGCGAGCCGGCGCACGCGACTCGAGGACCTGCGATCGATTCCCTCGCCCGAGCCCGTTCCGAGCGATCTGCCGGGGAAGATCACGGTGGACGATGGCGAAGACTGGGTACGGCTCGCTGTGGCCCTGAGGTCGCAAGGCCGTGGCGAAGGTGGGACCGGGCTTCAGCCCCGTCAGAGCACCGGATGGATCCCGTTGCGCACGTGGCGGAACGCGGAGTGGCGCGCACCCGCCGTCGTCACTAGCCGTCGGACCCGAGCTCCAAGCGAGCCGCGCGTGCTCCTGGCGACACCCAGCACGGCGTTCACCGGTCCGGAGCGCATGTTTGCGCGCCTCGCCAACGGCCTGCTCGATCGTGGAGTCGATCTCTGGGCACTCGTCGTCCAGCCAGGCTTGATTGGGAGCCTGCTCGAGCCCGCCCACAGGAACCGGATGGTGAGCGACGGTGTCGAGTTCGGACGGCAGACGCTTCGATCGTTCGACTATTGCCTCAGTGTCATCGAGCGCATCCGGCCGGACGTGATCCATTGCAACGGCGTCGCGGCGTGGCCCATCCTGGCCGCCGCGAAGGTCCGCCGCATTCCCGTGATCCAGCACGTCCGGATCGCGGCGCTGACGGGTCTCGAAGATCGCCTGAGCGCGGCGCAGCGTCTCATCGCCGTTTCCAGGTTCGTCTCGGGAGAGCTCCTGCGTGTGGGTGCGACGCCCGATCGCGTCCACGTCTGCTACGACGGCATCGACACCAGGGAGCTCAGACCCAGTCGGGCTGCACGAGCCGCGGGAAGGCGGCTCTTCGCGCTCGACCCGCAGGCGTTCGTCCTGCTCTGCCTCGCCCGCTGCGACCGGTCGAAGCGCCTCGACATCGTCGTCCGCGCGTTCGCGAAGACCGCTCGCCGGCGGCGCAATGCCTGTCTCCTCATCGTCGGCGAAATCGACGATCCGCTCTACTTCGAGTCGCTGCGGCAGTTGCTCGCGCAGCAGCGGCTCGAGGCACGTGTGCGGTTTCTGCGCGGCGTCGAGGACATTCGCCTGCTCCACGCGGCGGCCGACGCGCTGATGCTGGCTTCTGTCCGCGAACCGCTCGGCAACGCCGTCATCGAGGCGATGGCGATGCAGACACCCGTCGTCGCGACGGCTTCCGGTGGCATTCCTGAGAATCCTCGACAGCTCGTGTGGCACGCTCGTCGATCCGGAGGCAATCGACGGGTTCGGCCGCGCGCTCGAGCGCATCGCCTTGGGCGATCCCGAGCTGCTCCGGAAAGCGCGCCGGGCGCGCCGGGTCGTCGAACGGCGCTTCAATCTCGATGACCACATCGAGGCGATGCGAAAGCATTATCGGGAAGTGACAAGGTGAAAGCAGGAAGTAGGAAGGAGAAAGGCGCCCGCCGGACGACGCTGGACACGACGGTGTATTGGGCCGCATGATGCTGCGGTCCCGGAGCGCGTGAGAACCCCGATGGATCAGCCCCTTGTGATCTGGTGCAACGTGTCGTTCGATCCCACGGCCGCGTCGAGCCTTCAACGGCTCCGCGACGCGGTCGACGGGCACACCCTCCACCTCGTCGACCGCGAGACAACGGCGGAGCAGTCGCGACAGCTGTTCGACGAGGCTTCGGTCGGGTTCGGCCAGCCGCCGCTCGAGGGACTCCTGGCCAGCGAACGAATCCGCTGGATCGAGGTTTCGAGCGCCGGCTACGAGATCTACGACCGCGCGGACGTGCGGGCTGCGCTGGCCCGCCGCGGCGTTCCGGTCACCAACTCCAGCGGCGTCTACGCGGACGCGTGCGCGCAGCACGCGCTGACGATGATGCTCGCGGCCTGCCGCCAGTTGCCGGCGGCGATGGACCTGCAGCGCGAGCGCCGGTGGGGGTTCGGGGAGCTCCGGCCCCGGGTGCGCCGACTCTCGGATCAGAACGTGCTGATTCTCGGGTGGGGACAGATTGCCCGGCGCCTGGCACAGCTCCTCGCGCCCTACGACGTGCGCGTCACGGCGGTCCGGCGCCACGTCGCCGGCGACGAGCCGATTCGCGTGATCACCGTCGAGTCGCTGGATCGCGCGCTCGCCGAAACGGACCACCTCGTGGACCTGCTGCCCGGCGGGCCGCACACGGCGCACTTCGTCAACGCGGCACGCCTGGCGCGTCTCCCGCGCGGCGCCTGGGTCTACAACGTCGGCCGCGGCACGACCGTGGACCAGTCCGCGCTCGCCGAAGCGCTCGAACGCGGACATCTCGGCGGCGCGTGGCTCGACGTGACCGATCCCGAGCCGCTGCCGCCCGATCATCCGCTGTGGCGCGCGCCGGGCTGCTTCATCACCCCGCATCTCGCCGGCGGCCAGTCCGACGAGCGGGGCCACCAGGTGCGCCATTTCGTCGACAACCTCGCGCGGTTCGTCGCCAACCACCCGCTCGTCGATCGCATCTGGTAGCCGGCATCGCTCCTCTCGCGTCATGACTCGCGGCCCCGTCGACTCGAGCGCAGGCAGCGCGCCATCGCGTCCACCGGTACCGCGGTCCGCGATGGAGTACCTCCGCATCGTTCGGCCCGGGCATCGTCATCGTGCTGACCTGGCTCGGCGCCGGGGACGTCGTCGACATGAGCGTCGCCGGCGCCAACTACGGGTACTCGCTGATGTGGGTGCTCGTGCTCGCGGTGTTCGTGCGGTTCGTACTGGTCTCGCTCATCGCGCGCTATCACCTCTGCAACCAGCACGGCGAGGGCGTCGTGGACGGCCTGTGCCGCCTCCATCCCATCTGCGCGCCGCTCCTCGCGATTGCGGCGGTCGTCATGGGCCACGTGTACGGCGCCTACATGACCGTGGGCATCGGCGAGGTGTGCGCGAACCTGTTCCGCGCCGGCCCGGCGTGGCTGTGGGCCGTCGCGTGCAACGCCGTCGCGTTCGCGCTCGTGTTCCGTCCCGCCTACGCGCCGCTCGAGTGGATCTTCAAGGTGTTCCTCGCCGTGCTCTCGATCTCGTTCGTCGGCTCGGCGATCTTCGTCGGCTTCGATCCGGTCGATGTGGTCCGGGGACTGTATCGGATCGAGATGCCCGAAACGCACGGGCGCTTCAATCCGCTGCTGGTGGCGGTCGCGATGATTGGCGCCGTCGGCGGCTCGATCATGAATCTCGCGTATCCGTACTTCCTGGACGCCAAGGGCTGGCGCGGTCCCGAGTACCGCCGCGTCCAGACCTACGACTTCCTGCTCGCGATGACCGCGATGCTCGTGCTCAACCTGTCGGTGTGGATCCTCGGGGCCGAGCTGCTCTACCCGGACAAGCGCATCCGCGCCCTCGACGATCTCCCCGCGCTCGTGAGCAGCGTGCTGGGCGAATCCGGCCGTTGGTTGTTCTATGCCGGTATCTTCTCGGCGATTTACACGTCGATTCTCGGCCACGCGACGGGTCTCGCGTTGCTGGGGACCCACGCGTGGCTCCGGTGGCGCACGCGGAACCGCGTCCTCGGCCCCGCTCCAACAGCAGCCGCTCTACCGCGCCATCGCCGCCTGGTGCCTCGTGTCGCCGCTCGTGTGGACGCTCCCGGGCATGCCCGACTTCGTGATGCTCACGCTCATCGCCAACAGCGCGCAGGTGGTGCTCGTTCCGCTGCTCGCCGGCGGCCTCTGGTGGATCACGTCCAACTCCCGTTTCATCGGGGCGCGCTACAAGACACGGCTCTGGGAGCACGCCGTCATGGCCGCGTTGTTCGTGCTCGCCGTCTATGCGGCCGCGAGCTCGATCCAGGCCATCGCCATGGTCTTCGGTGGAACCTGAGACGCGCACCAGACGTAGTCCATCCCGAGGTGGACCGCGCGAGAACCCTGCCAGCCGACCTCAACGAAGGGGGGAAATGCCATGCGCGGAAGGATCCGTTGGATCAGTGCACTCCTCATTGCGGCCTTGCCGGCGGTGGCCATGCTCACCGCCAACGACAAGGCCTCGGCCATCGACGCGTTGCTCGAGGCCTACAGCAAGGCGGGCGCGTTCAACGGCAGTGCGCTGGTCGCCGAGCACGGCAAGGTGATCTTCAAGAAGGGCTACGGCCTGGCGGACTTCGAGTGGAACGTTCCAAACACGCCGGATACGAAGTTCAGGCTGGGATCGATCACGAAGCAGTTCACCGCGACGCTCGTCATGCAGCTCGTGGAGGAGGGGAAGCTCTCGGTCGACGCCCGGCTCGCCGATCTGCTCCCCTACTATCGCAAGGACACCGGAAGCAAGATTACGATCCACCACCTTCTGACACACACCTCGGGCATCCCGAGCTACACCTCCCAACCGAACTTCATGAAGGAGGTCAGCCGCGATCCGTACGGCGTGCGCGAGTTCGTCGAGAAGTTCTGCAGCGGTGAGCTCGAGTTCGAGCCGGGCACCAGGTTTCGCTACAACAATTCCGGCTACTTCATCCTCGGCGCCATCGTCGAACAGATCGGCGGCGCGAGCTACCAGGAGCTCTTGAAGAAGCGGATCTTCGATCCGCTCGCCATGTCCGCCTCCGGATACGACCGCAGCGCGGCGCTGCTCGAGAAGCGCGCGCGCGGCTACGAGGCCGGTGCGGGCAAGGTGAGGAACGCCGAGTATCTCGACATGTCGCTGCCCTATGCGGCCGGTTCGCTGTATTCGACCGTCGAGGATCTCTACGTCTGGGATCAGGCTCTCTACGGCGAGAAAGTCCTGCCGGCGAAGGCCCTCGAGCGCATGCTCACCCCCGCGCTGGACCAGTACCGGTTACGGCTGGACGATCCGCAAGGAGCGCGTCGGTCCCGACAAGGCCGAACGGCTGACGATTGCACACGGTGGCGGCATCAACGGGTTCAGCACGTTGATCGCGCGAATCCCCGAGGATCGACAGCTCGTCGTCCTGCTCAACAACACCGGCGGCACGAACCTCCGCGCAATGTTCGAGGGAATCACGGACATCCTCTACGGACGCTCACCGGCGCCGCCCAAGCGCGGCGTGGCCAGGCACCTGTACCCCACCATCGAGAAGTCTGGCGTGGCCGCCGCCGTGGCCGAGTACCGTCAGCTCGCGAAGAATCGCCCTGCCGATCTGGACATGGCCGAAGGCCAGCTCAATCGCCTGGGGTACGAGCTGTTACGTGAAAAGCGGACCACTGATGCGATTGAGATCTTCAAGCTCAATGCAGAAGCGTTCGCGTCGAGCGCCAACGTGCACGACAGTCTGGCGGAGGCCTATGCCGAAGCGGGCATGAAGGATCTTGCGATCAAGAGCTACGCGAAGGCCCTGGAGCTCGACCCTGGGAATCGGAACACCATCACGAAGCTGAACGATCTGGTGAAATGAAGGATGAAGAGCCGGCCACTGACTCTTTTGATTCCTTTGATGCCTTGCTCCTTTGATTCCTTGATCGATCTGATTCCCTTGATTCCACGCTGATCGAGCTGATCCAGACGGTCTTGATGTTGACGAACTCCCGGATTCCGTATTCGCTGAGCTCGCGCCCGTAACCCGAGTGCTTGATGCCGCCGAACGGCAGGCGTGGGTCGGACACGACCATGCCGTTCACGAACACCTGGCCGGCTTCGATTTCGTCGACGAAGCGCTCGCGGTCGTTGGGATCGTTCGTCCACACGCTGCAGCCGAGGCCGAACGTCGTATCGTTCGCGAGGCGAATGGCCGCGTCGATGTCGGGCGCGCGGAAGAGCGACGCCACCGGACCGAACAGCTCCTCGCGATATGCCGGCGCCTCGCGTGGAATGTCGGTCAGCACGGTCGGCTGATAGTAGTGACCCGGACGATCGAGCGGCGCTCCGCCGGTCAGCACCCGCGCCCCCGCCTCCACCGACCGGCGCACCTGATCGTGCAGATCGGTCGAGGACCTGCTCGCTCGCGAGCGGTCCGACTTCCGTCGTCTCGTCGAGCGGGTCGCCCACCTTGAGACCCGCCATGCGAGCGGTGAACGCCTGCTCGAACGCATCGGCAATCGGCTCGGCCACGATGAAGCGCTTGCCGGCAATGCACGACTGGCCGCTGTTCACGATGCGCGCCTTGACGGCGGTCTCGACGGCTGCCGCCAGATTGGCACTGGGCATGACGATGAAGGGATCGCTGCCGCCGAGCTCGAGCACCGACTTCTTCAATTGACCGCCGGCGCGGCTGGCCACCTGCCGGCCGGCACCTTCGCTTCCGGTGAGCGTCACGCCGGCCACACGCGGATCGTCGAGCACCTGCGACACCTGCCCGGAGTCGATCAGAAGCGCCTGGAACGCGCCGTCGGGAAACCCTGCGCGCCGGATGACGTCTTCGATCAGCAGCGCGCACTGCGGCACGTTGGAAGCGTGCTTGAGCAGCACGACGTTGCCGGCCATGAGAGCGGGCGCAGCAAACCGGAAGACCTGCCAGAACGGGAAGTTCCAGGGCATGACCGCGAGAATCGCTCCGAGCGGCTGGTAGCGGATGTAGCTGCGCGAGGCCCCGGTCGCCACCGGCTCGTCGGCGAGCAGCCGCTCGCCGTGCTCCGCATAGAAGCGGCAGCCCCACGCGCACTTGGCGGCTTCGTCTCGGCCTGCCTGCAGCAGCTTGCCCATCTCCATCGTCATCACGCGGGCGAACGCGTCCTTCTCGTTGTCGAGAATGTCGGCGGCGCGACGCATGGCTTCGGCGCGCGTCGCCAGCGGGACGCGGCGATAGGTCTTGAACGTTTCGGCTGCGTGCTGAAGCCGGCCGTCGAGCTCGGTCGAGCCAAGTGGCTCGAACGTCCGCACGGTCTCGGCCGTCGCTGGATTGATGGTCGCAATAGGCACGGCTTCTCCTCGATCGAACACGCGAAGGGAAAACGCTCGACCCAGCGATCTTAGCAATCTCGAACATCCGCATTCGTGGTGGACTTGTTGTACAGTCGAGCCGCCAAGCGCACAGGGACAACGTGGGCGTGAAGTTCGAGACCACGAATTGGAGCGTCGTGCTGCACGCGCGAACGACCGACCCGGACCGTCGGCGCGCTGCGCTCGAGGAGCTCTGCCAGACGTACTGGTATCCCCTCTACGGGTTCGCTCGCCGGCGCGGCTCTGACGAGGCGGCCAATCTCACGCAGGCCTTCTTCGTACACTTGATCGAGAAGCACGCCCTCCGCTCGGTCGAACCCGCCAATGGGCGGTTCCGGGCGTTCCTGCTCGCGTCCTTCCGGAACTTCCTGAACGACGCGTGGCAGCGCGAGCGGACGCAGAAGCGCGGCGGACACCTGTTCCGCATCGAGTTCGACACCGAAGCGCTCGAACGGCGGTATCAGGCCAGCGTGGTCGCGGAGGACGACCCCGAGCGCCTGTACGAGCGCGAGTGGGCGCTGACCTTGCTCAATCGCGGCCTGCACCGGTTGAAGGCCGCGTGTGAAGCGGACGGCAAGTCACGAGAGTTCGAGCTGTTGTCGCCCCACCTGACCGACCCGTCGGCCCGCGACGTGTATCCCGAGCTCGCCCGAGCCCTCGGCATCAGCCACGATGCCGTTCGCGTCGCCATCTATAGGCTCCGCCGGCGCTTCGCGTCGGCCCTGCGCGAAGAGGTGGCGGCGACCGTTCCCCAGCCGGAGGACGTCGCCGACGAACTGCGTCAGCTGCTGAAGGCGCTGGGGGGAAGCGGCACGGCTGGCCGGAACGCGCTGTAACGCCGGCGGCCGAATCCCGTTTCTTCCGGCAGACCACCCGATCAACGGTCGGAGGGAGCCGGAGCGCACACGCATGAACGAGCGGAGCTGCCTTGAATGCGGGACCACGATCCCGGCCGGCGCGCCAGGCGGCCTCTGTCCCAGCTGCCTGCTGCAGCTGGCGCTAGACGCTGACGCCGCGGAGCCGGAAACCCGGAGCACCAATGCTTCCGCCGATGCGCCGGCGATGCCGACCTTCGGGCCCTATCGCACGGTGCGGCTGCTCGGCGAGGGCGGCATGGGACTCGTCTACCTCGCCGAACAGCGGGCTCCCGTGCGCCGCTCGGTCGCGTTGAAGATCGTCAAGCCCGGCGTGAGCTCCAGGCTGGTGCTGGCACGCTTCGAGTCCGAGCGGCAGGCCCTGGCCCTGCTGCAGCATCCGGCGATCGCCGCCATCTATGATGCCGGCGCGACTCCGGACGGGCATCCGTTCTTCGCGATGGAGTACGTGCCGGGCCCGCCGATCACCCGATACTGCGACGAGCACCGCCTGTCGATCGTGGAGCGGCTCGAGCTCTTCGTGCAGGTCTGTGCGGCCGTTCAGCACGCGCACCAGAAGGGCATCATTCATCGCGACCTGAAGCCGTCGAACCTGCTGGTCACCCGTCAGGACGATCGCCCGCTGCGTGAAGGTCATCGACTTCGGCGTGGCCAAGGCCGTGGGCCAGCGCCTCACCGACCTCACGCTCGACACGCATCACGGGTCGGTCGTCGGCACGCCCGCGTACATGAGCCCCGAGCAGGCTGGCGCCACGCCCTTCGGCGTCGACACGAGAACGGACATCTACTCGCTCGGCGTCGTGCTCTACGAGCTGCTCGTCGGTCTGCGTCCATTCGAAGCGGAAGAACTACGCGACGCGGCGGTCGCCGAGATGCTCCGCATGATCCGGGAGGAGGAGCCGCCGCGCTTCTCGACCCGGATCTCCAGCGCGAGCGACGAGACCGCCTCGAAAATCGCCCGATACCGGCGGGTGGACGTGCGCGCGCTCGCCCGTCAGCTGCGAGGCGATCTCGAGTGGATCACGCTCCGGTCGCTCGAGAAGGACCCATCGCGCCGCTACGCGTCGGCATCCGAGCTCGCCGGCGATGTGCGGCGACACCTGAACGACGAGCCCGTCTCGGCCGGACCGCCGCGACTGTCGTACCGTGCCAGGAAATTCGTCAGTAAGCACAAGGCCGCCGTAGGCACAATGATCGCCATCGTGGCCGCGCTGAGCATCGGACTCGTGACCAGCCTCAACATGTACGTCCGGGCCAACCAGGCCATGACGCTGGCCCAGCATCAGGGCTACGTCGCCACCATCGCGGCCACCGATCTCGCGCTGCAGGCGCAAGCGGCACGCGAAGCGCAACGTCGACTGCTCCAAGTCGATCCGTCCCTTCGTGGATGGGAATGGCAATACCTGTCGCTGGCCGCCGACAGCAGCGTGGCCCGATTCGAGACCAATGCGAAACTCGACTCCACGAAGGGGATCCGGTCGGTGAACTTCGACGCGACCGGCCAACGGATCATCTGGGACACCGGCGTGGCCGTTCACCTCGCTGAACTGATGTCAAAGCCCGCCGTGGCGTCATGGAAGACCGGACTCAACGTGCTGGGACGCAGCCTGGACGGCCACCGCGCCGTCGTGTCGCCGGTAGTCTTGGTTCAGTCGGAAGGGAGGTACGTCGATGTGCGCGGCCTCCCGCGCTGGTCTGGCGAACGCGCGGCCTACGGGAGGAAACCAGGGTACGCCGAGCTTCGTGACGTGCAATCGGGCGCGACCATCGCCTCGTTGGGTCCACACGAGCACTCCCCCATCGTCTTCAGCCCCGATGGCCGCCGCGTCGTCGTTGGAGCAAGGTGGATTGAGGCGACAAACGTGCCAACCCCACTCACAGGTCTTCGGATACTCGATGCATTCAGCGGCCGCGAGGTCCAGCGGATCGATTTCCCCGACGTCCTGCGCGGCGCGGGACAGCCGGCGGAGCGCGCAAAGGGCGGTCAGATGTTGCAGTTCCTTCAGTGGGGGCAGTGGTACAACAGTTTCGCGACGTTCAGCTTCAGTCCAGACGGACAGCGGCTGGCGTACTGTCAGGACTCGTCGCTGTATCAGTGGGACGCTTCGACTGGCCGCGCGTTGACCACGAATCGGGTCGACGGTGTCAAGGAGCTCGTGTCGGCCACGTACGTAGAGGGCGGCCGCAAGATCCTGTGTCAGGGTAGAGATGAAGACCTGAGGTTAGGGCCCAATGGCGATGATTCAATCGTTCTCACGACCCGCATCCTTCGCGGGCCCTACGACGTCCAGGTCGAATGGGACGCGTCAACCGGCAAACTGCTCGCGATGACGCGACGCCGATTTCTGGGCCGGCCATTGGCTGTGAGCCCAGACGGGGGGCGACTTGCGATAGCGAGGAACGATCGAATCAGGATCGTCGATGCAGCCACGGACACTGTCAGCGTGGAGCTGCGCGGACACACCGAGGAGGTCCGAACCGCCGCCTTCAGTCCGGATGGGCGGCTGCTCGTGTCTGGGGCTGACGACGCGGTTCGCGTCTGGAGCACCGAGAGCGACCGCGCGGTGACGATGCTGCATTCCGACGTACGCATGGTCACGAGCCTCGTATTCCATCCCAACGGCCAACAGATCATCGCCGGTAACATCGCCAATGGGATTGAAATCTGGGATCTCGAGTCGCGCCAGAAGACCACCCTATCGGGCCATCGATCGCCGGTCGTGTCGGTGGCGCTGAGCCGCGACGGCAGCACGCTCGTGTCTGGCGGCCAGGACGGCACCATTCATCGCTGGAGGCTGGGAGAGACCCACGCAGCGCAGACGATGGGCGACGCGAACAGCCGATTGCTCCAGGCTCTCGCCTTCGACCCCCAACGCCTCTATGTCGTGGCTGCGACCGCGGACAAGGCGGTGCGGGTGTGGAACAGTTCGACTGGCCGCCTGGTGACGCGGCTGCGTGAGGCCGACGGCCACGTCGGGGCGGTCGACGTCTCACCCGATGGGGGGCGCCTGGTCGCTGGGACAGAATCGGGCGTGCTGATGCTCTGGAACACGGCCACGTGGGAGCTCGTTAAGCGCATCAAGGCGCACTCAGGCATGGTTCGTTCAGCCCGTTTCAGTCCCGACGGACGAACTATCGCGTCGGTCGGACACGAACACCCGATACGAGTGTGGGATGCGCAGAGCGGCGCCAGTCTGGGCAGCCTCTTCGGCCACGAAGCGGAGGTCTCGGCCATCGCGTTCAGCCCAGACGGACGACGCCTCGTCTCGGGATCGAGCGATGGCACAGTTCGGATCTGGGATGCGATTCACCTCGATCCGTTGCTCACGCTGCGACATGGCAGAGCGGTGACGGGTGTGGCCTGGAGCGCGGATGGGACCCGCATCGCGGCGTCAGCGACGGGCGGCACGGTTCTCGTCTGGAACGCACGACGACCCGAGAACTAACCGATCAAAATACATCTACCGGATACGCGTTCACGCCCCGCACCGCCTCCGCATATCGCACGCCGCAGGTCTGCCCGCGGTAGAGCGCCAGCGTCTCCTTCGCGCGCTGGGCGCCATCGAGCCTGCTCTTGTCGAACGGCTGGTTGCGCAGTAGCGCCATCAGCTTGCCCAGCCACTCGATGGCCTGCGGCCACTCGTCGGACACGTCGATGAACGTGTCGGGCTCGAAGCCGATCGTATGGCGGGGCCCGTTGTCGAACTGGTACACGCGCTGCGCCGGGACGAATTTGCGCTCGGGGGCGATCACCCGATCCGCGAAGCCGAGCGCGATCTTGGCGAGCCGCGCCGCCATCTCGTGGTCGGGATGGCGATCGTTCGGCCAGAGGGTGAACGCGATATCCGGCGCGATGTCGGCCACGGCATCGGCCACGAGTTTCGTCGTCGCCTCGGTCACCGCGATCTTCATCTCGGCGAACTCGAGAAAGCGCATCTCGACGCCGTACTCTTTGCCGAGGCGGATGGTCCCGTCGACGATTTCGCGCTCGCGCCCCTTCACCGGCTTCCAGTTGCTGTAGTCGCCGATGAGCGAGAGCACGACCACCCGGTGGTGCTTTCGCAGAGCCTTCAGCAGGATGCCGGGGATGCCGAACACGCAGTCGTCGTAGTGCGCGCCGATGCCGAGGATGGTGGCCATGGACGTCCCTGATTCTTCCATATCACGGTCGAATCAGGTCGGGGTCGGCCGCCAGGTCAGGCTCGATCAGGACAACGCGGACGCCGGCGGCGAGGCGAACCAGTCGAACCGCGCGCTGGAGCACTTGCGCCGGGCTGCCAGGTCACCCTCGAGCGGCTGGGCTGCTCCAGGAGCCGCCGCTGAGATCGGCGACAGCATGGCCGGAATGACCAGCGCGCGAGAAGCACATGCAGGCATGCCGCGGAAGCACGCATGCACCGCGCCATGCCATGGGCATTGTCGCGATCCCCGCGTCCGCAACCACCTCGGAATCCACAAGAACTTGCGAATTCGCATCTGATAGTGCGTTCGTTTTGGAGTCAACCCGGCTCACGTGCGGCGGAGAAGGCTTCGCCGCCGCCGGCAGTCGTGCTTAACTGCACGTTCATCCACGATTCGCGGGCGGCGCGACCGATCCGTGAGCCAACCGCGACGCAGAACGCGCGTACAGTTGTTCGGGGAGCTGGGGACTGCGCCCACCGTCATGACTCGCGAGGAATGGCACCGCATCAAACGCATCGCCGGCGACGCGAGCGAGACGCCCGTCGAGGCGCGGGAAGCGTTTCTGGCCTCGGCCTGCGCGGGTGACGAGGGGCTGCGCCGCAACGTCGAGGCGCTCGTGGCGTCGATGGCGGCTGCCGAGCGCCTCTACGAGACGCCGGCCGTGGCCGTTGGTGGGGCGCTTGCCGCCTTCGACGAGGCACTGCGCCAGGCCCCGGTGATCGCCGGATCCATGATCGGGCCCTACCGCGTCGTGCGCGAAATCGGCCGCGGCGGCATGGGCAGCGTGTACCTCGCCACGCGTGCGGATGGCGCCTTCGATCAGCAGGTCGCGATCAAAGTGGTCGGCAGCGTCGCGAGCGAAGAGCTCCTGGGCCGGTTCCGCAACGAGCGGCGCATACTGGCCACACTCGAACACGCGAACATCGGACGGCTGCTCGACGGCGGGTCGACTCCGGAAGGCGTGCCGTTCCTGAGCATGGAGTACGTCGATGGCGTCCCCATCGACCAGTTCTGCGAGGCGCAGAAGCTCGATCTCGTCGGCCGGCTGGAGCTCTTCCGACGTGTGTGCGCGGCGGTGCACTATGCGCACCAGCGCCTGGTCATCCATCGCGACATCAAGGCGAGCAACATCCTCGTCACCACTGACGGCACGCCGAAGCTGCTGGACTTCGGCATTGCCAAAGTGCTGGCGCCGCACGACCCGAGCATGGGCGCGACGGTGATGCGTGCGATGACACCGGACAGCGCCAGCCCGGAACAGGTGCGCGGGGAGCCGATCACCGATCGCCGCCGACGTCTATGCGCTCGGTGTTCTTCTGTATCGACTCCTCAGCGGTCAGAGCCCCTACGGCGCCGGCCGGCGCACCGAGGCCGACCTCCTCCGCGCGATTTGCGACGACGATCCGGCCCCGCCCCTCGTCGCGCGCGCTCGTGCGGGGATGGCGCCGTGGCCGGCTGGGCCGTTTGCGAAGGACCTCGATCTCATCGTCCTGATGGCGCTGCGGAAGGAGCCCGAGCGGCGCTACGGCTCCGCAGCCCAGCTTGCGGACGACGTCGAACGGTTCCTGCGCGGGATGCCGCTTCTGGCCGCATCGGATTCGCGCGCCTATCGAACGCGCAAGTTCCTCGCGCGACATCGGATGCCGGTTGCCCTCGCCGCGTCCACGCTCGTGGCCGTCCTGGCCGGCGCCGCGGTCGCCGTGTATCAGTCGTCGGTCGCCCGGCGCGAACGCAGCCGCGCGGAACAGCGTTTCAGCGACGTCCGCCGCATGGCGAACGCATTGGTGTTCGAGTTTCACGACGCCATCGCGGACCTTCCAGGCTCGCTCGGCGCGCGGCAGCTGGTCGTCAAACGAGCGACCGGCTATCTCGATGAGCTCGCCGCCGAGTCGCAGGACGATGTGATGCTTCAGCGTGAGCTGGCGACGGCCAACATGAGGCTCGCGGACATCATGGGTGGCGGAGGGACGTCGAATCTCGGCGACATCCCCGGCGCGGAGGCCCGCTATCTGAGGGCGTTGACACTGTTCACGAATCTGATGCAGCGCCCGAATCCGGAGCCTGCTGATTTGGAAGGACTCGCACAGCTCCGGGTCCAGATGAGCCGACTGTCCATCGTCAAGGGCGACTTGGACGCTGCCGAGAGAAGCGCACGCGGTGCCGTGACACTGCTCCAGTCCCACCGTGCAGATGGGGCGATCAACCTTGCCACGGCCTACCATCAGCTCGGTTTCGTTCAGGCCCGCCAGGGCAACCGTGCTGGCGCACTGGACTCGCTGAGCAAGGCCACGGCCAGTGCGCGACAACGCCTATCTGTTGACCCGGACAACACGCTGGCGATCGCTCGATTCGCGCGGATTGCAGCCGACTATGGCGACCAGTTGGTCACCAGCGGCCGGCCGGCTGACGCGCTGCACGTGCTCGGGGAAGCTCGCGTGCAGCTGGATCGCCTGCTGCAACGCGACCCGTCCAATGCGCGGCACCGCAGCAACCGCGTGTATCTCCTGAATCTCCTCGCGGGGGCCCTCAAAGCGCAACAGCGTGTCGCGGAGGCGCTCGCCGCACATGCAGAGGCGACGTCGGCCGCGGAGTCGCTGTACGCCGAGGCGCCCAATGACCACGGAATCCATTTCGCGCTGATGATCAGTCGCTATGGGTACGGGAGGGCGCAAATCCACGCCGGTGCGACGGCCGTGGGTATTCGCACGCTGCGCCAGGCCGTCAAGGACGGTACCGACCTCGTGACGCGGGCACCGGACAACGCATTCGCGATCAACCAGCTCGCCGCCGCCCGTCTGGAGCTTGGCGAAACACTGCTCGAGGCCGATCCCGGCAGTCGCGAGGGCTGTCACCTGCTGGACCTCGGCCTCGAGGGATGGCGGAATCTCGAAGCCCGCCGTCAACTTCCAGGCGATTCGGGAGACCGGCGCTCGGAATTCGAGGCGTTGGAAGCGCGCTGTTCGCAACGTCAACGGTAATCGTGTGGTCGACCCGCGTCTCGCTTTGACTTGAAAAGTTCAGCCATGCTTAACTCTTTGGCACCATGGACGCGTCGCCGTCCTCCGCGTCGGAGATCACCCGCCTGCTGCAGGACTGGCAGAGGGGGAACCGCGAAGCGTTCGACCGAATGATTCCCCTCGTCTACGACGAACTGCACACGCTGGCGTCGCGGCAGCTGGCGCGCGAGTGGCGGTTCAACCGCATGCAGACCACCGCGGTGGTCAGCGAGGCCTACGTCAGGCTGTTCGGCCAGCGCGAGGTCGACTGGCAGAACCGTGGCCACTTCTTCGCCATCGCCGCGCAATTGATGCGCCGGATTCTGGTGGATCACGCCCGACGTGAGCAACGCAAGAAGCGCGGCGGAGGCACGGCCCACGTCTCGATTGAGGATGCCGGCGGAGCGCCGGCGATGCCGGCCGTAGATGCCGTGGACGCACTGGCCCTCGATCGTGCGCTGGAAAAGCTCGAACAGCTCGATCCGGATCAGGCGCGACTGGTGGAACTGCGCTTCTTCGGCGGGCTGACCATCGACGAGACTGCCGCCGCGCTGGGCCTGTCGCCTGCCACCGTGAAGCGCGAATGGTCGGTTGCCAGAGGCTGGCTGCACACCGAGCTTGCGGGGCCGGCTTAGACTGAAACGCCGGCCAGTCCGGCTAGCCGAACACGGTAGAGGTCAATTCCTTCCAAGCCAGGGCACCTCGACCCTGCGCTAGGATGCACGTTGCCGGAGCACCTCGAGCCTCGTGCCCGACATCCGCATCCCGGCGGGAGGGGGCATGTTCCAGCGCCTTCGTGGGCGAAACGAGTGGAAGTTCTTCGCGGTCCTGCCAAAGGCGAGTCTGCCGCTGGCCGTCGTCTGGTGGCTGGTGCTGGCGCTGCGAGGCGCGCTGCCCGCGGCATTCGCGGTCTCGATGGGCGCATTGGTCGGCGCGATCGAACGCGGTGACGCGCTGGCGGGGCCACTCTCTGTCACCGGCGTCGTGTTCGTCCTGCTCCAGGTGCTGACGCCCATTCATCAGGCGCTCAGCCTCAACCTCGGCGATCGCACCGCCGCGTGGCTCTACGATCGCCTGACCGAGGCGTGCGTGCGGCCGCCCGGCTTGAGCCACCTCGAAGACCCCGCGCTCGCGAGCGATCTGATCGTTGCGCGCGATTTCGACCTCGGGATGACGGGGCCGCCGCTCTCCATCTCGCTCGAGTTCATCGCGGGCGGACTCGTCGAACTCATCGGCGGCCTGGTGTGTGCGCTGGTCCTCTTTCTGTACGCCTGGTGGGCGCCGCTCGTGCTGGCGGGCGCCTGGCTCGCCACGCACTGGCTGCTGCGCGAGAGCGCCGTCTGGCACGACCGCAATACCGAGGCTGTGAGAAGCGCCCAGCGCGACGCCGACTACGCGTACCGGCTCGCGGTCGATCCCGCGCCCGCCAAGGAGGTCCGGCTGTTCGGCCTGGCCGACTGGGTCATCGATCGGTTCGTCGAGCGGCGCAGCCACCTGCATCGACTGCAGTACGAGGCCACGCGTCTGCGGGAGAAGCCGCTCCTCTGGAGCCTGTTGCTGGTCGTCTCGGCGAACGTGCTGTTCTTCTGGTCGCTCGCGAGCAACGTCGAGAGCGGGCTGCCGCTCGCCGACGTGGTGATCTTCGCGCAGAGCGCCATCGGCACGTCGATGATCGCCTTCGGCGGCCTCAACTGGGCGCTCGACGGGGCCGCCGCCCCCGTCGCTGCCGTGCTGCGTCTCGAACCGGCGACACGTGCGGCGGGCGCGCTCTCGCCGGGCACACGGCCTGCCGCGGGCCTGCCGGCGCAGGCCATCCGCTTCCGGAACGTGTCGTTCGCCTACCCCGGCGGCGCAACCGTGCTCGACGGCTTCGATCTCGCCATCCCTGCCGGGTCGTCGCTGGCCATCGTCGGACAGAACGGCGCGGGCAAGACCACGCTGGCCAAGCTGCTGTGCCGCCTCTACGACCCGCAGTCGGGGGCAATCGAAGTGGACGGCATCAATCTCGCCGAGCTCTCGGTCGACTCGTGGCGTGCGCGGCTCGCCGCGGTGTTTCAGGATTTCGTGCGGTTCGAGCTGCCGATGAGAGACAACGTGGCGCCGGCGGGTGCGCCAGACGAGATCGTCCGCACCGCGCTCGCGTCGGCAGGCGCGACGCACCTGGCCGATCTCGACACGATCCTCGCGCGCGGCTACACGGGCGGCACGGATCTCTCGGGCGGCGAGTGGCAGCGCGTCGCGCTCGCCCGCGCCCTCTGCGGCGTCCGCATGGGAGCGGGAGTCGTGCTGCTCGACGAGCCGACGGCGCAGCTCGACGTCCGCGGCGAATCGGAAATCTTCGAACGGCTGCTCGGCGCCACGCGACATTGCACGACGATCCTCATCTCGCACCGGTTCTCCACCGTCCGGCAGGCAGACCGCATCTGTGTCCTCGAGCGCGGCCGGGTCGTGGAGCTCGGAACCCACGACGAGCTGATGGCGAAGGGTGGACGCTACCGCACGATGTTCGATCTGCAGGCGCAGCGCTTCGCGGCCACCGCCGACGAGGAAGGAGCCGCGTATGACGTCCTCGCCTGAGCAGGAGGAACCGGCGGCACCCGGCCGACCAGCCGCCCAGTCTCCCAGCCGCCCGGAGATCCTCGATCCGCTGCCGCCGGCGCTCCCCTCGATGTGGAGGCTCTGCAAGCTCGGCTACCGTCACGAGCCAGGCTTGATGGTCGCCGCGTTCGTCCTGTCGCAGCTCGCAGCGGTGCCCGACGCGCTGCTCGCGCTCTGGCTGATGTTCCTCGGCCGCGGCGTGATTGAGAGCGACACCCGACTGGTGTGGATCGCCGCGCTCGGCCTCGGTGTGACCGCGCCGGCGACGTGGCTGCTGCAGACGGTCGGCACGCGCGTGCTTCGCCGCTTCCGCGACAAGGTGACGATCGCGCTCGAATCGCACGTCGCGCGGCTCCAGGCCTCCGTTGCGACCATTGCCCATCACGAGCGTCCGGCGGTTCTCGATCGGCTCGCGATGCTGCGCGACCAGGTCTTCGTGCTCGACCACATGTACATGTCGCTCTTCGCGACCTGCGGCTGGATCCTGCGTCTCGGCGTGACGATCGCGCTGCTGGCCTCCATTCATCCGGCGCTGCTCCTGCTCGCCCTGTTCGCCTTACCCGTCTTCTACACGTCGACGTGGCGGCCGGCGGTCGACCGCGCAGCGCAGGAACGCGGAGCGCCGGCGAGCCGCCTGGCGCGGCACCTCTTCTCCGTCGCGACGACGGCCGCGGCGGGAAAAGAGGTGCGCGTGACCGGCATCGCCGACCGGCTCGTCACCGGCCGCCGCGATGCGTGGGAGCGCAGCCATCGGCCCGTTGCCGCGGCGCGCTGGGCGACCGCCCTGTGGCACACGCTGGCGTGGGCCGTGTTCGGCCTTGCCTATGCGGGCGCGATCGTGTTCGTCGCGTCGGGCCTCGGAGCGCCGGCCGCCGCCGTCCTGTTGGTGCTCGCGGCGGGCGCACGTCTGTCCTCATACGTCGGCGCCACCGTCGGCGAGCTCGCATTCCTGCGCGGGTTCTGGATGGACGGATCGCGACGTCTCGCCTGGCTCGAGGACTATGCGGCCTCGCTCGATGTCCGCGCCGGCCAGCCCGCTCCCGACCGGCTGCGCCAGGGCATCCGCCTCGAAGACGTGTCGTTCGTCTATCCCGGCACGACGCGCCCGGTGCTCGATCGGGTCTCCTTGTCGCTGCCCGCGGGGTCGGTCGTGGCGATCGTCGGCGAGAACGGAGCTGGAAAGACGACGCTGGTCAAGCTGCTGGCGCGGATGTACGAGCCATTGTCGGGCGCCATCCTGCTCGACGCCGTGCCGCTTGCGCGGGTGCGGCCCGAAGCCTGGCGCGCGAGGATGGCGGGCGCCTTTCAGGACTTCTTCCGCTTCGAGCTCACGGCGCGTCACACCGTCGGGCTCGGCGATCTCCCACGCCTCGACGACGAGAAAGCCGTGGGCGCGGCGCTCGATCGCGCCGGTGCGCGCGACGTGACGGCGGGACTTTCGTCGGGGCTCGACACGCAGCTCGGAAAGACCTGGCCGGGCGGCGCCGAGGTGTCGTTCGGGCAATGGCAGAAGCTGGCGCTCGCGCGTGGCTTCATGCGCGATCGCCCGCTGCTCGTCGTCCTCGACGAGCCGACGGCGGCACTCGATGCCGAGACCGAGCACGCGCTGTTCGAACGCTACGCAGCCGCCGCGCGGGCGAACCGCAAGGACGAATCGGGCCGCATCACCCTGCTCGTCTCGCACCGCTTCTCGACCGTGCGCATGGCCGACCTGATCGTGGTGCTCGACGGCGCCCGCCTCGTCGAATCCGGCACGCACGACGAGTTGATGGCCCGCGGCGGAAACTATGCCGAGCTGTATGGCATCCAGGCCGCGGCGTATCGATAGGGTGCTACGTGCCTATGTCCGGCACCGCCAATCGGCGGCAGATCTTCCGGACAAGGAGATTGGGAATCTCGGTGTGCCGGGGGACGGCCTCGACGGCTCCAGTCTTCGGGTTGGCCCAGAGGGAGTGTGACCCTCCCTCGCGCTTCAGGACGCACCCGTGACGGCGCAGGTGCTGCAGCAGGCTGGTTCTTTTCACTGCACGACGACAGTGTCGCGCTCAGCATCGGGGGGAACGCCGCGCAGGCCTTCCTCTCGACGGTCCTCGAGGATCAACGCAATCGCCTCAGCCAGGCTCTGGCGAGCCTCCTCCTTGGTGCGGCCCTGACCGTTGGCACCGGGAATCTCCGGGCAGTAGGCCACGACCCACTCGCCATCCCGCTCAAAAACCGCGGTAAACTCATTGCGCATCGCTCAGCTCCAGCACACACGATACTCGCCTTCGCAGCCAGCTGTCTAACATGACAGGGCGTTGCATCCGACGGCGGCTGGACGAACGTATGCGGCCTCGGCTGAACGCCGGCTTCGGAGTGACCCTGTCTGAGACCAGAAGAGCCGCGTTGGTGATGGTCGCGATCACACCAGGACTCTCGCGGCAACGCAGGGGTTGTATATCCCGCTGTATCCCGATCGAGGGCAACAGGTGAACAAACGAAGCGCGGGAGGGTCGAGGCCAGCTGATTTTCCGTCTTACATGATCACGAAGTAATTCGGTGGTCGAGCCCGGCCTCGCGGTTCGCCTGAGGCCGATATGAGCCGCTACACTCTTCTCCGTGGGGCTTGCACTCATGACGCTCGCGGTCGTCGTCTTTGGCGGCTACGCGATGTTCCGCCTGGACCGGCGCGACAGCAGTCCGCTCGGTTGGCTGGCGTGGCGCGCCGCGCAGGCCGCCGGCAGGACGCTGCTGCGGTCCGTCCTGGTGTACCAGAAGCCGCAGTCCTTCTACACGAACTTCGTGCCCGTGGGGAAAGCCGCCGACGGCGGCATCGCGGCGGAGCTCGTTGCGGCCGGCGATCGACAGTCCTATCTCGAGGGCCTCGCGCACGGACGGCTTGTCGCCCTGTGGCTGGGACGCGGCTTCACCGGGATCGGTGCGTTGACGCTGCTCGTCGGTGCTGGCCTGGCGCTCCTCGAGGGCCGAGGCTCGCGATGAACCTCGACCCGTCGTTCGACAACCAGGTCCGCCGGGTCCACGGCTCCGAGGCGGAGGCGCTCGTCGACGCTGGCGCTACGGTCATCGACGTCAGGAGCCTCGAGGAGTTCACCACGCTCGGACACATCCCGGGTGCGCGATTGCTGCCGGTTCATCTCGTTGCCGCCGCGCCCGCGATCCTCGACGATGCGGACGCGCCGGTGGTCGTGTGCTGCGAGCACGCGATCCGCAGCCGCGTCGCCGCTCGCCTCCTGGCACAAGCCGGCTTCACGCAGGTCTACGAGCTGGCGGGTGGCATGGCGCTGTGGAACGGAGCCCGCGCCTTCGACGCCCCGCCGATCGCTGGCCCGGCAGCATGGCTACTGGAGAGTGCGGACCTGCTGCCACCCTCCGGCCGCGTGCTGGACGTCGCGTGCGGACGCGGGAGGCACGCATTGCTGCTCGCAGCCGCGGGCTTCGACGTCACCGGCCTGGATCGCGATCGCGAAACGCTCGAAAGGCTTCAGCACCAGGCCGAGCGGTTGGGTCTCGCGGTCAAGACGTGGGAAATGGACCTGGAAGCGAGCGGCGCCGACCTCGGTGATGCGCGATTCGACGTCGTCGTGGTCACGCGCTTTCTGCACCGGCCGCTCTTTCCCGCCCTCGTTCGAGCGGTCGCGCCCGGAGGCACGCTCATCTACGAGACGTTCCTCGCCGGACAGGCCGAGCGCGGCCATCCGAAGAACCCGGCATTCCTGCTTCACCCCGGCGAGCTTCAGCGCCTGGTCGCGCCACTCGAGATTCGCCGTTCGCGCGAAGGCGAGTTCGAGGGAAAGATGGTCGCGTCCATAGTGGCGAAGAAGGAACCTTCGGCCAAGGGCTACTGACTTACGGGCTGCAGGCCAGGTCAAGAGCTCCGGCAGCGCGCCTGTAGCCTGCAGCCTGTAACCAAGTCAACCCTCAACCTGCTTTCCGGTTCACGACCACGCTGTAACGCGAACCGCCGAGCAGCTGTCCGTTGGCGTCGAGCTGCTGGACGTCGAAGTCCCACGCCGAGCCCACCCTCGCGCCTTCCGGCGGATCGATGCGCAGGAAGATCGCGATCTCGTCCGTCGGCTTGATCTTGAGCTTGCGAATCGTACCCGTGCCCCCTTTCAGCACCAGCGGTGTCTGCCCGGCCACACGCTCCATCGACTTCGAGAGCAGCTTGAACTGAACCTCCGGATACTTCGCCTCGAAGAACAGCCGCTCGGCCATCGGCGTATACGTGTCGATCCACCGCTTGACGATCGCGGTGGAGCCTTCCTTCAGTCCGGTGACCTGCTCCTGCAGGTTCGACGGGAAGAGCGACGGCGGCAGCACGACGTGCACGGAACCGGGGAAGCGCCGGCTGTCGATGCCCAGATCGAACCGGGAGGTCTGCTTGAAGTGAGCGCCGCTCAGCATCAGCATGGCCCAGATGCCGGGACCCGTGCCTGGCGCGGGCGGCGTGCCGACGAACTCGACGACGTGCAGGTTCTTCTGGCCGACCTTGCGATCCGCGAGCGTCAACGCGTCGGCGTTGGTGATGGTGCTGGTGAACGGATCCTGCGCCGCGTGGATGAACGCCACCATGCACCAGTGCGAGTTCCCGGGCAGGCTCGCCGGCATCGGCAGGACCGTGGACGGCAGGTCGAAGTGGGCGATGCGCGGAAAGCCCGCGCGAACCGCCGGGATGGTGACCGTCCCGAGCGTGATCCACTTCGGCCCCGGCAGCGGCGTGCCGGCCTGCACGTTGGCCGGGTAGCCCGCCGGCAGGCTCAGACCGGTTGCCGCGTTGGTGATGGCCGCGATTACCTGCACGTTCGTCGCTTCGATGCGCCCGCGATTGTGCACCTCGACGTACACGCGATTGTGGACGGTGGGCGGCGGCGTGTTGGTGCCCACGCCCTGGCTGCCGTCGACGATCTGCTCGTTGAAGGTGAGGAAATCGATGTCGGTCGCCGGCGTCTGATACCCCGCCGGCGTCGGCACGTCGACCTTGATGTTCGGGCTCAGATAGTGGACGACGGGAGCGGTTGGGAATACGGACGGATCGTTACGGCCGTCGGTGTTGACGGCCCGCCCGAGTGTCGAGCATCGTGTCGCGGATATAGAGCTCGACGTCGGGCAGTATCGGCGCATCGAGCTTCCACTCGAAGATGCCGGCGCCATGCAGACGACGCGCGCAGCAGCCGCGCGGCCGGATGGATCTGCAGATCGTAGACGGGGGCATCGGGAAGTCCGTCGGAGAGCGGCGTCCAGGTGTTGCCTCCATCGGCCGATTCCCAGACGCCGATGTTGGCGCCGACGTAGACGCGGCCGCTCACGCGGTCGAACTGGATGGCGTTGTGCTCGACGTCGAGCAACTCGGTGCCGCTGCCAGCCGTACCGCTGCGCGCCTGCCAGGCAGTGCCGTTGAAGCGCCAGACGTGCCGGAAGTCGCCCGACCCGCCGAAGGAGATGAAGATCGAGCCGAGCGTGGCATCCGACGTGTCCACGGCAATGTCGGTGATCGAGCCCGTCAAGGGCAAAGGCCCGGCGGCCGCATCGTCCAGGCGGGTGAGGCTCCAGCGTGCCGCCGGTGTTGTCGGCGCGAAAGACCCGAGCCGTTGTCGTTCCGACGAACAGGCGCGTCGCCGACGCGAACACCATCGAGAAGACGCAAGCCTGTGCCGGCCGGAAGCGTCAGCGTCGTCGGCCACGACGTGCCGAAGTTCGTCGAGAGGTGAGATGCGTCGGGCCGCCGCCGAAGGCGACGAATGTCGGCCTCGGCCGGAACCGCGGCATTCACGGGCGTCCCGACGAGCGGTGCGGCCATGATCGACTGCGACCCCGGCGGCGTGACGATGGTCCAGGAGCCGAGCGAGATGGTCCCGGCCGCGTTGGTCGTGTAGCCCAGGCCGCCATCGGTCGCGCGAAACAGGTTGCCGTTTGCGTAGAGGACCAGGCGGAACGGATCGTTCCAATTGACCACGCAGTAGCCGCCGTCGGCGAAGAGCACGTGGCGCCACACCGATTCCCCGGTGCAGCGCGCCGTGCCGTTGTCCTGAAGGCCGGCGAACAGGACGGCTGGCTCGGTGGGATGCTGGCCGATGAAGTTGGTGCAGAGCGATCGAGAGCCCGGTGTTGCGCGACACGAACCTGCCGCCCGCGGTCGGCGTTCGTGTTCACGAACAGGCCGCCGTCGGTACCGACGAACAGCGTGTTCGAATCGCCGGGCACGTGCGCGAGCACGTGCACGTCGGCGTGCGCGTGTTGTCCGATGCTGGCCGTGGTCATCGTATAGGCGGCGCCGCTCGGTGACACCAGACACCGCCAGATCGAGCCGGGAAACGGATCGGCGTTGAAGTAGTCCCCGCCCAGGTAGATGCGATTGGCATTGTTGGGATCGACCGCGATGCAGATGTCGTAGTCGCCCTGCCCACCCGGCAGGAGCGGCGGCGTGCCGGTGACGTTCTTCCAGGCTCCGGCGACGCCGTCGAGCCGGCGCACGCAGTGCAGGCTGCCGTCGGTGGCCACGATGACGGCGTACAGGACGTTGGGGTTGTCGGGCTGTGCCGCCGAGCGCGATGCGTCCGAGATCGACGTCGGGAACCCCGTGCCGAGCGCCGACCAGGTGTTGCCGTTGGTCGAGCGTGAACACGCGATCGGCGTTGGCCGCCGCGAACCAGCGCGTGGTCGCGCCCGATCGCGTGACGATCGCACTGGTGTGGACACCGGTTCGACGCTGCGGCCAGGTGAAACTGCCGCCGCCCGAAGGCACACGCTCGTACAGGCCGTTGGTCGTGGCCGCGACGCAGTGATCGCGGTCGGCGGGGTCCACGGCAATCTGGAAGAACGAGAATCCCGCGAGCGAGGGCGTACTGGTCTCGTGCACCCAGGTGATGCCGCCATCGTCGCTGCGGATCGGACCGATGCCGCGGTAGGCCGGCAGGGCATTCAACGAGCCGGAACCCGAAGATGGCGTCGGTGTCGCCCTCGCCCGTGCCGACATAGACACGGTTCGGGTCGGCGGGATCGATCGCGATGGCGCCGCGAGCGAGGCTCGCGGTGGCGAAGTTCGTCGGGTTGACGTCGAAGCCCTCCATCGTCGAGCGCCAGCTCCGCGCTCCGTCGTCGGAACGCCATACGCCGCCATTGGCCGTCGCGACATACATGCGCGCTCCGCCAGGTGCGATGGCAAAGCCCGACACGCGACCGCTGATCGCCGCGCGGCCGAGCGTCTGCCCGCGCGACATGACCGAAGGGCCGAGGGGCGTCCAGTTGTTGGCGCCGGGGACGACCGGCATCGCAATCACGAGCGGCCCGCCGACCGCCGCCTGCGCGGCCGCCTTGCGTTGCTTGTACCTCGCGCAGCAGGTCCTCCCAGTAGGACTTCGGGAGATCCGCGAGTGGAACTTCCCCGGCCTCCCCGGCCTCGTGCGCGCTGGCGAGAGCGGCAGACGCCTCGGCCCGCGCGCCGGCCCCGGCGGCCGCGGCGAATTCCGGAGCGCCGCCCGCGTCCTTCGGCCGGAGGCGCGCGTAGGCCTCCTCGAGCATCGGTCCGAGCCATTCGGCCGGCCCTTCATGGAAGCTGACGTCCGGTTTGCGGGAACGCTTCGCGGGCCGGCGGGCTCGTTTCGCCGTGCCGCGTGCACGGGTCGTCGAGCGCGTCTTTCGTGCGGAGGTCGTTCTTGCGGCGGACTTCCTGGCAGCGGTCTTCCTGGTGCTCTTCCTGGCCATAGTCACCTCATGGCGCGCGAGCCGGTGGAACCACCCGGGTTCGGTGGCGCCGCATCGCAGAACAGGAACGATCGAGCGTGTCGTGGGGAATCAACGTCAGGCGCCGCCAAAACGAACAGCGCGTTCAACCCGCTGCACGAGTGGCGTAATAGCTGCGCAAGAGCTCGTCCATGACGCGGGAGGTTCGGGCTCCGGACTCGCCCGTGCTCGGACAGGAGCCTTCGCCCCGCAGCGTGTCCACGATGGTTTGAATGAGCGGCTGTTGAACGTGCGGCGGATGCGGAATCGCCCGCGACTCGATGCCGTCCATCGTCTCGGCTACGACCGGCGCGTCGTCGAACGTGGAATACGACACGGAGCCGCGTGTGCCGACGATTTCGGTGCGATCGAGGTTCGTCCCCGCTGTGAAGCACCACACACCGGTCGCGCGGACGCCGGACTCGAACTCGAGCGCGGCGTTGACGATGTCTTCGGCGGCGTAGCGGCCGCCCTGATTGGCAGCGCCGCCCGAGACGCGCGCGATGGGACCGAGCAGGAAGTCGAGCAGGTCGAGCATGTGGGACGCCAGATCGACGAAAAGGCCACCGCCGGCAATGGCGGGATCGACGCGCCAGATCCCGTCACCAGCGGGAAGCGGACGGCGATACAGCGCGACGTTGACGGCCCGCACCTCGCCGATGGCGCCGCTATCGATCAGCGCGTTCACGTGAACAAAGCGCGGCAGGGCGCGGCGGTAGTACGCCGTGAAGAGCGGCACACCCGCCCGGCGGCACGCCGTCAGCATCTCGAGGCACTCGGCGTGATTGAGCGCCATCGGCTTCTCGACGTAGACGGGCTTTCCTGCACCAGCCACGCGTACGACGTAGTCCTTGTGCGCGTTGGGCGGTGTCGCGACGTAGACCGCGTCCACGTCGGGATCGGCAATGAGAGCCGCGGCGTCGCCATACCATTTCGGAACCCCATGCCGCTCGGCATAGTCGCGTGCCAGTTCGGTGTTGCGCCGCATGACGGCCACGAGGGAAGAGTGAGCGGCCTTGGCGAACGCCGGTCCGCTCTTCACCTCAGTGACGTCGCCGCAGCCGATGATGCCCCAGCCGACCGACATGGAAGTTACGAGTTACGAGCTACGAGTTTACGAGCTACGAGGTACGAGCTAGAGGCTACGAGCTCGGCGATGGGGGTGCGCTCGCCATTCGTCATCCGTCATTTCCAAGGTTCATCGCTCGTCGCTCGTCGCTCGTCGCTCTGTCAGGTGTCTCCCGGTCCGCCGAGCGTCAGCGTGTGCCACCCCGGCGTGGCGGCATGAAACGTGACCAGCACTGATCCGAATCGCAGCGCGTCGCCCGGGGCGAGGAGCCGCGGTGAGTGGATGCGCTCGCCCCCCACGAAGGTGCCGTTCTTGCTGCCCAGATCCTCGATTGTCACGCCGTCGGCCCGAACGAGTAGACGCGCATGTCGTCGAGAGACGCCCAGACCGTCCACGCGTAGATCGGCGGTCGAATCGCGGCCGATGACGGTTTCCCCCGGCTTGAGCGGCAGGGGTTGACCGTTCCACACGAGCCAATGAGCGCCGGGCTCATTCGCAGCGTCCGACCCTGGCTGGAGCACTTCGACGTCGCACGCGAAGGCATAGCCGAATCGATGGAGCGTCCGGATGATCCGCGGGTGGCTGGGCGAGTCGCCCAGCGCGGCCCGGATCTCGCCAATCAGGTTCGGAAGATTGGCCGGCACGACGAAGGTCCTGGGCCAGAGGTAGTCGGCGAGCTTCTCCCTCGCCACGGCATTGGGCCTCGCCTCGATCAGCCGCACGAGCAGTTGGTAAGCCTTGGGAGACAGGCGAACGTGCTCGCCTTTCCGCAAGACCTGGCGTCGGTCGGTATCGACCAGGTAATCGGCGAAACGGAACTGCATCGACCTCCCCGCTGCGTCGGTCGATCCTACCTCGTGTATTCGTGCCGCTCCAGACCTTCAGACGGGTCGAAACGGGCGCCTGGTCGGCAGTTCCTGAGCAATTCCTGATGCCTCGGTGAGGGTGCGCTCGCCCTGCGGCGTTTCTCCATACAGAGGCCGATGGCGGGTTCGCAATCGGGCAGCCCGCTCGGCTCTGAAGAGGAGTTCACCGTGGCAATCAGGTCGTCGATGCTCGTGGCGCTCTTGGTGTTCGGGTTGACGGGAGCCTCGACAGGGGCGGCCCTCGCCGCGACCAGGCCCGCAGAACAGGTCGATCGGACGGCGCCGTCCGATGATGGAGCGCCGAAGGGCGAGGTCGCGACAGGACGGGTTCTTCCCGCGAACGTGCGCTACCCCGAGTCGCTCCAGCCGATCCTCGACCGGATGTGGCAACGCTCACCGACGTTCAGGCGTCAATGCGCGCGCCTTTCGGATGGGGGCGATCTGGTCATCACGCTGTATCTGGGGCTCTTGCCGAGCCACCGCCAAAGCCAGGCGACGGCCGTCACACGAATCCAGATGCGCAATGGACGCCTGGCGCGAGCGGACGTTTACCTCAGCCTGGCCGATCTCGAGAAACACATCGCTCACGAGTTGGAGCACATCATCGAACGCATCGACGGCGTGAACGTCGAGGTCATGGCGGCGCGGTCCATCCACGGCGTGGAGCGGCACGATGGCGCCTTCGAAACGGTCCGCGCCAAGTGGACCGGACAAACGGTGGCCCGCGAGGTCGTGACCGCACGGATGATTGCCGGCCGATGATTCGGCTCGAAACCTAGGAGATTCCTGATTCTTCCCTGCGACTCGCGCCAGGTGAGAAACGTCACCACGTTCATGCAAAGGAAAACGGATTTCATGTACGGTCACAGACGGCTCGGGATGATGGTGATGATTGCGGTGACGGCCGCCGTCGGCGGCGCCACGCGTCCCCAAGCGATGCACGGCCCCGCCGACGAGGCGAAGAAGATGGACACCCGGGACGGCGCCCGGTTCGCAGCTGCGCAGACGATTGCAGCCGATGCCGGGCGTCACCGCCGGTCGGCCCGGGTCAGCCTCGATGGTCGATTCATCGCCTTCGCATCCGACGCGCGCCTGGACCCGGCCGACACCAACGGCGTGACCGACATCTACGTGCTCGACCGGACCTCTTCGACGATCACCCTGGAGAGCGTCGACAGCGAGGGCGCCGTCGCCAACGCCGAGTCTCATCTGCCCGACCTCAGCGCCGATGGGCGTTATCTGGTCTTCGTGTCTTCGGCGACCAATCTGGATACCCGCGCACGTGAGCATTTCGGCCCGCACATCTTCCTGCGCGACCGTCACGCGCGGGTGACGCGCCTGGTCAGTGTCACGCCTTCGGGCGGTGCGGCCAACGCTGTCAGCAGCGAACCGGTCATCAGCGCCGACGCCAGTTCGATCGCGTATTACTCCAAGGCGACGAACCTGGTGGCAGGAGAAGACGCCAACGGCGTGGGAATGGACATCTATCTGGTCGACCGAGAGACCGGCCGCCATGCGCGCGCGAGCGTCTCGAGCGACGGCCGTCAATCGATGCGCGGCGAGAGCTTCGGGCCCAGTCTCAGCCGTGACGGCGGCGTCCTCGCCTTTACGTCCACCGCCAACCTGGTCGCGCCGGGCTGTGCCAAGCCCGACGCCGCCGCCGCGCTGGTCACTCGTGTATACGTCCGGGACAACCGGCGGCAAACGGTCGTCTGCATCGAGGTGCCCTCGAATCAGCCGGCACGCCTGCGACGCAGCTACGCGGCGAGCGTCAGTCCGGATGGAGGCTTCGTGGCGTTCGTCTCGGAAACGATGAGCCCGCTCGAGAATGGCGGGCACATGGCACACGTCTTTCTGCACGACCTGTCGCGAGCGATCACGACACTCGTGAGCCGTACGAGAAACGGATCGCCGGCCAACGGCGACAGCCTGCGTCCCGCCGTGTCCGCCAGCGGCCGATTCGTCGTGTTCGAGTCGGTGGCGTCGAATCTCGAGTGCGAGCGCCGTTGCAGGACCAAGACCACGGACCTCAACCTGTTGCCCGACGTTTATCTGATGGACGTGGAAGCGGGCCGTGCGAGACGCCTCAGCACGGGTGGCTGGCCCGGCGAGTGGTGGGCGCCGAGCGTGGCGCCCACCATCGACGGGAGCGGGCGCATCGTCGCGTTCTCGTCGCGCCAGCCCTCGACCCGCGACGATGTCGACACGGCCTTCGATCTCTACGTCTGGACGCCCGAAGGCGTGGGCGTGTCGCAGACGGCCGCGCGCCGCTGACAGCTTCCGCGCCGCTGCCACGCGCCGGTACGAGGCGCGCCGATCAGCGCGCGACGAGCGTTGTCCGCGCGAGGCGATCCTGCCACCCGCGCTGGGGGTCGACGAGTGCGACGATGAGGCCGGCGATCCAGATCGCGAGAAGAAGGAGGCCCGTTGCCACCCCCGCGAGCCAGAGCCCGTCAACCGGGCGGCCGATGGTCGACACCACGAGCACGCCAGCGCCAATCGCGGGCATCCACGCGAATGCCGCGCGGGCGAGCGCCCTCGGCCTGGATGCCCGACGACCATCACCACCCACGACGATGATGCCCAGCATGTTCATGAGCACGCCTCCGCGCGCTGCGGCCGCGGACACGAGCCCAGCCAGTGCGGTCGCTGTCAACAGCAACAGCACCACCCGTGACAGGAACAGCCAGCCAAAGAGGCCTCGGCCGGCGAGCTCGCGCTGCCGCTCGGCGTGAGCCAGGCGGCCACTGAGCTGCTGCGCTGCCTGATCCACGTCAGCGGCCGAAGGGCTCGGGTGCGCAGCCAGGGCCCGCGCGACGATCGGTCTCCGGACCTCGATCAGCGGCCAGAACCAGGGGCGCCTCGCGGTGGGCTGATCGACGAGCAAGTGTCGGAAGCGTCCCACGATGTAGGTTTCGATCGTTGCTCGCTCCCGCAACGCCGCTGGCGTCGTCGGATACGGCCCCAGCGCCTGCAAGCGCTGCAGGCATGCTTCGAGCGCGAAGAGATCGGGTGAGCGGGCCGCGAGCGGCATCACCAGTATGAGCACGGATCCGATCAGCAGGGTGCTCGCCAGTGGAAGCACCCCCGCTGCGAGGAGGTGAGCCCCGCGACGCACACGCGTCAGGGATCCCGGACGCTCGGCACACGAGCGCAGCCGTTCCGCGACCTCATCAAGATTCTGAAATCGGGCCGCCGCCAGATCCGCGAAGAGCTCACGCGCGTGGAGCGGCAACCGCGATCCAGGCAACCACCGAATGAAATCCTCCGGTGCCATGCCGAGGCCATGGCTGGCGACGTCGCACAGGAATCGCTGCACGGCATCGATCCGCGGCGTGCGCGGACGATCCGCCTGCTCCGCTGCCGAACCGCTCGCGTTTTGCGGCCACTCGAGGAGCCAGGAACGGCTGCGCTCGATCCACACACGCTCGACGTCGAGGAGCACCTCGGTGCCGTCATGCCCGGCGGCTGCAATCTCGGATGCGAGATCGAGCAGCCATCGTCGAACGTCGGTCCAAGACGACGACCATCGACGCTCGCGCAGCGGCCCGCCGTCAACCGCTTCGTAGGCGTCCCAACACGTCTCTGCGTCGCGGGCGCCGGTCAGCCAGCGTAGCCGGCACGGCCGGCTGACGTCACGCCGCACGGACGACACGGGTGGAGTTCCCAACGGCGGCTGATCGATCCAGACCCGGCGCGCGAGCGCGTCGTCGAAGCCGACGAGGGCGCCTCGCGGACCGGAGCTGTCGTCGAGCACGACGTAGGGGCCCATGCGCCGAGCGTTGCTCGAGAACAGCCTTTGACGCTCCGCAACCGGCGCCGGAGCGGCGGTCCAATCGAACACGAGCTTGGAGACGACTCGCGTGCGCGTCGCAAGGTCGTGCAGCGCCGCGAGTCCGTTCCGGCGCCGTGCCGTCGAGAACCACACAATCAGGCCCAGGGCGGGACCGAGATACGCGCCAGCCAAGGCAATCACCCGGTCAGCGGTTTCGATCCGGCCGACCTCGTAGACCTCGGGGCGCCACGCCCAGGCCATGGAAAGACCTGGCACCAACGCCAGACTCCACAATGCGGCGCGGGCGAACGATTGGCCGATGCCCAACGGCTGCGAGCGCTGGTCAATGACCCGAAGCCCGAGGAGCAGTTTGCCGGGAGACGCGGACCAGATGGCCTCGAAGACGCCGTAGTAGAGGATCGCCAGGAGCATTGCCGGCGCAGCCCACGCCGTCAGCTCGAGTCCGGTCGTCGGCAGTCGTTGGGACCACTGAAGAAGGACGAGGATCGTGAGAGCGGTGCCGAAGCGCAGCAAAACCATATCGGCGAGGCCCGCCAGCGCCCGCAGTCCTAACGTGGCCGCAGTCGGCGATGACGATCCGAAGGGCCGCAGGAGCGCCGCCAGGTGGTCGTAGGTCTGCGGCCGAGCGTCCGGAATCCTTGGCCAAGCACCGGAGAACGACCTTCTCGAGCCCTCGCGCGACGTCCTGCCGGACGGCGCGCACCGGTGGGGGTGCCTCCTGAAGAACGCGCGAAATCAACCGGACGGGATGGTCGTCGTGGAAGGGCGCGCGGCCGACCAGCAGATAGTAGAGAGTGGCGCCGACCGCATAGATGTCCGACCGCACGTCAATCGCGTCACCGCGGAGCTGCTCAGGTGAGGCGAAGGCCGGTGTGCCCAGGACTGTGCCCGTTTGGGTGAGTCGGGTCTCGTCAGTCGTGAGCGTGGAGATCGACAGACCGAAGTCGCCGACCTTGATACGCCCTCCGCCGTCGATGTAGCAGTTCGACGGCTTGACGTCGCGATGCAGCACCCCTTCGGCGGCTGCCGCAGCCAAGCCGTCCACGACCTGTAGGACCGCGTCCACCGCCTGCGCCGGCGCGAACGGACCCTGGGTCGCGACGCGGTCGTCGAGCGTGCCTCCGCTCGCGAGCTCCGACGCGATCACCGGAACGCCGTCGACTTCTTCAGTCCCGAAGACGTACACCGTATTCGGGTGACTGACGGACGCCGCGAGGCGGCCCTCGCGAAGGAATCTCGCACGATGGATCTCGTCGCGCAACGCACGGGTCGACGTCTTGAGTGCGACGTGGCGGCCATTATCGAGATCAGTCGCCTCGTACACGAATCCCCATGCCACCGCGACCGAGCACACGCAGAATCTGATAGTGGCCGAACCGCTGGCCCGGGCTCAGACCTGCGATGTTGGCGACGGGCGACGCCTCGTGGGCGGGCGGCGCGAACGTACGTGTGGGCTCTTCGACGCGCGCCCCGGTCTCTGATTCGGCCGGGTGGGCGGCGCGGACGCGACGAGGCGCGGCGCCTTTCACGGGTGGGCGGGAATGCTCGCTGATGCCTGGAGTCTAGCGGTGCGCAGCGGGCGCTTCAAGCTCGATCGACCCGCTTCATTGCGGGAAGATCAGCGCCTGGCCGGCAGGTCCTGCCAGCGCGGCGCTGCCATGCCATTGAGGTCCCACAGCACCCGTCCCTCGCGCACGGTGAGCTCGGCTTCGACCTTCTGCGTACCGGACTGGCGGCCGCCGCGAACGTCGAGGAACCCGAACGTCCCACGGTGGAGGCGGAGCACGGTGATGTCGGCGACCGCTCCTGCCGTCAGATGACCGAGATCGGTGCGCTTGATGACCTGGGCGGGCCTCCACGTCGAGCGGGCGACGATGTCTTTCAACGGCATGCCGAGATTGAGGAGCTTGGACATGACGTTCGCCATTTCCTTCATTCCGCCGACCATGCTGCTCGCATGGAGATCGGTGCTGATCGTGTCCGGCCAGAACCCCTGGGCCGTGGCTGGCTCGGCCTGGCTGTACCAGAAGCTGCCGCTGCCGTGGCCGACGTCGAAGACGATGCCGCGCTTCTGTGCGTCGAACAAATACGGCCGGATGCGGCCCGATGCGTCGAGCATCGGTACCCGCCCGAGATACGTGTGCGTGTAGATGTCGCCCGGGCGCAGGTGCTTCAGCACCAGATCCTCGAACGGACGCTCCGGCCTGAAGTCGCCGAAGTCGACCATGACCGGCACGTTCGCGATTCGCCCTGCCTCGACCGAGCGATCGACCGGGTCCCATTCCGGCCCGCGAAAGTGCGCCGTCTTGATGCCGACGATCACGCCGGGATGCTCGGCGATGCGCATGGCCGTCAGCCGCGCGTCCATGTCGGCGAGGTTCTGCTCGACCGGGCCACCCTTCATTCCCGCGCCCACGATGTTGATGAAGGCGAGCACGCGCGTCCTGGCACGATCGATCACCTGCGTCTTGAACTGGGCGAAGTTGCGCCAGCCGGCGCCGCCCGCGTCGACCACGGTCGTGACGCCGGTGCGCGGCGCATGCGCGTCGGGCTGCACGGCGACGTCGCCGTTGCTCAGGTACGCATCGGGCTCGGTGCCGTAGAAGACGTGCGCGTGAATGTCGATGAGTCCGGGCACGACGTACAGACCCGTCGCGTCGACGACACGCGCGGCGCGCGCGGGATCGATGCCGGCCGCAACCTCCGCGATCTTCCCACCCGCGATGGCGACGTCCATCGGCGCGTCGAGGCCGTTGCGCGGATCGATGACGTGGCCGCTGCGAATGAGGAGATCGAATTTGGACGGCTGCGCGGCAAGCGGCGCGAGCGACGCCAGCCCCAGCGCCGCAGCCGCAAGACGGCGAACGACGGCAATGATCAAGGTTTCGCTGGTCAGCGGTCCCTTTACTCGTGGCGGCTTGGGCGGCACGCCACGAGATTATTCATGAATCGCGCCTCGTTCGGCTGGCTTTCGATCTCACGAACCAGCAATCGAAGACCCCACGGCCGCCGTCGACATCTGGCGGCCTGCGTCCGACCAGCCCCGCAGGAGGTAGTACTCGTCCAGTAGCGGCTGGAGGTCGCACACCCGGCCGGCGTGGATGCCATCGGGAACCGGCTCGTCGGTGAACCGGGTCGGCAGCGTGTCGTCTGCGGCGGTGAAGCCGTTCTCACGGTTGAACGTGCGCTCTTTGTTGACGATGCGCTCGCCGGTGGCGAGCAGCATCGACGGCGTGTGCGGCTCGTCGGTCATCAGCGACAACGCTTCGGCGTAGTCCGCGAGCGTGAAGGCATAGCTCGAGAACGCGCAACTGGTCAGCGAGTCGAGCACGGCGACCAGGTCCTGGCGGTAGCGCACGGCGTCGGCGATTTGCCGCGGCGTGCTGTAACGGGTCACGAGCGGTTCGACGCCCGCGTCTTCCAGTGCCATCACCAGGTCGCCGTACGACCAGACATGCGCGGCGCTGCCGAAGCTCTCGGTGGCGTTCAGCAGGCCCCACGCCGGCTCCGGCCGGGGATCGACGTTCTGCAGCGAGATGCCCTTGACGCTCATCGCCAGTTCCGGCGCGTCGAGCGCTATGGCTGCCGACGCGACGCCGCGGCTCAGCACGCGCCCCAGTCCCTCTTGTGCACCGATCGCGCCAATGAGTTCGATCATGCGATCCGCGTCGCCCCAGTCCAGCCCGTCGCGAACCGAGCCCAGCTCGGTGAGCTCGGCCAGCAGGGCCAGCGCGTTGCCGACTTCAATCGGATCGAGGCCCAGCTCGTAGCACTGCTGATTCATGTAGCCGAGCGCCTCGAGATCGCGCACTTCGCAGTTGGACCCCAGCGCGGAGAGCTGCGAATAGTCGGGCCCCTCGGTGTGATGCTGATACTTGCCATCGGCGCCGACTTCCCGGCGGCACCGGACGGGACAGTGGGAGCAGGTGAGGCGGGCGCGCAGCACCGTCTCGCTCATCCTGCGGCCGCCGATGGCCTCGTAGCCTTCGAGGCGGGTGTGCCGGTAGTTGTGTGTCGGGAGCGCCTGGTGTCGCCCCAACGCTTCCACCGCGATCGGCGTCCCGTGCACGGCGAGCGACCCGGTCTTCGAGCTCAGCAGCGGCGAGGACTGTAGCTGCCGCTGCAGGCGGGCCAGGAGGGCGCGCCAGGCCGTTGCATCGATCGGCTTGATCGCGGGCGCGCCCGTTCGCTCGACGACCAGGCCTTTCAGGTGCTTGCTGCCGAACACACTCCCGATCCCGTGCCGTACGCCGCTCGCGCGGCCCTTGTCGTTGATGACAGTCGCCACGGGCGAGAGCCGCTCGCCGGCCGGTCCGATAGCGAGCACGTGCGCGTTCGGGTGCGCGTCCTGCAGCTGCGACACGGCCTGGACGGCGCCCCCTCCCCACAGCTCCGGCGCGGGACGAACGGCGATGTGTTCGCCGCGGATCTGCAGGTAGGAAGGCCGTCTCGCGCGGCCACTCACCACAATGCCGTCGAGTCCGCCTTTGCGCAACTCGGTCGCGATGTATCCGCCGGTCACCGCCCACGCCACCGTTCGAGTCAGCGGCGAGCGGAATACGAGCGTCAGGCGGTTCGCGAGGGGAAAGTCGGATCCGGTGAGTGGACCCGTCATGAGGCAGATCGAGGCCTCCTCGTCGAGCGGCTCGCGCGACGGATCCTGCATGGCGAGCAGCGCCACGCCGAGGCCGCGCCCACCCAGCACGCTCTGGCTGAGCGCGTGGGGAATGTCGAGGATCTCGACGGATTCACTGGTGAGATCGACGAACGCGACGCGTTGATGGAAGCCACGCATCTCGAACCTCCCTTGCAGCGGCGCGCATCGTGCGCGCGGCAAACGAGGGGGGCGTTCGCGATGTCGCAAGGTAGCGGACCGATGTCACCAGCGTCATGATGAAGGGGTAAGGATTCCGTAAGGGCATCCCGTCCGGCTCGCGGCGGGCGACATCGCCGTCAGCCGCATCGCTCCTCCCTTCGCGACCTATCCCTACTGATTGCTGTCACGGAAGCAGGGGTTCGCGAGCCACGGCTGGCCTTGACACTAGGCGTTACGAGGCATAGCATTGCGATGCATGACCCCTGAGGCCCTCAAGGGCCATCTTGATCTGCTCCTGCTCGCCGCTGTCCAGGCGGGGCCAACGCACGGCTACGCGATCGCAGACATTCTCCGCCTCCGCAGCGGCGGCAGGTTTGACTTGGCTGAAGGCACGCTCTACCCGGCGCTGCACCGGTTAGAGCGCGCCGGACTGTTGTCGAGCCGCTGGTCAGAAGTAAACGGTCGTCGCCGGCGTGTGTATCAACTCACCCGAAAAGGCCAGCAGGCGCTTTCGACGCGGCACGACGAGTGGCGGGACTTTGCGCGGGCCGTTCACGCGGTGGTGGGAGGTCCCGCATGATATCGGCACGTCTCGAAGCATATCTGTTGCGGCTTCAACACGAGCTCGCAGAAGCATGGGCTCGTCGACACCAGGATCATGGACGAAGTTCACGAGCATTTCGTTGATGCTGTGGCGGCCGGCGTGCGGAGTGGGCTTTCAGTTGATGCCGCAGAAGATGAAGCATTCGTCAGGTTCGGTCCACCTGAAATGGTTGCGGCTGGTTTCGCCATCGAGAGGTATCGCATGTTCAAGCGGCTCGTGATGGTTCTGTTCAAAATAGCGGGAGTCCTCCGACGAACGGCACCGCATCCAGCCCACTATCATGACGTGGGTCCGTCGCAATATCACTTCGCTCTTCGACCGTACCGCAATCGGTGGGGGAGGAGGTCAGTCGCTGAAAGGAAGCAGCTTAACGCGCAGATGCAACAGCGCGGTGAAGACGTCGGTGCGCTTGAGACCGATCCGCGGGAGCGTCTCACGCGCTTCCTGGAAGAGTTTGGTCGACGAACGTTCGGTTCCACCGGGACTCTGGAATCGCTCACACTGCTCGAAGACACGACTGATTCGACCAAACGTGGCGGCAGATATTTGGCGGCGTTCGCCAGCGGGTCGAAGATGGTCTGGACGGTAGCGCTCACTGCAAACGGCGCCGTGTCATTCGACGGCACAAGCGCTCCTGCATAAACCCCGTTCGCGATCAACGGGTAGCCCCCGAATGCATCGCACGTGGCGTCAGCGCCGGTGGAGCAGCCACCCTCAGCCACGTGAAAGTGGACCAGCCCGTGTGAAATCAGACGATTCGGACTTCGCTCGCCTCTCCCATGCACAACGCGCTGCCCTGCGTCATGTAGAAGACGTAGTGTGCCGTGGAGAGGCGGCTCTGCGTCCACGGCTGACCGACCTGCTCCAGCGCGCTGGATGTGGCGCCGACGCTTACAGCGAGGCGATGGAATGTATCTGGGCGCACGCCCGAGTGGTGGTTCACTTCCATCCGGACCGCCTTGGCCCAAAATCCAGCGCTGTCGCTGAAGCCCTTCTTAGCGACGGTGTGTACCGGAATCAGTTCGAGACGGGGCTGTCGAGTGGAAGTTTCTCAGCAATTCGCGGCGGCGCCCGTGACACTTGGGAAATGACCCTGTTCGGGAGCGCATACCACATGGAGGGCGTGGCGGCTTCGGAACGCCCAAAGTACGGAGCGCTGGAGCTGGTTCGGTTCCCGACGGACCCATCCCGCGTTTCGGATCATGCTACTTCGTGCTGCGGCCGAGCGTCTCGATGCGTACGTCCCTCACCTTCATGGGTAGCGAAGACCCGCGTGCGAGGAACGCCTGGGCACCATTCGTCGCATAGATAGTGTCATGGCCGCATTGATCGCGGAGCTCGAGGAAGGCGGTGTGGTGACGCCTCCGTGGCCTCCATTCCGTGCACCCACTCTCGGAGTTCCGAATCTGTCCGTCTCACGACTGCTGGACCACGTCGTCGGGCAGCTCCAGCGGCCTCGCAGCGAACCGGCCGAGGGCGAGCCGGGCCGAGTGCTCGATACGCAGATCGAAGCGCAAGTGCACGGTCCAATAGAGCTGCACCGGGATGTCGAGCTGTTGGTGGCTGACCCGGCGTTTGCGGATAGCGCAATCGGGATGGTCTTGCGTGAGCTTGCCCTCAGATACGGCATCCCGCTGCGATGGCACCCGGGATTTCGACTTGCTGTCGACAAGGTTCCAGAAGATTTTCGTGGGCCGGTTATGCCTCATCTCGCCCGGCGTATCGCCGGCGAGGGCGGGACGTTAGATGCGGCAGTGATCGGAGCCGCAGAGGCGTCGCTGCGCAAAGAATCAGATTCGTGGCGGGACTGGGGTAATCGTGCTGAGACGCTCGAGCACTTGAAACAGCTCTGGCATGTGCTCGTCCACTACGGCTTGCCCAGGCCCGCAGGCCCAGATGTTGCTAACCCGGGAGAATCACGACCGTGACCCTCAAAGAAACTCTCAAGCAGCTCAAAGCGCTCGGCAACGCGAAGGTGCGGGCACTGAACGCCAAGAGCGGCGCCGGCGACAATCAGTTCGGCGCCAGTCTCGGCGACATCCGGGTGCTGGCGAAAAAGATCCGGACGGACCACCCGTTGGCTCTGTCGCTCTGGGAGACCGGGAACGTCGACGCCCAGTTCCTGGCCACTCTCCTGATCCAGCCCAAGAAACTGTCGGCCGACGAGATGGAACGGATGGTGCGGTCCGTTGCCTTCGTGCGTGTGGCAGACTGGCTCAACGCCTATGTCGTCAGGCAGCACCCCGACAAGGAGACTCTTCGCCAGGAGTGGATGGTCACGGACGACCGCTGGGCGGCCCGCGCCGGATGGGACCTCACCGCGGAGCGGGTCGCGAAGAGTCCGGACGGGCTCGCTCTCCCGGCGCTGCTGGATCGCATCGAGTCCGAAATGGCCAGCGCCGTCCCGGAAGTGCAATGGACGATGAACAATACTCTTGCGGCAATCGGAATCCACTTCCCCAAACACCGCAAGCGGGCCATCGCCATAGGCGACAAGTTGGGAATCTATCGGGACTATCCCGTGTCGAAGGGTTGCACGTCCCCCTTCGCCCCGATCTGGATTAACGCAATGGTGAGCCGGCAGGGCTGAACGAACACCGCCGGATCGCTGGATACCCAAGGCGTTGCACTTGACCGGGCCGGCATGACGGTTTTCCAAGACCTCACGTTCCTTGCAGCCGGCCCGCCTACGTCGAGATCGCGCCCGAGCAGCCTGGCGAGCTACGCCTCGAGGTGCTGTTCGATCGAGCCGCCGGACAACGAGCATCAGTAGGCTTCATTGTGAAGCGATGATGCTCAACTCCTGCGTAACTCGACCGCACGGATGCGGATGAAGCCGCGCTACGCAGGCCCTCCCTGAGCAGAGGCGAAGGCTTCCCCATCGAAAGCTCTGGAAAAGACGGAAAGCTGCCGTTTTACTTCGCGGCGTGGTTCGAGATGCCGCAGTCGTGCGTTCCGCCAAGTAGAGGGCCTGGCAGCCGGTCCAGGTTCGGTCGGAAAGACCGTGCCTCTGTGATTTCTCTCTCGAAGAACGGAGTTACGACATGCGCACAACGTTCGCAGTCCTGGTCTGCGCTTTGCTACTCCCCGGGGTGGCCGTCGCTCAGAGCGACACGCGCTCGTACGTCATGGGCAACGGCGGCGTCACGTTCGGTACCGAGACCGCGCCCATGGTCGGAGCACAGTTCGGAACGAGCCTGGGCTCGAGCCTCCAGCTGTACGCGGGGGGCGGCTATTACGACAATGTGTTGCCGGGCGGCGTGCAGACCGACCTGGACCAGGCCGCCGAGGCCCTCACCACTGTCACGGGCTTGCCCTGGGAATTCGACGCGAAAGCCCGCGCCTTCTGTGTTTCAGGCGGCGCCCGCTATCTGTTCGACACCGGATCCGCCATGCGGCCGTACGTGTCGGCGGGCGCCGGATTCGCCAACCTGAAGGTCAGGGTGAGCGAGGTCGATCTGGGTGACATCACCGAAGATTTCGTCGAGGCAGGTCTCGATGATGCCACGACGACAAAGCCGCTCATCGAATTCGGTGGCGGCGTGGCGGTCCCCATTGGCGGGCATCTGTACCTGGACGCCGGTTACAAGTTCATCAAGATCATCGACGCCGATGGCGCGAACATCTCGAGAGCCATGGTCGGCTTCGGTGCGCGCTTCTGAGCACCGCTTCTGAGACGAGGCACGAGCTCGCTCCCGGCGCGAGCTCGTGCACTGCCGCGCGAGGCGGCACGTCGGCCGTCGACCACGAGTGGCGGACTCATCTTTCGCTAGAACATGAACTTCACGCCGATCTGGATCTGACGCGCACCAGCGGCCCCGCCGATGGTGCCGAACGCACTGTTGCCGACCTGCGTGTTCGGCGCGTTGAACTGCGTCCGATTGAGCAGGTTGAACGCCTCGATGCGGATCTGCGCGTTCATGTTCCCGTTGAACCGGTTGTTCTTGAAGAACGAGAAGTCCACGTTCTTCACCCCGTCAGAGCGCAGGCTCGGCATCACGCGTGGCGTATTACCGAAGGTGAAGGCCGGTGCCACGCTGAACTGGCTCGTGTCGAACCAGCGCAGGATGGCGTCGGCGCGCGACTGGTCGTTCAACGTCGCATCCTCCCCCGTCCAGTTCGGCCGCTGCACCGGGTTGAAGAGATTCACGTTGTTGGCGGCCTGCGACATCAGCAGCGGATAGCCGCTCTGGAACGTCACGATGCCGTTCACCTGCCAGCCGCTTGCGATCCAGCCGAGCGGGCCGCCGAGACCCGACCCATAGCGCTGATCCCTGCCGAACGGCAGGTCGTAGACGAAGGCCGAGACGAAGCGATAGCTCACGTCGTTGCTCGAGAGTGAATAGTCGCCCGCGCGGTCGTACGCGTTCTGCTGCGTGCCGGCCTGCCCCAGGAACCCGACCGTCGTGGACGCATCGTCCTCGAGCTTCCCGTAGGTGTAGGAGGCGAGCACGCTGAGGCCCTTGGAGAACCGCTTGTCCGCGCGCAGCGTCAGGCCGTGGTAGATCGACTTGGCACCCGGAACGCGGAACGCCGTCACGCCGTCGTACTGCGGGTAGGGCCGCAGCAGGCGGTTGCGCGACACCGTCGCGAAACTCAGCGGCGACGAGGGGTTCGTGATGATGCCGAAGAACGGGTTCGGCACCTGATCCTGCAGCGCCGTGCCCAGACTCAAATAGCTCGGGTCCACCTGGCCGAACGCGAGGCCGCTCTCACCGATCAGCAGGTCCGTGCCGCGGCTGCCGATGTAGGCCACCTCCGTGATGATGTTGCCCGGCAGCTCGCGCTGCACGTTGACGTTCCACTGCTGCATATGTGGAACCTGGTTGGTGGTGAAGTAGCCGCCCGTGCCGCCGCCGATGCCCAGCCCGAGGTTGGTCGATGCGCCGAGCGAATCGCCCGGAGGCAGGTTGAAGCCGGCGGGGAACGGATTGTCGATCGTCCGGAATGGGGTGCGGCCGTCCAGGCTCACGATCATGTCGCTCTGCGTGTTGTAGCCCATCATGCCGGCCGAGCCCGAATGGCCCGCCGCCTGCACGTGCGACGGCATGTAGAAGACCCCGTAGCCCGAGCGGATGACCGTCTTGTCCGCGACGTTCCACGACAACCCGATGCGCGGGCTGATGTTGTTGTAGTCGGTGTCGACCTGCCGGCGGTTCTCCTCGTCGACGAACACCACGGCGCCGGTCAGCTGCGACGAATCGAAGAAGGCGTTGGCCGGCACGACGCCCGCGAGCGGCGAGCGGGCGTTCTGATCGAAGTAGCTCAGTCGGTTGAAACGCTCGGTGCGGGGCACGTCGAACTCGTAGCGGAGGCCGAGGTTCACCGTGAGGTTGCGGGCGAGCTTCCAGTCGTCCTGGAAGTAGCCCGACCAGTACGAGCTCGCCGAAGCAGGCGAGGGGTTGTGGCTCAGATTCACGCTGCTCGGAATGCCGAGCAGCATCGACGCGAGCGCGAAGCCCTGCGTGCCGCTCGTGACGTTCGGGTTGCGTTGCGTCCACTGCGCGTTGTTGAAGGCGAATTGACCCGACGGGAAGAAGAGCTGCGTGAAGTTGAGCAGGAACTTCCGGTAGTCGGTGCCCATCTTCATCGTGTGCGCGCCCCACACCTTCGTGGCGTTCACGTTGAAGCTGTGTGTCGTCGGAGCGATCAGGAGGTCGGTGAACGTGTTCTGCCCGAGCGACTGGAAGTTCTGGACGTTGACGCGTGGGAACTCGAAGGCGTCGGCCGTGTCGATGACGTTCGCCGGAAAGCCCAGGCTCGCCAGGTCGAAGCCCGCCGAGATCGGGAGGCGATCGACCAGGCGGCGGTTCAACCCGTAGCGGACGTTCAGGATCCAGGTTGGCCCGAGCGTGTAGTTGTTGTCGATCGAGAGACTGTGCGTCTTGGTATACGTGGGGCCGTCGCCGCCGGCCGAGGAGGCGGCATTGCCGAAGCTGTTGAACGGCAGGCCGGCTTCGTTCGAGAACGAGTAGCGGACGAACGCACGCCAGCGGTCGTTGATCACGTGATCGACGCGCGAGTCGACGCGGTCCGCTTCGCTATTCGCCACGCCGGAGAGCGAGTAGTTGTTGGTCTGCGTGAACTGATTGCTGGGCGGGATGTTCGGCAGCGGCCAGTACGTCGCCATGGCACGCGCGACGGGGCTGATGCGACCCGCGGGGATGCGGTTGCCGGGGAACGGATCCCTGATGAACTGCCCAGGGTTGTCGGGGTCGGGCCGCGTCGTGGCCGGATCGTAGATGACGATCGGCTGGCCCGCGGCGTTGCGCAGGTTCGAGAAGTCGCCGGTGCGCCACTCGGGGAGCGGCACCGTGAAGGTCTGCACCGACGCGTTCTCCTGGCGCAGGCCCTCGTAGTTCACGAAGAAGAACGTCTTGTCCTTGTTGACGGGCCCGCCCACGTTGCCGCCGAACTGATTCCGCTTGAAGTCCCCCTTCCGACCGTTCGCTCGATTGGTGAAGAAATTCGTGGCGTCCATCTTCGCGTTGCGCGCGAACTCCCACGCGGTCCCCCGCAGCGAATTGCTGCCGCTCTTGGTGATCAAGTTGATCACGCCCCCGCCAAGGCGTCCGAACTCGGCGCTCACGGCGTTGGTCTGCACGCTGAACTCCTGCACGGCATCGACCGACGGCGTGTAGTTCAGGTCGAGGATGGACACGTTGTTCTCGGCGTTGACGTTCGAGACGCCGTCGATCGCGACCTCGCTCGTCGCGTTGCGGCCGCCGCTGATCGACGGCGACGAGCCGCCGCCGGTCGACGTCGGCAGGACGCCAGGCGCGAGCGTCGCGAGCGCAAACGGGTTGCGGCCGTTCAGCGGCAGGTCCACCATGCGCTTGTTCTCGATGGTCTGGCTGAGCGTCGAGCTCGTGGTCTCGAGAGCGGCCGCCGCGCCGGTGACCGTGACCGTCTCGGCCGCGGCGCCGACTTCCAGCGTCATCTCGACAGCTCGAATCGCCTGGACGTCGAGCTTCACTTGATCGAGCGCCGCAGTCTTGAAGCCGTCGAGCGACACGACGATGCGATACGTCCCGGGCTTCAGATTCGGGAGCACCCAGCGCCCCTGCTCGTCTGTCGTGAGCGTGCGCGAATCGTTCGTGTCGATGTCGACGACCGACACGTTGGCGCCGGGCAGCACGGCCCCGGTGGAGTCCTGAACGGTTCCCCTGAGCGTGCCGTTGAACTGCTGCGCGCCCGCTGGCGCCGGCAGCGCCCCGAGCAGGAGCCCCATCGAAAACGAGACAAGCCTGATTGCGGTAGACGCTTTCGACACACGCACCTCCCCGATCGATTGTCACTGCTCACGCGAGCGTCGACGCCCGATCTCTTCGCCGGATCCAGTCGTCCTGATGGAGCGATGATTACTCGGCGCGGCGGCGCCGCGTCAATCGGTCGATCGACGTATGTCTTTCGGCCTGTGACCAGCGAGCTACTGACGGGGTGGAACGTCGCGTGACGGGACGGCGATGGCCTCGGAGTGACTTGCGTGGGGTCGCGTCAGTGGACTTCGGCAGGGCCGATCAGGCCGTCAGCGCCCGCGCCAGATCGGCGGCGCGGGGAAACAGCACGTTGTTCTCCAGATGCACGTGGACGTGCATGTCCCGCTCGAGCTCGGCGAGGCCGTAATAGAGCCCCCGGAAGGTCGGGCAGGCGTCTTCGGGCGGCGCATAGCCCTTCGTGAGATCCCGCATCGTGGCCAGGTCGGCGCCCGCCGACTCGTGCTCGGCCTCCATGACACCGATCGGCTGTTCCAGCCAGCCCCACCGTTCAGCCCCCTTGTAGCCTTGGGTCAGCGCGGCTTCGGCGGCCACGATGGCCGGAAACAGCACCACATCTTCCTTGGTCATGTGCGACAGGAGCTCGTTCTGCAGGCGCTCGAACGTCGACTGCAGCGGCAGAAGCGTCTCCGGGAGACGGTCCCCATGCCTCTGGACGACCTTCGCGAGCATCCCGGCGAGACGAGGGAGCTCGGCCCGCAGCGGCACGTGGTAGCGCCTCTGGATGTGCGCGATGAGCTCGGTGAGCGTGGCGCCTCCCCGGTCTGCGCGGTCATCGGAACCGACCTGCGCGGCCTTCAGCTCGGTGAGCAACGTCTCGGGATCGAGGCGATGACGGGCACACACGTCCGCGAGCGGGATCTTGCCGCCGCAGCAGAAGTCGATCTGATGCTGCTGGAACACCTTGATGGTAGCGGGTTCGGCGGCCGCGATGTCGGCCACGCGGGTCTCTGCGGTGATGGTCATGACGATTCCTCTGTTGGGCGTGGTCAGCACGTATCTGTTCCCGACTGTAGCGGGCCTCGGCCACCGTGTCTTTGCGCCAGCGCAAACCCGCCCGTGGACGAGCCTGCAGCGGCGAGGGCCACGACAATAGAATGTGGGGGCCCATGGAGACGCCCGCCGATATCAGCCGCTCGCGCATCTTCGACGGCCTCACGAGCGAGCAACTGCAGGCGTGGCTGAACGAAGCGGCCACGCGCGACGTGCGGCGGGGGCACACCCTCGCGCGCCAGGGCGAGCCGGCGCGCGTCTTCTACCTGGTGGAATCGGGATTGCTGAAGCTCGTTCAGGTGACGGCCGAGGGCGGGGAGCTCATTGTTCGCTTCGTCGGACCCGGGGAGCCGTTTGGCGGCGTGGTGGCGCTCGAGACCGCCGCCTACCCGGTCACGGCGCTGGCCGTCGAGCCGACACGCCTGCGCGGCTGGCCCAGCGACCGGCTGCGCGCGCTCCTTCAGCGCTTTCCCCAGGTGCGGACGAACCTCATGCGTGAGATGGCCTCACACATGACCGATGCCCTCACGCGCGTCCGCGAGCTGACGACGGAGCGTGTCGGCCAGCGGCTGGCGCATACGCTGTTACGTCTCATCCGGCAATGCGGGCGACCCACTCCCGATGGGGTGCTCATCGCGCATCCTCTGACCCGGCAGGAGCTGGCCGAGCTCACGGGCACGACCCTCTACACCGTCAGCCGCACGCTCTCGCAGTGGGAAGCGGATGGCGTCCTGCGCTCCGAGCACCGTCGTCTCCTGGTGCGCTCCCCTGAACGCCTCGAGGCGCTGGCCCACGAGAGCGAGGACTGAGCGTTTTCCTGCGCAACCTTGCGCCAGCGCAAAGCACGCGCGCCACGCCTCCGCTACCGTCGTCATAGACCGGTGGCGTCGGGACAGTCCCGCGGACCTCCCGGTTCAAGGAGACAGACGTTCATGCGCCGCGCGCCTTCCACCCCCAGACTCGTTGCCATCGTCCTCGCCACCGCCGGCGCCGCGATGGTCGGGCAGAACCTCTACGCGAAATACGCCGGACCCTCTCCGGCAACGGCGGATGGCAAGGTGTTCGGGTCCCGTCCCGCGACGATCTTTCACGAGGACTACGATGGCCCGCCCGTCACCGGACGGAACGTGACGCACGCGCCCGCATTGGCCGCCCTGCAACCCGGCACGGTGACGCACGAGGTCCGCATGGACATCGTCGCCACGGAGATCGAAATCGCGCCTGGCGTCCGCTACCAGGCATGGACCTTCGGCGGAAGCGTGCCCGGTCCTGTCGTGCACGTGCGCGAAGGCGACCGCATCGTGTTCACGATGAAGAACCGCAGCAACTCGAAGGTGACCGTGACCGAGCCCTCGGCCGACGCCTCGCCGTTCATCGCCGGCCTGGCTCGCGACCGATTGCAGAAGCCGGTGCCGGCGATCGCGCCGATGCACCATTCGATTGACTTTCACGCGGCCACGGTCGCGCCCAACGACAAGTGGCGCATGGTGCAGCCGGGCGAGAGCATCCGCTTCGAATGGGTGGCCAACTACCCCGGCGTGCATCTCTACCACTGCGGCGCAGCGCCCATCCTGATGCACCTCGCGATGGGGCAGTACGGCGTGGTCGTCGTGAGCCCGCGCGAAGGGTTCGCCACGGATGCCGAGGTCGACCGCCGGTACGTCGTCGTGCAGTCCGAGTTCTACCTGAAGCCCGGCGACGGAGGCCTGCACGTGCTCGACTTCGATGCCGCGATGGCGAAGCGGCCCTCGCACGTGGCCTTCAACGGGCACACGCAGGCGCTCACCCAGACGCCGCTCGTCGCCAACGCCGGCGAGCGCGTGCGCATCTACTTCCACAACGTCGGCCCGTCCGACACGTCGAGCTTCCACGTCGTGGGCGCCATCTTCGACCGGGTGTTCTACGAGGGTAACCCTCGGAACGACTCGGCGGGCCTGCAGACCGTCCTGTTCGGCGCCAGCAACGGCGGCGTCCTCGAGCTCATCGCACCGGAAGAGGGTGACTACATCCTGGTCGACCACGAGTTCGCCGACGCACAGCGCGGGGCCGTGGGGTACCTCCACGTGCGCTCGCCCGAGGGCCGGATCACCCAGCACCTCCCGGCGATGACGCACTGATCACTGTCGCGGGGCGGCCATGACGTCGCACGTGCACCACGCGGCGGCCGTCATCTCGGCTGGCCGCGATGGAGCGAGGCATAGTACGATTTCGCCAGGCCCGATCACGTCGCGCTCGAACCGATTGCTCGAGGCCGGCCGGATGGCGAGCGCGCGGAACGCTCGGGTCGGCCAAGAGGGGGACCGTCTGATCGACGGGATGCCTCGAGCCGCACCTGGGCCTTCGTGCCTGTCGTCGCATGCACCTTGCCGCGGCGTCCGCGTCGCGGCGCTCGATCGTCGTGGCTGCAACGCCCACTCTCCCCGCGGGTGGCCGTCTCACGCTTTGCCTGGCCGGCGACGTCATGACCGGCCGCGGCGTGGACCAGATGTTTGCCCAACCGTCCGACCCGCGCCTGCGGGAGCTATACGTGCGCGACGCGCGCGACTACCTGGACCTCGTCGAGCGCCGGTCGGGTCCCATCGCACGCCCGGTCTCCGACGACTACGTCTGGGGCGAGGCGCTAAAGGCATGGGACGGCGAGGCGCCGGTCGTCCGTCTCGTCAATCTCGAGACGTCGATCACCGCGAGCAACGACTATTGGCCGGACAAGAGCATTCACTACCGCATGCACCCGCGGAACGTCGGCTGCCTGACCGCGGCGCGGGTCTGCTGCGGGCTCGCCAACAATCACGTCCTCGACTTCGGACGTGCCGGGCTGCTCGAGACGCTCGAGACGCTGGAGCGCGCGAAGCTGCTGCGAGCCGGCGCCGGTCGCGATCTGCCGGCGGCGCAGGCGCCCGCGGTGATCGAGCTCGCCAGCGGACGCCGGCTGCTCGTCTTCGCGAGCGCCAGTCGCGACAGCGGGGTGCCGCCCGCGTGGGCCGCTGGCACGAAGCGACCGGGCGTAGACCTGCTGAGCGATCTGTCCACGAAGACGGCCGAGTCCGTGTGCCGACGCATCGAGGCCGGCCGGCGCGACGGCGACGTCGTCGTCGTCTCTCTGCACTGGGGCGGCAACTGGGGTTACGACGTTCCGCGGGAGCACGTCGCCTTTGCCCATGCGCTCGTGGACGGAGGCGTGGACGTCGTGCACGGCCACTCCTCGCACCACGTCAGGCCGCTCGAGATCTACCGGCGGCGGCTGATCCTCTATGGCTGCGGCGATTTCCTCAACGATTACGAGGGCATCCACGGCTACGAGTCCTTTCGTGGCGACCTCACGCTGCTCTACGCCGCCGCGCTCGATCCCGCGTCGGGAGCGCTCCTGCAGCTTCGCCTGGTCCCGCTGCAGATCCGGCGGATGCAGCTCGTGCGCGCGACCGCCGACGACCGCGACTGGCTGGAGCGGACGATCTCGGAGATCAGCGCGCCGTTCGGGGTCGAGGTGTCCCGCGGCGCGGACGGGGCGTTGATCGTCGCACCGAAGCGAGCCTGAACGCGCTGTGCTTCCGATGCACCGCAGCGCCAATCCTTGCTGAGGCCCACGGTCATACCTGCGACGAGAACCCAGCCGGCTTCGCGTAGAACGAACGCGGGACCAGGCCCGTCTGCCTACACGAGCGTCCGAGATGCGGCGCCGTGCCCAGCATCACGAAGAGATCCCAGGAAATCGCCGCGCCCTGGTAGCGCTCGGGCTCGCCGCCATCCGAGATCGTCAGACTGCGGCCGCTGGTCCCCGCAATGGTCGTGAAGCTGGACGCGAGTTCCCTCCAATCGCGCAGGTCGGCGTACGAGACGCCACCCTGGCGAACGCCCAATCGCTGGTTCACGCCGCTCAGGATGACGAGCCGCCCGGGATCGGCGTACGGAAAGGGCTGGATCAGAACGCCGTCCACCACGGCGAAGATCGTGGCGTTGAGTCCGATGCCGAGCGCCAGACACACGACGGCAATGGCCGTGAAGCCCCGATCCTTCCAGAGCATCCGCAGGGTGTAACGAACGTCCTGTGTGAGCACGACGTCTTAGACGGCCGCCATTTCCGCGGGTTCGAGCTGCGGGCCTTCGACCGGTGACTGCCGAGACCCCGCGCGAGCAGGTCCTCACCGCGTCCAGGCTGGCAGGTGGCGGATCAAAAGCGAACCAGCGGACGCGCCCGACGCGGCACCAGGCCATATCCGGGCGGCGTCGTGACCGCTTCGGCCCGGGACCGAGGCGTGTCAGCGAATCGAGGGGTAATCCGACTGCGCAGGCTTTGCGGGCGTACGCACGCGCGACTCCACAGCGCCGAGCATCTGTTCGGCCGGGTTGCCGGCCATCTGCTCCGCCGCGGCCGAGAGCGTCGAGTCCGGCACGGCCATCCACGCCCGCAGCGAGCTCTCTTCACCGGCTCTCACCTCACGGCCCAGCGATTGGCTGAGAATCCGGCGGGCACTTCGCGTCGCCAACCAGGACGACAGGCCGATGAGGCCAAGCACGATCAGGAAGCCGACGATCTTGGTCACATTCACCTCGTGTCCAGGTAAACGTCACTGTTCAGCTAAACGAACGGCGGCATCATCCTTCTCGGGCCCTGGTCAGCCGTTTCCCCCTTTGACAGTCCCTTCCTCCGTGGACTGGAACCGGCGTCTACTCGCGTGGCTCCGGCTCAGGCGCCCGTCCTGCGTGTGCCCGGAGGCGCCACGCTGGCTTCATATTCCGTTGGGCATCCGAAGCCCTCGACGACGCCGAGGCGCCGCAGCGCATCGAGCGCCGCAATCGCTGATAGGTGTTGAACGTGATCACGTGGGCGTCTGGCGCTCGCGGCGCCGGCCGAACCGTCGCCTCGTCAGCCCTGCGCGGATCCGGACGCGCCGTGGACCCGGCCGTCGATCCCCAGTGCGTCGGCGGCGAGTGCGGTGCCGACCACCCGCGCCCGGATCTTCGCGAACGCGGTGTCCCGCGCCGTCGACGGGTCGTCTGCAAACGGGGAGAAGCCGCAATCGTCGGTCGTCCCGAGCTGCGCAATCGGGATGAATTCGGCGGCCTCGAGCACCCGGTCGCGAACCGACTCCGGCGTCTCCAGACGCGCATCGATCGGATCGGTGACGCCGATGAACACCCGCTGACCCGGCCTCAGATGATCGCGGACGATTCCGAGGACGCGGCGGCGATCGGGCTCGCTGGCGAGCTGCAGGTAGAAGCTGGTCACGCGGATCCCGAACAGTCGCGGGATCAACGCCGCGTAGTCCACGTCGGCGCTGTGCGTGGAGTCGTGGTCGCCGCCAGGACACGTGTGCACGCCGAGCCGCAGGCGCTCGTCCGGGGTGAAGCGATCGAGCACGGCGTTGTTGAGCGCGATGAACTGGTCGAGCACGTCACCGGTGGGATCGAGCTTGAGGGCGAGGCGGCCTTCGGTGAAGTCGATCTGCACGTTATGGGCGCCCGCGTCGAGCGCGCTCCGGATGTCGGCTTCCGCCTCGCGCCCGAGGTCCGCCAGAAAGGCCTCGCGCGTGTAGCCGTCGATGCCGCCCGCCGGATACAGGAGGCTCAGCGCCGACGCCGAGATTACCGCTTGCTTCACCGGGAGGCGGGTGTGGCGCCGCGCCGCCGCGACATAGCCGCCCGCATAGGTCCGGTAGCGGAACGGCCCTCTCGTGAGCCTGGGGAGTTGCCGGGTGTGCCCGTCGGCGAAGGCGATGACCACTCCGTCCGGCGCGAGCGCGTCAAGACCGTGAATGGGATAGGTGGCGAAACTGGGCTTGGTCTGCTCGCCGTCGGTGATGATCGGAGACCCCGTCGCCTCGAATCGAGCCAACGTGTCGCGCAGAGCCGCGTCGCACTCGGCCTCGAGCTCGGACAGGGCGACACGTTTCTGATCGAACCCCTGCATCGCCTCCACGAGGCTCCGCGGGCGTGGAATGCTCCCGATGGGTTCGGTTGGGATGGGCATGCCGCACGCTAGGCCCCGCTCGTCCTGCTGTCAAGCGCCGTCCCGCCCGCTAATCCCTTTGAATCGATCGCACCCTGTGAATGGGCTGCGAGAACCGTCACGCAGGCTGGCCGGCAGCAACTGTCCAGAAGGTCAACACGCACCGATCCGCCGGTGGCCTGGGTCGCTGGGCACTTCAAACGGCGCAGCCGGTGACGGCAACCTCCTACGGAGATGGACGACTTCCCGACGTGGAACGCGGCGGGATCACCGGCAGCAGGATGTGCGACGGACGGGCGGCATCGTGATGGACCGTCTGCTGCGCGACGCGGACGTCGCTCGTCGTTCCGAACGGCGCACCCGTGTTGGGATTGCGATCGAACTGGGGGAAGTGGCTGCTCGTCACGTGCACGCGCACGCGGTGGCCGCGCTTGAAGGCGACCGAGGTGCCCACCAGATCGATCTCGAACCGAACAACCTCGCCCGGCGTGAGCGGCCGCGGCTTGCTGACGCTCTCACGGTATCGCGCGCGGATGATGCCCTCGGCCATGTTGTAGCTGGCGCCGTCCGGGTACACGTCCACGAGCTTGGCCACGAAGTCGGTGTCGACGGCATCGGAGGGCGTGAAGAGCACCACCTTGACCGGCCCGGTCACTTCGAGCTCCTCGGTCGAGGACGTCCGACGTGTAGACCAGGACGTCGCGGCGCTGCTCGATCGGACGCTGGTCCTGCGGGCCGGCGGCGGTCGGCGTGCCGCAGCAGTTGTTGCCGCCGACCGAGGGCACCGGATCCTCGGGGTCGTAGCGGAAGCGATCGGGCGTCGAGGCCGCAGCCGGCTTGTCCCAGGTGAGCCGGCCGTCGCCGCGATCGCCGTTTGCCTTGCCGCCGCTCGTGAAATACAACGGACGATAGGACGTGCGAGCCAGCGGATACTCGCGCTCGAGCGACCCACTCGTTGCGGCCCATGACGAACAGCTTGACGGGCGGCTCGGTCGACAGGCCGTTGTCGATTCCCTTGAGAAAGTAGTCGTACCAGCGCAACTGGATCGCCTGCGCGTCGACGTTCGCGTCGGGTCCGAAATCGAGGGCGCCGGTCTTCTGCGACGGGCCGTGCCCCCACGGGCCGATGACCAGGTTGCTGAGGCGCCGCGCCTGCTCGGTGGCGCCCTTCTGGCTCATCCCGACGTAGCCGCGCAGCGTGCCCTGGCTGAAGATGTCGAACCACCCGCCGAGGGTGTGGACCGGAATCGAGATGCGATCGAAGCGCTCTTCGACGTTGAGGGCTTCCAGTAGTCGTTGTAGTCGGGGTTCGCGATCCAGTCGTCGTAGAAGCGCGCCTTGCGGCCGACGACCTGCTGCATGGTGTTGAGCGGAAGGTGCCACTGGACGTGGTCGTAGTGGATGGCGCGCACGCCGGGCGTGGTGTGCGGCCCCGGGTTCTGCATGACCCGCGACTCCATCCGAACCGGTCCCCACCCGAAGTTGAACGACAGGCGCCACGCGCCGTTGAGCGTGATCCAGTCGTGATAGATGCTGGTCGAGGCGACCATCGGAAAGATGGTGACGAGCGCCGGCGGCGCCGCCTGCGCGGCGCGCCACTGGTTCTGACCCAGATACGAGCCGCCCTGCATGGCCACCTTGCCGTTCGACCAGGGCTGCGTCGCGGCCCACTGCGATGGTGTCGAAGCCGTCGCGTTCGCTGTCGCGGAAGGGCACCCACTCGCCTTCGGACTCGAAGCGGCCGCGCACGTCCTGGAAAACGTAGACGTAGCCGCGCAGCGCGAAGTAGACCGCGGCGTCGTAGGCCGACGGAAAGCGCTCGGTGCTGTACGGCGTTCTCGACACGATGACGGGATAACGCCCCTCGCCGACCGGCCGGTAAACGTCCGCGTACAGCTTGACGCCGTCGCGCATCGGCACGGGTACCAGGTTGTCGATGGCGATGTCGTTACGCGGCGGCACCTCCGCGGGGAACGCCACCTTCTCGACATCCGCCGCCGCCGACCGCGGCCGCTCGGGAACCAGCACCAGCGCGAGCAGAGGCAGGGTCAGCCACGCGGCCCGGACGCGCCACGACGATGAGGAGAACGTCACGAAGCCTCCCAGGAATCAGCAACGAGCTACCAGCTACGAGTTACCAACGACGAACGCGAACCCACGGGATTGGGTAGCAGCTGGTAGTTGGTAACTGGTAGTTCGTCATTCGTCATTCGTCATTCACTCGTCGATCGCTTCTCCAAGGCCTGGCGAAGCCGCTTGGCGACGGTCGCGTCCTCGCCGGGACGCATCATCCAGACACCGATGACCAGCACGTCGCCTTCGTTCCGGATTGCAATCGACGGCTCACCGTCCTTGAGCGCGCGGACCACGTCGGCCGCTTTGAGCCCGCGGGCCGCTGCATCCCACGTGACGCGGACGTGCGGGACGTGATTGGCGACCTCGGGCACGAACACCTCGGCGGTCACCCCGGCGACCGACGCCGCGGCTTTCTGGATCGTCGCGGCGCGCTTCTCGAAGTCCTGGAACTCCTTCTCGTGATCCCGCTTCACGTAGAGCTCGACGGCCGCCAGCAGACCGAGCATCTCTTCCTTGTTCACCTTCATGCCGCGCCCGATTGAGTCCGAGTTGGGTGGACCGTTGAGGCGTGCGGCGGCAATGAGATCCTTCCGGCCGAGCAGCAGGCCCGCGCTCTGCGGCCCGCGCATGCCCTTGCCGCCGGAGAAGGCGACCAGGTCGAAGCCCATCTTCGTGTACTTCGACAGGTTCCCGACCGGCGGAACGTCGGCGGCGCAGTCGTTGAACGTCGGGATGCCGTGCTTCTTCCCGAGCTGCACGAACGCCTCGTCGCGAATCTGCCCCACCGAGTTGTTGTTGTTGTAGAAGAGCATCAACGCGGTCTGGGGATTGATCGCGCGCTCGAGCTCGTCAGGCGTCTCGACCTCGACGAGCTTGACGCCGCAGTTGCGGACCGCGTGGTCGTACCCGAAGCGATGCGACTTCTGGATGAGGACCTCGCTCTTCATGCTCGCGAGGTTGGGGAGATCGACGACTTTCTGACGGTCGATTCCGGTGAGCACGGCGGCGGTGCCCAGCGTCAGCGCGGAGGCGGCGCCAGAGGTCACCATCACGGCCTCGCACGAGAGCAGCGACGCGAGCCGCTCACCGACCTTGTCGTGGAGCTCCTCGAGCATCACGTAATGCTCGGAGGCGTAGTTGATCGCGTCCATGACCTCGCGCGGCATGAGCGAGGCGGTCATGGCGGTGTAGGTGCCCGATGCGTTGATGAACGGCCGGACGCCGAGCTCGCGGAAGAAGTCGCGGGAGCCCCGGCGCCCCTGCGCCGCGGCCGCGAGCGGAGCGCTCGCCCCGACGAAGCCGCCCAGGAGCGGCAGGGCCGATACGGTTTCGAGAAATCGCCTGCGACGCCACATACCAAACCTCCCTCACGCCGAACGTGATGCCGGAACTCTACCCCAAGTGGTCCCAACCAGTACCGGTTCGGGGCCGGGTGCTTTTCCCGGCGGAGTCGCCGCCGGGCGTCGGTCGCCGCCGGGAGTGGGGTCGGGTGCTTTTTCTGGGGCGCTACTCCGGCGAAAAAGCACCCGACCCGCCAATCGGCGTGCGCGTGACGGAGACGTCCGTGTCGCCCACGAGCCTGACACCCGGCTGCGTGACGGTTGCCGGCACGTCGGTGCAGTCGGCAATCTCGATGAGGCGTGATGCGCGGTTGACGACGTCGGGCGCGAAGGCGGCCGCCGATGGGTCGGCCGACAGGTCGTCGAACTGCTCGATGACTTGACCAGGACGGCGACTCTCACCAGGAGCGCGGGGGTTCAGCCGACCTGACCGGGGATCTCATCGATCACTCCGCCGGACTGGTCACGAGCGTGGGAGCGAGCGGTCCCCGCTCGGTTTCGCCGGCGAACGCGGCCGTGCTCGGTACTGACACCCTCAATCGTCCGTGGGCTCGGCCGCCAGTCGTCGATCTGGACGCCGGGGATCCTCACCGCTGCCAGTCGACCTCAGGCGACCAGTGGGCGTTGATGCCGAGCGCGGACCAGCGCGGCGCTTGGGCGCCCAGCCGAACGGCGAACTCGTCCCAGCGTCTCGCGTCCTGCGCCGACCACGCCACTTCGGCGACCGCGGCCAGGCGCGGGAACGCCATGAACTCGACGTCGCTCATGGTGACCAGCGTCTCGGACCAGATCGGCGCCTCGATGCCGAGAATCGCATCGCTCGCGGCCTTCGGCAGCAGCACCGCAGGATCCCATTCGTAGGGCACGCGTACGCCCACGTAGCCCGCCCAGTTGAGGCCGAGCACCGTCGCCTTGTCGTACTTCATGTCGAGATAGATCTTGTTGGCCGGCGACAGCACCAGCTTGGTGCCCGGCGGCGTGACGATGGACGCGTCGGGGCGCCAGTACTGCACGATGGTCGCCGGCAGCAGTGTCGCATGGGCCACCTCGTCCCATCCGATCGGCTGCTTGCCGTGCTTCTGTACGATGGGCTGGACGCGTTCGATGAACTGCTTGTATTGCCCCGGCGTCAGCGTCTTCACTTCGTCGCCGCCGATGTGGAAGTACGGTCCCGGCGTCATCGCCGCAATCTCGCGCACCACATCGTCGATGAAACGGTAGGTGATGTCCTTCTCGACGCAGAACGCGCTGAAACCGACTTCGATGCCCGTGTAGAGCGGGGGCGCCTTGCCGTCGCAGGTGAGCTCGGGATACGACGACAGGGCCGCGTTGATGTGGCTCGGCATGTCGATCTCGGGCACGATCGTGATGAACCGATCGCGCGCGTACGCGACGATCGCCGCGTAGTCTTTCTTCGTGTAGTAGCCGCCCGGTCCGCCTCCCACGGCGGTCGATCCGCCGTGGGTCGTCAACTTCGGCCACTTGTCAATCTGGATGCGCCAGCCCTGATCGTCCGAGAGGTGCAGGTGCAGCCGGTTGAACTTGTAGAGGGCCAGCAGATCGAGATAGCGCTCGATGTCGCGAACCCCGAAGAAGTGACGCGCGACGTCGAGCATCGCGCCGCGCCAGACGAAGCGGGGACGATCCACGATGCGGCCGAGCGGCACCGCGAGCGCGTGGGGACGGGCACCACGCAACTCGACCGATGCCGGCAGCAACTGGCGGAGCGTCTGGATGCCGTAGAAGACGCCGGCAGGCGTCGCACTCGAAACGCGGATGCCGGACTTGTCAATCGTCAGCTCGTAGCCCTCGGCGCTGGCTGCGGCCGCGGGAGAGATCTCGAGCCGGATCGCGTTCGTGGCGGCCGCACCCGTCGCTTCGCGGACCGCGATCGTCGCCTCGAGCGCAGGACGCAGCAGGTCGGCGAACTCGCGACCGATCCGGGTCAGCTCGGGCTGGCCCGCCGGCACTTCGAGGATCGTGTCCTTCACGATGGTGAACCGCTCGGTGGGATCGAGCTGAACCGACGCGGGCCAGGGAATGATCGCCGGTCGGGCCATGACACTGGCTTGCTGCCAACGCGCGTGGTGCACGGCGGGTGCGTCGCTCGAGCGAACCGTGCCAGGTCCCGCCACGCACAGCAGGCTCGCGAGAGCGAGCCACCTACCGCCCGATGATGCGGTCATATGTCATGCGCTCGATGGCCCCACCAGGAGGCCGGGGCTCCAGCCCCGGCCTCGGCAAGGCAGGCACTGTCTGGCAGGGTTGAAGCCCCGCCCCCTGCGGCTATTTGATCCCGACGACCATCGAATCAGGGCCCACGAGCTGCTCGACCCTCGTGCTCGAGAAGCCCGCGTCCTTCATCCACGCCGAACAGTCCGCGCCGGTATAGTCGAACCCGCCGGGCGTTTCGATCAGCATGTTGAGACTCATCATGAGGCCAAAGGCGTTCTGCGATCGGTCATCGTCGATGATCGCTTCATAGACGATGAAGGCGCCGCCGCGAGGCAGGGCGTCGTAGGCCCTGGCGACCAGCGTGCGCTTCTGCGCGAGGTCCCAATCGTGGAGGATGTGGCCCATGAGGACCACGTCGGCCTGGGGAAGCGGATCGGTGAAGAAGCTGCCGGGCGCGAACGAGACGCGATCGGCGAGGCCGAGTCCTTCGATGTACTCCTCGAAGATCGGCGCCACTTCCGGCAGGTCGAAGCCCGTGCCGCGAAGGTGGGGGTTGGCGAGCGCGATCTGCGCCGCGAGATCGCCCTGCGCGGTTCCGACGTCGACGAACGTGCGGTAGTCCTTCCACGGGAACGCACGCGCGATCGTCATGTTGGCGCCGTGGCTGATGCCGGTCATGGCAGCGAGGAACTGCTGCAAACGCGCCGGATCGGCGTAGAGCGTTTCGAAGACGCCCGGTCCGCCGGCCTTGACCTCGTTCTGTGGCAGTCCGGTTCGCAGCGCCTCGGTGAGGCTGCCCCAGAACGGGTACAGCCGATGGTTGGCCATCTCGAGGATGCCGCCGACATAGGAGGCCTTCCTGCGGTCCAGGAAGAGGTCGGCTTCCGCGGTGTTCGTGTAGCGGTCACCGTCACGGTTGAGGAAGCCGAGGGCCACCAGCGTGTCCAGAAAGTCGCGCGCGGAGCGGGAATGGAGACCCAGACGGGCGCTGAGCGACGAAAATGCCTCGGGACCGCGGGCGAGCTCCGTGAACACGCCGATCTCGATGGCGCTGAGGAGCGTCTTCGAGGGCCAGAAGGCGAGGCCTGTCTGTAGAATCTTCTCCGGGTTCAACTGATCGTGCATGGGATCTCCTCGATGGCGAACGACGGGGCGCCGCAGCGCGCAGCGTGCGCGTCATTACAACGTCTCGGGGACGATTCGTCAAGGATGAGCTTGGGGTCCGACCAATCATGACGTCCCGCGCGTTCGCCACTCTCGCCCTCGCTGCCGCAGCCATCGCCCCCATCGGCGGAGCCGCAAGCCCGAAGCCCGGCGTCGACTGGCCCTCCTTCCGCGGGATCGCGGCCAGCGGCGTCAGCGACGGCCGCGCCGCGCCGACGACCTGGAACGTCGCCAACGGCACCGGTGTGAAATGGAAGACGCCGGTTGCGGGCCTCGGACACTCGAGCCCCATCGTCTGGGGCGATCAGGTGTGTGTCGCGACGGCCACGAGCGAGGGCGGCGACGAGAGCCTCAAGGTGGGCCTCTACGGCAACATCACGCCGGTCGAGGACCAGACCGTCAAGGTGTGGAAGGCGCTGTGCCTCGACAAGAAGTCGGGCAAGGTCCGGTGGGAACGCGAGCTGCATCGCGGCGTGCCGGCGATCAAGCGTCACACGAAGGCCACGCATGCGAACTCCACGCTCGCGACCGATGGCACGCACATCGTGGCGTTGCTGGGATCCGAGGGCCTGCATGCGATCGACATGAAGGGACGCCCGCTCTGGAAGAACGACCTCGGCGTACTCGACTCGGGCTTTTTCATGGTGCCGCAGGCGCAGTGGGGCTTCGGCAGTTCGCCGATCATCGACGAGGGTGTGGTCTACGTGCAGGCCGACGTGCAGAAGGGATCGTTCGTGGCGGCCTTCGACGTGAAGACCGGCAAGGAGCTCTGGCGCACGCCGCGAGCCGACGTGCCGACGTGGAGCACGCCGGCCATCGACAAAGGCCCCGGCGGCCCGCGCGTCATCGTCAACGGGTTCAAGCACGCCGGCGGCTACGACGCGCGAACCGGCAAGGAGATCTGGAAGCTGACCGGCGGCGGCGACATCCCCGTGCCCACGCCGATCTTCGGGAACGGCCTGATCTTCATCACCAACGCGCATGGGCCCGGCTCGCCGATCTACGCGATCAAGCCCACGGCATCGGGCGACATCTCGCTGGCCCAGGGCGCCACGACCAACGAGCACATCGCGTGGAGCCAGCCTCGCGAAGGCGCGTACATGCAGACGCCGCTGGTCTACCAGGGACTGCTGTACGTGTGCCGCGACAACGGCGTCCTGAGCGTCTACGACGCCGCGACCGGCGAGCGGAAGTACCAGCAGCGGCTGGCCGACGGCAAGACCGGCTTCACGGCGTCCGCGGTGGCGGCGGACGGGAAGGTGTACTACACGTCCGAGGAAGGCGGCGTCCTCGTGATCAAAGCGGGGCCGGTGTTCGAACAGATCGCGGAGAACTCGCTGGGCGAGATTGCGATGGCCACGCCGGCGATCTCGGATGGCACGTTGTTCTTCCGCACGCGCGCCCACCTCGTCGCGATCGGCGGAAAATGAGCCGGCTCGTTCGCCGCGAGAGATCCGCATGGCACGCATCCCCCAGGCCGGAGCCATCGTCTTCCGCAGCGAGCGCGGCGAAGCGCGCGTCCTCCTGGTGCGCGCGAAGAGCACGCCCCAGGCCTGGATCTTCCCCAAGGGTCACCTGGAGCGCGGTGAATCGATGGCCGCCGCGGCACTCCGCGAGGCGCACGAGGAGACGGGCATCGACGGCGTTGTCGTCGGCCTTGCCGGGTTACCCCTGGCGTTCAGATCCAAGGGCGAGAACGTCAGCGTGGAGTACCTACCTGATCAGTCTCACGAGCGAGGCGCCGTCACCGGAAGGTCGCGAGACGCGGTGGTGCACGATTTCCGAGGCACTCTCCCTGCTCGAGCACGGTAACGCGCGGACGCTCCTCGAGAACGCCTGGCACGAGATCGAGTGGCGGACCGCTGCGCAGACGGGCTCGTCCGCCACCCGGACTTCATCGAGCTCCTGAAGCTCAATCCGGCCCGTGCGCCGTCCAGACGTGAAGACGTGATCGTCCTGGTCGCCGTCACCATTCAAGTCGGCGCGTTCGGGCCGGGCGAGCTCGAAGACCGCGAACACCAAGGTGCTCCCCGGCAGTGGCTGCAGGTTGAAGTTGTCGTCGTCCGCCAGTGTGGTACGGAGCAGCGATGGCGAAGCCGATCGGCGTGCCGGTCGAGGAGCGCGAGCACTAGCTGAAGTCGATGGCCAGATCGTCGGCCACGTTGCCGAGGATGTGATACCGGCAGTTGGTCTCCTGCAGGATCGATCCGGGCACGAGCTCGTTCACCGGGCCATGCGCGACGAGCCGCGCGATGAAACGCTGCCACGAGACGCTGCCGCCGAGATCGCCGTCCAGCCAGAAGCTGCGGTCGCGGGCGCCGAGAATCTCGCGCGGGCCGATCGTCGCCGCCTTCGGCGGCACCCACGACCAGTCCCCGCCGAACGTATGCAGCGCGTTCTGCATGATGGTCATCGGGTTGAGCTCGACGATCCGGCCGTGGGCCTGCTTGTAGGCGGCGAGATCGCCGTTGAACTCGAGCCCGAGGTGCGACTCCCAGAACGCGATGTGGCCGCACCAGCCGATGCCGCCGTAGCAGCAGTCGGCGCCGCCCGCGTCTTCGATCAGCTTCCAGTAGTCGTCGATGTTGCGACAGGTCGGGAAGTGAATCTGCGAGTCCGGCGGGCGCAGCGCCGCGTCGATTCGATCGAAGAACGACTGCCGCATCGACGTGGCGAACGATCCCTCCCAGCCGGCCGGCGCGGTCTCGCCGTGCTCGTTCGCGTATTCGTCCATGTTGAAGGTGACGAGATGCCGGCAGCTGATGCGCTGACGGTTGATCATCTCCGCGGCAATCCGGTACTGCGGCACCGGACCGACCGGCAGAATCAGCACCAGACGGTCGCCGGCCTTCGCGGCGCGATCGATCCGCGACACCAGATCGATGGCGAACCGGCTGTAGAACTGCACCGGGTCGTCGATCACCTCGATCTGGAATGCCGGGTTCGCGTGCCGGGTGATGTCCGCCCGCCGGATGGCGCGCACCCGCGTGCACGCGGCCTCGTCACGAAACGGAATGAACGACGCCAGCGAGTACGCAAAGGGCTTGTCGGTCAAGGTCGCCTCATCGGTCTTCGGTCTTCGGTCCGTCTTCGGTCTTCGGTCTTCGGTCGTGTGAGCACGTGGGACAGGCCTTTCACCCTGCGGCAGCCTCAGGGTGCCCTGACCCTTCGACAAGCTCAGGGTCATCCCGAGCGTGGTCGAGGGATGAGCGAAGTCGAAGGGCAGGCCTGTCTGGCGCGTGGGAGCTGAAGCCCTGTGCCACCTGAGCGGTCCTCTCAACCCAAGTGAACTCCTGTGTAATCGGTGGTCATGAGTTTCACGCGGGCCCGGCCGAGTGCTGGGGTCAGCAGGTCGTGCTTGGGGAACCCGTGCCCGAGATGGGGCACGAAGCCTTCGGCGAACCGCACACCCCGCTTGCGGAACACGCGGGCGCGGGCCGCGCCCAGGCGCCGCATCCACAGCAGGAACTCGTCTTCGCCGTGCTGCGCGCGCAGCCAGGATCGCTGGGATTCGTGCGCTGCCAGCATCCGCTCCTTGACTTCGATCACAGGCGTGATGTCGACCAGCACGCGGGCCGGAACGCGGCGTCCGAGGTAATCGGTCTGGTCGATCGGGTCCGCATAGAGAATCGCCGGCAGCGTCTCGCAAGGGGGCGAGGGCCGCCGGCCGCGGCCGAGCGGACGCGCCGTCCAGTTGGGAATCGTCGAGCCGAACGCGGCTTCGCGCGCGATGCGGGAGGTCTCCTCGTGATCCGCCATGTAATCCATCGGCGGATGGGTGATCAGGAGATCCGGCCGCACCTCACGGAGCAGGCCCGACACGCGGCGTTTCGCCTCCTCGGTGCACGAGATCGTCAGATCGCTGAAGCCAAGGCATGCGTACGAGGCGCCGATCACCGCGGCGGCGCTCGCCGCCTCCCGCCGCCGGATGCGCGAGATGACGGCGCGCGGGTGCCGCATCGACCCCAGGTCCCCCGCCGTCATCGTTGCCAGCGACACCTGCCATCCGGCGTGCGCGAGCAGCACGAGCGTCCCGGCGCACGTGATTTCGATGTCGTCGGGGTGAGCCATCAGCGCGAGCACGCGTCCCGGTCGGCCGGCGGGTCGCTCTTCCGGCATCGGTTTCAGTCTTCGGTCTACCGTCTTCGGTCTTCGAACGGGCTACAGGCTACGGGCTTCGGGCCGCGCGTATTCAGTTGTCGCGTGTTGCCGTTGGTCTCTGGTCGCTGTTACCTGGTCTTCGGTCTCGCCGTAGCTCGTCGCTCGTCGGTCACCCGGGCTCAGGCGTGCGGCTCGGCACGAGCCACCTCCCGACGGTCACGCGACACATGTTCGCACGGTCGAGCCGCAGACTTGGCATTGGTGGAGGGTGCCCTCCTGCGCCGTTCGTACCCGGACTTCGTCTTCGTTGATCATCTTCGGAGAGACGGGATGCCGATCGTTCTCCTGCTCCTGCTGGTGTCGCCTTTCGCCCTGTATCTGTCCGTCACTCAAGGCGAGTGGTTCCGGGAGCGCCGCCGTCGGGGAGACCGCGCCATCGGGATCGCCGTCGGACTGCTGACGGTGATCGTCGTCTCCGGGCTCATGCTCGCCCGGCCGCGAATCGGCGTGCCGATCGGATGGGCGCTCTTCATGATGACACTCCCCTTCACACTCACGCCGCTGATGCTCGCGGTCACGGTCGTGATGATTGCCGTGCGGCAATCACGAAAATCAAAGGAAGCAGGATCACACGAATCAAAGGAATCAAAGGAATCAAGAAATTGAGAATCGGGATCCGTTCGACTCCTTGCCATTCCTTGATTCCTTTGATTCCCTCCAACTATTCTGATTCCCTGACTTTTGGATCCTTGATCCCCTTCCCTTGATTCCATGACAATCGGCGGCGTGCCGACATCGATCCTCATCATCACCGGCGATGCGGGCGAGAGCTACGAATGCCTCTACGCGCGCCAGCGGCTGCTCGAAGCAGGTCTCACGCCGCGCATCGCTGCCCCGAGCCGGCGGCGGCTCCACCTCGTCATTCACGATTTCGAGCCGGGCTGGGACACCTACGTCGAGCGCCCCGGCTACGGCGCGGAATCGGACCTGACGTTCGACGACGTGAAAGTCGGCGACTACGAGGCCGTCATCGTGCTGGGCGGCCGGGCGCCCGAGTATCTGCGCCACGATCCGCGCGTGCTGGCCATCGTCCGCGAGTTCGCGCAGCGCGAGAAGTGGGTGTTCGCGATTTGTCACGGCGTCCAGATTCTCGCCGCCGCTGGCCTCGTGCGCGGTCGGCGCGTCACCGCCTACGAACATTGCCGGTGGGAGATCGAAGCCGCGGGCGCGACCTACGTCGCGACCGACCAGGCCGTACGCGACGGCCGCATGGTCACGGGTCAGACGTGGCAGTCGCACCCCGAGTTCTACCGTCTCGTGTTCGAGTGCCTGCGCGGTGATGCAAAGCGAGCAGCCGGCGGCTGAGCCATCGCCGCCCGCGAGGCGCGGCCGATTCATCGACGTGAACGCGTCGCGGGTCTTCGTCGAAGAAGTCGGCGAGGGCTTGCCGGTGGTGTGCGTGCATGGCCTTGGAGGAGGCACGCACTTCTTCGGTGCGCTGGGCGCCGCCCTCGCGAGCCGCCGGCGCGTGGTCGCAATGGATCTGCCGGGCTCGGGAGCGAGTCCGGCGGCCGCCGCCGGGCTCGTCGTCTGCCCTCAGGCTCCCACCCGGCACGCGCTCGGTCGTGATGCCCGACTGCGGTCACCTGTCATTCCTCGAACAGCCCGCGGCATTCGCATCTGTCGTGGACGAGCTTTCTACTTTTTCCTTCCTACCGCAATCAGTTCATCATCGCCCCGCAGGATGAGCCGTCCGCCAGAGATGATCGGCGACGCGGTGAGCCGTGCGGAGAGACGGTTGCGCGCGAGGACCTTCGCGGCCCGGCCCGCCTCGAGGACGACGGTCTCGCCGGTCTCGCTGACGAGATACACCTTCCCGTCGCCGGCCACGGGCGAGGCGCTGAAAATGCCGCCGACGCGCTCGCGCCAGACAGGCGTGCCGTTCGCCGCGTCGATCGCCGTCACGATGCCGAGCTCCGTCCCCATGTAGAGCAGCCCGTCGTAGAACACCAACGACGACGTGTAGGGTCCACCGGTTGGCATCCGCCAGACGACGTGGCTTGCTGCGACATCGCCGGTTCCGCCGAGCCGAATCGCCAGCGCGGGACTGCTGCGATACCCGCGCGTGGTGTAGACGATCCCCTCGTGCTGAACCGGCATCGGCACGGCAAAGCGGTGTTCTTCCTTGATCTCCCACAACGGGGCGCCGGTCGACGGGTCGTATGCTTCGATGCCCTTCGTCGAGTTGACCACGAGGGTTTCTTTACCGTCGGCGGACACGACGAGCGGGGTGCTGTACCGACAGCGCGCCAGTCTTACCGTCACGCTTCCACTTGACCGCTCCGGTGCGCTTGTCGAGCGCGAGCACGTACGACGCGGACTCGTGATAACAGAGAAAGATCGCGAGATCGCCGTGCAGAATCGGCGAGCTCGCATGGCCCCAGGCGATGTCGAACGGCGAGTATTCCTTGCCGAGATGCCGGGTCCAGCGGACCTTGCCGGATGCCGCATCGAGCGCGACCGTTTGTCCCGTGCCGAAGAGCGCGATGACGATTTCGCCGTCGGTCACCGGACTCGGCGTAGCCAGATTGTGCTTGTCGTGTACGGACGGCAGTGGACCCTCGGCAGCCAGCTCATGACGCCAGATCGTTTCGCCGTCCTCCCAGCGGTGCGCCGACACGACGAACGCGACCGAGTCGGACGTCGACTCCGCGGACCCGGTCGCGGCGAGATTGCGCTCGCCGGATCCCGCCGCCCCGTCGCCCTGCACGAACGACGGATGATTTCCGGTCCGTCGCGCGCCGGCGCCCTTCTGGCTGGTCACGAACACCCGCCTGAGCGCCACCACTGGAGTCGAGACACCCGCACCCGGCAGTCGCACGCGCCAGGCGAGGTTCTCGCTGTCGCTCCAGGCGACAGGGAGTCCGGATTCACGCGACACGCCGATGCCAGCCGGACCGCGCCACTGCGGCCACTCGGCTCTCACGCCGGCGATACCAAGCAGGACGAGAATCGCCGTGCACGACACGCGAATCACCATGGAACCTCCGAGACGCAGCGGTCGCCAGACGCACTGCTGAGCCGATAGCGGGTCGACGAGATCGTCATCGTAACGCGGCTCAGGCCAGCGACGAGGCGGCCGCCGCGTCGACGAACAGCCAGGCATCGGGATGCTCGCTCAGGAGCGACGCGGGTCGATCCGTCGAGACCGGCTCTTTCATCACCGCACGGACGATGGCGGCTTTCGATGCTCCCGTTGCCATGAGATAGACCGTGCGCGACGCGAGCAGCGACCGCAGCCCGATGGTCACACCCCAGGTGGGCAGCGGGCCCTCGTCGAAATAGCGTGCCGACGCGCTGATCGTCTCCTGAGCCAGATCGACACGCCGGGTCAGGCTGTCTCGCGTGGAGCCCGGTTCGTTCATTCCGATGTGCCCGTTCGTGCCCAATCCCAGGACCGTCAGATCGAGCCGGCCGTGGACGGCGGCCTCATAACGGCGGCACATCTCGTCGACATTCAGGGCTTCCGGTTCGGGACGATGGTATCGATCGGCGGCGAGGTCGATCGCGTCGAGCAGCGTTCGCCTCAGCATGACGTCGCACCGGCCTTTCGCGTCGGGAGCGACGCCGCCGAACTCGTCGAGCAGGAACACCTCGGCCTGCGAGAACGAGGTCCGACCGCCGCGCACTTCCTCGGCCACGCGCGCGTAGGCCGGCACCGGCGTCATGCCGCTCGGCAGACACAGGCGCGCGCCGGCGTTCTGGCGCAGCGTGTCCACGATACGCCTCGCGACGGCAGCCGCCACCTCGTCGGCGGTCTCGACCGAGACGATGTGCATGGTGTGCCCTACGTGCTGGAGCGCCGGCTAGGCGATCGACGCTATCATCCGGGCGTGTTCCAACGTCAGCGGACCGGGTCGGTGATCTGTGCGTCCTGCCGAACGCTCGTCGGGGTCAACGACGAGCAATGTTACAACTGCGGCCGGCGCAATCCAGGGTTGTGGGGGTTCTCGCCGTTCCTGCGGTCGCTGGGCGGCGACCTGGGCTTCGTGCCGTTCCTCATCGGCACGTGCGTCATCCTTTACGCCTTCACGTTGATCTTCTCGCGCGGCCAGATCGGAATGAGCGGTCTGTTCTCGCTCTTCGCGCCGAGCCTGCAGGCGCTCTTCCTGTTCGGGGCGAGCGGCGCCGTCCCGGTCTTCGGTGCGGGCCGCTGGTGGACGCTGCTCAGCGCCGGATGGCTGCACGGCGGCGCCCTGCACATCCTCTTCAACATGCTGTGGGTGCGGCAGCTCGCGCCGGCGGTCGCCGAGTTGTATGGCCCGGGCCGGATGATCCTCATCTACACCGGCGCCGGCGTCTGCGGGTTCGCGCTCAGCTCGCTCGCCGGGGTGCTGTTCCCGGACGTGCCGTTCCTCGGCGGCGCCAGGTTCACGGTGGGCGCGTCCGCCCCGATCTTCGGACTGCTGGGCGCGTTGGTCTACTTCGGGCGCCGGACCGGCAGCAGCATGGTGGGGAGCCAGGCCCTCAGCTACGTGCTGATGCTCGGCCTGCTCGGCTTCATCATGCCGGGCGTCGACAACTATGCGCACGCGGGCGGCTTCGGCGGGGGCTACCTCGCCGCGCGGCAGCTCGACCCTCTGGAGCCCGAACGGCTCGACCACCTGGTCATGGCGCTCCTCTGCCTCGCCGCGACGCTCGTCACGGTCGTCGTGTCCTTCTTCCACGGCATTCAGTTCCTCCGCTAGCCACGCCAAGCGCGCCGGGCGGTTTGAGCCGAACTCGCCGCCACTACCGCCACTTCATACAAGGGCGCACTTTCGCGCCTTCAGGAGGTAGATGGAATGTCGAGACAAGCGGTCAGACCAAACCTGCTGGCGAGAATCCTCGCCGGCCTCGTCGCCTTCGGGGTGCCGTCGGCTACGGTCGTCCTCGTCGCTGCAGAATGCAAGGTGCTCAACCTCAACCTCAACGTACCGGATCCCGGCACCCTCAAGCTGTCGGACGGAGACCACGTCATCGCGTCAGCACCGGCGACGAAGGGCCGTCTGGAAGTCAAGGTCACAGTGAAGGGCAAGGACATTTCAGAGAACCGGTACTATCTCGGAGGGCGGTTGATGCGGAACACTCCGGAGTCGGAGGCTCCCAAGGAGGTTCGCGAGTGCGATGCTCCCAAACGGTCGGCCTTCCCCTCGGTTCAGGGCTGGCTGGCCAGTGCCGGCCGGGCCCTGCGCGATTGGATCGAGACGCCCCTCGAGGCGCGCACCACCCCATGCGTAATACTGAGCCAAAGGTGCGGCGACAGGATTGGCGGAGGCGGTACCTGCTGCGTGCTGGTCCGCTGTGGTGATGGCACAGGGCTCTCCTGCGTCGGTTACTAGACGGAAATCTCTTGTTGGCGGGGTCTCGCCGTAGCGCTCCACGCGAAGCAGAAGCCCCGCCCTCCCGCCTTCGATCCCGCCTCAGAGAGCCTCGTCCGGCCAATCCGTTAACCACGCGAAGGAGGGCGGGGCTTTAGCCCCGCCAACAACGATTCCCGAACGGTGCGTCGCTGCCGACGGTCAGCGGACAACGAGGCGGCGCCACGGGCTTCGACCGGCGTGACGCCCCGCCGCGTCGAGGACGACGATCCGCCACCGCAGCTCGCCTTGCAGCGCCTTCTCCAGGACGAACGCCGGCATGGCGTATTCGGCGACGCCGGCCGCGACCAGCGCGTCGAACACGACGTCCCCACCCGCAGAAACCTCCACGCGTGAGACCCGCGACGGCGCCGTGGCGCGCCAGCGCAGCACAGGCGGAGCGGTCGCGGATACGGCAGCGCCGTCGACCGGCGACATGCCTGCCTCGTCGAGCACCGGCGCGGCGAGCGGCGAGAGGTCGCTGCCGCCCCCGCCGACGACATAGCGGAGCGTCGGCATCGGGAACCCGGCGACGGCCCCGTTGTGCGCAACGCCGGGTCCGGCGCCGACGGTCGACAGCGTCGAATCGCCGAACTTGTCGTCGCTCGCCTCCACCCTGAGGAGGACGAAGTACCTGTCCGTCGACGCCCATTGGCAGACGCGCCGGGTCAGGACCGGGCAGCGTGTAGCGTCCCACGGGCGGCAGGAACACGTTGAAGCGCTCCATCTCGGTATACCGTCGCTGAGTGCCCCGCTGTTCGACGGGCAGCGTGGCTTCGGTCAGCAGGTCTTCGGACTGCGGCAGATCCTGCCCGGGCAGCACGACTTCCCACCGCCCCTTGAGGCGCCCGGTTCCGGTGTACGTGATCGCCGCCGACAGCCTCGGCAGCGTCTCGCCCGCCCGCACCGCCAGGATCGGCGTCTCCACGTCGAACGCGAGCCGCACGTCCACCAGCGACAGCGGCACGCCGGCGCCGCCCGCCGTCAACCGGCAGGTCACCCGGACGTATTGATCCGGACGGCCATCGGGGGCCACGAAACGGCGCACGTAGAAGAACGCGGCCGCCTCTCCACGCTCGGCAGCCTCGTAGGCGCGGCGCGCCACCGACGCCGGCACGGACATGATGTCGGTCAGGGCGCCGATTCCGCTGGTCTGCTGCCACTGGAAGCGAGCCGGCAGGAAGCCGAAGAGCCTCGTCGGATCGCATTTGAGCCCGAGGTCGGGAAACGCCGGGATCGTCTCACCGCACCATTGGGCCTCGGCCGCCTGATAGCCGTCGAGCCCGCCGAAGGTGAGGAGAACCGTCGTCGCCCCCTGGGCGCTGACGTTGACGCCGGTGGGATCCACCCGGATCTGGGCCGAGGCTGGAAGCACGGCGAAGAGCAGGGCGCTCGAAGCGAGCAGAAATCGCGGCATGTCAGAACACGCTCAACGAAAGGCCCGTGGCCAGGGCCCAGTTGCGGCGCGCCTCCGGCGTCCCGAACAACACCTGAACGATGTCGGCGGACTGCCAGGTCCACCGCGTGAACACCTTCGCGCGCGGCGTTCCCGCCGATCGCCAGGGAAGCGGAATCGTATACGCCCCCTCGAGCATGACGTCGTCGACGTCGCTCACGCTCGCGGCGGGATCGCGCAGCAACGTCCGGCTACCCACGAAGGTCACCGTCATCTTCGTGGTCGGGCGCCAGTTGCCATTCAGACCGACGCGTCGAGTCTCCGCCGTCGTCGAGGTCTCGCGGCTCGTCGCGCGGTCGAGGCCGAGTTCGAACGTGAGGTCCGCCTGCGCACCGACGGTCAGGCCGACGGTCGCCACCTGCGCGTTCGTGTCGAAGTCGGACGTCGTCCGTGTTGGCTGCCGGTTGTCGACGAACGTCTGCGAAAGCCCGTAGCCGAGCCGCCAGCGCGAGAACGTCCACTCCGATCGGAGCGTCTGGAGCGTGTTGCGTTGATCGGGCACCTGCGCCGGCGTGGCGAAGCCGCCGTCAGCAGGCACCGCCCCGCCGACCTGTGACGTGCTGTTGAGCGTCCAGGTGACGAGCGGCCACCACGCGGTCGCAGGCTGCGAGCCTGTCCGCAGCGCGCCCAGCGGAATCGCGAGGTTCGCCGTCGTGAGCTGGGTATCGGTTCGCAGCAGCGACGAGACCCGGCCGAGATTGTCGTGCGACCACGAGTGCGCCACCTGTCCGAGCAGGGCGCCCCATCCACCGGAGAGCTCCGCGGTGTGGAGCAGCAGATCGGCGCGAACCGACGGAGCGTTGCCAATCGGCCGGTAGAGGGGATCGACGCGCTCGAATCGATACGTCGCCGAGAGCTGGGTTGCTCGGGCGGGCGCCGTGCCGCTGGGCCGAAGCAGGTCGTAGCTCAGATCGAGGTAGGCGGCATCGCTGGGGCGCGTTCGCAGGGGCACGAGCGTGGCGCCGTTCGAGAGCAGCGGGTCGGGCGCCGTCTCGAATCGACTGCGGGCCACGCCCGCGTCGAACCGGACCCGGCTGCCCGGAGCGGCGCTGGCGAATCGCAGGCCCAGGCCGCCGCCGCGTTCGACGTCGTTCACCTGACCCTGGGTGAAGCCGGCCTTGGCCGCGCGCGATCCGGCAACGAAGAGCGCCTCGACGCGCGCCGCTCCCGGCCGGGACGCGAGCTCGGCGCCAACTTTCGCGAACTGCAGGCGGTTTCCGCTGTCGCTCACCCCGAACGGGTTGTCGAACCCGACGATGCTCTGGCCGTTGACCGACGCGACGGTGAGCTCGGCGCGCCCGGCGCGCAGCGTCGCGCCGACGCCGCGGCTGGCGAACTGCGGCATCAGGTGGCGGTGGGAGTTGAAGACGAGATGCCCCACCCAGAGCTTGATGCGCCGCGACTCGAGATCCATGACGTAGTCGGTGAGGTCGAACAGGGGGGCCTCGCTCCCGTCCTGCTGGAAGCGTGGCGCCTCGGGCCGGTGCGTCACCGCGAGCATGTTGATCTGCGAGGTCGCCGTCACGCCGTTGCGGACGTGGGTGGTCCGAAAGCCGAGGTTCAGCGACGCATCCTGGAATGTCGTGCGCGGCGGCGCCGCCGACTCGGGCGCATGCGCTTCGGCGACCTGTCCCTTGTTGTCCACGGTGACGGCGGGGAGCGCTTCGGCGCGCTCGAACCCTCGAGCGGTGAGCACGCGCAGGGGCCACTGGGCGACGACGGGAGAGCCTTCCGCGCTCACGGCCACGACGGTGAGCACCGAGTCGCCCGAGGGCAGCGGAAGCGGACCCTTCTGGTATCGCAGCACCAGACCGTCGCGCTCGAACAACCCGGTCCAGTCGGTGCGGCCGATCGTGATCACGAGCCGCTCGACGCGCGGGTCGATCGTCCGGTTGAGCGTGAGCTCGATGCGATCGGAGGGCGCCAGCCATCGGCCCTCCGCGAGATTCGACGTGACCGCGAGGGCAGCTGGCGTCTCGGCATGAAGCGGCGTCGAGAGACTGCCGATGCACAGGGCCATCAGCGCCGGCCGCCACCTCACGGCCGCACCCGCCTCGACTGCCCGGTGGGAGCAAGGCCCTCCATACGAGCCATGGCGGAAATGCATCCGCCCTGGCTCATGACGCCGGATTACCGGCGACGAGTGACGAACTGCGGGCGAGGGAGCTACGGGGAGGAGACCGGGGGCGAATGCCAGAGGTCCACGGGCTTCGTCACCACCCGCCGCGCGCCGGGCTTCACCTTGCGACCGGTGCCGGCCGATTCATAGGCGGCGTAAATGATCTCGAGTACGGCGCGGCCGTCTTCGCCGGTGACGAGCGGCGTGCGATCGTGGCGCACGCAATCGAGGAAATGCCGCAGTTCCTGCGGATAGCCCTGGTTGAACGCCTCTTCGAAGACTGTGAACGTCCAGCCGCGCGGTCGAGCCGGCCTTTTCGAGCGCGTAGCCGTAGCCCGCCTCGCTGTAGGTCAACGCGGAGTTGCCGGCGAACAGATCGGCGTACGAGCACGCCCCGCGTGCCATACACCTCGATGCGATCGTCCATGCCGCCCGGCTTTGCCCAGCTGTCTTCGGCAACGCCGATGGCTCCCCCGTCGAACTCGACGATCGCGACGACGTTGTCCTCGCCGCGCGTGCGCTGGCCGTGCATCTGGGTGGACATCGTCGCAAAGACGCTCTCGACGCTTGGATTGCCGCCGAGCATCCAGCGGAACCACGCGAAGGCGTGGCAGCCCATGTCCATCAGCACGCCGCCGCCGGCGCGCTCGACGTCGTAGAACCAGTCGGAGTGGGGACCGGAGTGCTTCTCGGACTGGCGGAGCTGAATGACGCGTCCGAGCGCGCCCTCGTTGACCAGTTGCGGTACTCGCTCGTACTTGGGTGCAAAGCAGAGCTCCTCCGCGTACATCAACTTCACGCCCGCACGGCGGCACGCCTCGATCATCGCGTCGGCTTCTTCGAGCGTCCGCGCCAGCGGCTTCTCGCAGATCACGTGCTTGCCGGCAGCAGCGGCGGCCAGTGTGACCGGCAGATGCAGGTCGTTGGGCACGCACACATCGACGATGTCGCAGGCGCAGGAAGAGAGAAGGTGGTCGAAATCGGAGAACGATGCGGGCACGCCGTGACGGCGGACGAGCGCTTCGGCTTTGGCCGTCGTCCGCGAGCACACGGCCACGACTTCGGCATCGGGCACGAACCGTTGATAAGCCTCCAGATGAATCTCGCCGATGAAGCCGGCGCCGACGATCGCCACCTTCGTGCGTGCGCTCATCGATCCTCCTGTCGGGTGACGGACGGGCCCGAGTCGTCGGGCATGTCGAGACGCACGATCTGGGCGCGCAGACGGCCGCGCTCGATCGTAAGGGTCGCCATCGAGATTGGCAGCTTGAAGCGCCGGGGACCGGCGCTGCCCGGATTCACGAACAGGACGCCACGGCGCTCTTCGATCGACGGCGCATGCGTGTGCCCCGAGACGACTGCGCTGACGCCCGCTGCAACGGGGTCCAGATCCAGATCGGCGAGATTGTGCAGCATGTAGATCGACACGCCATCGAGCTCGACGATTTCCTGCTCGGGAAGCGAGGCCGCCCACTCTCCACGATCCACGTTTCCGCGCACGACCACGACCGGCGCGATGCGCCGCAGCGCGTCGAGCACGGCCGGTGCGCCGACGTCGCCCGCGTGCAGCAGTAGCGCGCAGCCCCGCAGCCTGGCCACGGCTTCGGGCCTCAGCAAACCATGCGTATCCGAAATCACGCCAATCATTGGGGCTACGGGCTACGGACTACGGGCTACGGGCCCGAGACCCATCCGCAGGAGGGCAGGGCGTTAGCCCCGCCATCAAGGGCCATAGAGAACCATCAGCTCGTGAGCGCCGCCTGCATCATCGCGCGCGTGTAGGCAACGTTGAAAATCTCGCCGGCGAATCCGCCGCCGCCCGGATACAGGTTCTTGATCGGCCCGCGCTCGCGATCGACATCGATGGCGCGCGGATGCTCCGGGTAGATCGCCCGCGGATACTTCTGGCGCACGAGCTCCTTCATCACCCCGAACAGGTCCACTTGTCCATCGTCGAGAAACACCTCGGTGTAGTCGATGTACGGCGTTCTGACGACGACGTTGCGGAAGTGCACGTGGTTGATGCAGTCGCGCTCGCCGAGATAGCGGCACACGGCCACGGGATCCTCGCCCATCTCGCGGGTGACGCCGCAGTCGAAGGTCATGCCGTTGTGCGGGCTCTTCACCAGGTCCAGGTACTCCTTCCAGTGCTCGACGGTCGCCATGATCTGCTCCGACCCGCGGCTGAGCGGCACCGGAGGATCGTTGGGGTGCAGCGCGAGCCGCACGTTCGCCTTCTCCGCTTCGGGCACGATCGCTTCGAGAAAGTGCCTGGCCCGCTTCAACTGTTCCTTCCGCGTGTGCGTGCCGACGCCTTCCTTCGGCGGCAGGTCCTTCGACAACGCGTAGTCGTACGCGGTATAGCCGGCGCCGGCACGCCCCGTCTCCTCTTTGTATCCCTCCATCAGCCGGTTCGCGTAGAAGTTGTATTCGATGACCGGCAGGCCGGCTTTTCCGGCGGCTCGAATCGACGCGATGACGAGCTCGATCTGTGCGTCGGCGCCCGGCCGGCCCAGGATCACATCGTCGAAGCCCGAGATCATCATGTTGCAGAGTGTCAGCCCGCCGGCTTTGAAGCGATCGATCCGGCTGCGAACCTCGGCCTCCTCCCAGGGAATCTTCGGTCCGCCCGTCAGCACGGAGTCCACGCCAACCTGTTTGACCCGGCGCATCCCGGCCTCGTCAGCCGTGCCCCCGTAGCCGAGACAGATCTTTGGTGTCGCCTTGCCTTCGGGCGGCATGCCCGCGAACGTCGGCTTGCTCGCCGGCCGCGTCTGCGCGGACACCGCGCGGGTCGTCGAACCGAGAGCGGCCGCGCCCGCGACCTGCAGCATCCGTCTCCGGCCGATTCGTGAGCGCATGTCGACTCCTCCTGGAAATGCTTCATCGTGCCAGGGCACGGCAATGCCGCGCCCTTACCTGTCTGCTGCTTTCCTGCCAGGGCCGTAGAGGATCCGTCCGGGTCGTGCGTGGGTGTGGCGGTCGCCTTCGAGCACGACGGCGCCATTGACGATGACGTACTCGACGCCCGTGGCGTACTGGTGCGGCTGCTCGAACGTCGCGCGATCGACGATGCGGCCCGCGTCGAACACGGTGACGTCGGCCCAGAGTCCCGGCCTGATCAGCCCGCGATCGAATACGCGGATCTTCGCGGCGTTGGCCGACGTCATCTTGCGGACGGCCTCTTCGAGGCTCAGAACCTGGTTCTCCCGCACATAACGGCCCAGCACCCGCGGAAACGTGCCGTAGTAGCGCGGATGCGGGTGTCCGGACGCGAGCGGCCCGTCGACCGCCACCGCGCGCCCGTCGGAGCCGACGGAGACGAACGGCTGCGCCAGCGCGTACCGCATGTCCTCCTCGCTGTGATGAAAGAACACGGTGGGCACCGAGCCGCCATTCTTCACGAGCAGCTCGAACAGGACGTCGATCGGCGGCTTGCCGACCATCTCGATGACCTCGTTCATGCGGCGGCCAGCGAACTGCTATGCGCCGGGTCGTCGAGGCTGACGAGCAGCATGCCCTCCCACCCGGTTGCGGTGAAGTGGTTGTACCAGCTGCCAAGCGGCGCCTGGCCCAGAATCTCGCGCTCGAGACGGGACCGCAGCGATGGATCCTTCAGCCGCTGAATCATCGCCGTGCTCCCGCCCTCGTGAGCCCAGGGCGGAATGATGCTCGCGAGATCGTTCTGCCCCGCCCGATACGGATACACGTTGGCCTCGACCTGCTGCCCGCTGGCGCGGGCCGAGGCCAGCAGCGTCATCAGCTCGGGCATGCGTCCCCACATCGAGCGATCGGCAAGCTTGACGTGGATGATATCGACCGGCACCGACGCCCGGCGTCCGATCTCGAGCGCTTCTCCTACCGCGTCGAAGACGCCCACCCCTTCGGTCCGGATGTGTGTCGAGTAGAGGCCGCCGTGCTCCGCCACGACCTGGGACAATGCCACGAGCGTGTCGGTGTCGATCCAGACGCCGGGCGGACCACTGAGCGAGCTGGCCAGGCCGAGCGCGCCGTCGCGCATCGCGTCGGCGACGATTCGTCGCATCCGCTCGAGCTCGGCCGGCGCGGGAGGGCCGGCGCGGTGGCCACGAACCTCTGTCCACACCTGGCTCGACCCGACATACGACCCCACGTTGGTGCTGAGGCCGTTGCGCAGGAGGGCGTCGAAGTACGCCGTGAATCGGGGCCATTCCGAGGACGGCGCCGCAGATCCGCCCTCGCCGAAGATCATCGACGTCACGCCCTGACGGACCATGCTCTGCGCATCGGGGTCCGACAACACGCTGTCGTCCGAGTGGTTGTGGATGTCGACGAAGCCCGGCGCGACGATGAGGCCGGTGGCATCGATGGTTCGGGACGCCGTTCCCGAGACATGCCCGAGCGCGGCAATGCGCCCGTCGCGAATCGCCACGTCGGCGGGAAACGAGGGGTTGCCGGTGCCGTCGACCACGCGGCCGCCGCGCACCAGCAGATCGTAGTCGCCGGGCCGTTGCGCGCCGCCACTGGCCGCCAGCGCGCTCGCGAACAGCACCGGCCCGACGAGCCCCCAGATGGTCCGCATGCACCCTCCCTCGATCGAAAGAATCAGGCGAAGACCGAAGACTGAAGACCGAAGACCGATTCAGCCGACGATGGCCACGAGGCCCAGCATGGCACGTCCGATTCGTTCATCGCCTTGGAGCGTGGCCAGCGCCCGCGCGTCTTCCGCGTCGATGCCCCTGGTGAACACGCGCCACGCAATCTCCTGCGGCAGCGAGGTGGTGGCGACAATCTCCCGGTCGCCGACATCCGTCACGAGTGTCCAGCCGTTCGCGTGGCGCCGGACGTGCCAGACATCACCACACGGGCCTGTCACCACCACCCGCGCGACGACGCCGTCCGGCGCCGCGACGCTCCGCAACGCGTGCGGGAGGCCGCGCATGAACGTGTCGAGCACCGGATGGTAGAGGCGACGCGTCATGATCCCGGCCCGGTCGACCGCCACCCTGATTTGCTGCTGATGATGCCAGCGTTCGGTGAGCTCGCGCGCGATGTCGAACCAGTTGAGCGACTGCCGTTCGCCCGCCCAGCTCACGCCGATTGCCGCGCCGGCCATCGGATCGAGCGACGTCACATAGTCGCTGAGCTGACGAACCGCGACCTCGGTCAGCGCGATGAGCACTCGAGGGCTCAGCTGGCCGTAGACCTCGACGCCCCGGGCGTTGAGATCGTTGACGAGGTCGATCAGGTCGCGATCGGAGGCGATCGGGCGTGCAGCGGGCCGGCACCCGTCGCGGCCCATCGAGAGGCGCCGCAACGCGGTGTCCAGCAGATGTGCGGCGATGTCCTTGACGCGCCACCGCGGCACGACGGTGCCGCGGTTCCAGTCGTCAACCGTGAGTGACCCGTAGAGCACCAGGAGCGCCGCATCGAGCTCCGCGAAGAGATGCGCCGTGAGAATGGGTGCGGGAGCCGGTGTGGCATTCATACGCGAGCACGTACCTGCGACCCGAGCCGCACGGTCGGCGATAGATCTTGCACGATTCCGTGTGTAAGCAACATCGCCGCGCGGGACCCTTCGGACCTTCGGATCTTCGGACCTGCCGAGATTGACCTTCCCCTTGATTACCGACAAGAGCCGCGGTATCGTTCTTGTCGGTTATCAAGGGGAGCAAACGTGAGCAAACCGACCGACCTCGTCCAGGGCACGCTCGATCTGCTGGTTCTCAAGGTGATCGCGCTCGAGCCGATGCACGGATGGGCGATTGCGCAGCGCATCAAGCAGATGTCGAACGAGGTGCTGCAGGTCGGGCAGGGTTCGCTCTACCCTGCGCTGCACAAGCTGGAGCAACAGGGCTGGATCGAATCGGAGTGGGGCGAGAGCGACAACAACCGCCGCGCCAAGTACTACCGGCTCACACGGGCAGGCCGTCGCGCGCTCGACCAGGAAACGGCACAGTGGGAACGTCTCTCCGCCGCCATCTCGATGATCGTGCGCGTGAGCTGACGAGGACAGAAGCCCCATGCGTCGCTTGAAGACCCTGCGCTTGCGTCTGCGTTCGCTGCTGCGCCCGGAGCGCGTGAATCGTGAGCTCGACGAAGAGCTGCGCGATCACCTCCAGCGCGAGATCGAGGCGCACGTGGCGAAAGGGTTGACCCCCAAAGAGGCGCGGTTGCGAGCGCTTGCCGAGTTCGGCAGCATCGCGAACGTCGGGGATCAGTGTCGCGATCAGCGAGGCCTGGGCCTGGTCGAGGACCTCGTCCGCGACGTGCGTCACGGCCTGAGGTCGATGCGCCGCAGTCCCGGATTCACCGCGGTCGCCGCGCTCTCGCTCGCCCTCGGCATCGGGGCCAACACGGCGATCTTCTCGCTGACCGACGCGCTCCTGCTGCGGAGCCTTGCCGTCGCCGAGCCGCGCGAGCTCGTGGAGCTGGGCCGCATCACGCAATACGGACCCGGCGGCAGCTTCTCGTACCGATCTTCGAGCGCGTTCGCGACGGGAACGCCGTGTTCCAGGGGGTCCTGACGATTTCCACCAGCGCGATCGAGGCGAACCTCGAGACGGAGGCCCAACGCCCGACCGGCCGCTTCGTCTCGGGCAACTTCTTCGAGCTCCTGGGCCTTGCCCCCAGCGCCGGTCGGTTGTTCTCGCCGGACGACGACCGCGCGGACGCTGAGGGAGGCGCGGCGAAGGCGGTCATCGCCCACGGATTCTGGCAGCGGCAGTTCGGCGGCCGGCCGGATGTCGTCGGCCGGACGCTGCAGGTGGACCGCATTCCGTTCGCGATTGTCGGCGTGGCCCCGCCCGGCTTCGACGGCCTGCAGGTGGGCCGGCCCGTGGACTTCTACATCCCGATTGCGAGCGAGCCGCTCGTCCGCGCACGCAGCTGGCTCGGTCATCCCGACTTCAACTGGCTCGCCATCGTCGGCCGCCTGAAGCCGGGCACGACCATCGAGATGGCGCGCAGCGATCTGGGCGCGGTGTTCGCGCGCTTTCTCGACGAGTACGTGGCGACGCTGCCCGATCCCGACTCGCAGCGGAACACGCGGACGCATCGCCTGACGGTCCAATCGGCGCACGCCGGCCTCTCGGCACTACGGCGGCAGTTCTCGCGACCGCTTGCGATTCTGATCGGGGCCGTCGCGATCGTCCTCCTGATCGCGTGCGCCAACGTCGTCACGTTGCTGCTCGCGCGCGGACTCGCCCGGGAGCGCGATCTGTCGCTGCGCCGGATGCTGGGCGCGAGCCGCTGGCGGCTGGCGCGGCAGCTGCTGACCGAGTCGACGCTGATTGGGCTCGCGGGCGGGGCTTTGGGGCTGCTGCTCGCCGCCTGGACGAGCCCCATTCTGGTCAGGCTCGTCGCGGCCGGCGATCCGCGAATCGCGCTCGATGTCACGCCCGACGCACGCATTCTCCTCTTCACGCTGATCGTGTCGCTCTCCGCCGCGCTCGGCGCGGGATTGGCGCCGGCGCTGCGATTCGCGCGCGGCAGTGCCAGTTCCCTGGCTCAGGCCGACGTCCGGACGCTGCACGTCAGCCGGCAGTCGACCTTCTGGATGCGGACGCTGATCGTCGCGCAGGTGGCGCTCTCCCTGCTTCTCATCGTGGGCGCATCGCTGCTGGTCGCGAGCGTCCGCAATCTGCAGTCGTTCGATGCCGGCTTCGAGCGCGGCCGGGTGCTGATGATGGGGCTCGAGCCCGGGCGCGGCGGCTTCCAGAAAGAGCGGCGCCTGCAGTACTACCGCGACGTCCTCGATCGGGTTCGCCGCGTGCCGGGTATCGCCGACGCCAGTGTGTCGCTCATCACCCCCGTTTCCGGCGGCGGCGTGGATTTGTCACTGTCAATCGGCGGTCAACGCCAGCCCGGGGCCGTCTACGTCAACTACGTGAGCGACCGGGTACTTCTCGACGATGCGGACGCGGCTGCTCTCGGGCCGCGACTTCGAGCCGCGCGAGAGCCCGGAGACGCCGCCGGTCGCTATCGTCAACGAGGCGCTGGTCCGGCGTTATTTCAAGACCGTGCCGACGATCGGCCAGCGCGTGACGCTCGGTCAGCGCGCCGAGCTCGAGATCGTCGGGGTCGTCGCCAACGCCAAGTACATGTCGCTACGTGAAGAGGATCACCCGACGATCTACGTCAACACGATGCAGACGCTGGACACGGGCGGCCTCTCCTTGTGCATCCGGGCGATCGGCGACCCGACGTCGCTGGCTTCAGCCGTGCGGCGCGAGCTGCGAGCCCTCGCACCTGCCGTGCCCCTCGGCCCCCCGACGCTTCTCTCGGTCCAGGTGGATCGATCGATCGTCAACGAACGGCTGGTGACCAATCTGATCGGCGCGTTCGCGGGCCTCGCGCTCCTGCTCGCGTCGGTGGGGCTCTACGGTGTGCTCGCCTACACCGTCACGAGGCGCACGAGCGAGATCGGCGTGCGGCTGGCGCTCGGCGCGAGCCGCGGGTCCATCCTCTGGTCGGTCGTCCGCGGGTCGTGGTGGCTCGTGGCCGCGGGTGCCGCGCTCGGCGTTCCCGCGGCGCTCGGGCTCACCCGTCTGCTCGAAACGCTTCTTTACGGCATCACACCGACCGACCCGGTCGTCATCACCGGCTCGGTCGCATGCCTGTTCGTCGTGGCGCTGACGGCGGCGGCGGTGCCGGCCTGGCGGGCTTCGCGCGTCGACCCGCTCGTCGCGCTGCGGCACGAATAGGTCCGTCAGCAGACGGCAAAACCGCTCGCGCCGTGCCGACGCCCCCCAATCAATGCGGATTCGCGTCGTCCAGTTTCCGCTATAGCACAATGTGCTATAGTTGCGGCAATGTCGCCACGCCGGCTCCTCTCCGACGATCCCTCGCCGGAATCGTTCCTCCCTCTCCCGAGAGACACATTTCAGATTCTCGTCTCGCTCGCGGACCGCGACCGGCACGGCTACTCGGTGATGCAGGACGTTGCCGAGCGTACGGACGGCGCGCTGCATTTGAGCCCGAGCTCGCTCTACGCTTCGATAAAGCGTCTCCTCCTGCAGGGACTGATCAGCGAGCTCGAAGAACGGCCCGATCCCGAGCACGACGATGAGCGCCGCCGCTACTACCGGCTGACGACGCTCGGCCGAAGCGTGGCCAGAGCCGAGGCGCGGAGGCTCGAGCGGCTGCTCGCCGACGCGCGCGCGACCGGGCTGCTGCCCAGGCAGGGATGAATCGTGCCCGCGCGATCTCCGCACGACCGTCGCTGGAGCACACGCGCGTTCCGGGCGCTGTTGTCGCTCTATCCCGCCCAGTTCCGCGACGAGTACGGCCGCGAGCTCGCACTGGTGTTCGACGATGACTACCGCCGCGCGACGTCGCCGTGGGCACGCTCGCGCGTCTGGGCGGTGGCAATCAGGGGTGTGTTCACCGAAGCCCCGAAGGAGCACGTTCAGATGCTCGGTCAGGACCTTCGCTATGCGCTGCGCACGCTCGTCAAGAATCCGTTGTTCGCAATCACCGTTACGGCGACGCTGGCGCTGGGAATCGGCGCCAATACCGCCGTGTTCCAATTGATCGACGCGATCCGGCTTCGCAGCCTGCCGGTCGAGAAACCTCACGAGCTCGCCGAAATCCGCATCGTCGGCGGCAACAAAGGATTCGGCCTCAATCCTGGCCGGTACGGCGGTCTGACACGGCCAATCTGGCAGGAGCTCGAAGCCCATCAGCAGGCATTCACCGGTGTGTTCGGATGGTCCGTCTCCGAGGTGCGCATCGGAGAGGATCACGATCTCCGGCGCGCCAGCGCGCTCGTGGTGAGCGGCGGCTTCTTCGACGTGCTGCGCGTCGCGCCCTGGCGCGGCCGATTGATCGAGCGGTCGGACGAAGCCTCGACGTGCCCGGCGACGCGCGGCGTCGTGAGCCACGGCTACTGGCAACGGGAGATGGGAGGCCGCCCGCTCGGTCGCGGCGACCGGCTACGGGTGAACGGCGAGTCGATCGACATCGTCGGGGTGACACCGCCCCGATTCACGGGCCTTGCAGTCGGCGAGAGTTTCGACCTGGCGTTGCCGTTCTGCCAGCCCAAGACGCCGCCCCGGCGCGACGTCTTCAACATCGCCGTAATGGGCCGGCTGAAAACGGACTGGACCCTCGAGCGCGCGTCGGCACACCTCGACGCGATGAGCCCGGCGCTCTTCGACGCGGTGGCGCCCACGGGCTACAGCGCGAAGTCGATCGAGAACTTCAAGGCATTCAAGCTCGAGGCTCATGCGACACCGTCTGGCGTCAGCGCGCTGCGAACGGAGTACGACCGCTCGCTGTGGCTGCTGTTCGGCATCACCGGACTGGTCCTCTTGATCGCGTGCGCGAATCTCGCGAACCTGATGCTCGCGCGGGCGGCGGCACGCGATCGCGAAGTGGCGGTACGGCTGGCCCTCGGCGCCTCCCGTCCGGCCATCGTCCGACAGCTCCTGACCGAGAGCGCGCTGCTCGCGACGCTCGGCGCGGCGGTGGGCGTGGGCCTGGCCAACGCGCTCAGCCGCGTGCTCATCTGGGCCCTCTCGACCGAGGACGGGTCACCCACGCTCGTCGTGCACGGCGATTGGAAGGTGCTCGCCTTCACCGCGCTCGTCGCCGCGACCACGTGCCTCATCTTCGGCGCGGCTCCCGCACTGCGCGCCACGCGCGTCCAGGCGACCGAAGCCGCGAGAATCGGCAGCCGCGGGTCGACCGCGGATCGAGGGCGTCTGTTCGCGCAACGCGTGATGGTCGTCGCCCAGATTGCCGTCTCGCTCGTCCTCCTCGTGGCTGCGCTGCTCTTCGTGCGCAGCTTCCACAACCTGGTGACGTTCGACCCGGGCATCAGACAGGCCGACATCAGCGTCGGTTTCTTCGGCTTCCACCGAGCCAAGCTGTCGTCCGAGGGTATCAACGACTTCCAGCGCGAGCTGCTGGCCGAGGTGCGGGCGGTCCCGGGCATTCTGAACGCCGCCACGACGACCAACGTCCCGCTCCTCGGAAGCAGCTGGACGCACGGGGTGACGGTGGACGGCGTGGAGAACTCCGCGAAGTTCACCTGGGTGAGCCCGGGCTATTTCGAGACAGTGGGCACGCCGCTCGTCCAGGGACGCGACTTCTCCATCCACGACACGCGAACCTCGGCGCGCGTCGCCATCGTCAATCGCACCTTCGTGCGGCTGTTCGTGCCGGACGGGAACCCGATCGGCAAGACACTCAGAACCGGCGCCGAGCCGAACTACCCTTCGACGGTCTACGAGATCGTCGGCGTCATTCCCGATACGCAGTACAGCGACCTTCGCAGCGAGCCGCCGGCGATGGTCTTCGCCCCCGATTCCCAGTTCCCCAACATGGGCCCGTGGACGACGATGATGATCCGTTCGAGCATCGAGCCCGCTGCCGCCGCCGCATCCATCAAGCGGCGACTGGCGCAAAGCCATCCGTTTCTCATCATGGACTTCGCTGGCTTCCAGTCCCGCATTCGAGATGGACTCGTACGGGAGCGCCTGATGGCCATGGTGTCCGGCTTCTTCGGCGCGCTGGCGGCGCTCGTCGCGATGGTCGGGCTCTACGGCATGATGTCTTACGCAATGGCGCAGCGTCAGCAGGAGATCGGGATCCGTGTCGCCCTCGGCGCCAACCGGCGCCGCGTCGTCCTGATGGTGATGCGCGAGGCCGGATGGCTGCTGCTCGTCGGAATGGCGATCGGCGGCGGTCTGTCCATGCTGGCGACGCGCAGCGCCACTTCGCTGCTCTTCCAACTCAGCCCGCACGACCCCGCGACACTCCTGGGGGCCTGCGGGGCGCTCGCGGCCGTCGCCCTGCTGGCGAGCTTCGTCCCGGCACGCCGGGCGTCCAGGCTCGATCCCATCGTCGCCCTCCGGAACGAGTAGGTCGAGGAAGCAACCGACTGCTTCCTTGATTCCCGTTTCGTCATGTGAATATCTTGGTGGCCTCGTCCGGCCATCACCAGGTTTCGGGTGGCCGTTCGGGCCATGGAGGGCCTCATGATCGATCGACGTTCGCTCCTCAGGCTCTGCACGCTCGCCCTCCTGCCATCCCCGACGCGCGGGCAAGCGGCGGATGCGGCCGCGCCGGCGACCGGCGCTCGGACTCCGGTTCCCGCGTCGGGGTCGCGTCTCTACGTCGCCGCGCCTGGAATCCGCGACTATCTCGAGTTCGGCGGTGCGGGGCTGCTGGTCTTCGACATCAGCGACGGGCATCGCTTCGTCAGGCGGATCAAGACGCCCGACCTGCCGGGCGGGAAGCCGCCGGAGCGCGTCAAGGGTGTCGCGGCTCATGCCGGGACGAAGCGGCTCTACATGAGCACGCCGACCAGGTTGATGGCCTTCGACCTCATGACCGACCGACTTTTGTGGGAGACGATGCCCGAGGGCGGATGCGATCGGATGGCGCTCGCGCCCGACGGGCGTTTCATGTACGTCCCGTCGTTCGAGGGCCCGCACTGGAACGTGGTCGACACCTCGACCGGTACGACGATCGCCAAGGTCCAGACCAATTCCGGGTCGCACAACACCATCTACGGACCGAACGGCCGGTTCGCCTATCTCGCCGGGCTGCGTTCGCCCCTGCTGTCGGTGGCGGACACGACGACGCATAGCGTCGTGAAGCAGATCGGGCCCTTTGCGAATTCAATCCGGCCGTTCACCGTCAATGGGCGGGAGACGCTCTGCTTCGTCAACGTGAACGAGCTCCTGGGATTCGAGGTGGGCGATCTCGAGACGGGCAAGATGCTGCACCGCGTCGAAGTGAAGGGGTTCGAGAAGGGTCCGGTCAAGCGCCACGGCTGCCCGAGCCACGGAATCGGCCTCACCCCGGACGAGCGCGAGTTGTGGGTCGTCGACGGAGCGAACACACGGGTTCACGTCTTCGACGCCACCGTGATGCCGCCGAAGCAGATGACGAGCATCGCGCTGCGGGAGCAGCCCGGGTGGGTAACGTTCAGCCTCGATGGGCGCCATGCGTATCCATCGACGGGCGAGGTGATCGAGATCGCGTCGAAGAAGATCGTGGCGGCGCTCACCGACGAGATGGGACGCGGTGTCCACAGCGAGAAGATGGTCGAGGTCGTCTTCAAGGGCGACGCGCCAGCGCAGACCGGCGATCAGTTCGGCCTGGGCCGCAAGCGCTGAGGCGCTCTTTCGCCTGCCCCCACCGCAACGCGCGCCCTCGCGCCCCGGGACAGTCCCAGCTCGTGCGTCTTCGGTATTGTTTTGGGACTATTCCCGGTAGTTCGGTTCAGGGAGACTGGGGCGTTGAGATCCGGTGGACAGGAGAGCCCATTCATGCACATTCCTCGCACGGTACTCAGCCTCGTGGCCTGCGCGATCGCGGTGCCGGCCGCGGCCCAGGTAGCGCACGACCATAAGCATTCGACCGAAGAGCTCGGCGTGGTGAAGTTCCTCACGACGTGCAGCGACAAGGCACGGCCCGCATTCGACCGTGGTCTGGCCCTGCTGCATTCCTTCGAGTACGAAGTTGGCCGTGGATCGTTCCTCGAAGCGACGAAGCTCGACCCGACGTGCGGCATCGCGCACTGGGGCGTCGCGATGACGTACTACCATCCGATCTGGGCGCCGCCGAACGCTCAGGAGTTCGCAGCCGGGCAAGCCGCCGCGGAAGCCGGCGCGAAGGCCGGCGCGAAGAGCGATCGCGAGAAGCGGTATATCGACGCCATCGGCGCGTACTACGCGCGCGTCGACGGGCGGGACCCGCGCGCGCGGGCCAACGCGTATCGCGCGGCCATGGAACAGCTCGCTCGAGACTTCCCGGACGACCCCGAAGCCAAGATCTTCGTGGCCCTGGCGCTCCTCGGAACGGCGCCGCCCTCGGACCGCAGCCTGGCGCAGCAGAAACAGGCGGCCGCGATCCTGAATGGCCTGCTCGAAACCCACCCGAAGCATCCCGGCATCCAGCACTACACGATCCACGCGTTCGACTATCCCGCGCTCGCGACGCTGGCGCTACCGGCGGCGCGCAGCTACGCGAAGACGGCTCCCGACGCGCCTCACGCGCTCCACATGCCGTCGCACATCTTCACGCGGCTGGGGCTGTGGGACGAGTGCATCGCGTCGAACCTCGACTCGGCCGCCTCGGCGAAGCGCATCGTGGCTCGCTCGCACCCCGGCGCCGCGTCGCGCGAAGCGCTCCACGCGATGGACTATCTGGCGTACGCCTACCTGCAGAAGGGACGCGATCAGGATGCGCAGAAGGTCGCCGCCGAAGTGGCGACAGCGACGCGGTTCGACCAGCCCGACTTCGCGGCAGGCTATGCCCTCGTTGCGGTTCCCGCACGATACGCACTGGAACGACGTGACTGGAAGTCGGCGGCCGCGCTGGCCATCCCGACGGCCGACGTGCCGTGGCAGCAGTTCACTTACGCGCGCGGCGTCACGTCGTTCGCGAACGCGCTCGGCGCAGCGCGCAGCGGCGACCCCGCTCGTGCGCAGCAGGCGCTCGCGTCGCTCGCGACGATGGAAGGCGAGCTCGCCAAGCAGCCACCGGCGGGTCCGTATGATTGGAGCGGACAGGTCGCCTCGATGCGAATGGCCGCTGCGGGATGGGTCGCGGTCGCCGAAGGCAAGGCCGACGAGGGCGTTCGATTGCTCACCGAAGCCGCCGACAAGGAGGACGCCGTGGGCAAGCACCCGGTCACGCCGGGCGCGATCCTGCCGGCCCGCGAGCTGCTGGGGGACGCGCTCCTCGAGCTCAAGCGCCCCGCGGACGCGCTCGCCGCGTACGAGCGCTCGCTGACCAGCGCGCCCAACCGCTTCAACACTCTCGCGGGCGCGGCGAAGGCCGCCGACGCCGCGGGCCAGCGCGCGATCGCGCGGAAGTACTATCAGGAGCTCGTCACGCTCTGTGGGCCGCAGTGCGCCCGTCCGGAGGCCAAGACGGCGCAGACATTCCTCGCCCAGCCGTCGCAATAAGCGCGACACGAGCGACCGGCCAAGACGGACGAGATCCGACACTGTCGGATCCTGTCCGCGGCTCGGCAAGGATCGGACCTGAATCAGAATTGGTCAGACCCTCTCCGTGGCTCGATGGCCTCGCAGACGCTCCGGAAGCTGAAGCCGCGGCCGCGCAGCAGCGGCACGAGCCGTTCGGTGACATCGAGTGCATAGCGTCGATCGGCGCGCGGGTTCTTGTGGTGTCCGTCGTGGATGACGATGATGTCGCCGTCAGAGGCGCCACCGGCGAGGCGTGGCGCAATCGAGTCGCCGGTCTTGCGCCGGAACCAGTTCCAGTCCCAGAGGTTCCAGCCCCAGCCGACGAGCACGTGATCGATCCGCGCGAGCCCGGCATACATCCGGCTGCTGCGGAAGCCCGCGTGCGGCCTGAAGGCGCGGCAGGGACGCCGGCCGCCGAGCTGCTCGATGCGATCGGCGGCTCGCGTCAGCGTCTCGGCGAGTTGCTCCGCCTTCATGAGCGCCAGCCGCCGCGTGTCGGAGTGCAGCGCCACGCCGTGTCCCTCGTCGAACATCCGCCGCACGATCGGCGCTGTCTCGTCGGTCAAATAGCGATCGATGAGGAAGAATGTCGCCGTCGCCCGCTCCCGCCTCAACACATCGAGCAGCGCCGGCGTGACCGCGGGATTCGGCCCATCGTCGAACGTGAGATAGACGTGCGGGCCACCGGTGGTGGCAGCGACGCGCCAGACCGCGCGCTCGCCGGCGGCGGTGTCGATCGCGCTCGGAAACGGCGCGGCGTGGGCGAGCGCGAGGGTCACAACCGCCGCCAACGCGAACACGATGAGCATGGCTGGACAGCGACCAGAGACCAGTTACGAACGACCAGCTAGCCCTCCGGACCCTCGGGGCCTTGGACCTGGGAGCCGTCGGACCTCGGAGCTTGGACCTTCTGACCTCGGACCTGTGGACCCTCGGGCCGGCCGCTATAGACTATGCGCGTCTTCAGCCACAAGGAGTGTCCACGATGTCCACGTCCCGCTACGTGTTCGCGGTCGCCGGGCTCGCGCTGTTCGGCTCGTATGCCACCTACGCGCAAAGCTCGACGATGACCTTCTTCATCACGAGCGCGGGCCCCGGTAACGGCGCCAATCTCGGCGGCCTCGCCGGCGCCGACGCGCACTGCCAGAAGCTCGCCGCGGCCGCGGGCGCGGGAAGCCGTACCTGGCGCGCCTATCTGAGCACCAGCGCGTCGGCCGGTCAGCCCGCGGTGAATGCGAAGGATCGCATCGGCGCGGGGCCGTGGGTGAACGTGAAGGGGGTCGAGGTCGCGAAGGACGTCGCGCACCTCCACTCGGATCAGAACAACCTCTCGAAGCAGAACTCGCTCACCGAAAAGGGCGAGGTCGTCAATGGCCGCGGCGACACGCCGAACCGCCATGACATTCTCACGGGCTCGCTGGCTGACGGCACGGCGCCGCCGGCCGACCCAAACCAGACGTGCAACAGCTGGACCAGCGCGGCCGAGGGCAGCGCCCTGGTCGGACACCACGATCGCGTCGGTGGAGGCCCGGCCCCGACGTCGTGGAATTCGTCGCATCCCTCGAAGGGCTGCAGCCAGGCCAACCTGCAGGGCACCGGCGGCGACGGGCTGTTCTACTGCTTCGCCGCGAAGTGATGGTCGATCAAAGCCGGGGCTACGGGCTGCAGGCTGCAGGCTACGGGCCAGCAAGAAGATCTGGAGAGGCCTGTAGCCGTAGCCCGCAGCCCGATCGACGCTCAGGCCCGCATCGCTTTGAATTTCTTCAGATTCGCCCCCAGCGACTCGAGCGGCGGCACGGCCTCGCGCTCGTATTCGATGATGTACCACTCGATGCCGCCGACTGATTCCGCGGCGGTCATGATCTCTTTCCAGTTCAGCTCATCGTCGCCCAGATAGGCGTCGGGGGTCTTCTTCGAGAACGGCTTGACGTGCATCGACGCCGTCCGGCCCGGGTTGCGCCGGATCAGCTCGATGACGTTCACGCCCTCGCGTTCCGACGCGTTCCCCGTGTCGAACTGCAGGATGACGTCCTTCGTCGTCTGATCGGCGAAGAGGTTCCACCAGTACTCGCCACCCAGCCGATTGAAGTCGGTGGTGTGATTGTGGTACCCGACGCGCAGGTTGTGCGGCCTCAACCGTTCCGCGATCTGATTCACCGTCTCGCTGGTCTTCTTGAGGAGGTCGGCGTCGTGTACACCTCCTTCGAGAGCGAGCGGATGATCAGATTGCGGTTGCCAATGGCCTGATTGAACTCGACGGCGGCCTGCAGCTTGTCGCCCTGCAGCTCGTCGAAGCGATGGTGGAAGCCGCAGGCCTTCAGCCCGGCGTCACCGAGGTACGCCTGCCACTCCTTGCCTGACTTGCCGAACGCGTTCTCGAGCTCCACGGCCTGGTAGCCGAGTTTCGCCAGCGCGGCGAGTGTGCCGGGAATCTCGGTGGCGAGCTGTTTTCGCACGCACCACGCCTGCGTTCCGATGGGCACCGCTTTCCAGGCGGTCCTGGCTTGGGCGGCCACACCACTGGCCGGCCCGACGAGCATCGACGCTGCCGCCGATGCGGTGACCTCGAGTATTTCACGCCGGGTAGGGTTTCTCTCATCATCGCGGGGTCCTTCGATCGTCGAGGTCAGGGCACGGCGTGCCGTGCCCCTACCGGTCATTCGTCATTCGTCACCCGTAATTTGTCATTCGTCATTCTCGATCTATCTCAATCCCCTTCGTCTCCGGCAGGAACGGCAGGACCAGGAACGCCAGCGCGTAGACGGACGCCCATGATCGCGCCGGCGTAGGCCACTGTCTGTCCGGCGCGGCGCCGACCTTCGCCAGCGCGCCCGTCAGCCATCCCATGATGACCGGCCCGGGCGCGGCGACGATGCGGCCGACGTTGTAGCAGAAGCTGGCGCCGGTCGCGCGCACGCGCGTCGGGAACAGCTCGGGGAAGTAGATGGTGTAGCCGCTGTAGATGCCGCTCGTGAAGAGGCCGGCGAAAAAGAACAGGACGAGTGCCTGTCGCGTAGCTCGTCGAGAAGAGATACGCCACCGGCATCGAGACGAGCGCACCGAGATGGAAGATGGCGAACGCCAGCCGCCGGCCGAGCCAGTTGGTCAGCGGGATGAACGACAGGAAGCCGGCCATGTTGCCGACGTTGAGCACGATGAGCGCGCGGCGCACGCCGGGCGCGATGCACGGCCGGGTCCACGCCCTGCGCCCTCAACAGCTCGGTGAACCGCGCGTTCACCCAGAAGTTCGTCCCCCAGTAGCCGAAGATGCCGACCACGGCGAGGGCGGTCGCGAGCAGCAGCCGTCGTCGCAGCACCGGATCGGCGAAGACTGCGGCGAGCGATCCGATGCCGCTTCGCGCGCCGCGATCGGCATGAGCCCGCGCCGCAACCCACGCTTCGGGCTCGCTGCAGGCCGAGCCGCACGACGAGCGCGAGGCCGCGGGAACGGCGCCTCCGAAGAACGCGTAGCGCCAGTTGCCGCCGACCAGATACTCGAGCAGGATCGCGGCGAAGAAGCCGGTGCCGGAGGCCGACTGCAGAATGCCCGCGGCGACGGCGCGCGACGCCTTCGGAAAGACCTCGGCAATCATCGACGCGCCCGCGCCCCACTCGCCGCCGATGCCGAGCGCCGCGATGAAGCGCAGGACCAGCAGCTGCGTCGGCGTCTGGGCCAGGCCCGTCAGCCCGGTGAACACCGAGTAGATCAGGATCGTCAGCGCCATCGTCCGCGTGCGGCCCCATCGATCGGCGACCATGCCGAAGAGCAGGCCGCCCGCCGACCAGCCGACGAGCGTGATGCCGAGCGCCCACCCGCCCCACACGCCAATCGCCGTGCGGCGTCGCGCCGGGCCCGAGCAGCTCCGCCATCGCGCGGTCCTTGACGAGGACCATCAGGAACACGTCCATCAGATCGAAGACCCATCCGAGATAGGCGACGATCAGAACGAACAGTTGCCGCTCGGTGAGACCGAGCGAGGCGAGTGGCGCGTTCATCGCGAGATTGATGATTTGCGTGGCTACTCGAACCGCAAGGTCCGATTCGGCGCATCATCTTCACACAGAAGCCACCGACCAAATCCTGGCCGGAATCGACGCGACGCCGCAGCTGAGCCTTTCGGATTACGTAAATCGGTCTTGACGCGCTGTGAAGGTTTATGTAGGTTTGCGCATCTTCCGAAGCTTGCCGTCTCGCTCCCGCGCGTGACGCACCCCTTTGCGGCGACGACGTCTTCGTCCCGCGGCGTCAATCCCCAGCACGGAGGCGAGTTCCGGTTGAAGTGTTCCTGCAGGTACACGCTCGCCACTAACCCGTTGTGAACGCTCCCCGGCGACGCCGCCGCCAGCATTCATGCGCGCGGCGTTCAGGAGGAGGTGTACATGCGAGGCAGAGGTGTATCCGCACTCGCGTTCCTCGTCTACGCCATGGTCACCGCGACCGTGGTCGTCACGCAGGAAGCGCCAGGTCAGGAAGCCGCCGTTCAGCGCGAGGCGGCGACGATGTCGGCCGCTGCGATACCGGCAACCGAAGCTCCGGCCGGGTTCGACGGCGGGTCGAACGGGTTCCTCAGCGACAACACGACGCCGACGTTCGAAGAGGCCGAAGAGGAGTTCATCGGCCCCGAAACGGCCGAAGAAGGTCTGGGTCCGGTCTTCAACGCGGCGGGCTGCGGAGAGTGCCACGCCGTGCCGATCGTCGGCGGATCGAGCCAGATCGTCGAGCGGCGCGCAGGGCGGTGGGATGGCCGCCGGTTCACCGATCATCCCGGCGGCTCGCTCATCCAGGATCGATCGCTGTTCTATCCGCAGTATCCGCAGTTTCGGCAGATGCAGGAGGACGTGCTCCCGGGCCACAACGTGATCGCCCTCCGGGCGTCACTGAGCGTGCTGGGGCTCGGCTTCGTGGAGGCGATCGACAGCAACGACCTGGCGGAACTCGCCAGCGACCAGCCGGCGAGCATGCGCGGGCAGATCATCCAGATACCCGTGCTCGAAGCTCCGGGCAGCAATCGGGTCGGCCGCTTCGGGTGGAAGAACCAACACGCAAGCCTGCTGTCGTTCTCGGGCGACGCCTACGCGAACGAGATGGGGATCTCGACGCCGCTCTTCCCGTTCGAGAACACCTTCAACGGCCAGGCGGTGCCGTTGGAGACGGATCCGTTCCCCGAGGCCAACGGCGTCACGGACGATTCGACCAACGAGGATCTGGACCTCTTCGCCGCGTTCATGCGATCCACCAAGGTGCCGCCGCGCGACGCGGTGCTCGCGGCGACCGCCGACGCCCGCAGGGGTGAACAGCTCTTCAGCGCGATCGGATGCGCGACCTGCCACACTCCGACTCTCGTCACCGTTCCGGCCGGGACGCGCATCAACGGTGGCACCTTCACCGTCCCGAGCGCGCTGGCGAGCAAGGTCATTCACCCGTTCTCTGACTTCCTGCTGCACGACATCGGCACGGGCGACGGAATCGTGCAGAACGGGGGGACGTCGACCCGCAACAAGCTGCGGACGGTGCCCTTGTGGGGCTTGCGCGTGCGCGGGCGGTTCATGCACGACCTCTTGAGCATGAGCGTTTCCGACGCCATCCAGCGGCATGATGGGCAGGCCAGCGGCGTGCGGACCAGCTTCAACAACCTGAGCTCCGGCGACCGCAACCGGGTGCTGACGTTCCTGCGATCGCTCTAAGGAGGCCGCTTCGCGCGATCCACAGCGGGTTCGACGTGCTGGCGCGTGCGGGCCCCGCCCGTGGCCGGGCTCGCGCGCGCCGGTGCGAATCAGGAGGGTATCCACGTTTCGGGCCTGGATGCCGCCCCATGGAACCAGTCCGCGAGGCGGGCGAACGTCGCCTCGCGCGATGGTGGCGCGGGCGGCACGAATCCGAACACCTCCCCGCAGACCTGCGCGTCCTCGAACGCGCCGTGGAGGTAGGTGCCAATCAGCCGCTCGCCGCGCACGCCCTCGGGGGTGCCGTCCTCGAGAAGCGCGAATGGCGGCAACGCGCCGCGACCGGTCGTCGACCCGAGGTGAATCTCATAGGCCGAAAACGAAGTGCCGCTCGCCAGCGTGGCACGTCGCGCCCGTGTCGTCTTCTCGGCGAGCAGCACCGTCTCGGCGCTGAGGAGGCCGAGCCCTCGTGCGTACGCCGTTGGCGACTCGACGCCGGCCGGATCCCGCACGCCCTCTCCGAGCATCTGGTATCCGCCGCACACGCCGATGATTGTCGCGCCGCGGCCGATGCTCGCGCACGACCCATCGGTCGAGTCCCGCGGCGTGCATCCAGGCCAGATTGCCGGCCACGTGTCCTTCGAGCCCGGCAGGACGATGAAGTCGTACCGACCCGGCGGAGGCGTCGTCACCCAATCGGCCCACGTGAGCAGCCGAAAGTCGGTGGCGTTCGAGAGACAGCGGAAATCGGAGAATGGCGATGCGCGCGCCCGCCGGCGGCTGCGCGCGAGGCGTTGCGTCCACCGCCAGGCTGTCTTCGGCGTGGAGCGAGATGCCGGTCGCGAACGGGAAGACCCCGAGGCAGGGCGCGCCCGTCTTCGCGACGAGGATGTCGACGCCCTCGTCGAAGAGCGATCGATCGCCGCGGAACTTGTTGACGAGAAAGCCGCGGAAGAGTCGTCCGCTCCTCGGGCGTCAGCAGCGCGACCGTGCCGACGATGGAGGCAAACACGCCACCGCGCTCGATGTCGCGACGAGCACCCACGGCGCGCCGACGCGACGCGCAAGTGCAAGGTTCGTGAGATCGACCGCGCGAAGATTGAGCTCGCTCACGCTGCCGGCGCCCTCGATGACGATGACGTCGAAGCGCGCGGCCAGCGATGCATAGGCGTCGTCGATCGCCGCGCGCAGGCTGTCGGCGTGTGTGTAGTAGCTCGCGCGCCGACAGCGTCTTCCACACGCGGCCGTGCACGACGACCTGGCTCGTCCCGTTGCCGTTCGGCTTGAGCAGGATGGGGTTCATCGCCGCCTCGGGCTCGAGACCGCAGGCTTCGGCCTGCACCACTTGCGCCCGGCCGATCTCTCCCCCGTCGCGACACGGGTAGGAGTGGTTCGACATGTTCTGCGCCTTGAACGGCGCGACCGGCACGCCTCGCCGGCGCAGCCATGCGCAGATCGCCGTGGCCATCCAGCTCTTGCCGGCGTTCGACGACGTGCCGCCGATGAAGATGGGACGTGCGCGCATCATCGGTCTTCGGTCTTGGCGTCTCGGCACGCAGGTTCACCGCAGCAGGGCGGGGCTTCAGCCCCGCCAACAACGGGACGCCGCTGCCGCGGCTCGTCACGTGCGGTGCCGGACCATCCACACGAGATAAGGTCCGCCCACAATAGCCGTGATGGCGCCCGCCGGGATCTCGGCGGGCGCGAGCACGATGCGGCCCAGCGTGTCGCAGCCGGCGAGGAGCACCCCGCCCAGCAGAAACGCGCACGGCATCAGCACGCGATCGTCGGCGCTCACGCGCGAGCGGAGCGCGTGCGGCACGACGAGGCCGATGAACCCGATGGGCCCGGTGAGCGCGACCGTCCCGGCCGCAAGCACGGAGCCGGCCACGTATCCGCCGGTCAGAGCCGCTGGACGTCGGCGCCGCGCGTGGCCGCCCACGCTTCGCCGACGGCGAGGAGGTTCCATCGCCGTGCCCGCGAGACGACCGCGATCGCCACGGCGGAAACGGCGGCGACGTAGATCGCGAGCGGCGTGTATTCGATGGCATCGAGCCTGCCGATGAGCCAGCGTGAGATGGCGAACGACTGCGACAGCCCCGACAGCCCGTGAATCAACAGGATCAGCGCGGCGCACACGCTGTTAGTGGCCACGCCGGCGAGCAGCAGGCCGAACGGCGACATGCGCCGCTCGCGCGTGGCGGCAGACACGACCAGCACGAGCACCACCGCCGCTCCAGCGAGCGCGCCGGCCCAGACGCCGGGAATACCGGCGACGAGATGCCATCCCATCGCGATCGCAATCACCGCGCCGAGCGACGCGCCCGTCGACACGCCGAGCGTGTACGGCGTCGCGAGCGCGTCGCGGAGCATCGCCTGGAACAACGCTCCGGCAAGGGCCAGCGCGCCGCCAGCGAACAGCCCCAGCAGCGTCCGCGAGAGCCGAAGGTGGATGAGGATCGACCAGTCGGGCTCCTGTCGCGCGCGCACCGCCGCGAAGTCGAGCGCTGCCGGTCCCGCCAGCGGGAGGAGCACCGCCGCGGCGACAAACGCCAGGGCCGACGCCGCGAGCCAGCGCCGCGCCCTCGCGGTCTCGGCGCCGGTCACGCGAACCACAGCCACGGCCGGCCGCCGGGCGTCTCCATCACACCCAGCCGAGGCGAGAACTCGTCGAGCCATCGCCGATCCTCGAGGGCCTGCGCGACGGCAACGTCGGCCACCAGCCCGCCCCGGGCCAGGACGATCACACGCGTGCAGAAAGTGAGCGCGAGGTTCAGATCGTGGGTCACCGCCACGCACGCGGCGCCGCGCTCCACTTCCTGCCGCAACAGTTCGAAGCAGTGAATCTGCTGATCGACGTCCAGGAACGTCGCCGGCTCGTCGAGCAGCAGCAGCCGCGGACGCTGCGCCAGGCACGCCGCGAGCAGCACCCGCTGGCGCTCGCCGCCGCTGAGCGTGCCCACGCGGCGCTCCTCGAACTGAAGACAATCGCACCGCTGCATCGCGTCGGCCGCCTCGCGCCGATCCGCGTCCGTCTCGAGCCATCCGGTCGCGTGCGGATACCGGCCCATGAGCACCAGCTGTCCCGCCGAGCACGTCAGGTCGGCGCGCACGACCTGCGGCAGGTGGGCGAGGACGCGCGCGAGGTCCGCCGCACGCCAATCCGACAACGCGCGTCCGTCGATCGTGATCCGTCCCGCGGTCGCTTGGCGGAGACCAGCGATCAGGTCCGTGAGGGTGCTCTTGCCCGCTCCGTTGCGGCCGACGAGTGCGACGAGCTCGCCGCTTCGGATGTCCGCAGACACGCCCGACAGGATGTCCCGGCGCGCCGGCGCGCCAGCCGACGTCGCGGACCGACACCAGCGGCGTCACCGGCTGGTCACTCCATGCAGCCACGCCGCCATCGTCTCCGTCGACTTCCACGACCCGCGGCCCGGGGACGACGAATGCATCGCTGACCACCGCATGGACGCGTCCCGCGCGGCGCGGCGGCAAGCGGCTGCGCCTTCCACAACGCCAGCGTCGTCACGCGCACCGCCTCGCGCTGTTCCGCCGTGTCACCCATGTTGCCGCCGTCGATGATGACGTCGGGCGACACGCGCAGAACCGTTTCCATCGAAATGCGCGGATAGGCTGGCAGCCCGGGTCCGTCGAGGATGTTCGTGCCGCCGGCGAGCGTGATGACGTCGTTCAGGTACGAGTCGCGGCCCACGCCAACCATGTCCGCGAGCGCGCCCGGCCGGCGCCCGACGATGAGCAGCACCTTCTGAGGGGTTCGCGACGCGACGCTCTGGCGCACGCGATCGAGCCGGCCGCGAATCTCGCGGACGAGCGCGTCCGCCCGATCGAGGACTCCGGCCGCGCGGCCAATCTCGCCAATCGTCGTAAATACGCTTTCGAGCGAGCGCGGCTCGACGGTCACCACACGCATGCCGAGCGAGCCGAGCTGGCGCGCCACCTGGTGCGGTCCGGCATGAACGATCACGAGGTCGGGACGAAGCCGCGCGATCACCTCGGCATCTGGTTGCAGGAACGTCCCGACCTTCGCAAGCCGGCTCGCCTGCTCCGGATAGCGGCAGTAGCGGGAGACTCCTACCACCCGGTCGCCCAGTCCGAGCGCGAAGAGCGTCTCGGTGATGCTGGGCGACGTCGAGACGATACGCGCCGGCGTCGCGGCGACTGCCGGCGATGAGAGAAAGACGCCTGCCGCCGACGCGAGCAAGAGAAGCAGAAGGCCGAACCGGGCGACAGGGCTGAGGCCCTGTCTCACCCGTGCGTTTGGACAGCCCTTCATGGAGCCGAGCCCTCCCGAGCCACGCTGGGACAGCCCGTCAGGGCTGTCGCGTCGGCTGTCCGTTTACCGTCCAACGCTCACTCCGACGAGCGCCGTGCGGCCCAGATTGCGCCATCCCGCCTGGTAGTAGGTCGTCGTCGAACAGGTTGTCCACTCGCACGTAAGCGCGGATGGAACCGGCGCTCGGGCTGGTGAGCCGATAGCCGGCCGTGACAGCGGCCTTGGTGAACGCGGCGTATCGATACGCGCGCGTCGCGCCCACGGCGAAGAACGAGCCGTAGGTGGGCGAGCCGTGGAAGACGTCGACCGTCGTGTCCACTCGGCTTCCCCACAGCTTCGTCGCCACGAGCGTCGCCGTGTGCCCGAAGACGCCGGGCACTTTGAAGAAGTCCGGCACGGTGATGTCTTCGGCGGTCTCCGCGTTGGTGTACGTGTAGGACGCCGAGAGCCGCAGGGAGGCGGAGGGCCGGGCATCGAGCCCGAGCTCGACCCCGCGCGAGAATCCTCCGGCCCCGTTGACGTATCCGCCAGAGCGACCGAACGGGTCGGTGTCGGGCCGGATTCCGCCACTGAAGTCGAAGGCGGTGAGCGACTCGACATCGATCCAGAACACCGACGCGGTCGCGAGCAGCCGCTCGTTCCAGAAGTACTGATCGACCCCGGCGTCAACCGTCCGGTAGCGATCCGGCTCGAGCCGCGGATCGCCGTACGGCGAGAACACGATCTCGCCCGAAACCGGATCGGAAAAGAACCCGCCGCCGAACCGCTCGTAGAGCGCCGGTGCCCGGTAGGCGTTGCCCAGGTGGGCGCGCAGCTTCGTCCTCGACGTGGCGAAGAGATAGGCCGCCGACACATCGCCGGTCAGCGCGCGGGGCGGGGCTTCGAGCGGCGCCTGCTCGTAGACGTTGTCGACGCCGACCGCATCGAAGCGCACCGGCTCGAGCGCGAACCCCTGCACGCGACCCGAGAGCGACAGATGCAGCCGGCGATCGAGCAGGCCGAACTGCGCGGCGCCGTAGCCGGCGTGCGCCCGTTGCACGATCGTCGACACCGTGCGTACGCGAAGCGTGCCGGCGAGGCCGTTGTCCTGCAGGTCTTCGTAGCGCTCGCGCTCGAACTCGTAGCCCCCCGAGAGCGTGATCCACGAGGCGGCCACGAAGGTCGCGCGTGCATCGATCGTGTCGATGGCGCCGTCGTAGTCGCTGCGAGTCTCACCGCCGGGCTGAAAGCCGACGCCGACCGGCCCGTTGAGGAACGTGCGATCCGTATGCACTCGCTGATACGTACCCTGAAAGCTCAACGCAGGCGTTTGCAGGTGCTGGACCTGCAGGGCCGTCGTCGAAAAGCGCACCGATTTGGAGAAGTCGGGATCGTCGCGGGCTGGAATGAACGTCGCGGAGCCGACGACCAGCGGCCCGCCGGCATTGGCACGCTCGATGGCCTCCGGCGTCACCGGAACGGCGTCGACGATGGTGGCGTCGGGCACGTTACCGGCGGGAATCCCGCTCGCCGTCGGGCTCGCATTGAGGTCTGTCCTCTCGTCGGCGGCCAGGATGCGCGCCGAGAGGCTCGTCGCCTGTCCGAGCCGGTACGCCACGCGGCCCTGTCCCCCGGTGTTGCGCGACTCGTCGTCGCCGTCGAGCCCGTCGAGCACGTTCCACTGCAGCCCCCCGGCCGAGTAGGACAGGCGGGTGTCGAGCGCGCCGCCGCCGAGCGAGCCGCGCGTCCTGAACTGGCCGAGCGATCCGGCCTCGGATTGGGCCTCGGCGCGGAGCGGCCCGCCGCCTTCCCTCGTGACGATGTTGACGACACCACCGACGGCATTGGTGCCATACAGCGACGAACCCGATCCGCGCAGGATCTCGACGCGATCCGCAGCAACGAAGTTGAGCGCCGACAGAACCGACGTCACGTCGCCCTGGGTCGTCGTCGCGTCGCGCAGGCGCAGGCCGTCCACGAGAACTGCCGCGGCGTCGGGGCGCAGACCGCGGATGCGCAACTGCGCCAGTTGTCCCGGGCCGCCGTTGTCGCGGACTTGAACGCCGGGCGTGAATCGCACGATGTCGGTCAGCGACGCGGCATCGCGCGCGTGAATCTCCTGAACGTCGATGATGGACAGCGCCTTCGAGGTCTCACCGATGGCCTGCGGCCGGCCCGCTGCGGTGACGACCACGGCATCGTCGATGCCCGCCACGCTCAACGCGACGTCGAGCCGCGCAGGCGATGCGGCCGTGACAATCACGACTTCCACGCTGCGGCGAAAGCCGGTCTTTTCGATCTCGATGGCGAAGACGCCGGCGGGAAGCTCCTCGAATGCGGTACTCGCCCGCCGGTCCGCTCGTGGTGCGCCGCGCGTCGGAGCCGTCCTCGCGCGCGAGCCGCACGCTCGCGCCCGCGACCACGGCGCCTTGCGGGTCGGTGATACGGCCCGACAGCGCCGACACCTGCGCGAACGCGGGAGTGGCGATCAGTGCGCAAATCATCGCGCCGAGGGAGACAGCTGGGCGGAAGCGCCGCCCTCCTGGTATGGAGTTCGGTGTAGGGTTCGACATCGACAGCTCCTACCAGGCGCGCGACCAGCGGTTACCGGCTCTGCCCGTCTGCGCCCGCAGCAATCCGCTGACGCCCGCATCGAGCTCGAGCTTCCGTCCAATCAGCCAGAGCAGGTCCGACAGCCGATTGAGATAGGCGAGGATCGCGGGCTGGAGCGGTTCACCAGATTCGACGAGCCGCACCACCGCGCGCTCGGCGCGACGGCAGACGGTGCGCCCGACGTCGAACGCCGCCGCAGCGGTGTGCGCGCCAGGCACGGACCAATCCGAGAGCATGCCGTCCACCGCTTCGAGACGGTGGACTTCGACCGTCAGCCGATCCACGAGGTCGGCGCCGACCTCGACCTCTCGTTTCGTGCCCGCCGGCGGCGCGGCCAGTGCGGAACCCACCGTGAATAGCTCGCGCTGAATCCCGTGCGCCAGTGTGACCAGTGCCTGGTCGTCGCAAATCGAGCGCGCGAAGCCGAGCGACGAGATCAACTCGTCGACCGTGCCATACGCCTCGACGCGCAGGGCGGCTTTCGATACGCGAACGCCGCCGGCCAGGCTGGTCTCGCCGCTATCGCCGCGTGTGGTTGCGATGCTTCCCATGTTCGTCCTCCGCGAACCGGCGGACGAACGGCGGCAGGGAGCGTGTCGATGGAAGCGAGGGGAGGTGCGATCCCAGGTTCCAGCACATGCTTTCCGTTCTCCGCAGAAAGTCAGCCGTGTTGAACCAGTGGGTAGGTCTCCTGGCTCGGAGGTCGCACGCGCGCGAACTTCTCGCGCCTGCGGGTCGCTTAACCTTCCCCGGCCGAAGCCGAGTGGTGTAGCCACGCATCAATTCGGACCAGATCAGATCGAGCCGGGACTCAGGCAGATCCGGTCGGATTGTGTCGGTGGCCCGAAGCGACGTGCCCTCGCTCACAGTGGCGGGACCGCGCCGGACTTGCACCGGACTTCCCTGTTATGCCCGTCGTGGGCACCCAAAGGCCTCAGTGTTATATCACGCGGGTCACCCCGAACGGCGCGCGAAGGCTGTCATGGTCTTCAGTCTTCGGTCTTCAGGCTTCAGTCTGATCTGGTCAGATCTCGTCCGTGGCGTCGGTCTTCGATCGAATCGGGCTACGGGCTACAGGCTGTCCGGGCTACAGGCCGGTCTTTCTCGGTCTTTTTGTCTGCTCTTGTCGGATGTGGTCGGTGCCGTCGGTCAACGGACGAACCAAACGCTCGCGCACGCGATGGCCGCGGATACGAGACCTGTCATTGTGACGAGCACCAGCGCGCGGCGGACATCGTCTCCCGTGGACGCGGGCGGATCCGCCGGATCGCCAATCCATTGCTCGGTGACGAGCGCGCCGTGCATCCAGATGGGCCCGACCAGGCGCCGTTCGATCGCACCCGCGGTTGCGGCTTCGCTCCAGCCCGCGTTCGGACCTGGTACCACCGCGTGCTGAGCGAGGCCGATGGTGAAGGCCTTGCGCCCCGACTGACGCGGCAGGATCGCCGCCACAGCCGCGAGGAGCAGCCAGGTGGCACGCGCCGGAACGAAGTTCATCGCATCGTCGAGGCGCGCGCCGCACCAGCCGAACCGGAGATAGCGCGACGTGCGATATCCCACCATCGAGTCCATCGTGCTCACGACCTTGAAGAGCACGAGGCCGGGCAGCCCGAGCACTGCGTACCAGAAGAGCGGGCTCGTGAACCCGTCGGTGAGACTCTCGCTCAGGCTCTCGATGGCCGCACGCCGGCAGGCACTCGCGTCCATCTTGTTCGTGTCGCGCCCCACCAGGTTCGCCACGGCCGTACGCGCCGCGTCGATGTCGTCGCGACCGGCGGCGCGCTCGACGCGCCAGACGTGGCGCAAGAGGTCACCGCAGGCCAGCAGGCTGTATGCGATGAACGTGTGCAGCGCCCATCCAATCCACGTCGCGGGACCGACAATGACGAGCAGGCCGACGGTGCCGTCGGCCCAGAGCAGGGCAAGCGTCAAGAAGAGCAGGATGCCGCCGGCATAGCCGTCCGCGCCGAGGCGCCGCAGCACGCGTTCGACCACGCGCAACGATCCGCCGATCAAGCGAATTGGATGGAATCGATAGGCGGGATCGCCAATCGCCAGGTCGGCGGCGATGGCGGCCGCGAGCAGGACGGGATTACCGGTGAGGGCCTCGCTCAGCGCGTCCGCCACTTCTCGCTCCAGCCAAGGGCGAGGGCGGCCAGCACCAGCCGCTTGGGCTCGGTCTCGGCGCCGGCGAGCAAGCGGGCACGGAACTCGGACCAGCGATCGGGCCGGGCGGCGAGGCTCGCCGCCAGCGAGGCGGCCTGCTGCGCGATGGCGTCGCGCGCGATTGACGCTGGCAACGTGCCGTGGCGAACGCGATCGAGAACGGCCGCGAGCGCGTGCGCCGCGGCTCCGACCAGCGGCTCGAAGAACACCGCCTTGCTGTTGCGCCGGAGCAGCTCGAGATCGGCGGAGTCGAGCCACGGCGACAGCTCGTCGAGGATCGTGGCCTCGACGAGCCCATAGCGTTCGAGCGCGTGGAAGAGGCCCCGCGTCGCGCTCGGCTCGAGCCCGTTCTGCCAGCGGAGCGCCTCGAGCGTCGCATCGCGCACCGCTCTCGCCGCAATCTCGCCGAACATCAGGTGCGGGCTGGCCGACGTCAGGGGACGCGCCCCATCGCGCGGCGCGGCGACCGCGAACTGATCGGTGCCCGTGCCCGTCGCGAGCTCGGGCGAGTAGCGGCTCGGCACGGCCAGACGCTGCAGCGCGGCACTCTTCGCTTCGGTGATTGTCGCGATCAGCCGGGCGAACGCTCCGGGCGCAACTGGCGTATTCACGAGCAGCATCGTGTTGATCGTGCCGGCGACCTCCGGGACCGGCACGATGCCCTCGCGCGTTTCGCGCCAGCGGGCGGGGTCGCCGGCGCAGACGGCATTCGACTGCACGCCCGCCGTGACGAAGGCTGCCACTGACACTCCGCCATCCGAGGCCTCGACCGACGCGGCATAGTGCATGTTCGCCGCCGTCCCCATCGTCACCGTCGCCTCGGGCGGGCGATCGACCTCCGCGCACACCGCGTCGTGATACGCCTCGGCGCCGTGCTCGGCGATCGCGCGGAAGCGCGCGTCGTGACCCGAGCCTTCACAGCTCTGATGGTTCACGAGGTGACGGACGCGATCGGAGAAGCCGCCGTTGCGCGCCGAGGTGCTGCACACCAGGTGCGGCGACACGAGATCGGCCACGAGGAAGCGCCCCGACCGCCGGACCTTGGCGTGCGGCGAGGCGCGCAGCAGTTCCCATTCGAGCGTTGACACGGGCCTAGAGTAACTGACTGCTGGCCTTCGGTCTTCGGTCTTCGGTCTTCGGTCCGGGGGAATCGGGTTACGGCAGGACGTCCGACAGTCGGAGGGCTGCAGCCGCTATCGTCTCACCGCGCCATTCTGCAGTCTTCGACGACGGCCCGCGGCTTCCCAAGACGGAAGACCGCCGACCGAAGACCGACGACCGATTGACGCTGTTATTTGTGGTTGTGGAGGGCGGCGTCGGCCTTGAGCCATTCGGCGATGCGCTCGCGGCTCCACTGATGGTGATCGTTCAAGTGGATGATGATCGCGCCGAGCGGCAGCCGCTTCTTGGCGCAGGCCGGGCAGATGCGCACCTGATTGTCCAGGCAGTCGAAGATCAGGTCGAGGCGATGCGGCTTGATCCCGTCGGCCTCGCGCGGCAGGCGGTAGAGGCCTTCGTAGGCCGCGCCCAGCGCACACGAGCTGTTGCGGCCGCGGAAGTACTCGCCAAAGGACTGGTCCGGCCGCCTGCCGATGCCTTCGAGCATCGCGTCGGCGAGCTCGCGTTCCTGAAGATGCAGGGATTCGGTCATGGCGGCCCCCGTATGGGTAGGCCGATTCTAACGCTACGGCGCGGTCGTGGAGCGACAAAAACGCAGGCGGTCGAGAATCCCGCGAACGGACGGTGTTCGCTGTGCGACGAAAGTGGGACGGCACGAGATCCGAAGTCTGAAGTCCAAGGTCCGAGGTCCGAGGTGGAAGGTCCAGCCTTTCGACCTCGGACGCTGGGATCCGGACCTCGGACCTTGGACTCTTGGACCCTGGACCTTGGACCGACCTCCCCTTCACCCCGTATTCCTCAGTCCCGCGGCAATGCCGTTCATCGTGACGAGCAGCGCGCGCTCGAGACGCTCGTCGGGCTCGGCATTGCTCCGGACGCGGCGCAGCAGCTCGACCTGCACGAGGTTGATTGGATCGACGTACGGGTTGCGCACGTTGATCGAACGGCGCAGCACGGGGTTGTCGCCGACGAGCTCGCGGTGCCCGGTGACCTCCAGCAACGCCTCGATCGCGCGCGACAGGCGCTGGCGAAGATCGTCGCCGAGCGCCTGCAGGTCGGGCTCGACGAGCTCGCGGTCGTAACGTTCGGCGATGTGCGCATCGGCCTTGGCCAGGACCATCTCGATCGAGATCGAGCGTCGACCTGAAGAACGGCCAGTCGCGATACATCGCGCGGAGCGTGTCCCCCTCGCCGCGGGCGAGCGCATCGCCGAGCGCCTCGTCGATGCCGAGCCACGACGCGAGCAGCAGCCGCGTCTGCGTCCACGCGAACTGCCAGGGAATCGCGCGCAGCGACTCCACCCCGCCGGTGCCGCCCGGACGGCGCGAGGGACGGCTCCCGATATTGAGCAGCGCGAGCTCGGGCTCGGGCGTCACGGTGCGGAAGTACTCGACGAACCGGGGGTGGTCGTAGACCAGGCCGCGATACGCCATGCGCGAGTCGAACGCGAGCGCCTCCATCCGCTGGCGCTCGGCGGGCGAGGGTCCGCGCAGCGGAGCGAGCGTCGCCTCGAGCGTCGCCGTGGTGTAGATCTCGAGCGTCCGGACCGCGATGTCCTCGAGGCCGAACTTGGCCTGGACCATCTCGCCCTGCTCGGTGACGCGAAGCCGCCCCTGAATCGAGCCGGGCGGCTGCGATTGAATCGCGATGTAGGTGGGACCGCCGCCGCGGCCCACGCTGCCACCGCGGCCGTGGAAGAGCGTCACCGCCACCTTGTTGGCGCGGCACGCTTCCACAATCGCTTCCTGCGCTTTGTAGAGCTCCCACGCCGCGCCGAACCGGCCCACGTCCTTGGCCGAGTCCGAATAGCCAATCATCACTTCCTGGTGGCCATCGATTCGCTCGCGGTACCAGGGGATCGACAGCAACTGGCGGAGCATCGAGCCGCGCCTGGCGCAAATCTTCGGCAGTCTCGACCAGCGGCACGACGCGAAGCGGACGTGCGACGCCGCATTCGCGCTGCAGCAGCTCCACCGCGAGCACATCCGAGGGCACCGAGCTCATCGTGACGATGTAGGCGCCCAGCGAATCGGGTGGCAGCCGCGCGATCATCCGGAACGTGTCGAGGACGTCGGCCACCTCCGGAGCCGGGCTGGAGATCCGGCGGCAGCAGCGGACGCCGGCCGCTCAGCTCGCGGACGAGGAACTGCTCGCGCTCCTCCTCGCTCCACTCGGCGTACGAGCCGAGATCGAGGGCTCGGGTGATGGCGTCGAGCGCGGCGGTGTGGCGGTCCGACTCCTGGCGGACGTCGAGGCGCGCCAGGGTCAAGCCGAACGCCGCGAGCCGCCGCAGCATGTCCGACAGCCGCCCGTCAGCGATGACGGCATTACCCGTCTCGCGCAGCGAGCGATCGCAGAGCTTCGAGCGGCTCGCGCAGATCCGCGACATCGAGATAGACGGCTGGGCTTGCGCTGGCCGTGACCGGGCCGGTGGCCGCGGCGCGCCGCTCCTCGAGCATCTTTTCGGCCCAGCGCTTCGTCGCGATCAGCCGCTCGCGCACGTCGCGAAGCAGCAGGCGATACGGCTCGTGCGATTCGCCCACGCGCGCCTTGCAGCTCGGCGCTCCCTTCGCTCAACGACAACTCGCCGCGCAGCAGGTCGACCTCGCGGAAGAAGAGGTCCGCGGCAATCCAGCGGCCGAGCAGACAGGCCTGCCGCGTCACCTCGGGCGTCACGTGCGGGTTGCCGTCGCGGTCGCCGCCAATCCACGTGCCGAAGCGGATGGGCGACACGTCGAGCGGAAGCCGCGCGCCCGTGTGGCGCCGCAGCGCCCGATCGAGCTCGCGCAGATAGCGCGGAAGAGCCTCCCACAACGTCTGTTCGAACACCAGGAGACCGCCCCGTACCTCGTCGAGCGGCGTCGGGCGCATCCGCCGGATCTCGTCGGTCTCCCAGCTCGCCGCGATCTCGCGGCGGAGATCGTCCACCACCGCCTCGCGCTCGATTACCGTCAGGTCGCTGCGGTCCTTCTCGGCCAGCGACCGCGCGATCCGGTCGTACTTCTGAAGCAGCGTCCGCCGGACGATCTCGGTGGGATGGGCGGTGAGCACGAGCTCGACGGACAACGAGGTGACGGCTCCTCCGAGCCGGTCGGGCGCAATGCCCGTCTCAATCAAACGGCCGAACGTCTCGTCGCACGAGCCGCGCTGCGGCGGCCGATCCGCGGTCTGTTGATAGGCGCGGCGCCGGCGGATGCGATGGTGCTGCTCGGCGATATTGGCCAGGTTCAGGAACTGCGAAAACGCACGGGCGATGGCGAGCACGTCGTCGACGGGCATCGCGCCGAGCACGCTGGCGAGCCGCTCGAAGTTCTCGCGATCGCCGGCGCGCGCGCTCTTGGCCAGCGCACGGACCCGCTCGACCAGGTCGAACCGCCGCTCGCCCTCACGCGCGCGAAGCGCCTCGCCGAGCAGCTCACCCAGCAGCCGGACGTCATCGCGCAGCGGCTTGTGGGGGTCTGAAGACATTGAACGAAGTGTACACGTGGGAGGTCCGAGGGTCCGAAGGGTCCGAGGTCCAAGCGTCGAGGGTCCGCAGGTCCAGGTCCACACCCCGGACGGACCTCGACCTCTGGACCTCGGACCTTGGACCTACGACCTGAACCCCTGGACCTACACCTCGATCCGCTGGACCTGCACCTCGATCCCCTCGACCTGCACCTTCGGTCCAATCGACCTTTGAGCGAGAATGCCGCGCATGCTGACAGCGTTGCTGGTCACGACCATGGTTGCGAGCGTGCAGGGACCGAGTACGAGCCCAGGGGTGCAGGCGCCACTCGTGTTGTGGCCGGCAGGAGCGCCCGACGCGGTCGGGACCGAAGACGTGGACGTTCCTACGCTGACGCCTTACGTGCCCCTGTCACCCGCACCGACCGGCACCGGCGTCGTGATCTGTCCGGGAGGCAGCTATGCCTCGCTCGCGATGGATCACGAAGGCAGGCAGGTGGCGGAGTACTTCAATCGCCTCGGCATCACGGCGTTCATCTTGAAGTACCGCCTCGGGCCGCGGTACCGCCATCCCTCGATGCTCGACGATGCGCAGCGTGCCATTCGGTACGTGCGCGCGCATGCGGCCGACTACATGCTGCGGTCCGATCGCATCGGCATCATGGGCTTTTCGGCCGGAGGCCACCTGGCGTCCACGGCCGGAACGATCTTTGCCGCGGCGGTTCCCGAATCGGCGGATCCGATCGCGCGCCACAGCTCGCGTCCCGACTTCCTGATTCTGGGCTATCCGGTGATCACGTTCGTCGAGCCGTACACGCACAAGGGCTCGCGCCAGCGGCTCCTCGGAGACGACCAGCATCCCGATCGCACGATGGCGCTCTCGACCGATCACCGCGTGTCCGCGGAGACGCCGCCGACCTTCCTGTTCCACACCGATGCCGATACCGGCGTCCCGCCCGAAAACAGCGTGGACTTCTATCTCGCTCTTCGACGGGCGCACGTGCCGGCCGAGCTCCACATCTACGAGAAGGGCTCGCACGGCGTCGGGCTCGCCCCCAAGGATCCGGTGCTGCGAACGTGGTCCGACCGGCTCACGGACTGGCTGACGGTTCGAGGACTGCTGAATCGAACGACGGATGCCCACTGAGGAATGACCGGCAGGGCACGGAAATCCGTCCGCTGACCAGCGGCGTCAATCGTCAGTCGCCATCGGGCGTTCACCGATGTCCCGCCGCGTCTTCACCGATTGGTCATTGGTCACCGGCCGCTGGTCATCCGTATAATACCGGCCACGGAACAGCTTATGGACATGCTCTGGTGGCATTGGGCGGTGCTCGGGCTGGTGCTCGCGCTGCTGGAACTCGCCAGTCCGGGAGGATTCTTCATCATCTTCTTCGGCGTGGGCGCGCTGCTCGTCAGCCTCCTGACCTTCTTCGGCTTCGGCGGACCCGCGTGGCTGCAGTGGCTGCTCTTCACGGTCTTCTCGATCGTGTCGCTGACCGTGTTTCGCGACCCGCTGCTCCGCCGGATTCGCGTCGGCGACCGCGGCAAGCGCATCGACGACCTGACCCACGACATCTGCATGGCGATGGACGACATTGCTCCCGGCGAGGTCGGCCGCGTCGAGCTGCGCGGGTCGGCGTGGAAGGCGCGCAACGTGGGCACGGCGGCGATTGCCAAGGGTCTGCGCTGCTCGGTGCGCAAAGTGGATGGCCTGTTGCTGCACATCACTCTGGAAGGAGCCTGACGTGGGTCCATTGATCTTCGCGTTCGTGGTCGCGATCTTCGCGCTGATCGTCATCGCCAAGACGGCGGTGGTCGTGCCGCAGCAGAGTGCGTACGTCGTCGAGCGGCTCGGACGCTACTCGGCCACGCTCGACGCCGGCTTCCACATCCTGATCCCGTTCCTCGACGTCATCCGCTACCGGCATTCGCTCAAGGAAACGGCCATCGACGTGCCGGCGCAGGTCTGCATCACCCGCGACAACGTGCAGGTGCAGGTCGACGGCGTGCTCTACCTCAAGGTCATGAACCCGGAGCGGGCTTCGTACGGCATCTCCGACTTTCACTTCGCCATCACCCAGCTCGCGCAGACGACGCTCCGCAGCGAAATCGGCAAGATCGATCTCGACAAGACCTTCGAGGAGCGCACCACCATCAACACCGCCGTCGTCACCGAGCTCGACAAGGCCACGGAGCCGTGGGGCGTCAAGGTGATGCGGTACGAGATCAAGAACATCACGCCGCCCGGCGACATCCTGGCCGCGATGGAGCGCCAGATGCGTGCCGAGCGCGAGAAGCGTGCAACGGTGCTCACGTCGGAAGCGACGCGCGATGCCGCGATCAACAACGCCGAGGGCGCCAAGCAGGAAGTGATCAAAGCCTCGGAGGCGCGCAAGACGCAGCAGATCAACGAGGCCGAGGGCGAGGCCGCCGCGATCATGGCGGTCGCCACCGCCACCGCCGAGGGCATCCGCCGTGTCGCGGGCTCGATCCAGATGGACGGTGGATACGAAGCGATGCAGTTGCGCGTCGCCGAACAATACATCACGCAGTTCGGCGAGCTCGCCAAGAAGACGACCACACTCGTGCTCCCGGCGAACACGGCTGACGTCGCCGGAATGATTGCGCTCGCGACGCAGGTCATCCAGCGGCCGAAAGCATAGCCGTTCAGGGCTGTCGCTGGCCCGGCCCTTGCTCGTGAAGGCAGGCGTGGGAACGCTGTCTTCAGTGCCAGGGGTCCGATGGGCCCGCAGGGCCGGGCTTCGATACTCATCCGACGACACGCCAGGGATCACACGCCGTCGCGCCGGCTCCGGCTTCGCCTACTTGGACCCGCGCGGGCGGCCGGTCCGCGACCCGGCCACACTCGCCCGCATTCGCGCGCTGGCCATTCCGCCAGCCTGGCGCGACGTGTGGATTTCCCCGCACGCATCCGGCCACATCCAGGCCACCGGGCGCGACGCGCGCGGACGGAAGCAGTACCGCTATCACGCCAAGTGGACCGCGGCGCGTGACGAGGACAAGTACCATCGCGTGCTCGACTTCGCCCGCGCACTGCCGGCCATCCGGCGGCGGACGCAGCGCGACATGCTGAGTGGGCAACTGTCGCGCGCCCGCGTCCTCGCGACGGTCGTCCGCCTGCTCGAATCGACGCTCATCCGTGTGGGCAACGACGAGTACGCGCGCGCCAACGGATCGTTCGGCCTCACGACGCTGCAGGATCGGCACGCGCACGTGCGCGGGCGATCGGTGACGTTCCGCTTCCGCGCCAAGAGCGGCGTGTTCCAGACGGTCGACCTCGACGATCCGGTTCTCGCCCGGAGCGTCAAGCTCTGTCAGGACCTTCCGGGTCAGACCCTCTTCCAGTACCTGGACGAAAACGGACGCCGCCGGCGCGTGACGAGCAACGACGTCAACCTGTATTTGCGCGAGATCGCTGGTGAGGAGTTCACCGCCAAGGATTTCCGCACGTGGGTGGGCACCGTACTCGCCGCCAAGCAGCTGCGACGCGTCGCGCCTGCCGGATCGACGACGGCACGCACCCGGCAGATCGTCGCCGCCGTCGACGAGGTCGCCAAGCACCTCCGGAACACGCGCGCCGTCTGCCGCCGCTGCTACATTCATCCGGGTGTCGTGGATGCCTTTCACGCGGGCACGATCGTGGCGGCGAACGGCACAGGCCCGCGGCCCCGCGGCCTCAATGCCGATGAGGCGGCCGTGCTCGCGCTGCTGACGCGGCAAGCCCGTCGGCTCGCCGCCGCCAGCTGAGCTCCGTGTATGGATTGCAGTCTCGGCAGCAAAAGGCGCGCACACGCGGCCTACGGCCTCTCCGTTCCAGAATCGGCAATCTACGGCCGTTGCGTAGGCCCGCGGCTTGCACCTCATCACGTCATGCGCTCAACAAGGAGTTGAACCATGACTGTCGTACCTCGTGCATTGACGCTCGCCGGAAGCGCTGTCCTCGTGGCTACGCTGGCCATCGCACAGCCCCAGCCCCCGAAGCAGCCGCCGCTGCCGCAGGACCCGTTGCCGGCCCCGCCTCACAAACCCATGCTCGAGAAGGAACAGCCGGAGCCTCCGACGCCCCCGCCGGGCGGGCGGCTGGGCGGCAGCTCCGAGCTCGTGCTCTCGGGATGCCTGCAGCTCGCACCGGCAGGACGGCCCGACTCGCCGTCGGCGGGCGCTGAAAGCAGCCCGATCGCCGCGAGCTATCTGCTGCGCGAAGCGTTGCCCGTCTCGAAGGACGGCACGCGTGAAACAACCGGGTCTCCGGGGAAGGACTATCGAATCGTGCCGGACAACAACGAGGTGAAGCTCGCCGACTTCGTGGGGCATCAGGTCAAGGTCACTGGACGCGTGAACGTGCAGTCACAGACGCCGGGCCGGAGCGCCACCGAGTCGGGCCGCTCGACGAGTCAGCCGAGCGGATCGACAGGCGTATCATCGACTCCTGCACCCGCGCCGGCAACGCCGCCCGTGACACTCACCGTGTCGTCGGTCGAATCGCTCGCCGCGAAATGCACCACGCCGGCGAGCTGAGAATGATCATTGCCTCGGCGCTGTGGCGACGACTCGATACCCCGGGGCACGACGCCGCCCGTCTCGATCGGAGCGAGGCGGGCTGGCGGCTCGAGGGGACCGCCGTCTTCCTGCAGGGCGGCGGTCCCGCACACCTCGATTACGTGTTGGTGTGTGATCAAGCGTGGTGCTCCCAGCGGGGCCACGTTCACGGCTGGCTGAACGAACAGTCCGTGGATCACACGATCGAGCGCCTGCCGACCGGCTCGTGGATGCTCGACGGCGAGCTCGTGGGAGGTCTCGAGGGGTGCGTCGATCTGGACTTCGAGTTCACCCCGGCGACGAACCTCCTTCCGTTGAAACGGTTGAAGCTCGAACCGGGACACGCGGTGGATGCGCCGGCGGCGTGGTTCACCCCGTCGGACGGCACGCTCCAGCTCCTCCCGCAGCGGTTCGAACGTCGCGGCGAAACGACCTACTGGTACGAATCGCCGAGCGCCGGCTACGCGGCGCTGCTCGAAGTCGCTCCCACCGGTTTCGTCCTCAGATACCCGGGGCTCTGGGAATCGGTTGCCGGATCGCGTGATCCATAATCTCCGAATCCGCGCGATGACGACCGCCGACGCTCAGTGGCGCGTCGCGCGATACGACGGCCCATGCTGGACTATCCCTTCATCTACGTCGACGGCCGCTGGCAGCAGCCGGCCGGCACGGAGCGCATCGAGGTCAGGTCGGCATCGACCGAGGAGCGGATCGGAACGGTTGCCGCCGGCACGGCAGCGGACGTTGGCCGGGCAGTCGACGCTGCGGGACGGGCGCAGGCGACGTGGAGCGAGACCAGTCCCACCGAACGCGCCGACTGGCTGGCGAAGCTCGCCGACGGACTCGAAGCCGCTCAGAGCCGGATCGCTGCGCTGATCAGTCAGGAGGTGGGGACTCCGATCAAGATCTCGACAGCGATTCAGGCGGGGCAGCCTGTCGCCATCGCCCGCTATTACGCCGGCCTGGCACGTCGCTGGCCGTTCGAATCGCAGGTCGGGCACTCGCTCGTCGTGCGTGAGCCCTGGGGCGTCGTCGGGGCCATCACGCCCTGGAACTATCCGCTCCATCAGATCTTCGCCAAGGTCGCGCCGGCACTTGCGGCGGGGTGCACGGTGGTCCTCAAGCCGAGCGAGCTCGCCCCGCTCAACGCCTGCGTGGTCGCCGACGTGTGCCAGGAGATTGCGCTTCCGCCTGGGGTGTTGAACATCGTCCATGGCACCGGCGCGGAGGTCGGCGAAGCCATCGTCGGCCACCCGGGCGTGGACATGGTCAGCTTCACGGGATCGGTGCGCACCGGACGGCGCATCCTGTCGCTCGCGGCCGAGTCGATCAAGAAGGTGACGCTCGAGCTCGGCGGCAAGTCGGCGTGCGTCCTGCTCGACGACGCCCCCCTCGACAAGGCGGTGCCCGCGGGCGTGAAGAACGCGCTGCTCAACTCGGGACAGACGTGCTCGGCGTGGACGCGAATGGTCGTCCCTCGCGCGCGCGTGGGCGCGGTCGTGGAGCTGGCGCGCAAGACCGTCGCAACGCTGCCGCTCGGCGACCCGCTCGATCCCGCCACGCGGCTGGGCCCGCTCATCTCGGAGGCGCAGCGCGCGCGCGTCGAGAGCTACATCGCAAAAGGCAAGGCGGAAGGCGCCACGCTCGCAACCGGCGGCGGCCGGCCCGCGCACCTGGCGCGCGGCCACTACGTCGAGCCGGCGGTCTTCGCGGACGTGACGCCGCGAATGACCATCGCGCAGGAAGAGATCTTCGGCCCGGTGCTCGCCGTGCTGGCGTACGAGACCGAGGCAGAGGCGATTGCGATCGCGAACGGCACCATCTACGGGCTGGCGGGGGCCGTGTGGTCGGCCAACGAGGATCGGGCGCTGGCGGTAGCCAGGAAGATCCGGGCCGGCCAGGTCGACATCAACGGCGCGCGGTACAACCTCGAGGCGCCCTTCGGCGGCTACAAGCAGTCGGGCCTCGGGCGCGAGTTCGGCGAAGCCGGTCTCGAGGAGTTCCTCCAGCACAAGGCGCTGGCCAGGTAATGCGGGCGGCGATCGGTCCGTACCGGGTCGAACGGCCAATCGGCGAAGGCGGCATGGGCGTCGTGTATGCCGCATACGACGAACGGCTGCAGCGCCAGGTTGCGGTGAAGATGCTGCGCGCCGACGCCGCAGAGGGCCGCGGGCCGGAGCGTCTCTGGAGGGAGGCGCGAGCGGCGGCGGCGGTCAGCCATCCCAACGTCTGCCAGATTTACGACGTGGGCGAAGCCGACGGCGAGATCTACGTCGCGATGGAGCTGCTCGATGGCGAGTCGCTGCTCGCGCGGCTGGCGCGCGGACCGCTCGATCGTGCCGAGGCATCCGCGGCGATGCTGCGCGTGCTCGATGCGCTCGACGCCATCCACCAGCGCGGGCTGATCCATCGCGATCTCAAGCCCTCGAACGTGTTCCTGACGCCGCACGGCGTCAAGCTGGTGGACTTCGGCCTCGCGATCCCGACCCAGGCGCTCGCGAACGATGCGACGCGCGTCACGATGGAAGGCACGATCGTCGGGACGCCGCACTACATGTCGCCCGAACAGATCCGCGGGGAACCGCTGGACGGGCGCGCCGACGTGTTCGCGGCGGGGGCGGTGTTCTTCGAAATGTTGACGGGACGTCCGCCGTTCGATGCGGTCACGCCGATGGAGGTGCTGGGCGCCATCTTGAACCGCGAGCCGCCGACGAGCGATCTCGTCGCCGGCCCGGCGCAGGCCATCATCTCGCGAGCGCTCGCCAAGCAGCGCGAGGATCGGTTCGACTCGGCCCGGGCCATGGCCGATGCGCTCGAAGCCCTGTCCACGGGCCATTGGCGGGCGCCGGGCGATGTGCCCGGCTCATCACCGAGGCCTACGCGCCTCATCGTCCTGCCCTTCAAGCTGCTGCGTCCAGACCCGGAGATCGCGTTCCTGGAGCTCGGCTTGGCGGACGCCATCACGACGTCGCTCGGCGGGCTTGGCTCCCTGGTTGTGCGCTCGACGCTCGCGGCCGCGCGCTTCGCACAGCAGATGCCGCTGGACCTCGCCGCCATTGCCCGCGACGCCGACGTCGATGTCGTGCTCGCCGGCACACTGCTCAGGGCCGGCTCGCGCGTGCGCGCCGCGACGCAGCTGGTGGAAGTGCCGGCAGGGACGGTGGTGTGGTCGGATCAGGCGCAGATCGCGCTCGACGACATCTTTCAGTTCCAGGACGATCTCGCCGCGCGCATCGTGTCGTCGCTCGAGCTGCCGCTGACGGCGCGCGAGCACCGGCTGATGCACCAGGAGACTCCCGCGACCCCTCGCGCGTACGAATGGTATCTGCGCGCCGTCCAGCTCGGCGCCCGGCCGTCGACGTGGATGGAGGCGCGGGATCTGCTGGAGCGCTGCGTGGCCGAGGATAGGCGGTACGCGCCGGGTTGGGCGCGGCTCGGACGGATGTATCGCGTCCTCGCCAAGTTCGGCGAAGCCTCGGGCGACATGGACTACGGCCACGCGGAAGCGGCGTTCCAGAAAGCGCTGGAGATCAACCCCGAGCTCGGGCTGGCGCACGCGGGCTACGCGGCGCTCGAAGTGGATCTGGGGCGTGCCACCGATGCCATGTCACGGCTGCTGACGCTGGCGCACCGGCATGCCACCGATGCGTCGATCTTCTCGGCGCTCGTGCAGGCGTGCCGGTACTGCGGTCTGCTCGACGCGTCGCTCGCCGCGCACCGGCGAGCGAAGCTCCTCGATCCCCGCGTGCAGACGAGCGTCGCCCATACCTACCTGTCGCTCGGCCACTATCGCCGTGGCCTGGAGGAATCGGTCGATCCGCTCGACCTCGTTCGCGGGCCGCTCCTCGCGTTGAGCGGGCGGATCGAGGAAGCCGCCCGAGCCGCGGATGTCGAGGGTCAAGAGGCCCACGGCAGGACCGTCTTTGCAGAGTTCTTCAAGCTGACCCTGGCCGACCGCGTGGAGGAGGCGAGGACGGCCCTGGCGGAGATTCTGCGCTCGAACTTCCGCGACCCCGAAGCGTACTTCTATATCGCGACGTGCATGGCGCGGCTCGGCGATCTGACGCAGGCAGGCGAGTTGCTGACGCGGACAGTTCACAGCGGCTACGCTAATCCGGTGGCGCTGACCACGCACACGTGGCTGGCGCCGATGCGCGGTCTGGACACCTTCGACACGCTCGTCGAAGCTTCGCGCGCCAAACACCTGGAGGCCGTCGCGATCTACGCGGGCGCCGGTGGTCCGACCGTGCTCGGCGTCTCGGCCCGCGCGCAAGCCTGAGGGTCGGGATACCGTGACCTTGTTGGCGGGACCGAAGACCGGAGACCCCGAAGGCCTGAACTCAGACCGCCTCGAACAACGCCAACGCGAACTGGCCGGGCTCGTCGATCCAGTGCCGGCGGAAGCGGAACCCTGCGCGTTCGCCGAGCGTGGCGAGGTCGGCGCGCGCGTACTTGTAGGAGCTCTCGGTCCAGATGCCCTCGCCCTGGTCGAAGGTCACGTGGCACGAGGCACCTGGAATGTCGACCGTCTGCCGCACGAGGCTGACCAGACGCATTTCCATGCGCGAGGCCGCGGGGTTCCACTGCGCCCGATGCGTGAACGCGCGCGGGTCGAACGTCGGCGCCGAGCTCGCGGTTCATCCTGGCCAGCAGATTCAGATTGAACGCCGCGGTCACGCCGAGCGGATCGTCGTAGGCCAGCTCGAGCCGCTCGCGAGGCTTGACGAGATCCAGGCCGAGCAGCAGTGAATCGCCCGGCCGTAGCGCCCGTCGAATGGTCTCGAGCAGGCGATCGGCCTCTTCGGGATCGAAGTTGCCGAGATTCGATCCGAGAAAGGCGACGAGCGCACGGCCGACGCCAGGCCGGAATCGCGGCAGGTGCGCCAGACCGTCGTGGTACGACGTCACGTCCCTCGTCACGTGCGCGCCCGGAATCTCCGCCACCGCCCGCGAGGCGGTCTCGAGCGCCGCGCGTGACACGTCGATGAGGTGAACGCCAACGCTCCAGCCGTGCAGCCCGCGCACGAGGACGGCCAGCTTCTCGCCGTTGCCCGGCCCCAGCTCCGCGATGAACGCAGGCCGCGCGTGCCGCGGCGATCGCCGACGCGTGCTCGGCGAGCAGCCGCAGCTCGGCGCGCGTCACCTCGTACCACGGCAGCCGGCAGATGGCGTCGAAGAGCGCCGACCCCAGTTCGTCGTAGAACCAGCGCGGCGGAATGCGGCGCGGAGACTGTTGAAGCCCCTCGCGCGACGTCGTGAGCGAAGGCATCGGAGGCGGGCGCCTCCAGCGGACGAGCGGCAACGCGCCTCATCGAGCCGCTCCAGACGCGGGATCCGACGCGGTCCGGAACGACGCGTAGACGTACGGATAGTTGGGGCGGAACCAGTTGCGGAAGCTCGGGCGAATCAGCTCGCGCGCAGTCACCGGCGAGGCGCCCTTCATCACGTAATGACGCCCGTCGAAGAAGTCGGCCGAGTACTCGGGATAGGCCGGCATCGGCGTGAAACCGGGGAACGGCTCGAAGAGGGTCGACGTCCACTCCCATCCGTTGCCGACGAGATCCTCGATGCCCCAGGCGCTCGCGCCGGCCGGGCGGGCACCGACGGGAACCGGATCGAATCCGGCGAAGTCGAACTGTCCGCGCGTCGCGTCGGGAGGGCCGTCGCCCCATGGGAACCGCGCGCTCGCGGCCCTCGGGCGTGCCGAATGCGGCGCGATGGTATTCCGCCTCCGTGGCGAGCCGCCGCCCCCGCCAGCGAGCGAACGCCTCGGCCTCGGCATGGCTGACATAGACGGGCCACGCGGGCGGCAGCGGAACGCGCTCGAACTGACCGCGCCACAACCATCCGCCCCTGGCACGCTCCCAGAAGATGCGGATGCGTCGACGTGCGCCTCGACCCGCCAGCGCCAGCCCTCTTCCGACCACCACGCCGGCTGCGTCATAGCCGCCGGCCTGCACGAACTCGCGATAGTCGGCGTTGGTGACGTTGTAGACGTCGATGTTGAACGCCGGCACGTCGACGGTGATCGCGCCGTACTCGTTGTCCCAGCCGAACGGCTGATCGCTCGACGCGCCGAGACGCGCCTGCCCGGCGGGAACGTCGACCGTGCGCGCCGCCGGTGGCGCCCCCCCGATCTCGAGTGGCGCCGTGCCGGCTGGAGCGCGTTTGCGATCGAGCTCGAGACGATGCCACATGTAGAGCAGCGTCTCCTGATGCATCGCTTCGTGCTCGAGCATCGTGTGCACGCCCTCGGCCCGATCGAGCACGGGATGCCCGTCCTGTGAAAGCGGCGCATGCGACAGCGCATCGACGATGAGCGCATCGGCCTTTCGCGCGTAGGCGCGCGACCTCGCCGCGAGTGGGCCAGCCGGTCGGGTTACCGCGCGCCTGCGCCGACGCGACGTCCTCGGGATCGATGCCGCGCGCGAACAGCGTCTCGAGGCGCTCGTCGACGCCCGGCCGTCCGAGCCCGCGCTTGATCAGCACGATGACGTTGAAGGCCGGCAGATGGCCTTCGTAGAAGACGATGGGATTGCGCAGGGCGATCGGCCGCTCGTAGTAGGTGGCCTCGTCGAGCATGTCGAAGAGCGCATCCGAGCGGCGTCGATTGCGCGTGAACCAGTCGAGGAACTCCGATCGAGCCGGCTGGCGGGCGATCGAGCTGACGGATGGTGATCCCATGGAATCCCCTTCGGCGCGACAGAAGGTCGATCATACGTCCTGCGAGACGCTGTCGTTCGCCTGCCCGTCCGCACGGTCGGCTCGCCGTCCGGCAGCCGATCCCTTCCCTCTTTTCCCTGCCGTACAACCGGACACCCGCCCCTAGGGCGGGTGCACGAGCTCCGTCAGTGTCGGCACATCCGGCCGCAGCGACGGAACTCGATTCCACCCTGACCAGTGAGCGGGTGTGTCCTGAACGAAATCGACCGGTTAGTTGGTGCCCGTCGTGCAGGTCGCCGACACCATCTTCACGTTCGAGACGGTGAGGCTCTTGCCTGCCTTGGCTTCACCGGCGGGCGCCGAGGCGCTCGGGGGCGCTGCCGCAGCGGCCGCTCCCCACGTGCCCGTCACTTCGACGGTGTGTCCAACGTGCGACGCGAGAATCCGCACCAGCCGCGGCCGAGAGCATGATCTTCGCGTCCTTGGCAGCCGAGGGCTCCGACGCGGACCCCGCGCCCTTCTTGATGTTGCTCAGCTCGAACGAGCCCGGCGCCGTACCGGCCTTGATGCAGCCCGTCAGCGTGACGTCCTTGTCGAGCTTCACTGAAGCCGACGGCGCGGGGGTCGGCTGCGGCGGCGGCGTCTGCGGAGCTGGCTGCTGGGCCGAAGCCGTCAGCGCCACGGCGGCGAACGCGGCGACGCAGGCGCCGGTGAGGGTGGTCTTCATATCTGCCTCCATTCAATCTGTGTTGAATCACCGACGACCTGTTTTTGTCCGTCGGCCTCCCCTGGCCGGAGCGACTCTCTTGTTGCCGGCCGGGCAACTGTGGGGCACGAAACATGCCAGTGCAGATCGCTCGAAGAACCGCGGAAAGCGCCTCGGATGAGGCATGTCGAAGTTGCCTTCGAGCGGACGAGGCGTGAGCTTTTTTCATGGACCGGACGCTTTGCGAACTGAACTACTCGAATGACTAGGTGGGCCCTTGAGCTGTGCTACCGTGTAGGGATTCCCCTTCGGCAGCAGGCTCTCGAGGAGACCTGACGAGGGGGCCGCTGCCACCTCCGCGCAGCCCGGGACGCGCAAGCTAAACAGGACGCGGCTTCGAAACGGCCCACGACGCCCGGCCACCACCAGACTGGAGACGAGCACCCGGCACGGCTGCAGCGGCCCGCAGCAGCAATCTTGGGTTGCCTGCGAAAGTGGCGGAACTGGCAGACGCACCGGACTTAGGATCCGGTGGCCGCAAGGCCGTGGGGGTTCGAGTCCCCCCTTTCGCACCATGCCTCACGAAGTTCGACCAGGTGCTCAAGGTGGGTCACAGCCATCGCCATCGGCGCCGAAGCGCCTCGGCATCAGGGTCGAGTCCCCTTTCGCACCAGACTTCGCTCGCCTCCGGCCGGCTTCGCCCCGGCAGGCACGTCACTAACCCTCAAGCCCGCTCATCGATGGACCGATAAGCCACATGAAGGTCGAGTACACGGACGTCAGCGATACGCGCAAGTCTTTGAGTGTCGAAATCCCCCCCGACGTGGTCGAGCAGGAAGTCGAGCGAGTCACGCGCAGCTACGCGCGCTCGCTCCGCCTGCCCGGGTTCCGGCCGGGGAAGGTCCCGACCAAGGTCGTGCGTCAGCGGTTCAAGCAGCAGATCCTCCACGAAGTCGCGCACGATCTGATTCCTCGCGCCGTGGACGATGCGCTGCGCGAGCGGGGGGTGGAGCCGGTGGACGCCCCTGACGTCAAGGACGTGTCGATCGACGAAGGGCGCCCGCTCACCTTCACGGCCGCGATCGAGACGGCGCCGCCGATCGATCCCGGCACGCTCGACAGCATCACGCTGCGCCGGCCGCCCGTGTCGGTCGAGGCGGCGGAGATGGACCGGATGATCGAGCGGCTCCGCAGCGGCCAGGCGCGGTCCGAGCCGGTCGAAGATCGAGGCGCCACTATCGGCGACACGCTCGTGGCCGATATGACGCGACGGAAGTACCCGAGCGATGACGAGACGCCGCCGGCGGAGCCCGAGACGCTGTCGGGCGTGGGGGTCGAGATTGGCGCCGATGCGAATCCTCCGGGATTCGACGACCAGGTGATCGGCCTCCGCGTCGGCGATCAGAAGACCTTCCGCATCACGTTCCCGGCCGACTATCCGGTCGAGGACATGGCGGGCGCCGACGTCGAGTATGCGATCACGGTCACGGCGCTGCGCAAGCCCGTGCTGCCCGATCTCGACGAGGAGTTCGCGAAGGGGCTCGGCTACGACTCGGTCGACGCGCTGCGCGAGATCGTGCGCGAGCGGCTGCTCCGGGAAGCGGCGCGCAACCAGGAGCGCGAGGTGCGGCAGGAGCTGCTGCGGCAGCTCGCCCGACGGGTCACGGTGGACGCGCCCGAGTCGCTGGTGAACCGGGAGATCGAGCGGCGGCTCGAGGAGTTCGTCCGCAGCGTGGCCGGGCAGGGCGTGGATCCCGGGCAGCTCCAGCTGGACTGGGACCAGGTGCGGGAACGGCAACGGGAGACGGCGGTCGAAACCGTGAAATGCGCACTGGTCCTGGACGAGATCGCGCGGCGCGAAAAAATCGCGGTCGACCCGTCGGAAGTCGAAGCCGAGGTGACGCGCTTCGCCACCGAGCGCGGCCAGCCGGTGGACACGGTTCGCAAGCAACTGGCCAAGGAAGGCGCAATCAGCCGTATTTTCACGGGGTTACGGCGAGAGAAGACGATTGACTACGCGCTCGGGCGTGCTACAATCCTGGAGGTCTGACCTCTCTGAAAGGCTCTTCCCTCCAGAACTTCACGCACCAGTTTCGTCGGCCGCCCCTCGTGTCTCAGGGGGAGGCGAAAGCCGGCTCAGCGTTCGCCAGAGGGTTCGACGCGCGTTGATAAGAACGAGACGCCTCGATGACGACTCCGCGCAATCAGCTGATCCCCATGGTGGTCGAGCAGACCAACCGCGGGGAGCGCGCTTACGACATCTATTCCCGGCTGCTCAAGGACAGCATCATCTTCATCGGCTCGCCGGTGGACGACCCGGTGGCGAACCTCGTGATCGCCCAGATGCTGTTTCTCGAGGCCGACGATCCGGATCGCGACATCCTGCTCTACATCAACAGCCCGGGAGGCGCGATTACGGCTGGACTGGCGATTTACGACACGATGCAGTTCATCAAGCCCCACGTACAGACTTACTGCATCGGGCAGGCGGCGTCGATTGCCGCGGTGCTGCTCGCGGCGGGGACGAAGGGCAAGCGCTTCTCCCTCCCCAACTCGCGGATCCTGATCCATCAGCCGTGGATGTCCGGGCTGGGCGGACAGGCGACCGACATCGACATCCATGCGAAGGAAATCCTGCGCATGCGCGAGCGGCTCAACGAAATCCTGGCGCTGCACACGGGCCAGCCCGTCAAGCGGATCCAGGACGACACCGAGCGCGACTACATCATGGGACCGGACCAGGGCAAGGAATACGGTATTATTGATGACGTCATCCGCAAGCGCACGTGAACCAGCCGACTCCGGCCTCTAGCCGCCCGGTCGGCCTCGCCCGACTCGGACGAACGAGGGCCCCGCGGCACGGGACGCGCCAGGACGGGACACGACACACATGGTGAAGAAGAACGGCGAAAACGAGGTGCTGCGCTGCTCGTTCTGCAACAAGGACCAGAACGACGTGCGCAAGCTGATCGCGGGCCCCACCGTCTTCATCTGCGACGAGTGTGTCGAGGTCTGCAACGACATCATCGCCGATGACAACCGGTTCGAGCGGCGCGACGGATCGCGCTCGACGCTCCCGGTGCCGCAGGAGATCAAGAAGTTCCTCGACGAGTACGTGATCGGCCAGGAACAGACGAAGAAGAAGCTCGCCGTCGCGGTCTACAACCACTACAAGCGCATCGAGATCCAGAAGCAGTCGCGCAGCCGCAACGAAGTCGAGCTGAACAAGTCGAACATCCTGCTCATTGGACCGACCGGCACCGGCAAGACGCTGCTCGCGCAGACGCTCGCCAAGCTGCTCTCCGTCCCCTTCACCATCGTCGACGCGACGACGCTCACCGAAGCCGGCTACGTCGGCGAGGACGTCGAGAACATCATCCTGAAGCTGCTGCAGGCGGCCGGCGGCGACATCGAGAAGGCGCAGCAGGGCATCATCTACATCGACGAAGTCGACAAGATCTGCCGCAAGGACGAGAACCCGTCGATCACGCGCGACGTCTCGGGCGAGGGCGTGCAGCAGGCGCTGCTGAAGATCCTCGAGGGCACGGTGGCCAACGTGCCGCCGCAGGGCGGGCGCAAGCACCCGCACCAGGAGTTCTTCCAGGTCGACACCGCGAACATCCTGTTCATCTGCGGCGGGGCGTTCGTCGGGCTCGACAAGGTGATCGAGCGCCGCATCGGCAAGAAGACGCTCGGCTTCAAGGCGGACGTGCGGGCGATGAGCAAGCGCGAGATCGGCGCGACGCTCGAGATGGCCGAGCCGCAGGATCTCATCAAGTACGGCCTGATCCCCGAATTCGTCGGCCGCCTGCCGGTCGTCGGCACGCTGCACGAGCTCGACAAGCCGGCGCTCATCCAGATCCTGACGCAACCGCGGAACGCGATTACGCGTCAGTACCAACGACTGTTCGAATACGAGAACGTCAAGCTGCGCTTTACTGAGGATGCCCTCGAGGCGATTGCGGAGCTCGCGCTGCAGCGCAAGATTGGCGCGCGCGGCCTGCGCATGATCATCGAGGACCTGATGCTCGACCTGATGTACACGCTCCCCGGCCAGAAGAAGATCCGGGAATGCGTGATCACGCGCGACGTGGTCGAGGCGCGCGAAAAGCCGATCACGCTGATGGAGAAAGCTGGGTAGGTGGAGCGACGAGCGACGAACTACGAGCGACGAACTGAACCCACCTCGTCGTCGATCGCTCACAGCTCGTAGCTCGTAATTCGTAGTTCGCAGCGCCCCACCTCACCCGACCGATACTCCCTATGGAAGTCTTTGAGACCCTCCCCATCGTGCCCTTGCGGGACGTCGTCGTCTTCCCGCACATGATGATGCCGTTCGTCATCGGCCGCCCCTCGTCGATCCGCGCGCTCGAGCACGCGCTCGGCAAGGACAAGCGCATCTTTCTCGCCGCGCAGCACGACGCGGCGGTCGACGAACCACAGCCCAACGACATCTTCACCATGGGCTGCGTCGCCAACATCGTCCAGAGCCTGAAGCTGCCCGACGGCAACATCAAGGTGCTGGTCGAGGGCGTGGACCGCGCCCGCGCGGTCGAATGGAAGGAAGACAAGGGCTTCTATCGCGTGGTGGTCAAGATGGTGCCGCGCGCCAAGGAGGAGCCCGCCGACGTCGAGACGATCATGAGCCGCGTCGTCTCGATGTTCGAGCAGTACGTGAAGCTCTCGAACAATCTGAACTTCGACGCGATGATCGCCGCCGTCCGGGTCGACGACCCGTCGCGGCTCGGCGACACCATCGCCGCCCATCTGCTGGTGGGCGTCGAAGAGAAGCAGAACCTCCTCGAGATCGTCTCGCCGGTCGAGCGGTTGAACCGCATCGCGAGCGTCCTCGAAGGCGAGGTGGACAAGCTCCAGGTCGACCGCCGCATCCAGTCTCGCGTGAAGAAGCAGATGGAGAAGGCGCAGAAGGAGTACTACCTCAACGAGAAGATGAAGGCGATCCAGAAGGAGCTGGGCCGCAAGGACGATCGCGGCAACGAGGTCGAGGAACTGCGCAAGAAGATCGAGCAGGCGCGCATGCCGAAGGACGTGGCCGACAAGGCCGTCCAGGAGCTGCGCCGGCTCGAGGCCATGCCGCCGATGTCGGCCGAGGCCACCGTCTCGCGCAACTATCTCGACTGGCTGATCGCGGTGCCCTGGTTCCGCAAGACGAAGGAGAGCCGCGATCTCGCCCACGCGGAGACCGTGCTCAACGAGGATCACTACGGCCTCGACAAGATCAAGGACCGCATCCTCGAGTTCCTGGCGGTGCGGACGCTGGTCAAGAAGCCGAAGAGCACCATCCTCACCTTCTCCGGCCCTCCGGGCGTCGGCAAGACCTCGCTCGCCAAGTCGATCGCCCGCGCGACGAACCGCAAGTTCGTGCGGCTGTCGCTCGGTGGCGTCCGCGACGAGGCCGAGATTCGCGGCCATCGCCGCACCTACATCGGCGCCTTCCCCGGCCAGATCATCCAGATGATGAAGAAGGCCGGGACGATGAACCCGGTGTTCCTGCTCGACGAAGTCGACAAGATGTCGATGGACTTCCGCGGCGACCCGTCGGCGGCCCTGCTCGAGGTGCTCGATCCGGAGCAGAATTCGACCTTCCTCGACCACTATCTCGACGTCGAGTTCGACCTCTCGCACGTGATGTTCATCTGCACGGCGAACGTGCTCCACACGGTTCCGCAGGCACTGCGTGATCGCATGGAAGTACTGCAGCTCGCCGGCTATACCGAGCACGAGAAGATCGAGATCGCCAAGCGCTTCCTCGCGCCGAAGGCCATCGAAGGCTGCGGCCTGTCGTCCGAGAACCTGCGGTTCGCTGAAGAGGCGTTTCAGACCGTCATCCAGCGCTACACGCGCGAGGCCGGCGTCCGGAATCTCGAGCGCGAGATCTCGTCGATCTGCCGCAAGGTGGCTCGCAAGGTCGTGATCGAGGGCAAGGGCTTCTCGGAGGCGATCTCGTCCGACAAGGTGACGCAGTATCTCGGCGTCCCGAAGTTCCGGCCGACGCTCGCCGAGCAGCGGAACGAGATTGGCATCGCCACGGGTCTGGCGTGGACCGAAGCCGGCGGCGAGATTCTCGTCACCGAGGCCACGCTGATGAGCGGCAAGGGCGTGCTCACGCTCACCGGCAAGCTCGGCGACGTGATGCAGGAGTCGGCCCAGGCGGCCATGAGCTACGTGCGGTCGAAGGCCGAGGACTTCGGCCTGCCGCAGGACTTCAACAAGCGCACCGACGTGCACGTGCACGTGCCCGAGGGCGCCATCCCCAAGGACGGCCCGTCGGCCGGCATCACGATGGCGACGGCCATGGTCTCGGCGCTGGCCAGGCTGCCGACGCGCAAGGACGTGGCGATGACCGGCGAGATCACGCTGCGCGGGAAGGTGTTGCCGATTGGCGGTGTGAAGGAGAAGCTGCTCGCTGCCCACCGCGCCGGCGTCTCGAACATCGTCCTGCCGAAGGACAACGAGAAGGACCTCGCCGACATCCCGGCCAACGTGCTCGATCAGTTGAACATCTACATGGTCGAAACGATGGACGAGGTACTGAAGATTGCTCTGGCCGAGCCGCTGCGCCCGATAACGGCTCCGGCGGCCGAGGCACCGGCGGAGCCCGAAGTCGGAGACGACGCGATTACGCACTGATCGGGGCTATCGGGCTACGGGCTTCAGGCTGCAGGCTACGTGGCTTGAGAATGGGCGTTTGCATGATGCCTTGGGGGGCCCGTAGTCAGTAGCCCGTAGTCCGCAGCCCACGTGAAGATCCAGTCCGCCGAGTTCATCACGAGCGCGGCCTCGGCCGCGGGCGTTCCACGCGACGGCGTGCCGCAGGTGGCCCTGGTCGGGCGATCGAACGTCGGCAAATCGAGTTTGATCAATGCGCTCGTGCGGCGGACGATCGCCCGCGCCAGCGCGGCGCCAGGCAAGACGCGGCTGATCAATCTCTATCGCGTCGAGTTCGATCGCTTCGCGCCCGTCAACCGCCTCTATCTGGCGGATCTGCCGGGATTCGGTTATGCCCGAGGGGGCGAGCCGGCGCGCGCCGGATTCGCCGCCCTGATGGAACGGTATTTCGGCGTCGAATCGCCCTCGCCCGCCGGTCCGTCGGCCGCCCTCCTGCTCGTCGACGCCCGGCATCCCGGCCTGCCGCAGGATCTGGCCGCCTGGGAATGGATGCACGGGCTGGGACGGCCCGCCGCCGTCGTGGCCACGAAGATCGACAAGCTCTCACGCGCGGAGCGTAAGCGCGCACTGAACCAATGGACTCAACACCTGAAAGTGCCCGTCCTCGCGGCATCGGCCGCAACGGGCGAAGGACTGGACGAGCTGTGGACGCTGATCGTCAGACTGCTGCTGTCACCAAGGACAAGGATCGGGACCGCGAACGACCCGTCGAGCGCGAGCGCCCCAACGACCGGGATCGCTCCGGCGAGCGCGAGCGCTCCGGAGATCGATCCGGCGAGCGCCCCGAGCACCAAGCCGCCGAGCGGAACGCGGACCGCGAGCGGCAGCCCGACCGCGATCGAGGCCCGGAGCGGGAACGCCCCGCCGAGCGGCCGCCGGACCGGCCCGCGGACCGTCCCGAGAAGGCGAACGACCCGACGGTCATCGACCTCGCCGCGCTCAAGGACATGAGCGTGTCCGAGCTGACGCACCTGGCGAAGGACCTCGAGGTCCCCAACGCCACCGGCATGCGCAAGCAGGAGCTCATTTTCGAGATCCTGCGCGCGCGGACCGAGAAGAGCGGGCTCATCTTCTCGGAAGGCGTCCTCGAGGTCCTGCCCGACGGCTACGGATTCCTGCGCGCTCCCGACTACAACTACCTGGCCGGGCCCGACGACGTCTACGTCTCGCCGTCGCAGATCCGCAAGTTCGATCTGCACACCGGCGACACGGTGTCGGGTCAGATCCGGCCGCCCAAGGAAGGCGAGCGCTACTTCGCGCTGATCAAGGTCGAAGCGGTCAACTTCGAGCCGCCCGAGAAGGTGCGGGAGAAGGTCTTCTTCGAGAACCTGACGGCGCTCTATCCGCAGACCAAGGTCCGGCTCGAGACGGCGGCCGACAACGTGTCGGCGCGGGTGCTCGACTTGATGACGCCGGTCGGCAAGGGTCAGCGCGGCCTCATCGTCGCGCCGCCGCGCACCGGCAAGACGATGCTGCTGCAGAACATCGCCAACAGCATCACCAGCAACCACCCCGAGGTCTATCTCATCGTCCTGCTCATCGACGAGCGGCCCGAGGAAGTGACCGACATGCAGCGGTCGGTGAAGGGCGAGGTCATCTCCTCGACCTTCGACGAGCCGGCGCAGCGGCACGTGCAGGTGGCCGAGATGGTCATCGAGAAGGCCAAGCGCCTGGTCGAGCACAAGAAGGACGTGGTCATCCTGCTCGACTCGATTACGCGTCTCGCGCGCGCCTACAACACCGTGGTGCCACCGTCGGGCAAGGTGCTCTCGGGCGGCGTCGACAGCAACGCCCTGCAGCGGCCGAAGCGCTTCTTCGGCGCCGCGCGGAACATCGAGGAGGGCGGGTCGCTCACGATCATCGCGACCGCGCTCATCGACACCGGCTCGCGGATGGACGACATCATCTTCGAGGAGTTCAAGGGCACCGGCAACATGGAGATCCACCTCGATCGGAAGCTCGCCGATCGCCGCGTGTTCCCCGCCATCGACATCCAGAAGAGCGGCACGCGGAAGGAGGAGCTGCTGCTCGCACGCGAGGATCTGAATCGCGTGTGGGTGCTGCGGAAGGTGCTCAATCCGCTGTCACCAGTCGAAGCGATGGAGCTGCTCATCTCCAAGATGAGCAAGACCAAGAGCAACGCCGAGTTCCTCTCCGCGATGAGCCAGGGGAAATAGGGGTCGGGTGCGATATTCGTCTAAATGTTCGAAGCGGGCCCGCTGGCGATGGGGGTCGGGTGCGATTTCCATCTAAGTATCTGTCGCTGGCGTCGCTGACGAACGGGCTCCTCCATCCTCGTCGGTCAGATCGTCGATGAGCGCGGCGGATGCAGGAGTCGGCCTTCGCGGCCTGCCTCGCCGGCGGACACGCGGGCCCAGGTTCAGAGCTTTCGCTGTCGACGCCGCCCAGGCTTGGTTACCGTAGGGCACACCTCGCTGTGCCGCATCCCGAAGGCCATTGAGCTCACCCTCTGACTGAGGCTGGTTCACGTACTCGATCCAGTTGACGGGTTGTGGAACTGGCCACGGATCTAGCTGCACCGTGGTGCAATTTCGGCAGCGCTGCGCGAGACTCGACCAGGGCCAGCTCTCCGCCCTTGGACACAAACCCGCTCGAAGGGCATTGCGCTCCACGTAACGGCAGACGCGATAGAAGTGGTCGTCCTGCTGGACGGGGAATGGTTTGTATCGACCCTGGACCAGTGCGCCAGTTCCGACAGTTTGCGTGGACGTCCGAACGCGGACGGTGTAGGTGAGCGTCAGCCAGCGCATATACTCCGAGAGTTGCCAATCTCTGCGCGGCCAGACCACCAGGTGAAAGTGTGTGGGCATCAAGATGTAGGCGAGCAGCGGCAGATCGATCCGCGCTCGGGCCTGCACCATCAACCCCTCGAATGAGTCGCAGTCGCGATCAGTGGCGAAGAGCGGCGCGCCCAGCGCCGCACGGTTCAGTACGTGAAAGATCAGCCCACCACTTCCAGCACGAGGTCGTCGCGGCATGCTCACACTCGAGCAAGAATCCAGCCAGATCCTGCCGGACACGTAGGGGCGACGCGATGCCTGGGATCGCGAGCCGGCGCCTCCGCCGGAGTGCCGGATATTTAGATGAAAATCACACCCGACCCCTATTTCACCCGCGAGGCGATCCAGGTCGAGATCCGGTCGAGGGCGGCGGGCGCGAACGTTTCCGCGATCGAGGAGTACTCCGAAACGCTGCCGGTCTGGGCGGTCTGGAACAGGTGATTCAGCCCTGCCATCGTGACGATCGTGACGTCGCGGTTGCCAGCGCGCTCGAGCGCCTGCTGTATTCGCCCGAGGTTCTGTGCCGGCGCCACCTGCAAATCGAGCGCGCCGGTCATCGCGAGCACCGGTTGCTTGATCTTCTCGAGCACGGGAACGGGATCGTGCAGCAGAAAGAAGCGGAACCAGGGCCGTGATGCCTGCCGGGACTGGGACTCGACGACGGCCGGCGGCAGATTGGCCAGGCTCTCCCTGATCTTCGTCAGCCGCACATCGGCATCGGGCTCGGCCCGCACGATCTCGAAAATCCTGCGCTGCAACTCCTGGTTCTGCCGAATCGCATCGTCGCTCATGCCAGCGACGCGCCCGATGAGCGAGCTCTGCTCGAGCAGTACCTCCGCGCCGGCCATCTCAGGCGCGGCGAGCAGCACGAGAAACGCGACACCGGTGCCGCGCGCCGCGACGAGCGGCGCAATGAGGCCGCCCTCGCTGTGGCCGACGAGGCCGATGCGCGCCGGATCGACCCGCACGTGCCGCTCGAGAAAGGTGACGCCCGCGGCGACATCGTTGGCGAAGTCCTCCGAGGTCGCGTCGGCGAACCTGCCGGTGGACTTGCCGACGCCGCGATCGTCCACGCGCAGCACACCGATGCCCTTCCGGGTCAGGTCGTCTGCCAGCACGAGGAACGGGCGGTGGCCGAACAGGAATTCGTCGCGATCCTGCGGGCCCGACCCCGAGATCAGCAGGACGGCTGGAACGCGCGCGGGCGCCGTGGGCAGCGTGAGGGTGCCGCTGATCGTGACGCCCGGCACGCTGTCGTAGCTGACGGCGAACGCCTCGTACGGGAACGGCGGCTTCGGATCCTGCGGCCGCGCCAATGAAACGTCGCCGTCGTGCGGCCTCAGTTCCAGCGGCACCTCGAGGCCTCCCTGCCGCCAGGTGCCGGCAATCCGCTTGCCTTCGGCGTCGAACGTCCCGCTGTAGGAGCCGCCGATGGCCTTCATCGCGAACGTGAGCGCGCGACCGTCGAATCGAATCTCATCGACCGCCAGATCCCGCGCGCCCTGATCCAGGCTGTCCATCTTCGCGGCGAGCGTGCCGTCGGAGCCCCTGGTCACCTTCAGCAGGAGCCGAAGGCGCATGCCGCCCACTTCCACCGTGCCCAGCCATCGTCCAACGAGCGCATCCGGGGACGGCGCCGGTTGCGCGGATGCCGCCTGAAAGGCAGCCAGGACGGACCAGTGGCTCGGCGACAGTGCGGCAACGACCAGCAGAGCGACGGTTCCCAACCATCCGCGCCAGCTCATTGCGGCCCTCCTGAGCTCGACACCGGACTGCCGCTCGGAAGCGCGGCGATGACGAACGCCACCGCCGTCACCCCAATGCAGATCGTCGGGACGATGAACCAGTGGGTCAACGAGATCACCAGAAGAGCGATGAACGCAGCCGCATGCATCCGAGCCAGCGCCGGCAGGAGCAGCGGATCGGTCGACGATCGCCGGACGACGGCCAGGCCAGACGCGCCGACGAGCGCCAGGAGCAGCGAGAACGAGAGGCCGAGGCCCGCACTGAGCTCGCCGAATGTCCGCGCCGTGCCGGGCAGCGGAAACTTGTAGGTCTCGAGGAGGCGGAAGAACGTCCGCTCGGTCTCGTTGGTCGGGACCGGCCCGCCCGCCATCGAGCCGATCAGATGGATGACACTCGTCGCGAGCGCCGCCCAGCAGCCAATGAGGAAGAACAACCGGGAGCGATGCGACACGGACACCTCCTGCGACAGCGGATCCTACACCGTGAGCTCGATGAGGGGGTCAGGAGCCGGTCATCGCGACGAGGCGCCAGGGGTCAAGAGTCGTCAAAGCAACAGGGACGACTCCTGACCCCCTCCCCTATAATCCGCGCATGGACCGCCGCGCATTTCTGGCCGGCACGGGTTTGGGCGGCGTGGTGTCGCGGCAGCGAAGTCCCACGGCGATCGCCGCATCCGATGGCCGCAGCGATCGCGCGACGTGGCTCCGGCTGACGCGCCGCCTCGCCGATCCGGTGCTGACGCATCTGGCGAAGGGCACCCTGAAGAAAACGATGCCCGTCGAAGAGGTGTCGGGCGCCCAGCGCTCGGCGGTCACACATCTCGAGGCGTTGGGCCGGCTGCTCGCGGGAATCGCGCCCTGGCTCGAGCTCACCTCGGACGGCAGCGAGGAAGGCGCCGCGCGGGCGCGTTATGGCGAGCTGGCGCGCGACGCCATCGCCAGCGCCGTCGATCCGAAATCACCCGATGCGCTCAACTTCACCGAGGACCGCCAGCCACTCGTCGACGCCGCGTTTCTCGCCCAGGCGGTCCTGCGGGCACCGCGCGCGTTATGGGAGACGCTCGAGGCGCCCACGCGCACCAGGCTGGTTGCCGCGCTGGAGTCGACGCGCAGCATTCCGCCCGGGTTCAATAACTGGCTGCTCTTCTCGGCGACCATCGAAGCGGCCCTCAAACGCATGGGTGCGTTCTGGGATCGCATGCGCATCGACTACGCGCTGCGACAACACGAGCAGTGGTACAAGGGCGACGGCGTCTACGGCGACGGTCCCCAGTTCCATTGGGACTACTACAACAGCTTCGTCATCCATCCGATGCTGCTCGACGTCCTCGACGAGGTCGGCGGCGAGCTGCCCGCGTGGCAGGCCCTGCGCGAACCGATGATGCGCCGCGCGCAGCGCTACGCCGCAATCCTCGAGCGCCTGATCGCGCCCGACGGAAGCTTCCCGCCAATCGGCCGGTCGATCGCGTATCGCGCGGGCGCCTTCCAGGTCCTCGCCGACATGGCCTGGCGCCAGGCGCTGCCCACCGATCTCCCCGTCGCCCAGGTGCGTCCGGCGCTGACGGCGGTTCTCACTCGGACGCTCGACGCACCGGGCACGTTCGATCAGGGCGGCTGGCTGCGAATCGGGCTCGCCGGCCATCAGCCCGGCGTCGCCGAGCGATACATTTCGACGGGAAGCCTCTACCTGTGCGCGGTGGCGCTGCTGCCACTGGGTCTCGCACCGACCGCCGACTTCTGGTCGGCGCCGCCGCAACCATGGACCGCTCAGCGGGCCTGGACCGGCGCGGCATTCCCGATCGATCGCGCCGGGGGCTGAAATGGTGGTCTTCCGCCTTCGCGCTTCGCGCTACCGCGGACAAGCCGGTCGTCGGTCCAGATTCGTCATTCGTCATTCGTCATTTGTCATTCGTCATTTGTCATTCGTCCTTCGACCCGGCTCTCGCTCCACTGAGTCAGCATCCGCGGCGCCCGGGACCGGCACGCTCGAACGATCCGCACCGCACGCGCGAGCGCCCGCTCGTCGCGCGCGCTCGATTCGAGGCCGTAGATCGTTTGGATCTCCGGCGGCAACTCGGCGATCGTCAGCCGCCGCACGAATCCGCCGAGCGGCCCGCCCAGCCAGGCGAGCGGCGGATGGAGCACGTCACGCGCCAGCCCTCGCGCCTCGCCCGTCGAGCGCAACTCTCCCGATGCGAGCATGAGGGACATCGCGGCCTCGAGCGCCCGGTGGTTCCGTGGGATGAAAGGTTCGGGAACGCCGAACCAGCTCGCCACCTCCGCGGCTTCCTCGCAGTAGCCGTCCCGGTCCGCTCCCGCGAGCGGTTCGACGAGCCGCTCGTAGATGCGCAGCGTCGAATCGACCAGCGTCACGTGGACCCACGCCAGCAGCCGTGGATCGCGGGCGGAATACGTGAATGCCGCCGCATCGTTCGTGGGCGGCATCGACCCGCGCACACGGTCGTGGATGGCGTTGATGTGCGCCGCAACCGTTCGCGCGGCGTCATCAGACCCGAAGGTCAGTGTGCGCATCGCGCACACGGTCGAGACCAGCCGGCGATAAGGCGTGAGCATGCCTCCACGGAACGAGCTGTGGTACGCCACACCGGCGGCGATGCCGGGATGCGCGATCTGCAGCAGCACCGCACGTGGCCACCCGAGCACGCTCAAGCGCTCCCCATGCAGGCGCCACGTCATGCTCCCCGGGCCGGGCCTCGTCATCGTCATCGTCATCGTCATCGTCACGGTCGGACGGCCGGCTCACGACAGCCTGCGCGGCACGAATCGAAAAAAAATCAGCCACGGAGAAAAAAAGGACTCACGTTCAGCTTGCATCTATGAACCTGCGTCTCTATGCTGCTTCCGTCACACGCGAGCCACAAGTCGGTTCTCGCGTAGGGAGCAGGCCCTGCCGGCCGTGGTGGTACGTGTCGGCGCAGCGCCGGGCGGTCTGGTTGGGGCCGACCTGGCGGACTGGGACATGATGACTGGTCGTTTTGCCGCAGAGGATCTGCCGCACATCGAAGATTTCGGCGCATGGCTGCGCAACGAACGCGAGCGCGCCGGCCTTTCCCTCGAAACCATCGCAGCCCGAACCAAGGTCTCGCGGCCGCTGCTGGTGGCACTCGAACGCAACGACGTCTCGCGCTGGCCGGCAGGGATCTTCCGGCGCGCGTTCGTCCGCAACTATGCCGAGCTCGTAGGCGTGGACCCGCAACTCGCGGTCGCGCTCTTCCTCCAGTGCTTCCCCGATCCGCCCGAAGGTGGCTCGACGAACCGCGGGCGTGGCCGGGCTCAGACACGCCGGGACGACGCGCTGCGGCTGACGCTCGCGCCCGAGGCGCTCCGCTGGCAGACCGCCGGGGCCAGGCTGGGTGCGGCGCTCACCGATGCGATGGCGCCCGTCACCGTGGCACTCCCGAGTGGACTGCTCGGTGGCCTGTCGCTCTTCTGGCTGGTCCTGGCGGTGGTAGCCGTGCTGTACATCACCGTCGGGACGCTGGTCCTCGGAACAACGCCGGGCCTGTGGATGATGCAGCGGGTGGGCAGCCAGCCCCTGGGCGCGCGACGCATCGTGTGGCGTCGTCCGATGAACGTCGCCGAACCGTCGCCTGCGCTCGCCTCCGACGATGAGGCGTGGGGCCACAGCGATCGGCTGTAAAGCATGCTCACCAGGAGGGCGGAGCTTCAGCTCCGCCGCTCCCCACTCCCCTCAACGCCTCCCGGACGATCGCCCCGAACATCGTCGGCGCGTAGTCGCAGCGGCGGCAGTCCGCGATGAGCGGCGGCCAGTCCGCCCAGCTCCACGCCGCCCAGCCGATCGATCGATCTTCGAGGTAACGCAACAGCTGTCGCCCCCATGAGACGTGGCGCGACTCGCCGCCCCACTCACCGACGAAGAGCGGGACGTGCGTGGAAAGATGCCCGAACGCATGCGTCCATGCCCTTGGCGAGCGGGATCGCCTGAAGGGATGCGTCCGGCTCCAGGGATACACGTGGGTGCTGTAGACGAGGCCCTCGACCGGCGAGCCGCTGCGATCGCGAAGCGGAAAGCCGCGCAGGTCGAACGCCCACGCGACGCCCGATACGAACAGCAGCGCCTCCGGATGGACGTCGCGTACCCGCCGCACCAGGTGCAGCGCCCAGGGCTGCCACTCGTCCATGCCGACCTTGCGTGAGGGCAGCCGCTCCAACCGGCCGTCGGGCCACACGCCGAGCAGCGGCTCGAGATCGTCGAACATCGGATTGTGCGGTTCGTTGAACAGATCGAAGAGCACGGCGGGCCGGTCGCGGTAGCGGGCGGCGAGCAGTTCCCACGTCTCGAGCGTCCGGACATCGGGCAGCGCCGGCACGCGATTGATTTTTCCGTCCTGGCCGCGGCCCCGCGCGGTGTCGGCGTCGAGCCATTGCAGGTCGAGCAGCGTGTATGCGCCGCATTCCGCGGCCCATGACACCACGCGATCGATGGCGCGCAGATAGGCTTCGGCCGGCCAGCCGTTGCGCCCGCGCAGCGCGAAATCCTGGGTAAACGGCAGACGGATGACGGTCGCTCCCCAGCCCGCGGCGATCTCGTGGATCTCGTCGCGCGTGATGCCGGCGGCCTCGAGGAACCTCGACGCGCCTTCGTCCGCGAAATGGGGTCGGGTGCTATTTCCCGGCATGGGTTCGGATCTCGAGACCCCGTTTTCCGGGGGACGCGGCTCGGCGTACTCGAGGCCTGATCGGTTCACGCCGCGAAGCACCACGGGGCGATCGGTTCCCGCCACCACGATGCGGGCACCGTCGACGGCGAGCCGCGGCGGATCAGTCGCGATAGCCGAGGGCATCGAGCACGTGGACGATCGACGAGAGGCCGGTGTCGACGAGATTCAACGACGTCCAGCCGCCGACGTGCGCGCGGGCCTTGGTCGCCATCTCCGCGAACACGCGCTCGGCCTTCAAACGCCCGTGCGCCAATCGCAGCGGCAGCAACGGATCGACCGTCTGGCGCTTCTGCGCCGCCGCCTCGAGCTCCGAGATCGTGATCGCCAGCTGCTCGGGGTCGAGCATCGCGATCGGCGTGCGACAGCAGCTGCAGGACGATTCCTTCGTGATGTCGACCGCGGCCGCGCAATTCGTGCACTTGATCGTCTGGACGTGTCGACAAAGATCGTGGACCTCGCCTGGGGTGAGGTCGCGGATGAAGTTCTTCGCGCGCCGGAACGAGGTGAACGTCATGTAGCGGCCGTGCCCCTCGCGACAGCGGAAGCTCTCGAAGCTGGTCGAGCGCTGCTTGTCGACTGCGGGCATCAGCTCGAGCCCGCCCCGCGGACATGCCTTGTTCGCTCGCAACGGCCGCTTCGCGTGCGCGACCGCCGCGCCCATCTCGCGAAAGAGCTTCAGCGTCGCGCCAGGCGTCAAGGCATGGTTCTCCATCTGGTCGAACCACAGTCCGTTGCAGCCGGAGCACACATCGATGTCCAGCGATCGTCCGTAGTGGCCATCGAAGCGGGCGACGGTCATCTCACCGCCGCAGGCTGGACAGGTCATAGGGAATGACGAATGACGAATGACGAATGACGACGAATGGCGAATGGCGAATGGCGAATGGCGAGAATGCGGACGACTCGACTACAGGGTTACGGACTGCAGGCTACGGGCCAGACCGCACCAGAAGGGCGGGGCTTCAGCCCGCCAACAATCGTTCGGTCGTGCACGTATTCTCTCTCACGTGGCCACCAAGCCGGCCCGGTTGCCGGGTTTGCCCGATCGCCTTGGTCCGGAAATCGACCTGTTGCTCGTCGGCATCAATCCAGGGCTGCGCTCGGCAGCATTGGGGCACCACTTCGCCGGCCACGGCAATCGCTTCTGGCGACTGCTGCACGAATCGGGCCTGACACCGGACCCGCTCACGTTCGCCGACGATGGCCGGCTGCCCGAGTTCGGGCTTGGATTGACGAACCTGGTTGCGCGAGCGACCCGCGGGATCGACGAGCTGCGCCCGTCGGACTACGCCGCCGGCCGCGCCGGGCTCGAGCGCACGATTCGACGGACGCGCCCGCTGCTCGTCGGTCTGATCGGCCTGACCCTGGCGCGCGCCCTCGGTCCGCGGCGACCGCTTACGATCGGCCCGCAGGCCTGGCGCCTGGCGGAGGTCGAGGTCTTCGTCGTGCCGAATCCGAGCGGACGAAACGCGCACTACGACTACGGCCGGATGCTGGACGCCTACGGTGCGCTGGCCGGCCACGTGGCCAATCGTCGCGCTCGAAGGCCCAAACCGTAGGGCCCGTAGGGGAGGCAGGGCTGAAGCCCTGCCCCGCCTGGAGGATGATCAGCGTGCGGCTTCGGCGGCGCCGTCGCCCGGCGCTTCGAGCGCGGGCTCGTGCCCGTGCGCCGGCTGGCGACCCGTGATCTTCGCCGCAAGCCAGTCACGCCACTCCGTGAGGATCTCGTAGAGCGTCGGGATGACGAGGAGCGTCAGCAACGTGGAGGTGATGACGCCGCCGATGATGGCCTCGCCCATCGGCCGCCGGAAGTCGGCGCCTTCGCCGGCCCCGATCGCGATCGGCACCATGCCCGCGATGAGCGCGAAGGTGGTCATGAGAATCGGGCGCAGGCGCACACGCCCGGCCTCGATGATGGCCTGACGCCGCGAGAGTCCCTGCTCCTCGGACCATTTCGCGAAGTCCACCAGCAGAATGGCGTTCTTCGCGACGATGCCCATCAACAGGATGACGCCAATCATGCTCATGATGTTGATGGTCGAGCCCGTGATGAGCAGCGCGAGCATCACGCCGATGAGCGACAGCGGCAGCGACAGCATGATCGCCAGCGGCTCGAGGAACGAGCCGAACTGGATGACGAGCACGAAGTACATCAGCAGCACCGCCAGGCCGAGCGACGCGAAGATCTGTCCGAACACCTCGGCCTGATCCTCGCTCTCGCCGCCGGTCTCGATGCGATAGCCGGCAGGGAGCTTGATCTTCGCGTCGAGCCGCGCATTGATGTCGGCGAGCACTTCGTTGAGCGACCGCTTCTCGGTGTTCGCCTGGATGGCGATGACGCGCTCGCGATCGAGGTGATCGATGCGCGCCGGTCCGAGCCCGCTCGAGATGCGCGCCACCTGGCCGAGCGGCACGGGGACGTCGCGTCCCTCGGCGCCCCGGCACGAACAGCGGCAGCGACGCGAGGTCCCGGACGTTGGTCCGCGCCTCCGGTTTCAGCCGCACGTACACATCGCGCGTCTCGCCCGACGGATCGATCCAGTCGCCCGAGTCGAGCCCCGCGAACGCCACGCGCAGCGCCTGCGCCACCTGTCCGACCGTGACGCCGACGCTCCCGGCGAGGCCGCGATCGAGCGCGACCTCGATTTCCGGCTTCTGTCCGCGGGTCGAGAGCCCCACGTCCACGGCGCCCGGCACCTGCTCGACCTCAGCCCTCACGAGCTGCGCCACGCGATTGAGCTCCCGGCTGTCGGGCCCCTGGAGCTGAAGCTGAATCTGCTTCTGATTCTCGAAGTTGCCGCTGCCGATGCTGGCGTCGACCCCGCCGAGCCTGACCAGCTTGGCGCGCAGATCGGCCTCGATCGCGGGCTGCAGCCGGCTGCGCGTCGACTTCGGCGGCAGCTTCACGTAGACGATGGCCTCGTCGACCGCGCCGGTGCGCCCGCCGATGGTCGTGTAGGTGTAGGACACGTCGGGCATCGCGCGGGCGAGCCGGGCCGCCTCCTCCGATTTGAGCTTCGTGTATTCGAGGTTCGAGCCGGGCGGCGTCTCGATGTTGATCAGGAACTCCGAATCGTCCGAGTCGGGGAAGAACCCGCCGCCGACCACTCCCATCATCGGCAGCGCCAGCGCGCCGGCGAACGACAGGATGGCGAGCGCGGTCATCGCCAGACGATGATCGAGCGCCCAGCCGATGACCTTCTTGTAGCGCTCGGCCTGCCGGTCGAACCACTGGTTGAAGCGATGCAGGCCGCGCGAGATGAAGGAACGCTTCTCGATCGGCACGTCCGGATCGGCCCAGTAGGCCGAGAGCATCGGGTCGAGCGAGAAGGAGACGAACAGCGAGACGAGCACCGAGATGGCAATGGTCAGCGCGAACGGCTTGAACCACTGGCCCGCCAGATCGCCCATGAACGCAATCGGCACGAACACGACGACGATGGAGAAGGTCGTGGCGGCGACGGCCAGGCCGATCTCCGCGGTGCCCTCGCGCGACGCGGTGTAGTGGTCCTTCCCCATCTCCACGTGCCGGACGATGTTCTCGCGCACGACGATGGCATCGTCGATGAGGATGCCGATGGCGAGCGACAGCCCGAGCAGCGACATCGTGTTCAGCGTGAACCCATAGGCCCAGACCGCGACGAACGAGGCCAGCACCGACACCGGCAGCGCGAGGCCGGTGATGACGGTCGAGCGCCAGGAGTTGAGGAACAGGAACACGACGAGCACGGTCAGGGCGGCGCCCTCGACGAGCGCGCTCTGGACGTCGGCGACCGAATTGGCGACGCGCGGACCGGCGTCACGAGCGACCAGGAGCTCCACACCGGGCGGCAGCGTCTTGCGGACCTCGTCGACGCGCGCCCGCACGCGCTCGCTCACGTCGGTCGTGCTGTAGCCGTCGGCCTTGATGATGTCGAGGCCGACCGCGTCCCGGCCGTTGAAGACGGCGGCGGTTCGCGGCTCCTCGGTGCCGTCCTTCACGGCGGCCACGTCCGACAGGCGAATCAACCGGCCGCTGCGCTGCGCGACGACGAGGCGCATGAAGTCGGCGCTCGTGTCGAGCCGCCCCTTGAGGCGGATGGTGCGCTCCTCGAGCGCGTTGTTCAAACGGCCGACGGGCGCCGCGAGATTCTGCGACTGAACGGCCTGCACGACCTCGCCGACGCCGACACCAATCGCCTGCAGGGCCTGCGGGTCGAGCTCGATCGTCATCTCGCGCTCGATGCCGCCGACCATGTTCACTTCGGCCACGCCGGTCACACCGCGCAACTGACGGGTGATCCCTGGATCGACGATGCGCGTGAGCTCGGGTCCCGTGAGCGTCTTCGAGGCCAGCGTGAGCTGGACGATCGGGAAGTCGTTCGGGTCGAACCGCGTCAGGATCGGCTCTTCCATCTCGGTCGGCAGATCGTTGCGAATCTGCGAGATGGCGTCGCGGATGTCCTGGGTGGCTTCCTGGAGGTCCTTGGCGAAGACGAACTCGACGGTGATGACGCCGTAGCTGTCGAGCGAGTTCGACTGCACCTTCTTGACGCCGCTGATCCCCGAGATCTGCTCTTCGATGGGATCGATGACCTCGCGCTCCACCGTGTCGGGCGACGCGCCCGGATACGGGATGGACACGGCGACGATCGGCGGCGACACGTCTGGGAACTCGTCGGTATCGAGCATCATCAGCGCGAAGACGCCGAAGACCGACAGCGCGACCATCGAAACGATCGTGATGATCGGACGACGAATGGCGAAATCGGAGATGAACATGGAGGATCCTTGGAATTACGACTTACGAATTACGAATTACGAATCGAGAGGCCGCGCCTCGGAGCCGGCGCGTGCCACCTCCTTCGCGTCCACATGCGTCATCCGTCATTCGCCATTCGTCATTCGTCGGTCTTGTCACCGTTCTTGATGGTGACCGGCGTGCCCGGCGTCATGCCTTGCGCCGCGCCGAGCAGGAGCACGTCGCCTTGGGCCACGCCCGAGGCAATCTCGACGCGCTCGGTCTGGTCGTCGCGCAGCCCGAGCTTGACCTCGACCCGCTCGGCCTTCCCGTCGCGCACGCGCATCACCCACGGCGACGGACCGTTCTCGTTCACCGCGGTCAGCGGCACGACGAGACCCCGCCGGGCCTCGCGGGTCACGCGGCCTTCGGCGAAGAGGCCGGCCACGAGACGTCCGCCCTTGTTGGGGATGGTCACGAAGATCGGCACCTGCCGCGTGACGGAATCGGCCGCCGGGCTGACCCGCTCGACGCGTCCCTCGAACGACTGGTCGGGATAGCCGCGGACCTGGAACGAGACGGGCGCGCCGACGCGCACCGCGCCGATCTGTTCCGACGGCACGGCAGCCGCGAGCCGCATGCTCGACGGATCGATGATCGTGTAGAGCTCCGAACCGGACGTCACGACGTCGCCGGCGTTCACGTGCCTGACCGAGACGATGCCCGACATCGGTGAGCGCACGGTGGAGATCGTCGAGCGCCTTTCGCGCCGAGGCCACGCGCGTGCGGGCATCGTCGGCGGCCGCCTTGGCCTGAACCGCGGCGTTGTGCGCCACTTCGAGGTCGCGCTCGGCGAGCGCGCCGCCCTTGACGAGGCTCTGGATTCGAGCCTCCTCCCTTTCCGCCCATTGAGCGGTCTGCTCCGTCGATCGCAGTTGCGATTGCGCCGACGCCAGCGAGTCCTGCAACACACGTCCTTCGATGCGCGCGATGAGCCCGCCGGCGCGCACGGCCTGGCCCTCTTCGGGGACGACCTGCAGCACCGACCCGCCGACCTCGGCACGAACGGTCGCCTCGCGCTCGGCCTTGAGCTCGCCCGAGACGAGCGGGCCGACGCTGATGTCACCGGTCGTCACGGCGATGACGTTCTCGCGGCCGATTTCGACGGCCGCGGGGGTGGTTGCGGCTGGGGCCTCGGAGGCCGCCGTCTGCCCGCACGCTGCCGAGAGGGCGGCAGTGCCAGCGACGAGCGCGAGGACCGCGAATGAAGTCTGCTTCGATGAATGCTTGCTGGCCATGATCTACCGTCCCCCTTGAGTTCCCGCGCCGGCGCCCTGAGGCGTGGCACCCGTCGTTCGCGTGCCGGCGCCCGCCTGCGTGGCCGGCAGCGCCGCGGCCGCCGCGCCGCCGCCGGCGGACGAGGCCGTGACCCCGAGCGACACGGCCTGCGCCGCCGACCCGGTCGTCGCGAGCGGCAGCTCGGGCAGCAGCGCGAAACGCACGCGCGTCATCTGCAGGTCGCGCGCGGCGCGCGCGCGATTGAACTGCGCCTGCGCCAGAAGCAGCCGCGAATCGGCGAGCTCGAGCTGTGTCGAGAGTCCCTCGCGATACCGCAGCTCGGCGATCTCGTAGGCTCGCGTGGCCTGCTGAATCGTTCCCCCACTCGCTTCCCATTCCGCACGCGCAGCGCGCAGCTCGGCCCGCGCGCTCGCGCCGTCGAGATCCGCCAGCTCCTTCGTGAGCTGCAGGCGCGCCTTCGACTCGTCGATGTCGGCCCGGGCAGCCACCTCCTCGGCCTTGATGCGGCCGCCCGTCAGGATGGGGAGTGACACGGCCGCGCCGACCGTCCAGTTCGTACGCCAGTCGTCGAAGTTCGGGACGGCGTCCGGATACTGCACCAGGCCGAAGATCGAGTTGAGCGAGATCAGCGGCTTGCGCTGCGACTTGACGATCTCGAGCCCCTCCTCGCGGGAGAGCACGTCGTTCTCCGCCACGGTGACCGCCGTCCGCAGCCGCGGCGAGACCTCAGCTTCAGCCTCGGCCAGCGCCTGTCTGAAGCGCGGCGCCGGCGAGAGCTGGGCATCGTCGAGCGCGGCGGCGAGCTGCAGCGGCGCGTCGAGCGGCAGGTCGAGCAGCTGCTTCAACCGCAGGTAGGCGACGTCGCGCGTCGCTCGGCCGCGCACGATCGGCGGCTGCAGGGTGTCGCGATCGACCTGCGCACGCAGCAGCTCGAACTCCGAGACGCGGCCGGCTTCGCGCTGCGACTGGACCTGCTTCGCCGTGCGATCGGCCTGCGCGTACGACTCCTCGGCGATCGCGACGACGCGGTCGGCGAGCGCGGCGTCATAGAACGCCTGCGCCACGTCGAGGGCCAGCTGGGCCTTCGTCGATCCGAGCGCCAGCGTGGCATTGGTGTGACCCAGCCGCGCCTGCTCTTCCTGCGCCGCCACACGGCCGCCGCTCCACACCAGCTGCGAGAACGACAATCCGAGCGTGTATGCGTTGGCCTGGCCGAACGGCAGGTTCGAGAAATCCGGGCCCTCGTCATCGCCCGAGCTGCCGGTATCGAACAGCCCCTCGAACTCCGATTGGAGCGTCCGGTCGTACGACGCCGATCCGGCGAGCTGCGGGAACTTCTCGCTGCGCGCGCGATCCTGCCCGGCCCGCGCCCTGCGCACGCCGGACTCGGCAATGATCACCTGCTCGTTGCGCGCTTCCGCGAGCGCGAGCGCATCGTCGAGCGTCAGGACCCGGCCTGTCGCAGGCGTCTGACCGGCCGGCGGTGCCGGCGGCGCGGGCGGCGACTGTGCGACCACGGCGGCCGGCAGGTGCGACACCATCGCGACGAGCGCGCACGACCACGCCGTGCGCCGCCACGTCCGGTACGGTAATCGGCTGCCGATGGAATGGGACAACGATGAGGGCATTCAGCGAGTACTCCTCGGGTGCATGCGGCAGGGACGGCCGATGCATCCACGTCGGCGGTGTGCTCGCCGCTTACTTCTTCGGCGCCCGGACGCCGAGACCGCGCAGGAACATCGTGACGTAGTGGCGGATGCCGTCGCGCTCCGAATAGCTGTAGCGCTCGGGCATGCAGTCGCGCCCCATCGCATCGGCGAACATGGCACCCATCAACATGGCCGCCGCGGCGCGGGCGTTGAAATCCGCGGTCGCGAACCCGGAGGACCGCAGTCGCAGAAGATACGCGTGCAGATCGTCGCCAATCAGCACCGGATGCCGGCGCGCGACGGCATTCATCTCAGGAAACTCCTCGAACTCGCCCATGCACTTGCGAATGATGGAACGATGCTCGACGAGCGTCTTGTGATGTTGCCGGCAGAAGGTCGTCAGCTCCGCTTCGGGGTCCACGGGAACTTGCGGAAGTCCCTGATCTTTGAGCGCGCGTTCGGCGCCCCATCCCAGCGCTTCGCGGATGAGCGTTTCCTTGGACCCGAAGTGGCGGAAGAGCGTCACTTCGTTCACGCCTGCTTCCTGCGCGATGCGCCGCGTGGTCGCGCCACGCGTGCCTGATTCGGCGTAGACCTTCAGTGCGGCCTGAAGGAGCTGGTCTCGAGCTTCCACCGAGTCACGGTATCCTGACTGACCCCGATAATGCAAGCACTTACTTACTTGCACTTCAGGGACACTCTCCTAGGACGCCTGCAGGCGGGTGAAAGTTCCGGCTTACGCGACCTTGAGTCCGACGATGCCGAGGACGATGAGGGCGAGGCAGAGGATGCGAGCCGTCGTGGCAGGTTCCCCTAGCACAGCCATTCCGATGACCGCCGTCCCGGCCGCGCCGATGCCCGTCCAGACGGCATAGCCCGTCCCCACAGGAATCGTTTGGAGGGCGCGCGACAGCAAGTAGAAACTCGCGAGCATGGCGGCAATCGTCAACGCGCTCGCCCGAGGCCTCGTGAACCCCTCCGAGTATTTGAGGCCTATGGCCCAAACAATCTCGAGCAGCCCTGCAATGACGAGAAGAGTCCACGCCATGGAGGGGACTATAGCTTGCTGGGCTGGAGGCGCGGCGCCGGGCGGATGGGCGCTGGGCGGCTAGGCGACCAGGCACTGGGCGGCTGGGCTAGGCGGCTGGCGGCGGGGGCTGGGCGGGACTGGGCGCGGCTCAAGCCCGGGCGCGCGAGGCCGATGTTCGCAGTATGAGGTCCGACTCTCGAGGCGAAGGCGAGGCAGATCGCCGGGTGGCCCTGGATCGGCGCGGAGGTGACCGTGGCGGCCGCCGTCGCGCAGACTGGCGCGACGATGCAGGCCTCTCGTCATGTCCGACGTGTGGCAACGAGTCGCTGCAGAGTCAGGGGACGAACGACAACGGAGCGTATGTCGGACGTGTCCCGCGTGCGGGCGGTACTTCGAAACCAGTCGGGCCTCGCGCGTGATGCTCTGATGTTTCTCGCGCGCTTTCCGAACAAGCCTTCATCCCAGCCGCCCAGTCGCCCAGTCGCCCAGCCCTCTATTCCGTCCTGAGCGCGATCAAGGGATCCACGCGCGTGGCGCGCCGGGCCGGAATGTAGCTCGCCGCTGCGGCCACGAGCGCGAGGACCGCACCCACACCGAGGAAAGTGGGAAGGTCAGTCGGCTGCACGTCGCGCAGCAGCCCCTGCATGAACCGCGTGAGAAAGAACGCGGCCACCAGGCCGACGGCGACACCGACCAGCGCGAGGCCGACACCACGGCCGACCACATGCCGCAGCACGTGGCGCCCTTCGGCGCCGAGCGCCATGCGAATGCCGATTTCGTGGAGCCGCTGGCTCACGAGGAACGACAGCACGCCGTAGAGACCAATCGCCGACAACACGACCGCAAGCGCAGCGAAGAGTGCCATCAACCAACCCGCAAACCGCGTCGTGGCAATCGACGCTGCGACCACCTCGTCCATCACCCGGATCTGCGCGACCGGCAATGTCGGATCGAGCTCGCGAACCGCCGCCCGCACGGGCGCCGCGAGCGCCATCGGATCGCCGCTGGTTTTGATGACCAGCGACATCGCTCGGATCGAAAACGTTGTCGCCTTGTGCCACTGACGATGCGGCACGTAGAACTTCTCCTTGACCAGCCCTTCGATCCCGTTGTGCTTCTGGTCGGCGACGATGCCGACGACGGTGAGCCACGGGCGATCGGGGTTCGATCCGATGCGGACCCGTCCGCCGAGCGGATCGCGCCCCGCCCAATACAAGCGCGCCATGGTCTCGTTGATGACGATGACCGGCTGCGCATCGATCGTGTCGGTGGGCGCGATGAACCGCCCGCGCACCAGACGCTCCCGAAGCGTTTCGGCGGCGCCGTCGGTCACGATCTGCCAGTCGCCCTTGGCGCCCTGCCCCGGCTGCTCGGCGAAGCCGTCGATGTCGAGGCCGAAGTCGCCGATCGTGCTCCCCAGGGGCAGCGAGCGCACCGCACCAGCCGACGCGACACCTGGCAGGCGTCGCACCCGCTCGATCAGCCGCTCGTAGAACGACACGACCTGTTCGTTCGACTCGTAGCTCGTCTGCGGCACATTGATGCGAGCCGTGAGTACGTTCGAGGGGTCGAATCCGAGCTCGATGCGCTGCAGCGCCCACAGGCTCCTGACCATCAGAACGGCGCCGATGGCGAGCACGACGGCCAGCGCGACTTCGGTGACAACGAGCAATCCGCGCAGCCGGTGGCGCGCGGAGCCGACCGTGGCCTGATGGGTGCCTTCCTTCAACGCGTCATTCAGGTCCACGCGCATGGCGCGTAGAGCAGGCGCCAGGCTGAAGAGGAATGTCGTGAAGATGGTCGTCAGGGCGGTGAAGCCGACGACGCGCCAGTCGAGGCCGACGCTGTCGGCGCGCGGCACGATCGTGGGGTCGATGGCGAGGAGCACGCGAACGCCCGCGAGGCCGAGCAGCAGACCCAGGGCGCCGCTCGCGAGCGCGAGCACGAAGCCCTCCGTCAGCAGTTGCCGGACGATGCGCCACTGACCCGCGCCGAGCGCGCACCGAAGCGCGAGCTCGCGGTGACGTCCCTCCGCTCGCGCGAGGATGAGGCTGGCCACGTTCGCGCACGCGATGAGCAGCAGGAAGGTGACGGCCCCGGCGAGCAGCCACACGGCCGGCCGCACGCCGCCGAGGATCTCGTCGTCGAGCGCGACGGCGAACGCCGTGAACTTCATCGCCGGTGGATACATCCCCTGACGTGTCCACGAGGCGGCAAGCGCATCGAGCTCCGCCGTCGCACTCGCAGCCGTCGCGCCCGGGCTGAGCCTGGCGGCGCCATAGAAGCCGTGATTGCCGCGATTCTGCGCGACGGTCTGCGGATCGAGCGCGAGCGGCAGCCAGATCTGCGTCGGATCGGCGGCGTCCTCGCCGTAGTCGGTCGGCAGGCGGAAGCCCGCAGGCATGACGCCGACCACCGTGCGCGCCGTCCCGTTGACCTGAATGGTTCGATTGAGGATGCCCGGATCGCCGGCGTAGCGCGATTGCCAGAGCCCGTAGCTCAGAATGGCGACGGTGTCGTGGCCCGGCCGATCCTCTTCCGCGGTGAACGAGCGGCCGATCATCGGCGCCGCGCCCAGGACTTCGAAGGTGTTGGCGGTCACATCGCCTGCGCCGACGCGGATCGGCTCGCCGTCGCCGGTGAGGTTGGCGCCCCTCGAGCTCCACAACCCGACGCCCCGGAACGATCGCACCAGACGGCTGTAATCCATGCCCTCGGCGGCCGAGAGCCATGTCTTTTCGAAGCCGACCCAGCGGCTGTAGATCATCACGCGTTGCTGGGCCTGCGCGTACGGCAGCGGCTTCAACAGGACCGCGTTGACGACAGTGAAGATCGCGCTGACGGCGCCGATGCCGAGCGCCAGCGTCAGAATGGCCGCCGCGGAAAACGACGGGGTGCGCGCGAGGCCACGAACGGTCCGCCGGGCGTCGGTCAACAGCGATTCGAGCATGGTCATCCTCACCGTCCGTGGGGTGCAAGGGCACGGCGATGCCGTGCCCTACCGGTCATTGTTCGTGCGTTAGACGACCCTCCCGGGCATCCGGTTCACGCTGCCCGAACTCGTCTGTGGCTTACAATGCCGCGCCATGCAGCTCACGACCCTCGACTGGGTGGTCGCGGCGGCGTCGGTGCTCGTCTGCTTCATCCCGGCGCTCTTCTTCGGTAAACGCGCGGGCCAGAGCACGTCCGAGTTCTTCGTCTCGGGCCGCGCGGTGCCCTGGTGGCTGGCCGGGCTGTCGATGGTGGCCACCACGTTCAGCAGCGACACGCCCAACCTGGTCACCGACATCGTGCGCCGGAACGGCGTGGCCGGCAATTGGGTGTGGTGGGCCTTCACGCTGACCGGCGTCGCAACGGTGTTCTTCTACGCCCGGTTGTGGCGCCGGTCCGGGGTCATGACCGATCTCGAGTTCTACGAGATCCGCTACTCGGGGACGGCGGCGAGCGTCGTGCGCGGGTTCCGGGCCGTCTATCTCGGGCTGCTGTTCAACTGCATGATCATGGCGACGGTCAATCTCGCCGCGTGCAAGATTGCCGGCATCCTCTTCGGCCTCGAACGGTGGCAGACGCTCCTGTTCGTGGGCGTGCTGAACGTCGTCTTTGCCGCGCACTCCGGCCTGTGGGGCGTGCTCGTCATCGACATGATTCAGTTCTTCATCAAGATGACGGCGGTCATCGCCGCGGCCTATTTCGCGCTGCAGGTCCCGGTCGTCGGCGGCCTCTCGGGACTCGTCGAGAAGCTCTCGGCCACGCCGGGCCCCGGCGGCATCAACTACCTGCACGTGCTCCCCGACTTCACCAGCCAGTGGGACCTCGCCGTCGCGGTCTTCATCATGCCGATTGCGGTGCAGTGGTGGGCGGTCTGGTATCCCGGCGCCGAGCCGGGCGGAGGCAGCTACGTCGCCCAGCGCATGCTCGCGTCGAAGTCGGAGAAGGACGCGCTCGGGGCCGTCCTCTTCTTCAACGTGGCGCACTACGTCCTGAGGCCGTGGCCGTGGATCCTCGTGGCGCTCGCCTCGATCCTCGTCTACCCGGAGCTCGCCGACATCCAGAAGGCGTTCCCCAATCTCGACCCGAGCCTCCTCGGTCACGACATCGCCTATCCCGCGATGCTGCGCTTCCTCCCAGCCGGCTTCGTCGGGTTGATGGTCGGCGGCTTGATTGCCGCGAACTCGTCGACGATCCTCACGCACCTCAACTGGGGGGCCTCGTACCTGGTGCACGATTTCTACCGGCGTTTCGTGCGGCGCGATGCCACCGAAGCGCATTACGTGCTCGCCGCGCGCGTCGCGACGATTCTGCTCTTCCTCGCCTCGTCGGCCACCGTGTATCTGCTCGACACCGCCAAAGACGCCTTCGACGTCATCCTGCAGGTCGGCGCCGGCACTGGCCTGCTCTATCTCGTGCGCTGGTTCTGGTGGCGGGTCACGGCCTGGTCCGAGGTCGTGGCGATGGTCAGCTCGTTCGGCATGTCGCTGCTCCTGCTCGCCCTCAACCGTCGTGGCATCGTCATCAGCACCCATCTCGCGCTCATCTCCACCGTGGCCGTCACGACCGTGTGCTGGGTGCTTACCGCATTTCTCGGACCGCAGACCGATCGCGACGTGCTCGTCGCGTTCTATCGCAAGGTGCGGCCGGCAGGTCCGGGATGGGCACCCATTCGGGCTCTCGCCGGTCCGCTCGAGGGTGGTCGTGTCGCCGACAACATTCCGCTCGCCATGCTTGGCTGGGCCGCCGGCTGCACGGTCATCTGGTCGGCGCTCTTCGCCGTCGGCAGCGTCCTCTATGGGCGGATGGGGCAGGCCGCCTTCCTGGCTGCCGTCTTCATCGCGAGCGGTCTCGTACTGCTCTGGGTCGTCCGCCGTGTGTGGGCGACGGGGAACGAACACGAGACGCCGGCGTGACGCTCACCAAGGCCGTGGTCCTCGCGCGCGGTCTGGGTACGCGGATGCAGCGGAACGCGGGCCGCGCATCGCTGAATCGCGAGCAGGCCGACGCCGCGCGAGCCGGAGCGAAGGCCATGATGCCCGTCGCCGGTTCGGGACGGCCGTTTCTCGACTACGCGCTCTCCGCCATCGCCGACGCCGGCTGGACCGATGTCTGTGTCGTGGTCGCGCCCGACCACGACCGCGTGCGTGACTACTACACGCGCATTGCGCCACCGCGCCGGTTGTCGGTGAGCTTCGCCGTTCAGCCAGAGCCACGAGGCACCGCCGATGCCCTCGTCGCCGCCGAATCGTGGGTGGGCGCCGACCATTTCCTGGTGGTCAACGGCGACAACCGCTATCCGGTCTCCGCGCTGCGCGCGCTGCGCGCGCTGCCCGGTCCCGGCACCTCGCTCTTCGTCCGGGATCTGCTGGTCGCCCGCAGTAACATCCCGGCCCACCGCGTGCGCGCGTTCGCCTTGTGCCGCGTATCGGGAGATGGGATGCTGGCCGAGATCGTCGAGAAGCCGGCGACGCTCGAAGGGAAAGACGACCTGGTCAGCATGAACTGCTGGGTGATGCCGCCGGACGTATTCGAGGCGTGCCGGCACCTCGCGCCGTCCGTGCGCGGGGAGCTCGAGATCGCCGACGCGGTCACGTGGCTGATACGCACGCGCGGCGTCGCGTTCCGCGTGAACGTGTCGGAGGAGGGCGTGACTCGATTTGTCCGAAAGGGGCGACGTCGCGGCGGTCTCGCGCGCCCTCGCCGAGGCCACCGCGGATCCATGACGATGCACGAGCGGCTGGTATCGGCCGGGCTCAGTTCCCACGAGGCGGATCGGAAGGCGGCGCTGCTGGATCGGACGCTGCGGGCCCTCGAGGAGCGCGGGAGGAGAGGTCGGCCCACGCGCTCGTATTACGTGCCAGGCCGGATCGAGGTCCTCGGCAAGCACACCGACTACGGCGGCGGGCGCAGCCTGCTCTGCGCGGCCGAGCGCGGTTTCGTGGTCTCGGCGCAACCGCGCGACGACAATCGGGTCGAGATCGTCGACGTCGTGCAGGGTGTCCGAGGTTCGTTCACGCTGACCCGCGATCAGCCCGAGTGCACGCACTGGCAGACCTATCCGAGCACGGTCACGAGGCGCATCGCCCGCAACTTCGCGGCGCCGCTCGCGGGACTCGATCTCGCCTTCGGCAGCGACATCCCCCGCGCGTCGGGCATCAGCAGCTCGACCGCGTTCATCATCGCGAGCTTCGTCGCCATCGCCGATCGCAACGCGCTCGAGACGCGGCCCGAGTGGCAGGCCGCGATTCGGTCGACAGAGGACGTCGCTGCCTATCTGGGCGCCATCGAGAACGGCGGGTCGTTCGGTCCGCTCGCCGGCGACACCGGCGTGGGTACGCTCGGCGGCAGTCAGGACCACACGGCCATCCTCTGCGCGCGGCCAAACCGTCTCGTCGGATATCGATTCTCGCCCGTCACACGCGAAGCCGAGGTCGGCCTCGCCGATCGCGTGTTCGTCGTCGCCGCCAGCGGCATCACGGCCTCGAAGGCCACCGAGACGCGCGACCAGTACAACCGCGCGGTGCGCACCCTCGCGACGATCGAACAGCTGTGGTGTCGCCACACCGGCGGGCCGCGCACCTCGCTGGGCCGGCTGATCGAAGAGGATCCCGGCACGATCGAGCGGCTGCGCACGCTCGTCGACAGCCAGAACGACTCGGGATTCCCCTGCACGCTCCTGTCGAACCGTCTCGAACAGTTCCTTCTAGAAGCCCGGACCCTGGTGCCCGAGGCCACCGCGGCACTCGCCACCTGCGACTTCGCGCGTTTCGGTGCGCTCGTCGACGAGTCGCAACGCGCGGCCGAGCGGTGGCTCGACAATCAAATCCCCGAAACGGTCACGCTCGCACGTGACGCGCGACGCCTCGGAGCCGATGCGGCCTCGGCGTTCGGCGCAGGCTTCGGTGGGAGTGTCTGGGCGCTCGTCGCCGCGTCGGACGCGGAGCCCTTCCGGCAGGCCTGGCGCAACGCGTATACCGCGGCGTGCCCCGGCCCGGCGCGTCGAGCCGAGTTCTTCATCACCGGCGCCGGTCCGGCGCTGCTGAGGCTGTAGGACAGATCGCGCCCGTTGTTGCGGCCATGAGCTTCAGCGAAGCCGGCAGCCCCGCTTCCTGTCCATCGCTCGATCACAGCTCTTCAATCGTCGTTCGTCATTCGCACCTGGTCACTGGTCGCTGGTCACTGGTAGCTGGTCACTGGTAGCTGGTAACTCCCCTATAATTGCCCCCCATGCCACGCATCCGGATTCAGCTTTTGATCTGCGCGATGCTCCTGGTTTCAGCGGCCGCGCTCGCCGTCCACGCCCAGCAGACGCCGCCGGCCCCTGCGGGCGGTCAGGCCGTCTCGGACGAGAACTGGAAGCCCGAGAAGCTCGAGAACCTGAAGGTCCTCCCCAAGACGACGACGCCCGACGAGATCATCAAAATCATGAGGGGCTTCAACGAGACCCTCAACGTCGAGTGCCACTTCTGCCACAAGGGCAAGATGAAGGCGCCGCTCTCGACCTTCGACTTCCCCGACGACTCGAAGGAGCACAAAGAGGTCACGCGCAACATGCTGACGATGACCAACGACATCAACACGAAGTACCCCGAGGGGATGGGCGACGATGCGAGCGTGGATGCCCCCAAGGTGACGTGCGCGACCTGCCATCGGCGCAATCGCCATCCCGAATCGGATCTGCCCGCCAAGCCCGCGAAGTGAGCCGCGGACGATCGCGGCTCAGCGCTCGAAGAGATCGGCCCGAGCGGGTCCTCCCGTCCACAGGCGCAGGTGCATGCGTCCCGCGTTGACCGCCTCGGTCAGCTTCGAGATGAGCGCCATGCTCTCCTTCGGGAACTGCGACGCATGGCAGTCGAGCGCCGCGCGCGCCCGCGCCGCATCGTCTTCGGTGTAGGGCACGCGGATGTTCAGGAGCTCGTCCACGACCGGCGCGAACGGCGCCGGGAACTTCAGCGCCTGAATAGCGTCGGACTGCAGGCGGCTCTTCGGCAGGCCGACGTAGAAGAGACGCGGCGTCGTGTCCCCCGCCTGCGCGAGTTGGGTCACCACTGCGCTCACGAGGCGATGATCGGGGTGCCCGTAACCGCCGTCTGGCCCCCACGTGACGATGGCATCCGGTTTCAGCTCGTCCAATCGCGTCCGCAACTTCCCGGCAGCTTCGGCCAACGCCTGACTCGACGCGAGTCCGCCGTCCGGGAAGCCGAGAAGCACCGGCGCCTCGATGCCGAGGGCCCGGCACGCGCACTCGGCTTCCTTGGCCCGAACCGCCGCCAGCGCCTCGCCCGCGGGAATCTTCGCGAACGGCGTCACCCCCTTGTCGCCGTTGGTGACGATGACGAGGACCACGCGGGTGCCCGGCTGACCAGCGTAGTGCGCGAGCATCGGGCCGACCATCGTTTCGTCGTCGGGATGCGCGAACACGGCGGCCAGCGTGCGCACCGGCTTCGACGCGGACGTCCCCTGCCCGCGCCCGCCGGCTGGGAGCGCTGTGACCATCAGGACAATCGTGACCGTCGCGAGAGCGATGGCGCGGGCGACACGGGGCATGACGGCGATCCTCCTGTGCTGAGAGGCCAATCCTATCGGTTCGCGCAGACGCACGCGACAGGACCGTGTGGCGGCCCGCCGGTACGCATTTGACGATTCGCCGCGGGTGCCACAGAATTGGTCATGGCAGCCGTTACCTTCGACATCACGCGCACGACGACTCCGCGCCCGAAACCGGACCCCGCCGAGCTCGGATTCGGCAAGTACTTCGCGGACCACATGCTGGTCCTCGAGTACGTGTCGCCGATTGGCTGGGACGAACCGCGCATCGTCCCGTACGGGCCGCTGACGCTCGATCCCGCCGCGTCCGTCCTGCATTACGGGCAGGCCATGTTCGAGGGCCTGAAGGCATTCCGTCACGCGGACGGCCGGGTTGCGCTCTTTCGTGTCGACGACAACCTGAAGCGTCTCGCAAAGGGCGCGCCGCGACTGTCGATGCCGGTGCCCGACCTCGACGTCCTGCGTGAAGCGATCGTGTCGCTGGTTTCGACCGACCGCGACTGGGTGCCGTCGGCGCCCGGCACCGCGCTCTATCTGCGGCCGGTGCTGATCGGCACCGAGCCCTTCCTTGGCGTGCGCCCCTCGTCGAAGTACCTGCTCTACGTGATCACGTCGCCGGTGGGGGCTTATTACGCGGCCGGCCTGAAGCCAGTGAAGATCTGGGTCGAGACGACGGCCGTTCGCGCGGTCAAGGGTGGTATCGGCTGGGTGAAGGCGGCCGCCAACTACGTGGCCAGCATGCACACGGCCAACGAGGTGCGCGCCCGCGGGTACGAGCAGGTGCTCTGGCTCGACGCGATCGAGCACCAGCTACCTCGAAGAAGTCGGCACGATGAACCTGTTCGTCGTCATCGGCGACGAGCTCGCCACGCCGCCGCTCGCCGGCAGCATCCTGCCCGGGATTACGCGCGACACGGTGTTGACGCTGGCGCGCGACTGGGGGCTCAAGGTCGTCGAGCGGCCGATTGCATTCGAAGAGCTCGCCGAAGGGAGCCGGACCGGCGCGCTCCGCGAGGTCTTCGGCTGTGGAACGGCGGCGGTCATCTCGGCCGTCGGCGAGCTGGGACACGCGGGCGGCACGCTGCGCATCAACAACGGCGAGACGGGTCCGCTGGCGCAGCGCTTCTACGAGGGGATCACGGCCATTCAGTACGGCAAGGCCCCGGACCCGCACGGCTGGGTGCGGTTCTGTCACTAGAAAGGGCTACGGGCTACAGACTACAGGCCTGGTTGGAACGTCCGCGCGAGAGACCTTCGAGGGGCTCGTAGCCTGGAGCCCGGCTCTTTCCTCTCCACCCTCAGAAACTGAATCCTGCGCCGACGTGGACGCGGGTGTCGCCACCCGACCCGCGCGCCACGTCCACGTTCAGCTGCAACAGCGTCGCGTTGAAGAACAGGCCCGCACCGTATCCCCGGTGATAGGGCGCATCGTCGAAGCGGCCGCCGTACGGCCAGATCTTCCCGGCATCGGCGAACAGCGTGAAGCCGATCTTGCCCACGTTCATCGGCGAGGTGAGCGGCACGCGAATCTCCGCGCTCGTCGCAAACAGTCGATCGCCGGCGAAGCTGCCGGTGCGAGACCCGCGCAGCGTCGAGGCGCCGCCCAGCAGCCATTGCTCGTACACGGGCAGTGGTCCGGTCGCGCCACCGTGCAGCGCGCGTACCGACAGCACCACCGACTTGATCAGCCCGACATGGCCGCGCCCTTCGAAGGTGTAGCGTTCGACGTCCGTGGCCTTGTCGAATCGCAGCGCTTCCCAGGTCGCGCGCGCGAAGACGGCGTTGCGGGGGAAGGTCGGATCGGTCCGCGTGTCGAACGTGACGTCGACGCCGTAGCTCGTGAACCGATCGCGCGGATCGAAGCTGAGGGCAAGAGCGTCGGGCGGAGGCGTCTCGCCGAACTTGACGTCCGTCCAACCGACGCGTCCGCCCACGCGCAGATTGCCGGGCACTCGGCGCTCGGCGCGCAACCACACCTCGCCCCGTCGATCGTCCACGTCGTAGTACGGGTTCTCGCGCTGGCCGAACGAGAGTCCACCCTCGACGCGTGAGATGGGGCCGCTCTTGAAGAGACGTTCCCCTTCGACCGCCGCGCGCCGGTGCGCCCCCCACGTGAGCGGCACCGAGACGCGGCTTCGGCCGCCGAGAACGTTGGCAAAGCTGGCGCGGCCGCCATAGGTGAACCCGTAACCGTCGGCATAGCTCAGGATCGGCAGGAACATCAACCGATCCAGCAGGGCCTCCATCGGGCGCAGGACCGGCGGCGCCGGCAGTTCGGCCGGGTTCGGCCGCTCGTCGATGATCAGCACGAGGACGACCGACGAGGTGTCGGTGAGCGATCGATAGCGCTTCCGGACCTCCACCCCCTCGAACCGGCCGCTCCGCTCGAGACGTTCGGCGATCGCCTCGAGCGCGCCGGCTTCGAGCGGCTGACCGATGACGATCCCCGCGAGCGTCAGAATCTCAGCGTCCGGCGTCGTGTGATTCCCGTGAATGCGAACCTCCGCGACGATCTCGGGCGTCGCGGCCGGTTCTTGCAGGGGCCACGCCAGCACGGCGAACGCAAGACACAAGGGGAGACACATGGTGGGGCTTCGGTCGTCGGTCGTCGGTCTCCGGTCGTCAGGGCACGGCGTGCCGTGCCCCTACCGGTCGTTCGTCATTTGTCATTCGTCATTCGTCATTCGTCATTTGATCGGGGCGTAGTCCCGGATCCGCGCCTTGACCTCCCCCAGCCGATAGTCGAAGAACTCACGAACATACGTGGCGTCGAAGGCCCCGCTCGCGAGCGACGCGGCCGCGTGGATCGTGATCGTCTTCGGCAGCCACACGTTCTTGAAGTACGACCCCATCACCATCGACGCGCTCACATCGTCCACGCGGACGAGCCACTGGCCGGGGAGGAAATCGAGTCCGACGTTGTCGAACGTGTATTTGACGATCTGATGCTGCTCGGGATCGACCCACAGCGTGATGAGCGCGACTTTGTTGAACTTGCGCTCCATGTCGGCTTCGCGCTCGGCGTCCCGACCGCGCTTGCGATCGCGGCGCTCGTCGCCGAAGAGCCGCGTCGGGTAGTACTCGATGCGCAGGACCGGACGTCCCTCGAGCGTTTCGCGTCCGGCGAGGTAATAGTTGCCCGGCTCGAACTTGAAGCGCATGAAGTAGGCCTCCGAGACGAACCGCGGCTCCATGCCCCGCCTGGCAATGGCTGCGGCATCTTCGGGAAGCCCCGCGATGTCGCCCGACGTTTGCGAAGAGTCGGACTGGGCATCGCGCGAGCCCGCGTTTTCGGCCGTCCTCTCGTCCGAGCCGGTCTTCGTGTCGGTCTTGCGCTCGGTGGCTTTCTTCTCGCGCGCCTGCTCGTCGCGCAGCCACTTGTCTTCGTAGTCCTTCCGCTGCTTGTCGTCGAGCGCGACGCCGTCGAATCGCAGCGGGCTTCGTATGAGATAGCCGTCGCGAACGAACCATGTGTACTCGCGGCGGCCGCCGAAGAGCCGGCGATCGCCCGGCCCGATGAGGTCGAACCGCTCGCGCTCGCTCAGGATGTAATCGTGCAGCTGGCGCCACGACTCGTTGCGGCGCTCGAGCACCTTGGCCATGAAAGCGTCGAGGTCGGTCTCCGTTGCGGGGGCCGCGCCGAGAGGCGCGGAGACGGCGGCGGCGAGCAGCCACGCGACGTGCGGGCCTCTCGTCGTCTGGTCATCGCGTCCTCCGTTGGTGAGCGCGCCCGGGCCGCGGTGCGACTATGCGAACCGCTTGCCAGCTCACGGCCGCGCGCGACTCCGGGTCCGGGGTGAGCGGCCCGGATAACCACGATGTCGTGTCATCCATCGGCGACACAGCCCCGCATCTCCGAGCACGTCGAGCGGCGCCGCTCCCGCCCATCGGCTAGAATCCCTCGTCGTGTCGAGTCCGAACGGCTCGAGCCCCACCTTCTGGGGTTTGACGACGTACCAGTGGACGGTGGTCTTCGCCGCCTGGCTCGGATGGGGATTCGACGTCTTCGACGGTCTGCTCTTCAACTTCGTCGCGCCCAACTGCATCCCGGCACTGCTCGGCCTGCCCATCGGGTCGCCGCAGGCGCGGAGCGCGACATTCGCGTGGACGGGCATCCTGACGTCGCTGCTCCTCATCGGCTGGGCGCTGGGCGGCACGCTGTTCGGCGCCGTCGCCGATCGCATCGGCCGGACGCGGACGCTCATGCTGACGATGCTCCTCTACTCGATCGGCACGGCGCTCTGCGCCATCGCACCGAACGTGTGGCTGCTCGCCCTGTTCCGGCTCGTCGCCAGCCTCGGCATCGGCGGCGAGTGGGCGGCCGGCGCCTCGATGGTCGCGGAGGTCGTGCCCGAAAAGCGCCGCATCGAAGCCGGGGCGCTGCTCTACACCTCGGCGCCCTTCGGGCTCGCGCTCGCCACGTTAGTGAACTACGTGATTGCGGGACGGCTGTTCGCCGATCGCCCCGAGGTATCGTGGCGCTTCGTCTTCCTGTGCGGCCTGCTCCCGGCAGCCGTGGCCCTGGCCGTCCGCTATTTCGTGAAGGAGCCCGAGCGCTGGGCGGCCGCGTCGCGGGCCATGCGGCCACCGACGGTCGCCGACCTGTTCGCACCCGCCATTCGCCCGCTGACGATCAGCGGGCTCATCACGGCCCTGACCGCGCTTGTCGCATGGTGGAGCTGCAACGCGTTCATTCCCGTCATCGTGAGCGGGCTCGCCGAGGTGGAAGCGGCAGACTCGCGGGCTGGATACGGCCGCGCGGCTGGCGCTCAGCGAGGGTTGGAAGGCGCAGGCGACGAGCTGGTTCAACCTCGGCGGCCTGTTGGGAACGCTCCTGACTGTTCCCGCCGCCAAATTGATGGGCCGGCGGCCGATGTTCGGGCTCTACTTCCTGGTCGCGAGCCTGTCGATGTTGACCGCGTTCGGCGTCGAGATGCGGCCCGAAACGCGCATCCTGATGTATTTCCCCATCGGCCTCAGCGTGTTCGGCGTCTTCGGCAGCTTCACCTACTATCTACCGGAGCTGTTCCCCACGCGGCTGCGAGGCACCGGGTCGGGGTTCTGCTACAACATCGGCCGGGTGGCCGCCGCGGTCGGTCCGTTCCTGGTCGGGCTCGGTGGCCGCACGCGGCGCCTCGGCGCTCGACACGGCGCTCGATGCCCTGTTCTGGGTCGGATTGGTGCCGATTGCCGGGATCATCGGTCTCCGGTGGGTCGTCGAGACCAAGGGGCGGCCGCTGCCGGAATGATCGTGGCGCGGCTGAAGCCGCGCCCTCCTGCGGTGGGCTCACGTCGCGGACCGCAGGAGGGCCGGGCTTCAGCCCGGCCGGTCCTGTAGCCTGTCGCCCCTGTCAGACCAAGTCTCCCTATGCCCCTCACCCTCGGATCCACACGCCTGCTGGCTTCCGGACGCCTGCAGGGGCGTCGCGTCGGCATCGTCGCCAACCCGGCCTCGGTCGACGCCGACGTTCGTCCACGTCGTCGATCGCCTCACGCGCAGCCGAGGGCGTGACGCTCGCGGCGATCTTCGGTCCGCAGCACGGCTTCCACGCCGACCTGCAGGACAACATGATCGAGACGCCGCACGGCCGCGACTGCGACGCGCAAGGTGCCGGTCTACTCGCTCTACAGCGAGACGCGCGAGCCGACCGAGGCAGATGCTCGACGGCCTCGACGTGCTCGTCATCGATCTGCAGGACGTCGGCACGCGCGTCTACACGTTCATCTACACGATGGCGCAACTGCCTGAAGGCGGCGGCGCGCGTCAGGGCTGCCGGTGATCGTCTGCGACCGGCCGAATCCCGATCGGCGGCGTCGCCGTCGAAGGGCCGATGCTCGAGCCGGGCTTCGAGTCGTTCGTCGGGCTGTATCCGATCCCGCTGCGCCACGGCATGACGATCGGCGAGCTGGCGCGGCTGTTCAACGACGCATTCGGCATCGGCGCCGACGCTCGAGGTCGTCGCCGATGGAGGGCTGGACGCGCGACGATGTACTGGGACGAGCACCGGCGCTGCCGTGGGTGATGCCGTCGCCGAACATGCCGACGCTGGACACGGCGGTCGTCTATCCCGGGCAGGTGCTGTTCGAAGGCACGCAGCTGTCGGAAGGACGCGGCACGACGCGGCCGTTCGAGCTCGTGGGCGCGCCCTGGAATCGACGCCGAGCGGTTCGCCGGCACGCTGAACGCGTACCGGCTGCCGGGCGTGCACTTCCGGCCGGTCGTACTTCGAGCCGACGTTCCACAAGCACGCGCGCGTGACCTGCGGCGGCTGCCAGGTGCACGTCACCGATCGCGACGACGTTCCAGCCCGTGCTCGCGGCGGTGGCGCTGCTTCGTGCGTTCCGCGCGGCCGATCCGGACCGGTTCGCCTGGCGCGATCCGCCGTACGAGTACGAGCACGAGAAGATGCCGATCGACATCCTCGCCGGGACGTCCGACGTCCCGCGAGAGCCATCGAGCGCGGCGACGATCCCCGTCAGATTGCCGCGAGCTGGGAGCCGAGCGTGACAGCGTTCGACGAGCTGCGACGGAGCGTGCTGCTCTATTGAGGTCTTCGGTCTTCCGCCTTCGCGCATAGCGCTTCGGCGGACAAGTCGGTCTTCGGTCTGCCGATCGAACGGCGCACGGGCGAACGTACAGACCGATCCCCGTTCGTTGAACAGGCTCGTGGAGGCCGTCCTCATGCCCAGTCCCGATAAAGCGCTCGAAACGCAGCTCGCCAACATCCAGTCGCGAACCGGCAAGTCGCTCGCCGAGCTCACAGCCATCGTCAAGGACAGTGGCCTGACGAAGCACGGCGAAATCCGCGGCATGCTGAAACGCGAGCTCGGCATGGGCCACGGTGATGCCAACACGCTGGTGCACCACGTGCTCAAGTCCGACGGCGCAAACGCTGCGGCCGCCAGCAGCCAGAGCCTCGACGAGGTGCTGGAGGGGATCTACGTCGGGCCGAAAAGCGCGTTGCGCCCCATCCACGATCGCCTGATGGCGGCCATAGAGCCGATGGGCGAGTTCGAGATCGCGCCGAAGAAGGGGTACGTCAGCCTCCGCCGGTCGAAGCAGTTCGCGATGATTGGCCCGGCCACGAACTCGCGCGTCGATCTGGGCCTGAACATGAAGGGGGTCGAGCCGACTCCCAGACTCGAGCAGCTCCCCGCCGGGCAGATGTGTCAGTTCAAGGTGCGTCTCACTGCGCCGGACCAGGTCGACGCCGAGCTCATCGCGTGGATCCGGCAGGCGTTCGACGCCGCATAGCTCGAGGTCATGGGGACGCGGTGCGACGGGCGGCCCGTCCCCCGTCAGGAACCGCAAGGCCGGCGTTTGGGATCGACGCGATATGCCCGCCTCGGACGTGTTGGGCCTCTCCGAGGTCGGGCGCTGAGGCGGGCGCACTCAGCGCACCACCAGCATCTGGTCCAGGAAGATCGTCGCGTCGCCCGTTGACACGTTCGTGATGCCTCGAGCCGGCTCATCCCGCCCAAACGCACATGTGTCCAGGATTCGCCAGCCAGTGCCGCCGCTGATGCAGACCTGACCCTTGATCAGGAATGGGCCGGCGGGAGCCTCGACCTCTGGAGGAAACTTCGAATTGAACGTGGGCTCCAACGCTCCGAAGTAGCGCCCCCGAATCGTGCGGCCGTCGGCGTTGGTGAGCGTGAATCGCCCGTCGAAGAACGTGTTGTCCGCACGGACACAGTGGGATTGCTCGTCGACGACGGGGCCCAGGAGGTTGGACTCCCCGCACGCCAACGACCTCAAGGAACCCAATCACCGGCGGCTTCCCCGCTTCGTCCACACAGCGGCCCGCCGGTACGACGCCGAGCAGCAATCGACTCGTGGTCTGCAGGTCCGCTCTGAGACGCGCGCGGTCGCCCCACTCGCTGCCGAAGGCCGCGCTGTTGATGGAGAGCAGGACGGCGGCGACGAGGGCGGACGACGTCGGAATGCTTCGCATGATCATGTCGTGACCCTCCTCTGCTGAGCGGTTTGGGGATGTACGCGCATTTCACGACCAAATGGGCTCGCCGAAGTCGAGGGGTTTGACGGAGCTCGATCGCCCGAACGTTCAACTGGCCCGCGATGCTCAACTCGCCGGCAGTCACGAAATCGCCGATTCCTCCCAGTTCACGACGAACGTCTCTGAGCGTCTGGCTACAGGCTGCAGGCTACAGGCGACGGGGCTTGCGAAGAGCTTACTGGCCCGTAGCCGGCTGATTCACAAGCTTTGTCCGTCGCGCGTTATCGCCGTGAGCCCGTTTTTCGCCGCACTGCGCGTAGAGAGCTGACCTCGATACCACGGCAGGGAGATCAGATGACGGATATGGCGACGAGGGGACTGGTCGTTCTGGTGGCGGGCCTCGCGCTCTGGGTTGTTCCCTCGACTCAGGCGCGCACACCGGGAAGGACGACCCGCAGCTGCTCAATGTCTGTATCGGCAACGTCAGCAAGGTCGTTCGCAGTGTCGGGGTGACCGGCGCGTGCATGCCGGTGGCCGAAACAGCAGACCATTGGCGGAATGAAGGGGGGAAGAGCGAAGGGGGACTACGGGCAGTAGGATGCGGCGGTCAATAGCAACGCGGCATGCCCGGCGAGACCGTACGCGCCGCTGGGAATCTGGACGATCACTGTGCCCTGACGACGGCTCGGCGCTCGAGGCGGGGCATCGGCCCTGCCAACACGACCGTTCTAGCTATCGCTCGAGCTTCGCGTTACGCTAGCAACCCTCCTGGACGGTCACACATGATGGCCAACGAGCGCTGGCTGAGAATCAAGCAACTCTTCGACTCGAGCGTTGATCTGACGCGCCAGGATCGAAGCGCCTTCCTGGCCGATGCCTGTCTGGACGACGCCGCGCTGCGGCAGGAGGTCGAATCGCTGGTCGAGTCGTCTCTTCGGTCTGGCACGTTTCTCGAAAACCCCGCGAGGATCGACGGCCAGCGCACTGCGTGGCGATCTCGAGGGCAGCCGTATCGGGCCGTACGAGGTGGGCCCACGGATAGGCGCTGGAGGAATGGGCGATGTCTATCGCGCACGCGACACGCGACTGAATCGGACGGTCGCGATCAAAGTGCGGGCCGATCGACTCGCCGAACGCTCCGACCTGAGAGAGCAATTCACCCGAGAGGCAAAAGCCATTTCGGCTCTGAACCATCCGCGGATTTGCCTCCTCCACGATGTCGGCCAATACGAATCCATCGACTTTCTGGTCATGGAATACGTCGAGGGAGAGCCAATCGACGTGTACTGCCACCGTCAGGGGCTGAGCACGAGACAGCGGCTGCTCATTGTTTCGCACCGTCTGCGAAGCGGTTCACTACGCGCACCAGCACCTCGTGGTCCATCGCGATCTCAAGCCGGGCAACATCCTGGTCAGCGCCGACGGCGAGCCCAAGCTTCTCGATTTCGGCATCGCGAAGCTGCTCGACGCAGCCACCCCCGCTGAAGATCCTGTCGCCACACTCTCACCGGTCCTGACACCCGATTACGCGAGCCCCGAACAGGTTCGCGGCCAGACGGTGACGACCGCCACCGACGTGTACTCGCTCGGCGTCGTGCTCTACGAGCTGCTCGCCGGCCGTCGCCCCTTCACCGTCCGCACCGCCTCGCTCGAGGACATCGTCCGCAGCGTCTGCGAGGCGGAAGCGACGCCGCCGAGCGCGGCGTTGCGTGAAATGAGCACGGGGTCGGGACCTCTGCGGTCCGCGCTCCGAAAGAGCTGCAAGGCGATCTCGACACCATCGTCCTGAAGGCGCTGCGCAAGGAACCCGAACGCCGCTATCTGTCTGCTCAGGCGCTGTCGGACGACATCCAGAGGTACCTCGACGGACAGCCGGTCAGCGCGCGCGGCGACGCCGTGACATACCGGCTGGCGAAATTCATGGCTCGCCATCGCGCGGCCGCGCTCGTGGCAGCCCTCTTCCTGGCGAGTCTGCTCGGAGCGATGGCGCTGATCATCCGGCAGTCCCATATCGCCGAGGCCCAGCGCCAACGCGCGGAACGGCGGTTCGCCGACGTGCGCAGGCTCGCAGGATCCTTTCTGTTCGAGTTTCACGACGCTATCAAGTATCTTCCCGGATCCACTCGGGCCCGCGAGCTCGTCACGAAGCGGGCGCTCGAGTATCTGGACAGCCTGGTCGGAGAATCTGCGGACGACCCGACACTCAGCGCGGAGCTGGCGCGCGCCTATCAGAAGGTGGCCGATGTACAGGGCGATGCGCGCGAAGCGAATCTCGGCAACGTCGCAGGCGCGCTCGCGAGCTACCGGAAGGCGCTCGCGCTGCAGGAGAGACTCGTTGCGGCTCGACCAGCTCGACCGGTCGCTTGCAGGCAGATCTTGCACGGACCATCCGCGGCCTCGGCGACGCACAACTCATGATGCGCGACGCTCCCGGCAGCGCTCGACAGCTATCGCCGCGCCTTGTCAATCGCCGAGAAACTGGCCGCGGCCGTGCCGGGTGATCGCGACGCGCAGCGAGACCTCGCCCTCAGTCATCACCGACTCGCCGGGGGATTGCGACAGCTCAACGACCGTGAAGGCGCCAACAACAGCCTGCAGCAGGCGATCGCCATTCTCAAGGCTCTTGCAGTGGACGTTTCTGACGTCGACTCGCGGCACGCGCTCGCGCGCAGCCACAAGGCCCTGGGGGTCTTGCGTGCGGCCCAGGGCGACTACAAGGAAAGCCTGGCTCTGGCGCAGGAGGCGCTTCGGCTGAACGAGGCGCTGGGCCTGGCGGACCCGGTGAACATGACGATCCGCAACGAGGTCGCGATGAGCCACTTCGAGGTGGGCCGCGCCCACTTGCGTCTTGGCAACCTCGAGGAGGCTCTGGAAAGCGCGCGCCGTGCGGAGACGATTACTGCCTCGATGGCCGCGACCGATGCGAGCAATGCGCAAGCGCGGTGGCTGCAGGGGCTCGAGCTCAACTTTGCTGGCGTCGTCCTCAGGAACATGCATCGCCAGGCCGAGGCCGTCGGCTCCCATCTCAAAGCGCTTGCGCTCCTCGAGGGCGTCGCGCGAGCCGATCCCGCCAATGAGAGCTATCAATACAACGTTGCCAACACCTGCCAACTGATCGGCGAAGCGTACGTGGCGATGGCTGGCGCGAGAACACGTCGGCACTCGCGAAGACCCGCGCGTGGATCGACGCCCGCTCATGGTACCGACGGAGCGCCGATGACGTTCGACGGTATGCGACGACGTGGGACGCTCACTGGAGCTGTCGTGAGTGACGCCGATCAGGTGGCCGCCGGCCTTGCGCTGATGCGATCGGGCGCTGCACGGCGACCCCGGAGTAGCGAGACCCCCTGGTTACGCCTCGCCGCCGCCGGTGAGCGCGCGATAGAGCCACGCCCTGGCAATGGCCCACTCCCGCTTCACCGTCGCTGGAGAAGTCCCGACGGCCGCGGCGGTTTCTTCGACGGTGAGGCCGCCGAAGAAACGCAACTCCACGATGCGTCCCTGTTCGGGATCCAGCTGCTCGAGCTCTTGGAGCGCGCGATCGAGAGCCAGCGCATCGACGGCATCGACGGGCGTCGCGGTCGGGCTGGACACCGCGTCTTCGAGCTCGACACGAACCGAGTCGCCGCCATGTTTCTCGCGAGAACTCCCGACGAGCGTGGTCGACGAGGATGCGTCGCATCACCTTCGCCGCGATCGCGAAGAAATGACCGCGGTTCTGCCAGTCGACCTCGCGCTGGCCGAACAGCTTGATGTAGGCCTCGTTGACGACGACAGTGGTCTGGAGGCGATTGTGCCGCCACTCCCGGGCGAGCTGTCGTGACGCGAGGGTGTGCAGCTCGTTGTACACGAGCGGGATCAGGCGGTCGAGGGCCTCTCGGCTTCCAGCCCTGCCACTCGTGCAGAAGCCGGGTAATCGTCGCCGGCGAGGGGGACGACCCATCCATGCCGGATGAGTCTACAAGAGAGCTGGCCGGCAGGAGGCCCCCGTTTCCTTTTGAGGTGGGATACGGCTTCAGCCATGGCGGGAAGACAGCACTCACGGGCTGTCCCCACCGGCCGGGGCTTTGGGAGATGGCTAGCTCGCGGTCTTCGCGAGGCCGGGCGTCTGCTGTTCCTGCGCCGTGGCCGGCACGAGGTGGTTCTTCGTCAGGTAGTCGCGCAGGATGTCGAACGCGTCATCGGGCGTGTTGGCGGGCGTCAGGTACTTGAAGTCGTCCGGGCCAGATCATCCCCCACTTGGCCATCGGCTCGAGGTCCATCACCTCGTCCCAGTAGTCCGTTGCCGTACAGCACGACCAGCAGCTTCTTCGCGAGCTTCTGAGTCTGCGCGAGCGTCAGGATCTCGAACATCTCGTCGAGCGTGCCGAACCCGCCCGGAAAGACAATCAGCGCCTTGGACAGATAGGCGAACCAGAGCTTCCGCATGAAGAAATAGTGGAACTGGAAGCCGAGGCCGTCGGTGATGTAGTCGTTCAGGCCCTGCTCGAACGGGAGCTTGATGTTGAGGCCCATGCTCTTGCCGCCGGCTTCGAACGCCCCACGGTTGGCGGCTTCCATGACGCCTGGGCCGCCACCCGAGCACACGACGAAGCGGTGGTGCGGGAACTTGAGCGAGAGCGTCCACTCGGTCAGCAGGTGCGCGATGCGGCGCGCATCCTCGTAGTAGCGCGACATGGTCAGCGCGCGGCGCGCCCGCGACAGCGCCATCCGCTGCACGCGCGTCGGCCGGGCCGCCGCCGCCTTGCCCGTTTCCGTACCCGGCGCCGCGTGCGCGCGAGCATCTGATGCTCGAGCCGCTGCAGCGCTTCCTCGGCGTGCTCGCGGCTGCGGATGCGCGCCGAGCCGAAGAAGACGACCGTGTCCTGGATGTTCTGCGCCTTGAATCGCCGCAGCGGCTCGAAGTACTCGGCGAGGATGCGGATGGGCCGCGCTTCCTCGCTGTCGAGGAACTCCTCGTTGTAGAAGGCCAGCTGCGGTTCGAGCATGATAGGAATGTATCATCGGCTCGATGAGGTCCGGGTCGCATACGGCGTCTCCGGGGAACGAGGCAGGGGGGTCATGCAAAGACTGACGACAGGGGCCGTGGCCGTAATGGGCACCGTGATGCTGGGTGTCGTGGCAGCGGCTGCGACGCTGCGGCCGGACGCGTCCACTTCCGCGACGCTGCAGGAGTCGGGCGGCAGCAGCGGAAAGGGCTGGACGATTCCGCCCGGGGCATCGAAGGAGCCCAATCCCATCGCGCTCTCGCCGGAGGTGCTCGAGAAAGGCAAGAAGGTTTACGAGAACTCCTGCCAGAAGTGTCACGGCAAGGAAGGCAAGGGCGACGGTCCCGATGGGGACCCCGACATGCCGCCGGAGGATTCGAGCGATCCCGAGCGCGCCGAGCGCAACCCGGACGGCACGATGTTCTACAAGATCTGGAACGGTCGCAAATCACCCAAGATGCCGGCCTTCAAGTCCGAGGGACTGACGAAGGACGAAGTCTGGCAGGTGATTCATTTCGTGAAGACGTTCAGAAAGAGCTGAGGGCTACGGACTACAGACTACGGGCGGCGACGGGCCGGTCAAGAGCTCCTGCAAGCCCGTCGCCTGCAGCCGTAGCCTGTAGCCAACGCAGAGCACAGACCTCACCCCAACAGGTCGCGCACCAGCCGCACGTAGTCCTCGGCGGCGCGCTCGAGATGCGCGATCTCGACGTGCTCCTCGTCGGTGTGCGCGACGTGGATCGATCCCGATCCATAGAGCAGCGGCTTCCCCCACTTGTCGAGCAGAGGAATGTCCGTCATGTACGGAAAGGTCGCCGTCTCGAATCCATCGACCACGTGCAAGTGAACGGGTGGCCCCTCGAGCACGTCCTCGACGATGACCTTCGGCTCGAATGCCTTGATGGCGGCGCGAACCTGCGCCGGCGGGCCCACGGTTCGAAACAGCACTTCCGCTTCCGCAGACGCCGGGATGACGTTCGGCGCAACGCCGCCGGCGATGAGGCCGACCGTGTAGTGCGTGCGGCCGAGCACGGGGTCGGATGGCAGATCGAGGCTGCGCAGGCTGACGAGGACGTCGAGCAGCTTCTCGATCGCCGACTCGCCGAGCTCGGGAAACGACGAGTGCGCGGCACGGCCCGAGGCGCGCAGCCGCGCCCGGAACACGCCGCGCGTCGCCGCGCCGAGGCGATTGTCGGTGGGCTCGCCGTTCACGAGAAAGCGGCACGACGCGGGCGCCAGCGTGTTGGCCGCCATGGCGCCGTCGCTCCCGCGCTCTTCGCCGACGAGGAACAACAGCGCAAAACCGGTGACGCCGGCCGCCCGCAGGCGCTCGGCCGCTTCCACCTGCGAGGCCAGGATGCCCTTCGCGTCGCACGAGCCGCGCCCGTACAGCCGCGTGCCCTCGACGCGGCTCGGGAAGAACGGCGGCACGCAGTCGAAGTGCGTCGACAGCGTCACCTGCGGCTCGCCGATCGTGGCAAGCACGTTGAACCGATCGCCCTCGACCGGCTGTTCGGTGACGGCGAATCCGCGCGCCCGCAGGTAGCCGGCGAGCGCGCGCCCGCACGCGCCTTCCCCGCCCGTCGTGGAGTCGATGTCCACGAGCAGGCGGGTCAGCGGGACCATGCCTAGCGGATCCATCGCTCGAGCTCCGTCCGCGTGTCGGTTCGAGCGTCGCGATACTTCACGATGACGGGCGTCGAGAGCGACAGGCCCCACTCGCGGCCGGCGCCGACCGTGACCGACCGCGCGCCCGGCACGACGACGGCCGCCTCGGGTACGACGAGCGGCTGCCCCTCCTCCGGACGGATGATGCGCCCGTTCGGCAGATCGTAGAGCGGCGTCGATCCGGTCAGCACCGTGCCCGCGCCGATGACTGCGCCCGCCTTGATGACGGCGCCCTCGTAGATGCCGGTGTTGCCGCCGACGAGCACCTCGTCTTCGACGATTACCGGGAGAGCCCCGACCGGCTCGATGACGCCGCCGATTTGGGCGGCAGCGCTCACGTGCACCTTGCGTCCGATTTGCGCGCACGATCCGATCAGCGCGTGCGAATCGATGAGCGTGCCCTCGCCCACCCAGGCCCCGATGTTGATGTACATCGGCGGCATGCAGATGACGCCGGGCGCCACATACGCGCCGTCACGAATGGTCGACCCTCCCGGCACGATGCGGACGTTGGCGTCGGGCGTGAGCCGCTTCAGCGGCAGTGTGTCCTTGTCGAAGAACGGCCAGCGGCCGTGGTCGGCGGACACGTCCTGCAGCACTCCGGCACGGAACCCGAGCAGGATGCCCTGCTTGACCCACGTGTTGACCCGCCACCCCGTCGGCGTCGCTGGATCGGGCTCCGCAGCGCGCACCTCGCCACGTGAGAGCGACGATCGAAGCACGGCGAAGACCTCGCGGGCCTCGTCGCGCCGGGCCGACACGTCGCCCGCCGACAGCTCGGCGATGCGGCCCGCGAGCGAACTGCCTTCATCCAGCGGCGACGATCCCGTCATCCGCGAGCTCCCGTCGCGGTGCCTTCGCGATTGTTGGCAGCCCGCCGCATCGAGCCCTGGGCCGCGTCGATGAGCCCCAGGTCGGCGAGCACCTGCTCGACCTTCGCTCGCGACTCGGGCCGCGGCGGGACGAGCGGCAGCCGGTAGCGCTCCTCGAGCAGCCCCATACGCGCCATGGCCGCCTTGACCGGAATCGGATTCGATTCGACGAAGTTGACCGCCATGAGCGGGAGCATCCGCGTGTGTATCTCGCGCGCCTCGGCCCAGTCGTTGCGCTCCACGGCTTCGATCATGCGGGCGAGCTCGCCGGGTGCCTCGTTCGACGCCACCGAAATCACGCCCACGCCACCCACCGACATCACCGGCAGCGCGATCAGATCGTCGCCGCTCAGCACGAGGAAGTCGGCGGGAACGATGCGGCAGACCTCGCAGATCTGGGCCATGTTCCCCGAGGCTTCCTTGACGCCGATGATGTTCGGCACGTCCGCGAGACGGACGAGCGTGGCGGGCTCGACGTTGCAGCCGGTGCGGCCCGGCACGTTGTAGACGACGATCGGCAGCGACGACGACTCGGCAATCGCCTTGTAGTGCTGGAACAGGCCCTCCTGCGTGGGCTTGTTGTAGTACGGCGTCACCGAGAGGATGCCGTCGGCGCCCGCGTCGGTCATCGCGTGCACCGACTCGATGACCTCGCGCGTGTCGTAGCCGCCCGCGCCCGCCATCACCGGCACGCGCCCGCCGGCCGCTTCGACGACCAGCCTGACGACACGCTGCCGTTCCTCGCTCGAGAGCGTCGGGCTCTCGCCGGTCGTCCCGCACGGCACCAGGAAGTGGATGCCGGCGTCGATCTGGCGCCTCGTCAGGCGCTCAATCGCGGGCTCGTCGAGCGAGCCGTCCGAGGTGAACGGCGTCACGAGCGCCGTGCCGCAACCGGTGAAGGGACGTCGCATGGGGTTACTCCAGACCGAGGACCTGCCGCATCGTAAACCATCCCCGCTTGCCGCGCACCCAGCGCGCGGCCACGAGCGCGCCGTGCGCGAAGGTCGCACGATCGCGCACCGTATGGATCAAGGTTACGGTCTCAGCCGGTCCGTCGAAACCCACGGTGTGAGTGCCGGGAATGAAGCCGGCGCGCGTGGACGTGATATCCACGGGGCGCGAAAGGCCGCCACGCTCGAGCGCGCCGCGAAGGGCCAGCGCCGTTCCCGACGGTGCATCCTTCTTGGCCGCGTGATGAGCTTCGTGGATGAATGCGCCGTACTTCGCGTGGGGCTCGAACAGCGCCGCCGCACGCTCGGTCAACGCCTCGAGCAGGTTGGCGCCAACCGAGAAGTTCGCCGACACGACCGCGCCGATCCCCGCTGCGTCGATGGCGGCGCGCACAGGCCCGGTCCCGGCCTGCCAGCCCGTCGTGCCGACGACGAGGTGGGCCCCGAGCGCGCACAGCGCGGGCAGGTTTTCGAGGAACGCCTGCGCATTCGAGACGTCGATCACGACGTCGACGTTGGACCAGCGCGAGCGATCGCGAAGCGTAGCGGCCGAGTCCCTGGAGATGATTCCGGCAGTCTCGACGTCATGCTCGGGCGCGACGGCCTCGATCTGGCGGCCCATGCGCCCGTGACCGACGATGAGCACTCGAAGACTCATCCGGTGACCCTCGCCCGGGTCGGGACCGATCCGGGCGTCACACAAAAGCGATCGTGAAGGCGGGTCATGGCCTCGGCCAGATGCTCCGTCGGCAGAACCACCGTGATGTTGCGGCGGAATCCCGCCTGCGACACCATGCGGATCGACAGCCCCTCGAGCGAGCCGATGACCCGCGCGCTGAGCGACGGGTCGGTCCGCAACCGCTCGCCGACGCCGCAGACGAGCGCCATGTCGTCGATCGTCGATACCTGGGCGAACGCACCGAGATCCGCGACGATCGCGTCGACCCGGCGGCGGTCGTCGATCGTCACCGACACGCTGACCTCGGACGTCGTCACCACGTCGACCGCCGTCCGGTGCCGCTCGAACACCTCGAACAGCCGCCGGAGAAAGCCGTGCGCCATCAGCATGCGCGTCGACACCACGTCGACGATCGTGACCGGGCGCTTGCAGGCGATGGCTGTCAACAGCTCGTCGCCGGGCGGCCGCGCCGCGGTAATCAGCGTGCCCTCGCCTTCCGGCCGCTGCGAGTTGAGGATGCGGACGGGAATCGCTTCGGCGACGGCCGGGAAGATCGTGCTCGGATGCAGCACCTTCGCCCCGAAATACGCGAGCTCCGAGGCCTCGTCGAACGTCAGCCTCGGCACCGTGCGTGTGGTGGCGACGACGCGCGGATCGGCCGTCTGCATCCCGTCGACGTCCGTCCAGATCTGAATCTCCGAGGCGCCCACGCCGACGCCGAAGATCGAGGCCGAGTAGTCGGACCCGCCGCGCCCCAGCGTCGTCGTGACACCCGAGCCCGACGCTCCGATGAACCCGCCGAGCACCGGAATGCGGCCGGACGCGAGCAGTGGAACCAGCGCCTCGCGGCAGCGCGCCTTGGTCTGGTCCATCTGCGGTTGGGCCGGGATCGCGTCGTCGGTCACCAGCACCTCACGCGCGTCCACCCAGCGGGTCGCGAGCCCGGCGTCGTCGAGGGCGGCGGCGACGATGCGGCTGCTCAGGAGCTCGCCGGTCGCCGCGACCGCATCCTGGAGACGCGGCGAGGCGTCCCGCGAGACGACGAGCGCGTGCGCCAGCCTGCCGAGCTCCGCCAGATCGCTCTCGAGCGCCGATGTCAGCGCAGTCAGACGTGCGGGATCGCGCACGACGCCCGCGGCGGTCTCCGCGTGCCGGCGTTTCAGCTCGTCCTCGAGGCGGATGATCGCGGCGGCATCGCCCGCCGTGGCGTGCGCGGCGATCGCGAGCAGCGTGTCGGTGACCTTCGAAAGCGCCGACACGACCACGAGCGGACCGGCTTCCGCCCGCTCCCGCGCCTCGCGGACGATCCCGGCCAGACGGTTCATCGCGGCGGCGTCCTTCACGGACGTGCCACCGAACTTCATGACAATCACAGCAGGCCTTCTGCTTTCATCAACTCGGCGTTCAGGATCGCGGCACCCGCCGCGCCGCGCACGGTGTTGTGGCCCAGGGCGATGAACTTCACGGTCGCCACGGGGCACGGACGGAGCCGGCCCACGAACACCACCATGCCGCCTCCGCGCTCCGCGTCGAGCCGCGGCTGCGGCCGGTTGTTCTCGGTGAGACAGACGATCGGCCGGGCGGGGGCGGAGGGCAGGCAAGCCTTCTGCGGAAGTCCGACGAAGCCTGCCAGCGCCTCGCGGACCGCGCCGAGCTCCACCTTGTCGTCCAGCGTGGCCGACACGCTCTCGGTATGGCCATCGAGGACAGGGACGCGCGTCGTCTGGGCGCTGATGACCACCGGGTGCGGCGTCACCGCGCCGTTTTCGAGTCTGCCGAGAATGCGCTTCGTCTCGCTCTCGAGCTTCTCTTCTTCACCCGAGATGAACGGTACGACGTTGCCGACGATGTCGAGCGAAGCCACGCCGGGATAGCCGGCTCCGGACACCGCCTGCATCGTCGTGACCGTGACGCTCTTCAGACCGAAGGCGCGCAGCGGCGCGAGCGACATCGCGAGAAACACCGTCGAGCAGTTCGGATTGGTGACGATCGCGCCCTTCCAGCCGCGCTTCCCCGCCTGGCACTTCACGAGTGCCAGGTGCTCAGGGTTCACCTCGGGCACGAGGAGCGGAACGTCCGCTTCCATGCGGTAGTTGCGCGCGTTGCTGACCACGATGTGACCCGCGGCCGCAAGCGCGCCTTCGATCTCCGTCGCCACCGACGCGTCGAGGGCCGAGAAGATGACGCGAGGCCCCTGGCCGGGCGTGGGCGCCTGCACGACCATGTCGCGCATGCGATCCGGTATGGGGGTGGCGAGCCGCCAGGGCGCCGCATCCGCATAGCGCTTGCCCTCGGAACGCTCGCTCCCCGCGAGCCACGTGAGCTTGAACCAGGGATGCCCGTCCAGGAGCCGCGCGAACTGCTGGCCGACCGTACCGGTCGCGCCGACCACGCCTACTTCGATGACCTCGGACATGATGTGCCTTCTCCGCCTGACGTGCTGTCCGATGTCGGCGCTCTAAAAAAAAGAAGCCGACTCGGTCAGGCCGCGTCGGCGGGTATTGCGGTGTCGTTGAAGGGAACGTCAGGACACGGACAAGCCCACCGGACTGCGGGTGCTCCGCTTGATCGACTTTCGAGTGCAGGCGGCCGTGGTAATTCGCGTCCCACGCATGGTTGAGTCGATAGTATAGGGAACCGCGCGCGAGCGGGTCAAGAAAAGCATGCCATCGGTCGATCACACGCTGGAAATGGCCGCGGATCCCCGCCGGGTGGTGGCCGCCTTCTTCGACCCGGCCGCGCTGGCCTCCTGGTGGCGCGTCGAGCGCTCCGTCACCACCCCTCGCGTCCTGGGCGTCTACGCGGTTCAGTGGCCGACGACGCCGTTTGCCGACGAGCAGTTCGGTCCCCTCGGCGGCGTTCTGTACGGGACGGTGATGGACTACCGTGCGGAGCGCGAGTTCCTGGTCGCCGAAGTGCACTGGCTGCCGCCGGCGAGCGAGGTGGTGGGGCCGATGGCGCTCCACGTCAGCTGCACCCCCGCGGCGCAGAGCGGGACGACCCGCGTGCGCATCCTGCAGACGGGCGGCGGCAACTCCGCACGCTGGAAGCGGTACTACGAGATCATGGCCAGCGGCTGGACGGCGTCGATGGCCGCCCTCAAGGATCTGCTCGAACAAGGCCGGTGATGCTCGACGCCTCCGCCCAGCGGGCGTCGCGACCCGAGCTCCTGCGCGTCCTCGGCCTGCGCGATCTCGTCTTTCTCAACGTCGTCGCCATCGTCAGCCTGAGATGGATTGCGCGCGGGGCCCGGGCGGATGCGGCGTCCATCACGTTGTGGCTGGCCGCATGCGTCTGTTTCTGTCTGCCGCTCGCGCTGGCCGTGGCGGTGCTGGCGCGACGATACCCCGAGCAGGGTGGCATCTATGCGTGGGTCCAGCGCGCCTTCGGGCCGTTTCACGCCGCGCTGTGCGGCTGGTGCCTGTGGGTCAACAATCAGTTCTACTTCCCCTCCATGCTGCTCTTCGTGGCGGCCAACGTGGCGGTGCTCTTTTCAGCCGTCGCGCCCGGCCTGGCGGACCATCGCCTGTTCTCGACGGCCTTCGTCCTGGCCGGGATCTGGATCCTCGTTGCCCTCAATGTCCGCGGCTTCGAGGCTGGACGCTCGCTGCAGACGCTCGGCCTCGTCAGCACGTGGATTCCGATCGTGCTCGTCGTCGCCGCGGGCGGAATCGCCCTGGCGCGGTACGGATCGGCCACCTCGTTTGCGCCGGCCGCGCTCGTCCCCGACCGACGCGTGCTGCCGGCCGTCGCGCTGTGGTCGGCGTTCTGCTTTGCCTTCTCGGGCTTCGAGATCGGCGCGTGCGCGAGCCAGGAGGTGAAGAACCCCGAGCGGACGATTCCGCGCTCGATCGCGTTGTCGGCCGCGATGATCACATGGATCTACATCGTCGGCACCGCGTCGATTCTCGTCGTCGTGCCGGCCGGAGCGCTGGCCGAGCGCAGTGGCTTCGCCGATGCCATCACGACGGTTGCGGCGCGGATGGGTCTCCCCGCCCTGGGCGCGCTCACGGCGCTGCTGCTCGCGGTTTCGGCGCTCGCCACGCACGAGCGCCTGGATGGCGGGGTCGGCCCGCATCGCGTACGCGGCCGCGCTCGACGGGCGATGGCCGCCGGCGCTGGGGCGGCTTCATGCACGGTGTCGCACGCCCCACGTCGCGCTCATCGTCCAAGGCGTGGTGTCGTCGCTGGTGTTTCTGAGCAGCCTGTTCCTCGGTGCGCTGCTTGGCGAGGCGGGAACCACGGTGCAGGACGCCTACGACGTCCTCGTCAACATCACCATCGTGATCTACTTCGTGCCCTACCTGTATCTCTTCGTCACGCTGATCCGGCTGGGCGCGGACCTGAACGAGCGAGTGGACGGGAGCCGCGTTCCGGCATGGCGCGGACCCATCGCGCGGTGGTGCGCGGCACTCGCCGGATTCACGGCGACGCTCGTCTCAGTGGTCCTGGCCTTCGTGCCGCCCGAAGGCACGGCGAACGTGTTCAGCTACGAGTTGAACCTGGTGCTGCAGACCGTCGCGGTGATGGCGGCGGGAGTGGGCATCTACTGGTGGTCGGGGACGCGCGCTGGCGGGATCGGTCGGCAGGGCTGAAGCTCCGCCCTCCTGGTGCCGGGTGGAAGACCTCCTCGGCGAATTGGTTCGGTCATTCGTCATTCGTCATTCGCCATCCGTCACTCGTCCAGGCGCCGGATCCGCAGGAAGTTCGCGTCGGGACGCGTGAGGTCGGCGTTCACGCTGACGAAGACGACAACCGCACCAGAGGGCAGGAAACCTCGCGTGCGCAGGTGGCGCTCGATGAAGATGCCGGGCGTCTCGAACTCGGCCACCAGCGGAAACACGCCGCGCCACATCGCCAGCTGTCTCGCCACGACATCGTCAGGCGCCACCGCGTAGATCCGCACGGACGGCCGGAAGGTCGACAGCATGCGCGCGGTCTTTCCGGCACGCGTCACGGCCACGATGGCGGCGGCCTGCCCTCCCTGCGCGAGTGTCACCGCCGCATCGCAGAGCGCGCGACTGTGAGGCACGTCGGCCACCTGCAGGGCCGGCTCGATTTCGAGCGACGGGCAGATGGCCTCGGCATCCCGGATGACGGCATCGAGCGTCTGAACCGTGCGCGTCGGGTCGACGCCGACCGCGGTTTCGCCGCTCAGCATGATCGCGTCGACGGCATCGTCGACGGCGTTGGCGGCGTCGCTCACCTCGGCGCGGGTCGGTCTGGGTTCGGTGCGCATCGAGTCGAACACCTGGGTCGCGATGATCACCGCTCGTCCCAGCCGACGGGCCCGCCGCGTAATCTCCTTCTGGATGCGCGGCACGCGCTCGAAGGCCACCTCGAGCCCGAGATCGCCGCGCGCCACCATCACGCCCTCGCTCGCTTCCAGAATCGCGTCGATGTTCTCGACCGCCGCGGGCCGCTCGATCTTGGCGATGAGCGGCGTCTGGCTCTGCCCGCGCGAGGCCATCACCTCGCGCGCCTGCGCCAGGTCGTTCGCCGTCTGCACGAAGCTCAGGGCCACGAGGTCGACGCCGAGATCGAGGCCGAACTCGAGGTCCTTCACGTCCTTCGCGGTGAGGGCCGAGGCCGGCAGCTTCACGTCGGGCATGTTGATGCCCTTGTGCTGGCCGAGCGGACCGCCCGCGACGACGCGGGTATCCACGGTCGTGCCGTCGGATCCCTCGACGGCAAGCTCCAGGCGCCCGTCGTCGAGGAGCAGGCGATCGCCCTTCCGCACCGAGGCGGCGAGGCCCGCATAGCTGGTCGAGACGCGGCCCGGCCCGCCGACGAAGTCGCCGGTGACAATCTGCAGCCGGTCGCCACGCGCGAGCTCGACCGGCCGGCCTTCGGCCAGCCGTCCGGTGCGGATCTTCGGTCCGCTCAGATCCTGGAGAATCGCGACGTGGCGGCCGGCCCGGCCCGCAGCCTGCCGGACCTGTGCGACCGACCGCGCGTGCTGTTCCTGCGTACCGTGCGAGAAATTGAGGCGAATGATGTCGGTGCCGGCCTGAATCAGCGCATCGAGGACGGGGTCGCTGGAGCTCGCCGGGCCGAGCGTGGCGATGATCTTCGTCAGTCGATGCATGCGCCCTCGCAATCCGCGTCCCTGGTGGGCCGTCCCCGGTTTGCCAAAACGAGAAAAAGCACCCGACCCCGAAACCACAACGCGGAACGAGCGCCCGGCATAGTGTAAGTTACGGGGAGGCTTGCCGATGCCGCTCGACGCCTGGATGGCCGATGCCCGTCTCGACGCGGAACGCCGTGGTCTTCCGGCGCTCGTCCCGCTGCTCGAATCGCTCCGGCTGGTGCTCGCCCGCCTGCGCGCGGCCGACTGGAACGACGACCTGTCGGCCCGGCCCGCGATCCAGCGCGACGCCATGATCGCTCGGAGGACGTCGGGCACAGCCGGGGTCCGGCCGCAGGGAGGCTCGGCTCGCTGAAGCCCTCGACGCCCGCATGCTTCTCGATACGACGTCTCTCACCGCCGCGGCGGCGGCTCGCCGCCTGCGCGATCGCTCGCTTTCCTCCATCGACCTGACCAACGCCGCGTTGGCGCGGATCGAGGCGGGAAATGCGCGCCTGAATGCGTTCATCACCGTCACCGCCGACCTGGCGCACCGGCAGGCCGAACAGGCCGATGCCGAGATCGCCGCCGGCATCGACCGCGGTGTATTCCACGGCGTGCCGGTCTCGCTGAAGGATCTGTTCGACGTCGAGGGGCAACCGACGACGGCCGCTTCACGAGTGCGCGAGGGTCACGTGGCGGGTCGCGACGCCGCGATCGTGGCCAATCTGCGGCGTGCGGGCGCCGTGTTCGTCGGCAAGACGAACATGCACGAGTTCGCGTTGGGAACGACGAGCGAGGATTCGGCGTTCGGACCGGCGCGACATCCACTCGATCCCTTGCGATCGCCGGGCGGGTCGAGCGGCGGATCGGCGGCGTCGGTGGTCGCGGGCATGTGTCTGGCGACGGTCGGCTCGGATACGGGCGGGATCCATCCGCATTCCCGCCGCGGCGTGCGGGCTCGTGGGACTGAAGCCGGCGTTCGGAGAGGTCTCGTGCGACGGCGTCGTTCCGCTCAGCCGGCACCTCGATCACGTCGGGCCGCTCGCGAAGACCGTCGAAGATGCGCGGCTGCTCTTCGACGTCCTGAGGGGGCGCGACGCGCGGACGAGCGAGCCGGGTGAGAAGGCAGTGCATCTCTCCGGCGTCAGGGCCGGCATTCCGCGAGGCTATCTCTTCGAACGCCTGCAGGACGATGTGCGCGCGGCCTTCGATCGCGCGCTGGGATTGCTGAAAGAGGCGGGGCTCGAGACGCGTGACGTCGAGATGCCGCATGCCTCGGACACGCCGGCCGTCTATCTGGTCCTCTGTCTCGCCGAGGCCGCGGCCGTTCACGCCCGAACGCTCGAAACAATGGCCGATGGCTACACGACGCCGGTACGGCTGCGCCTCGAAATGGGCCGCTACATTCCAGCAGAAGACTACGTGCGGGCGCTCGCGGGCCAGACGGTGCTCCGGGCCGAAGTCGACGCGGCCCTCGCGGACGTCGATGTGCTCGTGCTGCCTTCACTCGCGATCGACGCGCCGCCGATTGGCGCCTCGACGGTTCCCGTCGGGGGCGCCGACGAGCCCGTGCGCAACATCATGCTGCGGCTGACCCAGCTCTTCAATCTGACACGTCATCCGGCGATTACGCTGCCGGCCGGCGTCTCAGGCGAGGGACTGCCGATCGGGCTGCAGCTCGTGGGCACGTCGACTGATCGCCTGCTCTCGGTCGCCGAGGCCACGGAAACCGCGCTCCGCGGATAGCCGGGCAGAGAACTCTCCCTGATGCTGTTCGCTCCGATCTTTCATGCCTGGGAGCGCCGCATTCACGCGGCCACGATCGATCGCCAGGTCCGGCCGTTCGAGTGGGGTTTCGAGTGGATTGGCCTCGACGAGCGGCCGGCGGATCCACTCGGCAGCTTCGCCGGCGCGGTGTCCGGGTTCATGCGTCATACGGACGCGTTCTACGCAGCGACGCCGGCGCCGTCGGCGGAGCTCACCTCGGACGGCGTTTTGCGGTTCGAAAGCGCCGTTCGCACGCCGCACGCCGAGAACAACATCGTCCACGCACGATATTATCGGGCGCGCGACGGCAAGCGGCGCGCGGCCGTGGTCGTGCTTCCCCAGTGGAACTCGAATGCGCAGGGCCACATCGGCCTGAGCCGTCTGCTCGCGCGTTTCGGGATGAGCGCGCTGCGTCTCAGTCTTCCCTACCACGACGTGCGGATGCCGCCCGAGCTCTCACGCGCCGACTACATCGTCAGCGCGAACATCGGACGCACGCTGCAGGTATGCCGCCAGGCGGTCGTCGACGCGCGCCGGTGCGTCATGTGGCTGGCCGAGCAAGGCTACGAGCGCGTCGGCATTCTCGGCACCAGCCTGGGCTCCTGTCTGTCGATGCTGACGGCCGCGCACGAACCGCTGGTGAAAGCGGCCGCCCTCAACCACGTGTCCCCGTTCTTCGCCGACGTGGTCTGGGAAGGGCTCTCCACGCAGCACGTGCGATCGGGACTCGAGGGCCGGATCGCGCTCGACGATCTCCGGCGCCTGTGGCTGCCGATCAGCCCGCAGCCGCACCTCCCGCGCATGCGCCGCACACCCACGCTGCTGGTCTATGCGCGCTACGACCTGACGTTTCCCGTGTCGCTCTCGAAGCGGCTGATTCGTGACTTCCGCGAGCTGCGGCTGCCGCACGAGGTGGTCATGCTCCCATGCGGCCACTACAGCACGGGCGTTTCACCCTTCAAGTGGCTCGATGGCTACGTCCTGACGAAGTTCCTGCACCGGGAATTGATTGGCGACACCAGGAGGGCGGGGCTTTAGAGCCCCGCCAGCACGACCAGGAGGGTCAGAGATACTTGAGGAGGCCCTTCATCGCGTCGTACAGGGCGCCCGCCAGGGCCTGTACCGAGCGGCGACACTTCGCCATCCCTGACGGCGTCGGCGACGGTGACGGGGTCAGTCAGGAGGAGCCAGATGGTGGCTGCGGCCAGCGTGGCTGCCACGGCCGCCACGGCGCCGAATACGCTGATGCTGAGGCGGGCCAATCCCACAGGGCACTACCAGGACTTGACGTGAGTTGACGAGCCGTGCGCGCCGCAGGTTCACCGACGAGGCGCGCCGGCCCGCGCAGCATTGGATCATACAACCCCCGCGCACCTCGACAGGTTAACCATTCTGACAGCCCGAGCCCGCCCTCGCGAGGGTATGAGCGGTCGCGGCCGGGCCGGAAGGCCATCAGGCGGCAGGGACAGGGATTGAGGGGTCGAAGGCGACGGGCAGCGCCTCGGGCGGGCCAAGCCCGAGGCTGGCGAGATCGCCCGTGCGTTCGCGATCGCCGACGACAACGGCCTGCATATCGTGCGCCAGCAGATACCGGCGCGCGACGTCGAGGACGTCGGCTTCGGTGACGCGCTTCACGTCCGCCACGAAGCGGTCGAAGTAGTCGTCGGGCAGATCGTGCAGCACGAGCTGGGCCAGGGCGCGCGCGATCTGGTCAGCGGTCTCGAAGTTGCGCGGATAGCCGCGGGTCAGGGCCGCGTGCGCGCGCGCCAGTTCCACGGCGGTAATCGGCCGGTCGCCGCCGATCGCCGCGACCTCCTTCAGCACGTCGGCAATCGCCTCGGTCGTGGCATCGGTCTGGACGCTCGCCTGGACGACGAAGGGACCCGGCTGGCGACGGTAGTCGAAGGCTGAGCGCGCGCCGTAGGTGAAGGCCTTTTCTTCGCGCAGCTTCAGGTTGATGCGGCTGACGAACGCGCCGCCGAGCGCCGTGTTCATCACCGTGAGTGCGGGGTAATCGGGTGTCGAGCGTGCCGCGGCCACGCGGCCGATTCGAAGCTCCGATTGCGCCGCGCCAGAACGGTCGATGAGAGCAATTCGCGAGCGGGTCGAGGGCGGCGCCGCAGGCTCCGATGCCGGCGAGACGTCGTGATTCGCGCCCGCAAATGGCGGCCATACGCGATCGGCGTGCTTCACGACCTCGTCGTGCGAGATGTCTCCGACGGCGACGAGCGTGGGCCGGGCACCGAGATACACGTCCCGATGGAACGCCCGCACCTCGTCGACCGTCGTAGCCCGGACGGCGCCTTCCGAACCGAGTGCGGTATGCCCGTACGGGTGCGAGCCGTAGAGCCGCCACGTAAAGACACGTTCCGCCACGGCACCCGGCACGTCGCGCAACTGAACGAGACGGCTCACGCGGTTGTCCCGGACGCGCGACGAAGTCCGGCTCGTCGAACCGCGGACGCTGCGCCACGCCCGCCAGGATCTCGAGGGCCCGGGCTGCGAACTTCGACAGCGTGACGATCGACAGCGTCGGCCGCGTCGACGCCGACTTCCGTGTCCAGCTGCGATCCGATGCGCGCCAGGGCGTCGTGCAACGCCAGCCCGTCGAGATCGGCTGTCCCTTCGTCGAGCATGTCCGCGGTCAGCGCGGCCAGGCCGTGCCGCGTGACCGGATCGGCGGCGCTGCCCGCCGTGAAGAGCACGGTCAGGCAGAGGACCGGCACGTCGCGGTGCTCCACCGACCAGATGCGCAGGCCGTCGGCCCGCGTATGTTTGGAAATCGGGGGAACCGGATGTCGAGCGATCCGGTCCGAGCGCCGGCAGCCGGGAGCGATCGGCCTTCATGACACCACCGCACTCGTGGATCCGGCGAGCGCCAGCTCGCCGCGCCCGGTCGGCACCACGCTCAAGGCCACCCGCCGCTCGGGGATGAGCACCGTGGATGCCGCTCGCATGTCGGCCGGCTGCAGTCGGCGATAGCGCGCCAGATCTTCGGTGAAGTATCCGGGGTCGGATCGCATGACGTTGTAGGCGTTCAATTGATCCGACTTGCCGTTGAAGCCGCCAACGGTCTGGAGGCGATAGACAAAATGCGCTTCGGCCTGTGCGAGGCCGCGGACGATCTCGTCGCTCGTGGGTCCGTCTCTCGCGACCTCCTCGACGCACTCGGTGATGAGAGCGTCGATGGCGGCGAGATCGTGCCCGGGCGCCGCCGTGACCACAATCTGAAAAAGCCCTTCGAGCTCGCGCGACTGCTGCGCGGCCGAGACGTCGAGCGCCATGCGCCGATCGTGCACGAGCGTCCGATAGAGCCGTGACGTCTTGCCGTTGGCGAGCACGTCGGCGACGAGGTCGAGCTCGGCGTCGCCGCGCTCGAACAGCGCCGGCGAGCGCCACGAGAGATACAGCCGCGGCAACTCGACGCGATCCTCGAGCACCAGGCGCATCTCGCCGCCTGGAGTCGCGTTGGACGGCGGAACGACCGGATCGAGATGCGGGCCCGTCGGCAATCTCCTCGAAGTACCGCTTGACGAGCGCGAGCGCCGATTCCGAGTCGAAGTCGCCGGCCAGCGCAATCGAGGCGTTCGCCGGGTGGTAGTAACGGGTGAAGAACGCCCGGACGTCCTCGAGCGGTCGCCGCCCGCAGATCGGGCGTGTAGCCGATCGTCGGCCAGTGATAGGGATGGTCGGGCGGATAGATGGCCGCGGCGAGCGCCATCCCGGCCAGCCCGTACGGCCGGTTCTCGTAGTTCTGCCGCCGCTCGTTGATGCACGACTTCCCGCTGCGTATCGAACTTGGCCTGCGTCAGCGCCGGAAGCAGGAACCCCATGCGATCGGACTCGAGCCACAGGGCGAGCTCGAGCGCGCCCGTCGGGACCACCTCCCAGTAATTCGTCCGATCCGCGTTCGTCGATCCGTTCAGCGACGCGCCCGCTTCCTGAAGGGGCGGGAAGAACCCTTTGTCGTGATGCGCGGAGCCTTCGAACATCAGATGCTCGAAGAGGTGCGCGAAGCCGGTGCGTCCGGGCCGCTCGTTCTTCGATCCGACGTGGTACCACAGATTCACCGCGACAATCGGCAGGTCGTGGTCCTCGTGCAGGATGACGTCGAGCCCGTTGTCGAGCGTGACCTTGCGGTACGCGATTTCCACGGAGACCTCGTTCTCAACCATTCGATTCATCCGATCGATCCGTGGCAGCCGGGATCCACCCGAGGTCCAATGCCCCGGGCACGAAAACGTAGAGGGCGCGGCCGGTGGCACTGGGCCACGCGGCTCAGCCGACCGGTGTCAGGGGAATGGAGCGCTTGTAGCTGGCAATCGAGACCTGCGCCGCGGTCTGTTCCGCGACCGAACGCAGGGCCCGCGCCGCGGGCGATTCGGGCTCGGCAATCACGATCGGCACGCCGCGATCTCCGCCGACCCGAACCGGCTCGTACAGCGGAATGCGGCCGAGAAATGGCACCTCGAGCTCCCCCGCCAGGCGCTCGCCGCCGCCCTTGCCGAACAGATCGTTCTCGCGCTGGCAGCCGGGACACACGAAGTGGCTCATGTTCTCGACCAGCCCGAGCGTCGGAATCCCGAGCTTTCGATACATGAAAATCGCGCGCCGCGTGTCGGCCAGCGACACGGTCTGCGGCGTGGTGACGACCACGGCGCCGGAGACGGGCACCGTCTGGCTCAGACTGAGCGCCACATCGCCGGTGCCGGGCGGCATGTCCACGACGAGATAATCGAGCTCCGGCCACCGCACCTCGCGGAAGAACTGCTGCACGATGCCATGCAGCATCGGGCCCCGCCAGATGACCGGCGCGTCATCGTCGGCGATGAACCCCATCGAAACCACATGCAGCCCGTACTTCGCGACGGGCGCGATCTTATCGCCGTCGGGCCCGAGCTTCGTCTTCACGCCGAGCATGATCGGCACGTTGGGACCGTAGACGTCTCCGTCGATCAGCCCAACCCGTCCGCCGAGGCCGGCGAGCGCAATGGCGAGATTGACCGACACGGTGGTCTTGCCAACGCCGCCCTTGCCCGCGCCGACGGCAATGATGTTGCGGACGCCCGGAATCGGCAGGCGACCGGCCTCGGGCGCGCGCGCGGCACGAACGCTCGCCGTCATCTCGACGTCGACCTGCGTCACACCGCGTAACCCCTGCACCGCCGTCACGGCCTGGTCGCGCAGCCGATCCTTCACCGGGCACGCCGGCGTCGTGAGCTCGATCGCAAACGCCACGCGGCCACCGTCGATGCGCAGCCGCTTGACGAAGCCGAGCGCGACGATGTCCTTGTGCAAATCTGGATCTTGGACGACCCGCAAGGCATCGAGCACGGCGGCTTCGGAGACGAGAGCCGGAGGACCAGACGACATACCCGGTAGTCTACAGAGCCTGGGAAGGTTTCGGGGTAGGACCTTTGGGCTATGGCTGAGGCACGTCCACCCGCAGCCCAAGGCGTGTCAGCGAAGTCGTGTTTCAGCCTTCAGTCTACAGGGAGCCGACCGGCTTCTCGGACTGTTTCTCGGCGATGTCGCCGAGATACGGAAGCTTGTATCGGTCGCCCTGGAAGGCCTTGACCATCAGAAAGACCCACAGCGCGAACAGGCTCAACGTGAGGACCGCCCACAGGATTGGGATCGCGATCCACCCGAGGATGGGAATGAAGAGCAGGATGTTGACCAGTACACCGTAGACGATCCAGACCGCGAGTGCGGCCAATCCGACGAGGATCGACTGCATCGCGTGATACCTGACGAAGCGGCTCTCCTTCTCCATCGCGAAGAAGATGACGCCCGTAATCGGGGGCAGGATGTAGCTCAACGCCGCGGCAAGGTTGGGCTCGAGGCCCGTCGAGGACTTCTCGGTGCTCGTCATGATTCGCTCCTGGGAGGTGGAGGATGAGCCGCCTCCATCATACCGGGCCGGCCGAGGTTCGTGACGCCCATGTGCAGGCCCGGTCACCGGCCTCGAGCGAGCTCCGCGCACTGATCGTGCGGCTCCCGCACGAACCGCAGATCGACGGTTCCGTATCGCCCGACGATGTCGCCGGTGCCGTCCTGCCGGCCCGCGAACGTCGAGCCGACCAGAGTTGGCAACAAGTCCCGGTCGAGTCAGCGGTCACCACGAACTGAACTCGTGGATGCGTACCCGACACGCGCGCACCACGAAACAGAACGACGCCAGAGTCCATACCGCAGGCGACGCCGGATATCTGGTCACCATTCTGGGTCAGCGACAGGGTGAAGCTCATCGAGTGGCCGATGCCACGAGCCGACCGCGTGCCGGTGAGAGGACCCGACGGCTCCGCCGGTCCGCAGCCGAACGCAAACACGAGCAGTGCGCATGCCCCGCAGCCGTCACCCGAGCGCATGCCGTCGAGACCCACTGCGCGCCTGAAGCTGGCCTGTGGGACTGGTGTGTTCACTGGACGCCGAATTGCTCGCGCGCGGGTTGGCGCAGCAGCACCCACAGCGCGTAGACGGCGAGGGCCGTTCCGAAGGGAGGCACGAACAGGTCCACGGCCGACAACACGAGCGCGGCCATCCGCGCCCAGGGCCGCCGCCGCTTGAGGCCCCGGCCGATCAGCACGTTGAGTCCCGCGATGACGAGGAGGGCGACGCCGAATCCGGAAAAGAGCGCCGTGGCGACCTGCGCGGGTAACGCTGGAACCTCGTCGGTATCGGCGCCGAGCACCGCGGCCGCAACGGCGAGTGGAAACAGCGAGAGGCCCGCGGACGCCGCGAGCGCGCCAGACACGATGAAGAGGAGCGCCAGGAGATCGACGTGCCGGTTCACCGCTCGCGTGATCAGCCGACGGTGATCCTCAGCAGGAGCTCGGTCTCGAGCGATCGGCGCGCTCCGAGCGTGACCCGCAGGCGCGCGCCGTCACGAACGCCGGGCGGCACGGTGACGGGAAGGGTGCGCTCTTCGAGCGCGTCGCCGGCGCCGCCACAGGCGCCGCACGGCTCGCTCCAGGTCTCGCCTCGGCCGCCGCACCCGGCGCACGTCCGCCGCATGGGAATGGTGACGACGACCTCGCGGCCGCGAATGGCCTCGGCGTGCGAGAGCCGCACGTGCACTTCGAGGGTCCGCTCCACGCTTGCGGTGCGCGCGAACCCCTCGCGCATGCGTGCGACGGCCCCGGCGAGCGACGGAAAGTCGATGGCCGCTTCATCGGCAAAGCAGGCTCGCGCCGCGTCGGCGGGATACGCCGCGTCGTGGCCGAGTCGCTCGAGGTCGTGAGGCATGCGTGCGCTGTCGAAATCCCTTGGGGGCCTACGATAGAAACGCCCTGATGCCTTGTCAAGACGCGAAACACCCGACATCAGGTCGTCGCGCTCAAGCCGGAGAGCCATCGGGCCGATGATCCGATCCGGGCGGAGCAAGTCGGAGGCCGGCGGCGCCGCCCCGATCGGAGTATCGGCCCGGACTCACCCGCCATGACCAAAGAGTGCCCGATGTGCACGGAGCTGATGCGCGTCTTCACCTCCGGCCGCGAGGAGAAGATCCCGGGAACGACCCAGATCGTTCGACGCGTCAGCCGCGAGTGGCGCTGTCCGGAGTGCGACTACTTCGAGGAAGTGGACGACGAGGAGAAGGTGGCGGCGGAGTGAGCCCGCGGCCGCGCCGATCGCGGCGCGCCGTCAACTCGCGCCGAGCGTCAGCAGAATCTCACGGCGCAGCGGTCGATCCACCTGCTCGAAGTTGAGCGCCGTTTCGCACTCGTCACACAGGACCTCGACGATTTTCGGCCGGTCCTCGTCCTGGACATCGACCCGCGCATCCTCGAGACGCAGCACGTGAACCTGCAGCGTTTTCACCTGAAAGCTCTTTTCGTTCCCACAGTTCGGGCAGGTCAGTGACATCCGGGACGGTCTCCAGCCGTCAGCTGGCCCCGCCGAAAGTGCGGCGAAGTTCGGCTGATTGTATGGGATGGTCCCGATCCACGCAATCAGGTTTGCGCACTAAAGTCGCGCAAAATCGAAGCAGCAGGCGCTGCATGTCGCGCGATGAGACACGAGGCAGCGCGTTTGAGACAGAGCACGCCCTGGCGCTCGACAGCACGAATGGCCGTGCGGCGTCGCGCGAGTGCAGGGTTTATGAACAGGGTCGAGACGTACGGGTGGTGACAGGCGCTCGGATCTATTCTTCCGAATCGTCGAGCTCGGCAGGTTCACCAAAATGGATCACCTGTCCGGCGCGATGGCCAGTAAACACGCAGTGGGGACCCTTCGCTTCGAGGGAGATGAGCGTCACGTCCCAGAGCCGTGCGCGGTAGGCCACGGCCACGCAGCCGCACGGCAGTCCCTCGAGCGCTTCGAACTCGAAGGCTGTCGTGGGCCTCGTCCGTCTTGCGGGTACTGCTGCCGCGGTCATCATGGCGGTTCTCCCTTGGCTCAGGCTCCCTGGTTCCTTGCGGGCCCCCGGTCTTCCGTGGTTCCCGCGGCGTCGCGCCCGATCCCGGCGGTGCTCGGCGCGTCCCGCCAGTAACTATGCAAATTCAACTCCACACAAGGTTGCCTGCCACTTCTCATGGCTGGATATCGTCCTGACGCCTGAGTCGCATTCCGGTCACGTCCATCACGCCTCGCTCACTAAATCGGCGCCGGCGGCCGGGGTGCAACCGCTGTCCTTACTAGGTCAACGTCGGTTGCCGTTTCCACGAACGCGAACTGCCCAACTGATTTGATCTACGGATGGAGGAGAACGCCGGTTGCATGGCGCCCGGTCTCCAGGGCGCGAACCGCGCGGACGTACGTGTCCAGCTGCAAAATGTGCTCCGGACGCTGTGGACCTGTCTTGATTTCGATCACGACGATCCCCCCGTCCGGGCGGCGCACCAGGCAATCGATGGTCCCGCGCAGCACATCCGCGCCATCGCGCAGTGAAAACGGCACCTCGAAGTCGACGTCGGCGTCGCGAAACAAGTCGATCACATCGCGTCGCAGCGCAAGACGCCGGTACAGCGCAGTGGCGCGTTCGACGACGTTGGTCTCGTCCCGCAAACCGGCGCGCTCGTCCGCTGTCAGCAACGTCCGCGCAGCAGCATCGAGCGGGTACGCCTCGACACGCGAACCCGGACGGAAGCGGCGCATCAGGCGGTGAACCACCCGTCCGACGATCCGGCCGTCCGGATGCTCCTCGACTGGGATCGGCTCGAGGAGACTCGCGGCCGCCGCGTCGCCACTCTGGTCGAGCGGCTTGCGCAGCGCTTTCGTGAGCGCGATGCGCGCAGGTGGCATCGTCGCGTTCACGTCGTCGAGTGAGTGCTCCTCGTCGGCATCGAACGGCAGCGCGGGTTGCGCCGCGCGATTGACGGACAGCCGATCGGCGTTGGGAGGTTTCGCCGGCGGGTCGATCCGGGGCTCGGCGCGAACCTCGGGCCGCGCGACGCGCCAGCGGTGCGCCGCGTCGGTCCCCTGCCAGACGAGTTGGGTACCGTCGGCCGACGTTCCCGCCGACGCCAGCAGCGCATGGATCGATGCCGGCAAGACGCTTCCCAGACTGCCCGGCCCGGGCCTGCACGCAGCCTCTTTGAGAATCGTGGAGAGATACAGGACATCGCGCGCGCGTGTCAGGCCGACGTAGAGCAGGCGTTTGGTCTCCTCGCGTTCGAGCGTGGGCTCGAGCGAGTCGGCGTCCGACAGAAAGGCATCGACCGAGACCGACGCCTCGTCGGCGGCGGCATCCATGCGCACGCGGATGGGCCGGCGGCGCTGTGCGACGCCCCGCGCGAGATTCACCACGAAGACGATCGGGAATTCGAGGCCCTTCGACGCGTGAACGGTCATCAGGCTGACGGCGTCGACGGCCTCGAGCACGGCGTTTGCTTCGTCGCCCACCGCCAGGCGATCGATGTGGGCGGCGATCCGGTCGAGCGTCGCGTAGCCGCGGTTCTCGATGCGGCGGACGAGGGCGCGGAACTTCTTCACGTTCTCGCGCGCCTGACGGGCGCGCGGCCCCGAGAGCTCGAGCGCATACCCCGTCGACGCGAGGACGCGGTCGATTGCCTCCGCGGGAGCGACGCGATCGACGCAGGCCAGCCACTCCGAGATCGAGGCGCGCGCGAGATCGAGCACGCGCCGATCGTCGGCGGCGAGGCGGTCGCGCGCGGGCGGTGCCTCGGCTCCGACCAGCGCCGCTGACAAATCCGGCGCCAGCCGCGTGAGTGCCGCGTCCGACAGCCAGACGAGCCTCGATCGCATCAGCGCGGCCGCGCGCAGATTCGAGTGCGGCGCTGCCAGGAACCGTACGAGCGCCACGAGGTCCTTGACCTCGTCGGAGTCGAAGAACCCGAGACCCTTGTAGACGTAGGTGGGAATGCGTTCGCGTTCGAGCGCGCGCTCGAACTCGCGGTGCGAATCGCGCGAGCGAAAGAGAATCGCGATGTCGCCCGGCCTGGCCGCGCGCCGGACGCCCGTCTCGCGATCGCGCACCACCACCGATCCGAGCACGCGCGAGATCTCCGCGGCGACGCGGCCGGCAACCGACTCGACATCGTCGCCGACCACCAGCGCCAGCGGCGACGGCTCGATCGCGGGCGAGGGCTCGACCGGGAAGCGATCGGTCTCCGTGTAGGTGAACGCGTCGGCGCGGCTCGACGGCGCGGCGACCTCGCGGCACACGTCGTTCACGAATGACAGCAGTTCCGGCCGCGCACGGAAGCTGCGCGAGATGTAACGCCGCGCGTTCCCGTCTGGTCTGAGACCGGCCAGACGCCGGGCGGCCTCGTCGAGGAGCGTGACGTCGGCGTCGCGAAACCGGTAGATCGATTGTTTGCGATCGCCAACGATGAAGAGGCTCGGCGGAAGCGGCGCCTCGTGAGCGAGACCCGCGCCTTCGCCCCAGGACTCGACCAGGAGCGCGACGAGATCCCACTGCAGGCGGCTGGTGTCCTGGAACTCGTCGACCAGCACGTGGTGGTAGCGCGCCTCGAGACGGTAGCGGCTCTGCGAGAACTCGTCCATCTGCCGCAGGAGCTCGACGGCACGTGCGACCAGCTCGGGAAAGTCGACGACGTCGTGCTCGGCCAGGATGCGCCGGTAGCGATCCACCGTGACCGCGAAAAGCCGGCTCACGCCGCGGGCGAGCAGGACGTTCACGTCGCGCGCCCACGCTGCGAGGGCGTCGCGCACCCGCGGCGCGGCGTCTGCGAGTGCCCTGCCGTGGCGCCGCCAGCCCGCGAGCGACGATGCATCCTCCGCACGGTAGCCATGCGGCCGGCTTCGCGGCTGGCCTTCCTGGGTCAGAAAGTACCCCCGCACCGAGTCGGCGATCGCGCACAGCATCTCGGGCCCGGCCACCTCATCGCGGTCCAGTGCGCGGAGATCGGCCGCGACGACCGCGAAGCGGGCATCGCGGTTCGGGCCGTCGGCGAGGAACGCCGCCAACCCGCCAGTCACCGAACGCACGGCGTCGCGCAGCCGGACGGCGGCTTCCCGTGTCGCCCGATTCGATGTCGAGGCCGGCGGGCGCCCCACGCACGTAGCGCTGCAGCGCGGCGGGCACGACGAGGCGGCGGTCGAGCAGGTGCGCCAGCGCCTCTCGCAGTCTCTGCGGCGCGAGCCGAGCCAGGACGAGCGCCACCTCTTCATCGTTGCGGGCGAGCCCACGCGCGAGGCGCAGCGACTCGTCGAGCGCCGCGTCGACGAGCCGCGCCGTCTCGGTCTCGTCGGCAATGCGGAACCCGGGATCGAGCCCGGCCTCGAGCGGGAACTCGCGCAACAGCGAGAAGCAGAAGGCGTCGATCGTGCTGATGGCCACCTCGCCGATTCGGTCGCGCAGCGCGAGCCACATGGCGCGGCCGTGGTCACTCTGCTCCGCCCCCTGCCGCAAGGCGTCGATGATGCGATCGCGCATCTCGGCCGCCGCCTTGCGCGTGAACGTCATCGCCAGGATGTTGGCGGGGTCGACGCCGGCAGACAGCAGGTTCAGATAACGCTGCACGAGCACCGACGTCTTGCCCGTTCCCGCGGACGCTTCGAGCACGACGTTGTGACGCGGATCGACCGCGTAGGCGCGCGCGGCACGATCACGGTCGATGGCGAGGTCGGAGGGCATTAGAAACAGTTACCAGTTACCAGTTACCAGTTACGAGGTACATGTTCTGCGATCTGTCAGTTGTCTTCGGTCTCGGTTCAGTCTTCGGCCATCGTCGTTCCCTACCAGGCAGTCGCTGGCCGCTGATAATTGGCCGGGGCAGTTCGTCACTGGTAGCTGGTAATTGGTAGCTGGTAACTGGTCACTGGTCACTGGTCACTTCTCACTCATCCTCCACATAGTCTTTGCGGCACACCGCAGCGAAGCCGCAGAACGTACACAGGTGTGGTTCTTCGGGAGCCACCGGAAAAGCGCCCCGCTCGATGGCGTCGACCGCATCGATGAGCGCCGAGGCGGCCGACGGAAGCACGGTGTCGCGGTTGTCCTCGGTGAGGACCGATGCGTACGGCTCTTCGCGGCCGAATGCGAGATAGCCTGCCTCAGCAACGCGCCAGGCGCGACCCTTGTGCCCCTTCAGGTGCTGCTCCGCGCAAATGGCGTAGACCGGCACTTGCAGCGACTTCCTGGCGGCGCTTGCCTTGCCGGTCTTGTAGTCGACGAGACGCATGGTGCCGTCGGCGATCAGGTCCACGCGGTCGGCCGTGCCGCGCAGGCGGACGCGCCGAGTCCGCTGGCCGTCGGCGATCGCGTGATCGCCCGACACCGACACTTCCAGCAGGCGCTCCACGATCGGCAGCGGTCGTGCCGCTTCGAACCTGAACACCCGCTCCCCGATGCCCGATCCCGCGGCCGACCCGATCAGTCGCGCCCGCTCGAGCGGACGCTCGGATTCGGGCAGCGCCTCGAGCCATTCGTCCACGACCTCGGCAAAGAGCCGCCTGGCATCCTCGAACGACGCGAGCTCGATGGTGCCCCGGCCCGCCGCCCCCCAGCGCGCGAAGAACGCATGGAAGACGTCGTGCACGAACGCCCCCCGCTCCTGTGGCGACAGTCCCGGATGGTCCTCGCGCTCTTCGTCGAGGCGCAGCACCTGAGCGGCGAAGTACTTGAACGGGCATTCGCGATAGCGATCGAGCGACGTCACGGCATAGGCCGCTGCTGCGAGCGAGCCAACCGGAGCCAACGGATCGATCGGCGCACGAGCGGCCCGAATCGACCGCCAGGCATCGAGTCCGGCGCGCTGCGCCGCCGGCGGAGGCTCGAGCGCGAGAGGCGGGGCGCCCGCAACGTCAGCCGCCGCCACGATGCACGTCGTGAGACCCGTGCGGGGCACGTCCTCGACGAACGCCGACGGACGGACGATGGCATCGTCTTCGAGGAGGAAGGTGGAGAGCGTGACCGCGCGGGTCGCGAGCCTCACGAGATCGTCGAAGGCTGCCCGAGCGGCGGCCCGGCGATCGGTCTCCGAGGGCCACCCCAGGCCGCGCAGCAGTCCCACGGGATAGAAGATCGACCGTGCCGTCGCCTCCGGCCACTCCGATTCGGTCAGGCCGACGAGCGTCACGTCCTGGTAGCGCCCATAGGGCGCCGCGCTCGCGTCCACGAGCGCGACGACACCTGGCCCGACGCGTGGATTGAACGTGTGCTCCTCGATGAGCCCGCGCAGGAGCACGGCGAGGTCCGCGAAGGGCCGCGGGCTGTCGCCGTGGCTCAGGCAGGCGCGCCGGAGCTCGTCGACGATCCCGAGAACGGCTGCGCGTCCGCGGGCGTGGCGCTCGCCGAGATTGGCGTCGCCAGGCTCGCGATCGATCTCGCGCAGGAACGCGCCCAGCACCGCCAGATGGGCGGAAGGTGCCGCGATCTCTTCGAGCGGCGCGAGCCGGGCAGCGGCGTCGAGCAGCGCCGCCATCGCCGGCAACGCCGTCTGACGCGTGCGGCGCGCGTGGCCGGCGCGTGGCTCTGCACGACGTCCGGTTGCGGAGTCGTCGAGGGCGGCCTCGCCCGCCCATCGGTCGTGGAGCTCCTGGAGTCCATCGCGCCCTCCGAGGAAGAAGGCTTCGGCGAGCGCCCGATCGGCGGCAGCGATCGACTCGCGCGTGGGCTCGGTTCCATCGCTCCGGATCCGGAATTGGGGCGCACGCAGCAACGCGATGCCCGCGCTGCGTGAGCAGGCGGTCGTGACGAAGGTCAGCACCAGATCGATGGCCGCGGCGTAGGGCTCGGAACCGAGCGGACGGGCGTCGAGTGCCTGCCAGGTCACCCCGGCCGCGCCGAAGACCTGACGTGCAAGGGCGAGGTACGGCAGCGGCCGCTGATAAACGACGGCGGCACGCGAGCCCGCCGTCAGCGGACGCGCGGACAGCCGCGTGGCGAAATCCGCGAGCTCGTCTTCGCGGTCGCGGCTGACGAAGAGGGCGCCCTGGCGGCCTTCAGGAATGAGGAGTTGCGGAGCCCGCGTCGATCCGCCGCCAAGCGATACGACCTCGATCTCCGGGAGCGCATCGAGCAGCCTCGGCAGGTATCCCGCCCCGAGCGTCGCCTCGGTCGCCACCACGTCGATCGATGCCAGCCCGTCGACGCGCGTGAGCAGGTCGTAGTCGGCGGGCCACAGGCCGTGCGGTGACGCCGAACTGTCGGGAACGGTCACGACCAGGTGCCGCAACGGACGCCCGGGCGCTTCGATGAGCAGCCGCTCGCGCAGTTCCGCCTCGTCGAGCAGTCCGGCTCGCTCGAGCGCATCGTTGTACTCGCGGAACGCGGCTGCCAGGAACACCGTTTGTTGCAACAGGCGCCGCGCACCGCGATCGATCGACGCGCCAGCCTCCAGCGGACCGCCGACGAGCCGCTCGAAATCCTCGATCGTACGCCGGTTGCGGCCCAGCGCGTCGACGAACGCCAACATCTCGGCAACCAGCGCGGGCCTCACCGCAAAGGGCGGCGGCGAGCCCGCTTCGGCGGCACGACGCGCCGCGTCCTGCATCAACACTTCGCGCTCGATCGGGCCGGCGGACCGGCACGGCTCCGCGAGCCGTTCACCCAGCAATTCGTAGAGACCGGCGCGGGTCACCAGGTGTGGAAGCACGAACGCGAGGGGGCCCTCGCCTTCCGCCGCAAATGGCCAGGCCACACCGAGCCGGTCGAGATCTCCGGGTGACGGCCTCCACCCTTCGACAATCGCGAGATCCTCGAGCGTATGGCGAAACTCTTCGGCGGCGCCCGCGGTCGGAACGAGAACGGCTGTCTCGCGGATACGATCCGGATCGCGGCCCAGCGCGAGCAGCGCGGTCGCGTGCTGGAACTGCTGGAGGTCGGGCACCCGAACCAGTCGGGTCTGACGGGGTGTGATCAAAGCGGGCAGGTACCAGTTACGAACGACGAATGACGAATGACGAATGACGAATGACGAATCAAGAATGAACTAATCACGGTTGCTCCAGCAGCTTGGCGAGATCCGCTTCCGCACGCTGAAGAAGGAGGAGCGCGCCGGCCGCGGCCGCCGAGGCATCCCACGCGAGCTTCATGTCGTTGCGGGCAATCGCGCGCTGGCGGTATCGGGCCGCCGTGTCGGCCAGGTTGACGGCGCTCGTCAGCGACGCGTGTGCTCCTCGTGCCTCTTCGGGAACCGGCAGGCGGCGCAATGCGGTCGTGCGTCCCTCGAGTGCCCCGATGAATCTCGACAGCCGGCCCGAGGTCGGGCCCGCAAGCGCCTTGATATCGGCGAGCACACGGCGGCCGCCGGTGAGCACGGCCACGATCGGCGCGACCTCCTCGCGGAACGCGCGCAGCGTCGGAAGGCGCGCGGCGTAGCGGTCGCGCGCGAGCCTCACCCGTCTGGCGGCGTCGAGCTTCTCGTCGATCGTGTCGAGCAGCGACTGAATCTGGTCCGGCCGTCGGCCACCGAGCGCGCGATCGCGCTCGACGAGACGAGCGCGGGCATCGACCAACCGGCGCACGTCGCCGGCGCGGGTGGATTGAACGATCGTCTTCAAGGTGCGGGCGGCGAGCGCCGCATAGCTACGGTCGACTTTCCGCTCGACCGCGAGAGCCGCCAAGGCTCTAGCGCGGGTGGCCGACACCCATGTGGGCGGCAGCGCTGCTCCGCCATCGGCGAGCGCAGCCTCGACACTCTTCAGCATCGTCGTCCGCTCGGCGGCGCTGCCGGCGAGCTCGGTGAGGCGCAGCGCTTGTTCGATCGACTCCTGCAGGCTCGGCTTCGGACGCAGCGGCTCGACCACTGCCGGGAGCGTGTTCGCCACGAAGCTCACGTCGAAGCTCGTGCGGCCGGTTGCGGCGCGTAATCCTGCGATCACCTCGTCGAGGAGCGAGACCGTCTGCCGCACTTCGTCGGCGCGATAGTTGTGATGCTGCCGCGGCCAGTCGGCGAGCGTGCGCCGCGCGCGCTCGGCCAGCTCGAGCTGAGCGGCCGCGCCCGGCGTGATGGCGATGTCGCTCAGCGTCCGCGCCACCATGGTGCTCATCGCGGCGAAGTCGGCCTCGCCGCGAGTCGCCGCATACCGGGCTGCGCGCACGCCCTCGGTATAGCGGTTGGTCCGCTCCCAGTCGACGCGTTCGGCTGGCAGGCTGCTCAGGACGTCGCGCGCCGGGCCCAGCGGGAGCGTGAAGACCACTCGATCGCCCACCCGGGCGAACTCGCCGAGCGTCGCGATGCTCGCGCCGTCGGCCAGGAACAACTGGTAGATCGCCAGCTCCGCCACGTTGGTCGCCGATCGGCCGGGCGCCTCGGGCAGGCCCTGCGCCAAGCCGAGGGCCGGCGATTCGAGCGCCGCAAGGCCGGCAAGAACGACCACGACGAGCTGCACGCGGATACGCACCTCCGAAAGATTACACTCGGGCGGGGCGGTCGAGACCAGGCCAGTTGGCGACGACGGCTCCTCGGTGTTCGATCGCGGCGCCGTGCACGCTGCAGGGTTGGACTCGCGCATCGCACGTGCGGCCGGGGATCTGTGGAAAAGATGTGGACGATCGGTGGAAGCGCTGTTGACGCGGCGTGCATGAAAAAAAAGATCCGGCAGGCGGTGCGCGACGATTCGCACGTATCGCCGATGTGGACGCGGCTTCGTCTGTTTGTTCGCTTGATCACCCCGGTCGGATGGCTAGAATACCGACTTCGTTCTCGCATGAATGCAGGCTGCCTTGACGATCACCCCTCGACGCTTCGTGCAACAGGTCAACGGTCGCGACTACCGAATCGAGGTCATGCAACTCGGCTCGGAGCGGTGGCGCGCACAGGTTCTCAACGCTTATGGTGGTCCGACCGCGCTCATGCCGTTCTACGACGCGACGCCCGACGAAGCGGTGAGCCGGCTCACCGCATGGCTGTCACTCGCACACCGCAGCGCGACCGCGACATGACGCGCCGCGCGTGGCGCGGCTGCCCGGCCACGCTCGGACTTGTTCCGGAGTTATCCGTTGGCACGGCCCGCTCAGGTGGCACAGGGCTTCCGCCTTCGCGCGAAGCGCTTCGGCGCGCCCGCGACGGAGCTCGAAGAGCGGAGTCGAGTCAGCCCTGTCTTCAAGCGGGCCTGACGGGCCTGAAGGCCTGTTCCATCTGGCTCGCTGTCCTCGCGCTCCTGACGAGCGGCGCGCACGCACTCTCCGCGCAGGCACCCACGCAAACTCCCGCGCCGGTGTCGCAAAGCGCGAAGACCGCGCGCGTGCGCATCGTCGCCACGGGCGGCACGATCGCCAATCGGTCGGGCGGACGATTGTCGGCCGAGGAGCTCGTAGGGCTCGTGCCGCAGATTCGGCAGTACGCGCGGGTCGAGACCGAACAGTTCGCCAATGTCGCGAGTGGCGACCTCACGCTCGCGCAGTGGTTGGGCCTCGCGCGGCGCCTCGAGGAGATTCTGCGGACCGACCCGGAGTTGACCGGTCTCGTCGTCACCTCGGGCACGGACACGCTCGAGGAGCTCGCCTATTTCCTTCACCTCACCGTCCGAACCGAGCGGCCGCTGGTCATCGTGGGATCGATGCGGCGGCCCGAAGCACCGGGCTTCGACGGGACGGCCAACCTGCTGGCCGCGTGCCGGGTCGCCGCCGATCCGCAGTCACGCGGGCGCGGGGCGCTGGTCGTGCTGAACGACGAGATCCATTCGGCGCGCGACGTCGTGAAGACCGACGCGCAGCGCGTGCAGACGTTTCAGACGCGTCCCTACGGCGCGCTCGGCGTCGTCGACAGCGACCGCATCGTCTACGCGCGCAGCGCGGAAAAGCGTCACACGTCGAAGAGCGAGTTCGACGCCACGTCGATCCCCGAGCTGCCGCGCGTGGACGTGCTCTTGACGTATCAGGGGGCCCCCGGCGATCTCGTGCGCGCGGCGGTCGATGCCGGCGCTCGCGGCGTGGTACTCGCGACGGCTGCCGGCGCCTTGAGCGGCACGCAGAGCGAGGCCGTCCGCTACGCGCTCGACCGGAAGGTCATCGTCGTGCGGGCGACGAGGACGGGCAGTGGCCGCATTGCCGCCGCCCAGGCGCCCAACGAGGGCTTTGGGAGCAACGGCGTCCCCCCCGGCACGCTCGCCGCGGAAGACCTCGCGCCGATCAAGGCACGTATCCTGCTGATGCTCGCCTTGACGAAGACGAGCGACCCCACCGAAATCCAGCGCATGTTCACCGAGTACCTGACAGCCGCTCTCGTCGACCGACACCACGCGAGCGGGGGCGGCGAACACGTGTCCTCGGTTGCGCACGGACTGAGCGACGTCATCATCACGAGGAGCTGCGCGCCGCCGGCGTCGCCGCCACGCTGACCAAGCCGGTCAAACACGGACAGCTCCTGCAATGCCTCACGGCGGTGCTGGGCGTCGATGCGCCGCCGGCGATCGACCGCACACCGATCGAAGCCGCTGCAATCGAAGATGAGGCGCCGCTGCGGGGCCACGTACTGCTCGCCGAAGACAACCACGTCAACCAGCGCGTGGCGATCGCGCAGCTCCGGCGGCTCGGGTTCGTCGCGGACATCGTCTCGAACGGCCGCGAAGCCGTGGAAGCGTGGCGCCGCAGCTACGACCTCGTGCTCATGGACTGCCAGATGCCCGAGCTCGACGGGTACGAGGCAACCGAGCGAATCCGCACCACCGTGCGTCCGCCGCAGCCGATCATCATCGCGATGACTGCGCACGCGCTCGAAGGCGAGCGCGACAAATGCCTCCGCGCCGGCATGAACGACTATCTGAGCAAGCCGATCCAGGTCGACGCGCTCCGGACGATGCTCAATCGCTGGATTGCGCTGGCGGCAGCGGATGCCGCTCGAGACCGATCCACGCCCATTCGTCCGCGACCCGCTTGAAGTAGAGCCGCACGGGCTGGCGCCACGCCTCGGGCACACGACCGGAGGCGGCCACGTCGACGCGGACGAAGGCACCGGGCGCTGCCGGCAGCGACACCGGAGCCCGGATTTCGATCGCGCCTCCAGTCCCGCTGCCGAGAAGGCGCGATTCGGCGGTCGCGTTGTCGAACGCATACCACCGTGCGCGGTACCCATCGCTCGGGGCCTCGGCGACGTCCGCGGCGACTGCCGCGTTTTCGAAGCGAAGCACGCCCTGCCGGTCGAGCGACGGATTCACGATCGGATTGACGATGGGCAGCCAGCGCCGCGCAATTCGATCGCGTCGTGCGATGAGCGTACGGGCGATCTGCTCGGCGGTTGCCGGATCCGAATAGCGGGCGGCGGTCACCGCCGCCCGGATGTGGTCGTCGGTGAAGGCCGCCACGCGCCGCGCGCCCCAGAACAGATCGTCGGGCTGCGCGCGCAGGAAGGCGGGATTCGGAATCGACGGCACCCAGGCATCCGGATCGAAGTGCTCGCCCTCGAAGCGGCCGACCGACGGCGTCTCGTGGTAGGGAATCGTCCGCCATGGCGGCACGCGGAAGCCGAAGCTCACGATGCCGCGCCACAGCTCGTCGAGCTCGACGAGCGACTCGTGGCCCTCGTTGTAGTCGCGCGGCTTGACGGCCGCGCTTCCGAGCGTCGATCCCAAATCGATGAGATGGTGCCGCACGCGGATGCGCCCGTCCACGTCCACGAGTGTGTCGAGCGAGTTGCCGCCCTTGGTGTCCACGTGCTGCGTCCAGGCGGCGAACACGCGCAGGCCTCTGAGCTCGCGGCGGTGCTCGTGCGGGATGACATCGTTCGGGTCGTCCAATCGGACGCCGTAGTAGTTGAACGGGCCGACGGGTTTGCCGGCAAGCGCCCGGCTCGCGAGCACGCGATACGAGCCGTCCGGCAGTCGTGCCGCAGCGGCGAGCAGGGCGTCGATGTCGCTCGACCGCATCGGCCGGCGCCGCCCGCCCGCGATGCGCAGCTCCGACTTCGCATCGACCACGAGCTGATCGCGGCGCATGAGGGCGACGTTGTTCTCGGGCACGAAGTAGCCCAGCGCATGAAAGAGCTTCGTCGAGACCACCTCCGCCCCGGTCGCGAGCTCGGAATATCCCGGCGGATCGAACTTGATGAACCACAGGTCGCCCGCCTCGTCGCGGACCGTGAATCCGGGCGTGACGCCCTCCGTCTTGCTGGCCACGATCGTCCACCGGCCCGCAGGCGGCCCGTCCGTCCAATCGGGTCCGCGCCCGACCTCGGCCGGCGACAGAGGCCGCGCGACGATTCGATTGGTGAACCAGCTCGAGTCGGGGACTTCGTCGACGGTGTTGACGTTGAGCGCCGGCGTCGCGCGGCGATCGCCGGGCTTGCCAAACGACTGCAACAGGAAGTCGTACGTGAGTCCAATGTCATCGGCCTGGACGCGCGACGCGTCCTGGCCCTCGGGCACGCGGACGAGCGGGTCGTCAGCCAGGAACTTCGCCGACTGACCACCGGTGCGGGCATGCTCGAGAGCGGCCGCGATGACGATGACGAGAGCGAGTTGACGTCCCGGTCGTGAAGGCATGCTCAGAATGCCGGTGAAAAGGAGAAGATGGCGTGCGGTCCTTCCTTACCGAACGCCAGCTCGAGGCGAAGCACCGTCTGAGACGGTGAATGGAAGCGGGCACCGAAGCCCCAGGAGTCGTGCCGGGTGTCCAGCCGCAAGCCACCGACGGTCGGCGCGACGACGCCCAGGTCGTAGAACACGGCCATCTCGAACGGTTCGCCCGGTGTCCAGCGGTATTCAGCCGTGGCGACGGCCATGCTGCGATCGCGAAACCGGGTGCTCGAATAGCCGCGAACGGAGCGGCTCCCGCCGCTTCGCGGGAGCATGAAATACGGGACGTCCTGTCCCGTCGAGCGGCTCGACGGTCGACAGCCGGCCGCGAAGGCTGATGATCCAGTTGGCGCGCAGAATCGGGATGTGCTGGACGAGGTCGGTGTCCACGCGATTGAAGGAGTAGCGTCCATCAGGATCCCGGAAGGTGTGGACGGCGACCTCGGCCAGTCCCCCGCGGTCCGCGTAGCCTGCGGCGTTTCGCCAGTCCAGTCCCGCCGAGGCAAACGCGTGGCCGTAGTTGACGTCGGCATTCAGACCTGGCGCTTCCGCTGGCGTGAACACCCTCTCGATAGATTGAGGGTCGCTCGCCGGATCCGTGTCCCTCCCCTCGAATCCTGCCCCCACACCGAAGATGGCGAGCCGTAGCGGACGGTAGCTAGCCTCCGCGCCAGCCTCGAGTCGACGTTCGAAATGGAAGCTGCGGTCTTCCTCGAGTGAATCGGGACCGATGCCGTAGAACCTGACGGTCGGTCCCTGTTTCATCGCGGCGCTCAGGTCGAGGTTGAGGCGCCCGCGCGCCAGGCCCGGAAAATGCGTGGCGCCTGCGACCGTGAAGAAGTTCCGCACGGAGTAGGTGCCCTCCACGGTCCAGGATGCCGCGTCAGCGAAGAAGCGGCGGTAGGCGACGCCGCCCAGGTTGAAACCGGCGCCTTCGATGAGATTGCCGAACGCCGGGATGAAACCCGAAACGGCCGGGCCATCAAAGAAGGCCGCGATGCGCTCGGCTCGCGTGACGACGGGGGGCGTCACCGTCTTCGCGCGTTCCGCTTCTTGAGCTGCGATGCGCTCACTGCGCGTCTCTTGCGCGATGGCAGGAGACGACGTCGCAGATGGCCAGCACGAGCGTGAGCGCGGATCGGAGACACCGGAATCGGCGAGACACGCAACGCGGAGGCTACCATCGTTCGTTGGTCGTTGGGGACCTTGTTGGTGGGGCTGAAGCCCCGCCCTCCTGCGGAGGGACGGCCGGGCCGCCGGTAAAGACGATTCACGATCACCAGGAGGGCTGGGCTCTTCAGCCCCGCCGAGATCGAAGCGCCGTGAACGATTCGTCGCTGGCCGCCGTCCAAGTGTGCTAGAAATTCAGCACTGGAGCGCCGATGCTTCGACAGGATCTCCGTTACGCCCTCCGGATGCTCGCCAGCCACCCGACGTTCGCGCTCGTCGCGCTGATCACGCTGGCCTTGGGGATCGGCGCCAACACCGCGATCTTCAGCGTCGTGGACACCGTGCTGTTGCGAGCGGCACCGTTTCCCGAGTTGTCGCGGCTCGCGGTCGTCTGGGAGACCGATCGCGCAACGGGCACCACGCGCGAGCCGGGGTCGCTACCCGACTTCCTCGACTACCAGCGCCGGGCGCAGCGCATCGAGCGCCTGGCTGCCGTCGCCGGTGGCGAGGTCAACTACTCGCCCGACCGCGGCGAGCCGGCCCGGCTCCAGGTGCTCGAGGTCACCGAGGATTTCCTGCCGCTCATCGGCATGCACCCGAGCGCGGGCCGCACGTTCGGCCACGAAGACACGCGCGCCGGCGGCCCCGCCCACGTCATTCTGAGCGACGCCTTCTGGCGCCGCGCGCTCGATCGCGACCCCGCGGCCGTGGGCCGCACGATCGCGCTCGACGATCGGGCCTACACCATCATCGGGATCATGCCGCCGGGCGCTGATTTCGGCGTGTACCAGCTGTTGAGCGCGGCCGATTACTCGCGATCGTTCGCCGACCGCGGCGCGCGTGCCGGCGTCGACCTCTGGCTGCCGCTCCAGCAGACGCCTCAGTCGTGGCCGCGAACGACCCACCCGCTCTTCATGCTCGCCCGCACCCGCGCGGCCGCCGCGGCGGTCCAGGAGGAACTGGCCGCGATTGCCGCGGAGCTCGAGCGGCAGTTCCCCGAGAACGCGGCACGCGGCGTGTTCGTCGAGCCCCTCGCGTCGGTCGTCTTCGGTCCGGTCAGGCCGGCGCTCGTCGTGCTGTTGTCCGCGGTCGGCCTCGTCCTGCTCGTCGCGTGCGTCAACGTCGCCAACCTGCTGCTCGCGCGCGGCAGCGCGCGCCGCCGCGAGATCGCGGTGCGCACGGCACTCGGCGCCAGCCGATTGCGGCTGCTCCGGCAGTTCGCCGTCGAAGGACTGCTGCTCGCCGCCGCCGCTGCAATCGTCGGGGTCGGCCTCGCGTTCTTCGGCGTGCGCGCGCTCGTCGCGCTCGCGCCGGCCGACATTCCCCGGATTGCCGAGGCTGCCGTGGATCTGCGCGTGCTCGCGGTCACGCTGGGCGTGTCGGTCGTCGCGGGCCTCGCATTCGGCCTGATTCCCTCGCTTCAGGCGGCCCGTGCCGACGTGCAGGGTGTGCTGCGCAGCGAAACGGGCCACGCCATGGCGGGGCGCGCACGATCGAGCCTGCGGTCGGGTCTCGTCGTCGCCGAAGTGGCCCTTGCCGTCATGCTCGTGATCGGTGCGGCCCTCCTCATCAAGAGCTTCTGGCGGCTCCAGCAGATCGATCCGGGCTTCCGGGCCGCCGGCGTTCTCAAGGCCGAGTACCAATTGCCGGCCAGCCGCTATCCCCTCAACTTCAGGCGCATCTCACAACCGGAGATCCAGGCGTTCACGCGGACGCTGCTCGATCGGGCCAGGACCCTGCCCGGCGTGGAGTCGGCGGCGATCGCGGCGCACCATCCGCTCGATCCCGGGTTCACCAATTCGTTCCGCATCATCGGCCGGGAAGCGGAGGCCCGTTCGCAGCCCGAGATCTCCGTGCGTCGCGTGACGCCTGGCTATTTCCGGACCATGGGGGTGCCGCTCGTCAGTGGCCGTCTGCTCGCCGACTCCGATACGACCGACTCGCAGGCCGTCATCGTGATCAATCAGGCGGCGGCGCGCCGGTTCTTCCCGAAGGACAACCCGGTGGGCCGGCAGATCGGCTACTGGGGCACGGCACGCACGATCGTGGGGGTGGTCGGCAACGAACGGTTCCAGGGATTGACCGAAGCCCCCGCCATCGCACTCTATTCGCCGCTCGATCAAGGTCCGTCGCCGACTGGCGCCCTGCTCGTGCGAACTGCCGGCGATCCCAGGCTGCTGACGGGGAGCGTGCGCGCAGCGATTCGCGAGATCGACCCTGCGCTCGCCGTCTTCGGCCTCGAGCCCTTCACCGAGACCGTCTCGCGGTCTGTCTCGGAGCGGCGGTTCACGATGCTCGTCCTCGGACTGCTCGCGACGGTCGCCCTGGCGCTGGCCGCGATCGGCATCCACGGCGTGCTCAGCTGCATCGTGGCGGAACGCACGCGCGAAATCGGCATTCGCCTCGCGCTCGGCGCCGAGCCGCAGCGAGTCAGGCGGCTCGTCGTCTCGCAGGCGATGGTACTCGCGGGCATCGGCACCGTCATCGGCGTTGCCGCTGCCTACGGCCTGACGCGCTCGATGGCCCGACTGCTCTTCGAAGTGACGGCGACCGACCCGGCCACCTTTGCCGCCATCCCTGCGGTACTCGTCCTTGTCGCGCTCGCGGCGAGCTACGTGCCGGTGAGACGCGCGACGCGCGTGGATCCGATGGTGGCGCTTCGCACCGACTGAAGAAACGGGCTACGGGCCACGGACTTCGGGCTGCGGGCCCGGCGCACGCCGGCCTTGCCGACGGCGGGGCTGAAAGCCCCATCCTCCTACTACACTGGTCGAATGCCCCACGCTCCGGGCGGCCGGAAGACAAGCGACTTACTGTGGGCGTGCGCCGTCCTCTTCCTCGTTGCGAGCCCGGTGACCGCCGGACCGGACACCTCCCGATTCGACGCACGCGTCGTCGATCGCGTGAAACAGACACCGATTGCCGGCGCAATCGTGTCGGTCGTGGGCACAGCGACGTCGGTCCGGACCGACAGCGACGGCCGATTCTCGTGGCAGCCGGCGCCCACCGTTCCCTTCCAGATCATCATTGTCCTGCCGGGCGGCCAGGTGGCCAGGCCGATCCTGGTCGAGCGCATCGACAGCGTGCCGGCGACGCTGGCCGTCGACGCCGTCGCTGATGAATCGCTGACCGTCCTCGGTGCGGCGCCCAGCATCCAGTCGGCGCCGGCGTCGGGCATGACCGTGCTGTCAGGCTCCGTCATCGCGGAACGGAGTCCCGAGCACCTGATGCAGGCGCTCGAGAACGTCCCCGGTGTCGGTCAGGTTTCCGAAGGCCATGCGGCCGTCCCGGCGGTTCGCGGACTCGCGCGGGGCCGGACCCTCTTTCTGATCGACGGCGCACGCGTGTCGTCGGAACGGCGCGTGGGACCGAGCGCCACGTTTCTCGATCCATCGGTCGTCGAGGGCATCGACGTGGCGCGCGGACCCGGGTCCGTCGCTTACGGATCCGACGCGCTGGGCGGCGTGATCTCGGTGAGGACGAGGCGCGCGGAACCGGGGAGCCCGCTGCACGCGCGTGTGAGCGGCATGTTCGGCACCGGCGTGCCCGATCGGCGCGGATCGTTCGAGGTCTCGAAGGGACTCGCCCGCGGCGGCGTGCTGGTCCAGGCCCACGTGCGGAGCGCCGAGGACTATGACAGCCCCGAGGGTCCGGTGCTCAACTCCGGATGGGACGATCAGGGCGTGCTCGTACACGGCACGCATGCCCTCGGCCGCGGCCTCGTGTCCGCGGCCTGGCAGAGCGACTACGGGCGGGACGTCGGACGGCCCAGGAACAACTCGAACACGGTGCGCTTCTACTACCCGTTCGAGAACTCTCACCGCTTCACGGCGTCTTACGAAGTCCCGGACGTGGCCGGCTTCCGGCAGATCACGGTCGACGGGATTCCTGGGAACCTACGAACAGCGGACCGATCAGGATCGGTTCGCCACGCCCACGACCGGACGAACCATCGAGCGCGCGGACGTGTCGGCCAACGACTTCCAGGTCAAAGTGAGCGGCAACCGGCTCGTCCGGCATGCCCGGCTCGAAGTCGGCGTCGACGTGAACGGCCGCTACGATCTCGAAGCCCTCGACATCACGCAGGCGTTCTCAGTGAGCGGCGCGCTCACGCGCGACACGACGAGCGTGTCGGTGGACGATGCGCGGCGTGTCGACGTGGGCGGGTACGCGCAGGTCGACGCCAAGATCGCGCGGCTGGCGCGGCTCGCGGGTGGGATCCGCGTGGATGGGGTCACGACGAGGAACGTCGGTGGTTACTTCGGCGACCGCAGCTCGTCGAACGCGGCGGCGTCCGGCTTCGGCGCGTTGACGGTCGGCCCGTTCGGCGGGCTCAGCATCACCACGCAGGTCTCACGCGGCTTTCGCGACCCGACGCTCTCCGATCGCTACTTCCGCGGTCCTTCGGGACGCGGCTTCATCACGGGGAACCCGGATCTCGAGCCCGAGACCAGCCTGCAATTCGACGCCGCGGTGCGCTACTCCTGGGAGAGAGCTCAGCTCGCCGCGTATTTCTATCACTACCGGATCGACGATCTCATTGAGCGCTATCAGACCGAGACCGACGTCTTTTTCTTTCGCAACCGTGGACGCGCGCGTCTGCGCGGCTTCGAGCTCGAGGCGCGCTCGGAGTTGGGGCGCGGCTACTCGGTGGAGCTCGCAACCACCATCGCCTCCGGCACCGCCGTCGACGATGGTGCGCCGCTCGACGACGTGCCGCCCGTCACCGTGTCGCTGGTGGGACGCAAAGCGTTCGCGGATCGGTTCTACGCGCACGCCCGCGTGGCTGTGGCCGGCAACGACGATCGGCCGGGACCGAGCGAGGTGGCCGTCCCAGGAGCGACGATCGTCGACCTCGGCGGCGGCTGGCGCATCGGGCCGACCCTGGAGCTGCGCGCGCTGCTGCGCAACCTGCTCGACGAGCGCTACTACTCCAGCCCGGATCCACGACGCGTCTTCGCGCCGGGCCGCTCGGCGAGCGTAACGGCAGCAGTGCAGTTTTAGCCACTTTAGCCACCGACAACGGCCACAGACAAGAGCGACGGACAGGAGCCACAGATCAGCGATGAATCTGGTGGTCCGCTCTTGTCAGATCTGTCCGTGGCTCGGCGGGTTCTACGTGGCCGCTGGCGGAGTGCCCGACGAAGGGGATGCCTCGGAGTGCGGCGTGCACGGCGGGAATCAGATCGAGATCGGCCCAGAACTTGGCGACGTAGCCGATCGCGCCGGCAGCGAGACCGCGGCGCCGGACCGCCGGCTCGTCGTAGATCGTCACCAGCACCACCCGCGCGCCGGGGCTGCGGTCGATGAGCCGCGCCGTCGCCTCGAGGCCGTCCATGACCGGCATGGCGATGTCGGTGACGATGACATCGGGCGTGAGCTCGTCGGCGGCCGTCAACAGCGCCGACCCGTCGGGGACGACGGCCACGACGTCGAACTCGGTCTCGAGAATCGCGCGCAACTGCTCGGCGACGTCGTGATGATCCTCGGCGAGCAGCACGCGAGCGCGCATCATCCGGCTCGCTCCAGGCGACTTGCGATTCAGAGACACGCGATCACCGGCCTGCCAGCTCTTGTCCGGCGGTCTGAGCGCGCCACCCGCTCCAGGGCAGATGGAACAGATCCGCGAAGCGTCTCACCGAGGTGATGCCAGCGGAGATGTGCCTGGGCTCGTAATAGGCAGAGGGCCCGCGGTCGGCGGACGATGCCAGCAGCCGGCGGTAGCACTCCAACCGCGAGGGGCCGCCGCGATCGCGCTCCGAAAAATAGACGCGCAACCCATCGTCGTTCACAAAGTGGGGCTCGTTCCACCAACCCATGGCGTACCTCCCGGGCCCACCAGGCGTGCCGGTCACTCTCTCGGGCTCCTGACACCGGCGCTCAGGCGCGCCATGAGAAGCGTCGGCTCATCGTCGCGGGTCGCCTGCCCGTTCACGATCTCGTAGTCATAGCGCATGACGAAGCTCGAGGGCCCGGCCAGCTTGACGTCGGCGAGTGATCGCACTTCGACCGGCACGAGCGCGCCGGCGCGCCGCGCGTAGCGGCGCACGACAGGCTCGACGCCTCGAGGCGCCTGAACGCCCGGGTACTCGACCGCCTGCCGCTCGGCGGCCGACCGGAGGAATGGCTCGAGGACGTCGTGCGCCGTGACGCGTTCGGCGCAGAGATCCGCGGAGCGGAACATGAGCATCGCGATGCACCCGAACGACCACCAGCGCGGTGAGACGGCGAGCTCGCCCGGCAACCCGGGGCGATGACGTCGCTGGAGGGTGTGATTCGTTGGGGGTGCACATGAGGGTTGCTGAGGAGGATCGTGACTGACTCTGACTGTCCCAGTTGCTACTCTGACGCCTCGACCCGGGTGCCGCGGGCGTGTCGTACCCGTGCGGCGAGCATTCGCTGAATCACGCGGCGACTATAGCGAGCGGGCCGCGCCCGCGTAAGCGGAGAACCACGGACGATCCGCTCCGAAAAAGCCGTTGAACGGGGTCCGTAAAAGTACGGAGATGCGCTGTGGAAACCCGGCCCGCGCTGCGGCGCGCCGGGCGGACTACTGGCTGGCGAGGCCGTGGGTGAGGGCGTAGCGCACGAGCTCGGCCGTGGATCCGACACCCAGGGCCTGCATCATCTCGTATTTGTGCGTCTCGACGGTCCGCGTGGAGAGCCCGAGAATCGCGGCGATTTCCTTCATCCGCTTGCCGTCGGCGAGCAGCCGCAGCACTTCGCGCTGGCGTGGGGTGAGCGCCACGGCGTTCTCCGGCTCGGGGGTCGTGAGGTTCGCGATCACGTCCTTGGTGATGAGCGGCGTCAGATAGGTGCGGCCGCGAAGGACGTCCTCGATCGCCGTCACCAGTTCCTCGCCTGCCGACTGCTTGAGGAGGAAGCCCGAGGCTCCGGCCCGGAACGCTTCGGTCGCGATGCGGGCATCGGCGTGCATGGTGAGAAAGATGATGCGAGTGTCGATCCGCTCGGCTTTCAAGCGTCGCAGCGCGTCGAGCCCGCTCAGGACCGGCATGGACAGGTCGGTGACCACGACGTCGGGCCTGAGCTTCCGAACCGCCTCGATCAACTGACTGCCGTCGGCGACGGTGCCGACGAGCTCGAATTGATCCTTCAGCAGGCTCTTGAGCCCTTCGACCACGATGGTGTGGTCGTCGGCCAGGAGCACTTTGGCCCGTCGCATGTGCGGCCTCGGGGACCGACGGCGGCCGGCCGGGGCGGCGGCAGCCATGGGACGTGCACAGTCCTACATCAGCCGCAGCCGGCAATCAACAGCCCTTTGGTCTAACTTCCCGTCACCGGTTTTTTGGGTACCATGGCCCTAATCCCTAGATCGCCATGACCCGATCCTCGGCATCACGGGGGCGTCAGAAGCCAGCCGGTGCTGACCTGTCGCACGATCAAGGCCTCAGGTATCTGGCTGACGTCCTGCCGCAGCTCGTGTGGATCGCTCGAGCCGACGGCTTCGTCGAGTACTACAACCAGAGCTGCCTCGACTACACGGGCCTGAGCCTCGACGAGCTGCTGGGCTGGGGCTGGCGGCGCGTGCTCCACCCGGACGAAGTCGAGCTCAAGGCGCAGATCTGGGGCGAGTCGCTCCGGACAGGCGCACCCTTCGAGAGCGAGTACCGCATCAAAAAGCTCGACGGTACGTACCGCTGGCATCTCGGTCGAGCGCTGCCCTTCCGCGATCAGAACGGGCAGATCACGCGGTGGTTCGGCACCAGCACGGACATCGAAACGCAGAAGCGCGCCGAGCAGGCGCTCAGGGACAGCCGGCAGGAGCTGGAACAGCGCGTCGTCGAGCGGACCGCCGCGCTGATGCGCGCCAACGAGACGCTGACCGAGGAGATTGCCGAGCGCCGGCGCGTGGAGACGCGACTGGTCGAGCAGACCGGGATTCTCCAGTCCATGCTCGCGAGCATGGGCGATGCCGTCGTCGTCGCCGACCGCAACGAGCGATTGCTGCTCTTCAACCCCGCCGCGGAGCGGATGTTCGGTGTCAGCGCATCGGGAACCAGGCCGAAGGCCTGGCCGCCGTTGTTCGGCCTCTTTCTGCCCGACAAGACGACGCCATTCCCGGCCGACGAGCTGCCGCTGTCACGATCGGTTCGCGGCGAAGACGTGAACGACGTCGACGTGTTCGTCCGGCATCCGTCAACGCCGGGCGGACTCTGGGCGCGGGTCAGCGGCAGGCCGTTACGGGATCCGAACGGAACCGTGTCGGGCGGCGTCATCGTCTGCCGCGACGTGACCGAGCTCAAACGCGCGGAAGAGGAGCTCAGTCTGCTCCACACGCTGATCGTGGAAGTCGCAGCGGCGCCAGATCTGGCCGCTTCGCTCGAAGTCGTGCTCCGACGCGTCTGCGAGAAGACCGGGTGGGCCTTCGGTCAGGCGTGGGTCCTGCCGAACGACGGGGCGATCCTGGAATGGAGTTCCTGTTTTGCGGTCGATGCTGCGCTGGCGCCGTTCCGGGAGGTGTCGCAGAAGATGCACTTCGTTCCGGGCACCGGACTTCCCGGCCGGGTCTGGGCCAGCGGACAGCCGGCGTGGATCCGCGACGTCACAGTGGATCTCAATTTTCCAAGAGCCCAGGTCGCGTTGGAGGTCGGACTGAAGGGCGCGGTGGGGATTCCGATCGTGGCGGGCGGCGAGGTCGTCGCGGTCATCGAATTCTTCGTCCAGGAGCCGCGCGACGAGGACGAGCGGATGATGAAGGTGATTGCGACCGTCGCGGCGCAGCTCGATCTCGTCCTCGAGCGCAAGCAGGCCAAGGAGGCGGTACGCGAGCAGGAATCCGTCCTGCGTCTGAGCTACGAACGGATCCAGGAGCTCGCCGGGCGGCTGATCGTCGCCGAGGAAGCCGAGCGCACGCGGATCGCCCGCGATCTGCACGACGACATCAACCAGCAGCTCGCCGGTCTGTCCATCGCGCTCGGAGGGCTCAAGCGCCGCATCGGCGAGCCGGATCGCGCCACGCTCGAAGCCTCGTTGACCGCGCTTCAACATCGGACGATCGCGCTGGCCGACAGCGTCCGGCGTATCTCCCACGAGCTGCATCCCGGCGTCCTGCGGCACGTGGGTCTCACCGCCGCCCTGGAAGCGCACTGCGCCGAGTTCGCCCGGCAGGTACGGCACGAAGGTCACCTTCGCGCCGGCCGCCGACCTGGCGGCCATCGGACACGAGACTGCGGTCTGTTTCTTCCGGGCGGCGCAGGAAGTCCTGCGCAACGTGGCAAAGCACGCGGGCGCGCGGCACGTCCAGGTGTCGCTCGCGTGCGCGGGCGGCGACGTGACCCTGACGATCGCCGACGATGGCGGTGGATTCGACGTCGAGCGCGTGCGCCGTGCGGGTGGTGGACTCGGGCTGCTGAGCATCGAGGAACGAGCCCGTCTCCTGCGCGGCAGCGTCAGGTTCGACAGCGCACCCGGCCGCGGAACGACGGTGACGATTGCGCTGCCCGTGTAAGAGGGTCAGGAGTCGTCATGGGAAGGGCGACGCGAGACCCCCTCAACCGAACGGTTTGAATCGGGGAATCCGCCTGCCATCGACGTCGGTGAAGCCGGTACTCGCTGGCGAGGTCGGCGACGAACCACACCTTGCCCGACTTGCGGGCCACGCGCGGATCGGCGGCCAGGGCTGCGACGGCACGGCCCAGATACTCTGGCGTCTCACTCGAGTCGAACCGGAACATCTTCTTCAGCTTCTCGTCGTCGCCGATGTGACGCACCACGCGCTCGGTCCGCATGAAGCCGGGCATCAAGGCGAGCGCCGCAATCCTGTGCCGCTTGCCCTCAGCAGCAATCGCGAGCATCAGGCGGTTGATGCACGTGTGCGCGAGATCCCAGACCAGCTGACCGTGATAGGCATCAGGGGTCTGTCCGTCCACCATCCCGTCGGTCACGCCGACGACGAGCCCGCCCCGACTTCTGGCAAGCAGCGGCGCCGCGCGATGCGCCAGGAGGTAATAGGCGAAGGGTCCCGCGGTCATCATGTGCGTCCACTCTGCCGCCGGCAGTTCCCAGAACGGCTTGCCCCAATTGGCGAGCGCTTCCGCGGTGGACGCCGTGGCGTCGGCCGCGCCCCAGACGGCGCACGCCACCACGTGCAGCCGTCCCTGCTCGCGCTCGATGCGCTCGAAGAGCGCTGAGACGTCGGCCTCGGACGTGCAGTCGGCGCGAACCGGGATGCCCGTGCCGCCGCGGCCGGTGACTTCGTCCGCCGTGTCGTCCACCGTTCCCGGCGCTCCGTCGCGCGGTGGCGGCCCGCCTCGCGTCGTCCGACCCACGACATAGACCGTGGCCCCGGCCTCGCCGAGCGCCAACGCGATGCCCCGGCCGGCGCCGCGACTTGCGCCACCGACGACGGCCACGCGTCCCTCGAGCGATCGCATCACGCCTCCTTGCCGTCCGACACGGCATAGCGCAAGAGCACGCAGCCTTCCTCGAGGACGCGGCTTTCGACCAGCCTCAGAGGGATGCGGTGTGTGAGCCCCGGCAGCAGCGGCACACCCGAACCGAGCACCAGCGGGTGCACGTTGAGCCCGATCTCGTCGACGAGGCCGGCGTCGAGGAGAGCCGCGCCCAGCACGCCTCCACCCATCACGCAGATGCCCTTGCCTGCCTCCTGCTTCAGCCGGCGAACCAGCGCCACGCCGTCGGCGGCGAACTCGACGCCGTTGACCTGCCCGCTCGGCCGCGTCCGCGAGCACACGTAGTTGACGACGCCGGGATAGGCGCGGGTGCCACCAGCAACGGCCACCTCGTAGGTTCGCCGGCCGATCACGACCGTATCGATGGTCTCCCAGTAGGCGTCGGTGAGCGCCGAGACATCGGGAGACCACCGTAGCCAGTCCATTGCGTCGCCTGGACCTGCAAGGTAGGCGTCGAGACTGACTGCGCCGCCGAAGGTCACTCGTCGCATGGCACTCGTTTCTAAACGCTCATGTAGTTTCAGGCTGCGTATACTAAACACGTGTTTAGTTACTGTCAAGTCTCGAACGACGAGCGCTGACCGATGAGCCCGCGTCCCAGAAAGGTGACCGACTCGGAGGTGTTCGCCGCGGCGACGCGCGTGATGGCGACACACGGCCCGGCGGAGCTGACGCTGGCAGCCATTGCGTCGGAGGCAGGCGTGACCGCCGGTGCGCTCGTGCAGCGATTCGGGTCGAAGCGGGACCTGCTCCTGGCGATGAGCCGCCAGCTCGCCGACGGGACGAGCGATCTGATCGCGGGAATGCGTGCGCAGCACCGCTCGGCCATCGAGACGCTCTACGCTTACGCGGGATGCCTGGCGGGGCTGGCCCCTTCACCCGACGGGCTGGCACGCAACCTCGCCTATTTGCAGCTCGATCTCACCGATCCCGATCTGCACGGCCAGCTTCTGACGCAGGCACGTGCGACACGCCGGTCACTGACGGCGCTGATCACGGAAGCCGTGGACGCGGGCGATCTCGTCCCCACGGCCGATCCGGCTCTGCTCGCGCGGCTGATCGAGACCACGCTCAGCGGATCGCTGATGACGTGGGCGACCTATCGGGAAGGATCCGCCGAGAAATGGCTTCGACGCGACCTCGATCTGGCCTTGAGCGCCTTCGTGGCCAGGCGTCCCCGCCGGCGGCCGCGGGCGAAGCGGTAGTCGCTACGAAGGCGGCGCCGTGAGCTCGAGCAGCACGAGGTCGCTCACTTCGCTCCGCTGCAGCCACGCGATCTGCGACCCATCGCGCGACCAGTCGAAGGTGTCGATGTGGCCCGAGGTGAAATCGGTCAGCCGGCGTGCCGGGCTGCCGTCCAGACGCTGCAGCCAGATGTTGGCCACGCCGCCGGCGCAGTCGATGTACGCGAGCGCCCGGCCATCCGGCGACCAGCGCCCGTCGGAACGACAGCCCTGAAGGGCTGTCCCACCTAAACCGGCTCTGGCAGCCGCTCGCATCCTGAGACTTCGCCAAGGGCCCGAAACACCCGCAGTCCGCGCGCGGTGGCGACCTTGACCATGAGGTCGGCGCCGCTCGAGGCGCCGCCTACTCGCAGCACGGCGTCGCACCGCGCAAGCAGCCGTTCCGCAATCGGATGGAAGATTTCGTCGAACGCCGCGTCGCCGACCCGCCGCGATCCGGCGAGCGCGACGAGAGGAAGCGCCAACCACTCCCCCACGACCGGGAGGTGACCGGCGCGGAAGAGCGGCAACGCGAACGCCTCCATGGCGCGGACGTTGGCTTCCATCTTGGCGGGGTCGTCACCGGTCCCGGACCGATACGGTCCTGCAATGAGAATCATCAGCCCGTGACCATCAGACATGTTGGGTTCCTCGGGAGGTGGCGGTGCGTCGCGGTCCGCCGCTGATCGCACCGAGCGCCAGGCCGACGATGAACACGACCGACGCGCCGACGACGTTGTGCCACAGAAACGAGATGTCGGGCCGGAAGAACGCGACGCCGGCGACCGCACTCATGCCGGCGATGAGCCCGACGAAGGCCGCGGTGCCGGTGGCATGTCGCGTGAGCAGGGCCAGCATGAACACGCCGAGAATCGAGCCGTAGAAGAACGAGCCGAAACGGTTGACCACCTCGATGAGCGATCCGAGCGAACTGGCATAGACCGCGACCACGCAGGCAAACACGCCCCATCCGGCGGTGGCAATCTTCGAGACCAGCAGAACCTGCGCGTCGGTGGCCGCAGGCCGCAGGTGACGCTTGTAGAAGTCGATGACCGTGGCGGTCGCCAACGAATTCAGCTCGGCCGCGATGGTGTCGGTCGCCGCCGTGATGATGGCGACGATCCACAGGCCCACCAGCCCGATGGGAAGGGCCGTCATGATGAACGTCGGAAAAACGTAGTTCACGTCGGCATAGCGGCGCGTCGCCGGTCGCCCGCCTCACGAGCGTGGTCGCGCGCTCCTTCACCTCCTTCACGGCTGCGTCATCGCGCCGGAATGCCGCTTCGGCTGTGGTGAGCGCCGCCGGGTCGCCTGCGCCGTTGCTGCGAGCAACCGCCTCCGCCGAGTGACGCCTCGTCTCGACGGCCGCCGCGAACTCCTGCTCGAGCACCTGGTACTCCGGCCCCTGCACGCTCGCACGCACCGTCCGCTCATGAACCGGATTGAAGAGCATCGGCGGCGGATGGAAGACGTAGAACACGAACGTCAGGACGCCCACCACCAGCACGAGCACCTGCAGCGGGATCTTCCAGAACGCGCTCATGAGCAGCGACGACCGGCCTTCGTCGATCGACCGCGCCGCCAGGTAGCGCTGCACCTGGCTCTGATCGCAGCCGAAGTACGACAGCATCAGAAAGAGCCCGCCGATGAGGCCCGACCATACCGTATAGGTCTCCGAGAGGGTCGGTTCGAAATTGAATGCCTGAAGCCGCCCCGTCGCGCCGGCGAGATGCAGCGCGTCGGCGATGCTCGTCCCGCTGGGCAACTCGAGCACGAGCGCGACCACGGCAGCCAGGAGCGCGAAGATCGTCAGCCCCATCACTTTGACGTCGGTCCACGTCACCGCCTGCACGCCGCCGAGCACGGTGTAGACCACGGCTGGCAGGCAGATGGCGAGCGAGGTCAGCGTCACGTCCCAGCCCAGAATGACCGACAGCACGACGGCAGGGGCCGCCACCACGGTGCCGACCGCGAGACCGCGAGACACGAGGAACAGCAGGCTGGTCAGCGTCCGCGTCTTCAGGTCGAAGCGGCGCTCGAGATACTCGTATGCGGTGTACACGCGGGCCCTGTAGAAAAACGGGACGAGCGTGACCGACAGGATGATCATCGCGAGCGGTAGCCCGTAATAGAACTGGATGAACCGCAGCCCGTCGTTGTAGCCCTGCCCCGTCGTGCCCACGAGCGTGATGGCACTGAGCTGCGTGGCCATCACCGACAGGCCGACTGCCCACCACGGCAAGCTGCGGTTGGCGAGGAAGTACGACTCCGTGGTCCGCTCGAGCCGCACGCGCTTGACCCCGTCGGTCACCAGCCACGCGATGTAACCGACGACGATCGCCCAGTCGACGATGTGCATGGAGTGCCTATCCTACCCGGCCCCTTCGCGCCGCCCGATACAGGAACGCGCCGATGACGAGCAGGAGCGCCAGCACGGCCACCTCGCCGGCGAGGCCTTGCAGCCGCGGCGGCATCGATCGCGGTACGATCTGGGCGGCCACCAGACCGGCGAGCACGACGCCAGCGAGCCCCTCGCCGGCCACCAGACCGGAGGCCGCGAGAATCCCGCCGTCTGCGCCCTCCTTGGTCTCGTCACGAGGCACACCGCGTTCGCTCAGCGCCCGCACGCAGCCTCCCAGGTAGATGGCGGCCATCGTGCCCAGCGGCAGGTAGACCCCGATCGAGAACGCAAGCGGCGACACGCCGCAGAGCAGCGCGACGAAGGCGAGCCCCGAGCCCGAGAGCACGAGGCCCCACGGCAGCGCACCGGCGAGCACCCCTTCGATGATGGTCTTCATCAACGTGGCCTGCGGCGCGGCCAGCTCGCGCGAGCCGAACGTGTAGGCGCTGCCGAGCAGCAATACGGTGCCGGCCACGGCCCAGCACGCGAACGACGCGCCAATCAACTGCCCGAGCTGCTGCCGCGCCGGCGTCGCGCCAACGAGATAGCCGGTCTTCAAGTCCTGTGAGATGTCGCCGGCCTTGGACGCCGCCACCGCGACGATGGTGCCGACCGTGAGGACGGCCGCGCGTGCCGACACATCGGTCCACCCGGCCGCCACGAACACCGCGGCGACGCCGAGCAACGTGACCAGCGTGATGCCGGAAGTTGGCTGCGACGACACGCCGACGATGCCGACGATACGCGCCGCGACCGCGACGAAGAGCATGCCGAACACCGCAACGCCGGCGGCGCAGACCGCGCGCTGCAGCGGGCTCATGTCGCCCGCGAACACACCTGGGACCAGTGCGGCCACGGCCACCACCGTCACGATGGCACCGATGACGAACCAGCCCGGAAGATCGCGGTCGGTACCTGGAACGCGACTCGGATCGCCGGGAGGCCTCACTCCCGCGAATGCCCCGCGCCACTGCAACGAAGGCGCCCACCATCGTCGGCAGGCCGCGCAGGACCGCGATGATGCCTCCGGCCGCCACCGCCCCGGCGCCGATGTAGCGCACGTAGCGGCCCCAGATCTCGGACGCGCTCATGTCGGCGACGAGCTTGCTCGGTTCGGGAGAGAGCGGCGCGGTCAACGCCGCTCCCATCCACGCAAGGAGCGGCGTCAGAACGATCGCCGAGACGAGCGACCCGGCGACGAGCACGCCCGACTGCCGGTAGCCGAGGATGAAGCCAACGCCGACGAGCGCCGGCGCGAGCTCGATGGCGAGCTCGGCCTTCGGCAGGACAGGCAGCAGAGCGTGAGCGGCGCTCGGCGTCAGAAAGAGAAGGGACACCACGAGCTTGATCGCCGCCCCGATGGCCATTCCCCGGAAGATCCATGCGCTCGCCGGAGAGCCGCCAACGGTCGCGCGCAGCACCTCGGCGCACGCGGTCCCCTCGGGGTACGGCAGCTCGTCGTGGCTCTGGACGATCAAGAGGCGGCGGAGCGGAATCATCGCCGCGAGACCGAGCACCGCACCGAGGTAGCAGAGCACCACCACCTGCAGGTACGGCGGCACCATGTTCCACATGAACAGGGCCGGGATCGTGAAGATCGTGCCGCTGGCGAGCGACGTCGATGCCGAGCCGATCGTCTGCGACAGGTTCGCTTCGAGGATCGTCCCGCCCGTCCGGAACAACCGGAACAGCGCGACGGTCATCACCGCGGCCGGGATCGACGCCGAAACCGTGAGTCCGACGCGCAAGCCGAGATACGCGTTCGCGGCGCCGAACACGAGCCCGAGGAGCACCCCGGCAACGACCGCCTTCAAGGTGAACTCGGCGACGGGAGCGCTCCGGGCGCCTGGCGTGGTCGGCATGGCGGCGATGATATGGCAGACTGCCCGGCATCGTGATTCGCCCCGGACCGCCGTCGGTCACGCTCGCGGACGCCTCGCCGCTCGACCGCGCACGCCGCAAGGCCTACCGGCGGCTGATTCCGCTCGTGTTCGTTTCGTACGTGATTGCCTACATCGATCGGACCAACGTCGGCATCGCGAAGCTGACGATGGCGCGCGATCTGGGCTTCGACAACGAGGTGTTCGGCACCGCGGCCGGCATCTTCTTCATCGGCTATTTCCTGCTCGAAATCCCGGGCACGCTCATCGTCGAGCGCTGGAGCGCGCGCCGCTGGCTGGGGCGGATCATGATCTCGTGGGGCCTGGTCGCGGCGCTCACCGCGGCGGTCACGACGCCCACCCAGTTCTACGCCGCGCGCTTCGTCCTCGGCCTCGCCGAAGCCGGCTTCTTTCCCGGCGTCATCGTCTACCTGACGCACTGGTTCCCGAAGCGCGACCGGGCCCGGGCGCTCGCCTGCTTCGTGATGGCGCAGCCTGTGGCGTTCTTCGTGGCCCCGCCGCTGTCGGCGCCGCTGTTACGGATCGGCACGACGGAAGGCATCGGGGGGCTGGCGCAGCAGCATCCGCAGGTCCTGGGCTTGAACGGCTGGCAGTGGGTCTACATGGTCTGGGGCGTTCCTGCGATCGTGCTGGGCGTCATCGTCCTCGTCGCGCTCACGGATCGGCCGTCGCAAGCGGCCTGGCTGACGGCGGACGAGCGAGAGGCGCTCGAGCACGAGCTGAGGCGCGAGCGCGCGGAGCTCGGCGGGGCGGCAAACATCCGCCTGCTCGACGCGCTCCGCGATCCGAAAGTGCTTCTGCTCGCCCTGGTCAACTTCCTGGCGGTGACCGGCCACTACGGTGTGGAGTTCTTCCTTCCGACCATCCTTCAGGACTGGTACGGCCTGCCGCTCTCGACGATTGCCTGGCTGATGGTCGTGCCCTTCGGCGTCCTGCTGGTGAGTCAGCTCGCGGTGAGCTGGAGCTCCGATCGATCCGGCGAGCGGTGGCTGCACACGGCGCTGCCGATGTTCGTCGGCGCCGGTGCACTCGCGGCCGCACCGGTCTCGCAGGGGCATGTCACGCTCACCCTGCTCGCCTTTTCCGGAGCGATGATCGGCCGCAGCTATCTGCCGCCGTTCTACGCGCTGCCGGGACTGTTCCTCGGCGGCACCGCGGCGGCCGGCGGCATCGGGCTGATCAACTCGATCGGCAACCTCGGCGGATTCCTGGGTCCTTACGTACTCGGAGCGGTCCAGGCCCGTAGCGGGTCGTATTCGGGCGGGATCTACTTCCTGGTTGTGACGACGGCGGCGGCGGGTGCGATTGCGCTTGGCCTGCGAGCGTGGCACGGACGGTCACGAAGGAGCGACGAGCGACGAGCGACCAACTACGAAGGATGAGCCATATGCGACAAGACGGGGGCTCGTCGTTCGTAGCTCCGTCCGCAGTTCGTCGCTCGTAGCTCGTCGTTCGTAGCTCTACCTGACCTTTCCGCGGGCGGCCACGCGCCAGGTGCCTTCGACCCGTCCGCCGCGGCCGTAAGCCACTTCGTCGTGCAGGTTGACGCACGGGCAGACGTGGCTCGGCACGACCCACACCTTCTCGCCGATGCGCGGTGCGCTCGCGACCTTCACGTAGCCGTGCTCCTCGTTCATCTTGTGCATGGTCCACCCGGGCTTGTCCGGAAACAAACCGAAGGTCCCGGGTCCGACCGTCGAATCGCTCGAGAAGGTCTTGCTGCCGCCGTCGATCAGGCATTGGCCCGGAACGGCGGTGCTCACGACGGTGACCAGCACGCGCAGCGCGCAGTCGTCGATCGACGACAGCGCATTGGCCACACAACTCGCGTCGTTGAACACGTAGGTGCCGGGACGAATCTCGGTGGTCGCCGGAATGAGGCTCGTCTTGCTCGCGCCCGGTGTCGATCCGCCGGAGACGACCGGCACGTCGAAACCGGCGGCTTCGAGCGCCGCGATGTGCCCGTCGAGCATGACACGAGCCTTGCGGAAGGCGTCCTCGTCGAGCCACGACGGCCAATAGAACAGGCCGCGGAACTCACTGCAGGCGCGGGCGATCGCCACCACGTCCTCGGACCGCGTCACGCCGCAGCGTGCGGCGCCGATGTCCACCTCGACGAGCGCGCCGATACCGGGAAGCGCGCGTGCGGCCTCGACCGAGTCGACCACCACCGTCACGCGGCGGCGGTCCGCCAACGCCCGCAGGCGCGGGAGCTTGTCGGCCATCACCGGGTAGGCGATGAGGACGTCATCGGCCGGCAGCGTCTCGGCCTCGCCGAGCTTTGCCACGGTGATACCCGAGGCGCCGGCGGCGAGCTGCATGCGCGCGATCTCGGCGATCTTGTGCGTTTTCGCGTGCGGACGAAGCTTGACGCCCCACCGGTTGCTCGCCTCCTGCATGCGGGCGATGTTGCGTTCGAGGACGTCGAGATCGACGTAGAGCGCGGGGGTATCGAGATCGAGGGCGTTCGTCATGGCGCGGCCGTCTCGGGCGTCACAGTATCGCCCGCTGTGCGGGTGGTCAAGAAGCGCCGCACTTCTGGGGTAAGCGTTGGCGTGGGATGGAGACGGACGGCACTTTCGGACGAGGCAACAATTACACTAGGAGGCTGATGGGAGGCACTGCATGCACTTCGATCGGCGAAAGCTACTCGCAGGCGGCTTTGCGACGGGGGCCGCTCACCTCTTGGCGCCGCGACGTCTCGCCGCTCGCGGCTTCGACGAAGGCCGCGCCGCGGAATCGACTCCGAGCGGTGCAGATCTCGATCGCGCGGCGGCGGCGCCGGTGCTGCGTGTGGACGAGATCGCTTCGCCCGTCATCATCGATTCGATCAGGCTGCTGAGGAACAACGGCGAGTACTTCGTGCACGTCCGGTCCAAGGACGGCGCCGAAGGGATCTCGCTGCCCAACCCGCCGCGGGCGGAGTATCTCGACAAGATCCTGAAGCAGCTCGTGATTCCATTCTTCGTCGGCAAGGACGCGCGCCAGCTCGAAACGCTGCTCTGGGATCTCTACCGGCATGCGGACAACTACAAGCTCTATGGCCTGGCGTTGTGGAGCCCGCAGGCGTGGGTCGAGTTCGCCATCCTCGACATGCTCGGACGCATCGCGCGGAAGCCCATGGGCGCCCTGCTCGGTCCGATCGTCCGGAAGGAGGTGGCCATCTACGTGGCCAGCGGACGACGCGACACCACGCCCGAGAAGGAAGTCGCGTACCTCGGTGAGCTGCTGCAGCAGTCGGGCGCGAAGGCGGTGAAGTTCCGGCTCGGCGGCCGCATGAGCCGGAACGCCGACGCCTCTCCGGGCCGGACGGAAACACTCATTCCGCTCGCGCGCAAGACCCTCGGCGACGGCATCGACCTTCACGGCGACTCGAACAGCTCGTACGACGCGGCACACGCCATCAAGGTCGGGCGCATGCTCGAGGACGTGAAGGCGGTCTACTTCGAGGAGCCGTGCGAGTTCGATCACCTCGAAGAGACCAAGGAGGTGGCCGACGCGCTGACGATCCCGGTCGCGGGTGGCGAGCAGGAATACAGCCACTGGCGGTTCCGCTGGATGATCCTGAACCGCGGCGTCGACATCGTGCAGCCCGACCTGCACTACTACGGCGGGATGATTCGCTCGGTCCGCGTCGCGCGCATGGCCGCGCTCGTGAAGATGCCGACGACGGTGCACATCTCGGGCGGCTTCGGGTTCGTGTACATGCTGCACTTCGCCTCGGCCGTGCCCGACATCGGGAAGTATCAGGAGTACAAGCTCGGCACCGAAAAGTACGGGACGTGGTTCGACCCGCCAATCACGGTCAAGAACGGGCTGATGACCGTACCGAGCGGCCCCGGGGTCGGGATCACCAACCTCCCGGACCTCCTCAAAGGCGCGACCGAAGAATGAGCTGGGGTCGGGTGTGATATCCATCTAAATGTTGTGACTTCCATCATCGTCCACCGAAACATTTAGACGGATATCACACCCGACCCCACCGATTCACGCCGTGAAGCCGTGCTGCTTGCGGTGCACGGGGCCGTCGAAGTTCTGCGTCGACTTGAACTGCTCGAACCGTCCGTCGGTCGCGAACGGCTTCACCTTCTCGAGGAGCGCCGACTGCTCTTCGGCGGTCATGGGCTTGAAGGTCCGTGCAAGCTCGATGTTGGACGTGAGGTGGTCCATCGAGGTCATCCCCACGACCTGCGACGACACCGGCTGGCTCAGCGCGTAACGGTACGCCTCGGCCGGCGTGAGCCCCGCGCCGCTCGCAATCCCGTTGCCGCCGCCCATCCCCTTCATCCCGATCACGCCAATCTTCCGCTTCGCGCAGACCGGCACGACGTTCTTCTGGAAACTGCGGTAGTGCGCGTCGAGTGCGTTGATCGGCATCTGACAGGCATCCCACTCGAACGGCTTGCCGAGCATCGCCAGGTGGATGCGTGGATCCTTGTGACCGGTGAAGCCGATGTAGCGGATCTTGCCTGCCTTCTTCGCCTCGAGCGCCGCCTTGAGGCCGCCCTTCTCGAACACCCAGTCGGGATCGTTGTCGTAGATGATCTCGTGGAACTGCCACAGGTCGATGCGATCGGTGCGTAGACGACGCAGGCTGTCGTCGAGGCACTTCATCGAGCCCTCGTAGTCGCGCTCGCAGTTCTTCGTCATCAGGAAGACCTTGTCGCGCCGTCCGCCCTCGAGCGCCCGTCCCATCACCTCTTCGGACCCGCCGTTGTGATAGTCCCAGCAGTTGTCGAAGAACGTGAGGCCCTCGTCGACGGCGGCCTGCATGATGCGAATGGCGTCGTTCGGATCCTTCACCGCGCCGATGTGCCAGCCGCCGAGGCAGAGGATCGACACGCGCTCGCCCGTGCGCCCGAGCGCGCGCGTCGGCAGACCGCTCTTCCCCGCCGGCGCCTGACTCGCGACGATGTCGTCGCCGAGCGCGCCGATGGCCGCGCCGGCCACGACCGACTGCATCAGAAACTCGCGACGCGTGCTGCGGTTCTCGTTCGTCATGAGCTTCTCCTGACGGCGGGGCTCGAGCCCGCCTTGGAACGGCGGGACTGAAGTCCCGCCCTCCTGCCGGTTATCGCGCCAGGCGCCAGCCGCCCAGCCGTCCAATCGCCCAGTCGCCCAGCCGCCCCGTCGCCCCGTCGCCCCGCTCGCCCCGTCGCCCAGTCGCCCAGCCGCCCATTATCTTCGCTCAGTCCGCCGCAGTCGGCCAGACGTGGTTGCCGACGGCAAGGAGGCGTACCGGTGGACGGCGCATTTGACATCCCAGGTGGTGCGCCTCGGCGCACGCCTCATCAGCGCCGGCATCGTCATCGGGGTCCCGGCGAGCCTCCTCACGAACCGGCTGCTGACCACGCAGCCCTGGGACACGTCACCGTACGATCCCGTGACCTTCGCCGCCGGCCTGTCCGTGATCCTCCTGATCGGCGCGTTCGCGTGCTGGGTGCCGGCCCGGCGGGCCGTCCGGGTGGAGCCCATGGCCGCGCTCCGCCACGAGTAGTGGCCCCTACCACCGAAACGCCGTGCTCGCCGCGCGCTCGGCAAGCTGCCGCTGCAGCGCCTCGGCGGTCTCGCGCGGCAGGTAGGGAATCGCCACCTTGTGTGACGTATCGCCTGCGCCCGCGGTATCGACGTGCAGGCTGGCCATACCGTTGCGGCGGTCGAATGGCGATTCGGATCGCGCCACCACTTGAACCTTGGCCACGCGTGCCGCCGTTGTCCTCCGCCACAGCCAGCCGCTGCCGAACACGACGACCTCGTCGTTCGCCGCCCATCGCAGGTGCGCCACATACTTGCTCGCCGACACGATCGCCCACACCGCCATCACCGGCAGGACCGCCAGCGCCCACCAGCCCAGCGGCCGCGCCAGCAGCAGCGTCGGCACACAGGCCATGACGAGCCCGGGCTTCACCGCCCGCCGGAACGCACGCGCGTGCGCGGACTGCCAGTCGAGTGCCGACAGCTCGAGCTCCGGCAGGACCTGCCGAACGAACGCGGCACAGTCTGCGGTCGGGATGATGGGTGCCAGCCATTGGCGCTCCCGCGACCCAGTGCGGGTGCCCGCTTCCCGTCCGCCGGCAGTCTCGGCGCGCACGGAGGTGCGCCCGGCCAGCCGCTGCAGCGGGCTCTCGTACAGCGTCAGCGTCTGGATGCGTCCGATGGGAACGGTCGCCGTCACGCGCGTGAAAAGCCCGAACTCGATTCGCAGATCGTTGCCCTCGCGGACGAGGCGAAACCCGTACAGTTTGATCGCGGCCCAGACCATCGAAACGAGCCGCGCAACGAACAGCAGCGCGGCCACGCCGGCCAGCGCCAGGCCGATCTGACGCCAGGAAATCGCCGCGCCGGAAAACGTGCTCCGCACGAGGCTGCGCACCAGCCCCTGACCCATCGACTCGTCGTCGAACAGCCGGCTCCAGAATCGATCGAGCAGGCCGAGCTCCCACAAGAGTCCGTAGGCTGCGCCGATCACCACCAGGCCGCGGCTCTCGAGCAGGCCGTAGAGCAGCAGTTCCTTGATCGGGAGCTGCAGCAGCGGCGTGCCGCTCGACGGCGCCGGCACCGCCGCGGCCGGCGCGTCTGCCGCGAAGGATGGCCGGAGTCCGCGGCCTTCGAAGACCCGCCGCCGCATCTCGTGGAAGGCCGCCACCGGCAGCACGCTGATGCGCGCCTCGGGCTCGGTGCCACCGCCGGTCTCGACACGGACCTCGACGACGCCCAACAGACGGTGCAGCACGTTTTCGACGCCATCCAGATTCTGGATGCGCGCGTAGGGGATGTGGCGCTCGTTCCGGAACACGAGACCCGAACGAATGACGAGCTCGGTGTCCTCGTAGCGAATCCGGTAGGACAGGTAGCGCGCGAGGGCCACGAGGGCGCTCGGGATGAGCATGAGCATCATCCAGCGCTCCCAGTTCGGCGGCGCGCCGCCGAACCGTCCGCCGGGCCCGCCAGAGGTCCGCCCAGCCGTGAAGAGGAGGAGCAGGCCGGGCAGCGCGAACGCCTTCAAACTGCGGCCCATGGCGAACAGCATCGACGCCGGATGCAGCCGCTGTTCAGACGCCATCGCTCCGCTCCCGTGGCAGGAGGTGCTCGCGGATGCGCAGCGCCGTCGCGTGATCGAGCCCCGGCAGCTCGACTCTCGCGTGATCGGTCCCTGCCGTGTAGACGATGAGCGTGCCCAGACCGTGACCGCGTTCGAGCGGTCCCTGCGACACGTCGGTGTGCTGCACACGCGAGCGCGGCACGTTGGTCACGCTCCGCCAGTACACGCCGCGGCGGATCTCGAGCCCCTGATCGTCGAGTCGATACGAGGTGAAGCGATACTCGATCGGCGGCCACCGGTGCGCGAGCCACGCGAGCCCGCCCGCCACCAGCAGCCACGCGGTCGCGAGCAGCAGCCAGACCGGCCAGGACGGGCGGCTCGTCAACCACACGATGAGCAGGACCAGCAGCGACCCGCCGCCGAGCACGGCCGCCACGATCCAGCCGATCGCCTGTTGCAGCGGGATCACACGCGGATCGAGCGGACGATCGATGCCGTCGGCGATCGACGGCAGCTCGGCAGCCTCCGGGCCCGGTGCGTCGGTCGTGGGATCGGACACTACGTTTGAATGGAGAGCGGAGAATCGGCTCCGCCGATCGACAGCCGCTCGAGCACGCGCGCCAGCACGCGGACACCCGTCGCGATCTGGTGTGGCGACGAGTACTCGTCAGGCCGGTGGCTGACGCCCCCACGGCACGGCATGAAGATCATCGTCGTCGGGCAGACCTGTGCCATGAACAAGCTGTCGTGATACGCGCGGGAGATCATGCGGCGGTGCCCGACGTTCTCCGCGGCACACACCTCGGATACCAGATCGACGAGCGCCGGAGCGCAGCGGGCAGGGGGATCGGCGTTCAACCGTTCGAGGTTCCAGGCGACGCCCCGCCTCGCGCAGATGTCGGCGATGGCCGATTCGACGCGCGCCCACGCCGCGGTGCGCGTCTCGAGTCGCGTATCGCGAAAGTCGATCTCGAGTGTGACGTCGCAGGGAATGCTGTTGATGGCGCCCGGCAGCTGCACGAAGACGCCCGTCGTGCGCGACCGTGTCGCGGCTCTCCGAGGTGAGCGCCGCCTTCTCGACGGCGAGAGCGATCTCGGCGCCGGCCAGCCCGGCATCGCGGCGATCGGGCATCAGCACCGCGCCGGCATGGCCGCCTTCGCCGGTGAGCGTGAGGCGATAGCTGCTCGGTCCGGCAATCGCCTCGACGATGCCGATCGGCGATGCCGTCGTGCTCGAGCAGCGGCCCCTGCTCGATGTGAAGCTCGACGAACGCGGCATAGTGTCCCTTCGCGAGAGCGACGCTCGACAGCGGCCGATCTCCGAAGCCCGCCCGGCGCCGCCACTCCTCGAGCGTCAGCCCATCACGATCGGCGAGCGAGGCCGCCCGCACGGGCTCGAGCGCTCCCGAAAGCAGCCGGCTGCCCAGGCAGCCGATGCCGAAGCGCGTCGGCTCTTCCGCGGTGAAGACGACGAGCTCGATCGACCGCTGCGGCTCGAACCCCGCACGCCGCAGGGCGCGGACCGCTTCGAGTGCGCCGAGCACGCCGACGACGCCGTCGTAGCGGCCGGCGTCGGGAATGGCATCGATGTGCGAGCCGGTTGCGACCGCTGGCGCCCGCACGTCGCGCCCCGGCCAGCGCGCGAACATGTTGCCGACGGCGTCCGTCGCGGATCTCGAGCCCTTCCTCTTCGAAGCGCTGCGCGAGCCATGCGCGCGCGGCAAGGTCCACATCCGAGAACAGCACACGGGTGACCGCCGGCGCCGGCGCTTCGGAGAATCCGGCGAGCTCGTCGATCCGCGCCTGCAGCGCATCCGCGTCGATGGCCATGGTCATGTGGGAAGCCGGTTGACGTCCTTGTAGTAGATGTAGCGCGCCGGCTCGGGCCCGGCCGCGATGAACCACTGCGGGCAGTACGCCGCGATCCAGATGGCATCGCCCTTCGTCACCGGATGCCAGTCGGCGTCGAGGCGATAGACGCCGCCGCCGGCAAGAAACAGCATGCCATGCTCCATCACGTGCGTCTCGACGAACGGCAGCGTCGCCCCGGGATCGTAGGTGAAGATGTTCACGGCCATGTCCGCGCGCCGGCGTATCGGGGATGAGCACCTTCAAGCGAGCATGCGGATCGCCGAGAAACGGCATCTCGGCAATATCGCGTTCGTTGCCGGAGAAGAACGCCGGCGCGGACGTTCCGGCAAGCGCCTCGTAGGGCTTTCGAAAGACGAGCAGAGTGCGCCGCCCGCGGATTTTCCGGACAGCTGGTAGTGCTGCTCCGGGCGGCACGTAGGCGAAGCCGCCGTCGCCAAGATCGGCCGCCGTTGATCGTCACGGCGCCCGAGACGACGAAGAAGAACCACTGGTCGGCGCCAGTCTCGCCTTCGCCGCGTGCGGCCTCGGTCAGCGTGATCAGGTACTGCGAGAACCGCGCGCCCATCGCCGCCGAGATGAGGACGGTCGCGCGTGCAGTCCGTCCAGCCTGGCAGCGCGCTCGGCGACGTGGCCATCAGGCGTGAGAAGGGCGTAGGAACGCGTGACGACGGTGCGGGTGATGGCCGAGTCTGGTCGATCATGAGGGCACGAGGAGTTGACCGCCGCGGCCGGCCGTGACGCGACCATCGCAGTAACACGGTCGTGCCGCGCAAGAGGGTTCGTCGAACCCGCACACCGACGCGGCGCCCGACGTAGGGTGAAACGCGGCGACGGTAGAACAGCGAGTCGGCGGTGATCTCGTGCAGATCCGCCGATCTCGACGAGCGTCAGATCCGCGTCGCTGCCCCTCGACCATCGTCCCTTCCCGCGGAGCCGGAAGCGACGGGCGACCTGCTCGGAGGTCAGTCGCGATACCAGCGCGGCGTCGAGACCGAGGTCGAGGGCCAGCGGCAGCAGGTGCTGGACGCCGGCAATGCCGCCCCACACCTCGAAGAAGTCCTCGTGCGCTTTCATCGTCCAGGGCGACGGCGAATGATCGCTCCCGATCGTGTCGACACGGCCCTCGCGCACGCGCGAAGCAGGCGATCCCGCTCGGCGCGAATCCCGAAACGGCGGCGCGCACTTGGCCACGGCGCCGAGCCGCTCCATGTCGTCGCCAGTGAAGACCAGGTAGTGCGGACACGTTTCGGCCGTCACGTCGACGCCTTGGCGCGCGCCTCGGCGATCAGCGCCAGCCGCGGCCGCTGCTGACGTGGACGACGTGCAGGGCGCAGCCGGTTTCACCCGCGAGCTCGAGCGCCAGCGCGATGGCGTCGCACTCGGATGCGACCGGGCGCGACGCGAGATAGTCGGCGACGCGGGTTCCGGTCCGCGGCGGTGCGGGAAAGTCGGCGCCGTCGAGCTCGGCGTGCACGGCCACTGGCAGGCCGAGCGCGGCGGCGCGGCGCATGCCGCCGCGAAGCGTCGCGCAGATCGACCTTGGGAAAGTCGTCGATGCCGCTCGCCGGCCATGAACGCCTTGAAGCCGATCGACGCCGCACGCCGCCAGCGGTTCCGCCTGATCGACGTGGCCGGGCACGAGCCCGCCCCACAGCGCGAAGTCGCACATCGACTGTGCGTCGCGGCCGCGTCCGCTTCGCGTCGAACGCCTCGGCCGTCACCACCGGCGGGTGCGAGTTGAGCGGCATGTCGCAGACGGTGGTCACGCCGCCGGCGACCGCGGCACGCGAGCCGGTCGTCCAGCCTTCCCAGTCGGTGCGGCCAGGCTCGTTGAAGTGCACGTGCGCGTCGACGACGCCCGGCAGCACGAGCAGTCCCGTGGCATCGATCTCCTCGCGCGCGGGCGCCCGGTCGAAACCCGCAATCCGCCCGTCCGCGATGCCGATCTCGGGCCACGGCTGTGCGCCGCGCACGAGGAGATCGTATTCAGGCATTCGCTCGGTCTTGCGTTGATCCTCGGTACGGGCTCCGGGCTACTGGCTACGGGCCAGCCAAAGGCTTCGGACAGGCCCCGTAAACGGTAGCCTGTAGCCTGTAGCCCCATCCAAGATTTCCTGGCACGGCTACCGCCCTCCTTTCGAGCGTCCCAACTCTGCGACCGCATCGGCGACCACGGTAATCGCGCAGGCCACGTCGTCGCGCCTCACCGATTCGGCCGGATGATGGCTGACGCCGCCCTTGCAGCGCACGAAGAGCATCGCGACCGGACAGATCGCGGACAGGGCCACGGCGTCGTGTCCGGCGCCGCTCGCGAGCTTCAAGGCGTTCGACGCCGGCCCGGCGCACGCTTCGTGACGAGCAGCGCCGTCAGCCTCCGATCGCAGCGAACCGCCTTGGTCCGTTGCACGGGCGTCCACAGCGCACGCGCAAGCCGCGCGTCGCCGCGATCGTCCGCGCGTCGGCTTCGAGACGGTGAACCGCGCGCTCGCGCGGCGCGTCGCGCGCGTGACGGACGTCGAGCGAGAGGACAACGCGCCCGGGAATCACGTTCGACGCGCCTGGCTCGACGCCCATCTGACCCACCGTCGCGACGACCCCGCACCGCTCGGCGGCCAGCACCAGCTCGGCGGCCCCGCACAGCGCATCGTGCCGCAGCGCCATCGGCGTCGTGCCGGCATGACCGGCACGCCCCTGGAACTCGACGCGAATGCGATCTGCGCCGGCGATCGCGGTGACGACGCCGACCGGGAGCTCGCGCTTCTCCAGCACCGGTCCCTGCTCGATGTGCGCCTCGACGTAGCCGAGCGAACTCGCCGCGCGGCGGCGCGCGCGACGAGGCCGCGTTTCCTCGATGCGCGCGCAGGTCCGCCGCCGTGAGCGTGCCGGCGAGCGCGCCGCTGCCGAGATACGCCGTCTGATAGCGGACGCCCTCTTCGTCGCTGAAGCCGGCAATCTCGACGTGAAACGGGAGCTCGCGGCCCGATTCGCGCAGATACGTCACCGCGGCGAGCGCGACGAGCACGCCGAGCGGACCGTCGTATTTGCCGGCATCGCGCACGGTGTCGAGGTGCGAGCCGAGCAGCAGCGGTTCGGGCGCCGCGCCTCGCGATGGCCAGCGTCCCAGCAGGTTGAAGGCGGCGTCTTCGCGCACGTCGAGCCCCGCCTCGCGCATCCACGAGCCGACCAGCGCGTTGGCGCGCTGCATCGCCGGCGAGTGAAACTGCGCGTCAGCCTGCCGGGCTCGTCGCTGATCGCGCCGAGCTCGTCGCAGCGGCGCATCAGCTCCCGCGATAGGTGCTGTAGGCCCATGGCGAGCACAGGAGCGGCACGTGGTAGCGCGCCGACGGGTCGTCGACCGTGAAGCGGACCGGCACGCGGGTCAGGAAATCCGGCGCCGCCGAAATAGGCGCCGACGTGGAACACCAGCTCGTATTCGCCGGCGTCGAGCGCGCCGGCTTCGACGAGCGGCGCGTCGGTGCGGCCGTCGCGCATTGGTGACGACGGTCTTGACGAGCGCGTCCGGCGAACCACAGCTCGATGGTCATCCCGGCGGCCGGCCGGCCGCGCGGCGAGGTCGAGCACGTGGGTGGTGAGTCCGGCGGCGGCTCATGGAAGCAGATCCTCGAGCCGGAGCTCCGCAATCTGGAAGATCTGGTCGAGCGCCGTCGGCGATCTCCTCGCGCGCGCGTGCGTCCAGCCGCGTCTCGGAACGCGCGCAGGATCGCCTCCTTCTGATTCCGCCGCGCGCAGATCACGAACGGAAACCCGAACCGCGCCTTGTACGCGGTATTGTAGCGGTCGAAGCGCGCGATCTCGTCGGCGTCGAGGCCGACCAGGCCGGCGGCGGCCTGCTCGCGCGACGATTCGGCGGTGAGCGCCGCACGGCCGACGAGATCGGGATGGGCGCGAATCAGCGCGACGCTGCCGTTCGCGGCGGCCTGCACCGACGATGCGCACAGCGCGGCGTGCAGGTCGGCGCGAGACGCGAACGGCCGCGCCTCGACGACGGCCGCCGCAATCCAGGGCGAGTGTTCGAAGACGGCCCCGACCACCGCGACGAAGTCGCCGGGCTCGCAACGATTCAGATGATCGAGACTCGTCTGCACACCAGGAACCTTCGCTTGGGGTCGGGTGTCTTTTCGACTCATGCATCATTTCGACTGAAAAGCACCCGACCCATTTGATCTGCGAGAGGAACGCCGTCGTGAAACTTATCGCGCATCGCTACGGCAAGAGCCGCGTCCGCGTGCTAAAGATGCTGCGCGACGGCGACGTCCACACGATCCGGGAACTCACCGCCCGTGTGCTGCTCGAGGGTGACTTCGACGCGAGCTTCACCGCCGGCGACAACCGGCTGGTCGTCGCGACCGACACGATGAAGAACACCGTCAACGTGCTCGCGCACGAGCATCTGGGCGCACGAGATCGAGCCGTTCGCCAGCGCCTGGCCGACCACTTCCGCGGACGCTACGAGCACGTCTCCCGCGTCGGACGTGGAGCTCGAGGAGCGCGTGTGGACCCGCCTGACCGTTGGCGGCGCGCCTCACCCGCACAGCTTCGCGCAGCGGACGCGGCGCGCGGGTTCACGCGGCTGGTCGCCGACCGCGGCCACCAGCGCCATGAGTCGGGGGTGACCGGAATGACGCTCCTGAAGAGCACCGGTTCGGGCTTCGAAGACTTCCACCGTGACGACCTGCGACGCTCGCCGAGACGGCCGAGCGCATCCTGGCCACCTCGATGCGCGCGGCGTGGACGTGGACTCGCCCGCCAGCCAGCTACACCGCCGCGAACCGACGCATCGTCGACGCGATGCTCGTGCCGTTCGCCGAACGCTACAGCCCGTCGGTGCAGGCGACGCTGTTCGAGATGGCGGACGCCGCGCTGGACGCAGTGCCCGGAGATCGATCGCATCACGCTGGCGATGCCGAACCTGCATTGCCTGCCGATCGATCTCCAGGCCGTTCGGCCGCACCAACCGGCACGAGCTGTTCGTCCCGACCGAGGAACCGCACGGCTACATCGAGGCGACCGTCGAGCGATAGGCGGTCGACTGCGGCGCCACGCCGGAAAGCGGGAGTGAAGAGCGCACGTGCGCCTGGCTCGTCAGAGCCGCCGCTCAGGTGCGCGTCGGCAGCCGCGTGGGCCTCGTGGCTCGCAGACAACCACGCCACGTCGGACGGTGTCTGGCTGCTCCTGTCGAGGGGCGCGCGGCTGGCCGGACGGTTGACGCATCAGCAGGCGGTCGAGGAAGCGCTCCGATGGGGATGGATCGACGGACAAGCCCGAAGCATGGACGACTCGACGTGGAGCCAGCGGTTCACGCCAAGACGGCCGCAGAGCCGGTGGTCCGCGCTCAACCGTGAGCGGGCGCTGGCCCTCATCGCGGCCGGCCGGATGCAGCCTGCCGGCCTGCGCGAGGTCGAGCGCGCCCAGGCCGATGGACGCTGGGACGCGGCCTACGATCCACCGAGCCGGAGCGCCGTGCCGGATGATCTCGCCGCGGCGCTCGCACGCAACAAGAAGGCGGCGGCGTTGTTCGCGAAGCTCGACTCCCGCAACCGGTACGCCATTCTCTTCCGCATCCAGACCGCGAAGAAGGCCGAGACGCGCGCAGCCCGCATCGAGACGTTCGTTGCGATGCTCGAAAAGGGCGAAACGATTCATCGCTGACGCGGCCGTTCCCTGCGTGTTCGCGACCGGACGGACGTTGTGCGGGCGTGGACGGACTCTCGCGAACATCGCAAGAAACGTTCACCAGATCGACATGGCGTCGGCTGGCGCGGGCGTTGCACCCGCGGCGTGGGGACCAAGGATCCCGCGCGCATGAATTCCACGCTTGCACGTCGCCGGTTGAATCGACCTGAATGGACGAGTGCCTCGGCAATGGTCGTGGTCGCCTGCCTGTTGGACATGTTCGGCGCTGGAGCTCAGGCGCCTCCGCCACCGGCGGCAACGGGTGGTCGCGCTCGGCCAGCCGCGGACCGGGCTCAGCCGGCCCGTCCTGGTCGAGACTGGCTCCTCTGGGGCGGCGCCAATCGCAACTTCCTGTCTTCATCGACGGGCCTGGCGGATGCCTGGCCGGCGACCGGCCCGCGCAAGCTCTGGTCGCGGCCGCTCGGCGAGGGCTACTCGGGCGCCGCGGTCGAAGGCGATCGGCTCTACACGATGTACCGGAAGGGCTCGCAGGAAGTGGTCGCGGCGCTCCGCACCGCCGACGGGACGACCATCTGGGAGTACGCCTACGAGTCGCCGTTCGACGTCGACGTGGGCCCCGGACCCTATGCCATGCCCCAGGTCGTGGGCGACCGCATCGTGACGGCCGGCAGCACCGGCAAGCTGCATTCGATCGACAAGAAGACGGGAAAGCCCGTCTGGTCGCACGATGTGTATCGCGGGTACGGCGGCAGCTTCATGCGCTTCGGTTACTCATGCCATGCGCTGCCGGTCAGGGATCTCCTCATCGTGATGGTCGGGGGATCGAAGCAGGCGCTCATGGCGTTCCGTCAGGCGGATGGCAGCGTGGCGTGGGGCCAGCATCGCTTCCCGAACTCGCATTCGTCGCCGTTGCTGATCAACGTCGATGGTCAGGCGCAGGTGGTGGCGTTGATGGGTCAACAGGTGGCGGCAATCGATCCGGCGACGGGCAATCTGCTGTGGCAGCACGCCCACCCGACTCAGTACGACCTCGCCGTCGCCACGCCGGTCTGGGGCCCCGACAACATCCTCGTCGTCTCGTCGTCTTACGAGGGTGGCACGCGCGCGCTCCACCTCTCACAAGCCGGCGGCAAGACGACCGTCAAAGAGCTGTGGCACAACCCCCGGGTCCGCGTGCATTTCGGATCCATGATTCGCCTGGGCGACACCATCTACGCGTCGAGCGGCCACGATGGGCCCGCCCCCATCACCGCCTTCGATGTGAAGACGGGCAAGGTCCTGTGGAACTCGGGGCGCGAGTTCGCCAAATCGCAGCTCGTTTCGGCCGACGGGAAGTTGATCGTGCTCGATCAGGACGGTGTGCTCGCGCTTGCGACCGTTTCGCCGTCGGGCATCCAGGTCCGATCGAAGGTCGAGCTGCTCCAGAAGGTGGCGTGGACGCCGCCGACGCTCGCGGGGACCACGCTCTACATTCGGGATCGCCACAACATGATGGCGCTGGCGCTGGGGAAGTGAATCTGGCTACGGGCTCCAGGCTACGGGCTGCGGGACTTGCCAAGAGCTTGCGCGCCTGTAAAGCCCGCGTCCACCCGGCTCCGGCTATGAGCAACTCACGGCTGGGGACCAAGGACGGCAGCGATCGTCTGGCGAATCCACTCCTGTGCCGCAGCGGTATCGACGCGCGCCCGGTCGTTGCGGGTGAAGCAGTCGAAGCCGCCGTCGCTGGCGACCGCGACCACCACGGGCATGCGACCATCCAGCCAGCGGATGCTCGTCGAAGAAGGTCGGCGCCCCGGAATCGCCGTAGCAGACGATGCCAGGAAGGGACCAGCTGGCCCATTCGTCGTCGACCGACCCTCGCGAGACGCGACACTTTGATCCGGCGCAGTTATCGCTGGACCGACATCTTCGTCCACCGCGGCGGGAAGTGGCAGATCGTCGCCGCCCAGGGCACGCCGGTTCAGTGACCGTTTCCTTCCCCGCGTCGCAGCCGGCTGCGGATGTCCGCCACGAGGATCTGGAAGACGGCGGGCGGCAGCGGCACCGACCTGTCCGCGACGGTCGAGGCGTCTCTCGACACGCGCAACTATAACTAGAGTCGTTATATCTGTCGACGTAAGAGTATCGCGGCCGTGGCGCTGCTGGTTACGCTAGCTTGCCGATTGCCGTGAAGCCGCATGAGGAATTCGGGCTTTGTGCAGATGTCTTGCGGCTTTCACGTCCCATGCATGCCGCGCAGGAACGTCTGGAGGGGACCGACGGCTTCGGGTCGGCTGCTCGGCGCCCGCTTTTGACTTTTTCGACCGTCCTTGCCAAAGTGGCGGCCCGCTGACTACGAAAGGGCGTGAACCATGTCTGAAGCGATTGAGACGCGTCGGTTCGAAAAGCCGGATCAAGTGCTCGACATGAAGGCGCGGGGCCGCATCGCGATCATCAAGATGGCCGACGGAACGACTGGGATGCACGCGATCTTCGAGCCAGGCTGGGTGTGGGAGGTGGATGAGAAGCCGCTTCTCGGAAATCCTCCGACGTGCCCGATGCGTCACACCGGCTACTGCATCACGGGCAGGCTCGTCGTTCGCATGGTAGAGACTGAGGTCAAGACGAACATCGGCCCGGGCGACTTCTTCGAGATCCCAGCCGGTCACGACGCCTTCGTCGAAGGTAACGAGCGCGTTGAGCTGGTGCTGTTCGCGCCGCCCGATCACGCGCACTGAACACCCAGACTCGCAGCGCAGCAGCGCTACGCGTCACTGAACGCGAGCGCAATCGGCTTTTCCGGTGGGTTCACGGCTGACCCGAACCGCGTTGGGTCAGCGGACCAGACGGGACTCGTGCCGGCTCGCGCCGCCGAACGCTGCGTGGCGCGCCCGGCGACCGGAGTGTCGGGAACCCTGGGAAAGCGAAGGGGTCATGCCCCTGGCTACTATTCCTGCCGCAGGGCAATCATCGGCTCGATGCGCGAGGCGCGGCGCGCGGGAACAAAGCATGCCAGCGCTGATACGCCCACAAGAATCAGGGATACCGCGGCGACAGTCGGGATGTAGTCGGGGCGGAAGCCGTAGAGCAGAGCCGTCATCAAGCGCGACGCCATCGCCACCACGGCCGGGACGATCGATGACGGCTCGACAGCCGTACGGACCACAATGGGCGCACGCGTCCCGTGATCGGACAGACCGTTCTGCGGGAGTGGAGGAGTCGTGAGGAGAATGGCCGCTTCCTTCGCTCTGACCGGGGTTCTCGCCATCGCCGGCGTGTCAGCGCTGAGCCCGCCTGCCGATGACGACAAGTACTGGCCGCAGTGGCGCGGGCCGCTGGCCAGCGGCGTGGCGCCGGGGGGCGACCCGCCCCTCGAGTGGGCGGCCGACAAGAACATCAAGTGGAAGGTGGAGATTCCCGGCAGGGGCTCGGCCACGCCCGTCGTCTGGAACGACAGGATCTTCGTGCTCACCGCCGTGCCTACCGACAAACGCGCGGCAGCGAAGAAGCAGCCGGCGGCGGAAGCCGCTCCGTCGGAGGGCGCGCAGGCCGGCCGGCAGCGCGACGTGCAGCCCGAGTTCATCCAGCAGTTCATCGTCATCGCTCTCAACCGCAAGGATGGAAAGACGCTCTGGCAGAAGATCGTCCGCGAGGAGCTGCCCCACGAAGGCGCGAACCCCAATGCCACCATCACCTGGGCTTCGAGCTCCCCCGTTACCGACGGCCAGATGATCTATGCCTACTTCGGCTCGCGCGGTCTCTATGCACTGGACATGAAGGGCAACCTGAAGTGGGAGCGCGACCTCGGCGACATGGACACCGGTGGTTTCGGCGAGGGCAGCTCGCCGGCCCTCGATGGCGACCGCCTGGTGGTCAATTGGGATCACGACGGCGAATCCTTCATCGTGGCGCTGGACAAGACAACCGGCAAGGACCTGTGGCGTAAACCGCGCGATGAGAAAACGACGTGGGGCACGCCGCTCATCGTCGAGCACGGCGGCACGAAGCAGGTCATCACCGCGGGCACCCGGAAGGTCCGCAGCTACGATCTTGCAGACGGCCAACTGCTATGGGAAGGCCCGGGCCTGCTGACGAGCGGCTGCATTGCTTCGCCAGTGCACGCAAACGGCGTGGTGTACGTGATGAGCGGCTTCCGCGGCAGCGCGCTCTATGCGATTCGGCTCGTGGCAGCAAAGGGCGACATCACCGCGGCGCCTCAGGCCATCGCCTGGAAGCACGACCGCGACACGCCCTGGGTCCCTTCGCCGCTGCTCTACGGCGACGAGCTCTATTTCCTCAAGAGCAACACGGGCATTCTGAGCGTCTTTAACGCCAAGACTGGAGAGAAGCTCTACGGCCCGCAGCGCCTCGAGGGCGTGCCCAACGTGTACGCATCACCCGTAGGCGCCGCCGGACGCATATACATCGCCGGCCGCGAAGGCGGGGTCGCCGTCATCGCGCGCGGCCCGGATTTCAAGCTGTTGGCCCTCAACCGGCTCGACGACGGCTTCGACGCTTCCCCGGTCGCGGTCGGCAACGAACTCTACCTCCGCGGGAGAAAACACCTCTATCGCATCTCGAAGGACTAGCGGAGCAGATGTAGCGGCCTTCAGGCGGCCGTTCTCGCGTCGCTGCTGCCCACCCCTCTGGGCACGCACTTCTGCACGGAGGGACTCGACCGCCCAAGCGACACGATCAGGCTCTCTGCCACGATCCCGCCGCGGCGTCCAGGGCAAGCTCGTTCGCTCGGCGCCGGCGGCCCCTGGACCCCGCGCCGGGATCGTGGCGTGAGGGCGGTTATCGCCAGCAAGCCAGGGCTTGCTGGCACGCCAGCCACGCCCGACCGATCGGAGTTGCGCGCCGTCGGGCGCCACGGTACCACCGACGCCTGAATCCCCAGAATCGTTTCGAAGAGCTTCGTGTCCTGCACCGACGACCTCCTGGCCGCCTCGCCTCGATCGCCCGCGCGGACCATGACCGCGTAGGCCTCGAGTTCGGCGTCGGCGGCCTCGCCGGTGGACGTCCCGACGCCGCCCGAGCTCAGCCGGAAGCCCGCGGAAGTGAGCGATTCGACCGCGGCGCTGTCGCTCGCGCCCGCCTCGCCCACGTCGGTGCCCTGGGCGAGCGTGACGGCAGACTCGCAGGTAGTGGTGGTGATATTCAGCGTCCAGGAATCGAGTGAACCGCCATCACCGGCCAGATCGTCTGAAATCGTGATCGTCCATGTCCCGTTCGGGTCTTCTCCGATAAAGGCCGCCAACGCTTCTTCAGGGACCAGCGAAGAGGCGGGTGTGAGATTGACGTAGGCGTTATCTGTGGCGAGCCCGTTGTTCGTCGTATATGGAACCTGACCCGCAGGATTGGCATCGTCATCCCAGAGCGTGCCATTGAAAACATTGTCATTGCCCGCGCCATTGTCCGTCGTCAACGTCACGACGGTTCCCGCAGGCGACGTGATGGTGATGTCGAGGTCTGCTGCAAACGTGTGGGTCAGATTGGTCAGCAGCGTCACCCTTCCGATCTGAGCGCCTACGCCCGCGACATTGAGCGTGGACGTGACGACAGCGGGGCCGGTTGGAATCGCCGTTGGCGTGTTGTTGGTGAACGACGTCGTGGTCGCTGTGGGCGCTGTTTGCAGCGTGCATAGATTGAGCGACCACGAATCGAGGGACCCGCCATCGCCGGCGAGATCGTCCGAGATCGTGACGGTCCAGGTGCCGTTCGGGTCTTCTCCATTGAAGGCCGCAAGCGCGTCTTCGGGAGCGAGCGGAGAAGCGACCGTGAGATTGACGTAGGCGTGATCTGTGACGAGCCCGTTGTTCGTCGTATAAGGAACCTGACCCGCAGGATTGGCATCGTCATCCCAGACGGTGCCATTGAAGACGTTGTCATTGCCCGCGCCATTGTCCGTCGTCAAGGTCACGACGGTGCCCGCAGGCGACGTAATCGTGATATCGAGGTCGGCTGCGAACGTGTGGGGGATGAACGTGGTCAGGTTGACATCGGCTAAGACCGGCCCCGCGCCCGTGACTGTGAGAGTGGATGTGACGACACCCGGGCCTGTAGGAATGGCCACCGGTGTCGTGTTCGTAAATGTGCTTGGAGTGCACACGCACGGGCCTGGGGGGACGTCGGTGACGGCGATGGTGAAGGCCGCCGACGTCTGCAGACTGCCATCGGTCGCGACCACCGTGATGCCGTGGCTGGTCGCCAGCTCGAAGTCGAGCAGCGCGCCGTTTGCGACTGACACGACGCCTGTGACGGGGTCGATCTGGAACCTTCCGCCCGCGTTTTCGAACAGGCTGAAGGCTACACTGTCGAGTTCAGGATCGATCGCGCTCGCCCGGATCCCGACGGGAGTGCCGTTTGGCGAGTTCTCCGCGACGGCGTTGGCCGCCGCGTCGCCGTCGGTGATCACCGGCGCGTCGTTCACCGGCTGAACGGTGATGGTGAACGCCGCCGGATCCGAGGAGTCGTCGCCGCCGTTGGCCGTCCCGCCGTTGTCGCGCAGCGTAACCGTGACCATCGCCGAGCCGTTTGCGTTGGCTGCCGGCGTGTAGGTCAGCGTGCCGTCCGCAGACACGGCCGGGAGCGTGCTGAACAGCGACGGGTTGCCGACCGCGACCTCGAACGTCACGATCTGCCCGGCCTCGTGGGGCGGGCCGGGGCTGATCGCGGTCGCCCACGGCGCCGACTGCGGGCCGGCATCCTCCAGCACGGTCTGATTCGCGCCCGGCGTGAACGACGGTGGCTGGTTCGGCCCCGTCATTAACGAGAGCGGCACCGATCCTGTGCAACTGTTCGTATCGGTCGCCGTCACCGTGAAGCTGAACGGGCCCGACGCCGTCGGCACCCCCGCAAGCAACCCGGCGGCCGAGAGCGTCATCCCGCTCGGCAGCGCGCCCGCCGTGAGGCTCCACGTCACCGGCGCCGTCCCGCCCGTCTGCGTGAACTGGACCGACGCGTAGTCGACGTTGATCGTGCCGTCCGGCACCACCGTCGGGCTCACCGTAATCGTCGGGCACGCCGCCGTCGTGATCGGGATCGCGGGCGCGGCACCGCCGCCCGAGAACGGCACGCCGTTCACCGAGCGATACCGCGCGTAGTCCACCGCGAGCGGGACCGCGGGCGTGCCCAGGCTGTCGACGATCGACGCTGAAGCGCGCCTCGGTCAGCCCGAAGAGCCGGCCGACATTGACGGTCAGGCGTTCGCCCGGGCCAATCGGCAGCTCCTGCGTGGACGCGGCGCCCGTGTCGGGGATGAGGGTCAGCCGCACCTGGCCCGGCGGTCGTCGTCGTGTTGCCGATGAGCACGTACGTCTGCTCGCGGGTCTCGCCGCCGTCCCGGCCTTCGGGCACCGCCCACGACACCGCGGACGTCGTGTTGCCCGGCGCGGCGTGGCCTTCGTACCACGGCCAGTGCCACCACCACATCGCGCGCTCGCCGAGAATCGGCTGCGTCGACGACACCGTGAACCACACCGGCCCGTTCGCCAGCGCCGCCAGCGCCGGATCCAACGCCGCTTCGCCGTTGAAGTACACCGTCCGCCGGCCCTCGGCGGGGACGTCGTACGCCTTCGTCGCCGTCGAGCCGTCGCTCAGGTGATAGGTCACCGTCGCGGTGGCCGCCGTCGTCCCCGGATTCAGCAGCGAGAGGAACGCATGGAAAAAGGGCCCGGTCGCTCCTTCGCCGAAGTACCACTGCGTCGACAGCTGCGGCGACCCCGCCGAGGCCGACGCCGCCGCCGAGCGTCCCGCCGGCATTCACGTACATCGCCCGTTCGGCAAAGATCGGCACGTCCGACGTGACAATCGCGCCCACGGACGCGACCGTCAGGGCGGGGTCCTCGCCGTTGACGAAGACCGTCGTGCGGCTCTGCGGCGGCAGCGTGCGCGTCGTCGTCACCGGCGGCCCGCCTTCGATGAGATACCGCACGGTCACCGTGGCGGGCGTCGTCCCGGGATTCTGGAGCAGGTAATAGAGGAGGAACGGGCCGGTCGCCCCTTCCGCGAAATACCACGTGGTCGCCGGCGCCGGCGAGCCGCTGTCGAGCGACGCGCCGATCCCGCTCGTGCCCCAGGTCATGTAGCGATCCGCGGCCACCGGGACGTCCGATTCCACGATGATGGCCACGGCCGCGGGCACGCCGAGCACCGCGTTGATGGACACCGATTGCCGCTGGCGCGGCGCCAGCGTGAGCTGATGCGAGACGATGCCCCCGGCCTCGCTCAGCAGGGCCAGGGCGACGTGCGCCGTGTCGGTGGTGCTCAGATTGAGCACCGCCACGGAGGTGTCGAAGAAGCCCGGTCGAGCCTTCCGCGAAGTACCGCACGTGCCGGCCCACGGGATGCCGCCGCGCGGCGAACTCCTGCGCGTTGGTCAGGCCGTCGCCATCCGGATCGCCGCTCGCGTCGCCCGGGTCCTTGGGATCGAGCCCGAAGAACGTCTCCCACTCGTCGGGCATCGTGTCGCCGTCGGTGTCGGTCTCCTGCGCCCCCGCCGTCAGTGCCGCCGCGTGCAGCAGGAGCGAAGTCCGCGACGGTCCGCCGCCGATCAAGACCATGCCCGCGACCACGGCGAACACCAACAAAGCCGACGTCGCGGCGACGTGACGTCTCAGGCAAGAGCGGCAGCCGACCCGGAGCTGCGCCAGCGCGGAAGCGGAGCGAGGGACATACGGCATCGATTCCTCGATCTCTGAGAGCTTGTGAGGTGTAGCGTGCGCGACCTGACGAGTTCTGACAGCTGGTCGCGCTCCACCAGCGTCGTTCTGATCGGCGACAGTCAGGCTAGGAGGGCGAAAGCCCGATGGGAAGAGGGGGCACCACACGATCTGCGTGTGGTCGAACGCACCCTCGACCGTGCGTTACCACATAGGCAGGAACTGAGGGTCGGGAGCGAACGGTTCAACACGGAGCAACGGAGGACGATGGCGAACCGATGAGACCATCAGACTGAATCTCTGTTCGTTTCCGCTGCTCCGTTCCTTTGTCTCGAGGCCGGCTCGCCTCCCGAGGCGGCTGATGCTCGGGACCTTCGACCATGTTGTCAGCGGCGTCACCTTCACGCTCGAGGAGCAGGTCGGCCTTGCAGATGTGCGTAGGTCTCGGCGTTGATAATGATCCGATTTCTCGTGAACACAATTCCGGTACCGCGCGTGACCACCGGATCGCGAGGAGATTGCCCCGACGCGCACCTTCTGCTCGCAACTCGCCATGCGCGGGGCTCCCGCCGGCGCCGTTTCAGGACCCTGGTGTCGGTCCGGACAGTCGATTCACTCACGCTTTGCTGACGCACGTCGCCGCGGGCAACCGCAATCGCGAGATCGCGGAGCGGCTCACCATCTCCGAGGAGACGGTCAAGGTGCCCATCCGAATCGAAACGCCTCACTGATTCTGGATGCGCTTCATCAGGTCGAAAATCTTGCCCGTCGTGTTCCAGTTGCGGATCGTCATGTTCTGGTAGGCCGGCGTCCCGACGACCCGACTCAAATGGCTTTGAGTTGCCTTGCTGATCAGTCGGGAACAATACAGCACACCGTCGCCTGCAAACACTCGGTCCACGCCCGTCTTGGCGCTCACGCTCTTGATGGCTTCGTCCGGGGTCAGTGGGTCTCTCAGGAAAATGACGTCATAACGATAGGTCGCCGGTTGCTGGCCGAAACCCCTCGGTGCTCCCTCCACCGTCGCCTGCATCTGCTCGAACGAGCGCACGACCACGCGTGACTGGTACGCAAATGTCTTTGAGAGGGTCTTCTCTATCTGAAGCGTCAGCCGAGCCTGATTCGCCCGGCCCGCCGTGAACAGAACGTTGCCGCTCTGAATGTACGTCGCCACACCACGAAAACCCTGGGCTTCGAAGCAGGCCTTCAGCGCCGGCATCCTGATCCGATTGCTGCCGCCGACATTGACTCCCCGCAGCAGCGCAACGTACAAGGTCACGGATTCCACCTCGCAGCGTGCGGATCGCAGCCATCGAGTGCGGCATCGTCAAGCTGCCGCGCGTGCCGTCGCCGAGAACATCCCCGGCGACGAGATGCCGATCTACCGCGACCTGTGGAAGCACGTCGGCAAGGACATGCCGAAGAAGAGGCGTTCGTCGCTACCGGCAAGCTCCTGGCGTTTCGCATGCGACCGCATTCGTTTGGGGGGCGCAGCGCGCAGTGACGCTAGGCTTTGTCGGCCCGGGTGGCGCGCTGATCCTCGCCGTGAGTTGCTGCATTCTCTTCGCTCGACCCACTCGTAGACGACCGGCGGCAGATGGTCGCCGCACTCTTCTCCTGTGCGTTCGCACACGCCGCTGCGGTGGGCGTATCGGGTCGGCCGGCTCGCGGTCGAACTCGCGCCTCCGTGTGACCTATGCGTGACCTACAACGAAAAAGCCTGAGGGAAACGCCTCAGGCTGATGTCGCGCCGCGTAACAATAAGTGTGTGTTGCGTCCGTGGGCAACGAAGTTGGTGGACCAGGCCGGGATCGAACCGGCGACCTCCTGAATGCCATTCAGGCGCGCTCCCAACTGCGCCACTGGCCCACGTCACCGCAACACAGCAGTCTAGCGTAGAAGCCGCAGCCCGGTCAAAGCTCGTCGCAGGGCCGCGTGCTAAGATGGCCCGGTTCCGTGCACGGTCACGTCACTGTTCCGGTCGCGGAGCGATCGAAAGGGCATCATGACCGCTTCGCTCCAGCCCGACGAGGACGACTTCGACGATGAGCTCGACGACGAGGACGAGCTCGACGACGAAGACGACGACGAGGACGACGAGGACGAAGAGGAGGAAGGCTATAAGCTCGCCCGGTGAGTCGGGCGGGAGATCGTTGCTGCGGGTGGGCCACCTCGCAGCCAGCGGGTGTCGACCGCCGGCGCCCGTTGCGTCGAGCACGGTCGGGTCGGCGTGGAGCCGGGCCGTCATCGACAGCACGGCCCGGGGATTCGCCTCGCGTCAGACGGCCGCGCCGCCTGAACGAATGAGCCGCCCGCGGCATCGGACCGCCGCCGGGTCGTGCGGGCGGACCCCGCTTCCCGGGCAGAACCCGGGGGTTCGTATCGGAGGGGTTACGGCCATGCAGACCGGGACGATTGCACGTCTTCTGATCGACAAGGGCTTCGGGTTCATCCGCGACGAAGGCGGCACCGAACACTTCTTCCACCGCAGTTCCGTTCGCGGGGCGGTCTTCGAGCTGCTGCGCGAAGGTCAGCGCGTCGAGTTCACGACCGAAGAATCGCCCAAGGGTCCGCGCGCCGGCGAAGTTCGCCTCATCGAAGGCTGACCGCCGCAGCGACCTGAGTCCGCCTGCCCGGCCGGCCGCCGCATCCGCATCGGGATGGCGCGCCGGCCGGTTCAGTCTCACCAGCACAACAGCACACCACATTACTCGAGGAAGCGAACGGGGCCCGGTGGCCCTCCCGGTCTTCAAAACCGGATGTCTCCCACACGCGTGGGAGGGCTGAGTTCGACTCTCAGGCGCTTCCGCCAGCCGCCTTCGACGATCGCTTCAGCGGCTGCGCATCAGCCTCGCCGCTCCGGCCTTGATCAGGCAGTTCCTTGAAGGCGGGACTGAAGCGCTCCTGCTCGTCGGTGGCAAGCCCACCTCAGCTTGTGACCTTTGCCCGGTTGTCGAAATGGTGCGAGGATTCGGCTCCACGGGAACACAGTGACATTACCGTCGGGAACGGAATCCAACGCCCCGCCACCTCGAAAGCGGCGGCTGTTTCGCGCGCTCGCGATATGCGGCGGCGCGTGCCTGCTCGTCGTCCTGCTGCTCCTCGCTCTCCAATCGGGCCCCGCACGGGAGCTCGTACTCGATCGCGTCACGGCATTTCTGGCATCTCAGCGGATCGAGCTCCAGACCGAATCGCTTCGATACAACATGTTCAGTCTCTCGCTCGACGCGCGAAATCTCCGGCTCCGCTCCGCCGCATCGCCGGACCTTCCGGCGTTTGCGACGATCGGACGCGTCCAGCTCGATTTGAGCCTGACCGCGCTTCTTCGCGGACGCTACGTCGTGCGGTCGGGCGTCGTCGATGACGTGGACGTGCAGTATGTCGTGGCCGCGGACGGTCGAGACAACCTGCCCCTGCCGCCGGCGGATCCACACACCCCGCGCAAGCCGGTCGATTACCTCATTGCGAACCTTTCCATCCCGAAGGCCCGCGTCCGTTACGCGAACCACGCACAGCAGGTGGATTTGGTGCTCCCGCTCGCGTCGATCCAGATGACGGGAGACGCGATGACCGCACGCCACCGGGTCCGCTTCGAGGGCTCCAAGGGTGAAGTCCGGATGGGGAATCACGTCGACGTTGTCGATCACCTCTCTGGGGTGCTCGACCTGGGCGACGAGGATGTGAGGGTCGATCGCCTGCACCTCGGAGGCGCAGGGTCGCGAATCGCGGTCGGGGGAACGATCCGCAACTTCGACGCCCCGCAACTCGGGCTGACGCTGCAGGCGACGGTGGATGCGGCGCGAACCGCCGCCTTGCTCGACGTGCGCGATCCAGTGACGGGAACCGTTGCTGTGAATGCGACGGTGCGCGGACCATTGGCTGCCCCGGCGATCGAGGGACATCTATCGGGCTCGGGTCTCCGGTTTCGATCGCTTGGTGCCGCTCAGGTCCACTTGAAGGCTGCTTACGACATGAGGGCACGGGGCGCCCGCGTGTCGTCGGCGCGCATAGAGGCGCCCTGGGGACGCCTGTCCGCGAGCGGAGAGCTGGCGCTCGATCGGGAGCGCAGCTCGCGGGTGAACGCGGAGCTCGGAGGTGTCGACCTCGCCGCCCTGATGCAGGGATTGAACCTGCCGTACATCGCCGCCACACGCGTCGACGGGAAGATCGACGCACAGTGGCCTGGCCTCGACTACTCCGGGGCGGCTGGTGCCGCGACGGCGACGTTGACGCCAACATCATCGCGTGTGGTGCCGAGAACGATCCCCCTGGGTGGACGAGTGACGGCGCGGAGCAAGGAAGGAATGCTGGTCGCCGACGTGCAACAGATCACGGCAGGCGGCGCAAAGTTGACCGGCCGTGTGCAACTCGATCGCGAACGTCGCCTCGACGGCCGACTGCGCATGGACGCGACCGACCTCGGGGCGACCGCTCGCACAGCAGAAGTCTTTCTCGGCCGTGCGCCGGGCTCGCTGCTCCCGGGGCCTGTCACGGGCGCGGCGACCATCGCCGCGCGACTCGGAGGAACGCTCGACACGCCGACCGCGTCGGCGACTGTCAGCGCGCCATCGCTTTCCATGGGCACGGCGAACGGAATCGACATCGCCGCCGACGTGAATGTCACACCGGCGGCGGTCACCCTTGCACGCGCGGACGCGAACTGGAACGGCGCGCACGCGGGCTTGAGAGGCACGGTCGAGTTAACGGGCCGTCAGCGGCTCGATCTCGCCCTTGACGCCGACGCAGCGGACGTGCAGCCGCTGCTCCGCACGGCCCAGCCGGATGCTCCGGTGTCGGGCGCACTCAGCGCCCGCGGCACCGTCAGCGGCACCCTTCGAAGACCCGTCGCCAGCCTCGCCCTCCAAGGCGCGGACATCGCCGCGTTCGGCGAACGGTTTGGATCGCTGACGGCGGATGCCGCGGTCGCCGGGAGCGATATCACGCTGTCACGTCTGGTCGTCGATAAACCCCAACCCGAGGCTCCGGGTCGAATCATTGCGTCGGGTTCCTACAATCTGGATCGCAAGCGCTACACGCTCGATCTGCAGTCGGAGAACGTGCGCCTCCTCGCGTTGAGCCTGCCAGGCGGACAGCGGGTTCGAGGCACCGTTCAACTCTCGGCCAAGGGAGCGGGCGCCGTGAGCTCGCCCTCCGGCACCCTGAATCTCGTCCTCGATTCACTGGAGATCGATGGGCTCCAGCGAAACGTGACGGATTCGAAGACCTCTGCGGCCCCACCGGCACGCGTGGGTCGAATCGCGATTGCGGCAAACGCAGCGGACCATCAGGCCACCATCACCGCGTCGGCCGAGCACTTCAACCTCGACGCACACGCCGTGGTCGCCCTGGCACGCCCGTGGCCGACTCAGCTCACCGTGCGGGCCAACGATCTGGACCTCGAACGGCTGCCCGTGCCACTCCGCGGTCCGCTCGACGGTCGGCTGCGCGCGACCCTGAACGCGACCGGCGATTCCGCAGACCCGGCGCGCGGCCGGGCGGCGGCGAGCATCGACACGCTGGCCGGCACCTGGAATGGGCAGCCATTCAGTGTGACCAGCCCGGGCGAGGTGCGTTACGCGGATCAGCGTCTCGCCATCGAACGGCTGGAGCTGACCGCGCGCGACTCCTCGCTCGTCGTGAAGGGCGAGCTGCCGCTCACGGCTGATGCCGGGGCCGGCGACCTCGGCTTCGAAGCCCGTGCGAACCTGGCGACACTGACGCGGCTGTTGCCGCCCGACATGAAGGTCACCGGCGACGGCGCCATGACGTTGACAGGCTCGGTGCGCGGCACGTTGACGTCAATCGTCCCGGATCTCCTGCTCACGGTCGAGAACGGTATGCTCTCGGCCCCGCAACTCGGACCGGGAGCCTCCGCCCTTCAACTGACGCGCGCGTGTGACCGGCGGGGCGGCCGAGATCGATCGGCTGACGGGCCGGTGGGGCGCCGCGACTCTCGAGGCGTCCGGCACGGTCCCGCTCGAGGCGCTTCCACCGTTGCCCGTCGAGATCCCTCGCCAGGGCGGTCCCGCCACGATCAAGGCCTCGGTCCGCGATCTCGATCCCGCAGCCATCCCGGGTGTGCCAGCCGGCCTGGCCGGTCGTGTTGCCGTGGACGTCGACGCATCGGCCTCTCGCGCGGATCTCACCGCGCTCGAAGGGCAGATCGCGTTTCCGCAACTCGAGATCACGTTCAACCGGCTCGACGCTCACCCAGCAGGAACCGTCGCGGATCAGCATCCGCTCCGGCAGCGCCACCATCGAACGCCTGGCGCTCTCGGGATTCCGCCGGCAGCGTGACGGCCAGCGGAACGGTCGGGCTCGCAGGCGAGCGGCCCCTCGACGTGAAAGTCGATGGCTCGCTCAAAGTCGCCGCCCTGTCGGTGCTTTCGAAAACGATCCGCACCGACGGCACGGCCACGTGGAAGGTGGCCGCGCATGGATCGCTGACCACGCCGCAGCTGAACGGCTCGTTGGATCTCGCCGACGTGATGTTCGCGAGCGACGACCTCGATATCGCCGCGACGCACGTCAACGCTCACGTCAATCTGGCCGGCACTCGCATCGAGCTGACAAGCTCGATGGCGAGGTCAACGGTGGGACTCTCGGAGGCTCGGGCAGTGTGACGCTCGGCAATGGCAGCATCAGCGACATCGACCTGCAGTTCCGGCGAACGACTTCGCCTACGACGCGCCGCTGGACCTGCGCAGCCTGTCGGACGCCGACGATCCGCGTCACCCGCCGGGCGACGAGTTGTCGTCGGCGGACAGGTGACGATCGACGAGGCGGGCCTCACCGGCGACATCAACTTCGACACAGGGCTGCTGGCCGCGATCAACCGCCGCAACGCGGCTCGACCTGACCGAAGCGCGAAATCCGCTGCTCGAGCGCGTGCGGTTCAACATCGACGTCGACACCGCGACGCCGATGTTGGTCGACAACAACCTGGCGCGGGCCGAGGTCACCGCCGATCTCCGCGTGGTCGGCTCGCCTTACGAACCCGGACTGTCGGGCAGGCTGACGCTCGCTCGAGGGCGGCGAAGTCACGCTGAACGAGCGGCGCTACGAGGTGGAGCGCGGCGACATCACGTTCCTCGACGAGCGGCGGATCGTCCCGTCGTTCGACCTGCAGCTGAACACGGAGGCCGGCAACTACGACGTCAGCATCGGGGTGGCCGGCGTGCCGGGCGAGACCGAAACGACGCTGACCTCGGAGCCGGCGCTTCCCGAGCCCGACATCATGGCCCTGCTCGTCACCGGGCGCACGCTCGACGAGATGCGCGGCGAAGAGTCCGAAGTCGCGCGCGAGCAGGTGCTGTCGTACCTCACCGGCCGCGTCGGCTCGAAGCTCGGGCGCGGGCTCGAGCGGGCGACCGGCCTCAGCGAAGTGCGCATCGAACCGAACCTGATCGCGCAACGAAACCGATCCCACGCGCGCGGCTGACCGTCGGGCAGGAACATCACCGACCAGCTGAAGCTGGTCTACTCGACCAATCTGGCCGACAGCAACGACCAGATCTGGGTCGCCGAGTACGACGTGACCCGGCGGTTCCAGACGCGCGGCATCCGCGCAGAGAGGATGACAGCTACCGGGTCGACTTCCGCCACGACGTGCGCTTCGGCGGCGACCCGGCGCCGCGCCGGCAGCTGCGCCACCGGCCGGCCATCGCCAGCCTGACGGTGGACGACGGATCCGGCCGTGCTGACGAAGCCGAGGTCCGCAAGCTCTTCGAGCTCGAGAAGGGGGACACCTACGACTACTTGCCGCGCGCAACGGGCTCGAGCGCATCGAGAAGCGCTCTCGAAGCCGGATATCTGCAGTCGCGGGTCCGCCTGGACGCGCGGTCGAGAACGACCAGCGCGAAGCTGACGCTGCGGGTGACCAGCGGCCCCCTCGTCGAGCTCCAGTTCGAGGGACTGACGCCACCTGTCGAAGGTCCAGCGAGGAGGTTCGCGCCGCGTGGCACCACGGCGTGTTCGATCGTCAGCGCGGGAGACGACAGCGATCGAGTTCTGCGGCGAATGGCTGATGCAGGACGAACACCTGCAGCCCCAGGTCGACTACGGTGCAGGACGGCGGCGCGCGACGGCGCGTCGCGTTCCGGATTCAGCCCGGGGCCCGCGTACGACGCGGTCGTGCTCGCGTTCGAAGGAGCGTCGGGCATCGATCCCGATGGGCTCGACAGATCATCGAGGAGCAGGATCTCGAGCGGGAGCTCTTCACCGATCCGGCGTCGTGACGAGCTGCTCCAGCGCTACTACCGCGAGCAGGGATACCTGGCCGCACAAGATCGAGGCTCCCCGTCTACGAGTACCAGGGGACGACGCGCCCGGTCGTCGTCCCCGTGCGGGAGGGACCGCGGTTCGGTCGGGCAGCTCACAGTCGGCGGCAACACGGTCTACGCCGCCGAGGACATCGTGGCGAAGCTTCCGCTCGTGCGGGCGCGCCGTTCTTCCGGCCGCAGCCGAACATGCCCTGATCAGGTCCGTGACCTCTACTGGCGAAAGGGCTACAACGACATGCGGTCGGAGTACGACGCTCGTCGTCGATCGGAACGCCAGCGCCGTGGATGTGGCCTTCACGATTGCCGAGGGCAAGCAGAGCGTCGTCGCGGACATCGATGTCGAGGGCAACGAAAGACGAGCGAGCGTCTCGTCCGCGGGCAGGTCGAGCTGCCGCCGTCGCAGCCGCTCGACCTGGCCGCGCTCGCCGGTCGCGGCAGCAATCTCTACAGCACCGGCGCCTTCTCGATCGCCGATATCACCCGCGATGACGTCGTCGCGCCGGTGACCGGCTCCGGCCCCGCGACCTCGGACTCCGACGCGGGCCAGACCAACGGCCAGAAACCAGTCCGCCTCACCGTGTCGGTCCGCGAAGTCCAGCCGTTCCAGCTGCGGTACGGCCTGTCGTACGACACCGAGGGTGGGCTCGGCGGAATCCTCGACCTCTCACTCCACAACTCTCTGGGACGAGGCGCGCGTCTTCGGCGTGCAGGCGCGCTACGACAGCGAGATGCACGAAGGCGCGGATGTACATCAGCCAGCCATCCCTGCGCTCCTGGCCGCGCAAGACCACGCCAGCTCTACTACCGGGAGGACCTCAATCCGCCCACCGAGCAGACCGACCCGTTCGACATCGGCCGCCTGGGCGGCTCGATTCAGCAGGAGGCGCAGTTCCGCAAGTCTACGTCTGGAGCTACGGCTATCGCTACGAGCTGTGCCACTACCCTCGAGCCGTCGCTCGGCGGGATGTCACCGAGACCGTGAGGGTGACGCCGCTCACGACCACGCTCACGCGCGAGACGCGCGACGAAGTGCTCGACGCCTCCAAGGGGACGTTTCTGTCGCAGGCGTTCGCGTACTCCCCGAGCTGGCTCGGCGCGGACCAGCCGTACATGAAGTACTACGGACAGTATTTCCAGTACTTCCCGCTGCGTCCCGAGCGACCGAAACCGTTCACCGACGAGATCCTGCGGCCGCGGCTGGTGTTCGCCACCGGCATCCGCGTCGGACTGGCTGAGGGCCTCGGCGGCGACGGTGCCGACGAGCGAGCGTTTCTATGCCGGCGGCAGCACGACGATGCGCGGCTTCGAACAGAACGCCGTCGGTCCGGTCGGGGTGAACAACGTGCCGGCCGGCGGCAACGCCGTTTTGGTGCTCAACAACGAGCTGCGGATGCCGCTGATCGAACGCCTCGACGGGGTGCTGTTCCTCGATGTCGGCAACGTCTATCCGACGATCAAGGACTTCTCGTTGACCGACCTTCGCGAATCGGGCGGCATCGGCATTCGCCTGCGGACGCCGTGGGTGCTGTTGCGCACGGACTATGGCTGGGTGCTCGACCCGCGGCCTGGCGAGAAGCGGAGCCGCTTCTACTTCAGCATCGGGCAGGCGTTCTAGGAGAGGAGGCTGCCACGCTCGCGCCTATTTGGCTGGGGTCGTATCGAGCCGCAGAAAGCGTGCGGCATTGTCGTAGAGGATGTCGCGCTTCTGACCCGGCGTCAGGTAGTCGGCATTCTGGATGATGCTGATGGAATAGGCCATCAGCTTCGGCCAGACGAGCTGGTCGGTGCCGAACATGACACGATCGTCGAACCCGCCGTCGACGATCCGTTCGATGTAACGATTCACTTCCTTCAACGGATAGCTCCAGATCAGACCGGCGACGTCCACGTACACGTGCGAGTTGGCCTGAAGCAGCGTGAGCAGATTGTCGATCATCGGGTAACCGGCATGCATGATCTGGACACGCAGCTTCGGATGGCGCGCCAGCAGGTCCTCGAGGAGCAGCGGGTTGCCCATCGAGCCGCGGAACGTCGGACGCGTGACGTTGGCTCGGCCGGAGCCGCCCGTGCCCATGTGGATGGCGACCGGGATATCGAGCTCCTCGGCGAGCGCGAAGTACTGATCGACGCTCGGATCGCTTGGTGAGAGGCCCTCGGTACTGCAGGCCGATCTCGCCCATGACCTTGAATCCGCCCGTGGTGAAGTGCTTGCGCAGCTCCTCCAGCGCGATCCGCTTCCCCGGTCCGGCCCCGGAAGCTCGTGCCCGGGATGACGCGCGTCGGCGCCGCGTCCCGCCACTTCTGCACGCTCTCGGGAGACCCGAAGACGACGGCCGTCACGTTCAGCCGCTCCATCTCCGCGATCACGTCCTTCATGTATCGCCCCTGGCCGCGGGATAGAGCTTGGGCGTGCACTCCTCCTGCACCCAGCCGAACGGGGCTTCCTTGGTGGCCGGGTCGGACGCCGTGAAGTTCGACGTATTCGGACACATCGGGACGGCGTTGGGCCCCGAGTCGTCCATCGCATGGGCGTGCACGTCGATGACCCGCGGAACGTCCTTGGAGGTGTTCTGGGCGTTCGCCACGGCCGGAGCCGCGAAAAAGACCGCGATTGAAACAAGTGACAAGGCAGCGCTGCGGGACTCGAGCGTCACGGGTCCTCCTTGGTGAGGGCGAGCCGCACTTACCGGACACGCCAGCTGAGAGACGGCCGGCGAACTCTGCCTGACAGCATACGACTCGAGTCGTGACGGCAGGCTGCCTTCTCAGCAGGCCTCAGGGCTTGCCCGTGCCGAACGTGACGCCGTTCGAGACGCGCCAATGCTGGCCCGTCCTTCCAAACCCCTGGAACCAGCGGGCATCGGTTCGAAACCCCCACTTCTCGTCGACTGGCACCTTCACGCCGCCGCCCGCGTTGATCGCCAATGCGTATTCGGACGACGTGAAGACCACGTTGCCTGGTCCCGTTATGACCAGGTTGGACTTCGCCAGACCCGCGCCGCCGGCGACATACGGAACGACGCGGCCGACTCGGGGCAGCGTGTACAGCAGGTTGACGCTCGCGTTCAGCGTGCCAATGTCGCCGCGCTGATACCCGACCTCGACCTCCATGCTGGTGTTCGACGTCCAGGCGAACGCGATGGCCGCCCCCACCTTGGACGATGCGGGCGACCCCAGCGCCACGAACGTGCTGATCTCGACCGGGTGACTCGTCTCGGCCTGCCCGGCCGCGCCGGGTCCGCTCTGGGCACCTGCGGTTGCCGCGGTGAATGTGACGCCAAGAAGAAACAGGATGGTCTGACACAACGGGCGTGGTCTCATCGTTCTGGCCCCTTTCCCCTCGCGAGCATCACGAGGTTGCGCTGAATAGGACGGCGCATCGCGGGGTTTGGCCGCCGACACGACATCGGATGGAATCCGATCGGTCAGCGGCCGGAACCGGCGCGTCACATCGCCCATTCTTCGACGCACGGGGCATCCCGTCTTGTAAGGAATTGACTTGCCGACCTCCTCCTCCTTCTTTCTGCTTTTCACGCCTGAATGTACTTCTCGAACACGGCGCTGTAGTCGCGGCCGGCAAAGCGATCGAGCACCGTATTGTTCAGATTGTCGAGGAGCGCGTTGTATTGCTTGACGATCGAGTCCTCGGCGCCCGCCGCATTGACCTTGTACATCGCCGAAATGGCCTCGAGGGTCCGCACGGCGTTCGCGCGCGCCTGCTCGTTGCGCTGCTGCAACCGCGAGATCATTGTCAGCGCCTTGTAGATGTCCTTGAGCGACTCGAGAAAGTTTTTGCGCACGTCGATGCTGAAATCGATGTCGTCGACGTAGAACTTGAGCTCGACGTCCATGTCGATGGTTCCGGCGGTCTCGATGGTCACCTGCGAGATGCGATGCGTGCCGTACTCGTAGCGCTTGATCGTTCGCTTCGAGGAAACCGCCGATTCGCCATCGACGTGGGTGAGCCCGAAATTGGTGAAGCAGTACTCGTCCTTCTTCGACTTGATCAGGAAGAAGATCCGCTCGCCGTCCTCCTGAAACAGGTAGTCGTCGGCGTCGACCTTGTTGTAGTCGCCGGGTGCGATGATGACGCCGACATCGCTCAGTCCGAGGGCTTCTGCCGCGAGTTTCTTGAACACGTTCGTCCTCCTGTGGGCGCCGAGCGCGCGCTCTCCGGGGAATGGTCCGTTCAGGACCGGCCGGAAACTTATATCCCATTCGTGACAGGTGACTGAACGCCAATCGAGTCCTCGCCTGGCCTGCGACTGATGAATCTCCCCGTCGACAGAGCTTCGCACCTTCCCAAGACAAACGGGATTGGAATGGCCCGGTCTACTATTGCCTGGTGTTTCGGGGCGGTGCGGTAACCACAGACAAGGGGGAGACCCGACATGTTCGCACATGCGTTCGACCGTGCCTGGAAGGGCGCGATGCGTCCGGCGGCAGTGGCGGCCGTGCTCGGCACGATCGGGTTTGCGCAGCAGGCACCGCCGGCGCCGACTCCGCCTCCGACCGCACCGCCGGCTGCGGGATCGCCGCTCAATCCGAACGCCGCGGCCAACGCTGCCGACCATCGCGACATGATGGAGCAGCTCGGAATCAAGGCGCTCCGTCCCGGTCCCAGCGGAAACGAATCGGCGCCCAATCACGCCAACTACGACGAGGCGCTCGCGAATCCCCATCCGAACCTGCCCGAGGCGCTCGTGCTGAAGAACGGCAGAAAGGTGACGAGCGCCGCGATGTGGTGGAAAGAGCGGCGTCCCGAGATCGTTGAAGACTTCGACCGCGAGGTATACGGACGCGTCCCGCAGAACGTGCCCAGGCTCGCCTGGCGCGTCAACCGTACCGAACGGTTCGACGTCGGCGGCCGGCCCGCGTCCGGCAAGGAGCTGATTGGCGCGGTCGACAACTCGGCGTTTCCCGAGATCGTCGTGGAGATCCAGATGACACTGGTGACGCCGGCCGATGCGACGAGGCCGGTGCCGGTGATGATGATGTTCGGCGGGCAATCGGGGATGCCGCCGGCGCCTGGCGCGCCACCGCCGCCTCACGGCTTCGGCCCCGGGCGCGCCGGTGGCGGGCCCGCGGGTCCGGGCGCAGGAGCGGCGCCGGTCGATCCGCCGGCCATCGAACAGTTGATCGCGGCCGGCTGGGGATACGCGACGATCAGCCCTGCCAGCATCCAGGCCGACAACGGCGCGGGGTTGACCAAAGGCATCATCGGTCTCGTCAACAAGGGCCAGCGTCGGCGTCCAGCGGACTGGGGCTCGCTGAGAGCCTGGGCCTGGGGCGCGTCGCGCGGCCTCGACTACCTCGAAACCGATGGGGCCGTCGACGCCAGGAAGGTCGGCATCGAAGGCGTGTCGCGCTTCGGCAAGGCCGCTCTCGTCACGATGGCGTACGACCAGCGGTTCGCCGTGGTGCTGATCGGTTCATCGGGCGAAGGCGGAGCCAAGTTGCACCGCCGGAACTTCGGCGAGGCCGTGGAGAATCTCACCGGGTCGGGCCAGTATCACTGGATGGCGGGCAACTTTCTGAAATACGGCGCCGAGGAGTCGAACTTCGGCCGGCGGACCGCGGGAGACATTCCAGTGGACGCCCACCAGTTGCTGGCGCTGTGCGCACCGCGGCTGACGTTCGTCAGCTATGGCATCCCCGAACGCGGTGATGCGCGATGGCTCGATCAACAAGGCAGCTACATGGCCGCCGTCGCCGCGCAACCGGTGTTCAGGCTGCTTGACGCGAAAGGGCTGGGAGTGTCGGACGATTACATGAAAGAGCAGATGCCGGCCGTGAACGTCGGACTGCTCGATGGCCAGCTCGCCTGGCGGCAGCACGACGGCGGCCACACGGACGGCCCCAACTGGAAGCACTTCATTCCGTGGGCGGACAAGTTCCTGGGCCACGGGCAGAATCAGCCACGGACCAAATCGGACTGAACACCAGCCGACCCGAGCGCTGCCAGCACTGTGCGCTAGCACGAACCGCTGTCATCCCTCGAGCCCGATCTGGTCAATGGCCGGGCTCGAATCGTGAGCAGTGACTTCGCGACCAGCCACCGTTGACTTCTTCGAGCACCGCACAGCGGCGTGCGGCAATCGATGCACCAGCCGCAGTGGCGGCCGACTCTGCCGGGCGCGGCGCCTGGCACGTTCAGGATTGTCGATCTCCTGACCTTCGAGCAGGTGGACCCTGCGACCCGCGAGGAGGAATACGGGGTCGGGAGTCGTCGACGATCCAGGACGAGTCCCGTCCCCTCCAACCGCCCTCAGAAGCCCTGGCTTCGGGTATCGTGAACTGCATGGCGAACCCGTTGTTCCGGGTCTTCAGCAGTTTTTCCAATGGCAAGCGCGCGGTCGAATCGATCGTCCCGCGCCGGACGTTCGAGGACGTCATCCTTCCGCCTGCAACCCGCCGCACATTGGACGAGGCGCTGGTTCACGTCACCCGGCACGACCTCGTCTTTCATCGCTGGGGTCTCGCGGAGCGTCATCCAACCGGGATCGGGCTCGCCTTCAACTTCGCGGGCCCGCCCGGGACGGGCAAGACGATCTGCGCCGAGGCCATCGCGAGCACGCTGGGCCGGCGGCTCCTGAGAGTTCGCTACGCCGAGCTCGCATCGATGTGGATGGGCGAGACCTCCAAGAACGTGACGGCGGTCTTCGACCTGGCGCGGGATCAGAACGCCGTGCTGCTCTTCGATGAGGCCGACGCCATCGCCTCGCGGCGGTCGGTGTCGCTCGATCAGGCCTCCCAGCGCGAGTCGAACATGATCGTCGACGTGCTGCTGCAGGAGATCGAGACGTTCAGCGGCGTCGTGATCTTCGCCACGAACATCGCGGCCAGCTTCGACCCCGCGTTCGAGCGGCGGATTCGCGCCCACGTGCTGTTCGAGATGCCCGGCGTGCGCGAGCGCGAACAGATCTGGCGCGTCCAGATCCATCCCACGCGCACGCCGCTCGCCGAGGACGTCGATTTCCGGGCGCTCGCGGAGCGATACGGAATCAGCGGCGGCGACATTCGCAACGCCGTGCTCAAGGCCGCACTCTCGGCGGCGGCCGAGCCGGGTGACGATGCGTTCAAGACGATTCATCAGCGGCATCTCGAGAACGGCGTCGCCGGCGTTCTCGAAGCGAAGAAGGTGATGCGGCAGTCGGTGCTGGCCTCGTCCGACACCGATGTCCTCGCCGACGTGATCGATCCGATACGCACGCTCGAGTCCCGCCTGGGCGCGCGGGTCGCGCTGGCTGCCGGCGCGGGTCTGGTGGCATTCGTCACGGCGATCGTCGCGTTAGTGGTCGCCCTGATTCGCTGATTCGCCACATGCTGTCCGACCTTCGTGACGCCGCCCGCGCACTCGCGCGTGACCGCGGCTTCGCCGGTCTCGCAGTCCTGTTGCTCGGGTCGACGATTGGCGCCACGACCGCGGTCTACGCCGTCGTCGACGCCGTCGTGCTCCGGCCGATGACGATGGCCGATCAGGAGCGGACGGTGGTCATCTGGGAGCGCGATCCCGGCCGGGGCACACCCGTTCTGGAGGTGGCGCTCGGTGAGGTCGACGCATGGCGGCAGCGCGCCTCGTCATTCGAGGCGCTGGCCGTCTTCGGGTCGGTCAACTGGTCGCTCACGCTGCGGGACGGACATTCGCGCACGCGCATTGCCTACGCCTCGGTGTCGTCACCGTTCTTCGCCATCGCCGGGGTGGCGCCGTCGCTCGGCCGCGTCTTCGGTCCGGATGATGAATCGGGGAACCGGCCGCGCGTGGCGGTCGTCAGCGATCGATTCTGGAAGCGGCAATTCGGCTCGGATCCTCGCGTGCTCGGACGGATCGTCCGCGTGCAGCGCACGATCGAATCGCCGGAGGAGCCGGTCGAAGTGGTGGGCGTCATGCCCGCCGGCTTCGACTTTCCGCGGGACGCCGACATGTGGCTGCCGGCGGCGCCCGAAATGCGCGCGACGGCGCGCCCTGACCCCAACAACCCGGCGAACGTGGCCTGGTATCTCGCCCACTACAAGGTGTACTACGCGCTTGGGAAGCTGAGAGCGGACGTGAGCGCGACCCAAGCGCGGACGGAGTTGGCCCGGCTCATCCCCGAGTTGGAGCGCGGCAGCCCGTTTGGTCCTCCACTGGACGCGGTGGTGACGCCCGTCGACGATTACCTCGTCGGGCCAGCGAAGCCCGTGCTGTGGATGATGCTGGCGGGTGCGCTGCTGATGGTGCTGCTCGCCTGCAGTAGTGTGTCGGGGCTACACCTCTTCCGCTCGGCCAGGCAGGACCGTGCCATCGCGATCCACCTCGCGCTCGGCGCCTCGCGCGGCCGCCTCGTGCGGCGGGCGCTGGTCGAGAGCGGCGCCCTCACGATGGCGGGAGGGGTGGCGGCCATCGCAGTCGCCTGGGTCGTGACACGAGCGCTCGTGCTCGCGGCGCCCCAGGACGTGCCGCGGCTGAACGACGCGAGCCTCGGCACGCCGGCCGTCCTCATCCTCATGCTCGGCCTGGTGGCGCTGGCGAGCCTGGTGAGCGGCGCATGGCCCGCGCTCTTCATCACCCACGTCGACCCGGGCCGGACGCTGACGTCGGGCGCGCGGACCGCAATGCATCCGCGCGAGCGCTTCGTGCAACGCGTGGTCGTGGGGTGGCAGGTCGCGGTCGCCGTGATGCTGCTGTCGGCGGCGGCGCTGTTCGTGCGGAGCGTGCAACAGCTGGGTCGAACGCCGCTGGGCTTCGTCGCCGACAACCTGGTCGCCGTGAGCGTCGAGCCTTCGATGCCCGACCAGGATCGCTGGGATGCGTTCTACGACGCGCTCCTCGCGCGCCTGGAGCGGCTGCCCCACGTCGGGAGCGCAGGCGCCGTCTCTCTGCGGCCGTTGAGCGGACCGATTGGCAACGACACCATCCCGGTACCGAAGGCGCAGGCCGGCTTGGGCCCCGACGCGCCGTGGCGGCGCAACGCGAGGGGTAACCTCGAAACGGTGACGCCGGGATACTTCCGCGCGATGGGCACACGCGTTGTTTACGGACGCGATTTCGCGCCGGCCGATCGCGCGACGGCTCCCAACGTGGTCATCGTCAGCGAGTCGGCGGCGGCGAGCTACTGGCCGGGCCGCAATCCGATTGGCGAGCCGGTTCTCGTCGCCACCCAGCGGTTGCCGGGAAGTCTCGAGGATCCGCGGTGGCAGACGGTCGTGGGCGTCGTCGAAGACGTGCGCTATCGGGGCCTCACGATGCCGAGACTCGACATCTACCTGCCGGCCGCGCAGTCGACGGTGCGGGTCAAGGACCTGCTCGTGCGAACGACCGGCACCGCCGCTCAGGTCGCCAGCGACGTGCGCGCGATCGCGCAGGAGCTGGACCGCGCGGCGCTGATTGGCGAGGTCGTCACCATGAACGAGGTCATCGCGCGGGAGAGCGCGCCGTGGCGTTTTGCGATGCGCGTGTTGAGCGCGTTCGGTGCGCTGGCCGCCGTGCTCGCGACGGTCGGCCTGGTCGGCCTCGTGTCGCTCGCGGTGACGCTCAGGAGGCGCGAGCTCGGCATCCGCGCCACCCTCGGCGCCACGCCGCAGCGGCTTCGCAGCCATGTCATGGCGGATGCGGCATGGACGGCCCTTGGAGCCACGTTCGTCGGCGTGCTCGGCGCGCTCGTCATCGGCCGGCTGGCGGCGAGCCTCCTCGTCGACACGGCACCGCACGATCCCGTCTCGATCGGCGGCTCCGCGATGGTGACGTTGATCGCGGGCGTGGTTGCCAGTCTCCTCCCCACGCGACGGGCGGTGTCGGCGAATCCGGTCGACGTGCTTCGCGATTGACCGTCGCCGGGCGCCGACCCGGCTATCCGAACAGCTGGACGTAGCGCTCCCACTCGCGACGGATGCCGGCCATGATGCGCTCGTAATCCGCGTCTCCGCGCAGCCGATCGTAGTTCTTGTCGCGCGCGAACCACGGGTAGTTGTGATTGCCGAGCGCCGCGGCGCGACGGAGCCACGTCAGCGATGCCTCCTTCTCGCCGAGCAGCGCACGGATGCCACCGATCCAGTACGCCTGATCGCCGTCGGCCGACTGTTCGGGGCGGAGCTCGAGGATCCAGGGTTCGATGCGCCGCCGGTCGCCCTTCGAGGCAAACAGGTAGGCGGCAAGCATCGGAACCGCAGGCTCCTGATCGTGTTCGTTCAGTTTCAGCGCGCTCACGAACGTGCGCTCGGCTTCGTCGATCTGCCCGTCGTAGGTACAGGAACTTGCCGAGATACGCGCGCGCCTTGGCGTGCTCCAGGGTCCGCGCAAAGCTCATCACCTCGACCGCATCGGCAGCCCTCCCGAGGTAGAGCAGCATGCGCCCGTGCATCCACCGCAATCGCCGGGACGTGGGATTCAGCGAGCGAGCGCGGCGGAACGCCAGTTCTCCGAGCTCGAGAAGACCGCTGAAGTGGTAGGCATACGCGAGCATGTCCCAGGCGAGATCGGCGTTCGGGCCGAGCTCCACGCTTCGGCGAAGCGTGCGAATGGCGTCCTCGTTGCGTCCCTCCTGCGCGTAGACGCCGCCCAGCGTGATCAATCCGTCGGCCATGTTGGCATCGAGCGCGAGCGCGCGCCGGGCGCAGGTGCGGGCGCGCTCGAGGTTCTCGCGCTGGTGATCGGTGAAGTTCGCACACTCGTAGAAGACCAGCAGGCCGAGGAGGGCGTAGGCATGCGCGAACGTTGGATCGATCGCGAGCGCGCGATCGAGCAGCTGCTGGCCGCGCCACAGGTTGTCGCGCAGCGACCGCACCGAATACTCGATGCAGTGAAACCTTGCCTGGATGTAGAGGTCGTAGGCCTCGGGCGACTCGGTAATGGGCGATGCGAGTGATTGCTGCTCGGCCGGCGACAACGGAACACTGAGCCCATCGACGACCTTCTGTGCAATCTCGTCCTGGAATCGGAGCATGTCATCGGCACGCAGATCGAACCGCGAGGCCCACCTGATGCTGCGCTCCCGTCCTGCGACGAGCTGCACCGACACCCGGGTGATGCCGCCGATGCGTTGGAACGTGCCGTCGAGCACCGAGTCGACCTCGAGATCGCGTGCCACCTGGGAGGGATCGTCGGGGGCTTTGACGTACTTCAACACGGCGCTCGTGGGCCGCACGGCGAGATGGCGCAGTGTCGCCAACCGGCCGATGATGGCGTCGGTCATGCCGATGCCCCAGATCTCGTGGCCCGGATCCTGCGCCAGATCGCGGAAGGGCAGCACCGCCACGGTCCGAGTCGAACTGGCGGCCTCGGTGCGGCCCGAGTTCGATCGCCGCAGCCGCAGCAGGTCGGCGCGCAGGTCGGCAGCGCTCTGATAGCGCAGCGCGCGATCCTTTTCGAGCGCTTTGTCGACGATGCGGGCGAGGGCCAGGGGCACCTCGCCGTTCAGATGCGTCAGCGGCACGGGGCTCTCGCGCAGAATCGCGGCGAGCGTGTCGGCCGGACTCCCGCCCTGGAAGGCTGCGCGCCCGGTGGTCATCTCGTAGAGCACGGCGCCGAAGCTGAACAGATCCGTACGGACATCGAGTGGCTCGGCGCGCGCCTGCTCGGGCGACATGTACGCGATCGTCCCCATCGCCACACCCGGCCCCGTGAGCGCGTTCGCCTGTTCCGCGTACGACGCGGTCGGCGCGTTCGAGGCCGAGATGGCCACCGGCTTCGCCAGCCCGAAATCGAGCAGCTTCGTCTGCCGGCGATCGGTGATGAAAATGTTCGCGGGCTTGATGTCACGATGCACGATCCCGCGTCCGTGCGCGGCGTCCAGGGCGTCGGTGATCTGCAGCGCGTACTCGATGGCCGTGTCCAGCTTGATCGGTCCGCCCTCGAGCAGCTCGTCGAGGGTCATGCCTTCGAGATACTCCATGACGATGAACGGCTGGCCGGCGTGCTCGTCGATGTCGTGGATGGTGCAGATGTTCGGATGGTTGAGCGCCGATGCGGTCCGTGCTTCGCGCTGGAACCGCTCGAGCGCGCCGGGCGATCCGACGTATGCGGCCGGCAGCAGCTTGACCGCGACGGTTCGCAGCAGCTTCGTGTCTTCCGCCTTGAAGACCACGCCCATGCCGCCCGCGCCGACCTGTTCGAGGATCCGGTAGTGCGAGATCGTCTGGTTGATCATCGGCGCAGGCGAGGAGCCGGCACGGGGACCGCGATCGCGGCGGCAAAAGGCGTGAAGCCCTTCCCTCCTGCGGTTCGCTACGGTTGCTGGCCCGAGGTCGTCGGCTCGGCCCGGCCCACAAGGTGCGCGGTGCGCGCGTCGGCCGGACCGACGTTCTGCTCGCTGTCGACGATCAGCTCGTCGCCGGCGAAGCGCAGCCGGTAGGTGGTGGCGAACGGCGTACGGTAGCGGACGATCGTCAGCACGTAGGTGCCATCCCCGGTCCAGCCGCCGCTCGCCGCGATCGGGTCGGGTGCGCCGCGCAGCGTGAAGATGCCCTTCCGCCACGTGCCCGCAGACGCCACGAGCCGCTGCTCCGCGCCGCCCAGTCGAATCGAGAACGTCGTCGCACCAGTCGCATCGGTGGAATCGACCACGATCGACTCGAGCGACTGGGGGTTGGCGGCGAAGACGTATCGGCGGCCCGGAACAGGACTGGGCGCCGCGGCTGTCGTGGCCCCCGCGGGCGTGCGCAGCGTCAACGTGGCGAGCCTCGCCGTCAGTCGCTCGTGCGCCTGACGGTCGGCGGGCAGCGCCGAGGCCTTCAGCGCCGGCACCAGGCGATCCCAGACGAGATTCATGACGCTGCCCATGTCGCGTGTGCCGCTCGTGATCGCGATGACGGTGTCGTACTGCGGCAGGATCAGGCAGAACTGGCCGTGCGCGCCGTCGCCGCGATAGAAGCCGTGGCGGCTGCGCCAGAATTGATAGCCGTAGCCCTGCTCCCAATCGCTCGTCGGCGCGCTGCCGTTGGACATGTGCCGCGCGGTCGCCGTCTCGACCCACGCCGCGGGCAGCAGCTGCCGCCCCTGCCACTGCCCCTTCTGCAGGTAGAGCTGACCGAAGCGCGCGATGTCCTCGGTGCGGACGCTCAGGCCGAACCCGCCCAGCGAAACGCCCTGCTTGCTCGCCTCCCACGTCGGATCGACGATACCAAGTGGATCGAACAGCCGCGGCCGCAGGTAATCGAGAACCGTCTGTCCGGTGACTTTCTGCACGATGGCCGAGAGCATGTAGCTGGCCGGCGTGTTGTAGACGAAGAAGGTGCCCGGCTTGTGCGCCACCGGCCGTGCGAGGAACTCCTTCACCACGCTCCCCTCGCCGCTGTACGGGAACTTCTGGATGTCCTCGTCGTGGTGTCCGGTGGACATTGTCAGCAAGTCGCGGACGCGCATCGCTTTGAGGTTCGCGCTCGGTGTCGCGGGCGCTTCGTCCGGAAAGAACTTGAGCACCGGATCGTCCACGGTCAGCTTGCCCTCGGCGATGGCAAGGCCCACCGCCGTGGAGGTGAAACTCTTGCTGAGCGAGAACATCATGTGCGGCTCGTCGGCCGCATACGGCGCCCACCAGCCCTCAGCCACGACCTGTCCGTGCCGTACCAGCATGAAGCTGTGGAGGGCATCGAGCTTCTGCTCGGCTTCGTCGATGAAGCCGAGAAGGGCGCCTGACGAGATGCCCTGGGCCTCGGGTGCGCTGCGGGGGAGCGAGCCCGGCGCAGGATCGGCAATCGGCGCCGCGACACCGGCGAGCGCCGCGAGGACGACGAGTGGGATGAGTCGCATGGTGGTCCAGGAGCGAACGGCGTGGACTGTCGGGAACGGCTCGGCCCGGATCGCATCCGCCGCCGGGCAGAGTCACTATAATCCGCGAATCATGACTCCGTTCACGCGGCGGGAGTTCTTCGGGGCATCGGCGGCGGCGACTCTGGCGGGTGCGGGCAGGCCCGGGGAGCGAAACGTCATGAGCGAGGGAGGCGGCCAGGACCGCGCGGCAGAGCGGCAGTGGTTCTCGGGAACGGCGGCCGGCCGCTCGGTCGTCCGCGCCCGGCACGGCATGGTCGCAACCAGCCAGCCGCTCGCGTCGTTGACGGGCCTCGACGTCCTGAAGCGCGGCGGGAATGCCGTGGATGCGGCAATTGCCGTGGCCGCCGTCCTCAACGTGACCGAGCCGAACATGACCGGCGTCGGCGGCGACGCGTTCATGCTGGTCTATTCGTCGAAAACCAAGCGGCTCGACGGGCTCAATGCGAGCGGTCGCGCGCCGCGAGCCCTGGATCTGAAGTACTTCAGCTCGCGGGGGATCACCCGCATGCCGATGACGGGCATGGCGCCGATCACCGTGCCTGGCGCCTTCGACGGATGGGTCACGCTGCTCGAGAAGTTCGGCACGATGAAGCTCGCCGACCTGCTGGCGCCCGCGATCGAGTACGCGGAGCACGGGTTCCCGGTCATGGAGAAGATCGCCGCCGACTGGGCGCCCGAAGTCGGGAAGCTCAAGGAAACCACCGCGGCGGCGTCCACCTTCCTCGTCGATGGCGGCGCGCCGCTCTCGGGCGCCATCTTCGTCCAGAAGAACCTCGCGCGAACGCTTCGCACGCTGGCGTCCGGAGGCCGCGACGCCTTCTACCGGGGACCCGTCGCGCGCGCGATCGTGGACTACTGCCAGCAGCACGGCGGCTTTCTCTCGATGGAGGACTTCGCCGCGCAGAGCTCGACCTGGGTCGAGCCGATCTCGACCACCTATCGCGGCCACACGTTGTACGAGATTCCGCCGAACGGCCAGGGACTGACCGCGCTCCTGCTCCTCAACATGCTCGAAGGCATCGACCTCCAGGCGATGCGCGACGAGCCGGTCCGCTACTACCACACGCTCATCGAGGCGATCAAAATCGCGTTCGCGGATCGGAACCGGCACATCGCCGACCCGGCCTTCTCGAAGGTGCCGGTGCGCGAGCTGCTGGCGAAGGACTACGCGGCGCGGCGACGCGCGCTCATCGATCCGGCCAGAGCCATCGATCCGCCGCCGCATGGCGACGTCAAGGCGGGAAGCGATACGACCTACTTCGCGATCGTCGACAAGGATCGGAACGCGGTCTCGTTCATCAACAGCATCTTCGCCTCGTTCGGATCCGGCGTCGTCGCGGGCGATACCGGCATCATGCTGCAGAACCGCGGCGCCGGCTTCTCGCTCGAGCCCGATCATCCGAACCGGATCGAGCCCGGCAAGCGTCCGTTCCACACGATCATCCCGGCGATGGTGTTCAAGGATGGCGCCTTCCTGATGGCCTATGGCGTGATGGGCGGCGACATCCAGCCGCAGGGCCACGCGCAGGTGCTCGTCAACCTGATCGACCGCGGCATGAACCTGCAGCAGGCGATTGACGCGCCGCGCGTGAGATACATCAGCGGCCGCGGCGTGATGATGGAAGACGGGCTGACCGAGCCGGTGATTCGCGATCTCGTCGCCCGCGGCCACGAGCGCATCATGCCGCCGGCGGGCATCATGCACCGCGCGTTGATGGGCGGCGGTCAGGCGATCATGCTCGACCCGCAGACCGGCGCGCTCGTCGGAGCGTCCGACTCACGCAAGGACGGCATGGCGCTCGGCTATTGAGCGGCCGGCTGCGGTTCGTGCCGCTCGTGTCCAGTCCAGCCGGATGATGCCGTGTGCCGGTTCCGGCCGAAGCAGAACAACGCCGACCGGGTGCGCAGGTACACCTGGCCATCGACCAGCGCGGGCGTCGCGAAGCACTCGTCGTCCAAGTCGTTGCGCGCCAGCGGCTGCCATTCGCCGCCCGCCTCGACGACCGTTACCTGGCCCGCCTGGCTCGTGACGTAGATCTTCCCGTCTCCAGCCACCGGCGACGCGTAGTAATAGTCGAGGGCACCCGGCAGCCTGCCCTGCTTGAGCACGGCGCCGGTTGCGGCGTCGAGCGAGGTGAAGATGCCGCCTTCCTTCATCAGATACACCACCCCGTTGTAGAGCAGCGGCGAAGTGGCATTCGGCAGCGCCTTGAAGTGTTGCCAGAGAATGCTCTTCTCCGTCATGTCGCCACGGCCGCCAAGCCGCACTGCCATGATCGAGTTCACCGATGCACGCTTGCGCCGGTATTGCTCCCAGTCGCGCTCCCCGAGAAAGCCATCGCGATCGAGATCGGCCTCGTCGAATTCCTTGCGCTGCCTCGCGTCGGCGATTTCATCCCTGGCCAGTCTGGCGTCCTTGTTGGCGTCCCACTGCCGCGACACCTCGCTGAAGGACGGCAGACTCTCCTGACTGCCCTGATCCGCGCCGCCGGCCCAGCCGAGCACGTAGGCGATGTCGCCGGACACGACCGGCGTGGGCTTGAGCTGCCAGGTGAGTCCGCGCACGAACCAGATCTCGTCGCCCGTGTCCACGTCATAGGCAATCAGCCTGTTGGTACCGGCAACCAGCGCCTGAAGGCGCCCTTCAGGGCTGCGCCAGAGCACCGGCGTCGAAAAGCCGCGCGTCATCTCCGGCCGTTCCCGCCGCCATCGTCTGGCGCCGGTTTTCGCATCGACGGCCAGAATGAACGAGCCGGTCTCGGAATCGCACACCTGCACGATCGTTCCATTCGCGAGCAGCGGCGACGCGCCCATGCCGAACGGATTGTTGAAGGGCCCGAGCGGCACGCGCCATCGCTCCTCGCCGTTCGGACCGAACGAGATCAGGCCGAAATCGGTGAAGAACGCGACCACGTTCGTGCCATCGGTGGCGACGCTCGGCGAGGCGGGGCTGTTCGACGCGTGCAGCGGCTGCCGGCGCGGCCGCGGAACATCGCGGCGCCAGAGGATTTTCCCATCGACCCTGCTGATCGCGAACACGAACAGCTCGTCCTCGTCGTGCGCGGTCAGCCAGATGCGGTCGCCCGCGACGACCGGCGAGGAATGGCCCGGAGGAAGTGAGGTCTTCCACACGACGTTGCGGTCGGGACCAAAATCGATCGGCAGGCCGGTCGTGTTCGAGACGCCCGTCGAGTTCGGTCCCCGAAACTGGGGCCAGTCCGGCCCGGCGATCGCGGCCGCGGCCACGAGGAAGAGGACGCCACGCATGAAAGCGGAGTATAGCGCCCCCGACCCGGCGCAACCGTGGTGGCGCGACGCCGAAAAATGGCAGCTCGCAAAGTCGGATGCGCATGACGCAGCGACCAACCTGCGCATTCTGCACGTGTCGGTTTGCCAAGCGCTTCGGCTTGAAGGTGCCGAGCTTGCGTGTACCGGCGAATCGCTCCATAGTGCTCGTTTGAGCGGGACACGACGGTCACGCTCTTGTTACACCCAAACAGCGGAGGTTCTCATGGCGAAGGCAGCGAAGCCCGTTCCCGAGGGCTATCACACGATCACGCCCTCACTGACGCTGGACAACGCGGCGACGACAATCGAGTGGTACAAGAAAGCGTTCGGCGCCGTCGAAGTCGGCCGGCATCTCGGGCCCGACGGCAAGGTCGTGCACGCCGAGATCACGATCGGCAAGTCGCGCATCATGATGAACGACGTGATGATGGGCGGGAAGGGACCGAAGGCCTACGGCGGATCGCCGGCATCGCTCTGGATCTACAGCGAAGACTGCGATGCGCTCTTCAATCGCGCGGTGAGCGCCGGCGCGACGGTTCAGATGCCGCTCGCCGATCAGTTCTGGGGCGACCGCGGCGGATGTGTCGCCGATCCGGAGGGCTACAGCTGGTGGATCGCGACGCGCAAGGAGGACTTGACGGACGCCGAGCTTCAGCAGCGCGCGTCCGAGATGTTCAAGCAGATGGCCGCAGGATCGTCACGCTAGGCGCGTGACGGATGTGTGCTGGCGCGGGTGCGCCGGGGCCTGATCGCCCGGCACCCCGCCGGCACGCGTCGGCCATCCCGAATCCCGCGAACAGCCCCTCTTCTCGAGCCAGGCGACGCGCCATGCGCGTGGCGTCGTCGGTAGACACCCGCTCGATTCTGTCGGCAGGGTCCGACCGCCAGCGGGCGCGGACTATCGGTTGACGAGGCGGTCGACGACCGCCGCCGTATCGCTGAGGTCGGCGAAGAGCGCGTCGGGGCAATGCGACTCGAGCGCGGCGAGATCGTAGTTGCCGGTCGCCACCGCGACGGCGCGCGCGCCGATCACGCGCGCACAGCGTACGTCGTATGGCGTGTCGCCGATGACCACGACTGGCGCGCGATCGGAGACCACTTCGCGGGCGCGGTGCCGATCGAGCGCGATCGGCGTCAGGTGATCCCGATCGAACGCCTCGTCGCCGAACACACCCCACGGAAAGTACTTCCACAGATCGAAGAACTCGAGCTTGATCGCCGCCGACTGGTGGAAGTTGCCCGTCAGAAGCGCCAGGCTGACATCGTCGCGCGCGGCCAGCACCGACAAGAGGTAGGCCACGCCGGGCAACACGCCCTTGCGGCCGACGCCGTTCGTCGTGAGATCCTCGCGCAGGAAGCGGCAGTAGGTGTCGCGGAAGCCACCGAGCAGCGCTTCCTCGAAGTCATGTCCGGCCAGGGCGAGGGCATCCCGCATGATCACGCGGTCGGTGCGGCCGGCGACATCGACCGTCCGGAGCGCGTCGCGGATCCCGCACGTGACTTCGAACGCACGGTTCATGGCACGCGTACCGGCGCCGCCCGTGAGAATGAGCGTGCCATCGATGTCGAACAGCAGCAACGTTCGAGGCGTGAGGTGATCCGTGGCGTCAGAAACACGTGTCATAGGGTCTTCGGTCTTCAGTCTTCGGTCTTCGGTCTTCAGTCTTCCGTCCGGGCCACGGGCTACAGGCTACAGGCTGCGGGTTGCAGGCCTCGAAACGAGCTTTTGAACAGTACCCAGGCTCTCGCGGCTTTACGGCCGTCGATCGTCGGTCGTCCGGGCACGGCCATGGCGTCAACCTACTGGCCATTCGTCATTCGTCACTGGTCACTGCGCTAGCCGCCGATCCAACTCCGCCATCCACGGGCCGATGAGAGCTTCCCCGTTCCGGGGTGCAGCGTCCAGGCCTCGTCGGCCACGATGTTGCAGAATGCGTTGTCGGCCGACAAGGCGACGATGGTCAGTTTCCGGTTCTCCGAAATCCTCCGGATCAACCGGGCGAATGGCTCGACGTCGGAACGCTCGAGGGAAGCGGTCGGATGCTCCAGCATGAGCACCCGGGGGCCGATCGCGAGCGCGCGCGCCAGATGCACGCGCATCCGGATTGCCGGGGGCGCGTCGCCCACCGGCCGGTCGAGGCGATCCTCGGCAAGCTCGGTCTCGCGCGCGAGGCCCTCGACGCGAGCCCGCACCTCGGCGGACATCGGATCGATCTCGAGTGTGAAGGGCAGCGCCAGGTTCTGCGCGAGGCTCGAGCCTTCGAGCAGCACGGCGCGCTCGGTGAGCACGCCGAATTGATCGAGCGAAGCCAGCCACTCGGTGCCGTCGGCGATTTGCGTGGTGCGCCGCCCGAACACACGGACCTCTCCCTCGTCGGGCACCACCGCGCCGTTGACCAGGTTCACGAACAGCTCGGCGCCCGCCCGATCGAGCCCGGTCAGCGAAACCCGCTGGCCTTCGGCGACCGCGAGCGCGGCGACGCGCAGCGGCCGCAGCGCCTGATAGTTCTTGACGACGTTGTGGAACTCGATCGCGGGGGGCACGGGATCTTCGGTCTTGGTCTCGGTCCTCGGTCCTCGGTCTTCGGTCTTCGGTCGACGGGGCTACCGGCTACCGGGCTTGAACGTTCGCGGGCCTGACGGCTGCCGCGGCCAGAAGCCGCTCGAAGACTTCGCGTGGCGTGCCTATCTGACCGAGCCGATGGGGGCGGCCGGCCGCGTCGCCATGAAAGTCGGAGCCGCCGACGGGCAGCAGACTGTTTCGCTCGGCGATGGACAGGTACCGGGCGCTGGTCTCGGCGTCGTGCTCGCTGTGCCACACCTCGAGCGCCGCCATGCCCGAGCGAGCCAGTTCGGGAATCAGATCGTCGCGGCACGTGAGGCCGGGATGTGCGAGCGCGGCGATGCCTCCGGCGCCGACGATGCGGGCGACGACTTCGCGGGGCGGCACACCCTGACGCGGGACGAACGCGGGCCGGTCGCGCGCGAGCCATCGATCGAACGCCTCCTGCACCGACGAGACGAACCCCGCCTTGACCAGTGCCCGGCCAATGAGAGGGCGGCCGATCGATCGAACCGCTGGTGCCGGCGATGGATCCTCGAGCGAGGGATCGACCGAACCTGGTGCGAGCGGCATGCCCAGCGCGGCGAGCCGCGCGAGCATCCGGTGGATGCGCTCTATACGCTGGGCCCGCTGACGCGCCAGGAATTCGACGAACTCCCGCGCGCGCGGATCGACGCCGTACCCGAGAATGTGAACGTCCTTCGCGGCGTCGACCGCCGTCACCTCGACACCGGTCAGCAGCCGCAGCCCGCGTCGCGACGCGGCTGCCGCGGCTTCGTCGAAACCGGCGAGCGTGTCGTGGTCGGTGACGGCGAGCGCGGTAACGCCCGCCTCCGCGACGCGCGCGACGAGCGCATCCGGCGAGAGCAGGCCGTCCGACGCAGTCGTATGCAGGTGGAGATCGATCACGCGTTCGCCCGGCGCGAGGCGTCGGCCTTCGGCGCGACCGGACCCGAACGCGGCTCGCGGCGCACGAGCGCGCGATACTCGCGAATCAACAGCTCGAGGTGCTCGCGCTCCTCCTCGGCGAACTGGAGGAAGATCTGCTTGCCCTCCGAGTCCTCGAAGCGCTCGCCGTATTTCTTGAAGAATCGATGCGAGCCGCGCTCGCAGCGGATGCCGATGAGGAGCGCCTCGCGATCGCTCGAAATGCGTCCCAGCTCGTCGGCGCCGGCGGCGAAGAGGCCGTTCGCCGCGCCCTTGAAGAACAGGAACGTCGGCCGCGACTCGAGCTCGGGGTCCCGGGCGATGAGCTCACGATAACGGTTCTCGAGCCGCGTGAGGTGATCGACCTCCTCGGTCGACAGCTTGAGAAACACCGAGCGGGCGCGCGCGTCGCGCGTGATCCTGGCGGCGCGGGTGTAGAAATCGCGGCCGCTGCGCTCGGTCGCGATCGCGATGCGCAGCGCGTCGCGCGCGAACAGCTCCTCGGTCGTGGTGTCGGTCTTCGACGCGGGCCGGCCCGTCCGGCACTCCTCACACGTGCCGTAAATCTGGACCACGCTCTGACGTGCGGCGAAATTGCGGGCCGCGGCCACTTCCTCGACCAGCGCCTCGATGTCCGAGCTCAGGAACTCGGACGATCGGTTGCAGCTCTTGCAGATCAGGTGGAAGTGCCGAGGATGACGGTACGAGTGCTCGAACCGGTAGCGTCCTTCGCCGAAATCGACCTTGCGCGCGATGCCGGCGTCGACCATCCACTGCAGCGTGCGGTAGACGGTCGCGCGGCTGATGCGCTTGTCTTCGCGCGTGATCAGATCGACGAGATCGTCGGCGCTGAGATGCCCCTCCTGGCGGAGGAACACGTTGACGATGAAATCGCGCTTCCCCGACCGCTTGCTCCCCTTGGGTCGAAGACTGTCGACGAAGGCGGAGGTGGTCTGCATGGGAGCTCTCGGCGATGAGCCATCGAGTGGCAGCGATCGCTGGAAGGCGGGGAACACCCGCCCTCCCGAGGCATGCCTAGACGCTGAACGACGACCCGCAGCCGCAGGTAGACTTGGCGTTGGGGTTGCGAATCGTGAACCCGCCGCCGGCGAGGTTGTCGACGAAATCGACCTCGGCCCCTTTGAGATAGCGGACGCTGATCGGATCGACGAACAGCTTGATGCCATGCGACTCGATCGTCTGATCGGCGTCGGTCGTGCCGTCGCCTTCCTCGATCATCAGCCCGTACTGGAATCCCGAGCACCCGCCACCCTGAACGAACACCCGCAGGCCCGCGTTCGGCTTGTTTTCGTCGGCCAGCAGCTCCGAAATCTTCTCGGCGGCCGAGGACGTGACATTGATCATATGAACTCCCGGTCAACCCTGGACACGTCGGACAGGCCCCGCGTCGCACACGGCACCGTGCGGATCCACGCCTCGACGCAACCGTTCTAGTATAGCGAACCGCTTCGAGCCGCTTCAAGCCGCATCGGCCTCGTCCGAACCGGTGTGTCGGGCCGCAACCCCTTGATTTACAATAGGTTTCTCGGATCGGCACGAGGTGGCGCCCGGCACGCCGGCGACCCGCTTGACGGGCGCGAGCCTCATCATGAACGATGCTCGACGATCCAGAGCTCAGGACCGCGGCGGCGTATCCCCTATGACCCAGCGCATCAAGCACATCCCGGTCGTCGTTTCGGACGTCATTCTGGAAACCCCGGACACGGTCACGCTGCTCCTCGATGCCGGCGATGACCCGCGCGACTACAAGGCGGGCCAGTACGTCAGCATCGATCCGCATCAGTTCGCGGCGATCGCCGGCTATGCCTCGTTTTTCGAGGACTCCAAGGGGCGCAAGGAGCCGCCGCGCGCCTATTCGATGTGCTCGACGCCCGACGAGCGGTATCTGGCCATCACCATCAAGGAAGAGCTGTACGAAAAGGGCAAAACGAAGTATCCGCCGCTGCTCTCCCCCTTTCTCGTGCACCACAAGCTCAAGGGCGCACGGATGGAGGTGACCGGTTACGCCGGCGCCTACGTCCTGCCCGAGCGCATCGGGGATCTGACGGACCATCTGGTCCACCTGTGCGCGGGCTCCGGCAGCGTGCCGAACGTCTCGATCATCAAGGCGGCGCTCCTGCAAGAGCCCCGCATCCGGCACACGTTCCTCTACTCGAACAAGACCTGGAACGACATCATCTATCGGGATCTGCTGGCGGAGCTCGAAGCGCGCCACCCGGATCGGCTGCGCGTCGTCCACGCGCTCACGCGGGAACCCGAGACGTTCGGCTACACCGATCGCGTGCGTCGCGGGCGCGTTTCGACCGAGCTCATCGCGGGGCTGGCTGGCGATCTGAAAGGCGCCATCTTCTATGCGTGCGGGCCGGCGGTCACGGTGTGGGAAAAACGTGCGGCCAAGGCCGAAGGGCGCGAGCTGTCGCCACGATTCATGGAGTCGGTGCACGCGTCGCTCCAGGAGCTCGGCATTCCGAAAGAGCGGTTCAAGGAAGAAGCCTTTGGGTAAGCTGCGAGCCACGAGCGACGAACGACGAGCTGAAACGCGAGCGTGGCTTGCAGCTCGCAGCTCGTCGCTCGGAGTTCGTGACCCGTCGTTCGTCGTTCGTAGCTCGTCGTTCGTAGCTCGTAGCTCGTAGTTTCGATGACCATCACCAACACGCTGGAGCTCGAGGGCATGACCGCGGTCGGGCGGCTGGTCGGACTGGCGCTTCAGGCAATGGCGGCGGCCGTTCGTCCGGGGATCACGACCGGCGAGCTCGACGACATCGGCGCGACGTTCCTGCGCGCGCAGGGCGCGGAATCAGCGCCTCAGGCTGTCTACAATTTCCCGGGATTCAGTTGCATCAGCGTCAACGATGAGGTCGTCCACGGCGTGCCGGGTCCGCGGAAGGTTGCGCCGGGCGATCTGGTCAAGCTCGATGTGACGGCGCGCCTCGACGGCTTCATCGCGGATGCGGCCGTCACGGTACCGGTCCAGCCGGTCGTGCTGCCGGCGCAGACGCTTTCCGATGCGGCTCGATCGGCGTTCGAGCGTGCGATGCCACTCGCCTACCCGGGCCGGCGCGTTTCGGAGCTCGGGCGTATCATCGACGGCGAGGTGCGGGCGCGCGGCTTCAGCGTGTTGCGAGAGGTCGCCGGTCATGGCGTCGGCCGCACCATCCACGAGCCGCCGGACGTGCTGAACTACTTCAACCCCCACCAGCGCGATCGCCTGTCCGACGGCCTGGTGATTGCCGTCGAGCCGATCATCGCCGCCCGTCCCGCACGCGTCGTCGAAGAGAAGGACGGCTGGACGCTGCGCACGCACAACGGCGCGCTCGCCGCCCATTACGAACACACCGTGCTCGTGACCAAAGACGGTCCCCGCCTGCTGACCGCCGTGAGCTGAGGGGGTCGGGCCGATTTTCAGAATCTGCGATTTGGGGTCGGGTCGATTTTTGAAGTTTTGCGAGAGGGGAACGGGTCGCAAAACCTGAAAAATCGACCCGACCCCACGTAGCAGAAAGTGAAAATCGGCCCGACCCCATTACTGACGCAGCAGCTCCAGCTTGGCGGCGGACTCGCGCTCGATGTCCTTGTGCAGGCTGTTGCCGTGGGCGTCCATGGTGACGATCGCTGGGAACTCCTCCAGCCAGAGATGCCACATCGCCTCGGGCGTGCCGAACTCGGTCAGTGACACGCCGTCCACACGCGTGATCCGCCGCGCGTAGAACTGCGCCGCGCCGCCAATCGCATTGAGATAGACGGCGCCGGCGTCCGCAAGCGCTTCGAGCGTCTTGGCGCCCATTCCACCCTTTCCCATCACGATGCGGACGCCGAACTTGCGGATGATGTCGCCCTGATACGGTTCCTCACGGATGCTCGTCGTCGGACCTGCCGCGGTCACTCGCCAGGTATCGCCGTCCTTGGCCACGACCGGTCCGCAGTGATACAGCACGCCGCCGCGCAAATCGACCGGCGGCTCGTGCGACATGAGGTGATGGTGCACCGCATCGCGACCGGTGAACGCCCGGCCCGAGACCAGCACGACGTCGCCGACTTTGAGGCGGCGGATGGTGGCTTCATCGATTGGCGCCTGCAAACGGATTTCCCGGCCGGTCATCGTGAACGGCCGCGTCCCCGCCTCCGCATCGACCATCGCAATCGATGCAGCCTCCGGGTCGCGATAGAGCCACTGCTTGATCTGTCCATCCTGGGCATCGACGATCACGCCCAGCCGACGGAACGCCCAGCAGTCGTAAGCGACCGACACGAAGAAGCTGGCGGGCAGCCGATTGAGCGCACCGATCTTGCAGCCGATGAGCGAAGTCCCTCCGCCAAATCCCATGGGACCGACGCCGAGGCTGTTCACCGTCGCCATGATCGTCGATTCGAGACCGGCCAGCCGCTCGTCGGGGTTCACGTCCTCGAGCGGACGGAAGAGCTGCTCCTTGGCATGCAGGTAGCCCGACGTGCGGTCGCCGCCAATGCAGACGCCGACCGCACCCGGACCGCACCCCTTGCCCTGCGCGTGCCACACCGCGTGCAGGATGCATTTGCGGACGCCATCGAGCGATCGATCCGCGCGCCCCAGATGCGCGAGCTCGGTCGGCAGCGCGTACTGCGCGTTGGTGTTCTCGCAGCCCCCGCCCTTGAGGATCAACTTCACTTCGATGTCGTCGCGTTCCCACTGCTCGAAGTGGACGATGGGGGTACCGGGTCCCAGGTTGTTGCCCGAGTTCGCGCCGGTGATGGAGTCGACCGAGTTGGGGCGGAGCTTGCCGCGGCGCGTCGCCTCGGCCACGGCCTCGCGGATCAGACGGCGCAGCTCGATCTGATTCGTCCCGACCGGGGTGTGAACCTCGAAGGTCGGCATCCCCGTGTCCTGACAGATGGGTCCCTCGGACGACTCGGCCTGGTCGATGTTCTCCGCAATGATCGAGAGCGACTGGCCGGCTCGGCTGTCGGCCTGCTCCGCCTGCGTCGCGCGCTTCATGGCCGCTCGAACGTCGGGCGGCAGATTGGTCGACGTCTCGGTGACGAGGGTCACCATGCTGTCGAGAAAGGCTTGCATGGGGGCATTATAGGCATAGGGCCTGCACGTGGCTGGGACTGGCCCATCGCACCTCTCGAACCCACATGAGTCGAACGGAACGTGACTCGCTCGGCGACCGGAACATACCCGACGATGCCTTGTACGGCATTCAGACGGCGCGCGCGGTGGAGAACTTCCCTATCAGCGGTCTGCGCGCGCACGCGGTGCTCATCGACGCGACCGTCCACGTGAAGCGCGCGGCGGCGCTCGCCAATCGGGCGCTCGGGCGTCTCGATCCCGAGGTGGCCGACGCCATCGTGGCCGCCGCCGACGAGGTGCTCGCCGGTGCCCACCGCGATCACTTCGTGGTCGACGTCTATCAGGCGGGCGCGGGAACGTCGCACAACATGAACGTGAACGAGGTGCTCGCCAATCTCGCCGCCGAGCGGCTGGGGCTTCGCCGCGGCGACTACAGCCGGGTGCACCCGAACGATCACGTCAACATGGGCCAGTCCACAAACGACGTGTTCCCGACGGCGACGCGCCTGGCGCTCCTCATCACGTCGAAGACGCTGGTCTCGTCGGCGCGCGCGCTCGCCGGCTCGCTCGAGGCCAAGTCCAAAGCGTTCGCCGACGTGCTCAAGACCGGCCGCACGCACCTTCAGGACGCGGTGCCGATCACGCTTGGCCAGGAGTTCGAGGGGTTTGCGGCCTGCATGCGGCGCGGCGCCGATGCGGTAGAAGCGGCGATGGACAGCGTCCGCGAGCTGAACATCGGCGCGACTGCGGTCGGCACGGGACTCAACGCCGGTCCCGAGTACGTGGATCCCGTGCTCGAGCACCTCGAACACGCCCTTCATCTGGGCGTGCGCAAGCCCGATAGCTACTTCCGCGTCACGCAAAGCATGGGCGACATCGTCTCGCTCTCGGGAGCGGTGCGGCGGCTGGCCGTCGAAGCCGGGAAGATTGCCAGCGACCTGCGCCTCCTGAGCATGGGACCGCGCGCAGGACTGAGCGAAATCGCCCTGCCTGCCGTGCAGCCCGGATCGTCGATCATGCCGGGGAAGGTCAACCCGTCGATCGCCGAAATGGTCAACCAGGTGTGCTTCCAGGTGATGGGCTGCGACCTCACCGTAGCGGTGGCGGGCGAGGCCGGACAGCTCGAGCTCAATGTGATGATGCCGGTCATCGCGTGGAACGCGATTCACTCGGTCGTGATTCTCGCCCACTCGCTCGACGCGTTTCGCGTCCGAGCGATCGAGGGGCTCACCGCCGACGAGGACCGGGCGCGCGAGCTGCTCGATCGGAGTACGGCCACCGCGACCGCGCTGAGTCCATATCTGGGATACGCAAAAACGGCCGAGCTCGCGAAGACGGCGGTCGCAACCGGCCAATCGATCCACGATCTCGTCCGCGAGCAGAAGCTCCTGCCGCCCGAGGATGCCGATCGTATTCTGTCGGTGGACGCCATGACGCGTCCCGGCATAGCGGGCCAGAAATGAAACCCCGTAAGAATCGCCCCTCGTGCTCCCGGCTGGTCCTCCTGCTGGCCGCCACCTTCGCAATCAGTCTGGTCACCGGATCGGTCGCGCCGGGCGCGCAGGAGCGCCGCAACCTGCGCCGGTTCGCGCCGCAGGATCTCGGCGTGCTCGAGGGGCCGGACCGCGAAGCCTGGCAGCGGCCCGAGCAGATCATGGACGCGCTCGGCATCGCCGACGGGGCGGCCGTCGCAGACCTTGGCGCCGGCGGTGGCTGGTTCACGGTGCGGCTCGCCCGCCGCGTCGGACCGCGAGGGCTCGTCTACGCCGAGGACATTCAGCGGGAGATGATCGAGTCGATGGAGCGCCGCGTGCAGCGCGAGGGGCTGCGTAACGTCAGGATGGTGCTCGGCACGCCCGACGACCCGAAGCTGCGACCACAATCGGTCGACGCCGTGCTCTTCGTCGACTCCTACCACGAAGTCGAACGGCCCATCGACCTGCTGCGGAACGTTCGAAGTGCGCTCAAGCCGAACGGACGGCTCGGGATCGTCGAGTTCCGCAAGGACGGCTGGGGACCGGGACCGCCGCTCGACGAGCGCGTGGACGAGAACGTCGTGATCAAGGACGCCGCCGCAGCCGGCCTGCAATTCGTCTCTCGCGAGACGTTCCTGCCCTACCAGTACCTGCTGATCTTTGGAAAAGCTTGATTCCGATGCGCGCGCGCCGTGCCGACGGCGGGGCTAAAAAGCCCGGCCCTGCCGAGGCGTCCTCAACGAACGGCCCAGCTCGTTCTAACGGCTGGGTTGGCGGCCTAGAAACCGCCAGATCGACGGCAGGACACCGGCGGCGATCGCCAGCTTGAACAAGTCGGCGGGAAAGAACGGCACCACGGCGAGGGCCACGGCGCGCTCGAAGCCAAGCGCGGACGGGCCCCACGCGTACCACGACAGTCCGCCGGCGAAGACGATGGCGAGGCCGGCGGCCATCGCGATGAACGACGTGAGATACTTCCGGTCGAACCCGCGCTCGGCGAGCCAGCCGGTGACGAACGCCGCGAGCGGATAGCTCAGAAGAAATCCTGCCGTCGGGCCGACCAGTCGTGCGGCGCCTTGCGGCAGGACCGGCGACGCGGCGAAGACCGGCAGACCGGCCGCGCCGAGCAGCAAGTACAGGACCTGGCTCGCGGCGCCGAGCCGCGCGCCGAGCGCGGCGCCACCCAGGAGCACGACCATCGGCTGCAGCGTGAACGGCACCGGCGTGAACGGGAGCGGGACACTCACCTGCGCCGCCAGCGCGGTGAGCGCCGTCACCGCCAGCACGCCGCCGGCGCGCACGGCGATCGCGCTGTGCGATCCGGTCATCGAGCCGAGAAGCGTCGGGGGTCCGCCCACATACGCCGCGCCATGAGCCGTCTGCATGCGGCGAATCTTAACAGGTTGCCAAAAACCCCAGCAAGCGCCCACAGCCCATCCGGTCGTCGTTCCAATCGGCCCGCCCCCGCAATTCAGTCGGTTCCGACATGCGCACAGCTCTGACCATTGCCGGCAGTGACTCTGGCGCGGGCGCCGGCATTCAGGCCGACCTCAAGACGTTCGCCGCGTTCGATGTCTTCGGCGTCTCGGCGATCACGGCCGTCACGGCCCAGAACACTCGCGGCGTGTCGGGCTTCGAGACGCTTCCCGCCGCGATGGTCACAGCACAGATCGAAGCGGTCGTCTCCGACATCCGCGTGGACGCCGTCAAGACCGGCATGCTCGCCTCCGCGGCCATCGTCGAGGCAGTCGCCGCCGCCATCGTCGCCCTCGATCTGCCGTTCGTCGTCGTCGACCCGGTCATGGTGGCGAAGAGCGGCGACCACCTGCTCTCTCCCGAAGCCGTCGGCGCATTGAAGACCGAGCTCCTGCCACGTGCGTTCGTTGTGACGCCGAACGTGCCTGAGGCGGAAGCGCTGACGGGCATGACCATCAGGACCGTCGAGGCTGCCCGCGAAGCGGCCCAGCACCTACATGCGCTCGGCGCGCACGCGGTCGTCGTGAAGGGTGGACACCTGCCGGGCAATGAGGTCGTGGACGTGCTCTACGACGGCCACGAGCTCACCGAGCTCCGCGGCCCGCGCATCATCAGCCGCAATACGCATGGGACCGGCTGCACGTTTTCCGCGGCGATCACGGCCGAGCTCGCGCGCAGCCGATCGCTCGCCGAAGCCGTCGCCGAAGCCAAGGCCTATGTGGCGGGCGCCATGCAGCACGGCGCCGCGATCGGTCACGGACACCGTCCGCTCAACCACTTCTGGCGCCGGAACTTCCGGGCCGCTCCGGGCGGGGGGCTATAATCCCCAGATTGTCATGGCCGTTCCGCTCGCCGCATTGACCGACGCACCGCTCGACCTCGCCGCGCTCGTCCGCGGCGTGGCAGCGGAGCACGCGCGGCAGGCTGCGGAAAGCGACGAGGCCGGCGCCGGCGCGCTGGCAACGTTCATCGGCACGGTGCGCGACCGCAACCGCGGCCGACAGGTACTGCGCCTCGAGTACGAGGCGTACGAGCCGCTCGCGGTCCGCGCCTTCGAGCAGATTCGCGGCGAGGCATCTGCCGTGTGGCCGTCGATCGCCCTCGGCATGCACCATCGCACGGGCACGCTTCAAATCGGAGAGGCGAGCGTGATCATCGCCGCGGCTTCGGCGCATCGTGCCGAGGCGTTTGCCGCCTGCCGTTACGCCATCGAGCGCATCAAGCAGATCGCGCCGATCTGGAAGCACGAGTACTTCGCCGGCGGAGATTCCTGGGTCGAGGGCGCGGTGGCGAAACCCGGCGACGATGTCGCGCGCGAGGAGGCGCGCCGTCTCGCATGCGCGTGACAGTGAAGCTCTTCGCCGGGTTGCGCGATCTGGCCGGCACGTCCGACCGCGAGGCCGAGGTGCCGCCCGGCGCCACCATTGGCGACGTCTGGGAGGACACGGTGCGCGAGCATGCCGCGCTGGCGCCCTATGCGGCGTCGATGTCCTGCGCCCGCAACCTCGAATACGCCCGGTTCTCGACGAAGGTGGCAGACGGCGACGAGATCGCCTTCCTCCCGCCGGTCTCCGGCGGCTAGCTGAGGCCCAGCCGTCGTTCCGACCCAGAGGTCCGACAGCCGGTGGGGGGTCGGTGTCGTCCGACTGTGCGGCCTTCGTTCTCCTTAGGTTCGGCTCATTTGATTCCTTTGATTCCCTGATCAATGTTCGACAAGCTCACCGCCATCGAGACCCGGTACGACAAGCTGATGACCCTGATCAGCGATCCGGCCGTGCAGGCCGACCCGGCCGAATACCGTACGCACACCAAGGCGCTCGCCGAGATCCAGGAGACCGTTGAGACATTCCGCGTCTTCAAGGGCGTGCTCGACGAGCTCGCCCAGGCCCGGGAGCTGGCGAATGATCCGGACATGCGCGAGCTGGCGCAGGACGAAATCGTGCGGCTCTCGGCGCGCCACGACGAGCTCGAGCAGCGGCTGCGCGTGCTATTGACACCGAAGGATCCGAACGACGAGAAGAACATTCTGCTCGAAATCCGCGGTGGCACCGGAGGCGAGGAGGCAGCGCTCTTCGCCGCGGAGCTGTTCCGCATGTACGCGCGCTACGCGGAACGACAAGGCTGGCGGCTCGAGCTGATGTCCGAGAGCCTCGCCGAGGCCGGCGGACTGAAGGAAGTCGTGGCGCTCATCGAGGGCAGGCGCGTCTACAGCCGCTTGAAGTACGAAAGCGGCGTGCATCGCGTGCAGCGCGTGCCGGCCACCGAGGCGAGCGGGCGAATCCACACGTCCACGGCGACGGTCGCCGTGCTTCCGGAAGCCGAGGAAGTGGACATCCAGATCAACGACAAGGATCTGCGCATCGACACGTTCTGCTCGAGCGGGCCGGGCGGTCAGAGCGTGAACACGACGTATTCGGCGGTGAGGGTGACGCACATCCCGACCGGCATCGTGGTCTCGCAGCAGGACGAGAAGTCGCAGATCAAGAACCGGGCGAAGGCGCTCAAGGTGCTGCGCTCGCGTCTCTACGAAATGGAGATGCGCAAGCAGCAGGAGGCCATTGCGAAGGATCGCAAGAGCCAGGTGGGCACCGGCGAGCGCTCGGAGAAGATCCGCACCTACAACTTCCGCGACAGCCGGGTGACGGACCATCGCGTCAACTTCACGACCCACCAGCTGGCGAGTGTCCTCGAGGGCGATCTCGACGAGCTCATCGAAGCGGTCACGTCCTACTTCCAGGCCGAACAGCTGAAGAACGCCACCGTCGCCCAGTAATGGGGGTCGGGCCGATTTTCGGAATCTGCCACATGGGGTCGGGCCGATTTTTCAGTTTCTGCGACTGGTCTCCTGGTTGCAGAAACTGAAAATCGGCCCGACCCCTAATTGCCCGTTCAGCCCGCAAGCAGCTGACGGATCACTTCGCCGATCGAGAAGGCGTCGGGCGACCTCGGCGAGGAGAAGTGGCGCCGAATACACGACGAAAGCAATCGCCATGAAGCCCGCACCGGCTGCGAGCACTATGAGTGCGTGTTTCCGCACCTGCGATCACGAGCCCGTCTCGAGCGCGCGGAGTCCCTCGTCAACGGCCGTGATGGAGCTCGCCTCGGCGCCGGCGGAGGTGAGCTTCAGCATCGACCACGCGAACGGGTTGAGGCGGCGTCCGGTCGCGGGGTCGAGCAGGCCCGAGTCCCAGTACGGCCACTGGTAGACCCAGACGAGCGACGGCCGGAGCCCCTGGAGCACGCGCGCGAGCACCACGCCGAACTCGCCCACGAGCGTGAGGTATTCGTTGCCGAATTCAGTAGCATCGGCCCGGGTCGACACCTCGGCGACAATCGCCGGCGTGTAGTGGCGATCGAAGGCGTCGATCCAGGCGCGCGAAACCGGACGCTGCACGCCGAGCAGGCCGGGCCAGTCCTCTTCGGCAGCGTCAATCAGCGCCTCGAGCAGCTCGTCGACGGCGGCCTGATCCGCGGCCGTCAGAGGCTGGACGTCGGCGGCGGGCGATCCGGGCGCGCTCCACGACACGACCAGCGGCTCGGGCGCACGCACGCCACGCAGGTCGAGCGCGTCGCCATCGTACCAATGCGCGAAGAAGCGTTCGAACGCCGCCTCGGGCGTGAGCAACGGCTGCATGGGACCGAGAAATTCTCGCGTCGCGCCCGGCAGCCGGTCAAGCGAATCAGCGGAAGCTGCGCGTCTGCGACGAGTACTCGGTGCCGGGTCCGGCCGACCAGAGGCGATAGTGCGAACCCTGGGGTTCGTAGCCGTAACGCTGGCCGTCGAACGGATCGGTCGGCGCAACCGTGTCGGGATGCGCTTCCGCCCACACCGCATAGACAGTACCGACGTCGCGCGGGAGCTGGCCGTCGTGGGCGACGCGGTAGACGTCGATGACCGCGGCGAGCGCGGTGATGTCGCGGCGCGCGCGGGCCGCGTCCGCGGCGGGCGCGGCTGGCGCTTCGAGAGCGGCGGGCGAGGGCCTGGTGGTCGCCGCAGGGACGACCGCCCGGGTCCGCTCGCGGGTCGGTCCCGGCTCGTCGGTGGGCAGCGACGCGCTGAGCGAGCCCGCGGCGGCGACGAGCGCGCCCAGGAGCAGCATCATGACGACGACCGGCGCGAGCGCGACCCCGGCCAGCAGGCCGACGCCGCGGGCGGCCGCACCCGACTGGCTCGTTACACGTCCCTGCAGCAGGGCGGGCTCGAGCACGGTGAGGCGCTCGCAGAGCGGTGGATGCGTGGACAGCCACGTGCCGATCTGCATGAGCGCCGTGTCGAGATCGTCGCGCTGGCTGGCCAGGCTCGAGAGATTGAGCGTTGCGCCGCGCCGCCCACCGGCGGCGAGAATGGCGAGTCCGCGCAGCGCCCGCTGGCGGTCACGCGCGACCGACATGCCGTAGCGATCGCAGGTGAACTCGCAGGCGCGCGAGTACGCGGACCCGAGGAACGGCACCATCAGTCCGGGCAGCAGGAGCCAGCGCCAGCGCAGATGGCCGGCGTGCACGTGGCCGAGCTCGTGGGCGATGATGAAATCGCGCGCCTCGTCGTTGTCACCGCACGCCTCGAGCAGATCGGAGAACAAGACGATGAAGTTCGTTCGCAGGAACCGGGTCGCGAGCGCGTTGAGGCTGCCGCTCGCCTCCATCACGTAAACCACCGGCGGCTCGGCGAGCCCGACCGCCCGGCTCAACTCGGTGACGCGCGTGTACAAGTCGGGGAATTGATCGGGCCCGAGCTTGACGGCGCTGCCGCGCAGATGGGTGATGAACGTCAGGTGGCCGACCCAGAAGATCAGGCCGATGAACGCCCCGTAAACGAGGCCGAAGATCGTGAGCGTGAGCAGCAGCCACACGCCGGCCGCAATGAAGCCGATGAGCACGGCCAGCGCGGTTTCCGACGGCCAGCGCTCAATGCGAGACGAGTTCCCCTGGGGTGCGGCAAACTCCATGACCTCTGCTCCCTTCACCCTCCAGCCCTCTCCCCGATGCGGAGAGCGACTGTTCTTGCAAACGCCGGCGCATGCGCGAGCCGAACAAAGCCGTGCGCCTCATCGAAAATCGGCCGGCGCCGCAAAATCACGACGGCTGCGCTGGACTTCGCGCAGTGGTGGGAAGGCGAGGGAAGAACAGGTCGTCGGTTCCCGGTCGTCGGACTTCGGTCCGCGCGGCCGGATACCCGCTCACGTCCGCGGCGGATCGAAACGCATGACGACGCGCTGCGCGCGAGGAAGGCCGGCGGCCGTTTCCCTGGCCACGCAGGCCGCGAGCGGATCGGTCAGCTCGGCGTCGGAGAGGACGCGAAACCCGAGCCGCTCGTAGAACGGCTGGTTCCAGGGCAGGTCCTTGAACGTCGTCAGCGACAGCGAGCGGCCCTGAGAGACGGCCCAATCACACACCGCGCGCACGAGCGCGGTGCCGATTCCTCGCCGCCCATGCTCGGGCAGGACGTCGAGCTTCCTCGAGGTGAAGTTGCCCGTCGTCCAGCCACTCGACCAGCGCAAAGCCGACGGGCCGTCCGCGAGGGACCGCGCGACCCAGAACAGGCCTTCACGCTGCGCCTCCACGAAGTCGTCGAGCGACATCGGTATCGCGGGAAGGCTGGCCGTCCACGGCACCGTGTCGAACAGGGCCGAGGCGCGGTGCTCGATCTCCGGCAGCCTCGCGACCTCGTCGGGCCGCGCCAGGCCGATCTCATAGTCGGACACGATCAGCACCATCAGAGTCGGTCAGATCTGTGCGTGGCTACCGACCAGCTTGCCGGGGTGCCAGCCCAGGATGTCAGCCACGGATAGATCCGATAGATCGGACCAGAATCTGATTCGTCCGACTATCGCTGCTTCGTGTACTTCGGCTGATAGAGCATCACGCGGAAGTTGCCCGGCACGTCGACGGACGAGACGAGTCCGAAGCCCTGGTCCGTGATGGGCTCGGCGAGCTCGACACCCTTCGCGCGGAGGTCCGCAGCCGTGCGCTCGAGATCGTCCACGTAGAACGAGATGTGATGCGTGCCGCTGGCCGCATGCTCCCGATCGTCGGCCGGATGGCAGGCGACCTCGACTTCCGGTGCGTCGAAGATGAGCCAGCCGTCACCGACGTCGGTCGACGGGAGACCGAACTTGTCCTTGAGGAATGCGCGGAAGGCGCTCGCGTCCGCGCAATAGAACATGGCGTGCACGCCGCGAATCACAGGCGACCTCCAGGAAAGGGGGAGCACCCATGGTACTTCAGCCCGTCACGTCGCGGGTGGCACTCAAGAGCCCAGGGACCGGCTGGCCTCCCACGCGATGACGGCGGCCGCGGACAACAGGATCGCCCCGAGCCAGAACCAGCTGGCTCGCCGCGCGAAGTTGAACGTCCAGCCGCCCGGGTGCCACTGCTTACGAACGACGATGCGGGGGTCGGCGGGCGCGTAATAGAGACCGAGAATGCCGCCGCGCCAGTTCGACGGGTTGTGCCACTCTCGCTGAGCTGCTACCCACGGATCGCCGCTCTTCTCTTGCCGGTGCACATCGACCTCTATCTGATTAGAACGCAGTGCTCGGGTCGCTGGAACTGGGAATCAGAGCGCCTGGGCTGCAGCCACCTCTTCCTTTCAAGCGCGCCCCGTCGAGCAGCTTCGGAGGGCGTCATCGTGAACGTTCACGTATAATGGCTACCTTCCTTTCATCGCGCGTAACAGATCGCAAGAGACCGGACGTGGGCGCTCCGCGTCGTGAACCGTCACGGCAGCGCATGTCCGACCCCGCCCGGCGCGATCGTCGAGCCGAAACTGCCCAAACCGTGGAGGCCAGATGTCGACCATCCTTCACACACGTCCCCGGGCCATCGCGCAGGTCGTCATTCTCGCGGCGTGCTCCCTTTGCGCGGCACCCGCGGCCGCTCAGCAACAACTCGGCAACGTTCAAGGCACGATCACGGACGCGACCGGCGGTCTCCTTCCGGGCGTCACGGTCACGGCCACCAACCTCGAGACAGGTATTACGCGGACGACCGTCACGAACGAGCGCGGCGTCTATCGTCTCCAGAGCCTCGACCCGGGCCGCTACGACGTCGTCGCCGAGCTCGCGCGGTTCCAGAAGGGTGTCTCCAACGTCACGCTCTCGGTCGGTGCGACGCTCGGCGTCAACTTCGAGCTCACGGCCGGCCAGGTGACCGAGTCGATTCAGGTAGAGGGGGTCTCACCAGACATTCAAACGGAGAAAGCGGACCTCTCCGCCGTCGTCGAACAGAAAAAGGTCGAGAGCCTGCCGCTCGTCGGCCGCAATGTGCTCGCGCTGGCCGCGCTTCAGCCCGGCATCAACGGGATTCCGACGCGCACCGACTTCCTCGTCGCGGAACAGGGCATGGGCATCAACGCCGCCGGGCAGCGTGAGAGCGCCAACAACGCCACCGTGGACGGCGTGAGCATCAACAACGCGCCGTGGGGCGGGCAGGTGCTCCTCGTACCCAACGCGGAAGCCGTCCAGGAGTTCCAGGTCATCGCGAACAACCCGTCGGCGGAGTTCGGCCGCAACTCGGGCGCCTTCATCAGCATCATCACGAAGGGCGGCACCAACGAGCTGCGCGGGAGCAGCTTCATCTTCCATCGCGACGAAGGCCTGCGATTCGAAGAACGTATTCGAGACGACGAAGCCGGACTACAACCGGAACGACTTCGGCGTGAGCGTCGGCGGCCCGATCCAGCGCGACCACTCGTTCTTCTTCTTCTCGTACGAACGTGTCCAGGAGCGTGGCGGCTCGGGGGCTTCCTACACGGTGGAAACCGAACAGCTCCGGGACTGGGTCCAGCAGAACCGGCCGGGCTCCAGGGCGGCGAGACTGCTCGACACCTACCGGCCGCTCGCGTATCCGACGACGGGACTGAGAGACCTCGGAAGCCCGGCGCCGGGCGCCGGCACGATTGGCCCGCCGGACGGCATGCCGGACGTTGGGACGGTGAGCCTCGCGCTTCTCACCGACACGAAGGGCGATCAGTACAACGGCCGGTTCGATCAGGCGTTCGGCAACAACGACCGCGTCCGGGCGACCTACTACATCACGAACCGCACTTCACCGTTCTTATACGTGCGGCCGCAGTTCGACCATCAGTTTCCCTTCCGCGACCAGTTGTTCGGCGCGAACTGGACGCGCGTCGTGTCCCCGTCTCTCCTGAACGAGCTGAACTTCGGGTACCTGCGGCAGCACGGGGAAGCGAGCGACCCCACGCCCGACTCGCCGACGGTCAACGCCGGCAACGGCATCGCCGGTCAGGCCGGGTTCGGCGTCGAGTTCTGGCACCCGATCGACTTCACCCAGAACAACTTCGAGATCCGCGACACGCTGACGATGAACCGCGGCCGCCACGGGTTCCGCATGGGCGGCGAGCTCCGGCTCAATCGCGACGGCGCCACGCTCCATCACTGGGAGCGGCCGAACTACGCGTTCAACAGCGTCCTCGACTTCGTCGACGACGAAGTGTTCTCGGAGCTGCGCGCGGTCGATCCGGCGACGGGTCTCTCGACGGTGGCGTACGGGAAGTACATCACCAACGAGTGGTCGCTGTTCTTCCAGGACAACTGGAAGATGAAGCCGAGCCTCACCGTCACGCTGGGCCTTCGCTACGACAACTACGGGAACCCGAGCAAGGCCGACATTCCGTTCAACGCGATCGAGCTCGGCCAGGGCGCGACCAGACAGGAGCAGATGCGGACGTCGCGGGTCGGCGCCGCCGACAAGCTCTGGGACACCGACTGGAACAATTTCTCGCCGCGCTTCGGCGTGGCGTGGGATCCGTCGGGTGACGCCAGGCTCGTCGTCCGCGGCGGGGCGGGCATGGCCTACAACCGCATCAACAACACCGTCTTCAGCGACGAGCGGCTCAATCCGCCGCAGTTCGCGGCGGCAACCGCCAGCGTGCAGAACCGTGTCCCGATCCTCTACACGCTCGGCCCGACCTATCCCCCCAATCCCGCGCTCGGCCGCGGCGTCGATGCCAACGGCGGCCTGGTCGGCGCCCGCGTCAACCTGCGCGTGGTCGACCCGGAGGCGATCACGCCGCACTACTACAACTGGTTCGCCGGCGTGCAGCGGCAGATCGCGTGGAAGCTCGTGCTGCAAGCCGACTACATCGGCACGGCGGGGCGGCACCTCATGTCGGCCGACGGGCCGGTTGGCGCCAACTACAATCGCTTCGCGGGCGACCTGTTCGACGGGAGGGCCGACCTCATCAATCCGAGCTTCGCGGAGGTCGCGCTCGGCGAGAGCAACATCTCGACGAACTACCACGGCGTCACGTTTCAGGTGAACCGGCGCTTCAGCGGCGGGCTCGCCTTCCAGACGGCCTATACCGTGGGCAAGGCCACTGACATTCCCGGCGCCGTCGTGGAAGTGACGCGCCCCGAACTCGACGAAGGCCCGGCCGGGTACGATGTCCGTCACAAGATCGCGGCGAATGTCGTCTGGGAGATCCCGTACAAGCCGGCCAGCAAGGTGCTCGACTACACCCTCGGCGGCTGGCAGGTCAACGCAATCTGGATCTTGCAGACGGGGAACCCGTTCACGGTCACCTGCGGCCTGGCGTACCCGACGTGTGACTACAACGCCGATGGTGTGACCAACGATCGGCCGAACGCGCCTGCCGGCGGCACCGATCTCGGCAGCCCGTCGCAGGATGAATGGCTGGCGGGCGTGCTCAACGCCGCCGACTTCGGCAAGCCGGAGGCCGGGGCCGTGGGGTCGCTCGGCCGCAATGCCTACCGCGGTCCGAAGTACCAACAACCTGGACTTCTCGTTCTTCAAGAACCTCCCGCTGCCGTGGTTCGGCAGCCGCAACTCCAACGTGCAGATCAGGATCGAGGTCTTCAACCTGTTCAACACCGTGAACTTCAACAATCCCGTGGCCAATATCGCCAATACCGCATTCGGCCGCGTGCAGAGCCAACGCGCGGCACGGGAGATTCAGCTCGGGGCGAGGTTCCAGTTCTGACCTTGACTCGAGGCTCACTGGTGTTGGTGGAGTGGCGCAGGCCTTCAGGCCTCCCCGGGCCCGCGTGGGCCCGCTATCTACACAAGTGACCTCCGGGGTTAGTTAAGCTAGCTCTTTCACGAGACCGCGGCGCGCGGCAGCAGGCTGCGCCGACCGGGCTCGTTCAAGGGAGCTGGCCTCGAATGGCACGACGACTCGCGGGAAAGGTTGCACTGGTCACGGCAGCCGGCAACGGCATCGGCCGCGCCACGGCGGTCGCGATGGACGACGAGGGCGCGCTCGTCTGGGCGACTGACATCGACGAAAGCACGCTGGCGCGCCTGCAAGCGGATCGGCCGGGAATCAGGGTTCGGCGCCTCGACGTCCGAAGCGATGCCAACGTCTCCGCCGTCGCCGCCGAGACGGGCCGAGTGGATGTCCTCGTCAACTGCGCAGGTTTCGTCCACCACGGCACGATCCTCGACTGCTCCGACGCCGACTGGGAGCTGTCCTTCGATCTGAACGTCAAGTCGATTTATCGCACCTGTCGCGCCTACCTTCCTGCCATGCTCGACGCCGGAGGCGGCAGCATCGTCAACATCTCCTCGGTCGCGTCGAGCGTGAAAGGCATCCCGCTGCGCTTCGTTTACGGCGCGACGAAGGCGGCGATCATCGGACTGACCAAGAGCCTGGCCGCGGACTTCGTCGGCCAAGGAATCCGCGCGAACGCCATCTGCCCGGGCACGGTGGACACGCCGTCGCTCGACACACGCATCCGGGCGCTGGGCGATCCGGTGACGGTGCGCGAGAGCTTCAAGGCACGCCAACCGATGGGACGCCTGGGACGGCCGGAGGAGGTCGCCGCACTCGTGATCTATCTCGCCTCGGACGAGTCCTCATTCACCACGGGACAGGTCCACATCATCGACGGAGGCTGGATCGGGTAGTGCGTGGGTGCAGGTCTTCGAGCCGTCGGATCGAGGTGCGTTCGGCCTACTGCGACGTTCGCGCAGCATCGCCGAACGCCCTGCCGGCGAAGGTGATGGACGCGACAGTGGTGCGTCGGTCTGTACGGTGTAAACGTGAGTCGCAGGTCCGGACTCCGTAACGACACGAACGAGCCGTTGCCTTCGTATGCGAATTCGCGCTCCCAAAGCTGGTCGACAGTGTTCTGGCCGTCGACCACGACTTTGTCGAGCGTGCTCAACGGGGACGAACTGAGCAGTAGTTGTGGTCGTCCTCCACGGCCGCCAACACGCCCGCGCGGCGATGGCTGCGCAATAGTCTTCTACGGCTTTCCCGGTGGTCTGAGGAATTCGGACGGGGCCAGCGCCCTTCGCGTGAATCGGGCCACGTGAACGGCGCCTTTGAAGTAGAAGAGTCTGTTGATGCGGACGCCGACCGAGGCGCGGCCACGCCCGTGTGGCGGCAGGTGGATTTCGGCCGCGCCCTCACGAACGCCGTCGACGTAATTCGAGAATTCCTTCCCGTCGTACACCGCGGCCACGTGGTACCAGACCCCGAGCGGATGCAGCGCCGCACGGTTGATGAGCGCCTTGCTCGCCGTTCCCGATTGGTTGTAGGCGTCGAAGAACCAGCTGTCGCCGACGACACGAATCTCGAAGAGCATGCGGTTCTCGGTGTCGGCACCGGTCGCGGGGTCCTCGTTCAAGTGGAACCATCGCTGCTCGCGCTGGCCGCCGTCGGGACGAAAGATGGCCTCCCACGTGAACGTCGTCGCCTCCGCGAGCGGATGATGATCGATGAACAGGGCGTCGTCCACGCCATCGAATTCGATCGCCTTCCCCACGGGCGAGTCGATGACTCTGGGCTCGCCCAGGACGGTTGTCTTGTGACCGCCGATGTTGTCGAGTCGATCGAAGGTCCATACCACCGCGTCGGCCGGCTGATGCGACCGAGCGCCACCGGACCCCGAGCCGATTGTCGCGGTGGCGGCGACGCTCAGCAGCGCGACGGCTACACGAATGGTCACTGCGCCCTCCGCCGGGGTTGCAGCGAGCCGAGAAAGGCCACGAGGTTCTCGACCTCCGCCGTCGAGAGTGATGCGTACGACGGCATCAACGACTGCCTCGGCAACGCGAGCCCCGCCAGCTCGCTCTTCAGGAAAGACCGCAGATTGCCGTTCGCATCCCGGAGGTGAATCGAGTACTCGTCTTCGTTGAGGTGAATGCCGCCGATGCTCGCCCCTGCGGCGGTCGTCACCGTGACCGTCCGATAGTCGAGCGGAATGTCCGCGTTCGGATCGAGCAGCGACTGGCGCAAATGCCGCACCGCGCGCCGCGCGCCGATGTCGCTCAGGTCGGGCCCGAGGAAGCCTCCCTGTCCGTCGATGGTGTGGCACGCGGCGCAGCCGGCCTTCTGATAAACGAGGGAGCCCGCGGCGGGGTCGCCGGCGCTCGGCTCGGACGTGCCCTGCCGGCCCAGTTCGCGCACGTGGCCGACCATCCTCCAGATATCAGCGTCAGCCAGACTGAACGTCCCCGTCATTTCGGTGTCGGGAATGCCGTTGCGAATCAGCACGAACAGCTCACGATCGGTGCCGCCGCGGCGAAGCCGGCCGGTGGTGAGGACGGCGCCGCGCCCTCCTTCCCCATCCTGTCCGTGGCAATGGCTGCATCGGCCCATATACAGGGCCCGCCCGATGTTCAGGTCCGCCGGGGACGCGAACGGGTTGGTCTCGGGCAAATTGGCGGGAATCGGCCGCGCGCGCCCCGCGGTCTGCGCCGCGCCTGCGACTCCCAGCGCCCCCCACATGCAGGCGATGAGGACAGCCGTTCGCATCAGTCGAGCCCGAACGCGATCAGCATGTCGCCAATGGGGATCGTAACGAGCTGCTTGCCGCGGCTCAGGAACGTGATTGGACTCGCGAAGACGCGATCGCCACCGTTGAAGTGCCACAGCTCCTTGCCCGTGCGCGCATCCAGGGCGTAGAAGTTCCCGCTCGGCGTCGCCGAGAAGACCAGGTTCCCGGCGGTCGCGAGCACGCCCGCCCACGGCGGCGCGAGGATGCGATGCTCCCACTGGATCGCGCCGGTCTCCGGGACCATGGCGATCAATCGGCCCGAGCTCTCCTCGGGCCGGAATCGCGCGCCGCCGCCACCGCCACCGCCAAAGTAGTTCTCACCCGGCCGGAACTCCGGGGCGTCGGTCTTGAAGAACCGCCGGCGCTCCTCTCGCGACGTGAAGTACAGGAGCTTCGTGATCGGGCTGTAGCTGGGTGACATCCAGTTCGCCCCCCCATCGACGCCGGGCCAGATGGATTCGTTCCCCTCCAGCGTCGGCTCCTGACCGGGGTTCAGGACCGGCCGGCCCTTCTTGTCGATCTCCTTTGCCCACGTCACCTTCGTGAAGGGCTTCGCGAGCAGGAACTCGCCGGTGACCCGGTCGAGCACGTAATAGAAGCCGTTCCGGCTGGGAACGACGACGAGCTTGCGCGGTCGGCCGTCGAGTGTCGAATCGAGCAGCACTGGCACTTGCGTGGCATCCCAGTCGCGGGTGTCGTGCGGGGTGAACTGAAAGTGCCACTTGAGCGCGCCGGTATTCGGGTTCAGCGCCAGGAGCGAGCAGGAATAGAGGTTGTCCCCGGGACGCACGTCGCCGTTGTAATCCGGACCCGGATTGCCCGTGCCCCAATACAGCAGATCCAGCTCCGGATCGTAGGAACCCGTCAACCAGGTCGACGCTCCGCCGTGCTTCCAAGCGTCCCCTTGCCAGGTCTCCGATCCCGGTTCGCCCGGCGCCGGGATCGTCCAGAAGCGCCATACCCGCTCGCCCGACTGCGCGTCGTAGGCATCCAGGAACCCGCGGATCCCGCCTTCGGCGCCCGCGATGCCCACGATGACCTTGTCCTTGACCACCAGGGGCGCGCCGGTCGCCGTGTAGTTGAGCGCCGGATCGGCGAGCGGCTTCTTCCAGAGCATCCGTCCGGATCGAGCATCGAGCGCGATCAGGTTCGCGTCGAGCGTGGTGTAGAACAGGGTGCTTCCGAGAATCGCCACGCCGCGATTGACCTCGCCGCAGCACGTGTAGACACGGCTCGTCAGGCGATACTCGAACGTCCACAGGGCACGTCCGGTTTCGGCGTCGAGCGCGATCACGTCGCTCGGCGGACGGGTGACGTACATCACACCGTCCACGACGATCGGCGTGGTCTCGACCTTGGACCGGTGCATCTGATAGATCCACCTGGCGCGCAGCCGGTGCACGTTGTCGACCGTGATCTGGTCCAACGTGCTGTAGTGATGGCTCCGATAGTCGCCGCTGTACATCAGCCAGTTGCCCGGCTCCGCGGTCGCCGCGAGCAGCCGTTCGGCGCTGATCGGCAGACCGTTCGTCGCGGGTGACTGCGCAACGCTCGTCCCGGCGAGGGCGAGCGCCGCGAGCACGTGCAGGAAGACGCGTTGCCGACTTCTCATCGATCACCTGCCACGGCCGGTTACTTTCGCGCGGCGAGCTGCTTCTCGACCGAGGCCCGCACCGACGGCAGGTACCGCAGTGCGTTGGCATAGTAGACCTTGCGCAGCACCTCGTCTGGAAGGCCGATGCCGGAGATGCGCCAGCGGCCGTGCAGCGGCGCGCCGGTCGGCGAGCGGAGCTGCGCCGGGTGATCGAAGTGCTCGTCGTAGGTTTCGAGGAACCGCCAGTGAGGCACCCAGAACTCGTCGATGCCCCGGCCCGGATTGCCGTCGCTGCCGAACAGAATGCGGTCCTGGTATTTCAGGAAGAACTTGCGAATCAGCAGCGGCGCTCGACCCAGATCCTGGACCGACGCCGAGATCTCGACGTCGGCGTTCGGATACTTGTCGAGGAACGCGGCCACCTTGTCCATGTCGTAGTACAACATCGCCACGTGCGCGTTGACGAAGCGCGTCTTCGGATGCTTCGCGTGCATGTTCTCGCGCGCGCGCTCGATGACGTCGATCGTCGGCTGGCCGGTCTTGTAGTAGTTCCCCTCGGGGTTGCTGCGCCACAAGCCGGCCTCGTAGCGTTCGTTCTCCGGGCCGATGGGAAAGAACCGCCCGTAGGAATCGCTGACGTGAATCATCACCGGCTTGTTGTGCTTGGCGCACATCTCCCACACGGGATCGAAACGCTTGTCATCCGCCTGGATGTAGGTGCCGTCCGTGTTCCGAAGGTCGAGACCGAGCACTTTGTTGATCTTGAGGCCGGCTGCGCCGGCCAGAAAGTCGCGCTCGAGCTCCGCCGCGGTCTTCGCCGACCAGCCCGGCTCGTTGATCCCCGAGAAGTCCAGCCGGGCGAATTGCACGATGCGGTCGCGGAACGGCTCGCCGACTTTCACGTTCCGGTCGAAGTCGGCGCCGAACCCGCCGTCCATGTTGCAGATGACGCCGATGCCGGTCTCGTCCATCAGCTTCACCAGCTTCTGGTAGGCCTCGGCGGTCCGCAGCTCGCGGCCATGCACATGGAAGTCGATGGCCGGGTACTTCGCCCGACTGATGTCGGTCCTCGGGAGCTTCATCAAGGCCTTGGGCAGGGCCGGGACCTCCGGAGTGACCCGGAAGTCGGGATGCGAGGGAAATTTGGGCGCCTGCGATTGCGGGCCGCCCGTCTGACCGGAAGCGGTCAAGCAGGCTGCGATGAGCAGAATCGGTAGCCAGCGCGACATCGTGGCAGCTCCTTGAGAATGGCGAAGGCGAGACGACACACCGTCACGGCGGTGACCCGCAGGCATGCTAGACCGAACGTCCGCCGGGGAAAAGGCGGATCCGGAACGGGGACGAAAGGCGGTGGCCACGCGGCTCCCAGAGCGGAGCCTTGGAGCGCCAGACGTTCGGCGGGCGCCCGCAAACTTCCAGGCCCCTTCCCTCGTCTCAGGGTATGTTGCCGATATAACTTGTAAGTGGGAGGAGGGGGAGGACGTGACCTGGTTGAAAAAACTCTTCGGGTCTGCAGACGAGCCCAAGGTTCGTGTGCGGGTGTGTGTCGAGTGCGGCCAGCCGGTCGAGCGGCACAGCGAGTGGTGTGCGATCTATCGGACCCAGCAGGAATTGGACCGCAAACAGGCGGCCAAGAGCGCGTCCGCCTGAGGCGCGCCGGTCGGTCGGTGGGCCTCCACCGTCCGTGCGAACTGTCCTGAAACGGTCGGGGTGACCGCTTTCGGACGGTTTCCAAAACACGCCCCGGTCGTGCGGCCGGCGCTGATCCAAGAATCAAAGCTCGACTCGGGCGCGGCAGCCGGACGGCTGCCTGCGACCGAGGTCGGCGCAGCTGTCCCCGCCAGCGGCCCCGAGCTGGTCCACCATGTCTTCGCTATGCGCTCAGCGCGCGTAGCGATCGGCGCCCAGGAAATGCAGCGAGACGTACGGCTGGTCGCCAACCACCCAGCTGTCGTGCGGCTCGGGCGGGATGTAGAACAACTCACCGGCCCTGAGCTCGATGATCCGCCCATCGTCGAAGGCGGCTGTCGCCGTGCCCGACAGCACGAGTCCGACGTGCTCGACGTGGCATCGCGTCGCGCCCACCGAGGGTCCCACGTGCTGTGACCACTTCCACCCGGGTTGATATGTCGCACGCCCGATCGTCAACCCGCCGAGGTGAACCAGCTCGAAACGGCCCTTGACCATGTCCCGGACCTCATCGGGTGTCTCGAAGCGCTTGAGGATCACGTCGTGCATGTAGAGAGAATAACTGGTTTGCTGTCTTCGGTCTTCGGTCCTGGTTTACGCGCCGGACCTGAAGGTGCGTCCTACCGCCCCGCCACGCTCCGCCGGTGGCCCGTAGTCTGGAGCCCGTCGCCCGTTTTTCGCTCTTGTCAGCGCACTGTGAACGGTTCCATCAACTCGGTGCGTGTACCGTCCGGGTCGTACAAATTGAGCTGCCATCGTCCGTTGCGGCCGACGTTCGGCGGCGATTGAGTGGCGCGCGCCTCCGGGGCGCTGCGCTGCAGAACCGACTCCCACGCGTGCTGGATGTCGGGGACGAGGAGAGCCACGTGGTGGAGCACGCCGCGCTGCCGTCGATCGGGAGGCTCCGTCACGAGCATGTATTCCAGATAATCGGTGCCGTCGGGGACGCGCATGTTCACCCAGTTGGTCACCTGATCGGTCCGCCCGCCGCGCCAGAATTCCGAAAATCCCAGAACGTCGGCGTAGAAACGATGTGCCGCCTTCTCGTCGCGCACGATCAGACCGGCGTGCAGCAGACGCGACGAGAGCGCCTTTCCCGCATCTCCGGTGTGAGGCTTCGGCGGCCAGGCCGCCTGCACGAACTCGAGCGGATGGCCATCTGGATCAGCGACGACGAGCGCTTCGGGCTCGCAGCGACCGTCGGGTTGCCCGACCTCGATGCCGCGCGACGCGAGATAGGCACGCAGCGCCTGCAGGTCCGGCGTCTCGAAGGCCAGATGTGAAAGCCGCTCCTCGGTTCCAGAGGGCAGCCGGGGCTCGATCAGCAGATGCTGGCGGGTGCCGATCGCGAACACCGTGCGCTCGCCCTGACCCGGCTTGACGGCCAGGCCGAGAAGTTCGCTGTAGAACTTCTTCGCACCCGTGGAATCGCTCACGCGCAGCGCCACGTGATTGATTCCCGTGATGCGCGGCCGCTGAACGGTCGGTTGTATGCCGGCCACAACGGACGCGGCAGCGGCGACGATGGCGGTCACGATGTGACGCATGAGCACTCCCTGGGTGTGAGTCGGCAAACGGCAGTCTGTATGATAGGCACTTCCGATTCCCCGCGATCCGAGGTTCGCGCACCATGACGATGCAATCGCGCGAGGACCGCGCCGTTTCGACCGCTCCGACGATTCGCTCAGTCACGACCACGCCCGTGGTCGCACCGCTCGCGCGGCCGATTACCACGGCCTCTGGCCGCATCGACCGCGCACCGCTCGTGCTCGTCGATTCTCGCGACCGACGAAGCAATCACCGGCCGGTCGTTCGCGTTTGTGTACTTCCCACTCGCCCTCGAACCTCTCGACGCCCTGATGCGAGGACTGGGCGAGATGCTCGTCGGACGTCCCCTGAAGCCGCGCGTCATCGAGGCTGACCTGCGGGCCCGGTTCACGCTGCTCGGCGGCGCCAGGAGCCTGGCCGCCATCGCCCTCGGTGCCATCGACATGGCTGCGTGGGATGCGCTCGCGCACGCCGCCGGGAAGCCGGTGTCGAGCCACATCTCCATCGAAGCGAGCAGCCACCTGCTCGCGGTGACGCCGACCTGCAACTGGCTCGAGTACCTGGACGCCGCCGCCGGCGTCGTCCGCGAGCCGCTCGCCGTGCGTGACGGATCCATCACCGCACGCGACGTGCCTGGAACCGGGCTCGACTGGGATGCGTCGGCCGTCGCGCGTTGCCGGGCGGACTGATGCCGATGCGCGCGCTCGCCATCGGCGTACTCCTCACGGCATCGCAAGCCGCTGCGCCGGCGCCGGCGGTCCACCTGGTGGCTGACGGTTTTCAGGAGCCCTTCGGCGTCGCGCTCGATACCAAGAACACCATTTACGTGGTCGAGCTGTCCGGCAATCGCGTCACGGCCATTGCTGCGACCGGAGCGCGGCGCGTCGTGGCGGGAAATGGCGAGAAGGGTCCGGCTGCCGAGACCGCATCGGGAAACGAGGCACGCTTCAACGGACCGCACCACATCCTGCTCGGCCCGGACGAGGCGCTCTACGTGGCGGACACGTGGAACAACAGCATCCGGCGCATCGATTGCGGGAGCGGCATCGTGACGCGCGTCGCGGGCACGGGAGAGAAGGGCTTCAGCGGAGACGGAGGACCTGCCACAACGGCCCGATTCGGCGGCATTTATGCGATTGCGTTCCGCGGCCGCACGCTCTACGCCTGCGATCTCGACAACCGGCGTGTGCGCGCCATCGACTTGTCGACCGGCATCGTCACCACCGTCGCGGGCAACGGTGAAAAGGGCGTTCCTGTGGATGGCGAGGACGCGAGAGCGCAGCCCCTCGTCGACCCTCGCGCCATCGCGCTCGACTCGAAGGGCAACCTCTACATTCTCGAGCGTGGAGGGCACGCGTTGCGCGTCGTCGATGCGAACCGGCGCATTCGAACGGTGGCCGGCACCGGCGAAGCCGGCTTCTCCGGCGATGGCGGTCCGGCGCGACAGGCGCGGCTGCGCGGCCCCAAGCACATCGCGGTCGATGCCGACGACACCGTGCTCATTACCGACACCGAGAATCACGTCATCCGTCGCTACACGCCAGCAGACGGCCGCATCGTCCGCGTGGCGGGCACCGGAACGAAGGGCACTGGCGGCGTCAATGGGCCGCCTGAGCACTGCGAGCTCAACCGGCCGCACGGAGCATTCCCCGACCCCGCCTCACGAGCCATCTACATCTCCGACAGCGACAACCATCGCGTGCTGAAGGTCGCGACTGCCAAGTGACTGGTGACGAGCCGGGCTTCGTCATTCGTCATTGGTCGTTCGATCGAGAAAGGCGTTCAGCCGCAACACGACGCCCGGTGGGATCTCATGTCCGCCGTCGTGCGGAACCCAGGTGACGCGCAACCCGCGGCGCTGCATGTGATCGGCCAATCGCTCGGCGACGTCGAACGGCAGAATGTCGTCGCGCCGGCCGTGGGCGATGAACACCGGCAGGCCGGCTCGTTCGGTCATCCCAGCGAGCCAGCTCGGTTCGTCGACGATCGTTCCCGACAGCAGCACGAGCGCGCGCATGCGCTGGTTCGATCGGAACGCGATCTCCGCCGCGATCATCGCGCCTTGAGAGTAGCCGCCGAGAATCGTGCTGCCCTGCGGCGCGCCACTGCGGCGTTCCACTTCGCCGGCGAGCGTACGAACACGGGTGGCCATGAGCTCGAGCTCGACCGGTCGTGACTTCGACAGGTCAGGGATGGGTCGCTCGGGGGTGATGTACTTTGCGAGGTCGAGCCGCCACCACGCGCGGCCGCCCGACGGCGCATCGGGCGGGGCGGTCGTGTCGGGCGCTTCCGGAAACACGAAACGCGTGCCTGGGCGCAGCACGATCGTCGCCGTGAACGGCAGCCATTCATGCGGCGACGATCCGTAGCCATGAAGCAGAACGAAGGCGCGAGAGCCGTCGCCGGCCTCGAAGGTGCGCAGTCCGGATGCCGGATTCAACACCGCGCCAGCATCGCAGCCCAAGCCGGCGCAACCCTGACCGGCGAGCACAACCGCTACGACCAGCACCACGCCGCGCATCGGGTGTGGCCCGCGAGCACCCATCCCTCGTTTCGGTCCCACGACAATGAGCCCATCGATTTGTATTTTGACCAGATTGCGACCGGATAGCCGGCACTGAAGCCTTGACTCTCTAGGCATCGTGGCATATACCTAGAGAATCTTGGCACCGACCACCGTTCCGCCCCTCCTGCACGGCACCCTCGACGCCCTGATTCTGAAGACCCTCGCCGCCGGCCCGCGACACGGCTACGCCATCGCTCGATGGATTGAGGAGACGTCGCGCGATGCCGTGCTCGTCGAAGAGGGGTCGCTCTACCCCGCGCTCTATCGCATGGAGCGGCGGGGGTGGATCGAAGCGGGATGGGGCATGTCCGAGCTCGGACGGAAGGCCAAGTTCTACCGGCTCACCCCCGAAGGGCGCAAGCAGTTGAAGCTCCAGACGGCCGCCTGGGAGGCCTTCTCGCAGGGCGTCTCGCGCATCCTGCTCGCGCCGGGCTGATCCTCATGCCGCCTCCCATCGAGTTCGGGCGCTGGCGCCGTTCGAAGCCGTTCCGGCTGGAGGTCGACGAGGAGGTCGAATCCGAGCTGGCCTTCCATCTCGAGATGCGCGCGCGGCATTACGAAACGCTCGGGATGCCTTCCGACGAAGCCCGCCGTCGCGCGCGGCGCGACTTCGGCGACATCGAGGCAATCGAACGGACATGCCGCGGTCTGGGAACCGCGCGAGATACGACGATGCGGCGAGCACTGTACTTCGACGAGCTTTGTCAGGATGTCCGTTTCGCGTGGCGCCAGCTTCGCGCCGCCCCGCTCTTCGCCATCGTGGCGCTGCTCACACTCGCGATCGGTATCGGCGCGACCACCGCCGTCTTCAGTCTCGTGCGCGGCGTGCTGCTCGAGCCGCTCCCCTTCCACGATCCCGATCGTGTCGCGGTGGGCCGCGTCTCGATGCCCGACTTCGAGGACGTGCGCCGGTCCGCGAAGTCGTTCCACGGCCTTGCCGTCTTCGCCCGCAACCTCGAGACCCTCTCGGGCGGCGACGAGCCCGAGCAGGTGCTGGCGGGCCAGGTATCCCACGATTTCTTCGAGACGCTGGGTGTTTCAGCTCGTCTGGGCCGCACGTTCAGCCCCGCTGACCGCGACGCACGCGTCGCCGTCCTCAGCGACGGCCTGTGGCGGCGGCGCTTCGGCGCCGATCCCTCCATCGTCGGGCGCACGATTGAGATCTCCCGGAAGCCGACGATGGTCATCGGCGTGATGCCGTCACGGTTCGAGTTTCCCGATCGCGAGTTCCAGCTCTGGCTCTCACTGGGCGAGGTCATGCGCCTCGCGCCCGAGCAGGCTCAGAACCGTTCACTGCGAATCTTCAATCTCGTGGGCCGGCTCAATTCCGGAGTGAGCATCGGCGCCGCCCAGGCCGAGGTTGCGACGATCGCTGAACGGCTCGCGCGCGAGTACCCGACGACCAATCGGGGAGTCGAGATCCGTGTGGTCTCGGCCTACGAACGCCTGGTCGGCGACTCGCGGCGGCCGCTGCTGCTCCTCTTCTCGATCGTCGGGCTGGTCCTGCTGATCGTCTGCGCCAACCTGGCCAACCTGCTGCTCGCCCGCGCCAGCGCTCGCGACCGCGAGCTCGCGGTCCGCAGCGCGCTCGGGGCCGGGCGGGGCCGCATCGTGCGGCAGCTGCTGACCGAGTCGGCTCTCCTCTCGCTTGCCGGCGCCGCGCTCGGCGTGGCCGCGACGTACGCGCTGCTCGGTGGCCTCGTGCGCGTCGTGTCGGGCTTTCTCCCGCGCGTGGACGCCGTTCGCGTGGATGCCCCCGTCCTGGCGTTCGCGCTCGGCATCGCTCTGCTCACAGGACTCGTCTTCGGAACGCTGCCGGCGCTGCAGGGTGCACGTCTCTCAGCATGGCGCGAGGCCGGCCGAGGGTTCGCGGGCGCGCAGCGTGGCATGCGCGCACGCAGCACGCTCATCGCCGTCGAGGTCGCGCTCGCTGCCGTCGTGCTCGTTTCGGCAGGGCTCGTCGGGAGAAGCCTTTCAGCGTTGCTGCATGTCGACCCAGGCTTCGTTGCGGATCGACTGCTGACGCTGAATGTGGTGCTGGTCGCGAAAGGCGACGGACCCAAGCGGACCGAAGCGGCGCTGGGCATCGTCCGGCGGCTGGCCGGGCTGCCGGGCGTGGCCAGCGTCGGCGGCGCGACCGGGCTGCCGCCGCAGACAGCCCAACGCGGGACGGGCTTCGAAGTCGAGGGCCAGCCGATTGAGGAGGACCGGCCATCCGCGTATTTCATCGCGACGCTGCCCGGCTACTTCCGCGCGCTCGGGGCCGCTGTCAGTCACGGGCGCGAGTTCACCGAACGCGATGCGGCCGGCGCCCCACTGACGGTCGTTGTGAATGCGTCGCTGGCGCGGCGCTTCTTCGGTAACGCCGACCCGCTCGGCAAGCGGATTCGCATCGTCAATCCCGAGCAGTCCGACGCGTGGCGCACCATCGTCGGCGTCGTGCCCGACGTGCGTTACCGCGGTCTCGACGACGATGTGGATGCGGCGATCTACACGCCCTTCGCGCAGACGCCGTTCATGTGGACGTATCTGTTCGTTCGCACCGAGGGAGACCCGGCGGCGCTCTCGCGTCCCGTGGCGCGCGCGATTACCGCATTCGATCCGCAACTGACGCCGGCGCGCGTCGTCCCGATGTCGACGCTGGTGGCCGATTCGGTTCGGGCGCGACGAACGAGCACTGCGTTTCTGTCTGGCTTCGCCGGAGTCGCCTTGCTGCTGTCGGCGATCGGCATCGGCGGCCTCGTGGCGTTCAGCGTCACGCAGCGAACCCGGGAAATGGCGGTCCGCCTCGCGCTGGGCGCGACGCACCGACGCGTTGCGAGTCTGGTCGCTCGTCAGGCGCTCGTCCCCGTGGTCCTCGGAGCCGTCGCCGGCCTCGCCGGCGCGCTCTTCGCCACGGCGTTGCTCGAAACGCAGCTGTTCGGCGTCACGGCGCGCGACACGGTCACCTACGTGGCAGCGGCTTCGATGCTCGGAGCCGTGTGTCTCGCCGCCGCCTACTTCCCCGTTCGGCGCGCGCTCCGCATCTCGCCCAGCGACGCGCTGCGGCCGGAGTGAGATCGGTCCTCGTCCTTGGGTCTCCGGTCTTCGGTCTGCAGCCTGGCGCCCTGGTTGATCTCGTAAGGAGGGCGGGGCTTCAGCCCCGCCGCGGGCCGGGCGCAGCCCCGGCACAGGCCCCAAAGACTGAAGACCGAAGACTGAAAGACCGGCCCGAACCATTCAGGGCCGCGCTCACAGGTTCCCCCTGTGCTGCCCGCCGTCGACCACGACGCACGCGCCGGTCACCCACCTGGCGCGATCGGACACGAGGAAAGCCACGACGTCGGCCACTTCCTCGGGCGTGCCCATCCTGCCCCACGGAATGGTTGCGACCACGCGATCGTAGCGGGCCGGGTTGGCCTGATGGACGCCATCCCACGCGCCGCCTGGAAAGTCGATCGATCCAGGAGCGACGGCGTTGGCCCGGATGCGATCGCGCGCGAGGGCGATCGCGAGGCTCTTCGCGTGGCTGATCAGAGCCGCCTTGACCGCCCCATACGCCGGCGGCGAACCGGCTTCGAGGCCTGAGATCGAGGCCATGTGCACGATGCTGCCACCGCCCCCGGCCTGCATCCACGGCACGACCTTCCAGCTCGCCCGCACCGCCGCCATCACGTCCACGTCGAAGCTCGATTGCCAGGCCTCGGGATCGTCGGTGAAGCCGAAGGCGGTCGCGTTGTTGACCAGGATGTCGACGCGTCCGAGAGCGGAGTGGGCGCCCCCGAGAAAGCGGTCGAGATCGCCGCGATCGCTGGCGTTGCAGCACGCGGCATGGACCCTGACGCCTCGCGTCCCGAGGTCGCGCTCCGTTTCGCGAAGGGCGCCTTCTCCGCGCGCGCAGATCGCCACGTTCGCGCCTTCGTCCGCGAGCCGCAACGCGATCGATCGGCCGATGCCCTTGCTCGCGCCGACGAGAATTGCGCACTTTCCACCGAGTCCGAGGTCCATGCGTGAGGTTTCTCCTGCGGCGGCGACGGGTCAGCGCGTCGGGATTCCCGGGAGATCGGGAAGGTGCTCGGCCAGGATCGCGGCATCGGTGTGCGATCGCAACGCGTCGACGACGACGGGGAGCGGATCCGCGTGCACACCGGGCACATCGGCCTCACCTGCAAGCGCCGGAACGAAGGCGAGCCGCTCGACGGGCGGCACGAACTGCGCGTCGATGCCGGCCCGATTGCCTCGGGCATCGATCCGATACCAACCGAGGCCGGGAAGGTGCACGGCATTGAGGCCGTGAAGGCAGAACCGGCTCCCCGCGTCGTCGAGACTGAGCCGCTGATAACAGAGGGCAGCCGGTATCCCGTTGGCGCGCAGCAGCGCGGCGAGGAGGTGGCTCTTCGCGTAGCAGAATCCGCTGCCTTCGGCGAGCACCTCCGAGGCCGCACACGTCACCGGGCGCAAGCCGTGGTCGCTCGTGTGCCGAATGCCGTCTCGAACCCACTCGAAACATTGCCTGGCAATCGCCACAGGATCGGCTGCACCTTGTGCGAGAGCGCGGGCACGCGCCAGGACGGCCGGGTGCTCCCAGTCGATGACGTCGGTGGAGCGGAGGAAGGTGTGCATCGGTCGGGCTTCGGTCTTCGGTGGTCGGTCTTCGGTCTCGGCGCATCAGTCGTACTTCATCGCCGGCAGACCGACGTACTTCCTGAGCAGTGAGAGCTGTCCGAGGTGATAGCTCTCGTGCTGCACCAGGAACGTCAGCAGACTGAGTGCCGACTTGTCGGTCCCCGGGAACGGCGGTGCGTTCGATACGTGGGCCTCGAGCTCACTCGACGTCATCACGCCGAGCCGATCGCGAAGTGCGTGGGACGCCGAAGTCCAGCCTTCCTGGATGACGTCGAGAGAGGGCATGCGCGCGATGTCGTCGATGCGCCGGCCATTGGCGATGTATGGGGTCAGCGGGTTCGCCAGCTCGACGCCCAGCAGCCGAAGGAGATAGAACCGCGCGTCGGTCGTGTGCGTGGCAATGAACGCCGCATTGTTCGTGGCCGCCGTCGGGCGAGACGCGGCCGCCTCGTCGGTCATCCCGTCGAGACAGTTGCGAAGCAGCCTGGTGTTCAGCCGCAGAATCTGCGTCAGTGGCACGACACGTGGGTCCATCGAGCGCTCCTTTCGGCGATTGGCAGCGGGTTGTGAAATCGCGGGGTCAAGTCGGCCGGCGGCACACGAACTGTTCGTAGGTCCCGGGCTCCAGCTCGGAATGGTCGAAGGGGACGACGCGGGCTTCGAAGCCGGCTTCCGACAGGAACCGGAGCCATTCGTCGCGCGAGAACAACCCTTCGAGATGCCGATCCGATTCCACGCGCGTCGTACCGTCTCGCTCGCGAAGGAGAAAGGCGTAGTCCACGGTGTAAGTGTGATCGGATGGGTCCGGGTCCCGCGTCCATTCGAGATAACGCATCCCGCGGTCGCGACCATCGTGCCCGCCGTGATCGCTCGAGGCGCGGAAGGTCTCTTTGACGTAATCGGGCGCGAACAGCGCCGCCCCTCCGGGACGGCAGTGGACGAACGCGGTTTCGATGGCGCGCCGCAGGTCGGCCTCGGTCGTCATGTAGACGACGGCGTCGTGGACGAACACGGCATCGAACTGGCGTCCGAGACGCACGTCGCGCATGTCGCCCTGAACGTGCTCGCACTGCGGGTTCAGGGCACGGCTGTGGCGGAGCATCCCCGCCGACGGGTCGACGAGCACCATGTCGAACGCCGCCTTCATATGCGACGCGTTGTTGCCGCCGCCGCTGCCGAGCTCCAGGAGCGTCCGGCAGGCTCCGGTGCACGCCTCCTGCAAATGACGCTGATAGAACGCCGCTTCCTCCGCATACTCGCCAGGCGCGGACATGAGAGGCCACCACGTCGCGAGCTCGGTATAGAGCTTCATCGCGGGTGTGGAGGGATCGGAACGCGACCTCTGAGTCTGCCCGTTCATGAACGTTCACAAAACGGACGGCCTGGGTGCGGCGTCCAGCGAAAGCTCGTAGAAAGCCGTGTCGAGACCGGCCACCTCTCCCCGGCGCGTCTGACGGAAGCGCAACTTCTCGAGCACGCGCGCCGACGGCGTGTTGCCGGCGTCGGTGCTGGCGCGTACGACGGACATGTCGAGCACGTCGAAGCAGTACGCGACGACGGCGCGAGCAATTTCCGTCGCGTAGCCACGGCCGCAGAGTGCGTCGGCGATACCGTACACCAGCTCGAGCTCGGGCGGGTCGCGGAACGGCCACAAGCCGCCGAAGCCAATCAGATCGTCGGTCCCCGTCGGCCGCGCCCCCCAGAGGCCGTAGCGATGCTCCGCGAACAGCCGATGATTGAGCTCGATCGACGCGCGCGTGCGCTCAATCGGAATGATTTCGTCGTCCCAGAGGAATCGCCGGACGCCCGCGCTGGTCCAGAGCGCGTGCAGAGGTTCGGTGTCGACCGCGGTGAGCGGACGCAGCACCAGCCGCGGGGTCGTCAGGTCGATGAAAGGCAGCATCAGCCATGCGCCTTCGATCAGCGTACGCGCGCGGAGCGCCGATGGCCACTCGAATCGGCAGACTGAAGAAGTAGAAAGGAGGAAGGACAACGGGAACCTGCTTACGCCCGTGAGAACGTGCCGGTGAGCAGGCGACCGCACGGCAGGAAGCCGGCCTTCTCGAGCGTCCGCCTCGACGCGGCATTGCCGGCGTTGCAACGGGCGGCGGGCTTCCGGCCGGCCTCGTAGCACACTCGCTTGATCTCCTGCACCACGTAGCTGCCGTACCCCTGCCGGCGGGCCGACTCCGCCACGCTCATGTAGACATCGCCGTACGGTGGGTTGTAGTGACACAGGAACCCGCCCGCCGCCACGATGGCGCCGGCAGCTTCGATGACGTACTCGCCACCCGCGTCGCCATCGTCGGGCGTCGCCGGTCGGAACACGCCCCCGGGAGAGGGGAGGCTCGTGACCACCGCGTCCTCGAACAGCACGTTGGCGACAGCGATGTCGGCAGCAAAGTCGCACAGCATGAGCAGCATGATGGGGATGTTCGTCTGAGCTTCGATGGAAGTCGCCTGGCTCACCGCCAGGAACTCGCGAAACATCGGCTGGGCGCGAACGCGAAGGTCGGGCAGCGTGTAGAACTCCATCACCCGGCCGACGTCGAACCGGTTCCAGACCCCGCCGTAGCCGCCGACTCTCCCGTCGACCAGGATCAAATACGGGTCGGCCATGCCCCGCGCCAGGATGGAGTCGTGAATGATCTGACAGTTCTGCTCCTGCCGATACAGGTCGCGCAGCGCGGCGACGTCGGCATACTCCACGCGACGCACGTCGACCTGCATGGTGCGCTCACTTCCGCCCGGGCTTCGACGACGCCTTCTCGTACGCGCGACCGAGCCATCGCAGCGCGTCGGCGACGTCGCCATCGTCGGTCAGTTCGAAGGTCACCCAGCCGGCGCCGGGCGCATTCGTGCGCGCGAGCCGCGCGCTTCTGGCGTTCGGCACCTTGATGAGGATCGAACGATCGGTCTCGACCGCTCGCGTTCTCGGTACGGCTGCGAAGATGGCGGGGCCGCGATAGTAGGCGATGAGGCCGAACATCGGGCGGGCTTTGACGTCGGGCCACGACGACAGCTCTTCTTCGAGCGCCGCGCACCAGCGGCGCATCTCGTCGTCGATTCTGGGGAGCCTCGGGCGTCTCGCCATGCGCCAGTCCTGGCCTCCAGGAGGCCGGGCCCGGTTGACGTCAGACCGGGCGCGTTCGCGGCTTGAGCGCGAGACTCACGCTGGCCGCAGCCAGCGCGATGACCGCCATGTACGGCAAATGAGCGGGGACGTCTGGCGAGATCAATGCCTCGAGTTGCGATCCTGATACGTAGGCCGTCCACAGCGCGTCGGGCACGCCAGTCCCCTGTGCTGCATGAATCGACAGCACGTTCGCCTGCACCCAGTTGCCCCCCAGATGCAGGCCGACTGGCAGAGCGAGACCGCCGGTCCGCACCGCCGCGCTGCCAAAGAGGAGCCCGCCCAGAGCCGGCATCGCGAACGCAAAGAATGCGCCCATCCCCCACATCCCCGTGCCGAGCACGTGATAGAGGCCGAAGAACGCTGACGAAAGGACAACGGCCGGTACGGGCCCCAACGCCCGGCTGGCCCGACGAAGCGCGTAGCCCCTGAACACCAGTTCCTCTGGAAGCAGCAACACGAGCGACACACCCAGCCCTGCGGCGACGCCGGCGAACGACGCGAGTCCTCCGAACGTCCAATTCGCGCCGACCGATGCGGCGCGAACGAGGGCGAGGACAGCGAACAGGCCGACGCCGAGCAAGAACCCTCCAGCCAGCTCGAATATCCGTCGTCGAACCAGACTTCGCGCGGGGGCCTCGATCGGATGGCCGTCGAGGACGAGCGACGCCGCGGTTGCGAGAACCAGCAGGGTGGAAGCGACGACTCCGAACAGCCATACGGGTATCTCCCGCGCGCCGATCGAGCCCGCCAGGAAAACGAGGATGGGACCCGCCGCCAGGTACGCCACCAGCGCCAGCACACCGAACCGCGCGATTCTCATGATCTGTCGGCTCAATCTATTGGCGCTCGTTACCGGAAGCAACCACGGCCTTGAATCCGACCGCGCGCCGACTCCTGGAGCATCGCCCTCCGCAAACAGAACGGGGCGATGCCGAAGCATCGCCCCTCCGAGCGCCGGGCGCCAAGCGAACGCAGCCCGCGAGCGGCCCGCCGCCCGCCCAGGGCGGCGGAACAGCCGCGCCCGTCGGGCGGCTGCCCGCGCCGGCGCTGAGGGCGCCGGCGCCCAACAAACTACGCGCAGCCGCTGGTCGTGCCGCAGTTACTGCACTTGTAGCAGGCGCCGCTGCGCACCATGATCGATCCGCAGGTCGAGCACGGTGGCGCATCCTCCTGGTTCTGGATGGCCGCGAACGCCGCGCGTGACGGGCCCGACGACTGCAGCGGAAGCGTGGCCTGCTGGACGGCCGCTTCGGCCATCGCCTCGGTCGGCTCCGGCACGTTCAACCCGGCGCGATACTTCGCTTCGGGCGACAGGAACTTCGCCGCCATCCACCGGAACACGTAGTCGACGATCGACTTCGCGAACCGGATCTCGGGGTTCTTGGTCATCCCCGAAGGTTCGAAGCGCGCGTGGCTGAACTTGTCGACGAGCACCTGAAGGGGCACGCCGTACTGGAGCGCGTAGGAGATGGCCTGTGCGAAGGCGTCGGCAAAGCCCGAGATCGTCGAGCCTTCCTTGGCCATCACCAGGAAGATCTCGCCCGGCTGCCCATCGTCGTAGAGGCCGACGGTGATGTAGCCCTCGTGGCCGGCGATGTCGAACTTGTGCGTGAGCGAGGCGCGCTCGTCGGGCAGCCGCCGGCGAACCGGCTGCGAGGCGGGCGCCGTCGCCGACGCGCCCGCCTGCGTGTCGCGGACCGTCTCCTTGGAAGTGTTGAGCGGCTGCGTCCGCTTGCTGCCATCGCGGTAGATCGAGACGGCCTTCGCGCCCAGGCGCCACGACTCGACGTAGGCCTCCTGGATGTCCTCGATCGACGCGTCCTTGGGCACGTTCACCGTCTTGCTGATCGCGCCCGAGAGGAACGACTGCACGGCGCCCATCATCTTGATGTGGCCCATGTACTGGATGGAGCGCTGGCCCTTGAACGGCTTGAACGCGCAGTCGAACACGGCAAGGTCGGCGTCATTGATGTGGGGCGCGCCCTCGATGGTCTCGTGCTCGTCGATGTACCTCGACGATCTCCTTGACCTGCTGCGCCGAGTAGCCGAGGCGGGCCAGCGCCATCGGGACGGTCTGATTGACGATCTTCATCAGGCCGCCGCCGACCAGCTTCTTGTACTTCACGAGCGCGATGTCGGGCTCGACGCCGGTCGTGTCGCAATCCATCATGAAGCCGATGGTGCCGGTCGGCGCGAGGACGGTCGCCTGCGCGTTGCGATAGCCGTACTGCTCGCCGAGGTCGATGCACTCGTCCCAGACGTTGCGGGCGGAGTCGAACATCGCCTTGGGGACGTGGGTCCGGTTGATGTCCTTGAGCGCGGCGCGGTGCTTGCGCACGACGCGCAGGAACGGCTCGCGGTTGACGTCGTAGCCGGCGAACGGCCCGCCGTGATCGCGCGCGATGCGCGCCGACTGCGCGTAGGCCTCGCCGTGCATGATGGCGGTGATGGCCGCGGCGTAATCGCGGCCGGCTTCGCTGTCGTACGGGAGGCCGCGCGACATGAGCAGCGCGCCGAGGTTCGCGTACCCGAGCCCCAGCGGACGGAAGGCGTGGCTGTTGCGCTCGATGGCGCGGGTCGGATAGCTCGCGTTGTCGACGAGGATCTCCTGCGCCGTGATCATCGTCCGGCACGCCGCGCCGAAGCCGGCCGCGTCGAACTCGTCACGGTCGTCGAGGAACTTCATCAGGTTGATCGACGCCAGGTTGCACGCCGAGTCGTCGAGGAACATGTACTCCGAGCACGGGTTCGAGGCGTTGATGCGCGCCGTGTTCGGGCAGGTGTGCCAGTCGTTGACCGTCGTGTCGAACTGCATGCCCGGATCGCCGCAGATCCAGGTCGCTTCGGCGATCTGGCGCATCAGGTCGCGCGCCCGGCAGGTGTCCATGACCTCGCCGGTCAGGACCGAGCGGGTCTGCCAGGGCTTGTCATCGAGCACGGCGCGCATGAACTCGTCGGTCACGCGCACGCTGTTGTTCGAGTTCTGGAAGAACACCGACGCGTAGGCCGGGCCCGTGAACGATCCGTCGTAGCCCGCGTCGATGAGCGCCCAGGCCTTCTTCTCTTCCTCGACCTTGCAGCCGATGAAGTCGACCGACGTCCGGATGGTCGGCGTTCAGGATCACCATCTTCGCGGCGCGGCGGGTCTTGCCGCCCGACTTGATGACGCCCGCGAACGCGTCGAAGCCCTTCATGAACGAGACCGGGCCCGAGGCGGTGCCGCCGCCCGGCGAGGAGCTCGCGTGACGAACGGATGGTGGAGAGGTTCGAGCCGGTGCCCGAGCCGTACTTGAACAGCATGCCCTCGGTCCGCGCCAGGGTCAGGATGGAATCCATCGTGTCCTGGACCGAGTTGATGAAGCAGGCCGAGCACTGGGGGTGAGGCTCGATGCCGACGTTGAACCAGACCGGGCTGTTGAACGACGCTTTCTGATAGACGAGGAGGTGCTTCAGATCGTCCGCGAACGCCTGGAGATCGTCTTCGCTCGCGAAATACCGCTGCTTGCGCGCCCAGCCGGCGATGGTGTCCACGACACGGCCGACGAGCTGCTTGACGCTCTTCTCACGCTGCGGCGTCCCGATCGTGCCGCGGAAGTACTTGGAGACGACGATGTTGGTCGCGGTCTGCGACCAGAACTTCGGCACCTCGACGTCGCGCTGCTCGAAGACCACCTCGCCCTTCTCGTTGCCGATCACGGCCGAGCGGCTGTCCCACTCGATCTCGTCGAAAGGGTCGATGCCTTCGCGCGCGAAGACGCGCGTGTATTCGAGGCCGGTCGCGCGGCGTCCGGGTCGGAACCGGCACGCTGGCCCGCTCGGCGGACTTCTCCGTCTTCTCCATTCCCGGTTCCATGGACGTGCCCGTTCGCTCCATGGCGGCTGTTGTCCCCCTCTGCATCGCACCCCCCATCCCGGCCCGGCCCGCGCCCCCACGGTCCCGGCACGCCTGTCACACGCTCACACGCCAGTACGCACGCAATCAGGCACCACGCCCCGACACCAGCTGGAGCGCGACCCTGGGATGGCCCTGCACCTGAAGGAGTGCATGAGAATTCCGCGGCCGACATACTGCGCCTGTGACAATGGGATGTCAAGCCTGATCCACCACATATTGTGGCACGGCCTTAGGGCAAACGCTAAATATAGGACTGTGGAAACCGCCGAGCGGACGAGAGCGGTTCAGCGCTTGAGGAGGCCTGCCGAGAGCGTGTCGGCCTTTTCAGCCAGGAATTTCGCATAGTCGAGCCGGCCCGTCCTGAGCGCGCCCTCGGCCTGATCGATGAAGCGCGTGGCCGTATCGTGATTGGTCCGCGCTCCTCGCGACAGCCCTCGAGGATTGACCTTCGCGAGGTTCTCTTGAGCCCGATGGAGGATTTCACGGACCCGGCGAACCGCTTCGGCATCGTTGGCGGTGTCTGGCGTTCGCAGCAGCGGAGAAGCGTCGGCAGCCGAGGCAGCGGGCTCGACAGGAGTCTCCGGCCTCTCGGGCGAGCTGCCCTCTGCTCGAGCCACCGATCCGTCGGCCGTCGTCGGGCGGGACCGCTGACGAGTGGCCGGCCTGGTCGTCACGGCCTCGGGCGCCTCGGCCACCGGGGGTGGCGCCTCTTCGACAACCACTGGCCCCACGAGGCGCGGCGGCACGGGTGGGACCTCGAGCGGCGGCGGCTCGGGTGCGGCCGCCACCACAGGCTTGACGCACCCCACCGAGCCCAGCGTCCACACCGCCGCCGCCAATGCCAGCGAGAGGCGCCACAGCCAGGTGCGATGGAATGCGCGAACGGTCATGTCGCAGTGCGCGTCGAGATACCGCCGGGTCGTCCGTGGCCGGGCGAGTCCCCCCGCTCGGCTTGTGGCAGCGTGATGGAGAAGGCCGTGCCGCGACCCGGGGTCGATTGTACTTCGATGTTGCCGTCGTGAAGCTGAATTGTGCGGAAGACCATCGAGAGGCCGATCCCGCTGCCGTGCTCCTTGGTCGTGAAGTAGAGGTCGAAAATCCGCGACAGGTGCTCGGGGGCGATGCCGAGCCCGGTATCCCGGACTTCGAGCGCGACTTGCCGATCCGCGGCGCGGGACGCCATGAAGGTCAGCTCGCCTCCTTGCGGCATGGCCTGGACCGCGTTGAGCGCGAGGTTCAGGAGTGCCTGTCGCAGCAGCGGACGATCGCCGCTCACGCGAGGGAGATGCTTCGGACACTGCGAGACGAACCGAACGCCGGCCGCGCACGCCTGCGGCTCGACCACCTCGGCCACGTCCGCGATGAGCGCCCCGAGATCGACGGGCTCGAGTGTCAGCTCTTCAGGCCGGCTGAACTTGAGGAAGCCCTGCACGACCTCGTCGAGCCTCCTGAATCTCGGAGCCAATCACCTGAACGTGCTTCATCGTCGTCTCGACTTCGACGGTGAGGCTGGCCGGTGACGTGGTTTCCGTGGCGACCGCCACGCCGCCGGGCGTGGCCGTCGGCCTTCCCCGTCGCGCGCCCCTTCAGCTTCTGCTTCAGCAGCTCGAGATGAATCGTCATCGCGTTCAGCGGATTCTTCACCTCGTGCGCGACGCCGGCCAGCAGGCGCCCGAGCGAGGCGGCCTTGCGCGAATAGCGCAGCGTCGACTGCACCTGGCTGATGTAGCCGAGATCGCGTGCCACGAGCATCACGCCCATGAAGCGCCGATCGCCCTGCTCGATGACGTGCGCCATCAGCCACTGCTCGGTGTCCTCGGAATCGCCCGGACACGTGCACTCGCTGTGACACCGGTCCCTGCGACCGCTTGGTCGACAGCGCCCGGTCCACGATCTGCCGGTAGGCATGATCCGCGGGCCAGGCTGCGAGCGACGAACCAGCCACGCAGCCGGCAGCGCCGTGCGGATGGCAGCGTTGGCAAACACGACGAGCCCGTCCGGATTCACCATCGCGACCGCGTCTTCGAGCCGATCGACGACCGATTCCAGTGGCGCCGCCTGCCCCGAGGCGAGCTGCGATCGCACGTTGGACAGCTCCGCGCTCAACTGGTTGAACGAGGCGCCCAGCTCGCTGAACTCGTCGCCTGGCGGCAGATCGAGCTTGACGTCGAACTCGCCCTTGCCCAGGCGCGCGAACCCGCGCTGCAGCACGTGAACCGGCCTGAGCGTCCACTGCGCGAGCAGCAGCGCGACGAGCGTCGAAATGCCGAGTGCGCCCAGGCCGAGATACAACGCATTGCGCAGCGCGGCTGAGACGTCCTCCCAGATGAGCGTCGTGGAGATGCCGATGCGGATCGATCCGAACTGCTCGCTGGCCTCGCCCTCGTCCCGCAGCAGGAGCCGCTGACTGACCTCGAAGGTCCGATCCTGATAGATGGCCTCGAGCTGCCGCCACGGGTTGTCGTCGAGAAGCGGCCCGAGCGCAGGCTGCAGCTCCAGCGTCTGCCCCTCGAGCACGGGCGAGCTGTGGACGATCGCCACGTTCCGGGGATCGACGATGGCCGCGTAGGTGACGTGCTTCGAGTACGCCATGCTCGACTCGAGCAGCGCGCGGAGCGCGGGATCGGCCTTGACCGCCTCGTAGGCGTGGTCGCGCGAGGTGATGACCCGCTGCGATCGCTCGAAGATGAAGTTGCGTGAGCATCTCGCCGCGTGACTCGCTCTCGACGAGCAGGGCACGCGCGAGCAGGCCGGCATAGCTCACGCTCAGCATGGTCACCACCAGCACCACCAGGGCGACAACGACGGCGACCTGCTTCGTCTTGATGCTGAGGCGCATACGAGCCTGCGAGCTACGAGTTACGAACGACGAGCTACGACGAACGCGAACTCCATGGCCGACGAACGACGCTGTTCACGCTTCACCTCGCAGCTTGATCCGAGTTCTGCAATTCGTCGTCTCGTCAGCTCGTAGCTCTGCTCAGCCTTCCGTCCTCGTGGTCTCGTCCGACCCGCCGAGCACGGCGGCGGCCTGAGCCTTCAGCCGATTGAGCTTGTTGTGGAGCGTCTTGAGGCTGATGCCCAGAATCTCAGCGGCGCGCGTCTTGTTGTCGCGCGTGTGCTCGAGCGTCAGCTTGATGAGCCGCGTTTCCGCCTCGTCGACGGTCATGCCCGGCGTGAGGACCACCGCGGCCGACGTCTCCTCCTTGCGCGTTTGCGTCAGCGTCGGCGGCAGATGCGGCGGCTCGATGAGATCGCCGCCCGCGAGAATCGTCGCCCGCTCGATGACGTTGCGCAGCTCGCGGATGTTGCCCGGCCAGGTGTAGTGCTCGAGCAGCCTCATCGCGTCCTGGTCGATACCCTTCACCGACTTGCCGTTACGCGCGTTGAACTCGTTCAGGAACGCCTGCACGAGCAGCGGAATGTCCTCGCGGCGATCCCGCAGCGGCGGCAGCTCGATGGTGAACACGTTGAGGCGGTAGTAGAGATCCTCGCGGAGCTTCCCGCGCCGGACGGCCTCGAGCGGATCGAGGTTGGTCGCCGCGATGATGCGGACGTCCACTTCCTGCTCCTGCCGTCCCCCGAGCCGTCGGAACTTCTGCTCCTGCAGCACGCGCAAGAGCTTCACCTGCGTCGCCGGCACCATCTCGGCGATCTCGTCGAGGAAGAGCGTGCCGCGGTGCGCGAGCTCGAAACAGCCTTGCCGGCGCTCGACCGCGCCCGTGAACGAGCCCTTCTCGTGTCCGAAGATTTCGCTCTCGAGCAGCGTCTCGGGAATCGCCGCGCAGTTGATCGGCACGAACGTCTGCGTCGCGCGCTGGCTCAATTGATGGATGGTCTGCGCGACCATCTCCTTGCCCGTCCCCGACTCGCCCCAGATGAGGACCGAGGCGGCGGTGGGCGCGGCCTGCTCGATGATGCGGTAGATCTGGCGAATGCCCCCCGTGTTGCCGATGATCCGCCCGAAGCTGCCGTGCTCGCGCAGCTGCCGCCGCAGGATGCGCACTTCGCGCAGCGTCTCCTGCCGCTCGGCGGCCTTCTGAATCAGGATCTGGAGCCGCTGCGTATCGACCGGCTTCGTGAGGTAGTCGTAGGCGCCGTCCTTGATCGCTTCGACGGCCGTCTCCACGCTGCCCTGCGCCGTGAGCAGGATGACCGAGATGTCGCTCATCTGATCGCGCAGCGCGCGCAGCAGCGCGAGCCCATCCATGCGCGGCATGACCACATCGGACACGATGATCCCCGGTCGGAAGGTCGTGATCCGCTGAAGGGCCTCCTCGCCGTCCGAGGCCGACTCTGCCAGATACCCCCACGAGCGCACGAGCTCGGTGAGGCCGACGCGGGTCGATCGATCGTCCTCGACGACGAGGACTCGCTCGGTGACGGTGGTCGGCGCGGGTTCGTCTGCCGCCGACGGCAGCCTGGTCGAAGTCGAGCATGCATCACCCTCTCGCCGCGTGGCCGGAGCCACGTCGGGTCCGCTTAATGGGCGAGAGGCCTGTAAAGGCCACACCCCCAAGTTAGACGACAGTTACGATTTGCTCAGTTGCACCTGGGACCGTGCAAGTTCTGACAGCATATCACTCGAGCGTATATTTTTTACATTCGTTTTCTTGCGCGACCTGGCACATTTCGGCAGCGGTTTCGCGGCCGTGGTACATTGGCCGGTCGCCGGACCGGCCTCGATTCGCCCGCATGGATCTGTATCCCACTCGAGACGTCCCCCTGGACGGGGACGTGACGCCTGCCGGCCCGGCCTCTCCTCGCGTCCACGCCGGCGGGAGTCGGGCGCGGGCACTGTTCGAGGTCTGCCTCTGCTCGGGCCTCCCCACTCAGCTGGTCATCTCGGCAGCCCTGGCCCTTTCCGGGCTCGCGCCGCGCGACGCCGAACAGAACTTCTCGCTGCTCCACGTCGCGATCCTCTCGCTCGTGGACTCCGCGGTGGTCGTCGGCCTGGTGATCCTGTTCCTGCAGGCCGGCGGCGAACGCCCGCGCGACGTGCTGCTCGGGAGGCGTCCCATCCGATGGGAACTGCTCATCGGGCTCGGTCTCGTGCCGATCGTCTTCCTGCTGATGGCGGTGTGCGTAGTGGCGATTGCGGCGCTGGCGCCCTGGCTGCAGCAGCCCGACAACCCGCTGGCGGCGCTGCTACGAACGCGCACCGGGCTCATCGTGTTCGCGATCGTGGGCGTCGTCGCCGGGGGTCTGCGGGAAGAAGTTCAGCGAGCGTTCGTCCTGCACCGGTTCGAGCAGCGGCTCGGCGGCGCCGCAACGGGCCTCCTGATCTTCAGCCTGCTCTTCGGCGCGGGGCACCTCGTCCAGGGCTGGGCGGCCGTCGTCATCACCGCGATGCTCGGCGCCTTCTGGGGCGTCGTCTACCTCCAGCGCCGGAGCATCGTGGCTTCGACCGTGAGCCACGCCGCGTTCAATCTGCTCGAAGTCGTCGGCATCGTCCTGCAGCAATGACGAGCGCGAAGCGCGACCTGCTGCTGCTCGCGGCGGCTTTCGTCCTGTCGCTGCCGCTCGTCACGCCGCGCCTCTACGCGTCCGACGAGGTGCAGTACTTCTCGTACCTGCGCTCGCTCTGGTTCGATCGGGACGTCTCGTTCGAAAACGAGTACCGGCATTTCTACGACGCCGGCGTGACCCGCTACGACGGGTTCCACGAGACGTTCCTCGAGCGCACGACGGACACGGGGCGGCGCGTGAGCTTTGCCACGATGGGGTCGGCCATCCTCTGGAGTCCGTTCTACGCGGCGGCACACGCGTCCACCCGCCTCCGAGGCGGCGAGGCCGACGGCTATTCGCAGCCGTACATCACGGCGGTCGCGTATGCGTCGGCGCTTTATGGCTGGCTCGCGCTCGTTCTGGGCTGGTGGATGGCGCGGCGCACGGTCGGACCGTCGGGCGCGCTGGTGGCGACCGTCGCGGTGTGGCTGGGCACGCCGCTGTTCTTCTACATGTATATCGCGCCGCCGATGTCGCACGCGACGTCGGCCTTCGCCGTCGCCGCGTTCCTCGCCACGTGGCTCGTCGTTCGCGATCGATGGTCCACTCGCGGCATGGTGGTGCTGGGCGCGCTTGCCGCGCTGATGACCATGGTGCGGGAGCAGGACATGTTCGTGGCCGCCGGCCCCGCTGTCGACTGGATCTGGACGTTCGTGCGCGCGCCGCGCGACGCGACCGACCGGCGGCGCATGGCCATCGGCATGCTGGCGGGCTGCGCCGCGTTCCTCGTCGCCTATCTGCCGCAACTCGCGGCGTATCAGGCGCTCAACGGCTATCCCGGTCCGTCGCGCTTCGTGTCACGAAAGATGAACTGGCTGGCGCCGCATGCGCTGTCGGTGCTCGTCTCGCCACGGCATGGCTTCTTCTTCTGGACGCCGCTTGCCCTTGCCGCCTGTGCCGGTCTCGTGATGCTGGCCATCAGCCATCGGCCCGCCGCGAAGACGAAGGTGGCACGGCCCGCGGCGCTCGCAACAGGCCTCCTGCTCATCGTCGCGCTGCAGGTCTACGTCGCAGGTAGTGTCGAATCCTGGACCGTCGCCGGCGCGTTCGGTCAGCGCCGCTTCGTGGGGTTGAGTGCGGTGCTCGTGGTGGGCGTTTCGGCGCTGTGGTCGCTCGCACGCCAACGGGCGGCACGAGCCGCTTTCGCGGTCGTCCTCGGCGTCTCGATCTGGTGGAACGTCGGTCTGATGGCGCAGTTCGGCAGCGGCCTCATGGATCGCCAGCGGCTGGAGATCGGCCGGAACGCCTACCATACGTTCGTCACGATTCCGGCGCGGTTGCCGGAGCTGGTCTATCGGTATGTGTTCGAGCGCAACACGTTCTACAAACGATGAGATCGTGCCGGCGGGGCTGAAGCCCCGCCCTCCTCGGCATTCGTCATTCGTCATTCGTCATTCGTCATTCGTCATTCGTCATTCGTGAACCTCCTCTACCTCGCCGACATCCGGTTCCCGCTCGAGCGCGCCAATGGCATCCAGACCATGGAAACGTGCCATGCGCTGGCCTCGCGCGGACACCTCGTCACCTTGCTGGTGCGGCCTGACACGTCCGGGGAGCCCCGCGATCCGTTCGCGTACTACGGGCTGGAGCCGCTGAACAATCTCCGAATCCGGCGGGCGATGGTGTGGAGCACCGCTCCCTTCCGCCGGGCCATGTACGTCTCCGGGGCGGTCAGGCGCAGCCTCGGCGCGACGAGACCCGACGTCGTCTTCACCCGCGATCTCGGCATCGCGGCGGTGCTCCTTCGCATCCCGGCCCGGCGCAGGCCGCCGGTGGTCTACGAGTCGCACGGATACGCGCCGGTCGTGAGCGGGTTGCTGCCCTCCATGCTCTCGACGGGACGCGCGCCGGGTCCGAGAAAGCTCCGGCGGCTCGAGGCGCGCGAGCGGCTCGTCTGGCAACGGGCGGACGGGTACGTGACGATCACCGCCACGCTGGCGCGTGAGCTGGCCGACCGGCTCGGCCCGCGAGCCTGCGTCAGTGTCGTTCCAGATGGCGCCCGCGTCGACCGAGACCGCACGTTCGACTGGGAAGGTCCGTCGCGCCCGCCGACGATTGCCTACGCGGGCCATCTCTATCCGTGGAAGGGCGCCGACGTGCTCGTCGAAGTCGTCGCACTGCTGCCGGACGCTCGCGGACGCATCATCGGCGGACATCCGGGCGAGCGCGACCTCGCACGCGTGCGCGAGCTCGCCGCCTCGCGCGGCGTCGCCGATCGCATCGAGTTCACGGGGCTCGTGCCGCCGGCCGACGTCCCGCGCTGGCTCGGCGGCGCCGACGTGCTCCTGCTGCCCAATCGCGCGACGGCCGTCTCGGCGAGTTACACCTCGCCGCTCAAGCTCTTCGAGTACCTGGCGGTCGGCCGTCCCATCGTCGCGTCTTCGCTCCCGGCGCTCGCCGAAGTGCTGCGCGATGGCGAGAATGCGATCCTGGTGCCGCCCGACGATGCGCGCGCGGTTGCGGCGGCAGTGGATCGGCTGATGGGGGATCGCGCGCTGGCGATGCGGCTCGCGCGCCGTGCGTTCGACGAGGCGGGCGCGTATTCGTGGACCGCACGAGCCGAACGGCTCGAAGCCGTTCTCGAGAAGGCCGCTGCCCGCGAGCCGCGTGCGGACCGCTGGGGCTCACCCGCCGCCCGGCCCTCGTCGACCGGCTGACCGATGGTGTCCGCCGCCCTTCTCGCGTCCGTGTGCTGTCCCGAGTGCCGTGGCCTGCTCGCCAGAGTCAACGCGCCGGACACGGACCTCGTCTGCCAGTCCTGCGGCCGCCGGTATCCGCAGGCCAGCGGCGACTTCCTGGATTTGCGGCCGGCCACGGCCTTCGCGGAACAGACCAAGTACCTCGACGAGACGCTGCATGCGGATGCCCGGCACGAGACGGTGTCGCCGCCGCTCTTGCAATCGGGCGTGCGCCAGCGCCAGTTGCGCCGCTTTCTCGAGCTCGGCCCTGGAGATCGCGTCATCGATCTCGGATGCGGCAGCGGACGATCGATGCTGTGGAACGCCGCGAGCGGCGCGGCGTTCGTTGGCACCGACGTCAGCCCGTTCTTCGCCTACGAGGCGCGACGATCCACCGATCTGGCGCTCGCGGATCTTCGACGGCTTCCGTTCCGCGACGCCGCCTTCACGAAGGGCTACGCGCTCGACGTCCTCGAGCACCTGTCGCCCGACTCGCTGGATGGCATGCTGCGCGAAGCCGCGCGGGTGCTCGAGCCAGGCGGCCGGCTCTTCGTGTACTCGCACGTGCGAAAGAACGCACCGATCGCCGGTGGCCTGCGCGCCATCAACGCGCTGGCGCGACAGCTCGAGCGCGTCGGCCTCATCGACATGACGCAGGAGCGGCTGCGCAAGTCGGATCACCTCAACCCGCTGTCCGACATTCCCCATCTCGAAGCCGTCGTCGCGCGCGCAGGCTTCCGCATCACCCGGATCCGGTACTACACGCCGCTCGTCGGCGGCTTCGTCGAGAACATCCTCGTGCGGATGGCCGAGCGCCTTCTGGCCCGCCGGGCCGCAGGGCGGAGCGCAGCCCCCGCAAACGGCGGGGATCCCCACCCGACCGCGGCGCGCGATGCGCGGACGGCCGCGAAGGCTCGTCTCGCGCGAGGTGGTCCGATGCTCGCCGCACTCCAGGCGCTGACCGTGGCGATGGACATCGACCTCGTGCTGTTCGGCCGCATCCGTTCGGGTCCGTTCTTCGCGCTCCTCGAGAAGCTGCCGCAGGCGCCGTTGCCCGCGCCGGAGAACGGCACGGCCTCGCCGCGCCCGGCCGAGGCCCGCTCGTAAATGCGCATCCTGTACGCCGCGATCGACCAGACCGTGCCAGGCACGAAGGGTGGCTCGACGCACGTCGAAGGCGTCGCGCGCGCGCTTGCAGCGCTCGGCCATGACGTCCACGTGGCGGTGCCCCGCGGAAGCGGTCCGTTCGATGCAGGCCGCGTGACCTGGCACGACCTCGGCGCGCCGCTCGGCCGCCCCCACTTCCGCCTGCTGCGGGCCGGCGCTGTCCGGCGGCTCGTCGAGCGCGTCCGGCCCGACGTCGTCATGGAGCGGTACCACAACTTCGGCGGCGAGGGCCTGCTCGCCGCACGGCGAGCGGGACTCACGACCGTGCTCGAGGTGAACGCGCCGGTCGTCGATTACCGGGGCTCACCCAAGCACGCCGTGGATCGCGCGCTGTTCGAGCCCATGCGGCGATGGCGCGACTGGCAATGTCGAGCCGCCGATCTCATCGTCACACCGGTCCCTGACATCCTTCCCACGTGGGTCGATCGATCGCGCGTGCTCGAGGCCGAGTGGGGCGCCGACACGTCGCGCTTCCGGCCGGGCGCGTCAGGGCCGGTGCCCTTCGACCGCAACAAGGCGATGCCGGTCGCGATCTTCGCGGGCGCCTTTCGTGCGTGGCATGGCGCCGTCACCTTCGTCGAGGCGCTGGCCGCGCTCGAAGCGCGCGGCCGTGGCTGGCAGGGTGTGCTCATCGGCGACGGGCCGGAGCTGGAGCGCGTGCGCGCGCGGGCGCGGCAGCTCGCGGTGCATCACCTCACGATTGCTGGCGCGCTTCCCCACACCGACATGCCGGCCGCGCTGGCCGCCGCCGACGTCGGCGTGGCGCCGTTCGACATCGACCGGCACGCGCCCCTGCGCGAGCAGTTCTTCTGGTCGCCGCTGAAGGTGTTCGAGTATCTGGCCTCGGGCCTTCCGGTGGTGGCGCCCGATTTGCCACGGCTGCGGCTGCTCCTCGGCGCGGGCGAGGCAGGCGTGCTGTACGATTCGAGCGCGCCCGCGGGGCTGGCCGACGCACTGGACTCGCTCGCCGACCCGCAGGCGCGCCGCCTCCTGAGCGCTCGCGCACGGTCCCGGGCCGAGCGGCTGTACAGCTGGGACGCGCACTGCCGCCTGCTCACCGGCGCGATCGAACGTGCGCGGGCGGGCCGCGCGAATCCTGGAAAGGAGGGCGGGGCTTCAGCCCCGCCGCGCGGGACGGTATGAATGGCGGGGCCGTAGGCCCGCCCTCCTGGTGTCAGGCTTGAGCCCAGATCCCTTCCGCGTCCTCATCGTCACCGACGCCTTCCCGCCGGTCGCGGGCGGCAGCGGATGGAGCACGTACGAGCTGGCGCGTGGGCTGCGCGCACGCGGCGATACGGTCGTCATCGTGCGGCCGCGACCCGGCGAGCCGCCAGGCCTCTCTCTCGCGGCAAGCCAGTACGACGGGTTGGCGGTGCACGAGCTCGGCGCACGGGCGCCCGGCGTGCCGTTCGTCCGCAACTACTTCAAGAACGAGCGTCTGACCCGCCTGCTGGCACGCGCGCTGCGGCCGATCATCCGCGACCAGCGCATCGACATCGTCCATGGACAACACCTGCTGTCGGCGCCCGGCGCGATCGAGGCGGCCCGGCTCGAGGGCGTGCCGTCTGTCGCCACGGTCCGCGACTACTGGCCGGTGTGCTACTGGAGCGATCTCATTCACGATCCGCGAGCGCCCGGCCTGTGTCCGGCGTGCACGCCGGCGATGATGCTGCAGTGCATCAGGCCGCACGGCGGGCCAGCGTGGCCGCTGGCGGTGCCGGCGATTCCCTACATGCGCGCGAACCTGCGCGCGAAACGCCGGGCGTTGTCCCGTGCCGACGCGATCGTTGCGGTCAGCTCCACGATTGCCGCCGACCTGGCCGCGCGTGCGCCCGAGCTCGCGTCACACCGGATCGAGGTCATCCCCAATCCCATCGATCTTGGTGCGCTCGACGAGGCGGAACGGTCGTGCCCGCCGGATGACATCGCCAGGCCGTATGCGATCTATGTGGGCAAGCTGGCGCCGAACAAGGGCGTGGCGCACCTCGTGAAGGCAGCGGTGGACGCCCGACTCGCGTGGCCGCTCGTCGTCGTGGGAGAGGGTCCGAGCCGTGAGGCGGTGGCCACCCAGGCGCAAGCATCGGGACTCGAGGTCCGCTTCACCGGCTGGCTGGATCGCAGGCGGGCCCTGAATCTGCTCGCGCATGCGAGCGTGCTGCTCTTTCCCTCTCACGGCCCCGAGTCGTTGAGCCGTGTGCTGCTCGAAGCGGGCGCGCTCGGGGTCCCGGCGGCAGCGATGGACACCGGTGGGACGCGCGACATCATCGTCGCCGACGAGACGGGGCTGCTGTCGAGCAGTCCTGCAGGCCTGGCCCGGGATCTCGCGCGTCTGATCGGCGACGCCGACCTCAGGGCGAGGCTCGGGCGCGCGGCCCGCGAGCGCGTTCGCGAGCGGTTTGCCGCGCCCGCGGTCGTCGATCGCATGGTGCGCCTCTACGAGGAGCTGCGGCGTGGCTGACACGCCGCTCCGCGTGGCGGTCCTCTCTCGCGCGGTCCATCCGTTCCACGGCGTGGGCGGGCTGGAACGTCACGTCTTCGATCTCGTTCGACACCTGGCGCTCGGCGGAGCGCGCGTCACGCTGATCACGCGTCCGCCAGCCGGAAGCTGGGACCAGCCGCTCGCGGAAGCGTTCGCCGTGCCCGACGGGAGGATCCAGGTGATCACGGTTCCCTATGTCACGTTCCCCGGCGCCGGCCGGCGTGGCACGACCGTCATCGATCGCGCGACGGCGTATCCGCTCTTCGGGTGGCGGGCCGGACGCGTCGCGGTCCGGCTGACGCGCCTTGGCAAAGTCGACATCGTTCATGGTCTCGGCGCCAGCGGTCTCGGATACGCGCAGGCCCGCCTCCGGCACGAGTTCACCGTCCCGTTCGTGCTCAACCCGCAGGGTCTCGAGGAGTTCGGAGCCACGCACCCGGGGTTCGCGCGTTTGAAGCGGATTGGTTACCGGCCGCTCCAGGCCTCGGTGCGAACGTGCGCTCGCGCGGCAGATGCCGTCATCGCCACCGACCGCTCGCTCGTCCCCACGGTCCTCCGTCATCTGCCGGTCGAGCCGTCGCGGGTCCACGTGCTGCCCAACGCCGTCGACCTCGCCGGCATCGACGCGCGGCGCGCGGCGTCGAGCCGCGAGGCCATGCGCGCGTCGCTGGGTCTTTCCCCGTCGGATCTGCTGTTGCTCAGCGTGGGCCGCCTCGAGGCGAACAAAGGCTTCCACGTGCTGGCGGAGGCGCTCGGCATGCTCGAGCGCCGATGTCGCGCCTCATCGTCCAACGGCTCGTGGCGTTGGGCGCTCGTGGGCGGCGGACCGTATCGCGACCGCATCGTGGAAGCCGCGACCGGGGCTCAGGTGCAATCGCGTATGATCGTGCCCGGCCGCGTGGACGACCGCGCGCTGGCCGACTGGTACGTTGCGGCCGACCTCTTCGTGCACCCGACGCTCTATGAAGGCAGCTCGCTCGTGACGCTCGAAGCCATGGCCCACGGCCTGCCCGTCGTGGCCACGCGCGCGGGCGGGCTCCCTGACAAGGTCGTGCCGGGCGAGACCGGATGGCTGGTCGAGCCCGGGCGCGCGGACGCTCTCAGCGACGCCCTCGCGGAGGCGTTCTCGTTGCGCGGAGTCTTCGGACGTCTCGGGACCGCCGGGCGTGCGCTCGTCGAGCGTGAGTTCTCGTGGACTGCGGTGGGCCGGCGGACGCTCGAGCTCTACGGCCAGCTCACACGCGGCACGATGCCCGATCAACCCACACGCGAGGTTCGAGATCCCCGGTGGTAGAGCGCGAATGGCGCGAGGCCAGCGACATGCGGGCCTCGCCGTTGAACCTGTTCCTGGTGCTGGGTGTGGCCGCCGTGCTCCGCTTCTGGGCGCTCGGCCACGGCATCCCCTTCGCCATCGGCGTCGACGAACCCGAAGTCGTCGGACGCGTGGTGGGGATGATGAAGACCGGCGACTTCAACCCGAGATTCTTCGACTATCCGGGCTTCATCTTCTATTTGCATCTGCCGGTGGTGGTGGGACGGTTCATGCTCGGCGCCCTCGCCGGGGAATGGACGTCGCTCAACCAGGTCGGCGCGTCCGACTTCTATCTGACCGCCCGCGCCCTCACCGCCCTCCTTGGTACGCTCACCGTCTACGTGCTCTATCAGGTGGGCCAACGCTGGGGTGCGCGGCATGCGCTGCTCGGCGCGGGCCTGCTGGCGGTGATGCCCATGCACGTGCGTGAGTCGCACTATGCGCTCACCGACGTGCCCGCCACGTTCTTCGCGACGCTGACGCTGCTGCTCTCGCTCGTCGCCCACGAGAAGGCCACCTGGCGCGCATTCGCGTGGGCCGGCGTGGCCGCCGGCCTGACGATCGGCACGAAGTACAACGCCGGTGTCGTGCTGATGCTGCCCCTCTTGTCGGTGGTGCTGACGCTCGAGGCCGCGCCGTCACGGGGCAAGTGTCTCCTGGCGGTCCTGGTGGCCGCGTTCGGGACGTTCCTGCTCGTGGCCCCCTACTCGCTGCTCGATCTCCCGGGCTTCCTGAACGGCTTCGCGGCGCTCATGGGCTACTACCAGCCACGGCCACCCTCGGCGGAGCCGGGCTGGATCGTTTATCTCAAGCATCTGCGGCTCACGATGGGCTGGCCGGCGTCGATGCTCCTGGCCGCCGGGCTCGTGCTCGGCACGGTGCGCGCCGTCAAGGGACCGGGACGGTTGCGGTGGACGCTGCTCGTGGCGCTGCCCGTCGTCTACTTTGCGATGATCGGCGGGCGGTCGCTCGTCTACGGCCGGTATCTGCTCCCGCTCGTGCCGTTCGCGTGCCTCCTCGCGGCGATTGCCGTCGTGTCGGGCGTGAGCCTGCTGCGGCGCTTCGACATCCCGCGTCTACCGCGCCGCGTGCTCATCGCGGCGCTGACGGTGGCCGCGCTGCTGCCGCCGCTCTCGAGCGCGATCGGCTTCGACCGGCGAATCTCGCGCGAGAGCACGCAGGAAATCGCGTGGAAATGGATCGCGACGCACGTGCCCCGGGGCGCGCGGATTGTGATCGAGAAGTACGACCTGCGGCTGCCGGAAGGCCGCTACCGCGTCGAGCACGTGGTGCGGCTGACCGATCGGAGTCACGAGGACTACGTGCGCGCCGGGAACGAGTACATCGTGGCGACGTCGCAAGTCTTCGGACCGGCCTTCGAAGCGCCGCATCGGTTACCGGCGCTCTACGCGGCCTACCGCACGCTCTTCGATCAGTCCCAGGAGCTGTTGGTCATCAAGCCGGAAGACCCATCGCGACCGGGGCCGGAGCTGCGCATCTATCGCCTCGTGCCTCAGGCCGCGCCCACCGCGGCGGCTGCGGCCCGCTGACTCTGAGGACCTGCGTGTCTCCCAATCCGGATCTCCCCCAGAGCTCGGGAGCCGCAACCATGCTCCGGCGCTACGCGCGCCGGGGCTCGTCCTTGTATCGGCTGCTGAAGCCGCCGCTGCCGCTCGTCCACAATCCGGCCGAGCCCACGCTCGATCCGGACCAGGGTCCAGCGCTGCTCGTGGGTGCCGCCGGAAGCGGTGGCCGCCGCGGGTTTCTCGGGCTGGATCTGTTTCCGGGATCCGGCGTGCACGTGCGGGCCGACCTCGAAGCGCTGCCAATCGCGGACGATTCGATTACCGCGATCGAGTGCGATGCGGTGCTCGAGCACGTGCGCGACACAGCGCGAGCCGTCGAGGAGATGCACCGGGTGCTGAAGCCCGGCGGGCGTCTGCACGTCGTCGTGCCCTTCAACCATCCGTTCCACGAATATCCGGCCGACTACCGTCGCTGGACGATCGACGGGCTCCGCGAGCTGTTGCGCGAGTTCGAGATCGAGTCGTGCGGCGTACGCACGGGACCGACGGCCACGCTGCTGACGTTCCTGCTCGACTACGTGAAAGTCGTCACGCCGCGGAGCCTTCAACGCCCCGCCTATGCCGCCGTCGGGTGGATCGTCTGGCCGCTGCGCTATCTCGATCTCTGGCTCTATCGCAAGCCGCACGCGCATGTCCTGGCCAACAGCATCTATGCGTTCGCCCGGAAGGACGACCGCTTCCTCGCGAGCCGAGCGCAGCGCGACTTGAACGGCTAGGTTAGTGGCCTGGTCGAATGGCGGCTGGAACCGCGCTGCACTTCCAGACGTCGAAGTAGCGGCCCGACGAGGTCTGCGTGTATCGCGCTTGGAAGGCGCTGCGAAGCGCTTCCGGAAACAGACGGCGGTGTCCCGTCTGCGGGTAGGCGTTCACGGCGCTGAACGGTTCGCCACGCGGAAGAATCCACACGGGACTCTCACATCGTCGAAAACGATCGACCGTCGTGTCGGGAATCTCGACGCCGGCTCGCTGATGCTCCTGCACGGCTGGCGCATCGAGCAGGTAGGTGCCCGAGCGGAAGACGGCCAACGCACGCAGATACGAAAGCGGGCCGGCATCGGCATAACCCACCTGCGCGCTGGCTGGCTGTGCGGCGAGAAGCGCGCGGATCTCTCGAGAGGCCTCGCTCCAGTCCGTGCGGTGCAAGCCAGCCAGGAAGTACGCCTGCGATCCGGCCGCGAGCACGACACCGGTGAGCAAGAGGGCTCTGCGCCACGCATCTGGCGAGAGGCCATCTGCTCGCGGATCGCCTCGTCGTCGCCCGAAGGCGTCGAGCCAGACGAGAACGGGGATGAACGGCAGGAGATGATACGGTCCGGATCCGGGCTTGGCGGCGAGCACGACGATGCCAGCCATGCCCGAGAGCAGCGCCAGTGATGGTCCATCGGGCCGCGCGCCGTCGCGCCACCAGCGATACAGCAGCGGGAGTGCGAGGAACGCCGCCCAGGCGGCGTTTTGCACGAGCAGCAGCCGCGTCATGCCGCTCGACGCCGCGAGCGCAAGCCATTCAGCGTGCAGACGCGCGTCGGCGTGCGGCCACGACACATAAGGCAGTCCCCAGATGACGAGCGCCACGAGTGAGGCCCGCACTGTGGCCTTCCAGCCGCCGGCGTCGAACAGCAGCGCGACGGCCGCGAGCCCATACAACGGTCCTGTGATCTTGAGTCCTGCCATGAACCCGAGCGACACGCCGACGCCGAGCTCCCGGCTGAAAGCCCTCCTCGCCGTCGCACTCAGCATCGCCGTCGAAACGCCGAGCGCCAGGAGCGAATCGGGACGGTTCCAGAACGCGTAGTTGCGGAACATCAGGAAGCCCACCGCGACAACCGCCGTGCCGCCCACGGCGCGCGCGAAGGTCGTCGTCCGGCGAAGCAGGAAGAACGACACGGTGAGCGTCAGCAGCCCCGCTCCTGCACCGGCTGCTTTCGATGCCGCAATCGATGGACCCAGGACGCGAAGCACCGCACCCGGCACGATGAACGCCCAGGGGCCGTAGACGTGCGCATAGCGTTCGGCAGAGCCGAGCTCGTGATAGAGAGGCAGGCCACGCGTCGCCACCCAGCTCACCGACGCCATGGAGGGCTCCGCATGGTCGTAGTAGCCATCGGTCAGAACGTAGGCAACGACCTCTCCGGCGTAGAGTGCGAGCGCGGCGATGGCAGCGCCGACCATCACGCGCTCCGAGCTCGCGCGGCGCGCGAGTCCGGCACGCTGTGCGACGCTCACCATCGCCAGGAATGCGGCGAACAGGAACAGAGGATGGTTCGCGAGTTGTGCCTGGAACAGGGCCGGCACGGTCTCGATGAGCGTCATCGGTCGCCGCTCAGGGAACGTCGGGCCGCGGCGGCAGGTCCCAGGCGATCCGCCGAATCAAGACGCCGAGGGTACGCGCCTCTCCGGCCGGCTGCCAGACCGGCTCGACGCGCAGCTCGAGCCGCCGCGGCAGCTTCTGCAGATCCCCGATGCGGTAGTCGACGCGCTTCCAATCGTGATCGTCGAGGCGCACGCGATCGATGAGTCGATCGTCCAACCGGAGCTCGACGAACTGCGTGAACGGCGCGAGACTGCGAAGGTCGGCCGAGAACCGTGCCGCCTGGCGTGGCACCGACACGAACGCCGAGCCGCCGGTCCATTGGAAGTACTGGCCGTCGGGATCGCGCTCGGGCGGGAACAGCCGGGCGCCGGCACGGCTGATCTCCCGATCGCGGGATGCCTCACGCAACCGTCCCGGAAACCCGTAAGCCTGTGTCACGTGCGCCGCGAGCGCGGCGAGCAGCACCGTCGCGACGATGCCAGCACTCCAGCGATTGCGGCGACTGGCAGCGGGAATGGCGTCCGGCAGCCCGGCGGCGAGACCTATCGCTGCAAAGATCAGCAGCTGCAGTGTCTGGATGTAGAAGACCTCCTGCACCTGGCCGTAGATGACGAAGGCGATGAGTGTGCCCAGGACGATGTGCGCCCCGACCGTGGGGTCGATGCCACCGGTCACGCCTGGCCGCCTCGTTCGCCACGCGCGCAAGGCTGCAGCGGCGACCAGGGTCACGAGCGTCACCAGGCCGACCAGGCCCTTCCCGGCGAACGTCTGCGCAAACACGTTGTGAGCGCTGCCGTAGTGGTCCAGGATTGGCGAGTAGCCGCGCGCGTAATAGCGGCCACCGGCACGCAGATACTCGTTGCGATAGAGGACCGCGAACGTCTCGCTCCCGCCGCCGAGTATCGGATGCAGCGCGCCCAGTCTCAGGCCGGCGACGATGTGATGGCTGCGATCCGTGACGTGGGCGATGTTCCGCAAGCGTTCGGCGATTCGCATCGCGCGGGCGTTGCCTTCGCTCGCGGCCCACAGCGTGACCGCGACGAGCAGCCCGCTCACAATGATGACGAGGCCGCTCGCCACGATCGGTACGAGGCGCATGACCGCGGCGTGTGACGAGGGCTGCGGTGACAGGAGCCGGCCGCCCGCCCACGCGATGAACATCGTGATCGCGGCATAGGTGATCCAGCCGCCGCGCTGATAGCTGAGCACCACGGCGACCAGCCCCATCGCCAGGACCGCCACACCGATGGCCGCCGCCAACCTACGAGAGCGAAGCCAGAGCAGGAGCACGAACACCGAGGTCACCGAAAAGCACACGTACTGGGCAAACCATCCCGAGTGCCCGAATGTGGACTGGAGCCGCTGGACGCCGTCGGGATTGGTGTACGGATCGAAGGCGCGCAGTCCGCGCAGATCGATGATGAAGGTGAAGTCGAGCAAACCGACGACGACCGCCGAGAGAAAGCCCGCGAAAAGGCCGCCAACAACCCAACCTACCGCACGTGTGTCACGCCGGAGCAAAACGGCCAGGGCCAGCCCGATGACGAGCGCGTGCAGCGTCAGCACGACCGTGAAGACGGCGTAATACGGATCGAGCACGTCGGTCGTGGGCAGCAACCGCAACGCCGTCCACACGCCGCTCGGGTCGAACGGCAAGCCGAGCGTCTCGAGGATCTCGTCGAAGGGAATGCTGGTCAGGCTGAGAAACGACGCCCCGGCGTAAGCGAGCGCGGCAAGGCCGACGCCGCCGCGCAGCACCTCCTGTGCCTCGCGCCTCCACGTCGTGCACAAGCGCACGAGCAGAGGAGTCGCGACGAGGGCGGTCAACCAGACCAGCCAGAGAAACTGCGGCGTCCGCGGACGGTTGCCGAAGCACGGTCCGGAGGCCAGCAGCAGCGCGCAGGTCTCGAGCGGACGTGTCCATCCTGCGGCCAGGATCAGTGGCGCGAGCACCCACGACGCCCAGGACCACCCGGACGCCCCGACCACGATGGCCAGCGCTCCGACCGCGGCCGCGGCGGCGAGACCGCCGACGAGCAGCCGGCCGGCCGGCCGCTCCAGGGACTCGATCATGCGCGTGGACCCGTCTCGCGCCACGGAACGATGACGACCGGCGTGCGGCGCCGGAGCCCGGCCACCCAGTCGTCGATGAGGGCGCGCCGGCGCTCGGCGGCGAGCCGCGCCCGCACCTCGTCGCGCACCGCTGCAAACGGCTGCGGGCGGCCGTCCTGGAGGAACTCGCGCTCCCGGCTCTGGAACCAGGTGAGCGCCTCTTCGTCGGACGGCTGCGCCGCTGCGTCGAACCGCTGCTGCAGGTAGCGCTCGACCCTCAGATCGTCCTCGATCCAGGTTCGCAGCCGCGCTTCGGACATGCCGAGGCGGTCGAGCGCCGCGTCCAGGTCCGTCGCGCCACCCAGTCGCGCGCGGACCTCTCCGAGCCTCTGGACCACGCCCGCCGGATCGGGAAGCGCCACGGAGAACCGTTCGACCTCGGCCCGCTTCAACTCGCGCTCGATCAGGCGATCGAGCAGCGCGTCACGATCGAGGGTGGCGGCCTGCGGCACCAGGCCCAGCACCGAAGCGGCACGCGTGTCGGAGATGGTGATCGGCTGCCCGCCGACTACGGCAATCACCGCGTCGACGACATCGCCCGTGACGACCGCGATGGCCAGGAACATCGACATCAGCACACATGTCGCAGGTGTGAGAATCCGTCCCGGCACGGAGGCATGATAGCAACGCAGAACGAAGGAGGAAGGAAGAAGGCGAAAGTACGAAGGAGGAGGGAGAAAGTCAGAAGGCCTGGCCGATGCTGAAGTGAAATGCGTAGCCCTGTTCCGGCCTGCCGGGATTGGGATTGCGGTCGTCGAGCTTGAAGCCGACGTCGAAGCGCACGGGCCCGACCGGCGACTTGTAGCGCACGCCGAAGCCGGCCGCCGCACGGAACAGGCTCGGATCGACGTCCGATACGCGTCGAAAGACATTGCCCCCGTCGAGGAACGCCACGCCGCCGAGATTGCGCCAGATCGGCGTCCGCAGCTCGGCATTCAGAATCACCATCGCGTTGCCGCCGGTCGGAAAGCCGTTCTGGTCGATGGTGCCGGGCGCGCCGAGGCTGTCGCGGGCGAACCCGCGCACGGTGGTATCTCCGCCGGCGAAGAATCGCTCGCTCGCCGGCAGATCGCTCACGAGATCCTCGACGGTCTCACCATCCGGTCCGATGATCGGCTCGCCATCCTCGTTGAGGCGAATGGAGGTTCGCGGGTAGCCGCGCGCGAGACCCACGCGCACGCCGGCTGCGAGCACGAGCCGCCGGCTGCCGGGCAGCTTGCGATAGGTGAAGACCTCGCCGAAGCCCTTGATGAACCCGACCTGCGAACCCAGGGCACGCGCCGAGAACGTCGCTTCACCACCGGCCAGCGTCCCTTGCGACGGATCGAGCACATCGTCGCGCCCGTCACGCCGCAGCTGCGCCAGGAACTTCGAGAGGCGAACCTGCGGGAAGAGCCGGTCGATGGCCGGACGATCCTCGATGGAGATGCGCTCGTCGAAGATCCGGACCTCGCCCAGCGAGTAGGCGCCCGCCACTCTGAGCTGGCCGCGAAGACGGCGCGAGGCTTCGGCGAGGATACCGCGCCGGACGAAATTGAAGCTCGACCTGACCGCCTGCTCGAAGTAGCCGGTGACGTGCGCGTCGGTATTCGTGCCGAACAACCCGGGATCGCGGAAGGTCAAGAGCACACGGTATTCGTTGAACCCGAAGTCGCTGCCGCCGCCCGCTTCCGGCGTGCCCGATGGCCGGAGGCTGAGCCGCGTGAAGAGGTTCACCGAGCGGTTCGATCCCCACAGGTTCTGACGCCCGATCTCGAAGAAGCCCCGTGCCGCGAGCTCGAGGCGCTCGGTGGCGGGCTCGTCGGGCTGATCCTGCCGCAGGTAGCGGCCGGCTTCGACGCCGCCGCCGAAGCCGATTGCGGTCGGCGCCGCTTCTTCCACGACGACGAGCAGGTCGCGATCGGTCTCGCCGGGCTCGCCGACGTCGGCGATCGTGACGCGCCGGAACAGCCCGAGCGCGCGCAGGTTGCGCTGGCTCTCGAGCAGCTCGGCGAGGCCGATGGGATCCCCGGGCTCGAGCGTGAGCGCGCGCTCGATCACGGCGGTGGAAGTCCGGCGGTTCCCGACGATGAGCACGCGGTCGACGCGCAGCTGATCGCCCTCGCTGATCGCGAAGGTCACCTCCATGCCGCCGTCGGCCGTCTCGGTGGTGGTTGGCTCGACCCGGACGCGGTCGTACCCGCGATCGAGATACGCGACCATGATCGTCTCGCGATCGGCCGCGACGAGCGGCTCGTAGAACGGCACGCCGGGCTGGAGCTGCAGCCGGCCTTTGACGTCGGCCTCGGGCACGACGCGGTTGCCGACGAGGTTCACGGTGCGGATCGTGGTCCGAGGCCCCTCGGCAATCGCGAGCCTGATCTCGAGCCGCCCATCCTCCGAGGTCTTGCCCGGCGTCAGGATCTCGCGCTCCTCGTGGACGATGCGCACGGTTCGGAATCCGATTCGCCGGTAACGCTCGTACAGGGCGGCGGTTCTCGTGTCGGCAACCGATTCGACGTAGAGGTCCCCGAGGTTGAGCTGAAGAAGGCTCTCGACCTCAGCCCGCGGGAGCGCGTCGGCGCCCTCGACAATCACCCGCTCGATGCGGAAGACCGGGCCGGCCCGCACGTTGAAGATCACGTCGAGGCGTCCCTCGGTGAACTCGCGTCGGTAGCTCGTTTCGGCGCGCCAGTGCCCCTGCTCCTTGAGATGGCGATCGATGCGCCGCTTCGAATCCTCGAGCAGGTCCTCGTCGACCGAGGCTTCGCGCTCGACGGGCACGAGCTCCGCACGCTGGGATTCGGGAATGGGGTCGCCCTCGAAGCGCAGGGTCACGAGCCGGCCCGGCTCGACGACGACCTCGAGGTCCACGCCGCCCGGCGCGCGTGGTTCGGCGCGCGCCACCGCCGTCGCCTCGTAATACCCTCGCCGCCGCAGCGTACGCGCGTACTCGGCCAGCTTGCGGTCGATGTCCAGCCGATCGTAGACGTCTCCAGCCTTGAGCTCGAGCGTCTCGAGGATTCGTGCCGGCGCGTCGACGGGCTGCCCCGAGACGTTCACGTCCACGAGCCGCGCGCGCGAGCCGGCCGAGATGTCGAACCGCAGCCGCGCGCTGTCTTCGGACGTGTCCGGCTCGACGATCGGCGTCACCCGCGCCTCGGGGAAGCCGCGATCCTCGAGCAGCCGCACGAGCGCTTCGGCGGCGGCATCGGCCCGACCCGGCGCCAGCCGTTCACCGAACCTCGTCGTCAGCTCGCGTCTGAGATCGGAGGCCGGGAGACCCGTATCGCCGGAGAAGACATACCGCGCGATCTGACGCGAGGCCACGAGTTGATACACCAGCCGGACGCCCGCACCGACGGGCGCGGCGCTCACCTGCACCGAGTCGAAGAGACCCGTGTGGAAGAAGTGCAGCAGGCTCTCACGCACCTCTCGGAGCGAGAGCGGCTGGCCCGGGCGCGTCTCGATGAGCGACAGCCATCGGCTGTCGGTCACGACGGCGCCGTTGCGCTCGAGCGCGACGTCGACGACGGCGCTGCCGGCATAGGCCGCGGGATCTGAGCGAGCGGGTGTCGCATCAGCAGTCGTTTGCGCGCCAGCCCGCCCGGTTGCGAGCGACGCCCACGCCAGGAGTGCGACGCCGAGTCTCGTCGCCCAACGCGTGGCCTGCATGTCAGAAGACGTGCCTCACGCGGACGTCGAGCGCGTAGGTCTCGTCTTCGTTGCGCGACAGGATCCAGGCGAGGCGGTTGCTCTGGTTGTACTCGATGAGCACCAGTTGCTCGGGACGCGAGGACGTGAGCGGCTGCGCGTAGGTCAGGAACAGCCGATCGGAGATGCGCTTGCCGATGGTGAGGCGCGCGGATGGATTGAGGCGCGCGGACTGCAGGTTGGACAAATCGCCGAGCGAGGGGGTGATCTGCACCGTGTCCACGCCGAACGTCTTCCGGACGACTTTACCCACCTCCGAAGAGATTGGATTCGCCAGCAGCCGCGTGGCCCGCGCGACCAGCAGTTCCTCTTCGGTGCGGTCGCGGAGCCGCAGCGCGGAAAGCTCGGCATCGCGCGGGTCGCGCGGATCGCCGAAGAGGAGCGCGAGGATGTCGACGGTCGAGAGCGGCGGGTCGGACGAGAAGTCCCAGACGAAGCGATCGCGCGTACCGGACGCGCGGAAGGTGACGCGATAGGTCTGGCCGGGCGCCCGGGCGCGCGTTTCCGCTTCGATGTCGAAGAAGGGATCGAGGCGCGCCGGATTCGCGAACTCGATGCCGCCGCGGGTCACGAGATAGCGGTTGCCTTCGATCAGGATTTCACCCCGGTCGATGTCGGCGCGGCCCAGCAGGATGGGCCGATCATAGGTGCCGCGGAGCGTGAACTCGGCGCTGGCCACCAGGCGCGACGTCGGGTGGTCCACGCGCAGCGCGGCCGGCGCCTCGATGCGAAGATCGAATCGTATCGGGAACGCGGCGGACGCCGAGCTCGTCGGGGCGGCAACCTCCCCGGGTGCGAGCAGGCCGAAGATGCCGGCGCCCTCCGTGTCGACCGGCTTGATCCACAGCGCGTCCTTCACGCGCACCGTCCCGGTGAGGAGCGGGCTCTGCGCGCTGCCGCGCAAGGCGAGATCCGCATCGACCTGAGACCGGAACCCGTCCGGATAGCGCACGCGCATGTCGCGGCCCACGGCCGTGAGGGCGTAGCTCTCGATGGCGCCGCCCTTCACGCCGATGCGTCCGCCGAAGCGGACCTCGCCGCCTCCCATCCGCCCGGTGAGTCCGTCCACGCGGACGCCGCCGGCGTCGAACTCCACCCGGCCGTTGACCTCGTCGATCGAGTGCGGCAGCCCGAAATAGCGCACGCGCCCGTGCGAGACGAGCGCCGATCCGACCACGACCGGCTCGCGGACCGATCCCGTGATCTCGGCCTGGACCTCGGCGGCGCCGGACGAGCGGATGTCGCGGAAGAAGCCTTGAAGCAGCCCGAGGTTGGCCTCGCCGAGCGCGCGGATGCGCAACCGCTCGCCGGTGGTCTGCGCGTCGCCGACGAGCTCGAGCGTGGTGCCGTCGCCGACTACCCGCAGCCGCTCGATCGTCGCGACCTCGTCGGCCATCGCCAGCTTGATGAGGCCGTCGTTCCGGAGCCGGTAGTCGAACAGCCTCAGGTCGAGCGATTCGACGGTCGTGTCGACGCGAAGAGCCGTCGGCTGGCGCAACGGCCCGACGAGCCGCAGCGTCCCCGACGCCACCGCGGTGGCGAATGGCGATATGCGTGGCTCGGCAATGCGCAGGTACGGATCGAGCGACGTCTCGGTGAAGCGCAGCGTGAGATCGGTCTCGCGCGAGTCGTTCAAGCGGATGCGACCGGCGCCCGACACCGCGAGCCGCGGCGAGGCCACCTCGATCTGCGCCAGCGTCAGCTCCTCGCCCCGCATCGAGACGCGGCCCGTCAGCTGGCCGATGCCCTCGTCGCGGACGAAGAGGTCGCTGATGCTACCCCGCACGATGTAGCGGGGATCGTCGAAGCTCCCGAGGCCGGACGCCGAGAACTCGACCAGACCGGTCAGCGGCACGTTCGGGTAGTGCGATGCCTCGACGTGCTCCAGCGGAATCTGGCGGCCGTCGGCGTTGAAGGAATACGTGCCATCCCAGCCGACGAAGGCCGCGCCGGTGACCTTGCCGGTCGACTTCGCGAGCTCGATGCCATCGAGCCGGACCCCCTTGCCCTCGAACGTGAGGTTGGCCGTCGCCGTCTCGAACGGCTCGCGATACGCAACGCCCGATTCGACGGTCATCCGCCCGAATCCGATCGGCGCCTGGTACCGATCGTTGACGCGGAACTCGCCGCTCAGGATGCCCTCGACCGGATAGTCGTCGAGATCGAAGGCATGGCGGAGGTCGGCGATCGGACGCCGCGTGACACGGACGCGGGCATCGATCTCCTCGCCCGTATCGCGCCGCGGAAACCCGAGGCTGAAGCGGCCGTCGACGGCGATGGTCGATTGACCCGATCGAATGACCGCCTGCGAAACGTCGGCATACGCGTTCTCGATGACGACGCCCGCCTCGGCCGCGCCCCAGTCCACATCCCACGCGCGCACGTGCTCACCCGTGAAGCGGCCCTCGACACGCGGGTGCCGGAACGCGCCAGTCATGAGACCATCGAAGGTGCCGCTGCCGCCGATCGCAATCGGCGCCGTCGGGTTGCCGAAGGCGGTCATCACGCTGGCGAGGAGCCGATCGCTCTCCTGCCAGTCGGCGCTGGTCACGTGGAACGGCAGGCGCGACCGGTCGCCGAAAGCGGTGCGGCCTTCGAGCTCGATGTAGGTGCGCCGCGTGGCAATCCACCCGGGCGAGAGATCGATCCATTCCGGACCGAATTTGTAAGTCAGGGCGCCGGCCATCGGCGTCCGGAACGTCTCCACGACTCGCGGGCCGCGCACGGGAACCGTCGCAACGCCCGGCGCGGCCGGAACGTCGCTCGCGGTCGCGGCCGGCTCCCGCGGTTCCACGCGTTCGACGCGCCGCGTCTGCACGGGTTCGGAAGCCGCGACTCGGATCTCGCCGTCGCCCTTCCGGTCGGCGAAGCGGCCGAGCGGCCACACCAGCGCATTGCGGCCCGACGCGCGTCCCTGCAGGACGATGCCGCGCAGGCCGCGCGCGGCGCCCAGCGCTTCGAGGTCCACGCCTTCGTAGTTCGTCTCGAGCGTGGCGATACCCGGGCGGGTCGAGTCGCCGAGCGGCGCCATCGCGTAGTCGAGATCGAGTCGGCCGCCGTAGAAGCCCGAGCGCGCGCGGGTCACCTCGAAGCGATCGCGCACCCAGCGCAGCGATCCCTCGAGCGCCGGAAAGCGCCAGTCGTCGATCCGCGTCTCGAGGCTGGCGAAGCGCCCCTTCAGCTCGCGCCCGCCTTTGAACAGATGGAACGTGCCCACGAAGTCGCCGCGCCCGTGCAGCGCGAAGCGGTCCTTCGCCCAGAAGATCGTCTTCATGCGCGGGAAGTCGACGCGCGACTTCACCGAATAGATCTGTTCTGGCCAGCGTCCGAGATCGGTCTCGCCCGTCACGAACGAGCTGGCCCCATCGGTCTCGAGGTCGATGCGATCGAAGAGCACCTTCGCGCCATCGAGCTTGAACCGTGCGCGCATCCGCGCCCACATGGGCTCGAACTTGGCCATCTGGATGGTGGCGCCGTCGAAGGACGCTTCTCCCCGGTAGGCGTCTCGGCGCGAGAGGCGCAGGTCGAGGTTCGGCGCGACGATGCCCCACGGGGCGCCGTGGTCCTGGAACTGGAACAACCCGCCGTGCGCGTCGACCTCGCGCACGGTGGTGACGAAGCGGCGGGGTCCCGGACTGGTCGACTGCCGGGTGAACCGCGGGAAGTTGTGCCGGCCGTCCTTGAAGGTCTCGACGACCATCCGCCAGTCGCTGATGTCGATCGACTCGATGACGAGCTCGCGGGAGAAGATCGTCCACCACGGCGACGACACCGTGATGCGGCGCGCCGTGAAGAACGGTCGGTCGCCCGCGGAGAGGCCGCCGATGCTGAGGTCGCCGACGACGAACCGCCCTTCACGCAGCTTCGCGGAGAGCGATCCGATCGTGAACGGGCGCTTGAGGTAGTTCGCGACGCTGCGCTCGGCGACGCCCCGCACATAGGGGCCGATGTCCACGCTGAAGAGCGTGACGATCGCGACGGCAATCACGACCGCGACGAGCGCGAGGATCGCCCGAACGACTCGTCGGGTCAGATGCCAGCGACTGCGGGGTGGGGTCGTGCTCGCGGACTCGGTAGTCGTCGGCCGGACAGGCGGCTCCTCGGGAGCCGGCTTGAGGGGCGGGGTTCCCCGTCCGGTCGTCTCGTTTGAATCCACGGTCACTTATCAGGCACGAGGGCGGCAGGCCGTCCCTGACTGTATCAGAAAGGCCGAATGGGGTCGGGTGCGATATCCATCGAAATATCGGGTGGGCAGGGATATTTCGATGGATATCGCACCCGACCCCATTCGTGCAAAGGTCAAGCAACCACCACCAGCAACCGCCCAGCCTCGACCGATGTCCCGGCCGGCACGCAGACCTCGCGGACGTGGCCGGCCCGGCGGGCCGAGAGCTCGTTCTCCATCTTCATCGCTTCGACCACGACGAGCGGCTGGCGGGCGGCGACGGCATCGCCTGGCGCGACGAGGACGCGCACGACCTTGCCTGGCATCGGGGCGACGATGCGCTGCTCACCCGCGGGACCGCCGTGATCGACATGCCGGCGCGTGCGCCGGCCGTTGACGACGAGCGGCACGACGACCGACCCGAGGCCGACGAGGGTCTCACCGCTGGAGGTGGGCTGCAGGACCGCCTGAATCGACTCGCCGGTGTCGAGGCGGAGGATCGACCAGCAGCCGGGCCCGTACTCGACGGCGTCGAGGACGTACTCGACTCCCTGGAGCTTGACGCGGAAGCGATGCCGATCGCCGTCCCGCTCGACCGACACGGCGAAGGGCCGACCGTTCAGCTCGATTTCGAACGTCGAAGCCATGGCCTAACGCAGGGCGTCGCGCCGGGCGGCCCGTGCCCAGTGTCCCGGCGCACTCGACGCGCCGTCGGTCGCCGCCCGCCCCGCGCGGGTGAAGGCATCGATGGCGGCGGCCAGCATCGCCTCGGTTTCGGCGGCCGGCGGCGGCTCGAGAAAGGGGCGGCCTTCACGCCGGACCAGCTCGGCGTCGAGGCTGGTCGTGTCGAACTCGCCAGCGGCGAACGCTTCGGTCCCGAGCAGCCACTGGAAGAACGGAATGGTCGTCGTGATGCCGCGAATCTCGTACTCGGAGAGCGCCCGACGCATGCGCGCGATAGCTTGCGGACGGCGCTCACCCCAGGCCGCGAGCTTCGAGATCATCGAATCGTAGTGGACCGGCACGTCGAAGCCCGCGGCGACGCCCGAGTCGTCGCGGATGCCCGGTCCGGATGGCGAGCGCACCTCGGTGATGCGGCCGGGCGCGGGCATGAAGCCGGCGTCCGGATCCTCGGCATAGATGCGGCACTCGATGGCGTGGCCCGACGGGGTGAGCGCGCGCGCGGGATCGATCGTGAGCGGTTCGCCGCGCGCAATGCGAATCTGCCATTCCACGAGGTCGATACCGGTCACGAGTTCGGTCACCGGATGCTCGACCTGCAGCCGGGTATTCATCTCGAGGAAGAAGAACTCGCCCGACTCATCGACGAGAAACTCGATCGTCCCGGCGTTGGTGTAGCCCACCCGGCGTGCGACGGCTGCCGCCGCTTCGGTCATGCGAGCGCGCAGCACGGCGGTCATGACCGGTGAGGGCGACTCCTCGACGACCTTCTGGTGCCGCCGCTGGATCGAGCATTCGCGCTCGACGAACGGCAGCACGGTGCCGAACCCATCGCCGAGGAGCTGGACCTCGATGTGCCGCGGACGGGTGAGCCGCCGCTCGAGATAGACGTCGGAATCGCCGAAGGCCGCGCCGGCTTCCGAGCGCGCGGCGCGGAGGGCGGCCGACAGGTCGCCGGACCGTTCGACGAGCCGCATGCCCTTGCCGCCGCCGCCCGCGACGGCCTTGACCATGATCGGATAGCCGACCGATGCCGCCACGGCGCCGACCTCGGCGTCGCTCCGTGACGCGTCGAGCGGCTCGATCGTGCCGGGCACGACGGGCACGCCGGCGCGCGACGCGGCTTCGCGCGCGGCGGTCTTGCTGCCCATCAGCGCGATCGCTTCGGGCGACGGTCCGATGAAGGTGAGCCCGGCGACGCGGCACGCGGCGGCGAAGGCTTCGTTCTCGGCGAGGAAACCGTAACCAGGATGGACCGCATCCGCGCCGGCGCGCCGCGCGACCGCGATCAGCTTGGCGATGGCCAGATAGCTCTCGGACGGCGGATTGCCTCCGAGGTAGTGCGCCTCGTCGGCGTAGCGCACGTGCGGCGCCGCGCGATCGCAGTCGGAGTAGACCGCCACGCTGACCAGGCCGAGATCGCGACACGCCCGCGCGATGCGGATCGCGATCTCCCCGCGGTTGGCGATCAGGAGCTTACGCATGCAGAGTCGTCAGGCTTCAGGTCTACGGGCTACAGGCTACGGGGGCAACCGAAGAGCGGTGATCGGCAGCGAGCCCTTGTCAAGCACCGTACGAGCCGTAGCCCGAAGCACCGGATCTACAAGCGGAATATTCCCATGCTTCTTCGCCGGATTCCTGTCCCGCTTCGTCTCGAGGCGACTCAACGCCTCGATGAGCCGCCGGCGCGTCGTGCGCGGCACGATCACTTCGTCGATGAAGCCCCGGGCCGCCGCAATGTACGGGTTCGCGAGCTTCTCGCGGAACTCGGCCACGCGCGCCGCGCGGAACCCGGCCGGATCGTCGTCCTGCTCGATCTCGCGCCGATAGAGCACGTTCACCGCGCCCTCCGATCCCATCACGGCGATCTCGGCGGACGGCCAGGCGAAGTTCACGTCGGTGCGAATGTGCTTGCTGGCCATCACGCAGTAGGCCCCGCCGTATGCCTTCCTCGTGATCACCGTGAGCTTCGGCACGGTGGCTTCCGCAAAGGCATAGAGCAGCTTTGCGCCGTGCGTGATGATGCCGCCGAACTCCTGCACCGTGCCCGGCAGGAAGCCCGGCACGTCCTCGAACGTGACGAGCGGAATGTTGAAGGCGTCGCAGAAGCGCACGAAGCGCGCCGCCTTGACCGACGCGGCGATGTCGAGCGTGCCGGCGAGGTGCGCGGGCTGATTGGCGACCACGCCCACCGGGCGTCCGCCCAGCCGCATGAAGCCGACGAGGATGTTCCGCGCGTAGTGCCGGTGCACCTCGAGGAAATCGCCTTGATCCGCGACCGCGTGCACGAGATCGACCATGTCGTACGGCTGGTTGGGCGACGCGGGCACGAGCGTGTCGAGCGCCACGTCCTCGCGATCGGTCGGATCCGGCGACTCGCGCCGCGGCGGATCGTCGAGGTTGTTCGACGGCAGGAACGACAGCAGCTCGCGGATGAGCGCGAGGCACTCGCGATCGTCGGGCACGGCGAAGTGGGCAACGCCGCTCTTTTCGTTGTGGGTGCGGGCGCCCCCGAGCGCCTCCTTGGTCACGTCCTCGTGCGTCACCGTCGTGATGACGTCGGGACCGGTCACGAACATGTAGCTCGTGCCCTCGACCATGATCGTGAAGTCGGTGATGGCGGGCGAATAGACGGCGCCGCCCGCGCACGGCCCCATGATCGCGGAGATCTGCGGAATGACGCCCGAGGCCAGCGTATTGCGGAGGAAGATGTCGGCGTAGCCGGCGAGCGAGGCCACGCCTTCCTGGATGCGCGCGCCGCCCGAGTCGTTGAGCCCCACGACCGGCGCTCCCATCTTCATCGCCAGATCCATGATCTTGACGATCTTGGCGGCGTTGGTCTCCGAGAGCGACCCGCCGAAGACGGTGAAGTCCTGCGCGAAGGCGTAGACGAGCCGTCCGTCGATGCGGCCCGACCCGGCGACGACGCCGTCGCCGGGAATCACCTGCTGCTCCATGCCGAAGTCGCGGCAGCGGTGGGTGACGAGCTTGTCCACCTCTTCGAACGTATCGGGATCGAAGAGCAGCTCGACGCGCTCGCGGGCCGTGAGCTTGCCGGCCTCGTGCTGCCGGCGGACACGCTCCTCGCCGCCGCCGCCCTCGGCGCGGCGCTCGAGGTCTGAGAGCGTGTCGAGTGGATTCATGTCGGGCTTTGGCGCTTGGGCTTTGGGCTTTGGCAGGCCCAGGGCACGCACATGCCCGGCCAAAGCCCAACGTCCAACCAGCTAAAGCCTACACTTTCGCAACTCTCGCCGCCTGCGCCTTCTCCCAGTCCTTGAGGAACCGCTCGAGGCCGATGTCGGTCAGCGGATGGTGGAACAGTTGCTCGAGGACCTTGGCGGGGCAGGTGCAGACGTCCGCGCCGAGCCGCGCCGCTTCGACCACGTGCACCGGACTGCGGACGCTCGCGACCAGCACTTCCGTCGAGAAGTCGTAGTTCTCGAAGATCTCGACGATCTGCTCGATGACCTGCATCCCCGGAGTGGCGATGTCATCGAGACGCCCGATGAAGGGACTGACGAACGTCGCGCCCACCTTGGCAGCAATCAGTGCCTGGGCCGGCGTGAAGACGAGCGTCACGTTGACGCGCAGGCCCTCACCCGACAGCGTCCGGCACGCGCGCACGCCGGCATGGGTGAACGGCACCTTCACGACAATGTGCTCGCTGATCGAGGCGAGGTCGCGTCCTTCCCGAACCATGCCCTCGAAGTCGGTGGCGACGACTTCGGCGCTGATCGGCCCGCGCACCAGATCGCAGATCTTTTTCAGGATCGCGCGTGGATCCTCGGGCTCCTTGGCGAGCAGCGACGGGTTGGTCGTGATGCCGTCGACGATGCCGAGCGGGACGAGAGCCTCGATTTCCTTGAGGTTTCCGGTGTCGATGAAGAATTTCATGGAACTGCCTTTCGGGCTAGGGACTACGGACTACAGGCTCCAAGCTGAGGACCCGACCTTCCGTCCCTGGACGTTCTCTGTTCCTTTCGCCTGGTGCCTTTCTATCGGGCGCCTTCCTCGACGCGGTTCGACTCGGCACTCCGGTTTCTCGGCGAGGCCGCGTCGACCGCGACGACCGCGTAAACATAGCGCACACCCGGCTTCGCCGTGGCGTCGCGATACGTCGTCTCCCTGATCGGCTCGGTCATGAGCGGCGCGAGCGTCGCGGCGGCGGCACCGTCGGCCGGCGCCTCACCCCGCAGCACCAGGTAGCCGCCCAGATCGGGTTCGGTATTGGGCTCCCAGATCAGGCTGACACCGCCCTCGCTCCCAACCGCGGCCAGCTTCCTGGGCGCCGCCGGTGGAAACGTGTCGGTGAGCAGGTGGCACACCGTCGGCGCCGCCGGACTCTCGAGCCTGGCGTTGCCGAAGGCCAGCAGCGCACGGACCTGGTAGCAGCGCTCCTCCCCCAGCCGGACCGTCGGGTCGGACGTCGTCGTCACCTCGAGCGGAGCCGGATTGATGGGCGTCGACGACACCGCCTCGGCACCGCCGCTCTTGGTAACGACGTACACATTATAGGTCGTGGGCGCGAGGCTCAGGACGAGCGCGCGCGCCGGTATCTCGGTGGCTACCGGCGGCCGCTGGACGCGCCGGCGCGCGCCCGGCGATTCGCCCCACGAGATGACCGCCGCGGTTGCGTTGTGGTCGACTTTGACCGTGGACGGCGGCGCGGGCGAGGCCAGAAGCGGCACCGCGACGCGGTTGGAGGGCGGTCCCTTCTGGCCACGCCGGTTGACGCCGACCGCGACGTAGTTACGCGAGAACACGTCATCGCCAGGCGGCGGACCGAGCGGCCGCACGAGAACGATCGGCCGTTCGTCGACCGCCTGAGCCTGCATCTTCTTCGGGTGCACGAACGGCTCCGCGATCGACTTCATCGATCACTTCGGTGAGCGTCGCCCCCTCGCCTTGCGCCGGCCTCGGGTCGGGCGGCGGCGGTGGCGCGTCCTCGGGCCGGGGCGGCTGATCCGGGTCGGGCAGCGGCTCGATCTCGACGCGTCCGACGAGCTGGGCGTACTTGAGGAAGTCGGGACCGCTGAGCGCCTGTCCGAAGGGATCTTCGGGCTTGCCCGAGAGGCCGTAGAGCTCGACGGCGACGATGTCGGCCGGTTTGCTCTTGTCGTCGTTCACCGCCGGCACCGTGAACTGCACCCGCACATGGTCGCCCGACTTCGACAGCGCGAGATCCTCGATGCGGGCGGGGGCGATTCGCAGCGGGGCGAGCGGCGGGCCCTTCTTGCCGCAGGCGATTGCGAGAGCCACGAGCGCGGCCAGGGCGAGCGTCTCGAGCGCTCGCGAGCCGCGCCGGATCCGTCCCCTCTCCTCGCGAGCGGGGAGAAGGCGGGGGTGAGAGGTCGGCGTCACAGAATGTACCGGGAGAGGTCGTCGTCCGCGACGATGTCGGCGAGCATGCGATCGACGTAGGCGCCATCGATCGTCACCGTCGTGCCGGCGCGCTCTCCCGCGTCGAACGACAGCTCGTCGAGCAGGCGCTCCATCACGGTGTGCAGGCGGCGCGCGCCGACGTTCTCGGTGCGCTCGTTGACCAGGCCGGCGAAGTCGGCGATGCGGTCGATCGCCTCGGGCGTGAACTCCAGCGTGACGCCCTCGGTCGCGATCAGGGCGGCGTACTGCTTGACCAGCGCGCCGCGCGGCTCGGTGAGAATCCGCACGAAGTCGTCGCGGCCCAGTGGCTCGAGCTCGACGCGAATCGGGAAGCGGCCCTGGAGCTCGGGGATCAGATCGGACGGCTTGGCGACGTGGAAAGCGCCCGCCGCGATGAAGAGAATGTAGTCGGTGCGCACCATGCCGTACTTGGTGTTCACCGTGGTGCCTTCGACGATAGGGAGGATGTCGCGCTGGACGCCTTCGCGGCTGACGTCGGGCCCGCCGTGCCCGCCGCCGTGCTCGCGGCCCGCGATCTTGTCGATCTCGTCGAGGAAGATGATCCCCGACTGCTCGACGCGTTCGATCGCGGCCTTCGACACGCTGTCCATGTCGACGAGCTTCTGCTCTTCTTCCTGCGTGAGAACCTCGAAGGCTTCGGGCACCGTGACGCGGCGCGTGCGCGTGCGCCCCTGGAACATGCCCGGCAGAACGTCCTTCAGGTTGACACCCACCTCTTCGACCGATGACCCGCTCACGATCTCGAAGAACGGCTGCGTGCGATCGCGCACGTCGATCTCGACGACGCGGCCGTCGAGCCGCCCCTGCCGGAGCTGCTCGCGGAACCACTCACGCGTTCGCAATGCCGGATCCCCGTCGGGTGGAGGCGGGTCGGAGTCGGATCGGTGCACTGGCGGCAGCAGGCGGTCGAGCAGGCGCTCCTCGGCGTTGGCGCGCGCCTTTTCGCGGACCTCGACGGTCTTCTCCTCCTTGACGAGCGCAATCCCAATCTCGACGAGATCGCGAATCATCGACTCGACGTCGCGGCCGACGTAGCCGACCTCGGTGAATTTCGAGGCTTCGACCTTGAGGAAGGGCGATTGCGCCAGCCGGGCGAGCCGGCGCGCAATCTCGGTCTTGCCCACGCCAGTCGGGCCGATCATGAGGATGTTCTTCGGCGTGACCTCCTCGGCCATGTCGCCCGAGAGCTGCTGGCGGCGCAGGCGGTTGCGGAGCGCAATGGCCACGGCGCGTTTCGCGCGGCGCTGGCCGACGACGTATTTGTCGAGCTCTTCGACAATCTGTCGAGGCGTCAACCGGGCAGAGGTCGTCGAAGAAGTCTGTGGAAGGTAGATAGGCATCAGCAACGTGTCATGCGAGATTCAAACTCGGGACGGCCCTACAGCTCCTCGAGTGCAATGACGTCATTGGTATAGATACAGATGTCGGCGGCGATGCGCATGGCCTGCTCGGCGATGGCGCGTGCATCGAGCGTGCTGTGTTCGAGGAGCGCACGCGCGGCGGCGAGCGCGAACGGACCGCCCGAGCCGATGGCCACCACTCCCTCGTCGGGCTCGATCAGGTCGCCGGTCCCCGAGAGGAGGAACATCCGCTCGCGGTCGAGCACGATCAGCATCGCTTCGAGCCGCCGCAGCGCGCGGTCCGTCCGCCAGTCGCGCGCGAGCTCGACGGCGGCGCGCTCCAGATTGCCACGATGCTGTTCGAGCTTGGACTCGAAGCGTGAGAAGAGCGCGAACGAGTCGGCGGCGGAGCCGGCGAAGCCGGCGAGAATCTGGTCGTGATAAAGACGGCGAATCTTCCGTGCCCGCTTCTTCATCACGGTCTGCCCGAAGGTCACCTGTCCGTCGCTGGCCATGACCGCGCGCCCGTCGCGTCGGACCGCGAGAACGGTCGTGGCATGCGGCGGCGAGATATGGGGGTGATGTGCCGACACTGGGGACGTGGCCGTGAGGGATTGACGCGGGCCGCATTCGATCGGACGATCGTCGGACCGATCGCAGGGCCGCTCGGACAGAAGGCCATCGTCAATCGTCGGCCAGTGTATTGTCAAATCCCGGCCTTGCGCCTGTCGATGGGCCGGGGCCGTCAGTTCGAGGGGACAGCGGGGCGCGTTCCCGAGGACAGAACCGCTGATTCAAGCCGGAATCGACAGGAAAGGCGCGGGTGCCTCGCTGGCAGCGAAGTTGCAGCTCCAGTTGGACGGGTTCTCTGTTATGGACGGGTCGGGTAGACGGCCTCGGGAGGAGTTTCAGATGAAGGACGTGGCTGCAAGCCTGACACTGGCGGTATTCCTTGCCGCGACGGCCTCGGAGGCCTTCGCGCAGCACGCCGTCCCGCGCGGCGGCGGATCGAGCGGCGGATCGAGCAGCGGCTCGAGCGGCGGCAGCTCCGGCGGCGGGTCGAGCGGCTCCGGCGGGTCGAGCGGCGGCGGGTCCACCGCCTCGTCCAGCGGATCCTCGGGTGGGGACAGTCACGTCGCCGTTCCGCGTCACCCGACCGGCTCGGGCAGCACGCATCGCGGAGGAAGTGGCAGCGGTGGCGACCAAGGAACGGCCGGCGGACGGGTCCGCAGCCCTGGCGCCAGCCGCGTGAGCGGCGGCGATCGCGACGGTTCGGAGGTCGCGGGCCTGCCGCCCGGGTCGCGTCCGCAGGGCGGCCGTCCGACCACGGGCTATGCCATCCCGCGCCAGCCGGGCTCAGGTGGCGGGCCGGGCTTTCCAGGCGGTGGCAACGGCTACTATCCGCCGTACTACTACTACCCGTACTACCCATGGGGCGCGTTGGGCCTTGGTTACATCTGGAATCCGTACTGTTATGGCTACGGGTGGCCGTGCGGCTACGGCTACGGGGGTTACGGGGGTTACGGCGGCTACGGCTACGGCGGATATGCGTCAGGCGGCGGCTATGGCACTGGCTATGACGACGATGACGTCGACCAAGGCGGGCTCCGCATCAAGGTGAAGCCTCGCGAAGCGCGTGTGGTCGTCGACGGCTACTTCGTCGGCGAGGTCGACGACTTCGACGGCAACTTCCAGAAGCTGAAGCTCGACGAAGGCGCGCACAAGGTGGAGTTGCTGCTCAAGGGCTTCGAGACGCTCGCCTTCGACGTGATGATCATCGAAGGACAGACCGTCACCTACAAAGGCAAGTTGCGCCAGCAGTAAGCCGTAGGCTGTCCGCCATCACTCAGGGGCTGAACCGCTCTTCCAGCGATCGACGGCGATCGAGGAAGGGCTGCTCAGCCCCTGTTGCTTTTGCCGTGGTAGCGCCTCGTCACATCGCCATGACGTCCGGTCCTGGCAGATTGTGTCCGTGGCTCAGGCCGCGCACACCATCGTTAATCTGCTTGGAGTAGTCGATGTCGATGAGCGCGAGCGCGACGCGGTGGCCGTGGCGCTGGCAGCGAACGAGCTCTTCCTTCAAGAGCCGATCGAACTCGCGCCGCGAGAGCAGGCCGGTCAGATGATCGTGGCGGGCCAGGGCGCGGACCTCGTTCAGCAGGCGCGTCCGCTCGACGGCATATCGAATCGTCCGCTGCAGCAGGCTGGCGCTCAGCTCCGATTTCAGGGAGGTAGTCGGCCGCGCCCGCACGCATGCACTCGACGTCGACATCCGGTCCGGCGCCGGCGGTGAAGCGGATGATCGGCGTCGACACACCCGCTTCCATCGCCGCCCGGAGCACGTCGAGCCCGGGTCTGGTCAGCGATGCGGTAATCCAGAAGGCAGGTGTCCCACGGCCGGGCCCGCAGCTCTTCGAGGCCGTCTTGCGCGGTCGACCGCCACTCCAGCGCATACCGCACGGGCTTCAACTTGCCGAGCAGCGAGCGCACGAGCAGCGCCGTCGTCTCGTCGTCGTCCACGAGCAGCAGGTTGAAGGGCTGTGCCTCCATGCGTCATCGCAGGCACTCGCGCGCACCGCCGCGACATCCACTGGAGGCCCAGAACTGCACACGTCTGCAGCCTGAGGCCGTGGCGGGATCGCGGCGTGGAGCGGGCCGATCCTGTCAATCGGCGCGTCGGAAGCGGTGTTGAACGACGAAGTAGAGCGGGATGCCGATGCCGATGATCGCCAGGCCCGCGGCCGAGGGGCCCGGCTCGCGCCAGATTGCGTTACCCACCATGAGCAGGCTGAAGAGCGCGAAGATGCCCGGCGCGATCGGATAGCCCCAGGCGCGGAACGGCCGCGGCTCGTTGGGATAGCGTACGCGGAGGACGAAGAGGGAGACGACCGCGATGCCGGCAAACAGCACGACGGCAAAGCCCGTGTAGTTTGCGAGGTCGCGCAGACCGGCCGCGAGCACGAGCAGACAACTCCACACGGCCTGCGCGCCGATCGCGATCGCCGGCGTGTGCCAGCGGTTGTGGATGCGCGCGGCGCTCGGGAAGAACAGACCGTCTCGGGCCATCGCGTAGTACACGCGCGGCCCGGCGAACACCATGGCGCTGATGCTGCCGGCCATGATCATCACCGCGATGACGGTCACCGCATCGCCGGCCGCGGCGCCGAAGAGGCGATCGGCCGACGCGGTCAGCACCCGGGCCGACGATCCGCCTTGCATGCCGATCTTCTGCAGCTCCGCGACCGGGAGCGCATACACGTACGCGATCACGAGTCCGACGTACACGACGATGACCGTAATGGTGCCGATCGCGAGCGCGCGCGGCACGTTCCGCGCCGGATCGCGAATCTCCTCGGCCACGTAGGCGGCCGCGTTCCATCCGGAATAGGTGAACATCACCGGCACCAGCGCGAGCAGCAGCCCTGTCGCCGAGATGTCCCCGGCTGGCGCGGAAAAATGCTCGAACGATCCGCGGCCCCACGTGAGCGCTGCGATCACGAAGGCGAGCAGACCAACGATCTTCATCACCGCGAGCGAGTTCTGGACGATGCGGCCAGGTCCCAGGCCGAGCGCGTGCACGACCGAGAGCGCCACGATGACGCCAATCGCGACCAGCGACTGCGGCGAGACGACGAGCGTGGCGACGCCGAGGGGGACAACGAGGAACTGAGTCATCGCGTCTTCGGCGAACGGCACGAATCGTCCGAGGAACGAGGCCAGACCGAGCGCGCTCGTCGCAATCGCTCCCGAGAAGCCGGCGACGAACGACGTCCAGCCGGTCATGAAGCCGAGGAGCGGCCCGAACGCTGCGCGCAGATAGACGTACTCGCCGCCCGCACGCGGCCGGAGCGCCGACAGCTCCGCGTAGGCCATGGCGCCGGCGAACGCGAGCAGGCCGCCGACCAGCCAGAGCCCGACGAGCGCCCAGGCATTCGGCGCGATGAGCACGACGATCGCGGGGAGGAACAGGATGCCGCTGCCGATGACGTTCGAGACGACGACCGCGGCCGCATCCAGCGTGCCGAGCCTGCGGTCGAGCATGGCATGAGTGGCGGGCTGCCCCGCGCTGGCGCCCGTGGCTTCACGCATGGGTCGTCGGCCACGGACACGGCACGGCCCGGGTGTGACCGGACAACCCGTGAGGGAACAAGGAACGAACGAGAGAGGACGACCGCCGGGCCATCATTGCTCGAGCAACTGCCGTGAGATCTTGTATTCGCCCAGCTTCACCCACTGCTGGCCCGCATGCTTGGCGAAGAGCTCGACTTGCGCGTCCTTGAACTGCGAGTTCTGCAGCATCTGCACGCGCGAGCCTTCACTGGTGTAGCCCAGCTCCGAGCTCAGGACGAAGTTCGCGGTCGATGCTTTCGGGTTCAGGCCGTTCGAGTCGATGGCGCGAATCAGCCGCGATCCGAGCTCCTGCGGATCGTCGATGACGCGGAACACGGCGTTGAGCTGGACGTTCGACGTCGTCTCGCTGGCCTTGCTCCGCAGCTTGAACGAGATCGTCGGCACCAGCTTGTTCTGGCCTTTGACGATTCCCTTGTCGAGCCACCCGGTAATGACCTCGACGGGCTCGACCGCCTGCGTGAGGTCCACGTCGGCCTGGCTGCAGGCGGACAGCGAAACCACGAGCAGAAGCCGCAGACACCCGAGAATGGGCTCCGACAAACGCGACCTACGCCGCATGGACGCGATTGTAGTGCAAGTCGACGGTGAGGGGCACGCCGGGCCAGACCTCAGAATTCGCGCACGTCGACGCGCTTGCGGATCTCGGCGGCGGTCAATCGTCCGGCTTTGAACTCGGCGAGGTCGCTGCCCTTCACTCGCATCGTGACAGTGACGACTTCGGCCATGTCGCCGGGAATGATGATGCTCTGGCTGTCGCGAGCGGCCACCGTGAGCCACTCGTCGGGACCAAGCGGCAAGGGCCCGCCGTACTCGAGCATCGCACCGATGAGCGCTTCCCTCACCTCGATCTCGTAGGCGAGGTCGGGGTTCTGCAGAAGCAGCGGGTTGATGGGCGGCGGTTCGGGCTCGGCAGGCTCGCCTGCTGCGGATGGTGCGGGCGCTGCCGGATCCGGAGTGAGTGCGGGATTGGTGGAGCTCGCTTGTATCGTTCCCGCCGCTGCGGTGTTCCCAGCGGCATCGCCCTCTGAGGACTGCATCGTCGAAGTCGCCTGCCGCGGCCGCACATACAGCTCGAGCCGACGCACCGCGAGCTCGGCATCCGCGCGTTCCTTGCCGTGGAGCGACGTCGCGGCGCGGCGCAACGATTCGAGCGCCCGGTCGAGGCCTTCCATTTCGCGAAGCATGCGAACCGTCCACCCCATCGTCTGGCGCATGGCCGCCGGCACCTCGACTTCGAAGAACAGGCCGTAGTTCTCCAGGCGATACCCGCGGGCCCGTGCGGCTCCGGTCAACTGGACGAGCTCGGGCGACACACGGCTCAACTGCTGGTTCATCACGACGACCGCCTGGGTGACGGCCTTCTCCAGCACGCCCTCCATGATGCGGACGCGATACCGCGCGTCGAGCGCAGCGTCCTTCCCTCCGGCTTGCCAGGATCGCCGTACCTCGGCCGGAGTGGCCTGCGGCTGCGGCGCGACCGCAGGTGGCGGAGGCGGCGGCGTGGCTTCCTGCGCTGACGCGGCAGCGCCTCCTACGCTCATGACGAGCATCCAAGCCACGAATCCCGTCGACACCCTTCTCACTCCTGAAACCAGAACGCGCTCCGGCTTTCCATCACGGCGGGGCTGAAGCCCCGCCCTCCATCCGATCCGTGTTCCCCGCTCACTGCGGCGGCCGGCCCTGCACCGACACGTTGCGCAACGCGTCGAAGAGACGCTTCTGCTCGGCCGCATCCTGCTGGCGCTGACCGGCCAGGCGGCTGAAGCCCTGTTCGACCTGCACCATGTCCGCCTGCCGCGCCAGCCTGAAGTCGCGCGCGATCTCCGAAATCCGCAACTGCAGATTCTGCTGCTGCCGCATCTCGCTCTCGTCGATCAACTGGCGAAGGCGCCGCATCACGGCGGCATCGCTGGGCGCATTCGTCGCAGTGGGCGTCGCCGTCGCGGCCGGTGTCGCGCCACCCAGACTCGTCGCGACGACCGGAGAGCTCGCCATCGATTGCGCGCGGCGCAGTTCGCGGCGCAGTGACTCGACTTCAGCGCGCAGGTCGGCCACCGACGACGCCTGCGGCGGCGGGGCGCTCCCGGTGACCCGGGCGCTGGTGGGCGATTCGGCAACGTGACCCCAGCCCGTGCGGACCTGAAGTCCGCTGGCGCCGTATTGCACGTCGAGCCGCGCGAGCGTCAGCGCCGCGCCGAGCACGACCATCGCCGCTGCGTACGGCGCGACCGGGCGGAGCCAGCCGCCATCGAAAAACCCGAACGCCCGTCGCCAGCCGCCGCCACGAACGGGCTCGTGCACTACGCGGAAGCCAGCTTCCAACTCGGGCGCAACCCACGCCGGCAGCTGCGCGCGGACGCCGCCGAGCGCCTCGACCTCGGCAGCGCAGGTGGCGCATTCGCGCAGGTGACGCGAAATCTGGCGCCGATCGGGCACGCTTCCCGGCTCGAACTCCTCGTAGAGGAACGTGACGAGCGCGTCGCCGTCGGGACAGCCCACCAGCGGCGGTGGATCTCCGCCAGGGGAACCGGGCTTCGTCAGAGAGTCTCGCGTGCTCATGTCGATTCGTCGATGTTAGTGCGCCAACGTCCGCAAGCCACCTACGAGGTCCCGGGCAGCGGCGGCGAGAAATGGATGGCGCCGGACTCCTGCGCGGGACTCGACGCCGCGCGGCTCGCGACCGCCGGCGCGGGGACCTTGATCCCCTGCTTGTCCAGCTCGCGGCGCAGCACCGTGAGTCCCTGGTACAACCGTGTTTTCACGGTGCTCAAGGGGCATCCCTGCAACTCGGCGATTTCCTGGAAGGTCAGCCCCTGATATTCCTTCAAAATGATGGTCGTGCGCTGCTCTTCCGAGAGCGCCGCCATGGCCCGCTGCACGATCGCTCCCAGGTCACGCCGCGCCACGAGCTCCTCGATCGACTCCGTCGGGCCCTGTTCGCTGGCGAGCTCGATGACGTCGATGCCTTCCGGCGCCTGCACGACCGGCGCCCGGCGCGTCCGGCGCATCCAGTCGCGGCACAGATTCAAGGCGATGCGATACAACCACGACGAGAACTTCGCCTGTCCCCGGAACCCGCTCAGCGACTTGAAGGCCCGGAGAAAGGTTTCCTGCGTGACGTCGCGTGCGTCCTCTTCGCGGCCGATGGTCCGGTAGGCCAGGGCGTAGATCGGGCGTTCCCAGCGCTTGACGAGCTGGTTGAAGCTTTCCGAATCCCCGCTCATTGCGCGGGTGACGAGTTCCTCATCCGATGCCATAGTCGGGGTCCGCGTCGCGCTCGCGTCCGCCCTCGGGTCGCCGGGCTCCCTTCACAAGTCTAGGACGCCCGTCTCCCTCGAATGGCCGGTGGCGCGGGACAGCAGGCTGGCAATTCCACTTTAGCAGTCTTCGGTCTTCGATCTGCGGTCCAGACGCTCCCGCGAGGGGCAGCGCCGACCCGCCGACAAGCCGATAAAATGAAGGGTTTGGGCGGACCGGAGACCGTAGACTGAAGACCAGGACCGAAAGACCGGACGCGCTCGCAAGCAATGATCCAGCTCTCCCAGCTCACCAAGACCTTCGGCGACCGCGTCCTGTTCGACAACGTCACCTGGCAGATTGGCCCGCGCGACCGCGTCGGGCTCTGCGGCCCCAACGGTGCCGGCAAGACGACGCTGCTGCGGATGCTGGCCGGAACCGACGAGGCCGATCGCGGCCAGATTGTGAAGCCGGCAGCCCTCACGGTGGGCTACCTGCCTCAGGACGGCCTCGAGCACAGCGGCCGGACGCTCTTCGACGAAGCCGCGACCGCCTTTGCCGGCCTCCTGAACATGAAGCACGAGATGCACGGACTCGAGGAGCGGCTCGCCGATGCGTCCGTGCCCGAGGGCGAGCACGAGGCGATGCTCGTCCGCTACGCGGAACTGCAGGATCGCTTCCGGGCCGAGGACGGCTACAGCATCGATCTGCGCATCGCTACCGTGCTCGGCGGCCTGGGGTTCGCGCCCGAGGATTTCACGCGACCGACTGAAGTGTTCTCGGGCGGATGGCAGATGCGCATCGCGCTCGCGAAGCTCCTCCTCGGCCGTCCGGGCCTGCTCCTGCTCGACGAACCGACCAACCACCTCGACCTCGAGGCGCGCAACTGGCTCGAGGAGTACCTGGCCGCCTACCCGCACGCCGTCATCCTCGTCTCGCACGACCGCTACTTCCTCGACGCGGTCGTCACCCGCATCACCGACCTCAACCTGCGCACGTTGACCGACTACGCAGGCAACTACTCGGCCTACGTCACCGAGCGCGACGCACGGCTCGACCGGCTGCGCGATGCGAAGAAGCGCCAGGACGAAGAGGTCGAGCGGATGCGGATCTTCATCGATCGCTTCCGCTACAAGGCCACCAAGGCCGCGCAGGTCCAGAGCCGGCTGAAGATGCTCGAGAAGATCGTGCCGATCGAGGTCCCCCCGGAGCGCAAGCGCGTGCGCTTCACGTTCCCGACAGCTCCGAAGAGCGGGCGGACCGTGCTCGATCTGAAGAACATCCGCAAGGCGTATGGCAGCAAGATCGTGTTCGCGGGCGCGAACGTGCATGTCGAGCGCGGCGATCGTGTCGCGCTCATCGGCGCGAACGGGGCCGGCAAGTCCACGCTGATGCGCCTGCTCGCGGGCGTCGAAGCGCCCGACGCCGGCGATCGCACCGAGGGGCATCAGCTCGTCACGCAGTACTTCGCGCAGGACGAGGCCACCAGGCTCGATCCCACGAGGACGGTCTACGAAACCCTCGAAACCGGATCACCATTGAACATGGTGCCCGCCATCCGGACCATCCTCGGAGGCTTCCTCTTCGCCGGCGACGACGTCCACAAGAAGGTCGCCGTGCTGTCGGGTGGCGAGCGCACGCGACTGGCCGTGGCGAGGATGCTCCTGAACCCTGCGAACACGCTCCTGCTCGACGAGCCGACGAATCACCTCGACATGGATTCGAAGGACGTGCTCCTCGACGCGCTCGAGGACTTCGGCGGGACGCTCGTCCTCGTCTCGCACGATCGCTACTTCATCGACAAGCTGGCGACGAAGATCATCGATGTCGGCGGCGGCTCGATCCGCGTGTACCCGGGCGGCTACGAGGAATACCGGTGGAGCCTCGCACAGCGGGCGACGCAAGCGGAGGAGGCCGCGCACGAGCCGGTCGCAACCGCGCCCCGCCCGGCGCCGCAGGCCCAGACCAGGCCGCCCGCATCGGCCTCGGCTCGCCAGGACCGGCCTTCCCCTGCCGCCGCATCCCAGACCGACGGCGCCTCGCGCGAGGAGAAGAAGCGGCAGGAAGCCATCGAGCGCCGCCGCCGCCGGGCTCAGGAGTCCCTGGCCCGCGACGTCACGGAGCTCGAAGCCCGGATCGCGGAACGCGAGGCGACGATGAAGGAAATCGAAGCGGCGATGGCGGCGCCGGGCTTCTACGAGAGCCACGAGCTGTCCAAGCCGGTCATCGAGCGCCACCAGTCCCTGATGTGGGAGCTGGGGGACCTGATGCACCGGTGGGAAGAGCTCCAGCAGTCCCTGGAAAGCGCCCGGACCGCGCCACTTTCCGAAGCCTGATCTTCCGGCGACGTCCGCCCTCAGCGGCCGTCGCGGCAGCCCTTTGTTGCCTTGCGACCGCCGCCCTCAGCGGCGGCCGCGGCAGCCCTTTGATTTGCGCCGCGATTCAGCCGGCCCTCGGCGGGCCGGCTGGCGGCGCGAAGGGCTGCGCTGTTCTGGCGCCCGGCCGCGCGGATGGCGGGGTGAACGTCGCGAGTTCGGGTCAGCGGTCATTCGTACTCCGCAGCCGGCGAGCTGCCAACCGGCCCGCTCGAGGCCGGTTGACCAGCAGCGAGCCTCAGAGGCGGCTTCGTTCCGGCTCAACTCCGTTGCGGCGCGCTCTGCTTGTCGGCCAGGCTCGCGCGCTAACACGACTGTAACGGTCGATCCCCGGAGCTCGACCAATTCTGAATCCCACGCCCGGCCCGATTCGCGGTGTAATGCAGAACTGTAATCGACCGACAAATCTGTAGAGCTCGGAGTGCCGTCGGGTTCGCAGTCCGTTTGAAGACACGCGCATTTTCGGACCCATCGGCGTGGCCGCGATTCGGTACGCGGCTTGCCATTACCTGGTTTGGTTCGTTTTGGCGACGCGTCGCGCGCCAGCGAACCGGGACACGGACGTGAGTGTGAAGGAGGATTTGCTCCTGACGCCGCCGGTTCAGGGTCGGGCCCACGACGGGCCGGCGCGGCGGCGGTCGCGCGCGCTCGCCATCCTCCCTTCGGCCGATATGTCCACCAGCGTGCCTCCGACGAGCTCCGACCGGTTCTTCCGCGACATGGTCGGCAGCATGCGGAACGGGGTCATCGCGATCTCTCGCGACGGCCACGTGGCCGTGATGAACGACGTCGCGTGTCATGCCCTGCACATCCCCGTCCGCCCCAGCAACATCGGGGGCCATTTCACCGACGTGCTGCACGGCGCGCCGGAGGTGGTCCGCATCCTCTCGACCGCCTTCCAATCGGACCACCTGCCGAACCGCGCCGAGCTTCGGCTCAAGTCGACCGGCCGCGTGATCGGTTATACGCTCTCGCTGATTCGCGACGAGCACGGGGAGACGACCGGCGCCACGCTGTTCTTCAAGGACCTGACGCGAGTCGAGCAGCTCGAGGAGCGTGAGCGGCTCCGCGATCGTCTGGCCGCGCTCGGCGAGATGGCCGCCGCGATCGCTCACGAGGTGAAGAACCCGCTCGCGGGCATCGAGGTGATGGCCGGGCTGCTCAAGCGGAAGCTGCCGGATCATCCAGAAGCCCAGTCGATGTTGAGCGACATCATCAACGAGGCCAAGATGGCCAATGCCATCGTCCTCGAGGTGCTCGACTTCGTCCGCCCCATCCGCCTGCTCGTCGAGCCGGTCCCGCTCGCGCGCGTGATCAACGACGCCGTCCACATGGCCGATACCATGGTCTTGCGCGGCGCGACCACCCTGCGCCTGGAGGTGCCCGAGTCGCTGCCCGTCGTCGAGGGCGACACGAGCCAGCTGCGGCAGCTCTTCACCAACCTGGTGTCGAACGCCTATGAGGCGCTCGATGGCAAGGGCGTCATCACGGTGACCGCCCAGTACGTGCCGGCCGACGATGGGCCGGGGAGCGAGGGGTTGCTGGCGTCGCCGACCGTCGTCGTGGACGTGACCGACGATGGGCCCGGCATCGCGGAAGATCTCCGGGATCGCATCTTCAATCCCTTCTTTACGACCAAGCCTCGAGGGTCGGGCCTCGGCCTGGCCATCGTCCGCAAGATCGTGGACGCACACGATGGACGCATTTCCGTCGGCGCTCCGCCGTCGGGCGGCGCGCGTTTCCGTGTCGTCCTGCCGCTGCACGGCCTGCCGGATCGGTCGAAGGCGCCGTTACCGCAGGACGGCGGCGCACCGGGGGGGCCGAGGAAAAGGTGACCTTGATACCTGGCCCGGAAGTTGGTAGTAGGAAGCAGGAAGTAAGCATCCATGGGCCGCATTCTCATTGCCGATGATCACGATTCGCTTCGCAGAGGACTGGCCCGGGGCCTGACCGAGGCCGGCCACGACATCGAAGAGGCGCCGAATGGCAACGCCGCCATCGAGAAGCTGCACGAGGGCGCGTTCGATGTGGTGCTGAGCGACCTGAAGATGGGCGGGTCGGACGGGCTCGACGTTCTCCGGACCGCGAAGGCGCTGCATCCCAACACGGTCGTCATCCTCATGACGGCGTTCGGCTCGGTGCACACGGCGGTCGAGGCCATGCGCATCGGGGCGTTCGACTACGTGCCGAAGCCGTTCGAGATCGAGGAGATGGAGGTCAAGATCGAGAAGGCGCTCGAGCACCGGCGCCTTCGTCACGAGATCGACTACCTCCGGCACACGCAGAACGACATCTACGATTTCGATCGGATCATCGGCGCGAGCGGCGCGCTGCATCGCGTGCTCGATGTCGTGCGGAAAGTGGCGCGCAGCAACGCGACCATTCTGATTCGCGGAGAAACGGGAACGGGCAAGGAGCTGGTGGCCGGCGCCATCCATCACAACTCGCCGCGCGCCGCGCGCAACTTCGTCAAGGTGAACTGCGCCGCGCTCCAGGAGAACCTGCTCGAGTCGGAGCTCTTCGGCCACGAGAAGGGCGCGTTCACCAGCGCCGACAAGCAGCGTATCGGCCGCTTCGAGCAGGCCGACGGCGGCAGCCTGTTTCTCGACGAAGTCGGCGACATGAGCCCGAACACACAGGCCAAGATCCTGCGCGTGCTCCAGGAGCACGAGTTCGAGCGCCTCGGCGGCACGCGCACGCTCCGCGTCGACGTCCGGCTCATCACCGCGACGAACCGCAACCTTGCCCAGATGGTGGCCAACGGGCAGTTCCGCGAGGACCTCTACTATCGGCTCAACGTCGTGTCGATCGAGATGCCGCCGCTGCGCGAGCGCAAGGAGGACATCCCGCATCTCGCGCAGTTCTTCATCCGGAAGTACGCGGCTGAGCTGAAGAAGAAGGTAGAGGGGCTCACGCCCGACGCGCAGAAGCTGCTCATGCGCTACAACTTCCCCGGCAACATCCGGGAGCTCGAGAACACCATCGAGCGGGCGGCGCTGCTCGCCGACGGACGGTTCATCGAGGCGAGCGACCTCCGCCTCGGTGAATCGGGGTCCTCGTCGGATAGCGGCGGCGCTGCCGCGGTCGTCAAGCTGCCGCCGAGCGGGATTGCCCTCGAAGAGATCGAGCGTCAGGCGCTGGTCGAAGCGCTCCGCATGTCGAACTGGGTGCAGAAGGACGCGGCGGAGCTGTTGCACATCAGTCCGCGCGTGATGAACTACAAGATCAAGATGCTGGGCATCGAGCTTCCGCGCACGCGGCGTGTCGTCGTCAGCGAAGTCGCGGGCTGAAGTCGGGTCCGGCCGATCTCGCATCGCGGACCAGGCACTCTGCGCCCGACCTGCTCGGCTCTCGTGGCTGTCCTGACAGGCGCTCGTCCCTGTCCTGTCGTCCCTGTCCTTGACACGGAACGTGGGCAGGAGCAGAGTGTGCCTCGACGGGTCCGACCGCTGCGCCGCCCGGCGCCCACGGACGCCGGCCGGCCGCGCCACTGTAGCGGCTGTGCGCCCCGGTCGACACCCAGCAACGGCCATCCCGGCCACGCTCGCCAGACCTCGGACAAAAGGGGGTCTCCATGGGCCGCCGCTTCCCTCAGATGAACCTGACGGTTCTCGCTGTGTTCCTTCTCGTCAGCTTGCCGATCCTCGCGGTGGGCGTGGTGCTGGTCCTGCTGATGGGCCAGGCGCGCGTGAGCGATTGGTACGGCGGTCACCTGGCTCACTTGGCCCAGCAGACCGCTGCCGTCGCTGATTCGTACGTGTATGGGAAGATCATCGACCTCACGATGCTCGCCCGCACGCCAGACGTCCGCCAGATCGCCGCGGCGGGATCGGCCCAGCCCGTGGACGCGGCACGGGTACGCAATCTCGACGCCGATTGGCAGCGCACGGGGCAGGTGCCGCCCGCGCTGGCCGGCCTGCTCGACAACACCGCCGCGCGGTATTTCGCCGATGTCGTCGCCAACGCCCCGGTCTATCGCGAGCTGCTCCTCACCGATCGCCACGGCCGACTGGTCGCCGCGTCGAATCGCGTGTCCGACTACGATCAGTCGGACGAGGACTGGTGGAAGGCCACCGTCGACGACCGGCAGCGTGGACGCACGAACGTGACCGACGTGCGCTGGGACGAGAGCAGCCGCGTCCGCGCGATCGAGATCTCCATCCCGGTTCCCGAGCCGGGCAGCGAGCGCCTCGCAGGGGTGCTGAAGGCCGTGATCGATGCCCGCGAGCTGCTCGCCGCGGTCGGCGGGCTGCAGCCCGGCGCCACCGGCCAGGCCACCCTGTTGCGTCCCAACGGCTCGGTCGTGTTCAGCCGCACGACCAACGATCCCAACGCGCGCTTCTTCGCCACCCGCGAGCTGAGCGAGCGTCTGGGCGCGCAGGCCATGTCACAGGGCCTGGGTGAGCAGACGATGCACTTCACCGCACAGGGCACTGACGGGCAATCGCATGTCGTGGGGGTTGCACCGAGCCAGCTCGGACGAAGCTATTCCAACATCACGTGGCTCATCGCCATCTCGCAGGCACGAGACGAGTTCCTGGCACCGGGTCGGACCATCGGGTGGTACCTTGCCGTGCTGTTCGCGGTCACGGCCATCATCGTGCTGTTCCTCGCGCTGTGGTTCTCGATGCGGCTGGCGGCGCCGTCGATGGACGTCGACATGGCGCTCGTCGAGCACCGCTCCGGTCTCACGCATGCCGGATACGGGCGAAGAGGAATTGCCCGCACAGTCGGAGGAGCCGGCGAAGAAGATCGCGGCGGGCAGGCGGTAGCTACGAGTTACGAGCGACGAGCGACGAGCTAAAGGCATCCTGATCCTGCTCGTCATTCGTCGCTCGTCGCAGCTTCTCGCTCCTCGCTCGTAGCTCGTAGCTCGTAGCTCGTAGCTCCATCAGGCCTTGGGATGCGACTTCTTGTACACGTCCATCAGGTACGCCACGTTCACGTGCGTGTAGCGCTGCGTGGTGCTCAGGTTGACGTGTCCGAGCAACTCCTGAATCGCGCGCAGGTCGGCGCCGGCTTGCAGCAGGTGGGTTGCGAACGAATGCCGGAGCGCGTGCGGGCTGATGCCGAATCGCGCGCTGCATCGCGCGACGTAGCGCGCGACGAGCCGGTGCACGCTGCGGCCGGTCGAACCGTCCACCTCGATAGTTCAGGAACAGTGCTGGCCGAGCGCTCTGGCGCGAGCGCTTCGCTGATGCCGCCGGGTCGTGCGCCGCGGGCCGTGGTTCCGGCGCGGGCTCCGCGCGATCGGTTCCCGCGCGGCGGCGCTCGCGAAGCGACTGGAGGAAGGCGCCGCTGGCGACGACCTCGCGATCGCGCAGCCACGCGTGGAGCGCGTCGGCCGTCGATCGATTGAACGGCACGATGCGCTCCTTGCGGCCCTTGCCCAGCACCCGCACCATCCGGCCCGGGAGATTGATCGAATCGAGATCGAGGCCGACGAGCTCGCTCAGGCGCAGGCCCGACGCATAGAACAACTCGAGAATCGCCCGATCGCGGCGGCCCAGGGGATGCGAGGTGTCGGGCGTCTCCAGCAGGCGCTCCATCTCGCTGACGTCGAGGTGCCGTGGGATCTTGCGATCGAGCTTCGGGGCGCCGAGCAGCGCCGCGGGATCGTCGTCGAGCGCGCCTTCGCGGCGGAGATGCCGCGCGAAGGCCCGGGCCGCCGACAGCTTGCGCGCCACCGAAGCGCGGCTGATGCCGCGCGCGTGCAGTTCGGCCAGGAACCCGCGCAGATTGGCGAGGGAGAGATCCGCAGGCGTCAACTCGGCACGCTTGCGCCCGGACGCGGTCGCCGCCCAGCCGATGAACTGCGTGAGATCGCTCTCGTAGGCGCGCACGGTGTGCGGCGACTGATTGCGGTTGAGCGCAATGAACTCGAGAAAGCCCGCCAGCAGGCTCTTCAGGCTCCCGTCGAGCGCCTCGCGTCGCGGCATCGCCTCAACGCGCGGCGAGCGGCACCGCGAGCGCGATGGCCTCGCTCCACGCGGCCAGCGTGGCGAGCGCGCGATCCGAGATCGCCAGCTTGCGATCCTGCTTCCCGCGCGGCGGCTCCTCGAGCGGCGGCATGATCCCGAACGTGATGTTGGTCGGCTCGTAGTGACGCGGATCGGCATGCGACGCGTAATACGCGAGCGCGCCGATGGCGGTCGTCCGCGGCGGTGCGAGCGCCTCGAGCCCGAGGCTCACCCGCGCCGCGTTCATCCCGGCCACCAGGCCCGACGCGGCCGACTCCACGTACCCCTCGACACCGGACACTTGTCCGGCAATGAAGAGATCCTGGCGCGCGCGTGTCTGCCAGGTGCCGGCGAGCACGGTCGGACCATTGATGTACGTGTTGCGGTGGACCATGCCGAAGCGGACGAACTCGGCGTTCTCCAGGCCCGGGATCATCCGCAGCACGCGCGCCTGCTCGCCCCATTTCAACTGCGTCTGGAACCCGACCAGGCTGAAGTGATCGCCCGCGAGCGTGTCCTGCCGGAGCTGCACGACGGCGTACGGCATGCGACCCCTGTGCGGATCCACCAGCCCCACGGGTTTCATCGGACCGAAGCGGAGCGTGTCGACACCGCGGTGCGCCATCACCTCGATGGGCAGACAGCCTTCGAAGAAGCGCTCCTTGTCGAAGTCGTGGATCGTCGCGGACTCGGCAGTGGTGAGAGCCTGGTAGAACTGCTCGTATTCGTCTTTCGTGAACGGGCAATTCAGGTAGTCGCCCTGCCCGTCGTCCACGCCGCAGGCAGGCTGCGATGGATCGCTGGCGGGGCTGAACCCCCGCCCTCCTTCTCCCCTTCTCCCCCCCGGGGAGAGGGCCGGGGTGAGGGGAGCACGAATCGATCGATCCCAGCGCGAAGCGCGGAACACCTTGGATCGGTCGATGGTCTCGGCCAGGACGATCGGGCTGATCGCGTCGTAGAAGTAGAGATGTTCCGTGCCTACGAAGCGGACGATGTCCGCCGAGAGCGCGTCGGAGGTGAGCGGGCCGGTCGCGAGAATGGTTGCCGCCACACCAGCGTCGGGCGGCGGGATGCGGTCGATCTCGCCTCGCTCGACCGTGATGAGCGGATGGGTGGTGAGGCGCTCCGTGACGATCTGCGAAAAGCGCTCGCGGTCGACGGCGAGCGCGGCGCCCGCCGGCACGCGTGACGCGTCGGCCGCCTGCATCACGAGCGACCCGAGACGCCGCATCTCCTCTTTGAGCAGCCCGACGGCGTTATCGAGCTTGTCGCCGCGGAATGAATTGCTGCACACCAGCTCGGCGAACTTGTCCGTCTTGTGAACGACCGTCGGCCGGTGCGGCCGCATCTCGTGCAGCACGACGGGCACCCCGCGCGAGGCGGCCTGCCACGCGGCTTCGCTGCCGGCGAGCCCGGCGCCGACGATGCGGACAATCCGTCGAGGCCTTTCCACAATCACCACCAGGAGGGCGGGGCGGTAGCCCCGACGATCAACGCCCTACGAAGCCTTTCGCCTCGCGCCCCCGGCTGCGCGCTTGCGCACCGGACGCTTCGACGGTCCGGCCTCTTCGCGCGTCTTGAGGAGCGCCACGGCTTCTTCCAGCGTGAACTTCGCCGGATCGGCCGTCTTCGGGAGCGACGCGTTGGTCTTGCCGTCGGTGACGTACGGACCGTACCGGCCGGCGAGCAACTGCACCGCGGCGCCGCTCCCCGGATGCGCACCAAGCTGTTGCAGCACCGTGCGCGCCGCCTTCTGACGCCGGCTGCGCTTCGGCTGCCGCAGGAGCTCGACGGCGCGATCGAGCGTCACCTCGAACACCTCGTCATCCGAGTCGAGCGATCGGAACTCGTCGCCGTGCTTGATGTAGGGGCCGAAGCGGCCGAAGTTGGCGACGATCGGCTCGCCGTCGTCGGGGTGCCGGCCGACTTCGCGCGGCAGGTCGAGAAGACGCAGTGCCGCATCGAGCGTGATGGTGTCCTCGGTCTGATTCGCTGGCAGCGAAGCGCGTTTGGGCTTCGGCGCTTTGACACCTTTCTCGGGTGTCTCGCCGAGTTGAACGTAGGCGCCGAACCGGCCGTTCATCAGATAGACAGTGTGTCCTGTCGCATCATCCTTGCCCAACGCCCGCGGCCCTTCGGCTTTGGCCTTCAGGAGCTCGACAGCCTGATCAACCGTGAAGTCGGCGGGCGCGACATCGTCGGGCAGTGACGCCGTGTTGCCCGCGCCGCCTTCGCCGCGCTGGACGAAGGGTCCATATCGGCCGATTCTCACGCGGAGCGGCAGCCCCGCTTCCTCGTCGACGCCGAGATCGACCGCGGGATAGCTGATTCGATCGTCGTTCTGGACGCGACTCTCGAGGCCGGGACGATCCTTGCTCCCGCGATAGAACTCGCGAATGAAGTCGTACGATCCCCGCTGTCCTTCCGCGACCTGATCCAGGTCCTCCTCCATCTCCGCCGTGAACCCGAGATCGATGTAGTCGGCGAAGTGGTTGCGGAGAAGCTGGGTGACGGCAAAGGCGGTGAAGCTCGGGACGAGCGCCTTGCCCTGGCGGAAGACGTACCCGCGGCGCAGGATGGTCGAGATGATCGAGGCGTAGGTCGAAGGCCGTCCGATGCCCTCGTCCTCGAGCCGCTTCACCAGCGATGCATCGGTGTAGCGGGCCGGTGGCGTCGTCTCGTGACCCTTGGGCTCGAGTCCCACGAGAACCACGCCGCCAGTGGCACTTTCGCCCGAGCCATTCACCGGCTGGCCACGTGTGAGCTTCGGCAGAATGGTTTCCTGATCGTCGAGCGCCGCCGCCGGATCGTCGCTGCCTTCCACATACGCGCGCAGGTAGCCCGGAAACTGAATCGCCTTGCCGGTCGCGCTGAAGATGCTCGGCGTTCCGTCCGCGCCGCGCGCCGTAATCTCGACCGTCGTGCGCAGCAACCGCGCATCCGCCATCTGCGAAGCGATGGCACGTTTCCAGATCGAGCTCATAGATGCGCGCTTCGTCGGCATCGAGCCCGCCCAGATCCTGCGGCTTGCGCCTGAAGTCGGTCGGCCGGATGGCCTCGTGCGCTTCCTGCGCGTTGCGCACCTTGGTCTGATACTGGCGCGGCCCGGTGTGGAACTCGCGGCCGAAGATGTCTCCGATGACGCGGGCTGCCTCCGACAACGCCTTCTGGCTGAGCGTCGTCGAGTCGGTGCGATGGTAGGAGATGAAGCCTTCGTCGTGCAGGCCCTGCGCCGCACGCATCGTGCGGTCGGCCGAGAACCCCAGCTTGCGGTTGGCCTCCTGCTGAAGCGTCGACGTGGTGAACGGCGGCGACGGACGTTGCGTGACCGGCCGCTCTTCGACGTCGGTCACCGACCATGGCAGCCGTCCCTGAAGATCGGTGGCCAATGTGCGGGCATCGGCTTCGGACAGCAGGCGGACGTTGTCCTCTTTCAGCCGACCGGTGGTCGCGTCGAAATCCTTGCCCGTCGCGAGCCGCTGCGAGCCGACGCGAACGAGCGTGGCCACGAACTCCCGGCCTTCGCCCGCGATACGCGCCTCGAGGTCCCAGTAGCCGGCCTTGCGGAACGCGCGGCGCTCCTCTTCGCGCTCGACGATGAGCCGGACCGCGACGCTTTGCACGCGACCGGCGCTCAGCCCCGTCTGCACCTTCTTCCACAGGACGGGCGACAACGTGTAGCCGTAGAGCCGGTCCAGGATGCGGCGGCCCTCCTGCGCTTTGACGAGGTGCTCGTCCAGCTCGTGCGCCGTCGCGAGCGCCTCACGGACCGCTTCCTCGGTGATCTCATGGAAGACGATGCGCCGCGTCGGGACCTTCGGCTTGAGCACCTCTTTGAGGTGCGACGAGATCGATTCGCCCTCGCGGTCCGGATCGGTCGCGAGCAGCACCTCCGAAGCGTCCTTCAGGGCCTCCTTGAGTGACTGGATGTGTCGCTTCTTGTCGGCCGGAATCACGTAGTACGGCTTGAAGTCGCCCTCGACGTCCACGGCCATCCGTCCCCAGGGCTTGTCCTTGATTTCCTTGGGCACTTCGCTCGCTTTTTCGGGCAGATCCCGGACGTGTCCGAAGCTCGCTTCGACCCGGTATTTGCTACCCAGAAAACGAGATAGCGTCTTCGCCTTGGCGGGCGACTCGACGATGACCAGCGGCTTAGCCATACCCGCCCCTACCTTACCACTGCTCGAACGGGCCGAAAGAAACGCCCGCCCGGGATACGCGTGACGGCCCCCGACAGTTCGAGCGGCAGCAGCCGCGCGAGCACGTCGGCCGCCGGCAGGGACGACATCGTGACGAGTTCGTGAAGGTCGTATGCGTGGCCGGGCCCCATTACGACCAGCAGCGGGTCAGTGTGACAGGCCTGAAGCCCGGTGGCAGCGCGGCCCGTGTGGCACAGCCCTTCAGGGCGGTCTACACGGGGAGCGGGCGCCAGTCCGAGCGCGTCGAGCACGTCTGCTGCGCACTCGACCAGTGCCGCGCCGTCGCGCAGCAGCGCGTGGCATCCGCGGTGGCGTTCGCTCAGGACCGAGCCAGGCACGGCCAGAACCTCACGCCCCTGATCGAGGGCGAGCCGGGCCGTGACGAGCGATCCGCTGCGCAGCGACGCCTCGACCACGACCACGCCGAGCGACAGACCGCTTATCAGCCGATTCCGCCAGGGGAAATGGTGCTTTCGCGGTGGCGTCGACGGCGCCAGCTCCGACACGACGGCACCACTGGCGGCGATGGCATCGGCGAGCAGTCGATGCTCGTGTGGATAGATTCGGTTGGTCCCGGACCCGAGGACGGCGACGGTCCGCCCGCCTTCGAGCGCAGCGCGATGCGCCTCGCCATCGATGCCACGGGCGAGGCCGCTCACGACCACCAGTCCAGCCGACGCCAGATCGCGCGCCAGTATGTGCGCCACCTCCATCGACAGCGGCGAGGCCGCGCGTGAACCGACGATGGCGACGGCGCGCTCCCCGAGGATGGCTGCGCTGCCACGGACCCACAGGTACAGGCGGCGCATCCGGGACGTGGGCGAGCGCCGTAGGATAGTCGTGGCTCCCCCACGGTACGGGCCGGATTTGAGCGGCCTCCGCTTCGCGGAGCGCACGAACGCCAACGGCACGAGCGCGCGACGCCCGGGCCCGGGCCTCCGCCAGCGGGAGCCGGGCCGCAAGCGCCTCCACCACGTCGAGCTGTTCGAAGGAGCCCTCCGCGCGCGTTTCTCGAAACAGGCGGAGAAGTTGAGCGCCGAGTCCTCCGGGAAGGACAGAGAGGGTGGCAGCCGTGAGCAGGGTCGAGCAGTCCACATCCACCTCCGTAAGGGCTGGACATGGACAGACGGCGGGTTCCGTCCTCGTCCTGGATCGAGGACGAGAAACAGAGCGGGATCGCCGCCTGGCCACGAGCGCCCCGGCATCGACCCCTCGAGGCGGAAAGTATAGCGTGATGGCGGGTAAATTGCCTTGCTGCCCATGGGGGCTGGAGCTATAGTGAAGGTTCTGCCCATGGCGCGGTTCAGGACTGCGGCGCTGGTGTTTTGCTCGCTGCTGATCGCAGTCGCGGTCGCCGCGGCGGACGCCCGTAGTGATTCAAAAGCTCAGGTCGAATTCGGTATCGTCGCCGCGCAAAAGGAGCTCTGGAAGGAAGCGCTCTACCGGTGGAAGCGGGCGGTCGAGCTCGACCCCACCTACTCCGCGGCCTACAACAACCTCGCGATCGCCTACGAGCACGACGGCAAGTTCGAAGACGCGCGTAAGGCTTACGAAAAGGCGCTGGAGCTCGAGCCGAGCAACGCCCTCATCAAGCAGAACTACGATCTGTTCCGAGAGATCAATGACCGGTCGAACCGTTCGGGCGATCGCTAGCGCCGTGGCGTTCGGCGTGGGAGTGGCGGCCGCGGGCTGCACCAGCTTCTACGAGATTCCCATCGAGACGCCCATTCAAGCGAAGCTCGACGTCACCCCCTTCCAGCGTGTGCACGTTGTCGGCTTCATCGCGGGCGGAACCGACGATGTCGATGCGAATCTCGAAACCGTCCGGCTGCTGCGGAGTCAGCTTCGCACCCGCTCGGGCCTGCGTGTCATCGAAGCCGACGTCCTGCCGCTCGCCGAAATCGCCCAGGAGCAGGTGAAGGATTCGGCGTCGCCCGCGCCGACACCTGGGGTGACCGAACCGGCCTCACAGAGCAGCGCGAGCAACGGTACCCCGACCAACGGGAACGGATCGGCGCATGCGTCCAACGGCCAGGGGAACGCGGGTCAGCCGGCCGCTGGCGCGCAGCCGCCAGGCACACGCATCAAGGACGAGAAGGACCTCGCGTCGTACGAGCAGATCTTCGCGAACGTCGAGTACCTGGAAGAAGCTCGGCGAGGAATTCCAGCAGCCGCTCATCGTCACCGGGACCGTGCTCTTCACGCCCCAGTCGAAGAGCGGCGTGGTAGCGACGACCCGTGAAGGGTACGACCAGTTCGGCCGGCGCGTGTCGGTCGTCCAGCGCGTCTACATGGAGCGCAAGGGCTACGTCCTCCGCCCGAAGTTCATCTTCATCGACGGTCGGACGGGTACGCGCATCTACTCCGAGTCGTTCCGTGAAGAGCGTCTCTACCCCTCGCAGCAGAACGTGCCGGCACTTTCCTCCTACTTCGAGTTGATGGACGACGTGATCCCCCGGTTCCTGAACGTCCTCAGCACGCAGAAGGTGCGCGGCACCCGGGTACTCCTGAAGTAGGGCGGGGCTTCCGCCTTCGCGCGAAGCGCTCCGGCGCGACCGCGACGAAGCTCGAAGGGCGAAGTCGGGCCAGTCCGCCGTCGCCCTCCTGTCCCGGGAAGCGCCCCAGCCCTTTGACGAGGCAGCGCAACTCCTGCTAGATTATGTAGTTCTGGCCGGCCCGCGGGGCGGGCCGAGGGAGGCTAGCGTGTTCGCGATCATCCAGAGCGGAGGCCGGCAGGTCAAGGTGACGCCAGGCTCCGTCGTCACGATCGACCGGGTTGCCATTCCAGCTGGCGAGAAGGTGAGCATCGAGCAGGTCCTGCTCGTCTCGACCGACGACGGCAAGGTCGTCGCGGGCTCGCCGTACGTCGACAGCGCCCGCGTCGTCGGCGTCATCACGGGCGAGACGCTCGGCCCCAAGATCCGCGTCTTCAAGAAGAAGCGCCGCAAGACCATGCGGAAGACGATCGGCCATCGCTCGAAGCTGACGCAGGTCGAAATCAAGGAGATCCAGCTCTGAAAGGCTGACGTCATGGCACACAAGAAAGGCCAGGGCAGCTCGCGCAACGGGCGTGACAGCGCCTCGCAGCGGCTCGGCGTGAAGCGGTTCGACGGCAACCTCGTGACCGGCGGGGCCATTCTGGTCCGCCAGCGCGGACGCAAGTTCCGGCCAGGCCGGAACGTCGGTCTGGGCAAGGACGACACGCTCTTTGCGAAGGTCGGCGGCCTGGTCAAGTTCGAGGACCACGGGGCCCACGGCCGGACCATCTCCATCGTCCCCTCCGAGTAGCCGGACGCGGCTGCGAGCCGTGCGCGCCAGCAGCCGAACGCCCGATCGCTTCACCTCCCCATGTTCGTCGATGAAGTCGACGTCGTCGCGACGGCCGGAAACGGCGGGCGCGGCTGCGTCAGCTTCCGCCGCGAGAAGTACGTGCCACGCGGCGGACCCGACGGCGGCGACGGCGGTGCGGGCGGATCCGTCTTCTTCGCGGCGAACCCGCAGCTGAACACGCTCGTCAAGTTCCGCTACCACCCCGAGTTCAAGGCGCAACGCGGCGAGCACGGCCAGGGCTCGAATCGTACCGGTAAGACCGGACGCGATCTGACCATCGACGTCCCGATCGGCACGATCGTCTTCGCGGTCGATGAATCGGGCGAACAGACCCGCCTCGCCGACCTGGCGCATGCCGACGACCGCGCGCTGGTCGCACGCGGCGGCCGGGGCGGACGTGGCAACGCCCGGTTCGTGTCGGCGACCAACCAGGCGCCTCGCCGAGCCGATCCTGGCGAAGCGGGCGAGACGGTCCGCCTGCATCTCCGACTCAAGCTGCTCGCCGACGTCGGTCTCGTCGGCTTCCCGAACGCAGGCAAGTCGACGCTCATCTCGCGGATCTCGGCGGCCAGACCGAAGATCGGGGACTATCCGTTCACGACGCTCGTGCCCAACCTGGGTGTCGTCGACCTGGGAGACGATCGGAGCTTCGTCGTAGCCGACGTGCCGGGCCTCATCGAAGGCGCGCACACGGGTCACGGCCTGGGACATCGCTTCCTGGGACACGTCGAGCGCACCAAGGTGCTGGTGCATCTGGTCGACGTGTCGTCGGTGTCGGGCCGAGATCCGGTCGAAGACTTCGACATCATTCAGCGGGAACTGGCGCTGTATGAGATTGCGGATGGGGTCGGGTGCTTTTTTCCACCCGACTCGGAGGAGAAAAGCACCCGACCCCATTTGCACCGGCGCACACTTGCCGATTGGCCGCAGATCGTCGCGGCGACGAAGATCGATGCAGTCGACGATGCGGCTCGTCTGACGCGACTCACGGATCGCGTGCGCGCCCAGGGCCTGGAGTGCCTGCCGATTTCGGCGGTGACGGGTGAGGGTCTCGATGCGCTCCTCGAGCGCGTCTGGCGCATCGTCTCGGAGACACGCCGGAACGAATCCTCCCAGGCCACGCCTCCCGAACCGGCGGCGGCTGGATGACCTGCGACGAGCTCTTCGGCATCCTCGGCGGGACGTTCGATCCCATCCACGACGGGCACGTGGGCGCCGCGTCCGTCGCGCGGCGCGCTTTGCACCTGAGCCGCGTGCTGCTGGCGCCGGCGCGGATCCCACCTCACCGTGCGCAGCCGCTCGTGTCGGTCTATCATCGCTTTGCGATGGTGGCGCTCGCGGCGATGTCCGCCGAGGGCCTCGCCGCGTCGGATCTCGATCTGGATCGACCGGGCCCGTCCTACACGGCGGCGCTGCTCGACGAGCTCCTGCGCGGGGGGTACCACGGATCGCAGATGGTGTTCATCACAGGAGCCGACGCCTTCGCAGAAGTTGCCACGTGGCACGACTACCCGGCGGTCCTCGACCGCTGTCACTTCGCGGTCGTCTCGAGGCCGGGGCTGGCCGCGGGCGAGCTCACCCGCCGGCTGCCGGACCTCGCGACCCGGTTCGTCCCCATTCCCGCCGTGCCGGCGGATCTCGACGGATCTCCGGCGAAACTCCCCGATTCGCCGCGCGTCTTTCTAATCGACGCCATGACGCCCGATGTCTCGTCCACCGAGATTCGCGCACGGCTGCGCGCGCGCGCCGGCCTGAGCGACCTGATGCCCGAGAGCGTGGCGGCCTACGTAATGCGACACGGCCTGTACCTGGATGCTTGAACGGCAGGTGCCTTGCATGAGCAGTCACGCGCGAAGCAATCACGAGGGCGGCAGACGGGCGGCGAGCAGAGCGGGCGAGACAACGGCCGCGCTCGAGTCGTATCCGGAGCCGGTTCAAGAGGCGGTACGCGCGGCACTCGCGAAGAAGGCCGAGCGCGTCGTCGTGCTCGACCTGCGCAAGTCGCAGGCGTTCACCGACTTCTTCGTCGTCTGCACCGGTCAGAGCGGCCGGCAGGTCAAAGCGATCGTCGACGGCATCGAGGAAGGCCTGCGCAAGACACAGGAGCAGAAGCCGCTGTCGATCGAAGGCTACGGCGATTCCGAGTGGGTCCTCGTGGACTACTTCGACTTCGTGGTCCATGTCTTCACGCCGGAGACCCGTGAGTTCTACGCCCTCGAGCGATTGTGGGGCAGCGCCGAGCGCGCCGAGTTCAACGAGCCGCGCTGAGCCCGCGCCCGTCTTCGTTCCCGCGCGCCACGCGCGATTCGCGGTCACCCTCAGCCGGCTGACGCTCGCATCGTGCGATGCGCTCGCCGCCGCCCTGTTCGCCCCGCCCTGCGCCTGCTGCGCTCGGCCGCTCGAGCGCCCGGCCGCGAGCGCCGTCTGCGATGCCTGCTGGCGTGCGATTGCGCGATGGAGCCCGCCGACCTGTGCCGTCTGCGGCGAGGGCCTGCCGTCGTGGCGTGTGACCAGCGCCGCCGCGGAACGTTGCGCGCGCTGCCGGCGCATTCCCTCGGCGGTCGATCGGCACGGCTCGATCGGTCCGTACCAGGACAGCCTCCGCGACATCCTGCACGCGGTCAAGTACGACGGACGCCGGAGCCTGGCGCAAGGGCTCGCCGCGCTCGCGCGAGACGCAGGTCGCGACGTGCTCTCAGGCATGGACGCCGCGGTTCCGGTGCCGCTTCACCGCGCTCGCCGGCGCGCCCGCGGCTTCAATCAAGCCGCCGATCTCGCCAGCGGTCTCGGCCTGCCGGTGTTGCACGCGCTGCGGCGCGTTCGCGCCACTGCTCCCCAGGCGTCGCTGCCAGCCGCACGCCGCCGCGCCAACGTCCGCCAGGCCTTCGCACTGGCGCCACGTCCCTGGTGGCGAGCCGGCATGCGCGGCGCTCGCGATCTCGGCCGCCACGCGCGGCTGGCCGCGACGGCCTGCCTGGTTTCCGGAAAACGGCTGGTGCTGGTCGACGATGTGTGCACGACGGGCGCGACGCTCGACGCGTGCGCGCGCGTGCTGAAGGCGGCGGGTGCGGCCGAAGTGCGGGCGATTACGGCAGCCCGAGCCGTGACCAGACTGCGGCCTTGACGGCCGCAGCCACCTCGTCGCGCGGACGCTCGCCGTCCACGAGCACCCAGCCGGTCTGCGCCGCCTGCCGCCGGTAGCTCGCGCGCACCCGCTCGAGCAGGGCGTGGTCACGCTCGAACCGGTCGCGGCCCGCCTGCTTGCGTGCGACGGCGGTCGCCGGCTGAATGTCGAGCAGCAGGGTGACCGCGGGTGGCGGAAGCCGTCGCTGAATGTCGGCGAGCCATGCGGCGTCGACGCCCTGGGCTTCCCCATAGGCGATGCTCGACGCGAGGTAGCGGTCGCAGATGACGAAGGCGCCCTCGGTCAGCCACTGCTCGATACGCGGCCGTAAGTCGTACCGGTTCGCCACGAACAGCAACTGCAGCGTGTCGGGACGGTACTCGCGCTCCCCTGAGAGCGCGCGCCGGATCTCGCGCCCGATGGGACTCTCATCGTCGGGGAAGGTGATGGTTTCGACGCGGCGGCCGTCAGCTTCGAGCGTCACTCGCAGGCGCTCTGCCTGCGTTTCCTTGCCGCTCTGGTCGAGGCCTTCGAAAGCGATCAGCATGCTGAGGAGGTGCGGGCCTGTTCGTCTTCGCTCTTCGGTCTTCGGTCAAAGAGGGATCAGGAGTCGACCTGGCTGCAATGTCGACTCCTGACCCCTCCCCCTGGACTATGTCTCTAACGCCAGCATCTCGTCGATGTTCTGACGACGTCTGATGACGCGCCAGTGGGGGCCGTCCACGAGAACTTCGGGCGGCAGTGCGCGGCGGTTGTAGTTGGACGACATGGCGGAGCCGTACGCCCCGGCGTCGAGCACCGCGAACAGGTCGCCGACTTCGGGCGAAGCCAGGCGTCGCTCGACCCCGAACGTGTCGGTGCTTTCGCACACCGGGCCAACCACGTCGCACATCAGCTCGGGCCGCGACACGGCGTCGACATGGACGATGCGGTGGAAGGCGCCATAGAGGGCGGGCCGCATCAGCTCCGTCATGCCGGCATCGAGGACGACGAACCGACGGCCGTCCGGGGCCGGCTTGGTATCGATCACGCGCGCGACGAGGACGCCCGGGGGCCCGATCAGCCAGCGGCCAGGCTCCACCACGATCGACAGTCCGCTGGCCTGCGCCGCCCGGCCGACGACGTCGGCGTAGGGCTCGACGTCGGGCACGTGCGATCCGTCGTAGGAGATGCCCAGGCCGCCGCCAAGATCGAGGTGCTCGAGCGGCACGCCGGCGTCGAGGAGCTCGCGGCCGAGCGCGCTCAGTGCGTCCACAGCCCGCTGCAGCGGGTCGAGCGAGGTGACCTGTGAGCCGATATGGACGTGCACGCCCACGAACTCGAGAGCCGGGCGCCTGGCGGCCTCGAGGACGATCTCACGTGCGTCCCCAATCGGCACCCCGAATTTGTTTCGCTTCAATCCGGTCGAGATGTGGGGATGGCTGCCCGCGTCCACATCGGGATTGACGCGCAGCGCGACGCGGGCGCGCGTGCCCTGCGCCCGCGCGATCTGGTCGATGCGGGCGAGCTCGCCTCGCGACTCGGCGTTGATGGCCTTGAGGCCCAGCGACACCGCGCGTTCGAGCTCGTCGGCCGACTTGCCCACCCCGGTGAAGACGATCTGCGGAGGAATGAACCCGGCCCTGAGCGCAATCTCGATCTCGCCAACGGAGTTCGCGTCGGCGCTCGCGCCAAGGCCGCGAAGCAGCTGCGTGAGCCCGAGGGTGGAGTTCGCCTTCAGCGCGTAATGGATGCTGTAGGACGAGGAGCCGATTGCGCGGGCGAGCGCGGCGTCGAGCCGCTGGTAGCGCGCGCGCACGGCCCCGGCGCTATAGACGTAGCAGGGGGTTCCCACTTCCCGCGCGATGGCGCCGAGCGCCACATCGTCACACCACCAGGTTCCGTCTCGCAGCTCGAATCCCGTCACAGACGCGCCATTCTATCAGTGCCTCCCGTACGCGCCGTCTCGTGAGCGTGGGCGGTCGCGCTCAGGACGCGGGACTCACCTTGACGCCGGTCAGCGCCTCGACGAGGACGAGGGCCAGCTCGGCGATCAACTGGCTGCCCACGTTGTCGGCCGAGTAGTCCGTCACCGGCATGTCATCGACCGTGATGGCGATGGCCACGCGTCCCGCTTTCGTGTAGACGACGATGCCGACGTCGCTGCGGAGCGCGTCGAGCGTGCCGCTCTTGCTCGCCACCTCGAGGCCGCGCGTGCGGCGGCCGATGCCGTCCTTGTGCTGCTGGCGGCGCAGGGTGTCCAGAATCTCTTTCGACGCGGCCGGACTCACAATCTTGCCCTGCTCGAGGAGCTCGAGGAGCCGCACCATTTCGCGCGGCGTGGACACCCCGAGACCGAAGCGTTTGTTCGCCTCGATCGCGCCGGCCCGGCTCAACCCCTCACCGGCCGGGAGAGCGCCGCTCCGCCTGATCTTGCGCAGCGCCCGCGTCTCCGTGAGCCCGACGGTATCGAGATACCCGTTCACGATGTCGGCGGAGATGCGATCGAGAATCAGGTTCGTGGCGGTGTTGTCGCTCACCACGATCATGAGGGTCGCGAGATCCCGCACCGCGAGCGTGCTCCCGTCGGCCAGCTCGCGCACGACCCCGGTGCCGCCCACCTTGTCGGCCGCGCCCACCGTGAGCCGCTCGTCCCATTTCACGTGGCCCCTGGCGACCTCGGCGGCGAGGGCACAGAGGATCGGCAGCTTGATCGTGCTCGCCGTCCGAACCTTCGCATCGGCGCCGATCGCCAGGTCCCGTCCGGTGTCCAGGTTCCGGGCGTAGAGCACCACGGTGCCCTTGAACGGCTTGATCAGCCCGTCCAGTCGTTCGTTCGCCGAATCCGCCCGTGCCGCACCGCCCGCAATCAGCATCGCCATGAGCGCGCCCGCCATCCGCACCGGCCGCCGCATCCGCGCCACCTCCGCAGGCATTCTACCCGCGCGCGCGTCGCTTCCTTGGCCCTGCTTTGCACCCTCGCACCCTTGTTGCTATCCTTCGCATCTGGCCGACCCTCCCATTGCGATGCCACCAGACCCTGCCATCGAGACAGCGTCCATCGATCAGCTGATCGAGCGCTGCCTGCAGGGCGACCAGGCCGCCTGGGAGCGCATCGTCCGGCAGTACTGGCGGAAGGTGTTCAACGTGGCGTACAAGTTCGTCGGCAAGCACGACGAAGCCGAGGACTTGACGCAGGACATCTTCCTCAAGCTGTTCAAGTCGCTCGACACGTTCGATCGGCGGGCGAACTTCCAGACCTGGCTGATCAGCGTCAGCCGGAACCTCTGCATCGACCACTATCGCAGCGTGCGCAAGGAGCGCGAGACGATCGACCGGGACGTCGATGCCGGCGACCTGTCGCCCGCGTCGGCCGACACCGGGCCGTACGCGGCGCTCGAGCACAGCGACCGCCGGGCGCTGCTGCGGCAGGCGCTCGACGAGCTGGCGCCGACGCTGCGGTCGGCGGTGATGCTGCGCGACATTCACGAGCTGTCGTATCAGGAGATCGCAGAGCGGCTCGGCCTGCCCGAGGGGACGGTGAAATCGCGCATCAATCGCGGCCGGCTCGAGCTGGCGCGGCAGATCCGGAAGAGTTCAGGAGACGAGCGGGCTGCCGCGTCAGCGCGTCAGCTTCGGGCCCGGCGCCGAAGCGGCCCGGCTGAAACCGGAGTACGGGCATGAAGCTTTCGACCGATCAGCGCGGGGACGTCGCCATCGTGCGGGTGGGCGAGTCCCGCATGATGTATCCCGCTTCTGGCCGAGTTCTCGAGCGCCGGTCACCGCGCTCATCATCGGTCCGGCACGCGCAAGATCGTGATCGACCTGTCGGCCGTAGGCTACATCGACAGCGCCACAATCGGATGCCTGATGGACCTCTATCGCCAGATGTCGGCGGTCGGCGGCGCGCTCCAGTCTCGCCGGCGTGCAGAAGCGCGTCGAGACGATGCTGACGATGACCGGCGCGCACAACTTCATCGAGCTGCACCAGGACGAGGCCGGCGCCATCGCGAGCTTCGGAGGGGCGGCATGCGGACACATTCGGACGACGAACGGCACCGACGTCCCGCTCGACAACGACCTGCTGGCGATCCTCGAAGTGCTCTACAAGGACGTCACCGTGCGGCTCGATCTCGAGCGCACGTTCGAGGACATGATGCGCGAGATCCGCCACCTCGTCGAGCAGATGGACCCGGCCGAACGCCTCGAGTATCTCGTCGAGAGCCTGTTCCTCAACACGGTCACCTACGAGAACGAACGCCTCGGCGCGCTGATCAGAAGCTGCCCGCCGAATAGCTCGCGCGTGGCCGGAATGCAGCGCGACTCGGGCAGGGACGCTCGAACCGGACGCGCTCGGACGCCCTCGGACCTGCGGCCCGCGGACTTTGACCCCGGACTTCGCCTGCTTCATGTCTCTGAACTACCAGGCCACCCGCTTCCGCTGTTCCTGGCCGTGGGAGACCGCGGTGCTGCTGTGCGACGGCCGCCTCGTCTGCGGCTGCGCCGATCCGTACGCGAAGCGCGTGCTCGGTGACACGCGAACGACGCCGCGTCGGCGAGTCTGGACGCGGTCCGACGATCGCCGCGCTGCGCGCGCGACCTGAACGCCGGCGGATCGCCTTCTGCGGCGACTGTCCGCTGAAGCTGCCGCTCGCCGACGACGAGACGCCGCCGGCCCGCCGCTGCACGTCGGTCGACGACGGTGTCACGCCTCTGCCCCGCCGGCTCTACGTCGAGTGCACGGCCGCGTGCAACATCTCGTGCTTCGAGGCGTGCTGCGCGCCCGAAACCGGCATCACCAAGACGCGCCAGGCCGGCATGCTCGACGTCGAGTCTGTTCGAGCGCGTGCTCGACGAAGCCGGCCCGACGCTCGCCCGCCTCGACTTCTTCAACTACGGCGAAGCGTTCCTGCACAAGCGCGCGCGTGGAGATGTGCGAGCACGTCAAGACGCACTATCCGCACATCTATCTCTACACGAGCACGAACGGCCTGGCGTTCACCGAGGACGCCGTGCGGCGCCTGGTCCGCATCGGGCATCGACGAGGTGACGTTCTCGATCGACGGCGCGTCGCAGGAGACCTACGTGCGCTACCGGCAGCGCGGCGATTTCGCGAAGGCGACGCGCAACCTGCGTGCCGCGGTCGACGAGAAGCGCCGCGACGGGCGCGACGCTGCCGGTCATCAACTGGCGCTACATCCTCTTCACGTGGAACGACAGCGACCGCGAGATGCCGCGCGCGCGGGCGCTGGCCGCCGAGATCGGCGTCGATCGTCTGTGCTGGGAGATCACCGATCACCCCGAGTCGGCGTTCTCGCGGCGGTTCGCGCCGGGCACGCCCGATCACGCCGCGATCCGCCACGAGATCTGGGACGACAACAATCTCGGGCAACGCCATCCCCGGCGCGACGCCGCGGGCGCGGATCGAGCTGCGCGACTGCGCGCCGGGTACGGCGCTGGTCGCGCAGGGCGGGCTCGACCCTCTCGCTCGACACCCGCGTCCGCAACCTGTCGCAGCGGCCGTTCCCGGCGCGGCGCCACACGGCCGTCGGCTGGTGCGCCTCGGCGCGCAGCTGTGCGATGCCGAGGGCCGCTTCCTCGATCGCGATCACGCGCGCGCCTGGCTGCCGCACACGATTGCCGCCGGGCGGCCGCGCCGACGTCGCGATCGACGTGCCGCTGCCCTCGACGCCCGGGACGTACCTGCTTCGATTCGATCTGGTGAGCGAGGGCATCGACTGGTTCGAGTCGTGCGGCTCGGAGCCCACGGTCCGCGAGCTCGTCGTCTCGTGAAGAGGTCCGGTCAGCGCCCGGCCGGGCCGTAAATTGACCCGGTCCGCGCGCTCGTGACTGCGCCCGGACGCTGCGCCAGCAGCCCTGGTGAAAGTCCGGCGTCGCACCGAGACTCGCTCGAAGGCGCCGGCTGACGCAACCGCGCCCGGGCGCCCCGACGCGAGCATGGCCGCCTAACGGCGCGTCATACGGAACGTGCAGGCCGGGCCGCCGTTGACGCACCGGCCCTCGATGACCGTCCCCGACTCATCGAGCACGCCGGTGAGCGTGAAGTCGGTGTTGTTGCACAAGAAGCTCTCGAGCGAAATCATGACCGCTCGCGGATGGGTGACCTGCGCGAGCATGGTTCGCTGACGGCACCCCGCATTGTCGGACCAGTCGCCGTTCACCGGTCCGAGCGATCTCGACGGCGTTTGATCGAGCGTCAATTCGAAGCTGCGAATCGGCTGCGACTGGCCCGTCGGCAGCGTGGTATGTCCCGTCACCGTACCGCTCCACGAACCGGCCAGCGAACGCACCTCCACATTCCGCGTAACCGCCGAGGCGCCCGCGGAGTTGCGCGCCTCGACTCGCACCGTGAACGTCCCGGGCTGCGCGTATAGATAGCGGGCTTCCGCGCCAGTGTTCGAAGAGCCTCCCTCGCCAAACGTCCAGGCATACGTAGGGCTCGCGCCCGCGTCGCCTGTCGGCAGGAACGTGAACTCGGTGGCGTGCTGCAGTCCGACGCCCGAGGGGGACGCCGTGATCCCGGTAAGCTGCGGCGCACCACCGCCTGTTGCCGGAGGCGGCGACGGGCTGGTCGGCATGGTGGGCTCACCATCCGAATTGTTGCAGCCGGCGACGGCCACGAGCAGCGCCAGGGTGCAGGCTGCGGTGGCTCGTCGACTCGAACGACACGTGAAAAGAGAATTCGGCGACATGCCACGGTGGACTGCAAGCCGCCATCCACCGAGGCTATCCCACCAGTAACATCTTAGAAATCAATGCCTTGCAGGTAGGCCAGAGCTGCCAGCACCCGTGACGGGACGGCAGCCGATTCGGACACGAGCGGGCCCGACTGTACGGTTGGCAGGCTGAACCGTTTGCTATCGAGCTTCTGCGGGAACGCCGACGAGCCCGGCCGTGCTGGGCGCTGGCATTTCGACCAGCTGCCAGGCGTCGCGCTCCTCGAGGAGCTTCGCCGCGAGCGCCGTGTGGAGTCCGTGGCCGCCGCGATGCGCGACGATGTGGCCCAGGATTGGATGACCGACCAGGGCCAGATCGCCGATGACGTCGAGGATCTTGTGCCGCACGAACTCGTCGTCGAAACGCAGCGTGTTGTTGAGCACGCCGGTCTCGCCGAGAACGATCGCGTTGTCGAGCGAGCCGCCGAGCGCGAGGCCCTGTTGGCGCAGCGTCTCGACTTCCTTCAGGAAGCCGAACGTGCGCGCCGGCGCGATGTCGTCGACGAACGAGTCTTCGGTAATGCGTGATCGCGCGCGACTGGTGCCGCAGCAGCGGATGATCGAATCCGATCGTGTAGCTGACCCTCAGCTCGTCGGCCGGATAGAGCGCGATCGGACTTGTCGCCGCGCTGGAGGGTGACCGGCCGCGTGACTTTCAGGAACTTGCGCGGGCTCGCGCAGCCGCTTGATGCCCGCCTCTTCGCGGATCAGGTAGATGAACGGCGCGGCGCTGCCGTCCATGATCGGAACTTCCGGCGTATTGAGCTCGACGATCGGCGTTGTCAATCCCTTGACTGACCAGCGCGGAGAGCAGGTGTTCGACCGTCTCGATGCGGACGCCGTCTCGGCCCAGCACCGTCGCGTAGCTGAGGCCCGACGACGTAAGAGACGTGCGCCGGAATCTCGAGGCCCCCCAGGTCGAGCCGCCGGAACCGGATGCCGGAGTCGGCGGCGGCCGGCCGCAACGTCAAATTGACTTTGTGGCCGGAATGCAAGCCGATGCCGGCACAGGAGGTGGCGCGGCGGAGGGTCCGCTGTGGTGTCATTCCACGCTCTGGACGAAGGTCGGCACGCTGGGAGGCGCCGAACGCTGGACGCCGTGCTTCGTAGCAAACGGCGGGCCGACGGCCTTCAGCCTCGTCACATTCTCGTAAGTCACTAGTGTAAGAGGAGATCCGCATGTCGTATGCGATTCCTGACGACGCCGGACGGCCATCAAGTGTGGTACTGCAACCACAGGCCCAGGTGTCAAATCTGTGGCTTGAGCTGGCCACTGTGAGGACCAGTCAAGCGCCCTCTTCGATGCGTCAGCTGGACCGGCTGCGATGCTCGGCGAGAAACTGGCCGGTGTAGGAGGCGCGGACGAGCGCTCGACGTCCTCCGGCGTGCCCGCGACGATCACTCTTCCCGCCCTGCCGCGCCGCCTTCCGGACCGAGATCGATCACCCAGTCGGCGGCCGCGATGACATCGAGATTGTGCTCGATGACGACGACGGTGTTGCCCTGGTCGGCGAGCTGATGGAGCACGTCGAGCAGATTGCGGGTGTCCTCGAAGTGCAGGCCCGTCGTCGGCTCGTCCAGGATGTAGAGGGTGCGTCCGGTGCCACGGCGCGACAACTCGCGTCGAAAGCTTGACACGCTGCGCCTCGCCGCCCGAGAGCGTCGTGGCCGGTTGCCCCAGTTCGATGTAGCCGAGTCCGACCCGCTGCAGCGTCTTCAGCTTGACCGCAATCGACGGGAAGTTCTCGAGCAGCGGCAGCGCCTGATCGACCGTCAGGCCAGCATGTCGGCAATCGAACGGCCGCGGTACTGGATTTCCAGCGTCTCGCGGTTGTAGCGGCGGCCCTTGCACTGCTCGCACGTCACGTAGACGTCCGGCAGGAAGTGCATCTCGATCGCCATCACGCCGTCGCCCTGGCAGGCCTCGCAGCGCCCGCCTTTGACGTTGAACGAGAAGCGGCCCGGCTTGAAGCCGCGCGCGCGCGACTCGGGCAGCATCGCGAAGAGATCGCGGATGAACGTGAACAGGCCGATGTAGGTCGCCGGGATTCGATCGCGGCGTGCGCCCGATCGGCGACTGATCGATCTGGATCACCTTGTCGATCAGCTCGAGGCCCTCGACGCGATCGTGCGCGCCGGGCTCGTCGAGGGCCCGATAGAGGTCGCGCGCGAGACGCTTGTAGAGAATCTCGTTGACGAGCGTGGACTTGCCCGAGCCGCTGACGCCGGTCACGGCGATGAGCAGACCGAGCGGGAACGCGACATCGATGTTCTTCAGATTGTTGGCCCGCGCGCCGACGACCTTGAGTGCTCCGCGCGTTGAGCCGCCGGGCCGCGGCTGCGGCGCGCGGCGTAGGCGCCGTAGAGACACAGGTCGCGCTCTGCGGTCGCCTCGGGCTGATCGAGGATCGCGCCGGTCAGCGGGGACGACGCTGCCGCACGTCCGCGTGCGATCGCTCTGGCGGCGCTGACCGGAGAGCGAAGACCCGGCCATCGGGCCCGGCGGCCCTGGAAGATCAGCTGTCCGCCGTGCTCGCCGGCGCCGGGCCCGAGATCGACGAGATAGTCGGCCGTCCGGATCGTCTCCTCGTCGTGCTCGACGACGATCACGCTGTTGCCCTGATCGCGAAGCCGGCAGAGGGTGGCGAGCAGGCGGCGGTTGTCGCGCTGGTGCAGGCCGATCGACGGCTCGTCGAGCACGTACAGGACGCCCGTCAGGTTGGCGCCAATCTGGGTCGCGAGCCGGATGCGCTGCCCTTCACCGCCCGACAGCGTCGCGGCACTGCGGCCCAGCGTCAGATAGCCCACGCCCGACATCGTCGAGGAAGCGGAGACGGTCGGCGATTTCGCGCAGCAGGCGGCCGGCGATCAGGTTCTCGCGCTCCGTGAACTGGAAGCTCTCGAAGACGCGCAGCGCTTCGGAGATCGGCAGCGACACGTAGTCCGTCGATCGTGCGGCCCTTGACCCGGACGGCGCGGCTCTCGGGCCGGAGCCGGTCGCCATGACACTCGGGGCACGTGCCAAGCGCGCGATACGGGTCGAGCAGCTCGCGGTCGCTCCACGTGCCGGCGTCGAAGCGGCGGCGCAGGTTGGGAAGCAGCCCTTCGAAGCCTTCGCCGAAGGGATCGCCCTTCTGCCGTGCGCTCTTGACCGTCTTGCCGCCCGAGGGCTCGGCGCTCGTCGGTCCGACGTTGCGACCGGTTCCGCTGCCGCGGCGCGCCGGCGCCGTAGAGCAGCAGGTCGCGCTGCTTCTTCGGCAGCTTGCGGAACGGCACGTCGAGGGTGATGCCGTAGCGCTCGGACAATCGCGCGAGCGCGTCGGCGACGAGCGCCTTGTCGCCGCGGCGCCCACGGCGCGATCGCGCCCTCCGCGAGCGTCAGCGACTCTCGTCCGGGCACGACGCGCCCCGGATCGAAATCCCAGGTGGCGCCGAGCCCCTGGCAGCGTCGGACAGGCGCCGTGCGGCGAGTTGAACGAGAAGGCGCGCGGCGACATCTCGGGAATGCTGACGCCGCAGGTCGTGCACGCCAGCCGCCGCGAGAACAGGCGATCGCCGCCGTCGAGCGTGTTGATGACGAGGATGTCGTTGGCGAGCTCGAGGGCGATGGCAATCGAGTCGGTGAGCCGGCGCTCGAGGCCCGGCTTCACGATCAGGCGATCGACGAGCACCTCGATCGTGTGGTTGCGCCGCCGATCGAGCGAGATCTCGTCCTCGAGCGATCGAGATCTGCCCGTCGACGCGCGCGCGGGTGAAGCCCTTCGCGCGCAGCGCGGCGAGCTCCTTCTTGAACTCGCCCTTGCGGCCGCGGACGATCGGGCGCGAGCACGTTGATGCGCTCGTCCGGCGGATAGAGCATGCACCAGATCGAGGATGCGCTCGAGCGACTGCGACGCGATCGCCTGGCCGCACGAGTGGCAGTGGGGCGTGCCCAGGTTCGCGAACAGCAGGCGGAGGTAGTCGTAGATTTCGGTGACCGTGCCGACCGTCGAGCGGGGGTTGGTGGCCGTCGTCTTCTGCTCGATGGCGATGGCGGGCGACAGCCCGTCGATCAGGTCGACGTCCGGCTTCTCCATCTGCTCGAGGAACTGCCGCGCATAGGCCGACAGCGACTCGACGTAGCGGCGCTGCCCCTCGGCGTAGACCGTGTCGAAGGCGAGCGACGACTTGCCCGACCCGGAGAGGCCCGTGATGACACCAGGCGGTCGCGCGGGATGTCGACGTCGATGTTCTTGAGGTTGTGAACGCGCGCGCCGCGGACGGCAATCCAATCGTGCATGTGCGGGGCGATCGAAGGTGCGTGCTTCGCAGTAGGTCGCGCGAGCGGCGTGCGCCGCCGATCATGCCTTGGCGAACCGGCGGGCACGACGGGCGTTGGCCGCTCGCGTGGACCACGGCCGGATGGTGGAGCCTCCGGGCCGGATCCGAATCCTCATTTTACCCGCAGGTGGGCGTTCGGCGCGGATTCCCGGCGGGCGGAGCGTTTCGAGGTGCGCCGGCGGGCGAGGCGGCAGGCGGGGCGCCGTCGCGGGCGGTCACGTCGAGGCCCAGCCGCTGGCGCTTGAGGAAGAGCCCTTTCCGGGTGATGTCCAGGCTCTGGGCGGCTGTTTCGAGGTCGCGGCACTGCTTGAGGGCACGGGTAATCATCAGGCGCTCGAGGTCGTGGATGGCGGCCTGGAGCGGCTGATTCGTGCGGATGAGGACCTGGTGTGGTTCGGCCGCTATCGCCGCAGCGATGGCCGACCGTCGTTCCTCGACGATTTCTGCGCGAGCCCCTCCGGCGTGATGTCCTGACCGACGGGCAGGACCGACAGGATGCGGCGGACCTCGTTGTAGAGCTGGCGGACGTTGCCGGGCCAGCGATACAGGAGCAGGTGTTCGACCGCGGCGTCCGAGAGCGGCGGCACCGGGCGAGCGGCATTCGAGCATTCGCGGGTGAGGAAGTGCTCGAAGAACGGGAGAATCTCCTCGCGGCGCTCGCGAAGCGGCGGGACGAGGAAGCGGACGACGTTCAGGCGGTAATAGAGGTCTTCGCGGAACCGTCCTTCGGCGATGAGCTTTTCGAGGGGCCGGTTGGTAGCGGCGATGACGCGAACGTCGACCTTGACCGGCTTGGTCTCGCCGAGCGGGTGGACTTCGCCGGTCTCGAGAAAGCGGAGGAGCTTGACCTGCTGGTCGAGGCTGACCTCACCGATCTCGTCGAGCAGGAGCGTGCCGCCGTCGTTGGCTCGCAGGATCCCGGAAAGTTGTCGATGGCGCCGGTGAACGCGCCGCGGCGGTGCCCGAACAGGTGGCTGTCGAGCATGTCGCGCGGCACGGCGGAGCAGACGAAGACGGAGAACGGCTTGCGGGCGCTGGAGACGCCTGGTGGACTTCGCGCGCGAGGACTTCTTTGCCTGCGCCGGTTTCACCGGTGATCAGCACTGGGAGATTCGAGCTCCCAATCCGGCGACTTAATGCGTGAAGTTCTCGCATCCGCGGCGCAACAAAGACGTTTCCCTCGAGCATCAGGCCTTGCTCGACCGGCCAAAATGAGTGCCGAGATCCTCGTCTCCCTTCAGTCTCTCGAGTTGCGCAGCGGCCTCTACAATCTGAACGGCTGCGGCAACAAGCTCTTCGCATCGACTGTTGGCTTAGGCTGAATGCTGAACTCAAATACCTCGCCGTGATAGCTTCCGAGATCGACGACGACTCTCGTATCGGCTGCCGTCCAACTTTCGAGCTCCCATCCGACGATTCAGATTCAATCGGCCTTTCACTACCCAACAGCGCGTTGCAACTCCGACAGATTCAACAAGAGCCGAAATCTCAGCCCCTAGCAGGTCCGGTCGAACCGCAAATCCACACAGCGAGCGAGCGATTCGACTTCGGTGAATCGAAGGGCGCTGGGCCGCGTTTCATTATCAAGCCCGCCGTCGGGGAGGTCGGCAACTCCATCAGTTACGCGTCCAGGGCGCATCGACTCGTCCGCCCGTCTCGCTGCGGCCCCGGACTCGGCCTCAAATCCAAAAGCTGCAAGACTCGGCTTCGTACTCGCTCGCCGTCGCCAATTCCGCGAGTCCAATGTTGCGCCTGCAGATCGCTGGAGAACCGATAAGGTGTAAGGCCTCATCCTTGCGGCCCAAATCCACCAACAGTTCGGCGTTCTCAAAAGAAAGCTAGGCTCCAGGAAGCCATCGGCACGCTCATGCGCAAGCTGTGCAGCGCGATTCGCAAGTACGGCTGCATCCTCAAGCGGCCCAATCGGTGCAACAATTGAATTCTGGTCAGATTGATCTCGATATCGGGCCAAGTCGGCTCCGCCGCATGGGGCCCCCTGCCCGGCCAAATCTGATTCAGTTTGGCTCTCGGCAGCTTGCTAAATCACCTCTGAACAAATCAAGTTGCGCCCCAGTGTCAAGAAGACAGCGCCAGGCCTGTGACCCCTCAGCTCCGTCGAAACATGCTACGAAGGTGTTTCTCGGCAGCGTTAGGTCACCCTTTAAGCAGTTCAGTTGTGCTAAGTTTCCGTGTGCGGCGATGCGAACGCTTCGTGCGTCGGTATCCTCGCCGATGCGCAGCGCTTCCGTGCGCTTCTTTAATTGCGTCATCGAGTCTATCGCCGAGCCCAAAGACAACTGACCGAACGACGTTACGCACAAGTCCTTCGATGTAACGTTTGGCGAGCAGTCTCCAGCAGACGCAGCCCCATCCAAATGCCTTTCTGCCAATTGCCAGTTAGCCCGCCGCGCTTCCAGTTGACCAAAGCGAAGGTGCAGCGTCGCCAGAAGCCGGGGTCGCCGGTTCGTAGCACACGTTGCCGTACTTCAAGCGCCGTTAAGCCGCACACCCTTGAACGCCTTGCTATCCAAAAGCGTCGGTAGCATCGTCAACTGAACACGGCATACATTAGTCCTTCGCTCCTTTGCGACCTCCGCAGCCCTATGGGCCTCGCGGAAAGATGTCAAAGCCAGGAATATTCCTCTTCGTCCTCGGCAATTAGGCCATGCTACCTCTAGGCACGTTGCCCTCAAGTCGAGGTCCGACCGGCCAGCCTTTAACGCGCTGGTCTAACGGCATCACAGGCCTCTTCTAGCCCGACCTGCTCGAAATAGCAGCTCGCCATAAACGAGACTGATGGGTGGCATCCTTAGAATCGAGGCGAGGTGTTAAAAGTTACGTAACGCTTCAGAATAGAGGCCGCGCGTCATGTAATCCTTCACTGTATGGCAGGATATGGGGTTCTCATGAGCGGCCCAAGTCAAGTTTCGCGTTAAGCTCAGGGCCGGGGCTGTGGCCCCGCGTAGAAGGACGGGCTGGCATCCGGCGAAGATCTGAAGTTGAACGGTTCTGCGAGTGGTTCCTCGGACGGAGAGCGTTGTAGATCCGCAAGAACGGCGTCAACGACAAGAGGGTCGTACATCTTCCCACGACGTTCGACATAATCGCTAGCGCGTCAGCGTCGCTCATTCGCCCTCGATAGGGCCGATCGGACGTAAGCGCGTCGAAGCAGTCGACAACAGCGAGGATCCTTGCGCCGATAGGTATCTCGGTCCCGCCAGACCGTCGGATAGCCAGTGCCATCCCAGTTCTCATGGTGATACCTGACGATTGGCTCAACCGGATACGGAAAATTGATCGACGAAATGATGTCCGCCCCAACTGCAGCATGCTGCTTCATGATCGCGAATTCGTCTGTCTCAAGAGGGCCGGGCTTGTTCAGAATCGCCTCCGGGACTGCGATTTTTCCGGTGTCATGCAGCACGGCAGCTGCTTGAATGGCGCGAACTGCAGTTCGTCGCGAACGCCGATCGGCGCGCTAGATCAACAGCGTATTTCTGAACGCGGCGAATGTGGCCATGAGTGACTTGGTCTTTTGCGTCGATGGCCGCGGCGAGAGTTTGAACTGTCGCTAAATAGAGGGCGTTGAGCTCCTCGAGGTGCTTCGTTGCATCCGCGACTCTCGCCATCGACGCCCGGAACGTCAGATAGAGCACCAAGAGAAGCGGCATCGTGACGCCGAAAAAGGTCCAGTCGAATCGGCGCGTGTAGACAACGAGAAGCGCTGCGACAGAGGCGCCGCCAAAGAAATTCAGCGAAAGCCAGAGGAAATGCTTACGCCAAATGTCAAGAAGGCGCTGCGGCGCGCGAAGGCAACAGCACAAGCCACAAGGCCGCTATTCAGACAAAAGTAAACAACCGCAAACACCAACAGCGGCACAATCAGAGTGCCGATGTTCACCGTTCTCCACGGAGGAAGTTGTCGAGCGGAGGGACCCCGCGGTGACGTAGTAGAGGTGTGCGCCAACCCACATCGAAAAGGCAGGCGCTGAAAGATTAAAGAGGATCTGCTCAGACTGCGCTGCCGGCGCCGATCTTGACGAAGGTGATGATGAGGGCATCAAGAATTACAGTCGCCACACCCGCTGACGGTCCAAATAGGATAACCGCGCTAAAGAGGAACGTCTCAGAAACGGAAATGTGAGCGGATATCGCCGGGAGCTTGACCGTCGCCGAACCGCTAACAAGCGTCAGCAGCGCGATGATCAGCCACTGGCTACGGCGGAAAGCGGACAAGCTGAGACAGACTGCCCCACGGCGGCACAGCCTGCCAAGATGACGAGCCAAACGTAACCCTTCCCACGATGCCGACATGGTCTCGATGTCCGGAATTGCTAGCCGCTTCATGCTAGGGCGCTCCGCACGAGCTTGCGGCCAGTTCGGCTGTGAACCGCAGGCCGGCGGCATCGTCAGCGCCCATGGACTGCCGTCTTCCCTTCAGTCGGCCCAGATGATGATGCAGTCCATGGTCCACTCTTAGAATCAGGCCTCACACAATCCTCAGACAATTGTCACCCCAAATGATCGTGTCCCCCAGACGATGGTGTCAGCCCCACACGGTCAGTGTCTCCCCACACGATGGTGTCACCCCAGACGATGGTGTCGCCCCACACGATGGTGTCGCCCCACACGATGGTGTCACCCCACACGATGGTGTCACCCCACACGATGGTGTCACCCCACACGATGGTGTCACCCCACACGATGGTGTCGCCCCATGATCGTGTTGGACCTCACGCCGTCCGCATAGGCGTTCTCGAACGCCACGCTGCCGCTGGTCACCGGCTCGCCGCCAATGGTCAGCGTCGTCTTGCGCGCGCCCGGCCCGACGCGCCATCTTCACCGCCGCCGCCGCGTTCAGGCTCCCCGCGCCCGACGCGATGATGCCCCGCCTGCGGCATGAAGCTCGCCGTCGCCTGCAGCGCGAACTTCACCTGCACCGGCGTCATCTTCGGGTTCGCCTCGAGCACCAGCGCCGCCGCACCCGCCACCACCGCCGCCGCCTGGCTCGTGCCGCTCAGCGTCAGATACTCGCCGAGCCCCCCGCCCGACCGCAGCGTCGGATACTTCCGCCACAGCGTCGAGCCCGGCGACGCCAGCGACGTCACCTTGTTCCCCGGCGCCACCAGATCCGGCTTGATCAGCCCGTCGCCATACGTCGGACCGCGCGAGCTGTAGGTCGCCACCTCATCGTCGGACCGCTGCGGCGTCCCCTTCGTGTTGAGCGCGCCCACCGTGATCACGCTCGGCGCGTTGCCCGGCGAGTTGATCGCGCCAATCACCGGCTGCCCGTCCGGCGTCTTGCCGAAGTTGCCCGCCGAGCAAATCACCACGATGCCCGCCGACGATCGCCCGCTCCACCGCCTGCACCAGCGGATCGTCGGCCGCGTGCTCGATCGCCGGATGTCCCAGAGAAACGTTCAGCACGCGGATGTTGAACTTCGCCCGGTTCTCGATCGCCCAGTCGATGGCCTCGAGCACGTCGCTCGACTGGCCCGCGCCGTCCCTGTCCAGCACCCGCAGGTTGATGAGGTGCGCGCCCGGCGCCATCCCCTGGAACCCGCTCACCGCCCGATTCGAGCCGGCGATGATGCCGGCAATGTGCGTCCCGTGGCCGTAGAAGTCGCGACCGAACCCAGCGGCCGAGGTGAAGTCGACGTGCGCCGCGATGTGGCCGCCGAGGTCGCCATGCTCGGTCACGCCCGAATCAATGACCGCCACGCCAATGCCGCGCCCCGTGTAGCGGCCAACTCCGTCGAGCCCGGCCCACACCTGTTTGACGCCCGTCGCCTCGGTCGTCACCGCCATCGTCGGATAGACCGGCCGATCCTCGGCCACCGCCGGCACCGCCGGGTCGCTCGAGAGCGACGCCAGCGCCGCGCGATCCACCGTCGCCACCGCGCCCGACCGCAGCGTCTTCGTCACCCGCAGCCCGTGCCGCGCCGCGAGCGCGCGCACCTCATCGGGCGTGCCCCGCAGAATCACCTGCGCCGTTTCGCCGCGCGACACGCGCGCCGAGAGGTCCGCGGCCACTCGCGCCGTCCGGCCGCCGGCCGCCGGCTGCGCCACGGCGTTGCCGACCATCGCCCACAGCACCCACACGAGGAGCATGAGGACGACGCAGGCGCGCGTGCGGCCTTCTTTCCACGCAAGCGCAACGCCAGACAGACGACCGTTGGTGTGTTCTGCGAAAGACATAAGCTTTTTCCGAGGAACCGTGCGGCGGAGTGCTTGGGGAGGCGACTCGCGACGGCCGGTCCGAAGAGCAGGACTTATGCCAGATTGCAGAAACTGCAACGACGGCCCGATTTCACGTGGGCATTTTCTGCAAGCGCTTGCGGAAAACGCACGCAATGGCCGAGCCACCGCGCACACGGAAGTTCGAATCTGATCGACCGATAACCAAATCGTGGCGCCGAGCCAGCCGAGGCCGCATGGGTAACGTCTGACAACCCCGTCTCACCAGGACGACCACTCGGCAATCTGGTATATCTGACAAACTACTGAATCAGAGCGTGTTTATCGCTGTGGCGCAAGCGCGACGCCAGCGCGAGCCAGCCTGGCCAGCTCTGACCCAGGGCTCATCCCGATGAGCTACGAATCGCCCTATGAGCCGCTCCGGACGCCTCGTCTCGCTCGCGCTTGTCGTGCTCGGTGGGCCGCTCTGGTGCTGGCGATCGCCCCGGACGCGGTGCACCGCCGGACGCGCCCGCCTGACACGCGCTCCGACCGGCTCGTCGCGGCCATCCGCGCCGAGCCTCGCAGCTTCAACCGCCTCGTCGCCGCGATCGCGCGCTCGCTGCTCGTTCTCGCAGCTGATTCACGCGAGCTCGTTCAGCTGAACCATGCAACGCAGGAGATCGAGCCCGCGCTCGCCGAACGATGGACGGTCGCTCGCCGGATCGGCGGACCTACACCCTGACGCTTCGGCGCGACGTCGTCTTCTCCGACGGCGCGCCGTTCACGGCCGACGATGTGGTGTTCACGTTCGCCGCGGTCTACGACCCGAAGGCCGGCAAGCCCGCTCGCCGAGTCTGCTGCCGTCGACGGCAAGCCGTTCGAGGTGCGCGCCGCCGACGCCCACACGCGTGGTCATCACCCTGCCTGCGCCGCACGGTCCCGGCGCTGCGGTCGCTGAACAGCCTGCCGATCCTGCCGGCGCACAAGCTGAAGACCGCGCTCGACGCCGGGAAGCTGCGCGAGACGTGGGCGCCGGCGACGCCGCCGCGGAGCTGGCCGGCCTCGGCCCGTTCGTGGTCGAGAGCTACACCGCCGGGCAGCGGATCGAGCTGGTGCGCAATCCGCGCTACTGGCGCGCCGCGGCGGCGGCGACCGACGTTGCCGCGCCTCGATCGGATCACGCTGCGCGTCATGCCCGACCCAGAGCGGAACTGCTCGCGCTCGAGGCCGGCGAGATCGACCTGATGAACGGCGAGGTGCGGCCGGAGGATCTGGCGGCGGTGCGCCGGCTCGCGCAGGCGGGCCGCGCCAGCTCACCGAGCTCGGCGTCGCGCTCGATGCCGACTCGCTCTGGTTCAATCTGGCGCCGGCGCGGGCCACGGCGCCGGCGTCCCTGGCTCGACGTCCGCTTCCGCCGCGCCGCTGTCGCTCGCGGTCGATCGCCGCGCGTTCGTCGATACCGTGCTAGCTCGGCGCCGGCGAGCCGCTCGACGGCCCGGTCACGCCGGGCAATCGTCTCTGGTACGTCAAGGACCTGCCGACCGATGCGTACGACGTTGCGCGGGCTCGGGCTCTGCTCGCCGAGGTCGGCCTGATGGATCGCGACGGGGACGGCGCGCTCGAGAATCGCGACGGGTAGCCGCTGCGCGTGGAGCTGCTCACGCAGAAGGGCCATGCGGCGCGCGAGCGCGCGGCAGCCGTGCTCGCGGCGGATCTGAAGGTGATTGGCATCCCCGTGGACGTCGTGACGCTCGAAGCAGGAGCTCTCGGCGCGCGCCTGACGAAGGGCGAATACGACGCCGCGTATTTCGGCGCGAGCACCAGCGATACCGACCCTTCGGCGAATCTCGACTACTGGCTCAGCTCGGGCAACTTCCACATCTGGCATCCACGCCAGAAGACGCCGGGAACCGCATGGGAACGGCAGGTCGACGCCTTGATGCGCGAGATCACGTCGACGAGCGATCTCGCGGCGAGGCAAGCGCGATTCGCCGACGTGCAACGTCTCTTCGCCACGGAGATCCCGGCGATCTTCTTCGCGGCGCCGACCGTGAACGTCGTCACCGGGCCCCGCGTGGCTGGCATCCAGCCGGGCGTCATCTTCCCGCTCGTCCTCTGGCGCGCTGATACACTCGCCGCGCGCTGAGCGTTCGGCGCCGCCACCGGCGGCTCGAGATCACGTGCTGCGCTTCCTGATCGTTCGTGCGTGCCTTCTGGTGGTCTTCGTCGTGGCCGCCGCGTCGGCTCTCGAGATCGTCGCGAGCCTGACGCCTGGCGACGAGCTCGCGGAGCTCAGGGCGAGCGGCGTCAGCGGCGCGGCGCTCGAGCGCGAGATCGCACGGCGCGGACTCGATCGGAGCTGGACCGAGCGTTACCTGCAGTGGCTCGGACGCGCGGCGCGGTTCGACTTCGGCGTCTCGACGCGGTACCAGCGCCCGGTCGCACCGCTCGTCGCGTACCGCGCCGCGAACACGGCGATCCTCGCCGTAACGGCGCTCGCGCTCGCCGTGCTCGTCGGCCTGCCATTGGGGGCGCTCGCGGGGAGCGGGCGCTTCCCCTGGCTCTCGGTAACCGCGTCGACGCTCTCGCTCGTCATCGTCTCGGTGCCGCCGCTGGTCACGGCGCTCACGCTGGCCCTCATTGCCGCCCGAACCGGCTGGCTGCCCGCCGCGGGCATGACGACGGCGGGGCTCGACGCGGCCACCCCGATGACCGGCCGCGCCGCGGACATTGCCATGCATCTCGTCGTTCCGGCGATCGCGCTCGCCCTCCCGGTCGGCGCCATGCTCGAACGCGTGCAGGCGGCGGCCGTCGCCGCCGGCCGCGCCGAGTATCACGTGGTCGCGGCTGCTGCGCGGGGCGCGCCACCGATGCGTCTGCTCTGGCGGGCGATGTGGCGTCCCACCGCGGGTCCTGTCGCCGCCTTCGCGGGCGTGGTCGCGGGAAGTCTTCTGAGCGGATCGCTCGCCGTCGAACTCGTGACGGCGTGGCCGGGGATGGGCCGGCTCACGTTCGAAGCGCTCAGCGCACGCGACGCGCCACTGGCGGCCGGGTGCGCGGCCGCGGCCGTGGTGCTGCTCGCCGTGTGGACGACGATGAGCGAGATCGCCGCGGGATGGTTGGATCCCCGTCTCGAGGAGTCGGGCAAGTGAGGGTGACCCGCATCGCCGGCCTGGCCCTCGTCGCGCTGGTGGTGGCGGCAGCAGCTTTCGCGCCCCAGCTCGCGACCAACGACCCGGAGCGGCAGTTCCGCGATCGACTGCTCGCACCGCCGATGTTGCCGCACATCATCGACGAGACCGGCGCCTGGCAGCGTCCCTTCGTCTACCCGTTGCGTCTGGTCGATCCGCTGGAGCGCCGGTACGAGCCCGACACCACGCGTCGAGTCACACTGCGCTTCTTCTCGGGTGTCCACGTCGTCTCGACCGAAAATGCCGCCGAGCCCTGGCTGCCGCTCGGCGCCGATCGACTCGGTCGCGACGTCTGGTCGCGCCTGGTATATGGCGCGCGTGTCTCGCTTGCGGTGGCGGTCATCGCATCTGCCGGGGCGCTGCTGTTGGGAGTGGCGGTGGGCGCGATCGCCGCGTATTCAGGGGGCATCGTCGATCGGGTGCTGATGCATCTGGCAGAACTGGTTCTGGTCCTTCCAGTCTTGTACGTCGTGCTCGCGGCGCGGTCGACGCTCCCGAATGCCATCGGCGCCCCCACCGTGTTTGCGCTGCTCACGGTCGTGCTGACGCTGCTCGGCTGGCCCTGGGTCGCGCGCGGCGTCCGTGCCGTCGTGGTCGCCGAGGCAACGCGTGACTACGCGATGGCCGCGCGTGCACTCGGCGCCGGACCGCTGCGGCTGGTCGCGCGGCACCTCCTTCCGGCGACCGGCGGCTTCCTGCGCACCCAAGGCCTGCAACTGCTGCCGGCAGCCATACTCGCCGAAGCGACCCTGTCGTTTGCCGGGCTCGGATTCGGCGCCGGTCAACCCAGCTGGGGGACGCTGCTCCAGGAGGCCGCCGACATCCGCGCCATCGCCGACTATCCCTGGCTGCTGAGCGCCGCCCCGGCGATCGTGCTGGTGGTCCTGGGCGTGAACCTCGCCACCCAACCGGGACGTCGCGCGACCCTTTCCGCATAGAATGACTCAGTGAATCTCGACGGCATTCTTCCACCGGTCGCGACACCCTTCACCACGAGCGGAGAGATCGATCTGGTCGCGCTCTCGGACAACGCCGCGCGGCTGATGCGCACGGGGCTTCGCGGCCTCGTCGTGCTCGGCAGCAACGGCGAAGCCCCTTTCGTCGATCGCGACGAGCTCGCGCGCGTCACGTCGACGGCGCGCCAGGCCGTGCCCGCCGATCGGCTGTTGATCGTGGGCACCGGCGCACAGTCGACGCGTCACACGCTGCTCGCCACGCAGGCTGCCGCGGCTGCGGGCGCCGACGCCGTGCTCGTGTTGACGCCCTCGGTGTTCCGATCGCAGATGACCGCCGACGCGCTCGTTCCGCACTATCGCGCGATCGCCGACGATTCGCCCGTTCCGGTGCTGCTCTACAACTTTCCCGCCGCGACGGGCGTGACGCTGCCGGTCGGCGCCGTCGAGCAGCTGTCCGCGCACCCCAACATCGTGGGCGTCAAGGAGTCGAGCGGCGACGTCGCGGTCGTCGCCGATCTCGTGTCGCGCACACCCGAGAAGTTCACCGTCGTGGTGGGTGCGGCTGCGAGCCTCTACGCGAGTCTGGTCCTCGGGGCGGACGGCGGCGTGGTGGCCGTGGCGAACGTGATTCCGGAGTTGTGCGTGCGGCTGCACACCCTCGTCCGCGCTGGAAACCACGGTGACGCGCTCGCGCTCCAGCGCGCGATCACGCCGCTCGCGCGTGCCGTGACGACCGAGTACGGCGTCGCCGGACTCAAAGCGGCGATGGACATCGCCGGCTACCGCGGCGGCATTCCTCGCATGCCCCTGCGCCCGGCGAGCGACGAGGTGCGCAAGAAGATTGCGGCGCTCTACGAGAGCGTCATGACCGCGGCGTAAGTCGCGCGACGACGCAGCCCGCACGCGAGCGCCACGCTCCAGCTCCGCACCCGCTTCCGGCCGCACCCGGATCGACGCGTCGAGGTCTACGATGCCGACACCACAGCTCCCCGACGCCGAACGCATCCTGCTCGGTCCCGGCCCGAGCCCCGTCTCGCCGCGCGTGATGCGCGCCATGGTGGCGCCGGTCCTGAGCCATCTCGACCCGGCGCTCGTCACGCTGCTCGACGACACCCGGGCGCGGCTCGGACGTGTCTTTCAGAGCCCCGACGCGCTGACCCTGGCCATCTCGGGCACCGGCACGGCAGGCATGGAGACGGCGGTCGCCAATCTGGTTCGCGAAGGGACGCACGTGCTCGTCGTCGTCACCGGCTATTTCGGCGATCGGCTGGCCGACATCTGCGCGCGCTACGGCGCCATCGTCGGGCGCGTCGAGGTCCCGTGGGGCCGTGCCGCCGACCCCGAGCTCGTGCGCCGTGCGTTGAAGCAGGCCCCCGCCGACATCGTCGCCGTGGTGCACGCGGAAACGTCGACTGGCGTGCTCAACCCGGTCGAAGCCATCGGGGACGTGGCGCGAGAGGCCGGCGCCCTGCTGATCGTCGACGCGGTGACCTCGCTCGGAGCGCACCCCGTGGATGTCGCCGGCTGGCAGATCGACGCGTGCTACAGCTGTTCGCAGAAGGGGCTGGGCGCGCCCTCGGGTATGGCACCCATCGCGTTCTCGGCGCGCGCGCGGGCGCGCGCGAAGTCGCGGAGCTTCTATTTCGATCTGGGTCTCATCGAGAGCTACTGGGTCGGCCGCCAGTACCACCACACGATCGCGGCGCCACTCGTATACGCGCTACGCGAAGCGCTGGTGGCTCTCGAGGAGGAAGGTCTCGAAACGCGCTGGGCCCGTCACCGCCGCCATCACCTCGTGCTCGCGGCCGGTCTCGGCGCGATGGGCCTCGAGCTGCTGCCGCCCGAGAGCGAGCGGCTCTGGTCGTTGAACGCCGTATGTGTGCCCGACGGCGTCGACGAGGCAGCCGTGCGCCGCTATCTGCTGGAACAGTTCAATCTCGAGATCGGCGCTGGTCTCGGACCACTCGCGGGCCGCATCTGGCGGGTGGGGTTGATGGGAAGCGGCTCGAGCAGCCAGCTGATCCTGCTATTCCTGAGCGCACTCGAGCGCGCGCTGCGAGCGCAGGGCTATCCGGTTCCGCCGGGGACCGGCACGGCCGCGGCGGGAGACGCGCTCTCATCGCTGTCCACTGTTTGACGCAGTCGGAAACACCAGCCTTCGCGAAATCGCGGAAATAGACAGGCGGTGCGCGTGATCACGTAGTGGTACGTGGGTTGCACCAGTGCTACTTCGTGATGACGTGCTCCACTCGGCCGCCTCGTACGCGGCGCTCTGCGGTCGCGCTCCTGGCGCTCGGCCTCGTCGCCGGCTCGTCTTGTGCCACGAATCCCGTCACGGGCAAGCGCGAGTTCAACCTGATGAGCGAATCTCAAGAGGTCGCCATCGGGCAAGAGATGGATCCGCAGGTGCGGCGCGAGCTCGGCGAGTATCGCGACGCCGAGCTCCAGCGCTACGTGAGCGACGTGGCGAGCCAGCTCGCTCGCCGCTCCGAGCGCCCTAACCTCCCGTGGACGTTCGCGGTCGTGGATTCTCCGGTCGTCAACGCGTTCGCGCTGCCGGGCGGCTACGTCTACGTGACGCGCGGGCTGCTCGCACACTTGAACGACGAGGCCGAGCTCGCTGGCGTGCTCGGACACGAGATTGGTCACGTCACGGCGCGACACGCGGCGCAGCAGTACTCGAAAGCCACCGGCGCACAGCTCGGGCTCACGCTCGGCTCCATCTTCTTCCCCGAAGCACGGCCGGCGACCGAAGCGGCCGGCGTCGGTCTCAGCCTGCTCTTCTTGAAGTACGGCCGCGACGACGAGCTCGAATCGGATCGGCTCGGGGCAACCTATGCGGCGACCAACGGGTGGGCTCCCGAAGGCGTGCGCGATTTGTTGTCGACGCTGGGCCGTCTCGGCGAGGAGCGCGGCAAGCGCGGCGTCCCCGGCTATCTGCTCACACATCCCGAGCCCGAAGTCCGCGTCGGGCAGATCGGCGACACCATCGCCAAGCTCGAAGCGGCTTACCCGGATGCGCAGCGCGTCGATCGTGACGGCTACCTGCGTCGCATCGACGGGATGCTCTTCGGCGACGATCCCCGCGAAGGCGTCGTGCGGGGCAGCGAGCTGCTGCATCCCGTGCTGCGCTTTGCGCTGAGGTTTCCGGAAGGCTGGCAGATCGATAACGGCAAGGAGCGCGTGGTCGCGAAAGCGCCCGATGCAGATGTCTACATGCTGCTCGATCTGGTGCAGGCCCAGGGCTCGAACCTCGAGGACGTCGCGATGCGCGACATGTCGCGTGCAGGGCTTCGCCCGATGCAAGGCGGCGTCACCACCATCAACGGGCTGCCGGCTTTCGTCGGCACCTACACCGGCCGGATGCAGCAGCTCGGGGACGTCGCGGCACGCGTCGCGCACATTGCCCTCGACCGCAACGTCTTCCGCGTCGCCGGCATCGCGCCGGCTGGTCTCTACGAGCGGGCCGACGACGACTTCACCCGCGCGCTGCGATCGTTCCGCGAGCTGTCCCCAGGCGAAGCCAGTGACATCCGGCCGAACGCGATCGCACTCTACACGGTTCGATCCGGCGAGACGTGGCAATCCATTGCGAAAGGGCCGAGCGGCGGCAACCTCGATCCGCAACGTCTCGCCATCCTCAACGGCTTGTCGGCGAACGAGCAGCCACGTGTGGGCGATCGGATCAAGATCGTGGTGAACCGGCGCGACGCGATGACGTCGGGCGGAGCGCTACGCTCGAGCCTCGTTCCAGCCGACTCGACATTGCGAAGAGCAAAAGGTCAGCCGTGAGGAGGACTTCCTGCAGCTCGTCGGATGAAAGGGTCAGCCGTGAGGAAGACTTCTTGTAGCTCGTCGGGTGAAAGTAGATAGGCGTAAATTTCAGAGCCTCAAAGCCTTCCCGACGGTGCTAGTATGCGTCGCGCACAGTGGTCCGTCGCACTACGCCTCGCGCACACTCGCATGCGGGAGCGATTCATCGTCCCGCATCGCGGTCACCGATTCGCCGTGCTGGTCGATACACGGTGGCGGCGGCCGCATTCGTATACGTCTACCTTTCGGCGCTGTATCTGACGCTGCCCGACGTGCGGCCGCTCGCATCGACGGCGCCTGAAACGACGGCGTTCATCGAGTTGCGCGCGCGTCAGGCGCACGCCGACGGCAAGCCGATCAAGCGCGTGCAGCGGTGGATGCCCTATCCGCGCATCTCGTCCAACTTGAAGCGTGCGGTGCTGGTCGCGGAAGACAGCGGCTTCTTCGGTCACGAAGGGTTCGACTTCGAGCAGATCCGCCAGTCCATCGAAGTGAACCTCGAACGCTTCGAGCTGTCGCGCGGCGCGAGCACCATCACGCAGCAGCTCGCCAAGAACCTCTATCTCTCGCCGTCGAAGAATCCCGCCCGCAAGTTTCGCGAGCTGCTCATCACGCGTCTGCTCGAGGGCGCGCTCGAGAAACGGCGCATCCTCGAGATCTATCTCAATGTGATCGAGTGGGGCGACGGCATGTACGGAGCGGAGGCGGCCGCGCGCACGTACTTCGGCACGTCGGCTGCCGCGCTCACCGCCGAGCAGTCGGCGCTGCTCGCGGGCGCCATCATCAATCCCCGCCTTTACAGTCCCGCTGCTCCGCCGCGACGTCTGCTGGCGCGTCAGCGGTTGATCCTCGGCCGCATGCATCGCGGAACGGCAACGCCGGCGCCGCCGGTCGCCATCGATTCGCCTCCGGCGCCAGCCGAGACGGATCCGGCCGTGCTCTCCACCCCCGATTCGTCGTTAGGTCCTGGTGAGGCCACTTCGCAAGCTCAGCCACGAGAGAGTGCTCACGCTCAGACAAATGGTGCCGATGTAGGGTGAAGGCCCATTTCTCGCAATGATTGACTACACCCAACGGCTCTCTCATCTCGCATGCGACATCGTGTCGCGCGTGGATCCTCTTGCCTTCATCGATCCGTCGAGCTTTCTCATCTTCGCCCGCTTCGGCCGCAGCCGCGCCGAGGGTCCGTACGCGACCTGCCATTCGCTTCGACTCGCCTCGGCCGACCCCGGGTATTTCTTCTGGCGGGATCAAGCGACCGGCGAGATCACCCGTCGCTCCGAGTGGTTCGTTCCGCGCACGCCCGAAGTCGTCATCGAGTCGCGGCGGCTGGACTACCTGGTCTCCTTCGCGCTGCCGCGGTTCTGCGACCAGTCGCTCCGCCACTCGCGCAAGCGGCGCTTTCACCCGGGCGCCGAAGCCTGGGTCGCCAAGCTCGACACCGTCGTGCACGAGCTCTACCATTTCGATCCCGCCTGCACGGGTATCCGCCTGACGGCGGGCGACAGCGAACGCGGCTCTGGCAGTTGTCACGGCCAGGAGTTCTTCGTGAAGGTCGCGGAGATGGTCGGGACGTATCTCGCTTCCAATCCCGACCCCGAGACCTACGAGTTCCTGAAATACGACTTCGCCGGGCTGCACGCCCGCTACGGCGGCGTTGCGGGCACCACGTTCAGGAACTTCCCTTCGTATCCTCAGGTGTATCTCGATCGCCTGGATCCGCAGCTCGCGATTCCAGCCGAGACCGCCATCGTGCCGCTTCGGGCGCCTTCACAGCCTCGCGCGTACACGGAAGCGGACCTCGAGCTTCGCGCCTTTCACGCCTCTGGCGCCCGCCGGATCACCCGTCGTCGCGAAGCGGCCTGACGTCGCGGACGAAGCCCGGTCCGGGTCTTCGAGGGCCATCGGCTGGTCCGGCTCCATGAACGACGGTCCTGTGGCAGCGATCAGCGGGACTGAAGTCCCGCCCTCCCTGTGTGTTGCGCTGGTGGTGATTACTCGACGCGCCGTGCGATAGCGCGTCGCCCAGTACGGCGCGGTCAGCGATTCGATGCGGACCACACCTCGCGAGCTCGGGGCGTGGACGAAGCGACCCGATCCCAGCGCAATCCCGACGTGTGAGATGGACGCGTGGTCGATCGCGAAGAAGACCAGATCACCAGGCTCGAGGACCTCGGCCTGCTCGCCGGCACCTGCGAGCGCAGTAACCGTGCGCGGCAGTGCGACGCCGTGCTGCCAGAAGACGTAATGAACGAAGCCGCTGCAGTCGAATCCGCTGGGATCGCCGCCGCCGATGCGGTACGGCGCGCCCTGTAGCGCCATTGCGGTCTGCAGAACGGTCACGGCGGCGACGGATGGGAGTGGCGACGGCACCGCGATCGGCGCAGGCGGCTTCTCACCGCGCGGTGTCGGAAACGGCCGGGGACCGCGCCGCGGCTGGCGCAGCCGGTGCCGATGAGCCCCGCGATCATGCAGCCGATCAACAGGGACACCCGCCGCGCGCTCATATCGTTTCTTGTCGGTTTCTGCGCGTAAGATCTTCACTCGTCCACTGGAGGGACGCTCGTGACGCTCGAACCCTCGCTTCCACTCGCACTCACCGGCGGGGTGCTCATCGGTGCCGCCGTCGGTGTGCTGCTGCTCGTCACCGGCCGCGTGAGCGGCGTCACCGGAATCGTGGCTGGCGCCATCTCGCCACCGGTGCGCGAGGCCGCCTGGCGGGCGGCGTTCGTGGCGGGTCTCATTGTGGGAGGTTCGATTGTGCCGGCAGTCGCACCCGATGCGGTCGGCGGCTTCGACCAGCCGTGGCCGCTGCTCACGGCCGCGGGTTTTCTCGTGGGATGGGGCGCGCGCTTCGGCGGTGGCTGCACGAGCGGTCACGGCGTCTGCGGTGTCGGACGCCTTTCGCCGCGCTCGATGGTTGGCTGCGGCGTCTTCGTGTTGACGGCCATGGTGGTCGTCTATCTGACGCGGCACGTCCTGTAGCGGCATTGATGATGACGCTTATCGTGTCGTTCCTCGCGGGGTTGCTGTTTGCGACGGGCCTGGTGCTGTCGCGCATGACGAGACCGGACGTCGTCATCGGGTTTCTCGACGTCACCGGCCCGTGGAATCCGGCCCTGCTCCTCGTCATGGCGGGCTCGGCCGGCACGTTTGGGCTGTTCTATCTGGCGACCGTCCGGCGCGGCCGCCCGCTCATCGACGGCAAGCTGCACCTCCCTCGCGCAACCGAGATCGATTTTCGGCTCATCGCCGGTACGGCCGTGTTCGGCGTGGGCTGGGGTCTCGTGGGCGTCTGTCCGGGACCCGCCATCACATCACTCGCCTCAGGCGCCTCATCTGTAGGCCTGTTCGTGGTGGCGATGCTGGCCGGCATCAAAGTGGCAGAAGCCATGCGTGGATTACCGGCACCCACGGTGCACGCCAGGCCAAGACGGGCAGAACAGTAAGCCCTTATTTACCAGTCTGTTACAGAGCCTGGACCTTGACACATCCCAGCAGTTCGGAGACAATGGGAAAAATCGTGCCAGCGAGACTGGGAAACCGATGGAGCAGACGCTCCTTCTGAACGCCACCTACGAGCCGCTCAAGATCGTCCACTGGCAGAAGGCCGTGACGCTCTGGGTCCAGGGCAAGGTCGAGGTCATCTCGGTCTACGACCGCGAAGTCCGCGCGGTGTCGTTCACCTTCCGTCTGCCGTCGGTCATCCGGCTGCTGCGGCGCGTGAAGATCAGGCGCAGGTTCGACTATGTGCCCTTCTCGCGCGCCAACATCTACGCGCGCGACCATTACGCCTGCCAGTACTGCGGCCACGTATTCCCCACTTGCGACCTCACGTTCGATCACGTCGTGCCGGTCGCGCATGGCGGCCGCAAGGATTGGGAGAACATCGTCACCTGCTGCATCACGTGCAACCGCAGAAGGGCGGGCGCACGCCCGAGCAGGCGCGCATGCGGCTGGTGCGCCATGCCGCGGCGCCCCGACAAGGCGCCGGCGCTGCGGATCACGATCGGGCTGCAGGCCACGCCCGAAAGCTGGCGCGACTATCTCTACTGGAACGTCGAGCTGGACGACGAGTGAAGGCTGCCGTGGCCACTGACACTGGCCCGCGCGTCGTCGGTCTGTACCCCGCACCGCGCGGTGCGAGGGCGGGCGCGTCCGCCTCGACGTCACGGGCCTGGAGATTCCCGCCTGGCCGGCATGCCGGCCGTCACGTATCGGCGGCACCCGGCGCCGAGTGGCGTTCGCCTCGACCGCAGGCGTCTCATCCTGGTCGTGCCCGAGGGCATCGAAGGCGGACCGCGGCCGGTCCGCGCTCGAGGACGCGCCGGGCAGCACGCGTGTTCCTCGACGTCGGACGCAGCGATCGCCACCGGCCTCCACAGGTCGACAGCCCGGTCATCGACCACGACGGGGCAGGTCTACGTCACCTACAGCGGCGCGCGCGGGCAGCAGTCGAGCGGTCTCGATGTACCGCGTGCGGCCGACGACGGCGTGCGCGAGGTGTTCGTCACCGGCGTCACCAACGCCACCTCGATGGCCTTCGATCCACAAGGCCGGCTGCACGTGTCGAGCCGCTTCGACGGCACGGTCTGCGCGTCGACGCGGAGGGCAACGGCCGAAGTCATCGCGAGCGATCTCGGCGTGGCGATGGGACTGACGTTCACGGCCGACGGCGTGCTGTACGTCGGCGATCGGTCGGGCACGATCTTCAGGCTCGGGCGGACGCGGCGGCCCCATCGCGTTCGCCTCGCTGCCGTCCAGCGTCGCGGCCTATCACCTCGCGTGGAATCCGCTGGACGGCGCGCTGTACGCGACCGCGCCGACGCTGGCGACGCGCGACGTCTTGTACCGGGTCGGCCGGCACGGCGACGTGTCGGTGGTCTGTCACGCGTTCGGGCGGCCGCAGGGACTGGCGATCGACACGCAGGGCACGGTTTATGTCGCCGAAGCGCTCGCCGGCGCGAGCGGGATCTATCGTCTCCGGCCCGGCCAGAGCGAGCCGGACTGTCTCATCCCGGGTCCTGGCCTGATCGGCGTCGCCCTCCATCCTCGCGGAGGCTTTGTCGTCTCGACTGCGGAGAGCGTGTACAGGATTGATTGAAGCGGCAGGGTCCGAGTAGGCACAGCCTGGCACGCCTGCGGCGCGTAGCCGTGCGAAAGCTCGGAACTCCGGTCCCTATTTCACATACCTCATGACCTTCACCGAACGTCCGGGCACCAGCACTTCTTCACCGGCGCGATAGCTCGCTGCCCGCTCGGACCCGGTCCCGGCCGTCGCGCCCGTGTCGAGCACGACCTCGGCCCTGCGGCCCCAGGCCGGGCCCGGCATGGTGAACCCCAGCGCTCGTGGTGCGCGTTGAAGATCACGTAGAAGCTGTCGTCGACGATGCGCTCGCCGCGCGGACCCGCGGCTCGGAATCGCCTTGCCGTTGAGGAACACGCCAATCGACTTGGCGAAGCCGACGGCCCACTCCTCCTCGGACATCTCGAGCGCCGTCGGGCCTGAACCAGCCGATGTCGCTGACGCCGGAGCCGTGGAGCGGGTGGCCCTGGAACCAGCGGCGCCGCTGGAAGACGGGATGGTCCCGGCGAAAGCGGATCAAGCGCCGGGTGAAGGCGAGCAGGTCGCGATCGACGTGCTCCCAGTCGACCCACGAGACCTCGTTGTCCTGACAGTAGGCGTTGTTGTTGCCACGCTGCGTGCGCCCGATCTCGTCGCCGGCCAGCAGCATCGGCACGCCCTGTGACAGGAACAGCGTGGCGAGGAAGTTCCGCTGCTGCCTGCGCGCGCGCCTCGAGAATCGCCTGATCGTCGGTCTCGCCCTCGGCTCCCATGTTCCACGATCGGTTGTGGCTCTCGCCGTCGCGCGTTACTCCTCGCCGTTCGCCTCGTTGTGCTTCTCGTTGTAGGACACGAGATCGCGCAGCGTGAACCCGTCGTGCGCGGTGACGAAGTTGATGCTCGCGAGCGGCCGGCGCCCCGACGACTCGTAGAGATCGGAGCTGCCCGTGAAGCGCGAGGCGAACTCGGCGAGCGTCTGATCCTGCCCGCGCCAGTAGTCGCGGACCGTGTCGCGGTACTTGCCGTTCCACTCGGACCACTGCGGCGGGAAGTTGCCCACCTGGTAGCCGCCTTCGCCGACGTCCCAGGGCTCGGCGATCAGCTTCACCTGCGAGACAACCGGGTCCTGCTGGATGAGATCGAAGAACGCCGACAGTCGATCGACCGCATGGAGCTCGCGCGCGAGCGTCGCCGCGAGATCGAAGCGGAAGCCGTCGACGTGCATGTCGAGCACCCAGTAGCGCAGCGAGTCCATCAGGAGCTGCAGGACGTGGGGATGCCGCATGTTGAGCGTGTTCCCCGTGCCCGTGTAGTCCATGTAGTACCGGCGCCGATCGGCGACGAGGCGATAGTAGGCGGCGTTGTCGATGCCCTTGAACGAGAGCGTCGGCCCGAGATGATTGCCCTCGGCGGTGTGGTTGTAGACGACGTCGAGGATGACCTCGATCCCCGGCGCGGTGCAGCGTCCGGACCATGTCGCGGAACTCGCGCACCTGCTCGCCGTCCTGACCGCTCGACGAGTATTCGTCGTGCGGCGCGAAGTAGCCGATCGAGTTGTAGCCCCAGTAGTTGCGCAGCCCGCGCTCGACGAGCGTCGAATCGTGCACGAACGCGTGCACGGGCATCAGCTCGACGGCGGTGACCCCGAGCCTTGACCAGATGGTCGACGACCGCGGGATGCGCGAGCCCGGCGTAGGTGCCCCTCAGCTCCGGCGGAAGCGCCGGATGTCGCGCCGTAAATCCCTTCACGTGCAGCTCGTAGATGATGCTCTGGTGCAGTGGCCGCCGCGACGGGCGGTCTCCGGCCCAGTCGATAGGCGGGATCGACGACGACCGCCTTCGGGATGTACGGCGCACTGTCCGCATCGTTGCGGAAACCGTCCCCGGAACCGAAGCGATAGCCGAACACGGCTTCGTTCCAGCGCACGCCGCCGTCGATCGCCTTCGCATACGGGTCGAGCAGCAGCTTCGCGCGGATTGACGCGATGGCCGTGCTCCGGCGCCCACGGGCCGTGCACGCGGAACCCGTAACGCTGGCCCGGCGTCACGCCGGGGACGTAGCCGTGCCAGCAGAACGCGTCGACTTCGGGCAGATCGAGGCAGACCTCGTGGCCCTCCCGCGTCGAACAGACAGAGCTGGACCCGCGTGGCGACTTCCGAGAACAGCGAGAAATTCGTGCCTTTACCGTCGAACGTGGCACCGAGCGGGTAAGGGGTGCCAGGCCAGACCTCGGGTCTCATGCCAATGGGGACCGACCAGCTACCTACCGGCAAACGACGGAATCGGCAGACTGCGCATCGTATGGAGCCCAGCCGGCGCTTCGATGACCTTGGGAATGGAGTTGACGGTGATCGAGGCAGTCGCCACGTCGCCATGCACGCCGCCGGCAATCTTCATGTCGAGCGCGGGCGAGCCTTCGATGCGAACGCGGTCGTAGGATTCGGGCGCCCCGAGATACGCCTCCATGTGCAGCGTGATGACCGGCTTCCCGTCGCGATAGCCAACGCCGTCCTGGACGAGGCCGCAGACCTGGCCGGCCTTTACGGTCAGGAACTGGCTCGAGACCGGCTTGCGGGCGATCTTGGGCGCGATCTCGTCCGTGATGCGATCGAGCTTCCAGCCGAGCGCGTCGGCAATCATCGCGACCGATTCGGTCAGCCCGACGTGACGCACCGTGCCCGCGTCGACTCTGGCCTGGAAGTCGGCGGGCGTCAGGCCCGAGCCGATCTTCTGCTGGAACGGCAGCCGGCGGATGCGCGCGTCCTGTACGCGATCGACGAACACCCGCTCCACGCGCTCGCAGACGCCGGTCAGCGTGATCGGCAGCGCGTCCATCACGAAGCCGGGGTTGACGCCCGTTCCGAGCACGGCGACACCCGCCTGCTTGGCCGCCTTGTCGAGGCGCCGCGCGAGCCGCTTGTTCGAATAGTACGGATAGGAGAGCTCTTCGGTCGTCGACACGATCGGCGTCTTGTGCTTCAGGATCGACTCGATCTGCGGAACGACCTTCTCGAGCGCCGAGCTCGTGCAGAGCACGACGGCGTCCGGCTTCGTCTTGCGAATGGTCTTCTCGAGATCGGGCGAGACCGGCACGCGCAGCGTGCGGCCCACGCCCGCAACCTCACCCAGATCTCTGCCAACCTTGCCGGGATCGATGTCCACGGCGCCCACGGCAATGAAGCCCTTGCGCGAGGCAATCTGCCGGACGACGGCCGTGCCGATCGGACCCAGCCCGACATGAAGAACACGAAGTGCCATCAATGACTCCTGATTGAATGCCGCCGACCGTATGAAATGAAAATGAAGGGAATGGCGAAAGACCGGCATCGGCGGACCGACGCAAAACGCACATTATAGCGTGACCACGGTGGCCGGCTGAGTGCGCCCGGGCGATGCGCCCGACGCGCGCAGTACTGTCAGCGTCGCCGAGGGTGGCGCTCGGGCGGGTCCGGCGCTTTGTTGTAGCATCAGCTACCAGTCCAATGGGTGCGTCCCACGCCGACGTTCGTCTGCCGCGCCTGGCGGTGCTCGTCGCGCTCGCGCTCGTGGCCGACGGCTCCGCAACCACCGCGCAGCAACGGCGGGGCGACGTGCAGCGGCCGACGATCACGGCCGCACCTGCCACCGGCTTGCTCCCCGGCAACGCTTCCAATTCGCCGCGCAACGCGAGCTACTCGATCGACGTCACGCTCGACCCGGCCGCGCGCACGTTGACGGGCCGTGCGGTCGTCACGTGGCGGAACACCACGCCGACCCCCACGCGCGAGATGCGGCTGCATCTCTACTGGAATGCCTGGCGCCGGACCGACTCGACGTGGCTCCGCGAGCTTGCGCTCGCGCCCCCGCCGGGCACGCCGGCTGCTCTACCGCCGGACGACCGGGGTGCCATCGACGTGACGGCCTTGCGCGTCCTCGGCGTGGGCGCCTCTCCGCCCATCGATCTCACCGGCGCGCTCAAGTTCGTGGCGCCCGACGACGGCAACCTCCAGGATCGGACGATGGCGGCCGTCCCCTTGCCGGTGCCGATCGGCCCCGGCGAAACGATCAATCTGTCGATCGACTGGCGCGCGCGAATTCCGCGCACGGTCGCGCGCACCGGCCGGATCGACGATTTCTACTTCATCGCGCAGTGGTTCCCCAAAGTGGCGGTACTCGAGCCCGGCGGCTGGGTGAGCCGGCAGTTCCATACAGGAACCGAGTTCTACGCCGATTACGGCACCTACGATGTGCGCATCACGGTACCCGACGGCTGGACCGTCGGCGCGACCGGGCGGCAGCACTCGCGCGAGGTTCGCGGCGGGCTGGCGACGCTTCGCTACGTCGCAGACGACGTGCACGACTTCGCGTGGGTGACGAGCCCCGATCTCGTGGAGCACCGCGCCCGGTTCGAGCATGCCTCCCTGCCGGCAGTGAACATGCGCCTGCTCCTCATGCCCGAGCACGCCGGTCAGGAGGACCGGCACTTCGAAGCCACGCGCGCCGCCCTGCGCTATTACGGCGAGTGGTATGGGCCTTATCCCTACGGCTACGTCACGATTGTCGATCCCGCCTGGCAGAGCCGCGCCGGGGGCATGGAGTATCCGACGCTCTTCACGGCCGGCACGCGCTGGCTCGCGCCGGCCGGCGTCATGCACCCCGAAGCCGTGACGATTCACGAGGCCGGCCACCAGTTCTGGTATGGGCTCGTGGCCAACAACGAGTTCGACCACGCGTGGCTCGACGAGGGGATCAACACCTTCTCGACGTCCCGTCTGATTGCCGAGCGGTTCTCACCGCACTACGCGAGCGATCGATTCTTCGGCACCTTCGTTCCCTGGGTCCATCGCAGCCTGCCGCTCACACGCGCCTCGTCCGACGGCCTGGCCAGCTATCGCCCGGCGGCCGATTCCGATCCGCAGAGCCAGGCGTCGTGGCGCTATTTCCCGTCGACCGGGGCTGCCATCACCTACAGCAAGACCGCGCTCTGGCTGCACACGCTCGAACGCATGCTCGGCTGGCCGACGCTGCAGCGCATTCTCTCGACTTTTTTCGAGCGCTTCCGGTTCCGGCATCCCACGCCGGAGGATTTTTTCGCGACCGCCAACGAGGTGAGCGGGCGCGACCTCACCTGGTTCTTCGATGAGGTCTATCGCGGCTCCAACGTGTTCGATTACGGCATCTCGAGCTTCACGAGCGAGCCGGTCGAGGTCGAAGGGCTCGGTGACGACGGACGGGCGCTGGCGAAACCAGGCGATCGCGAGCGTGTTTTCGAGACCGCGGTCGTGGTGCGCCGGTACGGCGAAGCCGTGTTCCCCATCGCCGTCGTCACATCGTTCGCGAACGGCGAGCGGGTGCGTGAGCAATGGGACGGACGCGACCGCTGGCGCGTGTATCGGTATCGCCGGCCGGTGGCCGCGATCTCGGCGGAAGCCGATCCGGATCGCGTCTTGCGGCTCGACGTGAACTTGACGAACAACGGGCGGCTGCGCTCGCCGGCGAACGAGCAGGCCGCCGCCGTGTGGTCGTACCCGTGGCTGGTCTGGCTCCAGGACCGGCTGTTGACGTTCGGGTTCGCCTTCTGAGCGGCACGACCTTTCGCATGGCGAATCGATCCTCCCCGCTCGCCGCGCTACGAGACGGCCTTTCGCGCGTCGTCGCTGCACCGGCCATCGTCGCCGGTGTCTACGCAACGCTGCTCGCGCTCACCGGACCTGCAGCGTGGCTGGTCCACGAGTCGATCGCCGACCAGGTCGGGGCGAGCACCCGCGCCGAGTCGATGGTCCGTGGCGGCGACGCCGACTGGCTTGGCGAGTTCCGCCAGCAGGCACGAGGCCTCGCCTCCGATGTGGCGTCGTCGACGGCCGGTTTCGCCGCCGTGCTGCGCAATGCCAGCGATCTCGTGGATCAGGCCGCCACCGACCAGCCGGCCCAACCGGCGTCCGCGGCGACCTGGATTGTCGTGCTCGCCTGGTGGGTAGTGGGTACGTTCCTGTCGGGCGGCATCATCGACCGGTTCGCCCGCATGCGTCCGCTGCACGCCTTCGGGTTCTTCGGCGCCTGCGGCGAAAAGTTCGCACGCCTGATCCGATTGAACGTGCTCGTGCTGGTCATCTACTGGGGAGTTGTGGGCGGCTACGGCCTCCTCGCGAACCTCATGTACGCATGGGCCACGCGCGACCTTGCATCCGAGCGCGCCGCCTTTGCGTGGGCGCTGGTGCTTACCCTGGTCGGACTGCTCCTCTTCGCCGCCGTCACCATCGTCGGCGACTGCGCCCGGGTGCGGATGATCGTCGAGGATCGGCGGAGCGTGGTGTTCGCGCTGGCGGCGGGTGCGCGATTCGCCTGGCGATCTGCCTCGTCGCTCGCGTCGCTCTACGTTCTGCTCGGCCTGATGCTCGTCGCCCTCGTGGCCGTATACGCCCTCGTGGCGCCAGGAGCGGGCAGCTCGCTGACCTGGGCGAAAGTGGGCCTCATCATCGGCAGCGTGTATATCCTCGGCCGCGTCTTCCTGAAGCTGCTCACCTACGCGTCGGCGACGTCGTTCTTCCAGTCGGCGCTGGCGCACGCCGGGTATGTCGCGCCGCCGCTTCCTGTGTGGCCCGAATCTCCGGCCATCGAAAGCCTTGGGGCGCCGGCGGAACGAGGCCTGGAGGCGCGGGCAGAGCCATGATGGAGCTCGGGGTCGTCGTCTCGCTCATCGTCGCGCTGCTGGCGTTGCGCCGCGCGCTTGGCGCCGAGCGCATGCTCGGGCGCCTGCGTGACGACATCGCGGTGCTGCGGCAGCGGCTGGCGGCGCTGGAGCCAGTTGAGGGCTCAGGAGTCGGCCGCCGTGGTCCGATGCCGACTCCCGACCCCTCCGCAGCAGCAGTCGACCTTGCCGCCGCGTCGACCGCCGCCCCCTCCTCGGCCACATCGATTCCGGCCCTCTCGTCTCTTCCGGCCCCACCGGTGATCTTTCCGCCCGCACGCATGCCGGAACCGGAGTCGCCGCCAGTGGCGCCACTCCCGGCGTCCGGCAGCGAGGCGGCGCCGGATGATCACGAAACGCTCGAAACGGAAATCGGATCGCGCTGGCTGCTCTATCTCGGCACCGCGACGCTGGTTCTGGGTCTGAGCTACTTCATCAAGTACGCGTTCGAGAACGAGTGGATCCCGCCGGCGCTTCGCGTGGTGCTCGGCGCGGCTGCAGGCCTGGGGCTCATCGTTGCCGGCCTTCGATTCGCCAGCCGAGGGCTGCCGCAGTTCGGGCAGGCGCTCGTCGGGGGCGGTCTCGGCACGTTGTACTTGTCGATCTACGCCGCATATCACTGGTACGCGCTGATCGATCGCGTCCCGGCATTCGTCACCATGATCGCGGTGACCGTCGCCGGCGCGCTTCTGGCTGACCGCCAGCGATCGCAGGCGCTCGCAATGCTGTCGATTGCGGTGGGCTTCCTGGTCCCGTTCCTCGTCGGCGGCGAGACGGGCTCTCAGGTGACGCTGTTCACCTACGATCTGATCCTGGCCGGCGGGACGCTCTATCTGGCCCGGCGACGGGAATGGCCGGCGCTCAATCTGGTCAGCTACCTGCTGACCGCATTCACGCTGCTCGCCTGGGCCGAGAAGGGCTTCGATCCGCGGCAGTACTGGATCACGGAGCTCTTTCTCACCGCGTTCCTGGTCCTGTTCCTTCGCGTTCGCCACGAGAGCCGTCACGCCACGGGACCGGTGGCATCGCTCGCGCAGGTGGCGCTCGGACTCGCGCCGGTCTTCTACCACGTGGCCTCGCTCACGGTGCTTCGCGCGCAGCGCGGCGCACTGTTCGTCTACCTGATTGGGTTCAGCGTCGTGGGCGCGATCGCCGGCGCGCACCAGCGATTGCCGTGGGTCCGCCTTTTGGTCTGGTTCGGCGCGGCGGTGCCGTGCCTCGACATTGCGTCCGGCCGGGTCTCGCCCGGGTGGCTGCCGGGCGCGTGGATCACGCTGATCGCGATCTTCGGCGTCCACCTGATCGCGCAGATCCAGGCCCTCGACGACGAGCGGCCCACCCTGCCGGCCGTCGAGGTCGTGCTGCTCCACGGCAATGCGCTGTGGATGCTCGCCTGCCTGTGGTTGCTCGTGTCGCCGCGGGCGCTGGTCGCAATGCCGAGGCTGATCATCATGCTGGCGGCGCTGTATGGTGCGCTGGCCTTCGTCGGCCGGCGGTGGCACACCGAAGCGGCCCTGCACGCGACCGCGCTCGCCGCCACGCTCACGACCGTCGCGGTCGCGCTGAAGTTCAGCGGTCCGTGGCTCATCGTCGCGCTGGCTGCGGAAGCCGGGGGTCTGGCCTACCTGGGACTCAGAACCGGGCGCGGATGGCTGCGAGCCGTCGGGCTGGCGCTGGGGTTCGTCGCGACGTTGCTCGCCGCCGAGCGGCTGGCGGCACCGGCGTCGGTGAGCGCGTGGCCGTTCTTCAATCCGCGCACGCTCACGGCCCTGTTCGTGGTCGCGATGCTGCTGCTCACGGCGGCACTGCATCGCCGTGCGCCCTCGCCGTCCGACGCACATGGCACGACCATCGCGACGCTCGTGGTCGTGGCGAATCTCCTGGTGCTCGCCGTGCTCTCGTCGGAAATTGCGGCGTTCTACGCCGCGCGGGCGTGGGCGCTCGGCGAAACGGGGGGAAGCGCGGCGTCGACCCGGCTGGCCCATCAGCTCACGTTGTCGCTCGTGTGGGCTGCCTATGCGGTGGCGCTCGTCGCCGTCGGGCTCAGGTGGCGCTATCGCCCGATCCGCTACCTGGCCATCGCCGTCTTCGCGGTGACGATGGCCAAGGTCTTCTTCGTCGACCTCGCGCGCCTCGATCGCGTCTACCGCATGCTCAGCGTGATCGGCCTGGGGCTGCTCCTGTTGATGGCGTCGTATCTCTATCAGCGGCTTCGGCTCCTCGAAGCCAGTGACGAGCCGTCCGGCGGATCGATCGACCGCCACTCGCCTGAGAGCCCTGCGGATCCGGCGGCGGGGACGTCCACCCCAGATGCCGGACCTTCGATCGTGCCGACCTCTGATCTGGCAGCCGCGGACCCTCGCACCGCGGATCCCGTCGAATGACACCCCCCTCGCTGCGTGACGTGCTCCGCGCCCGGGCGCGGCTCAAGGGGCTGCTGCCGGAGACACCGTTGCAGCGACACCCGCTCCTCGCCGAGGCGGTTGGCTGCGACGTCTGGATAAAGCACGAGAATCACCTCCCGACCGGTGCCTTCAAGGTGCGCGGCGGGTTGAACCTGCTCATCGCGGAAGCCGAAGCGGGGCCGCTGCTGCCGATTGTGACGGCCTCGACCGGCAACCACGGGCAGTCGATTGCTTTTGCCGCCCAGCGGGTGGGCGTCCCGTGCAGGGTCTACGTACCGCGTGGCAACAACCCGGAGAAGAACGCGGCCATGCGGGCCTGGGGCGCCGAGGTCGTCGAGCACGGACGCGACTTCGACGAGGCGCGTGAAGAGGTCGAGCGCCTGGCCTCGCGGGGCGAGGTGCGCTACGTGCACTCGGCGAACGAGCCGCTGCTCATCGCCGGCGTCGCCACGTATGCCCTCGAGATCTTCGAGGCCATGCCCGAAGCCGCCGCCGTCTTCGTTCCAATCGGCGGAGGAAGCGGCGCGGCCGGGCTCGTCACGGTCCGCAACGCGTTCGATCTGCGTGCCCGCATCGTCGGTGCGCAGGCGGCAGGCGCCGATGCGTTCACGCGAGCCTGGCGGAGCGGCGCACCGGTGCAGGACGAGCGCATGCACACCTTCGCGGAAGGCATCGCGACACGGGTGACCTTCGACCTGACGTTCCGGATCCTCTCGTCGGGGTTGAACGACGTGGTACTGCTCGAGGAAGGCGAGCTGGCCGCTGGCGTGCGGCTCGCCCTCGGCACCGCGCACAACCTGGCCGAAGGCGCCGGCGCCGCATCGCTCGCCGCGCTGGTCAAGCGGGCCGGCGCGTTCGCGGGACAGACCGTCGTGTGCGTCATGAGCGGAGGTAATATCGACCGGAACACGCTGGCCACGATCGCGAACGGAGGCACGCCGCAGCCGCCCGGTGGGGGGTGAGCGCCAGGTGCACGGGTTCGTTGACGGGGCCGTAGCCTGTAGTCTGTACCAGTCTCTATCAAATTGCTGGTCGCTCGATGCGCGGGATCGACAACGCTCGTTCGGGAACCATGGCCGACACCGACAATGGCAGGTCCGCCACGATCCTGATCGTCGACGATCAGGACAGCAACCTGCGTCTGCTCGAGCGCGTCCTCACCAACGCGGGGTACGGCTCGTTTGTGAGCACCACCGATCCGCTCAAAGCGGTCGACCTGTACGTCCAGTACAAGCCCGATCTGGTCGTGCTGGATCTGCACATGCCGCAGCTCGACGGGCTGGGCGTGCTCGAGCGCCTCAACGCCCACGTCCCCGCCGATGCCTACGTCCCGGTGCTCGTGTTGACCGGCGATCTGAGCCCGACGTCGAAGCAGCGCGCGCTCTCGGCCGGCGCCAAGGACTTCCTGGGCAAGCCCTTCGACCCGCTCGAGGTCGTCCTGCGCATCAAGAACCTCCTCGAGGCCCGGTCGCTGTATCTGACGCTGCAGCGGCAGAACGACGTGCTCGAAGACAAGGTGGCGCAGCGGCGCCTCGAGCTCGAAGAGGCGCAGCTCGAGATCCTCGAGCGGCTGGGCCGCACGGCGGAGTTCCGCGACGACGACACGATGCAGCACACGCAGCGGGTCGGCGCCATCTCCGCACGGATCGCGGAGGTCCTGGGGCTGCCGTCGACGCTGGCGCGCACGCTGAGGCTCGCCGCGCCGCTGCATGACATCGGCAAGATCGGCGTGCCCGACAACATCCTGCTCAAGCTGGGCAAGCTGACCGAGGACGAGTACGACGTCATCAAGACGCACACGACCATGGGCGCGCGCATCCTCTCCGGCAGCTCGCACCTGCTGCTCCAGATGGCGGAGCAGATTGCGCAGACCCACCACGAGCGCTGGGACGGAAACGGCTACCTGGCCGGCCTCAAGGGCGAAGACATCCCGCTCGTCAGCCGCATCGTCGCGGTGGCCGACGTGTTCGACGCCCTGACCCACCAGCGGCCCTACAAAGACCCGTGGCCGGTCGAGGAAGCGATGAGGGAAATCGAGAGCCAGTCCGGGGTGCACTTCGACCCGGACGTCGTCGCCGCGTTGCGGCAGGTAATCGAAGAGGACCAGCGGGCGCGCGACGCCTCGCTCGGCGAGACCGCCCGCGGTCACAGGGATCAGACACGCTAATCAGGGTGCACCACGTGCCTTCCTCGTTTTTCTCCGCACCCGGTTATCCGACCCCCATGCCTTCTTGAGCCGGCCAGGCTGGTGACGGTTCTGGCTGATGGCGCGGCTCGGCCGCCGGCTCGCCCGCGAGGCGCGCCTTGGCCGCCCGCGCGGTCTCGGCGAGCAGCGGATCGCCGCTCTCGGTCAGTCGATCGAGCTCCGGCGCGAGCGACTCGATCCTGAGAAGTCCCACCGCGTAGACGCCGCACGTTCGGAGCCACGAATCGTCGCTTGCGAGCAGGGCGGCGACGGCCTGCGCGTGCGTGTCCACCGAGGTCCCGAGCACCTGGTCGGCCAGGCGCACCCGTTCCTCGATCGGCACCTGCACGTCGAGCAGCGGGACGACCAGGCTGCGTACCTGCGGCTTGAGGGTGTTGTCGAGGAACTCGAGCGCGTTCGCCCGGATCGTCGGGTTCCTCGAGGTCAAGCCGATGTAGGCGCTGTGCATGTCGAACTCGGGCCAGCGCAGCCCCATCAGGCGGAAGATGCGCTCGACCTCCTGCTGCATCGACGCGTGGAGCGCGAGCGCGACGGGCTCGTTCTCCCCCAGCGCATCACCGAGCGAACCGAGGATCTGGTACGAGCGGTAGTGGCCCATGATCTCGGCCATCAGCACCATCTCGACGGCCTGCCGATCGATGTCGATGTCCTGATGCAGCTTGTGCAGCGTGTTGAGCGCACCGATCACGCGCATGCGCAGTGTGACGTCCTGCTGGAGCAGGTTGTCGACGAGCACCCGCTGTCCGACGTCGGTCCCGATCTGCGCCACGATCGGCGGGATCGCACGCCGCCGCTCGATCGGGACGTCCGACCTGCCGAGCGCCACGGCGAGCACCGGCAGCACGCCCGCGCCGAGTGCCGCGAGCGCCTCACGCGCCGCTTCGCCCAGCGCAGGGTCGGCGAGGCGGTCGACGGCAAGGTGTGCGAGATCGCGTCGCCCGAGCTCCGCGAGCGACCCGAGCGCCGCCCGGGCGACGTCGTGATCCTCGTCTTCGACGAGGCGCCCGAGCTCGGCACCGAACTCGTTCGGGAGGTACGCGAGGAGCGTCGCCGCTTCGAGCCGCGCGGGCTTTCCCGCCTCGCCGCTCTCGTGCACCATCCCGTCGAGGAGCACGCGTGCGGCATCGATGTTTTGCAGCCGGCCGGGCTGGCTGAGAAACGCCACCATCCCGGCGCGGATCGAGTAGCCGGGGAAATCACCGAGTGTCTGAATCCGCTCGAGCGGATCGATGCGCGCGTGATACGCGAGATACAGCAGCGCCTCGCGTCCGCACGTTGAGATCCTCGTCCTGCAGCAGCGGCTCGACCCTGTCGATTACGCTGCGATCGCCGGTGCTGTTCAGCAGCGCCAGCGCGCGCGCACGCACCTTGGCACTCTCATGGCCCAGCAGCGCCCGCACCGCTGGATGCGGCACGCCCCGATGCTCGAGCTCGAAGGCGCGAAGCGCGTAGAGGACCGTTTCGGGATCGGCGGCTTCCAGCGTGCCGACCAGCGCCGAGGCCGCCGATCGATCGAGCACCGGCGCTGACGCACGCTCGACGTCGAGCCGGTACTGCTGAATGCTGTCCGTGATGGCCTGAACGTAGCCGCGGCGCAGCGCCAGGGCGATGACGAGCCAGACGCCCGTCAGCAAGGCGGTCATCCCCGCGAGCCCGCGCAGTCCGAATCCGGCGCCCGGAATGTACACGAACCAGAGGTTGAACCCTCGAGTCGCCACGCCGAGCAGCAGGCCGCCAACGCCGTCGCCCACGCGGTTGACGATGAGATCGATGACCGCCTTCGCCGCGGTTTTCACCCGGGACGGCAGGGGCAGATACAGCAGCTCGAAGGTGGCCTTGTCGATCGAGAACCGGAGTGCCTGATCGAACGCGTTGGTCAAGACGACGAACAGCATCCGGGGGGCGATGAAGGTCAACACCGACCCGACAGCGAGGGCCGCGGGCAGCAGCAGAATGGTCGTGCCGACGCCGAAACGCCGAAGCGCCGGGCCGGTCGCGAAGAGCTGAATAGCGAACGCCACCACCCCGAGCCAGAAATTGAACGTCCCGAAGAAGCGGGTAAGCCGGTCGGGATCGCCGGCGTACCGGACCTCGGCGGCCAGGCTGAACTGGAATTGCGTCCACTGCGTCGCGATGGCCACCACGAACACGAGTGCCGCGATGAGGGTCAGATAGGACGACCCGCGGACGAGCGCGAGGGCCTCGCCGAGCGACATGGGCTGTGTTCGTCCCGCCGAGCCTCCCACGCGTGTCTGCCGGCGCGCCCAGGCCAGGTTCACGACACAGGCCGCCAGCAGGATGAGCAGGGCGAGCACCAGCAGCAGGTTGATCGTGCCCAGCCGGCGCGCCAGCTCGCGCGCGAGGAACCCGCCCAGGATCGCACCGAGGACTGGCGCCGCTGCCGATCAGCCCGAACAGCCGCCGCGCCTGGCGCGCATCGAATGCGCGTGTTCGCAAACGTCCAGGCCTGGACCGGTGCGATGATGCCGAAGCAGTTCACCCAGACATAGAAGATGGCGGCCAGGCCGGGCACCTCGGCGAATGTGAACAGGTACCAGAACGCCAGGACGTTCAGGCTGAAGAACACGAGCGACCCGGTGAGGACGAGACGCGTGCCGACCCGCGCGGCCACTCGGGTATAGAGCGGGATGGCCAGCGACAACACGAGTGGCACCGCCACATACACATAGACCAGCTTGTAGGCGCCGTACTGGGACAGGAACAGCCCGTTGCGGATCGGTTTCGCGAGGAGAAAGGACGCGACCGCGAGGGCCACGTAGAGCAGCGTCAGGACGACGAGCCGGGTCTCGCCGGGTCGGACGTCGAAGAACCGGCGGAGAGCGGCGGCCACGGCCCAAGTTTAATGTCATCAGGGGGCGCGCTGCAGCCCCGCCGAGCATTCACGAGAATCGCCTTCGGATGCCGGAATGGGCTCTCGAGCCCCACGCCTCCTGGTGAGGTTTCGCCTGACGTTCGGGTGAACGCTTTTGATACGATGAGGCCCCCATGGGCCGCATCATCCAGCGCCTACTCCGCCCCATCGTCGAGGTGCAGCGAGCACGAGAGCATCACCCTCCTGTTGATGTTCTTGTACTCGTTCCTGGCGATGACGGCCTACAACGTGCTCAAGCCGATCACGCGATCGCAGTTCATCTCCAGCCTCGGCGCCGAAAACATCCCGTACGTGCCGCTGCTCGCGGCCCTGGCCATCGGCCTCATCATGCAGGGGTACACGCGCGCCGCCGGCCTCCTGCCGCCCAAGTGGGTGATCCCCACGGCGCAGGGTGTCATGGCGGGGCTGCTCGTCGCCTTCTGGTTGGCGTTCCAGACCGGCCACTGGCTCGCGGCTGTCGGCTTCTATCTGTTCGGGCTGATCATGGGCATCCTGCTCATCAGCCAGTTCTGGACGCTGGCCAACGAGGTTTACGACGCGCGGCAGGCCAAGCGCCTCTTCGGGTTCATCGGAGCCGGAGCGAGCCTCGGAGGCATTGCCGGGTCCTCGATCCTCACGTTCTTCGTCAAACGCATCGGCACGAACAATCTGCTGATCGTGAGCGCGGTCATCCTGCTGGCGTGTGCGGCGATTGTGGTCGCCGTTCAGGGCCGCGTCGGCCGGCTCTCGCTGGCGAGCATTGCCTCGACCGGCGAGGAAAAGGGCGTCGGCGGCTCCGAGGCGCTGCGCATGCTGCGCTCGTCGAAGCACCTGCAGGTGATCGCGCTCGTCATCGCCTTCGGCGCCATGGGCGCGTATCTCATCGAGCAACAGCTGAACATGGCGGCCGAGGCGTTCAAGGGCCGCTCGGAGACCGATAGCCTGTCCCAGTTCCTCGGGACGGTGCAGCTCTACACTTCGATCGCGGGCTTCGTCATCCAGATGTTCCTGACGAGCCGCATCCATCGTCAGCTCGGCATCGGGTTCGCGCTGCTGATCCTGCCGGTCAGCCTCGGCACGACGGCGGCCATCATGCTCGCCAACGCCGTGCTCTGGGCTCCCGCGCTCGCGCGCGATCCTCGACACCTCGCTGCGCTACACGGTGGACAAGACGACTCGCGAGATCCTCTTCCTGCCGCTGTCGAGCGATCTCAAACAGCGCGCGAAGCCGTTCGTCGACGTGACCGTCGACCGGCTCGCCAAGGGCGTGGGCGCGCTGGCCGCCCTGGTGCTCATCGCGCCATGGGGGCTCAACTGGGACTGGCAGCGGGTGAGCTACGCGAGCCTCGTGGTCTGCGGGCTGTGGATCTTCACGGCCATCCGCGCCAAGCGCGGCTACATTGCCGCGTTCCGCCAGCAGCATCGAGCGGCGTGAGGTCGAGCCGGCGGCTCTGCGCCTGCCCGTAGCCGATCTCTCCACGATCGAGACGCTGGTCGGCGAGTTGGCCGAACCGGACGAGAAGCGGGTGCTCTACGCCATCGACGTGCTGGAGTCGCTCGACAAGCGGACTCTGATCACGCCGCTCCTGCTGTATCACGAGTCGGCGAAGGTTCGTGCGCGCGCGCTCGGCGCGCTCGCGGCAGGCCCGCGCGACCTCGTCGCCAAGTGGCGGCCGAACGTGCGCCGCATGCTCGACGACGAGAGCGCGGACGTGCGCGCCGCCGCCGTCGGCGCGCTGACGGCGGGCGGGGATGAAGGCGAGACCGCGCTGGTCCGGCCGTATCTCGACGACGCCGAATCCGCGGCTCGCCGCCACGGCTGCCGTCAGTGCTCGCGCGCAGCACCGATGCCAAGGATCGCGAGGCCGCCGAAGCGACCTTCGCGCGGCTCGTCGACCGATCCAGCGTCGCGCAGCGGATCGCGGCGCGAAGTGGCCATCGCGCTGCGGCAGATTACCCGATCCGCGGTTCGACAGGCCTGCTGGTGCCGCTGCTGCTCGACCCGAATCCGCGCGTCGCCGAGGAGGCGATGCGCAGCGTTCGGCAGAGCGGCCGGCATCGGACCTCCTCTTCGTGCCGGCGCTCGTCTCGCTGCTGCGCAACCGGCGGCTGAAGGGTGCCGGCGCGCGAGGTGCTGGTCGGCTACGGCGAGGAGGTCATCGACGCGCTCGCGCATCTTCCTGCCGACGAAGGACGAGGACATGTGGGTCCGGCGCCACATTCCGGCGACGCTGGCGCGCATTCCGTCGCAGAAGTCGATGGACGTCCTCGTCCGCGCGCTCACGGGCGAACAGGACGGCTTCTTGCGGTTCAAGCTGGTGAGCGCGATCGATCGCCTGCGCCGTCGAGTACCCGGCACTCACCTTCGACCCGCAGCCGCTCGAAGCAGATCGCGCTCAACGAAGGCTCGCGCTACTTCGAATACCTGTCGCTGCACTACAACCTGTTCGAGAAGGCGCGCGCTGCCGCGCGAGGGCCTGCTCGACGAAGCGCTCGAACAGAAGATTGCGCGGTCGCGCAATCGCGTCTTCCTGCTGCTCGGCCTGCTGTATCCCTGGCGGGACATCGTCGCCGCCCGCTGGGCGCTCGAGCATGGCGAAGGCCGGTCCAAGGCATCGGCGCTCGGAGTACCTCGACAACCTGCTCGACCGGTCAGCATCCGCCGGCGGCTGATGCCGATCCTCGACGACATTCCGCTCGCCGAACGCGTGCGCAAGGGCAACGTGATCCTGCGCAAGACGCGCGAGCGCGACGTCGAGGAAACGGTGCTGCGGCTGATCAACGACGAGGACGAGGTCGTGTCGGCCGCGGCCATCGACTTCGTAGGCCGCAACAAGCTGCAGGGCCTGGTCGGCGACGTCGAGCACGTGCTCGCGCATCGCGACGTCCGCGACTGGCACGTCTTCGAATCGGCGTCCTGGGCGCTGGCGGGCTTGCGGCTCGCCGAGGATCGGCGGCGCTCGATGTGGCTGGAGCCGCTGCCGGCCGTGGAGATGGCCGACCGACTGCGGAAGATTCCGATCTTTCACGACGTCACGCGTCGACGAGCTGTTCCGGATGGCGCGCGCGGGCCGGCAAGTCCGGTACGAGCCGGCTCAGACCATCTATCAGGAAGGCAGCGTTCCGAGCGACCTCTATCTGCTGCTCGACGGCCGCGTACAGGCTGGCCACAAATGCCGGGGCCGTCGAGAGAGGTGGCGCCGCCGGCACCCCTCGGCGTCGAAGAGGTCCTCGAAGGCCGGTGGCTCAGTGACACCGCCCGCACGGTGGACACGTCGATCTGTCTGCAGCTGACGCTCGAAGAAGCGAAGTCGATGCTCGCCGACAACACCGATCATCGTGCAGGGGCTGTTCCGATGGGTGCTCGACCATCCGGCGTTCCAGCGCGATCGTCTCGTCGTGCGCGGTGAGGGAGAGGTCGCGATCGAGCCGGTCGCCGACGGCGCAAGCAAGCCCATCGATCGCCTGCTCGCCCTGCAGCGCATGTCGCTGTTCAAGAAGGTGCCGGTCGACGAACGGGTGTCGCTGGCGTCGGTGGCCACTGAAGACACGCTCACGGCCGGCGAGACGGTGGTGCTGCCCGGCGCTTCACCGGCGATGCTCGTCGTGCTCGACGGCGAAATCACCATCTCGGCAGACGGTCAGGATGAAGCCGTCGTCGTCGGCAGCGGCGATGCGCTCGGCGTGTTCGAGACCTTCGCCGGGGTGCCGCTCGGCCGCACGGCGACGGTCACGCGCCCGGGTCGCGCGCTCAGAATCAGCAGTGAGGATCTCTTCGATCTGCTCGGCCAGCGCCCCGAGCTGCTGTCGCACATGTTCACGACGCTCTTCGGCGCCCGACGCGCCGAATGGTCGCTCGGCACGTCGGATTTGAACGTCAGACCGGAAGCCGGTCCGAGCGTGTGGCGCGAAGCCGTGGCGCCGTAGCCACGGCCTCGACGCCACGGTCGATCACACCGGCAATTCCCAGCCCTTTCGGTAGGTCCCATCGATGATGGCCTGCGCCTCGGGGACGTTCGAGGCCTTGACCCCCTCCGGGTCCCACTTCACCACCTTGCCCGTCCGGAGTGACAGGTTGGTCAGGAGCACGAACTCGGTGAGTCTGGCGCCGTACTCGAAGTTGCTGCAGGCGGGCTTTCCGCCCTTGCAGGCCTGCAACCAGTCCGCATGGTGGCCCGCGACGCGCGGGATGGTCTTGGCGGGCCGCTGATACGACTGGTGCAAGGCCATGGGAAGCAGGCGGGGCATGCCTGACCACCCCGCACACGTGAGGAATCCCTTCTCACCCACGATCAACAGACCGTCGGGCCCCTCCCCGAGCCGCTGTCGTGGATCGTCCGGATCGATGCCGAGCGGTATCGGCGGCCGGAGGCCGTTGTCGTACCAGTGAACGGTGAGCGGTCCACGGTTTCCCTGCGCGGCGAAGGTATAGGTGACGAACGTGCTGCCGGTAATGGACTCGGCATCGCGCTGAGACGCGCGCGCTTCGATCGTGACCGGCGCGTCCAGCGTCAGCGCGTTGAACGCCGGATCGAAGTGATGGATGCTCATGTCGCACATCGTGCCGTTGCCGAAGTCCCAGAAGTAGCGCCAGCTCGCCGGGACGAAGGCGCCGTTGTACGGGCGCTCGGCTCGCGGCCCGAGCCACAGGTCCCAGTTGAGGCCGGCCGGCTTCACGGCAGGGCCCAGGGGCGCGAACGGACCATTCGGCGATTTCGGCACGCCGCTCCACGCGTGGACTTCGCGCACCGCGCCGACGACGCCGTCGTTGAGCCACTCGACCGTGAGCCGGTGGCCTTCACCCGAGCGGCCCTGATTGCCCATCTGCGTCGCGACGCCGGTCTCCTTCGCGACCCGCGCGACGAGGCGCGCCTCGCGGATGTTGTGGGTGAGCGGCTTCTCGCAATACACGTGCTTGCCGGCCTTCATGGCGAGGATCGACACGTAGGCATGCAGGTGGTCGGGGGTCGCGATGAGGACCGCGTCGATCGCCTTCTCCTTCTCCAGCATCACGCGGAAGTCCTCGTACACCGCGCATTTGAAGTTGGGCGTTTTCTCGGCGTACGTCTTTTCGATGAGCGCTTTGGCGGGCCCGCGTCCCGACGTGCCCTTGTAGTACCACTTCGACAGGTCCCATTCCTCCGCCGGATCGGCGATGGCGATGATCTGGCAGTTGTCTTCCTGGAAGAGCGCGCGCGAATTGTGCAGACCCTGTCCGCCGACGCCGATGATGGCGATGTTCACCTTGTCGCTCGGAGCAACGAAGCGAGGGCCGCCGAGGACGTGCCTCGGCAAGACAGTGAAGGCGGCTGCGACCCCTGCGGTGGTGGCGATGAATTGTCGTCGGCTGGGCTGGGCGTCCATATCTCGTCCTCTTCGTGAGTTCTGGCCCGGGAAGCCGAAATCATAGACCAGCCGGCCGGTGGTTTGGACCCTGATGGGCCAAAACCGGAAGGACCCACGATCCCTCGAAACCGCTTGACGCCTAATGCCTCAGATGCTAATTTTCCTGCATGGTGCTAATTTCACTGCACTTTCCCGGCGCCGCTCTCGTCTAAGCCTTTCGAGTCCAGTTTTCCCGACCTTTCGAGCCTGAGCCGTTCATGTCCCCAGACGTTCCCCTCCATCTCGACGTCAGCCGCCGCGAGCGGCAGATGCTCGACGTGCTCTACACAAGAGGCAAGGCCTCGGCCGCGGAAATCCAGGCCGCCCTTCCCGATGCGCCCAGCTATTCGGCCGTGCGCGCGCTGCTGCGCATCCTCGAAATGAAGGGCCACATCCGCCACGAGCAGGAAGGCCCGCGGTATGTCTACGTCCCGACGCTCGCCCGTGACAGCGCCAAGCGGTCTGCATTGCGGCACCTGGTGCGCACGTTCTTCGACGGGTCGACCGAGCAGGCCGTCGCGGCCCTCCTCGACGGATCGGGGTCGAAGCTGTCTGATGGCGAGCTCGAGCGGCTGTCCCGCCTCATCGCCGACAAGCGCCAGAAGAGGTAGCCATGGTTGACGTGATCCTCAAGTCGAGCCTCGTGCTCGCGCTCGCCTGGGCGGCGTCGAGCCTCCTCTTGCGGCGAGCGCCGGCAGCACTGAAGCACGCGATCTGGGCCATCGCGCTGGCGGCCGCGCTCGCCATGCCGGCGATCGCGCGCATCGTGCCTGCGTGGCATGTCCCGCTGGTGACGATCGACAATTCAGCGGCCCGGCCGGCCAGCACGGTCGCGCCGCACACAGCTTCGCAAGACTCCCAGCCCGCGCCACGGCAATCCGAACAGCCCGTGGCGCCTCCCGCGGTCGACCGCGTGCCGGCTGCCCGGGGTGCTGCGCCGACATCCCCGGCGCGCAGTGATTCCGCCCCGCAATCGTCGACCGCGCCGGCGAGCTCGTGGTCGATTTCGTGGCTCCCCCGGCAGATCGAGCAGAAGGTCGACTGGTCGGCGGCACTCTTCTGGCTCTGGACCGGCGGCGCTCTGCTGCTGCTCAGTCGTCAGGCCTTCGGCATCGTCTCGTCGAGGCGCCTGGCGCGCACCCGCACGCCCGGCCGCGCGCCGTGGCTCGCCGAAGCTCGCGCGCTCGCACGCGCGATCGGGGCTCCGGCGCGAACACGTTTCCTGCGCTCCGACCGTGTCGACATGCCCATGGCCTGCGGCTTCATGCGCCCAGCCGTCGTCCTGCCTACAGAGGCGGACCGCTGGCCGGAAGACCGCGTGATGTCGGTCCTGCTCCACGAACTGGCCCACGTGCGGCGGCGGGATTGCCTGACCCAGTCGATTGCGGATCTGGCGTGCGCGGTCTACTGGTTCAATCCACTGGCGTGGGTGGCGGTGCGGGCGCTTCGACGCGAGCGCGAGCGTGCGTGCGACGACATGGTTCTGGCGTGCGGCACGCCCGGCGCGGAGTACGCCGAACACCTGCTCGACGTGGCGCGCGAGCGTCAAAGGCGCACGGCTTCACCGATGTTCTCGGGCGGTGTGGCCATGGCCCATCGCAACGAATTGGAGGGACGTCTCATGGCCATTCTCGACGATGACCGCCCGCGGCGGGCGGTGTCGTTCCGAACGCTCGGGTCCGCGGCGGTACTGTCGCTGCTCCTGGTGGTACCGATTGCTGCCGTCAACCCCTGGGGCGTCGACGAATACACGCAGGTCGAGCGAGTGGACATCGACGCTCGTTCCGCGGTCGATGCCGCGACGCCGGCCGCGAGCGCTCGCGTGGAGCGTGCGAGCGCGCCGGCCGAGCAGCCGCGCGCCAGCACTGTCAAACGCGGCGTGACCGGCGGTGTTTCGGGCGGCGTGGCGAACGGCGTCGCGGGCGGTGTCGCCGAAGGGGTGGCCCGGGGTGTCAGCCAGGGCGTCGCGGGTGGCGTCTCTGGCGGCGTCAGCCGCGGGGTCGCCGGAGGCATCGTCGGTGGCGTCCTCGGAGGCCTCGTCGATCCGGACGTGGCGGCCGACGTGGTCGAGAGACTCGGGCTCGCGATCGACGAGGCGGCGGCGCTCGCACAGCCCACGCCCACCCCGACGCCGACACCAACGCCCACGCCGACACCGACTCCCACGCCGACGCCGAACGCTCGTCCGGTCATCGCCGGCGAGCGGAGCCAAGGGCCCCAGAGCGGGGGCCCAGCCCGGGCGCCGGTCGACCCCAAGGTCGTGGCGGCCCTGACCGAGGCGCTCAAGGACAGCGACAGCGAGGTGCGGCGATCCGCCCTGCACGCCCTGGCGCAGCTGCGCGATCCGGCGACCTTCGACGCCTTCGTGACCGCTTTGGGCGACAAGGATGCCGAGACGCGGCAACAGGCCGTGCACGCGCTCGGTCAGCTGCGCGACAAACGCACCGTCAAACCGCTCATGGGCCTGTTGAGCGATCAGGACGCCGAGGTGAGGCAGCAGGCGGTGTTCGCGCTCGGTCAGATGCGCGACCCCTCGACGATCGATGCGCTGATCGCCGCGCTCAAGGACGGCGACGCCGAGGTGAGGCAGCAGGCCGCGTTCGCGCTCGGCCAGATGCGCGATGTCCGCGCGATCAGTGCGCTCACGAGCGCGCTCCAGGACAAAGATGGCGAGGTGCGGGAGCAGGCGGCTTTTGCCCTGGGTCAGATTCGGGACCCGAAGGCCGTCGACGGGCTGATCGTCGCGGCGAAGGACGCCAACAGCGAGGTTCGTCAGCAGGCGCTGTTCGCGCTCTCGCAGATTGGCGATCCGCGTGCGCAGGACGTCGCCATGGCCGCGCTGAAGGACTCGGATCCGGAGGTGCGGCAGGCCGCGGCGCACGCGCTCGCACAGATCATCGGACGGCGGTGAGTCGAGCGACGAACTAGGAGCTGGGGCCACGAGCAGGGTCTCGTGGCCCGTCACCGGGCTTCGGCCCGGTTTTTTCGGCGTTCAAGTGCAGGTTTCTTAGCATCTCGGAGCGAATCATGAGCCTCATCTCGTGGCTGCTCTCCCGCCTCGTCGACGCGCTCGTCTGGGTCCTCGTCGCCGCGTTGCCGGCCGTCGGCGGCACCGACGAGCAACCGCTCGCCGCCCTGCGATCGCAGCCGATCAGCGCACTCGTGACACAACTCGGCTCGTCGTCGGCCACCGACCGCACGCTCGCCGCGTGCGCGCTGCGGTCGCGTCGTGGCGACGCCGCCCCGGCGATCGATCGGCTGGTGGCCTTGCTCGCCGACGACACTCCCGTGAATCCGGACCTCTGCCTCCTGAACGGCCAGAGCTGGCGGAACCGTGAAGAGCCGACGACACCCGCCGAGGAAGCGGCGCGCGCGCTCGACGCAATCGGACCCGCGTCGTTCGACGCGGTGCTGCGCACGCTCGACTCGGGCGGCGCCGTGTCGCGCCGGTACGCCGCCTTCGCGCTCGGCATGATGGAGGACGCACGAGCCGTCGATCCCCTCCTCTCGCGGCTGCGGGACAACGAGGCGCGCGTGCGCGAGAAGGTGGCCTGGGCGCTCGGCGCCATTGAAGACGGGCGGGCCGTCAACGGTCTCGCGACGACGCTCGCGGACGCCGATGCTGGCGTGCGCGCGCAGTCGGCCTGGGCCCTGGGCGCCATCGAGGATGCCCGCGCGGTCGGCGCCTTGAGCAAGGCGCTCGGCGATGCCTCCCACGAGGTCCGCAAGCAGTCGGCGTGGGCGCTCGGCGCCATCGAGGATGCGGGCGCGGTCACCGGGCTGATCGGCGCACTGACGGACATCCAGCCGGACGTGCGGCGCCAGGCCGCGTGGGCGCTCGGCGCCATCGAAGATCCACGCGCGGTCGAGGGCCTGGTCAAAGCGCTCGCCGATGGGGATGCGCGCGTGCGGGAGCAGGCGGCATGGGCGCTGGGGGCGATTGGCGACGCGCGGGCCGCGGCAAAATTGACCGTGGCGTTGAAGGACGGCAATCCGAAAGTCCGGCGCCAGGCGGCCTGGGCGCTCGGGGCGCTGGATCGATAGCGCGACGGAGCTGCCATGCACCTCGGACAGGATCTCGTCTACACCTTCCGGCTCTGGCGGCGCAATCCGGGGCTCATCGCGATGGCGCTCCTCGCGCTGACGCTCGGTATCGGCGCCACGACGGTCGTCTTCAGCGTGGTCCAAGCCGTTCTCCTCCGGCCGCTGCCGTTCCGGGCACCCGAGGAGCTCGTCTACGTCTGGGAAAAGAACCTGCCCCGCAGTCGCGATCAGAACGTCGTCGCACCGGGGAACTTCATTCACTGGGACGAACAGAACCAGTCGTTCACCGATCTCGCGGCGATGAGCGGCATGGCGTTCCCCGCGGCGCTGACCGGCGCTGGCGAGCCTCGCGAGGTGTCGACGCTCGTCGTGTCGGCCAGCCTGTTCCCGATCCTCGGCGTCCAGGCAGCACGCGGCCGGACGTTTCTCCCGGAAGAGGACCGGCCGCGGGCCGACACCGTCCTCATCAGCCACCGGCTCTGGCAGGGCGCGCTCGGCGGCGATCCCGACATCGTGGGCCGTACGTTGGTCTTCGACGGACGCCCTCGCACGGTGGTCGGCGTGATGCCGGCGAGGTTCACCATCCTGGACCCTGCCGTCGATGTCTGGTTTCCGATTGGATTCTCACCCGAGGCGCGCACACCCCGCGGCCGGTGGCTCGCCGTGGTCGGCCGCTTGAAGCCTGGCGTCACGCTCCCGCGCGCCCAGGCTGACATGGAAGCGGTCGCGACGCGCCTCACGCGCGACTTCCCGGCCTTCAACACGGGCTGGACGGTCAGCGTCATTCCGTTCAAGGAGCAGGTGGTCGGCAAGGTCCGAACCGCTCTCCTCGTGCTGTTTGCGGCCATCGCGTTCGTGTTGCTCATCGCGTGCGCCAACGTCGCGAACCTGCTGCTCGCGCAGGCGAGCGCGCGACAGCGCGAGCTGGCCGTTCGCACCGCGCTCGGCGCGAATCGCTGGCGGCTCGTGCGCCAGCTCCTCATCGAGAGCGCCGCGCTCGCGTCGGTCGGCGGCCTGCTGGGGCTCGGCGTGGCCTGGGCGGTCGTGAAGGCCATCGCGCTCATGCCGCCGGGACGCGTACCCGTGCCGCGGTTGACCGAGGTGGCGCTCGACCTGCCGGTCGTCGTGTTCGCCCTCGGACTCTCGGTGGCGACGGGGCTCCTCTTCGGGGCCGCCCCCGCGTTGAGCGCCCGCGCGATCCATTTGAGCGACACGCTGAAGGAGGGCTCGCGAGGCGCCGGGGTCCGCCGCGGCGCCGCCACGCGCGCCGTTCTCGTCACCGTGGAGATGGCGCTGGCGATTGTTCTGCTTGCCTCCGCGGGCCTGCTCGTTCGCAGCTTCATCAAAGTCATCAACGTCCCGCTCGGCTTCGATCCCAGGCACGCGGTGACGGTGCCCGTCTCGCTGCCATCGGTTCGATACGACGAGGACCATCAGGTGGTCGGCTTCTTCGAGACGCTGCTGTCGGATGTGGCCGCTCGCCCCGGCGTCAAGACGGCGGGCGCGATCAGCGGGCTGCCCATGAAGGGACCCGGATCGGCCACCAGCTTCGAAGTCGTCGGCAAGCCCAAGCCGCCTCAGGGAGAGGAACCGGTCACGGACGTGCGCGTGGTCGCCGGCGACTTCTTCGGCGCGCTCGGCATTCGGCTGCTGCGGGGACGCACTTTCACCGGCACCGAGTCGGGTGACGCGGCACGGGTGGTCGTGATCAACAAGACCATGGCCGACACGATGTGGCCGGGCGAGGACCCGATCGGTCGCCGCCTGCGAATTTACTGGCGTCCCGAGGGCGCCGAGGAAACCGTCATCGGCGTCGTCGAGGACATTCGTGCGCAGGACCTGCTCACGCCCGTCCGGCCCATGATCTTCTGGCCGCACGCGCGCTCCGCCTATTCGGGGATGCATGTGGTCGTGCGCGGCTCTGGCGACCTGCGGCAGACCGCCGCGCTCCTCGCGTCCCGCATCCGGGCGCGGGATCGCGACATTCCGGTCGGCGTTCCGGAGTCGATGGAGGCCGTCATCGCAAGCTCCGTTCGAGATCGGCGACTGACGATGACGCTGCTCGGCACCTTCTCTGCGATGGCGGTGCTCCTGGCGGCCGTTGGCATCTACGGCGTCATGGCCTACACGGTGGGACGCCGGACCCAGGAAATCGGCATTCGCGTCGCGCTGGGCGCCCAACGGGGCCAGGTGTTGCGGATGGTGCTCCGCCAGACCTTGACGCTCGCGGCGGCTGGCGTCGCGATCGGCCTGGTCGCCGCCTGGGCCGCCACGAAGTTGATGCGGACGCTGCTCTACGAAGTGGAGCCCGGCGATCCACTCATCCTGGGCCTCGTCGCCGTCGTGCTCCTGGGAGTGGCGCTGGCCGCCGGCTACGTCCCCGGGCGCCGGGCCGCGCGGATCGATCCTCTCGAAGCGCTCCGGTGCGAGTGACCGGGTCGGGACCGGGTCCAGACCCGGTCCCGAACAACGAAACGGCGGTTGTCGGTTCGGCGCCGGGCGGAGGAGCGGGCGTAAAGCCGGCACCGTTCAGAGCGCGCCCTGTGCGGCGTCACTCGATGGCGCGGGCGCGTTCTTCACGACGTCCATCTGCCACAGCATGAACGCGTAGTCGAACGCGATTTCCTTGAGGCGATCGTAGCGGCCCGACGATCCGCCGTGGCCGGCCGCCATGTTGACCTTGAAGATCAGCGGGTGGTGGTCGGTCTTGAGTGCCCGCATTCGCGCGACGTACTTCGCCGGTTCCCAGTACATCACCTGACTGTCGTTGAACGACGTCTTGACGAGGATGGCCGGGTAGGCCTTGCGCTCGAGGTTCCGGTACGGATCGTAGGTCTTGATGTAGTCGTACGCCGCCTTGTTCGCGGGGTTCCCCCATTCTTCGAACTCGCCGACGGTCAGAGGCAGCGTCGAGTCGGACATCGTGTTGATGACGTCCACGAACGGCACCTGCGAGACGATCGCCTTGAACAGATCCGGACGCATGTTGGTGATCGCCCCCATGAGCAGGCCTCCGGCGCTGCCGCCTTCGGCGACCAGCCGCGACTTCGCGCCGTATTTCGCCGCGACGAGATGTTCGGCAACCGCGATGAAGTCGGTGAAGGTGTTCTTCTTGTTCATCATGCGCCCGGCGTCGTGCCAGGGTTTTCCGAGGTCGCCGCCGCCGCGGATGTGCGCGGTCGCATAGACGGCGCCGCGGTCGATGAGGCTGAACCGGTTCGAGGAGAAGCCGATGTCGCTCGCAAATCCGTAGGAGCCGTAGCCGCCGAGGTAGATGGGCGCCGTCCCGTCCCGCTTCAGCGTCTTCAGGTACACCAACGACACGGGAATCTTCGTGCCGTCCGCGGCGGTCGCCTCGATGCGTTCCGAGGCGTACTTCGTCCGATCGTAGCCCCCCAGGACTTCGGTCTCCTTGAGCAGCGTCGACTTGCGCGTCGTGACGTCGTAGTCGAACACCGAGCTCGGCGTGATGAACGACTGGTAGGTGTAGCGGACGACCTCGGTGTCGAATTCCCGGTTGCCGCCCGGGAAGACGCTGTAAGCGGGCTCGGGAAATGGGATCGACTGCCACTCGTTCGAGCCTTCGATCGAGAGGCGCAGCCGTGGCAGGCCGCCGGCTCTCTCCCACAGCACGAGGTGGTTCTTGAAGACCAGGGCGCCTTGCAGCATCACGTCCGCGCGGTGCGGCAGGAGGGTCGTCCAGTTCGCTTTCGCCGGGTTGGCGACCGGCGCCGTCACCAGGCTGAAATTACGGCCGTCCTTGTTCGTGCGGATGAAGAAGCGATCGCCGCGATGCTCGACGTCGTACTCGTGGTTGTCCTCGCGCGCCGACACCATCTGCCACGTGCCGGTCGGCTGCGAGGCCGGCAGGAACTGTACCTCGGACGCCGTCAGGCTGCCGATCTCCATGAACAGGTAATCCTTGCTGCGGCTGCGCGAGACGGACACGTTGAACCGCTCGTCCTTCTCCTCGTAGAGCAGCGTGTCGGCTGTCTGGCCGAGCTCGTGGCGGTACACGCGATACGAGCGCTTGGCCGCGTCGGGGATCGTGTAGAAGACGGTCTTGTTGTCGGCCGCCCAGGCGATGGCATAGACCTTCTCCGCCGGGCTTTCGAGGACCTGGCCGGTGCGCAGATCCTTGATGTGGAGGCGGTACTCGCGGAAGCCGGTATTGTCCGTCGCGTAGGCGAGCAGGTTGCCGTCGTCGCTGACCGTGAGCCCGGTGACGCTCATGAACTTCTCGCCCTGCGCAAGGGCGTTGACGTCGAGGATCACCTCTTCAGGGGCGTCCAGGTTGCCCTTCTTGCGGCAGTGGATTTGGTACTGCTTGCCCTGCTCGGTGCGCGAGTAGTAGTAGAACGCGCCGTCCTTCTGCGGCACCGAGAGATCGGTCTCCTTGATCCGGCCGAGGAGCTCCTTGTAGAGGGTCTCCTGCAGCGGCTCGAGGGGCTTCATGATCGCGGCGGTGTGCGCGTTCTCGGCTTCGAGGTACTTCACGACCTCCGGGTTCTTCTTCTCCCGCAGCCAGAAGTAGTCGTCGACGAACCGCTCGCCGTGCAGCTCCTGAACTTTGGGGACCTTCGTTGCCACCGGCGCCACGATTGCGTCCTTCCCTCTCGATGCTTGTCCGGCCGCACCCGCCACGCTCGACGTGACGAGGACGGCTACCGCGGTCAATCGACTCCTGCGCATCGGCGTCCTCCGTAGAGGAAGTCTACTCGACCGCTGAAGGCCGGGTTGAGGGCAAGGGGACGATTGGGAGGTGGGCGCGGGTCGGTGCGGGTGGTCGCAGAAACCGCAAAATCGGCCCGACCCCAGCGCGCAGAAAGTGAAATTCGGCCCGACCCCGTGTACGATTTCGGCCCACATGGATCCCCGCCATTCCTGCGACGTCGCCATCCTGGGCGGCGGTCTGGCCGGTCTGACGCTGGCACGGCAACTCCACCAGGAGCGGCCCGACCTGAGAACCATCGTCCTCGAGAAGCGGGCCCACCCGGTTCCGGAAGCAGCCCACAAGGTCGGCGAATCGTCGGTCGAAATCGGTGCCCACTACTTCGGCGCCGTCCTGGGCCTGAAGCCGTACTTCGACGAGCACCAGCTGACCAAGTTCGGGCTGCGGTATTTCTACAGCGACGGATCGAATCGCGATCTGGGACGACGATTCGAGCTCGGCGCGCGCCGGTTCCCCCGGATCTACAGTTTTCAGATCGATCGCGGCCGTCTCGAGAACTACCTGCTGGCCGACAACCGTGCGCTCGGCATCGAGGTGCACGACGCCACGACGATCACCGCCATCGAGCTGAGCGATCCGCGTCACCGCGTGACCTTCAGCGAGCGGGGTGCCATTCACACCATCGAAGCCCGCTGGGTCGTCGACGCGAGCGGCCGTGGCAGTCTCCTCAAGCGTCAGCTGGGCCTTTGCCGGCCGTCCGACCACCGCGCCAACGCCGCGTGGTGGCGGGTCAGCACGCGGGTCAAGCTCGATGACTGGGTCGACGATGGCGCCTGGCAGCAGCGCGTCTCGACCGGGAACCGGTGGTTGAGCACGAACCATCTCATGGGACCCGGCTACTGGTTCTGGTTGATTCCCCTCTCCTCGGACTCGACGAGCCTGGGCATCGTCGGCGACGCCGACATGCACCCGTATGGCTCGCTCAACCGGCTCGAGAAGGCCTACGCCTGGCTCGATCGCTACGAGCCGCAGGCGGCCGAAATCGTGCGCGCCGCGGACGACAAGGTCGAGGACTTCCTCGGGCTGCACCACTACGCGCACAGCTGCGCGCAGGTGTTCTCGCAGGATCGCTGGTGCCTCACCGGAGAAGCCGGCGTCTTCACCGATCCGTTCTATTCACCCGGCTCCGACTTCATCGGCATCGGCAACAGCATGATCGCCGAGCTGATCCTCCGGGAACGCAGCGGCGAGGACATCCGGCGGCCGGCCGCGCTCTTCAACCGCGTTTATCTCGCGCTGTTCGAGGCCTACATCAAGGTCTACGAGGGCCAATACCCGATCATGGGCAGCGCCCGCGTCATGACCGCGAAGGTCACGTGGGACAACGCCTGCTATTGGGCGATTACGGCGCTGCTCTTCTTCAACCACAAGTATCGCGACCCGGGCTTCCTCCAGTCGATCGACCAGCAGATGCGGCGCTTCTTCCGCTTGCACCTCTCCATGCAGGCCTTCCTCCGCGACTGGCACCGGCAGGACACGACCCGTCTGACCCGCGGCTTCGCCAACGTCGTCGACAGTCCGTGGCCGGGACAGCTCCAGAACGATCTCGACCGGCCGCACGACGATGAGAGCTTGCGCCGGCAGATCGAGACCAACCTGGTGCTGTTGGAGCAGCTCGCCGAGCGAATTCGGTCGATGCCTGGAAGCCCGGTCGACGAGATGGATCAGGACACGATCATCCCGTCGCTGGCGGTCCACGCCTAGTGGCCTGTAACGGTCGGAATCTGACCAATCGGAGGGGCGCCGGCAGGGCAGGGCTTCTGCCTTTCGGGCAAAGCGCTTCGGCGCGACCGCGACGCGCTGGAAGAGCGGAGTCCGGTCAGCCCCGCCTCACGTACCCGGACGCAGCAGAAACGACGTGACCGTCTTGAGGAACTCGTGGCGGCCACGCGCCGGGCGATCGAGGTGGACGAAGTGCGTGCCGCCTTTGATCGTCGCGACCTCGGAACCGGGCGCGTTCAACAGATGCGCGCGCAGCCGATCGCGGTCCTCGGGACGCGACCAGAAGTCGCGTTCCCCGGCGATGACCAGCGTCCGGCACTGGACGAGGCCCGCGTCCCACGTGAGCCGGCCCGAGGCGACCTCGAACACGTCGGCCAGCGGGCCCGCCGGCGCCCGCAGCGCGGCCGGCGTCCGCGTCGCCGACGTCGGGTCGCTCGCCAGAGCTTCCTTGACGAAGGCGGCGGCCACGCGGGGATCGCGCCACGCCGCCTTGTCGCGGTCCGGAATGCTCGCATCCCACGGCTTGAGCAGCGACGGTCCGTCGACGAGTCGATACGCGCCAAGGGTGGCGGCCGCGAACCGGCCCGGCCGCTGCGGATCCTCGAGCTCCGACCCTCGGCCGAACCCGGGATGATTGGCGCCGCCGCCATACATCGTGCTGTACAGCACGAGCGCCGACACCTTTCCCGGAAAGCGGCTCGCATACACGCCAGCCCACTGTCCGCCAGCGCCCCATCCCAGGAGCGCCACGCTCGAGGCGCGGGCCCGCGTCCGCACCCAATCGACCATGGAGCCCAGGTCTTCGAGGGCCTCGGACTCGCGGGTGAGAGCAACGCCTGGAACCGGCGGCTCGTTCATGCGCGCCGGACGCGTCGACCGTCCGTATCCGCGAACGTCCATGAGATACACGCGCAGCCCCGCGTTCGCGAGATCGGCGACGAGCGAACCTCCTTCGACCTGCAGGTCGAACGATGCGAGTGACGGGACCGGCGTGCCGTGAACCAGCAGCACGGGCGGCAGCCGCGGATCCGGCGCCTTCGAGGGCAGGACCTCGCGGACGAAGAGCTGCACGCCGGGCGCGCCGGGGATCGTGAAGTCAGCACGGGTCACGGCAGGCTGCGCCGCCGCAACCGCCGCGAACGCCAGACCAGGCGCATACGACAGGAAGATGCGGATCGCGGCGGCAGAGGGAAGTCGCATCATCGGACTCAGACCGCCCTCAACACCAGCGCCGCGTCGTTGCCGCCGAAGGCGAGTGACGTCGACAGCGCGCACCGCACGCGAACCTCGCGCGCCTCGTTGGCGACGACGTCGACCGGACACTCGGGGTCGGTCGCGCGATGGTTGATGGTCGGCGGGATGATGCCGCGCGCAACCGTCAGCGCGGTAATCGCGGCTTCGATGGCGCCAGCGGTACCGAGGCAGTGACCGATCATCGACTTGACGGATGTGACCGGCAACGCGCGCGCCCGGTCGCCGAACACGACCTGCAGGCCTTTCGCTTCGGCCTTGTCGTTCTGCGGCGTCGCGGTGCCGTGGCAGTTGACGTGATCGATCTCCTCGGGATTCACCCGTGCCGCCTCGAGGGCGCTCGCCATCGTCGAGGCAATCGCCCGGCCGTCGGGTTCGGGCGCCGTGGCGTGATAGGCCTCGCAGGTCAGGCCGTAGCCCGCGAGCTCGGCATAGATCAGCGCTCCGCGCCGGCGGGCTCGGTCCATGTCTTCGAGCACGAGCACGGCCGCGCCTTCACCGATGTTCATCCCCGCTCGGCTCGCGTCGAACGGCCGGCACGGGTCGGGGTCCATCAGCTTCAGCGCGTTGAAGCCGCTGAACGTGAGCCGCGCGAGCGCGTCGGCGCCGCCACAGACGGCCGCATCGATCTCGCCTTCCATGATCGAGCTCGGCCGCATGCCCGATCGCGATGGCGCTCGACGAGCAGGCGGCGACCATGCACGCGCGGGCCCCGGTCAGATCGAAGTGACTCGCAATCGCATCGACGGGGGCGTTCGAAAAGTGATGGTAGATCCAGGTCGGACGGCCGGCATCGATGCCCTCGGTGAGCATCGTGAAGTAGTACTCCTCGTTGCGCAGCAGATCGCCCGTCCCCGCCCCCAGCAGCACGCCGACGCGCGCGCGGTCGATGCCGCTCTCGAGCAGGCCCGACTCCGCGAGCGCCTCGCCAGTGGCCACGACGCCGAGCTGCTCGCTGCGCGACCAGCGGCGCCGCTGCCACGGGGTGAAGCGCGCCTGCACGTCGAAGAGATCCACCTCGCCCGCGATGCGGCAGCGGAACGGCGTCGTGTCGAACAGCGACACGCTCCGAAGCCCGGACAGTCCGGCGACCATGTGCTCCCAGTTGGCTTCGCGTCCGACGCCGAGCGCCGAAACGAGGCCGATTCCTGTGATGGCGACGCGAGGCATCTCGTCGGGCTGCGGACTGCAGACTACAGAGTGCGGGCGGCTGACGAGGCGGCGCTCTCCTGAGCAGCCGGAGTGCCGCTCGCCATCGCGGCGGGAGGCTCGAGTGCGGCCGCGCCCAGCGCCACGGCCGCCCGCTCGCGCGATTTGGATCGCGCCGCAATGGCGAAAGGAATGAACTCGAACGGCATCGAGATCAGCGAGAAGCCGAGGCCGAGCGCGCGGCGGCCAGGACTCAGCTCGGCGCGCTCGAGGCCGACGAGGCTCAGCCAGTACCGCCCGATGACGCCGTAGATATCGGCGGCGAGCGCCGCGACGCCACCGTGATCGCCGCCGACGCGGCCCCGTCCGGCGGCCACGCTCGCCAGAAACTGCTCGCGCGTGCTGCCTGACGCCTCGGTCCACGTGCGCCCGATGCGCCGCAGTGTGTGGGCATCGCTGCCACCGACCTGCGCCAGCCCGCGTGAGGTGGCGAGCCGCTCGACGAGCAGGTTGTGGGCCTCGAGCATCGCGCCATTCCGGGTCTCGACCGCGGGCGCCGCGTCGAGCAGATCGAGATAGCGCGCGAGTGGAAGCTGGCCGCGGTAGAAATGCAGCGGATGATTGAACGCGAAGAGCACGCCCGCCTGCCGCAGATAGGCGGCCACCTCGAAGGCGTTGCCGCGAAGCGGCTGGACGTCGTGATGGATCGCTTCGGTCAGGCCCCAGGCGCCGAAGTGCACCTCCACGTCGGAGTCGGGCAGGACGCAGGAAATCTCCTCGCCGAGGATGACATCCGATCCGTCGGGCAGCCGCGACAGCAGCTCCAGCCCTCCAGCGATGCTGTCGTGATCCGTGATCGCGACGAGATCCATTCCGCGGATCTTGGCGGTTTGATAGACGCGCAGCGGATCCGCATAGCAGTCGCGGCTGCGCAGGAACGGCAGATCGTGGTTGAGGCCCGAATGCCAGGTGTGGACGTGGAGATCGGCCCGGAGCACAGACGTATTCTACCGTTGCCTGCGTCGATCGACGGCGCGCATCGACGCGCTGAAAGAGGATCCGCGGATTGACTTGGGTCGCTCTTTACTTGAGCGGCTTCAGGAGCATCACCTGCATCACCACCGAGCCATTGCCACGGTAGCGCTCGGGCAGGAAGCTCTTGCCCACCTCGGCGCGCAGAATCGTGCTCCACGGCGCCCGCAGGTTGAAGGCCAGACCGATGCCCGTGAGACCCGACCACTGCGGGTCGACGGGAGCTTCCGTCCCGGAGACCGGCACCAGCGGCTGCGACGCGTCGCGGTCTCTGCCCCACGCGCGATCGAGGAATGCGTCGAACCGGTACTGTTCGAACACGTTGAACGAGTACGATCCGCGCAGCATCACGAGCTCGCCGAAACGCACGCCGGACGACGGTACGCCGTGGATGCGCGTGTCGTCGAACAGGCCGAACTGATACTGGCTGAAGCGATCGAGCCCGTCGCCGCCGAAGTAGGCCGCGTTCACGCGCATCTTGCTGAAGACGTTGAGAAAGAACTCCTTGCTCGCGTTCACGGAGTACTTCGTATACGTCCGGGGCGAGGTGACGGCCGCATCGGCCGGGCCCCACGGCTCCCACTTCAGCCGGCCGTTCCACGTGGTGTTGGCCACGACCGAATAGCCGGCGCGGCGGTACTCCCACGCGAGGCCGATGCCGTGCGTGCTCGTGGTCGTGGGCACGATGTAGCTCTCGGCCGTCGTGCGCTCCCGCAGGAACCCGTCGAATCGGAACTGATACTGGGCCGACAGCTTCTGGAAACTGGTGAACTGGTAGCCCAGATTAGCGCCGGCAGAAAGTGGCCAGGTGAGCAGGCGCTCGAGCTCGCGCTCGCCGTCCTCGTCGTACAGCCGATCGCTGCCGGGCACCGCGATCGCAAAGAAGTCGAGACTTCCGTCGAGCGGGCCGACCAGCTTCGGCCGCTGCACGTTGCCCAGCGCGAGCACCCCGCCGAACAGGAGCGCGAGCTGTGAGTCGGGCCCGCCGAACTCGAAGTCGAGATAGTTGATGCCGAAGATGGGCAGCGGAAAGTCGTACGAGGGATCGATCGTCGTCCCGATCGCCATCGCCTTGGCCCGCGTCGTCGCGCGCTCGGAGACGACCCGGGCGTCGCCTTCCTTCACGTAGTAGCGGATGCCCTTGTCGGTCTCGCGATACATGATCCGCTCGCCACGCCGTGCCTCGAGCCGCCGGGCGCGTGAAGTCGTCGGGGTTGAGCTCGTAGCTGGTGAACCGAGACGCCTTCTCGACGAGGATGTTCCGCCCGGCGATGAGCACGATCTGCTTGGCGGTCGTTTCGAGCGGCAGGAACACGTCGCGGCCGTTCACCTGGCCCGCTCTTGCGAAGCGCACGGTTTCCTCGTTCGACACGACCGGCGCCGAGAGCGCGGTCTGCACCGCTTGGATCTTCACGCGGCGGAAAGAGTCGCGGTCAATCCACACCGTTCCCCGATAGAGCGATCGGTCGCGCGTCAGCGGATCGAAGCGGACCACCCAGCAGTCGGTACCGTCCACTCTTGCCGTGCCTTCGAGCCGGTAACGGTAGGCCGCGTCGAGCGCGAGATCGAGCGGCGGAGAGAGCACCCTCTCGGGCTGGAGCAGCGGAAACGCCGGACGATCCGGTCCCCACTTCGTCCCGTTCACCGAAAAGCTCAGCTCTTCCCACTCGACGCCGCCGCGGTCCGAGAAGAACCGGTTCTCGCTCACCACGTCGAAGCCCGGGTCGGTGACCGTCGGCCTGAAGTGCTGCTCCATCCGGGCCGACACGACGAAGCTTTCGACGAGCCGCTTCTGGAGCGCTTCGGTCTGCTGATGACGGGCGATGATTTCGCCGACCGAGAGATCGGACCGGCCGGTCACGTCGCTCCGATCGGTCACCACGTCCTCGAGTCCGTCGTTCAGATCCAGGATGAGCGTCCGCGCTTCGTACGGCACCTCGATGTGGGTGCGCTGCGTGGTGTCGTCGCGCGCGTACGCGATCACCGGCCGGCGCGAGCCGGTGAACGGATCGCGTACGTCGGGCTTCGATTTCACCCGCAGCGTCAGGTCCACCTTGACCGAGCGTGGAGCCGCCTCGGCCCGCTCCGGAGCAGAAGCGGGCGCGTAGATCACTGTCGTGGCAAACCGCGCCGCATCATAAAGGAGCACGGCGCGGACGCCGGCAGGCTCGATGGTGAGGCGCGACGACACCGGATCGAGCGCGACGATTTCTCCGGCGAGCAGATCGGCGATGTGTCGCGCGGCCGCAAGAGAGGCACGCGCAGCTTGCGGCTCGCCTCGAAAGCTCGTCAAGTCGATGGTCTGACCGAGCCGCTCGAGCGCGGTCGATGCGATCGTGTCCGCGGAGGCGATCGGCACGCCCGTCGAAGCAACCAGAGCCCCCGGATCTTCGTGCTGGACGACCGCCACGAGCGCTTCCGCGAATGTGCCGCCGTCGCCTGCAGCGATCGCGATGCCGTCGAGATATGAGGCGATCTCTTCCCGGTACAGCCGCTCGAGCCAATCCTGTGTCGCGCGCGGTGGAATGCCGGCAAGCACAGCGAACTGCCGGTGAGACCGACCGCAGTTCGAGGGCCACCTGCTTCAGCGCAAACGCGGTGAGGCGTATGTCGGCGGTGTTCTCCGGGAACGCAATTTCGTACCAGGCGACCCGGGTTCCCGCGCGATCGGCCAGGGCGCGAATCGCCTCGACCATCGAGCCAACACCCTCGACGGTCGGAACCGGCGCGTCCACCGAGACCCACACCGGCACGCCGGCCGCCGCGTGATCGCGCAGCCGCTCGTCGAGCCGATCGAAGGTGGACGCGGCACGGTCGCCCAGGAGGGCGGAAAACTCCACCGTGATGCGGACCGCCACCGGAAACGATGGCGCGGCCGTCAGGATGGGATCGCCGGCGAGGGGCTCGTCGACGGCGACTCGGACCTTGGGGGCCGCCGCCCCGGACGGCTGGCCGGCGGCGAGTGTGGGAATCAGCCACACCAGCCCGACCGCAAGGGGCGCGGACAGCCTGGAGGTCGCGCGCCGCGGACATCGCATCTGAATCAACTCCGACGGGAGAACACGGGCGCGGGAGCCGCGGGCGGCAGGCGGGTGAGCGAGGCCAGCATCGACCCCATGGTACCGAAGGTTGCTCCACGCAGCACCTCGTTCAGACGCCCGGCCAGGCCCTCGAGTCTGAAGTAGTGCGCGATGCGGAGCCCGGCCGGGAGCCTGACGCGCGGTGGGTCCGGATCGAGCTCCCACGGATGCACCCACAGCGTGACCGGAATCCCGGCGGTGTTGCGGCGCTCGATCTCGGCCAGAACGCGCGATGGCCGGGACATGCGCAGGCCCCATCCGCCTCCGAAGGGGACCTGTTGACCGAACCATCGGCACACGGCTGGCGGGACTTCAATCACGGGTCCGGCCGACGTTTCGAGCGTGTGCGGCTGCTGCGGGTAGTCCGGGTTGCCGACGACCCGCATGGGCGCGCGGCTCGAATCCACCCGGATGCCTTGTGCCGCGAGCACGTCGAGCGCCCAGGGGGCGCGATCGTTGATCGACCATTCCGGGGCGCGATACGACGAGACGTCCGGCGCACCGGCCGCCGCGAGCGCCGCGCGAGCGCGCTGCAGGTCCTCGGCGAAGGCCTCCGCGCCGAGCTCGTACACGCGGCGGTGCAGATGGCTGTGGCAGCCGATCTCGTGGCCCGCCGCTCGAATGCGCGCGACCAGCGCCGGTTGGCGTTCCGCCACCCAGCCGAGCGTGAAAAAGGTGGCGTGGACGTCCGCCGACGCAAGCAGATCGAGCAGCCGATCCGTGTTGGAGACGACGCGTGACGGAAGCGTGTCCCAGTGCGCCGGAGATGCCAGCTCCGGCACGCCGCAGATGTGAAACCACTCCTCGACGTCGACGGTGAACGCGTTGACCATCGATTGCGCGCGCGTGCGCGCCTTCAGGCTCGTGCGCGCTGAGCCTCGACGAACTCCGTAATCGAGTCGACGGAGCGCAGCACCTTGCCGCCGGTCTGCTCGTCGCCGACGACCACCCCAAAGGAGCGTTCGAGCTCGAGCACGAGCTCGAGAGCATCGATCGAATCGAGGCCCAGGCCGGCCCCGAAGAGCGGCGCCCCGCTGTCGATCTCCTCGGGTTTGACCGGCAGTTTCAGCGCTCGGACAATGGCCTGCTTGATCTCGGTCTTCAGTGCGTCGGACATGGGTCGGTGGTCGGTCTTCGGTCTGATCGGGCTACGGCTACAGACTACGAGCTACGGGCCAGGAACCTCCGGGCCGTTGGATCGCTGGTCGCTGGTCCCTAGAGCAGTCCGCCATCGACCGAGATCACCTGCCCGGTAATGTAGCTCGCCGCGGGCGACGCGAGGAACACGACGAGCGCCGCCACTTCCGCCGGGGTCCCGGGGCGGCCGAGTGCGACAGCCTCCAGCAGCCCCTTTCGCGCCGGATCGGCGAGGGCGGCGAGCATGTCGGTCTCGATGAGCCCGGGCGACACGGCGTTGACGAGCACGTTCTTTCGCGCCAGCTCCCGCGCGGCCACCTTCGTCAGCCCGACGAGGCCGGCCTTCGAGGCGGCGTAGTTGGCCTGCCCCGGAAGCCCGGAGACGCCCGACGGCGACGTGATGTTGATGATGCGCCCCCAGCCGCGCAGCAGCATGCCGCGCATCACGGCGCGCATGCAGTAGTAGGCGCCGTCGAGGTTCACGCGCAGGACGCTCTCCCATTTGGGCCGATCCATCATCAGGAGGAGGCCGTCGCGCGCGATGCCGGCGTTGTTCACGAGGATGTCCACCGGGCCGAACTCGGCTTCCGCCGCAGCGACCAGCGCCTTCACATCGTCTTCGTTACTGACGTCGCAGCGGACGGCGAACGCCCGGCCGGCCTTTTCGCGCACCGCGCGCTCGACGTTCTGGGCCGACTCTTCGCGCTCGCGGTAGGAAAACGCCACCGCGGCGCCCTCCCGCGAGAGCGACTCGACGATGGCGCGGCCGATTCCGCGCGAGCCCCCGGTGACGAGGGCTACCCGGCCCGTCAGTGCCTTGGCTGTTGTGCTCGTCGTCAACCCGACGCCTCGCCCTCCGAGCCGCGAATCGTAGCAGGTTCGGCGGCAACGGTTGAACGGAGATCGGGAGGGCGGGAGACGAGGTCCGGGGCCACGGACCACGGTCCAAGGTCCAAAGTCAGGGTCCAGGGGCCGAGGTCCAGGGTCCAGGGCCCGCGGTCGCATGACTACATCGTTTCGACGACCAGCGACACGAGCGTGCCGCCGCTGGCAAACCCGTTGATCAGCGCGACCGGGCCGGCCAGCCGGCGTGCGTCGGGCGCAGCGTCGACGGGACAATCCTCGGCCAGGCGCTTCAAGCCGACGGTCGGCGGGGCCTGGCCGCGCGCTCCGCACAACAGCGCCGCGGCAAGCGAGGCCGCACCGCTCGCGCCGCTCTCGCCCAGGGCACCCTTGACCGAAGCGACCGGCACACCGCCGGCGCCGAAGACCTCGCTTATCGCCTCGCTCTCGATGCGGTCGAGCGCGGTCGTGCCGTTCGCCGACGCGTAGACGACGGCAATCCGGTCGGCGGAGACGCCGGCTCGCGCGAGCGCCTCGCGCATCACGCGCACCAGCGCCGACTTGTCGGTCGGCCACGCGTTCATCCGCTCGGTGGACGCACCCGACGCAGCGCCATGGATGATGCCCAGGGGACGGCGCCCGCGAGCCTGAAGCGCCGCCGCATCCTCCAGAACGAACAGGAACGCGCCTTCGCCCATCACGAAACCGTCGCGATCGCGGTCGAACGGACGCGCGACCGCGTCTTCTCCCGGCGCCATCGTCTCGAACCAGTCGTGGACTCGGTAGTAGTTCCACTCGAGAACGTCCGCGCCGCCGGCGACGACCGCGCGCGTCTTGCGCCGGCGGACCAGGTGCGCGCCGAACGCCACGGCCGCAAGGCCGGATGCCTCCTTGCCCGTAAGCGTGGTATTCGGCCCGCGCAAGCCGAACTCGAGCGCACACGTCGACGCCGCCGCGTTGCCGACCGTGTTGCTGAAGATCAGGGCGGGAGCGGCCGCGGCCCCCTGCTCCAGGTAGGCCTTGAGGTATTCGGCCGAGGCATGGACGCCCGCCGTGACCGAGCCGAGCGCGAGGCCGATGTCCGAATAGCCGTCGGAACGGCGCGGATAACCGGAGGCCTCGAGCGCTTCCGCGACCGCGCCGATCGTGATCCGCCCCACTTCGTCGACGCGCCGCAGCTTGAGCGGTGGAACGATCGCGGCCGCGTCGAAGTCGACGACGCGCGCGGCACGAGGCGAGCGGAGCGTGTCGTTCGGAAACTCGGTGAGCGTGCGGACGCCGCACCGGCCGGCGAGGAGCGCGTCGGTGAAGGCGCTCGCGGAACTGCCGATGCTCGACACGCACCCGAGGCCCGCGACCGCGACCCGACCCGTCACGGGTCGTACGTTACCATGCGCCCCATGGCCCTTCAACGCGGCGCGCGCGCCGCGCGCCAGGCTTCGCTCGCGCTCGCGTGGCTGTTGGCCGGGGCGGCGCCCGCCACCATCGCCCGCGCGGACGCGCCCGGGCAAACGGCGCCCGTCTCCGGGTCACGCGACGCCTTCGATACGATCTACGAGCGCGGCAAGCCGCTCGAGGCTTCGCTCGAGACCATTCGCGCGCGGTTCACCGAGACGACGACGTCGAGCCTGCTCGTTCAGCCCCTCGTCGCGGAGGGAACGTTGATCGTGCGGCGGCCGCACGACGTGGTCCTCCGCTACAGCAAACCCGAGACGAAGGTCCTGAGGCTCGATGCGACGTCACTGGTCTTCGTCTGGCCTGAACGGCAGATCCGCGAGCGGAAGGACATCGCCGACGCGCAGGCGCGCGTGCAGCGGTACTTCGTCGGGAAGAACCCGGACGAGCTGCGCAGGCACTTCACCATCGTCACGAGCGAGGACGCCGCGGCGCCAGGAACGTGGCGCATCGACATGCGCCCGAAGCGCGCTCAGATCAAGCAGGGGCTCGAGCGGCTCGAGCTCTGGGTCCGGCACGACACCCTGATGCTCTCGTCGATGCGCATGACGTTTCCCGGCGGCGACACCAAGACGATGACGTTCGCCGACGTCGTCGTCAACGCGCCGGTCGCCGACGCCGACTTCGCGACACGGTAGGGCGCGCGAGTGATCCGAACGATCCTGCAGCTGGCCCGAGCGCGCCGGGTGCTCGTGCTCGGCGTCGCGTTCGCGCTCACCCTTGCGTCGCTCGCCGCCATCGGCCGGGTGAAGTTCGACGCCGACGTGCTGCACCTGCTCCCGCGAGACGGCCGCGCCGTTCCCGCCTTCCGCGACTACCTCGCGCACTTCGGCAGCCTCGACTATCTCTATGTCGTCTTCGACGTCGAAGGCGATCGAATCCGTCGACGAATTCGCGGACGAGATCGCCGCCTTCTCGCGGCGCCTGGCCCGGGCGTCGGAGGTGTCATCGGTCGACGTGGGTCCGGCCGATCCGTCGCGCAACTGGAGCTACGTCGCGGATCGGCTGCTGCTCGTGCTCGGACCGCAGCTCGGTCGGGCGCTCGATCGCCTCGAGCCCGGCGCGCTGGGCGCCCAGCTGGCGTCGACGCGCGAGCTGCTCAGCATGCCGTCCCCCGAAGTGCGCGAGATGGTGCAGCGCGATCCGCTCGGGCTGTTCCTGCTCGCGCGAACGCAGCTCGCCGGAGCATCGGGCGGTCTGGCGCCGGAGACCTCGGGCGGCGGCTACCTCACGCCTGACGGGCGAAGCCGTCTCGTGCTCGCCAGACCGACCAGGCCCCCGTTCGATACGACGTTCTCGCGACAGCTCTTCGAGCGGCTGGCCGCGATCGAACGCGAAACGATGTCCGGCGTCGAGGGGCTGCGCGTACGCTATGCCGGCGGACACCACATCTCGCTCGAGATCGAGCGTACCGTGCGAGACGAGTCGATCCGGAACGGCGCCGGTTCGCTCGTGCTCATTCTCCCGCTGCTCTTCCTCGCGTTCAGGAGCTGGTGGCTGGTGGCCGTGGGCGCCATCCCGTCGGCGCTCGCGATTCTCATCGTCCTGGCGTTGTACGCGCTGTCTGGAACGACGCTGTCGGCGGCGGCGACGGGCGCGGCCGCGATGCAGTTCGGGCTCGGGATCGACGGTGTCGTGCTGCTCTTCGTCGCCTACAGGCATCTCACGGCAGCGGGTCTCGACACCGACGCGGCGGCGCCCGAGATGGCGGGTCCCTCGGCGAGCATGCTGCTCGGCATGTGGACCACGGCCGCCACGTTCTACGGCTTGGCGATCGTGGACTTTCCGAGCCTCGAGGAGCTCGGACTCCTGATCGGACACGGGATGCTGCTGTGCGGCGTCCTGACACTCGTGCTCATCCCGGCCCTCCTGCCGAAACGCGGGCCTCGTACGCCGCCGCTCACCGCGCACTGGCTGTCACGGTTCGTCGCGAGCCGGGCCACGGCGATCCTCTGGATCACGGCCCTCCTCACGCTCGCGCTCGGATTCGCCGCGACCCGGGTCGAGGTCGATCCTTCGCTCGATCGCCTTCGCGCGCAGACCTCCGGAACGGCGTTCGAATCCGAAGTCGCCCGGCGCTTCGGCGTGCCGCCGGACATCTACATCGTGATGGCACGAGGACCCGCGCTCGAACCGCTGCTCGAAGTCAATGAGCGCCTCGTGGACGAGCTGACGCGCACCGTTCCGCAAGCGCGCGTGCACGCGCCGACCGCGCTGCTGCCGTCCCAGGCGGCGCAGGCGCGCGCGGCCGCGCTCATTGGCTCGCGATCGCTGACCCCGGCGTCGGTGCGGGAGCGTGTGACACGCGGAAGCGCAGGCGGCCGGCTTCCGCCCCGGAACGTTCGATCCGTTCTTCGAGCGGCTACCGCGGCTCCTGGACGAGCGCGAACGCTTGACCTACGACGGCTACCGCGCGCACGGCCTGCAGGATCTCGTCGGACGCTCGATCGTCAAGGTCGGGCCGACCTGGATGCTTGCGACCTATATCTATCCCGACGAGGCAGCCACCGCACCGAAGCTCCGGGACGCGGTGGCGCGGGTTGGTGGCGGTTCGATGCAGCTCACCGGCGTCCCCGAGGTGAATCGCGAGCTCGGTGAACGGTTCGGTCCCGAGTTCCTCAAGGGCCTGACCGCCGGAACGGTCATCGTCGTGGTCCTGCTCGCCTTCACGTTTCGCCGCTGGGATCTGACGGGGTTCGCGCTGCTTCCCACCCTCGTCGCGCTCGTCTGGGCGGCGGGCGGCCTGGCGCTGGCCGGCGTCTCGCTCGACCTCTTCAGCGTGTTCGCGGTCGTGACGTTCGTCGGCATCGGCGTCGACTACGGCGTGCACGTCGTGCATCGGGTCTCCGAGGGCCACTCGACGCGCGAGGTCCTGGCACGGCTCGGCCCGGTCATTCTCGTCGCGGCCGCGACGACGCTGCTCGGGTTCGGCACGCTGGTCACGTCCTCCTATCCGCCGCTCCGGTCGCTCGGACTCGTGTCGGTGGTCATGGTGGTGGCGCTGGCCATCACGTCGCTGCTCGTGCTCCCGGCCCTTCTCGTCTGGAGGCGCGGGTGATCGACGTCATGCGGATAGCCGCGGTCGTCCCCGCGTTCAACGAGGCGTACAGCATCGGCGCCGTGGTGAAGGGCGCCAGGGCGCACCTCGATGAGGTCATCGTGGTCGATGACGGGTCGACCGACGGGACGGGTGCGGCCGCGGCCGAAGCGGGGGCGCGCGTCGTCGCGCATGCCGTCAACCGCGGCAAGGGGTGGGCGGTTCGCACGGGACTCTCCGCCGCACTCTCGGAGGCTCTCACGCACGTCCTGATGATGGATGGCGATCTGCAGCACCGCCCGTCGGACATTCCGGCCCTCGTCGCCGCGGCCCGCGAGTCGGACGCCGACGTGGTCGTCGGCGCGCGGGTCTTCGATCGCGACGAGATGCCGCGGGCCCGCTACTACTCGAACGTCATCGGCAGCCGCGCGCTGTCGGGACTGATCGGCGCGCCCGTTTCCGATTCGCAATCGGGCTTCCGCCTGTTCCGGGCCGATGTGCTACGCGATCTGCCGCTCACGGCCACCGGCTACGAGATCGAGACGGAGATGCTCATCCGCCTCGCCCGTCGCGGCGCACGCATCGTCGAGGTGCCGGTGACGCTCGCCTATGGCGGAGCGAGCAAGCTGCGTCCGGTCCGCGACACGACGCGGACCTGCTTTCTCGCGCTGTACTACCGCTACCTCGGCCCGCGTTGACCCTGACTGCCTCATCCGGCTGAGTGGCAGAAGCTCTTCCCACTTCTGGCACTTTACTTCACGATTTAAAGTGAAACGTCATTAATGGCTGATTGGGTACATTCGCCGTACATGCTCAATGCATTTGGCGCTCATCAGAAGTTTGTATGGGTGGTGAACTGCGCGCGGTGCTAGGCTCTAGCTCCAGCAACGCCGGCCGACCTGGCCCGGCATCTGGAGGAACCGCCGCAATGTCCACCCGACCTTTCCCGCTCGTCTCCGCCCTGGCGCTGGCCCTCGGGTTGGCGCTCCCCGCCTCCGCCCGCGCCCAGGCTCAGGTGAGCCCGCCGGCGGGATCCGAATCGGCGCCGCCGCCGGCCGCCGTCGGCCTGCAGGAAGCGGCGGCCGCAGCCGGCGAGCGCGCCGCGGCTCAGACACCCGCGACGCCGCAGCCCGTCGCGCCAGCACCCGAAAAGGCGAAGATTCCGGTCACCGGCGGCGCCAACTTCGACTTCTTCAGCCACTACGTGTGGCGCGGCTTCGTCCTGACCGACGCGTTCAGCTTTCAGCCGTCGGTCTGGGCCAAGGTCGGCGATTTGATGGTCTCGTCGTGGTCGTCGTGGGCCGACGGACAGGATGGCGGTCCGTTGATGGAGCACGACCTGACCATCGACTATTCGAAGGCGGTCGGGAAGGTCACCTACTCGGTGGGTTACATCAACTATCTCTTCCCCGCCATCGACGAGGGGAGCGTCACGAACGAGCTCTACGTGGGGACCGCGTTCGCGACGGTGCTGAACCCGACCGTCAAGGCCTACTTCGACGTGCACGAAGGCAGCGGCACCTACGTGAACTTCGGGATCAGCCATCCGCTGGCCGTCGCGCCGAAGCTGACCATCACGCCCGCCTTCGCGATCGGCTACAACCACGAGCAGTGGATCGACGAGTCGGCATGGAACGACGCCAACTTCGGCCTGAAGTTCACGATCCCGATCAACTCGCACTTCACGCTCGGCCCCGGCATCTTCTATTCGTTGGGGTTGAACGACGCGATTCCCGACAAGTTCTATGGCGGGTTGAGCGTCGTGACGACGTTCTAGGCGGCCTGGGCGACTAGGCGACTCGCGGCTGCCGGAGCGGGGTTCACGACCGCTCCGGGTTCAGGGGGCGACGGGGTGTTGGGATCCTGGCGCCCTCTTTTCGTCACCACGGACACGATCCGACAGGAGCGGACGACCGAACCAGATCCGACGAGAGCGGAGCGGCCGAGGCCCTATACTGCGGCCGATGGCCACGCTGCAGCCGGCGCCCCGACCTGCGCCGCATCGAACGCTCGCCACCTGGACGAGCCACGCGCTCAACACAGGCCTTTTTTTCAACACGACGTACCGCCTGGTCAGGGCGCTTCCGGGCGGCCTCTGCCATGGGATGGCCCGCCTCGGCACGTCAGTCGCGCACCGGCTGATGCGGGACACGCGCGCGGCGCTCGCCGACAACTTTCGCGGCGCGTTTCCCGAGCTCGGCGACCGCGCCATTGCCGACCTGACCCGGCGCACCTTCCACAGCTACGCAGCAGATGGCGCCGACTTCTTCCGCAGCGTCGAGCTCTCCACCTCGCGCGCGCTGGCGCTCTTCGATCGCCCGGAACCGCATGAGGAGGTGTTCGGCAGTCAGCTCGCGCTCGGCCGCGGCGTCATTCTCGTCGCCGGCCATTTCGGCAACTGGGAGATGGGCAGTGTCTTCATGCGGGCCCTGAACCTGCCGCTCACCATCGTCGCCATGCGTGAAGCGAGCGAGGAAATCAACCGCCTGCGCGTCGACTTCAGACGCCGGCTGGGGGCCGACACGCTCGAGGTCCGCCAATCGATCGACACGGCGCTGCAGATCCGCCGCCGCCTCGCGGAGAACCGCATCGTCGCGATGCTGATGGATCGGCACGTCGGCCGCGATCGCGTGGCGGTGAGCTTCTTCGGCCGGACGGCATTTTTCCTGCGCACGCCCGCGCTCATCGGCTACATGACCGGCGCCCCACTGCTCCCCTGCTCGGTCGTTCGCGTCGGACCCGACCGATTCCGCGTGCGGCCCGGACGGCCGATCACGGTGTCGCGCGAGTCCGACCGGGATGTCGCGGTGCAGCAGGCGGCGCAGGACTTCGCCTCGCAGCTCGAAGCGCTCATTCGCGAGCGTCCGTATTGCTGGTATCAGTTCTATCCCTACTGGCAAGCGCAGCGCGACGCCGCGCTCGAAATGTCCGCAGCCTGACGATCGGTCTTCGGTCATCGGTCATCGGTCGGGCACGGCGGATCGTGCCCCTACAGGTCATGTGTCATTGGTTGATTCGTCAGTCGTAATTCGTCATTTTGTCATTCGTCACTGGTCACTCGTTCTCGTCTCCACATGGATCCGGTCTCGCATCTCGCGCTCGGCCGCGCGCTCGCGCTGCTGCGCGAGAGGCCACCGGCCAGCTCGGACACGGTTCGATCGACGTCGAGCCTGGCAGGCCTACGCAATCGGCGCGTCATGGCCGCGTTCCTGCTCGGCTCGCTGGCGCCCGACATCGACGCGCTTCTGATGCCGTCCGGGTGGGATCGCTATCTGGTCGCGCACCAGCAGCTCACCCATTCGATCGCCGGCACACTGGTGTGCGCCGTCCTGACAGCGCTGGTCCTCGCCGCCGTCCGGCGCACGCGGCAGGACTTCCTCCACCTGACGCTGTGTGCATGGCTTGGCAGCGCCATCGCGCACGTCGGACTCGACCTCGTTTCGGGCGGAACGGTCCGGCCCTTCTCACCGCTGCTCGACATGCGCTGGACCTTGCCGCTCGTAGCCATGGCCGATCCGATCCTGGCCACGCCTTTGTGGCTCTTCTTCTTCGCCTCGTTCGTCTGGAGGCGGTACGCGGCGCGACTTGCGCGGCTCGCCCTTGCCGCAGCGCTCGCGCTCCTCTTCGTGAAGAGCGTGTCGCTCGTGATCGCCCGAGGAATCGTCGTGGGTCACACGCCAGCGATCGCAGACGCGGTCATCGAGGCCGAGTGGGGGTCCTTCGCGCGCTGGGCCGCCTTCGATCGGAGCGGCGACCTGTTGCGGCGCTGGCACGTTGACGTCGGCAACCGTACCATCATCCTGGCGCTCGAGCGGAGCGGGCCGCGCGAGGCGCCCGAAGCGCGCGCTTCGCGGGCGCTCGAGACGGTGCGGAACCTCCACGAGATCTCCGCTTTGGGCTTCCCGGAGATCCGCCGCGATGGGGCGACGACGATGGTGCTGTGGTCCGACGTCCGCTTTTGTGACAGGTCGGGCTGCGCGCTCTGGTTCGGCGGCACCTTCGACACCGCGCTCCGGCCACTCGAGCAGATCGTCATTGTCGGGAGCCTCGAGCAGACGCGTGCGCCGTAAGGGCGGCATGAGGGGCTCAGGAGTCGTCGCTGTCTCTGTGACGACTCTTGCCCCCCTTCGTTGCCACGATCAGCACGTTCGCGAACGGCGTGCCTTCGCCCATCGGTTCGATACGTGCGGTGAGGCCGTGCCGCTCGCAGAGCGCGCGCCACTCCTCCGCGGTGCGAAACGCGAGCGTCGCGCCCCAGCGGCGCTGCGCGAGCGCGGTCACGCGGTTTCCGAGTCGCACCATGCGGAAGCGCCATCCGGCGCTCGCGTCGGCTTCGCGGATGAGCAGCCGCCCACCGTCTGGAAGGGCTCGCGCGAGCCGCGACACGAGCGCGTCCTGATCCGCCGGCGCCATCAGATGCAGCACGTCGAAGGCGACAATCGCGTCGGCGCCGGCGATCGGCAGGCCGCGCGCGTCGGCGCTGACGATCGTGGCCTCGCCGTCCAGCGCACGCCGGGCCATCGCCGCAACGCGAGTCCTGAGCTCGACGCCGGTCAGTTCGAGCGGCGCGGGCGGAGCGCCCCACTCTGCTGGCCATTCTCCGGCGTTGACGAGGCGGCGCGCTTCGGCGACGAGGGCGAGCAGCAGTCCCTGGCCACATCCCACGTCCCAGAGGGCGCCGCGTTCGGGCAGGAGTCCGCGCGTCAGCATCGCTCGATAGACGGGATCGCGCCGCAGCTTGGCCCGCGCGAACTCCCACGCGGTCACGCTCTCGCCGAGATACCGAT
>CAWJAP010000029.1:0-99793 GCA_963840865.1 Vicinamibacterales bacterium
GGCGCCGATCCCGGCGCTGCTCACGAAGCGCTCGCCTTCGCCGAAGGTCACGAAGTGGTTCTTCCACGCGACCAGCTTCCCGGAGGCGTCCACGCCGCCCTTCAGGAAGTGGAAGCCGGCCGGCCGGTAGAAGTCGTGGTGCATGTCGTCTTCGCGCGTCCACAGCAGCTTCACCGGCGCGCCGGCCTGACCTTCGCGATCCACGCCGCTTCCACCATGTAGTCGTTCATCAGGCGCCGGCCGAAGCCGCCGCCGATGCGCGTCATGTGGATGGTGATGTCGGCCTCGGGAATGCCGAGCGTCTTCGCGACGAGCTCGCGCCCGGGCTGCGGATTCTGCGTCGGCGCCCAGATCTCGCACTTGCCATCCTTGACGTGACGCCGTGCAGTTCTGCGGCTCGAGGTTGGCGTGTGAGATGAACGGGTAGAAGTAGGCGGCTTCGACCGATCTTCGCCGCGCTCGCAAACGCCGCGTCGACGTCGCCGTCCTTGCGCAGCTGACGCATGCCGGGCTGCTTGGACAGCTCCGCGGCCTTCGCGGCAAAGCCGGCGCTGCTCTGCGCCGCCGTCGCACCCTCGTTCCACTCCACCTTGAGCTGCTTGCGCGCCGAGTTGGCCGCCCACCACGTGTCGGCCGACGATCGCGACGCCGCCGAGCAGCCCCGTGAGGCCGCCGGTCGTCCCGGGCTCGACGATGAAGGCGTGCTTGACGCCGGGAAGCGCCTTGATGGCGTCGAGGTTGGCGCTCTTCACGTTGCCGGCGAAGACCGGGCACTTCTCGAACACCGCGTGCAGCATGCCCGGCACCTTCACGTCGATGCCGAAGAGCGGCTTGCCGGTGACGATCAGCGGGTTGTCGACGCCGGGGATCGGCCTGCCCGATGATCTTGTAGTCCTTGGCGATCCTTGAGCGCGACCGTCTTGAGATCGGGCGGCGTGAGCGTCGCGGCCTTCGACGACGAGCTCGCCGTAGCCGAGCGAACGGCCGGATGCCTTGTGGTGCACGCGCCCCGACGCCGCGGAGCACTCGCCTTCCGGCACGCCCCAGGTCTGCGCCGCAGCCGCAATCAGCATCTGTTTGCCCGCGGCGCCGACCTGGCGGAGCTGATCCCAGTGATCGGGTGTCGCGCGGCTCCCACCCGCGAACTGCCGGCCGTACTTGGCCTGGTCGGACATCGCCTGCTCGATCTTGACGTCCTTCCAGTCGACCTCGAGCTCCTCGGCTATCAGCTGCGGCAGCATCGTCTTGATGCCCTGGCCGCACTCGGGGTTCTTGTTGATGATCGTGACGACGCCGTCGGCGCGCGATGCGGATGAACGCGTTGGGCGCGAGCGACGTCGCGGCCGACGAGGCCGCGGTCTGGGCGAGCGCGATGGGCTCGAGATCTGGTGGCGAGCAGCATGCCGCCGCCCGCGAGAGCCGTCACGCGCAGGAACGAACGACGATCGACGAGGATGCTCTGCATGACGCCTCCCTACCGCTGAACGCTGTTCGCGCGGGCAGCCTGGAGCCCCGCCGGTGACGCGGTGGGCGTGGGCTCGCCTGCGGGTTGCCGGCCGCTCGATGGATGGCCTGACGGATGCGCAGATACGTCGCGCAGCGGCACAGATTGCCGTTCATCGGCCGTATCGATCTGCGCGTCGGTGGGCTTCGGCGTCTTCTTGAGCAACGCCGCCGCCGTCATGATCTGGCCGGCCTGGCAGTAGCCGCACTGCGGCACGTCGATCTCCTGCCACGCCTTCTGCAGCGGATGCGATCCGTCCGGCGACAGGCCTTCGATCGTCGTGATCTGCGGAATTGGCCACGGCCGCGACCGTCACCGAGCACGATTTGGTGGCTGCGCCCTTGACGTGAACCGTGCAGGCACCGCACAGGCCGGTGCCGCAACCGAACTTGGTGCCCTTGAGGTCGAGCACGTCCCGCAGCACCCACAACAGGGGCATGTCGGCCGGGGCGTCGACCGTGTGCGCTTTACCGTTGACGTTGAGCTTGTAGGGCATGGCATCAACCCGCTCGGAAGTTGCCTGTGAGCGCATGAGGCGCCCGATGTGGAGGAAACCCTAGAATTGAACCCGACCCCGCCGAAAAAATCAAGGAATCAACGGGATCGACGTCTAGAGAGCCAATACGGCCGCGACGGCCGATTCGTTGAGCCACGTCTCAGCGGCCGGTTACGACAATGTTCCGGAACTCTCCCGTGTCGTCGAACGATCCGACGCCCACCCGGCCCGTACCGAGCGTCGAGTCGTTGGCCACGAGGATGGGGGCCTTCATGTCGTCCACGAAGACCTCGATCCGCCCGGACGCCGCGGTCCTGACCAGCCGCGCCTTGTGCCACGCACCGTCGACGAGTGGCGGCTTCACGGACACGCTGTCGATTCGCTTCCGATCCGCGTCGCTGACGAGAAAGATGCCGTGGTGGACGTCGTCGCGCACGGCTGAGATATGCACGTAGTAGAAGCGGGTCGGCGACTGATAGCAGACGACCAGCAGCAGATCGCGCCGGGGCGTCGTCTTGACGTCCGCAGCCGTCGAGCGGAGGTCGACCTCGAGCGTGACGTCGGACAACGGCTCGGATTGAACGAGCGCGAGCGCCGACGGCCGCCGGATCGGGCCGGCCGGGACCCCTTTCTTGTCGAGCACGAGCATCCCGTCGCGGATCGCCCAGATGCCCGACCCGTCGAGCGTCCATTCGCGGCTGAGGCGCTCCGTGTCGTTGAGATCGGGCTTGATCACGACCGGGCCCGCCTGAACCGCGAGGCCAACCAACGAAAGAAAGTACGCAACCGCGCTGGTCATGGGTCCGGGACGGGCACCGCACCGCCGTGCCCTGACAAGGCTACAGGCATTGCTCTCCGCTGACGAGGATGCGACCGGCCGACCTAATTCTAGAAGGTGTCTGATCGAACGTATGCCTCGATGAGCTGCTGTTCGCCTTCCTTGCCCGGCGCGAAGTTGCCGTGCTCCATCCCGAAGACGAAGTCGCGCTTGTCAGACTGCATCTTCTGGTGGATGTGCTTGAAGATGTTCTGGTAGTTCATCTCGCCCGTCGTGGGCTCCTTGCGTCCCGGCACATCGCCGATCTGGAAATACCCGATCTCGCTCCACGTGTAATCGATGTTCGGGATGATGTGCCCTTCGTTGCGCTGCATGTGGTACATGTCGAACAGAATCTTGCAGGCCGGGCTCCCGACCGCGCGGCAGATCATGTAGGTCTGGTCCGAGTTGCGCAGGAACAGATCGGGCGTGTCGCTGAGCGGCTCGAGCACCATCACGAGATTGGCCTTCTCGAGGACCTCGGCGCCCGCCTTCAGCACGTCGATCACGTTGCCGGTCTGAATGCCGATCGGCAGCCTCCGCTCGAAGTTGCCGGGCACGACCGTCATCCACTTCGCGTTGACGCGCTTCGCGACGTCGACGGCGGCCTGACACGCCTTGGCGAATAATTGCGGGTTCTCTGGTTTGCCGGTGGTGAACAGGGGATTGTTGTTTCCCCCCGTCTGAATGACGAACACCCCCATCGTCATGCCCAGCTTCCGAAGCAGATCGCCCATCTGCTGCTGGAGCTCGGGCGTACGATTCATCATGCCGTTGTCTTCGAAGGCGGTGAACCCCTCGTCGGCCATGAACCGGAGCTGATCGAGCGGATCTTCGCCGGCCGAGTTCCTGAACATGCCGATGTGCGGCGCGTATTTGAGCTTGAACGTGCGCTTGGCCGCCGCGAGCGGGGCCGTGTCGATCGGACGCGCGTTGGCCACGGCGGCGAACGCCGAAGCCGCGGCAGTCTTCAGCAGAAAGTCACGTCGGTGCATTGGAGGCAGCTCTCGGACTCGAAGAGAGATCGACGTCGTGCCGGAAACCCGCCGATTGTAAGTCAGCTCGGAGAGTCAGATGAACTCGATGCGGGCGAGATAGTCGGCAAGGGCCCGAACGAGCGGCGCGATCGCTTCGCGCTGGCCCTTCTTGGCCGCCTGCTCGATGGTGCGGCCCGTCTCGCTCACGTCGGGTACGCCGACGCTCACGCCGCTGCCAGCCAGCTGGTGCGCCACCCCTTCCACACGCTCGAGGTCGTCGCGCGCGAGCGCGTCGTTCATCTCGGCGACGCGTTTTCGCGTGCGGGCCAGGAACTCCGGCGCCGCCTCCCGCAGCATCGGATGCACGCTGATGCGGTGCGAGGGCGCGGCCACGTCACGCTCCGGTCGCTTTCGCCACGACGGCGGCGTCGGGGGCGCCGCGCTCGAGGAGCCTGGTGACGGTTCCCATCAGGAAGTCGGCGGTCATCGGCTTGAAGACGACGGCATCGCAGCCGCTCGCCAGGAGCTCGGATTCGAGCGCATCGCCCGACCCCGCGGTCATCGCGACGATGACGCTCCTGAGCCCGGCCCGCCGCATCGCCTGGACCGCCTCGGGACCGCTCATCTCGGGCATCTGGACGTCGATGAGCACGAGGGCCGGACGTTCGGCGAGCGCAGTGGCCACAGCCGTGCGCCCGTCTTCGACGAGGGTGACATCGAGACCGACCCGCTTCAAGCAGAGTTGCAGGAACGTGCGAATGTCTTCCGAGTCGTCTGCGACCAGCGCTTTCGCGGCCGCGGCCGCAGGTGCCTTTGCCGACGGCTCGGGCGACAGCGGTCCGGGAGAAGGACTCACGGCGTGCGCGGCCGCCTCCGCTTCGGCGCGACGCGCCGGTACTCGCACGCGGAAGGTCGACCCGACGCCGATGCGCGACTCGACCGTCAGCTCGCCGCCCATCAACTGCGCCAGGTTCCGGCTGATCGTGAGTCCAAGTCCCGTTCCACCCTTGCGCGCGGCGCCTTCGTCCACCTGCTGAAACGCCTCGAAGACCCGCTTCAGCGCATCGGCCGGAATTCCGGGACCGCTGTCGGCCACCGACACGTCCAGCCAACCCTTGCGCCAGGCCATCGAGGTCTGGACGTGCCCGTGCTCGGTGAACTTGAGCGCGTTCGCCGCGAGATTGATGACGATCTGCCGCATGCGCTGGCCGTCGATCCACAGGTGCGACGGCACGCCCGCATCGACGATCGCGGGGCGCAGCTCGACGCCGGGACGCCGCGGCACGCCGCTCAGAGTAGCCATGGCCTGATCGAGGATCTCGGCGACCGACGTCACCCGCGCTTCGATCGTCATCTGTCCCGCGGCGATGCGGGCCTGATCCAGCAGATTGTTGACGAGCCAGAGGAGCTGCTCGCCGTTGCGCTGCACGATTTGCACGATGGCACGCTTGTCGGGAGCGAGAGACGCTTCGTCGGCGAGCGTTCCGCTGAAGCCGATGATGGCGGTGAGCGGCGTCCGCAGCTCGTGCGACACGTGCGCGAGGAACTCGCTCTTGAGCGCGGCGGCGCGCTCGGCGGCGATGCGCTCGGTCGTGAGCCGCTGACGCGCGACGCGCAGCGCGTGAATCTTGTCGGCGAGAAACAGGATGAACGCGCAGACGCCCGCGACGCGGACCAGGACGATCGGCGTCGGCTGCCGCCACCACGCGAGGAGTGCGGCGCTCGCGACCCACGCCAGCCCCAGGCCGGCGAGGGTGGCAAGGACGAGCAGGGTCAACGAGTGGGGCCGGACGATCCGCGCCGTCACCGGCACCGCGAGCGCGAGCAGCAGCACGAGTCCGGACAGGATCCACGAGGGCGACTCGAGTACGGCGCCGCGATCGAGCGCGGCGTAGGATTGCGCCAAGAGAACGAGGCTGGCCGCCCGTCCGAACGGCATCGCGTGCGGCTCGGCGAGGAGCAGAGCCGTCACACCCACGAATACGGTGCGGCCCGCCACCAGTTCGCCGAGCTCGGGGTCGCTTCGGCCCTCGAGGGCGGCCGTCACGATCCGTGAGAACGGGACCTGCGCGATGGGATGCGGGCGCGACGGCAGCGCGAGGGTGACTTGTCCGTGTCGATCGACCGGCCATGTGCGATGGCCCACGGTCAAACGGCCGTCGCGCGCGCTGAGCTCCGGCCGCGGCCCGGGAAACATGGCCGAGAGATGCAGCGACGGCAGCACGTCCGAACCCACACGGTGCAGCAGCGGCACCCGGCGGACGACGCCGTCCTCGTCGGGAACGAGATTAGTGACCCCCACACGGGTCGCCGCGAGCTCGGGTCGTGGCAGCCGGATGTCGGGCCACGATTGAGCGGGAAGCTCGTCCGCCCGTCCCGGCCACGCCACCGTGCTCGTGCGAGTCCGATCGCTGACCTCTCCCAGTGAGTAGGGTGTCGCCACCGCGGCAAGCATCACTGGCGAGCGCGATGCGGCGAGCGCGGCAGCGAACGAGGAATCGCCGGGCCGTTCGTCGGAGAGCAGGATGTCGTAGACGATCGACCGCGCCCCGGCGTTGGACAGGTACTCGGTGACGCGGGCCAGCAGTTGTCGCTCGAAGGGCCACGAGCCCGCCACCGGCCGCAGCCGCTCGAGCGATTCCTCGTCGATCGCCACGAGCAGTGCGCCGTCGTAGGGCTGCACCGGCGTCAGCTGACGCGCCTGGTGATCCGCCGCCCAGAGCTCGAGCCGTCGTATCGGCGGCATCAGTCCCGCGAGCACCGCGACGAGCACGGCGAGGCCGGCGAGGGCGACCGCGCGGAGGATGAGCGTCGGCGTCACAGCAGGAGCACCAGGAGGACTCCGGCGACGGCCGGCGGCACGAGCCACGGCCACCAGGCGCGCCGCGGCGGCGGAACCGGAACCACGATGGACTGGGTCGGGCCGAACGGACCGGCCACGCCCTCGTTGTCGAGAGCACGGACGCGCACGAAGTATGTGCCGGGCTCGGGCCGTGGCAGCGTCACGGCCGACTCGGCGAGCGTGCGATCGACGATCAACTGGCTGAACTCGCGATCCCTCGCGAGCTGAACCTGCGAGGTCTCGCCCGGCGCGCCGATCGACCATTTGAGCATCAGGCTCGCCTTGTCCAGCGCGGCGTCGGCGTCGCGGGCGGCAGGCATGCGCCGTTGCGTGAACGACAGCACGTCGCTGAACGGGCCGCGCCCGAGCGCCGCGGTGTTGGACGCCACTCGCCAATAGTAGGTGCCGGGCGTGAGCGGTTGCGAGAACGTCGTCTCGGCACGGCCCGAGACGTCGACGATCGGCGAGGCGAAGGTCGGCTCGGACGCGATCTGGAAATCGTAGGTCTCGGCCGAATCGGATCGAGTCCACCGGAAGCTGGCCGACTCGCCGTAGCTTTTGGCGCCATGGCGAGGCTCGCTGGCGATGGGCGGCTCGGGGCGGGCTCGCACCTCGAATGGCGTCGCCACGTCCACGCCCTCGAGTCCCACCTCGTCGATCGATCGGACGCGCAGCGTGTATCGCCCGTCGGGCACGTCCGTCACACGCAGCTCGACGCCGTCGACGACGGCCTCGTGGACAGTGCGATCGAGGGACATCTCGGAAAGCCGCGCGCGGTGACGCTGCACGCCGGCGGCCGCGTTCCACGTGAGCTGCAAAGGCAGGCGCTCGAGGCGCGCCGGCACGTCGGTCAGTGTCGGCGCGGGCGGCAGCGGCCGGGGCGGCGCGAGCGACTCGCCGGCGCGGGCCACGATGCCGAAGCCGGCGTCGACGACGAGCGGCGAAGCGCCGGCACCGGCGCCAGCGGCGACCGAGCCGGTCACCACTTCGGCGCTCGATGAAGTGCCCTCACCCTGCACACCCACGCGGAACTCCGTGCCGCGCACCGACGTCGTCACGACCGGCGTCGCAATTTCGTATGAGGCGCCCGGAGCGGTCGGCGGGGTCACCTGGGTCTCGACGCGGCCGCGGCCGACGCTGAGGCTGGTCTTCGCCGCAGTGGTGTAGGAGAACACGGTCAGCTCGCGGATGTCCATCTGACTGTTCTCACCCAGGGTGATGAGCGCGCCGTCGATCAAGCGCAGCCGGACAGCGCTTCCCGGACCGGTCTCGACGCGGCTGCCGGCGGCGATGGTCTCGCCGGCCGCGAGCGGCTTGACCGAGCCGTCCGACGCGATGGCGCGAACGTCACCACGGGTCCACACCGCATCGGCAGTCCCTTCGAACACGCGGAGCATCCGCAGCGGGATGCGAAGCCCCAGGCCGATGCGAAGGCGGGTCGGATCGGCCACGCGGTTGAACCGCTGCACCAACGGCCACTCGCGCGGCTCACGCAGGTAGGCGCGGCAGATGCCGATGAGCGTATCGCCGGCACGGACGATGTAGGTCCAGGTTTCGGTCGGCGTCCTGGCCGCGACCGCGCGCGGCAGTGGCGGACGCGGCTGAGCGAAAGCGTGGGACGCGGCCAGCGTGGCGCAGAGCGCGCAGGCGGCGCCGAGAGACGCGCCGAGACTCGGAGGACGTGACGGAGGGTGCCTGGACACGACTGTTGCGAACGGTGGCGCCAACAATCATGACGGGCCGGCAGGGGCCTCCGGTTCGTCGTGTGCGGCCGATTATCGCCCACCACCCGCCGGGTCGGCAACGCCGTTTCCATCTTGTCGTGAACGCTCGATCCGAGGCTTTTCGCCAATGTTTCCGGCCCAAAACCCCGCTTTTTGATCACTTTGGGACTGTCCCCGAATTGACCGTTTTGGGCCGGTTCGGGGACAGTCCCGCGAGCCAAATTTGTGGTCGAGCGGGGATCGAGGCACCAGGGATTGGGGTTCGCGGCGATCGCGTTGCAGTTTCTGCAATCGAGCCTGTCCCCAAAACGTGCATCGGAACCCTAATCGGGGACAGTCCCCACTTCGACGTCCACGTTGTAGTCGGGCTCGCGGGAGGCGGGATCGCGGAGCGCGGGCGGCAGCAGCACATTGCCCTCGGGCCAATGGACCTCGAGGTTCCCGGGGTGCATCGGCGCGACGTGGACGTGACCGTCGAAGACGCCGAACGCCGAGCGCAGCCTCACGCGCGCGCCGTGGCGCAGCCCGAGCCGGAGGGCGTCGTCTCCGTTCATGAGAACGGCGCCGCGGCTCGCGCCGGTGAGCGGATCGACCGAACGCTGCACCATCGAGTTGAATTGCTTGCCGCGCCTCGTGGACACGAGAAACCGACCCGCGATCGCGCACGCGATTGTGAAGCCGCACCGCGGAGAATCGGGCCTTGCCATCAGCGGTCGCGAACACGCCATCGGCGAACAGCACACGGCCGCCCCACTGCACCTCGTCGCCCTTGGCGCCGAGGCGCTCGATGCCGGCATAAAGCGGCACCGCGCGCGCGATCTCCGCGCGAATCGCAGCCGCGTCGGCAAACGCCATTGACGAAGCCCGGCGGGGAAACGCGTGAACGAAAGCGTCGCGGAAAACGGTCCACTCGGGACGCGCTTCTCCCACGCGTCGGCCTGGAATCTCGGGCGAGAACACGATCCGCCGCTCGGTCGGTGGTTTCGGTCCCTCCCCCGGGCGATTCGTAGCGCGTGGTCGCGGGGAGCAGCAACACGACGTCTCCGGGATCCACGAGCATCGCCGTCGTCACCACGATGTCCTGATGAATGCGCAGCGCGGGCCGCGCGAGCGCCTCTCGCGTCCGGTCCGCCGCGGGCAGCGTCTCGAGAAAGTTGCCGCCGACGATCCAGAACACATCGATCGCGCCCGCGCGCGGCCGCGTCGATCATCTCCGCTGCGGTCAGCCCAGGCGCCTCGGGCACGTCCTCGCGCCATTCCCGCCTCCACACCTCGCGCATCGTCGCGTCGATGTCCAGGCACGCAGCCCACTTCGGCGCCGCCCTGCACGCCCGAATGTCCACGAATGGGCATCAGCCCGCGGTTCGGCCGGCCGACGAGCCCGCGCGCGAGGCCGACGTTGACCAGCGCTTCGATCGTCTGGACGCCGTGCGCGTGCTGGGTCAGCCCCATCGACCAGACGATGACGGCGTTACGGCGCGACGCGAGCAGGCGCGCGAAGCGCCGCACCTCGGCTTCGGTCGTGCCGCTCGCCGCTTCGAGCGCGGGCCATTCGACCTCGAGTGCGGCATGCCGTGCCGCGTCGAATCCGGTGGTGTGTCGCGAGACGAAGTCGGCGTCGATGGCGCCGTCCTCGACGAGGGCGCGCAGGGTGCCGATGAGGAAGGCGAGGTCTCCGCCGGTGTCGACACCGAACCAGTGATCCGCGAACGAGGTGCCGAACAGCGCGCTCTCCGGGATCGATGGCACCCAGTAGCGTTCGAGCCCCGGCTCGCGGAACGGATTGACGACCGCGATCTCGGCGCCGCGCCGCTTCGCTTCGTACAGTGTACTTCGTCGTCACCGGCTGATTGTTCGGCGTGTTCGGCGCCAAGGAAGACCAGGAGGTCGGCATCGAGCCAGTCCACGTAGCTGCAGGTCGACGCGCCATAGCCGAGCGTGCGCTTCATCGCCACGGTCGACGCGGCGTGACACAAGCGCGCCGAATTGTCGACGTGGTTCGTGCCGAGCAGCCGCGCCATCTTCTGCGCGACGTAGTAGACCTCGTTCGTGATGCCGCGCGAGGTGAGGTAGAAGGCGGCGCGCTGCGGATCGACGACGCGAAGGCGATCGGCGATGAGGCCCATCGCCTCCGCCCACGCGATCGGCTGAAACCCGCGATCGCCGCGACGCCGGATCATCGGGAGCGGAAGCCGGCCGAGGATCGCAGGTCCGCCGACGAGCGGCCGGCGAGCGCGCCGACATCCGCGAGCTGGTGCACGTCGAGAGCCGGTGCCGTGTTCAACCGAAGCAGCTCCAGCCGCACCATGCACAGGTGCACGCCGGGAATCGTCCAGTCGCGCAGCCCCGAGGTCCCGAGCGCACAGCCATCGCACACGCCGTCACGCAGGATGCGCCAGGCAAACGGCCACTGATCGCGGTTCGTCCAGGCCGTCCGCAGCATCTCGACGTAGTGGAACGGCTTCTGATGCCCGAACCCGAGCGGCGCGAACGAATGCCATTGGCGGGGAAGCTTCATCGGCGTGATCGGACTTCGGGCTACGGGCTGCAGGCACGGCCTTTCCATCTGTGCGGGCTGCGCCAGGCCTTGCGCCGGGCTGAACCCCGGCCTCGCTTTTCTTTCCTCTCCCCCAACCTCCAGCCTCATTCGTCATTCGTCATTCGTCATTCGTCATTCGTCATTCGTCACTCCCAATCCGGCCGGGATGGGCATAGACGTTGAACCCGCCCTCCCTGACGAATCCGACGAGCGTGATGCCGGCGGCCTCGGCGAGATCGACGGCGAGGCTCGAAGGCGCCGACACGGCCGCGACGAGCGGCACGCCCGCGAGCAACGCTTTCTGCACGATCTCGAACGCGAGACGGCCGCTGACGACGAGCATGGCGTCCTCGAGTGGAAGGCCGCCGGCCCGCAGCTGGCGGCCGACGACCTTGTCCACGGCGTTGTGGCGGCCGACGTCCTCCGCAGCGGCAATGAGTGCGCCGCGTCGATCGAACAGGCCCGCGGCATGCAGGCCGCCGGTGTCGCCGAAGACGTGCTGCGATTGACGCAGCCGTTCCGGCAGCGCGGCGATGGTGCGGCTCGCGACGGACCAGCGTGCTTCGAGCGGTGAGCGATCGATGTCGATCGAATCGACGCTGATGCGACCGCAGAGGCCGCACGCGGCGTTGACGTCCACGCGCCGTCGCGAGCCCGGCTCGAGCTGCACCGGCCGCGGACAAACACACGGACAGGACATCACGGCCCGAGGCGCTCCGCGATCGTTCGAACCGCGACAGCTCCCCGCCATCCGCGATGGCGCCCTCAGCCAGGAGAAACCCGGCCACCAGATCCTCATCGTCACCGGGCGTGCGCATGACGACGGCGAACGGCTCGCTGTCGACCACGACCTGCAGCGGTGACTCGACGGCCAGGCGGTCGTCGACGTCCACGATGCGGCCATCGCGGTTGACGCGCCGCACCGCGCAAGCCTTCGACGCCGATGCGGGCTCGTCACTCATCGCGCACCGCCTGCTCTCGCGCGGCCAGATGTTTCCGCGCTTCATCCGCCAGCATATCGCCGTCATCGGCCGCTTTCCTGATGACCAGCACCTGCGCGTACGCCGACGCGGCCTCTTCCGCGTGCTTGAGTCGCGCCGCCGCACGCCCGAGGACCAGCCATGGGCTGGCCCGGTTCGGGAAGGCGGCGAGCGCCGCACGCGCTTCGCGGATCGCGTCCGAATCGCGATAGGAACGCAGCCACAGCTCGGCCGCCAGCTCGCGCGCCGCGACGATTGGCAAGAACCCTTGGCGGGTGCGGGCGAGGCGACCCTCCAGATCCGCGGCGTGCGCCATCAGCACCTCGAGCGTGTGGTGCTCGTCCTGGCTCGCGGCGAGCGTCGCTTCGACGAGCACCCGCGCCAGCTCAATCTCGGGGTCCTGTGTTGCCGCGTAGCTCGACGCGAGCTGCTGCATCGCCTCTCTGGCGCGCGCCATGAGATCGGGACGGCCAGCCGGCCACGCGTCGAGGGAGGCGCGCAGACCTGTGGCAAACGACGTCAGCCACGATGTCTCTGCGGTCCTCACCAGGTCCGGCATGGACGGAGGCGCAGGATCGGACCGTGCCAGGATGATCCAGCGACTCCACATCCGGGCGAGGGCAGCTCTGTGTCGGTCGAGGACCTGCGCGTCCACGTCACTGGAAGACACACCTCCGTCGAGCGCTGTTCCGATCGACTCGAGCAGCCGGCCGCCGTCGCGGACGCGGCCCTGCTGGCCGTAGGCCTCGAGGAGCCATTCGGCTGCACTCGTCCCGCGGCGGCCGAGCAGCAACTCACCGGCACTCGGCGACGCGGCCCGCGCCAGCGCACCTTCACCTGATTCCGCCGCGAGGGCCCACTCGCCGGCACCGACGAGCGCCCGGGACGCGAGATGCCACGCCGCCGCGGATGGGGGCGCAAGACGAAGCACCGCCCGAGCAGCCGCACCAATCAGCGCGGGCGGCGCCGCTTCGGCCTGCAACAACACGAGTGCGCCGCCGATCGGAAGGGCGTCCTCGTCGAACGCCTCGGCGACGATCCGCGTCGCCGCGATGCTCGCGCCATCCCCAGGCAGGGTCGAACCGAGCCAGGTCGCACGCGCACAGAAGACCGTCAGCGCCGCCTTCGCGGGACCGCGTCGCGCGCCGCAGACCCCATCGCGATACTGGCGGAACCGCGCGGGCAGGGCCTGCCCGGCACCGTCCCCACGTGCGCCCGGCAGAAAGACCGGCGTCAACGCGTCGACGAGGGTTCGCTCGTGCGGCTCTCGCATCGCGACAGCATGGGCTCGCACGAGCGCCGATGCGCCAGCCTCCACCTCCACCGTTGCCGGCGTTTCATCGTCGATCGGCAGATAGCTGGCGGCGCGACCCCAGTAGGCCAGCGCGCAGTCGGGATCGGCTTCAGCGGCACGATCGAAGGCGTGCCTGGCCTCGCGCGGCGCGAGCAGCAGCAGCCACGCGGCGCCTCGGTTGACCTCGGCGTTGGCCTCGGGCGCGCACGAGGCGTGCATCTCGACCGGTACGACAGCGGTGGACGGCGACGCGTACCGCTGGCCGGCCAGGGCCGTCATCAGTTCGAAGGCAAGGAGCGCGAGCACCGATCTTCGCCGCTACTTGGCGGCTGTGACCATCAGCTCGACGAGACCGTCCGGTGCGACGAGCCCGGTTTGAACGATCACACCTGCCGGCAGTCCATGCGGAAAGACCTTCGTCATCTCCGCGAGCGCGACATCTCCAGTCTTGCGAATCGGTGACGTAGAGGAACGCTTCGCCGACGTCGTTCCAGGTCGTGTCCGCCGCGGCTCGAGCGTGCGGCCGATGCGCGCCATCATCTCGCGCGTTTGCGCGGCGGCGTCGCCGCGCGTCTGCGGCCGTGTTGCCGAGCATGCCCGACAGATAGACCCGGCCGCCGGCCAGCACGCCGGGGCTGAGCGGCAGCGTCCCCGCCGGTCCGATGACGCGGCGCCCGGCGTCCTTCACGGCGACGAACGTGATCTCGACATCGAGCGCGGGGTTCATCAACTCGACGCAGACCGTCGCGCGCGCGGGCGGGTTCGAGTCGGGAACGCCGTCGCGCATAGGCGGCGTTCATCTCGCTGAACGCCGCCGGCGCTGGTGATGTAGACGCGCGAGCTGACGACGTCGGCGAAGTCTATGCCGGCTGCCGCAAGCAGCTCGCGCGCGTTGTCGAGGACCGTCGCGCGTCTGCGTCGCCATGTCGCCTGGGACCATGCTGTTGTCGCTCCCGCGCCGTGAGACGAGACCGGCGAGAAACAGCGTGTCGCCGCTGCGAATGCCGTAGCTGTACGGGTTTGGCGATTCGCTTCCACGCCGGCCGGGTGCACGACCTCGCGCGGTTCGCCCGGCGCGACGAGGACCATGGCGATCTCGACCAGCGCGTCGCGGATGCCGCAGCGCCGACACGACCGTGGTCCGCGCCGGCGGGTCGGTCGCGAAAGCGGCGCGTAGACCGCGTTCATCGCGGCGAAGTCCGACGCGCGTGCTCAGGAACACGTTCACCTTCGCGGCGCGATCGAGGCTGGCCCGGCGCCTCCGCCGCGCCGCTGCAGATTGGCGAGCGCCTGGCGCGTCTGCGCCTGGACGTCGCCTGCGGCGAGCGCACCGGACGTCGGACGCCCGGGCGTCGCCGAGAGGACGATGAAACGTCCGAGTCGTGAGAATCGGGCAAAGGACGGGCTGGGATCTTGTGCGGCGGGCGTGCGGTCATATGCGCGTCATTGTATCGAGGGTCCGCGGTCGCAGCCGTGCGCAGAACGCTCGTGACCGGGCCGGCCGTTCGCCGACTAAGAATCGCGGAATGAGCCGAGAACCTGGCACCTACGCACACTTCAACACCAACCAGGGCGACTTCGTCATCCGCCTCTTCGAGGCCGACGCGCCGAAGACCGTCGCCAACTTCGTCGGCCTGGCCGAGGGCACGAAAGCCTGGAAGGATCCCGGTGACCGGCGAGTCGCTGCACGCGGCCGTTCTTCAACGGCCTCACGTTCCACCGCGTCATCGACGGGTTCATGATCCAGGGCGGATGTCCGCTGGGAACCGGCACCGGCGGGCCCGGTTACAAGTTCGCGGACGAGTTCTCGCGCGAGCGCCGGCACGACAAGGCCGGGCATCCTGTCGATGGCCAACGCCGGGCCGAACACCAACGGCAGCCAGTTCTTCATCACGCTCGGGCCGACGCCGCACCTGGACAATCGGCACTCGGTGTTCGGGGAGGTCGTCGAAGGGCTCGACGTCGTCAAGAACATCGGCAGGGTGCCGACCGGCGGTCAGGACAAGCCGATCGAGCCGGTGATGATGGAGACAGTCACCATCGAGCGCGTGTGACCTATTGGGGTCGGGCCGAATTTCGGATTCTGCAATGAGGGGTCGGGCCGATTTTGCAGTTCCCGCCACGCTCACCTCGCAAAATCTGAAAAATCGGCCCGACCCCTCGGCGCAGATTCTGAAATTCGGCCCGACCCCCTTCAGCGCAGCTTGAAGCGCTGGATCTTGCCGGTGGCGGTCTTGGGGAGCGCGTCGACGAACTCGACCCAGCGCGGGTACTTGTACGGAGCGATGCGCTCCCGCACGAACGTCTGGATGCTGCGCGCGAGCTCGTGCCCGGTCGCGACGCCGGCGCGCACCACGACGAACGCTTTGGGCTTGATGAGACCGTCCCCGTCCGCCGCACCGACGACCGCGCACTCGACGACGGCCTCGTGGCCCAGAATCGTGTGCTCCACTTCGATCGGCGACACCCAAATCCCACCCACCTTCAGCATGTCGTCGTCACGCCCGCAGTAGGCATAGACGCCGTCGGCGGCGCGCGTGTAGCGATCGCCGGTCACGACCCAGTGGCCCTGGAAGGTCGCCTTGGTCTTCTCGTGCTGCGACCAGTAGCCGGCCGCGGCGCTGTTGCCTCTGACCAGGAGCGACCCCACCTCGCCGGCCGGGGTGTCGTGCCCGTGCTCGTCGACGATGCGTGCGGCGTAGCCTGGAACCTCGAGACCTGACGTCCCGGGCCGGCATGCCCCGGGCCGGTTCGAGATGAAGATGTGCAGCAGTTCCGTCAATCCAATGCCGTCGACGATCTCGAGGCCGAAACGATCGCGCCACCGGTGGAAGATCTCGGGCGGCAGCGGCTCGCCCGCCGACACGCAGAAACGCAACGACGACAGCTCGTAGCGGCTGGCCGGGGCGTCGACCTGCAGCATCGCGCCGAAGAGCGTCGGCACGCCGAAGAAGATGGTCGGCTTCAGCTCGGCGATGGCGTCGAACAGGGCATCTGGGCCAAGTCGGCGCGACACGACCGCCGCCTGCGCACCGAGGCCGAGCGGGAACGTGAGACTGTTGCCCAATCCGTAAGCGAAGAACAGCTTCGCGGCCGAGAGCGTCCGGTCCTTCTCGGTCATTCCGAGGACGCCTTGCGCGTAGCCCTCGATCGTGGCCAGCGCGTCGTGCTGCAGGTGAACGACGCCTTTGGGCACACCGGTGCTCCCCGAGCTGTACAGCCAGAACGCCGGGTCGATCGGGATTCGTGTCGGCGGTGTCGAGCACGTCGGGCTCGCGCGCCATCAGGTCGTCGAACGACTCCCATGCTCCGCGCGGCTGACCCGCCACGACGACGTGGCGGAGGCACCGTGACAGGTGCACGATCGGCGAAACCTCCGGCAGCAGCGACTCGCTGACGACGACCACCGGCGCGCGGCTGTCCTGCAGGAGGCAGGCGTAGTCGGCCTGGCGCAGGAGCGTATTGACCGGCACCGGGACGGCGCCCGATTTGATGGCGCCGAGAAACGCCGCATAGAAGTGAATCGAGTCGGTGAGCACCAGCACGATTCGCTGCTCGGGCACGACCCCGAGCGTCCTGAACGCGTGCCCGGCCTGGTTCGACCGCGCATCGAGCTCGGCGTAGGTGGTCGGCACGCCGTCGGCGACGACAGCCACCCTCGCACCGCGGCCTTCGCGAACGTGGCGCGTCACGAGCCAATCGGCCAGGTTGAATTGGCGCGGCACATCAGGACTCATGGTGCAGCAATTTACACATCGAACTCCGCGCGCTCGCCGAGCCCATCCAGCCGCAGGCGCAGGGCGATCTCTCCCACCAGGGTCAGCGCCAGCAGTCCGACGACGAGCGCGATCGTTCCGACGACCGTCGCATAGGCGATGTGGAGCCCGAGCTGAAGAGTAGCCGCCATGAGGGTGACCAGGACAATCGAGACGATCGTCGTCGCGGTGAGTCCGCTTCGGCGCACCGGGACGGAGAACGGCACGTCCGGGTTCAACAGCAGATCCATCAACAACACGAGATGGCTGATGAGCGCCAGCACCATCATGTGCAGCAGAATCGGGCCGGGCTTGCCAACCATGGCGACGTAGAAGACCCCGAGCAGGAGCAGATACGGAAGGAGGAACCCGACCACCACGAACTGCTTGGCCGCGACGACGAGTGCCGATTTGCTCGCCGGCGTACCGTGGAAGATCCAGGCAGCACGGTACGCGTCGCTCTGACTGAGCGCTCCCCGCAGCATGGGGGGAAAGAACATGACCGCGAAATACACCAGCGACTCGCCTCGCGCCACGGAGAATGGATCCAGGTTGCCGCCGCGAAGACCCGCGAACAGGTACAGCACCGTCAACGGCACGATTGACAGCACGGTCATCCGGAAGCGGTGATCGTAGCGGAACTGGGCGCGCACGAGGAGCGCGATCGCGCGCGCCTCGCCGTTCGAGAACAGCCAGCCGTCGCCGAGCGGCCGCCCCCGCTCGCGAGCCGCGCCGAGCGAGTGGGCCTCTCCGATCTCACCGAGCCGTTGCGCATAGTCCATCGAAAGCCGGCCGGCCACGAACCAGCCGCTCGCCAGGAGTGCCAGCAGCGAGAGCACCGGCCCGGCGAAATCGACACCGGTCCGCCCGCCGGCCGCGAGCGTCACCCACCCGGCAAACCACGACGCGGGATTGACGAGCGTCCACCACGCTTTCGGCAGCGAGGCGCTGTGCATGAACTCCTCGCCGAGCAGTGCGGGAACGATCAGGTACGACCCGTAGACCACGAACGCGAGGGCGAGCTGCAGATAGGACAGCGCCGACGCGAGCCTCGACGCCCGTACGAACTTCAGCACCCCGACGTAGAGGCCCACGACGAGCAGCGTCACGACCGACGCTTCGAGCATGGCCGCCCATGCGGCCGCAGCGGCCACGAGCGGACCTCCTCGCTTCACCCCCAACGCGATCACTCCGCTCAGGCTGAAGGCAGCGGTCATCGCCATCACGTAGATGGCGAGACTCGTCAAGCGCGCCGCAAAGAACGTGCGCGACGTGACCGGCTGGAAGGCGAGCTGGCGATAGTCGTCGGGCGAGAGCACCACGGCCTGGTACTCGATGAGGATGCTCGAGGCAATCACGAATCCGAGCATGAACAGAAGCGCCGTCGCGTCGAGATAGACGTCGGGCGACACGGCCACGAGCACCGCAATCCCCGCGCCCATCGCCGCAAAAACGACGAGCGAGCCGACCAGCGCCATGCTGTTCCCGGGACGCGCATGGACGTTCAGCGAGCGACCCGACGTGCGCAGGTCGGTCTTCAGCGAAGCGATGACCAGCGCTCGCCACTGGACACGGTCGATGGCAGAAACGTCGGACATGTCTCAGCGAGGTCAGCAATCAAGGGTCCGAATGGTCCAAGGGTCCAGGGTCCAAGGTTCGAAGTCCGGCCTCTGGTGTCTGATCAGGACCTCGGACCGCGGACCGCGGACCTTCGGACCTTGCCTTCTGACGCGGACTTCGGACCTCGAGCCATAGACGTGGACCTCTGAGGTCAGACGCTACGCTTTCTCGAGCGCCGCCAGAAAGTCCGCCGTGACTGAACCGGCTTCGGCGCCGCCGGTCAGCCGATTGAAGGCGAGCTCGAGTGTCGCCACACCGGTCTGCGCGGTCAGCTCGACGGCGGTCCCCTCCGCAATCTTGCGGCCCCGGTCGATGATGACGATGCGCGTGCACGTCCGCTCGACGACGTCGAGAATGTGCGAACAGAAGAGGACGGTGCGCCCCTGAGCTGCCATGCGCTTCAGCAGCTCCTTGACGACCATGGCGATGTTCGCGTCGAGCCCGTCGAGCGGCTCGTCCAGGAACAACACCTCCGGCTTGTGCAGGAGCGCGGCGGCCAGGACGACCTTCTGCTTCATGCCCTTCGAGAACTCGAACATCCGCTGGCCGCGCACGGAGTCGAGGCCGAAGAGGCCCGCGAGCTCGTCGGCGCGCGCGCGCCGCGTGCGCCGATCGAGATGATGCAGGCAGCCCACGAGCTCGAAGTACTCGTCAGGCGAAAGCGCCTCGTAGAGGACACCCGTCTCGGGCACGAACCCGATGCGCCGCTTGACTTCGAGCGGCTGGGAAACCACGTCGAACCCCGCCACCGTGGCGCTCCCGCTGGTCGGCCGGATCATGCCCGTGAGGATCTTGACCGTGGTCGACTTGCCAGCGCCGTTCGGCCCGAGGAAGCCGAGAATCTCGCCGGGCCGCGCCTCGAAGCTGACGCCGTCGAGCGCCCGCGTGCTCGCGTAGGTCTTCGTCAGGCTGCTCGCGCGGATCACGCGCAGGATCATAGCGGCTTACCGCGCGGTTGGTATCGCCAACGAGGCGCGAAGTGTGCGAAAGTGAAGGTTCCGGAGGACACAGACCCATGCATAGATACTTCGCCGTCGTCGTCGCGCTCGCCGTCCTCGTGCTGCCGCCCGCACCGATCGCCCGTTCGGCGATGGCCGCTCCGAGAACCATCGAGATCACCACTGGCGACGACATGAAGTACAGCGTCACGGAGATCAAAGCCAAGCGCGGCGAAGAGCTCATCGTCGTCTTGAAGGCCGTCGGCAAGATGCCGAAAGTGGCCATGCAACACAACTTCATCCTTCTCACGCTGAAGGCCGATCCGACTGCTTTCGCCAATGCCGCGGCCATGGCCCGCGACACCAACTACAACCCCCCGGCACTCAAGGCGCAGGTCATTGTCGCGAGCGGGATGGCCGGTAACGGCGAAAGCGTGGAAGTGAAGTTCAAGGCCCCGGCGGCCCCCGGGAAGTACCCTTATGTCTGCACGTTCCCGGGCCACTTCATCTCGGGGATGAAGGGCACGCTCATCGTGCAGTAGCGCCGTCCCGAGAGGACGGGACTCTTTTCTCAATCCGGCGGGGCTGAAGCCCCGCCCTCCTGGTGGATGAAAATGAGAAAAGACTCCCGTCCCGCTTCGGATCATGTTCGGCGCGTGCGTATCAAAGGCTCCCGGCTCGCGCTCTGGCTTGCGGCTTGCGGCGCGATCGCGCTCGCGCAACCCTCGTCGAGTCCACCCCTCGCGCCCGGCGCGCGAGTCCTCCTCGACGCGCACAACTGCTATCCCGACGGCGACCGCTGGGCGGACCGCCTCGACCGCGCGATCGGGACCGGCCTGCCGATCGCCATCGAGCAGGATCTCGTCTGGTACAAGGACCCGTCCACCGGGCGCGCACGCAGCATCGTCTCGCATGGTGAGCCCTTCACGGGTCGAGAGCCGTCGCTCGAGAGCCATTTCTTCGAGCGCATCCGGCCCATTGTCACCAGGGCGCTCGCGGAGCCGCGGCGCGAGACCTGGCCGCTCATCGTGCTCAATCTCGATCTCAAGACGAACGAACCCGAGCACCATCGCGCGCTCTGGGACACCCTCGCCAGGTACGAATCGTGGCTGACGACAGCCGAGCGAACCGGCGACGCGACACGCGTGATGCCGCTGTCGGTGGGCCCGGTCCTCGTCCTGACCGGAAACCCCGACGCGCAGCAGGCGGCGTTCCACGATGCGATCCCGAACGGCGGGAAGCTGCTGCTGTTCGGAGCGCTGCGCGTCGATCTGGAGCCGAAGATCGGACGGGGACGCGAGGCCGTGCCGAAGCTGGCTTCGCTGTCCGCCGAAGACCTCATTCCGTCCCCGGCCACGAACTACCGGCGATGGGTGAACTTTCCGTGGGCGGTCGTCGAGCGTGGCGGGCAGGCGGAGGCCGGTCCCTGGACCGCCGCCGACGGCGCTCGCCTCGAGAGCCTCGTCGATCGCGCGCATCGCTCCGGCTCTGGATCCGCTTGTACACGCTGAACGGCCACACCGAGGCCGACGCGAAGGGCTGGACGGCAAGCTACAACTTCGGCTCGATCGACGCCGCACGCGAGCGATTTCGCGCCGCCATCAGCGCCGGCGTCGATTTCATCGCGACTGATCAGTACGAGGAGCTCTCCGCCGTCCTCCCCACGGCGCGGACGCAGGCTGCCGCTCCCATACGTTGGTACAAGGGCAACACCCACACGCATACGCTCAACAGCGATGGCGACAGCACGCCCGACGAGGTCGCGCGCTGGTACCGCGAGCAGGGCTATCAGTTCCTCGTCCTGAGCGATCACAACTTCCTGACGAGCGTCGATGGCCTGAACGCGCTGCATGGGGCCGACGAGCGGTTCCTGCTCATTCGCGGTGAAGAGGTGACCGACGGGTTCGGCGGCAAGCCCATTCACGTCAACGGTCTCGCGCTCGACCGCCTCGTCACTCCGCAAGGCGGGGCGTCGATCGTCGACACGATTCAGCGGAACGTGGACGCCATCCGCAGCGTGAACGGCGTGCCCCACATCAACCATCCGAACTTCCGCTGGGCGATCACGGCCGACGAGCTGACCGAGGTTCGCAACAACAAGCTGTTCGAAGTCTTCAACGGGCATCCGCAGGTGAACAACGCCGGTGGCGGCGGGGTGCCGGGGCTCGAGGCCGTCTGGGACCAGATCCTCTCGGGCGGGCAGATGGTCTATGGCATCGCCGTGGACGATGCACACCATTTCAAGCGCCCGTGGGACCCGGCGGCGTCCAAGCCGGGACAGGGATGGGTCGTGGTGCGGGCCCCGCGCCTGGACGCCCGCGAAATCGTGCTCGCGCTCGAGCGCGGGGACTTCTACGCGTCGACGGGCGTAACGATCAAGGACATCACCGCGACGGCCACGAGCCTCTCGATCACGGTCGATCCCACGCCGTACAGCAAATACCGCGTGCAATTCATCGGCAGGGGCGGCGCGCTGCTCGCCGAGCAGACCTCCAATCCGGCGACCTACGCGTTCAGGGGCGGCGAGGGCTACGTGCGGGCCAAGGTGCTCGAATCGAACGGCGAGCTGGCCTGGATCCAGCCGGTCACTCCCGGACGGTAGCGGCCGTCGGCCTAATGCCAATCGCCGAACGCCCGACATTCATGGATGCTCGGGCCTCGTTTGGTAGGCTGGAGTCTGGAGCGAAGCGCAGTGAAATTCCGGTATCATGCCGGGCTGGCGCTCCCCGGGAGGCCCCATGACCTCGGAAAACTCTCCCTCGCCCGCAACGCCTCCTTCGTCGGTGCCCTCGAACCTCGATTCTGCGGGCGATCGGGATCTCGTCGAATTGCTCACACGGAAAGTCGTCGGTCAGACGACGGCGATGCAGAGCATCGTTCCGTACATCCAGATGCATCAGGCCGGGCTCAACCCCGAGGGTCGTCCGGTCGGCATCTTCCTGCTGCTCGGCCCGACGGGCACGGGCAAGACGCGAACCGTCGAAGCGCTGGCCGAGGTCCTGCACGGCAGCGACCGCAAGGTGGTCAAGGTCGATTGCGGCGAGTTCCAGTCGGACCACGAGGTGGCCAAGCTCATTGGCGCGCCGCCGGGCTATCTGGGCCATCGCGAGACCCAGCCGGTGCTGACGCAGGACAAGCTGTCGGGCGTCGACCTCGGCGGATTGCCCGCTTTCGATCGTGCTGTTCGACGAAATCGAGAAGGCGGCGCCTGCGCTCTCGACGCTGCTCCTCGGCATCCTCGACCGCGCGACCTTGACGCTCGGCGACAACACGGTCGTCAACTTCGAGCAGAGCCTGATCTTCCTGACGAGCAATCTCGGCGCGCGCGAGATGATGAAGGAGATGCGGCCCGACCTGGGCTTCCAGGGCGTGACCGACCGGAACCCGATGGAGCTCGCGGGCAAGCTCGAAAGCATCGGCGTCGCGGCCGTCCGACGGCGCTTCTCGCCCGAGTTCGTCAATCGCATCGACGTCGTCATCACGTATCAGCCGCTCGACGAGCTCGCGCTCTCGGCCATCCTCGAGCATCACATCGCGGACCTGCAGCGACACGTCAACACACGGCTGGGCAGCCGATCGTTCGAGATCGAGGTGACGCCCGAGAGCAAGCGGCTTCCTGCTCGAGCGCGGGACCAGCACGGAGTACGGCGCGCGCGAGCTGAAGCGCACCATCCACCGGCACCTGACACAGCCGCTTGCGGCGATGGTCGCGCGAGGCGGTGTCGAGCCGGGCGCGCACGTGATCGTGAGCTGGAAAGAGGGTCAGGACAGCGTGATCGATCGAGCCGGGCGAGGGCCGGCGCGACGCGGTCTGCCGCCGAGCCGGTCGTCATGGTGGTCGACGACAACCAGGGTCTGCTCACCTGGCTGGAGCAGGAGTTGAAGGCGACGGGCTTCCAGCCGGTCGTGTTCGCCGCGCTGCAGGATGCGACCCAGGCCTTCGACAAGATCCGGCCCGACGCGGCGGTCATCGACGTCATGCTGCCCGACGGCAACGGCGTCCATCTCGCCGTGCAGCTGCGCAAGCGGTTCTCGAAGCTGCCGGTGGTCGTGATGAGCGGCATGGCGCTCCACGCCGAGGAGGCCGCGATCTGCGAGAGCTACGGCTTCCAGACGCTCTACAAGCCGTTTCTCGCGCAGGACATCCGGAGCATGCTGCAGGCGTTGCTGTTGCAGGGCTCCGCGGAGCGCGCGAAGTCGGCAAGCACCTAGAAATGGGGTCGGGTGCGATATCCGTCTAAATGTCCTGGCTCGATCCAAGACATTTAGATGGATATCGCACCCGACCCCCTACGGATACAACCTGACCATCGTCCACGCATCGCCCTCGCGCTCGTAGCGGAAACGATCGTGCAGGCGATGCTCGCCGCTGCTTCCAGAACTCCATGCGGTCGGGTTCGAGCCGATAGCCGCCCCAGAACGGCGGCCGCGGCACGTTCTTCCCGACGAAGCGCGCCTCCACGTCGGCGCAGCGCTGCTCGAGCACCTCGCGAGATTCGAGGAGATGACTCTGCACGCGAGGCCCACGCGCCCACCTGTTTGCCGCGCGGGCGTGAGGCGAAGTACGCGTCCGATTCCTCGTCGGACAGCCGCACGACGGTGCCCTCGATCCGGACCTGCTGGTCGAGCCACGGCCAGTAGAAGACGAGCGCCGCCCAGGGATTGGCCTCGATCTCGAGGCCCTTGCGGCTCTCGTAGTTCGTGTAGAACACGAACCCGCGATCGTCCAGGCCGTGCAGGAGCACGACGCGCGCCGCCGGCCGGCCGGCCTCGTCGCAGGTCGCGAGCGTCATCGCCGTGTGGTCGAAGGGCGCGGACGCGGCGGCGCGCTTGAAGAGCTCCTGGAATCGTGCGATGGGGTGGGGGTCAAGGGACATGGGCACCGTCGTCTATCGTACTGGGGTCGGGTGCTTTTTTCGCGGTCGCCGATCGCCGCGCACGAAAAAGCCCGACCCCGATTAGAGTAAGCCCTCACCGTGCCCCTCATCGCGGCCGCCCTCGCGGTCGTCCTCCTCATCGTCCTGATCGCCCGGTTCAAGCTGAACGCCTTCGTGGCGCTGGTCATCGCGTCGCTCGTCGCGGGCGCCGGCGCCGGCCTGCCGCTGCCGCGGCTGGCGCGCGCGTTTCAGGACGGGGTCGGCGCGACGCTGGGCTTCATCACCATCGTGATCGGGCTCGGCACCATCATCGGCAAGCTCCTGGCTGAATCAGGCGGGGCCGCCGTCGTCGCGAACCGCCTCGTGAATGCGTTCGGTGAGCGCCGGTTGCCATGGGCGGTCATGCTCGTGGCGTTCCTCGTGGGTCTGCCGGTCTTCTTCAACGTCGGGCTCGTGCTCCTGGCGCCGATCGTGTTCACGCTGGCGCAAACGACCGGCACGCCGCTCATGCGGCTCGTGCTGCCGCTGACGGCGGGCCTCTCGTCCGCCCATGGGCTCGTGCCACCGCATCCGGGCCCGCTGGCCGCGATCGAACGGCTCGGCGCCGACACGGGCACCGTGCTCATCTACTCCCTCGTCATCGGCCTGCCGTGCGCCATCGTATCGGGACCGATCTTCGCCAGGTGGCTCGGCGATCGCGTACGCCCCGAGCCGGGGGGCCTCGCGGCGCAGTTCCTGCAGTCGCGTGCGGCGCGTCCGCCGGGCTTCGCGGTCACGGTGTTCGTCATCCTCCTCCCGGTGCTGCTCATGCTGGGCGGGACGCTGGCGGGAGTGCTCACGCCGGCGGGTGCCGGCCGCGACGCGCTCGTGTTCCTGGGCAGCCCGCTGGTCGCGCTCCTCCTGACGACGCTGGTCGCGCTGCGCGCGTTCGGGACGGCGTGCGGTTTCGATCGATCGACCCTGCTGCGGTTCACCGACGAATGCGTCGGTCCCATCGCTGGCGTGCTGCTGGTCGTCGGCGCCGGCGGCGGGTTCGGGCGCGTGCTCGACGAAGCCGGAGTCGCCAAAGCGGTCGCGGACGCCAGCCGGTCGCTCACGGTGTCGCCACTCTTGCTCGGATGGGCGGTTGCCGCGCTCCTGCGCGTCGCGGTCGGCTCGGCGACGGTGGCCATCACGACGACGGCGAGCATCCTCGCGCCGGTGGCGGCGGCCACGCCGGGCACCGACACCGCGCTCCTGGTCATTGCGATGGGCGCGGGCTCACTCGTGGCCTCACACGTCAACGACGGCGGCTTCTGGCTGGTGAAGGAATACTTCAATCTCACCGTGCCGGAAACGCTGCGATCCTGGACGGTGCTGGAGACGATCCTGTCGGTGACGGCGTTGATCCTTGTGCTCCTGCTCGATGTCGTCCTGGGCTTCGTTCGGGGCTAACCGACTTCGCTCTTCGAGCTTCGTCGAGCTCTCGCCGCAGCGGTTCGCGCGACGGCGGAAGCCGGACCAGGCCGGGATGAAGCACGGTTCCTCCGTCACGTTCGACGGTGGGCGCGGCGATCCGACCGTTCGTGAACAATCAAGTGAAGTCCGCCCCGCGGCCGGTTCGCAGCAGCGGATAATGATCCCGCATGCTGATCTTCGACGCCCACCTCGACCTGGCGATGAACGCGATCGAATGGAACCGCGATCTCTCGCGGCCCGTCGACGAGATTCGCGCGCGGGAGCAGCACCTCACCGACAAGCCCGATCGCGGGCGCGGAACCGTGTCGTTCGCCGAGATGCGGCGTGGCGGGATCGGCGTGTGCGTCGCGACCCAGATTGCCCGCTCGGTGAAGCCCTCGAACCGTCTGAACGGCTGGCATTCACCGGAGCAGGCCTGGGCGATGAGCCAGGCGCAGTTGGCCTGGTACCGGGAGATGGAAGCGCGCGGCGAGCTCGCGTCCATTACGTCGCGGGCGACCCTCGACGCGCACCTGGCGCGCCTCGAACGGGACGGCATCGCCGCCAGCCCCATCGGCTATCTGCTCAGTCTCGAAGGCGCCGATTCGATCGTCACGCTCGACCACCTTCGACGCGCGTGGGACTCGGGCCTGCGGGCCGTGGGACCCGCTCATTACGGACCCGGCACGTACGCACAAGGCACCGACGCGACCGGAGGGCTGGGCGAGCGCGGCCGCGGGCTGCTGCGCACCATGCGCGAGCGCGGCCTGATCCTCGATGCGACGCACCTCTGTGACGACAGCTTCTGGGAAGCGCTCGACTTCTTCGACGGACCGATCTGGTCGAGCCATCACAACTGCCGTGCCCTGGTCCCGCACAACCGGCAGGCCTCCGACGAGATGATTCGGGCGCTCGTTGCGAGAGGGGCGGTCATCGGCGTCGCGCTCGATGCCTGGATGATCGTTCCCGACTGGGTAAGGGGCCAGTCGACCCCGGACGCGCTCGGGGTGACCCTCGACCGGTTGGTCGATCACATCGATCACATCTGTCAGGTGGCCGGCAACGCGAGTCACGTCGGGATCGGCAGCGACCTCGACGGTGCGTTCGGCCGCGAGCAGACGGCGGCCGACGTGTCGACGATTGCGGATCTCGCGAAGATTCCCGAGCGGCTGCGCGCGAGGGGCTACTCGGAAAAGGACGTCACGGCCATTGTGCACGCCAACTTCCTCGCGTTCCTGCGCCGGAGCCTGCCGGCATAATCGGAGGCATCAGACGTCAGGTGTGGCGATGCCGGACCGCTCGATGTTGTCGACGATGATCGCGAACCTGACGCGTGCGATGCAGCAGTCGCTGCCGGGCGGCGACATCCAGCGGCGATTCGCGCCTCGCCGCCAGGACGGCACGTTCTCCGAGCGCGCGCCCGGCGAGCGTCAGGCTGCGGCGCTCCTGCTCGTCTTCGAGAAGGCGGGCCGGCCGCATCTCGTCCTGACGCTGCGGGCGTCGCACCTTCCGCATCACGCCGATCAGGTGTCATTGCCCGGCGGCCGGATCGAGCCCGACGAGACCGCCGAAACCGCGGCGCTGCGCGAAGCGTTCGAGGAGGTTGGCGTGCCGCCCGCGATCGTGCGCGTGGCGGGACGGCTGACGCCCCTCGGCATCCCCGTCAGCGGCTTCACGCTCCAGGTCGTCGTCGGCGTCGCGCTCGAGACGCCGGCCTTCGTTCCCGAACCCGGGGAGGTGGCGCAGGTGCTCGAGGTTCCGATCGACGAGCTCGCCGATCCGGGCCGGCTTCGCTGCACGACGATCAGCCGGGACGGCGAAGTCTACGAGGTGCCGTACTTCGAAATCGGCGGGCTGCAGGTGTGGGGAGCCACGGCCATGGCTCTGTGCGAGTTCCTCTCGCTTCTCGGCCACGACGTCGACCCGTGGAAATAGGGTCGGGTCAGGCGGCAGGAGGGTCGCTGGCGAAGGGCGCAGCGAGATCCACGCGCGCGGCGATGGCCTTGAGCGCGCGCTCTTCGGCCGGCGAGACGAGCGTGACCGCGGTGCCGGAGGCCAGCGCACGGCCGGTCCGTCCGACGCGGTGCACGTACGCGTCTGCGTTGTGGGGCACGTCGTAATTGACGACGTGCGTGATGCCGTCGATGTCGAGCCCGCGGGCAGCGATGTCGGTGGCCACGAGGAAGCGGATGCGCCCCGACTTGAAGCCCTCGACCGCGGAGAGGCGGTCGCGCTGCGTGCGGTCGGCGTGCAGCGCCGCCACTCGCAGTCCCCGCGCCGCGAGCTGCGACGCCAGCCGATCGGCGCCGCGCTTGGTCCGGACGAAGACGAGAATCGGTCCCTCTTCGCGCCGCAGGAACTTCGCCAGCCAATCGGTCTTCTCCGGCGCGGCGACGTTCTCGATCGCGTGCGTGATGGTGCGAGCCGCGGCGTTGCGGCGGCCCACCTGCACGAACACCGGTTCGCGCATGATCTGATGGGCGAAGCCGACGATCTCCTCCGGCATCGTCGCCGAGAACAGCAGCGTCTGCCGCTCCTTCGGGAGCGCGTCGACGATGCGCCGCACGTCGGGCCAGAAGCCCATGTCGAGCATGCGGTCGGCCTCGTCGAGGACGAACGTCTCGAGCCCGTCGAAGACGGCCGTGCCCGCGCGCATGTGATCCATCAGGCGTCCGGGTGTCGCAACGACGACCGGGATGCCCGCCGTCAGCGCACGCGCCTGCGGTTCCATCGGGGCGCCGCCGAAAACAGCCATGCTGCTGATGCCGGCGTGATAGCCGAAGCCCTGCACGTCGTCGTCGATCTGAACGGCGAGCTCGCGCGTCGGCGTCAGCACGAGAATGCGCGTGCGCCCGGCGAGCCCCTGGCAGCCCGGCTCCGACGCCATCTTCAAGAGGCGATCGACCAGCGGCAGGACGAACGCCGCCGTCTTCCCCGTTCCCGTCTCCGCGGACGCAATCAGGTCGTGGCCCTCGCGCACGTGCGGCAGCACCGCGGTCTGGACCGGTGTCGTCGACACGAACCCCCGATCGCGGATCCCGGCCATCAGCTCCGGGTGAAAGCCGATGTCCGCGAACACCAGCGGCGTCAGATCCGTGGCGTCCGTGACGCGATCGGCGGCAGCGAGAGACGTGACAGTGGTCCGCGGCGCGGCGGACGTTGATTGAGTGGAGCGTCGCCGCCGGAGGGGGCGATGCGGTCGTCGTGTTTCAGTGTTCAAGCAGGATTGGGAGGCCCAGGGGATCAGGTTCCAGCATGCGGGCGGGACCCATTTGGAATCGTGGGCAAAACTCGAGGCCTATTGTCGCACGAAACCGCCAATTCGCGGAAATCCACCGGAATTCTCACGGATCTGCAGGCTTTCCGTTCGTCCTGCCTACTTCTTCTTAACCACTCGCTCAGGACTGCTCCGCTTCGTGCTCCGCACACTGATCGGGTTCGGCCTGCAGCAGCTCTGCGCGGCAGGTGCTTTCACGAAGCGAAGGAGTTCCAACGGCATGAATCCCGGTTCGTTCCTCCGACAGTTCGCGCGGGCGGGCGCCATCGCTGGCGCCGCCACGCTCGCGTTCGTGGTCCCGGCTCACGCAGCGGTCACGGCAGCCATCGCCAGCAATCAGCTCCAGGTCACCGGCGACGGCGCCGACGACGTCATCACGCTCCGACTGCTTGCCGGAGATACGACACAGGTGGAGGTCCTGGATGGCGCGACCGTCGTGGGCGCCTTTCCACGGGCTGGCTTCACCACCATCCTCGTCAACGGCGGCGCGGGCGCGGACACCATCCTCGTCAGCGACGTGAACGGCGCGTTCACCGACGTCCATCTGACGACCCTCAACGGCGGCGAGGGCAACGACACGATCACGGGCGGAGCGGGCGGCGAAACCATCGACGGCGGCAACGGCAACGACGTCATTCTCGGCCTCGGCGGCGCCGACGTCCTTCAGGGCGGCGACGGCAACGACACGCTGACCGGCGGGCCCGGCGTGGATCCCCACCTCGGTGGTCCCGGCGACGACCTGATGATCTGGAATCCCGGCGACGGCAGCGAGTCGGTGGATGGCGAAGCCGGGAACGACACGTTTCAGTTCAACGGCGGTGCGGGCGACGACACGATGTCGATCACGCCCAACGGGCAGCGGGTCACGTTCTTCCGCAATCCCGGCGCCATCACCATGAACATCGGGACGACCGAGAACCTGCTCGCCACCCCGCTCGGCGGCAACGACACGGTCACCGGAAGCGCCGGGCTCGCGGGCCTCATCGCCATCACGATCGATGGCGGCGACGGCAACGACATTCTCACGGGCGGCGATGGCAACGACGTGATCACCGGTGGCGCGGGCGACGACACGCTCAACGGCGGGCGGGCAACGATACGCTCACCGGCGGACCCGGCGTCGATCCGCACCTCGGCGGTCCCGGCGACGATCTGATGATCTGGAACCCCGGCGACGGCAGCGAACCGGTGGACGGCGAAGCCGGTCAACGACACGTTCCAGTTCAACGGCGGCACCGGTGACGACACGATGTCGATCACGCCCAACGGGCAGCGGGTCACGTTCTTCCGCAACCCGGGCGCCATCACGATCGACGTCGGCACCACCGAGATCGTGTTCGCCAACGCCCTGGCCGGCAACGACACGGTGACCGGCAGCGCCGGGCTGGCCGCGCTCACGACGCTGCGCATCGACGGTGGCGATGGCGACGACACGCTCACGGGGGGCGACGGAAACGACAGCATCAACGGCGGCGCCGGCTTCGACACGCTCAACGGCGCGGCAGGCGACGACACGCTCACCGGCGGACCGGGTGGCCCCGGCTTCGAGCCCCACATCGGCGGTCCGGGCAACGACCTGATGATCTGGAATCCCGGCGACGGCAACGACCTGAACGAGGGCGGGGACGGCAATGACACACTGCAGTTCAACGGGTCGAACGGCAACGAGATCATGAGCGCCGCGGCGAACGGTCAGCGCGTCACGTTCCTGCGCAATCTCGGGAACATCAACATGGACGTCGGCACGACCGAGAACCTCGTCGTGTTCGCTCTCGGCGGCGACGATGCGCTGACGGCGGGTCCGAATCTCGGCGGGCTGATTGCCATCGGGTTCGACGGAGGCGCGGGCGCGGATACGTTCAACACCTCCGCGTCCACGCTGCTCGCCGCGGTCGGCGGCACCGAGGCCGACACGCTGAACTTCGACGCGCAGGGCCAGCCGGCGACCGTCGATGCCACGACGATTACGGTCGCCGGTCAGGCACGCGTCACGCACTCGCTCATCGAGAACGTCAACATCCTGAACTCGCCGGCGTCATCGGCGCCTCCGACGATCACCATCACGTCGCCGACCGCCGATCCGGCCACGACCGCGGCCTCGCCGTTCATCACGCTTGCGGGCACGGCAGCCGACGACGCGGGCATCGCCTCGATTACGTGGGTGACCGATCGCGGCGCGAGCGGAGCGGCGACCGGCACCACCGCCTGGACCGCCGCCGACATTCCCCTCGTCGCCGGCGCCAACATCGTCACCGTCACGGTGCAGGACACGAGCGGCAACCGGGCAAGCGACACGATTGCCGTCACCGTCACCGTCTTCACCTACACGCTGGCGGAGGGCGCGACGGGCAGCTTCTTCGATCTCGACGTGCTGGTCGCGAATCCGAACACCGTGGAGGCGCCAATCGTGGCGCAGTTCCTGAAGGAGAACGGCACCAGCGTCACGCGCAACTTCACCGTCGGCCCGCGGTCGCAGCTGGTGATCGACGTCGAGGCCATCCCCGGCCTCGAGGGCTCGGCCGTCTCCACCGTGATCACCTCGACGAATGCGCTGCCGCTCGCGGTCGAGCGCACGATGTTCTGGGATCAGGATCGTTACGGATCGCACGGCGGCACGGCGGTCGAGGGGCCGCGCCAGAAGTGGTACTTCGCGGAGGGGTCGGAGGGCTTCTTCAACACGTTCGTGCTCCTGGCGAACGCGAGCACGTCGGTGGCGTCGGTGACGCTGACCTTCCTGCCCGAGAGCGGCGGACCCATCGTCAAGACCTTCAACGTCGCCGCCACCTCCCGTCTCACCGTGGCGACGAGCACGATTCCGGAGCTGAAGAACCGGTCGTTCTCGTTCGTCGTCGACTCGACCGTACCCGATCGTCGCCGAGCGGGCGATGTACTTCTCGAACGGACGCATCTTCGAGGGCGGCCACGAAGCGGCGGGTGCCGCGGAGCCGGCGCGGGCATGGTTCCTCGCGGAAGGCGCGACCGGACCGTTCTTCGAGACGTTCGTCCTGGTCGGGAACCCCAATTCGACGCCGGCGGCGGTCACGATGACCTTCCTCACCGACGCCGGCCTCACGGTGACGAAGAACCACCAGGTGGCGGCAAACAGCCGGCTCACGGTGAACATCGAGGTCGAGGACGCCAGGCTGGCAAACGTGGCCGTGTCGACGACGGTGACGGCGGACGTGCCGGTCGTAGCCGAGCGCGCGATGTATTGGCCGGGGCCGCCGAGCCAGTGGCAGGAGACGCACAACAGCTTCGGCGCGATTTCGGTCGGAACCCGTTGGGCGCTCGCCGAAGGCCGTGTCGGTATGGCCGAGGGCTTCGACACGTTCATCCTGCTCGCCAACTCCAGTCAGAGCCAGGCGGCGCAGGTGCGCATCACGTTTCTGCGGACGAACGGCACGACGGTCGAGAAGACGTTCACCGTCAACCCGACGTCGCGGTTCAACGTGCACGTCAACGCGCAGGTGCCCGAGCTGCAGAACGAAACGTTCGGGGCGCTGGTCGAAGTGACCAACGGCGTGGGTATCTTCGTCGAGCGGGCGCTCTACTCGAATTCTCTTGGGGTGGTCTGGGCCGCCGGCACGAACGCGCTGGCCACCCGGCTGCCGTAATCGAGGGCCCGGCAGGCCGGACCTTCAGGTCCGGCACTCCGGCGTCGGAAGTGGCGGGGCGAAAGCCCCGCCCTCCCGGCGGATTCGTCATTCGTAATTGTCGTCACTGGTCACTGGTCACTGGTCACTGGTCACTGGTCACTGATCGTTCCTCATTCATCCTCGCCCCTTCCTGCCATCATGAAGACCCACCGTACCATCCGATCGTCGGGCATCAGCCCCTGGTCGGCCATCACGCAATCGAGGCCGGTGAGACGCTTGCGAATGCCGGCCTCGATCCCGCCGAACGACATCAGGACGGGGACGATGAGAACGCGGCGGCCGAAGGCGGCCTCGCGCTCAACCGCCGCGCGGAGCTCCGCGGTCGCCTTGTCCCTGACAGGCGCGGGCGCATCGTCTTTCACCGTGAGCGACACGATCGCGGCATACGAAGCGGTCTGACGAATTCTGGCGGCCAGCGACTCGAGATCCGCAATCCATCGCACGTTTTCTTCGTCGCGGACCGGTCCGTGCGCGACCAGCCCGACGGCGGCGCCCGGGACGCGGCCGCCGCTCTCGTCCTCGACGATCACGACGAGCTCGTGGGCGCCGGACGAAGGGATTTGCGGAACTTGGGTCTGAAGACCGCCCCTCGGGCCAGGGCGATCAGAAGGGACGAAACGAGCGACATCGGGCCGGAGCTCCTCGGGTTCTCCTCCGGCCTGGCAGTGGATGTCCGCCGGTGTGCTGAAACCGGCGGGACGTTTTCGACCGGGCGAGACTTACGAGCCCAAGGCGCAACTTCCAAGCCACGCGGAATTGCGATTAGGTCGCAACTCTGCGGTTGCGTTTATATCCGACCAAACTGATCGGTTAAGAGGTTCGGGAGGAGAGAAGCCTTGGGCGCCGTCTGTACGGGAGTTACGAGGTCGAAAACAGGGCGATCTCCCGGAGAGGTGGCCCCTCGAGAGTCAAAGTCGTGGGGGGAGAGACACGGGCGCGCCGTGAACGCACCATAGCCGGTTCAGCGCGCTATCCCGACTGCCCTATTCGTTGTCGAACGGAGGCAGCAGATCGTCGAACTGCGGCGGCTGGGGGCCCGGGCGGATGCCGGCGATGTCCGGATCTTCTTCGCCAACCCGCCGTGGGCCGGCCTCGGCCCGGCGCGCTTTGGCCTCGACGCGTCGCGCGGCCTTGTCCTTCCGCTTTTCGGCGAGGGCGCGCTCCCTTTGGCGCTTCAACTGCGTGGGTCGTGACTTGTTCACCTTCAGCCCTCCTCGAAACCCGGCGCCGAGCTACTCTTCGGCGACGGTAACGCTACCCGCGGCCGCGGCCTTGGCCTTCGGCGCCCGCTTCGCGCGCGTGCCCCGCTTGGCGGCCGCCGGCGCCGGCTCGGTCGTCGATTCCAGCGTCACCATCGTCGTGACGAACGTGCGGACGCCGTGCAGGTCGAAATCGATCACCGTGTGACGAGCGTTGACGGATGTCACCGTTCCCGCGCCATACTGCGGCTGGGTGACTCGATCACCGACGGCAAAAGCGCGCATTCGGGCCTCCTGAGCTTCCCGGGACAGGCATCGGCCGGTCGAACGCGCCGGAGAACGTCTCCGACACATCCCGGCCGCAAGGCCAGATCGAGTGTGACGAACGGAACCGGAGCGACCTCGAGAGGTACCCGGGCGCGTGCGGCCTTCGCCGGGAACGGGCGCCCGGCAGGCTCCGGCGTTCAGAGCTTGCAATTATCTCACGCTCGGGGTCCGGTGTCGATGGCGGGCCGGCAACATGGCAGGCCCCGCCGGCGGCCGGTCGGCGGGCCCAAAAATCCTGCGCCACTGGTGCATTATTCGCGCCTGTGACGCCTGCCAACAATCACCAGGAGGGCAGGGCTTCAGCCCCGCCGACGGAGCCTATTCCGCCCGCAAAGCCGAGATGGGATCGATCCGCGCCGCACGGCGGGCCGGAATCGAGCTGGCCCCGACGGCCACGACAATTAGCAGCGCCGGCATCACCGTGAAGGTCAACGGGTCGACCGGTCCGATACCGAAGAGCAGGCCGCGAAGCACGCGCGAGACCAGAGCGGCTCCGGCCAGCCCGACTGCCACGCCCACGAGCGCGACCGTGAGCCCGCTTCGGACAATCAGCAGAAGAACCCCGGCGGGCGTGGCACCGAGCGCCATGCGGATGCCGATGTCCCGTGTGCCCTGCTCGACGAGATAAGCCAGCACACCGTACACCCCGACCATGGCCAGGCCCATCGCGAGCGCGGCGAAGAGCGCGAAGAGCAGCATCGAGAAGCGCCGACGCGCGAGCGACTCGCTCACGCGCTCGTCCATCGTCCGCACGCGATACATCGGCAGGTCGCCATCGATTCCCCGCAGGGCCTGCCGGACGACTGCGGCGAGCGCCGCCGGAGTGGTTTCGCTTCGCAGGACGACGTTCATGCCGCGAGTGGGATACTGCGGGTGCGGGAAGTACATCGCGATGCGCGAGTCGGCGTCGAGCGTGTACTGCTTCACGCGGCCCACCACGCCCACGACCGTCATCCACGGTGAGTCCGATTCCTGGCCGCCGAGGCGCACCCGCCTCCCGACCGCCGACTGGCCGGGCCACAGCTCTCGCGCCATGTGCTCGTCGACGATCACCACGCGCGGCTGATCGCGGGTGTCGCGCTCCTCGAAGCGGCGGCCCTCGACGAGTGGAATCGACATCGTCTCGAAGTACCGCCCGCCGACCATGCGCATGTCCGCGTTGATGAACTTCTCGCCCGGCGGCGGCGTCCGGCCCTCGACGGTGATCGGTCCCCACGCGAACATCTGACTGAGGGGTAGTGCCGACACCGCGCCCGCGGCCGTCACACCAGGCAGGCGTTCGAGACGGATCCACAGCTCGCGATACGTGTCGATGACCGCACGGCTGTCGCCGTACTTGCGACCGCTCATCGTGAGCTCGAACGTGAGGACGCCGGCCGGGTTGAACCCGGGCGGCACGTCCTGCAATCGGATGAAGCTGCGCACGAGCAGGCCCGCCGCGACGAGGAGCGCGACCGACATCGCGAGCTCGGCGACGACGAGCAGCCGGCGTCCGCGCTGGCCGCGTCCCCACAGCGCGCCCGAACCTTCCGATCCGCGCGCGCCGTCCTTGAGGCGGCCGTGCAGGTCGCGCAGCCCCAGCCGCCACGCGGGCGCGAGGCCGAACAGGATGCCCGAGAGCGCCGAGAGGCCCAGCGTGAAGGCGAGCACGCGACCGTCGACACCGATCTCTCCGAGGCGGGGAACGCTCGCCGTGCCCAACAGACGGATGCCCTCGACGGCGGCGCGCGCGAGGCCGAGGCCGAGGAGACCTCCGCCGATTGCGAGCAGGATGCTCTCCGTGAGCAACTGCCGGACGAGACGGCCCCGGCTGGCTCCGATGGCGGCCCGAACGGCCATCTCTTTCTGGCGCGCCATCGCTCGAGAGAGCAACAGGTTCGCGACGTTGGCACACGCAATGAGCAGCACCGCACCGACGGCGCCGACGAGCAGCCACACGGCGCGTCGCACGTCGCCCACCACCGCCTCCTGCAGCGGCACGATCGAGAACGTCAGGCCGCCATTCGGAGGATAGACATCGGGATGATCGCGCCGGAGCCGCGCGGTGATCGCACCCATCTGGGCCTGGGCCTGCTCCACCGTCACGCCCGGCTTCAGCTTGCCAAGGATGTTGTAGTCCTCGCGCGTGCGAACCGTTGCGGCATCGGCGTCGAGCGGCAACGACAACAGGACATCGGCATCCTCCGCACCTCCGAGTGTCGGCAGCACTTCGCGTGGCAATGAGAATCCCCGCGCCGCCACCCCGACGATTTCGTACGGCTGACCGTTCAGGACGATCGTTCGCCCGACCACTGCAGCATCGTGCCCGTAGCGTCGCATCCACGTTCCATGTCCGAGGATCGCTCGGCCCGGCGCACCAGGCGCATCGTCTGCGGAGGTGAACGAGCGGCCGAGCGCCGGCTGCATCCCGAGCATCGCGAGGAGCGACGACGACGCGCGGATCGTTCCGACTCGCTCGGGCTCACCGCGCCCCGTCAGGTTGTAGTTGCCACCAATCGCAATCGCGAGCGCCTCGAAGCCCGAGTGGCCGTCACGAATGTCGAAGTACTGCGCGGTCGAGAACCAGTCTTCGGTGATGCCGAGGCCGGGCGAGCGATTCCACAGGATGGCCAGGCGATCCGCATCCGCGTATGGGAGGGGACGCAGGAGCAGCGCGCTCGCCACGCTGAACATCGCAGTATTGGCCCCGACCCCGATGGCGAGCGACGCCAGCGCTGTCAAGGTGAAGCCCGGCGCCGCCGCGAAGGTGCGAAGGGCAAAGCGCACGTCCTGCAGGAGTGAGCGCATTTCTGCTTCCTACGACGGATACGTTACTGGTCTTCAGTCTTCGGTCTTCGGTCTTCGGGCCGATCGGCTACGGGCTACAGGCCTCCACACCAGGAGAAGCACCGCCGAGCCGCCCAACCCGCCCAACCGCCCAACCGCCCAGCCCCCAAGCCGCCCAGCCCCCAGCCGCCCAGCCCCCAGTGGTAGAGTGGTCGATGCCGCGCCGCTCGGAGATCTGCCCATGCCTGTCTGGACGCCGCTGATCCTGCTCGTCATTGCGCTCGTGCCGCAGGAGGCGGAGAAGCAGCCGGAAAAGAAAATCCCTTCGGATTCGGTCGAGATCTTCGCCAGCGGCTGCCTCAAGGGCCGCGTCTTCACCGCGACCGGTCAACGCGAAGGCGAGAACGTTTCGCGCGGGCCGGACGTCACGGGACGCAGCTTTCGCCTCGCCGGTCCACGCGAGGTGATGGACGTCGTCAAGGAGCACGACGGCGACTACGTCGAGGTGGTCGGCCTGGTGCGCAAGTCGGCGCTCCCGGACAACGAACCCGGCAAGCGCATCGGCAACACGCGTGTGGCCATCGGCGTCGGTCCGCGGACCGATCCCACGAACATGCAGGCCCGCAACATGCCGGTCGCCAACTACGTGGTGATGGACGCGACCGCCGTGCGGTACCTGTCGGACTCCTGTCCGATCGCCCGCCAGTAGCATCGCCCCGCGTGAATCGCGTTCGCCGCGGCACGATGGCGAGGAGGGGATGGCTCGCATACTGTTCGTCGCGGTCGTCGCCTACGCGCTGCTGGCTGCGCTCACGATCATCGCCCTCGTCACCGACAACTCGATTGCCGTCGGTCCGGCGACGATCCTCGGTTGGCCCTGGAGCCGCTTTGCGCCGAAAGCGTTCGGACTGAACGACCACACCACCGCCCTCGCCAGCGTCGCGCTCGCACTGCCGATGCTCGTCAACCTCGTCATTCTGGTCGCGGTGCTTCGCGTGAGTCATTGGATCGACGGCCGCCGATGAGGATCCTCGAGATGCGACCGGATCGACGACTGGCGCGATCCGGGAGTGCCGCGGGCGCGTTCTCGCCGAGAACCGTGGCTATCCGGACCCTCTCGATCGGCTTGCTGGTCTGCGGGCTGCTCGCTTGCGCGCCACGAGGATTGCGAGCCGAGGAGCCCGACACCTGGACGCAGTTCCGCGGACCGAACGGCACGGGTGTCTCGACAGCCGGCAGACTCCCCACCGTCTTCGGCCCGCAGTCGAGCGTGGTGTGGAAGGTGGGCCTTCCGCCGGGACATTCGTCGCCGGTGCTGGCCGGGAACCGCATCTTCCTGACGGCGCACACCGCGGAGAAGACGTCCGACTATCGACTGCTGGTCATCGCGCTCGATCGCGCCACGGGCAAGCGAGTGTGGGAGCACGAGGTGCCCCGGCGCCAGAAGGCGCGGCTCGAGAACGTGAACGGCCCGGCCTCGCCGAGTCCCGTCACCGACGGCGAGCGCGTCTACGCGTTCTTTCAGGAGTTCGGTTTGATCGCCTTCACCGTGGACGGCCGCGAAGCGTGGCGGTTGCCGCTCGGACCGTTCAACATCTTCTATGGCTTCGGCGCCTCGCCCGTGCTCGTCGACGACCTCGTCGTGCTGCCCGTCGATCAGGATCTGGGCGCGTATCTCGTCGCAGTCGATCGGCGGACCGGTCGTGAGCGATGGCGCGTGGAGCGGCCGCACGTCATCTCGGGCTACTCGACGCCGACGATCTACCGTCCGAAGCAGGGCGGCGCGCAAATCGTCGTGCCCGAGTCGTTCCGCCTGACAGCCTACGATGCGAAGGACGGCCGGGTCGTGTGGTTCGTGCGCGGCCTGGCGTGCGAGATGAAGTCGGTGGCCACCCTCGACGACACGACGCTGTACGTCAACGGCTGGGGCATGCCGCAGAACCAGCCAGGCCGGCAGGTCGCTACGGTGCCGTGGGAAGAAGGGCTGAAGCGTTACGACACGAATGGCGACGGCCGGATCGGCGAAGCCGAGATCGCCGGCGACACGCCGATGGACCGCATGCTCTCGCCCAAGTACGGCTTCCCGTTCTTCGATCTCGATCGCGACCGAACACTCGACGCGCGCGAATGGGACGCCTTCCGCGCGATGCTCGCGTCGGAGAACGGCCTGCTCGCGATTCGACTCGGCGGCGAGGGCGACACGACCGACCGCGCCGTCCGCTGGCGCTACCAGCGGCCCGTGCCGCAGGTCCCGTCGACTCTCCTGTATCAAGGCGTGCTGTTCATGGTGAACGACAGCGGCATCCTGCTGGCCTTCGATCCGGCGACCGGCGAGGTGCTCAAGCAGGGCCGGCTCAAAGGCGCCATCGACAAGTACTTCGCCTCGCCGATCGGTGCCGACGGCAAGGTCTGGCTGGTGAGCCAGGACGGCACCGTGTCGGTCGTGTCGGCCAAAGCCGACTGGGAGATCCTCGCGGTCAATGCGCTCGACGACGAGGTGTTTGCCACGCCGGCGGTCGAGAGCGGGCGCATTTATGTGCGCACGAAGAGCGCGCTGTACGCGTTCGGGATCGCGCCTTGAGACCCCGAGGGAATGGCGGGGCTGAAGCCCCGCCCTACCGAGACGGTGCGCTACCGAGGCGGTAGGCCGGACCTTCAGGTCCGGCGCTCGCGGAATGCCCTCAGAAGTCGACGATCAAATTGACCCGCGCGGTTCGCGGCAGCGTCGGATGGAAGTGGATGTCGTCGACGCCTTCCGGCTCCCCGGGCAGCCGTGACGCGTAGAAGTAGTCGATGTCGCTGTGCTCGGCGTCGAACAGGTTGAACACGTCGACCGCGAGCCGCACCGACCTCGACAAGCGATAGCCCGCCTGCAGGTTCACGAGGCTGGTGGCGTTCGATCGTGCCGAATCGTCTTCGACGAGCGGGCGTGGCCCGAAGTAGCGCCAGCGCAAACTCCCGAATACGTTGCGAAAACCGTCGACGGTGGCGCCAGCCGAGACCACCGTTTCGGCAGCACCCGGAATGCGCGTGCCCGCGGGATCGACGTCGGTGAATCGACCGTGTGAGAGCGCCACGTCTCCGTCGAAGGTGAGCCACGGCCGCGGCGAGTAGTAGGCGGCAAATTCGACGCCGTGCCGGTGGCTCGGCCGCCCCGCTTCCGTCGTGCCCGCATCGCCCACGAACACGAGCTCCGAGTCGAGCGACAACGTCCACAGCGCGACGCTCGTCTGCACCCGCGGGATGGCGACCGTGCGCAGGCCGGCCTCCGCGCCGCGCGCGCGCGCCAGCGGCGTGACCCGATCCGCGGGCTCACCGGTCTTCGGATCGATGTTGATCGTGACGCCGCGCGCGTCGTTGCTGTGGAACCCGAGGCCCGCGTTCGCGTAGAGCTCGGTGCCGCGCCATGGCCCCAGAATCACGCCGCCCTTGGGGCTGACCAGCCCCGCCCGTTCGGTTCCGCTGTTGCGCGGCTCACTGGCATCCACGTCGAACCGGTAGCCGTCGAAACGAAGGCCGGCCATCGTCCGCAGCCAGGGCAACCACTCGACTTCGGCCGTACCGAAACCGCCGGCGCTCGTCTGGCGGACGCTGTCTTCGCGCACGACGTCGAGGCGCTGGCGTGCGCGCGTGTGATAGAGGCCGACCTGGTCGATGTCGTCGTGTCGGAGCTCGGCACCGATGGTGGTCCGCACGGCGCGGCCCGCCCAGCGGCCGAGGCGCCGGTGCGACATCTTCACGCCGCTCACGAAGCGATGGTCCGCCTGCTGAAACTGATCGCCGTTGTCGGGGTCGTCGAGGAAGAACGTGAAATTCGAGAAGAGGTCGAGATCGTAACCGATGCCGTAGCCGGCGATCCGTGTCGTCGCGTTACCGCCCGTGCGCTGCCATTCGAACGATCCGCTGTAGCGGGAGGTGTCACCGCCGTCGGTCTGGTCGATGGTGCCGAAGCGATCGATGCGATCGCCCACCGCGCGTGCGGGAATCTGGTCGGTCGAATTCCATCGGCCGCGATAGCCCATGCCCGTGATCGAGAAGCCATTCAGGGCGTCGCCGCCGCTGAAACGCACGACGCCGTTGATCTTGCGGTAGTCGTCGGGGCGCACCCACGGCCCGTCGTTGTGCTGGAGCTCGAGCGCGGCGAGCAGCCGTCCCGGCCCGAGCGCCGGCGAGGCCGCCGCGAGCAGTCGCCCGAACCCGTCGCCGCCGCCCCCCAGTCTCACGATTGGCCGCCCGAGGGCGCTCGCGTAATTGATGTTGGCCGAACCCGCAGTCACGAAGTCACCCAGATCGGCGAAGTAGGGTCCTTTCGAGGTACTGCACTCCGCTCACCAGCTCGGGGATCAGGAAGTTCAAATCCGAGTACCCCTGACCGTGGCCGTGCGTGGGCATGTTGACGGGCATGCCCGCCAGCGTTGTCGCAAAGTCGGTCCCATGATCGAGATTGAAGCCGCGGAGGTAGGTACTGGTTGGCCTTCCCCTCGCCGCTGTGCTGGCTGATGACGACGCCCGGCACAGTCTCGAGCACCTCTCCGGCACGCATCACCGGGCGTGTCTCGAGTTGGCGGGCGATGATGGCACCCTGACTCGCCGATTGCGCGATGCCGACGAGACTCCGGGCCGGGTCTTCGGCATCCGCCAGGTTCGTGAACGTCCGCTTGCCGGTCACGGTGACCTGGGCGCTGAGTGCCAGGTGCAGCACTGCATCGACACGGACCATCCCGGCCGACGGCACCTCAATCTCGCTTCGGCTGCCGCCGAAGTTCACGAGAAAGAAGGCCAGCTGCGCCGGACCGGGCCGGACGCCGTCGAAGCCGTATGCTCCCTGCCGGTTGGTTTCGGTCTCCTGGAGCGGTAGCGAGCTTCCTCGCAGCAGCACCCGAACGCCAGGCAGTGCCGCTCCGGTCTCGTCCCTGACCGTGCCCATCACCCGCGCGGATTGTCCGGATGCGGGAGGGGCCGACGCCACGACTACGGTCGCGAGCAGGATTGAGTGAACGATCGCCGTCATGCCACGAGTCCGGGGCCGAAGCTGGCGGGCTGCGCCTCTGCGATGCTGGAGGCACTGCGTTTCAAGCCCCGCTCAGGCTCGAATGGACTCTACGGCGAGATCGTCGATCGGGATGTGTCCCGCTGAGGCGGAGCCTCGACTGCGCTCAATCGGCGTATGAAGGTGCGGTCGCCGTGACGTGGCCGTGGTCCTTGACGATGCGGGTGTGGTGCCGGCAGATTTCGTCGAGACGCTCGGTCTGCTTGTAGAAACTGCCCATCGAGTACCCGCACAGCAAGTCGAAACCATACGAGGTTGCGAGCAGATTCCACAGCAGCTCGACGCGGATCGCCACGTCGGTACGGCCCTGCTGCCAGAGGACGTCGACCATCTCGCCGTAGGCGCGAACGATCGTGGTGGCCCGCCCGCCCTGCGCCCGTTCCGCGACGCCACCCAGGTGCGACCGGAACGCCTCAGGGTCCGGAGTCTCACCGGTCAGAAAGCACGCCATCGTCTCCTGGGCGTCGAGCGCGATGAGGTGACCCGCCTTGCGGGCGGCGCCGACGTCGATCAGCCGAACGGCCAGCTCCTCTTCGATGGCTGAGAGGTGGCCGGGGGTCGCGATGATCATGGCCGGCTCGCCCCGCCGGAGCCCCTCACTGAGGAAGCCCGCAACGGTCACACACAGGCTCGACTCAGTCTCGTAGAAATGGACGGTATGACCGGCGGCGGGAGCCGCGGTGTGGAAGGGAGCGACGGTGTCGGGCACGGGCCGTTTGGACGCGAACGGCACGTTGGCGGGTGATGACGAGATTTCGCGGCGAATCGGCATGGCAAGACGACCTCGCGGTCAGCCCTTTCTGGGCCGCCGCCGGGCACGACGGGAGGGCGCCACGACATCGGCGAGCGCCGCCGCTTCCTAGGCCAGCTGGCGGGCGAGGCTTCGCTGCGTGGCGGCGGACTCGATCGCCTCGGTGAGTTTGTTGGAGAGCTCTTGTATCCGTTCGATGCGCCTGTTCGAGTCGGAATCGTTGGATTGCATGGTTTGCGTACGGAATGAGATCTGGAAGCGCGTCCCGTGCAAACGGCACACCGCCTCAGGGTCCGAAGGGCCAAGGTCCGAATGTCCGAAGGTCCATACGTCCAGGTCCGTGAGGGCCTGGCGTCCGCCGGTCCAAGGATCTTCGTACGACCTTGACCAGGCTTCGGACCTCGGACCTCGGACCTCGGACCTTTGGACCTTCGGACCTTTGGACCCTCGGACCCTGAGCCACCGCCCCGTGTTAGCATCCGCGCCAGCATCGGGTCTGCACCGGAGGAAGGTATGAGCGACGCTGTGATCTCGAGGCGCGAGCTGCTGCGGCGGGGCGGCGATCTGGGCGGGTTGCTGGCGCTTCCTCTGGTGTTCCCCGGCGAGGCGGAAGCCGCGGCGCGCGCGTCGGGCGTGGATACGCCTTCGACGGGCCTTCGGCCGGGCGCCGACGTCTATCGGTCGATCAACGTCCGCCCGCTCATCAACGCGCGTGGCACGTTCACCATCATCAGCGGCTCGACGATGCTGCCGGAGGTGCGGGCCGCGATCGACGCGGCCGCGCGGCAGTACGTGCACCTCGACGAGCTCACCGAAGCGGTTGGCGCGCGGCTCGCCGAGCTGACGCGCGCAGAGTGGGGGCTCGTCACGTGTGGCTGTGCCGCCGCGCTGACGCACGCCACGGCGGCCTCGGTGGCGGGCGGCAATCCCGACCTGCACATCCGGCTGCCGAACCTGAGCGGCTTCCCGCGCGACGAGGCGATCATCCCGACGCACTCGCGCAACGTGTACGACGCCGCCGTACGCGCGGTGGGCGTGCGCGTCGTCCAGGTCTCGACGATGGCCGACTTCGAAGCGGCGCTCGGACCACGGACGGCGCTGATCTACGTCCTGGCCGGACCGCGCGCCGACGAGGGTCCGCTCACGGTGCAGGCGATGGCGCCGCTCGCGAAGGCGAAGGACGTGCCGATTCTCGTCGACGCCGCCGCCGAGATCCTGACCATTCCCAACGTGCACCTCGAGCGCGGCGCCACGCTCGTCGCCTACAGCGGCGGCAAGTGCATCCGCGGCCCGCAGACGGCGGGCCTGCTGCTCGGGCGCAAGGACCTCGTCAAGGCCGCGTGGGTCCACAGCGCGCCGCACCATGGCTTCGGACGCGGCTTCAAGGTGGGCAAGGAAGAAGCGATCGGAATGCTCGCCGCCGTCGAGGCCTGGGTGAAACGCGACCACGACGCCGAATCGAAGCGCTGGACGTCCTGGCTCGAGCACATCGTGGAGCGCGTCTCGAAGGTTCCCGGCGTCGAGACGAGCATCACGCAGCCGAACGGCCTGTCGAACCGGACGCCGTCGCTCAGAATCCGCTGGGACCGCGAGCGCCTGGCCATCGGCGGGGACGTGGTCGCCCGCACGTTGCTCGACACGGAGCCGCGCATCGCACTCGCAGGCGGCGGAGGCGGCGGCCGTGGCGCCGGCAACGAGCCCAACATGACCGGCGTATCGGTTACGCCGTACATGATGGCGCCCGGTGACGAGAAGGTCGTGGCGGATCGGCTGTTCGCGATCCTGAGCAAACCCCCGGCGCAGCCCGCGCCGACGCCGGCGCCACCAGCCACCGATCTGTCGGGCCAGTGGGACGTCGAGATCCGGTTTGCGGCGGGCCGCTCGACGCACGCGCTCCACCTCCGGCAGCGCGGCCAGGAGATCGATGGCGCGCACCGCGGCGACTTCGTGTCGCGCGATCTCACGGGCTCGATCGATGGCAGCAACGTGCGCCTGCGAAGCGGATTCGGCGAGGAGCGCGGCGACGCGTTGTCCTACACGTTCACCGGCACGGTCAACGGTGACGAGATGTCGGGAACGCTGGACATGGGCGAGTACCTGAACGCGACGTGGGCCGCGAAGCGGCACGTGGTCGGGCGGCGGGGATAGGCGATGCTGATGACGAAAACGGCGGGCGCGCTCGTCTTGCTGGTGATGCTGGGGATCGGCGGTCAGACACCGGCGGAACCGAAATACGACCTCCTGCTGCGGGGCGGCCACGTCATCGATGCGAAGAACGGCCTCAACGCCGTGCGCGACGTCGCGATGGCCGGCGGAAAGATCGCGGCCGTCGCCGAGCGCATCGATCCCAAGGAGGCCTTCAAGACCGTGGACGTCGCGGGCCTCTACGTGACGCCCGGCCTCATCGACATTCACACTCACGTCTACACGGGCACCGGCGAGCCGGGCTCGTATGCCGGCGACAGCAGCGTGTATCCCGATGGCTTCACGTTCCGCGTGGGCGTGACGACGGTCGCAGACGCGGGTGGCGCCGGCTGGCGGAACTTCGAGGACTTCAAGACCCGGGTCATCGATCGCTCGCGGACGCGCGTGCTCGCCTTCATCAACATCGTCGGCCACGGCATGCGCGGCGCCAACTACGAGCACGAGCTCGCCGACATGGAGGCGAAGCCGACCGCCGACATGGCGCTCAAGCACAAGGGTCTCATCATCGGCGTCAAGACCGCGCACTACCGCGGACCCGAATGGGCGCCCGTCGAGCGGGCGGTCGAAGCGGGGACGATCGCGGACATTCCCGTGATGGTCGACTTCGGCGCGAGCAAGCCCGAGCGGCCCATCGAGGAGCTGGTGACGAAGAAGCTGCGGCCCGGCGACATCTACACGCACATGTATTCGGGGCTGCGGCGGGAGCTCGATCGCCCCGGGCATCTGAATCCCGTGCTCTTCGAAGGACGCAAGCGGGGCGTGATCTTCGACGTCGGGCACGGCGGCGGCAGCTTTCTGTGGCGCGTCGCCGTTCCGGCGATGGAGGCGGGCTTCCCGCCCGACTCGATCTCGACCGACCTGCACATCGGCAGCATGAACGCGGGCATGAAGGACCTGCTGAACGTCATGAGCAAGTTCCTGGCGCTGGGCGTGCCGCCCGAGAAGGTGATCGCGATGTCGACGTGGAATCCGGCACGCGAGATCAAGCAGGAGCAGCTGGGACACCTGTCGGTCGGCGCGCTGGGCGACGTCTCGGTGCTGCGGCTCGAGCGCGGCGACTTCGGCTTCGTGGATCACAACGGCGCCCGCCTGGCCGGCAAGCAGCGCCTGGTCGCCGAGCTGACGCTGCGCGACGGGCGGATCGTGTACGACCTGAACGGCCTGTCCAAACCGGATTGGAAGACCCTGCCCAACGACTATGGCCCGACCGGCGACCGCCGGTGGGATGGCACGAGGAGGTGACGTGGCGAAGTCGAATCGACGCACGTTTCTGGCGAAGGCTCCGGCGGTTGCCGCAGCCGCCTCGGCTGCGGCGGCCGTCCCCGTCGCGGCGCAGGCCCAGCCCGCCGACAAGCCCGTGAAGAAGGTCCATTGGCCCGGCGGCAAGCCCCCCGCCAAGCCGCCGCTCTTCAGCGGCATCGTGACCTACGGCAACCTGGTGTTCATCGCCGGCATCGGCGCGCATTTCGAAGGCGACATCAAGGCCCACACCAAGCACGTGCTCGACGAAATCCAGAAACGTCTCGAGTCGGTGGGCTCGTCGATGGAGAAAGTGCTCAAGGTCAACGTCTACCTGAACGACCTGAAGGACTATCAGGGCATGAACGAAGTGTTCCTCGGACGCTTCGGCCCCGAACCCGGCGTGCGCACCACCATCGCGGCCGCCGGCGGCATCCCCGGCAACTCCCTCGTCGAGATCGACTGCATCGCCTGCATCTGACGCCGTGGGGTCGGGTGCTTTTTTCTCAATTCGTAAAATAGCACCCGACCCCAAGAGTCAAGAGTTCGCCGATGCGTAACGCGCACGTTCGTCACCGCCCGGCGACCTCGACCGGCGAGAGACAGCCCTAACGCGTCGGACCGCGAGCCCTCCGCTCGGATCCATTCATCTGAAGTTTCGACGTGCGAAACGCCGCCTCCCGCGGTTTTTCGCTTGCAAACCGTGCGCTCCCATCCGCATCGTCGTCCGGATCCACGAGTCGCGGACCTCGGTTTGGCAGCCCCCGCCGCGGGCTGAAAGGAGCGTCATGGGCATCAGGGGCCTCGTGCTGCTGGCGGCCTTCGCCGCCGCGTCTGCGGTTGCACGGCCGGCTGCCGCGCAAATCGCCGGGTCGGGAGCGATTCAGGGCAGCGTGCTCGACTCGTCCGGCGGCGCGCTCGCGGGTGCGACGGTCGTTGCCACCAACGTGGCTACCGGCGTCGCGACGACCCGGCACACGACCGATGCCGGCGTCTACACGGTGTCGCCGTTGCCACCCGGCGAGTACCGGGTCGCCGTTTCGCTCGATGGCTTCCGGACCGTGGTGCAGGAGCGCGTCGTCGTCGATGGTCTTGCCGTCGTCGGCTTGAACGTCGTGCTTGAAGTCGGCGCCGTGACCCAGGAGGTCACGGTGTCGGCGGCGCCGCCGCCACTCGGCACCGCGGATGCCCGCCTCGGCCAGACCATCCGCAACGAGGTCTATACGGCGCTTCCGCTCGTGATGAACACCGGCGGTCCGCGCGACCCCACGCAGTTCATGTTCCTGATGCCCGGCGTCCAGTCGGTCGGCCGCTGGGGCAACGTGATGGGCGGACAGGATTTCACCAACGATCAGTACGTGGAGGGCCTGCCGATCACGAACTCGGTGGTGCAGGGCGAAGGCCGCAACCTCTCGTATGGCATCTCGGTCGAAGCGGTGGACCAGTTCCAGGTGGAGACGAGCGGCACGGCCGCGATGTACAACGGCCAGGGCGTGTCGAACTACGTCGTCAAGTCGGGGACGAATCAGTTTCGCGTGACCGCCTTCGAGTTCCTGCGCAACACCGCGCTCGATACGAAGGGGTTCTTCGCCGCGCGCAAGCCCGAGGACGACCAGCACGAGTACGGCGTCACGGTCGGCGGGCCCATTCGCAAGAACCGCGTCTTCTTCTTCGCGGTTTACGACGGCTATCGCGATCGCCGGCAGACCGACTCGCGGCTCATCTCGGTGCCGACGACGGCGATGCGCACTGGCGACTTCAGCTCCCTGCCCGTCGCCATCTACGATCCGCTGACGACGCGTCCCAACCCGAACGGCACCGGCTTCGTTCGCGACCCGTTCCCGGGGAACATCATTCCGGCGAATCGCATTTCGTCGATCTCGCAGTACTTCCAGTCATTCCTCCCGGAGCCGACCCAGGCAGGCATCCAGAACAACTATCTCGGGGGATCGCTCCCGACCGGCTTCAACAACGACAACGTCACGAGCAAGGTCGACCTCAACCTGTCGCCGAAGCACCAGGCATCGGTCCTGGTCGCGTACGGCGAGCGGCGTCAGGCAACGCCGTATCGCGGCGGAGGAAACGCGCAGACCGCGCTGCCGCTGCCGTACACGGAAACCCGGCTGGTCGAGGAGGTCACGACGACGGCGCAGGTGAAGCACACCTTCGTGATGACGTCTTCGCTGCTGAATCAATTCAGCCTGGGCTTCGCACGCCTCGCGGTGCCGATCGCCAATGCCACGATTGAGGGACAGTATCCGCAGCAAGCCGGGTTGCGCGGACTGCCGCCGGGCGAAGCCGATTCATCGTTCCCCGAAGTGGCGTTCGCAGGCCCGAACGCGCCGACGCAGTGGCGCGGCACGGACGCCCGGGCGTTCACGGAGTACCTGAACAACTTCACGCTGCAGAACAACGTGCAGTGGCTCAAGGGCCGGCACGCCATGACCTTCGGCTTCCAGGCGCAGCGGATGGACGCCAACGAGCGCGAGCGCACCTACGGCAGCCTCGCGACGTTCGGGTTCAGCAACAACCAGACTGCGGGCTTCAGTCCCACCGGCACGCTGATGACGAACACGGGGAACGCCTATGCGAGCTTCCTGCTCGGCGACCTCAACGCGACGACGGTGATCGAGGATTCGGATGTCGCGACGAGCGGCCGGTTCAGCAACGTCGCGTTCTGGGTGCAGGACGATTTCAAGGTCACGCCGTCGCTCTCGCTGAATCTCGGGCTCCGCTACGACATCATGCGGCCGTACACCGAGGTCTACGACCGCTGGTCGTTCATGAACCCGGACCTCCCGAACGCGGCCGTGGGAGGGTATCCGGGCGTCATTCAGTTTGCCGGCTCGGGTGATAACAGCTGCCAGTGCCGGACGCCGATCGACACCTACTACGGCGCGGTCGGGCCGCGGCTCGGCGCGGCCTACACCCTGAACCGGAATCTGGTGCTTCGGGGCGCCTACGGCATCATGTACTCGCGGCGCGGCGCCGTGGGCGGGCGCGCGGGCGCGCGCAACGGCACGGGCCTGCTCGGCTACTCCGCCAACGCGTCGTTCCCGAGCTCGAACGGGTTCGCGCCGGCCTACAACTGGAACAACGGCGTGCCCTCGTATCCGGATCCGCCGTTCTTCGATCCGACGTTGAACGCCGGCTTCACGACCACGCGGGCGACCGGCGGCGGCGTCACCTACGGCGACCCGGACATTGGCGGCCGGCCGCCGCGCTACCAGAATTGGAATGCGGGATTCCAGTACGCGCTCACGTCGCGCACCACGGTCGGGGCCACCTATGCCGGGAGCAAGGGCGACTTTCTCGGCGGCGCCGGACGCGGCATCTACTCGAACCAGCTCGATCCGCGCTACCTGGTCCTCGGCAACCTGCTGACGCAGCCGGCGAACGCGGCCAACATCGCCGCGGCGCGGGCAATCGTTCCCGGCATCGATCTGCCGTATGCCAACTTCGCCGGCACCATCGGTCAGATGCTGCGTCCGTTCCCGCAGTACTCGGGCGTGACCGATGTCTACGGCAACGTCGCCCGCTCGAACTATCACTCGATGCAGCTCACGCTCGAGCAGCGGCGGTTCAACGGGCTGGTCGTCAACTTCAATTACACCTACAGCCGGACCTACGACAATCTCGCCGCCCGCACCGGCTACGACATGGAGCAGGACTGGACCGTCGGCGTCAACGATCAGCCGCACATCCTGAACGCCATCGCGGTGTACGACCTGCCGTTCGGAAGTGAGGGCAAATGGGGCAGCGAGAACGCGTTCGTGCGCGCGATCGTGAGCGGCTGGCAGCTCTCGAGCATCACGCAGTTCCGATCGGGACGGCCCCTCGGTCCTTTCGCCGGGGCGTGCAATCTGCCGAACGCCGGTACCTGCTACGCCGATTTCAACTCCGAATTCTCGGGGCCAGTGCGGATCAACGGCGACTGGGGCGACGGCGACGTCACGGGCGCCAACCCGCCGGCCTACATCGATCGCAACGCGTTCGTCAGCGCGCAGCCATTCACCTACGGGAACACGCCGCGGACGCTCGCCTACGACCTTCGCAATCCGAGCTCGTTCAATCAGGACCTGAGCGTGCGCCGGGACTTCAGGATTGGCGGGCGCCTCAAGATCGGCGTGGGCGCCGACGTGTTCAACGTCTTCAATACCGTCGTCTTCGGCGGCATCCAGACGAACATCACCAACACCAACTTCGGGCGCGTGAGCTCGCAGACGAACACGCCGCGCGTCGTCCAGCTCAAGTTCAGAGTAGAGTTCTGACGACGGCCTGCAGGCTACGGGGCCATGAGGCGGGGCTGAAGTCCCGCGCTCCTGCGGATAGGGGCGACACCTCGACCACACCAGGACGGCGGGCCTCGACGAAGCTCCGAGAGCGAAGTTGGGAGCCGCGCCGACGATGAGGCATGGGACATCGTAAACGCACGACTTTCCTGACCGGACTTGCCGCCGTCGGCATGATGGGATCGGTACTTTGGGGTCAGAACCCGGCTCAGACGCCGCCGCCTGCGCCGGCACAACCCGAGGCGGTGCGTCCTCCGGCTGACAACGATCGGACGCTGCGACCGCTCTCGGCCAACGAGATTGCGCCGAATCTGAGCTTTTACGCCATCGATCCGCTCTACAAGCCTGGCGTGCCGCTCGGCTGGGCCACCACTCGCATCGAGGAACCGCTCAATCGCGGCCTCGACGTGATCCCCGACGGCGACCGCGGCCTGTATCTGACCTGGCGGCTGTTGACGTCGGACCCGGCGAGCGTCCGCTTCGACGTCTATCGATCGACGGCGGGCGGTGCGGCGACGAAGCTGACCAAACAGGCGCTTCATCTGACCACCGACTTTCTCGACACCACCGCTCCGCGTGACAAGGAGAACACGTGGTGGGTGACGCCCGTGGTCGACGGGCGCGCGACGAACGAAGCGCTGCAGAAGGTGACGCTGCCTGGCAACCTGCTCGGCCGTCCGTTCCATGCCATTCGTGTCAAGGACGATGTGAAGAGCGTCGACCGTGTCGGCATCGGCGATTTGAACGGCGACGGCACCTACGACTTCATCGTCAAGCATCCGTCCGGCCGCGTCGACCCTGGGCGGGTGGTGCCGAGCGCCGATACCTACAAGCTCGACGCGTACGACGGCAAGACGGGCGCATTCCTGTGGCGCGTCGATCTCGGCTGGAACGTCAATCAGGGCATCTGGTTCTCGCCGATGGTCGTGCGCGATCTCGACGGGGACGGACGGGCGGAAGTCAGCCTGCGATCGGCGCCCTACGCCAAGACGCGGGAAGAGGCGTTCGACGGCGGCAAAGGCTTCGTCCTCGAAGGCCCCGAATACATCGCGGTCTACGACGGCACGACCGGCAAGGAGATCGACAAGGCCGATTGGATCGAGCGCGGCAAGCCGACCGAATGGGCCGACTATTCGGGCAACCGTTCCAGCCGCCACATGCTCGGCGTCGCGTATCTCGACGGCAAGACGCCGAGCCTCATCGTCGTCCGCGGCACCTACGGGATGATGCGCGCCGACGCGTGGACGCTGAAGAATCGCAAGCTCGAGAAGCTGTGGCGCTGGACCAACGAGCGCGCGCCGTTCAAGTACCAGGGCCAGGGTCAGCACAGCATCAAGACGGGCGACATCGACGGCGATGGCTTCGACGAAATCCTCAACGGGTCGATCGCCATCGACCACGACGGCCGGACGATGTGGAGCACCGGCATGGGTCACGGTGACCGCTTCTATCTGTCCGACATCGATCCCGATCGCAAGGGTCTCGAGATCTGGTACACGCTCGAGGACCCGCATCCGCAGAACGGCGTGAGCCTGTGGGATGCGTTGACCGGCGGACTGATCTTCGGCACCAACGAGCCGACGATGGACAATCAGGTCGCGGGCGGACTTGCCGGCGACATCGATCCCGCGTACCCCGGCATGGAAGTGTGGGGCGACAAGTACTTCTTCACCTCGAAGGGGCGCGTGCTCGAGGGCCCCGTGCCGCCGCAGAACGAGCTGGTGTGGTGGGATGGCGACCTGCTTCGCGAGCTTCACAGCAAGGGCAGCCTCTCGAAGTGGAAGGGCGCCACGCTGGAATCGACTCAGGGCAGCGTCCAGCACGTGGCCGACATCGTCGGCGACTGGCGCGAGGAGATCATCACGTTCGCGGAGGGCGCGCTGCGGATCTATGCGACGACGATCCCGGCGACCGATCGACGCGTGTGCCTGATGCAGGACGCGCTCTATCGCAACGACGTGACCCACCGGTCCATGGGCTACCCGCACGTCCCGATGACGAGCTATTACCTGGGTGTGAAATAGGGGTCGGGCCGAATTTCAGTAACTGCAAATTGGGGTCGGGCCGATTTTTCGGTTTCTGCCACAGAGTCAAGCCCGGGAGGACGTGGCAAAGACCGAAAAATCGGCCCGACCCCAATTTGCAGTTATTTCACCAGCGCGAAGGCGAGGATGTTCGGACCGGCGGCGACGGCGATGTACTGGCGATGGTCGAAGACGTAGGTCATCGGCGACGCCTTCCACAGCGTGTTCGTCTGAAACTCCCACAGCCGCTTGCCGGTCCTGCTGTCCACGGCGGCGAGCGCGCCGCTGTCGTCGCCGAAGAACACCAGGCCTCCTGCGGTCGTGAGCGTGCCACCCCACGAGTTGGCGGTGCCGGTCTGCGCCACTTCCCACCTGACGGTACCGGTGCGGACGTCGATCGCACGTAGCACTTTCTGTCCGGCCTCGTCCGGCACCTGGCGCGTCGTGCCCCCGTAGTACGAACTGCCCGCCTTCCACGTCTCGTCCCGGCGCGTGAAGATGTTGCACTTCTCGAGCGTCTGCACGAAGTACAGCCCTTGTGCGGGATCGAACGATGTCGAGAACCAGTTGGTGGCGCCCTCGACGGCCGGACATACCTTGGTGCCTTCGGGCGTCGGCGTCTGATTCGGATTCAGGACCGGGCGGCCCGACCCGTCAATCCCCGACGCCCACGTGAGCCGCTTGACGAAGGGCTTCGCCAGCAGCAGCGAGCCGTTCGTGCGATCGAGCACGTAGAAGAACCCGTTGCGGTTCGCGTGGAGGAGCAGCCGGCGCGGCCGGCCCTCCCAGTCGGCATCGACGAGGACCGGCGGCTGCTGCGCGTCCCAATCCCACAGATCGTGCGGCGTGTACTGGAAGTGCCACTTCAAGCGGCCGCTCTTCGGATCGAGCGCGAGGATGGAATCGGAGTACAGGTTGTCGCCGACCCGCTCACGCCCATCGTAGTCGGGACACGGATTGCCCGTCGGCCAATACAGGGTGTCGAGCTCGGCGTCGTAGGTGCCGGTCAGCCACGTCGCGGCGCACCCGTGCGCGATGTCCTTGCCACCCCACGTCTCCGACGCCGGCTCGCCCGGTTTCGGCACGGTCCAGAAGCGCCACACCTCTTTCCCGGTGGTGCGGTCGAACGCCGCGACGAAACCGCGGATGCCCTCGTCGCCGCCCGACACACCCGAGACGACGAGATCGCCGACCACGAGCGGCGCCGACGTCGCCCCGTAGTTCTCGCGATGGTCCGCCATGGTCGTTTCCCACGCGAGCTCGCCGGTGAACCGATCGAGCGCGATGAGATGCGCGTGATCGGTCACCATGAAGAGCCGATCGCCAGCCACGGCCACGCCCCGATTGATGCCGCTCGCCGCATCACCCGCGAGCCCCTTCGTGCGCGCGCGCTGGTAGTGCCAGATGCGGCGTCCCGACCCGGCGTCGAGCGCATAGCACTCGTTGGCGTTGGTCACGTACATCACGCCATCGACGACGACGGGCGTCACCTGGAGTCGCCCGGCATCGGCGAGCGTGAAGACCCAGGCGGGCGCCAGGCGCGACACGTTCGACGCATCGATCTGCCGGGCCCCGCTGTAGCGATTGCCGCGCATGTCTCCGTGATACGTGGGCCAGTCGAGCTGCGACGTCACTCGACGGTAGCGATCGCCGTCCGCGCGGAACAAGAGCAGGCGGCGATCGTCGGAGAGCAACTGCAGATCGGTCGTGGATCGGTTGACGGCGAATCCCTCGACCGACGTGCCGGCGTCGGTTGCAACCGTCGTCCTGGCGGGTCGTGCTTCGCGCCGGGGGCGCAGCGTGCGCACGAAGGCCACGAGTCCGTCGAGCTCCGCCTTCGGCAGATCGAGGCCTGGCATGCCCCGGGCCGGCAGTCCGTCGCGGACGAGCGCCGCCAGATCCGCGTCCGACCGCAGCGCCGCGCGCGCGACGATGCCGGGACCCATCTCGCCGCCGCGTCCGTCGCTCCCGTGACAGCGGCTGCACAGCCGTTCGAACGCTGTCTTGCCGGGCGCCAAATCCTGCGCATGCACGGCGATCGGAATGACGGAGACCGAGAAGACCAGTGGCACGAGTCGGCGCATGGCCGCCGAACATACCACGCTCGGTACGGGGCCAGGAGTCAGCGCGGTAACGATGCCAAAAATGGGGTCAGGAGCCGGCGTCGTTACGACGCCGAGGCCTGACCCCTACTTCACATCCACCACGGCGTAGATCGACATTCTCGGCATCGAGAACTCGGTGGCGCCGTCCGCGACGACCTGTTCGGTGACCGCTCGGTCCTCCGAACCGGCGATGTACGCGCGCGCGGACTGGTAGGTGCCGTGCACGCGAACACGAAGCCCCTCGAGATTCCGTCCGCCGTAGTTGATCAGGTGCACACGCGCCTGGCTGCCATCGGCGATCACGCGCGCGATGACCACCTCGCTCCCGAACAGCCGCAGGCTGCGCTTCTCGTCAGTCAATCGACGACGGATGGCGAGCGCGAAGGCGCTCGGATCCGCGGCCTTCTCGCGCGGGTACTCGGGCGCGCCGAGCTTCACGTTCACGGCGAACCGCGATGCGGGCGCCGACAGCCGCTCGAACAGCAGATTCCGCCGCACGAGCAGGTTCATCACCTCCCCCATCTCGGGCGTCCCATCGTCGACGACACCGAAATCGGCGAGAGGAGACAGGTTCACGTCGGGAAGCCCCTTGAAGAATCCGAGCATCTGCTGGACCGCGGTCAGATCGTCTGCAGCGATCTTCACGAACGCATCCGCGCCGTACGCATACGCCTCCGCCACCGCGAGCGCGCCTTTCCCTGACGGCACGTCCGAGACGAACCGCCCCGACGGGTTCCTGATGAAGCGCCAGCCGTTGGCGTTGACCCACGGGCTGCGCGTGGGCGAGGCGAGGCCGGGCCGTGACACGGTCCCGGGCGGCAAGAGCGCCTCGCGCGTCGCGAGCTCCTCGGGAGGCGTGGGGGCAACCGAGACGCGCAGGTTGCGCCACGACTCGATGTGCCCGGAAGGTGCGGCCGCCTGCAATGGCGCGGGTGCGCTCTGTGGGGAAGCCGTCAGCACGCCGTGTGCCAGAACCAGGCACGGCAGTGCGAGCCAGACGATCGGACGGGTCATACCTGGAGGTTCCGCACGCGGATCTTCGTCAGGTCGGCAACGCCGAGGCCCAACGTGGCCGCGAACTCGACGTGGCCGGGCTCGCGAATGAGGACGTTGACGTTCGGATCGGCGTCGCGCGCCCTGGCGTCGTCCATCTTGAGCGATGCTGGATTGCGGTCCCAGATGGAGATCGCGCCCTCGGCCTTCCGCTTCTCGTCGATGATGTCGATGAGAAGCCGATCGATGGCGACGGGATCGGTGCCGAAGAAGATTCTCTTCGGGTGGAACAGGTAGCGCCGGGTCCTGGCGAACGGGCCTCCGTGCCAGACGCCGCGCAAGCCGTCCATGATCTGGAGAACGGTCCGCGAGCGCAGCGGCTCGACCGACGCGAGGGTGCCGACGAACGAATAGGTGTGCGACTTGCCGCGCGAATGCGTGCGCGCGACGTTCGAAAAGCTGCCGTAGGCGATGTTCTTCAGACAGCCGGTCGCGCCCGTCGCCCCATGGTCCTTCACGTTGGGAATGTTGACGATCTTCGTCACGCGGTGCGAAACGAGGCGCATCAGGTTCGACCGCGTATCCTCTTCGCCAAACAGGTCGGCTTCGACGTAGGTGTTCGGGTCGTAGCCGGAATTCTCCGTGTATTGGTTGGCGCGCTCCGCAGCGATGATCGCGAGCCCAGCCGGAAGCCGGCGCCCGTAGTCGCACTCGGTCAGCTGATTCTGGAACCGCTCGTACAGATAGATCTGCGCGAGCGGGATCCCGAGATTGGTGAGCTGTCGAACGGTTTCGGCGACGATGTCGTAGTCGGAGATGCAGTTCGGATAGCCGCCGCAATTGACCTTGATCGCGACGATGTCGGACGGGTCGAAGAAGCGGCGCCACGCGGCTTCGGTCGTGGTCGCGCCGGTGAGCGCTTGCATGCCCTGCGCCATCATCTCGCGCACGACGTCGGTATTCGTGGTGTTGCCGGCAACGTCGACCGACCGGTCCGACGAGACGGCGACGACTTGACCGGGATACGGTCCAGGGATCCCCGGCACCGCTGCCGGGCGATAACTGGAGACGACCTTCAGCCTGGGCAGATCGTTCGTGCCCGATCCCGCGTCCGGGCGCACGAACGGCGCGGCAGCCATGAGTTGCACGAACTCCCGTCGATCCATGGAATCCCCCGGTTCGCCTGCAGTGTAGCGCGTCCTCCTGCCCCACTCCCTTCGCTCACTGGTAAGCTGATGCCGTGACGAACGACGCCATGTACGAAGTGCACGTGGAGGACGAGCCGGGCTCGTGGACGCACTCGGCGCAGTTCGACGTCCTCGAGCAGGCGCGCATCGAAGCCGTCCATCTCATTCGGCACTCGCCGGCCCGCCGTGTCCGCGTGGTCCACGTCGTCGAGGTACTACACCAAGCCGCCGGACACCGCTGGCAGCGAACCCAGGCGGGGCTGACCCGACTTCGCTCTCCGAGCTTCGTCGAGGCGCTCTGCCGAGGGGAGTGCAGCCGCCTCCACCCGTGCAGGAGGGCGCGGCTTTAGCCGCGCCACCCGCCACCGTGATGGCCGGACGCCCGTCACAGCACGGATCCCCCGTCGACCAGCAGCTCGATTCCGGTGATGGTCGCGGCGTCATCCGACGCGAGAAACACGATCGCTCGCGCGATCTCCGCCGGCGAGGCAAAACGATCCGGCCGTCGGGCCCGCCATCGATTCGAACGCCGCCTCTTCCGATCCCAGCTCGCGGACGCGATCCTGAAAGAACGGCATCGTGCGCCAGAGCGGCGTCTTCACGCCGGCCGGCGCGACCGCATTGATGCGTACCGGCACGCGCTGGTCTCGGCACTCCTTGGCCGCGCTCCTCGTGGACATGGCGGCGGCCGCCCCTGCTCGACGAGTACGCCGCCGCTCCCGCCGCGGCGCGCACGCCCGAGGCCGAGGTCACGTTGACGATGCTTCCGCCGCCCGGCGTCATGCCGCGAAGCGCATGCTTGAGGCCGAGGAAGATGCCGTCGACGTTGATTGCGAAGACGCGCCGCCATTCCGCGAGCGACGTCTCGACGAGCGGCGCGGCGGACGAAATGCCAGCCGAGTTGACGAGGATGTCGAGCCGCCCGCGCTCGTTGACGAGGGCGTTCACAGCCGCGGACCACTGGTCCTCGTTGGTCACATCGAGCGCAAGGGCCGATGCTGCAGCACCCGAGCGCCGCACCGCATCCGCCTCGCGCTCAGCACCTGCGCGATCGAGGTCGGCACAGTAGACCCACGCGCCCTCGGCGGCGAGGAGGCCCGCGGTGGCCGCGCCGATTCCGGATGCGGCCCCGGTCACGAGCGCGACTTTGCCCTGGAAGCGCATTCTTTCGGTCTTCGGTCTTCATTTCTGGTCTTCAGTCTTCGGTCTTCGGTCTTCGGTCTTCGGGCGTGACGTCTCACTTCGCGGGTTGGAGACTGGCCAGTATCCGATAGTTTCCAATGGACGGCGAAGGGATCATCGATCCTCGAGACGCGGCTCGGCGGATCCCCGGGTATTCTCCGTCCGATTTGCCGGCAGTTGTCCGTGGCTCCCGCGGCGGTTAACGTTTCCGCGCGTCGTGACGTCTAACAGCCTCGGGGACCACCAGTCGCCCGGCTGGAAACCGACAGGACGGAAAGGATGCGACGATGGGTCGATGGCTCGAGTCTGCTGCTCAGGACTTGCGTTTCGCGCTTCGGATGCTTCGGAGGAGTCCCGGCACGACGCTGGTCGCCCTGGTGTCGCTGATGCTCGGCATCGGCGCCACGTCGGCGATTTTCAGCGTCGTCCATGCCGTCTTGATCAACCCCTATCCGTACGCACGGCCGGGTGAGATTTGGGCCCCCGGCGTCCGTGCCTTGTCGGGTCGAGGTGGCCACGGCTACAACCTCGCGGAATACCTCGAAGTCACGAAGCTCCCCGCGTTCGCCGACGTGATGGCGACCAACGCCGACAACGTCCTCCTGACGGGCGAGTTCGCACCAGAGACGCTGACCGGCATCCGGGTCACGCGCAACGCATTCCAGTTTCTCGGAGTGCCGGCTATCGCCGGCCGGACCCTTCAGCATTCGGACGTGGGGCCCGACGGCGAGCCCGCACCGGTCGTCGTCCTCACGCACAAGCTCTGGCTCCGCCTGTTCGGCGGCGACGCGACTGCCATCGGGCGCACGCTGCGATTGAACGACACGGTCCACACGATCGTCGGCGTGATGCCGCCCCGCTTCGGCTGGTACACGAGCGACGGCGTGTGGTTGCCGCTCGGAACGTCGCGCACGAGCGAGCCTCCGTGGCTCAACCCCATCGTGCGCCTGCGGCCCGGGGTGTCGGCGGCCGCCGCGGAATCGGAGCTCCACGTCCTGCACCAGCAGTTCGCGCGCGAGCGGCCGGCCACGTTCCCCCGCGGCGGCTTTCGAACGACGCTGACCAACTATCTCGACGTCACGGTCGCGAGCGGCGAGATGCAGCGCACGCTGCACCTGCTGTTCGGCGCCGTCGGCCTGCTGCTGCTCATCGCGTGCGCGAATGTCGCGAACCTGCAGCTCGCCCGTGCGACCGCGCGGACGAGGGAAATGGCCGTCCGGCTCTCGATTGGCGCGGCGCGCGCGCGGCTGTTGCGACAGTTGCTGACGGAAAGTGTCGTGCTTTCGCTCGCCGGGGGAGCGCTCGGCGTGCTGTTCGCGTTCGGCGCCACGCGCGCGATCGTCGCGCTGATGCCGGAGTTCTACGTGCCGAACGAGGCCCGCGTGACGATCAACGGCTCCGTGCTGCTGTTTTCGTGCGTCGTCGCGATCCTCACGGGCATTCTCTTCGGACTCGCGCCGGCACTCCGATCGTCGAAGCCGGCCCTCACCGACGCGCTCAAGGAAGCCGGTCGAGGCGCCGGCACAGGGCCATCCGGCACGCGGTTGCGTAATCTGCTCGTGGTCGCGGAGGTGACGCTGTCGGTCGTCCTGCTGGTCAGCGCAGGGCTGACGATTCGCAGCTTCGTCGCGCTGCAGCAGGTGGAGCTCGGTTTCGAAACAGGCCGGCTGCTGCGCGTCGGCCTTCCGCTCGCCCCAGCGCGCTATGGCACGCTCGACCAGCGCAATCTCTTCGCGGAGCAGTTGATCGACCGGCTCGGAGCGCTTCCCGGCGTCGAAGCCGTGACGATCGGCGTGGGCGGATTGCCGTTTGGCGGTCCGACCTCTCGCTACGTCATTGACGGTCAGGCGCCGTCCGACGAGCGAACGGTGATGGTCAACTTCGTCGGCGCCGACTATTTGCGCGCGCTCGCCATTCCGTTGCGGAGCGGTCGCATGCTCACGCGCGACGAGGTCCGTCGCGGCGACCGCGTCGCTGTCGTCAACGAGGCCGCGCGCAAGCTGTGGCCGGCGGGCGAGAATCCGATCGGCCGTCGGATCCGGCTCGACCTGCTGACGCGGCCGGCAGGGCCGGCCGTGCTCCTCGCGACCGGCGAGCCCGACGTGACGGTCGTCGGCATCGTTGGCAATACGCGGACGGGTGGTCTCCGGAGCGAGCCTCCACCCATCGTCCTGCTGCCGTACACGATCGTGGCCCCGCCGCAGCGCACGCTCGCCATTCGCACGAGCGGCGAGCCGACGCTGTGGCTCAATGCGATCCGGGAGCAGGTGCGTGCGCTCGATACGGAGCAGCCACTGAGCCGTCCTCTGACGCTCGACGACGCGCTCGCGCAGCAGTCGCTGCAGCCTCGATTCACGATGGCGCTGTTCGCCTTCTTCGGCGTGCTCGGTCTCTCGCTCGCCTGCGCCGGCATTTACAGCGTTCTGTCGTATCAGGTGACGCGACGTACACACGAGATCGGGATTCGCGTGGCGCTGGGCGCCAGGCGGGCGGACGTCATGGGCCTTCTCCTCGCGATGGGCTTCCGGCTCGTCGCCGTCGGCCTCGTGCTCGGTCTCATCGCCAGCGCGCTCGTGACGAAGCTGCTTCAGAATCAGCTCTTCGGCGTCACGCCCGGGGATCCGGTGTCTTTTGCCGCCGTCGCTGTCGTCCTCGCACTGGTGTCCGCCGCCGCGTGCCTGGTTCCGGCCCGTCGCGCGGCATCGGTCGATCCGATGGTCGCGCTGCGGCACGATTGAGGAATTGCGAATTGGGAATGACGAATGACAGATAGGGGCCAGGGCACGCCGTGCCCTGACCACGGGAACCCGTGGCCCTCGTCCGTGGTCCGACTGCAGTCGACCGGTGATGCATCCCAGCTGGCTGCGTTGCTCGTCCCTGACAAATTGCCCAATTTGCGCGCTCCTCGCGCCTTGCCAGCCCGGCGCCTCACCGGTCCCGGTGCGACGCCGGACTTTTTGGACGGGCTGCTAAGGCAGGCTGGCGGCGACTCCGCCGGCGCCGATCACCCGGCCGTCGCGGCCGTGCCAGAGGGTCTTGCGTTCCACGACGATTCCGCTCGCGTTCGCAGGGTCCTCCGCCTCGACGAGGATGGCGAAGTGTCCCTCCGCGCGCGGGAACACCGACGCGAGGGGCAGCGTGAGCCGGTCCTGCGCCCCCACGTCGAAGGTCGCGGTCCGTCCCGCTCCGCGCCCGCCGAGCAGCGTCACGGCCACACGGACCGGCGCGGCCGCGGCGTTGGACACGACGAGCGACGTGGCCGCGCGGCGGACTCCACCCTGCTCGGCCTCGGCCACGAGCCACCGGCCGGCGGTCTCGGGTCCGGTCGCCCTCCGAGCGCCGTCGTTGACTGCCGCTTCCACCGTTCCCGAGTCGGTGAACGCCTCGACAACCGGTACGCCGTTCGTCGATTCGATGTAGCCCTTCGCGGCGGCATGGGCGGCTGCGACGATTGACGTGTCGTTGACCGCCTCGATCTCCGCGGCGACGTCGGCCTGGGCCAGCGACGCGTCTTCCTGCCTCACGTCGATGACGACCCGGCCGCGCGGTTCGACGGTGTATCGCTTGGTGACCGCGGCTGCTCCATCCTGCGAAAGGTAGCGCAGCTCGACCTCCGCTGGGCGATCCTCGGCATTCGCCACCTCGTAGGTGAGCGTGGAGCCTCCGCGCGCCGAGCTCCGGGGCAGATACCAGCGCGTCGTGGCACGCTCGACAGCCGTGTCGAGGCGCGTCTCGCCCGTCCCGCTCGTCGTGACGCGATCGAGCGCGACCGGCTGATCGGACTCGAGCGCGATCGAGAACGACCTGCCGTCGAGCGATGCCATCGTCCGCCGGTCGAGAGAAAGCCGTGAGCTGGCCGGTACCGAAGCGGGCACTCTCGTGACGGCGCCGGTCTCGTCGACGAAGGACAGGACCACCGATGCGGCATCGCCCGGATTGGCAATCGTGAGGCGCGTGTCGACGTCGGGCCCCGTCCCGCCAATCCCGAGATACCGCCGGAATAGACCACGGGGGTGCGTACCGTTGCCGAGCTCGTCGGCATTCGACGTCCCGTCACCATCGGCATCGCCGGAGGCGCCGTCGACACCAGCCGCGCTGTCGGGGGCCAGGCCGAAGCGCTGTTCCCATTCGGTCGGCAGCCCATCGCCGTCCAGATCGCCGTCTGGCGCCACGGCGGGTGTGGAGTCTGCCGTGGCATCGAGGTCGAGCGACATTGTCTCGGCCGCACTCGCGGTCTCGGCCGTGCTCATCGTCTCGGCCGTGCTCATCGTCTCGGCCGCGCTCGTGAGCGACGTCGAGCTGATGTATCGGAACACGTTTGGCGCATAAACGTACCTGCCGTTGCTGTTCAGAATGCCGATGAAGGTCAAACCGATCCCCGCCGGAGTCCGGCCACGGATCTCCGTCGAGCTGATCAACTGGAGGCTCGTCAGCCTCGACTGCCCGACGTACACGAATCACACCGGACGCAAAGCCGGTTCCGCGGATTGTGACGAGGGTGCCGCCGGTCGTCGGGCCCGACGTGGGGGACACGGACGAGAAAGTCGGCGCACCGGTCGAGGAAAAAGTGGTGAACGCGCTCACGAGAACGTCCGACTGGCCGTTCGGGTTCCGGACCGCCACGGTATGGGTTCCTACCGACAGTGCCGGCGTCGTCACACGGAGCTCGGTCGAGCTCACGAAGGTCACCCTCGCTGAGACCCCGCCAACGGTGACCGTCGCACCCGACACGAAGTACGAACCTTTCAGCGTCAAGGGAATTCCACCGGAGGCCGGTCCCGATGTCGGCGCAATCGAGGTGAGAGAAGGCGACGTCGACGTCGACGTCGACGACCGATACGTGAACGCCTCACCGAGAACATCCGATTGGCCGTCGGTATTGGTCACCCGCACCGATTGAGCGCCGGCGGAGCCGGGCGGCGTCGTCGCGCGGATCTGCGACGAGCTCACGACGCTCACGCCGGTGGCCGCGTTACTCCCGACGCGAACGGTCGCGCCCGACCTGAAGCCAGAGCCCGCGAGCGTGATCACCGTCCCGCCGGCAGTCGGCCCCGCCGTTGGTGACACTCCGGTCAGCGACAGCGGCGTCGGCGAGGTCGTGAGTGGGACCGTGTAGGCGACCTCGTTCGATGGCGTGCTTCGCAGTCCCGAGGTGTCGTAGGCGCGGACGCGGAAGTAGTATCTCGTTCCCGCTCGGAGCCCGGTGATTTGGCGCTGCGTCACCTTGCCGACATTGAGACTGGTCGACGGATACCCCGATTGCGTTCCCGTATTCGACGATGTAGCCCGCGAGGTCGGATTCGGTGTTCGCGTTCCACGCCAGTGTTGCGGACTGTGCGGAGACTTGAGTGGCGAAGTAGAGAAGGCCTGCGATGGCAATCGCCACCGATCGTGAGCGGAGGATGAAGTGGGCTGCCTTGGACATACGGGCGCCGACACTACGGCAACTCGTATGCCTCTTGGCCAAATGTGCACTGGTGGCCTTAATCGCGTCCGTTTTCGACTCGTGTGCGCATCCGCGCAGTCGTGCGCACATGTGCGAAGTTGATTCCGTGTTTTTCTTTACAGTTTTGCAGCAGAGGTGACGACTCGCTACGGAGCGCGACGGAGAAGAGCCACGGACAGGGTGTCGAACCGTCGCCGTTCGAGGCGGGGCCTCAGTGCGGCGCGGGGAGCGCCGTGTTGCTCACGAACGCGATGCGGGTGCTGTCCGGCGACCACGACGGCACGTTGATCGTGCCCTGCCCGCCATAGAGGTATGCGATGACCCGCGGCTCGGTCCCGTCCAGACGCATCAGCCGCAGGTACACGTGCTTGTAGAACGGGTGCTCGTCGGGCTTGACGTCGTTGCCGTACGACAGCACGACCAGCCATCGCCCGTCGGGCGAGACGTGCGGGAACCAGTTGTTCCACTCGTCCTTCGTGATCTGCTCCTGGGCGCTGCCATCGGGCTTCATCCGCCAGATCTGCATGCGTCCCGTCCTCGACGAGTTGAAGTAGATCCACTGCCCGTCAGGCGTGTACTCCGACCCATCGTCGATGCCAGGCGCGGTGGTCAGGCGGATTTCTTCGCCGCCCTCCGCAGAGATTTTGTAGATGTCGAGCTCGCCGTTGCGTGCCCCCGTGTAGATCAGGAACCTTGCGTCCGGCGACCAACCGTGCAGGTACGACGGCGAGTTCGTGGTGATCCGCTTTGGCGTGCCACCCGTCGCGGGCATCGTGTAGACGACCGAGCGGTTGTTGTCCTCCTTCGTCTGGTGGCTGATGCCGAGCTGTTTGCCGTCGAAGGTCAGGACGTGGTCGTTGTTGTTCGACGTCGCAAACCCCGTGTCGATGACGGTGGGTGTACGGGTGGCGAGATCGAACCGGTGCAAGCGGCCGCTGCCGTTATAGATGAGCGCCGCACCGTCGGTCGTCCAGTTCGGCGCCTGGATGGAGATGGGCGAGGTGTAGAGCACCTGCCGATCGCCCGTCGCCACGGTCATGACCTCGAGGTTGCTGCCGATGTAGTCGCGGTATGGTACCCAGCCGGTCTTCGGCGGGACGTCGATGCGGACGTTCTTGAACGTGGCCCGCTCGACGACCTTCGGATTGTGCGAGCAGAGGAACAGCCCGACGTGCACCTCGTCGCCGAGATCCAGATCGGCGAGCTCGGTCGCCGTGAATGGCTCGCCGAACTTCGCGACCGACATGATGTAGGTCCGGCCGCGCCGCTCCAGCTGGATGACGTCGGGCGCCTTGACCGCCGATTGCAGCTGTTCGGTGATGGCGCCGGGTGTGCGCCGGAACTGCAGTGACGTGAGCCCGTCTCCGTGCACGGCGGCATCGACGTACGGCGCGTCCGCGTCGAGCGTCCTTCTCACGATCCATCCAAGCTTCCGATGCGGATCGACGCCCTTGCCGACCAACGAGGCGTGCGTGCGGACGATGAAGTCGCCGGTCAGCTTGCGCCATGCCATGTGGAACTCGTCGCGGTTTCCCCACATGTTCGTGCCCGCCGCGGACATCGCATAGGTCTGCGTCCTGGCGTCGTAGTTCGTGTCGCCTGCGAGCGCGGGCTGTCCGACGTCGCCCCGGTCCTGGAAATAGCCGAGCGCTTCCTCGCTCGACACGCGCGCACCCGCGGCGGCGGACAGGAGCATCACTGCGGCAGCGAGCGGCGCCGCGGCCACCAGCGACGAGAATGGCCAGGATCGACTCATTTGCTCGGCGTTCTGTTCTCGGGCGTTCGCGCGGATTTCCAGTTGACGACGTGGTAGGTCGCAGGTGTCTTGCCGATGTTGCGAAGGGTGTGGGGATGATTCGACGCAAAGAAGATCATCGATCCCGTGGAGGCCGGGACCCACTGTCCCTCGACATACGCCTCGACCGCGCCTTCCTTCACGATGATGAGCTCTTCGTTCGGATGCTGGTGCGGTGGGTGCGGCGACTGGCCGGGCTCGAGCGTCGTGATGTGCGACTCGAGCTCGTCGAGCGTCGCCGTGGGAGCGCGCACGACGCGCCGCACGGCGCCAACCTTCGTCGGAGTCGGCGGCAGGGATTCCCAACTGAAGACCGCCGAGTTCATCAGGGTCTTGTCCGCCTGCCCCGCCGCCGACCTGGCCATGAGCACCGGGGCGAGCACGGCAGCGCCAAGCGCTGCGGCAACGACATGACGTGAGCCGATCACGCAGCCTCTCCTTTCGCGGTCGACAGTCGTGTTTGGCCCGCGAACTATATCACGCGCACATCGGACGAGTTCGGGGCCGCCACGACGACAGAAACGGATCGACGCGTCGGCGCGACTTTCTTCAGGCGAGGTGCGGAAGCGTCCGTTACTCGCCGAACTCGCCGGTCCGTCGCAGCACGCGAATGCCGCTTCGCGCCTCGAAGGCATCGACGATCTCGCCCGACGAGTCGAGGTCGAGCCGCAGAACAATCTCTCCCACCGATGTGGGGAGAACGAACCAGCGCTCCGAGCCGGTGAGGAATCGCGGCGTGCCCAGCATGACCGTCGCGCTCGGCCGATCCGGCGTCCTGCGGTAGAAGACCTGCGACGTGATTCGCCCCGCATCGACGTCGAAGACGACGAAGCGCTCGGAATGAAACGTGACGCGGACCTCGACCTCCTCGTGCCCGCGGTCGGACGGGACGAGCAGCACGATGTCGTCGAATGTGACCGGAGCCAGGGCGCTCGCGGGCGCCGACGACTTTTCGGCCGTAACCGCCATCGACGGCTCGACCGGCCTGGACGGCTCGGCAGTCGTCGGGCGCGTGGGAGCGGCATCGCGGTCGCGCTCGGCCGAGGCACTTGGACCTTCCGTCGGGAGCGTCGCGGCAGGAGCTTTCGATTCTGCCGTTGTCTTCGCAGGCATCGTCGCCGGGATGCCTGCCGCGCCCGGCTCGCTCCTGATGCGACCGGTGGCGCCCGGCGTCGGAGTTGAGCCTGTCGGCTGACCGGAGGCTCGAGCCGTGTCCGTGCCGCTGTCGCGCGAAGCGCTGCCGGTTGGCGAGGCGGCTCCGGCGGCGAGTGATGCGCCAGCCGATGGCGACGGTTCCGGGCCGGCACCCGACCACAGCACCCAGGTCGCTCCGGCAGCGAGGACGGCCAGCGAAAGCACCCCGGCGACAATCCACGTGCGAGCTGGCGCAGTTTCCGGCACCTGCGGTGCCAGTGGCTGGAAGTGCGTGGACGGGTGCCTGAAGACATCCACCGACCCTGACGGCGCCAGGAGTGAAGGCGCGGGGCTGGCGTGGCCTCGCAAGACCGTGGCCTGAAGATCGGTGGGCTGGGGCGCAGTCTCGACGCCGCTCGTGCGCTCCTGTCGGGATGGCGGAGGCACGCTGGCCGCGGCAACGGACAGCGCGCTCGTCGGTGCGTTCGGGCGCGCAACGATGCCGGACGACAACCCTTCATCGAGCGCCCGCCGCAGCTCACCGGCCCTGTAGCGATCGGCCGCGGACTTGGCCATTGCGCGGTGCACGACGTCGGTCAGCCACTGTGGGACATGTGGGGCGGCTTCGGCCAACGGCGTCGCCGTGCCTTCGAGATGCGCGTAGAGCAGGCCTACGCCCGTGTCGGCCTTGAACGGCAGCCGGCCGGCCATCATCTCGTAGGTGAGCACGCCGACCGCATAGACATCGGCCCGGCCGTCGACCTGATCGCCCCTGATCTGCTCGGGCGCCATGTATTGCGGCGTACCGACGATGAGTCCGTACCGGGTCATGCGGTCGCTGTCGAGGACGCGGGCGATCCCGAAGTCGAGCACTTTTGCGACGCCGGTCGGCGCCACGATGACGTTCGACGGCTTGACGTCGCGGTGGACGACGCCCGAATCGTGCGCGTACTCGAGCGCGGCCAGGATCTGCATCGCGAGGCGCACGGCGCGCTCGACCGGGAAGGCCGGCTCGACTTTCATCAGCGTCGCCAGCGTCTCGCCGCGCACGAGCTCCATGACCATGCACAGCTGCGCATCCCGGCGGACGAGGCCGAAGAGCGTGGCGATGTGGGGATGCGAGAGCCGCGCGAGCGCCACCGCCTCGGCGCGGAAGCGCCGGATGACGTCGGGGTCGTCGGGCAGATCCGTGCGCAGCAGCTTGAGCGCCACTTCGCGCTCGAGCATCGTATCGATCGCCCGGTAGACGGTGCCCATGCCGCCTTCACCGATGCGCTCGAGGATCTTGTAGTGGTCGATGACCTCGCCGACCATGTCCGCTCCGACCACTCGCGATCTCGACGGACCGAGCCTCGCGAGTACGGGCCCGGCGCGACAGGGGGAAGAGCGGAGTCTAGCACGACAAATCGACCCGACGCGTTCGACGGGAGCGACAGGTGCGCCGGGTGCCGGGACCGCCGGCACCCCTTGCACCCTGGCGCAACTGATTCCGATGTCAGTTCGGCAGGACGACCGTGTCGATGACGTGGATCACGCCATTCGACTGAAACACGTTCGCCTGCGTCACCGTCGCCGTGCCGCCCTTTTCGTCGCGAAGCACGAGATCGTTGCCGCGCATCGTCGCCGTCAGCGTTCCGCCGCTCACGGTCTTGAGCGTCGCCGTGCCCTGGCCCGCCTGCACCTGCTTCTTGAGATCGATGCTCGACAGCCGTCCCGGCACGACGTGATACGTGAGCACCTTCGCGAGCGCCGGCTTGTTCTCGGGCTTGAGGAGCGCATCGACGGTTCCGGCCGGCAGCTTCTCGAAGGCGGCGTTGGTCGGCGCGAAAACGGTGAACGGCCCCGGCGTCTGGAGCGTATCGACGAGATCCGCGGCCTTCACGGCCGCGACGAGCGTCGTGTGATCGGCCGAGTTGACGGCGTTCTGCACGATGTTCTTGTCGGGGAACATCTCCTTGCCGCCGACGATCGGGTTCTGCTGCGCGAACACCGCGGTCGAGAGCGCCGCGGCGGTGGCGAATGCCAGACTGCTGATCCGAACGAGCTTCATTACCTCAATCCTTTCGATGGTGGGCTTCTGCCCGTGCATAGGCGTCTACGCGCTCGTCGCGGCGGCGGATGCAGGCATCCGCAGCCTCGGGCCCGCCGTAGAGCATTGGCGTGGAACCCATCGAGCCACCTCCGCGCCGCTCGCGGCGTGAGCTGCTGAAGATGACGCCGCTCCTTGCGAGCGCCGTCCTGCTGCACCCCCGAGGACGCCGGCTCGTGCTCGACCGGGGACTCTCGTCGAGCGATGCCGCATCCGCGGCGACGTTCCGCTCCACGCATCTCGCGACCACGTTCGGCGATGCCGAGGTCACCCCGTTCAATCGCTTCCCGCTGAACTCGTATGTGACCCACGATCCTGGTGTGGACCTCGAGGCGTGGCGGCTCGACGTATCCGGGCTCGTGGACCGGCCCGGCGCCTACCCGATCGACGCGCTGCAACGGCTCCCGAAGATCGTGCAGAACACGCGGCACGTGTGCATCGAGGGCTGGGACGCGATCGGCAACTTCGGCGGCGTCCGCCTCTCGGATCTGCTCGTTTTCGTTGGCGCGCATTCCGACGCGCGCTTCGTCGAGGTCGCGTGCGCCGACGACTACTACGAGTCAATCGACATGGCCTCGGCGCTCCACCCGCAATCGCTGGCGTGCTACGAGATGTACGGCCGGCCGCTCACGCGCGAGCACGGCGCGCCTTTACGTCTGGTCCTTCCCACCAAGCTCGGTTACAAGCAGGCCAAGTACATCGTCGGAATGCGAGTGACGAGCGTGATGGCCGCGCGGCGCGGCTACTGGGAAGACCTCGGCTACAGCTGGCACGGAGGCCTGTGATGCGCGGATCGCGGCTCGAGCATCCAGCCGTCGTGAGGCTCTGTCACTGGGCCGGTGCGCTGGCCGTGTTCGTGCTCGTTTCAAGCGGTCTCGAGATCTTCCGCGCGTTCCCGAGCTTCGGGGACAAAATCCCGCAGATCGACCTCATCGTGCCACCCGCGGCCATCACCCTCGGCGGCTGGCTCGGCGGCGCGCTGCGGTGGCACTTCGCCTTCGCCTGGCTCTTCGTCGCGTCGGGCGCGACCTATCTCACCTACCAGCTCTGGACCGGCAACATCTGGCAAGTGCTCTTCACGCCTCGCGACCTCGCGGGCGTGTGGCCCATGGTGAGTCATTACTTCTTCTCTGGACCGAAGCCCGCCCGGCTCGCGACCTACAACCCCCTGCAGAAACTCGCGTATACAGCGGTCATCAGCCTCGGGGTCGCCGCCGCCGTCACCGGCGCCGCCCTCTACAAACCGGTACAGCTTTCGTGGCTGGTCACGACGCTCGGCGGCTTCCGCCTCACACGGATCTGGCATTTCGCCACGATGTGCGGGCTGCTCGCGTTCATCCCGGGCCATCTCGTCATGGTCGCCCGCCACGGCCGGCGGAACGTTGCTGCGATGTGGACGGGAGGCGACCACGTATCGCGTGAGGTGTGAACGAACGGCAGGCCAGCGACGTAACCGGCAAGGATGGCTCCGACCCGAATGCTGGCGCTCGTCCTGCTCGTCGCTGGTGTGCTCGATCTGACGGGACACGCAGAGGCCCCTTCCGCCTGGCCTCAGTTCCGCGGTCCGGACGGTGCCGGCATCGCCGACGAGGCCACCCTGCCCGAGCAGTGGTCCGCGACCTCAAACGTTGAGTGGTCGGTCGAGATTCCCGGACGCGGATGGTCATCGCCTATCGTGTGGCGCGACCGCGTGTTCGTGACGACCGCGATGAGTCCGGGGGCGTTCAAGGCGCCGTCGAAGGGGATCTTCGGGAACGACTACGCCGCCGAGCTCCAGAAGCAGGGCCTGTCGGACGACGAGATCCTCAAGCGCGTCGTCGGCCGCGACATCGAGCTCACGAGCGAGACCGGCGAGGTCCGCTACATGGTCCTCGCGTTCGACGCGCAGACCGGCAAGACGCTGTGGTCGCAGGAAGCGCATCGCGCCGCGCCGTTCGGCGGCCGTCACCGCAAGAACACATACGCGTCCGAGACCCCGGTCACCGACGGTGAACGGCTCTATGCCTCGTTTGGCGGCAACGTCGGGGTGTTCTGTTTCACGCTCGACGGGAAGCTGGTATGGAAGCACACCTGGCCGCCGCAGAAGATTCTATCTCGATTTCGGCACGGCGTCCTCGCCGGTCGTGCACGACGGACGCGTCTACCAGCTTCACGACAACGACGGTCAGTCGTTCCTCGCGGCGCTCGACGCCAAGACCGGCCGCGAACGGTGGAGCGTGCAGCGCACGGATCTGGCGAGCCGCATCGCGTCGGGATGGGCGACACCGCTCGTGTGGAAGAACGAGGTCCGCACCGAGATCGTCACGATCGGACGCGGCTTCGTCATCAGCTACGACACGGAGGGCCGCGAGCTCTGGCGCCTGAAAGGCATGACGCAGGCGACACCCAGCCCGGTGGCCAGCGGCGGCCTGCTCTACGTCGGTTCGGGATCGCAGGGTGAAGCGAACCGCCCGCTGGCGGCGATTCGGCCGGGCGCCAAGGGCGACATCACGCTGGCCGCCGACCAGAAGTCCAGCGAGTTCGTCGCCTGGTCCCTGCCCCGCTTCTCGGGTTACACGCCTTCGCCGCTCGTCTACCGCGGACGCGTCTACGCCATCAATGACAACGGCGTCCTGCAGGTCGCGGACGCGAAGACGGGCGTGGAGATTTACAAGGCGCGCGTCGGCGGTGGAGGTCTCACGTTCTCGAGCTCGCCGCTCGCCAGCCAGGGCCGCATCTACTGTGTGAGCGAAGACGGAGACGCGTTGGTGCTGCGCGCCGGCGATCGATACGAGGAGATTGCCCGGAACGCGCTGGCTGAAATGAGCCTCGCGACTCCCGCGGCGGATGCCGACAGCCTGTACCTGCGCACGCAGACGAAGCTCTATCGCATCCGGAACGCCACGAAGCGGTAGGCCTGCCCGGTCTACGACGGCGACGCCTGCAACAGTTCGCGGATGCGGCCGCTCAGCACCGACGGCGTGAACGGCTTGCGCAGAATGGGGCTTTGAGATGCGGCCGCCGAGGAGGCGAGGCCGGCGAGCTCGTCGGCGTAGCCGGTCATGAAGAGCACGCGCGTGTCGGGTCTGAGGTCGGCCAGGCGCGAGGCCAGCTCGGGGCCGCGCATGCTCGGCATCACCACATCGGTCAGCAGGAGATCGATCGCCGACGGGTGCGCCGCCGCGATCGCCAGCGCCTCGGCGCCCCCCGAGGCTTCGAGCACCGTCCACCCCGATTGGCGCAGCGTGGAGACCACCGCGCCTCGCACCCGGACGTCGTCATCGACGACGAGGATGGTGAAGTCACCGGCTCCGTCCGCCTTGCCGTCACCCGGGGGAGAACTGCGAGCCTGGTCCACGGCCTGGGGAAGATACAGAAGAAAGGTCGTCCCGACGTCGAGTGTGCTCCTCACGCGAAAGGCGCCGCCAAATCGCGTCAGGATCTCGGCACAGAGCGACAGGCCCAGACCGGTGCCCCGGTCCTTCTTCGTGCTGAAGAACGGCTCGAAGATGTGCGGCAGCACGTCGGGAGCAATGCCGGTCCCCGTGTCGCTCACTTCGATGACGATGTAGCGTCCGGGACTCGAAAGAGGCGACCCCGCCTCGACGGCAGTCACCGTCTCGCGCCACGACTTCAGCGTGAGCGTCCCACCGGATGGCATCGCGTCGCGGGCGTTGATGGCGAGATTGAGGAGGATCTGGTCGAACTGGCCGCGGTCGATGCGGACCGGGCCGGACTCGTGCGACGGGCCGGTGCGCATCTCGATCGATTCCGGGAGCACCGCCTTCAACAGACTCGTCGCGCCGGTCAGCAGGCTTCCCGCGTCCACGATGTCCGGCCTGACCGGCTGGTTTCTCGTGAAGCCGAGCAGTTGTTGCATCAACGCCGAGCCGCGCGTCGCCGAGCGTTGAATCTCGCTGAGGCCTTCACGCAGCTCCGGATCCTTGATGGCCGGGGACATCAGGTCGGCGTTGCCGAGGATGACGGTCAGCAGGTTGTTGAACTCGTGCGCGATTCGGCCGGCCAGGCGGCCAACTGCCTCGAGCTTTTGCGACCTGATGAGCCGGTCTTCCAGCCGCTTGCGCTCGACCGCGTATCGTGTGGCGCGGCTCACGAGCTCGGGGTCGAGCCGCCCCTTCGTGAGCCAATCCTGCGCGCCACGGCGCAGCGCTTCGGTCGCGAGCCCGGCATCATCGACGCCAGTGAGCACCACGACCGGCACGTGAGCCGCGGCGTCGACCACGCGCGTGAGCGTGTCGAGCCCGCGGCTGTCCGGAAGGTTCAGGTCGAGCAGAACGGCATCGATGGGAACGTTACGGATGACCTCGAGCGCCGAGGAGAGCCGGGGCTCCCAACGCAGATCGAGGTCGACCTCCCCCGGATGCGGAAGAGTGGTCTTGAGGAACTCGGCGAACGTCGGATCGTCTTCGACGAGCAGGACGCATAGCCGGCTCGGAACACGACCCTCGAGTGCCGATGGCGCACGTTCTGTCGAGGGTTCCATCCTATCTGTGCCGTTGTCCACTGACGTCTGTTGCGACACTCCAATGCCTCGATTGCATAGCTCCGCGGCGCTGCAGACGCTCCAATCCCGCGATCTGTAAGCTGGGGAGCCGCGCCGCCCCGGGATTAGCAAGCTGCGTTCCGAATACGGGTGCGTCGGCTGAGCTGTGAGGGGGCTGGCTCACGCTTCAAGCGGCGCGGGCTCGTGCCGATTTCCTCCGATCGACTGGCGGTCTTGCCAGCAGTGACCGGATCCGTCAGTGAGATTCTGCGAAACGGCGTGCGACACCCGGCACGGGAGCGCAGTCGAGGCCTCATGATCGGCTCAACGCTGTCCCACTACCGGGTCGTGAGGCGCTGGGCCAGGGCGCATCCTCCGTCGTGTATCCCGCGGAGGATTTGGTGCTCGGCCGCCCCGTCGTGCTGAAGCTCCTGCCCGCGAGCCGGTCGACCGGTCTCGACGCGCGCACGCGGCTCCTCCGGGAATCGAGGCGCAGTTGCGCGCGCGCGGCGCACGCCGATGCGGGCGCAGTGCCGGCGGCCGACCGCCTCGCTCCGGCTGGCATCGGCATCCTGCGCGTCATCGGCGGACGATCCGACCGGTCGGAGAACACCCTCGACAGCGACACGGCCACGATTGGAAAGTCGACCTCGGCGCTGGTCCGGCTCCGAGGCTGGTTCAAGCCGAAGCTTGCCGCCTCCATCGAACGCCTGGGCGACGGCTACGTCGTCTCGGTCGTCGGCGGGCGGGTGCTCGTCAACGGGCAGCGCCTGCGCGGATGTCGAGGGCTGGTCCACGGCGACCTCCTCGAGGTTGCCGGCCTGCTGCTGGAATTTCGATCGAAGCAAGCCAAGGCTCCCTGATTCGTTGCGCCGGCGCGCGCGCCCCGGCATCCACCCGGCACCAGCCGATTCACGCGCCGGACTGTACCGCCCATCGGACCCTCGTCGCTCTTCTCCGCAGTCACGATTTGTGTCGACTTTGGCCAGCACATCTGTAGAATGGCTGAGCTCGCTCAGCCATTTTCTGCACTTCTCTGTAGTTCCTCCTCTCCAAGGAGCCAAATGGTGCCGGTCTCGAACAGGCGTGGAGTCGCGCCTAGCCATCAGCTGATCTGCGCAGCCATCGTTGTCGTGGCTGGTCTTGCGCTCGTGCCGGCGACGTCGAAGGCCCAGACCGCAGGTTTCGCCGTGCTCGGAGACAGCACGTCCGACGAGTACCGGGCCGACAACAATCGTGGTGGCGAGTACGCAGCGACGACGCTGAACTGGCTCGAGTTGCTCGAGCGCTACCGCGGCGTCAACGTGGGCTCTTGGGGGACCCGCGAATATCCGCGCCGCACCGGCTACGAGTTCAACTGGGCGCGCTCGGGCGCGCGAGCGGCCGACGTCATCGGCGAGGGCCAGGCAGCCGGTGTGGCGGCCCAGGTCGCGGCCGGGCAGGTCTCGACGGTCGTGTTGATGATCGGCGCGAACGATTTTGCCGTGTGGAACGGCACCTTCGAAGAGATCTACAGCGGCGCCCTCGCAGGCGCGGCGCTCGACGCCAGGATCGAGGCGATCGCCGCCAACATCCGCCTCGCGATCGAGACCGTTCAGGCGGCCCGCCCGGTGACCATGTTGGTCGCCACCGTGGTAGATCGCGCCAACACGCCCAACTTCCTGACCAACTTCCCCGATCCCGCCCGCCGACAGTTCGTCACCGACGCGATTCTGGCCGTCAACGCTCGAATTCGCACGATTGCCGCCGAGCGCAACGCATTCGTCGCCGACCTTCATGGCTTGGGCACGACGCTGCTCCAGCGCATCGACGCGAACGGCAACCTGATTGTCGGGGGGGAAGCCATCAGCCTCACGGAGATCGGCAACGAACCCCATCATCTGATCCTGGGTGACAACGAGCATGGGGGAACGGTCAGCTCAGGACTGCTGGCGAACCTGATGATCGAAACGCTCAACTCGGCCGGGTGGACCCTGGCGACGTTCACGGACGCCGAGATGCTCGAGAATGCCGGCATCGAGCCGCCGGATACCGAAGCGCCGGCGGTGACCCTCACCGCGCCTGCTGACGGCGCGGACGTTTCCGGCAACGTCGTGCTGTCGGCGACCGCGTCCGACAACGGGACGATCGCGGGTGTGCAGTTCGTCCTCGACGGCGTGAACATTGGGGCGGAAGATACGGTGGCACCTTACGAGCGCACGTGGGCCACGGGCCTGCCCCAGAACGGCACGCACACGCTCACTGCCATCGCGCGCGACGCGGATGGCAATCGCACGACGGCCACTCCGGTCACCGTCACCGTGCGAAACGTCGACACGACGGCGCCGACCGTGCAGCTGACGGCTCCGTCAAATGGCGCGCAGATCGTCGGGACGCTGACGGTCTCGGCGACCGCGTCCGACAACGTCGGCGTGGCGGGTGTGACGTTCATGCGCAACGGACAGCCGCTGGGTCCGGAGGACACGCAGGCGCCCTACTCGATCTCGGTCACGACGAGCCACACGCAGAACGGTTCCTGGACGATCACGGCGGTCGCGCGAGATGCCGCAGACAACCAGGCCGTCTCGGCGCCAAGAACGGTGACGGTCAACAACCCCGTCCCGGATACGACGCCGCCCACCGTCGCCGTCACGAACCCCGCGGCCGGCGCATCGGTTGCTGGCACGACGACGCTTTCAGCCTCCGCAACCGACAACGTTGGCGTGATCGGAGTCAGGTTCCAGGTCGATGGGGCGAACGTGGGCAACGAAGACACGTCGTCGCCGTTCTCGGTCAGTTGGAGCACGGCGGCCGTCGCCAATGGTCCGCACACGGTGACGGCCATCGCTCGCGATGCCGCGGGGAACACGTCCTCGGCCTCGGTTGCGGTCGCGGTCGCCAATCCCGTGGCGTCGAGCTTCTTCCCAGGTTCGTATCTCGTGACGCAGGGGACGTACCAGTCGGGAACAGCCGCGAGCCTCGTGAGCGACGACAACTCGTTCCTCGTCGTCCGCAGCGTGTCGTCCGGGTTCACCGGGTATACGCGGACCGAGCTCACCTATCCGTCCACGCCCGCGGCGCCCACGAGGCTGGAGATCACAGTGGTCGCCAAGTCGACGACATCGTCGACGTCGGTGCGGGTGTATGCCTATCGCGTCACGACCTCGTCGTGGGTCCAGCTGAACGACTTCACCATCAACTCGACCGAGTCGTCCAGGACCGTGTCCATCACGTCGCGCGCCGGCGACTATCGTGACGCGACCGGGACGGTGCGGCTCGCCATCCAGGCCAGCAAGCTGCTGAGCAGCTTCACCGTTTCACACGAGATGGTGCGGCTGAACGTGACGCAATAGAGGAAGCGGTCCTCGCCGGCGGGCGGGGACCGTTCACCCTCGTCGGGGCGGGACGGCTCCGAGGCCAGGTCCGGTCAGCTGACCGGTGTGCATGACGCCCTCGCGGATCGTGAACAGGCCCGGAAACCGGGCCTCCCATGCGGCGCTCGCCGACGGCACGAACTGGCGGGCGTTCGCCTCGATGCCGGCGTTGCCCGGGACACGCGCCGCGATGCCGGCCGAGTGAATCAGCGACGCGCCCGGGCACGTGAGGTCCTGCACGCACAGGAACATCCCGAACTTCTGCGCCGCGGCCGCCATCAGCATCGCGTGGCTCTGGCCCTTGCACGCCTTCAGCGCCACGCCCGTGTAGCCCATCTCGCGCGCGAGCAGCAACGTCTCGAGGTCGGTGAGTGATTCGTCGATGACGACGGGCCGCAGCTTTGCGGCCTCGTGCATGACGTTGGCGCGGTCCTTCTGCAGATCGCGTGCGGTCGGCTGCTCGATATAGAGCACGCGCTCGAAGCCGGTGGCCGTGGCCTCGCGCACGCGGCGAAGGAGATCGAGCAGGTAGCCCACGTTCGGGCAGCCCTCGTTGAAATCGAGGAGATACTTCCAATCGGCGACCCCTCGCGCGCGCAATACTCGATTGACCACGCGATCGACACGGACGATGCGCTCGAAATCGGCCTCCTGATTGCCGCCGTTGAGCTTGATCTTGAAGCGCACCAGGCCGTCGGTCGCGATCCATTCCTCCAGCGTGTTGGGGAGTCCATCCTCGACCCGCACACGGACGTCCCTGGCTTCGATCGGATCGCTCGCGCCCACCGAATGGAAGACCGGCGTCCGCGCCCGCGGCGCCGCCGGCACGTAGCGATCCAGGAACTCGCCTTTGAACGCGGCACCGAGGTCGTGCGAGAGATCGCGGCTCATGAACGGCGGACCGTAGGTCTCGTAGCAGCTCACGCCGAAGGCCTTGCCATAGGCGTCGTGGATGGCCGCGTCGAACGCGCTCGCGACGACCAGCGTGCACAGCTTCGGGATGGGAAGCGGCAGGCTGCGCGCGGCCGACACCGACGTCGCCGCACGCAGATACGCCGGTTCGAGCGCGCGGAACAGATCGATCGGATGTCCCGTGCCGTCGCAAGCCGCCGTCGCCGCCCGCAGCTCGGCCGAGAGCGCCGTCATCGCTCCCAGGCCGACGTCGTGCGAGACCGCGGGGAACGCCCAGGCGTTTCCGAGCGTCATCGACCCGAATCCCCACGACTCCTTGCCGCTCCCGGTTCGCACGCGGCAATCGACGTTCAGGATCGTGACGCGATCGACCGTGCGTCCCCCGAACTGGTACGGCGCGCGATAGCGGTGCTCTTCGAACGCGTGAGCGACCTCGATGATGCGAATGTCGTGGGGACGGGAGAGGTGAATGGCCGGACCGCTACCGGCAAGCGGCAGGAAGGGGCCGGCGGCCGCGGCCCGAAGCAGCGCCCGGCGGGAAATTCGGCCGGACAAGTCTCGATGCAAGGACTTCATTATAAGAACACCAGCTGACGCGGCGTCAGCACAGGGGAAGGAGGGCGGGCCTCAGCCCCGCCATACGGCAGGACGAGGTCATTCCCGCAACCCGGCCAGCTTTCCCAGCTCGTCGTCGGTCCAGGGACGGGTCCGGTCCGAGGTGAGGGCACGCACCGCGCGCACGGTCGCGGCGCCGACCGGCGTTCCCGCGTGCCCCCACTCGCGCCGGATGTAGGTCAACACACTGGCAATCATCTCGTCATCGAGCGTCGCGCCAATCGCGGGCATGAGCCCGATGCGTCCCTCTTTGCCGCTCAGCAGGATCCGCGCGGGAATGTCGGGCGGCGCCAGGGTCCAGGCCGATTCGATGAGCGTTGGCGCCACGCCGTCCTGCCCGCGCCCGTCTGGCTGGTGGCACGCCTGACAGATGTTCCTGTAGACCTCGCGCCCGGCGTCGAATCGCTGCTGATCTGCGGGCGAGAGCGGCGGGAGTGAGACGTCGCCGGCCTTGCCCGGCCACGAGATGCGTGTGAGCACGCTCGCGATCCGCGGACCGAGCCCGCTGGTGCTCGCGGCCAGCGCCGCAAACGCCGTCGGCTCACGCGTCAGCCGCAGCCCGGTGCGTCGCGTGGCCTCCGCCGCGACCACCGGTCGGGGATACGCATAAGCGCCCCCGGGCCCGCCCCGGGCACCGGGGCACGTGGGGCACGGCTGCGGCGGCGACGACTCCACGACCCGTGGCGCGGGTGTTCCAGGCATTGCGGCCCCGACCAGCGCGACCTCGGCGCCGCGAAGGAGCGCAGAACGTTGCCACCAGGCTCGCTGTTCGTCGGCAATCGTTGCGAAGATGCCCTGAAGGTCGTCGTTCTGGGCGCTTCGAACGACCGTGGCTGCCAGCATGGTGATCGACGCGTCGACCTGCGGCGTCTGCGGCCCGCCGCGGGCGAGCAGGCCAGCCAGCGCGCCGGCCTCGCTGCCACGCAATCCGCTGAGCGCGGCGTCCACGGTGATGGCGTCGTCGCCGAACGCCGCGAGCAGCGCGCCCAACGACGGCACGCGCCGGTTTACCGGCAGCGCGCCCGACGAGGCCGCGAGTTGCCGCCGCACCGCCCAGTGGGTGTCGTCCATGCGTCTCAGCACGGCCTCCTGAATCGGATGATCGGGCTCTGCCAGCCAGCGCTCCGCCAGCCGCAGGCCGGCCACCCGCACGTCGCGCGAGGAATCCTCCAACGCACGAGCCACGTGCATCGGCTCGATCGCGTCCCTCCCATCCAGCGTCCAGAGCGCGTGCAGGCGAGTCCGCCAGTGCGGCGCGCTCGAGGCGAGCGCAATCAGAGCCGACACGACGGACCTATCGGCGTTCGCCGATGCGGACGGGTCTGTCCTGGACGCAACGCGTTCGACGAGCAGGCGCTGTGCCGTGTCACGCCGCCAGCCGTTCGAATGCGACAGCAGGCCGACCAGCTGCTCGGACGACGCGGTCGTGCCCAATGTGGTCGTGTCGCGCCTCGTCGTCTCGTGCATCACGCGATAGATGCGGCCCATGCCGATGGGCTCGACCAGGCGGCGCGTGAGGATCTCATTGCGCAGATACTCGGTCAGGGACAGGCGGTGCTCGAGCACGCCGCGATACATGTCCACGATGTAGAGCGTGCCATCGGGCGCGTTCGCGAGAAAGACGGGCCTGAAGCGCTCGTCGGTCGAGGCGACGAACTCTCCGCGCTCGTAGGCCTTGCGCGCCCGCACCGTCGGGCCCTCGTCGTCGAGCACGATGCGCGCGACGAGGTTCCCGGCGGGCTCCGCGACGAATGCATTGCCATACAGGTCGGCCGGCAGGCGGTCACCGCGATAGATGAGAGGCGCGCAGACGGCGGTGAAGCGTGCCAGCGAGCCATCGGAACGGAGAATGCCGAGCTGATAGGCGCGGTTGGTACCCGGCGTGCGCCGCACGGGCCAGACGGTGTTCAACTCCGCAGTTTCGTCCGCGAGCCGTTCATAGCTGCCACGAGTACGGAGCAGGTTCGCGTTCCGCGCGAAGTAGGCGGTCGGCACCACATCGACGTGCAGAGCCGATTCATTCGTATTGCGGTAGAGACGCCCGGCATCGTCTTCGGTCACGCCCCACTGGCCGCGCCTGAGCGTCCGGTGGATTTCAAACGCCCCACGCCTCAACCGCAGTGCGATATCGGCCTGGCCCGCGACGTGGATCGCGTTGTCGAGCGCCCAGTAGAGAGCGTTGGCGTTGTTCTGGGGATCGATTTCCAGCCGTCCGTACTGGTTGGTCACGAGCTCCCGGGTATCGACGCGCCGGTCGCCATTGGTATCGCGCATCAACCAGACGTTGGGCGGCTCGCCGACGAGCACCCCGTGCGCGAGGACCTTCACCGCACGCGGCATCACCAGGCCATCGGCGAACACGTCCCGGCGATCCATCCGTCCGTCACCGTTCTCGTCCTCGAGCACCACGACCCGGCCGATCGGATCACGCTCGTCTCGACCGGCGATGTCCCGCATGTAGCCGGGCATCTCGACTACCCACAACCGTCCGTCGGGATCCCAATCGATCGCGACCGGATCCTGCACGAGCGGTTCGGCGGCCGCGAGCTCGAGGAAGTACCCGGGTGGCAGGTGGAAGGTCTTCAGGGCGTCGGCGGGCGGAAGCGCCGGCGACTCGCTCGACGTCTCGACGACACGCGGCGGCCATGGCCGCGACGAAGGCGAACGCAGTTGGCCGCCGGAGAGTGGTCTCGCTGCGGTGGCTGATGGCGAGCCCTCCTCGTAACCCGCCACCGCCGTCGTGACGGCGAGCAACACTGTCGCGGCAAGTCTGGCTCGTCTCGTGTCCATCGGCGCCGGGTTAGGGCAGAATACCGCACGTGGAACGACGCGCTTTTCTGGCCGACTCGGCGCGCGCGATTGCCGGCCTCGCCGCATCCTGTTCCACGATCGCGGAGGTCTCGGCTGGCGAGCCGATCATAGACATCCATCAGCACGTTGGCTACAGCGGCCGCCCGGATGACGTGCTCCTGACGCACCAGCGGGCGATCGGGGCCACAATGACGATCCTCCTGCCGGCCGGACGGGATCTCGTGCAGTCCTCGACGCACATGGGGGTCGCGAACGGCCTTCAAGCGCAGGCGCTCGGCAACGACGCCTGCTACCGTTTCGCTCGCGCGCACGCCGGGTCGTTTGCCTTCGGCGCGAACGAGGTACCCGACGCCGACGGTGCCGTGCGCGAGATCGAGCGATACCTGAAGCTCGGAGGTGTCGTCGTTGCCGAACAGAAGTTCGGCGTCGATTGCGACGCCAGGTCGATGCAGCGAATCTACGCGCTCGCCCAGGACTTCGACGTCCCGGTGCTGATGCATTGGCAGTTCAAGATGTACAACTTTGGATTCGAGCGCTTCCACAAGATGCTCGAGAAGTATCCGCGGGTGCGGTTCATCGGCCACGCACAGACGTGGTGGGCGCATATCGATGCCGGCTACACCGATCAGACCGTGCTCTATCCGAAGGGGCCGGTCAAAGCCGGGGGGCTGACCGATCGTTATCTGAGCGACTATCCCAACATGTTCGGGGATCTCTCCGCCGGCTCGGGACTGAACGCGCTGACGCGCGACGAGGCGTTCGCACGCGAGTTCACGATCCGCCACCAGGACAAGCTGATCTTCGGCAGCGACTGCAGCGACCACGACGGCGGCGGCGCCAAGTGCCAGGGCGCGCAGACCGTCGCGGCGATCCGGCGACTCGCAGCCACGCGGGACATCGAACGGAAGCTGCTGTACGAGAATGCGAAGCGAGTCTTTGGCCGGCTGACGGCGGGGCTGACGCCCCGGCCTCCTGCCTGATAGCGACCTTTGGCGTCAGGAGGGCGGGGCTTTGGCCCTGCCATCAGGCCCCGTCGACACCCCAAGGCTTCCCGGTTCGACCAGCCTGGTGAACACTGTGCGCATGGTGGCCAGCGAGGGCTCGAAGAGGGAGGGCTGATCCGGATCCGCAAAGACCGCGGCGAAATCCTGGGGCGTGAGCGCACGGGCCAATCGGGCCGCGAACGTGTCCCGCAGGAGCTGCGCGTAGTAGTCGACGTCGTAGTCGCGTGGATCCAGCGCCTCGTCGTTCTCGTCCTCGGTTGTCTCGGGCGCCAGCGCAACGGCCCCTCCCAGCGCGCGATATACCCTCACCCGCTCGCCGCTGTTCCAGGTGCGGCGCCCGCCTGCGAGCAGCGCTTCGTACGCCAGCTCGCGCCGGCTCTCGCGTGTCTCGAGGTACTCGGCGGGTGTCTTGGTGAGCCGGACGCGCGCCGAGACCGCGCGCGTCGGCAGGGCGCGGCGCCGGAGGCCGTCGCGTGTTTCGACGTACGCGTCGCGCACACCACATAGATCTCCGGCGAGCAGTCCGACGATCGCGCGCCTCAGAAACGCTTCGCCAAACGGCTCCGCGCGGCTGGAGCGGAACGCCACGCCGCGCAGGACGAGCGTTCCCTCGTAGCTGACCAGGGCGTAGTTCTTCGGCTCGTGCGACAGCATCGCGGCGTAGCGACCGTCGTACTCGAGATGCACGAGCGGCGGCAGAAGCGCCGCGACCTCGGCGACGACGCGGCGCTCGTCGTCTTCGCGCCATCCCTCGGGCACGGCGAAATAGACGCCGTCGGTGTCGGCCTCGAGCAGCGTCACGCCGCGCGCGGCCAGCTCGCGGCACATGAGATCGAGGACCTCGCGGCCGCGCCGGGTCACCTCGTTTGCCGCGTGCACGTCGGCGAAGCGCGTCAAGCCGCCGCCGGCGCCGAGGTAGCCGTAGGCCGAGTTCACGACCAGCTTCATGGCGGCCGAGACGGCGTCGTGCGTGTGGCGCTCGGCCGATCCGGCCGGTGCGGCACGCGCGCGCGCTTTCGCGGCGAGCCGATGCTCGACGAGGCGATCGACGAGGGCAAGCATGGCCGAGAGGCGATCGCGCGCGGGGCCGATCCGGTAGGCGCGCATCAACGAGGGATACAGGCTCGCCACGTCCGCCTTGACGATCCGGTGCGCCACGCCGGCGCCGAACAGATGCAGCGCGGCGCCGCTGTGCGGCGTGCCGTCGCCGGGCTCGTGGGCGGGCAGCGCGGCACCCGCGCGCAAGTAGGCCCGCACGAGCAAGCGGGTCGATCACGCCGGTCGCCGCGCCCGCGTCGGCGAGCCGCTCGTACCGGCGCGGCGCCATGCCCGCCAGCGCGAACGGCGCGCCGCCGAGCAGCCGCGCCAGACCCGCGACTTCCTCGACGTCCGCCGCGGCGTATCGCCGCACACGATCGGGGTCGCGGCAAAACGCTTCGTAGACGCGTCCTCCCGGGATGCGCTCGCGTCCGGGGCGCGCCAGACCGAGATGAGCGGCCACCGCCTTGAGTCCGTGTCCGGGCAGCTCGCGGGTCGAGAAATCGTGCCGCAGCACCGCGTCCAGGGTGTCGATGAGCTCGCGGCCAGGCGCCACGAACCGGATGCGGCGCCCATCCATGCCCGCGGCCACGCCTCGCCGCGCGGCGCGCTGGCGCAGCCCCGGCGGACCGATGCGGCCGAGCGCGAGCGGCACGCCCAGCCGCCGCGCGCGCCGTTCGAGAAACGGCAGATCGAAGCCGTGCAGGTTGTGGTTCTCGATGACGTCCGGATCGATCGCCTGCACCCGCGCGACGAGCCGCGCAATCAGCGAAGCTTCGTCACCCGCGTGCGGCGCCTCGAGCACTTCCGTGGCGCCGGCGTTGTCGCGCAGCGCCACCATGAAGATCCGATCGCGCCCGGCGTCGAGGCCGGTCGTCTCGAGATCGATCTGCATGCGATGCAACCGGTCGAACGACAGACCGCGAAAGTAGGTCCGGCCGGATGCGACCAGGTACTGCTCATCGGGGGCAAGCGCGAGCACGCATGCCTTCCCGAGCTCGCGCAGGTGGGTGACCTGCCGTCCGAGCCGCCGGGAGGCGCCGTGCCGCACCGCCGCCGCCAGGAATCTCGCATCCGCGGCGCGCACGAGGTAGCGGAGCGCGCCGGGTCCCTCGAGCTCCTGCACGGTGACACGCGTATCCGATCCCTCGGGGCCCAGCCGCGACCCCAGGTGGCGCAGGTCGTCGAGACGATCGAGCAGCATCCACGGGCGGAAGGTGACGTCTTCCCGGATCAGCGCGCCGGTTTCGGGAATGCGGCGCCAGACCATCGCGCGTCCGTCGGCCTCGGCCCACACCGAGACGATCCCCGGTGTCTCGTCCCAGCCCCACAGCCATTCGTCTTCCATTACCACGGTGATCGGTCGATGTCGCGCTCGACGCCGGCCTCGAGTGCTCGCCGGGATAGTATCGATCGCTTGCCTGCGCTGACCGATCATCGATCAGGCAGCGAGACATGACGATGATGCGAGCGATGGTCGTCGGAGAGGCGCCCGGTGCTCTGAAGCCGGTGGAACTGTCGAGGCCGTCGCCCGGCGCAGGTCAAGTGCTGGTTTGCGTGGAGGCCTGCGGCGTGTGCCGCACGGACCTCCACATCGTGGACCGGGACCTCAAGTGGATCGCACCGGTCGTGCCCGGGCACGAGATCGTCGGCACCGTCGCGGCGTGCGGTCCCGGCGCCCGCCGCTACCCGGTCGGGACGCGGGTTGGCATTCCCTGGCTTGGATGGACGTGCGGCGAGTGCGCCTATTGCGCGAGCGGGCGCGAGAACCTGTGTCCGCGGGCGCGGTTCACGGGCTATCACCTGCCGGGCGGCTACGCCGAGTACACGACCGCCGACGAGCGCTACTGCTTCGCGCTTCCTTCGGAGGACGATCCCGTCGCCATGGCGCCGCTGCTGTGCGCGGGGCTCATCGGATATCGGGCGCTGCGGCGCGCCGGCGACGCCGAACGACTGGGCCTCTACGGCTTCGGTGCCGCCGCACATATCGTGGCGCAGGTCGCACGGGCCGAAGGCCGCCGCGTGTTCGCGTTCACGCGCGCGGGCGACCGCAACGCGCAGGCGCTCGCCCGCGATCTCGGCGCCGCCTGGGCCGGCGATTCGGCGTCCGCGCCCCCCGAGCCGCTGCACGCGGCGTTGATCTTCGCTCCAGTCGGCGAGCTGGTCCCACGAGCGCTCCAGGCGGTGGAACCGGGCGGTATCGTCGTCTGCGCCGGCATTCACATGAGCGACATTCCGTCGTTCCCTTACGAGCTGTTGTGGGGCGAGCGAAGCCTCTGCTCGATTGCCAATCTCACGCGCAGGGACGGCGACGAGTTTCTCGAGATCGCACGCCGCCTTGGCGTGCGGACGACCGTCGAAGCCTACCCGTTGGCCGACGCGAACCTCGCCATCGGCCGCCTGCGCGACGGACGCATCCACGGCGCCGCCGTGCTCGTTACGGGAGAATAAGTCACCCGCCCGCAGGAGGACAGGGTTCCAGCCCCCCAACACGATGCTGCGGCCGGCTGCAGTACACGCCGAACCTTGCCGACGCCGGGGCTCTAAAACTCTTAAGCCCCGGCCTCCTGGTTGAGGCTGCGAAAGAGCCGCGGCCTCCTGGTTGAGGCTGGTGAAGCCCGGCCTCCTGATTGAAGTCGGACTCCGCCGATGGTATATAGAATCCTAGCTAGATAGATTCCTATCTACCAGACCGGGGATGCTCGACCATGGGCAAGGGCTTTCTCACGCATACGGCGGCCGTCATCCTGCAAGCCATCGCCAACGGCTACCAGTACCGGCTTCGACATCATCGACATCACCGGCGTGCCGGGGGGAACCGTCTACCCGGCGCTGCGGCGGCTCGAGCAAGCCGGGCATCTCACCTCGCGCTGGGAAGCCGCCGCCGTGGCCCGCGCCGAGCCGCGGCCGCCACGCAAGTACTACGAGCTGACACGATCCGGACGCGACGCGCTCGACGAGGCGGCCAGGCGGTTCCGGCTGCTGGAGCTCGCGCAACGCAAGCCCGCACGCACGCCCAGGCCGGCCCGCGCTTGAGTACCGATGCGCCTGCTAACGCGCGCCACGCGTCTCGTCGCCAGGCCGCATCTCCGGCTCATCGCGCTCATCGGGCTGTTCGTTCCCCGCCGCCTGCGTGCCGACTGGCGCCGGGAATGGGAAGCGGAGCTCGATCATCGTGAACGCCTTCTCGCCGACTGGGATCGCCTCGACCGGCGTCATCGGCTCGAATTGTTCCGCCGCAGCGCCAGCGCGGCGTGGGACGCGCTGCTGCTGCAGCCGCGACGCATGGAGGACGAGTTGTTCCAGGACCTGCGTTTCTCGATGCGTCTGCTGATCAAGAACCCCGGCTTCACGGCCGTCGCCGTCCTGACCCTCGCCCTCGGTATCGGCGCCAACACCGCGATCTTCACGTTGCTCGACGAGGTCCTCATTCGAACGCTGCCGGTCGAGCGGCCCGAGCGGCTCGTGACGTTCGCCGAGGACGGCGGCGGGACGCCCGCGGTCTTCTCATACCCGTCATTCGACGAATTGCGGGCGCGCACCGACGTCTTCTCTGGCGTCGCCGCCTACTTTCAGCGCCCGTTCAACCTGAGCGACGGACGCCAGATGGATCGCGTGGTGGGCCAGATGGTGTCGGGCGACTACTTCACCGTGCTCGGCGTGCAGCCGGCGCTCGGCCGATTCTTCCTGTCGGAAGAGGACCGCGTCCCCGGGTTGCACCCGGTCCTCGTCATCAGCCATGGCCTCTGGCGGCGTCGGTTCGGCGCACTGCCCTCGGCGATCGGCACCTCAATCGTGCTGAACGGGCATCGCTACACGGTGATACCGCGTGACGCCGTCCGGCCGCGCAGCGGCGGTTGCGGGAGCCGATCGGCTGGCCGGCCTGGTGCGGCAGGCGCGTGACAGTCGCCTGCTCACCTCGCCGGCGCGGGCACGCGGCGGCCGGCCCGTGATGCCCAGTGTTCCGCTCTGTCCTGGCCGTGGCCGCTACGCTGGCCGCCGCGCCGCGAGCACGGGCTCACTTCGGGCCTCCCACGTGCCCTCCGCATGCGGATGGTACTCGGCCAGGTAGTGAGCCGGGTCCATCATCCGCTGTGTCCGGCGCAGCATGCGCGCGAGGAACAGCGCATCGGTCGGCTTGGCTTCGCGCAGCCACTGATACCACTTCTTGCGCCCGCCCAGGTTCAGCACCGAGCGCCGCCACGTCTGGCAATACAGCTCGAAGAAGCGACGCGCGCCGAGCGCCGGCTCCCACAGCAGATGATGCATGTCGAACTCGGCCCAGCGGGCGGCACGGATGCGCGGGAGCGACTGGCGGTAGTACTCCGTGCCCGGCAGCGGCGTCAGGATCGTGAAACCCGCCTGCCACAGTTCGTGCCGGTCGATGAACCCCCACAGCCGTTCGAAATCAGGCTCCCGCCACGCCGGATCGATCATGAAGTTGCCGGTCACGCCGAACCCCAGCGAACGCGCCAGCTCGATCGCCTCCACCGTGCGATCGACGGTCGTGTCCTTGAGGAGCCCCTGCAGCCCCTCGTTGGTGGCCGCTTCGAGCCCGAAGAAGATGTCGAACTCGCGCGCGAACGGCCGCCACGCTTCGAGCAGTTCGGGATTGCGCGCCACGAGGTCCACGCGGCTCTGCACGAGCACCCATTGCTTGCGCAGGCCGCGGCGAAGGAGCTCGCGCGCCAGCTCGCGGCTGCGGGGCGGGTGATACCAGAAGAGATCGTCGGCAACGAACACGTGGTCGCCGACCTCCGCGAAGTCGCGGCACACGGCGTCGATGCCGCGCTCGCGGACCGATCGCGCGTGGAGCTGCCAGATCGAGCAGAACGAGCAGCGGAACGGACACCCGCGCGCCGTCTCGACGAGCCAGGCGGGCCTGTGCGCCAGGCACGCATAACGTGAACGCCAGCCTTCCACGTGGCGGCGCGACGGGAGCGGGACGTCGTCGAGCGCCAGCGTTCCCGTCTCACCGGGTGTCTGCCGCCAGGCGTCATCGGGATCGGCAACGATCAGGCCCGGCACCGAGTCCACGGCCCGGCCGCGCTCGAGCGCGTCGACGAGCCGTGGCACCGTGAGCTCGCCATCGTCGACGGCAATTGCATCGATGTGGCCGGTCAGGAAGGGCGTCGGGTAGGCGGCGGCCGTGTGGCCGCCGACGAGCACGAACGCGCCGGGCGCCAGCCGCTTCACCTCCGCCGCAAGCGCACGAACGGCGTCGGTCTCGAGCGCGTGCATGGCGGCGATGCCGACCAGCGCCGGACGCGCCGACCGAAGCTGGACGCTGAGCGACCCCGAGAACCGCAAATCGGCCAGCGTGACCTGATGCCCGCGCGCCTCGAGCGCGGCGGCAATGTATTCCATCCCAAGAGGTTCGATACGGAAGAACGGTCCGAGGCCGAAACGCTCGTTGCCCGGCACGGGCCGCAGTAGCAGGACGCGCATGCGGCCGTCTATTGTAAATCGCACGCGATCGCCCGGAATGGTGGGCCAACCGCCGAGCACGCGGCCTCGTCCAAGCAGGCGGCGTCTCTGGAGGATGCATGCAGGATCTGCGGGATGCGTTTCGCGCGTTGAAGTCCACGCCTGTCGTGACGATTGTGGCGATTCTGTCGCTGGGGCTCGGTATCGGCGCCAACACGGCCATTTTCTCAATCCTCGACACCCTCCTCCTCCGCTCGCTGCCGGTGATGGAGCCGCAGCGGCTCGTCATGCTCGCCGACACGAACGGGCGACGCTCGTCGTGGACGAACCCTATCTGGGAGCAGATTCGTGAGCGGCAGGCGATCTTCGACGGGGCGTTCGCCTGGTCGATGGCGCGCTTCAACCTGGCGCGAGGCGGACAGACCGAGCTCGTCGATGGGATGTGGGTCAGCGGCAGGCTCTTCGAGGTGCTCGGCGTCCCAGCCGTCCTCGGACGGACGTTGACGGAGGTCGACGATCGTCGCGGCGGCGGTCCCGACGGGCCGGTCGCCGTGATCAGCTACGGCTTCTGGCAGCGCCGGTTTGGCGGCGCCGCCGACATCATCGGCCGCTCGCTGACCGTCGAGCGGGTGCCCTTCACGATTGTCGGGGTCACGCCGCCGCAGTTCTTCGGCGCGGACGTGGGCCGCGCGTTCGACGTCGCCATTCCAATCGGCACCGATCCGCTCATCCGCGGCAAGGAGTCGGCGCTCGACCGTCGCTCGTGGTGGTGGCTGAGCGTCATGTTCCGGCTCAAACCGGGACAGAGCCTCGAGCAGGGTCAGACCGCCTTCCGCGGCATCCAGCCCCAGATCCGCGAGCAGACGATGCCGCAGGACTGGCGCGAGGAGGACAAGGCAAGCTACCTCAAAGAGCCGATGAGCCTGGTCCAGGCCGCGAGTGGCGGTTCGCCGCTGAGAGAACGTTATCGCCGGCCGCTGACCACGATCATGGTGGTCGTCGGACTGGTGCTGCTCATCGCCTGCGCGAACATCGCGAATCTGCTGCTCGCGCGCGCGACCGCGCGGCGGCACGAGCTCAGCATCCGGCTCGCGCTCGGCGCGTCGCGGCTGCGCATCGCACGGCAGCTCCTCACCGAGAGCCTGCTGCTCGCCTCGATTGGCGCCTTCGTCGGACTGCTCCTGGCGCAATCGGGAAGCCGGCTGCTCGTCCGGCAGCTTTCGACCGGCGCGAATACCGTCTTCCTCGATCTCACGCTCGACTGGCGAATCCTCGCATTCACGGCCTCGGTCGCCATCCTCACGGCACTGCTCTTTGGAACCGCGCCCGCACTTCGAGGCACGCCGTGCGGAACCGCATGACGCGTTGAAAGCACAGGGCCGCGGCATTGCCGCCGAAGGACGCATCGGTCTGGGCAGCGCGCTCGTCGTTCTCCAGGTCGCGCTCTCCCTCGGTACTCATCGTCGCCGCCGGATTGTTCGTGCGGACGTTTGCGTCACTCGCCACGCTCGACCTGGGCTTCGATCGTGATCGCGTGCTCGTCGCGAGCCTCAACGCGCAGCGGCTTCAGCTCGAGCCCGGTCAGCGGCCGGAGCTGTTCCGGCGGACGCTCGAAGCGGCCGCGGCCGTGCCGGGCGTGTCGAGCGCGGCCCTCTCGGCGGTGACGCCGGTGAGCGGCAGCACGTGGAACAACCGGATCGAGCTGCCCGATGGTCCCTCGCTGCCCGAGCGAGAGCGGCAGACCTACATCAACCTGCTGAGCGGCGGCTGGTTCAACACGTACGGCACGCCACTCATTGCCGGCCGCGACTTCACCAGCGCCGACGGGCCCGAGGCGCCGCAGGTCGCGATCGTCAACGAAGCGTTTGCCAAGAAGTTCACGCCAGGCCGCAGTCCGATCGGCGCCCGCGTCCGCCAGCCCGGCGGGCCGGCCCGCCCCGCGATCGAGCGCCAGATCGTCGGCTACGTCAAGGACGCCGTGTATCGGTCGCTGCGCGAGCCGGTTCCGCCGACGATGTACCTCCTGTACGCGCAGCAGCCCGAGCCCCCCTCGTCCATGTCGGTGAGCGTGCGCGCAGAAGCGGGGTCGCCGGTGCTGCTCACGCGGCCGCTCGCGGCGGCGCTCACGCGCGTGCATGGCGACATCGCCATCACCTTCCGGCCGCTCGCCGAGCAGGTGAGCTCGGCGCTCGTGCAGGAGCGGATCGTCGCGTGGCTGTCGGGATTCTTCGGCGGGCTCGCGCTGCTGCTCGCCGGACTCGGTCTTTACGGCGTCACGTCTTACGCCGTGAGCCGGCGGCGATCGGAGATGGGCATCCGCATGGCGCTTGGCGCCGCGCCGCGCGAGGTGGTGATGCTCGTCCTGCGGCGCGTCGCGCTGCTCGTCGGCGTCGGAACGCTCGTGGGCGCGGCGGCCAGCCTGTGGGCATCGCGATTCGTCTCGACGCTCCTCTACGGCCTCGAGCCGCGCGATCCCCTCACGCTGGCTGCCTCCATTCTGGTGCTCGTGGCGATCGGCGCCATGGCCGGCTGGCTGCCCGCCCGGCGCGCCTCGCGCGTCGATCCCGCAACGGTCCTCCGCGAAGGATAGGCGCCGAGCCTATCCTTCGATGGTGTAGATCTCCCGGCGTCCGTGGTCGACGAGATCGTGATAGCCCTTCATGATCTCCTCGAACTCCTTCATGTCCTCGCCGCTCTGCCCCATGGCCATGAAGGATGGATGGCGGCCCGACAGAGCGTGGCAGGAGGGCTCGGGTTGCAGGACCAGGAGACAGGCGCACGGCAGGGGCCGGTGACGCTGCACGACGTGGCGGCCGCTGCTGGCGTGTCGAAGTCGACCGTGTCGCGCATTCTCGATGAGCGGCTGCCGCGCTCTGAGAGCGAGACCGCGCGGCGGGTTCGGCAGGTGGCGGCGGAGCTGGGCTACTTCCGGGACGTGTCCGCGGCGAGCCTGCGGCGCGGCAAGACGATGACGATCGGGGTGGTGGTGCCCCGGCTGACCGACACCGTGATGGCGATGCTGTACGAGGCGCTAGCGCACGCCTGTCGGCGATCGGGGCAGTTCGCGATCGTGGCGACGACCGATGACGAGCCGCAGGCCGACCGTGCCGCCGCGGAGGCGCTGCTGCACCGCCAGGTCGATGGGCTGGTGCTGTCCACCGCCCGCACAGGCGACGACTTCTTCCAGGAGCTGGCTGCACGCGGGGTGCCCTACGTGCTGGCCTTACGCACCAACGGTCAAAGTCTGGCCTCGGTCGGTGACGACAGGCTCGGCGGCTACCTGGCCACCCGCCACCTGCTCGACCTCGGGCACCGGCGCATCGGCGCCATCGCCGGCCCCGCCTACGCCTCGACCGCTCTTGGCCGCGTCGAGGGCTACCGGCAGGCAATGGCCGAGGCGGGCGCAGCCGTGGACCCGGCCTGGGTGGTTGGGTCCACGTTCGGGATCGACTCGGGTGCTGAAGCGGCGGAAGCCCTGATGAGCCTAGCCCCCCGGCCGACCGCTCTGTTCGCGGTCAACGACAACACCGCGATCGGCGCGCTGTCGGCGCTCGAGAAGCTTGGCCTGTCGGTCCCCAAGGATGTCTCGCTCGTCGGTTACAACGACATCCCCATCGTCAGCCGCCTCCCGACGCCCTTGACCTCGGTGCGCGTACCGTTCGACCAGATCGCCGCTGCCGCGCTCGACCTGCTCGCCTCTGGACCAACGGGTGAGCACGACCGGATCAGGGTAGCGGCGCCGACACTCATTCCGCGCCGGTCGACGACTGCACCCACCAGATGAGTTCCGGAGCCCTGAACCAGCCGCCGTCCTGTTGTCGCCCTTTGCCCTTCACATCAACAGTACAGGATCCGAGCTTCCGTCGGGACAGCTACAACTGTCCCATCTCGGGACAAATGGGAATGTCAATTGTCCCCGCTTGTCCTCTCCCTACCCAACTCCTCGTTCCATGGGCCGTTGGGCGGGATCAGCTCCGATAGCAGAGCAGGAACGTTGACGGAGATAAGCAGGCGGTGGAAGGCCCGAGCAGCAGGGGACAACGTCCGCCCGGTTACTTGGATGACCCCGATCTTGCGCACCATCCGCGGTGCCTCAAGACGGCGAACGGTAAATCGTGCCCGACCAAGAACGGGCAAGGTCAACGATGGCAGGACCGTGATCCCGAGACCCGCGGCGACGAGGGCACCGGCCGTTGCCAGATGCGCCACCTCGAACCGGGGCCGAACAGCCAGGCCAGCTTGGGCGCAGGCCGCGTCGGTGAGGGCGCGCACGCTCGTGCCCCGCGCCATCGCGATGAACGGCTGCACGGCGAGTTCCCGCCAGACATAGGCTCGATCCTCGTCCAGCGGGCCATCAGGGCGGCCAACCGCCATGAACTCGTCCTCAACCAGCGGCTGGAAGGACAGGCGGCCGGAGCTGTCCAGTGCTCCGGCGGTGAAGCCAAGATCAGCTCGACCTTCGAGCACGGCGGCCAGGACACCTTCGGACAAGGCATCGATGATTGAGACCTCAACGTCGGGGTGCAGGGCTACGAACCGTGCCACGATCCTCGGCAGCAGGCTCGCCGTGACCGACGGCAGGCCGGCGAGCGCTAGTCGCCCGCGCCGGGCCGCGAGATAGGCGTCGAACTCGGTCAGCGCCGTCGCGGCCTCGTTCAAGATGCGGTCGGTGAGGTGCTGCAGGGCCTCGCCTTGCGGTGTGAGCGCGACGTTGCGCGTGTCGCGGTCGAACAGACGTGTGCCGAGCTTGTCCTCGACCCGCGCGATCAGCCGGCTCAGCGCGGAGCCCGACAGAGCCAGCTCCTCGGCCGCTCCCCGAAAGCTGCGCAGCTCGGCCAGCTTGGCGAAGGCTTGCAGCTCGAACAGGTCGACATTGATGCGCTTCATGCACTGAAAAATGACATAATTGCACTTAACTCAGCAACGCCTCTGCGAGAGGATGGCGCCGTGTAGGTGGCCACGGAGCTGGCCTCGGCGAGATCAGAGAGGACGCAATCATGAAAAGACGCTTCGTGCACGCCGCCCTGCTGGCGACGGTCTCCTTTGTGGCTGGAGCCGGGCATGCCGCGGCCCAGGACAGCTATCCGAGCCGGGTCATCAAGTTCGTGGTGCCGTTCGCCGCCGGCAGCGCCACCGATACCCTCGCCCGCGTGCTCGGCGAGAAGATGACGGCGAGCCTCGGCCAAGGGGTCGTGGTCGACAACATGCCGGGGGCCAGCGGCTTCCTCGCCGCGCAGAACGTGGCACGCGCCGAGCCCGACGGGCACACGGTGCTCGTCACCTCGAACACGACCCACGCCGCCAATCAGAACCTGTTCAAGAAGCTGCCCTACGATCCGATCGGCGAGCTTCGAGCCGGTGACCAAGCTCGGCACCATCACACTGGCGCTCGTGGTCCACCCGTCCGTGCCGGCCTCGAGCACGAAGGAGCTGATTGACTACGCCAAGGCCAAGCCCGGCGAGCTCACTTTCGGCAGCGGCTCCAGCTCGTCGCGCTTGGCTGGCGAGATGCTGAAGAGCCTGGCCGGCATCGACATGGTCAACGTCCCCTACAAGAGCAACCCGCAGGCAGTCACGGACCTCCTCGGCGGCCAGATTTCGCTCGTTTTCGCCGACATCTCGACCACGCTGCCGCAGGCCAAGGCCGGCAAGGTCAAGGCGCTGGCCGTCTCCAGTCCTCAGCGGACGCCGCTCGCTCCCGACCTGCCGACCATGGCGGAAGCAGGCGTGCCGGGCTATGACCTCACCGCGTGGTTCGCGGCCTTCGTGCCCGCGGGCACGCCGAAGCCGATCGTCGACAAACTCAACACGGCGTTCAAGGCGGCGCTTGCCGACCCGAAGGCGACGGAAACCCTGCTCGGCGCGGGCATCGAGCCGACATCCAGCACCCCGGACGAGCTCAAGGCCTTCGTCGTCGCGGAGACGGACAAGTGGGCCAAGATCGTCAAGGCGGCGGGCATCGAGCCTGAGTGATCACCCAGCCGACGGACAGGGTCGCTGCGAGCTCCATCTGTTCCAGGAGGATGTCGGTGAGAACGATCAGGATCGGAAGCGGCGCCGGCTTTTCCGGCGACCGGATCGAGCCGGCGGTGGAGCTGGCCGAGAAAGGCGACCTCCGCTACCTGATCTTCGAATGCCTGGCCGAGCGCACCATCGCGATCGCCCAGCAAGCGAAGATGCGAGACCCCGCGCAGGGCTATGATCCTTTGCTTGCCGAGCGGATGCAGGCAGTCTTAAGCCTATGCCGCGGCAAGGGTATTCGGATCATCACCAACATGGGTGCTGCCAACCCCCTCGCCGCCGCTGAGAGGGTCAGGGAGGTTGCTCAGTCCCTGGGCCTGCAGGGCATGAGGATTGCTGCTGTCAGCGGCGACGATGTTCTGGAGGCGGTGCGACGCGGCGATTACCCCCTCGAAGAGACAGGGGAGCCGGTCGGCGCGCTCGGCAACCAGCTCGTCTCGGCGAACGCCTACACGGGCGCGCAGCCTATCGTGGCGGCGCTGGCGGGCGGTGCCGACGTGGTCATTACTGGTCGCGCGGCCGATCCGGCGATGTTCCTGGCCCCCCTGATCCACGAGTTCGGCTGGTCGATGGAGGATTGGACCCGGCTCGGCCGGGGAACGGTGGTCGGCCACCTGCTGGAATGCGCCGGGCAGATCACCGGCGGCTACTTCGCCGATCCCGGCTGCAAGGACGTCCCTGATCTGGCGCGCCTTGGTTTCCCGATTGCGGAGGTGACGGAGGACGGAACCGCGGTGATCACCAAGGTGCCGGGTTCCGGCGGCAAGGTGACGGCCGCCACCTGCAAGGAGCAGCTGCTCTACGAGGTCCACGACCCCGCCCGCTACTACCAACCCGATGTCGTGGCTGATTTCTCGGGCGTGACGGTGACCGAGATCGGGCCGGATCAGGTCCGGATCAGGGGCGGGGACGGTCGACCCAGAACCGGCAGCCTGAAAGTGTCGGTTGGCTACATCGACAGCTATGTCGGCGAGGGCCAGATTTCCTATGCTGGCCCGGGAGCGGTGGCGCGCGCTCGACTGGCGCTCGAGATCGTCGCCGAGCGCCTGCGGCTGACCGGCGTGCCGTGCCGGGAGGCCCGCTACGACCTGATCGGCGTCAACTCCATTCTTGGTCCCAAGCTGTCCGCGACTGAACACGAGCCCTCGGAGGTGCGAGTCCGGATTGTCGGCCGAACCGACAACCTGAAGGACGCGGTCCGCATCGGCAACGAGGTGGAGGCACTCTACCTCAACGGGCCGGCGGGCGGCGGTGGGGTCACAAAGTCGGCCAGGGAGGTGGTCGGCATCCGCTCGATCCTTCTGCCGGAGGGTCTGATCGAACCCGCCGTCTCTTATGTGGAGAGCTGAAATGCGGCTGCGCGCGATCGCCCATTCCCGCACCGGCGACAAGGGCGACACCTCGAACATCTCGGTGATTGCCTACGACGCCAAGGACTACCCGCTGCTGGAGCGGCACGTCACCGCCGAACGCGTCAAGGAGCACTTCGCCGAGATTGTTCGGGGCGACGTGGTTCGTTACGCGTTGCCCGATCTTGGCGCCCTCAACTTCGTCATGCGCAGGGCTCTTGGTGGTGGCGTGACGCGGTCCCTGGCGCTCGACGCGCACGGCAAGTGCCTGGGCTCGGCCATCCTGGATCTGGAGCTCCCCGAGGCCAACACCTGATCGAGTTGCCGTCAGCTCCGGGAAGCCCATCGAGCCATAGCGACTGCCGAGAAGCAGGATGGCTTACACCATCCTCATCGCAGCCGTGGCCGACCTTGTTCAGCCGATTTAAATGCACGTCGTGCTGAAACAGACGTTTGCGCAACTCCCTGGTAGGCCGAGCTTACCCGCTTAAGCGTGCAGCAGAGAGCAGCCTCTGCGATGACCCCAATCGGGAGATCGGGCAATTTGTGGTGGTGTGGCAGCGCGACGAACTGTTGCTGGCCCTGCTGCAACTCAAGGCGAGCGCGAAGGATCTGCCGTGAAGCGGCGAGCGGTGAAAGGGGAGGACCAAATGGTCCAGGAGGATCGATCCAGGAGAGCCGGAAGCCTTACGCCGTCAGCACAGCCAAAGCCCGCGTGGCTTGCAACGGAACAGACAGGGGGCGGAACCCTATGAGAAACGCCATCAGTGTCGCGCAGGCCGCCGAGATCGTCACGGATGGCGCAACCGTGATGATCGGTGGATTCATGGGGGTTGGCTCCCCTCATCGGCTCATTGACGCTCTGATCAGGAGGGGTGCGAACGGGCTGACGATAATCGCCAATGACACTGCAAGGCCCGGGGTTGGGATCGGAAAGCTGATTTCAGCGGGATGCGCTTCCGCGGTCATCGTATCGCATATCGGCACCAATCCAGAGACACAGCGCAAGATGATCGACGGCGAGATTGCCGTTGAACTCGTGCCCCAAGGGACACTGGCGGAACGTATCCGCGCTGCAGGGGCTGGTCTGGGCGGCGTGCTGACGCCGACCGGGCTCGGCACGGTCGTGAGCGAGGGCCGGCAGGTGATTAACGTGGATGGGCGCGACTTCCTGCTGGAGAAGCCCCTTGCCGCCGACTTTGCCTTGGTTGCTGCCCGGTCGTCCGACTATGTCGGCAACCTCGTTTACTCGCTCACGGCCCGGAACTTCAATCCTATGATGGCGATGGCGGCTACCACGGTCCTCGCCGAGCCGGGAGAGGTGGTGCCGTTGGGTGTTCTCCCACCCGACGTGATCCACACGCCCGGAGTGCTCATCGATTATCTTATTGAACGGCCGCCGTTGTAAGGAGCAGAGCGTGGACGCACGGGAACTGATCGCACGGCGGGTGGCACGGGAGCTGCGGGACAGCACTCTCGTCAACCTGGGAATCGGCCTTCCAACGATGGTCGCGAGCTTTGTACCCGCAGGCATGCTTGTCTACTTCCAGTCGGAGAACGGCATCATCGGCTTCGGCGCACGCCCTCCCGAGGGTATGGAGGACGTGCATCTTACGGATGCTGGAGGTGCGTTCGTTTCCGCTCTACCGGGTGCGGTAGCGTTTGATTCAGCCATGTCTTTCGCCCTGATCCGAGGCGGACACCTCGACATGACGGTTCTCGGTGGGCTTCAGGTCAATTCCCGCGGACATTTGGCCAATTGGATGGTGCCCGGAAAAATGGTTCCGGGCATGGGCGGAGCGATGGATCTGGTCACGGGGGCGCGGCGTGTCATTGTTGCGATAAATCACACCCAGAACGGCGTGCCGAAGATCGTAGAGGAGCTGACCCTTCCGGCGACATCAATCCGTCCGGTCACCCTCATTGTCACAGACATGGCGGTTATCGAGCCCGCGCCTGATGGCCTGATTCTGAGGGAAAGGGCCCCCGGCGTTTCGACAGAGGCTATCGTTGCAGCCACGGCCGCTAAGCTGATCATTGTCGACGAGGTTGCTGAGATGGTTATTTAAACCCGGTGGACTCGCCGAGGCGCATGCCGAGCCGGTGGCCGAGATAGTCGAGGAAGGGACAGGCCGAGCTTCAGGCCCGTCTTCAGAATTGGATCATTGATGTCGCCCGGAAGAATAGCGCCAGTATCTGAGAGAAGCCGCTGACCAGCGCTACTACAGCCGCCGCGACTTTCCCATTATCAGTCAAAATGGGAAAGTCCAGCGCTCCAAGAAGATCGCTGCTCCAGCTGCTCTGCCGCGACAGTTGATCTAAGCGTTGGTCAAGGGATCGACATCGGCTGTCAGGAACGCGAGCAGCTCCCGCAGTACCTCCTCCGGCGCCTCCTCCTGCAGGGCGTGGCCGCAATCCAGCGCGCGTCCCTGCACGTCCGTGGCCTTCTCGCGCCACGTCGCCAGCACATCGTATAGCTTGCCGACCGTTCCCTTGGCGCCCCACAGGGCGAGCAGCGGTGCCGTTACCTTGCGCTCGGCGTCCGCGGCGTCATGCTCCAGGTCGATCGTGGCCGCCGCCCGGTAATCCTCGCAGATCGCGTGGCGCTTTGCCGGGTCGAGGTAGCAGCGCAGGTATTCCTGGAAGACCGCCTCGTCCACGGCACCGGGCGTCTTGACCTGCCCCTCGATGTGCTTGCGCAGGAAATACTCGGGGTCGGCGGCGATCAGCCGCTCCGGCAGGTCGTAGGGCTGAATCAGGAAGAACCACCAGAAATAGCGGGTCGCGAACTCCCTGTCGGTGCGCGCGTACATCGTGGCCGTAGGAGCGATGTCCAGCACCGCCAGTCGCTCGACCATCGCCGGATGGTCGAGCGCCATGCGATGCGCCACCCGCCCGCCCGATCGTGGCCGACGACGGCGAAGCGAGAGAAGCCGAGCGAGCGCATGACCTCGACCTGATCCCCCGCCATGGCCCGCTTCGAATAGGGCGATGGTCGGGTGCTGAGGCAGGCGTGCCGCTGTCGCCGTAGCCGCGCAGGTCCGGGGCTACCACGGTGAACCGCTCGGCAAGGGCAGGGGCCACCTTGTGCCAGGTCAGGTGCGTCTGCGGGTGGCCATGCAGCAGGAGCAACGGTGGCCCGCTGCCGCCGACGGCAGTGCGGATGCGCACGGCACTCGTCTCGATGTCTTGCTCGGTGAAGCCGGGCAGCAGGCTGGCCGGAAGCGCCATCGTGCTCCTCCTCGCAGGAGATTTGGCCAGCCATCCGCAGTCGATGGCTGGCCGCCTTCTCAGTCGGCGTACTCGCCGGCCTTCTGGATCACCGGCTTCCACTTCACGATCTCGGCCTGGAGATGCTGCTCCAGGGCGGCCGGCGTGGCCTGCTCCTGGGGCACGGGTTCGGTGCCGAGGTCGGCAAAGCGCTCCACCACCTTCGGGTCCTTGAGCGCTGCCTGCAAGGCTGCGGCGAGCTCGTCCACCACCTCCTTGGGCGTGCCCTTGGGCGCGTAGAGGGCGTGCCAGGCCGTCACCTCGAAACCTTTAAGGCCGGCCTCGTCCAGGGTCGGCAGATCGGGCAGGGAGGAGAGGCGCGCCTGGGTCGTCACCGCATACGCCTTGATCTTGCCGCTTTTGATGTGGCCCACTGTGTTGGTGGTCTGGTCGCAGGTCATGTCCACCTGGCCGCCCAGCAGGTCGGTCATTGCCGGCCCGCTGCCCTTGTAGCCGACCGCAGTCATCTTGGTGCCGAGAGCGTCCATCAGCAGCAGCCCGCACAAGTGCGAGACAGCACCCACGCCGCCATGCGCAAAGATGATCTTCTCCCCATTCGTCCGGATGTAATCGAGGAGCTCGCCGACTGAGCCCGGCTGGAGATCGGTCTTGCCGACGACCGTCATCGGCACATCAGTGATCCGCCCGATCGGCGCGAACGCCGCTGCTGGATCATAGGGCAGCTTCCGGTACAGCCCGACGCTGCTGGCGAGCCCGATATGGTGCACGAGTATGGTGTAGCCGTCCGGGTCGGCCTTGGCCGCACGCCCGGCGGCGAGTGTACGCCAGCGCCGGCTACGTTCTCGACGATGACCTGCTGCCCGAGCGTGCGTGTCATCGGCTCGCCGATCAGGCGCGCCACCGTGTCGGTGGGACCGCCGGCGGCGAACGGCACGATCATGGTGATCGGCCGCGAAGGATAGTCCGTCTGCGCCACGGCGCTGCCCGCAAGCAGCGTCAGCATGGCCGCGGCGATGGTAAGTTTGCGCATGG
>CAWJAP010000030.1:0-79353 GCA_963840865.1 Vicinamibacterales bacterium
GGACAGCCGGACACATAGGTAACAGATTAGTCCGAAGACATGGGTAACACTTCGTTAAGGCGTGTGGGAGCTGTGGAAACGCGGTCTGTGCGTTTTCCAAGGAGCTTGTGGACGCGTTCTGTGCGTCCACAGCTCCGGCAGCTTCCACACGCGGGTGTTTATCGGAGCGCATGACTCACCGCTGTGAGCGTGCGGGTGCGGTCGTCGAACCGCGCCATCGAACGGTGCGAAATACAGCAGCCAAATTCCGTCATCGACTTCTTCGAACCCACCGGGTGGCCGCCGAGGACCTCGGGGAGATACAGCGCCCGGCCGCGCCACGACACCTGGCCGAGGGGGGGAGACGCGCCGCACCTCCATATGACCGGGATACTCGATCGCCGGCAGGTGCCGTGGCAGCACGCGCGCGGAGGGCCGGTAGCAGCTGGCCGGCGCCTGGTCGCGCAACGCCTCGTGCGGCCGCTCGTCGTTGTATTCCGCGCAGAAGCGCCGGAAGCGTTGCTGTTGCGCGGCGCGGTCGGCGCCGGCGGCCGCGTGGTCTCCGCTTTCAGCACCCGATGGAATTGCTCGTGCGATCCATTTTGCTCGGGATGGCCGAGGGCGATCCGTTCGGGCTGAATCCCCAGGCGAATCCACCAGACCGAGAGGCGCGACAAGCGGGTCAGGCCGGTCGCCGCAAAGGGCCCGCCATTGTCGCTGCGAATGCGGTCCGGCAAGCCATACTCGGCGAACGCACGCTCGAAGCGGCGCCGCACCACCTCACTGCGCTTCGTCCCCAGCGCGTCACAGCGCAGCACGTAGCGACTGAAGCCATCCCGCAAGGTCAACGGATAGCAATACGCGCCATCCCCGGTGCGGAATTCCCCTTTGAAGTCGTCGTCCAGACCTCGTTCGGCCGCGTGATGGGCGCCAACGGCGCGGCTGGCGCGCGCGACCGGTCGCGGCGGCGGCGCGCGCGCACCAACCCGCGCGCCTTCAGCAGGTCGCACCCGGTCGACCGGGCCGGCCAGGCGCCCTCGGGATCGTGCCGCTGCAAAACGGCAATCAATTTGCGGGCGCTCCAGGTCGGATGCTGGCGGCGCGCCTCACAGAGTCGCTCGACGATCGTCGGTCCGTCGCACCCGGACTCGTCTGCGGCCGACGCGATCGATCGGCAAGGCCGGCTCGACCCTCGGCTTCGAACCGGGCCACCCATTTGTAGCCGGTCTTCCGACTGATGCCGTACTGATCGCACAGCTCAGTCATCGAACCGTGTCCCGTCGCGTACGCTCGTAAATTCGAACCGCAACTCCACAGGCGACACTTTCTGCCACGGCATCTCGTCCTCCGACGAAAAGGTGGCGAAAAGTGTTACCCATGTCTCCGGACAACTGTGTTACCCATGTCCCTGGACTGTGCCGGCTACAGGCCAGCGGGTCATGAGTTTTCGGGCTTTCGGCGTCGGGCTTTGGGCTCGTGGGCTCGTCGCTCTACTGGCCCCATGATCGAAACTTCGCAGCAATGGCCTGGGCGGCTTCGGCGTTGCGCGCAACGACGAGAATCGTGTCGTCGCCGCCGATCGTACCGGCCACCTCGGGCAGTTCCGCCCGGTCGATGTCCACCGCTAGCGTCTGCGCGCGGCCCGGATCCGTCTTCAGCACCACCAGGTTCTGCACCGGCTCGCACGACCGCAGGAACTCCCGCGTCGTGCGGCGGAGGTTCGTCTCCGCCGCCTGCGGCCGCGCCGATTCGGCGTCCGGCCGGCGGTACGACCCGTCAGCGGCGCGCTTGACCAGGCCGATTTCCTTGATGTCTCGCGAGAGCGTCGCCTGTGTGACGTCGAACCCCTGCGCGAGCAGCCACTGGCGCAGCGACTCCTGGCTCGAGATGCGCTCCCGACCGACGAGATCGACGATGGCCGCCTGACGCTGAGCTTTCATTCGTTTCGACGTCTCAACCGATGGCATTGCCGCCCCATGCATGGCTATACAGCCACCAGGACCGACATCCGCACGCGCCAGAATACCGAAGAAGCCGATGAATTACACGCGAATATTGCATTGACAGGGCGAATTGTCGCGATGTATAAAGGTTGTTCGCTCTGCATATAAATGCGGCCGCAGAGCGCGTCCGCGCGGCACGCGGGCGGCATCGCCGAACCGGACGCGCGTCAAGCGCCGGCAGCCGCATTCAGGCGACGAGAGGTGAACCGTCCAGCAATGAGCGCGAACGTGACCCGGTCCATTCCCGTGGCCCTCATCGGCGCCACCGGCTACGCCGGTCAGGAACTGGTCCGGCTCCTCGCGCGCCACCCGCAGGCCCGGCTGACCGGCGCGTTCGGGTCGGCCTCGATGGAGGCCCCTCGCAAGCTTCACGCGCTGACGCGCATCTGGGACGGCGAGGTCGTCGCCTATGCCGCCGAAGCCCTCGATCCGTCGGTCGAAGCGGTATTCCTCGCGCTGCCCGAAGCCTCGGCTGCCGAGACTCGCGCCGGAGCTGCTCGTGCGCGACGTTCGCGTCATCGATCTGTCGGGCGCCTTCCGACTCGCGACGACGCGGCCGCGCGCCAGCGCTGGTATCCGACGACGACGGAGCTGCCAGACGGCACGGTGTACGGCCTGGCGGAAGCCGAATCGGGACGGCGCTTGCCGCCGCGCGCCTGATTTCGTGCCCCGGCTGCTATCCGACTGCAGCGCTGATTGCGCTCGCGCCGCTCGCCGAGGCCGGTCTGCTCGAGGGCGACGTCGTCATCGACGCGAAGTCAGGCGTCTCGGGCGCAGGGAAGACACCATCCGAGCGGACGCACTTTTCCGAGAACCACGGCAGCGTGGCCGCCTATGGCGTTTTCTCGCACCGGCACACCGCGGAGATCGAGCAGGCGCTCGGCCGGGGGGTCACCTTCGTCCCACACCTCGTGCCGCTCGATCGCGGCATTCTCGAAACCATCTACACCCGCGTCCCTGCCGGAACGACCGCGGCCGATCTGGCGCAGGTCTACGCCGACGCGTATCGACGATGCGGCGTTCGTGCGAATCACGGGCGATCGGCTGCCCGAGATCAAGCACGTCGCGCACACGAACTTCTGCGACCTGGGGTGGAAGATCGACCCGGCGACCGGACGCATCGTGCTCGTCTCGGTGCTCGACAACCTGGTCAAGGGCGCGGCCGGACAGGCGGTCCAGAACTTCAACCTGGCCTTCGGGCTCGACGAGTGCGCGGGGCTGCTGTGAGCGTCCTCGCACGGGTCAGCCGCTCACGGTGCTGAAGCTCGGTGGCGAGCTGCATCGAGCCCGGTGAAGGGCTCGGCGCGCTGGTCTCGGCGATTGCCGCGCTTGCCGCGGCGAGCCCGCTCGCCATCGTGCACGGCGGCGGCCGGGAAATTGACGCGGAGACGACACGGCGCGGCGTGCCGAAGCAGGCCGTCGACGGTCTGCGCGTCACCGATCAGCCGCACGCTCGACGCGGTGATTGCGGTCGTCGCCGGCACCGTGAATACGCGCCTCGTGGCCGGCCTCGTGGGCGCCGGCATCAAGGCCGTCGGACTGACCGGCGTCGATGCCGCGCTGGGACTTTCGAGGCGCGCGCCCGCGCATCGCACTGTCGACGGACGGCTCGTCGATCTCGGGCTCGTCGGTCAGCCGGTCGCCGGCCTCCGACGGCCACCGCTGGTGCACGGATCTCGTCGGCACGGGCTACGTGCCGGCGATCGCCTGTCTTGGCGTCGAGGCGGACGGCCAGGTGTTGAACGTGAACGCGGACACGCTGGCGGCGGCGCTGGCGGCCGCTTGCCGCGCGTCGCGGCTGGTGATCGCGGGCGGAACCGCCGGCGTGCTCGACGCGTCCGGCCGGACGATCGACGTCGCTCGACGCGGACGCGCATCGACGCGCTTGTCGCGGACGGCACGGCGTCTGCGGGCATGGTGGCGAAGCTTCGCGCCTGCCGCGACGCGCTCGACGCCGGGGTCGCGGAGGTATCGATTGTCGACGGGCGCGACCCGCGCGGGTTCACCGACGCGCGGGGCACGCGGTTGTGGCGGAGCGTGGCCCCTGGGCAATCGAGGGCCATCGTCCGATAGTCACGGATCTCGGGAACACACACGATGAGCGGCGCAACGATGACAGCAAGCCGGACGACGAACGAGATCACGGCGCTCGAAGCGGAAAAGGTCCTCCAGACCTACCACCGCCAGCCGGTTGCGTTCGTGCGCGGCGAGGGCGTCTATCTCTTCGACGCGGAGGGCCGCCGGTATCTCGACCTGCTCTCGGGCATCGGCGTGGCCTCACTGGGCCACGCGCATCCGGGCCTGGCGGCGGCGCTGGCCGATCAGGTGCGCACGCTCGCGCACACGTCGAACCTGTTCTTTCACCCGCTCCAGGGCGAGCTCGCCGACCGGCTGACGCGGCTCTCGGGCCTGGCCCGCGCGTTCTTCTGCAACAGCGGCAGCGAAGCGAACGAAGCCTGCCTGAAGTTCGCGCGCCGCTACTGGTTCACGAAGGGCGCGAAGGACCGTACGGAGTTCGTCGCGTTCGATCACGCCTTCGGCGGGCGCACGTGCGGATCGCTCTCCGTGACATGGGACGGCACTATCGAGAGCCGTTCGGCCCGCTGGTGCCGGGCGTGACGTTCGTGCCGGCCGGCGACCCGGCGGCGCTCGAGCGCGCGGTGACCGATCGCACCGCGGCGATCATCGTCGAGCCAATCCAGGGCGAAGGCGGCGTCCGGCCGATCGCGCCGGCGATGGCCGCAGGCGATCGAACAGGCGTGCGCGCGCGACTGGCGCGCTGCTCATCGCCGACGAGGTCCAGTGCGGCACCGGGCGCACCGGCCGGATGTTCCATTTCCCCGCGCTCGGGCTCACGCCGGATCTGATCTCGGTCGGCAAGGCGATCGGCGGCGGCTTCCCGGTCGGCGCCGCGCTGCGTATCCAACGAGGTCGCGACGACGATTGCCTACGGCGATCACGGGACCACCTACGGCGGCAACCTGCTGGCGTGCCGCGCGGCGCTCTACGTCCTCGACGCGCTCGAAGGCGGGCTCTTCGATCACGTCCGCCTGCGTGGGCGCGCGTGGTCGAGCGCGGGCTTGCGCGCGATGGTCGCGCGCACCGCGGCTCGACGCCGAGGTCCGCGGCAAGGGGCTGATGTGGGGCCTCGATCTCGGACGCGACGCGGCGCGGTCGTGCCGGCCGCGCTCGCAGCGCGGCCTGGTCGTCAACCGCACGTCGCGAAACGCGTCGTTCGACTGCTGCCGCCCTACGTCATCACCGAGGCCGAGATTGCTCACGGCCTCGAGCTGCTCGAAGGGGCGCTCTCGGACAGTGTCGGAGGGTCGAATGCTCGCTAGCCCGTTGCCAATCTCCTACGCGACCGCGTCGATGGCCGGCCTTGCGACTGGCCGAGCCGGCGGTGCTCGCGCCCGGCAGCGCGGCCATTCGGCACGCCCAGGTCGGCGACGTCGACGCGATTCTCGCGCTCATCGACGCCAATCTCGACGCGGGTCATCTGCTGCCGCGGACGCGCGAGGACGTGGCGCGCCGCATCGGCCGGTTCCTGGTGGTGGACCTCGACGGCCAGGTCGCCGGGTGTGCCGAGCTCGCGCCGCTCAGCCGCGCCGTCGCCGAAGTGCGCTCGCTCGTCGTCGACGAGGGCTGCCGCGGCCGTGGCTTCGGCACCGCATCGTCGAAGAGCTGAAGCGCTGGGCGCGGCAGGACGGCTTCTCGACGATCTGCGCGTTCACGCATCACGCGAGCCACTTCGTCCGCCTCGGCTTCTCGATCGTGCCGCACCAGTGGCTGCCGGAGAAGATCGCCACCGATTGCGTGGGCTGCCCGAAGTTCCGTCAGTGCGCGCAGTTCGCGATGGCGCTCCCGCTGCGCGGCCGCTCGCTGCGCACGACGCCGGCGGGCCAGCGGCCGTATCTCGCAATGCCGGACGTCTTCACCTCCGTGTTGCCGGAACCGCCACTGGTCCGTGCGATCGTGCCGATGAAGCGGGTCTGGCTGATCCTGGTTGAAGGCTTCCCCGCCCGAGCGAGTCGAGGGAGCCCCGCCGACAGGTGAGCGCAGTCCGAGCGTAGCCCGGAGCCCGAGTCCAGGAGCCCTGACTTCAACTTCCCCCACCGTCCGCTGCCCGATCAGGGAGGTGTCACCGCACCGCTCGAAGGCGCCGGGGCATTGCGGCATCAAGGCCAGCGGCAAGGACGTCGGCCGTCGTCGCCTCCAATCGCCGGTCGAGCGCCGCGGGCGTGTTCACGGTCAACAAGGCGGTGGCCGCGCCGGTCGTCGTCTCGCGCGAGCACCTCGAGGCCACGCGGCGGTCAGGCGTGCGCGATCGTGGTCAACAGCGGCTGCGCAAATGCGTGCACGGGCGATGCCGGTCTCAAGGTCGCCGAGCTGATGGCGGTCGAAGACGGCGCGGGCGCTGGGCTGCGACGCCGACGAGGTGCTCGTGGCCTCGACCGGCGTCATCGGCGTCTCGCTCGATCCGCGGACGGTATCCGCCGGCATCATCGCAGGCGGTCGACGCGCTCAGCCGCGACGGGCCATGCCGATGCGGCGCAGGCGATCATGACGACCGATCCGTTCCCGAAGGAGCACGCGGTCCGCGTCGAAACCGGACGCGGCAGCTTCACGATCGGCGGCATGTGCAAGGGCTCGGGGATGATCGAGCCGATGCTGGCGACGATGCTCGGGTTTCTGACGACTGACGCGGCGGTGGCGCCGGCGCTGCTGCGTCGCGCGCTCGTCGATGCGTGCGAGACCACCTTCAACGCGATCACGGTCGACGGCGAGTGCTCGACCAACGACACCGTGTTCGTGCTGGCCAACGGCGCGAGCGGCGTGACGATCGACGAGGCCGGCTACGACGCCTTCGTCGAGGCGCTGCGGGCCGTCTGCCGCGAGCTCGCGCTCGGCATCGTCCGCGGCGGCGAGGGCGCGACGAAGCTGGTCACGGTGCACGTGACCGGCGCGCGCACGTACGACGACGCGAAGCGCGCGGCGCGGGCAATCGCGAACTCGCTGCTCGTGAAGACGGCGATTCACGGAGGCGATCCCAACTGGGGACGGCTGGTCGCCGTGGCCGGCCGGTGCGGCGCGGACTTCGACCTCGCGTGCGCGAAGGTCTGCATCGGCAACACGGTGCTCTTCGAGGACGGGAGGCCGTACGACGAGCGTGCTCCCGAAGCTGCGGCCTATTTGCAGGGGAAGGACCTCGCGGGTCGGGGTCGATCTCGGGACGGGCGGTGCTGAGGACGCCACGATGTGGACGTGCGATCTGAGCGCGGAGTACGTGCGGATCAACGCGGAGTATCGAACGTAGTGGCACCGGAGCGTCGGAGGCTTTTTCCCGGATCCATCTGAGAAAAAGCACCCGACCCCTGACAGAGACCTATCATGGCAATGAAAACGGCGACACTGACCTCGGGCCCACGGCCGCTGAGCGGAGGCTTCCGGACGCGTGTTTCCCGCGCGCCGGTGTCCAGACGCTCGTCGAAGGCGCTCCCGAAGGACTTCCTGTCGATCCTCGATTTCGACGGCGAGGCGTTCGACCAGGTGCTCGCGCTCGCCTCGCGGCTGAAGCGCGAGCGGCGCCTCGGACGCCGGGCGCCGACGGCGCAGGCGCTCGCGTCTCAGCACGTCGCGCTGCTCTTCGACAAGCCGTCGCTGCGGACGCGCGTCACGTTCGAGATTGCGGTGCGCGAGCTGGGCGGCGACGTCATCGCACCGCCACAGGACGGTCCGCTCGGCACGCGCGAAACGGTCGAGGACGTCGCGCGCAACCTCGAACGGTGGGTCTCGACGCGTCGTCATCCGCACGTTCGAGCAGTCGCGTCTGGTGCGGTTCGCCGCGGCGGCGCCGCGCCTGCACGTCGTCAACGCGCTGACCAACGAAGAGCATCCGTGCCAGGCGCTCGCCGACCTGCTGACGCTGGCCGACGCCTGGGGATCGCCGGCTGCCCGCACCATTGCGTTCGTCGGCGACGGCAACAACGTCGCGACTTCGCTCGTCCACGCGTCGATGCTCGCGGGCGTGAAGGTCCGCGTGGCGTCGCCCGCGGGCTACGAGCTTCCCGAAGCCGTCTGCCGGGACGCTGCCCGCGTGGCCCGCGCACGGCGCGAGCCTCGAGGTGCTGTCGCGACCCCGTGGAGGCCGTCGAGGGCGCCGATGCGGTGTACACCGACGTCTGGACGTCCATGGGACAGGAAGCGGAAGCGGCGCACCGCGCGCGCGCGTTTTCCAGCCGTACCAGGTGAACGCGACGCTGATGGCGCACGCGGCTCGGACGCGCTCTTCATGCACTGTCTGCCCGCGCACCGCGGCGAAGAGGTCACCGACGAGGTGATGGACGCGCCCGACGTCAGTGGTCTTCGATCAGTCGGAGAACCGCCTGCACGCGCAAAAGGCGCTGCTCCTCATGCTTGCGGGCAGGTAAATGGGGTCGGGTGCGATATCCATCTAAATGTCCCGTGAACGGCGCACCACATTTAGATGGATATCGCACCCGACCCCATTTGGTACACTCTCTGAATGCTCCGCGGATCCCGGGAAGCCATCGTTCGCAAGATCCAGCCGATCAGCATTCACGGACAAATCTCTCTCGACGTTCACTTCGTCTATCCGGACGATGACACCGAGCAGATCGGCGTGGCGCGCATCGGCCCCGAGTCGGTCGCGGCGGGGATCGAAGCCGGCGACCGCGTGCTCCTCGAGTTCGTACTCGGCACGGTGACGCAGATCAGCCGTGCGCCGAACGCCGGACGTTCCTGACTACCCACGGTTCGCAACGCTCCGCTGGAGTCTCCACGTGCTCAGCTCACCGTCCACCCACCGCGTGCTTCGCGGCTGCGCCGGCCTCGCCCCCGTCGCGGCGCTCACACTGGTCATGGTCGTCGGGGATCCGCACGGCACCGCGGCGTGGGGGTTCGAGGCGCATCGCTACATCGCGACCCGCGCCATCGATCTCCTCCCGCCCCAGCTCAAGCCGTTTTTCAAGAAGCACCAGACTTCGATCAGCGAGCATGCGATCGATCCCGACCTCTGGCGCAACGCCGGGTGGGAAGAGGAGCCGCCGCGGCACTTTCTCGACCTCGACGCCTACGGTCCGCCCCGTTCGACGCGTTGCCGCGCGACTACGATCAGGCGGTCGCAAAATTCGGGGCCGAGAAGGTGCAGAAGGAAGGTCTGCTGCCCTGGCGCACCGCGGAGATGTTCGCCAAGCTGAAGCAGGCGTTCACCGACCACAAGAACGGCCGCGGCTTCGCGCCCGAGAACATCAAGTTCTTCACCGCCGTCGTCGCCCACTACGTGGCTGACGCACACGTGCCCTTCCACGCGGTGGTCAACTACGACGGGCAGTTGACCGGCCAGCACGGGATCCATTCGCGCTTCGAGAGCGAACTCTTCGAACGTTACCGGAAGAAGCTCACCGTGGTCCCGAGGCCCATGACGATCGCGACGGACCCGCGCGACTTCATCTTCGACACGCTCATCGTCAGCGCCGGACTGGTCGACCCGATTCTCGCCGCGGACAAGGCGGCCATCGGTACGGGCGAGCTCTACGACGATGCCTACTTCGATCGCTTTTTCGAGCCCACCCGTCCACTGCTCGAACGCCGGCTGTCGGAGGCCACGGCGGCCGTGGCCGCGCTCATCACGCGGGCGTGGGAGGAAGCCGGCCGGCCGGAACTGCCGACCAAGCCGGTGAAGCGACCGCCACGCAAGCGGACCGCCCCGAGTGCTCAGCCGGCGCCCACGCCAGGACCGCAGGGCAACTGACGAGTGACGACGACCAACTACCAGTGACGAGTCAGGACCGGTAGCTGGTCACTCGTCACTGGTCACTCGCGGTATCCAGACCCACATCAGCGCGGCGCCGAGATACGCGAGCGCTGCTACTGAAAGCGCGGCCGCAAAGCCGTGCCGATCCGCGAGCGTCCCGACGAGAAAGGGCGCGACCGCGCTCGCGAGACGTCCGACGTTGTAAGTGAAACCTTGCGCCGTCGCCCGGATGGCCGTCGGATAGAGTGCCGCGGTGAGTGCGCCGAATCCGCTGAAGTGTCCGGTCGCGAAGAACGCGAGCACCGGGCCGAGCACGAGCAGGACGAACGGCGCCCGCACGCTCGTATAGATCGGCAGCAGCGCCGCGGCGGCCAACAGGTACACGACGTACGTCCGCTTGACTCCAATCCGGTCGGCGACGAACCCGAACGTCACGTAACCCAGCCACGTTCCCACCTGCATCACGACGATGAACAGGGTCATGCGGCTGACGTCGAGCGCTGCTCCGGCCCGGGAGCGCGGCGCGGAGAGATACGTCGGCGCCCACGTGTTGAACCCCCAGTAGGCGAACATCACGCACGCGTTCATCAGCGTGATGGCCACGGTGATGGAACCGAGACGTCCCACGAAGATCGAACCGAGGCCCGCCCACACCGACGCCGCCGCCCTTTCGTGCGCGCCTTCGGAGGCAGCCGCGCGGCTCTGGCGCCATGCCTCGGGCTCTCGTACCGATCGGCGAATCCAGAATGTCAGCAGCGCCGGAAGGACGCCCACGAAGAACACCGCCCGCCAGCCGTATCGCGGCAGCATGGCCAGGGTGACCAGCGCCGCCAGTCCGTAGCCCACGGCCCAGGAGCTTTGCACGATGCCGAAGGCCTTGCCGCGATGGCGCGCCGGCCACGTCTCGGCGACCAGCGCGGCGCCGCTCGCCCACTCGCCGCCGAAGCCGAAACCGAGGGCGAGACGAAAGATGGCAAGCTGGGCGAACGACTGCGCGAGGCCACACGCGGCCGTGAACACCGAATAGAGAAGAATGCTGAACATCAAGGCGCGGGTGCGCCCGTAGCGGTCGGCAACGAGACCGAACAGGACGCCGCCGATCGCCGACGCCACGAGCGTGAGGGACGCCAGCACCCCAGCCGACCCGTAGTCGATGCGAAGCTCGGCGACCACGGCCGGCAGCACCAGCGCGTACAGCATCACGTCGAAGGCGTCCAGCATCCACCCGAGCGACGCGGCCACGAGGGCCCTGCGCGCGTCGGGCGAAGCCTCGCGCCACCAGACGGGCGCGCTCATGATGGCGAGGCGGCCGGCGTGGGCGGAGCGACGGTAATACCGCGCTCCGTAAGGCCGCGGCGCAGCGCGCGTGCGAGGTCGGCCGCGCCTGGTGTGTCACCGTGGACGCAAATCGTGTCGGCCTCGATCGGCAGGTCGCTGCCGTCAATCGCCACGACGGTGCGCTCGGTGACCATGCGCATGACGCGCGCGAGGACGAGCCTGCCATCGGTGATGAGCGCGTCGGGCTCGTGGCGCGAGCGCAGCGAGCCGTCCGGTTCGTAGGCGCGATCCGCGAAGGCCTCTGCGGCAAACGGCAGTCCTGCCGCACCGGCCGCGCCAGCGAACGCCGATCCGGCGAGTCCGACGAGCACGATCGAACGATCGAGCCTGGCCACCGCGCGTGCGATCGCACGCGCGAGGCCGGGGTCTCGCGCCGCCATGTTGTAGAGCGCGCCGTGCGGCTTGACGTGGGCGAGCCGCAGGCCCTCGGCGCTTGCCATGCCATGAAGCGCGCTCACCTGATACAGAACCAGGTCCTCGACCTCGTCGGCTGCAATCGCGACCTCACGACGGCCGAAGCCCTCGCGATCCTGCAGCCCCGGATGCGCGCCGACCGCGACGCCATGGCGCGCCGCCAGACGCAGCGTCCGGCGAATCGCGGTCGGATCGCCCGCATGGAATCCGCATGCGACATTCGCCGACGAAATCGACGGCATGAGGGCCTCATCGTCGCCGCGCGATTCTCCGACGTCCGCGTTGAGATCGATGGTTGGCATGGGGGCAGTCGTCGGTCGTCGGTCGTCGGCCTGGGCTACGGGCGACAGGCTGCGGGCCATGGGCCTTGTCACCTGGTCACTGCTTCTTCGGTGGTCGGTCGTCGATCGGGCGGCCTTACATCGTGAGAGCCGCGGCCATTGCGGTGATGCCCTGAAAGAAGTGACCCAGGCGGAGATTCTCGTTCTCTTCGTGCTGATTGTTGTCGAAGTTGACCGTGGGCAGGAGAACCGCCGGCAAGCCCAGGGCATCGATGAACGGTGCGATCGGGACCGTGCCGCCGGCCGTCCGGATGCGAACGGGCGGTTCGCCGAACATCCGGGTGAGCGCCTCGGTCAGCGCGCGGGCCTCGGAAGCGAGCGGCGACGTGCGAAAGGCCTCGGTCGGCTTCTCGCGAATCACGAGTCGCGCGAGACGTGAATGCGTCGCGCGTTGGCCGGCATCGGGCTCGCCGTCGACGAGCACGTAACCCTGCCCTTCGACATGCTGCTTCAGGAGCGGCCGACCATCCGGGCGGCCGTGGTCTCCTTGACGAGCCGTACGTCGAGCGCGGCGGTCGCGCGGTCGGGAATGATGGTGCGCGCGCCGGCGCCGACGTGCGCGCTCTGAAGGCCGCGAATGTTCAATGTGGGCAGCTGCAGTGCCTGCTGGAGTGACCGGCCAGCGACTTCTGGCGCGGCGATGCCGAAAGTACGCAGCATCAGCGGTCCATCCTCCGGTACCTCCGCCATGAGTTGCTGCTCGTCGGGCGTGGGCGGCGGGATGCCGTCGTAGAAGCCTTCGACCGTCGCCCGGCCTTCGTCGTTCTTCATCGACGCGAGCAGGTGCGCGAGCCGGAGCGCCGGATTGGGAACCCAGTTGCCGTAGTTGCCGCTGTGCACGCCCGACAGCGGTCCGAACACGGTCAGTTCCATCGTCACGATCCCGCGCGCTCCGAACACGACCGTCGGGCGCCCGGACGAGTGTGCCGGGCCATCGATGACGAGCATCAAATCAGCAGTCAGGGCCTCGCGATGCTGCTGCACCGCCGGAACGAGGCTGGGCGAACCCGCCTCCTCCTCGCCATCGAGGATCACGCGGAGGTGTCGCGGTCGGCTGTCGTCCGATCGACGCGAGCGCATCGATCGCCGTCAGCAGCGCGACGATGGGAGATTTGTCATCGGAGGCGGAGCGCGCAAACACGCGCCAATCCGGCTCGAAGCGTGCGATGCCGTCGAGCGAGCGGCCTTCGGGATCCTGCTCGAGCCGTCCGCGGCGCAGGCGCGGCACGAACGGATCGCTCTGCTTCCACGCGCGCGGATCGACGGGCTGTCCGTCGTAGTGCGCGTAGACGAGCAGTGTCCTGGTCGCACCCGCGGCCCGCCGCTCGCCATACACGAGAGGATTACCAGCGGTCTCCCACGTTTCGGCCTCGAAGCCGCGGCGCGCGAGCATCTCCGCAAGCTGCGTCGCGTTGCGGCGGATGTTCGCACGATCGGCGGCAACGTTCGGAATTTCGAGGAGCTCGACGAGCTCGCGCACGATCGCCGGCTGGTGGCGATCGACGTATGCCTCCATCGACTGACGAAGAGGATCGGACTGCGCCGCGAGCGTCGAGAACGCGAGCATCGGAAGCGCGATCAGGGCCGAGAGGCCGATGAGCTGCTGATCGCTACGCAGGAACCGCACGGTCGATCGATCCTCGCTGCGCTGCCCCATGGGGAACGCCCTCCGTGCCGCCGTGGCGTCTATCGACGGCGTGATCGTGATTGCAGTTTTGTTAAAGGCGACGCCGCGGCGCGCCCCGTGTTGGAAGGAGAGTAACGGAAAAGTGCCCGAGAATCGGAGGGTCTCGGGCCCGGCGGCGCACGGGCATGCCCATTGCACAAGGGAGCGGCGGCATCGGGCTGTTTACGGCAGGGAGCCGTGAGTGCTGGGGAGCCAGTCCGGCCGCCAACTCGGGGGACACCGTCAATGGGGGCGGTGTCCCCAATTTTTTTGGCCCTCCAATTCGCGCCGCTATTCAGCCGGCCTCACCGTTCTTGGCCGCCCTCTGCCACCGGTAGGGGCACAGCATTGCCGTGCCCTTGCCACCTTCAATGGCGGTTTCTCGACGAAGGCGTCCGAAGCGGCCGGATTACCAAACCGACATCGACCGCCACAGGCAGCACCCGCCCAGCCCTTGATTGAATTCCGCGTTCGTTCAGGGCGGCAGCCGTCGCCTGGAGCGCCCTCCGCTCTGCCAGCCGGCCGGCACAGGACCGGCTGAAATCGTGCCAAGCCACAGAGGCTGCGCGCGACCGGCGGTGAGGGCCGCCGGTGCCAGTCCAACGCAGCCGTCGAGCGGGCTGCCGACCCGCTCAGGGTTGGCAGCGCATAGCGAGCCTCAAAGGCTGCGTCGCGACGCCGGCTGAGGGCTGCCGGCGCCAGACCAACGCCGCCGGCAAGCTGCCAGCCAGCCCGCCCAACGGCCGGCTGCATCGCAGCGAGCCTCAAAAGGCTGCGCGCGACGGCAGCGGTGGGCGCCCGGCGCCAACCAACGCAGCCGGCGAGCTGCCAGCCGGCCCGCCCAACGGCCGGCTGCATCGCAGCGAGCCTCAAAAGGCTGCGCGCGACGGCAGCAGTGGGCGCCCGGCGCCAACCAATGCAGCCGGCGAGCTGCCAGCCGGCCCGCCCAACGGCCGGCTGCATCGCAGCGAGCCTCAAAAGGCTGCGCGCGACGGCAGCGGTGGGCGCCCGGCGCCAGCCCAACGCGGCCGGCGAGCTGCCAGCCGGCCCGCCCAGGGCCGGCTGATTAGCGGCGAGTCTCAAAGGCTGCGTCGCGGCGGGCGCTGAGGGCGCCCGGCGCCAGACTAGAACGCCGCGCCTTCGGGATATTGGAGCGCCAGCCGCAGCTCCTTGGCGAGCTGGTCGATGCCCGATCCCGTCCGCTTCCAGGCGCTGTCGGTCTCGAAGCGCATGTCGCCGATGCGGCGGCCCCACGGCGAGATGACCCGGCCGATGGCGCGGAAGTCGGTGCGATCCGCGTGCTCCTGATCGAGCCGGCGCACGACGTCGGGGGCCACGCGGATGAAGGCGCGGAGCGCGGGCGCGCTCTTGATGCTGTACTTGCGGCCGTTCCACGCGGTCTGGAACAGGCTGGCGATCTGCTTGAAGTAGTTCACGAAGAACTTCTTCGCATCCTCGCGGAACTCCTCCGCCTTGCGCGCGCTGCCGAACAGATCGGACTCGAAGAGCCGCTTCAGCTCCTGCGCGAGCGGCGCCTGCGCCACGCGGCCCCGGCCGACGCCGAGCAGCTTGATGTCGCCCTGCAGCGCCGAATCTTCGCGCTCGGTCAACGCGCGAATCACGTCGTGCGCCGCGGCGAGGTTCGCGTCGGAATAAAGCTGACGGCCAGCGAGCGAGACGAGATGCGAAGGGTTCAACCGCGTGTGCTTCGCGTTGATCGTCACGAACATCTGGACGACGTGATCCTCGGGCAGTCGATCGAAGATGACCGCGGGGACGTGGAAAACGTCGTGGCCGAACTGCTCGATGTCGTTGTGGAGCGCGAGCAGCCGATGCTGCCCGTCGATCGCGCGCAGGATGCCCTCGCGCTCGGGCACCTTCAGCAGGCCGAGGTTCTCGTTGTCGCTGAGCGGCTCGAACTTGAGCGGCTCTTCCGACGCAATGATGACCGCGCCTGGAATCGACGGCAGGTTCCGCGCCTCGCGGCACTGCTCGTAGTACTGCACCAGCTCTTCAATCTTCTTGCGGATGATCTGGCGCTGATAGGACTTCTCGTTCGCCGCGATCCGGCGCTCGAGCAGGTCCCAGTTGACCTTCGACTTGCCTTTGCCCCGCCCCGCACCGGCTGATGGCCCTTGTCGCCGTAGCTGAGCACTTCGAAACGGACCAGCTTGTTCGACATCCCTGGCAGTCAGCGAGGCCTGATAGAACTGAACCCCGAACTGCTCCATGCGAATGGCGGCGACGGTGATCATGGTGAGACAGTGGCCTCCGTGTCCGTTGGATTGACCGCCGCCCTTAGCGGCGGTCTCGGCAGCTCTCTATCCGCGTCTGTTGTTCCGCCAGCCCTCGGCGGGCCGTCCGGCAGCGCGGTGGGCTCCGGCGCATTGGGCTCTGTTCCTGAGTCGCACTCTGCCCGGATAAACGGCGGAATTGTATACCGGACCACGAAACGCGCAAGCAGCCGCTGGTAGAATCCCTGCCTCAGCTTCGGTCCCGGTTCAGGAGACCTCCTGCATGCGTCCTTATCTGGCCTTGCCGGCCGGTTTCGTGGTGGCCTGCTCGATCTGGCTGTCTGCCCAGCCTGTCCCGGCCGCCTGGCCCGGCGCGCCCCCGCAACCGACTGATGCGAGCCTTCCGCGCCGCCCTCGGGCCCGCTGAGGGCCGGTCGGATCGCCGCGCGGATCAACGGGCGGCGACCGCCGTTGAGGCCGGGGGTCGCCAGGAAGACGCCGACTTCGCGGCGCGCGTGAAGGAGTGGACCACCCGGCCCGAGTTCCTGACGCCGCTCGTCGACCACCTGCCCGTCGTGACCGGCGTGCCGTCGCCGAAGGACGTGCTCGGCTACCACATCGGCGCGCCCGAAGCGGCTCACGCGGACAGCCGAGGCGCTTGCGTTCTACCGTGCCCTCGCCGCGGCACTCGAAGATGCGAGCACGCCGCGCGTGAAGGTGCTGACGATCGGCAAGACCGACGAGGGCCGCGAGCTGAACATCATCGTCGTCGCCTCCGAGGAGACGATCCGCAACCTCGACGCTACCGCGGCTATCTGGGACAGCTCGCCGACCCGCGCACGCTGACCGAGGCGCAGGCGCGCGAGGTGATCGCTCGCAGGCAAGCCGATCTATCACCTGATGGGCGGCCTGCACAGCGGCGAGACCGGCCCGCCCGAGATGCTGATGGAGCTCGCCTACCGGCTCGCCGTCGAGGACTCGCCGCTGATCCGCAGATTCGCGACAACGTCATCGTCACCATCACGCCGGCGGCCGATCCGGATGGACGCGACCGCTACGTCGACTGGTATCGCCGCCACCTGGTGGACATCACCGACGAGCGCGATCGCGTGGCAGGCCCGCCCTACTGGGGCAACTACGTCTTCCACGACAACAACCGCGACATCAACTACTCGCAGGTGACCATGCGGGCGCTGCTCGAGTGGTACCTGCAGTGGCACCCGCCGATCATGCACGACCTGCACGAGTCGGTGCCGTTCCTCTACACCTTCAGCGGGCAGGCGCCGCAGAACCCGACGCTCGATCCCATCCTCTACGGCGAGCTGCCGATGTTCGCCAACTTCGAGATGGCGCAGCTGACGAAGTACGGGCTGCCGGGCGTCTGGACGCACGGCGTTCGTCGACATGTGGTCGCCGGGCTATCTCGCGTTCATGTCGTCGAACCACAACGGCCTGGTCGCGCATGTACGAGACGTTCGGCAACGGCGGCGCGACGACGATGAAGCGCACCGTGTCGAACCGCCGAGACGTCCCGCCGGGGTTGGCGGGACAGACCAGCGCGCGAGTGGTATCGGCCGAGCCCGCCGTACAACGAGGTCGAGTGGTCGATGCGCAACAACACGAACTTCATGCAGACCGGCGTCCTGACGCGCTCTGCAGTTCGCGGCGGCGTTTCCGCAAGGTCGTGCTCGAGAACTTCTATCTGAAGAGCCGCAACTCGATCGAGTCGGGACGCAAGGAAGCGCCGCATGGCTTCGTCATCCCGGCCGGCCAGAAGGACCTGACGCGCGTCGCGCTGCTCGTGAACCTGCTGCGCCGTACAGGGAATCGAAGTCGGCCGAACGCACGGCGGCGATCAAGTGACCGACGGCACGTATCCGGCCGGCTCGTTCGTCGTCAAGCGCGATCAGCCGTACGGCCGGCTCGCGAAGATCCTGCTCGAGAAGCAGGTGTTCCCCGAAGCGAACCTTCGCACCTACGACGACACCGGCTGGACGATGGGGCTGATGCTGCAGACCGAGGTGAAGGCGACCGCCGACAAGGCGATCCTCGATGCGAAGACCGAGCCGGTGACGCGGATCTGCGCTCCGGACGGCCGGCTCACCGGCGATACGGGCGCGGCCGCGCTGCTCGTCGCCGACCACGGCGCGAACGCAGCTCGTGACGCTGCGCTATCGGCTGAAGGATCCTGAAGGTCGCGCGGCGGAGCGGGCGTTCAAGGACGGCGACGACGGAATAGCCAGCGGGATCGTTCGTCATTCCGACGTCGCAGAAGGGGACCAGCGTCATCGACGTGGTCCGTCGAAGGCGATCGAGTCGCTGGGCCTCGTCGCCGTCGGCGTCGCGACGATGCCGGACGGTCGCCGACGCACGAAGTCGATCTGCCGCGGCTGGCGATGTACAGCACGTGGGGCAACACGCAGGAAGTCGGCTGGGTCCGGCACGCGTTCGACCAGTTCGAGGTGCCGTTCGATTTGATCTACAAGGAGCGCGTGCGGCAGGGCGAGCTGCGCGCCGACTACGACGTCATCCTCGTGCCCGAGCCAGGGCCGCACCGGCAAAGGGCCTGGTCTACGACATCGAGATGCGCGGCAAGCCGCTGGCCTACACGAAGAGCCGCGGAGTTCCCGTCGCTCGGCGTCTACGGCGAGTCGCGAGGACATCCGCGGCGGCATGGGACTCGAAGGCGTCGTCGAGCTGCAGAAGTTCGTCGAGGCGGGCGGCTTGTCGTCACGCTCGGCGCGGCGAGCTTCTTCCCGGCGGAGTTCGGCCTGGCGCGACGGTCACGGCGTCGCGGCCGTCGGCCCAGTTCTATGCGCCGGGGCCGATCGTGCAGGCCGAGATCCTGAAGCCGGAGCACCCGATCTTCTACGGCTATCGCGAGAAGACGCATGCCGGTGCGCTACGCGAACGGACCGCTGCTGCAGGTGCCGGAGCTCGATCGCGACCGAGCAGGTGCTGATGCGGTTCGTCGGCGGCGACAGGCCGTGCTCAGCGGCCTGATGCGAGGCGCCGAACGAGATTCGCAACCGTCCCGCCATCGTCGACGTGCCGGCCGGCAAGGGACGTCTGGTGCTCTTTGCGACCAATCCCTGCTACCGCTGGCAGAACCACGGCGAGTTCGGGATGCTGTTCAACGCCCTCCTGCACTGGAACGACCGACCGATCGTCGAGCCGTCGGCGCCGGCACCGAAGTCGACGTCGTCAGCTCCGGCAGGCCAAGCCAGATAAGTCGAGAGACAGATTCGTTCGCGCCCGCGTTCTGCGGGCCGTAACGATCCCGCGATCTCGAAGACGCGGAGCGGCCGTCGTGCGCCAGCTCATCTGATAAACTCTACAGACCTTGACCCTGGGATTTCTGGAGGCTTCCTCACTCATGATTCGGTCTGCACGCGTTGTCTGCGCGACGGCGCTCGCCGTCGTGTTCGGTTTCGAACTCGCTCCGCAAGCCCAGTCCCCCGCCACCGTCCGAGTCAGTGTGAACTCGACCGGCGTTCAGGCCAACGGCTCGAGCTTCATGCCGAGCATCAGCGGCGATGCCCGGCATGTGGTGTTCGCCTCAGACTCCTCCTCTCTCGGCGCAGGCGATACCAATGGACTCATCGACGTCTTCGCGCACGATAGGTTGCTCGGACAGACGGTACGCGTGAGCCTGAGCGACGCGGGGACCGAAGCGCCTCTGGGCTTCGACATCAACGCAGGAAGACCACTCGTCAGCGATGAGGGACGGTATGTCGCCTTTGTGTCGGGATCTCGATTGGTACCTGGGGACACGGACGACGACGGCGATGTGTACGTACGGGATCGGGATGCCGATGGAGACGGGATCTTCGACGAGCCTGGTCAAGCCCGGACCGTGAGAGCAACGATCCGGTCTGACGGCCAGCAGGGCGGCTGCTTCAATCCCGCCGGCCCGTGCACGTCGCTGGCTCCGACCTTCCTCAATGGGATGAGCGGCGATGGCCGCCATGTGTTCTTCACGACGACACGCGACCTGGGGGAGGACGACGCGGATTCCTTCCCGGATCTCTACGTTCACGATCTCGTGACGCGCCGAACGGTTCGAATGCCTGCCTTCCTTGCCGCGGCCCAGGCCGCGCCGGTCGGCCTCAGTTCATCGGGTCGAATCGTCCTGCTGTCGCCTCGCGATCAACCTCCTCAGGGATTCGAGCACGTCATCGTCGTCGACCGTGACGTGAATGGAAACGGCGTGTTCGACGAGACGGGCGACACGGCGACTTCACTGATGCCGGTCCCTCCGGGACAGGCCATGGCGGCGACTTCACCGCTTGCGCTCAGCCGTGACGGCGTGCTGGTTGCCGTCAACCGCATGACCAGCGCGGGAGCGAGCGAGTTGTGGCTGTGGCATCGCATCGGCAACGTCTTCAGGCGCATTGCTGCCGGGCCGCCGGGACCGGTCGCGTTCGGGACAGTCCGAATCGCTGCCGATAACCGTCGGCTCGCCTACAACACGACGACGGTTACACCCGGTCCGACGGTACCGATCGTCACGGTCAGCAAGCACCTCGCCACGTTCGACGCGGACGGTGACGGCCACCTCGACGATCCCGCCTCGATCGTCTCGACGACGCTCCCCATCGTGTCGTCCGAGGATCCCGCGTGGTTCGACGGTTCGCTGCGCTACTTCACCCTCGCGAGCCGGGAAGCGTCGCTCGTGCCAGACGACACGAACACGTTCTCCGACGTGTTCGTGCACGATCTGCAGAGTCCGGCGTTCGACACGTTCGACACGGACGGCGATGGGCTCGCCAATACCTTCGAAACGCGGTTCGGCTTGAACCCTGCGTTGAGTGCCGGGGCTGAAGGTGCCGCGGGCGACCCGGATGGCGACGGCCGCACCAACGCACAGGAGCAGGCCGCCGGCACGCACCCTCACGGGTTCTTCACGCGATACCTCGCCGAGGGCGCGACCGGGTCGTTCTTCTCGACTCGCATCTCGGTGGCCAATCCTGGAGCCGCGGACGCGAGGGTCCTGCTGCGTTACCAGACCGACACCGGGCACACGACTTCCACGCTGCTGACCGTGCCGGTGGTGAGGCGTCGGTTCGTCAACGTGGCTCAGGTCCCCAGCCTCGGGTCGACGTCCTTTGCCACGGTCGTCGAGTCGGACCAGCCGGTCACCGTCGACCGGTCGATGTTTTGGGGCTCGGAGCTGTACGGCTCGAGCGCCGAGACCAGCATTGCCTCGCCAGCAACGACCTGGTACCTGGCCGAGGGTGCGACGCACGGGTTCTTCGATCTGTTCTATCTGCTGCAGAATCCGAGCGAGACCGCGACGGCGCAGGTCGAAGCGCGCTATCCTGCTGCCGTCGGGTGCGCCCGTCGTGCGGACCTACAGCGTGCCGCCCGCGACGCGCCTCAACATCCTCGTCGACGGCATTCCGGGCCTCGACGCGACCGACGTCTCGGGCGTGATCGCGAGCATCAATGGCGTCCCGATCATCGTCGAGCGCGCGATGTATTTCTCGCGCGACGGCCAGCCGTTCCGCGCTGGGCACGCGAGCGCGGGCGTGACGGCCCCGGCCTTGACCTGGCGTCTTGCCGAGGGTGCGACCGGCAGCTACTTCGATCTGTTCGTGCTCATCGCCAACCCCTCCGCAACGCCCGCCGAGGTGCGCACGACGTACTTGCGGCCGAGCGGGTCACCGATCGTCCGGACGCGCACGATGGCTCCCAACAGCCGGCTGACGATCTACGTGGAGAACGAGGACGAGTTGCTCGCCGACACGCCCGTCTCGACGGTCGTCGAGTCGACCAACGGCGTGCCGATCGTCGTCGAGCGCGCGATGTGGTGGCCGAGCCCCGGCGACGCCTGGCATGAGGCGCATAATTCCTTCGGCGCGACGCAGGCCGTGACGACGTGGGGCTTCGCCGATGGCGAGGTCGGACCGCCGCCCGTCAACACGCAGACCTACTTCCTGATCGCCAATGACACGCCCGACCCGGCTCAGGTCGCCGTGATGCTGCTGTTCGACAACGAGCCCCCGGTGACCCGGGACTTCACCGTGCCCGGCCGCAGCCGTTTCAACGTCCCGGTCGCGCAGGAATTTCCCGAAGCGGCGGGCCGCGGGTTCGGCGCCCACATCGTGAGCATGGGAACCCCCGGCGTGCCCATCGTCGTCGAGCGCGCGATGTACTCGGATGCCAACGGCGTCATCTGGGCCGCCGGCACGAACGTGCTCGGCACACCCTGGCCGCAGGGTAGGTTCGAGTGAGGAGCGACCAACGGGCGACAGGCTACAGGCTGCAGGCTACGGGCTTTGAAGGAGCTTTCCTGCAGGCCCGGAGTCCGCAGTCCGCAGCCAGTAGCCCCTTTCGCTCTTACAGATTCTGAAGGCCGATGGCCGCTGCGGTCTTCGGTCGCCCTCACTTCACCTTGAACGTCTTGGACTGGCCCGTTCTGCCGTTCGTCACCGTGAATTGCCGCGCGCCCGAATCGACCGACGCCACGATGCTGTGACCGGCGTCGGGATCGGCTTCGAGGTTGGCGATGAGATCGGGCGAGGTATTGTCCGCTTCGCCGGTCGCGACGTTGCGGTGCCCCTGGTAAAGGGCCTCGAGTGAGGTCAGCGCCTTGAGGTTCTTCACGACCTCGGCCGACCCGCCCTTCTTGGATCCATTGTTCATCACCGCCACGGTCGGCTTGAGCGTCTTCAGCACGACGACGTTGTTGCTCGTGTCGGACCCGTGATGGGTCACCTGATAGAGGTCGATCTGGCCGACGCGGTCGACGGGGCAGACGAGCTGCGCCTCGACGTTCCAGGTGAGATCCCCGGCATCGAAGAAGTCGAAGCCGCCGAACTTCAACACGAACGCGATGCTGCGAGCGTTGTCGGACTCGTCTTCCGGCTTCGCGAGAGACTCGGCGCACACCGGGTTCTGTGACTGCGGCTTGCCGGCGAGGACGCGCCCGTGTGCCGCGACCACATTCAATGAGAGGCGTGGGCCGGTGGTCTGCTTGAGCTCGATCTGGCTGCCTGGCGCCAGGTGCGTGGGCTGGCCTTTCACGGCCGCCCGATAGGCCGAGTACTTTTCGGGAAACTGCTTGTCTTCGACCAGCTCGGTCATCGGTCCGTGATCGTAGGCCTTCCGGATCGGGACGACGGCGGCGAGCTGCGGCACGCCGCCGAAGTGATCGGTGTGGTAGTGCGAGACGATGAAGTGGTCGATGGCCGTCAGCTTGCGCCGATCGAGCGCGGCCTTGATGCGCCTGGCGTCGCGGCTGTCGAAGCCAGGCCAGCCGGCATCGACGAGGATGGTCTCCCGCGCCGGGGTCACGATGAGGGTGGCGGCCCCGCCTTCGACGTCAATCCATTCGATCTCGAGCGCTGGCCGGTCGGCGGCGCCGGTGGCACCCACGGCCGCGAGCGCGAGGGACGTCGCAATCAACGTCTTTCGCATGCCGCTACTTTAGCTCAGGGGGGTCGGGCCGAATTTCAGTTTCTTCAACACTCGGATAACGCGAGGTTGCGCAAACTGAAATTCGGCCCGACCCCATTTCGTCAACTCGCCGTCACTTCCCTCATCGGCATCGTCAAGCGGGTTTTGGCCATCGATGCCGCGAACATCAATCCCGCGAACGCGACGAAGGCCAGCAGGGCCGCCGGCAGCGGCAGTGTGCGGTGCAGCGGATAGCTGAAGTAGCCGTAGACGAGCTCGACGTGAATCCAATAGACGAAAAGCGACGTGCGGCCGAACTGCTGCAGAAGGCTGAAGTGGCCGGGCGTCAGTCGAGTCCACGCGTAGGCCACCGGGATACCGCGATCATCACGCCGAGACGCAGCAGGAAGAATGCCGGCGACGTGGTCCAGAAGTAGGACCCCTGGTGCACCGGCGGCAGGTATGAGGCGCCGAATCCACCCAGCGCCATGACCGCCCCGAATCCCAGCAGCGCGAGGTTCGCCCGCCGCTCCGCCGCCTCGCTGCGCGCGAGGTCGAGCACGACGCCGACTGCCGCGCCCGCGAACGCGAATCCGGCCCAGGGAAACAGCGTGAACGTCGTCCGCCCCGCGACCGGCCGCAAGTACCACTCGAGCGGATCCCACAATGCCCCGATCAGCGTGGACGTCCGGACGGGCATCGTCAGAAACGCCATCGCCGCCGCGGCAAGAGCAAGCACGGCCACGCGCAGCGCCGCGCCCCGCGCCACACCCCAGATTGCCGCGGCCACGGCAATGGCCGGGCCCATGACGTTGAGAACGTCCACCTTCAGGATGGCCGTCAGAGGCGAGCCGGGACTGAGCAGCCACGCCTGGATGCGAAACAGAATCGCGAGCACCCAGATGAACCCGCCGCGGCGGATCATCGTAACCGCCGCTTGCCAGGGCATCGATCCCCGACGCAGGCGCGACCCCGACGCCAGCGACACCGATACGCCCGCCATGAAGAGGAACAGGGGTGCCGCGAATCCGCCGACCACCATGCAGTCACCAGAACAGGTCGGTCGTCTTGTCTTCGGGCTTCGTCCAGGAGTCGAGCGTGTGCCACGCGATCATGATGAGGACGGCGAGGCCACGCACCCAATCGAGATAACCGCGTCGCGAGGCTGGCGCGGCGCTCTCCATCGGGCCAACTGTCGCGTCGCTCATGGAATGGCGAGGCTCGCGCCGTCCACGATGAGGGTCTTGTCGTCGGAGCCCCAGGCCAGGGTCTTCGCGGCCTGGGTACGCTCGAACACCCGCTCGCCCGTCGACACGTCGACCACTTGCACCGTGGCACCGGCCGGCGCCGTCACGAGAAACGCGAGCCGCCGGCCGCTGGGCGACCAGACCGGACTCGTGTAGCTCTTGGACGGCGCCTGTCCTTCGGACTGTGGCGACGCCTGCCCGGCGACGATGACCTTGACTTCGTAGTTCGGCTGCGTGAACGTGAACACGCCCCTCGCGCCCGCGGCCGCGAACGCCTTCGCATCCGGCGACCACGCCGGATCGCACAAGCCGCTCGTCGTGAGGAGCTCCTGCATCACTTCGTTCTCGATGACCCAGATACGCGTCTGGCGCGGCCCGCCCGAGGCCGGCGCTGCCGGGACCGCCGGTGCGGCAGGCTGACCCGGCTTCGACGCCGTCGCGCGATCCACGCACGCGACGACCCGCGAGCCCCGCCGATCGAAGTTGACGATCGAGCCGGCAAAGGGCGGCAGCTTCGGCGCCTCCATGACCGACTTCGGGGCTGGCGCCTGCGGCTTCGGCGCCGGAGACGTCGTCTGCGCCGCCGACGGCGCCGGAATCGAGATCAGGACGAACAGCAGGAAGAACGTGGGCCTCATGGTGTTTGAGCTCTGAATCGGGCTACGGCTGCAGGCGACGGGCTGCCGGCTGGTGATTACGAGGTTCCAACCGAGCCCCGGTTCACCGTGAAGGTGACATTCAGCGGGATATCCTGCCGCATCGAGTTCCACACCGAACAGTACTTGTCCCGCGAGAGCGCAATGGCGCGGGTCACGACCTCGTCGCTCGCCTGGCCGTCGATCGTGAAGTGCAGGTCGATGTCGACGAACCGGCGTGGGTACTCGCTGGCCCGCCGACCCGTCAAGGCGACGCGGACCGACGTGGCCGGGACGCGCGACCGCTCCATGACATGGACCACGTCCATGCCCATGCACCCGGCCAGGGCGAACGCCAGGGCCTGCATGGGCGAGGGACCGGCGCTTCCGGCGCTGTCGAGCACCATGGCCGCCTGCCCCGAGCGCGCCGTGAACTGCAGTTCGCCGGCCCACGTCAGTTCACACGTGAGGTCCGGCCGCTCGACAGGCGCTTCCGAATTCTCCGCCATGGCCGACAGTTTAAGAGAGGTTCACTAAAGGTCGACGTCCCGAGGGCCGACGTCCAAAGTTCCAAGGTCCACAGGTCCTAGGTCCCACAGGTCCAGGTTCGAGGTCGACGTTCGCCGCCGGACCCGGACCTCGGACCGCGACCTAGGACCCCCCGGACCCCGGACCCCGGACCCCGGACCCTGGACCCCTGGACCTCGAACCTCGAACCTCGAACCCTGGACCCCAACCCGGACCTTCTACAATAGATTCATGCCCGTCACCGGCCGGGACATCATCGAAGAGGTCGTGCAGCGCATGCGCATCGAGACGGAACCGCTCCGCTACTCGGCGCTCGCGCACGGCGTCTACCGCGTGTTCATGCATCGCGAGGACTACGATCGGCTGGCGCCCGCGCGGCGCACCATCGTCGAGGAAGCCACCCGGGCGCTCGACGAGGAGCTCGAGCGGCTGAACGCCAGTCGAGTGACGCCGGCCGAGCACTGGGGACGCCTGCTGCAGGCGGCGACGAAACTCGTGCGGCCGGCGGAGCCGCCGGTGCGGCGGCCGCCGGGCGGATGGGTCATCGAGCTGCACCCGGACGAAGACGAGGATCTGCCGCCAGGGCACTTCCGCCTGACGTCCGAGCTGGCGCTGCCTGCCGCCGCGCCCGGCCTGGGCGGCGATCCCACCCACCGCGTCCAGCCGCTGAATGCGGGCGGCGCCACCCGGCGCACGACGCGCGCCATCTCGTCCGGCGAGGCGACCGCCGCGTGGGGCGAGCTGACCTATCGCGACAACCAGGGCCGCGAGCACACGGCACGGCTCGAGCGCGAAGAAATCCGGATCGGACGTGGCGGACGCGACGCCCTCGTCGACGTGACCATCGAAGGGCCCGAGGACGTGTCGCGCGTGCATGCGGTGCTGCGGCACGATCGGACCGGCGGAGTGCAGCTGAAAGACGTGAGCCGGTTCGGGACCACGCTGGACAACGAGCGCGTCCCGCCGAGCCTCGATGTCGCAGGGCGCGATGCCGACCGCTGGGTGCCGGTCCGCGCGCGATCGCAGATTGGCCTCGCCGGGGTCATCGTGCGTTCATTTCCGGACGCTGGCCTCCTCATGACGGTGGCCGGACCGCTGCATCTCGCGCTCGTCGCCGGCATCGCGGTGTTCACTGGACTCGTGGCATGGCTCACGCGGCTCGATCGACGACCATGATGGAACGGCGGCGGGCCGCGGGCGACACGCATCCCGGGCTGCAGCGCGCGAACAACGAAGATCGTTTCTTCTTCGACGATCGGCGCGGCGTGTACTGCGTGATCGACGGCGTCGGCGGCCACAACGCCGGCGAGCGCGCCGCCGAGATCGCCGCGGAGACCATCCGCACCCTCCTCGCCGCGCCGGCGCTGCTCACCAACAGCCGCCTGCGCGACTCGCTCGCGCGAGCCAACGATGCGATTTTCGACGCGGCGCTGCGCAACACGACGCTCAACGGCATGGCCTGCGTCGCCACGCTGGCCGTGGTCGACACGGGCCGATGCCGCTACGCGCACGTCGGCGATACGCGGCTTTACAAGATCCGCGCCGGCCGCATCGACAAGGTGACGCGCGATCATTCGCCGGTCGGAGAGCTCGAAGATGCGGGCTCGCTGAGCGAGATCGAAGCGATGCGGCATCCCCGCCGCAACGAGATATACCGCGACCTCGGCTCGAAACGGTTCGGTGGACCCGACGTCATCGAAGTCGGCGAAGTGCTTTTCGAGCCGGATGCGGCGCTCGTGCTGTGCAGCGATGGACTGAGCGATCAGGTTTCCGCGGGGTCGGTCCGGCGCATCGTCGAGTCGTTTGCCGGCTCGCCGGCGCTGGCGGTGCAGGAGCTGATCGCGGCCGCGAACGACGCCGGCGGGAAGGACAACGTCACCGTCCTCGTCGTCGAAGGCGAGAACTTCGCGGCAGCCGCCTCGACCCGCGCCGCCGGCCGCCCGGTTCCTTCCGGCGCGCTGCCTCCCCGGCCGATGCCCCAACAAGATCGCGATCGAATCGAAAGCGGAAGCCCAGCCGCGTTCCGTCCCATCTCGTCGATTGAGTTGGGCCGCTCGCGACGCGTTTGGCTGCGGGCAGCGCTCGCGCTGGCCACCGGGCTCGTGGTCGGCGCCGCCCTCGGTGTCGCGGCGGAACGGTCCGGCCTCGTCGAGGACGTCTGGCAGCGGTACTTCGCGTCCACGCGCGCGCCGCGAACCTGGCAGGTCGGGCTGCACCGCGACGCCGACTTCGCGACAATTGGCGAGGCGCTGCGCAGCGCGGCGGCAGGCGACACGGTGGCCATCGCTCCCGGCGAGTATCGCGAGGACATCGCGTTCAAGAGCGGCGTCATCGTCGATGCCGCGCCCGGCAGCGTACTGAAGGCCCCGCTCGGCGCGAGCGCGAGCTTCACGGCTGTCACGATTCGAGACGCCGCCTCGGGGCGGCTGAGCGGACTCACCATCGCCGGGTCCGCCGAGCAGCCGATCGGAACCGGCATTCTCGTCGAGCGATCGTCGGTCGTTCTCGAAGATCTCGACGTCTCCGGCGCCGCGTCGACGGGCGTGGTGTTCGGCGCAGGCGGACAACCCGTGCTGCGCGGAAGTTTCCTCCACGACAACCGCGGTCCAGCCGTGGCGGTCAGGGAGCGGGCGGAACCAAGGCTCGAGCGCAACGTCATTGTTCAGAACAGCCCGCCCGGGGCGCCCGCGGTGATGGTCGAATCAGGAGCCCGCCCAACGCTCGTCGGCAACGGCCTGTCGGCTCGTGGCGGACCGGCCGTCCAAGGCTGGCCGGCAGCCGCGCTCTCCGATCTCGTGCGTCAGAACGTCGTCAGCCCCGAACCGTTGTCGCGCCCTGCCGCCGAGGGTCGACGGCCGGGTCCGAGGCCACGGTAGCGATTCGTCACTCGTGATTCGTCGTTATTCGTCATTCGTCATTCGCCATTCGTCATCGTCATTCCGCTCATGAACGCCTTGACCGACTACACCGACCTCGAGCTGCTGGGTGGCGGCATGAGCCGGGTCTACCGCGCCACACGCCTGGCCGATAGCCAGGTCGTCGCGGTCAAGTCGGTCGGGTTGTCTTCAGACGACGTGGTGCGGGCCGAGCAGCGGGGCGCCGAGTTGCAGCGGCAGTTCCATGCGGTCGAGGCTCGCGTCCCGGACGTCTACGACATCCGGCTCCGAAACGGCCAGCTGACCATCGAAATGGAGTACGTCGACGGCCAGGATCTCTCGACGCTCATCCGCGAAAGCGGCCGGCTGTCGTCGGTCGACGCGGCGCGCATTACGGCGGGCCTGGCCGATGTGCTGGATCGCGCGCACACGTTCACCGCGACGGTCGAGGAGGAAACGTTCCGGGGGATCGTGCATGGCGACCTCAAGCCGCGCAACGTCCGCGTGGTCGGCGGCGACGCGCCGCTCGACGCGCGGATCCGGGTGCTCGACTTCGGCGTCGCAAAGGGTCTTCGCGGAGCGGCTGGCGAAACGCGCAACGTGTTCGGCAGCGCCCCCTACATGTCGCCCGAGCGCCTGCTCGACGGCAACGTGAGCCCATCGAGCGACTGGTGGTCGCTCGGCATCGTGCTCTACGAAATGCTCGCAGGCGACCTTCCCTTCCGTGGCTCGGAACGCGACGTGCTGCGCCAGATCGAGACGGTCGTGCCGGCACTGCCGCCCGACTGTCCCGAGGAGCTGATCGCCATCGTCCGGCGGCTGCTCGCGCGCGATCCGCGCGCGCGCTACGCGCCCGCTGCCGTGCGCGAGGATTTAGCGCGCTTCGTCGATGTGACGCGCCGCACGAGCCCCATACCGCCCACTCCATGGACGCCACCCCGCCTGGAGATCAACGGCGAGCAGCCGGCCGAGGTGGCACCGACGCGGCGCACCTTGCCGGCGCCGCGCGCGCGCAAGCCTCGCCGCTTCCTTCGTGCCGCCGCGATCGTGTTGGTGGGCTGGATGGTCTGGAACATCGGGCGCGAGGCGCGCGTCTGGCAGGAATCGGGAACGCTCGGACGGAGAGTGTACGCCGCAGAGCCGGAAGCGCTCGAGGGTATGTATCGCACCTACGTCGAGCTCGACGGGCGCAGCGCGTGGCGCGTCGGCACCTGGCCGGCGCGGAGCCCGCTTCGGACGGCACTCGTCCAGCACGTCGACCGCGTCATTGCCGACTTCCGACGCCCCGAACCCACCGTCCGCGAGCTGCAATGGAAACAGGCGCGCGGCTGGGCGGCCTCGGCGCTCGAGCTCGGCGGCAGCAACGGCGTGCGGGCCCGGTTCCTGATTTGCGACGGCCACGTCAAGCGGATCGACGGCGACGCCGCCCTGCGGCGCGGCCAGACCGATCGCGCGCGCAGACTGCTGAACGAGGCGATCAGCCAGTTCGAGGAAGCCGCCCGCATCGATCGCGCATCGGTCGACCCCTGGATCGGTCTGCTGCGCCTCTACAGCGGAACCCGCCAGGACATCGTCGAGGCGCAGAAGGTGCTCAACGAAGCGGTGCGCCGCGGGTACACGACGATGCCCCGCGATTACGTGCTGCTCGGCGAAGCCTCGCGGGCCAGAGCGGAGGCACGCGAGCACGAGTGCGGCAACCTGCGCACCGCCGACCTGGAAAAGGCCTGCCTGAAGGAGACGCGCGACGAGTTCACGCGCGCGGTGGAATGGTATGAGAAGGGACTCGGCCACCCGGCGTCCACGCGCGGGCGAGCGCAGGCGGAGCGCGGGCTCGCGCGCGTCGACGATCGGCTGACCGCCCTGGACGAAACGCCGTTCCCGCTCTCGCTCATCGGTCCGCTTCTCAAGAAGTCCATCGAGGCTCGAGTCGCCAACCCGTGATGCGCGCGGCGTCCCGCCAGCTTCCATGACGGTCACGGTCTCGACGCCCGACTCACGGGCCGCTCGACTCGCACGCGACACCGACTCGCGCCGCAGCTGGATCGAGCTCGGGCTGATCGCGGCGGCCGTGATCATCGTGGCGATGGCGGTCGCGCACGTCTGGCTCGCGCAGACCGTCCGTGCCGGCGCCACCGAGGGCGCCATCGCGGCCGGGAGGGTGCTCGTGCTCGGCCCCGGCACGAAGCCCGAAGAGCTCGTCCCGCTTCTCTCGTCGATCGAGCGCGATTCGGAGCGCCGGTTCGTGGCTCGAACCATCGCCGATGCTCTCGCCGCCGACGGGCCTGCCGCGATCGGCCCGCTCAGCCACGTCGGCGCGCTCGCCCGCATCCGCGTGGACGCGCGCGTGATCGCCACGCGGCGCGACCTTCCTGCCCTCGCGGCCAGCCTCGACGAGTTGAGGCTGGGCCGCATGAACCCCGTCTCGATCCGCCTGCTCGAGGCGAGCGACCTGCGGGCGCTGCGGCCGGCCGTCGCCGTGCGCACGCAGAGCACGTTCGGGTTGCGTCTCGGCCTGTCGGCGCTCCTGCTCGTCGCGGCGTTTCTGGCGGCGCACGTCGTGCGGCGCGTGCTCGGCGTGACGAGCGACCCCGTGGTCCTGCCGGTGGTGTTCCTGCTGTGCGGCCTCGGCTTCGTCACGATGGCGAGCGTGAACGATCCTGTGCGCGATCGCCTGCTCTTCGAGAGCTTCGCCTGGGGCGCGGCGTTCGGAGCACTGCTGCTCGCGGCCGGCAGCGCCATCGATTTCAGACGGCTGGGCGTGGACCGGCTCGCGTTCGTGTTCCTCGCCGCCGCCCTGCTCATCTCGATGCTGCTGCTCGCCTTCGGATCGGGGCCTGGAACGAGCGGTGTGAGGGTCAACCTGTTCGGCGTCCAGCCGGTCGAAGCCATCCGGCCGCTGATCGCGCTGTTCCTCGCGGGCTACTTCGCCAAGCGCTGGGAGGTCGTTCGCGAGTTGAGCGATCCACGCGCGAGCGGTGCACCGTTACTCGAGCGCGCGGCGCCGCCACGGTGGAGCGATCTGCAGCCCGTCGTCGTCGGGATGGCCCTGGTCCTCGTGTTCTTCTTCCTGCAGCGCGACCTGGGCCCTGCGCTGGTGATGTCGCTGGTGTTTCTGGCGACCTACAGCGTGGCGCGCGGCCGGTGGCTGCTCGCGCTCGCGGGGTTGGGGGCGGTGGTCGCCGGCTTCGCGGTGGGGTTCTTCGCCGGCTATCCCTCGACGGTCGTCAAGCGGGTCGCGATGTGGCGATCGCCGTGGGACAACGCGATCAGCGGAGGCGATCAAGTAGCGCAGTCGCTCTGGGCGCTCGCGTCGGGCGGATGGCTCGGCAACGGCAGCGGATCGAGCGGCGCGGCCTACATTCCCACCGGCGAGAACGATCTCGTGCTCGCGAGCCTCGGCGAGGACTTTGGCTTCGTCGGCTTCGCCGCGGTGCTCGTCGTCTTCGCCGTCATTGTCGTCCGTCTGCTGCGGCGGGCGGCTCGTACCGACGATGGGTATGCCGCGCTCGTGATCGTGGGGCTCGTCACCTCGCTCGTCGCCCAGTTGCTGCTCATCGCCGCGGGACTGCTCGGCCTCGCGCCGCTTTCGGGCGTGGTCACGCCGTTTCTGAGCCTCGGGCGCTCGTCGATGGTGTCGAACCTCGCCGTGGTCGGGGCCTTGCTCGCGGCGGCACGACTCGCCACGCCGGGCGAGACGAAGCCGTTCGCGCGGCCGGTGGGCGTGCTGACAGCGGCGTTCGTGGTGGCGATCGGCGTCCTCGGCGTGCGCGCCTTCACGGTGCAGGTCGTCAATCGCACCGAGACGCTCGCCCGGCCGGTGCGCACGCGGCAGGCCGACGGCGCGCTGCGCTTTCAGGACAACCCGCGGCTGCGGGAGGCCGCGCAATGGCTGGTGCGCGGCACGATTACCGATCGAAACGGTCTCCCCCTCGCGACGAGCAACAGGGCCCGGCTGACGAAAGCGCGGCCGGCGCTCGAGAGCGCGGGCGCTCGCGTCGGCGCGAACTGTCCGGATTCCTCGCAGCGTTGCTATCCCTGGGGAGGCCTCGCGTTCCCGCTCCTCGGCGACGCTACGACGCGCGCGAACTGGGCCGCCAGCAACACCGACTACGTCGAGCGGCAACTCGATCTGCATCTTCGAGGCTATGGCGATCGCGAGGTCCTCGGCGAGCGGCTCTCCGATTACGCCGCCCTGGTTCCGCTCTGGGACCATCGCGACGACCTGTCGCATCCGGCAGCCAGTCGCCTCATCAACCGCGACCGGAGCGTGCGGCTGACGATCGACGCGCGGCTGCAAGCACGTGCCGCACGCTTGCTCGAGGATCGCCTTGCAGAGCTCAATCTGGCTCGCGGCGCCGTCGTCGTCCTCGACGCAGGCACGGGAGAAGTGCTCGCGGCGGTGAGCCATCCCTGGCCGGCGATGACGCGCGGCGCCGTGCGCGTCGGCGGCAACCTGCCCGCGGACGCGCCGGCGCTCCTCGATCGCGCGCGCTTCGGCCAATACGCGCCAGGCTCCACGTTCAAGCTCGTGACGGCCGCGGCCGCACTGCGATCGCCGAAGCACGACGAGGACCGTCGATTCACCTGCCGCCACCTGCCCGATGGCCGCGTCGGTCAGATCATCGAGGGATGGCGGCGGCCAGTTCGCGACGATCCGGCCGACAAGACGCCTCACGGAGAAGTGACGCTCGACGAAGGGCTGGTCGTGTCGTGCAATGCCTACTTCGCGCAACTCGGACTCGCCCTCGGCGCACGCACGCTCCGCGAGACGGCCGCGTTGTTCGAGGTGCAGACCGCCGTACCGGATACGGTCGAGAGCCTGCGCGGACAACTGCCCTGGGCCTCTTACGGTCAGGGCGAGGTGGTCGCGTCCCCGTTCCGGATGGCTCGAGTCGCGGCCGCGTTCGCAACGGCTGGCGCAATGCCAATCGGGCGCTTGCTCGTCGCGCCTGAGCCGTCACAAGGCGGATCGCGACAGATTCTGCCCGCCGAAGGCGCTCAGCGCATCGCCCGGGCCATGCGTCGCGTCGTACTCCAAGGAACGGCCCGCACGTTGACGACGCTGCTCGGGCCGGAAGGAGGCGACCTCGCGGGCAAGACCGGAACGGCGGAAGTGACGGGTGCGCGATCGCACGCGTGGTTCGTCGGCTTTGCGCCCGCGTCGCAGCAACAGGGCCGGCGCATCGCGTTCGCCGTCTTGATCGAGAATGGCGGGTACGGCGGCGCGGCCGCCGTGCCGCTGGCAGGTGAAATCGTCACCGGCGCCCGCGCGCTCGGAATCATCAAGTAGGGTCGGGCACCCGACCCCTATAGCGACGTGCGATGAAGGACCATCTTCTCAAGCTCGAACGATCGCTCGAGCGATTGTTCGGGGCCAAGCAACCGACCGAACCGATCGAGATCCGTCGCGCGATCGTCGATGCGCTCGTCGCCGACGTCCAACCCATCGGCGGCGGCCGTCGGTACTCTGCCCTACACCAAGGTCACCGTCAGCGTCGTTGCCTCGACGGCGGCGGACAAGCGAATCCTCACCGAGGCTCTCGTCGGCGAAGAAGGCGCCGAGGGCGACTTGCGCCGTGAGCTCGATCGGCGAGGCGCAACGCTACCGCGCGGCTTCGAGTTCACCGTCCGGTTCGCGCGGGCGCCCGGCCGCAACTGGACTTCCGGCGCCCGATTTCACGTGGGGGTGTCGTCGGCTGAGAGCGAGGCGGCCGAGGCCGACGCTGCACCGGCTCCGACGTCGCGACAGACGTCACGGGCCGTGGTTCGCATCGTCGTCGGAAATGCCGGCGCTCAAAGCGCCCCCATCGACACCGGCCGCCTGACAATCGGCCGCCAGGCCTCGGTGGCCGACACGGAAGGGCGCATCGTCCGCCGGAACGACCTGGCATTTGTCGGCGATGACGAGGCGAGCCGATCGGTGTCGCGGGCGCACGGCTACATCGCGTGGGATGCCGCATCCAAGGCGCATCGGATCTTCGACGAGGGCAGCGTGCACGGGACGCAGGTGGCGCGAGCGGGCCGGCTGATACGCGTTCCGCCGGGACGGGACGGCCTCAAGCTGCGGCCCGGTGACGAAATCCACGTGGGCCGGGGGGTTCTCAGGTACGAGGTGCGTAAGCGGTAGGCGCGGTCCAATGCGACCTTTTTGGTCCGCTTTCGAGGTTGGCTGTGCTATGATTCGCGAACTGCGACCGTTCTCAGTTTCGACGAACTGCGGTCGAACACTCGAATTCCATGGCGATGTCGGCGACACCCGGTTCGCGTTCCCTTCCTGTCCGGCTCTCCCAGTTGCGCGCCGGGATGATCGCGAGGCTGCATTCCGCTGAGCTGGCACGCGAAGACTGCGCGCTGCTCAAGGCCCTGGGTTTGACCGATCAGTGCGTGCTCCGCGTCTGCAAGGCCGGAGAACCCTGTATCGTCCAGGTGCGATCCACGCGAATCGGCCTTTCCAGGGACGTGGCGCGCGGCCTGTTCGTCGTCCCCGAAGCCGCAGCCTGACGGCGACCGCAATCTCTTCCGAGTCGCCGCGGAAGGGGTCCCGTCGCCTCGAGTCATGCCGACACTCTCCGAACGTCCCGCGCCCCACGGCGTGGAGGAGCCACCGGCGCAACGACATAAGCCCCGGGGCGGCTTCCGCATCGCCCTCGTCGGCAATCCCAACACCGGCAAGACGACGCTTTTCAACCGCCTGTGCGGCGCACGGGCCAAGACCTCGAACTTCCCGGGCACGACCACCGCCGCACGGATCGGCCGGACGACGCTCGCGGGCGCTCGCGCGATCGTCGAGGCCGAAGTCGTCGATCTCCCAGGCCTCTATCGCCTGAGCCTCGAGACCCCGGAGTCGTCGATCTGCCGGAACGTGCTGCTCGGCGAGGGTCTCTATCGCAAGCCCGACGCGGTCGTCGTCGTCGTCGACGCCTGCAATCTCACGCGGAATCTCATGCTCGTCGGCGAGCTGCTGCAATTCGACGAGCCGGTCATCGTGGCGCTGAACATGGTGGACATCGCTCAGCGCCGCGGACTGAGTCTCGATGCGACCAAGCTGTCCACCGAGCTCGGATGCCCGGTCGTGCCGATCGTGGCGAGGCGCGGCGAGAACCTCCAGCGACTGCAGGAGGTCGCGGTCGCGACGCTCACGCAGCCACCGCGGCGTGCCGACGGGCGGCGGCCGGTCGAGCCTCTGGACCAGTGGGCCGACCAGCTCGTCGAAACCAGCGTGAGCGGCGTGGGATCCGCGGCCGACACGCTCACGGAGCGTCTCGACACGACGTTCACGCATCCAGTTCTTGGCGTCCTCGTGTTCGCCGCGGTCATGGGCGGGATGTTCTGGACGCTGTTCGCCCTGGCCACGATTCCGATGGACTTGATAGAGGCCACCTTTGCGTGGCTGGGCGGGTTCGTCGGAAAGACGCTGCCATCGGGTCTCGTACGCGATCTGGTGTCGGATGGAATCATCAGCGGCATCGCGGGCTCGGTGGTGTTCCTGCCGCAGATCTGTCTGCTGTTCTTCCTGATCAGCCTCCTCGAGGACACCGGGTACCTGGCGCGCGCGGCGTTCGTGATGGATCGGCTGCTCTGCCGGTTCGGCCTGCCAGGCCACGCGTTCGTGCCGCTCCTCTCGAGCCATGCCTGCGCGCTGCCGGGGATCATGGCCACGCGGCTCATTCCCGATCGCCGCGACCGGCTGGCAACGATTCTGGTCGCGCCGCTCATGAGCTGCTCGGCCCGGCTTCCGGTCTACGTGCTCCTCACGAGCATGCTGTTCGCCGGGCGGCCGCTGCTGGCCGGCGCGGCATTCGCCGCTTGCTATCTGGGCGGCGCGACGGCGGCGCTCGTGAGCGCGCTCGTGATCCGGCGCACGATCGTCAAGGGCACGGCCCGCCCGATGGTGCTCGAGCTGCCGTCCTACAAGGTGCCGTCGCTCAGGAACGCGCTGGTCTCGGCACGCGACCAGGGCGTGGCCTTTCTCAAGACCGCCGGCACGATCATCATGGCGATCTCGGTCGTCATGTGGTGGCTGAGCGCGTTTCCGCAGGCCGATCCGAGCCCGGAGGCGCAGCGCCTGCGGGCGCGAGCCGAGGTGGCCGCCACAACGGCCGAGGCCGGACCACTTTCGGCCGAAGCCGATCGCGTGCAGGCCAAGGTGCAGCAGTCACAGAGCTTCGCGGGCCGGCTCGGACGGTTCGTCCAACCGGTTTTCGCTCCGCTCGGCTACGATTGGCAGTTGACGGTCGGCGTGCTCACGAGCTTCCTCGCCCGCGAGGTGTTCGTCTCGACGATGTCGGTGCTGCTCGGCGGGACGGACGATCCGGACCTTGCGGATCTTGGCGTCATCGAGCGCATTCGGACGGCCACACGTGACGATGGATCGCGGCTGTTCACAGCGGCCACGTCAGCGAGCGTGCTGGTGTTCTTCGTGCTGGCGATGCAGTGTCTCTCGACCCTCACCGTCACCCGTCAGGAGACGGGCGGCCTGCGCTGGGCCGCAATTCAACTCGGTTACATGTCGGTGCTCGCCTATGTGTGCGCATTCATCACGTATCAAGGTCTGTCGATCTTCGGCGTGAGCTAGAAGCGCCCTTTCGTTCATTCGTCATTCGTCATTCGTCATTCGTCATTCGTCATTCGTAATTTGTCACCGTGCCCGTTTGGGATTGGCAGTTCATCGTGGTCTCGCTGGTCGCGCTCTGCGCCGTGGGGCTGATCGTGCGCCAGGTCGTGCCACGGCGCTCGAACCGCTCCGAGCCCGGCGGTGCGGCATGCGCGAACTGCCCGACGCACGTCGAGTTGTCGAAGCCCTCGCGGACGACGGTCACCCCCGTCGTCTCCCTGTCCGATCTCCGCGACACCGCCCGCTCCAAACGCTGACCTGCCGGTGGCGTGAGGGGTCGGGCCGAATTTCAGTTTCCGCCAATAGCCGTGTGCGAGTGCGCACTGCCCAGTGGAGATCGCAGATCGCGCAAATTCGGCCCGACCCCCGATCGCGACGACTGAAATTCGGCCCGACCCCAAGTCGGGGATCCGTCGAGGACGAGGCCATCGTGAGGAGCCTCGCGGTCGAGTCGCTCCAGAGAGCGGGCTACACGATCCTGCAGGCCGGGTCCGCCAGTGAGGCCCTGGCTGTCGCGCGCGTGCACCGCGGGCCCATTCACCTGCTCCTCACCGACGTCGTCATGCCGCACGTGAACGGTATGCAGCTCGCCGAAGAGCTCACGAGCGTGCGGCCGGAAACGAAGGTGCTGTTCACGTCGGGTTTCAGCGAGAACGCCATCAGCGAGGACGGCCGGCTGCATCCGCGCCTGGCGTTTCTGCTCAAGCCGGACACGCCTTCCTCCATCGCGCGAGCCGTTCGCGAGATGCTCGACAGCGATGTCAGGTAGCTGGGCGGGGTCTGCGCGTGAAGCGCTCCGGCGAGATCAGGGCCGGAACAGATAGTCGAGCGCGACGGTGCTCAGCGCGCGAACTCCGATCGGCAGCGCATCCTCGTCGATGTCGAAATATTCGGTGTGCACCATGGCGGTGATCTTCTTCGCCGGATTGCCGACTCCCAGGAAGAAGAAGAATCCCGGCATCTTCTGCTGGTAATAGGCGAAGTCTTCCGCACCCATTTGCGGCGGGGGCGAGAACACACGGTCCTTGCCGACTATCGACGCCAGGGCCGGCACCGATGCGTCCGCGAGGGCGGGCTCGTTGTAGGTGACCGGCGCCCCCTCGTTGTACACGAGCTGGTACGACGCCCCGTAGGCCGACGTCAGTCCCTTGAGGATGCCGTGCATTCGCTCCTTCACCCACGCCGGGCCGTCCTTCGTCAGGGTGCGGACCGTGCCCTCCATCTGCACGCTGTCGGCCAGGATGTTGAAGCGGTTCCCGCCGTGAATGGAGCCGACCGATACCACGGCGGGCTCCACGGCGTTGCGCTGGCGGCTCACGATGGTCTGGAAGGCCATGATCACCTGTGCCGCGATCGGCAGCGGATCGATGCCCGTATGCGGGTAGGCGCCGTGCGTCTTCTTGCCGGTGATCGTCACCGTGAAGCGATCGCTTGCCGCCATCGCGCCGCCGACGTTGTAACCGATGCGGCCAATTTCGATCTGCGGCAGCACGTGCAGGCCGAACACCGCGTCCGGCTTCGGGCTGGTGAACAGTCCATCGTCGAGCATGCGGAGGGCTCCCGTACGTCCGCCGTCTGGATCGCCTTCTTCCGCCGGCTGGAACACGAAGACCACCGTCCCGGGAATCTGCGCGCGCATCGCCGCCAGGACGGTGGCGACGCCGAGCCCGATGGAGACGTGCGCATCGTGACCGCACGCGTGCTTCACGTTCGGCACGGTCGACTTGTAGGGCACGTCGATGAGCTCGGGGATGGGAAGCGCATCCATGTCGGCCCTGATGGCGATGGTCTTTCCGGGCTTGCCGCCCTTGAGAATGCCAACCACGCCGGTCACGCCGACACCGGTGCGGACCTCGTCGAACTTCAGCTGCTGCAACCGCTCGGCCACGATCCCCGCGGTGCGCTTCTCGCGCAAGCCGAGCTCGGGATGCTGGTGAAGGTCGCGCCGGGTGCTGACGAGCGTCGGCACCAGCCCCTTCACGGCCGACTCAATCTCCGTCTGGATTGCGCGAGGGACGGCGAGCGTCTGTGCGAACGCCGGCACGGCGACGAGCAGACAGAGGAACGCGAACGGCAGCCGGATCATGCGGTAAGAATATCGTCGGTCCAAGGTCCGGGGTCCAGAGAATCAGACGGCCGAAGGTCCAAGGTCCGGGTCCACTGGTCCAAGAGGTTCCGGTCCCATGGTCCGAGGCCTGGTCCCGGCCGTTGGACCTCGGACTCTGGACCTTCGGACCTCTGGACCTTCGGACATCCGACTTTCGGACACTCTGGACCTTGCTCTACGCCATACTCGCCGTCCGTCCATACCGCTGCGTGGCGTAGCCGACGATCAATCCGAGCACCGAGCCGGGCAGGACGATCTCCCAGAAGTAGTAGTTGCCATCCGATTGCTGCTGGACCCCGATGGCTGCGGCAAACGCGGCGCCCGCGATGAGCCCGGCGAGGATGCCGAAGGCGAGCGAGTTCACCCTGTTCGCCAACCAGCCGACCAGGACGCCGACGATGAGGCCCTTGAACGTCGAGCCGAGGACGATGCCGACGATCTCGTGTTGGAGATTCGGCGCCGAGATGAGGGCGGTGAGGCCATCGAAGATTCCGAGGACGGCGCCGAGCAGGAGGCCGAGAAGAGGTTTGCTCACGGTCGAAGCTCCTTTTTGAGGGTCTCGGAGATCCTATTCACCGACCGGCTCGCGACGTGTAGACCGCGACCAGCGCGCGCATCAAGAGATAGGCGAGCACGAGCAGGATCGCGGTCCGATGCGCGACCGCGAACCGCCACGCCCGTTCGAGCGGCCCCTCTCGGTAGGCCGCCACCGGCAGCCCGGCACGATATCGGGCCACGTCGTCGGCCAGCGCTGCCGCGCCGGAATAGCGGTCCTCTGGCCGTTCGGCCATGGCGCGGCCGCAAATCGCGCGCAGGCGTGTGTCGATGCCGTACGTCCCGAGTTGCGAGGGCGTGCCGCCATCTTCCGGCGCGGTGCCGGTCAGCATCGTCACGAGCAGAGCGCCGAGGCTGTAGACGTCGCTGCGCTCGTCGATCGACCCGCCCGCGCGCTGCTCGGGCGCCATGAACCCCGGTGTACCGGCAATGGTTCCCGGCTCGGTCAGACGATCGCGGTCCCGGACGCTCCCGGGCGGCGATCCGGTCTCAATCGCGGCATCGGACTCGCGATCGGCATCCCCATCCGCGTCAGCGTGTCCATCATCGACCTTCGACAACCCCCAGTCGAGGACCAGCACTTCGCCGAAACCGCCCACCATGACGTTCGAAGGCTTGAGATCCCGATGCAGCACGCCCTGCGCATGCGCGAACGCCACCGGTTCGCAGATGCGCTCGAAGACGCGCAGGCGTTCGTCGAGCCGGTCGATGCGCGCGAGATGTTCGAGCAGATGCTCGCCGCGCACGAGCTTCATCGCATAGAACGAGCGGCCGTCCGCGAGCGTGCCTGCGTCGTGCACCGGCACGATGCCCGGGTGCTCGAGCCGCGCCAGCACGGTCGCTTCGCGCTTCAATCGCGCGTCGAACGCGGCGTGCCGGCCCGAGGCGTTGACGACCTTCAGCGCCACGTCGCGGTCGAGCTCGCGATCGTGGGCCAGGTAGACGGTGCCCATGCCGCCGCGTCCAATCTCGCGGACGAGGGTATAACGCGTGCCCGTCACGTCGGGCCACGTGGCGGCCTGCTGCAGCCGCCGCATCGCACTGTCCGAGAGAAAGCCGCTCACGGTTGGCTAGTCGCCGGCTTCGATGCCGAGGATCTCCTTGGCTTCTTCGCGATACTCCTCGTCGCTCGCCGAGATGTCCCGCAGTGCGGTGAGCACGGCGGTGCGAAAGCGGCGCCTGACGGCGGCCAGGTGGTTGGTCACCTGGGTGACCGGCAGATCGAACTCGGCCGCGAGCTGCCCATAGGTGAGTCCATCCTCGCCGCCGAGATCGTAGCGGTCGAACAGACGGAACTGCAGGCTGCGGCCCGTGCGTTCCGATTCGCGGCGGATCTCGTCGACCGCGCGCGCGAAGATCGCGCGCGTCACCTCGCGACGGAAGAACTGGTCGAACTCGCCGTCGACCGCCGGCTCGTGGCGCACCAGCTCGCCTTCCGCGGTCTCGAAATCGAGAGGAAGCGGCTGAATTCCGGCACCGCGCTTCAACCGCCCCGCGGCCTTGCGCTGGTTCTGCACGAAGCGATCGAGACACACGCGAAGGAACGTCCGGAACCGGGCCTTGACGGGATCGAATTTGTCGAAGAACTGCTTCTCGAAGGCGGCCGCGAGAAACGACTGGGTCGCGTCCTCGGCGTCTTCGGCGCCCAGGCGCCACCGCAAGCGGAGGTACTGTAGACCGGCTTCCAGTACCAGACTCGACGAGCGTATCGTACGCGCGCTCGCGCGTCGGAGCGTCCTCGCTGCGGATGCGCGCGAGCACGGAAGCTCGCGTTGCCGGGAAGGACGGTTGGATGGGCACGGCGACTGGCGTGTGAATCGAGCTGGGGCTACAGGCTACGGACTACGGGCTACAGGCGTGCCAGAAGATCTTCATCTGGCCCGTCGCCTGCAGCCGGTAGCCTGAAGCCCAATCCGTCTCGATCTCATTTGATCTCCGTCACGTCGAAGCGAGTGATGTGCAGGTTGACGTCCGCGTCCACCCGCAGACCCACCGGTCCGTCCCACGACCCCGCCTGCAGGTTCTCGCTCGTCGTCGTGCCCACGTGCTGGCCGTTGACCAGGAGGCGCACCGAGGTGCCGTCGATCTCGATCGCCAGCACGTTCTTGACCGCCTTTTCCTCGGAGCTGGGCACCACGGCCGGATGCTTGTCGCCCTTCGAGCCACCCGAATACCTGCCGTTCTCGTAGCGGGCGTTTCTGAGCGAACCGTCTCGATACAGCAGGAAGGCCCAATAGGTCGGCCCCTGGGCCTTGTCGTCGAGTTGCCGACCGCCATAGAAGATGCCGTGGCCGCCTTCGCTCTTGCCAGGGAACAGGAAGATCTCGGCTTCGACGCGGTAGCGGCCGGCCGCCTTCTTGTCGGGCTGATAGAGGATCGACCCCGGCCCCGTCGTGATGTGCCAGCCGGGCGGCATCTTCACGAAATAGATGGTCTGGCCGCTCGGCTCGTCCTGCCGGACGATCCAGTCCGTCGGCCGCTCGAGCTCCTTCTTCATCGGCTCGGGCTGCGCTGTGGGCTGTGCCTGCGCGAGGACGGCCGTCAGCCAAACCGTGAGTATCCAGGTGGTTGTCAGCATCAGGTCGTCTCGCGTTCCCTTGGCCGTTCTCCGGCAAGTGTGTACCACAAACCGCTGTGGTACGATTCCCGCACCTGCCGGTGCTGCGCGGCCCATGCTCCGACTGCTGACTCGCCACAAGAAGCCTTCAGTTCTCACGTTTCTCGCCCTTTCCCTCAGCGCCTCGATCGTCGTCGGCGCAGGCCAGGCCGAATCCACTCGACCTGGACCAGTTCAGCCTGGATCGAATCGGACGAAGACAGAGGGCCCGCCGCTCGCGACCGCCGATCTCATCGCCAGCCTGCGGATGCGCACGATCGGACCCGCGACGATGAGCGGGCGGATCGTCGATTTCGCGGTGGTGGAGTCGGACCCCACGACGTTCTATGCCGCAACCGCCACCGGCGGCCTGTGGAAGACCACGAACAACGGCGTGACGTTCACGCCAGCCTTCGAGCACGAGCGCGTCCACTCCATCGGCGCGGTCGCCGTTTCGCAGACGAACCCGACGTCGTCTGGGTCGGCACGGGCGAAGCCGACCAACCGTCAACAGCGTCGTCGTGGGGCGATGGCGTCTACAGGTCGACCGACGGCGGCAGGAACTGGCAGCACATGGGACTCCGCGACAGCAGGCACATCGGCCGCATCGCGCTCCATCCCGCCAATGCCGACATTGTCTTCGTCGCCGCGCTCGGGCACCTGTGGGGCCCGAATCGCGAGCGCGGCCTGTTCAAGACGGTCGACGGCGGGAGCACGTGGAAGAACGTTCTCTTCGTCGACAACGACACCGGGGCCGTCGACGTCGCCATCGAGCCGGGGAACTCGAAAGTGATGTATGCGGCGACCTACCAGCGCCGCCGGCGCGCGTCCGGGGCTTCCACGGCGGTGGTGCCGGAAGCGCGCTCTACAAGTCCGGAGATGGCGGCGAAACGTGGACGAGGCTCGTGAAGGGCTTGCCGGAAGGCGACCTAGGCCGCATCGGCATTGCCGTCTACCGCAAGGATCCGAAGATTGTCTACGTCTGCGTCGAGCAGGTCTCCGCTACAACGCGTCGACGCTTACAACCGAGCGCCGGGCCGGCGTCTATCGATCCGACGACCGCGGCGAGAGCTGGCAGCACATGAGCGACTGGAACCCGCGGCCCATGTACGCCAGCCAGATCCGCGTGGATCCGAACGACGACCAGCGCCTCTACATGATGAACTCGTTCAGCTACTCGGAGGACGGCGGCAAGACGTTCAAGGTGCCGCGCCAGTCGCTGCACGGCGACGACCGGGTGGTGTGGATCGACCCGCGCGACTCACGGCACCTGATCATGGGCAACGATGGCGGGATCGTGCATCTCCTACGATCGGGGACTGACGTGGCTCTACGTCGCGTCGCTGCCCGTCAGTCAGTTCTACCGCGTCACTGTGGACATGCAGAAGCCGTACCGGTCTACGGCGGACTGCAGGACAACGGCAGCTGGGGCGGGTCCGAGCGCCACCTACGAGAGCTGGGGCGTGCTCAACGAGCATTGGATTCGTACCGGCGGCGGCGATGGGTTCTACAACGTCATCGACACGAGCGACAACCGGACGCTCTACTCGAGCTCGCAGTATCTCGGACTCTTCAGGCTCGACATGATCACGCGCGAGCGCGTCTCGATCAGGCCCGGCGATCCGAAGGGCTACATTGCGGCGCGGCGTAACTGGGACACCTGGGGCAAGCCCGGCGCGCCGGAGCCCGAGATGGGCAACGCCATGCAGCCGGCCAACTGGGACGCCCCTGTCGTCATCTCGCCGCACGACCCGAAGACCATCTACGTCGGAACGAGGGACCTGTGGCGATCGATCGATCGCGGCAGCACCTGGGCCTCGCTCGGCGACCGCACGACCGGCATCGATCGGACGACGCTGCGCGTGATGACGGCGCTTCCCAGCGACAAGACGTTGTCGCTCGACGATGGCGTGCCGTACTACCCGACGATTACGGCGATTGCGGAGTCGCCGGTTCGAAAGGGCGTGCTCTTCGTCGGCACCGACGATGGCAATCTGCAGGTGTCGCGCGACAGCGGACGCACCTGGTTGAACATCGTCAATCGCCTGCCGGGTCTGCCGAAGACCAGCTACGTGGCCTCGATCGAGCCGTCGCGGCACGCGGAGAACACCGTCTACGTGGCCTTCGACAACCACCGGAGCAACGACTACGGCAACTATCTCTATCGCACCATCGATGGCGGAACGACGTGGACGGCGATCGACGGCGATCTTCCATCGGAGCGGGTCATCCGCACCGTGCTCGAAGACCCGAAGAACCCGGCTGTGTTGTACGTCGGGACCGAGATGGGCGTGTACGTCTCGTTCGATCAGGCCGCACACTGGATCGACCTGAAGCTGAACATGCCGCGCGTGGCCGTCAACGATCTCGTGGTCCATCCGCGCGACAACGACCTCGTGCTGGCGACGCACGGCCGCGGGATTTGGATTCTGGACAATCTGACCGCGATCCAGTCGCTCACGCCCGAGGTGCTGGCGTCCGATGCGCACTTGTTCGCTGTCGAGCCCGCGCAGACGATCCGGTACGCCAACACCAAGGCTCACGCGGGCGACATGATTTTTCGTGGCGCCAACCCGCCGGCCGGCGCCATCATCGACTACTACCTGCGGTCGGCCGCCGACACGGTGACGATGACGATCCACGATGCGCAGGGGCGACAGGTGTCGACCATCGAGGCGCCGGCCCGTCGTGGGGTGAATCGCGCGATCTGGAACCTGCGCCATCCGGATCTGGGCAAGGCAGCTTCGAGCCCGGGCGAGGACGAGGCCGAGGACGGCGGACGCATCGCGGGACCGTTCGTCGTGCCGGGCACCTACACCGTCAAGCTGAACGTGCGGGGCAACACGCTGGAACGGCCAGTCGACGTCGGCGACGATCCACGCCTGCAGACGCCACCTGACGTTCGCCGGCAGTGGACCGATGCGCTGCTGCAGCTCGCCGACCTCTATCGAACGGCGAGCGTCATGGTGGAATCGGCCAAGCCGCTCGCGGACAAGCAGCCGGCGGCGGATACGAAGGACACAGCCGCCATCGAGGGCCGGGAGATCGGCCGCCTCACGCGCGAGCTGCAGTCCCGCGCCGGCCGCCTCTACGCCGGCATCAGCGCCAGCGCGACGATCCCGACCGTCGACCAGCGGGCACAGATCGACTATCTGGCCTCGTTCGCCAACATCCTCGACGCGCGCCTGCGAGCCGCCGGCGGCGCGGCAACCAAAGTGGCACGGCCATGACACGAACGCTGTTCCCTCTCGCTGCCTCGATTGCCGCGCTGCTCGCCACGAGCGCGGCCCAGACGCAGGGCGTGCCGGATGCGGCGCTGCTCGAGCGCGCGCGCAAGCTCCACGCCGAGGTGCCGCTCATCGACGGTCACAACGATCTGCCGTGGGCGCTCCGTCAGGCGGTGCGCTACGACTTCTCCAAGATCGACATCAAGCTGCCGCAGCCTAAACTCCATACCGACATTCCGCGGCTCAGGCCGGGAGGCTCGGCGGCCAGTTCTGGTCGGTCTACGTGCCCGCGACGCTTCAGGGCGAGCATGCGGTCAGCGCCACGCTCGAGCAGGTGGACGCCGTCTACGAAATGGTGCGGCGCTACCCGGAAACCTTCGAGCTCGCTCGGACGGCCGACGATGTCGAGCGCATCTTCAAGACAGGGCATCTCGCGTCGATGATGGGCATGGAAGGCGGACATTCCATCGACAATTCGCTCGCGGCGTTGCGCATGTTCTCGAAGCTGGGCGTCGGCTACATGACGCTCACGCACGGCGCCAACACCGCCTGGGCCGATTCGGCCACCGACGATCCGAAAGCGAACGGCCTCACCGCGTTCGGGGAAGCAGTCGTGCGCGAGATGAACTGGCTCGGCATGCTCGTCGATCTGAGCCACGTTTCCCCCGACACGATGGAGGACGCGCTTCGCGTGAGCGCGGCACCGGTCATCTTTTCGCATTCGTCGGCCCGCGCGATTTGCGATCATCCGCGCAACGTACCCGATGCCATCCTGCAGCGCCTTTCCAGGAACGGCGGCGTCGTCATGGTCAGCTTCGTACCCGGGTTTACCGCGCCGGAAGGCGGCGCGCGCGGGCAGGCGATGACCGCGGTCCTCAGCAAGCTGAGGCGCCAATATGCGAACGACCCGAACGCGCTCGACGCGGCCACCACCAAGATGTATGAGGAGCATCCGGAACCGAAGGCGACGCTTGCACAGGTTGCGGACCACATCGACCACATCCGCAAGGTCGCAGGCATCGATCACATCGGGATCGGCAGCGACTTCGATGGCGTCGAATCCCTTCCCGAGGGCCTCGAGAACGTCTCGAGCTACCCGGCTCTCACGGCGGAACTGCTCCGTCGCGGTTACAGCGACGAGGACGTCCGCAAGATCCTGGGCAAGAACGTGCTTCGCGTGATGCGTCAGGCCGAAGCCGTCGCGGCCAGGCTGCATCGCGAGCGCGGCCCGTCGGTCGCCACGATTGAGGAACTGGACAGGAATCGGTAGGCGCACCACGTCGCCGTCCCCGAACGCTCATGACGACCATCGTCGCGCTCGGCGATTCGACGACGGCGGGAACGCCCGGTTTCCTATCGCCCGTCGAAGCTCCGCCCGATGGCCGGGGCAACGTCGAAAGTCAGTTCGCGTTCTGGTTGACGAAGGCCCGGCCCGGCTGGACGGTCCTCAATCGCGGCGTGAACGGCGAGCGAAGCGATGAGATCCGGGATCGGTTCGACCGCGATGTGCTCGGCGCCCGGCCGGCGGTCGTCATCGTGATTGCCGGCGTGAACGACGTTCATCAAGGGCGAAGTGCGGAGTCGGTCCAGCGGAGCCTGCGCGAGATCTACGAACGCGCTGCCAACGCCCACATCAAGGTCGTCACGGGCAGCATCATCCCTTACGACACGGCCAGTCCCGATCAGAACGCACGGATGCGCGAGATCAACGCGTGGATTCGACGGATCGCGGATCGCGAGCCGGGTATCTGGTTCTGCGACACGCGCGGTGCCGTGGCCGCGCCTGAGGATTCCGACCGGCTCGCCTCGTCGCCCGACCGCCTCCACCCCGACGTGGCGGGGTACCGCCGCATGGCCGAGGCCCTGCTGCCCGTCCTCGAGGCTGCCTTGAAGTAGGCGGGGAAGTGGGGTCGGGCCGATTTTCAGTTTCTGAAAAATCGGCCCGACCCCACCTCGCAGAAACTGAAATTCGGCCCGACCCTGTTTCGCTGCCGCCTCCGGCAGATCCTGATGAATCTCGTCGGCAACGCCTGCAAGTTCACCGAGCAGGGCACGATTACCGTCGGCGCGCAGCGAACCACATCGTCTGATGGGGACTGGATCGTGCCGCAGGTGACCGACAGCGGCATCGGCATGACGCCGGATCAGATCCAGCGGCGGTTTCAGGAATTCACGCAGGCCGACGCTTCGCGGCGCAGCTCGATCTCCCGCGTTCCGCGTGACGCGCTGTCGAGCCCGCTCAGCCGCGAGCGGTACAATGACGGCATGCCTCGACTGACTCGCATCTACACACGCAAGGGCGACGATGGCACGACGGGGCTGGGGGGCGGGCAGCGCGTTGCCAAAGACTCGGCGCGCGTCGCGGCATACGGCACCGTGGACGAGCTGAATTCGGCTATCGGGGTGGCACTGGCCTCGGGCCTCGTGCCACGCCTCATGGCGGTGCTGCCGGCCATTCAGAACGAGCTGTTCCACCTCGGATCGGATCTCTGCTTCGTCGAGGAGGACAAGCGTGTGTATTCGGTGCCGCACGTCGAAGCGCGGCACATCGAAGCGCTCGAGCACCTTATCGACGAGCTGAACGAAACCGTCGGCCCGCTCGAGAACTTCGTGCTCCCCGGCGGCGCCCTCGGCGCCGCACACCTTCACGTGGCACGGACGATCTGCCGGCGCGCCGAGCGCGACGTCATCGCGCTCGGCCGTACCGAGCCCATCGGCGCGCACGCCGTCTCATATCTCAATCGGTTGTCCGATGCGCTGTTCGTGATGGCCCGCTACGAGAATCACCAGCGAGGGGTCGGCGCCCCGCTGTGGGATCCCAAAGCCTGACGCTCCTCATGGAAGCGACGAGTTGCGAGCGACGAGCTGCCGAAGCCGATTCATCCACTTCACACCTAGCCGGCCGCGTGGCGCGAGCAACGTGCTGGTCCCGACCGCGTCGATCGGCAACACGCGGCTCGGCAGCGTGCACCCGGTCCACTTCCGGGAGAAGGCGTTCCGCGTCGGGACGGCCCCGCCTGCACGTCGTTCGGCGTCACATCCCCAAAAACTGCCCGTTCTTCCCGCAAGAAATCCCTGTAATCCCACCGGAATTTTGTATGGATCCCATGCAAAAGACCGTTAGACTACCCGGCCAATCCGTCCCAGATCCGTGTCAAAGCCCGCCTGCGTGTTCGCGATTCACTCTGGCACACGTTTCGCAGAGCCTGGGACGATCTGGTGAGGCGCCGCGGCCTTCGCGGCACGCGGGGAAGAGCGTTCAGCCGCCGCTCTTCCCCGAGCGAGCAATTCCCGACGGTTTCGCGTGATCCCGAGGTTCTTGGTCAGCCCGGGTTCCCCGCAAGCGTGAACACCGTGGGACGGGTGTATCTGCGGCAACCGGGCCTACCCCCGGCGGGCTTCGGTGTGTGTTTGGGGAGGAGGATTGGGATGAGACTGCGCGTCACTTTCCTTTCCGCGCTCCTCGGTCTCGTTCTGGGCGCCAGCGCGAATGCCCAGCAGACCGGTGAGATTTACGGCAAGGTCACCGATTCATCCGGCGCGGTGCTGCCCGGCGCCACAGTCAGCGTTTCCGGTGGGCCGTTGCTGCAGCCCCTCGTCGCCACGACGAGCGAGAGCGGCACCTACCGCTTCCCGCAGCTACTGGTCGGCGAATACAACGTCAAGTTCGACCTCCCCGGCTTCAAGATCGATCGTCAACAACAAGATCTACGTCGGCATCAACTTCAACGCGCAGGTCAACGCCACGCTGGAGGTCTCGACCGTCCAGGAGACGGTGACCGTCACGAGCGAGGCGCCGATCGTCGACACCAAGCAGGACGGCACCGGCACGTCGTTCTCCAAGGAATTCCTGCAGGACATCCCGTCGGGCCGCGATCCATGGGTGATGCTGCAGCGCACGGCCGGCATCGCGATGGACCGCGAGAACATCGGCGGCAGCCAGTCTGGCCAGCAGTCCTCCTACATCTCGCGCGGCGCCACGAACACCAACAACAAGTGGATGGTGGATGGCGTGGACGTCACCGACCAGGCCGCGACGGGCTCGTCGCCGGTGTACTTCGACTTCGACACGTTCGAGGAAATGCAGGTCTCGACCGGCGGCGTCGACGCGACGCAGCAGACGGGCGGCGTCGGGATCAACATCGTGACCAAGAGCGGCACGGACGTCTTCCGCGGATCGGCGCGCTACTTCATGGACCGACGACAGGTTCGAGGCCAACAACGTGTCCGACGAGCTGCGCCAGCAGGGCGCGGGCGGCGGCAACGCCGATTCAGAACATCAAGGATTTCGGCGTCGAGGGGGGCGGGCCCATCTGGCGCGGCCGCGCGTGGTTCTGGGGCGCCTACGGCAAGCAGGACATCAAGGTCGGCGTCGTCGGCTTCTACAAGGCCGATCCCGGCTGCCAGCCGAGCACCGGATTCAACCCGGCGATCGATCTCCCGATGGACGAATTCCGCGACTGTCTGGACACCGACCTGACGACACTCAACAACTACAACATGAAGGGCAGCGGCCTGCTCTTCAGGGGCAACCGTGCGTCCTGGCACAGCTTCTTCGCGGACAAGGTGCGCAATGCCCGCGACGTGTCGGACCTGAGCCCAATCGAGACCGCGTGGAAGCAGGTCGGCCCGGTGTGGACGCACAAGTTCGCCGACCAGCACGTCTTCAACGATCGCCTGCTCCTCGACCTGCAGATCGCGCATGTCGGCGGCGGCTTCGCGCTCGACTTCCAGGAGCCCTCGCTCTCGGACGTTCAGCCGTCGTTCGAGATCTCGACCGGTCTTTGGGGGCGCTCCTACTTCAATCAGACGTTCGATCGTCCGGCCGACAGCGTGGATCTCACAGGCACCTACTTCATGCCGGCGACGCTCGGCGGCGACCATTCATTCAAGATGGGCCTCCGGTGGCGTGACACGCCGTCGGTTTCAACGATCCACCGCGGCGGCAACACGACGGCGCGCTTCCGCAGCGGCCTCTCGTCTGAAGCCGACCTCTATCGCGACGGTTTGACCGAAGCGACGCTGACCAACTACGGCTTCTACCTGCAGGACAACTTCACCCGCGACAAGCTGACGCTCAACCTCGGCTTCCGCGTGGATCGGCAGGATGACAGCGTCAAGGCGGCGTCGGTCGGCGCGCATCCGTTCGCCCCCGAGTGGCTGCCGGCTTTGAGCTTCGACGGCGCCGACGCGGGCGTCGTGTGGACCGATTTCTCGCCGCGCGTGGGCGTCACCTACGACCTCACGGGCAACGCGCGGACCATTCTGAAGTCGTCGTACTCGATCTACTACGGCCAGAGCGGGCCCGGCGACATGTCGGGCATCCTGAACCCCGTCACCGAGGCGACCATCCGATTCCCGTGGAGCGATGCGAACAACGACGGGTTCGCGCAGCGCAACGAGTTGACGCTCACGCGGCGCTGCTGCGTAGGACTCTCCTTCGGCGGGAACTACAATCCCGAACAACCCTGGTTTTGCCGGGACGATCAACCAGGTCAATCCGGACATCAGGAACGAGCGCACCCGCGAGTTCATCGTCGGCGTGGATCGACAGCTCGGCAACTCGCTCGCGGTTGGCGCGTCGTACATCTATCGCAAGTACGATCGGTTCAGGTGGGACGACCGGTTCATGGTCGCCGCTGACGGCGTCTCGCCGGACGCGCGACTTCACGAGTGCCGACTGGGCTCCCGTGACCTACAACGCGCCGGACTGCCGACCAACGACGAGCGGCGTCTGCCCGCCCCTGGTCTACTACAACCCCACCGTGCGGCTGCCCGCTCTCCAGATCCGCGGCGAACCGTCCCGACTTCAACCGGGAGTTCAACGGCTTCGAGCTCACAGGCTCGGAAGCGCTACTCGGATCGCTGGCTGGTCGACGCGAGCGTCGCCTACAACAACGCCATCCAGAACTGGGAATCGCCGGCCGCCTACGAGGACCCGACGAACATGGACAAGTAGAACGGCTTCCAGTACGCGCCGGCGTCCGCCGGAGCGGGCATCGACAACATCTACACGAACACCAAGTGGCTGGTGAAGCTCGCGGGTCTCTACACGGCGCCGTGGGACATCAATGTGTCGGCGTTCTACAACGCCGGCAGGGCTATCCGTTCCCACGCGAGGTGCAGTCGCCGGCGCGAACCAACGGCGTCGCCCAGATCAACATGCTTGTCGGTCCGATGGGCGAGCTCCGGCATCCCACGTTCCACAACGTCGACTTCCGGGTGGCCAAGCGATCAAGCTCGCCAACCGGAAGCTCGATCTGAGCATGGACGTGTTCAACCTGTTCAACAGCGACACCGTCCTCGGCCGCCGCCGCAATCAGACGTGCGTCCAACGCCAACAACGTGAGCGCGCTCGTGGCGCCGCAGCGTGTTCCGCTTCGGCCTGCGGTTCCAGTTCTAGCTGGCGCGGGCGGCCCTCAGCCGCCGCGCGGCAGCCCTTGGATCCGCGCCGCTGTTCGGCCGACGCTGGGCGCGTCGGCCGACGGCGCGGGGCTGCGTTAGGCGCGTAGCCAACACCTTCGGTGATCATCGAGTCCGCCGCAGCTGGCGAGCTGCCAGAGGTTGCAATGAGCGCTCGGGATCGCCAACCGCAGCCGGCGAGCGGCCAGCCGGCCCGCCCAGGGCCGGCTGACTGAATAGCCGCGAGCCTCCAAGGCTGCGGCGCGACGGCCGCTGAGGGCGGCCGTCGCCAGGATCATGTCAGCGCTGGGTAGTCGGGCGCCGTTGGCAGGCCAGTCGAAGGCGGGCGAAAGCAACCTCACCCGCCCTTCTTGTCAGCTACGAGCGACGAGCTGCAGCTGGGAGTTGGTTGGACCTCGTAGTTCGTAGCTCGTAGCTTTTCGCTGGTTATGCCTGCGTCGCCGGCTCGGTCGTGCCGCCGGCGGTCGGAGTCGGCGGCTCGGGCTCGTCGAGGACCGCTCTCACCTTCCGCAGCATCTCGGAAAGCGCGAAGGGCTTCCGGAGGAACCCCGTGCCCGGCTCGACGACGTCCTGCTCGTCGAGCGTCGAGGCGGCATAGCCCGACATGTACAACACGCGGATACCCGGACGATCTGACTCGAACGGCTTCGACGAGCTCGCGTCCGCCCAGCTTCGGCATCACCACGTCGGTCAGAATCAGCGCAATGAAACCTCGGTGGCCCCTGGCCAGCGTGAGTGCCTCCTCGCCGTTCTCGGCCTCGAGCACCTGGTAGCCGTGATCGGTGAGCGCGCTTCGCGCGATTTCCCGCACGAGCGGCTCGTCTTCGACCAGGAGCACGGTCTCCGTTCCGCGTTGAACGCGCAGCGGCTGCGGCCGCGGCGCCGGTTCGGCCGGCAGATCCACGCGCGGCAGGAACACGTTGAACGTGGTTCCGCGTTCGACCTCGGACTCGGGGAAGATGGTGCCGTTCATCTGCTGGATGATGCCGTAGCAGGTCGCGAGGCCCAGCCCCGTCCCGCGGCCGGGCTCCTTGGTCGTGAAGAACGGTTCGAACAGGTGACGCTTGACGTGCTCGTCCATGCCGATGCCGGTGTCGTTCACGGTCAGTCTCACGTACTCGCCCGGCTTCAACGTCGGATGGAGCTTTGCGAAGATGTCGTCGACGATCACGTTGGCCGTCTCGATGCGCAGGGCCCCGCCGCGCGGCATGGCGTCGCGCGCGTTCACGGCGAGGTTCACGAGCACCTGCTCGATCTGGTGCGGATCGGCCTTCACGGACCACAGGCTGGAGCTCGTCACGGTGGTGAGCTCGACGTCCTCGCCGATCAGGCGATGGAGCATCCCGTCGAGGTTCAACGCCAGCTCCCCCAGATTGATGACCCGCGGCTCGACCACCTGCTTGCGCGCGAAGGCGAGCAGCCGGTGCGTGAGGTTCGACGCGCGCTCGGCGGCCTTGCGAATCTGCCGGATCTGCGACTGCAGCGGATGCCCGTGGCCGAGACCGGCGTCCACGAGATCGGAGTAGCTCAGCACGACCGTGAGCACGTTGTTGATGTCGTGCGCGACGCCGCCGGCGAGGCGGCCGATGCTCTCGAGCTTCTGCACCTGCGCGAGCTCTTCCTCGAGGCGGCGCCGTTCGGCGACGTCCCGCTGCAGCTGCGCGTATGCGTCGCTCAGCTCGGTTGTCCGCTCTTCGACGCGATCTTCGAGCTCGTCACGCGACTGGCGCAGCGATTCCTCGATCCGTTGCCGCTCCGTGATCTCCTGAGACAGGGCCGCGGTCCGCTCGTCGACGACCTGCTGGAGCATCCGCGCCTTCGCTTCGTGACGGCGGAGGCGCAGCCGCAGCAGGCCGACCACGCCGTACACGCCGCCGACGATGACAAGGCCGTAGAACCACCAGGTTTCCCAGAAGCGCGATTGGACGAAGAGCGCGATCGACGAGGTGTTCGAGTTCCAGACCCCCTCGTAGTTGGTCGCGCGTACGCTGAACTGATAGCTGCCACCCGATACGCTGGTGTAGTACGCCACACGGCGATTGTCCGCGTCGACCCAGTTCTCGTCGACGCCTTCGAGCTTGTAGCGGAAGCGCACGCGCTCGGGTATGCCGTAGCTGAGCGCGGTGTAATGAATCTCGAGCCGGCTCTGTCCGGCTGGAATCTCGACCCGCTGGCCGAGCGGGATCTCGCGACCGTCCACCACGATGCGCTCGACGTACACCGGCGCGGGGACCGACGACCGCGTGAACTTCGTGGGATCGACGATGACGGCGCCCGACGCGCTGGCGAAGACGAGTGAGCCGTCGGCACGGCGCGCGCCCGCCGAATGCGAGACGCCATGGAACTCCCACCGGCCGAAGCCATCGTTGTGATCGAGCAGCGTTGGCGAGGCGACGGGCCGGTTGCCGTTCGACACGCTCAGCAGGTCGCTCCGATCGAAGCGCGTGAGGCCGCGCTGGCCGCTGAGCCAGATCGATCCGCGCGAATCGGCGAGGATCTGCAGCACGCGCCCCGACGTGGCTGCGTCGCGCGATGGCAAGGCGAGCACGCGATCGTTGCGCACCAGATGCAGGTTGCCGTCGAGCGTCCCCACCCAGACGTAGCCGTCGTCACACAGAATCGCGGAGACGTCGTTGCTCGTCAGCCCGTTGGCCGTCGTGGTACTTCGTGAACCAGCCGTTCTTCAGGCGGCTGAGGCCCCCTTCGAGCGAGCCAATCCAGAGCGTGCCCTGCGAGTCCTCGCGGATGACCGAGATGTGGCTCGGAGAGAGTCCGAGCAGCTGGTTGTACGCGGTCGAGGTTTCGCCCTTGAGGCGATACAGGCCGTTGCGGCCGCCCACCCAGAGGTTTCCGGCCTTGTCCTCGTGAATCGCGCGAATGCCGCCCTGCGGATAGCCCGCCCGCCCGACGTAGTTGGTTATCGTGCGATTGAGGATGCGGGCGAGTCCGCGCGGCGTTCCGACCCACACGCTGCCGTCGGCGGCGTCGGCGATCGTCCAGATCACGTTGCTCGGAAGTCCCTCGTCCTGCGTCCAGGTGAAGTGCTCGCCGCCGGAGAAGACGGTCAGGCCCGCACCGTCGGTGCCCACCCAGAGCCGGCCGCGGCGATCCTCGAAGACTGACAGCACATCGTTCTCGGCGAGACCGTGGTAGCGGGAGATCGACGAGAAAGGCACGGTGCGCAAGCGGTTCAGGCCGCCCTGGCGTGTGCCGACCCAGAGGCTGCCCTCGCGATCCTGGAGCAGTGACGTCACCGTCACGTCCGAGAGCCCTTCGCGCGCGGTCAATGTCGTGAAACGCCCGTCGACCATGCGTGCGAGTCCGCCGCCCACGGTCCCAATCCAGAGCCCGCCGGTGCGATCCTCGACGAGGGCCTGGATGTTGTTGGACGGCAGCCCGTTCGCCGTCGTGAATCGCCGTCTCATTCCACCCATCATCTTGATGAGGCCGTACGCCGTCCCGAGCCACAGCGCGCCGTCGCGGTCACGGCAGTACGCCTGCACGCGCGGCACCGAGTCGGCGACGACCGTCATCCGGTCGCCATCGAAGCGTGCCTGCAGGCCGGTCGTCCCAACCCAGAGCATGCCCGACGCGTCCTCGTGCAACGCCGATACGGTTCCGGGTGCCCCGACCACCGAGACGAAGACCTCGCCTTCGAGGCGAGCCACTTCGTCGCCGCCACCCACCCAAAGGCGTCCTTCGCGGTCCTCGTGAAACGCGGTGACGGGACCCCGCAGGCGATTCGGCGCAACGTTCTCGAATCTCCCGCCGCGCGCGCGGATCACCGATCCCTCTTCGGTGCCGATCCAGAGGGTTCCGGCGCGATCCTCGAACAGCGCCCGCACGTCGGTTGCGCGAAGCGACGGCGCGCTGTTGCGATCGAATGTCGTGAACTTGACGCCGTCGAACCGGACGAGGCCGGCTTCCGTGCCGAGCCAGAGATAACCGTCGCGGGTCTGAATGACGGCGTTGACCCCGTTCGCCGGAAGTCCGTCGTGGGTCAACCAGACAGCCTGGTTGTACTGTGTCAGTGGCTTGAGGGGCGTGAGTGCGGTTTCAGCACGCGCGGGTCGAGCGCCAGGAGCCAGACCGGCCAGGACGGTCAGCACGACGACCGCAGGGCTCCGTCGGAGACGGCGGCAACGACGCGTTGAAATCGACTCTGGCATGCGTTCCGGCCCATCGCCGACGTTGGGTGTCGACGATACGGTGAGCCGGCGCGCGAGAGAGGCGTGGTGCCCGGATCGCGGGGAGGGCGGCCCGGTGTGATCTATCCGCCGCGATGGCCTAGGCCATCAGTGTTCCCCCGACGCTCGATCCGGCGAACGACGCCCGAGCTCCTTACTCCGGCTCAGCTGGCTTATGATGTCACCCGGCTATCGAGTCTACAGTCGTCAGCGTGAGGCCGGATCGGAATCCGGTCCGAGTGGAAGCGGGAGCTGTCAATGGGGCGAGTGAAATGGACTGCGTGCGTCGCGGTGACGCTCGTTCTGGCGTCGCAGCAGGCGGTGAACGTCTCCACTCAGGGGGCGGCGGCCAGGCGGTCGAACGAAACGGCACTGGATCGCTACGTCAAAGCGCCGGATGCGAGCTATCGCTATTCGGTGATCGAGACGCGCCCCGGCGAGGGACAGACGACGTATCTGCTCGAGCTGGTCTCGCAAACCTGGCTGACGCCCAAGGAGGTGGACAAAACCGAATGGCGGCACTGGCTGTCGATCGTCAAGCCCGATACTGTGGTGCACTCGACCGCGTTCGTCTTCGTGACCGGAGGAGACTCGCGGCGGAAACCCCCGGCACGCCTGGACGCCGGCCTCACCGACATCGCCGTGACGACGCAGTCCATCGTGGCCGAGTTGCGGATGGTGCCCAATCAACCGCTGGTTTTCGGCGGCGACGGCAAGGAACGGGTCGAAGACGACCTGATCGCCTACACGTGGGACAAGTATTTGCGGACGGGCGACGAGCGGTGGCCGGCGCGGTTGCCCATGACCAAGTCGGTCGTGCGCGCCATGGACGCGATCACCGACTTTTCCGGCAAGCCCGAACAGGGTGCACGTAAAGTCGACCGTTTCGTCGTTGCCGGCGCCTCGAAGCGCGGGTGGACGACTTGGGCGACGGCGGCGGTCGATCGCCGGGTGGTTGCCATTGCGCCGATCGTGATCGACGTGCTCAACGTCGAGCCGTCGTTCAACCATCACTGGCAGGCGTACGGCTCCTGGGCGCCTGCGGTGAAGGACTACGAGCAGCAGGGCATCATGAAATGGATGCAGACGCCTCAGAACCGGGCGCTGCTCGGCATCGAGGACCCGTATGAATACCGGGATCGCCTGCTGATGCCGAAGTACATTGTCAATTCCGCGGGCGATCAGTTCTTCCTTCCCGATTCGTGGCGCTTCTACTTCGACGATCTGAAGGGCGAGAAGCACCTGCGGTACGTCCCGAACACCGACCACAGCCTGAAAGGGTCGGACGCGCTGCAATCGGTTGCGGCGTTCTATTCGTCCGTCCTGACGAACACGCCGCGGCCCGACTTCACGTGGAAGGTCGAGAAGGACGGGCGGCTGCGCATCGAGACCAGGACGAAGCCCGATTCGGTGACGTTGTGGACCGCCACCAATCCTGACCAGCGCGACTTCCGGCTGGAGACGATCGGGGCCGCCTATCAATCAGCACCGCTGGAGGCGACCTCGCCGGGTGTCTATGACGCGAAGCTCGCCAAGCCTGAGAAGGGATGGACGGCGGGCCTCGTCGAGCTGCGCTTCCCGAGCGGCACGAAATACCCGTTCGTCTTCACGACCGGCCTCGCCATCGTCCCCGAGACGATGCCGTTCCCGGCGCCCGCGCCGAACCAGCCTCCGGCCGGCGTCTGGACGCCGAAGTAGGGGTCGGGTGCGATATCCGTCTAAATGTTCCCGATCCGCACAACATTTAGACGGTAATCGCACCCGACCCCTACTTCGCAAGTTCCTCGTACAGATGCGCTGAGGCGATGACGCCGTTGTGGAAGTTCGAGAGATCGAGCTTCTCGTTCGGCGCGTGCGCGTTCTCGTCGGGGAGGCCGACGCCGAACAGTACGCACGGCAGGCCCAGCTCCTCCTGGAAGGTCGACACGACCGGAATCGACCCGCCTTCGCGATTGAGCACCGGCCGCTCGGCGAAACCTTTCTCGATCGCCCGCGCAGCAGCCTGGACGAACCGGTTGTCGTACTGCGTCATCCACGGCTTCCCGCCGTGCATGCGCGTCAGTTTGACCTCCACCGTCTTCGGCGCGACCTTGTTGATCCACGCTTCGAAGAGATTGCCGATCTCCGTCGGATCCTGATCCGGCACGAGACGCATGCTGACCTTGGCCATCGCCACCGCGGGGATGACGGTCTTCGCGCCTTCTCCGGTGAACCCCGAGAGCAATCCGTTGACCTCGAACGTCGGCCTCGCCCACACGCGCTCGAGCGTCGTGTAGCCCGACTCGCCGAACAGCTTCGGCGCGCCCAGATCCCTGCGGGTACTTCTTCTCGTTGAACGGCAGCCGCGCGAACTCGGCGCGCTCCTCGGGCGTCAGCTCGCGCACGCGATCGTAGTAGCCCGGGATCTTGATCCGGCCGCTCTTGTCCTTGGCCTGCGCCAGCATCTGCGCGAGCACGAACGCCGGATTCGCCACGGCGCCGCCGAAGGATCCCGAGTGCAGATCGCTCGAGGTGCCACGCACGTCGATCTGGTAGTACGCGAGGCCGCGCAGCCCGTAGCAGATCGATGGCACGCCCCGGTCGAACATCGGCGAATCGGAAATGACCACCACGTCGGCCGCCAGCTGCTCTTTGTGACTGCGGATGTAGTCGTCGAGGTTGGCGCTGCCGACCTCCTCCTCGCCCTCGAGCACGACCTTGATGTTGATCGGCAGGCGGCCCGACTGCTTCAGGTGCGCTTCGATGGCCTTGAAGTGCATGAAGACCTGGCCCTTGTCGTCCGCGGCGCCGCGCGCGTAGATCTCGCCGTCGCGGATGGTGGCCTGGAAGGGCGGCGATTCCCACAGCTCGAGCGGATCGACGGGCTGAACGTCGTAGTGTCCGTAGAAGAGCATCGTCGGCGCGCCGGGCGCGCCGAGCCACTCGCCGTAGACGACGGGATTGCCGGGCGTCTCTTCGAGCCGCGACGTCGTCAGACCGATGCGACCGAGCTCGTCGCGCGTCCACTCGGCGCAGCGGCGAACGTCGGCAGCGTGCTGCGGCAGGGCGCTGATGCTGGGGATGGCCAGGTATTCCTTCAGCTCGTCGAGATAGCGGTCGCGGTTCGTGTTGATGAAATCGATGATGGGATGCATTGCGTCGCCTCAGTCTCCTCTCCTCCGGAAGGGGAGAGGGCTAGGGTGAGAGGGAGGGAGTCGCCTTCTCCGCCTACGTGCCGCTCGGCGGCCTGACCTCGATGGGTAGCTCGAGGCGGTCGCCCCATTCACGCCAGGAGCCGAGGTAGTTGCGCACGCGCCGGTAACCGATCAGGCGCAGCGCCAGATAGGCGTGCGCGCCGCGATAGCCGCCCTGGCAATAGGTGACGATATCGCGATCCGGCGTAATCCCGGCGTTCTCGTACATCTCGCGCAGCTCGGCGGCTGGCTTGAATCGGCCCGACGGATCGAGGTTGTGGGTCCATTCGAGATGGATCGACCCCGGAATCGTGCCGCCCCGCGCCGCACGCACCAGCGTGCCGTGATGCTCTTCCGGGGTGCGGTTGTCGAGGAGCACGCAGCCGTCGCGGCCGATTCGATCCGCCACCTCGCGCCAGGTCGCGATCACCTCGCCGCGCCGCGTGCCGTGCCATTCGGTCGCGGTCGGGGCCACGGCGTCGTGCGCAACCGGCAGCCCCGCCGCGGTCCATGCGTTGAAGCCGCCGTCGAGCACCTTCACGTCGGGATGACCGAACAGTTCGAGGAACCAGAACGCGCGCGCGGCCCGGATGCCCGACTGCTCGTCGTACACGACCACCTGGCGATCCGCGGCGACACCGCGCGAGGCGAACAAGTGCTCGATCATCCACAGGAACGCCTTGAGCGGAGCCGGATCGGTATCGGTGAGGCTCAGGCCGAACAGATCGAAGTGAACGGCACCGGCGATGTGGCCCGCCGCGAACTGCTCGGCGGGCCGCGTGTCGATCAGAACGGGAGGGGTGGATGCTCCGAGGCGCGCGGCCAGCGCCTCGGGAACGATCAGCAGATGAGGATTCGTGTAGCCCTTCTCGCCGGCGGACATGCCGCCGGATAGTGTATCAGCCGCTACTTCCAGATCCGGCGCCACCAGGACCTGATCGTCCGGCGTGACCACGGGCGGTTTCGGGCTCCGGCGACGGATGTCGTTGACGTCCCACCCGGTGAGTGCCGCCAGCGTCCGAGCGTCGCGCTCGGCGCGTGACGCCAGTTCCGCATGGTAAGCCGTGGCCGCGTCACACGTGTCCTTCCCGGTCCAGGCGTGTCGCACGATGTAGCGGCCCTGGAAGTTGCTCCGATCGCTGGTTTCCTGGAAGACGAGGTCTTCCGGGAAATGCTCTCCGTCATAGCGAACGTGGAGACGCGTGACGTAGACGTCCTGCGCGCCGCCGCCCGGAAACGGTCTCCGCATCGTGGGCTGGACGGGTGCGCTTTCGTCGAGCCAGAACACGCCCAGCTTGCGCAGCTCGGTTCGGCTGAGCGGATCGGCCGCGCAGGGATCGCACCAGCCCATGTCCCACGCGTACTCGAGGAACACGACCGACATCGCGTGCTTGTCGACCTGCCGCGTGAACATGGCGCGATAGAACTTCGCGAAGTCGTCTTTCACGAGCACCGGGACCTCGACGTCGGACGGCAGCTTCACCGTCCGGTAGTTGGTCGTCTCGACCCGGCCGTTGCGCGTCAGCGCGAAGACGAACAGCTCCTGAGCGCCTTCGGCGTTCAGCGTGCCCAGGCGGATGGGGAGCATGAACTTGGGCGACTCGTACGCCACCTGCAGCGGGCGCAAGTAGTTGAATCCCAGCTTCGCCTGCTCGCCGATGTTCACTTTCGCGACGAAGAACCGCATGTTCTGTTTCAGATAGCTCCCGATGACCGGACCGGCGCCAGCCGGCAGCTTGTAGCCGTTCTGCCTCAGCCAGGTTTCGAGACCGGCGCTCTCCTTCGCTGCGAGAATGAGGATGTCGTATTCGCCGACCGTGTAGGTGGCCTCGATTGTCACCCCCAGGCGTTTCGCGGACGCGTCCATCGCCGCGGCTCGAGGCATGGCAGGTGATGCGCCCCGCATCGCCAGCGACTCCTCTCTGAATCGGCGGCAGGGATTCTCATCGTAGTACTCGACGAGGCGAGGAGCCGTGAACGCGTCGAGATGATCGATGACCGCCTGCTCGCCGACGTGAATCTGGTCCCTCTGAAGGAACGTCGGCACCGGGATCACGACGGCGAACTCCTTCAGCTCGCCCTTGAAGTCGTTGGCCATCGTCATCACGGTGCGGTCACCGTCGCGGACGATGACGACCTTCGAGGCTTTGTTGTACAGCTTCGTATCGGCTTTCGAGACGAAGAACCCGCAGAATGCCTCTGCGGAGGTGGGGGTGATCGCGGCAAGGCCGCAGACCAGACTCAGAGAGAGCACCAGGCGTTTCATCGAGCGATCCTTTCGGGAGTCAAGGGCCCCTGGGCCCGCCAAGCGGCGGCCTGGGCTGGATGGGCGGGGGACTGGGGACGGACGTCGAGGCCGCGATCGCGCGACTGGCCGGCGCCGCCGCCGCTCCACTCGTAGCGCGCGGCCGGGATCAACCGATCGAGCACGGGCACCAGGGGCGCCCAGAACGCGAGCGACCACAGCAGGCCGTTCGTGCGGAACAGTCCGAACTGCACGTAGAACGCCCCGAGGGCGACGAGCGCGCCGAACAGCGCGCGTCCGGTTCTCGAATCCGGCGTCGTCTTCGGATCCGAGATCATGAAAAACGTGAACAGCAGAAGGGCGCCGTTCTGGAGGCGGTGGATGGGGATGGCCATCGGCTCGCCCAGATAGAACGAGCGGCCAAACACGAGCGCGGCGTAGACGGCCACGAACGCGAGCGTGACGTCGCTGCGCAGCGCGCGGTGGACGACCAGTCCGCCGAGGCACGCCATGAGCCCCGCGAGAAACGCGACGCTCCCCCACTGTCCCGGCGACACCCAGACGGCATCGGTCGCGAGCAGCAACACCACGAGACCGAAGTTGGTGGGGTTGAAGACGTGCTTACCGTTCACGCGGACCAGAAACTTGCTCGCGATGCTGACGGCGGCGGCCACGGCAGCGAGGGCCAGCAAGTCGGTGCGAAGCAGCAGACAGAGTGAGTTGGCCGAGATACACGCGCTCTTCGGATCGAATCGCGGGAGGTTCCAGAGGCGGGTGCAGGCGTATTGGGTCAGGAGTGCCGTGGCGAATGTCACGACGACTTGTGCGAAGCCGAGATCGAACTCGAGCCACAGGAACGCGTAGGCGTGGAGCCCCAACAGGACGGCGATCTGGTAGGAACGCGGGTCGCGCGGGCGGCTCATGCCCTCTGAACGCCGGCCGTCGCGAATCTTGCAGCCCCGGGACTGTCCTTGGTCGCCAGGGTTCGGGAACCCCGGATGCAAGGACAGAATCGGGGACGGGCCGGATTGTAACAAAGGACTCGGCGGGATAAAGTTGGCAGATGGCGGAGAGCCGCGGAAGACGAACGGGAGGGCTGCGCCGATCGGGTGCGCCGTTCGAGCTCGATCGCGCGATCCACGAGCCGCTCAGGCTCGGGATGGTCAGCGCGCTGGCCGCCAGCCCCACGCTGACGTTCGTCCAGCTCAGGGCCGTGCTCGGCGCGAGCGACGGCAACCTGAGCGTCCACGCGCGCAAACTCGAAAGCGCCGGCTACGTGACGGTGCAGAAGGCGTTCGATGGACGAGTGCCGCGGACCGAATTCCGCCTCACCCACGCCGGGCGGAAGGCCTTCGAATCGTACCTGGAACGAATGGAAGCCATCATTCGCGCCGCCCGCGCCACGCCGCCCGAATCGGCGGGTTGAGCGCGCGGACGCGCCGGGTCACTCGGGCCCAGCCAGGCGCCAGCGATCACGCTCGCACACGACCCGTCCCTCATGTCGAAGCTTGAGCAGGTGCGCGAGCACGTTGTCGGCCGCCGCCGGGCGGAGCGGCTCCGCCAGATCCGGATAGACCCGCGCCACCAGCTCGGCGACGAGCGCAGGACCGCTTCCCAGCTCGTCGAGGAACTGCTGCTCGCGTGCGAGCCGATGCCCGATGTATCCACGAATGAGCGCGGCCGGATTGTCGACGGGCGGACCGTGCCCCGGATAGATGCGCCGCGGCCCGAGCTCGAGCAGCCGTCGGAGCGAGCGGAGATACTGCCCGAGATCGCCGCCATGTGAGACCGGAATCGTCACGGTCCCGCCGTTGACGAGCAGATCGCCGCAGAACAGGATGCTGGATCGGATGTCGAGAAACGCCAGATGATCTGGCGCGTGGCCAGGCGTGTGCAGGGCCCAAACGGTTCCGTCGCCCACCTGCACGGTGTCCTCGTCCTTCAACGGGCACCACGTCACCCGATGTCGAGCATCCCGCTCCGGCCACGGGAACTTGGCAAATCGAGCGACCGGCCAACGCGCGGCGACCGCCTCGGCGCCACCAATGTGGTCCGCGTGCGCATGGGTCACGAGCACCTGCGCGAGCGACCCGCCCGGCTGCGTGGCTTCGAGCGCCTCGGCAACCCGTTCGACGAAGGCGTCACTCGGCTCGGCAGGATCGATCAGGGTCGGCTGCGCGCCAGGAACCAGGTAACTGTTGGTTCCGCCACCAGTGAGTGGTCCCGCGTTGTCGGCCGGGATGGCAATCACGCGCATGCATAGACGCTACACCACGCCGCTCCCGCGACCCATCCGCGCGATCGGTCCCCGGAAACGGAGGGGAGACCGGCGAACGCGACCATCGCGATCTCGATGGGAGCGGCAATAAGTTCGAGTCATTTGCGGTCTGTTCAAGCGGAAACACGCGCGTTGCGACCGGTGCCGGTGCCGCACCGTCGCCACGATGCCGCCCTGCCTCGGCGCGTGAACTCGGGTCTCAATGCCTTCATTCCCGCGTTTGTCGGCGCGCCGCATGACGTCGGCGTTGCTTCTGGCGTTCGTCCTGCACGCGACGTCCACACAAACAATCGCCGGCTCAGGAGCGCAGCCGGAGGTGCCGCGCCGCATCAAGACGGCGCCGACCGCGCCGCCTCCCATCCAGCTGGACACGCGCCGACTCCTTCCCGAACTGCACGCCCGGCTCGAGGAGGCGCGCGCGCACGGTGAGGCCGAAGAAAACCGTCGCGCGGTGCCGGGACGCGTCCTCGTGAAATTCCGAGAGGGCTCATCGCCCTCGGCCCGTACGGCAGCTGCGCGGTCGATCGGCGCTCGCCTCGCGAGCCGTCCCTCGGGCGCGAGATTCGACGTCCTCCAAATCGAGCCGGACACTATCCCCGAGGCCATCGCGGGCGCCCTCGAGGCCACGCCGGAGGTGGAGTACGCGCAAGCGGACTACCGGGTTTATCCGCGCTGGCGCCCCAACGACCCGTTGTACGTTCACCAATGGAACTATCCGCTGCTCAACATGGAAGCGGCGTGGGAGACGAGCGCCGGCGCGGATCCATCGATTGTCATTGCGGTCCTCGACTCGGGAGTCGCGTTCACGTCGGCGACCTTCGAGCTCGAGGCGCAGGCGTTCCGAGTGGGGCCAATCCTCTATCCGTCGCTCGGACGTGTGACGGTGCCCTTCGCCCCCGCACCGGATCTCGCCAGCGAAGGCCGCTTCGTGGCGCCCTGGGATTTCATCTGGGGAGATTCCGATCCGGTCGACCTCGACGGGCACGGCACCCACGTCACCGGCACGATCGGGCAGTTGACGAACAACGGCACCGGGGGCGCGGGGATCGCGTTCAACGCGCGCATCATGCCCGTGAAGGTGCTCGCCGGCGAGTGGGACGAGATCTTCGGTGCACCGAGCCTGGGCACCGACGCGACGGTGGCGCAAGGCATCGTGTACGCGGTGGACAACGGGGCGCGCGTCCTCAACCTGAGCCTGGGCCGTGAAGGTCCCCCATCACCGGTGTTGGAGGAGGCGCTGCAGTACGCCGTCTCGCGCGGGGCCGTTGTCGCAATTGCGGCCGGCAATGGCTTCGAGAAGGGCAATTACGACGAGACGCCGGCCCGGTACGGGCCGAGTATCGACGGCGTCATCACCGTAGGGGCGGTGGGACGCGACGGGAACCGCGCGTACTATTCCGCGGCCAAGCCGTACGTGGAAGTCAGCGCCCCCGGCGGCGACCATCGCCGTCATGGCGACGAAGGCCTGATCTACCAGCAGATGTTCGATCCCGATGCGGCCGTGCTCTGGCCGATCGCCTCGGAGCTGCCGCCCAGTCGTTATCGCGCCCCGCGCTACGACATCTTCGCGTTCGTCGGCCTCCAGGGGACGTCGATGGCTGCTCCGCACGTCGCGGGACTCGCCGCGCTGATCATGCATCGCGGCGTGACCGACCCTGGCGCGGTGGAGGCGGCCATCAAGCGGTTCGCCCTCGATCGCGGTCCGGTCGGGTCCGATCCCGAATACGGCGCCGGGCTGATCAACCCGACCGCGACGCTGCGGGGACGCGGACTGGGGCTGACGCGATGAGTGGCCGCACGTTCATCCGCCCATCCGCATTCATCGCGCAGCGATGCATCCCAGCAGGATGCGCCAGGGGTCGCGCCCCCGCGGGCCAAGGCCGACGCGCACCATGGCCGGGGCTTGCGGCGCATCTCCACGGGATTGCGATCGCGCTCGCCCCCATTGTTGCAGCTGTCGTACCGATGACCACGCTGCCGCCTCAGCTCGCCACCATTCATGCAGGTTCCAACCAGGCCGTCGGGGCGACTTCCCCTCGTCGCGTCCCCGAGGCGTCCGCGCCCGAGCACTTCGCGCACGACCAGGTGAACCCCGCGCCTCCGAGGAGCGAGCAGCGGTCTGTCTGGATCGGCGCGCACCTGCTGTTCGGACGTCTGTCACAATCGGCCAGCGACAGCTTCGCAGCAATTCTCGGCCGATCGTCCGGCCTCGTGTGGGGCGCCGGCGTCGAGCTGACGTTCGGCAGCGGTCTCTTCGCCCGCGCAGACATCAGTTTCTTCGGCTCCCAGGGCCAGCGGGTCGCGCTCGTCGACGGCCAGATCGTCCCGCTCGGCATCCCCGTGTCAATTTCGCTGAACCCGATCGAGTTCAGCGGTGGCTTCCGCTGGCCAGCGCTCGCGCTCGGCGGGCGCCGGGGCGTCAAGCTCGTGCCGATCGTCGCAGCGGGCGCGGGCGTCTTGCGCTTCAGGGAGCAGACGGACGAGCAGCATCCGGAGGAGCGCGCGCATGAGGCCCACTCGAGCGCCCACGTGCTCGTCGGCCTGGACGTGCCGGTCGGTGAACGGATGGCGTTCGGCGTCGAGCTGGCGCGGCGATGGGTGCCGGATGGCCTGGGAACGGGCGGCGTTTCGCGGGCCTTGGGAGATACCGATCTCGGGGGCTCTACGGTGCGGGTGCGCGTTCGCCTCAGCTTCTGAAGAACGGGAAGAAGATCTGGGCGCCGCTGGTCTAATCTAATCGAGTTGCCTGCCGTCTGGAGCCGTGGCCCCGGCGCCGCCGGACCCACCGCTTCGCGAAACGAGCCGTGGCGTGGATGACGAAGGGGTGGTGGAGTGCGCGATTGCCGGGTCTCGGGAGGCATTCGACGAGCTGGTACGGAGATACCGCGGGCAAATCTACACACTGATTCGCACGCTGACCGGTGACGAGCGGGACGCCGACGATCTCACGCAGGAGACGTTCGTCCGCGCCTATAACGCGATCGGACGCTTTCGTCGGGAGAGCGCGTTCCGCACGTGGCTCACACGGATCGCGGTCAACGCCGTGCGCACATACCGTGCGGATGAGCGGCGCCGCCCGCAGGGCGTCGAGTTCTCGGGCGACGCCGAGCGCTCGGTGGCCAGCGCGCCCGCGGCGAGCAGCGACGTCGAAACCACGCTGTCGCGCCGTCAGGCCATCGTGCGCGCGCTTGCCATGCTGCCCGACGACTGGCGCGTGGCCTTGACGCTCAAGGATGTGCAGGGGTTCGAGTACCACGAGATCGCGGCGGTCCTGAACGTCCCGATTGGAACCATCGAGTCGCGTGTTTTCCGTGCGCGGCGCCGCCTGAGACCAATGCTGCGTGAGTGGTTGCATCGGGCGCCGCCGACCGGCCCCGGCGATCGCGCGGTGCGCGAGGACCAGGGGCGGATTCCCTCGTCTACCGGAATGGAACCACAGCTCGACGCTGACGGAATGAGCCGGGGAGCATCATGCTGATCTGCAGGCGCGCCCGCAGGCTGATCAGGCGCACAGTCGACGATGAAACGCTGCCCGCCGAGGCGAGAGCGCTCTTGCGCGGGCATCTCGCCCGATGTGCGCCGTGCCGCGACGAGTACCAGACGCAGCACGAGGTGAGGCGCCTGCTCGCCCTTCAGATCGAGTGCCGGCCGCCCGCGGGCTTTGCCGAGCGGCTCGACGCGCGGCTTGCGCGGGAGGCCGAACGCCGACCCGCAGGCCAATCGCTGGGTGGTCCACCGCTGCCAGCGCCGCCCGGCTGGTCGGACTTGGCCTCGGCGTGGCATCGCGAGACGTGCTGGCGCAGGCGAGGCGTCCGACTGCTTTCCGCGGCCGCCGCCCTGACCCTGATCGTTTTGGGCCAACACGTGCCCGATCTCGGCCTGCGACCCGCCGCGCCGCCGGTTGTGGCTCCCGCGGAAGTTCCGACTTCCGTTTGGACCGAATCGACGGTGCGGCGCTCGGGCGGGTCGGCCCCGCGCCGCGATCCGGGACCTCGGCCGACGCGTGTTCCCGTGACCATGCCAGCCGAGCCGCTCGTGCCCGCTGTCGATCGCAGCAGCAATCCTCACGCGGGTGTCGGAGGCGGCGCTTTCTGGGACAGCTCGCTCGCGGGTCCGGCTGCAGAATCCACGGATTCGTCCCATCCGGTGGAGCTGTTCGTGGAGCCGCCCAAACTCGCGCCTGAACTGGCGGAGGAGTTGAGGCTCAGCGACACGCAGCGGAAGCAAATCGAAGCGATTTACGACACGCGCCACCACGCCCTGCACGTCATCCTTGACAGGTACGCGCCGGCGCGTCGAGCTCGAACGCGATGAGGCCGATGCCGCGGTCGAGCGCGTTCTGACGCCGGATCAGCGTAAGCAGTACCGGGAACGCCGCGGCAGCGAAGCGTCTGGCGTCGTGACCAGAACGGGCAACCCAGTTTCTCCGGCGCACTCGAGCCTGACGCCACCACCGCCCACCGATCCGGCAGGAGACTCCCCGCCTGCGAGTGGACGGCGCTCGCCCTGAGCACGGCCGCCCGGACAAGTCTTCTCTGAGTCGACGTGCTCGAACCGCCGAGCCGTGTCGTCAGAAGAAGGCCTTCAAGCGAAGGTAGACGAAATCGCGGGTCGAGAACCGCGAGAACGCATCGTCGCCCTCACCGAGGAACCAGCCGACCGAGCTTTCGAGCCACATGTTCTCACGCAGATTCCAGGCGACGATCGTTCGCGCAAAGCCCGAGGCATCCGAGACGTTCCACAAGCCGAAGACGCGGACCCGGATCGTGTCGCGCGAAAACGAGCGCTCGCCGCCGCCAACCAGGCTCACGTCGGTATCTCCGAACGTTCGCGCATCGCGATTGTCGACAATCACCGACGCGTTCAGTCGATAGCTGCCGGCCTTTCGATCCGCGCCGACCCCTCCCTGCCAGCTGCGGCCCTCCTCAATCAGCGGCGCCGGCGACGTCGCCCCCGCGGGCGCCGCAGCAGTGAGCGTATCGTCCACCCGCGCGGCCATCTCCCCACGCACCGTCCACAATCCGCGGGCCGTCTCGAAGTCGGCCCCGATCATCGTGAAGCGCGGGAACGATTCGACGAGCGTCACGAGCGGCGGGAAGACGGCGAGCGGCGACACGTGAACCTCGACGACCCCGAACGGCTGAATCCCGCGGTAGGCCGACACCGACCAATCGACCTGACGCGTCGTCGTGCTCACCCGAAGCCCGCCCTGCGAGCTGCCGAGCGTCCGTGGCGGCGTCTCGCGCTGCGGCGCGGTGGCCGCACAAACGAACGGGCCGGAACACGGATCCACGTCCGCGAGGATGTTGAACGGCGAAGTGGGCTCGTCGAGCGCGTCGAAGCGTCCGCGGCGGAAGAGCGGTACCCAGACGCCTTCGACGGTGGTCGCTTCGTTGGCGAACCACCGCACCTTGGTCTGGAGCACCGGCAGCCGCGCGGCGCCGCGTCCCTCGAAGACGAAGCGTGAGATGTCGAGCGGATTGATGACGTCGGTGGGCTGGATTTCGTCGAAGCGTCCCCAGACCGTGGTCGCAAGCCCTGCCCGAAGATCGAACTGACCGGCCCGCACGTCGACGTAGGCCTCGTGCGGCAGCGCCACACCGTCGCGGACCTGGCCGCGTCGATCGGCGAGCAGCCCCTCCACCCAGCCCGACAGCCGGACGCGGACGCGGTCGCCGATTTCGAAGCCTCGCTCGGCGAAGACGCGCGCTCTGAGCTCGGTCGCGTCAGCGGCATTCGGCAGGTGATCGATCGTCACCGAGGCGTGCCCATCGACAACCCCCTGCTGCGCCGTCACGACGCGCGGACAAACGAGCAGCGAGACGAGCGCGAAGAGGCCCGCGGCACGCCTCCCGTGGCCGCTCCGGTGGCGGAGGGCTTCGGCCCTGCCTCCGAGCGGGCCCCGCAGGCCTGAAGGCCTGCCCCACATCCTCAACAAGCGAACTCCGGATTCACGCGGGGGCGGCGCCGGCCTCGGCCTCGCCACGAATGCGCTCGGCCGAAAAGACCCGTGGCGCGAGTTTGATGACGGCAGGGAGGATGAAGACCTCGGCGAGGAACGCGACGATCATCGTAATCGCCAGCAAGCCGCCGAACCAGGCCGTGGGCTTGTATTCCGAGGTCAAGAGCACGGCAAACGCGCAGCTGTTGATGAACGCCGTCGTGATCGCCGCGCGCCCTTCGTGCGTCGTCGCCTGCTCGATCGCCGTGTCGGTGTCGCGCCCCGCGGCGACCTCGCGACGGTAGCGGCTGATGAAATGGATCGTGTCATCGTCGACGACGCCGAGCGCCACGCTCGCGAGCATCACCGTCGCCACGTTCATCGAGATGTCGAGCCAGCCCATGAAGCCGAGCACGACGACCACGGGAAAGAGGTTCGGCACGATGGCGAGCACGCCGAACTTGAACGACCGGAAGATCAGGAAGATGACCGCGAAGACCGTGATGAACGCCGTGGCAAAGCTGCTCAACTGCGACATCACGAGGTAGTGATCGAGCTGCGCGAACAACCGTCCCGACCCGGTCACCGTCGCGGTCACACCCGAATTCCGAAACGCGACGCTCGCCATCTCCTGCGCCCGCAGGACCTGCTCGAAGACGACATCCGAGCTCATCGACGCCATCCTGACCGACATCTGCGCGTTCGAGAAGTCGCTCGCCGCGACGTGCTCCAGCTCGCGCCGCCCCGCGTCGGACAACGAGAAGACGAGCAGCTCCTGGGCGATCAATTCGCGCGAGGCGGGAACGACCGAGGCGGCCCGATCGCCGTCGCTCAGCTCACGATTGACGCGCTTCACGTAGTCCGCGAGCGAGACGACCTTGCGCACGTTGGGGAGCTGCCCAGGCCCTTGCCGAACCGCTCCATCCGCGCGAGGATCGCCGGGTCGCGCATCGAATCCGGGGCGCCCTCGAAGAACACCTGGAACCCGTAGACGCCGGACAGGCGCTGATCGATGACGGCAGCGGACCGGGACAGCGGATGTGTCGCCGCGAAGAAGTTGATGTGATTCGTGTCGACGCGCAGCCGCGTGAGGCCGACGATGGCAAAGACCGCGACCAGCGTGGCCACGATCATGACCTGCGCCGGACGCCGGCATGACAGCCGCGCCACGCGGCGCATGGGCTCGAGCAGCCAGCGCTCCTGCGGCGGCGGCAGCGGCATGGGCTTCGCGAACGTCAACAGCGTCGGCACGAGCACCAGCGAGATGGCGAAGTCGACCATCACGCCAACGCCCGCGCCGATGCCAAAGGATCGGACGGCGTTGACCTGGCTCGTCGCCAGCGACAGCATGCCGAGCGCCGTGGTGCCGCTTGCCGCGAGCAGCGGCAGCCCGAGATGCGCGACCGTGCGCTTGAACGCCTCGGCCTTGTCGCCGTGTTCGCGGATCGTCTCGTTGAAGTGCTGGACGATGTGCACATCGTCGGCGATCGCAAGCACCACGACGAGTGGGACGAGCATCCCGGTGAGCACGTTGAACGTGAACCCCATCAGCGAATAGAGGCCCAGCGTCCAGAGCACGCTCACGAGCACCGCGAACATGGTCAGCAGCGTCACGCGCCACGAGCGGAACATCGCGTAGAGCGCGAGCAGCGTGAGCACCAGGATGGGAGCCGTGAACTTCTTCGTGTTGGCGATAGTGACCCGGTTGTAGGTTTCGCTGATCTCCAGGCTGCCGTTGTAGTGGGCGGCGATGCCGGACGGCAGGTGCCGCTGGACCGCCGCCTTGACGGCTTCGATGGTCTCGGCGCGGACGGCATCGATGCCTTCTTCGTCGAAGTTGATCAGAAGCGAGACCGCGGTCCCATCCGGTGAAATGAGGTCACCCCGAACGAGTGGATCGTCGAGCGCTCGTGCCTTGACGACGGCCGCATCGATCGGGCCGGCCGACGGGACGAGCGGCGTCACCTCGATGCCGCGGTCGTCCTCGGCTCCCACCGCCTCGACAATCGTGGCCGTGGCGAGGCTGTTGACTCGCTGGACGAGCGCGAATGTCTTCAATGTCGGCGGTGATGCGGCGCAGCGCGTCGAGCCCACGCTCCGACACGACGTCGCGGCCCTCGAGCGCCACGATGAGGGTGCGGGAGCCGGTGAATTCCTGACGCAGGCGGTCGTAGTCCTGGTAGACCGGGTCCGACTTCAGGAACCACGCCGTGATGTCGTTGTCGATGCGGGTGAACTCGGCCCGCGGCGAGAGCGCCAGTGCGCCGAGCACGATGTCAGGCTCAGAACAAGGCGCCAGCGATAGATGATGGCGGCAAGCCGCGTGCTCGCGAGATCGACCCTGTCAGAAGTTGTCCGGGGCTCGGCCGCCGCCGATGTTCGTCAGGCCGTGTCCGCAGCTATCGGGCGCTCCGCTCGAGCTCCCGTCGCGAGAAGTCGTGTTCCTTCAGTCCCGTGTTGTAGCGCGCCGAGGTGACGGCCAGCTCGGTTCGCGTGCGGTCGGCCTCGGTCGCCATCGTCATGTCGAAGACCGTCCAGATTCCCTGGACGCGGTCGAGGCGGCCGACGCGATACGACTTCGCACGCTCGTTCCGTCGGTTGAAGATATCGGCTTCGACGACGACGAAGTTGTCCTTGCGCACGAGGGACACGACCCTGGGAAACGCGGCCGCCGAGTCCTTGGCTCGCGACTCGAGCCGCCACGCCGCGTGCCTGGTCTTGTCAGGGCCAGCCAGGCGGCCTCGGTCTCGAGGAGCGAATAGCTGTAGTCCTCGAGCGCGCGGCCGCCAATGTCCTCGAACGTGAAGTCGCTGCCGACGAAGCTCTCCTGCCGCTCCGCTCCGGAGATGCGGCGGATGCGGCCGAGCGCGGGCAGGAACAGGAACCGGTCATCGTCGCCCGACGGGCGTTCCCACACCAGGAAGGACGTGCCGGCGATGTCGTTTGGGTAGGTGAACCGAACGAGCGTCCGGTCGGCGATGCCGCCGGAGGCAGGATTGGCGGTCCCGTCGAGGCCGATGACGGTCAGCGTCCGCTCGCGCTTGCGGTTCTGGCGGTCGAACAACCGCATCTGCATCTCGAGCCGCGAATCGCGCCCCGTGTCCCGAGTATCGATCTGCCGGGCAATCCAGTCCGCGGTCACCGGCTCCTGTCCAGCGGTCGCCACCGCTTCGAGGCGTGCGAACCCCTCGGAAAAGAAAGTGGGGATTCCGAACGAGACTAGCGGATGCGAAATTGTGAGGAGAATGATGACCAGGCGGGCTCGAAACTGCATTGAGGCTCGCCAGCCGGTTGCGCTCATGGTCATCCGCGCCACCGGCTTGAGGGTATTGAACAGGCGTTCGAAATCCCGGAAGAGATTATGTGAAATCTTTCACAAAGCTGTCAAGTACAAACCCGGCCACGCGGCGGCCCTCGTCCGTCCCGCCAGCCGCCGTACGCGCGTAAGCGCTTTGTTTATAGATGTTTATCGCCAGTCATGACCATTCCAGCTCGTCGCCCATAGCGAGCCCTCAGGCTTCGTGCCGCGGCCTATTCGACCGGCTGCGGTCTTCACGCCTCGAAATTCGCGACGCGCGCCTTGAAGTCGGCAGGCACGGGACGCGACCGCTGCGCCTCGTAGTCGAACATCACCTGCACGGATCGGCCATCGGCCACGAGGCGCCCGTCCGATGCCTCCACGACCTGGTAGTCGAACGCGAACGACGAGTTACCGATGTGGCCGATGCGAGCGCGCACGTCGAGCCGGTCGCCCAGCCGACGCCTGTGAGCGGTAGTTGCATTCGATGCGCGCGATGATGAACGGGCAGTCATCGAGGCTCGTGTATCCCAGCGCCTCGCGCCAGTAAGCCGACCGCGCGATCTCGAAGTACGTGGCATAGACGGCATTGTTGACGTGCCCCATCGGGTCGCAATCGCGGAACCGTACCTCGACCTGCTTGGTGAAGTGAAAGGTCATGGGAATGACGAGTGACAAACGACGAATGACGAATCACGGCTCGTAACGGCGGCCAGCTGTTGGCACCGACGCGCGTGCAGGCGCGCACAGGCCTGCGACCGACCCATTCGTCATTCGTCACTCGTCATTCGGCACTACAAGCGTCTTTGGGCGTTCGGAAAGTCCCGCCACACGGGGACGCCGCAGAATTTCGTCCCTTCGGTGCACCGTGGCGACACGAGGCCGTTGCGGACGACGCACGGGGGGCCGATGAAGCGGGCGAGCCGGGGATGCCTGGCGCGGAGCTCGGCGACCTCCTCCATCGAGGCGTCGTAGATCTCCTCCTGCGCGTTGAAGCAGGTGCGCATCGTCCACTTGTGCAGCAGCGCGATGAGCGGCCCCGATTCGATGAAGCGGATGACCTTGGCGTTCGGGAGCAGATAGAGCGCGAACTCGAGCGGCACACCCAGCGCGAGAAGCCGGTTCTTCGCGTCCCAGGCGCGCTGCATGGCCGATTCGTACTCGGCGAGCGCCGCAGGATTGGTGCGGATCATCCGCGGCGTCACGTAGTCGGGGCGAGACGTGTCGGAGAAGGCAAGCAGAGGGCGGGATCCGGGCACCATGCGATGCCGTTGATCCTGCGAATCGGCGGTGTGGCTCAACCGCTTGCGGAACGTGTAGCTCGCATGTTGCAGTGCCCGCATCAGCGGCGAGTGGTAGGCCACGTTGAGCGTGTCGAGCCGATAGGGATTCCGCGCCGGGTTGAGCACGCGGTCGAGGGCTTCGTCAGTCGGGGAGATCCGACTCGCTGGCACCGAACACCGTGCGAACGGCCTCGGCAATCACCTCTTCGGCATTGCCCGGCGCATCCACCAACACCGCCACCCGGCCGTTCATGCTGCGGTCGAACCGTTCGGCGAACGCATCGCCGCCGGCCTGCGGCCGAGGGAATTGGCCTTCGACCACCTCGTCGGCCTCGAGCCCGATGACATCGAGGCGCTCGATGAACGCGGCATCCTGGGCCCGCACCGCCGCCACCATCGCCTCCACCACGGCTCGGGCCTCGTGCGGCGTGTCGGACGCGCGCGCCATGCGCAGCAGCCGGTACAGCGTGATGCCCGAAATCGTGTGCACCATCGCGGTGAAGGCTGCGACCGGGACGACGTAGCGTGCCGTCTCGATGGCTTTCTTCTCGGCTTCCTTCTCGAGCGCCTTCAAGCGATCGGCGCTGGCCTTCGGCGTGACATGCCGCAGCTCTTTGAGGATCCGGAAGGTCTCGTCCTTGAGCAGCGCCGAGAGCGTCGCATAGCTCTGCCACGCAGCGACGATCGCGCCCTCGTAGACGGCGAGCGCCTCGCCCGTGAGTTGCGATGGCACGTAGGCGCGCGGCTCGCCCAGCTTCACGTACCGCTGGCTCTGCTGCTCCGAGTTGTAGAACGGATAGCTGTGAAGCGCGCTCCACACGAACTGCCGCGAGACGTTCTCGAGCCCGAACTCGAACGTCGCGTGCTGATAGACCGTATGATGGCCGGCTTCGAAGGTGAGCTTGCCGATGGTCTCGCGCTGCTTCTCGGTAATCTCGTGCGCCCCAATCACGCGTGGCGCATAGCAGGTGCGCGCGGCGGCAATCGCGCCGTCGTAGGCGAGCGCGGGCGCGTTGCGCAGCGTGACCTGTGGGCCTCCCGACTGGAGCGCGAGCCCGGTTCGGGGGAGCGCACTCGCCACGTCAGTCCCTCGGTTCCCGTCCGTAGCGCTGGAACTCTTCGAGGAAGGCGAGCGACTCGAGCGTCGTCATGCGGTCGAGGAAGAGCACGCCGTCGAGATGATCGGTCTCGTGCTGGACGACGCGCGCCGGATAGTTGCGGAGCGTCATCTCGAAAGGCTTGCCGCGGCGATCGAGCGCGTTGACGACCACGTCGCGCGCGCGCGGCGACGCGGCCACGCAGGTCCGGGATGCTGAGGCAGCCTTCCCAGTCGTCGGTCTGCTCGTCGCCGATCGGCGTAATCACGGCGTTCACGAAGGGAACGATCTTCGAGGTCGTCGCCGGGGCCCTCGATACCGGCGACGAAGAGGCGGACCGACTCGTGCACCTGCGGCGCCGCGAGCCCGATCCCCTCGTATTCGACCATCGTCTCGATCATGTCGTCGATCAGCTTCTGGAAGCCGGGGGTCCGGACTTCCGTCGGATCGAGCGCGCGCGCCTTCTGCCGGAGCACAGGATGCCCCATGCGCGCGACCTTGAGTATCGACATGCCGTCCCCGTCAGGCAATCGGTGATCGACGGGTCCAGGTACACATCCTGAATCAGGTTCAGGATCTGCACGCCTTCCGCCATCGGCCGCTGGAACGCCTTGCGGCCGCTGATGAGGCCCATCCCGCCGGCGCGCTTGTTGATGACGGCGGTGCGCACGGCATCGGCGAGATCGTTCGCGCCGCTGGCGCCGCCGGAGTTGATCAGGCCGATGCGGCCCATGTAGCAGTTGGCCACCTGGTAGCGCGTCAGCTCGATGGGATGATCGCCGGGCGTCAGATCGCTGTACACGCCTTGTCGGTCTTGCCGAACTTGAGCGCGTTGTAGCCGCCGTTGTTCTTCGGCATCTTCTGCTTGATGATGTCGGCCTCGATCGTGACCCCGAGATGGTTCGCCTGCCCGGTGAGGTCGGCGGCAGGTGAAGTCGGCCTTCTCGGTCTTGAACGCGGGGTTGCGCATGTAGCACCACAGCACGGTGACGAGACCGAGCTCGTGCGCGTGCTCGAACGCTTCGGACACTTCCTGCATCTGGCGCGTCGACTCGTCGGAGCCGAAGTAGATGGTCGCGCCGACGGCCGCCGCGCCCATGTCGAACGCCTGCTCGACGCTGGCGAACATCATCTGGTCGTAGCGGTTCGGATACCAGAGGAACTCGTTGTGATTCAGCTTGACGATGAACGGGATGCGGTGGGCGTACCTGCGCGAGCAGACGCCGAGCACGCCGAGCGTCGAGGCGACGCGTTGCAGCCGCCTTCGATGGCGAGCTTCACGATGTTCTCGGGATCGAAGTAGATCGGATTCGGCGCGAAGCTGGCGCCGGCCGAGTGCTCGATGCCCTGATCGACAGGCAGGATCGAGACGTAGCCGGTGCCGGCCAGACGTCCCGTGTTCAGGAGCGACTGGAAGTTCCGCATGACCTGCGGCGAGCGGTCCGTGAAGGCGAGGACGCGGCTGACGAAGTCGGGCCCAGGCAGGTGCACAGTCACTCTGTCGAAGCCCTTGGCCTGATAGCTGAGCAGCGCATCGGCATCGGCTCCCAGCAGCTCATGCACCTTCGATGTTGCAACCGTCGTCATGGTGATTCTGGAACCTCACACGGGCTGATCTCGCGAGCCCAAACGCGTGCCCAACAGTATAGGCGAGGCGCCTCCCGGCTCATGTCGCGCGAGGCTTCAGCCCGCCAGACGGCCCGGCGCACTCGGCCCGGGTCGAGGGTGCTCACGAGACGGCGGGACTGAAGCCCGCCCTCCTGCGGTGATCAACCGGAAGGCAGCGCTTCCGCGGCCCAGCGGCCGCTGAGGACGGCACCCTCGATGGTGGCAGGCAGGCCCGTGTCGACCCAGTCTCCGGCGAGGACAAGGTTTGGAACGACGGTCCGGGTCGCCGGCCGCGATGGCTGGCCGGGCGCCAGGGAAAACGACGCTTGCGGCTCGCGGACGACGGTGGCCGGAGCAGCCGGGCCTCGCGCGCTGCGGGAAGAGCCGCTCGCAGCTTCTTCGAGTGCCAGCGCGATGAGCGCCTCGTTCGTCTCCCGCAAGACCGAGTCGGCGCCGCTCGAGACGAGCGAGTGTCTGACTGCCACGTTCGGGTGCATCGCTCGAGCCCTTCATGGCCTGGCGCTGCAGACGCGACGTATCGAACACCCACTGCATGACGCGGCCGGGCAACCCCACGAACTGCGCGAGGGCTGACGGGCGCAATCCGGCCAGAGGTTCGCCGTGACGATGGGAGATGCCGGCGGTCCGGGCAGCGTCGTTCAGAAGGCCGGCGAGCGCCTCGTCCTGCGTCGCGGATCAAGGCCGGTAGCGCGTGCCAGGCCACGGCCGCCACGACGCGTCGGGAAGGGGAACGGGTACGCCCCTGACGTCGACGCTCGCCACCCGGCACCGTTCACGGTGAGCCTGGCGAGCGCGTTGCGTTCGAATCTCGCCGCCACGCGCCTCGATGTAGCGCCTCGCCGGATCCGCATACATCTGGTCGAGCGGCATCGACGGGAGTCCGAGCGCGGCGTTGCGCGGACGGACCGCCGAGCATGTCGGACAGGACCCGGACGAAGGGCGTCGCGCGGGCCGCCGCAATCGGTTGATTGAGCGCCGCGACCGCCAGAGGCTCCCAAAGCATCTCGACGAGGCGATCGGTCTGCCCGATGCGGCGAAGCCAGCGATCGACGGTCTCGTCGGGCGCGGGAACGCTCGCGCCGCGAGACTTCCTCAGCACCGGGAGCAGGTGGCGCAGGGCCAGCCGATCGCGCCAGCCGACGCCGGTCCAGCCCAGGATGCCGGCGGCGAGATGCCACGGCGAAGGCAGGGCCGGGCATGCGAGCACCGACTCGCGGCCCAGCCGATCGACGAACCCGACCTCGAGCCGCGGTTGCAGCGCTACATGGCGCGAGGCGCCAATCGTCTCGAGAAACCGGAACGTCTCGCGGTAGCAGCCGGCGAGCACGTGCTGGCCGTTGTCCACCGTGTCGCCGGTCTCTCGGTCCACGTGGGTGCCGGCGCGGCCACCCAGTTTTCCCGCGCTTCCAGCAGCAGGACACGCCAGCCGGCGCGCGCAAGCTCCACTCCCGCGGACAGCCCGGCAAAGCCGCCGCCGATGACAATGACCGAAGGCATGTAAGCTACGAGCTACGAGCGACGAGCCACGAACGACAGAAGGCGAGCTGCGACGGTTGGTCATGGCCGACGTTGTCAGTCCAGCCAACTCGATCAGCTGAAACACCAATCGTCCGGCTCGTCGCGCAGTTCGAGTCAGCTCGTCAAGTTGAGCGGTCCGCCGAAGCGCCGCGATACCTCGCGGGCAGCGTCCTGGAGCGTGGCTCGAATCCCGAACATCATCCGGCTCCACGTCCGGATGGCGATGAGCGCCCGCCGGGGCCGCGGAATGCGGACGATCTCGCTGAAGACATCGAAGTCGCGGCGCTCGATCTCGGCGAGGATGGCCTGGTAGATGCCCGACATGATCTCGGCCGCAATCAACTTGCGCGCTTCGGTCCTCGGCAGCGTGCGCGTCGCGCGCCGGTAGAAGTCGTGCGCGCGCTCGGCCTGTCGCGCGAGCAGCGCCTTCACCGGAGCGGATCGCGGCTCGGTTCGAAGGAGCCCTCCGCTACACCCGCGGCCTCGAGCTCGTCGAGGGGGATGTAAAGATGCCCGCGCTCGAGGTCCACGCCCACGTCGCGCAGGATGTTCGTCAGCTGCAGGGCCACGCCGAGATCGACCGCGTAGTCGCGCGAGTCGGCCTCGTGGCACCCGAAGATCTGGACGCAGACGAGACCGACGGTGGAGGCCACGCGGTAGCAGGTACCTGATAGAGCTCCCCGAAGGTCTTGTAGCGGGGGGCCCCGATGTCCATCGCCACACCGTCGACGAGATCCTCGAAC